>JAFRUE010000005.1 GCA_017441925.1 Bacillota bacterium
GAACTGGCAGAGAAGCAGAAAGACGGACTGCAGGCTTATTTCAAAGGAGGCACGGCGCTTTATAAGGCACTTAAAACCACAAATCGGTTTTCGGAGGACATTGACCTTTCCGTAGATACCCGTGGCTGCAGCCGCTCCCAAAATGCGAGGCGGTTGGAATTAGCCGCCAAAAAATACACTGTACTGGATCGCGATGTCTCTGTAGGAAGGACGAACCGGTCTGAGGTGATCTCCATTTTCACCTATGAGCCGATCACGGCCTATGATGAAAATGATGCCTTGCAGCGTTTCGGAAAGCTGAAGATCGAAGCCACATCCTTTACTATCAGTGAGCCGACAACAAGCCTGGAAATCTCACCCATGCTCTACGAGCTTGCCAACGAAAGCGAACAGAGTATCCTGTGGGAGCAGTACGATGTTGCACCGTTTTCCATCATGACGATCACAACGGAGCGGATCTTCATCGACAAGCTCTTTGCAGCAGAGGCCTATGTCAGGCGGTCTGCTGAACCACAGAGAGCTTTTGAGGCGGCAAAGCATATCTACGACCTAGCCGTCATGATCCGGCAGCCGAACATCCAAAGCCTTCTTGCGGATGATGAGCTGGTCAAAAGACTCCTGGATATCCGCATTGAAGAGGAAGCCGGTCGGCTCGATGGAATCCCCGGTGTTATGCCGAAAGAGTTCACCTTTTTTGCAGCTGCTGCGTACGATGATGCAGTCAGAAACGCCTATGCAGTCATGCAGGCGCAATATGTCCTCCGCCCAGAGGACAGAATCAATTATGCCGATGCAATGGCCGCTTTGGGCGAAATCCGCAATAGACTTCTGAACTGCAAAGCCTGGACCATGTATGAGCCAAGCGAAGAGCTCCAACGGCATATCCGGCAAAAAGAGTCTGAACATCTCCATTCCGCGCAAAACCGGGATGACAGAGAAAGGTAATAGTGGCCGATGCCAGTAACAAAACTTGTTATCTGAACGTGAAGTAATATACTATATCCATAAGAGATTAAACGATATTAGTGTTTCCTGTCCAGACCCGCTAAAATTCCTCTGAAACCATTTGGAGGTATAAATACCCTACCCTGTCTGTTTGAAGCCCTTACAGGCGAAAAAACAGCCGATTTTCGCCCCGAGAACGGTACAAAATCTCGGAGGAGGAGATCGGCTTTTTTATATTCAATCCAAGGAAGTGATGCTGCTATCCCCAAGATAAGCAAAAAAGAAAGTTGGAATGTGCTTTTTTACAACACTTGACTGCTTTCCTCTTGAAGCAGTCTTTTTTGTTTGTCAGATCATATAGTTCTGCGTTTGTTTCCCTCCGGCAAGGCATCTGCCGGATGTCGCTAAACATAGATGATATTTTTTTATGATTTTTCAAAAAATCTTAACGGAGGGGTTGAAATCCACCCCTTCAAATCTCCGAATATATGAAGAGGTTTTATGGATCTGCTTGCTGAGTAGGATTCTTTCCCTACGGCTGCGGCAGTCTTGTAAAGACTTTTTCAAAAAAACTTTTCAGGATACCCCCAAAAACGGGTTTCTGATGGCATTACTAGTGAGAGAGTCATTCTCTCACGGCTTTGAAAAGAAAGCCGCATACGTTTACAACTGAATACCCGTTACCGAAACAACTACGACCGCGCGATGACACGAGCGCAGCAACGCTGTGGTGAGAACCCAGGGCAGGCGAACAGAACGATATCGGAAGTACGGTGAATCAGAATAACGATAAACAATATAAATTGACATGAAAGGAGCTTTGATCATTGATGAATGAAGAAAAACTGACACCAGAACAAGTGAGAGCGACTCTCGTCTGCAACAACAAAGGCCTTCCGACAAACAGTCTGGGTAACTGTACAACGGTTCTTAAACTCGACGAAAATCTGGCAGGAGCGATCAAATACAATAGTCTGACCGGAAGGATCGAAATCGTAAAGGATCTGGGCTGGGCCCGGGCGAGCTCCACTCTGACTGATACCGATTTGAAATACTTTTACCTTTACTTTGAAAGAACGTATGGTCTGACCAATCAAAAGCATATCGTCAATGCTGTAGGCATCGTGGCAAATGATAATCAATATCATCCGATCCGGGATTATCTGAACAGCCTTCACTGGGATGGTCAGGAACGGATCCGCTATGCGCTGCATAAGTATCTGGGTGCGGATACTTCCGACTATACGTATGATTGCCTGAAGGTGTTTATGCTCGGGGCAATCGACAGAGTATTTCATCCGGGAGAGAAGTTTGATCTGATGCTGTGCCTGGTCGGAGGCCAAGGTGCAGGTAAATCCACGTTCTTTCGTTTTCTGGCGGTGAAGGATGAATGGTTCTCAGATGATCTGAAACGACTCGATGATGAAAACGTTTACCGTAAGCTCGAAGGTCACTGGGTCATCGAGATGTCCGAGATGATTGCCACCGCGAATGCAAAGAGTATCGAGGAAATCAAATCCTTTCTAAGCCGGCAGAAGGAAACCTACAAAGTTCCCTATGAGACGTATGCGCAGGACAGATTGCGGCAATGCGTCTTCGCAGGAACGACCAACAAGCGTGATTTTCTACCTAAGGATAGATCCGGCAACCGACGCTTTCTGCCGATTATGGTTCACGCAGAGGAGGCAGAGGAACACATCCTGGACAACGAGGAATCCTCCCGAGCCTATATCGAACAGATGTGGGCGGAGGTCATGGAGATTTACCGAACCGGCCGATATGTTCTGAAACTGCCGGAGAGATTTGAGGCAAACCTGAAGGACTATCAGAGCGACTTTATGCAGGAGGACACGCAAGCTGGTCAGATCTACGCCTGGCTGGAACAGACAACCGAAACTAAAGTCTGTTCAAAACAAATCTACCTGGAAGCACTGGGAAACACTTTCAAAGAGCCTGCTTCCTGGGAGACACGGAACATCTGCGAAATCGTAAACACCGGAATCGAAAACGGAGATATCGTAGGCTGGAGAGCCTTTAAGAACGCCAAACGTTTCAAAGCATACGGAAAACAGAAAGGCTGGGAACGTATTCCGAATATGGAAAAACATCTGGAGGGCGATGAGTCGGGTTTCATCCCGGTCAATGATGATGTCGATAATCCGTTCGCCTGAAATGAATGCCGGTTGACAGGCGGTTGACATCCTGGTAGACAGGCAGCGCCCGCATAAACACACGACTTTTCGGCTCTTTACTCTTCTGTCTACTGTCAACCTAAGAGAAAAAGTAAAAAAGAGAAGAGAGAGAAGAATGGAGTACTGAACAAAGTCTTTGAGGCCGGTTGACATCAGTCGGTTGACAAGATATAAGATCCTTTTGTCCTTTTCTCGGGTAGTGCCCTTTTAATCCAGACAGAAAAGGACCGGGTCTGCAGTATTTGAGAAAGAATCGTGGGCGTACACAATGCCCGCACTTATCAGGGAATCCCCTGAAATCCTTAACAGGAAGGAGGCGAGACGATGGGAGCATTAACAGCCCGTCCGCACGAGGTGCATCTGCGGCTCAGCGAGGAAGAGTACAGAGCCCTGGAAAAGAACAGAGCGAAGTGCAGACTTTCTCAGCAGACCTATCTGCGAAAGATGTGCTTGAACGAAAAGCCGAAAGAACAGCCGCCTGTAGATTTTTTCCGCGTGCTCAAGGAACTGCAGCATATCGGAATCAATCTGGACCAAATCGCGCTTGCAGCCACCAGGGACAGATGGATCGACGCGGATCTTTACTGGGACAATGTAAAACAGCTTGAGGATCAGATGCATGATCTGTTTGAGCAGATCATACTGTAACAGAAACCAACTACAGAAAGGAGGCATCAGCCTGCATGAAAAAAGAATCTGTACCTGTACGCCCGGCTGATGTCTCCACAGCCCGGTATTGCAAGAACAGAACTGTCCCCTTCTCCACGGATTTGTTATTTAAAACCGCCCTGGACTGTGGTATAATTACAGTCGATGATGTTATGAACTCCGCCAAGGAGGACATAATGAAAACCATTTTAGATACTGTACATAAAGCCGCGATCAAACGCTTGCCGGACGGCAGGTATTGCACCTACATTCCGGACGAGAGCAAGCCCGGCGGAAGGAGGCAGGTCCGAAAGAAATCCCGGACGGAGCTCTATCGTTTTCTGATCAGTTTCTATGGTCTGGCTGAAGCTGCCCGTCCGAAGAAAACGTACGAAGCGCTGTTTGTCGAATGGGTCGAATACAAGAAGAAATTCATTGGAGCGCCTAATTCCAAGAAGGGATTATCCGCATCCACGATCCGAAGGTATCAACGTGATTATGACAGTCAGATCCGCGGATCGGATCTCGCGAAAACATCTCTCGACAAGATAACGCCTGTCATGATCGAGAAGTTTTTCCTCACCGTAATCGAAGAGCACCATCTGACTGACCGCTCTGCCGGAAACATCTTCGGCTACCTGAATCAGTCCTTCGATTACGCGGTACGTTCCGAATACATCGACAGGAACCCCATGATAAGGGTAGACAGACAGCTGCTTCTGTCGCGGTGCAAACCGCCGGAGATCTCGACCGATGCGGATCATATCTTTACAAGATCACAGCTGGCTGATCTGAGGAGGGAGCTGCACCGTCATGAAGCTGCTTTCCCGGGCTTTATGCCGGATTACGCGATCGAACTGGCCATGCTGACAGGGATGCGGATCGGCGAATTGGCCGCGCTGAAATGGAGCAGCATCGATGATCTGTACATCCACATCGATTATTCGGAGCACAGGCTGGATTACGCAAACCGTCCCAGCGAGATCGTGATCGGCGAGCCCAAGAACCGCAAGCATCGGAACATTCCGCTTACTGCGGAGATCCGGAAGCTTCTGGATCGGATCCGGGAAGCCGGAATCGATACGGAGG
This sequence comes from Bacillota bacterium, assembly GCA_017441925.1. Classification (GTDB taxonomy): domain Bacteria; phylum Bacillota; class Clostridia; order Lachnospirales; family Bianqueaceae; genus RUG12817. The sequence continues at coordinate 4,875 of JAFRUE010000005.1, forward strand.
ACGGATATCTCTTCACCGACAAGGACGGTAACCGCTGTACTGCCCGTTCTATCGGCTGCGCAATGAACCGCAGAGCCAAAGCGATCGGGATCAGCCACGGATCGATCCATCGGATCCGCCGGACCGTTTCCTCGCTGCTGAATCAGACTCTGCCGCAGAAGGAAGTCGCGGAGCTGCTGGGACATTCCGAGAAGGTCAACGAAATGCACTACCACTTCTCTACCGCTGACCTGACAGAAAAACAGCGGGCCCTGAACGCGTTGTCGGAACAGCTGAACGGCCTAACGGTGATCAAGGCCGGATAAACGGCTTAAACAAGGCAAAAAATAAAAGTGTCATCAAAAGTCATCAACTTTTTGGCACTTTTCAGAGAAATAAAAAATGCGGAAAACGGCTTAGATAAAACGTTTTCCGCACATCTTAATCAAACGGAGAAGGAGGGATTTGGAGGGGCCTGAAAGCCCTCGAATCCCTGAATACCGCATAGAAGGGAGCATGCACAAGCATCGTCTCTCCGACTGTAACACAAGGTGTAACAAATCAGAAAACTATCGATAAGCCTGGATTCATTAATGTGATAATGAAGCCAGGCTTTTTTAACTATATTAATGCGATCCTTCTATAAACTTTAAATACGTAACATTAGTTGAATAATTCTTCCTCAAATATGCTATGGCATCTTCGTCATCTAAATTTTCTGCTAGCTACAGTAAATACTGTATATGCTGTAATGCTTTTAATCTTTTTTCTGCTGTCTTAACCAACAATCGCTTATCGAATCCATCATATTTTGTATCCACATTCTGAAAGGAGGATCGTGCGTATTCTTCCATGAATGCGTTGCTCCGCCATGCTTCTTCCGGAATTCCCAGCTTTTCCAGCCAGTTTTGTAGAGAAAAAGCGTCGAAAGAACAGAACCGACGCTCCGAAATACTATGTAGCAGGGAACCACGAACCGATCATCAGTAAGAAGACCTTTGCCACCGTTAAGCAGGAGCTTGTTCGCAGAGCGGATATGGTGGCCAATGGAAGAAAAAACGAGTCTATAGTGGCAAGTATCCTTTCTCCGGGCTCCTGTTCTGCGGGAGCTGCGGAGACATCTTTTCAAGAGTGGTCTGGAATATTCACGGTCGGAAACAGATCGTCTGGTGGTGTTCCACCCGAATGCAGGACGGGACCGAGACCTGCCACTGCCGGACCATAAATGAAGAGATGTTGCAGCGGATCACCGTCAACGTCATCAACCGGGCTCACAGGATGAGCATGGATGCAGTGGGCCGGGTGGCCGAGTGTGTGGATGAGGCTCTGAACGAATCCTTGCTTGAACAGGCGGCTGCCATAGATGAGAAGATCAAAACCCTGCAGATTGAGCTTATCGGATACCGGGCCGACAGTCCGGACGCAGACCGGATCGGAACCGAAATTCTGACACTCCGGGATGAGAAGGAAAACATCCTCTCCCAGAGTACTTTGCAAGCCCAGCGGACAAACGAAATCAGGGAACTCGCTTCATTCTTCGAGGGACTTTCCGGGCCAGTGATCACCTTCGACGAAAGCTACGTCCGCAGACTGTTCAGCCGGATCACGATCTTTGATGAAAAGGTGGTCTTTTCCTTCAAGGACGGGAAGGAAGTCACGATAAAGGAATAAGGCTACAGACGCAGAAACACCTCCGAGCCACTAAGGTTCAGAGGTGCTCTTGTTATTATGCCACTCCCCACGCCGGTGTTGGCAGTGTAGTGCCTCAATTTCTTTAGAATACCATTGGAGACGGCTGTAAAATGTTCTCAATTGACTCAATCAGTTTTTGTATATATGGAAATAGAGTGCTATCATCAAAATCCCTTAATTGTAATATCGCATCTTCCAAGGAAAACGAATACCGGACATCTTGAGGATCTGATGCAATCTGCGTTACTTGCCCAGTCTCTGGATTTTCAATATAAAACCTCATTATGCGACCGCTGCTGAGTTTTTCTATTTCCTCATAAGAAGGCCTTCCTTTGTGTTTACAAAAGTTATACCTTTTCCTAATTTCCGATGAAGAAAAGCTATTCCAGAAGGCAACAATATGGTTTATTACTGGCTCGAATTCAGGACACATTAGTTTTAGATATGAAAAAGGATTGTCTTCTGCTGTAGGCGAAGTAACGTTACCTTCTGCTTTTCTAAGAAGCTCTGCTGCTTCCTCAATAGGCTTTATTCCGCTAATATCAACTCTTACGTCCTTATTGCTACAGGCAAATTCAACTGCCACATAACAAAGCGTCCATGAAATATCTACAACAGCGTTGTAATAAAACAGTGCAGTCTCATAGAAATGAGACCTGAAAATCAAACGGAATGCTTCTGTTGCAGCCTGATCCTCCACTGGGTTAAACCAATGATCCCAATCATCTGTTTCTGTTTCCCGCATAAAAATTCTGGCTGCAGAGTATTGCTCAACAAGTTCTCTCTGCTTTGCACGGAAATATACATCATTACTGTTTGGTAGCTTTGAACCAACCAAATTAAATGTCACTTTTGACGGCCTATCTAAAGAAAAAATGTCAGTATTAAAATCCATTAAAACACTCCTTATTCCACTCACAAACTAATCCCGCTGTGATTAATTCGCTGCTCCTCGCCGCCGATGATAGCAGTGTGGGAGCCTTTGTGCGTCTATAGCGCAATTCATCTTTCGTCAGCCACAATATGCCTTGTTTCTCTGACTGGATGCTTGAGCTCTGTTTTGAAGAACTCCGGGTATATTACCTTGTCTGTGTCAAGCGGAACCCATTCAAGACACTCAGGTGTTCCATCTTCCAAGAATGTATTGCCTTGCAAGTCGAAATCATCAGGAACTTTCATATAAAAATAGAATGCCGGTTCATAGATCAAGCGTTCCTGATCATCTCCAATGGTTCCATAGAAATATGCCTCGCAAATAAAACCGAGCCTGTCAACTTCCATCTCACAGCCCAGTTCTTCTTTTACTTCGCGTTTTATTGCTTGTTCGGCAGTTTCTCCAAATTGTCTGCGCCCGCCCACAGAATAGTAATAATCATCGCGGTTATTTTTGACAATAAGGACTTTATTATCTTTGATGATGATTGCCCCAACACGGATATTGACAACACCTTCACCGCAGCGGACGCATATATCTTTGTTCATGTTTTTCTCCTCCCGATACCGCTCCCCGCCGCCGATGATGGCAGTGTGGGAGCCTTTGTGTACATCCCTGTCCGAGTTAAGAGTTGCAATGCGCATAATTGTTCTTATTCAATTAGGCTGACAGATACTTTTTCATTTCCGCTTTCAATTTGCTTAATTGAAATCAGAGTTCTGCTTTGGTTGCGATAATCCGAATAAATATACCGAATTGCATAGTTTGTGGGAACATCATAGCATTATTATTCTTTTCATAACCCCAAGCCCTCACATTATCAAAAATAATTCCTACTGTCTCCGCCAGAAAACAGTTTTTGGTATAGAGATAAACTTAATGTCCTGAATAGTTATAGTCTAATGCCAGCCAAGCTTCCATAGAAGAATCCTGAGCTGGGACAAGTTTCCCGCCTCTCTCAAGAATATACTTGTCACTGATCTCTTCCTCATCTGTTTGTGCTGGCACACGAATATCAAACAGAAAATACTGTCCGTCTTCTGATATTTTCTCCAATGATATTCTGCCTGCACAGGCATATTCCCACAGACCCGAACCAGCAAAAATATCTTCGAATCTCCCTGTCTCAGGATTCCACTCCAGAAAGTATCCTTCAATCAGTCTTCTGTACTTTCCATCTTCCGTCTTGTTAAATCCTTGAGGCATAACCTTATAATCATCTGCCTCAACGGTAATCCATGGTCTGAATTTCAGGAAACAGTGTCCGTTCAGAATCAGCATCCGTACATGCGACACTTGGTCTACATCGTGATTGTAAGTCACTTGTAAGACATAATCTCCATCCACTGCCAGCAGATAATCCACATCATAGTTTTCTCCATTATCTAACGTAAAAGTATCGATATACTCCAGATCCGGCAGCCTCTCCCATCCACCATCGGTCTTCTTGTATACTGAAGCAAATTCTCCGTATCCTTTTTCCTCATATACATTATCAAGAATATTCGTATAAGTACCCTCCAATCCGTCCGGGGTGTAAGTATCTTCGGCATTGACTCTAGGAACCCCTGTTTCCGAGAAAGGAATCTCCATTCCGTCAATCTGCGGAAGTATTATCAGGTCGGTCCAGTATTCCTTTGAATAAACGCTTAGCTGCACCCATGTATCATATTGTTCTGGCAATTCTTCATACGAACTGCCAAGTCTCCTACGCAGCCTGAGCGTCAGTTTTCCTTCTCCCAGATCCTGCGCTCCGAATCCAAGAATTTTTAGTCTCTTGCCTCCTCCTGCATCCTGTTCCCGGATCACACCACAGTCCCCATAATTCTGCCGAATTGTGAAACATACATCTCCGCCTGCAGCAATTTCTTCTTCATCTGGACCGCTCATCCCTGTAATACAAAACACACCTGCATAGTATAAAACAGCCCCAACAACATCTTCTCCTGTTACTTCGTTAAGACTATACAACGTACCTTCTGTAAGATTGCTATAGTACAGTTCTCGTGTGTCAAGGTCCCTAAAAACAAATTGTTTATTGTCCGCACTTTTATCCACCATAGTAAGCGAATGTTCTCTGGCAAACTCGAATAAACCACTCCTGGCAAAAATGTCCTTGAATTCAAGGACATTTGGGTCCCACAGCAAATAGTACAGTACTGCTGAGGCTTTTGATTCCCCATCTTCCGACTGAATGGTACATCTCAGCCATTTCTCTTCTCCTATCGTAATGAGTATTGCGTCGGGTGTAGTAATGAGAGGGATTCCCCCTATACCGATTTTATACTGTAAAGCATATTGTGTTCCGTTCCATATAAAAATCTGTTTTCTAGTATTATTGTCTTCCTGGTTGATAATCGGGGGATTTTCTGCTTCCGGATAACTACTGTCAGCATTTTCTCCCGAAGTACAGGAAGAGAAACATATAATAACACAAAGGACCAAACACATGAATCTTTTCATCATGTATCTCCTTCCAATAATTTAGCATATGACTTTTGTTATAACTGCTCCCCTGTTTCCAAATCTACATAGACGATAGTAGAGTTTGTCACAATTCTATAACAGAGTTTACATTTTGTTTCATCAATAGGTTTATAAATGAGTTTAGTCCTTTCAGCTTCAACTTTTAGTCCCTGCTGTTCAACTTTCTTCAAGGCAGTTTCTAAAGAATTTTGGTTCACAAGAATTCTTTCTTCTCCTGGTGTAATCTCCTTCCAGTTGTTTATCGCCATATATATTCCATCTTTATCTACCGAAAACTTCATAAATGAATTATTAATAGGGATGTCATTGAAAGTACTGATAATACTATATTTTTCACCAACCTTAATGCTCGGCTCAAGAAGATTCATCTCATTCAGATTTAATGTATCCACAACAATATCAGACATTTCTACTCTTACATTTTCTAACTGTTCATCTGAGAAGAACTGATATACTATTTGTTTCATCAATTCTTCTTGACTATTCATATCAGTCAAAGAATCTGTTGGATTTCGGTTCAAATCTGTCAGCCTTGAAAACTGCGATTCGAACTCTGGATCCACCCTAGTTTCTACGTAAAGCGGGAACTCTCCTTCAGGCAAATCTCCACTTTCATTCCGATTATTTAGGATAATATAAGGATTTACCTCCTGTGAATTTCCCTCTTTAAATCTCAAAATAACATCATTATTTTTATTATGACTTATACTCGAAGAACCCGGGAATCCAGGCATTTGATATCCTTGATACGTAGAATATACAAGGATTGCCCATGGCTGTGTATCAGCATCAGAACTTGAGTTTGCATATTCCCAACAATACTTGATGCTAAAGCCAGCTGCGGCTCTACACCACATCATAAAACATCTTGCTACCATGACATCAGATTCTCCTGAGTCTGTAGGCTCATGATATCCTAAAACCGCTTTCAAATTGGAGGCTTTCATTATTCTTCCATAATAATACATATTATAATATGCATCCAACTGTGAGCAAGCAGCAAGAATTAGAGTTTCTACTGGTTTATTATTCCAAACACAATCGTTTTGCCAAGAACTATTACTAGAAACCCCAAGATGTGTAGCAACATCAAAGGCATTTGTGTATCCGTAGCTAAGCACAGGATGACCGCCACTTTCTCCTCCATGTCCTGAAAAAACACAAACTGTTTTATCTCCCCCACTAATAAACGTGTTTTCTGTTACTGATAAATTATTTGATGTTTCTAATCCATTATTGTTTGGATATGCCAAAGCTGACCACCCAGGATGAATAGCAGAATATCCCATTGCTGTCAATTCATCATAATATACTTTACAGTCATCAGCATCGTCACACGCTCCAGCCATAACAACAGCTGTATAATTCCCATAAGATGCAGTATAATTAATAACTAATTTGGGTTGCAGCCCCGGTGTATTATCCGAAGAATAAAACGTTGACCATTGATTTGTATTATCCTCGTAATAATCCTTTATCATCACACCATAATTGGTATAAGTATTGTTGAACCAGCCTTTAACTATATCTGTAACAATAACATCATACCATCTGTTCCCCAAATTAGATGAAGGTCCCGGAGAAGGGGTGCTTGAATATGAAGGTTGATTGTTCCACGTGATGGAACTTGGATTCCAAGAGGTAGTTACTCTATAGGAACGAAGTGTAGGAGTGCCCGAGTATCCTTCTCTATACAGTCTAATAGTTGCGCTATTGATAGCGGACCCGTTAATTGGATATGGATTGATATAGAAGCGTATATAACTTCTCCTTATGCCATAATCCGTGTCTTTTCCAGCTCTCAGGTATAGATTATCATTACCTATATTAAAATTCGTTGTTGGATAAAAACTACAAACACATGTATCATAAATGAACTTATAATCTGTGATCTGGACACTCGGATCTACTACTACCGGAAAAGCTCTCTCCTCGTCATTGATCCATTCCTCGTCTATTGTTATGACAACCCTGTATTGGTTTTCTCCCAATGTTTTAACGGAACAACCTATATTCTGACTTATTGCTTTATTGCTGTCATAAGCATATAAGGATCCTATTGTCAGTACTTCCTTACCTTCTGCATTCAGTAATACAACCTCATTGTCATTCTCTGAAAACGTTAATCCCCCTTCTACCTGATAAATAAAAGCAAATTCTGTTTGCTCCGGCTTCTGCCATAATATCAGGTTTTCTTTTATCTCACTGGATCTGACTTCATACATATAATCAACAAAAGGGTAGATATCAGAATATACTATACATGCTTCTGGATCATATAGTTCCTCCATAACCTCAGGTGCTTTGTATTCTCTATCTGTCTGGGAAGAATTGCCCTCAAATCCCATGAATATCTGATAATCATTCCAATGGAAATACACCGGAAATTCGCAATTCGACGTATCGTCTGCAAGGCGGATTTCCATATCGTTCGCTTCATTTCTGTATACATAGGCGTTCTCTCGAATTTTGGTCGGTTCTTCAATCAGCCGATTGGAAATCTCCTGATATTCATTATTCTGATCCAAATAATGAACTCGCGAGGCATATACCTCATAATCAACAGTACCATCGGAACGAAGAAAATGCTTACCATTCAGTTCTCGCAAAGAAGCAAGTTCAATAGGTTCATCAGATAACTCCGTTTCCTCTTTTGCCTTCAAAGAACCAAATGACGACCATTCCATAACCAAGATACTGAATACCAACAGTATCGTCATACTAATAGTTATTCTGCGTTTCATGATAATCCTCCTTAATTTTGATATTCAAGATGTTATATGCTGTAGTCTATGACTATATTATATAGTTTGATATGCCACAGTTGCCCATTATAAATCCTATATTAAAACAATTTAGCCATCGACTACTCCCCTTAGTTTCTATACACAGTCTATATCATGTAGATCGTTATGTCAATACCTTTTTTACAAATCTTTATCAACTTTCTCTATTTTTTGAGTCGCAGGATTTACATCATTATTACTGCAAAGTCATCAAAAAACCATCCTGCAATTCCCTCCCCATAAAAGAGGAAATGCAAGATGGCCTTTTCGCATCTGCTTCAAGTTCATACATTCTTCCACATTATCTCCAGCCGAATCGTATAATCCTTTTCTGCCGTTCCACGGCTGAGCCTCGCAGATAGCATGTAATCCATGTTTGCAGGCACATTCGCCAAACCTGCTGTCGGCAGATTCCAGTATTCCAGGATGGAACCGGACCTTTCGAGCTTGGGCTTTGGATCCTGCGCATCCAGATAGCGATTGCTGATATCTGGATACGTCGCAGGCTTCCCCCATTTTCTTCGAAAAGAATTGATCAGATCATCATACTCTGAGAGCGCTTCATCCAGATCCGCGATCTCTGCTGTATAAACCAATCCGTAAAAAACATCTGAATACCGTTCAAAGCATAACTCCACATCAAAAGAATAATCCCCGATATACTCCTGATGCGGCAGCTTTAAGGTATCCTGATGTGTTTCCGTCACATCCGCAACCGTCAAGCCAAGTTTAGCAAGAACTTCTTCCTTTTGATCAAAATACATAGGAGAATATATCTCCAGTCTGCGTTCCAGGGTATACTGTTTTCCGATATTTGCCTTCCCCAAACAGCCTGTCATGAGACACAACATCAGAAGCATTGCGGCCACCACGCACCGTCGTATCATGATCATCCGCAATTGTCTCATCCGTTCTGCCCCCTGTTCTCTGTTGTTATGTACAGTTGAATCGTATAGTTTTCATACTGTTCACTGTATCGAATGCTTGCCCTCAGGATAATTCCAGCCCCATTCTGTTTCTTAAGATCTGTCCCTCCCAGGCTCCACTCTTCCGACAACATTCTTAACGAAGACGATTTGATAGTGTTTTGAGGATTCGGATTTGTGATATATGAATTGCTAAACGCCGTATTTGCCGTAGGATCTCCGTATCGCTCTATCAGTCTCCTGATCAGCGCGTCATACTCCGCAAAGGCTTCACCGGCGTCCGGCATCACTGCACTATAGCTGAATCCGCTGAGCGCGTCATCATCATTAAACCTCAGATTCACCACATAGGGCTGATCCGCTGCGTATTCCTGGTAGGGCAGCCGGACTGTTCTCAAAGGAGATTCGACCACCTCATCCTGCGTCAGTCCCAGCTTCTTAAGCACGTCCTCTTTCTGCCCGGACAGCATCGCTGCATACTGTCCGGAGGACTTTCCCACATCGTGCCTAACAGGACTTGTCAGAAAGCAAATCGCGAGCAGCAGGCAGGCCATCATCGCCGCCGGAACAGCCCAAGCAGCAGGTCTCCGGTGCCGCAGCACGTTGCCGACCCGTTCCTTCACGCTGATTTCACCAAAAGCAAGCATATGTCCATAGGGCCTGCCTCTGTGCACCCCACAGTCGAGCAAGGCTTTGGAATAGGCCTTTTTATCGGCAAAATCCATGCCATGGATAACCCTTTCATCACAGGCAAGCTCCATATCCCTCTGGAACAGTATAAAGCTCACCCACACCAGCGGATTGAACCAATGGATCGTCCGGATCAGATATGCAAGCATCTTCCAGACCGGGTCCCCTCTGCGGATATGCACCACTTCGTGGGCGATCACATAAGCCCTGTCCGGTTCCACGAGATCCGAAGGCAGGTAGATATACGGCCGAAACATTCCCCAGATAAAGGGCGAGCTTACGGTGTCGCTCTCCAGCACCCTCTCTCCTGCCGGGATCGCCTCCCGCAGGCCTTGCTTCATCCTCCGGCTCACGATCCCCATATACAGGAGAGTCATCAGGATTCCCGCGATCCAGACGCACCCCGCGATCGAGACTCCGTCCCTGAAAGCATATCCGGAAGCAGCCCTTTGCGTGGGAACAGTTCTGTCGACAAGGGCAATACCGCTATCAAGCCGCAGAAAGGCCGGATCATTAAAGATCACCGGATCCTCATTGTAGATCGTCTCGATCGGGAAGGTCTCCGCGCTCGGGATCAGACTGATATCCGACCTGACAGCCACCGGCAGGATCAGGCGAATTCCCACGATCGCCCACAGCAAGAGACGTGTCCACTTCGGAACACATTTCATACAGAACCGGACCGCCAGAACCGCGAGGATCAGCCAGCTTGCCGCGATGCTCGCGTTAACCGCATGCAGGAATATCCTTCCCAGCATGCCCGCAAAGTCATTCATTTTCCTTCTTCAGCGTTGTCGATCATCCGCCGGATTTCCTCCGCCTCCTTGGTTGTGAGCTTCCTGCCGTTTGTAAAGGCGGCAATGAAGCCCGGAAGCGATCCCGCGAAAGAACTCTCAACATAATTTCTGCTCTGCAGCGAGAAGAATTCGTCCTTCGTCACGAGAGCCGATACCGTCCCCTTATTGTTGACAAAGATCTCCTTATCACACAGGCGCTTGATAACCGTATGTGTCGTCGTACGCGCCCAGCCAAAGGTCTCCGCCGCGATCCGCACCAGCTCCGATGAAGTGATTGGCTCCCTTTCCCATACGATATCGGCAAATTTGCTCTCCATTACACCCATCTTTGTATCGATCATGATTTGTCATACCTCCCAAAGAGAAACATTAAAGGCCCTATAATTGTATACTACAATATATAGGCACGATTGTCAAGCCTCTATTGTGATTCTGCTGCTATATTCTCTATTTGAATTGCGATAATGGACCTGTGCACCATAATCTTTTTAGTGTACAGGTCCATATTATTTATCTTGTGTGATCTATACAGTTTGACGTATTAATTGCGCTTTGCTGTTACATCAAAAGCAAGTAAAATTATATAACTGTTATCTTGCTTTTCATGATAAATCCCCGCCCTTAGTTCATAATGCAGACCCGACGGAATCTTCCATTCGGTCAGTATTGGCAATTCCCAAGTCTCAACAAGAGAATTAGTCACGCTCATCTTATCTTTTACATTTTCCGCATCAAGATAACGATTATCCAATCCGGGATATGTTGAAGGTTCTCCATATGTTTCCTTAAAACAGGAAATTGCTGCATCAAACTGTTTGAACGCCAGGTCTATATCCGCAGTATTGGCCCTGTAATGAAATCCATAAAATTCATCAGTGTCCTTGATAAAACAGAGATCCACATCATACGAATAATCGGCTATCACCTCTTGATCCGGAAGTGTATACGCATTGACTCCATATTCTTGAAGATCATCAAGTGATAGCTTCAATTTCTGCAAAACTGTATTCTTCTGCTCAAAGAGCATCGCTGAATATAACGGAAAAGCTTCATTAATATCTCGTTTTCCTAAAGAGTGAACCTGTTTCGTACATCCGGAAAGCAAGCTTACTACCATGCACAAGAATATAATAAATCCGAGTTTTATAGATTTCATTATTCTCTCTCCTTATCTTTTCACAGCATTACAGTATAGGATGTTGTACTTCCATTAACTGTTGCTGTAAAAGTTATCCCTTGTCCAACAAAGGGTGATCCTGATCCTGTATACAGACATCGACTTGAATTATAAGGATTCGATGTATTGTACATAGTACCTGCAACAGGATTATACCTCGTAACATAAATATTATGAACTGTCTCCGAAAGATTCAGGTCAACCAATCCAGGATATGTATAAGGAAATCCGTCACAAAAATATAGTACCTGAATATAACTCACAGTACAAGTCTGATACTTTGTATAATGGAAATATGCTCCGGTTGGCTGGTAGAAAGATGAACCAGGAGTATTATAAACCGCAACAGCATGTATTACATATCTGCCATCCCACGATAACGGCGGGAAATCTGCTGATCCTCCTGCTTTCATCCCAGTTGGGACTTTCCTCAAATCTGCAGTGCAAATTGATGGTGCATTTCCTTCACTATCTATCATTAATACCACTTCTGTTGTTTCCACGCCGTCATTATTATTTACAATAACGATCGCTTGGCCATTATCAACGTCACTCTCAGTCTCCTGTTTTACATCTGTAATACGGATTACTGAACTGTCATTTATTACAACACCATTCTTTTCAAGAAAAGCCAATGCATCTTCACTTAATTCTTTGCCTGATACATAAGAATCCTCTGAACCAGCCTGTACAGAAAAAGCAGTATTGAATATAAACAATACGCCCATAAACAACGCAACAAGTTTTTTCATTTTCTAATCCTCCCATTTTAGAATTTTTTACAAATACGCCTATGCAGTTCATCAATGAAGCTCTTTGCAGTTCATCTCAAAATCATGTCTATCCCTTCTTTCCACATGACTGTTATCATTTAAAAGACTACACTTATTAGTATCTATGTGCATTCTATATCATATAGTCTATTCTGTCAAGTACTTTTTTCAAGATTTTTTGTACATCTTGATTATTGTTTCAAGCAGGGTCATAGGGACCTTGCCCCTGACAAGCTGTCTCTGTACCGTCAAATCTCCGGATTTGTACGTACAGGGGCGTTGCTTGTTACGACATCCGACCTGTAAGAGAATAAACGATCTGGGCCTGCGGCATTTTCTTAGCAAGCATCGCGGAATGGTCCCAAGCCCATTCCACAGTACCTTGGGGTGACCCCAAACCCCTCAGACAGCTATCCGATATATTTGTAGATTTTTTAAAATAGCCCTTGACACGGGAACATATGTTTGCTATAATCACTGCTGAACTACAAACAATAACATATACGACTTTTAATCGCGCAAGCGGAGCAGGATCCTTAAGGACTGAAAAACTACCAGGCACCGTACGAGGTCGGATGTTGACCAAGGGATGAGTCTACCCTTTGGTCACTCCGATTCCGGCGGTGCTTTTTCGTATATGGAGAAAGGAGGCAATCAGGATGCCGGGATTATCGAAGAAAGCAAGACTCGAATGGGATTTCTTTATAAATCCGTCGACAGGCAGAAGAACTTATAACGAACTGTGCAGACAGTGCGTACAGAATTGCAAGCAGACTTTCCGTGCGGAGGTGATCTTTTGTCCGGTCTATATCAGCAAGCGTTCCAAAGGTGCGAAAACGGACCGTTTTGTCATTTCTGAGACGTTTGACGACCGGGGATGATAAATATACCGTTCCTGGTGTTTCCGACCGGCACAGGAGAAAAAACACGAAAAAACGCACCTAATTCAGACAGAAAAACTCAGAGCAGGAAAGATTCCCGAAAACAAGTGTCTAATTTTAGACTAGTGCAGGGTTGAAATACACCTCTTCAAATCTCCGAATATATGAAGAGGTTTTATGGATCTGCTTGCTGAATAGGATTCTTTCCCTACGGCTGCGGCAGTCTTGTAAAGACTTTTTCAAAAAAACTTTTCAGGATACCCCCAAAAACGGGCTTCTGATGGCATTACTAGTGTGAGGATCTTTCTCTCACGGCTTTGAAAGGAATGCCGGTTGACAGGCGGTTGACGTCTTGGTAGACAGGCAGAAACCGCATAAACAGAGGCTTTTGCGGCTCTTAATTCTCCTGTCAACTGTCTACCTTAAGAAAAAAAGGAAAGAAAAAGAAGAGAGAAGAACAGGAACAATAAACAAAGTCTTTAGGGCCGGTTGACATCAATCGGTTGACAAGATACAGGATCCTTTTTCCCTTTTCTCAGGTAGTGCCCTTTAAATCCGGACAGAAAAGAACCGGGCCTGCAGTACTCGAGTAAAAGAATCGCGAACGTACACAATGCCCGTACTTATCTGGAAATCCCCTGAAATCCTTAACAGAAAGGAGGTGAGGCAATGGGAGCGTTAACAGCCCGTCCGCACGAAGTCCATCTACGGCTCAGCGAGGAAGAGTACAGAGTCCTGGAAAGAAACAGAGCGAAATGCAGGCTTTCTCAGCAGACTTATCTGAGAAAGATGTGTCTGAACGAAAAGCCGAAAGAACATCCGCCTGTAGAGTTCTTTCAGCTGCTGAACATTCTGGATAAGATCAAGGATGAACTGTACAGGATAGCTGTAATTGCCGAAAAGATTGGCCAGATAGACCAGGCCATGTATTGGCAGAACATAAAAAAGTTGGACAATCAGATAAGTGATCTTTTCAGGCAGTTTTACTAAAGAAATAAAAAAAATAACCAATCGGTTATACAGGATTCCAAATTATTACTCAAAAGAAGGAGGTGAGATGATGATCGATGTGATGGCACTGGCAAAACAGAATAATCCTGATTTAATAGTGTCAATGTTGGAAAAAAATGGTATAATAACTCCTGACGATGCCTGTGCCATCATCCATATGACACATAAGCAAAAAGTAATGGAAAGACATAACCACAGAATTACACAGGGAGGTGGGAAGGACAAGCGCTGGTTCACGAGAATCGATACACCTGAGACGAAGAATAAACTCCTGGCTGCTTCTTCAGAAGAATCGTTGTACGAAAAGCTCTATGATTTCTATTTTGAGTCTGAGATCCGTTTTCAGAGTATATCACTGCTCGATCTGTATCCGGAATGGCTGCGGTACAAATATGAGACCAGCAACCGTCCCAACAATGTACGTCGGATCGATACGGATTTCAAAAAGTACTTTCTGGATGAAGCTGTCTCGCAGGAGATCCTGACAAAACCGTTAGCGGAGATCTCTGCCTACGATCTGAAGTTCTGGGCAGCCCGCCTGGTCAAGAAATACGGAATGACCAAAAAGCAGTTCGGCAACGTGATCATTCCACTCCGACAGGGAATCGATATGCTGGTCGACCAGGGACTGTTTCCATCGAATCCTACACGGACCGTACGGTTTGACCAGAGCATCTTCCGGCAGACAGGTCCGAAGAAACTCTCTGACACGCAGGTTTTCTATCCGGATGAAACGGAACAGATCCTGAAATGTGCTTTGGAGAAAGCCCGCAAGACAAAAGATGAGTCCTTTATCTCTATCATCATCTGTGCCTATACCGGAGTGCGTCCCGGAGAATGTGCAGGATTATCCTTCGATGACTTTGACCGAAAGACAAATCGGGTTCTGATCCATCGTTCTCTGGCTGCGAAGCAGGAGCTTCTTCCGGACGGCACCTGGTCTGCCCGCACGTATGAGATTCAGGAGTATCTGAAGAAGAACGCAAAACCACGTATTATCACCGTGCCCGACATCTGTTTTGACATGGTTGACGAGATCCGGAGCATACTGAAGGATAAGGGTATTGAACGAAAGTACCTGTTCGATATTGAAACTCCGAACAACATCGAGATGAAGCTCTACCGGATCTGTGATCATCTGCAGATCCCGCGAAGATCTCCAAACAAGCTTCGTATGACCTATGTCTCGACGCTGCTCAATCACAACTTTGATCTCGATTTTGTCAGACAGCAGGCTGGCCATAGTACTTTGCAGACAACTCTGAACCACTACACCTATTCCACTACCCGACAGGAAACACTGGTTCAACAGCTCAACGCTTCCGTAGGAAAAGGGTTGTAACACGAAACACCGGATTTGTAACACACCTTGTGACACAAAAAAATCCGCTGTTTAAGCGGATTTCGAAAGGTTTTCAGAACGGAGAAGGAGGGATTTGGACCCTCGCGCCGGTTCCCCGGCCTACGCCCTTAGCAGGGGCGCCTCTTCGGCCACTTGAGTACTTCTCCATGGCTTACGGCGCTAGCTGTCAAGAACTAGCTTCTATATTATACACAAGACCCGCTGGGTTTGTCAATAACAATTTTATCCATAAGGAGTCAAAATCATGGAAATCTACAATGTACAGATCAATCATCTGCAGGATCCGGTCGGATACCGCATGCAGCGCACCGTACTCTCCTGGAAGGTCCGCGGCGCAAAGGGTAAGAAGCAGGCTGCGGCCCGCGCGGTGGTCGCCGCAGATCCCGGTATGCAGCAGATCCTGTTCGATACCGACATGACGGCGGATGCTGACAGTCTGGCCTGGGATCTGCCGCTTGAGCTTAAGCCCCGCACCAGATATTATTTTACTGTGACGGTCAAAAGCGATGCCGGCGAAACTGCAGTGAGCGCTGTACATTTCTTCGAAACAGGTAAGATGGACGAGGCCTGGACCGGCCGCTGGATCAGCTGTGATTCAAACGAGCCGCGTCATCCGGTCTTTGAAAAAGCCGTCTCCCCGGCTAAAGCTGTCGCGTCCGCGCGGCTCTACATCAGCGGTCTGGGACTGTATGAAGCTTATTATGACGGCGTCCGGATCGGTGACGAGCATCTTACGCCCTACTGCAATGATTACAGCCAGTGGGTGCAGGTTCAGACATACGACGTGACAGAGCTCATGCAGAAAGGCGCTGCCGCGGTCGGTAATGCTCCTGTTGATTCCGTTCCGGTCGATGATGTGCCGGTGGACGCAGTTCTCGGCGACCGCAGTGCGGGCACACTGTCCGTACTCCTTGGAAACGGCTGGTACAAAGGCCGTTTCGGCTTCAAGGATATCGGGCGGGTCGGTTATTTCGGCGATACGTGGAAGCTGCTCGCTGAGCTGCATATCCGTTATACTGACGGTACAGAGGAGGTCATCGGAACAGACGAGAGCTGGACGGTACGCCGCTCTACACTCACTTTCTCCAACATCTATGACGGTGAGCACAGGGACGATACCCTGCCCGAGCTGCCTGCTGAGAAAGCATTCTTTACCGACGCGCCGGAAGGCAGGCTGACCGACCGCATGAGCACTCCTGTCCGTGTCCGCGAAACGTTTATTCCGGCCGAGCTGATCCATACGCCAAAGGGCGAGCTTGTTTTCGACATGGGGCAGGAATTTACCGGCATTTTCCGGCTGAAAGTATCTGCTCCGAAAGGAAACGTCATCCATATCCAAACCGGCGAGATCCTGCAGAACGGCTGTTTCTACAATGATAATCTCCGTTCCGCCAAATCCGAATATTTCTTCACCTCCAACGGCGAAACCGTCCTGCTGCAGCCGCATTTCACCTTCTACGGCTATCGCTATGTCAAGATCGAGGGCATTCCGGATCTGCGCAAGGAGGATTTTATCGGACTCGCGCTCTACAGTGAGATTCCGGACCGCGGAACCATGAGCACAGGTCACGAACTGCTCAACAGGTTCCTTTCCAACGTACGCTGGGGACTGCGCAGCAATTTTGTAGACGTGCCGACCGACTGCCCGCAGCGTGACGAGAGAATGGGCTGGACAGGCGACGCGCAGGTCTTCTCCCCGACGGCTAGCTATCTCGTGGATACTTATGCTTTCTATGCGAAATATCTGTACGACATGTATCAGGAGCAGCTGATCATGGACGGTATGGTGCCGAATGTTGTGCCTGCGTGCGGTCTTGACGGTACCGCAACGGTATGGGGCGACGCGGCCTGCATCATGCCGTGGAATCTGTATCTCTTCTATGGCGATGTTCACATTCTGGAGGATCAGTATGAGAGCATGAAAGCCTGGGTGGAATACATCCGCCGTGTCGACGGGACGGATCACCACTGGAGAGACGTTTTCCACTTCGGCGACTGGCTCGCGCTTGATAATATGCACGACAATCCGGAAGAAGTCCGCGGCGCGACAGACGTCGCCTTTATCGCGAATCTGTATTATGCCGTCAGTGCGGAGCTTGTTTCCAAGGCCGCTCATGTGCTCGGCAAAGCCGATGACGAGGCTGCCTACCGCGTACTTGCCGACGAGCAGTTCCGCGCTGTTAAAGAAGAATTCTACAGTGTCACCGGACGCTGCTGCATCAAGACGCAGACCGCGCTGCTCCTGACCCTCAAATATCACCTCTCCGACAATGTCGAACTGACCAAAAAACAGCTCGCCCAGCTCTTTGCGGACGCAGGCGACAAGCTCCGGACCGGTTTTGTCGGCACTCCGCTCATGTGCAAGATCCTCTCCGACAACGGAATGGAGAACCTCGCCTGGAAACTTCTGCTGAACGAGGATTATCCGGGCTGGCTGCATGAGATCAAACTCGGCGCGACGACTGTCTGGGAGCGCTGGAACAGCATTCTCGATGACGGGACGATCTCCGGCACCAGTATGAACAGCATGAACCACTATGCGTACGGATCCGTCGTGGAATGGATGTTCCGCCGCATTGCAGGTCTTGACGTTGGCACGGAGCTTCCGGACGGAAGCCCTGCCGCCGGCTGCCGCTTCATGAAGATCGCACCGGCCCTGCATCCCGATCTGGGACATCAGGAGACAGTCTATGACTCACCGGCAGGCGAATACAAGAGCAGCTGGTTTCTTACGGATCCGTCCCATGTGACGGTCTCCGTGACAGTGCCTTTCGGCTGCTGCGCGGCTCTGACCCTGCCCGGTAAGAAAAACGATGCAAAGATCGCCCTCGACGCCGGCACTTACACCTATTCCTACGAGCTGGAGCAGGCTGTTGAATAAGTCCCTCGGAAGCTCTGCACACAGCTGTGCGGCTTGACATTTTACCCGGTATCCGATATAGTAGATTAAAGGATAATATCGGAAATCATCAAAGTCATCAGGAGTGAGAACAATATGGAAGAACTCACAAATACCACTATAAATGAGATCCCCATTGAAGAGATCTCTGTCGATGAGAATCCCGTCGACGCGAACCCCGTTGATGAGAACTCTGCCGACGTGAGCCCTGTCGACGAAAACTCGTGGGGGCTTGTCCTCTCGGGCGGCGGCGGCAAAGGCGCTTATCAGGTCGGTGTGTGGCGCGCGTTATGTGAGCTTGGGTGGGATACCCGCATCAAGGCAATCTCCGGCGCTTCGGTCGGCGCGCTGAATGCTGTGCTCCTTTCCAGCGTCTCCGAACCGCGCGCAGAGGTCATCTGGAAGAGCATCACGCCGCTGCAGTTCCTTGATATCGATCTCCCGCTGCAGGGGGACGGGATTTTCTCCCGGGAAGGTCTGACGCAGCTGATCCAGGCCAATCTCGATCTCTCCAGGATCAAGGACAATCCGGTGGATCTGTATGCGGATACTTCTCAGCTGGAGGAAGACGGTCATTATATCACCCGTTACTACCACCTGAACGAGAAGAATGCCATGGAAATCCAGCAGATCCTGCTCGCTTCCTCGGCGATCCCTATTGCCTACCCCTCTGTCATGATCGACGGCCGGCCGCAGCGGGACGGAGGATATACCACGCCCTACCCTGTCAAACCGCTCCGCGACCTAGGCCTGAAGAAAATCCTTGTCGTAGCGATCAGCCTAACAGATTTTGATCCGCGCTTCTATCCGGATCTTGATTTCACCGTCATCAAGCCGAGCCGCGACATCGGATACCTGCTGGACGGAACGCTTGATTTCAGCGCAAAAGGCGCTCAGTTCCGCATGGAGCTCGGTTATTACGATGCCCTGCGCACGCTCCGCGCTTATGAATCCGGTGAGCTGGGCGATCCGCAATACGCAAAAGCCCATGCCATCAATGCGGAGACGGATTACCAGCAGATCCAGGTAGAAATGCGCAAACAGCAGCTCAGCCAGAACGTCGATGAACACAAAAACAAGCTGGATGAAATTCTGAAGAAATACGGGATCAAAGATCTCGACCTGTAATAAAATGAACACTGATTTGAATATATGTCTGATCAACGACTCCTTCCCGCCTGCCATCGACGGAGTCGCGACCGCCGTGGTCAATTACGCGACGATCATTCAGGAAAAACTAGGGCAGGCGACAGTCGTTACACCGAATTATCCGGACGCGGACGATTCGGTTTATCCTTTTCCCGTCGTACGTTATCCGAGCCTGAATACGACAAAATATCTCGGATATCGCACCGGGCTTCCGTTTTCGACAGATGTGGTCGATCAGATCGAAACCGGCCGTTTCCAGCTGATCCATACGCACTGCCCTATCACGTCCACGATCCTTGCGCGGATCCTGCGTGACCGGATGCATGTGCCGCTGATTCTGACCTATCATACCAAATTCGACGTGGATATCGCGAACGCGATCCGCGCCAAAAGCCTGCAGAAGACCGCGATACAGCTGCTTGTCGATAATATCGCCGCCTGTGATGAAGTCTGGACCGTCAGCCGCGGGGCCGGCGAGAATCTCCGCAGCATCGGTTACGAGGGTAAATATATCGTCATGCCGAACGGTGTCGATTTTCCAAAAGGACGTGTCAGCGATAAGCTGGTGAAGCAGGTCTCCGAAGGGTATGATCTGCCAGAAGGCGTTCCGGTCTTCCTGTATGTCGGCCGGATGATGTGGTACAAAGGCATCCGTATCACCCTGGACGCGCTGCGGCAGCTTGCTGGCGGCGGACAGGACTTCCGGATGGTCTTTATCGGCGGCGGGACGGACAAGGATGAAATCGTTGCCTATACCGAAGAATCGGGACTCGCGGATAAGGTCTTCTTCATAGCGCCGATCCACGACCGTGAGACGATCCGCGCCTGGTACTGCCGGGCGGATCTGTTCCTCTTCCCGTCAACTTTTGACACAAACGGGCTGGTCGTGCGGGAAGCCGCTGCCTGCAGTCTCGCAAGTGTCCTGATCAAAGGCAGCTGTGCAGCCGAGGACGCGACGGACTGCCGGAACGGTTTCCTGATCGAGGAGAATGCCGGATCCATGGCGGCTGTCCTGCGGGATCTCTGCCGGGAGCCCGATAAAATGCATCAGGCCGGCGAAGGCGCCGCGTCTGATCTGTATATTTCCTGGGAAGACGCCGTAACGAGGGCTTACGACCGCTATGCTTACGTTCTCGAGAATTACAAGGCCGGCATCTATCCGGATCATGACGCTTTCTCGGATTATATTTACCGGGCCATGGGAGGCAGCATGGATATGCGGATCCAGGCCGTCCGCAAGCGTGAGCAGAATCTGCAGGATCTGGCGGAGGTCCGTGACAAGGCAATCGATCTGATCGAAGAGATCCAGGACAATCTTGAGAAAAATCTGCACGATTTCGGCGAATATCTGGACCGGTTCGGATAAGCCGGTCATTGGGTTGTTGCCCGGCCGAACACGGCTCCAGTCCAGAACAGCATCAAAAAAGCGCCGCCGATCACGGTCCGGTTCACAGACCGTCGTTGCGCAGCGCTTTTTTTCTGTTTTTACATCTGATGTTTTACCATCTCGTACTCGTCGCCGTTCCGGTAATACGGACAGCCCTCCTGCCGGTTCTGCATGAAGCGTTCCATCTCGTCTTCGTCCAGATCCATATCGCAGTAGTAATAATCCTCGGTCTCGTCATACGTATAATACGCACAGTATTCACACTGGGATGTACTCATTTCTTCTTCCCTCTCGTTGTCAGCCAATAGGTAAACCCTGCCGCGACGACAAGCCCCGCGATCCAGATAAGCGACGTTTTCATCGAACTGTCCGAAGTCTTGGGGCGTTCCATTATCTCCGCAAAAGAAAGGCTCTGCACGATGGTCTCAGCCTGCGCTGCCGTCTCCTCGGAAAGCGGAGCCGCGGACGTAAAACTGAGCTCGATCCCCTGTCCGTTCACGACCGTATAATACTGGATCCCGTACAGGATTTTCTCTGATTTGCCGTTGGTCCACGCAAGACGCAGCCATTTGAGCGGATCCGCCTTAACGAGTGTAAATCCGACATCTGTATAATCGGCCTTCTTAAGCCGGTCTGCGAGGGCCTTGCCCAGATTCTCGACGACCGAATCACCGTAATCACCGTAATTCCACTGGTCCTCGCTGGTCTCTCCGGTTATGGAACTGAGCCGCAGATGAACGCCCTCGGCGTTATCCGCCTCAAGCAGCGCTCCGTCTGTTTTCTCCGCCTCTGTCCATCCGTCCGGCAGCGTCAGGACTGCTTTGATCTCTCCAAGCGTGACCTCCGCCGCTCTCGCGGGTATAATGGCTGCCGCGAAGACTCCCGCCAGCATCAGCAGTGCGATGAGGATCGCGAGTATTCGTTTCAGTAATGCTTTTTTTCTGTTGTTATGTTTTCGCATAGTGTTTCTCAGAATACGACAGGTCCGGCCTCTCGTTTCATTTCTCCTCTTTGAATGCCCGGATCAGCTCTCTGCCGATACAGGACAGTGTTTCCGCGTCATATGCTCCAAATCCGACCAGGAAGCATGGCTCCTGACCGTCTGCACCTGTTCTGCCGCCGTAACGTGCCATCCCTGTGATCCGGATACCCTGACGGATGCAGCGCTGCCAGAGTTCTTCCTCCGTCAGATCCGCGCCGCAAAGGACCTGCGGATCAACATGCAGGATCAGATACAGTCCTCCGTTCAGATTGCCGAGCCGGATCCCTGGCACACGCAGCGCCGCGGCGAGCGCCTGCTGTCTGCCCCGGTATACCTTGCGCATCCGGTTCAGATGTCTCTCATAATACCCCTGTTTAAGGAATTCCGCAAGAGTAAACTGTTCAAAAGAAGGGACCGTGCACGCGTATCCGTGGAACATGTCGCGGAATCTGTCGACGAGCGGCAGCGGCAGCACCATGTAAGCGATACGAAGCGACGGAGCAAGGCTCTGTGCGAACGTATAGAAATAGATCACTTTGTCTTCTCCGCCCATTCCCTGCAGGGACGGGACGGGACTGCCGGAGAAACGGAACTCGCTGTCGTAATCGTCCTCAATAATGTATCGTTCTGGCGCGGCACAGGCCCATTTCAACAGTTCCTGTCGTCTGCCGGCGGACAGGATCGCTCCGGTCGGGAACTGATGGGCCGGCGTGACGTGGACGACCTGCGCGGCGGATTTCTTCAGCTCGCTGACCACAAGACCACGCCCGTCGACCGGAATCTGCAGCGCGTCGATGCCGAAATTCCGTAGGATCTGCTCCACGCGCGGGAATCCGGGACACTCCACGGCATATTCTGTCTGCATGCCGAGGAGCTGCACGAGCAGCGCGAGCAGTGTCTCGGTTCCTGCTCCGACAACGATCTGATCCGGTACCGCCTGCACGCGGCGGTACTGATACAGATATTCACAGATCGCTTCCCTTAGCGGCAGGATGCCCTGGGAAGGCCCGCTCTGCAGCAGCTCTCCGCCGTGATCAAGAAGCATCCTCCGCATCAGTCTTGCCCAGATCGTGAACGGAAATTTGGAAGCGTCGACGCCGGATGTGCGGAGATCATACTTGTATACAGTACTGTCCGCCGTCTCCGGCGCGGCTGAACGGATCTGCACAGCCGGCTCCGTCCGGATCTCTGTCGGCAGCACCTCGTATCCGCTGCGTTCCCGCGAACGGATGTATCCCTCGTCGTCAAGCTGCGCATAGGCCATTTCGATCGTGCTGCGGCTGACGGACAGGTACGCGGAAAAAGTCCTGGACGAAGGCAGACGGCTGCCTCCTTCGAGCCGTCCTGAACGGATCTCCTCCCGGATGTATTCATACAGCTGCACGTACAGCGGTTTCCCGCTGTGTCTGTCAAGGACAGGCGTCAGCATGGTTTATTCTCCGCCAGAATTGTTACCGGTCCAAGCAGTCCTGTCGGTTCAAGCGGTATCGAAGTGCCGAACGGATCCCGCAGTTCTTCCTGCTGCGCGAGCGTATTCACGACCCGAACGGCAATCTCGTTTGTACCTGCGCGGAACAGGCGGCCGTCCGCTATAAGCCGGTACGGCGGCGCGATCCGCACTCCGGCGGTCTTGCCGTTGATCCGGACCTCTGCCGTCTCATAGACGCGCCCAAGATCGATGCAGACCCGCCGCGGCTGCTCTTCGAGCTCGATTTCTTTCACATAATCGATCGTACCGGAGAAATCCGGGAAGGCTTCCGGCGCGGAGATATCGCAGAGCTCTGCTGTTCTCTCATCACAGGAGGCTGTTTCACCCGCGCGGACCATCGTACGTTTCCACGGCCCCACAGCAGGAATCAGCTCTCCGCCCGCTGCCATGGGAACTTCCGCGCCTTCTATCACAGAATTCACCAGAATCCGTGCTTCATAAGGCGCAAGCGCGACGTGGACACGGCCGGTCTCAGCCTCGGCAGACAGCATCTTGTTGTCAAAAGCGTCATACCAGGTCACTTCGCCGTCGAACGGCGTGCGTACCCAGGTATCGATCGCGTGGATCGGATCTTCATTGAAGAACAGGATGATTTCCCCGTCGTCGCGTACATAGTGATAGCTGCGCAGATATGGCTGAGGCGTATCGGTCGTGATCTCGCCGCATCCCGCTTCACGGAGGCTCTGCACAAGATTCTTCGTCTGAATCACTTCACCGTCGGGAGTACTGCCGGTCGGCACCAGCCCATCCGCGGAAAGGATCTCGGGGATATCCTCCAGATACAGGACCGGGACGCCTGCCGCGGCTGCCTTACGGATCCAGTCCGCAAGCGGTTGGCGGATATACGATCTGCGGCTGACTACGAGGGCCTTGAGCGCCTCGTTATCGTTGACACGGATCCTTCCGTTCTCACAGGCGCATGTGATCAGATAATCCTCAGGCAACACACGGTAATCGATCTGTGCACGGTTCAGGACAAGCGCCGCTTCCTCAAGCGGCTGACTGCCTTCTCTGTCCACCCACTCGCCCTCGGCAGAATACAGCAGACCGGCCTCCGGTACGGCTTTGCCGCCGTTGATCAGGTGGCTCACCCGGTTCATGTACTGCATCAGATACCGGAAATACGGGAACTGCGGATTATTGCCGCGTGCGTAGAAATGCGGCGGGCAGTCCGGATCCGGGAAGTCCTTCATCGTGAACGCATGCGGAACATAAGTATTGATGCCGCGGACCAGCATGTGATCCGTCAGCCATTTCATCAGTTTCAGGCCTTCCACCCAGCCATAAGCGCCGTAGATCTCGCACATCGCCATACCGTGCTTCTTCGGATCGATCGCGGCAAGTGACGAACCCATCTTGGCGAGCAGATTGTGGAAGAACTTGCCGTCATAGAACTGCTGCCCCCCGATGCGGAAGAAACGTGTGTCTTCCAGGCCGGGACGGATCTGCTGCAGCACAACATCGATTCCGGCCATGTCCTGTCCCGCCATTGATCGGAAGAAGTGTCCCGGACCGTGTCCGAGCCTCGCATGACTACCGCTGTCCTCAATGATATGGCCGATATACTGAACACCGTGCGCTCTGCACCAGTCTCCGACCTGCTCACTGAAATTGACGCGGAACAGATCCGTTATAACGTCCATATAGTCATAGCGGGCTCCCGGGCTCACACCGGGCACGTCAAACCAGCAGGCAAGGAGCTTCCTGCCCAGATCCGCGCCCCATCTCGCGCGCAGCTTGTCCCCAGCCTCCGCGCACCAGGACAGAAGCATATCGGGATTACCCACCTGCGCGATACCGGAAGCTCCGCCGGCATTGCCCATCTGCGGCTCGTCCGAGAAAAATCCCAGGAGCGTCTTGCCGAATTCATCTTTATAATGGTCCCAGTGCGGTTCATAGCAGATATCGAGCAGCAGACGGACCGTATCCCGGTCGATCAGATTGCAGTGCGTACTGCGATCGCGGCCGTTGTAGGTCGTACGGATGACCGTAACGCACCACATACCCTCGGGGACGTCCCAATAGACGCGGTTCCCGTGCACATTCCCGGTAATGTCCACCACTTCCGTCATGCGGGCCGGATCCGCTCTGTCCCTTTTCGCGGCAACAACAGCCAGGAGCTCTTCTTCCTCTTCCAGTTTCACGACAAAAGAAGCCCCTTCCACCGGTCCGACCGTGTCGATGCTGAAACGTCCCGCAAACTGCTTGCGCGCCTGTGGAAATTCTGCGATCCGCCCGTTCAGGAACCCTGTCGGGAAATGCGCATCGTCCAGGATCCAAAGCTTCATGCCAAGCTTTTTCGCCTCGTCGAAAAGGATGTCCATGTCCCTCCACCAGCCGGGTCCGGCCCAGTCCGGATGTGGACGTGCTTCGATGCATGCCTCACGGATGCCGCTCTCTGAGATCTTCTGCAGCCCTTCACGCAGCAGTTCTTCCGGTTCTCCGTGCTGCCAGTAAAACGGCAGGATATAATTCTTTTCTTTTCCCTGCAGGACTTCATTCAGGCTTTTCATCTATTGTACCCCCTTTGTATGCATAAATCATCTGCAATCAGTATGCCACATTTTCCCGGCGGATTCAAGTAAAATCATAGCTGGCGCCGCAATTCCCATTCTTTTGCGGAAAACCGTTCTCTTTTGCGAAACTGTGTTATAATAGAGGCAATACTTGACGCAGAAAGGAGAGCCCGCTATGGAGGAAATCCGTCTCGGCACCGTCGGGACCGGCTCGATCGTTCATCATATTCTGGATGCGGTGTCTGCCGCGGAAGGGATCCGCTGTACGGCGGTTTATTCGCACAGCCGTGAAAAAGCCGAAGCCCTCGCTGCAGAGTATAACATACCAGGTATCTATACGAATCATGAAACGATGCTCTCGGACCCGGCCGTCAATTGCGTCTATATCGCCTCTCCCAACAGCCTGCATTTCCCGCAGATGATGCAGGCGCTCCGTCATGGAAAGCACGTGATCTGCGAGAAGCCGCTCTGCCCGACCGTGCGGGAAGTCCGCGAAGCCGCGGCTCTTGCGGAGGCGAATCATCTGATGCTTGCGGAAGCCGTCCCCACGATGCACCTGGCCAATTACCGCTGCCTTGAGGAAGCCCTCACCGAGATAGGAGCAGTCAGGACAGTTTCCTGCCGGTACGGCAAATATTCCAGCCGGTATGACGCTCTGAAGGGCGGCAGTATACCGAATGTATTCAGTCTGAAATACGCCGGCGGATGCCTCGCGGACATCAACTATTACAATCTGTATCTCTGTGCCGCGCTTTTCGGCCAGCCTGAGAAACTGAATTATAAAGCCGAGATCTGGCCCGGCGCGGCGGATACTTCCGGTACGGCTGTACTGCAGTATCCCGGCATTACCGCGTATTGCTGCGGCGCTAAAGACAAAGATCTTGCGAGCTACGTCTGGATCGAGGGAGAACGGGGACGAATCTTTATCCCCGGCGGGGCCAACGGGATCCGCGAACTGTGGGTCTACACGGAAAAAGGCCGGGAGATCATGAATCCGGACAAGAATCTGATCTCTCCGGAGATCCGACAGTATCTGTCTGCCCGTACCGGCAGGGAAGCCAACCCCTTCCGCTGGTATCTGGAGATCTGTTCTCTCACAAAACTTTTCCTGATGGAAGATCACGCTGCCCTGCGGCGCCTCCTCGCGGTTTCCGAGACCACGGCAGCCATGACGGAGCTTGCCCGGGAGAGTGCCGGGATCCATTTCGTCTGAGCGGGGAGCATCTGGCCCCGTCCGTGATCTCTGATCGTCCTAAGATTCCCGGCCGTCCGAGATCCGTGTGCAGTACCGCCCGATAAAAACCTGCGGGAATCTTGCGCTTTCTCTTTCACTTCGTCCCTGAATCTGTTATAATAGAGAACGGTTTTTCATAGCACATCATAGTTCAGAAAGGATCCGGCCATCGCCGGAACATGTACAGATATGAGCAGAATACGTTATTTCACCGCGTTATACGCAGCCAAGCTCTTTGCCCGTCTGCTGAAGCTTCTTCACCGCAACGGCTCCCACTACCCGGGCGTCCTGGCGCTTAAGATCTGTCCGGATTTCCTCAAGCAGACCGCGAAACCCGCGCACATCCTTGGCATCACGGGCACGAACGGCAAGACGACCGTTACCAACCTGGTCAGCGATGCGCTGGCGCACAGCGGCTATCCGCTGATCTCGAACCGCGCCGGCAGCAATATCCTGGGCGGAATCGCGACGACTTTCGTCACCGCGGTCGACCTCTCCGGCAAGCCCAGGACAGATCTGATGGTCCTTGAGATCGACGAGCGGTCTTCCCGTCTGATCTTCCCGTACGTACAGCCGGAACTTCTGATCGTCAACAACCTGTTCCGTGATTCCATGAAGCGCAACGCGCATTCAGAGTTCGTTTTTGACATTCTGAACGCCAGCATCCCGGCTTCCACCAAGCTGATCCTGAACGCGGACGATCCGATCAGCGCACGCCTCGCGCCTGCTAACGAAAGAGTCTATTTCTCCGTCGATCCGCAGCCGGATGAATCCACCTTTGAACCCAATTTGATCCAGGATCTGCCCTACTGCCCGTACTGCGGCGCGCCGCTCGTATATGATTTCCGCCGCTATCACCATATCGGACGCGTTCATTGCTCCAAATGCGAATTCGCTTCTCCGGAAGCGGAATACCGATTCCTCCGTATCGATGAGGACCGCGCATTCATGGAGACGCCGAACGGTTCTCTGATCTGCAGACGGATCGAGACCATGATCCCCGACATGTACAATCAGATCGCCGTGACCGCGATGCTGAGCGAATACGGGCTCACCTCACAGCAGATCACGGCTGCTTTTGACAGCATCGGCATCGTCGGAAGCCGTTTCCAGGAGAAGATGATCGGTCACGTAAAGGTCATGCTCCGTGTCGCAAAGGGACAGAATCCCGTCGCGGTCTCCCGCGTGATGGACGGTGTCGGCCGTTATCCGGGACGCAGTGCCGTACTGCTTGCCATGGATGATCTGCGTGACGCACTGGAGACCTGCGAGAGCAACTCCTGGCATTATGATACCGATTACGAATTTCTGAATTCCGAAAACGTCGTCCAGATCGTTGTCGGAGGTCCCCGTGCTCTGGATCACGTCCTGCGGCTTGAGCTTGCAGGCGTCGATCCGGCCAAGATCTCCTGGACACTCACGGAATCCGAGGCCGTTAAACTGATCAGGACCGAGAGCTGCGACACAATCTGGCTGCTGCGGGATACTTACAATACACAGTTTGCCGCGCAGGATATGAAATATCTGGAAGAACATGTGGAAGGAGGCGAAACAGCATGACGATCGAGGTTCTTTATCCCGAGATCTGCAATCTGTACGGCGATCACGGCAATTCGATGTATATGGCACAGTGTCTGCCGGATGCCGAGATCATCCCGACAACATTGTATGAAAAGCCCTATTTTGCCGAAAATAAGCCGGATCTGCTGCTTGCCGGATCCATGTCGGAGCACGCCCAGGAGCTCGTGATCAAAGCCCTTATGCCATATAGGGACCGCCTCGCGGAGCTTATCGAACAGAATGTGCCGATGTTCTTCCCCGGCAATTCCGGAGAAGTCCTCTTTGAAAAGATCGTCAGTTGGGACGGACAGGAGATCTCTGGTCTCGGTCTGGTGCCTTTCACGGCCGAACGCCGTCACTATGACCGTTTCAACGGTCTGGACACGGGCTATTTTGAAGAGGAAGGCATGGGGCCGGTCACGGTCCTCGGCTTCCGCAGCGAGTTCAGCATCTGGAAAGGCGACAACACCAACTGTCATTTTGTCCGCATCCAGCGCGGTGCCGGTACGACCAAAGATTCGCCGTATGAAGGCTACCGCCGCAACCGTCTTATCGTAACGCAGCAGCTCGGACCGCTGCTCGTCAACAACCCGGATCTCACCAAACGCATCCTTCTCTGGATGGGTTCGGACGCGCCGATCGCTTTTGAAAAAGAGGCGCAGGCGGCTTTTGAACAGCGTTACAAAGAATTCACCAATCCTAAGAACAAAGTCAACGACGTGTGATTTTCCTATGAGTAACACCAGGAATCCCCTTATCAAGCGGGTCAGAGAGATCGTTCTCGTTATCGCCATGGCTGCGCTGATGGCGCTTAACTACGTGATTTTTATTTTTCCCAATTCGTTCGCGCCGGCGGGACTGAACGGCATCGCGACGATGATCCAGTATAAACTGGGCTTCTCCGTCGGCTATATGAACCTGCTCATCAATATCCCGCTCTGCCTGATCGCCTGTTTTGTGCTGAATCGGGACTACGCGGTCAAAACGCTGATCTTCTCGATCGTCTCATCCACGTGCATTCTGCTGTTGCAGCGCGGTGTGGTGGATGTGTCCCGATGGATCTACCATCCCACGGAGAACGGCGTCAGCTCGGTGCTCGCACCGGTCGCGGCCGGCACCGTCAACGGTTTTATTTACGGAACTGTGATCCGGCAGAACGCGTGCACAGGCGGTACGGACGTCATCGCGGCGTTCGTGCATAAGAGGAGGCCTGAGCAAAGCGTCGTTTGGATCATCTTTATTCTGAACAGCATCGTAGCGCTCGCGTCCTTCTTCGTCTACGATTATCGCTATGAACCCGTGATCCTGTGCATCATCTACTGTTTCCTCAGTTCCCGCATCAGCGACCAGATCATCCGCGGCGGCAAGAAACAGCTGAAGTTTGAGATCACGACGCATCATGCAGAGGAAATGGCGCAGGAGATCATCCAGACACTGCACCATAGCGCGACCGTGATGCCCGCCCGCGGCATGTACTCCGGGAAACCGACGGACCTGCTGGTCTGTGTCATCAACAAACATCAGATCATCGAAATGCAGAAGATCATCTCCCACTACCCCGACTCTTTTGCATGCGTAGGCGACGTGGATGAGGTCTTCGGCAACTTCCGCGGCTGGCGCGAGATCGAGCAGCGGGAAAAAGAAGGATTGTACCGTCACTGAAAGCTTTGATAGCAAAAACAACGGCCTGCGGCTGTCCATGGGCAGCCCGGGCCGTTATTTGTTTTCTTAAGGCTGGATTTTTACATGTTATTCGAACAAGCCAGCTCATTTGTGTTGGTTGCGGCGGTAAAAAAACAATAAATGCCCAGTTTTACCGCCAGTCAGGGCATCTTTCAGCAGTAAAAAGAAGGAAAAGTCATGATTTTACCGCCGGCAGGGACACTTCTGACCTTAAAATAGCTTCCGCAACGAGCCTCTCTGCCCTAGCCCGACTAAATTTAGTGACTTTGAAGCCTCTTCAGATGACTCTCTGGCAGTAAAATTTTGAAAAATAGGCGCTTTTACCGCCACATCCTAAGCCTAAAGGGACAGTTCTCTTCAAATCAGCATAAGTGTAAACACGTATACAAAAAAGCGTGAAACCGAACCCCGATTTCACGCTTTCAGATACAAATACAGCTCTCGCCCACATGCCGGCCAGAAAATCTCTTCCGGCCCGATTAGCCGATCACGTGAAACGGCTTGAAGTCCAGATAGTCGCCGGATACGAGCTGGTAACGGACGCCGCGCAGCTCGCCATGAATGCTGTCGTGGAAGCGGCTTTTCCCGTGCGAGTGGGCATAGATCACCTGCTCCGCGCCGTATTCTTCAGCCATGCGGGTAAAAGGGCTTGACAGGACTTCTGTTACGTTCATGACCTGGTGCAGCAGCGCTGGCGGAAGCGCATGCAGGTCGATGACAGGATTGTGGCCGATATCCCTGCCCCCGTGCTGCCGCAGGACTTCCTGCTCCTGGCGGCGGATCGAGGCTTCCTCCCGGCGCGACATCCCAAGAGCCTCGCAGAGCTCGTGTGTTGCCGGCCAGATCGACGATGTCGGCGGATAGTGCAGGAAAACGATAAACTTGCGGTAACCTGCCGCTTTGGCCGCTTCAAAAGACGTCCGCAGCCGCTCCGTCTCGCGTTTCTGCAGCTTGCGGAACTGTTCAAAAGATGTCAGGTTCTCAAAGCAGATGCCCTTTGTCCCTACAAGCGCATAATCCTCATAAGCCGCGAAATTGTCCTGCAGAAAGAAGAACTGTCCCTCGAACAGCGCATTCAGCGCGGGTGTTTTCTTCGCGTCCCAGAACATGTCGTGATTGCCCCGGATCAGGATCTTGCGGCCGGGCAGCTTCCCGATGAAATCAAAATCAGGGCCGCACTCTTCGAGATCGCGACCCCATGAGAAATCTCCCGCCAATACGACAGTATCGCTCTCCCGCACCATAGCAAGCCAGTTCCTGCGGATCTTCTCCTCATGTCCCTTCCAGGCTTTGCTGAACTTGTCCATCTTCTTGTCCGGCACGCCAAAGGACAGATGCGGGTCTCCCAATGTATAAAGTGACACTTCAGACCAGTGTATGCAGGACGCCCGGATCGATCGACGCAAGGTCCGCCGCGCCGGTCTTTGCCATCATTTCGCGCAGCCCGTCCGTCATCGCATTGATATAAGCCCGGACGCCTTCCGCGCCATTCTTGCCGAAATCATCCAGCACCGCGCGGCCTACGCAGACAGCTTTCGCGCCGAGCGCAAGCGCCTTGAACGTATCCGCGCCTGTGTCGATGTGGCAGTCCACGAAAACATCCATATCCGCTCCGACCGCCTTCGCGATCTCGGGAAGGATCATAAGCGGCGGCACACCGTAGGGGATCATGCCGTGATGATGGCTGACCAGAATCCCGCTGACCCCGGCCTCGCGGCATTTCAGCGCGTCCTGTACACTCAGCACCCCTTTGACGACAAAAGGCAGCGGCGTTTCAGCCACGAAGCTCTTCAGCTCGTCCAGGCTGACCGGAGCCATCTCCATGCCCAGGACCACATCATGCTGACCCTTACGGTTAAAGCTGTGGTCGATATCCATGCCGACCGCGATCGCGCCGGCTTTATAGGCATGCTGCAGCTTCTCGCGGACCAGGTCACGGTCCATATAGGGTTTGATGATCTTGATGGTCTCAGGACAGGCTCCGAGGATGCCCTCAAGCTCCTCTGCACTGCCCATTCCTGCCCAGTTCAGCGCATGCGCCTCGGCGGCACCTTGCGCCATCGTAATCATACCGCCCTCATGCATCCTGTCCAGATGGGAAAACGCGGCGGTCATGACCGGTGTCGCGAATTTCCTGCCGAAGATCGTGCAGGACGTATCCGGAACGCAGCTGTCGAGGAGCCGCATTTCCACCAGGATCGAATCCAGATAGGCTCTTGTCCATCCGTTCGCGTCAGCGGGATTTTCGATTTTATTTGTATAGATCATTTTCAGGTCTCCTTGTTCTGTCCTGCTCACTTGCCGTACTGATGCAGCATCTCGTTCTTAAGCGTCCACAGCTTCACGGAAAGGTCGACCGGGACCTCCTGCGGGTTCATGGTCCTGCGGGTCTCCGGATACAGCGTCTCCTGCTCCTTCGCGCAGATATCGCGGATCTCGGCGAGCGTCGGACACGTATAAACACATTTCCCGCCGCGGAAGACCGGTACAAGCAGCTTGCGCAGCGTATAGGATCCGCCGGCAAACGTCATGTGCTTCCAGGTATTGATCGGATGGAAGATCGTGAGCTCATGGGCCTCGTCAAATTCCTCGTCATCCAGCGTGATCAGATCACCGCGCAGATAGCCGGTCTCTTTGTCATAGATACGCAGGACCTGCTTGACACCGGGATTCGTGATCTTCTCCAGATTATTGGAAAGCTTGATCTTGGGGATCATATTGCCGTTTTCGTCTTCTTCTGCCGCCAGCTTATAGACACCACCGAGGGACGGATTGCCGTCCGCCGTGATCAGCCTTGTACCGACACCCCAGAGGGAGATCTGCGCGCCCTGGTTCTTCAGATCACGGATGACAAATTCGTCCAGATCGCTGGACGCACTGATGATCGCGTCCGTAAATCCCGCCTCGTCCAGCATCTTGCGGGCTTCGATCGACAGGTAGGCAAGGTCGCCGCTGTCCAGACGGATCCCGTATAGTTTGGAATGAATGCCGGCCTCGCGCATCTCTTTGAAGACCTGGATCGCATCCGGCACACCGCTGCGCAGCGTGTCATACGTGTCGACCAGCAGGATGCACATATCAGGGAAAAGCTTCGCGTACGCACGGAATGCTTCGATCTGCGAGTCAAAACTCATGACCCAGCTGTGGGAATGCGTACCCTTAGGCGCCGCGCCGAACATCTTCGCTGTCAGGACGTTGGACGTACCGATACAGCCGCCGATGACCGCCGCTCTCGCGCCGAGAGTGCCCGCCTGCGGTCCCTGCGCGCGCCTCAGACCGAACTCCATGACCGCGTCGCCTTTTGCCGAATGTACGACGCGGGCGGCCTTTGTCGCGATCAGCGTCTGATGGTTGATCATTGTAAGGAGCGCCGGCTCGATGAGCTGTGCTTCCATGATCGAGGCAGAGATACGCATAAGGGGCTCCATCGGGAACACGACCGTGCCCTCCGGGATCGCGTCGATATCGCCGGTAAAGCGGAAATCCTTAAGATACTCCAGAAAATCGTCCTCAAAGATCCCGAGAGATCGCAGATACTCGATATCACTCTCCGAAAAGCGCAGATCTTTGATATACTCGACCGCCTGCTCCAGACCCGCCGCGATCGCGAACGCGCCGCCGAACGGGTTCACGCGGTAGAACAGGTCAAAGACGACCTTCTGATCGGCTTTGCCGTACTTGTAGTAGCCCTGCATCATGGTCAGCTCATACAGGTCGGTCATGATGGTCAGGTTGATCAGTTCGTTTTTGTCCATGATAAACTCCTTTAGGATTGTATTACCTTCTGCTCGGCAATCAGCGCGTTGAGCTTCTTAAAGAAGGCAAAAAGCATCGGCATTGCGATACACAGCGTGATCAGATCGGACAAGGGCATTGCGCACTGCAGACCGAGAATCCCGAGAACCTTCGGCAGGAGCAGCACCAGCGGAATATAGAAGAGGCCTTGTCTTGCAAAAGCGAGGAACGAAGACTTCCAGGACTCGCCGACAGACTGGAAGAGCATATTGGGCATTGTACTGAGCGGGATCAGCAGCATTCCGAGCGCCTGGATCCGGACACCGGGCGCGGCGATCTCGATAACCGCAGGATCGTCGCGGAACAGCGTAACGAGCGGCCTGGCCAGGAATACCTCTGTAATACCGATAACGGCCAGTACACAGGTATTGAGAATCAGAATGAACCGGAAGATCTCCTTGACCCGGACATATCTCTTCGCGCCGTAATTGAAGCTGAACAGCGTCTGCGCGCCCTGATTCATGCCGTTCGTAAGAGCCTGGGACAGATTCAGCAGGCGCATGATGATGGACATCGCCGCCTGCGCACTGTCTCCGAAAGGCTGAGCGCTGAAATTCATCGCGATATTCGCCAGTGAATATGTCAGATGACGGCACAGAGACGGGAAACCTGTCTTGATCATCTTCGGCAGGACCCTGAGATTGACGTTTTTAACGGAAAGATGGGTCTGGCTCTTGCCCCGCAGATAGAAGGACAGCAGGATCAGCAGGCTGATGCTCTGACAGACGACATCCGTCAGGGCTGCTCCGCGCACGCCTAACTTAAAGACGAAGATAAAGACCGGCGCCAGAGCGATAGCCAGGACACCGCCTGTTCCGATGCCGATCATCGAATACAGTGTCTTGCCTTCACACCGGATAATGGTGGAGAGCACCAGGGACGTACTCATGATCGGGAACGCAATGAGCAGCACCCGGGAATACTCTACCGCATAGCCGATATTCGTCTCTGTCGCGCCCATGGCCCGCATCAGCGGTGTAACGAAGATTATACCGAATGCTGCAAGAATGGAACTTGCTGCAAGGGTAAAAAAGAATGCCGTCGACGCATAGACGTTGGCTTCCTCCGGCTTCTTCGCGCCAAGAAGCCGTCCGATCAGGAGACCGCCTCCCATCCCCATCAGGAATCCGAACGCGTTCGACAGATTCATGATGGAGTACGCGACACCGATCGCGGCTGCCTGACTGGTTCCGAGCTTCCCGACGTAGAAAGTATCGACCAGATTATAAACCGTCGTGATCAGTGTGCCGACAATGGCCGGCAGCGACAGTTCAATGGCGGTTGCCGGAACCGGTGATTCGGTCATCCACTTGTAATGCTCCTCTTTGGTACGTGACTTGAAAAACATGTGCTGTGCCCCTTTTTTCTCTCAGACGGTATACCGTTTGTATGATAATACATCTTACTGCATATCACTATACCACTTCCGGCCGTTTATTTCAATCCTAAGGTTGCTTTTTCCGTTCTGCTGGTGTAAAATAACATAAATCATTTCTATTAAAGGAGGAATCATTATGATTACCGGATCCATCGTTGCGCTGGCAACACCTTTCCGCGCGGACGGAAGTATCAATTTCGACGCGCTCGGCAAGTGGATCGAGTTCCAGATCGCGGGCGGTACGGACGCAATCCTGGTTCTCGGTACAACCGGCGAATCCTCTACCATGTCTCATGAAGAAGACGAATCCATCTGTGCCTTTGCCCTGGAAAGAATCGCAGGACGTGCCAAGCTGATCGCAGGCAGCGGCTCCAACAGCACGGAGACACAGCTGATGAAGAGTAAGCGCTACGCCGAGATGGGCGCAGACGCGGTCCTCTGCATCTCTCCGTATTATAATAAAACCAACGAAGAAGGCATGTACCGGCATTTCGCGACGGTCGCCGACGCCATTACCTGCCCTGTCATCGCCTACAACGTGCCCGGCCGCACCGGCTGCAGCATCAGCCCCGCCGTTGTCAAACGGATGTCGGAGCATGGCAATTTCATGGGCATCAAGGAAGCAAGCGGCAATATGAGCTACGCGATGAAGATCGCGGGCTATCTGAATGATCATTTCACGATGTATTCCGGCAATGACGACATTACGATCCCGCTGATGAGCATCGGCGCGAAGGGCGTCATTTCCGTATGGGCCAATATTATGCCCAGAGAATGCAGCCAGATGGTGCACGCGTATCTGGAGGGCCGTCACGAAGAGGCCGCCCGCATGCAGATCGAATATCTCAAGATCATGAATGATCTGTTCATCGAAGTCAACCCGATTCCGGTTAAAGAAGCTATGAATCTTATGGGAATGGATGCCGGCAGCTTCCGTCTGCCGCTGTATCCGATGACGGATGCACACCGCGAGGCGCTTGCCGCCACAATGAAGGAGTACGGACTGCTGTGAAAATCGTAATCTTTGGCTATGGCAAAATGGGACGGATGATCGAGCAGGCAGCTCTCGAGATGGGTCATACCGTTCTGGGACATATTGACGTGGACAATACAGCGGACGCGGAGACAATGCCTGCGGCAGACGCGGTCCTTGACTTCTCCGGGCCGGGACTGCTCCCCTGCACAGCGGCTTACATACGCCGCACGGGCGCTGCTCTTGTCAGTGGCACGACAGGCTATACGGACGCGGATATGGCCGTTCTGAAGGAGCTGGCTGCCTGCGCGCCGGTGATCTACAGCGCGAATTACAGTCTGGGTGTCGCTCTCTTCCGCCATATGCTGGAAGAGCTGCCTCGGGATCTGCTGGACCGTTTTGATATCGAGATCACCGAGACGCATCATCGTCAGAAGAAGGACGCGCCAAGCGGTACGGCAAAGCTGCTCCTTAACGCCATCGACCCGAATCATGAAAAGAAGGTCGTAAGCGGTCGAGAAGGCATCGTCGGCGCCCGTACGGATAATGAGATCGGGGTACTGTCCCTGCGGGGCGGCACCGTTGCCGGTGAACATACGGTCTATCTCTTTGGCGAGGACGAGACGATCTCGATCAAGCACTCCGCTGCGAGCCGCCGAATCTTTGTTAACGGCGCGCTGCAGACGGCTGAGAAGCTGATCGGACGTCCGGCCGGATGGTATTCGCTCGACGAGCTGCTGTTCGGCTGATCTAAGGAATAGTCTATGAATTCAAATTCATCTAAAACAAACTCGGGAGGCCAATCTAAGGCCTCCCGGATTTTGCGGATCATACTGACCGCCGCGGTCATTGTCCTCTTCCTGGTCGCGTATAACCGCTTATGGGGCGGACAATCCGGCAGCACGACGGATCTCTCCGGCGGCACCGGCAATGTGGTCAGTGAGGTGTCCTTCGTTGTTGATTCGGCGCAGGAAATATCGGCGGCACCGGAGATTTCATCGGCGGCAGAGATATCGTCGGCGCAAGAGATATCGTCCGCGACAGAGGTTTCGTCCGCAATCGCTGCCGCACAGGACAGCCCGGCGGCGGAATCCGTTGTCTCCGAGCCAGAAGAAGCTTCTGTGACAGAGTCGACGGTTATTTCCGAGCCGGAGCCGGAGGAATCTTCGGAGCCAGAAGAGCCTGCCGTCCTGGAGGATGACGAGTACTACACTCCCGAGGATGTCGCGCTGTACCTGCATCTATACGGGCATCTGCCGTCCAACTACATCACCAAAGAAGACGCGCAGGATGCAGGCTGGGTCAGCAGCAAGGGCAATCTCTGGAAAGTGACGGATCATAAGGTCATCGGCGGAAGCCGTTTCGGCAACTATGAGGGCAGCCTTCCCACCGCCAAGGGCCGCAAGTATTATGAATGCGATGTCAACTACTACGGCGGATACCGCGGCGAGGAACGGCTGGTCTATTCCAACGATGGCCTGATCTACTATACCGATGACCACTACAACACCTTCACGCTGCTGTATGATAAGGATGGTGCCAAATGAAGACGATCATACTCCCGGCCGCGCGGCTGAATGACGATCCGCACCCCTATCTCGCCGAGGTTTTTGGATTTCCTTCCTGGTACGGCCGCAATCTGGACGCGCTCTATGATCTGCTGACCGACATCTGCGAGCCCACAAGCGTCTATTTCTGGAAGGCCGGCGAACTCGACTCCTATGGAAAGAGGATCCTGCTCGTCTTCCGCGACGCGGAGAAGCACTGCCGGTTCCTGTTTGTCTATATGTAACTTAACTAATTGCTCAGAACGTCCTGCCTCTGACCCGGGCAGGACTTTTTTGGTTCAAATCTGCTGCCGGCCGGCTGTCATGCCGCAGAGATATCCGACATACTGAAAATTCTCTCATTTTTCTCAAAAATTCAGCCGCTGATCGGTCTGCAATGACCACACAGCTGCATTATTTGGATTTTTGAGCTTTTGTTCAGTACTTTGCCTTCATTTCCGGCTGAAATATTCCATTTTTTTATCAAAAGTTCAGCTATCCGGTATTTGTAGAGCTTGTACGTACTGAATAAAAAGATATTTTAAGGCATCCGTTCAGTATGATGAGACAATTCCGGCTGAACAATTTGCTGTTCTTACGGATAATTCAGCCGGCATATGCTGCAGTCTCCGGCTATATGTCGCCAACTCAAAAGCCGACAAAAAAAGCCGGCGGACTCATATCCGCCGGCTCAAGAACTTGCCTGGTTATATTGTAGTGCAAATAGGGACAGTTACGCACGCTTCACCGCCGCCATCTGGTCAGCGATATGGATCGAATTCACGAGGCTTAAGGGGCTGGCTTTGCCGGTGCCGACCTGGTCAAAAGCGGTTCCATGGTCGACGGAGACCCGGATGATCGGGAGTCCCAGCGTGATGTTGACGCCGGCGACCGCGTCCCAGCGGCCCAGGGCCTGATTGTAGACGAAACCGACCAGCTTCAGCGGAATGTGTCCCTGATCGTGATACATGGCGACCACGATATCGTACCAGCCGCCCCGGGCCTTGGAGAAGACCGTATCCGGCGGCACTGGGCCGTCCACGGTATAGCCCTCCGCCCGAGCCGCTTCGATCGCGGGGATGATCTCATCGATCTCCTCCCGGCCGAACAAGCCGTTCTCTCCGCTGTGGGGATTCAGGCCCGCGACACCGATCTTGGGCTTGGCGATGCCAAGCTGCCGGCAGGCGTCGTCCGCCAGACGGATACACTCGAGGACCCGCGCTTTTTTGACGCGGTCACAGGCCTCCCGCAGGGAGACGTGGGTTGAAACATGCACGACCCGCAGATTCTCATGGGCCAGCATCATCGTATAATGCTGGGTGTGCGTGTAATCCGCGTAGATCTCGGTATGACCGGAATAGTGATGGCCCGCGAGATTGATCGCTTCCTTGTTGAGGGCATTCGTGACCGTGGCGTCGATCTGTCCCTCCAGGGCCAGCTCGATGACCTTGACCACATAGGAAAAAGCCGCTTCGCCTGCCATCGCGGACACCTTGCCGCGCGTAAGCTTTGCGATATCGACCTTCTGCATATCGTATACATCGATCGTACCCGGCGTGAAAAGCGCCTCGCTCACGTCCGAGACTGCGTGGATCGTGATCTGTCCCCGCATGCCGACATCGTCAAGTGCCATATCCATCACGGCGGCGTCTCCGATCACGATCGGGCTGCAGGCCTCATAAATGGCAGGGTCCGACAGGGCGAGAATCGTGATTTCCGGCCCGATGCTCGCCGGATCACCCATCGTGATTCCGATCTTATTCTTCATGGATTTTGTACTCCGCATAATAGGTGTCGACGCACTCCCGGATCTCCGCCTTCACCTCTTCTGTCAGCATGCCGAAAGGTTTGCGGCAGCCTCCGACAGGCATTCCCATATAATCCGCCGCATACTTCAGGATCGGAATGTTGCTGCCGTAGCGGAAAAGATCGCGGATCGGATCAATCGCGAGCTGACACTTCTTCGCCGCATCGATATCGCCTTTCAGATAATTCTGATAAATGCCGGACAGCACTGACGGCAGGATATTCGCAACCGCCGTAATACCGCCCTTGCCGCCAGCAAGAAGCGTCCACAGAATCAGCGCGTCATTCCCGGACAGAACCGAGAAATCCAGATCTTTCGTCTGCGCGATATACTGCAGAATGTTGTTGAAATTGCCGCTGGAGTCTTTGACCCCGCGGATATTGGGATAAGCCAGAGCCAGCTTGCGGACCAGTGCCGGCGAAATCGCAGCGCCTGTCCTTATCGGAATATTGTACAGCACGATCGGCAGATCCACTGCCTCCGCAACCGCAGCATAGTGCGCGTACAGCTCGTCCTGCGTGATCGCCGCGAAATACGGCGTAATCACGGACAGAACGTCCACACCGATCTCCTGCGCTTTCTTTGACAGATAAACGGCTTCGTCCGTTGTGACGCATCCCGTCCCGGCGTACACCGGTACGCGTCCTGCGGCCTGGTCCTTATAAATTTCCATCACACGGATCTTTTCGTCCGCATTCAGCGCGTAGAATTCGCCATTGGTCCCCAGACAGAAGACCGCGTCCACACCGTTTGCGATCTGATGATCGATCTGTCTGCGGATCACCGCTTCGTTGATCGTTCCGTCCGGATGCATCGCTGTCTGCATCGCGGTAATGATTCCCTGAATCTGCGTCATCATGGTTCCTCCTCTTCATAGATTTCGCCATTTTCCGTTTCCAGGCTTTCGTCCAGGCTGTCAAGCCAGACGTATACAACCCGCTGCTCAACCGTCAGCCCGTCGGGCTGCACGGAACTCAGCTCTTCCTTCATCAGGCCCCCGTTGCCGGCCTGATACTGCGCGACAGCCCGCATCAGCGCTCCCGCATTTGTTTCATAATCACCGGAGGTTCTCTTGAGCTCTTCAAACTGTGCCGTCATCGCAGCAAGCTCCTCCTGCAGATTTGTCCGCAGAGAGTCCTCGTTCTTCTGCTCGTTTTCGATTCTGGTCACCCGGATCTGCAGATCATTCCGCTCGTCACGGATCTCTTTCAGCTGCTGCGGCAGCACGAGAAACGCCATAAAAGCAAGTCCGGCCGCCAGTCCGATCAGAAAGAGCGCGACCTGCGCGAAAAGCGGATTCTGGCGGACGATCGATGTCAATGTGTACCTGCGGCGGATTCTCCGTCCCTCCGCATCGACAGCCGGTTCGACCGGTCTGTCAAGCCCGGGGATATCCAGCTCCACCGCGTCTTCCTGCGGATTCTCCTTATCCTTACGTTCCTTCTTTGCCTCTTCCAGCTTTTCGACAAGATGGGCGTTCGCCGGATCCTGCGCGTTTGCGCGGATCGCCGCGTCGATCATCGTCTGTGCCCTGTCCAGGTCTCCCTGATCCATATAAACACAGGCCAGAAGCTGCCTGGCCTTGACCATCAGCGGGCTCTCGGAAACAGCTCTTTTCAGGTGCATCTGTGCACTGTCCGCCTGTCCGTCCCTAAACTGAGCAAGCGCCTGATTATAATGACGGACCGCGCTCCGCAGCTGATCGCCGCTGTAAGAATGCTGCAGGCGGTTCAGCAGGGAAACGCCCGGATTCTTTGTCTGATCAGGCTCGGTCTCAACACTGTGCTTCAGTTCCTCTTCCGCAAGCCACGGCTCACCGGTCTGCAGATCGATCAGTCCGAGGATGTTCCGCGCCTGATAATTCTCCAGGTCATAGGAAAGCGCTTTTTTCAGGTATTCTCGGGCTGTCTCAAACCTTCCCTCTTCAGCACTCGCGAGTCCCAGATTGTAATACTTTGCGGAAGCCTTCCGAATCGCATAAAAAGGCCGCAGATCCCGTCCGCAGCCTGGGCATGTCTCACTCCGTGTTTCATTCCCGCAATAAGGACACTTCATTGTACGTCCTCCAGACCCATCTGTTCGAACTTATCGGCAGCGTCCTGCGGCAGATCCGCCGCAGACCGTCTGGTCAGATCCGCAAGAAGGGTCTTAAGATCCGTCATCGGATCTCCGGACAGCGCCGCGGCATCAGAATCCGCGTCCGCGCTGGGCGTAAATTTCTTGAGTTCCTCTGAAAAATTAAACATGGCCTCTCCTTATCCCTTTTCTGAGCCGGTTGCCCGGTCTGCGCTTCTCCGCACGGCGGGCAGCCTCGGCTTTACCGGCTTTTTCAAGCTCTGCGAGGACCTCTCCAACGAGGTACAGAGATCCGCAGCAGCAGATGAGTCCATCCGGCGAAGTATTCTCCCTTGCGGTCTTTATGCCTTCTGCGACGCTTTCCGCGCAGAAAACCGTTCTCCCGCCGAGATGATCCTTCGCGATTTCTGTAAATTCCTCTCCCGTCAGTCCGCTCTCGTCCTGCATCTTCGCGAAAACGATCCTCGCAAACGGTGTATCTGTAAGCAATGCTTTAAGAATCGAGGTTACGTCCTTCTTACGCAGCGCGCTGAAGAGGAGCGTCGCATCCTTACCTGCAAGATGCTCACGGCTCCAGACACCAAGCCGCTCTGCGCCTTCTTCGTTGTGCGCGCCCTCAAGCAGCATCCTGGGCCTTCCCGCGATCCACTGCATCCGTCCGATCCACTGTGTCTTGCGGACGCCCTGCTGCATGTCCCGGAAGGGGATCCCGATCCGGACGGCTGCCGCAAGGGCGGTCTTCAGATTATCCACCTGATAATCTCCGCACAGCGCGGTACGGTAGATCATATTGCCCTGCTGCAGGCTGATCCCGGCCTCATCGTTCTGCAGGACCTGACTCGGAACGGTATCCGCCGCGTACAGCGGAGAACCGGTCTCCCGTGCCTTTTCTTCAAAGACAGCCATCACTTCCGGCTTATTGTGTCCGACTACAACCGGGCAGCCAGGCTTGATGATGCCGGCCTTCTCTCCCGCGATTGCGGGAAGGGTACTGCCGAGCACCTTAACATGGTCATAGCTGATCGAAGTGATGACGGATACGAGCGGTTTCTTCAGGATATTGGTGGCGTCGAGCCGCCCGCCGAGTCCGGTCTCGATGACCATGACATCGGTCTGCTGCTCGCTGAAATACACAAAAGCCATGGCCGTCAGCAGCTGGAAGAAGGTCGGATGCGGCACTCCCTCCGCCTGCAAGGCCTCCGCCTGCTCCCGTACACGGTCCGCGATCCTGGCGAAATCCTCTTCGGATATCTCTTTGTTGTCGACACGGATCCGCTCGGTATAACGGACCAGATGAGGCGAGGTAAACAGTCCCGTCTTCTTCCCGGAGGTCCTCAGCATGGACTCCAGAAAAGCACAGGTCGTACCTTTTCCGTTTGTTCCCGCCACGTGGACAGCGGGGATCTTATCCTGCGGATCCCCAAAGCGCTCCATCAGGCGCTTCATGTTGTCGAGTCCGTCCTTCTGGGAATACAGCGAAACGCCTTCAAGCCAGGCGATCGATTCCTGATATGTCATGACAATCTTGCCAGCTGCTCCTCTACCTGACGCAGCTGTTCTTTATAACGGGTCTGCTTGGCCCTCTCGCCTTCCACAACGGCGGCAGGAGCCTTGCCGGTGAAGCCGGGGTTGGAGAGCTTCTTCTCCAGACGTCCGATCTCGCCCTCCAGACGCTCCTTCTCCTTGCCGAGACGCTCACGCTCCTTATCCAGATCGATCAGCTGCTCGAGTGGAATAAACGCTGTCATCTTATGCAGCGGGATCGAAACGGCTGTGGATTCCACGTCCGTCATGTCCGCCTGCACACGCACTTCCGAAGCGAAAGCAAGCGGTGCCAGGAAGGACGCTCCCTCGCGGAAAATATCCTGTGTATGCGCATCGTCCGAAACAAAGATCACGGTCGTCTTCTGTTTCG
Source organism: Bacillota bacterium (assembly GCA_017441925.1). GTDB lineage: Bacteria > Bacillota > Clostridia > Lachnospirales > Bianqueaceae > RUG12817. The sequence goes on from JAFRUE010000005.1 coordinate 48,761, forward strand.
GGGAAACCTGCATCTGCGTACGGACGTCGCGGATACCGCGGATCGCTTCCTTCATCGCGTCGACCTCTTCGGTCTCGTGCGGGAAGTTCCAGGCCTCCTGATAGACAGGCCACTCGGCGTACATGATGGTCTCCTCCTGAGGACGCAGGAAGGAATACAGCTCTTCGGTAATGAACGGCATGAAAGGATGCAGCAGCTTCAAAGCGCCTGAGAGGACCGTCACCAGCGTCCACATTGCGGCGGTCCTGTCCTTACAGGGCTCCGCGTACAGACGGGTCTTGACCATCTCGATATACCAGTCGCAGAATTCCTCCCAGATGAAGGATTCGACCGCGTCAGCCGCGATCCCGAGCTCATACTTGTCGAGAGCCTCGGTGGCTTCCTTCGCCAGAGTATTGAATTTAGAGAGGATCCAGCGGTCGGCAGCGGTCAGATCGGCCGCGTCCATGGTCTCCGGAAGTTCTTCTTTCAGGTTCATCAGCACGAAACGCGAGGCGTTCCACAGCTTGTTGGCGAAATTACGGCTGGCCTCCACCTTTTCGTCATAATAACGCATATCATTGCCGGGAGCGTTGCCGGTAACCAGGGTGAAACGCAGCGCGTCCGCGCCGTACTTATCGATGACCTCGAGCGGATCGATGCCGTTGCCGAGGCTCTTACTCATCTTGCGTCCCTGGCTGTCGCGCACGATACCGTGCATCAGAACATCACGGAAGGGCAGCTTGCCGGTATACTCCAGGCCGGAGAAAACCATTCTGGCGACCCAGAAGAAGATGATATCGTAGCCCGTGACCAGCGCGTTTGTCGGATAATAGCGCTTGTACAGTTCTGTCTCTTCCGGCCAGCCCAGCGTGGAGAAAGGCCACAGCGCTGAAGAGAACCAGGTATCCAGCACGTCTTCATCCTGATGGAAATGCGTGCCGCCGCACTTCGGGCAGCGTTCCGGCATCTCGTGCGCAACTACAATTTCACCGCAATCATCGCAGTAGTACGCGGGAATCCTATGTCCCCACCACAGCTGACGGGAAATGCACCAGTCGCGGATATTCTCCATCCAGTTCAAATAGACCTTGGCATAGCGCTCCGGATAGAACTTAAGCTCACCGGTCTTGACCGCTTCGATCGCGGGCTTGGCAAGCTCGTCCATCTTGACGAACCACTGCGGCTTGATCATCGGCTCGACCGTCGTATGGCAGCGGTCATGCGTACCGACGTTGTGCTCATGCGGCTCCACACTGACCAGAAGCCCTTGTTTCTCCAGATCCTCAACGATCAGCTTACGTGCCTCGTAACGGTCCATGCCGGCGTATTTGCCGCCGTTCTCGCTGATCGTTCCGTCATCGTTCAGGATGCAGATCTGCTCCAGATTGTGGCGCAGGCCCACTTCAAAGTCGTTCGGGTCATGCGCGGGCGTGATCTTCACGGCGCCAGTCCCGAATTCCTTGTCGACATAATCATCCTCGATCACCGGGATCTCACGGCCGACAAGCGGCAGGATCAGCATTTTGCCGACACAGTCCTTATAACGCTCGTCCTCCGGATTGACCGCAACGGCCGTATCGCCGAGCAGCGTCTCGGGACGGGTGGTCGCGATCTCGATATATCCGCTGCCGTCCTTGTACGGGTAACGGATATGCCAGAAAAAGCCCGGCTGATCCTCGTACTCGACCTCTGCGTCTGACAGGGAAGTCTTGCACTCCGGACACCAGTTGATGATCTTGGCGCTCTTATAGATCAGTCCCTTATTGTACAGATAGATGAAGACCTCCTCCACCGCATGGGAGAGCCCTTCGTCCATCGTGAAACGGGTCTTGTCCCAGTCACAGGACGCTCCAAGCTTCTTGAGCTGGCTGATGATACGGTTCTCGTATTTCTCTTTCCAGGCCCATGCGCGCTTCAGGAACTCGCCGCGTCCGATCTCGGCCTTGGTCAGACCGTCCTCGGCAAGCTGCTGCACCAGCTTCATCTCCGTCGCGATGCTGGCGTGATCCGTTCCCGGCTGCCACAGCACATTATAACCCTGCATGCGTTTATGACGGATCAGGATATCCTGCAGCGTCTCGTCCAGGGCATGTCCCATATGCAGCTGGCCTGTAACGTTCGGAGGCGGGATCACGATACAGTAATTGGGCTTGCCTTCTTCCTCGCCCGCCTTGAAAAACCCGTTCTCTTCCCACTTCCGGTACAGCCGGTCCTCAACTTCCTTCGGATCGTACTTGCTCGCAAGTTCATGCGCCATGATTTATACCTTTCCTTTCTGTAATGCCCTTTCAGGCTGCCGGAGACAACGCTGTGTCCGGCTCTGTAGCGATATTGGTATTTGTATCGGAAACACTGTCAAGTGTGACCTGAACCGATTCTGTTGTCCTTGTATTCCTGGACCTGACGACGCCTGCCGTGACGGTATCGCCGCCCTTTAACGACACCAGGATATCGTCCAGCGTATTCCTGTCCGTAAGCTCGACGCCGTTGATCGAGACGATCATATCCCCTTTGCGGATTCCGGCTTTTTCAGCCGGCCCGCCGGGTGTGACTTCGTAGATATAGACGCCTTTAGGCAGGCGGTACAGCTCACCGGCGTCTTCATCGATATACAGATAACTGTCGAGGCCGATCGAAGTCTTGACCGGGCTTCCGTTCTCAAGCAGATCCTCGATCACTTCTCTCGCAGGATTGATCGCGATCGCGAATCCCATCCCCTTGACGACGCCGTCGCGGATGCCGGCGGAATTGATCCCGATGACCTTGCCCTCCGCGTTGACGAGCGCGCCTCCGGAATTGCCCGGATTCAGCGACGCGTCCGTCTGGATGACCGTCATGACCCGGCCGTCGATCGCAAGCTTCTGGTTGACACCGGTAACGATCCCGACCGTCGTTGTATGGTCCATGCTCTTGCTGTAGGGACTGCCGATCGCTACTGCGAGATCGCCCTTGCGCAGCGCGTCCGAATCCCCGAACTCGGCGATCTTCATCTTCGCGAGGATATCGGACGGCACGTCCGCCTTGCGCACATAAATGACGGCGAGGTCATTCGAGACGCTCTCTCCGACCAGATAGACCGGAATGCTCGTCTCTTCATTGATGTACAGATATGCCTCCGAAGCGTCCTCAAGCACGTGCGCATTGGTCAGGATGCAGATCCGGTCTTTCTCCTCGCGGAAAAGCACGCCGGATCCCAGCGCCGAATATTCCTGCACATAACTCTGTCCGAAAAGCGTCTGGACCTCAGCCTGTACCTTCGTCGTGATCACGACGACCGAATCCTGTACGGCGCGTGTCGCGGTCTCGACCTGATCCGAGATGATCGGTGTATCCAGGAGGCCCTGTGCGGAACTTCCCGTATATCCGTTGTCCGCGATCCGGTAGTCCGCCGGTCTTGCAGCCTGCTCCTCAGCCTGCCGGCTGCGCGATCTGCCGTATGAGTAGCCGAAAGCGCCTCCCGCGAGACCGCCGACCAGCACGGCGATCGCGATCCAGAGGAACGCACGGCCGGCCGTCAGCTTTTTACTCTTACTCTCCATCCGGATTATCTCCCGTTATTCCTGACGCAGCTCCGCTCCCAGCTTGAATTTAAGATTGGAAAGGATCTTGTGGACGGCTTTCTGCGCCGCGTTATCCGTCACATCCTTCTCCCTGTCGGAAAGCGTAACCGTGAATGCCATACTCTTGCGGCCTTCTCCGATATTCTTGCCGCGGTATACGTCAAAAAGCCTGACCGCCGCGACAAGCGGATTTGCCTGGCGGATGCATTCCTCGATCTCGCCCACGGTGACCTTCTCATCACAGATCAGCGCAAGATCCCGCTTCTGCTCTGCGTATTCGTTGAGCGGTACATAGTGATAATTCTCATCGATCATCGCGTCGAGCGCGCCGTAGTCGAGCTCTGCAAGATAGATGTTGCGTCCGGTACGGTCGTCCTTTGCAAGGCTCAGTTCTTCCGTAACGTCATTGGCCAGTTTGCCGAAGACACCGATCTTCCTGCCGCCGGCGATCACAGCCGCTGTCATGCCCGGATGCAGATAGGATACCTGCGCTCTCTCGTAAGTGAAGGGCACGCCCGTGACATAACTGATGGCTTCCATGACGCCTTTGACCGTGAAGAAATCCTCCTCCGGTCCGAACACGCCGAGGCAGAGCGTCAGTCTCTCGTCCGGCATGCGGTCAAGCGGCAGACTGTACGGAATATAAACGTTGGCAAGCTCGAACAGACGTCCTTCGCTATTGCCGCTCTTCAGATTCTCCACAACACTTGTGAGCATGCTCGGCGCAAGCGTTGTGCGCATGATCGACAGATTCTCGCTCAGCGGATTCAGGATGCGGATCGCATTGCGCTCCGGCGCGTCTGCCGGAATATGCAGTCTGTCGAGATCCGCCGGCGAATAGAACGAAAGCGTCATCGCCTCGTGGAAGCCCTGTCCGGAAAGCGTGTTTTTAAGCGCCATCTGACGCTTCTGGTAATCATTCATGCCGCCGTTCGTTACAGCTGCTCTGGCCAAGAACGTCGGAACGATATGGTCATAACCGTATTCACGGATAACTTCTTCCGCCAGATCCGGTACGCCCTCGATATCCTCGCGGAAACGCGGGACCGTGACCGTCCATTCTCCGTCATGATCTTCGATGCCGAACTGGAGTCTCTTCAGAATATCGATCATCGTCTCAGCCGGGACCTCGATGCCGAGGACCCTGTTGATCTGCTCCGGACGCGCCTTGAAAGTCATGCACTCATGTGTCGCGGCTGCAGAGCAGTCGAAAGCGGTCGGCGTAATGTCGCCGCAGTCAAGCTCCTGGATCAGATGCAGAGCACGGCGCAGGCCGAGCTCGGTGCCGAACTGGTCGACGCCCTTCTCATAACGGGAAGAAGAATCGCTGACCTGTCCCAGCGCGCGGCTGGTCTTGCGGACGCAGTCCCTGGCGAACGTAGCGCACTCGAAAAGCAGTTCTTTGGTATCCGCTTCGATCTCGCTGTTGAGTCCGCCCATGATGCCGGCAAGCGCGACAGGCTTCTTCGCGTCGCAAATGACAAGATTGTTGGGATTCAGCGTGAATTCCTTCTCGTCCAGTGTCGTGATCTTCTCACCCTCGGCAGCGCGGCGCACGCAGATGGATTTTCCCTCGACGTGATCCAGATCGAACGCGTGCATCGGCTGTCCGATCTCAAGCAGAGTATGGTTTGTGATATCTACAATATTATTGATGCTCCGCAGGCCCATCAGAGCCAGATGGCGCTTCATCCAGCGCGGAGACTCCGCGATCCGCAGATTTCGTACATAATGAGCCAGATAGCGCGGGCACAGATCCGGCGCTTCCACTCTGACAGAGATCTCCGGATCCGGTTCGCCCGTGATCTCATAGTCCGTCGCCGGCATATGCAGCGGCTTATCCAGAAGAGCCGCGACTTCACGCGCCAGGCCCAGAATGCTCTGGCAGTCCGGACGGTTCGCGGTAATGCTGATATCAAATACAACGTCATCCAGTCCGACGACTTCGCAGATGTCCCGGCCGAGCACCGCGTTCGGGTCTCCGTTCAGGATCAGCAGTCCGTTGACCTCTGCCCCGGGATACATATCGTCTGTAATGCCGAGCTCCGTCCCGCTGCACATCATGCCGTTGGACATGATCCCGTGCATCTTGCGGGCTTTGATCACGATCCCGCCGGGAAGCGTGGCGCCGTCAAGAGCGACAGGTACGATAGCGCCCTCGAAAATATTGGGCGCGCCGGTCGTGATCGCAAGATCTTCGCCATATTCCGGTCCGCAGTTGACGCGGCACAGATACAGATGATCCGTCCCCTCCTGCTTCTCCATATGCGTGATCTCTCCGACCACGACACGGGAGATGCCTTCGGACAGGCGGATCAGCTCCTCGACCTCAAATCCGCATGAAAAAAGCTTTGTTTCCAGTTCCTCCGGCGTAATATCCACGTCTACGAATTCTTTGAGCCAGCTGAAAGGCAGTTTCATAATGTCCCCTCCTTACGCCCGGAACTGTTCCAGGAAACGGATGTTGTTCTGGAAGAACAGTCCGATATTGTTGATGCCGTACTTAAGCATCGCGATACGCTCGATACCGATGCCGAAGGCGATGCCGGAGTATACGTCCGGGTCGATGCCGCAGTTCTCCAGGACCTTGCGGTTGACGACGCCTCCACCGAGGATCTCGATCCAGCCTGTGTGCTTGCACAGACCGCATCCCTTACCGCCGCACTCAAAGCAGCTGACATCGACCTCGACACTTGGCTCGGTAAACGGGAAATAAGAGGGACGCAGACGGGTGCGGACCTCGCTTCCGAAAAGATTGCGGCACAGCTCGTCCAGCATGCCCTGCAGGTCGCAGAGCGTAATGCCTTTATCAACGACAAGCCCTTCCATCTGGTGGAACATCGGGCTGTGCGTCGCGTCCGAATCGGAACGGAAAACGCGTCCGGGCACAAGGACCTTGATCGGCGGCTTCTCCGCGTCCATGACACGGATCTGTCCCGCGGAGGTCTGTGTACGGAGCAGCAGCTCATCCGTCAGATAGAAAGTATCCTGCATATCACGCGCAGGATGGTCTTTGGGCACATTAAGACGGGTGAAGCAATGTGTATCGTCCTCGATCTCGGGACCTTCATAGATCTCGAATCCCATGCCGGCGAAAACGTCGATGATCTGATTGCGCACGATCGTGATCGGATGCAGCGAACCGGTCTGACGGATCTTGGCAGGCATCGTGATATCCACGGTCTCGGCCTCGTTCTGGGAAGAAAGCTCGATCTGCTTCACGCGGGATTCCGCTTCCTTATAAGCTTCCTGGATGTGGTTCTTAAGCTCGTTGATGACCTTGCCCATGGTCGGACGCTCCTCGGGAGCGACATTTCTGAGGTCCTTCATCATCGCGGGGATCTTACCGCTCTTGCCAAGATATTCCTGCCAGAAAGCACGTAATGTATCTGCACTGTTGACCTTTTTAAGGTCTTCTCTCATCTGCACGCGTAATGCTTCTATATCTGTCTGCATGCCGTATCTCTCCTTTTTCTGCGATATTACGACACTTTATTATAGCATGTATACGCGGTTTGTCAACCGCTTTAATTTTTATGCATTTTTTTACAGGCAGAGTTGTTTTTTTCGGCAAAGTGTAGTATAATAAGAAACAAATTCACAGAAGGAGGGTCACGATGAGTAGACAGAAGGCAGATTCCCCATCTCCGGTTAAAAACTATTCCGGTATCACAACGGATCGTCTGGACGCGCTTCGTAGAGAAAAAGGCGTTTCTCTTTCGGAGATCGGCCGTGCCGTCGGACTCACTCCGACGAGCGTAAGCCGGCTTTTCCTCGGCAAGCAGCACCTGACAGGTCATTCTTTGAAGAACATAGCAAGGTATTTCAGTGTTTCGGAGAAATATCTGCTTGGCATAACCAATGATCCGCAGCGCACACCGGAAGAGAATCTGGAAGGGGGCGAAGGAAGCCGCGAAGAGAAGATCGGCAACCGTATCCACGATCTGATCGCTTCCAGCAATCTGGATATACGCACAATCTCATCGGAAACACAGATCCCGCGCGCAACGCTGTATTACTATATGAACAGCCGTAAGCTGCCCGGCGATCAGAATCTGAACCGCATCGCGTATTATTTCAACGTCAATCCGAACTGGATCCTCGGTCTCGTCGATGAGAGAGGGACCTATTCATCACGTTATGCGGACGTCAATCACAAACAGATCCCGCTGCTCAAGCGTTTTCTTGAGAATCCGATGGTACGCGCCGAGATCAACTGCGAAGCCCATCTGAATCCCGGTCCGCTCGACGCGGATTACGCGTTCCGTATGTCTGACAACCGGATGTCCGGTATGGGTATCCGTGAAGGAGATCTGCTGTATATCAAAGCAGATGTTGAGCCCGGCAAGAGTGCCGTTCTGCTCTACTCCTATAAAAAAGAACTTTTCGTGCGTTTTGTTATTCCCAGTGAGAAGGACTGGAAAATCTTCTACGTACAGAAATACAACACTCCGGATGAGATGCCCGCGCGCATTCTTCCTGCCGATGAGATTTCCGTCCTCGGCGAGGTCATTGCCGTTCTGCACCGTCTGCCGTCCTGTGATACGGATTACGTACTGCAGTAAACCGCTGCTATCCGCCGGTTTGTCTGATCCGCCTGATATGTGCTCTGAGAGAACTGTCTCCCGGGGCACTTTTTGTTTTATAACATTTGTATTTCTGATAGACTTTTTATGTGTTTTATGATATGATCAGAAAGGTGTTTAAAAGTCTCCAACCGGAAAGAAGGCAGTTTATGGCGAAAAGAAAATGGGGCGACCGTAAAGACGCGGCACTGATCCGCAAGACCGACTCCATGCACTTCATTATGGGCGAGATCATGCCGAACCGCGCTGATAATGAAGCTTACATCTCACAGACCATCGATCTGACGAACGCGAACCGATATCTGGCAGAGCTGAATGCCGGCGATCCCGAGTTCAAATATACACTGTTCCATCTGATCGTCACCGCTATCGCGCATACGATCCATCAGCGGCCCAAGCTGAACCGCTTCTATCAGAACGGCAACTACTACCAGCGGAACGAGGTTACGACAGCATTTGTTGTAAAGAAGCAGTTCTCCGACAACGGCGACGAGGGACTTGCGTTCCTGCATATCTCGCCCGAAGACAACCTGGAATCCGTACATGAGGCGATCCGCAAGGTCGTCTACGCGGAACGCGGACATTCCAAGGCCGGAGACAAACCTGCAGGCAACGCGAACAGCACCGAAGACAATATGGATCTGTTCAACAAAATCCCACGTTTTCTCAGCAAGACCGCACTTAAGGTCGTACGGATGATGGACAGGCACGGACTCCTGCCGGAGGCTTTTACAAATTCGGATCCTTTCCAGAGCTCTGTTGTTCTGTCCAATCTGGGATCGATCAAGCTTAACAGCGGCTATCACCATCTGACGAACTGGGGTACCACTTCCATCTTCTGTATCGTCGGCGAGAAGCGCAAAGCCCCTGTATATGACGATGACGGCCAGGTGACCGACAATCATGAATTCGTCGATCTGGGTCTTACCGTCGACGAACGGATCGCGGACGGGTATTATTTCTCCCGTTCTGTCATGCTTCTCAAGCATCTGCTCGAGAAGCCGGAAGAGCTCGCAAAACCCATGAAGGAGGGAATCGAATTTGATACACGCAGCTTACGATGATACCAAGGTTATCCGCCTGAACGATGTCCCGACGCCCGCGGCGCCGTGGCTTGCCAGCAAGGACCCGGAGGTCCCCGCGAATCTGGAGTACACCTCCAAGACCATGAGCGCGGCCGTTGAAGCTATGGCCGAACGCTATCCGGATCTGACTGCCTATGAATTCCTCGGCACGACCGCTACCTATAAAGAGCTCTGGGAACAGATCGAAACGACCGCCAAAGCACTTAAGGCCGTCGGCATCCGCGAAGGAGACCGCGTGACCGTCTGCATGCCCAACACACCGCAAACCGTCTGCATTTTCTACGCGATCAACCTGGTCGGTGCGATCGCCACAATGATCCATCCGCTGTCCGCGGAGAGTGAGATTGCTTTCTATCTGCGCGATTCCGGCTCTATCGCCGCGATCACCCTCGACCAGTTCTATCCGAAATTCAAGAGCGTCATGAAGGCTGTTGATCTGCAGCTGCTGCTGATCACTTCTGTCGCCGATGTCCTGAAGCCTCTGATGAAGATCGGCTACAAGCTGACTGCCGGCCGCAAGATCGCTCCCGTGCCGCATGACGCACCACACGTTCTTTTCTGGAAGACATTCCTGTCCCGCGGCAAACACACGGAGATCTTCCGCGTACGCCGCAAGGCCGAAGACCCTGCCGTTATTCTGTATTCGGGCGGCACGACCGGTACTTCCAAGGGAATCCTGCTCTCCAACCTCAACTTCAACGCGCTTGGCGCGCAGATCGTCGCGACCAACCCGTTCTTCCGGCCCGGTGACAAGATGCTGGCCGTCATGCCGATGTTCCATGGATTTGGACTGGGCGTATCGATCCATTCGATGTTCATGAACGGCGGACAGTGCATCCTGATCCCGCGTTTCAACGCCAAGACTTACGGCGAGATGCTGGAAAAATACAAACCGAATCTGATTGCCGGTGTTCCGTCCCTGTTTGAAGCATTGCTGCGCAACTGGGATCCCAAAGATCTGAAACTGGACTTCCTGAAAGGTGTTTTCTCCGGCGGAGACTCTCTTTCCATCAGCCTGAAGAAACGGCTGGATCAGTTCCTGAGTGATCACGGCGCCAAGATTACGGTACGTGAAGGTTACGGTACGACGGAATGTGTCACTGCCTGCTGCCTGACACCGATCCATAAGCAGAAGGAAGGCAGTATCGGCATCCCGTTCCCGGATACGTATTTCCGCATCGTCGAGCCGGGTACCGATAAGGAAGTTCCTTACGGGACCGAGGGCGAGATCGTTCTGACCGGTCCTTCCGTTATGCTGGAGTACATCAATCAGCCGGAAGAGACGGCCGATACGATCCATGAAGTTGACGGATACCGCTGGATCCATACCGGCGATCTCGGCGTAATGGACGAGGAAGGCTTTGTCTACTTCCGTCAGCGTATCAAGCGCATGATTATCACAAACGGCTACAATGTATATCCGTCCCAGATGGAAAACATCCTGGATGCCCACGAATACGTCCAGATCAGCTGCGTGATCGGTGTTCCGGATCCGGTCAAGATCCAGAAGATCAAAGCATTCGTAGTCCTGAAACCCGGCTATGCCCCGACAAAGGCCTGCAAGGAAGAGCTGATGCGTTACTGCCGCAAGCATATCGCGAAGTATGCCCTGCCGTATGATATCGAGTTCCGCGATGATCTGCCGAAGACGCTTGTCGGCAAGGTTGCGTTCCGTGTTCTCGAAGAGGAAGAGCTCGCCAAGATCAAGGCCGCCGCTCAGACTGCCGAGACCGCGCCGGTGGAGACCAAGGCAGAAGCTCCTGCCGAAGCTAAAGAAGACGCACCGACAGAGAAATAAATACTGACTCTAAGGGAGGCAGGGCTTCCGTGCGATCCGCATCCTCGGACTCGATGCCCCGATAGAATCATACAGGTAATCATCTATAATCATCACAGGCCGAAAAACCGCATAGAAAAAGGCCGTCCGGCATATACTGTGCTGCCTGCGGGCAGGACTGTTGACCGGACGGCCTGTTTTGTTGAAGGTTCTTAAAGTAATGCAGAAATCACTCAATACTCCGGCTTCGCTTCGAATTTTCTCGGAATGTAGCGTTTCAGTGCCGCGACCATGCGCTCGTCAGGCTCGAAGATCAGCTTGATCGTCTTATCCCCGCGCGTAACGACCCCGACATAGGAATTATCGCGGATCCCGCCGGCGCCGCAGTCAAGCGTCTTGTCGTATTTAGCCTCGATCTTTGCATGATAAGCGGTGCTCCCGCCGTATGCGATGAACTGGAAATCCCTCGTATCCGCACTGAGCAGTCGTTTGCGGGCGGACCGGCCGTAGATAACGTCCACGTCAAGATTACCGTCCGTATAGATATACTCATACTCCCGGTCGATCTTCCTCCAGAAGAAGAAAACGACCAGAATGCAGATCAGCAGCGCGATCGTAAAGAACTGTGTAAACACCGTAAATCCGATAAACAGTACGATCGCGATCCCCAGGATCATCCCGGCTTTCTTGATGATCCGCATGTTTTTGTCGTCTTTTTCGACCATGTGCTCGATAAATACGTTATCCATTCTGTCTCCTCCTGAAACCGTACTGTATTATTCCGTCCCGTCAGATCCTGCAGACGCAGTGTCCGCCTGATATTTCCTGCAAAACTCCGCGATCGGGCATCTCCCGCATTCCGGTCCGCGCGCGTGGCAGCAGCGGCGTCCGTGGAAGATCAGCAAATGATGCATCATCGACCAAACGTCTTCGTCCAGATTCTGCATCAGCTGTTTCTCCGTCTCCTCGACCGTCGCGGCATCCGCAAGCCCGATCCGGTTGGAAACGCGGAAAACATGCGTATCCACCGCGATCGCCGGCACTCCGAAAGCGTTCGAGATCACGACATTTGCCGTCTTGCGGCCGACTCCCGGCAGTGTTGTAAGTTCTTCCCGAGTGCGCGGCACCTCGCCGCCGAAACGTTCCTCCAGTTCCTGCCACATATCGATCAGATGACGGGCTTTCGTATGAAAGAATCCCACTGTCCGGATATAATCCTCCAGCTGTCCGACCGTCAGCTTCCGCATCGCGGGCAGATCCGGCGCATCGCGGAAAAGCACTTCCGTCACGCGGTTGACCTGTTTATCCGTCGTCTGCGCGCTGAGGACCGTCGCTGTCAGAAGCTGCAGCGGCGTCCCGAAATCCAGCTCGCACCGGACGTCCGGATAGGCTTCTCTCAGTTTCTCATAGATTTGTCTGTTCTGTTCCGTCATGCCGCTTCATCCTCCGCGATCCCCAATTCATCGAGGACCGCTCCATATGCCGCATCCAGCTGCGGATCGACGCCGTCTGCCGGATCCTCCGGCGCTTCGACAACGATATCGGGCGTAATTCCAACGCCCTGGATCTCTTCTCCGCCGGGTGTGAAATACTTGGCCGTCGTCATTTTGAAGGCTGATCCGTCCCCGAGCCACCAGGTCGTCTGCACGATTCCCTTACCGAATGACTGCGTTCCCACAATGGTCGCTATCCCGCGGTCCTTAAGCGCCCCGGCAAGCAGCTCAGAAGCGCTGGCTGAATCACCGTTGATCAGTACCGCCATCGGAATGCCCGGCAGTCCTTCCCCCTTGGATGTGAAATCTTCCCGCTCGCCTGTCTTCTCAAGCGTGTAGGCGATCAGGCCCGCAGGCATCAGTTTATCCGCGATATGAACGACGGTATCAAGCTCTCCGCCCGGATTATTCCGCAGATCGATGATCAGGCCGGCAAAATCCTCCGACGCCTGGATCTCCTCGAGCGCGGCGTCAAACTGTTCGATCGTGATCACATGGAAATTGGTGATCTGCAGGTAAGCGATCCCATTATCCAGCCATTTCCAGACGATCGTCTTCTGATTGACGATCCGGAGCGTCATCGTGGCTTCATACGTCTCTCCGGTCGAAGGCCGCAGCAGCGTCAGTGTCCGCACATCTCCGACCTCTCCGCGCAGCAGGGACATATATTCGTCCTGCTTCATCCCCGTGATATCCGTCCCATCAGAAGCAATGATGATGTCTCCCGGCAGGATCCCGGCTTCGCTCGCCGGACTGTCTTCATAGACGCTCACGATCTCCCGCTCCGGTGTTACGGAAATGCCCATGCCGCCGAACGACCCTTTGGACGTCTTTTTGATCTCTTCGAATTCCTCCGCCGTATAATAAGCGGCGTATTTGTCGGAAAGAGTGCCCATGATCCCGCGGTAAATTCCCTCGATCAGTTTTTCTTTCGGGATATCCTCGAGGATATAATACTTGTCGATATAGCTGATCAGCTGGTTTTCTTTCGTTAGGATTGCTTCCGCTTCGTCCTGATCCAGTCCGCCGTCCACATAAGCTCCGGGAACAAGGATCGGTTTATTGACGTACCAGAAGATGCCGCCGGCTACAGCGATCAGCAGAAAAGCGGTGATGAAACCCGCCCAGAAACCCGGCATGGACTGTCTTCCGCCCCGTTCTGTGAAGACGTGTCTGTTATCCGATCTCTCTTCAAAAAAGCCTCTGTCATCCATAGTTATCAGAAGAACAACATCGGGTCGACCGTTGCGCCGTTAACGCGTACTTCAAAATGGCAATGCGGGCCGGTCGCTTCACCGGTCTCTCCAACGAGAGCGATGACCTCTCCGCGGGAGACCTGCTGTCCTGCGTAAACAAGCAGCTGACTGCAATGTGCATACATTGTAACGTATCCCGACGGATGGCTGATCATAACATAATATCCATAGCTCCAGTGATACATGGCAGCAATAACGGTCCCGCTGTCGGCAGCTACAATATTGGATCCGTAATTCGCCGCGATATCCGTCCCTGCGTGCAGTCTGTAGGTGCCCTCGATCGGGTGCACGCGGTAACCGTACGGAGACGAAATATAATAGCTTGAAGGCACCGGCCAGGTGAAGACGCCTGAAGAACCGGAGCTTCCCGATCCTGAACCCGAATCATCGGGCTCGTCCTCTTCCTCGGTATAAGTCTCCTCTTCCTGCGGTTCTTCCTCTTCTTCCTCTGCCTGCCGTTCCTCTTCGGCACGTCTGGATTCTTCTTCCGCTCTGCGGCTTTCTTCAGCCTGGCGCTCCTCTTCAGCCTGACGCTCCTCTTCAGCGCGTCTTGACGATTCTTCCGCAGCAAGCCGCTCCGCCTCGCGGGCAGCCGCAAGCCTTGCTTCCGCTGTACTGATCTGCTGTTCCTTCTCCGCTATCTGCGCAGAGAGCCAATTGGACTGTTCATACAGATAGTACAGATAATTCTGATAACTGGTCTGGTCGCTCTGCAGTTGTGCGTAGAAATCCTGCTTATTCTGCATGGCCTCCACCAGAGCTTCGCGTTCTTTCTCCAGCTTCTGATGGTTCATGTCCAGTTCCAGCTGCGTCTGCGTCTGCCGGCTCTCGATCTCCTGGATCGTCTCTCGGTCGTTCTTCAGATCGTTCTGGATCTTCTCGTCATAAGCAGCCATTTCGTTGATATACTCGATCCGGCTGAAGAAATCGGAAATGCTCTTGGAGCCGAGCAGAAGCTCCAGATAGTTCACATCTCCGTACTCATACATGATCTGCAGGCGGGCTTTCAGCTCATTGTAATGTCCTGTCTCGATCTCCTTGGCTGTCGCAAGCTCCGCCTCGGTCTGCTCCAGCATGGCTTCATTGTCTGCTATCGCAGCCTCAAGATTCTGGATATTGATCTCACAGACATTGATCTGATTATCCAGCTCCGCCATCTGTGCTTCCAGCTCAGCCATATCGCTGGTTATCTGCGCAAGCTGTGCGGACGTGTAATTCTGTTCCCAGGCTACCCAGTAAGCCTGATCCTCCAGCGCGTCCTTCTCGTCCTCGAGCTCCTCGAGTCCTTCCTCGATCTCGTCCGCATCCTCATCCGCATACACGGCAGGCATCCCGGAGAATCCGAGAATAAAGGCAAGCGTCAGCGCAAAGATCCTGACAAGCGTGGAAAAACGGGTATATTTGCGTTTCTTAGGCATCTTTATCTCTCCTCAGACTTTCAGATATTTACGCAGGGAGAACAGACTTCCCAGAATACCGACAGCGATGCCGACCACCAGGAAAGCCGGTATCAGCATCCGCATGATCTCTGACATGCTCAGGAAGTGGATCATCTGCGAGAAGGTCTCATTAAACTGGCGGACGACCAGTGTCAGGACTGCCCTGTATATGAAATAGATCGTTACAGCCGGCAGGATCGAACCGAGAATTCCGATCATGATGCCTTCCACGACGAAAGGTATCCGGACGAACGAATCCGTAGCCCCGATGTATTTCATGATCTCGATCTCCTCGCGGCGCACATAGACGGACAGCTTGATCGTATTGGAGATCAGCAGGATGGCGATGATGATCAGCAGCAGGATCAGTACCAGTCCGCCGATCGTGATCACGCGGTTGATATTGGACATGACGGCGGCTGTCTCCGCCGCATACTGAATGCGTCTGAACTGAGGCATGGTCTTGAGTTGGCTGACAAAAGCCTCCTGATCCCCGGCATCATACAGATAGATCTGGAACGACGCCGAATCGGCCAGCGGATTATCCTGGTCCAGTCGGTTCACCATATCCGTCCCCAGCTGCTCGCCAAAGCCCATGGACTCCTTAAAGCTCTCCCAGGCTTCTTCCGCAGAAATATACTGGACTTCTTTGACTCCGTCCATCTTCCGGATCTGATCGAGCAGCGTAGGCACGCTCTCTTCGGGAACTTTGGAAGACAGGAAGGCTACAATGCCCAGATTATCATCCAGATTATTCGCAAAGGAACGGACGTTCATTACGATACAGTAGACAATGCCGAAAATAAACAGACACGCGGAGACCGTAAGCACCGACGCGGTGACCATCCATCCGTTGCGGCTGATTCCCTGCAGACCTTCTTTAACACATACTTTTACGGAGCGAAGCTTCATATATCGTAGCCTCCCTTCGCGTCTTTCACGACTTTGCCGTCCATGATATGGATCACGCGTTTCTGCATGCGGTCAACGGTCTCCTTATCATGCGTCGCGATAATGACGGTCGTGCCCAGACTGTTGATGTGCTCCATCAGATCCATGACCTCCTTGGCGTTTCGCGGATCCAGATTGCCGGTCGGCTCATCCGCCAGGAGATATACCGGGTTATTGGCGACGGCCCGCGCGATCGCGGTGCGCTGCTGCTCTCCGCCCGATATTTCATTGGGAAAATTGTGGCTCTTATGAGCAAGGCCCACCATATTGAGCACGCGCGGCACTCTGCGGCGGATCCTGCGCTGCGTCTCCTCGATCGCTTCCATCGCGAACGCGACGTTTTCATAGACGGTCTTCTTGGGCAGCAGCCGGTAATCCTGGAAAACAAAACCCATGCGGCGGCGCAGCTTCGCAGTCTTGCGGCTGCGGAGCCGTGTCACGTTCTGCCCGTCGATAAAGATCTTACCGGATGTCGGATTGATCTCTTTGATCAGAAGCCGCAGCAGTGTACTCTTGCCGGAACCGCTCTCGCCGACCAGGAAAACAAATTCGCCCTGGTCGATCTTGATATTCGCGTCCTGTACACCGATGACGTTCCCGTCATAAATCTTGGTAACGTTCTGTAATTCTATCAAAATACTCTCCTATCGGAAATCTGCTGTATTATACGCTGTATCCGGATTTCTCCATATAATCCACGTAGCCCGCGACCATCATCGCGATCTTGAACTTGATGGCGTCCTCAAAGATACGCACGTCAAGTCCCGTATTCTTCTGCAGCTTGTCCAGACGGTACACCAGCGTATTCCTGTGGATGTAGAGCTGCCTCGAGGTCTCGGACACATTCAGATTATTCTCAAAGAACTGATTGACCGTGTGCAGTGTCTCCTCGTCAAAATCCGATATCCTGAAACCGTTCACGGCTTCATCCAGATACATCCTGCACAGAGAAATCGGCTGCTGGTAGATCAGACGGCCGATCCCAAGCTGGCTGTAATGGATGATGTAGCGGTCCTGATAAAAGATCTTGCCGACGTCAAGCGCAAGCTTTGCTTCTTTATACGACTTGGAAATATCCTTCAGATCCCGTACGATCGAGCCGGAAGCGATGTGCACCTTGCCCATGGCCTCACTGTTCAGCGTATCCAGGATCGTCAGGTCCACTTCGTTAAGCGTCGCATCGGCGTCCTTGGACTCGCTCAGATCCTTGACCAGAATGATATTGTTCTCATCCACAGCCGTGATGAAATCCTTACCCTTGGTGGGATAGAGGTTCCTCACGATATCCATTACCGTCGAATTCGTATCGCTGTCATTCTGCGTCTCGATCAGGCAGACCGCGCGCGGAACGTTGTTTTCGATCCGAAGCTTATCAGCCCTCATGTAGATATCCACACGCAGCATATTGTCAAGCAGCAGATTTTTCACGAAATTATCCTGATCATAGCGGTCCCGGTAAGCCTTCAGCAGTCCCTCAAGCTGGACAACGACTAGCCGTCCGAAACAGCTGTTTCCCTGATCTGTCCCGCACAGCGCGGCAACATACTCCAGACTGTCCTTATCATGGACCTTATAGAACTGCCAGGAACCACAGGTCATGCTCTCTGCTTCCGAGACAAGGAAATCCTTTGTAAAAGCAGGATTACCGGACGGCCGTCTGTTATCCGCGGATACCAGCAGACTGGCATCCGGGCTGTACACACAGACCGGTATCTGGGTAACCTGATAAAACTCTTTGATATACTCGCGCAGGGTCTGGCTCGTCAGCATCGCTTTCTCTCCTCTCAAGCCAATCGACAATAAAAAGTGTATGGAAACTCATCCTGTATTATACCCTATCCGGGCAAAAAAAGAAAGGGAAAAGCCTGCCAAAACCCCTTTTTCGTCATATATTTTACGTTTATTTAATACTTTTGTAACATTTGTAGGGGCAGCCGGCACTCCGGAGACATAAAAACACGGCCGGTATAAAACCGGCCGTGCCATTGTAAGCTCTTGATTCGGCGAATCCTGAACCTGTTATCAGTTGGTGATAACCTGCTCGGTCTCCTTGTCGAATACGTGGATACGGGCGGGATCCATAGCCAGCTTGATGTTGTCATCAGCCTTGACCTGGATACGCGGATTGACCTTGGCGATCATGTCAAGATCCTCGATGCTCAGATACAGATGCATCTCAGCGCCAAGAAGCTCGGTGACGTTGATCTTGGAAACGAAGGTGTCGTCTTTGAATTTCTCAAGAACGTCCTCAGTCTCATGGATGTCTTCCGGACGGATGCCGAGGATGACTTCCTTGCCGATGAATCCGGCTTCCTCAACCTTCTTGCCCTTCTCTTCCGGAAGCTTAACAGACTGGCCCTTGAACTTCAGCCATACATCGTTGCCGACCTTCTCAGGAACAGCGTCGATGAAGTTCATCTGAGGAGATCCGATGAATCCTGCTACGAACAGATTCTGAGGCTCGTTGTACAGTTTTACCGGAGAGTCGACCTGCTGAATGATACCGTCCTTCATAACTACGATACGGGTTCCCAGTGTCATAGCCTCGACCTGGTCATGGGTAACGTAGATGATAGTGGCCTGCAGACGCTGATGCAGCTTAGCGATCTCAACACGCATCTGTACACGCAGCTTAGCATCCAGGTTGGACAGAGGCTCGTCCATCAGGAATACCTTAGGACTACGAACGATTGCACGTCCCATAGCTACACGCTGTCTCTGACCGCCGGAAAGAGCCTTCGGCTTACGGTCAAGCAGGTGTTCGATCTCAAGGATGCGGGCTGCCTCTTTAACGCGGGTCTCGATCTCTTTCTTGGGAACTTTACGAAGCTTAAGGCCGAATGCCATGTTGTCGTAAACGGTCATATGAGGATACAGAGCGTAGTTCTGGAAAACCATCGCGATATCACGATCCTTGGGAGCTACGTCGTTGACAAGCTTATCATCGATGTAAAGCTCGCCTTCCGTGATCTCCTCAAGACCAGCGATCATACGAAGGGTGGTAGACTTTCCGCAGCCGGAAGGTCCTACGAAGATGATGAATTCCTGGTCAGCGATGTCAAGATTGAAATCGTTAACCGCAGTGATGCCGTTTGAATAGGTCTTCTTAATGTTCTTAAGCTGCAAACTAGACATCCGTTACAATCCTCCTTGATTTTAAGTAGACTTACTTGAGTTAATGATATAATACACTATTTTTACGAAAAAAACTATATATAAAGTGAACAAAGAATTGGCCGGTTTTTTATGATAGTTGCCAATATCTGATAAACCTGACTATTTTGCGGTATCATATTCGGTAAAACCTTCGCCGAGGACCTCTTTGGTATCGGTCAGCATCATGAACGCGCGCGGGTCCACCTCCTGTACGATCCGCTTTGCATGGACCGCTTCCCGTGTGGATGTTACGACGTAGAGCATCTCTTTGCTCGCGCCGGTATACTTGCCGACCGCCGGGATGCCTGTCGCGCCGCGGTTCAGCTCCTCCATCAGGCGCGCGGCGATCTCATTGCTTTTCTCCGAAATGATGAAGATCGCTTTGCTGTAGTGGAAACCGTCGACAACGCGGTCCGCTACCCATGCGGTGATATAGATCCCGATGATCGCGTACAGCGCAAGATTCATGCCGAATACCAGAACACTGGCTACGATCACGGCAAAATCCGTGAAAAACGTCAGCGCGGCGACAGACAGATGCCGTATGAAATAGTGCAGGATCGCGGCAAGCAGATCGGTACCTCCCGTTGTTGCCCGCGCCGCAAAGACCAGTCCGCAGCCGATTCCGGACAGAATACCGCCGTAGATCGCATTGATCAGGACCTCTCCGCTGTCATAGCCCCATGAAACCGAGACATACAGACTCAGCGTCAGCGAAGCCATCGCAAAACCCGTACGCAGGATGAATTTCCGTCCATGCAGGAAATATGCTCCGATAAAAAGCGGAACGTTCAGGACCAGGTTGGCGAGCCAGAGCGGCACTTCGACCCCTCTGCGGCTCAGGACTTCTCTAAGCACCATGCCGAGACCGGTGATCCCGCCGGCTACGATGTGATACGGTTCAAAAAAGATATTGATCGCCAGTCCAAGAATGAACGCTCCGGCAAAGATCCTTATTCCATCCCAAAGAAGACGCATGGCAGGCGTCATCTGTCCGTTGGCCGGGCGCTCCTCTTTCGCGGCGTCAGCAGCGATGATATGCTCTTTTTCCGGCGAACTGTCGTGTTTCATGTGTTTCTGTGCTCCTTGCAAATTCGTATCTCGTGTGATATGATTTTTATATCTCCGGCTCCAAGGCCGGACAATTACTGTCAGAAAGAAGGGATCCTATGTCTTTGCAGAATCCGTCCATGATCCTCACCGGCGCTTCCGGAGGGATCGGCCGCGCGATCGCGGAAGAATACGCACGTAACGGCTGGAATCTGTTCCTGCAGGGATTCCGTCATATAGATATGCTCACGCAGTTCTGTGAAGAACTGTCCTCGCGCTGCGGTGTCCGGGCTGCCGCTATCCGGTCGGATCTTGCGGACCCGGAGAGTGTACGCCGCATGTTTGAGACGATCCTGAACGAAGATCCGTCACCGGACGTCCTGATCAACTGCGCCGGAATCGCCTGGTTCGGACTGCTGCAGGATATGACGGATGCCGAATACGAGCGCGTGATGGAGACGAATTTTGGTTCTGTTTTCCGCTGCTGCCGCGCGGTCCTGCCCTCGATGCTGCGCCGGCATTCCGGCTGTATCCTGAACATTTCTTCTATGTGGGGCAGCGCGGGCTCCTCTACCGAAGCCGTCTACTCCGCCTCCAAAGGGGCCGTGGACGCTTTTACACGTGCTCTGGGGAAAGAGCTCGCTCCTTCCGGGATCCGTGTCAACGCGATCGCCTGCGGTGTGATCGACACGCCGATGAACGATGTCTTGACCTCTGAAGACAAAGCCGCCCTTGCGGACGAGATCCCGCTCGGACGCTTCGGCCGGCCTGAAGAAATCGCTAAGACCGCTTATTTCCTGACCGGTCCGGACAGTTCCTACATCACCGGACAGGTGATCCGCGCAGACGGCGCTTTTCTGTAAACCGCCCGGAGATCCGCCGCTTCCCTGCCTGCAGTCCGGTTAGGACTCAAGCAGGAAGAAATTCGGCAGATCCCAGTTGGCCGCAGCGCTCTCGACCGAGCGGAAGGCCAGGATCACTTCGTCATTGCTGACTTCAAATACACAGCTGCGTCTGTTCGTGAAGCGTACATAGATATAATTATCAACATAATAGTAAAAATCGATTTTCTGCGCGGTATTCACGATATTCTGCTGCCGCGCTTTTTCAAGCAGGATCTGGAGTCCCGCCTGCGGGATCGTCCGGATCCTGAGATTTTTAGTGGTCTCAAGCGGGAATACCGTCCCGTTGATCTCGGGATGCTGCGCCGCGTAGCCCTTATAATCCATAACATCATAATCAGCAGGGATCCATACTGTCCCTTCCTTACGCAGCACGCAGGTCCGGATCCTCTCCGGATGCTGGTGCGTGGAGAAGACCATGAATGCGGAGCCTGAATCGGCCGACAGATATCTGGACAGGATATCTCCTTCACCCAGTGCTTCCTCGAGCGCATCCATCATGGCAATGCGGTCTGCATCGTCTTTAGCCGGGATCCTGGCCATTTCCGGAGTTCCGTTACGGTACGGGTACTCCGCATCCGCTTCAGCGGCGGTCAGCCGCCTAAGATTTCCCGACGAGATAACCGTCACTCCGTCATCATCCGATATGATCACGGAAGCCGTTCCCGTAGCATTGTCATAATAGAGCCGGTAATCGTCCAGGAATGTGACGTGCGGCGTCTTTACAGGGTTCTCCGAGGTCACGAGCTCCGTCGTGATAAATGCGTCTCTATCGTAATCATAGACCGTCCCCTTGTCCGTGAAGCAGAATGTCTCCGGTACTTCCGGATCCTCCGCTGTATTGGCCTGGATCACGATCGCCGTGCCTTCAAGCTTCTGCCCGTCGGAGAAGTTGACATACGAATTATCAAGGCTGGAAGTAGCTGTTTCCAGCGGATCCGGTGTAATGCCGATCCCGTTCTCGAGCAGCGACTGATAGGAAACATAAATATCTTTGCCGACAGCGATCCGGATCTCCGCCAGGATCTCTCCGCGTTTTGCCGTATACGCCCCTAGATTGACCAGTTCCGGATTCAGGATATAGGTGTATTTCTCTAAGAACGCCTGGACCGAAGGCTCTTTCATACAGGCAAGGACGACCGGCAGATTCTCCTGCTCGTCCGTAACGGTCTTGAGGATCGCTTTCAGTGCCGTATCAGAATACTTCTGCTGATGCACAGCAGTCTGAAGCTGCCGGACGATCAGCGGACAGTCGCTCATTGAGCACTGCCAGTCGAGATAGACCGGATCCGCCTCAAATTCTCTGAACATCATGTCCGAGACCGCCTTGAGGTCCGGCTGCATCTGCAGCAGCATTTCATTATAGCTGAGCTGCATGCCGCTCACGGGCAGCCATGCCGGCGACATGAAATATGTATCCGGGACCCGGATTCCGGCGATATCGGGCGGATTCAGATTACTTGCCCAGAAATTCTGCGTCTCGCCAAGCCGCATCTCTTCGAACCTAAAGAAGACCTCTCTTGCATCCGGGTCCCATGAGACCGATGCCGCCGCCTGTGCAGGCACCGTGAAGATTCCATCCTGCACAAGCATGTGGAATTTATTCTCATTCTGCCGATAGACAAACTCATAGATCCTGTAGCCGTTGACCATCCGTCCCTGGTCATCCAGATAACGGTTGATCACCGTATTGACCAGATCCTCCGTCAACATCAGCGTCATCTGGTTCTCTTTCTCCTCGTAGGAATAGACCAGGACGCCGTTGGCAGAGCGGTATTCGGACGGGTCGACTTCTTTGAATTCATAGGAAACCGTCTGCGTCGCCTTATTGGACAAGCCCCACATGAGTGCAGCTCCGATCGCCGCGGCAATCGCCAGGACCTCGATACAGATGGTGAAGATCTGCGCAGCCAAAGGAGAAAACAGGCCGAATACACGGCTGGAATGTTTTGCGCTTCCGGTCGCAGAACGCTTTTGCATAACTGTCCTCTCCTTTCTCAGATTCATATATCGCGGCTGCTTCAGGCCGCTGTTCTCCGGCCGTAAACAGCCGTGTATTAATGCGTAACGATCCTGTCAAAATCGCCCGTTACCGCCGCTTCAAGCACTGGCTTCATGTAAATATCGACTTCCTCGGTCTTCATCGGGACCGGCATGTTGGCGAGCTTCATCGCAAGCTGCGGATCCTTGGCCGCGTTCAGCATCCTGTCGATGTGTTCCGAAGTGAAGTCCGGGAGCTCAAGCAGTGTTGTCGGAGCTCCGATGGATTCCGCGAATGTCTTCCAGGCTTCCGCAAATGTGACCGCAAGGTCATGATTGTCAAGCGTCCCATAGAAATCACCGACAAGCTCATAGCGTGAGAACACTTCACAGAGCTGACGCAGCTGCGGCTCTACTGCCGGAGCATAATACACCGCATAATACGGATTCATGATTCCGCAGGCCGTCCCGTGAGACGTTACGTCCGTCAGTGAGAAACTCGTCAGATGCGCTCCGCTCGTCCCGCCGACCATGATCGCGTATCCGCCGAGATCCGAAGCGAGCGCAATGCCTTCCCGCGCCTCTGCGTCGCTGAGGTCCTGCATCAGGCGCTGTCCGCAAAGGATGCAAAGCTCGAGCGCGGTTCTGGCAAGTGTCCCTGTCAGCTCAAACGTCTCCGGCTTTGCTCCGCAGAAAACCTCAAATGTATGTGACAACGCGTCCATGATCCCGTCCCTTGTGACGGACGCGGGCGACGTCAGCGTTCTGTTATAATCAAAAACAGCCGCGACGGGTACGATCGCCGGATCGACGATCAGCTTTTTCTGTCCCGCCTTGATATCCGTGATGTTCGCGTATTTGGTCAGATGGGAGCTGCTGGATGCCGCCGTCGCTACAGCAAGGAGCGGGATCAGCTTTTTCCCGGTCTCTTCCAGACGTTTTGTGACAAGGCCTGTCCCGAAATAATCATCTACGGTCCCGCCGAGGACAGCGAGCACATCGGCCGCCTTGCAGGCATCGATCGTCGAGCCGCCGCCAAGCGCTATGATCGCGTCCGGCTGCGTCCTGAGAATATCCGCGCAGATCCTCTTCACGTCCTCGCGGGGAGCATTGGGCCGCGCGCCGGAAACGACGTCGATCACCTCTTCATTGACCTTCTCCAGGCCTTCGCGGATCGCGACCGTCGTCGCCAGATAAGTCTCACTCGCTACGATCAGGAACTTTTCTCCGTATTTGCCGAGATACAGGCCAGCCTGGTCTATAACTCCCCTGCCGAAAAGATACGAATCCCCTTTATATTCTCTGAGCAGGCTGTAGGCCTTATCTTCCAGCACTTCAAGCGCGCTGTCCCGCGGGTCGTTGACCTGCATATCGTCGAGCAGTATACTATCGTTCATATAATAGCCTCCAGTCTGTTGTGTAGGATAATATTCCAATTTATATAATACCGCAGTTGCGTCGGAATTTCAAGTTCAGGATATCTGTTACAGACAGTATTCTTTGATCAGCTGCTCTGCCAGCCGGGTGTCAAAAGGCTCCGCGGCTGTCTCTCCTGAGAGGATCAGCCCTGTTCCGGGAAATATCCCGGCCCGTTCATAGTCGCGGATCTTCTTATGATTCCGGGCAATATACTTCGGATCATCAAGACGGCCAAGATGCTCCCAGTACAGCTCCTTGCGGTCGCGGATCCTCAGGATCGTAAAGTCCGGGCTGACAAAACTGTCTCTCAGCGTTAGCGGGCATTCATACTTGTACGGAATCCCGTGTCCTCTGAGCAGATTCGCGATGATCACCTCTGATTTGGAACGGACCCTCTCACCCTTTTCCGTACTATAAATCAGATGTTCTTCATGGTAATCCGATCTGACAAACGGTTTGTTAAGCCATTCGCGGGCATATTCCCCGTCCGGCTGGACGATCGGCGAAACAAAAGGCTGCTTGACCGGATGCATTCTGCCGAGCTGATCCTCCGCCTGATCCGCATCGTCATACAAGGACCGCAGTTTATGGATCTGCTTGATTTCCCGCTCTGCCGCGTCCAGGACTCTCTGGTCATATTCTTTCTGCGCAAGCGCCCAGATCAGTTTATCGTCCTTTTTCAGGTATATTCTGTCCCCGTTTGGCATGCGATGAAAGAACTGTACAGTCTTCCCGTGCGAGCTGGTAAAACCGCTGCCTTCCGGCGCTCTTTTGAGTGCCTGCTGTTTCCCGCGGATCAAATCCAGCAGAAACTGTTCCCTGGCTCTGACTGCTTCTTTCAAATCGCGCATATGATACTTCCTTTTATTACTGTGTTGTTTTGTGATCTAAATAAAATATCTGGCAGAACTGTCCCTTTTCTTCCTTACAGAGCGAGCTTGTTTCCAGTGTACTGAAAAATCTCTCATTTTTCTCAAAAGTTCAGCCGCTGACAGGTCCGCATCAGTCGAACGGCTGAATTATCCTGAATTTTGTGGTTTTGTTCAGTACTTTCCCTCCATTTCCGGCTGAAAAAAACTCAATTTTTACCAATTATTCAGCTCTTCAGGACTCTCTGCCGTCAAACGTACTGAACAGTTCAATAAAAGAAGGCGCCCGTTCAGTACAGCGAGGCCATTCCGGCTGAATTTCCAGACATTTTCACGAAATATTCAGCCACGGTCCATGCCGGACATCTCCATAACGAAAACAATGCCGGCAGAGAAAACTCTACCAGCATTATAAGTGTTTCGGTTCGGTTTTTCAAGGCTTTCGGGCAAATTCAAAGGTGTCAGAAAGGGACGGATACAGCCAACAAACGGCTTGTTTAAGCCATTTTCTCGTGCAGTCCAGACAGGCGTCGCACAACCCAAACTGACAACCCGAACAAACATCACCAACTCAGTCCAGTATCACGATGCGGCCTTCAACACGCGAATCAAGCCCGGCATGCGTCGAGAAATACTCCTCGACAATGTTGTTGACGCTGGTCGCGACGATGCGCGGACGCATGTTGGCTTTGACTTCATCGATCGGCACGTTAAAGAACTCTTCAAAATTGTTATAATGATAGTTCTGCATCGCAATGAGCAGTTTCTGGTCGTCAAGTACATCTTTGCCGCGGAACTGCAGTTTCTCGATCGTATGCGTGCTCTTGCGGTACACGATCTGCACGCCTTTGGAGAACTCGTAGAACTCGGTATGTCCCTCCCAGGCCTCATCGCGCATGATATGCTGCACCATCCGGCGGAACTGCGCGCCGGTCACTTTCAGCATCCACAGTACGTCATCAAAAGGCGTATTTTCCATCATGTCGCGGTATTCTACGATCGGTCCGAGCGACTTCTTGCGGATCGCTCCGGAGCCCATCATCATGATATCGAAACTGCTCTCCCACTGAAGCAGATCCGCATATAGATTGCCAAGCTCTGTTTCCTCGATCCGGGACGGATGCGTCAGCGCCCTCGCAAAAGTCGTAACCACCCGCTCGTATTTCGCATCGGTGACGTTTTTATAACGGTACAGCAGCTGCTCCATTGCTTCATCACGCGGCGCAGTATTCTCGTTTATCGGCACAAGCTTCCACTCCCAGGATTCGATGCTGTTGGTATCTGTGTCGCACACAAAATCAAACCGGCCGATCTGACCGCTTCCCGAACCGGCCTGTACGATCGGGATCCCGTTAATGACTTCCGGCTGCGTCATCATTGTATGTGAATGGCCGCCGATAATGAGATCGACCCCCCAGTCCGGATTGAGCAGCTCCGCCAGCTGCCTGTCTGCTTCAATACCGATATGTGTCAGAAGCACAACAAGATCGATGTCGACCGTCCGGTAATTATCACAGATGATCCCGACTTCTTTTGCCGCTTCTTCCGCATCGATGAAAGTCCCGATAACCTTCTCGCTCTTTGTCGAGGAAATAACCTCCTGTGTCAGGATTCCGATGACAAGGATCCTCAGTCCGTCCCTTTCAATGATTTTATACGGTTCAAAAAGCCGCGCATTGCTCAGTGTTACGAACAAATTCGCATTAATGACCGGGAAGCGCGCGCATTTCTCGAGGAAAAGCAGATGTGCGATGCCGTAATCAACCTCATGATTGCCGATCGTCATAACATCCGGCGCCAGCAGATTCATCATATCGATCGTCGAAAGGCCCAGATACTCCGAGTCTATGACCGACCCGCGGAACATATCGCCTGCATTCGCGTATATGACATACTCCTCTTCCGCACGGACCTTTTTGACATAACCGGAAAGGCGGGATAGTCCGCCGGTCTGCACTCCGTCGACTTCCTTGGGCAGAAAATCCCCGTGCAGATCGTTCGAATGAAGGATCGTCAGTTTCCTTTTCGCCATGTGAAAACCTCCTCAGATATTATGTCTCCAGGTATATTGTCTCTGCCGGCGCTTTCACGGCAGGCATTTCATTGCAAAAGCGACATTTACTCTTAATCCATTTTTATTATACACAAACGCCGGCTGTTTTTAAAGATGATTTCGGAATTGTAATATAGCACGACACCGGCCCTTGAATGCTCTGTTCAGCCATACAAGAAAACCGCCCGGATGTCCCGGACGGCCTAAACATCGGATTCAATCATCTGCCAGAATACACCGGACAGCGCAGTTTCACCAGATCCCCTCCTTTATGCTATTTCAAAGGAACTATACAACCGTTTGATTTCTGTCTGACTGCATATCAGGCACATCTATAAATAAAGAAGCCCAGCAGCGATAAAAGATGAAACAAATCGCGGGGCCTGCGTATTCCCCTATCTCATGTTGACGAATGGGACTATTTTATCGTCTTGAAAATGCCGCCTCAGAAACAGCAGCAATACATCCATGACTCGACATCTGCTTGTGTTGGCTGCGGCGGTAAAATATCAATCAAGGCCGTTTTTTTCCGCCAGTTTTGGGCTTCAGCAGCGGATAAAAGCCAAAATCGAAGTGATCCTATCGTCATTCTGTGCTTGTCCGGCTGAATAATTCATTTAATTCATCAATTGTTCAGCTTTTGAACTGATTTTCAGGCCTTTTTATGGCTTTGCCGGCGGTAAAATTTTGAAAAATAGGCGCTTTTACCGCCAGAACCTGCCCCGATAGGGACAGTTCACACTAGGGGTAGTAGTAAAAACTGCCCGACCGGGAGTGATCCCGGCCGGGCATAGCAATGCAATAAATCAGAACTTACTTCCGTACAGGCTTAACGCGGCCGGAGAAACGCTTGACAACCGAGAGGACTGCCATTGCGGCCATGCCGCCAAGAGCAATCATCAGAAGCAGCGTGCTGCTCATGCCGTCGTTGAAGCGGATTCCGGTTTCCGGAACGGTCGCCAATGTATTGTGTACGACGATCGTGTTTTCCTCTGTGCCGGCAGTCAAAGTCAGTGATTCACTGGCCTTGCCTTCGGAAGGAGTCTTCGGATTACCCGGTGCGCCATTCAGATCGAACGCTACGGTGTAACCCTCAAGAATGCCGGATTCCTCAACTGTTACTGTACCAATCGGAAGACCGGTCAGTTCTTTCTCTCCATTGTGGCCAAGCGTGAAAGTAGATTCACTAAATGAGTAAGCCACATTGCCGCTATATGACACGTTGAAGGAATATGTCTTGGTCATGTCGGCATAAGTACCTTCGATGCTCTTCTTGATCGTCAGCGAGACGGTCTTGACATGAACAACGAAAGCGGTATCTACAGTAGCCGCAGGAACGGTCTCACATACCTCAGGCGTGCAGGTGCGTGTTACCTTTTCTGCTGTGATCAAGGCAGCCGTAACATCGGTCCCGCCAAGCGTAATAACAGCTTTTACAGGAACATCTGTTGTTACCTGGACATAACCGCCGCTAAACGCTGTTTCCGGAGTCGGAGTCAGAGCGACTGTAACGGCCGGAACTGCGTTGTCCATGGATGACGGAGCTGCGGTAGTTCCGTTCTTCCACTCGATGCTGCTGGTATTAACGGTAGGAAGCGTGTAAGCTTCGCCGTAATACTTGACATCATCGTCGAAGGTAAAGCTCGGTGTGTAGACATGGATCTTGAAGGCTTCAGCTGCAGTAGCGTCTACGCCTGTCAGAGATTCAACAGAGCAATTACGCTTGAAAGTAACGGAGCCTTCCGGATAAGTCGTAAGCAGATCGACTTCACCGTTCTTGACCGCTGTAACTTCAACCGTATAATCAGTTGTCTGATCTACAGTTGTACCGGTAACACCGTCGTAGGTGTAAGTTAAAGTCGGCTTGGTCGTGTCCATGTGAACGGCCGTGTCCAAGGTGTCGCCACACTTCCAGACGATTTCTGTCGGAGCAACATCTGCAATAGCGATTTGCGCACCTGCATAGTACACGTTCTTGTCCGCATAGGTCAACGTAGGTTTGAATACATTCAGAGAAATGCGTCCTTCCGTCACAACCGGATCCATACTGTCGTTTTTGTCTTTAACAACAGAATCGATTATGTATTCCTTAGCAGGCAGCACCGGTGCGGAACCATCGATACTTGCCCATCCGGAATCTTCATCAGAAGGTGTTTTCCCTGCAGGGATCCTGTAGGTGCCTTTAACAACATCGCCGTCCATGATGATAAGTTCATAATTCACACCGGCGTTATTTACACCGTTGAACAAATCATTGAAGTTTACTTCGTTATTACCGACTGTAAATCTCAGGCTGGAAAAAGTCTCTGCCAGCTGATCTTCCGTCGATAAGTAGATGTTTCTTTCCGCGCTCTTCGGCTCGATGGCTTTCAGTTTAAACGGATTTTCCGGCACCGGGAAGGTCCCGATCGGAGTATTCGCTCCTTCCGGATAGATACCAGAGTCAGCACCGTTCGTGTCGATTGTACCACCGAGGAAATTCGGGTCAGGCTCTACAGTAATCTCAATGATGAGTTTCTTACCGTGGGAGTGATCTTCCTTCTCTTCTTCTGTCACACAATTGGCGTTGAAGTCAAATCCGGAAACGCTGACGGTCTTGGGATCTTCTTCTCCCGGAACCAAATATATGCTACCGTCGGTGACTTGAGTCTTAGCACCGGTAAAGGCACTGCCGTCATAAGCCTGGGTGAAGAACTTGACTGTAGCGTCTTCTGGAATCTGGAGCTGCGGGGCAATGATATCCTTAACCACGGTTGAGGATCCAAGATCAATTGTCGGAGTCGCAATCTGTTCTGCGATGCTCTGGAAGAGCGCATCAAGGTCTTCTGCATTATCAGCTGTTAAATAATAGCCCGTAGACGCTCTCTGATTATTTGCTGTAATAGTATATCTAATCCTCTCGGCAACTAATAAATCCAGAACAGAGCGATTTAATCCGATTTGTGTTACACTTCCATAGTTTGAAGACAAATAGTTCAGGAAACGGTTGCCGGCAGGGATATCTGCCTGTTCAACGTCACCGAATATTAAGATTCTCCAATCTTCCCAGCGAGAATTAACACTGCCATTAGAATTAGTAAAGTGACCACTAGCTCCATATAGTTCATTCGGGTCTGCGCCACCGAATATACCAACGGTGAATATTGTAGCTCCTGCATTTTTAATATTTGCAGCTGCATTCAATGCACCGTTTGCTACCCCAGTGCTGAAATCAGATGCTGTTGTCGGTACTCCATCTGTAAATACAACAACTACTTTCTGGCGCGTTGTATTATTACCGCTGTAATTAAGCAGATCCGTAACTAGATGCTGTGCCCGCCCCATTCCGGCAGCGACATTTGTTGCACCACTAGGACTCTGAGGCAGCCCAGCAACCGAATCATTAAGCGTGCTATAGCCATCATTATTTACGAAAGTCCAATCGACACGTGTAGCAGCATCACTTCCAAAGGTAACAATGGATATCCGGTGATCAGCACTCTCACTATACTTTTCATGAACAGTAGAAATGAAGTTCTGGACCGCATCTTTCATTGCCTTCTGACGCGAATTGGCATAACTCGACGAATCTCCATCGAAATCATACGCCATCGAGCCCGACTGGTCGAGAACCAATACGATATCAACAGGCGTACTGATTTCCGTAGAGGTTACTTCTCCGGTCGTATAGGAGTCCAAGGTGATGGTGTAGGTGCCATCAGGATTCTCGACGATATTCTTGTCCAGCTCCAAACCGTCCGGCGTGTTACCGCTGCCCTTACTGCCAGCGTTCTTAGCCAGTAACCGTCTTCTGGCTGAAGATTCGACTTTCACTGCCGGCATGAAGGGACCAGCATAAGTGCTGACAACAGTTTCCGGATAGGACTCAGGTTCAAGTCCTTCGATATAAGTCCGAAGTGCTCCTACCTGATCTTCCGTGAGCGTGGCAAGTGCCGTCTCGATCTCCTCATCCGACATTTCCTTCAAAGTCGCATACTGCTCCTCTACGGTCAGGTCGGCAAAAGCTTTCTCTTCAGCCTTAGGCTCCTCGTCCTTGGTCTCTTCTACCTTGGCTTCTTCTGCCTTGGGCTCTTCGTCCTTAGGCTCCTCGTCCTTGGGCTCTTCAGCCTTAGGCTCCTCGTCCTTGGGCTCTTCAGCCTTGGGCTCTTCAACCTTGGGCTCTTCAACCTTGGGCTCTTCGGCCTTGGGCTCTTCGGCCTTAGGCCCTTCGGCCTTAGGCTCCTCGTCCTCGGGTTCTTCGTCCTTGGGCTCTTCGTCCTTGGATTCTTCGTCCTTGGGCTCTTCGTCCTTGGGTTCTTCGTCCTTGGGCTCTTCGTCCTTGGGTTCTTCGTCCTCGGTTTCTTCGTCCTTGGCCTCTTCGTCCTTGGCTTCTTCGTCCTTGGTCTCTTCATCCTCGGGCTCTACAGCCTTTGGCTCTTCAACCACGAGTTCTTCGGCCTTGCTCTCATCCTTGGACTCTTCTACAAGCGTCTGGCCGCTTTCTGCAGGCGCGCCGCTCTCGTCTTCAGCGGCAACTGCGGGAACAACAGCACTCATCATTATCAGTGCTGAAAGAAGGATGGCAAAAAGACGCCGCATGGATTTATTGATCATTTTACGCATTGTCCTCACGTCCTTTCTTCGATTTCAGCATTACTGACATTAATGCGAGAAGTGCTGCAAAGGATACGAGCATGATCATGCTGTAGAACGGGAGATTGCTCGTATCACCGGTATCCGGTATAGCCGGCTTGGGTTTGGAAGATTCCTCAGGTTTAGAAGACTCTTCCGGTTTAGAGGATTCCTCAGGCTTAGAAGACTCTTCCGGTTTGGAGGATTCTTCTGTCTCAGAAGACTCTTCAGGCTCAGATGATTCTTCAGGCTCAGAAGACTCTTCCGGTTCTTCGTAGGAATAGGTCGGATCAAGCTCGATCTCGGTCGGCTTGAGGCTGTCGTCCGTCTCGGCGGTCAGCATTGTCAGCTTCAGCCCGCCTTCGGGATCGTTCGCGATGTAGCAGTAGAATTTGAATGTGCGGGCTTCGAAATAATAGCGGTCCGCGTTCTCTTTCTGTTCGTCTGTCGCGATGTCGCCTTTCAGTTCGTAGGCATAGATCCCCGGCTTTGTAAATGTGAAAGTCAGTTTCCCGTCCTGAACGAACCGTGTGCCTTCCTCAACGCTTTCACCCGTTCCGCCTACGCCTTTGAAGGTGAAGACGCCTTTTGCGTCCGCTTCCGCGGGAAGAGGCGCTTCGTCCTCAGCTGTCACGATATAGTGGAAAACGTCGTCCACTGTCGTGTCCGTTGTCGTGTAGACATGCTTAAACGGAATGGTTACTGTTAGAGGTTCGTACTCACTGCCTGCAGCGTCGGCCGGAATCCCGGTCGATACAAAGCAGATCAGCAGCACCAGTGCTAAAAGCATGCCCAACACCTTTGCGTGCTTTTGTGTTTTTTTCATAGGTTAATTCTTCTTTCTCTTAGGCCGTTTCCGGCTGGTCAATACCCTGATTGCGATGAGCAGCAGAATCAGGAAAACGATCACCACGATCCATAACCCGACGGGGTATTGCGCAAATTGATTCAATTGTTTCGCGTCGACACCCTTCCCACGGTTGATGACGACGGGCTTCTCTACGACTGGCGGCAGATGGTTCTCATCGCACAGCTTGCCGAAAAGCAGATACCGTCCGTTTGTTATCGCGGAGGTGCAGGTCGAGAGCACTATGATCTGATCTTCCGCCGTAACGGGAAGATCCCGCCGGCAGACCGCCTTGGCATATATCTCATCGATATATTCCTGGCGTCTGTCCCCGTCCGCGATCGCGGGGGAGAACAGCAGATGGTCATAGGCGCTCGTCAGGACTAAAGCGAAGAAATCGATGCCGTGGTCGCTCCCGTTGTAGTACAGGTTCCCGTAAGGATGAGCGTCGAAGTACGAAGCTTCGGCAAAATCGCTCAGCGCGCCGAACATCATCTTCTTCTCCATATGGTGTCCGTAGATGATACTGTTAAAATCGTCAAAGTCAGGGCTGTTTCTGTAATCAAGAAAGATCGCGCCGGAAAGAGCGTACGCCCCTTCGGCATTGGTGTTGATGTACTTGTCGTTATTCGTTGTCTGCGTCATCGGATAGTCGATAGGAGTATCGATAACGGTCAGCCAAGCGAAAACCTCGGGATTGACTGCACGCAGTTCTTCAAAACTCACCGTATCGTCAACTGTCGGCCTGAAGGCGACATAGTTGTTGGAATCAGCAGCGTTGTAGACCTGCTGTGAATCCCAGAGTGAGTACACACCGATCAGGAGCACTACGCATAACGCGGCCTTAATGATGAGGTCGGTTATCCGGTCTATGGCTCTGACTGATTGAAAAGCTATTTTCTCAAGAGTCATAGTAAATCTTAATCTGTCAGCGACCGAGGCCCGACCGAAGCCTTGTTCGAAACAGCAGTTCTGGTACGGGCGGGGATCTGTCCCCGCCCGTACCCCGATTGTCAGATCTGATTGATAAATCCGTTATAATTCGTGAAGAATTAAGCCTTGTAAGCCTTCTTCTTCAGAGCCATGAAAGCCAGAGCTCCGCCGGCAATTACAACCAGCAGAATGTAAGGCAGATTGTTGATGATAACACCGGTGGGAGGAGTGATGTTTTCACGATTGTTCTCGATAGCAACGTTCTTGCCGGAAGCAGTGATCGTGATACCTGCTTTATCAACATTAGCGCCATATTCGCTATAAGCAGTGTCAGGTGTCTCTACATCGCCCGTGACTTTGCTTCTGTAATACTGGTCCTGAGTTTCTTTTACGGTAAAGGTAGTACCAGCGGGAAGCTTAGTGAACTGAATCTTGCCACCGTCAGCCAGGTCAGCAGAGGCAGTCTTAGTTTCCGCATTCCAAGTTGTTCCTTCAGCAACTGCAACATTGTCTACACTGGCGGTTCCAGGAAGAGTAAGAACAACAGATACCGGGAATGTCTTGGTCTTGTCAGCATATGTACCGGTAATGGACTTGGTAACGGTCAGAACTCCGTTCTCATCCTCATCAAGAACTTCGGTATAAGTGTTTTCAAACTTGAAGCCATCAGCATCGTCCTTAGTCGGATCCTTCTTCTCTTCGCCTTCATAGACGATGTAATTGGTGATCTCAAGTCCGCCGTCTGCCTTATTGGCAACATAGACTTCCAGTTTATAAGTAGTAGTATCAAATGTCAGTGTCTTGGTTTTACCTTCGGTCTCAGGAACATTGAAGGTATCCTCTGTTACGTTGTAAACATATACGCCGGCGTGCGGGAAAGTCTTACCTTCGAAGATCGAAGCAAGAGTCTTTTCTCCCTTAGCAAGGTCATCTGTCTGGTCACCGACAGTAATCGAAGCGCTAACTGCAGGATGCTCAGTCGCAGTCGTAGAACCTGCCAGACCAACAGCCGTAAAAGTAAATGTGTATGTATTGATTCCTGTCAGGTCGATGCCATCTGCAACGCTCAGCTCCTTAATGAGCTTCGGTTCAGCCGGTGTTTCGTCTGCTGCGAAAGCTGCGAATGATCCCAGAGAGGCAACCATCATGACAGCAAGCAGAATGCTTAAAAATCTTTTCATCATGTTTTCTCCTTATTTAAGAATGTTTATAACAAAGCCGGTTTCGGTCGGTAACCGGTTTTATTATCAGTTAGAAATTCCTTCGGCGGAAGAGGCCGACGAGGCGGCCGTCGATATCCGCGATCCTGACACAGCCAAAGATGCGGCTGTCTGTTGCGTTAGGCCGATTGTCACCGAGGACGAAGACTTCGCCTTCGGGCACCGTTAGCGGGAAGGTGACGGCGTCTACGAAGCTCGTGGTCTCGCCGACGGCTCTCGGCTCCTGAACCATCGCCCCGTTGACGATAAGCCCACCGGCCTCGATGTCGACAGTATCGCCGGCGACCGCGACAATACGCGAGACGATCTACTTCTCTTCATGGTGAACGATGACAACATCGTCTGCCGCATAGTCATTGACCAGCCGGTAATAGAAAAGCAAATCTCCATCCTGGACAGCCGGCTGCATGTTCAGGCTCTGATTGCGCGTTACGCCGAAAACGTAGCTGAACAGTACGAATACGGTCAGGGCAACGATCATGAGTTTAATGACGAACATCAGCAGGGCGATAGCGAGCCGGGAAAGC
The DNA here is from genome assembly GCA_017441925.1 of Bacillota bacterium. Taxonomy (GTDB): domain Bacteria; phylum Bacillota; class Clostridia; order Lachnospirales; family Bianqueaceae; genus RUG12817. The sequence continues at coordinate 84,457 of JAFRUE010000005.1, forward strand.
TTTTTGCCGGCTTTAGCAGGGTCTTTCTCCTCCTGCTGTACGGGTTCGGGCGCTTCCTGTTCCGGTTGCTGTACAGGTTCGGATGTTTCCGGTTCCGGTATGGATAACAGGTCTTCAGATTCCATAGAGTGTTTACTCCTGTCTGCAGTGAGGTCTGCTGCACGCGAAATATCACTCGGGGACAATAATCCATACAACAGACTGATGTCTTGTCAGCCACGGCATCTGTATGCTCTCTGCAGCTCTGCCTGCAGTTGACTGAAAATTATACTATAGTGTTTATGTAAATTCATTGTAAATATATCACAGAAAAGATGAGAAGTTATGTCAACAAATCCGTGTTCCGTTTCCGCTGATACAATTGACATATTTATGTCTAAAATGCAGAAAACTCTGTAAATTAGGCAGACTTTCCCCTTCATTACCCATAAACACAGTCTAATTATATATTTTAGTTAACAGAAACGCAATACCTTTTTGTAAAAAATATATATTATAAATTACTTTTTACAGTTTACACTATATTTAGTATTCTTCTTTAACACACAACACAAAATTGTCCGGTACAGCCACAGGATAAGCAGGTTGCCAGCAGCAATCAGTCCGTAAATCTGACGCCAGATGGTATTTTTCATATTCAAGTCTGCAAGCATGTGCTATAATAAGACAAATAACAGACAGGAGGGGTCATATGAAGTATAATTATTTCCCGAATACCGGGCTTAAAGTGTCCCGCATCTCGCTCGGCACCATGATGTTCGGCGGGCAGACCAGCGAGGCGGACAGTATCGACATCATCCACTGCGCGCTGGACGGCGGCATCAATTTCATCGACACGGCTGACCAGTACAACCGCGGCGCAAGCGAGATCGCGGTCGGCAAGGCGCTCGCGGGGCGGCGCGACAGCGTGATTCTGGCGACAAAGGTATGCAATCCGATGAGCGATGACATGAATGACCAGGGGCTTTCCCGCCGCCATATCATTTCCGCCTGCGAAGCCAGTCTGAAGCGTCTGGGGACGGATTATATTGATATTTATTACATGCACAAGCCGGACTACAATACGCCGGTCGAGGAATCGATCGAGGCGATGACGCAGCTCGTGCGCGACGGCAAAGTCCGCTATATCGGCATCTCCAACTATGCTTCCTGGCAGGCGGCCGATATTCTCTGGACCGCCGAGCTCAAGAACCTCATCAAGCCGGTCGTGACACAGAACGTCTACAATCTGCTGACCCGCGGCATCGAGGAGGAGCTGCTGCCCTTCTGCCGCGAGCATAAAGTAGGGCTGACGGTCTACAATCCGATCGCCGCAGGGCTGCTCGCCGGCAAGCACAAATATGGCGACCGCCCGACTCCGGAGACGCGTTTTGCGCTGAACAAGACCTATGCGGACCGCTACTGGAACGAAAAGAATTTCCAGGCGCTGGATTCTTTCATCAAGCTGGCGGAGGACTGCGGCATGCCGATCCTCGAATTTGCGATGAAGTGGGTCGACGCCTGCCCGCTGGTGACCTCGATCATCTCCGGCGTCAGCCGCAAAGAACAGCTTGTGCAGAATATGTCGATTCTGGAAAGCGGAAACGGCGCGATCCCCGCAGAAGCGATGGCCCGCGCGGCTGAGATCTACGCCGACCTGACGGGCCGCCGGTTCAAGTACAATCGGTAACGACCGGCCCGGTTAGTCGGCCCGATCACAGTCTCCGGGATCCCGCACACTCCGACCCGAAAGCAAGAACTGTCCCTATTCGGCCGCAGAAATGGCGGTTTTCTGTTCGGCAGTTTCTTTTCCCTCATTTTGGGTCCCTGAGGGAAGGCTCCGGCTGAACAATTCAGCAAAACTTCAAATAATACAGTACAAAGTTGCTTCTGTGTACTGAACAGATTAAAAAAATCTCCTAAAATTCAGCCGGCAGGCCTCTTTTCGGCTGAAAAATCGTGCAGAAATGCAGATTTTTCAGTATTGTTCAGCACGGAGAAGGCGCCAAATACTGAACAATTTTGAAAAACCACGAAAAATTCAGCCAGACCCCATCGGCGACTGAACCAAATGAGCATAAGGCAGCCGGATTCCACGCTGTATCTTCGTCTGGCACGCCTCCATCCGGCGCAACGCACACAAAGACAGTCGCATCATTAGATGCGGCAGTTTTTTCTGTCAGTAATTGTATCTTTTCGTGAAATCCGGATCAAATGCTGACACTTTTAGCCACAAAAAACCGCCGCACGTCCGTGCGGCGGTTTCTGATGACTTGTCTGGTCTTATTCGACCTTCTCGACCGCTGCGTCCGGAGCATTCTTGCCGATGCTCTCGATGCCGTTCAGCGCGCTCTTCTTGGACTTATAGCCCTCGGAATGTGCGATGATCTGGCCGTTTTTGGCTTTCAGACGGAAGCGGATCTCGCCTGCTTTGTCGGTATATACTTCGAACTTGGGATGCTTAACCGGTGCATAATTCTCTACGGTCTGATCTTCTACTGCTGCCGCGCAGTTCTTACGGACGCTCTCTACGCCGTTGCGGCAGGTCTTCTCGGATTTATATACCTGAGAGCTGGCAATGATCTCACCGTTTCCCGCCTTAAGATCAAACTTGAAACCGGCTGCGGTCTGTTTTACAGCAAATTTACCCATGAAAAACCCTCCTTGATTTCGTTGTTGCGGCCTGCTGCCGTCTTAGCTAGTTTCAGTTTAATCAAAACAGGCGGCAATGTCAAGATTTCTTTCACAAAAATGCGATAAAAACACAAAAACGGTCCCGGCAAGACCCGTTATTCCTTCTCAGAGACGATCTGCTCAAGCACAGCAGCGAAAAGTTCCTGATACTCCGCTTCTTCGCGGAGAACTGTCCCCCGGTATCCGGCAACAGTCTCACTGCTCAGTATTTCTGCCCCAGTCCAGACGAGCTGTGAAACGGCTTTATCCGTTTTGACCGCGAACTGTCGGTAAGCGGGGCCGATCAGCAGCAGTTTCAGGGACTCTTCACGGGACAGAAATCCGCTCGTTGTGATCCCGAGCGTATCGTAGATCGTATCATTCGCGATCGGTCCGATGATCAGATCATATTCCGCGAGGCTGTCCGGCCTGCCGTTCCGGTTCGCGTAGATATAGTCAAACCAGTCTGCGTCCCTGTCGAATTCCCGGATCCGCAGACCTTCCGTCGTCAGCTCGTACTGATTCAGGATCGTGGTCTGTCCCCCTCGCTCCCTCGCCCAACGCTGTGCGAAAGCTCTGTCCCCAGTCAGATAGAAGCCCTGTCCGAAATCCGCGTTTCTTCTGCCATAGTGGATATCCGGCTTCCGGATCTCCGCAAATCCTGTATGATATAGAATCATCTGAACTCCTTAACTTCGTATAAAATGCCCGGTTGCATAAAATACCCGGCGGACAGGAATCACTGCCCGCCGGGTGTCATTTCATACAGTATTTCTGCGGAATACCTTCCGCATATCCACTGTCTCGTTATTGTGCCGGATATACGCCGCCGACCTTGACATCGTCCCAGAAATCAGAGAAGACGACCGCGATCGGAGAATCGTTGTACAGCTCCCATTCCAGCGTAATGGTGATCTTGCCGCCAGCCGCGACATCTTCAAAAGCATTCTCCTCTTTTGCAGTGTCAAGGGCAAGTCTGTCCTGAGAAGCAACATATTCGATCTCTGACCAGAAGTTCGTTGTCTCCTTACTGTTGTTGCGGAATTCAAGCACGACCTTGAGTTTTGTCTTCTCAAACTCGTCCTGCGCCTTTTCAATCCCGGTCTCGAGAATCTCGACTTCATAGTCGCTGTTAAGTGTTCCGACTGTCGCGATGCCTTCAAGCTCCGGATATTCGGTCACTTTCTCGATGACGAGAGGCTCTGTCGGCGCGCCGGGCAGATTCTTAGGATCAAATTCCGCATCAACAAACACGGTTTCTTCCAGCCAGTCAATGATTTCAAGATGGAGAACGCCGCCTTCCGGATCCGCATCAAAGAAGAATACGACACGGTTCCTGCCTCCGGGAAGGATTTCTCTCATGGTGTCATCATTTGCATCGTCGAGCTCAGCGTCGTCAAAATAGAACCAATCGTCTTCAATCTCATTCTCGTCCTGTGTCAGCGTGATTTCTGTGTCAAAATCAGGAGTAAAGCCCTCTGCGCTTGCATTGTCAACATCCAGCCAGACAGCCAGTATTTTCCCGCCTTCTTCGTCCGGATTGTCGAGCCAGTCCGCGCCGGAAACCGTGATGACCGCAGGCTCTTCCGGAACGGAATTGTCTATGGAAGCGATTCCGTCTCCGGCGGCCTCCATTTCCGAAGCAGTCCGCAGCGAGAAAATCAGGTAAGCATCGTCTTCAAACAGAACGATAAAGTCTTCCGTCTGATCGAAGCTGATCTTCTCTCCTTCCAGAATGACCGCATTGTCTTCCCACGCGATCTCTGTCGCCTCTCCGTACAGTACAAGCGTGCCTGTACCGTCCGAATTCAGCTGCAGCGAAGATGACATTCCCAGAGTATCCAGCATCGCGACCTGATCCGTCCCTACTACCTGTCCTGTCGACTGCATGGCAACCAGATGATAGACATCTCCGTCACCTTCAAGCGTAGGTCCTTCTACGGGCGCATACTGGCCGGTTCCTTCCACAGCCTTGCCGGCCGCGATAAGCTCGTCAGGTGTCATCGCGGAAAGGATCAACTGTGTTGATTCGTCGCCGGCAAAGATCTTAAGGAAATCATCCTCAAAAACGTAATCTGCAGGTTCTTCATCAACTGTAATGGCCTTATCGTCCCAGGTAAGCTCGGTAACTTCACCAAACAGCGTGAATGTACCAGTCCCGTCCTCATTCAGAAGCAGCTCGCTTGTGAGACCGAACGCAGCCATCTTCCGCATCATATCCGTACCCATCATCTCGTCGTTCTCAAACATACCGACCAGATAATAGGTGCCGGCCTTCAGATTCCCGGAGGCAGAATCGGTTTTAGAGGATTCCGCGGTCTTAGAGGATTCTTCGGCTTTAGAAGATTCCTCAGTCTTAGAGGACTCTTCCGCCTTGGAAGCCTCGGCAGCCTCAGACTCTTCCGCCTTGGATTCTTCCGTCTTGGATTCTTCAGCTTTGGACTCAGCCTTGGACTCTTCGGCTTTTGAGGTCTCCGCCTTGGAAGCCTCGGCCGACGATTCCGCCGGTGTACCCTTGGAGCTGTTGTCCGTAGAGACGCAGCCCGCCAGAGAAAGGACCATGACAGCCGCCATCAGCAGAGCAATCAGTTTCTTCATAATAGTGTTTCTCCTCAATGTAAATATAAATTTGTCAAAGCGACAGAATTCTATCATAAAGACGGCAAAAATGCAAGTTTTACAGTGTATAGCAGTTCTCGGCAAAGAACGGCTGATCCTTCACCTGCTCCAGTCTTGCCGCAAGCAAGGCGCGTTCCGCGTCGCTTAAGGGACCGGCCAGCGCCTCGTCGATGTGGTCGACCGCAAACTTAAAGTGATTGAAGTTGCCTGGCGGGATGATGGTGTCCACTCCGAGGCTCAGCGCGTATTTCACGGCTGCGAGCAGGATCTCGGGCTCCTCGTCCGTGTCAAACGGCTTGCACCAGGATTTCGGATACTTGGAGGCATAGCGCTCCTCGTCCGTCCACGCCCGCTCGATCATGGATTTCATGCAGAGCACGCCCATGCCCTTCTCCCTTGCCGTGCGGAGAAGCGTATTTCCCATACCGTGCTCCATATTCATGTGCCAGTTAAACGGGAAGAGAACCGTGTCGAAATCATACAGGGAAATCGCCTTCAGCGCGACGGCCTCACTGTGCGCAGTAATACCCAGCTTTCGGGCAATGCCTTTCTCCTTCATCTCGACCATCATCTCCATGATGCCGCCAGGGCCGAAAGCCGTATCGAGATCTTCCATTTTGCTCAGCGCGTGCATCTGATAGACGTCAAAATAGTCTGTATGCAGCAGTTCCATGGATTCTTTCATCCGCTTCTCCGCCTCTTTGCGGGTCCGCTCCGTCGTCTTGCAGGCCAGATAAACGTTCTTGCGGTACGGCCTCAGCGAATTACCCAGCATCAGCTGCGCGTCGCCGTAAGTCGGCGCGACGTCAAAGTAGTTGACACCCTGGTCGATCGCCCAGGAGACGTATCCGTCTGAATTGGTCTGTCCGTCCCCGGGCATTATTGTCTTTTCATAGTGCCCCGCTGAAACGATACCGCCATAAGTGACGGCTGAGATATTATAACCGGTATTGCCGAATGCGCGATATTTCATGATATACTGCTCCTTTCCGTGCTGTGCCGTGATCTTGATGCTGTGCCGCTCAGCCGGTATCAGGTATGCTCGCGGATGTAACGGTTCTGCAGCGAGGCCTCGCCCATCTGCATGAGCTCGATGCGGTTGCCGTCAGGATCGCGTACCCAGGCCTGCCAGTTGTTGTCACTCTCGAGAAAACGCGGAGGAGAATCCAGCTTGTAGCCGGCTTTCTCGATGTTCTCCGCAAGAGCGTAAATATCTGTCACCTCCAGACAGAGATGACTGTAGCCGATGTTGCTGTCCTTGTATTCAATTCGGTTCTCTCCGCCGTAGAAAAGCTCGATGAACTGATCGCGGCCTGCATGGACGTAAACGATCCACGGATTGCCCTTGGAATCCGGGATGTCAAACGCGCGCTCAAATCCAAGCGCGTCGTGATAGAATTTCAGCGACGCCTCCATATCAGAGACGGTATAAGCGGTATGGGCGATGCCCTTGACCAGTCCGGACATATGTGTTACCTCCTGTTTTTATGTAATGGTCTGTTTCTTATCATTGATTATACTTTTACGGACTGTATTCTGTCAATGAAAATCCTGCCGGAGAATCTCATGATCCGGTTCATGCCCCAAACATTGCATTTGACAATACTCCAGTAATCTGTATAATAGAGATACAATCGTTTGAAATGAGCATCAAACAAATGAATCCGTATAGGATAATCCTATCTCACATATATCCATCAGGAGGATTTATCATGATCTGTAAAAATTGCGGAGCGGCTCTGCCCCCCGGAACAAAATTCTGTGTCGAATGCGGTGCCCGTGTAGTGGAAGATCCGGTTCAGCCTGTCCGGGAAACCGTACGTCAGGGTTCCTGGTCGCAGTACATGAACCAGCCGAACGCCTCGGCACCGGATACACAGATGCCGACCCGGGACATGCCTGATAGCATGCAGGGCACAGAGCAGCCACAGTACTCTCAGCCGTTCTATATTCCCCCGTACTCTCAGCCCTCTTCGCCTGAAACCTCGCAGCCGGCAAGATCTCAGCAGGCTGCACAGCCGCGAACCTCCTATCAGGCAACTGAATATCAGGCAAATGAATCTCAGCCGAATGTGCCTCAATCTCAGGAGATCGTGATCAGGTCCCACTCGACAGGAGGGGCAAACGCACTCCTGATCAGCCTTTCGGTATTGGTTTTCGCCGTACTGCTGTTCATTTATCTGACAGTCATGCCAGGCAGCTCTTCCGGCGGAAAAAACGGCAGTTCAGGATCCGCCGCGACACCGGCCGGCCAGCAGAGCAGCCCCAAGACAGACACGGCAGAATCCGCCGCCACAGCCACTCCGGCAGCGATCGCAGAGGATTTCGATTTCAATTCCGTCCCTGCTGAGATACAGGCCCTTATCAAAACCGGACCTGTCCCGGAGGACTATTACGGCAAATATACGGGCAGCATTACCTACCAGTTCTTCGGCGGTGATTTTCTGAAAAGTATGGGCATGCCGGCTGACCAGCTCGCTTATTACGAAGAAATCTCCGGCAAGACGTATTCTGTTACTGCCGAATATGCCGATGAAGATCTTATCGGTTATTGTACGGAGCTCCCCGTAGCCAATGAAGACAACCGGATCTTCAGATTCTGGATTTACGGTGATCTGGAAGACGGCATATATGAAGAGGATGACATCGATGCCGAAGACGCTTTCTCCTTCCAGGTTGCCGAACGTGTCTATTTCCTGAACGACGGTTCTCTGTACGTCGTTTCCGGCATCGTTGCCAGCCAGGACGGAGAGCCCCGCGGAGGCGCGGTCTACCGTTCGCGGCTGATGCCAGAGGGTTAACGCCATGAAAACAGGATTCTGGTCGGATTTCGCCGGGGCCTTTACCCGGCCTTTCAGGAAAGAAAACCGCGGTGTGACGCTGCAGACGCTGATCTTCATGCTGATTCCGTTTGCCGGTTTCATCGGGATCGGTGCGGCTTATACTCTGCAGTCCGGCGGCCGCAGGAGTATCGGCCGCTATGCAAAAACCGGTCTTAAGATTACACTCGCGCACGTATTGCTTGCAGCGCCTGTCCTTCTGATCTATGCGGTCCAGCTGCTGCTGTCGGCTTATTTCTCCGCATATCCGTTTTATATCTCGCTGATCTTTCTTGCAGCTTATGTGTTTTTCATCGTAAGGCTGCTGGTTCTGATGCCGATCGCGTCCTGTTCCGTTGCGTACGGTATGCCTCTCCGCGAAGCAGTAAACGGCAGACAGCTTAAATCCATCCTCGGAGGATGCGTTTTTACTTACATCTTCTGCAGTCTGATCGTCGGTATTCTGGTATATTTCGCGGGCGGATTCACGAACATGCACCGCGGCATCACAGGATATCTGCTGAGCGCTGTATTAGGGACGGTTTACTATCTGTTCTCCGCAGGCCTGTATATGGCATGCTGCCGCCGCTCTATGGGCATCAATCCGCCTCCGTCATCCGGCGGGCCGTCTGCGAAGAAGTACCGCGCCGCAGCTGCCGTGATGGTTCTTGTCCTGCTTGTCTCGGCCGTTGCTCCGGCTGCACGGGCTCTTTCTCCGGAAGAGCTTACCGGAGACCCTGTACCCGCAGACCCGGCCGACGGCGCTGCCGGTCAGAAACCAGGCTACGAAGCGCCGAGGACTTATCTGGAAGCCTATTACAGGTTCGCCAAGGACGGGAAACTCGGCCCCGGGACAGATATCCGCCGCCGGGATGACGGTACGTACTATCTTGGTGTGTATCAGACACAGGCCGAGGCTGAAGCCGTCGCTTTTGTCAACAAGACAGCGGAAGTCTCCGTAGCTATCGCCGATATCGGTCTCGATTTCGTTCCCGTAATCGGAGAAGTCAAGAACACGCTTCAGATGGGTTATTATGGCTACAGGTATTACACAGAGACAGATCCCCAAAAGAAAAGAACATACGGCTACAATGTCGTCTACAAAGCAATCGGCCTCGGATTCAAAGGGCTCGGCAGTGCCGCGACCTGGGCCAAAAACGCGGATCTGGTCAACAATAAAGGCGTTGCGACCACACTTGCATATGTAATGCAGCAGGAATGGTTCTATAAGAATCTTGAAGCATTTGATAAGATGTTCGACGGTTATGACAAACTCAAAACCCTGATCGATCTGGAGAATATGGCTTCCGGCAAAGAAAACACTCTGGATCTGGATAAATTCTTTGACGATCCAACTGCAGCGACAGAGGAAGCTGCAAACCGGCTGAAAGATCTGATCACATTGCAATCCTTCACGAAACGGGATAATCCGAAACCGACCATCCCGGACACGGTAGATGTACAGCCCGGCAATGCGCCTAAGGGCCAGAAAGCCGAGAATTCTTCTGCCGTGGAGGAATCCCGTGTTCCCGACGTATCCCAGCCGGAGGAATCCACCGCAGAGTCCGCGGCGGATTCTGCGTCCGGGCCTGTCGACGCCGATCCGTTCGGTTCCTACAAAGGGACGTCTTCCTATACGATCTACGGAAATACCGCCGGAGTGAATTACAGCGGGACGACCGGTAACGTTGAGGTCATTATCAATTCCAACGGCACAGCCCATCTGATCACTACGGTCGAATTCAGTTCCGATTATACGATACAGGGAGTCGGTAGAGTTTTCTCGGCTGTCAGTAAGACACCGGTCGATGTCAACAATATCCCGATCGTTCAGAATACGATCGGCGATATGACTTATAAAACGACTGCCAAGGTTACGTCCACTTATTCCGTCGAATATCAGGGACAGGGTTATGTGAACGGCGGCGGTTCAGCAGTCGACAGTGCTGAAGGGACCTGTACGATCACGATCGTCGTAACCTGGGTCGATCTGAACTATTACGTCGTCAACGGAACCATTAACTTTGTCACACAGAATGATCCTACCGGTTCATTCCCGAACATCGATGTCGGTTTTACCTGCGATAAAGTAAGGGATTAAGAGATCCCGTGAGCATCGTTTTAGACAAAACGAGACCGGCGGAGCCAAGCTCCGCCGGTTTTTTGTACAGCCGTTTCCGGCAATCCCTTTTATCAGTTCGTTCCCGCGAGCCGGTCCATTTCATTAATCCTGATTTATTCCGTACGGATCAGCCTTGTCAATCTCTGCTCTATCTGCTACAATATCCCCAGAAAGAAGGACTGACATGACAAAAGGAATCATTTTTGATATTAAAGAACTGGCTGTATTCGACGGTCCGGGGATCCGGACGACGGTTTTCCTGAAAGGCTGCCCGCTACGCTGCCGCTGGTGCCATAACCCGGAGGGACTCTCGGCCGCGCCGCAGCTGATGGTAAGCCTGGGAAGCTGTACTCATTGCGGCCGCTGCGATGAGATCTGTCCCTCTCCGGAACACTGCATAACCTGCGGTAAATGCGTCCCCGTCTGTCCGCTGCATCTGCGCCGTATCGCCGGGACGCCGTGGACCGCACAGGATCTGGCCGACCGTCTCCTGCGGGACAAGGAGATCCTCGGGATGTCCGGAGGCGGTGTGACTTTCTCCGGCGGAGAACCGACGCTGCAAGGGACATTTCTGCTGGAAGTCCTGCCGCTCCTTCGCGGCATGCACCGTGCGATCGAGACCTGCGCGTACTGCGACTCCGCGCTGTTCACCGCAATCCTTGCCGAGCTGGACTATGTGATCATGGATCTGAAACTTGCAGATCCTGCCGCGCACCGGCAGTGGACCGGCGTAGACAACGGCCTGATCCTTAAGAATCTGCGGATCCTTGAGGATTCCGGCCTGCCGTACAGGATCCGTGTCCCGCTGATCCCGGGCGTCACCGATACGCCGGAGAATCTGAACGGCATCGCGGCCTTGCTCGATGGTTCACGGCATCTGGAACAGGTCGAGCTGCTGCCCTACCACCGCACTGCCGGTGCGAAATATGAGATGGTCAGCCGGGTCTATGACCCACGGTTCGACGAAACCGTATCCCCCCGCGGAGATCTGTCGCCGTTTGCAAAACGCGGCATCCCCGCGTCCGTACTCTAAATATACTATTCCGAGAGGCTACCCCATGACAGAACGCATTGAGAAACAGCTTCAGTTTTTTGTCAGAGATAAAAAACATCACGCCCTGCGCAAGGCCGCTTCCGACCCCTACCGCTATGCGGGAAAATACCGTGCCGAGGGGCTTTCCGATCTTGACCGCGCCGCCGCCCGCCTGCGCGACCTCCTTGCGGAAGAGACGCCCGTCGTATTCCCGGACGAGCGGATCGCAGGACTCCGTACCGTACCGACCGTGCCGGAGATTTTCACACCGGAGGAAGAAGCCGCTGTTCACGCGGCTCACTATATCCACGAGCAGGGCAAAGTCTGCAACATAACACCGGATTATTCCCTGCTGCTTAAGGGCGGATTCGCGCCTGTCCGCGAGGAGATCCGGACTGCCAGGGAGCGGTTCGCTGCTGCCGGGGACGCGGAGAAAGTCCACTACGAAGACGTCCTGATGGAGATGCTGGACACGGTTTCGGCTTTCTGCCGCCGCTACTGGGACGCGGCCGAAGCGGCCGGCAACCGCGTCGTCGCGGAATCTTTCGCGCGGATCCCGGAACAGGCGCCGGAGACTTTCCTCCAGGCGCTGCAGTTCCTGCGCATCATTCATTACTGTCTCTGGTGCTGTTTCCACTACCACAACACCTTCGGGCGCTTCGACCAGTATATGCTGCCCTGGTATCAGGCGGATATCGCCGCCGGACGGCTCGATAACGATACGGCGCTTGAGCTTGTCGAGGAATTCTTCCTGTCGCTGAACCGCGATTCGGACCTGTACCCCGGTATGCAGCAGGGAGACAACGGCCAGAGCATGGTGCTCGGCGGCTTTGACGCAGCCGGCAATGAGATGTTCAACGATCTCTCCGCCCTGTGCCTCGAGGCAAGCCTTGAGCTCAGGCTGATCGATCCCAAGATCAACCTGCGCGTCAGCAAGAAAACGCCTCTGGAGCGCTATATCTCCGGCACGCGGCTGACCCGGCAGGGGCTTGGCTTCCCCCAGTATTCCAATGACGACGTGGTCTGCAAAGCGCTGCGTCAGTGGGGCTACCGCGAAGAAGATCTGATCGATTACTCCGTCGCCGCCTGCTGGGAGTTCATCATTCCCGGATACGGCATGGATATCCCGAACATCGCGAGCCTGTCTTTCCCGGCATGTGTCAGAAAAGCCCTCGAAAATCCGGATTCCTGGCAATCTGCTGACACATTGATGGACGCGGTCCGGGCCGAAATCTTCCTGGAGTCTGAGGCGCTGCGCGATTCCGTCCATGATCTGTATATGGAGCCCGCACCGTATCTGTCCCTGATGATGCATGACACGATCGCCCAGGCCAAAGATGTGTCCCTGGGGAACCGCTACAATAATTTCGGCTTCCACGGGTCGGGACTGTCAACGGCTGTCGATTCTCTCGCCGCGATCCGCAAGTACGTATTTGAGACCGGTGAAATCTCACGGGAAGAGCTGATGGCCGCGCTCGACGACAACTTCGCGGATGAACCGCTGCTGCAGAATAAGCTTCGCTACGAGGCGCCGAAATTCGGCAATGACGACGACACGGTCGATGCCATCGCGACACGGCTGCTGAATGATTTCGCCGATTCGCTGGAAGGCCACCGCAATGAGCGAGGCGGGATCTACCGCGCGGGGACAGGAAGCGCGATGTATTATATCTGGCAGGCCGCACAGGAGAAAGCGTCCCCCGACGGCCGCAGCCAGGGCGAGGCTTTTGCCGCTAACTATTCACCGAGCCTGTTCACACGGCTCAACGGACCGCTTTCCATCATCAAGTCCTTCACAAAACCGGACCTGTCCCGCGTCTGTAACGGCGGGCCGCTGACCATCGAGCTCTCCGACTCCATGTTCCGCAACGAGGAGAGCATCGTCAAAACCGCCCAGTTCGTGCAGGCTTTCATCCTGCTCGGCGGCCACCAGCTGCAGATCAACGCGGTGAACCGAGACGAGCTGCTCGACGCGAAAAAACACCCGGAGAATCATCGCAATCTGATCGTCCGGGTGTGGGGCTGGAGCGGCTATTTCGTCGAACTTGACGAATGCTATCAGGATCACATCATCAAACGGATGGAGCTGACAGTATAACCAATTTGTGAGGTCCCCTATGAGTACAGCAAATTATACGGCTTTTATCAGTTACCGCCACCAGTCGCCGGATCAGGAGGTCGCAAAGGCACTGCACACCGCGATCGAGACCTACGGCATCCCGGCTTCGGTCCGCAGACAGACCGGCCGCAAAAACATGGGCAAGGTCTTCCGCGACCAGGAAGAACTGCCCCTCTCCTCCGATCTCGGGGCGGACATCGAGGCAGCGCTTGACCACAGTGAATGGTTCATTGCGATCTGCTCTCCCCGCTATCTGAAGAGCGACTGGTGCCTGCGCGAGATGGAATATTTTATCGCGCATAAGGGACGGGAACGCGTTCTGACCGTCCTTGTCGAGGGCGAGCCTGAGGACAGTTTTCCCGAGATGATCCGTTTCACAACGAACGCCGCGGGTCAGCGCGTTGAAAATGAGCCTCTCGCGGCCAACGTCCGTTCCGTCACGGCCGCCGGACGTCTGAAGGCCGTCAGACAGGAAAAACTGCGCATCCTGGCTCCGATGCTGGGGCTTAGTTACGATGATCTCAAACGGCGCGCCAGACAACGCAGGATCCGGATCACAGCCCTCACTGCCGCAGCCGTATTTGCTGCCGTGGCCGGGCTGAGTGCCTATCTGATCACCAGTCACATCCGCAGTGAAGCCTTGAAAAAAGCCGCGGCCGAGCAGGAGCGGATCGCTGAAGAGCAGCGTGTTCTTGCCGTTTCCAACGAGATCGGCGAGCTTCTGGAGAAAGCCGAGACTGCGCGTCAGGCAAACGAAAAGCGTTCTGCCGCCGGACTGCTGTCTGATGCTTATGCCCTCAGCGAAGCCGACAATGGTCTCCGTCACGAAGAGATCCTCGCCGGCATGCGCAGGACCGCGTTCACAGAACCTTTCTCGACCGTTTCCGGCTTTACGGACCAAAACGTCCGTCTTCTCGATATGGTCCCCTCTCCCGATGGCAAGACCGCGCTCGGCATCGAGAATCAGAACTCGATCGCGATGGTCGATCTGGAGACCAATTCCGTGCTGTACAAAGTCAGTCTCAGCAATGAATCCATCTCCGCTCCGCGTTTCTCGGCAGACGGGTCGCGCTTCCTCGCAGTGTGCGATCAGGGACGGACTGTCGGTATCTGGAACAGTGCGGACGGTTCGCCCGTCTATACTTATACGAGCCGTCAGAATCAGCCTTACCAGATCGCGAACGCGTTCTTTTTCCGGGACGCGGACACAGTCCTCGTGCAGGATATGGATGAGATCTACCGCATTACGGCCGACGGCACAGCCAGCCTGTTCTACAGACTCGGCGACCAGCAGTCGGATTATGATTACGATTACAATCTGTTCACGATCCTCACGGAGAAACCGATCCATGAGCTTTTCCAGTCGCTGGCGGAGGATTATTCCGGCATGAGTCTGCTCACCTCCGCAGACGAGTCGCTGCTGCTCGCTGCCGGCAAAGACGGTACGACCGGCACGATCATCCTGGACGCGGACGGCAACCGTGTCAGCCTCCTTGCCGGAATGCCAGGCCTACTGTCAGAGCACTACACCTTCTCGCCGGACGGCCGGTACGCCGCCTGCATCTCGTATTTCGGCTTCATCGCATGGTGGGACGCACAGACGGGCGAGATCCAGAACCTGCTTTTCGTCGATTATGAAAATGATTTCATGTTCTCGGATCTTGTTTTCTCGCCGGACTCCCGGGTACTAGCTTTTGTCGGCGAAAACCACCTGTATACCTATGATATCGGAGCAAATGCGGTGCTGCTCGACATCGAGCTTGAGGAAACCAATATTGTCCCCGACCTCTGCTATACCGCGGACGGACGCTATCTGCTGGCATCCGACCAGAATTTCTATGTGATTGATGCGGAAACAGGCGAACTGTATCTGCGGATGAATGGCGAATTCAATTCCGCGTATAACAACGTTGTGGAACTCGGCAATACGATCTTTGTCACGCGGAACGACGGAACCGCCTATCTCCTCGGAACCGAAGCCATTTCGACCGTAACGGTACGTGAGTCTTTTGACGGCTCGCTGCTGCCCTCGTATGAAGAACTGTCGCTTGCCGCAATCCCCGGCTCTCTTCCGACCTTCCAGAGCCAGCATCAGCTGACCGAAGGCTTCATTCAGTCGACAGTCCACACTGATCTGTCCCCTCATATGCATTATTCTCTGGACGGATCCCGCGCAGCGCTCTCCTACGCAGACGGCGTGATCGAGCTGTTCCGGACGGACGACGCGGGCGAAGTCGATCTGATGCTTGCGCAGCTGACAGACAGGATCGCGGCTCTCGGCATGACAGCCGACATTCTCGTCGCGTCAGACGATCTGGACCGCGTGATGTTCTATGATCTAAACGCATCATCCGTCATCCGGATCCTTAACAACGACGGCTATTACTATACAGGATTCGCTTTTGACCCGTCCGGCGAATACGTGATGGCGCTGCGGCATAACAATGCCGTGATCGACGTCTTCCGGCTGCGGACGGCTGAGCTTCTTTTTTCCATAAAAACGACCGACGCAGGCGGCTTTACGGAATTTGCCTTTTCCGAAGACGGTGCCTATGCGGTCGGCAAAACCGGCTCCGGAGTCTGCGTCGGCGATATGCTGACTTCCGAATCCGCGGTGCTCGCACAGATCCGGATCCTGACAGATCTGTATGAATAAACCGCTGCGGATCAGTTCGCAGTGATCTCGACCGTAACTCCTTCCAGACCTTCACTTTCGAAACAGACGGTGAAGGTCCCTTTTTTGTCCGGCCTGACGACCGCGAGCAGACAGCCGCTATATAGCCTGCGTTCAGGGCTGCCGTACAGCGTATGATCCATCAGATCGCCGGAATCAAGGCCGAGCAGCTTTGCATCGCTCTCCACGCGGCAGCGGACGAGATTCGAAGCATCCGGGACATATCTGCCCGCAGCGTCTTTCGCACGGATCTCGATCTGCACGACGCCGTCGACAGTTATACTGTCCTGAAATACACGGGCCTCCAGTGCAGCCGGGGCTCCTGTCGTCGTCACAGTCTCTTCCGTGACCTTGATGCGCTCTTTAGCATGCATCCGGTCGGCCAGGCTCGCGTTCTCCGGCAAAGGCCGGTCCACATATCTGTATCCGACCGCTTTCAGCTCGCCCGGCTCATACGGCACGTCAAAGGTCAGATGTAGATCGAGCGTTGTCGGACGGCCGCTGCCTCTGTCGTACCAGGCGGTTTTCGCCCCGTAGAAAGGTGCTTTGGAACCGCGGCACGCGACGAACCGGCCGTTAATGTAAAGCTCCACTTCATCGCAGCTTGAATAGACGATCACGGTCTTGAACCTGCCTTCTTCGCCCGCCCAGTTCCAGTGCGGCAGGATGTGCAGTGTCTCCGCGTCCCGGTTCCAGATCGAGCGGAAATACCACCATGTGTCTTTGGGGAAACCGGCCGTATCGATCGGGCCGGACCCCGCGCCGCGTGAAGGCCAACGGGCTTCGCCAAGATAATCGATCCCGGTCCACAAATAATCCCCCGCAACGAATTTCCGGCTTGCCGTGTAGCGGTACAGAAGCTCATTATGCAGCGTCGCGGTTCGGTAATCCCGGCGGCCTGCGCCTGCTTCCTCATACACGCCGCGAGGCCCTCCGGCTGAAGGATTCTCCGTGCCGATCATCCGCCGCTCCGGATACAGATGCCGGTCCTCATCGTAAAAAGTCTCAGCCCTCTCGCGCCACCGACCGACGTAGTTGTAGCCGACCACGTCCAAAGCCTCTTCGAACTCGCGCCGGGTCGTATACGGTGCCGCGGACACGATGTTATCACAGGCGGAAGTAACCATCCGGGACGGATCTTCCTCGTGGCAGATCTCCGTCAGCCGCCGGACGATCGCCGCGCCGTTCTCCGCGGCCTGCTCCGGAATCTCGTTCCCGATCGACCACAGGATGACGGACGGATGATTGCGGTCCCGGTGCAGCATCCCGCGCAGGATGTTTTCCCCGTCCCTGCTGAAATACTTGGACGAACCGTACGCAAACCGCTCGCTGTAGTAATTGTTGATCTTGTCCTTTGTCAGGTACCACTCGTCGAACGCCTCGTCGAGCACAAGAAAGCCGAGCTCGTCGCACAGATCGAGCAGTGCAGGCGCCGGCGGGTTATGCGCGCAGCGGATACCGTTGCAGCCCATGTCTTTGAGGAGCTTGAGGCGGCGTTCCCACTGGTCGCGGTAACCGACCGCGCCGGTCACACCGCAATCATGATGGACACACATTCCCTGGATCTTAACGGACCTGCCGTTCAGCAGGAAGCCTTCATCGCTGTCAAAAACCGCTGTGCGGATCCCGACAGTAGTGACTGCCTCATCCACATCCTCCAGTCCGCAGACGACGCGGCTGATCAGCTTATACAGGTACGGATCCTCAACGGACCACAGATGTGCGTTCTGGATCACCGGGCTCGTCATGGTCTCGCCTTCGGAATGAGGCGGCAGGCGCAGAGCTGTCCCTGAACGGTTCACAAGATTGCCTTTCGCATCGTAAAGCTCGTGGACCACACCGGTCGAGACTTCTTCATCTGTCTCATTGACGATGCGCGCCGTGATCTGCAGCCGGGCACTGCCAAGATCCGGGATAATTGCAGCAGTATAGGCAAAAATGCCCCATTCGGCCATGTGGACCGGCGCGTACTCTTCGAACCAGACGTCGCGATAGATGCCGCTTCCGGTATACCATCGCGAATTCGGCTGCTCAGAGTTGTCCACCCGCACCGCAAGTACGTTTTCGCCGTCAGTCAGTCCTTCCGCCGGCACGGCGAAAGAACTGTAGCCATAACCGTTGCCGCCGATCCGTGTCCCGTTCAGATAGATGTCACAATCCGCAAATACGCCGTCGAAAACAAACGCCGCGCGCCGACCGTCTCCAGTATACTCAAAGTGCTTCCGATACCAGGAAATGCCGCATTCCGCGTATCCTCCGCCCGCGCCGGCCGGGTTGTTCTCTTTGACGGGATAATCGACCGACCAGTCGTGCGGCAGGCGCACCGGCTTCCAGGCGCTGTCGTCATAGTCCGCCCGGGCATAGTCCGCCGCGTCGCTGTGCTCAAACAGCCAGTCCCTGTTAAAGCAGACCCGGCTGCGCAGTTTTCCGTCCATTTCTGTCCTCCTGTTCTGTCCCTGTTCTTTCCTTGTGCGTTCCCTGTTCTTTCCCGCAAAAAGATCCCGGAAGGATATCTGCCGGGATCTTGGTGTGTCATATTGATTTTTACCAGAGGCACTCCACGCTGTCCTTGATGTATTTGTCGTAGATCGCGCGGACTCCGGCCATCTGCTCATCTGTCAGCGGCGGGACCTCGGCGGCCTTGACGTTGGACAGCACCTGCTCCTTGCGGCTTGCGCCCGGGATGACCGTGCTGACAGCGTCATTCATCAGGATCCAGCGGATCGCGATCGGCGCCAGCTCCTCGGTGCCGAAAAGCTTCTTGAGCTCTTCCGCAGCCTCGATGCCCGTCGCGTAATCAACCCCGGAGAAAGTCTCGCCCTTGTCGAACGACTCGCCGTTGCGGTTGAAAGTCCTGTGGTCCTTCGGTCCGAAGACGGTGTCTTTCCTGAATTTGCCGGTCAGGATGCCGGACGCCAGCGGCACTCTCGCAAGAATGCCGACGTTATTGGCCTTCGCTGCCGGGAAAAGCTCCTTCTCGGGTTTCATGCGGAACATATTGTAGATGACCTCGATCGCGGAAATGTCGTATTTCATCGCGGCCAGGCCTTCAGAGACCTTCTCGATGCTCACGCCGTAATTCAGGATCTTACCGGCTTTCTTCATCTTATCCATGATCGCGAAGACCTCGTCGTTGCTGAAAACCGGTGTCGGCGGGCAGTGCAGCAGGACCAGATCGAGCTTCTCGAGCTGCAGTCTCTCCAGACAGGCGTCTACGTATTTCGTCAGGTTCGCCTCATTATAACTCTCCGCCGTATGCGGATTGGAACGGCGGCCAATCTTGGTCGTCACGAAGAAATGATCCGGATGCTTCTTGATGAAAGATCCGATCGCTTTTTCACTGTTGCCGCCGTTGTAGCCGTCCGCTGTATCGATCAGGGTGATGCCGGCATCATAAGCGGCCTCCAGGATTCTCTCCGCCTCTTCGGGATTGAACGGGTCGCCCCATTTGGTCCCGAGCTGCCACGTTCCCAGTCCGATCTCTGTCACCATTCTGCCGGTCTTGCCGAATAAACGCTGATTCATGCAGTAACCTCCTTATGTGTTTTATGAATTGTTTCTATGTGTCAGATTATAGCAAAAAAACTCATGTTATTCAATCTTTTTCTGACACGTCCGGCGGCCTGCCTCAGGCTCTCGGCCGGCTGTTCGGCTTTCTGTAATACCGGACCGTAAAAGCCGTGCCTTCGCCGGGGACAGATTCCACCGAGATGGATCCGCCCTCTTTCTCGATAACAGTCTTCGCGAAATTCAGCCCGATCCCGATGCTGTCGGCAGAGCTGTTTTTCGCCTTATAGAACCGTTCGAAAATGTGCCGCTGATCCTCTCTGGAGATGCCTTCGCCCTGGTCGGAGATCCTGATTTTCAGGAACAGGCTGCTGCGCTCGGTTTCTACCGTAACACAGGTGCCGGCCGGACTGTGCTCGATCGCGTTCTTCACGATGTTGGCCAGGGCCTGATGCTGCCATTTGCGGTCCAGCAGCCAGCTTACGCCTGGCTCCGTCTTCTGTGAAAGCGCAACGCCCTTGACCTCCGCAAGCATCGACAGTTCTTCAAAAACGTCCGAAATCATCTGCCGCACATCTGTCTCCTGCGGATTCATGACCACAGCGCCGCTGTCAAACCGCGCGAGCTGCAGTAGTGTTACGACCAGCGACGAAATCCTGTCGGTCTGCGAACTGATCAGCCGCAGGAATTCCTGCCGTGTCTCCGGATCCATTTCCGGATTGTCCTCGATGTTATCCAGCATGATCTGGATCGATGTAAGCGGCGTTTTGATCTGATGTGAAATGTCCGCAAGCGACCGGCTCAGGCCTTCGCTCTCTTTGCGACTGTTCTCTGCGGATTCCTTAAGCAGGACTGTGAGTTTATACAGGGCATTGGACAGCTGCGACAAAGCATCCTCGGTATTTCCGCTGATGCGCAGGTCGTAATTGCCCCGGGCAATATCCTGTGTATAGCGGATCAGTTCCTTCACCTGCCTCTGCCTGCGGCGTTCGTACAGGTACAGACCCAACACGCTCAATCCGGTCAGGAAAACCGCTGCGGCCCCGCTCCATAACGCGTACCGCCGGATCTGTCTCCGCATCGTATTGGAATAGATAATATCCCCTGAATAGCCATATTTTTCAAGAAAAGCAGCCCCGGCAGAATTGTCCCCGGCATCCTGCAGAATCCGGATCAATTCTTCTTCCGGGATGTCTGGATACGCCTCATAGACAGCCTCAAAGATGGCCGCTGTCTCCCTGTTAATATCCTGCCTGCTCGTACTGTATAGTCCCCAGAACACTCCCGTGTAGGTAACGACACAGACCAGCAGAAGGACAAGCGCGCCGATAATGAATCTCTTCTTCATCTCAGTCCACCCGATAGCCGAGGCCTTTTACGGTCTTGATCACGTCATCGCCAAGCTTCTCGCGGATCCGTTTGACGGCGACGGTCAGTGTATTGTCGTTTACGACATTCCCCGTAATGTCCCAGAACCGCGACAAGAGCTGCTCGCGCGTGATGACGCGCCCCTGATTCTGGAACAGATAGGACACGATTTTCCACTCGAGCGCCGTCAGCACGACCTCCTGCTCACCGCGCCAGACCCGGTCCGCCGACATATCGACCCGCACATCTCCGGAGCTTAGGACAACTGTCCCTTTGTTGTACCGGCGGAACGCGTTCTCGATCCGGGAGATCAGTTCGCGGTTGCGGAACGGCTTGATCACGTAATCATCCGCGCCTGAGTCAAAGCCCTCAACAACGTCGGATTCTTCGTCTTTCGCCGTCAGGAAAATCACCGGAATATCCGGGTAAACGCTTTTGATTCTGTGACAGATATCATATCCGGATCCGTCCGGCAGCATAATATCCAGGATCGCAAGATCAAACAAAACCGTCCCGGCGAGCTCTTCAGCCTGCCGCGCGGTTCTGCCTACTATTACGTCGTAGCCTGCCTGCTTCAGCGCATAGGTCAGGCCTTTGACGATCATTTCGTTATCTTCTGCCAATAGAATCTTTTTCATATCTGCCGCCGGTGCTCCTGTGCTTCACTGCTTAGATATTGTCGTTACGGATCGTCTCCACAATATTGTGCGATTCTATTTTACGAAGAGAATAAAGCATTGTCAAGCCGACGATCAGGAAGACGAATACACAGGCAAACAGGATCGGCTTCCACGGGAAGAAGTATCCCATATCGATCTCGTCGGAAGTCAGCCTGTACAGCAGCCACGAACCGGCCACACCGAGCGGAAGGCCGATCGCGAGCGACTTCAGGGAATACAGGATGTTTTCCACAAAGATCATGCCCTTGAACTGCCGGTTCGTCATACCGACCGACTTGAGCATTGCGAATTCCTTACTGCGCAGGATCATATTCGTCGAGATCGTATTGAAGATATTCGTCACGCCAATCAGTGTAATGACTGTGATAAAGCCATAAAGGAAGATCTCGATGACCAAGATGAAATTGCGTTCCTGGCGGACCTGGCTCGCGGCGTTCATCACGTCGAATCCCGCAAAACGGCTATCCTCGGCTTTCAGCGCGACAATCTCTTTCTCGACCCGGTCCGGATCCGCGTCATTGATATAGAGCGCACCCGCATAACTGTTTTTCACTATTTCCCCGGGAACCGCGGACTCCGGCATAATGTAGGTCCCGCCGGACGGAGTATAGCCTTCCATTCCCATCGGAGCTTTATCAAGTATGCCTGCGACCGTAACAGAAAGCGGTATTTCCTGTTTCGCTTCGCCGGTCTCGTCGTCATATTCCGTAAACTTCAGTACAGCCTGATCTCCTGCTTTAAGAATCGTACTGCGGGCCACGATCTTGGTTCCGTCTTCATTGCGGAAAGATCCGGTATCCCAGAGCAGCGCCGTGCCCGGAGCCACAGTATCCGGCAAACCGTATTCATGTGCAAACTCCACATAGCGCGCGTCCGGCAGGACCGCGATAGAAGCGTACAGATCGGACATATTGTCGAAAACGTCTTTCCATTCTTCTGACAGATACGATACATCTGCCGTTGCACTCGCGGCACGGTAATAGATGCTCTTGTCCACCTCGACCTCTGCAAGGAGATCATCAAAGGCTGTCTCGTCGCCAAGCACCTGGATATTGAATCCATAATCGGTGAAGTAATAATAGGTACTCCGCTTCGCCGTGCTGACGAATGACGAAAGCGCGACAAATACCGATATGCTCAGCACCAGCGAAACGACTGTTGTGCGGTATTTTGCACGGCTGCGCTTCAGGTTCTTGTCCGCGATGACTCCGCCCGTCCCGAAAAGCCTGCGGATGAGGGGCGTTGTCCGCAGTTTGCGCGGATCGATCTTGACTTCGCGGTTGCCGCGAATCGCCTCGATCGGCGTGATCTGTCCCGCGCGGACCGCCGGGACCAGGCAGGACAGCCATATCGTGAGAGCCGCAAGGAAGATCGTAAGCAGGAAGACCCAGACCGGGACGGAATAGACGAAAGTCATTCCGTCAAACATATCTTTCAGCAGGACATTCATGATCTGAAGAACGATCATGACCGCCGCGACACCGAGCGCGATTCCAAGCGGAATGCCGATCAGCCCGATGATCAGACCTTCATACAGAATGCTTCCGCGGATCTGCTTCGCGGTCGCGCCGACAGACGCAAGCATGCCGTACTGCTGCGTTTTTTCCGAAACGGAGATCGCGAAACTGTTGCGGATGACATAGACACTTGTGACCAGGATGATCACAAGAATTACTGCCGCGAGTGAATACAGCACGCCGGTCGTCCGTGCGGACAAAGCGCCCTCGAGCTCCAGCAGATAATGATTCGACAGCGCGCCTGTTGTACTGTCCCCTTCTGCATCCAGGACGGCCATGATCTCGTCGGTATAGTCCTGAAAATGCTTCGGCTTGTCATAGGTCACACCAACGGTCCGTGTACCGCCGGCCTGGGATCCATCCACACCGGTCTGGGATCCTTCCATACGGCTGAGCAGCACGAATCCCGGCGCGTCGTAGTTTTCCAGCATATACGAAAGTCTCTCGGAAATCCCGACGATCGTATAGGTCCGGACGGCCGTATTGACGATGGATTCCGGTTCCCCTTCGTCAGGGTCGAACGGATTATGCTGTCCAAGCACCCAACCGTCATCCGTCATACGCGTGCCGACTTCCAGTGTAAGCGTATCGCCGATCCTGTACTCCATGTCCCCGCTCGTGAAAACATGATCCGGAATGACGATCTCGCCGGCGTTCTCCGGGAGGCGTCCGGACAGAAGGCGCAGCGAAATATGTGCAAATGCCGCGTCATCCGCTTCCATTATATAGAAATACGGCTTGTTCGGATTGCCGCTGTCGGCCGCCTGCGCGTAACCGAGCCCGCGAAGGCTGAAACTGTCTTTTACATGCACATTGGACGTGATGTAGCTGATCTTGTCCTCCGGCACGTCTATAAACAGCACATGATAATCACCGTCTGTGTGCTTCGCCCAATTGATAAGCGAAGTCAGCCCGCTCTGCGCGAGGCCGGCGACCGCACAGATCAGTGCCGTCGAAAGCAGAATGCCGATGATCGTGACGATCGTCCGTTTTTTGTTCTGCTTCAGGTTCTGCAGGGTGAGTTTATGCAGGATATTCATACATGACCCTCCTGTGGCTTCAGTTCTTCTCGTCGCGCACGATCCGGCCGTCCTCGATCGTGATCACACGGCCAGCCTGCGCCGCGATCTCCAGGTCATGTGTAATGATGATGACCGTCTGGTTGTACTCCTGATTGGCTTTTTTCAGGAGCGCCACGATCTCCTCGCTCGCCTTGGAGTCCAGGTTGCCGGTCGGCTCGTCCGCCAGGATAATCGCAGGATTCTGAATGATCGCCCGGCCGATCGATACGCGCTGCTGCTGTCCGCCGGAGAGCTCGTTCGGCAGATGCGTGCGGCGGTCATACAGGCCGAGGCTGTCCAAAAGCTGTTTCAAGCGTTCCGGCGCGACTTTCTCCCCGTCCAGATCGCAGGGCAGCGTGATGTTCTCCTCAACGTTCAGGACCGGGATCAGATTATAGAACTGATAGATGATCCCGATCTGGCGGCGGCGGAAAATCGCAAGCTGATCGGCCGTGAGGGTGCTGATGTCTTTGCCGTCGATGTAGATCCGTCCCTCCGTCGGGCGGTCAACTCCGCCGATAAGATGCAGCAGCGTGGACTTGCCGCTGCCGGAAGCGCCGACGATCGCCGTGAATTCGCCTTTTTCAATGCTGAAAGACACATTGTCCACGGCGACGACTTTGTTTTCGTCCTTGCCGTAAATCTTGCTTAAGTTCTCAACCCGTAAGATTTCCATATATAGAGTCCTTTCTGTCTGATTCATTCGCGGTCTCCCGCGTTTACAGGCTTCAGTATAGTCCCCCAGAGTGACAGCAAAGTGACAGAATCTTTCATTTTCACAAATCTTTTCCGGCTGCTCCAGATGCAATAAATGTGTCAGAAGACCGTCGATTTCTTGCAGTTTCGTTTATTTTTCTGACACGATCCGGAAAAACCAGCCAAAACCGATTTACGTTACATAATAAGGGTAGAATGGAGGGATTCTATGACAATTGATTATTTTGGAGAAACATATCTTGATTCAACCAAGCTGGTAATTCCGGACCCGGAACTCGATGCCGCGGCACTTTCCGTGGAGGATTTAGTCACATTGCATGCCAAACTGCTGTATGAACTGCCTTATTTCCCGCGAGGGACACTTGCCGAACGCCGCCGCGGCCGCCGGACATACTACAGCGTTCAGACCACTGTCAATCATCGGCGCCAGGAACGGTATCTTTCGCTGAAAAAGGACTCAAATCTGATCGAGCAGCTGCGAATCAAGAAGCAGATCCGAACAGCTCTTACAAAGATCCGCCGGGCTTCGGAGCATCTGAAGGGTTATCGCCGCCGTCTTGCCGCCAAAATGTCCGTCATCGGGCATCGCTATGCGGAAAATTATGTTTTTTATACAAACAAGATATACGTCCGGTCCACTGCTGAAGCTGCAATCGTCGAGATGCTGCATAAACGCCACGTCCGATTCGAATATGAGGCGCCGACAGAGGTCGCGGGATGGATCATTCATCCGGATTTCAAATATATCGTTGACGGCAGGTCCGTTTATCACGAACACCTCGGAATGCTGGACAGAGAAGACTATGCTTCAGACTGGAGAAACAGGCAGGAGCGCTACAGGCGCGCCGGCCTTAAGGAAGGGACAGATCTGCTGATCAGCCGCGCGCACGGCAAGTATATTGATCTCGTTGAAATCGAGCAGATGCTGCATACTCGGGGCGTTTTCTGAATAAAAATCCTACAGCTGTCCCGCCGTCGTCCTGCTGACTTCCTGCAATTCCGGCGCCGGTCTTTTTGTTGTGCACGGAATTGCTTTTTTTTGCATAAAGAAGCCTTGTTTCTTGCAACAACTCTATACAAAACGGATATGATCTTTTCCTGTATCGTCCCTGAATGATCCATGATTTATTATTGTCCATTATTCATCTTTTCCGTGTCTGTTCCGTATCTGTTCTGTTCTATTTCTTTCTATTTCTCATCTATTCCGTGTCAGAAAATCGCCTAAATCTTCACATAAAGCATCATTCTCTGACACAAATATAGGAAGCCCGGCAAAAGCCACAAAAATCCCCGGCAGCTTCTGCTGCCGGGGTTCGTCCGTACTGGATTCGTGTCAGATAAGTATTGTTTTTCTCTGATTCCTGACGAAAATCTGACAAGTGATTCGACCTGGTGATTCGACAAGATATTCCTTACCGACTCAGACTTGCTGGATATCCTTATTATTTGGCCGTCAGGATCTTGAGGGCGCCGGTCGGACAGGCCTCAGCGCACTTCAGGCAGTCTTTGCACGCCGCCACCACGGCCGGATCGTTGAATTCCGGCTTAATGACGGTCTCGAATCCGCGGCCAACCAGTCCAAGAATGCCTTTGCCGACCACTTCGTCGCAGACGCGGACGCAGAGATTGCAGGTGATGCACTTGCCCTGATCGCGTTCGATCGCCACGAGCCTGGTCTCGGTGAACTTCTCGTGTTTCGCACCGGCCAGTCTCTCCGGATGGATTTCAATCTCATTTGCAGTGCTGATCAGACGGCACTCACGATAATCATGGCAGCCACACTCCAGGCAGCGCAGGGCCTCCTTCATCGCTTCTTCCGCGGTATAGCCGCTGTTGACCGGCTTAAAATCGCATCTGCGCTCCGCTGCGGGACGGTTCACAACAGGAACCCGCGGCTGTTTCTCGCGGTCCTTGAAATCCTCTTCCGTCACGACACGCTTGGACACATAAGGCTTTCTGTACGGCTTCTCGGCTCCGGCAAGATACGAATCGATCACGTCGGCGGCTCTGCCTGCCTCGCCGATTGCCGCAATCGCGATGTCCGCGCCTTTGTTGGTCGCGTCGCCGACCGCAAATACGCCGGGCAGTGAAGTATGGAAGGACAGTTCGTCAGCTGCAATGATCCCGCGGCGGTTCAGTTCCAGACTGCTTGCCCCGACGTCAAAACCCGCAACATCCACTCTCTGGCCGATAGCCGCAATGACGCTGTCCACCTCAAGATATTCGAATTTGCCTTCAACAGGGACAGGACTCCGGCGTCCGGAAGCATCCGGCTCGCCCAGCTCCATGACCTGCAGTTTGACCGCCTTGACCTTACCGTCCTCTCCGATGATCGAATCCGGATTGGTCAGGAATTTAAAGACCACGCCCTCTTCAATGGCCTCGTCGATCTCGTCCGCGGCCGCCGGCATCTCACTGCGCGTACGGCGGTAGATGACGTAGACTTCTTCGGCGCCGAGACGCACTGCGGTACGGCAGGCGTCCATCGCGGTATTGCCGCCGCCGACGATGGCCGTACGTTTGCCGATCGCAACAGGATCGCCCAGCGCGACACTGCGGAGAAAATCAATTCCGCCGTACACGCCTTCCAGATTCTCGCCCGGGCAGCGCATCGGGCTGCTCTTCCACGCGCCGATCGCCACGACGACCGCGTCATACTGCTTCCGGTATTCTTCGAAAGAAATGTCCCTGCCGATCTTGAAATCATTGACGAGCTTAACGCCGGTCTCAGCGATCTCCGCGATCTCCGCATCCAGCACAGCCTTGGGCAGACGGTATTCCGGAATGCCGTAACGAAGCATTCCGCCCATCTTGGGCATCGCATCATGAACCGTCACTTCATGACCTTTCAGTGCCAGATAATAAGCCGCCGTCAGTCCCGCCGGACCTCCGCCGATGATGCCGACTTTCTTGCCGGTCGCCGGCGCGATCTCCGGTTTCCACCTGTCGGCCTTGTCCAGCTGGTCCATCGCCATGAAACGCTTGATCATCGCGATGCTGATCGGCTGCTCTACCAGACGTCTGCGGCATTCGCTCTCGCAGGGATGCGGACAGACATGGCCGATACTCGCCGGAAGCGGCAGACGCTCCTTGACGATCCGGACGGCCTCACGCGTATTGCCGAGCGCGACCTGCTTGACATATTCCTGGCAGGCTGTCTCAGCCGGGCATGCCAGACGGCAGGGCCCGACGCAGTCGCCTTCATGATCGCTCATCAGAAGCTCGAGCGCGATCTTCCTGGCCTGGATGATCCGGTCATTCTCGGTATGCAGCACCTGTCCGTCCGCAGCTATCGTCGAACAGGAACGGATAAGTTTGGGACTCTTTTCGTCCTGCACAAGACACAGTCCGCAGGCTCCGTAGCGGGCTACGCTGGGATGATAGCAGAGATTCGGGATATAGATCCCGTTATCCTGGGCGATCTTAAAGATCGTATCGCCCTGCTGCCCCTTGCAGAGTTTTCCGTTTATCGTAATTGTAATCTCAGACATCTTAATCCCTCCTTTAGCCTACCGATACGGCGCCGAATCTGCAGGCCGCCAGGCACTGTCCGCACCGTATGCACTTCTCCGGATCGATCGAATGCGGATTGCGGACTGTCCCCGCGATGGCTCCGGCCGGGCATTTCCTTGCGCACATCGTACAGCCGACGCACTTGGACGGATCGATCGAATAGGTCAGCAGCGCCGCGCAGGATCCTGCCGGGCACTTCTTCTCGTTGATGTGAGCCTCATATTCGTCGCGGAAATACCGCAGTGTCGTCAGTACCGGGTTCGGCGCGGTCTGTCCGAGCCCGCAGAGCGCTCCGTCCTTGACAGCGGCGCACAGCTCCTCCAGCAGCTCGATATCGCCCTCACGTCCCTCGCCTTCCGTGATCCTCGTCAGGATCTCCTGCATACGCTTCGTACCGATACGGCAGTGCACGCACTTGCCGCAGGACTCTTTCGCGGTGAAATCCAGGAAGAACTTGGCCATACCGACCATACAGGTGTTTTCGTCCATGACGACCATGCCGCCGGATCCCATGATGGCTCCGGTCGCGCTGAGCTTCTTATAATCGATCGGCGTATCCAGCAGAGACGCGGGAATACATCCGCCCGACGGTCCGCCCATCTGCACGGCCTTGAATTCCTTATCGTCCCGGATCCCGCCGCCGATGTCAAAAATGACTTCCCGCAGGGTCTTGCCCATCGGAATCTCCACGAGTCCGCCGCGTTTGATCTTGCCGGTCAGCGCGAAGACCTTGGTGCCTTTACTGTCCTCTGTCCCCATCGCGGCGAATTTGTCTCCGCCGTTCAGGATGATCCACGCGACGTTCGCGAACGTCTCCACGTTATTGATATTGGACGGTTTATGCCAGTAACCGCTGTTTGCGGGGAAAGGCGGCTTGAGCCGCGGCATGCCGCGGTTTCCTTCCAGCGACTCGATCAGAGCGGTCTCCTCGCCGCATACAAAAGCTCCCGCGCCGGCCTTGATCCGCATATCGCAGGAAAAATCACTGCCCAGGATATTTTTGCCGAGTTTGCCTGCTTCACGGGCCTGTTTGATCGCGTTCTCCAGACGCACGATCGCAAGCGGATATTCAGCACGGACGTACACGATCGCTTCCGCCGCGCCGATCGCATAGGCCGCGATCATCATACCCTCGATCAGACTATGCGGATCGGACTCGATAACGGCACGGTCCATGAACGCGCCGGGGTCGCCTTCGTCCGCGTTGCAGATCAGGTATTTCGGCCCGCCTGCGGCATTGCGCGCGGCCTTCCATTTGAACCAGGTCGGGAAACCCGCTCCGCCGCGGCCCGCAAGCCCGGAGACCTTGATTTCCTCGATGACCTCTTCCGGCGTCATGGTCCCAAGCACCTTTTCAAGGGCCTGATATCCGTCATCGGCCATATAATCGTTAATGTCAGCCGGATCGATCACGCCGCAGTGGCGCAGCGCGATCCTTGTCTGTTTGCGCAGGAAATCCTCGTCCTCTTTGCGGATCGTGATACGGTCCACCAGGGACAGATCTCCGCTCTGGACCGCAGCGGCAATATCGTCCGCATCCTCAGGTGCGACATGCACAAGCCTCTTCGCCAGCATTTTTCCATTATACAGATCAACAATGGGCTCGAGCCAACACATACCGACGCATCCGGTGATCCCCAGGCTCGCGCTCTCTATTCCTTCAAGTTTAGTCTGCAGCGCTTCATAAACCTTGCCGGCACCCGCGGCCAGTCCGCAGCTGCCCTCTCCGACGATAACTCTCATCCCTGCACCTCCTTAGCCCGGATCTCCCGGATAATGGACAAAGCCTTATCCGGAGTAAGCGAACCGTAAGTGTCCTCATTGATCATCATGACCGGCGACAGACTGCAGCATCCAAGGCAGGCAACATGCTTGACGGAGAAAAGCCCGTCTTCCGTAGTGCCGCCATCTCCGATGCCAAGCTCTTCCTGAATCGCCGCGGCAATCCGCTCCGAGCCGTTGACATGGCACGCCGTACCCTGACACAGCATCAGCATATATTTGCCTACAGGCTCCAGACGGAACTGCGTGTAGAAAGTCGCCACGCCCATGACTTTAGCCGGACTGTTGCCCGTCTTCTCGGCAATACGATAGATCACGTCGGCAGGCAGATAACCGTAGATCGCCTGCGCCTTCTGCAGAATCGCGATAAGGCTGCCAGGCGTTCCCGCATATTCTTCCAGGACCTTATCCACCAGTGTAAGATCGCTCTTACTGCAACTGCATGTGTTCATTTGTTATTCCCCCTACTGCCAGAATATAAAAATACAGTACCTGAAGCATTACATGTGTTTCTATGTTTATACGGATTATATTATATAAAAACAAAAAATGCAATATGGGCGCCGGTCTAATTCGACAATACATTAGTAAGAGATCTCTAACTTTATGCAGACTCCATGTACGTGTTCGGCTCCGTCAGTCACTCCCGATCTGTGTCAGCAATCTGTAGCTTTTCTCATATTCTGATGAAATTGCTGACACACAAGACAATAAAACAGACCTGGCCGGTTCTCCCGGTCAGGCCGTTCGTATCATGCAAAAAAAGCTTAGTCCTCCTGAGCTACCATCGGGAACACATATTCCATGAGCTTCGCAAGGTCAAATACGCAGGTGTCCGCGGCATTGCCTTCCGCGCGGATCTCGAGCTTCTCCTTCGATTCGTATTTCACGTACAGGTAATAGCCCGGCAGATCCACGTTGTTTTTCTGATAATAGCCGTTCAATGCCGGCAGGCCGAGCTCCGCGATCTGCCCGGCAAGGCCGGCAACGTATTCCGCGCTGACCGTGTCATGGAAACTGATTCCGATATAGGAGTCGTAGCTCTGGTCAAAATCCATCACGTAGTTTCCGTCGCTTTGTTTCTCGATCGTCCAGCTGTAGCTCGCACCTCGCCAGCTGTCATCAAGTCCATAGCCGCGGCCGTTCTTCGTGCTGAAGTTCAGTGTGAACTGGCGGATCTCCTTCGATTCGATCTGTTTCGGCATGTCTTTGGAAAGGTCGACGATCTCCTTCTCCGCCGCGATCTGCTCTTCTCGCACAAAGTGATAATCATGACCGTCCGCGTCCAGGATCATCTCATAGGCAATCAGGCTGCCGTCATCCTTAATCTGAATATCCGAAATAAAGCCAAGATCACGGCCTTCCTTTTCGACCAGATACCACCAGTCTCCCTGCTTCTCAGCCGCGACTGCAAAAGTCTTTTCGTAATTTGTCCCGAAATGGAGCGTGAGCTGTTCTCCGCTGATCACAAGTCTCGTATCGCCGTTCACATCGAACCATTCGCCCTGCACATACTGCATCTTCTCGTCCACTTCCGCATCCCCCGTCCCCGTCATTGACTGCTCGCCGGCCGATGACTGCTCTGCAGTCGACTCCGCTGCAGAATCTGCTGCCGACGATTCTGTCACCGACTCTGCCTTCGAATCCTCTGGCCTGTTGATCATATCAATGCAGCCGGCTGCCGTCATCACCAGAATGATGAGCTGCGCCGCCAATCTATATTTCATCTGTTCTGTCTCCTTTCTGTCAGTTTCAAGACCCGGTACAGCGGTCCGGCTATGAACCGGCTGCCTCCCGGCTGTTTATTCTTTCCATTTATCCGCCAGAAAACGGATCAGCATCCGTCCCATGATCTCGCTTCCGACGATATAACTGCCGTGATCCTCGCCCACTATAATTTCCATCTGTGCGTCCGGGATCATCGCCGCGATCCGCTCCGTCTCTTCCCGGAGGATCAGGTCGTTTTCTCCGGCTGTGACCAGCACCGGGATCCTGATCCCGGCAAGCTCCTGCGGTTCGATGCGCGGCTCCGTCAGCATCAGCGTGATCAGCGGATCCTGTGTTTTTTCGTTGATGACGGTATACTCCTCGATAAAAGACGGAATCAGTCCAGCTGGGGACAGATTCGTGCCGCTCACTGCGAGCGCTCCAAGTGTCCCCGGGTGACGCATCTCAAGCAGCAGGCCGATGATCCCCCCGTCGCTGTAGCCGTACAGCGCGGGACGCACCAGCCCCATTGCCCGGATAAACTGATACATATCCTCCGCCATGTCCGCATAATGATATTCCGGCAAAGGCTCGTTGGCACCCTGACCGCGGCTGTCCGGTGCGTACACGCGGTATCCCGCCTCAACAAGCTGCCGCATCTCCGCGCCGAGGACCTCATGGCTCTCCCCGTTGCCATGGACCAGCACTACAGGCCGGCCTTTCCCCGCCGCTGCATAATGCAGACTGACTCCGTTTACCTGTACGACTCCGGATATCCCGTATGGCATCTGATTCACCCCTGACTGCATATTCTGTCCCTATTATACTTCATTCCGGCGTAAACTTCCATACTTCCGGCATGATACCATAGACAAATCCGCTGCAATCCTATACAATAAGATCATATACCGATACAGGAGGTCTTTCCATGAAAAGTCTGAACGATTTCCCACGTGTGGAGCTTGGTTTCTTCCCCACACCGATCCGCCGGCTCAACAATATCAGCCGGATCTTAGGAACAAATGTATACATTAAACGTGATGATCTGAGCGGTCTGGGCCTTGGCGGCAACAAGATCCGCAAGCTCGAATTCCTGCTTGCGGACGCGCTGGCGCAGGGTGCGGAGGTCGTCTTCACCACAGGCGGCGCGCAGTCTAACCACGCCATGCTGACGGCGGCTTCCTGCTGCAAACTCGGCCTCGAGCCGATCCTGATCCTGATGGACCGCGGTGTGACGGAGAAAAAAGGCAACCTGCTTCTGGAGAGCCTGATGGGGACGGAAGTCCGCTTCCAGGACACGGACAGCTACAGAGAAATCTATGCCGAGATGGACCGCGTCGGGACAGAACTCGGTAGACCTTACTATAAGATCCCCTGCGGCGGCTCGAACGCGCTCGGGACTCTCGGATATGTTGCCTGCGCGGAAGAGATCAGCCGTCAGGAAAAAGACGCCGGGCTTTCCTTCAGACACATCATCTGCGCGGAAGGCAGCGGCGGCACGATGGCCGGCATGGCGCTCGGCGCGAAGCTTTTCCTGCCCGAAGCACGTGTGCACGGCATGATGGTTTCCGAAGATCCGTTCGATCAGATCACGCTGGATCTGATGCAGGGCGCGGCAGATCTGCTGGAGGCGGATGTCGCCATCAATGCCGACAATTATGACCTGCGCGAAATGTGGGGCCCGGGTTACGCGATCTCCTCTGAGGAAGGCGCTGCCGCCGTCACCATGATGGCCGAAAACGAAGGCATTTTCCTCGACCCGGTCTATACCGGAAAGGCTTTTGCCGGACTGATCGCAATGGCGCGCGAAGGCGCTTTTGCTCCGGATGACAACGTGCTTTTCATCCACACCGGAGGCGCCGGCGGACTCTTTGCCGTCGAGATGTAACGCCTGCGCGTGACCATAACAAAACCGCGTCTTCTCTGCCGTTTTTATAGGCCAGAGGAGACGCGGTCTTTTTGTATTTTTCTGCAGCAGACGGCTGTTATCCGGCGATCGCTTTGGCAATCAGAGCGTTTACCTCCGCCCGCAGCCGCAGCAGATAATCAGCAGACTTGGGATAATCGGCAAACGTGACCGGACGGCCGGCAAGGCTGTCGATCAGCGCGACGACTTTATCACGCCCGACAAGAGATTCGCAGAGCTTCAGCGCGTCAATGTCCTGGACGGCTTCGTGGAAAACGGCCAGACGGGTCGAAGCGACCGGCTGTCCCGCGGCTCCCGGATAGACCGAGAAAGTGTCCCCGCTCGGCACCTGCCGTTCGCCCGACTGGGACAGATACGGATTGATCAGGCGGCGCGAACCCATGCTGTAGTAAAAATTATAGCCCCACTGCAGGAAACCGTCGATCCGATATTTGTACAGCTGGACCCCCAGGATCCGGTTCCGAAACGCGGGATAGGCGATAAAGCGGTTGGCGACTTTGTCGAACTGACTGCAGCAATAGTATGTCCAGCGCTCTTTGATATCCTCTTCCAGGAACGGCTCGATGTGATTGCTGCTCGGGACAGGCGTTCTGATGATGCCGCGCCGGTAGAATTCAACAGACGACATCGCGTCCATCACGGCTTCCTCCGGCAGATAAGGGGCGACGATCTGCTTCGCCTTGAGGTAACGCTCCAGATGCTGCTCACCCGGCTCGTCCGACACATGGAAACGGCAGCGCTCCATCACGCCTTCCCTGCGGAGGAAATCCGTCAGCTCCGGCAGGAATGCCTTCAGGAAACGTGGGTATTCCCCTTCTGTTCCCGGCGTATCCCATCCGAAGATACGCTGCAGGGTGCCGTCCACGACAGCAACGACCTTAGGCGCGAATTCCGCACCCCACTGGGAGAACAGGTGTGAAATCTCATAATAACGCACTCCGCACGATTTTGCCAGATCCAGGTAGCGTTTCAGCAGTGTGAAATCAAAGCAGTATTTCCCGGCGGTCCTTGTGACTCCGACGAGCTGAACCGTGGGGCGTTCGGAACCGATCTCAGTATCAAGCGGAGGCGTAAATATCGGCGTCAGAATACAGTTGATCCCGTGCCGGACCGCAAAGCGCATATAGTTTCCGATGATCCGCCAATGCTCCTCCGAGAAAACAGGCACATTATAGTACGATGCGAGGCAGTCGTTATGGAACCACTGCGTGCAGATCAGACTCTGCTCCGGCAGCTGTGCGTCGATCACGGTCACCGAAAGCGGCAGCTGTGCAACCGTTTCCCCCTCCTCTTTGACCGTCACAGTAACTGCATATTCTCCCGCCTGGCTGATCTCCGTCTCGAACCATACAGCAGTCAAAGTATCCTCCAGAGGACGGAGCCGGCTTCCGTCATCGAGCGGTTC
The DNA here is from genome assembly GCA_017441925.1 of Bacillota bacterium. Taxonomy (GTDB): domain Bacteria; phylum Bacillota; class Clostridia; order Lachnospirales; family Bianqueaceae; genus RUG12817. Next base: position 119,679 of record JAFRUE010000005.1, read on the forward strand.
CAGCACATCGGGATACAACCCGGTCGTGCTGTCGATATACAGCCCGTCTTCGCGGGATCTGTCCACATTGAAACACGGATAATCCGCGTAGACCTGCCTGACTTCATACGCAGCGGTATCGATGCCGCTAGTTTCCACATTAAACAGCCGGCGCCTCCGGTTCTCATACGGTGCCACCCGCAGAAACAGCTGGAAGTTCAGCCGTTCACCTTTGAGGACCGAGATCTGCGTCAAAGCCGGATAATCCTCTGTCCGTCCGTTCACAAGACCTTTTTCCAGTGAAGAAACCAGCCGCGCGTCAACATACGGTCCGTTCGTTGAATTATTCATGACCATTCCCCGATTGTCGATTGATTCAGAACTTATACTGACAGCATATCGCAAAACCGTGGATTTTGCAATCTCAATTCTGCAGATTCCGCACAGAAAAAGAGCGAAGACATACTCCGCTCTTTTTGTCTGTTCATCCCGGGCAATGCTGCTCCAAATCCATCCGGACCGACTGTAAACTGTCCCTTAGCCGTTCGAGCCGATCTTCTGACTGACCTCGATCAGCTTCTCCGAACACCGCAGTTGGACTTCTGAATAGTACAGCAGCTCCGCGTTATTCAGATCGTCTTCCAGGGCGTCAAATTTCTCGCTCATATCGACCTCCTTCTGCAGCAGGGACAGATACTGCATCAGTTTGGTCGTATCAGCGGCATCATAAGATTCCATAAAACTGCAGTACTCGTCGATAAAATCCTCGTAGCTGTCGATCGCTTCTTTGACGTCCTCCCGGATCAGACCGTTGTCGGCGGAAGGTTCCTCAGCAACACTGTCCACTACAGTGCTGTCCGTCTCAGTCGAATTTTCTTTCACAGGGACCGTACTTTCACCGGCAGCTGCTGACTTTCCGACCTTCTTCCGGAAATTCTCCAATTCTTTATCTGCATCGTCGATATCTCCGCCAAAAAGCTCGCCCCGTATATCCGAATAGAATTTATAAATATCGCCCCGTGTATCGGACCATGCTTTATACACATCACTGCGGGCATCCGACCACCGGCTATAGGCATCACTGCGGGCATCCGACCAGTCGCTGTAGGGAACAGCATCTTTTGCATCCCTGATGATGCCCTCATAGTAGTACTCCTTTATTTCCGGCAGCAGATCTTCGTAGATTTCATCCTTAACGATCTCGCAGGCGTCGTCATAAATACAATCTCTGAAATCTTCAAAATCTTCGTATTTATCCTTGGATGAGCTGTCGGATCGCATTATAAATTCCGCATAAGATACCCCATAACCACATATCATCTCAAGAATCTGAGAAACCGCGTCTACGATGTGTTCATGGAAATCTTCGACAGTATCGGTGCCGGCCGTATATTTTTCAAATGTATCGACATCCGCGGCAAGCGCTTCCCATTCATTCCGCAAAGCCTGTACACACTCGGAAACATGAGCCTCGACCACTTCTTCCAGTTCTTCTATGCCGACAGCGGTACGCAATGTTGTGTCGAATGATGCATCAGCGTCCGGTTCTCCTGTATTGAGGCCTTTGTCCTTGGCCAGTTTCTGAAGGAAGCGGGCATAAACTTTCTCTGCGCGTTCAAGATCGCTGCTGTACAGTTTACTGCTCAGATCATAATAAAATGAATAGATATCAGAAGAAGCCTCATAATACAGGTCATATACGCCGGAAGATGCGTCATACCACTGATCATACTCCTTGGAAAGGGCATCATACCAGTCGCTGTAATTCATGCCATCCGGCATTTCTTCCAGGATGTCCCCGTAATAGAAGTCGTACATATCATCAAGGATGCCCTCGTAGATCTCATCAAAAATCTCATCGCAGGCGTCTTCGTACAAAGTATTTTCAATGCCGTCAGCCGCTTTATATTTGTCTTTATCGGACATACCGGAGTCCAGGATCATCCTCGCGTACACAGCACTGTATTCTTTAAGCTTAATACAAATCTGCTCAGTTTCCGTCACTATCGTCTCATAAAAACCTGAGATTCTTTCCGCATTCTCGTTATATTTCTCAAAAGAATCTGTCTCTGCCGAAAGAATCTCCCACTGCGACTTAAGGGCTGATATGGCGCTGTCTACATCTTCTTCGATCCGGGCCTCCAGTTCATCAAGGCTCACTATACCGGCCGTATCAATTTCAACAGGGTTCTCCGGTGCTCCTGCCTGATCATGATTCGCGGCGGATGATTCCGGAACCATTTCCTCCAGTTCGGACGAGGACTGCTTTGTACTGTCAGAAGCAGCCTGGCTCACACTGTCCGAAGCAGTACTTACGGCTTGTTCCTGCTGTTTTACAAAACTGTCCTGCGTACCTGATGAAGCCGGCTTGCCTGCACACGAAGCTGCGGACATCACCAGCGCAACAGCTAAGACCAAAGCAACTATTCTTTTCATTGAAAACTCTCCTTTTACTGTTTCTGCCGGTCATCTGTTCTTCCGACCGGTTTTGCATCAGTCATTATTCTGCTCCTTTTGATGCTCGTATATTATAAAATACCGCTGCCCTATGGACAACGGTCTCGGTGTCTATGAATCATAGACATCGGATCCGCAGTCAAAAAAAGGATGCGGCCGACTGCGGCTGTATATTATAAATAAACGGTTTGTCCGTATGATTCCTACACGGACACGCCGCAAAAATTACACCTCCTTATATAGAACAAATCTATATAAGGAGGATTCTATAATGGATAATCTCTTGGTGAATCTGCGGAACAATATCCGGATTCTGAGGGTTGCTGCCGGCGAGACCCAGGCAGCGCTCGGCCGTGTCCTTTTCGTGGACAGAAAAACCGTCTCGTCTTATGAGAGCGGCCGGACCGTTCCCGACCTGTTGACGCTGATCCGGATTGCCGATCACTATTGCATAAGTGTCGATGATCTGCTCCGCAAAGATCTGCAGACGCCATAAGCAATCAGGAACAATTAAACACAGAAATAAGAAGACCGGCTGCAGTTTATGCAACGCAGCCGGTCTTAGTTCTGTCCGCGTCAAACGGACTTATGCTTTGTTGAATTTCTCTTTAGGCTGTCTGCAGCGCGGGCATCTCCAGTCATCCGGGAGGTCTTCGAAGGCCACGCCGTCATGCTCAGCCGGATCATAGACGTATCCGCAGATAGAGCATACATACTTGCCGCTTGCCTCCTGTGCGGAGAAATCGACTTCCGCAAGAATCGTTTCAGCCGGATTGTCGAGGTCCATCACGCGTTTGGCTTCCAGATTCTCGTAGCCCTGCGGCGTATGTGTCCCCATATAGACGGTCGGATGATTCCGGATAAACTCGCGGACACGGTCCATCGTCACGCGCGCCTCCGCCTTATCGTCAAATACGACGGACAGCTTATCCGCGTACAGTGCCTCATCCACATAGGTGATGTCGCCGTGGATCATGTAGAACAGTCCCTCGTTCTCCACGATAACAAGGCTGTTACCGTTTGTATGTCCCTTAGCCTTGATAAAAGTGATACCGTCTGCTATCTTCTGGCATTCCGGGAAGTTATAATATGCGCCGTCGGTAAAATACACCGGCTCGATGTTCGCAATACCCTCAAGCTCGGCCGCGCTGGTCTCTTCTGCGTTCACATAGATCTGCGCGTTTGGGAAAGACCGCAGCTCACCGGAGTGATCGGCATGCTTATGCGTCAGCAGGATCTTTGTCACCTGCTCCGGCTTATAGCCAAGTGCCGCAAAAGCTTCCATATAGCTGCAGATATCCTTGCCGGTATAAGCAAGGCTCGTCTCATCCGGCTTCTCCTCGGGAGTGCCTGCCGGCAGGCCTGTATCGACCAGGATCACTTCTTCACCGGTATCGATCAGATAGTTCTGCAGACTGCCGCGGTAACGGATGTTCAGGTCGAATTTCTCCATGCCCTCTTCTCCGCCGAAAGCAAAGGGCTGTGAGTAGAATCCGTCTTTTCTGAATTTTACTGCCTTGATTGTCATGCTCATGTTGTCTCTCCTTTCGATTTTTTGTCCGGGATAAGTTCACTGGATCCATTTATCCGCCACGGTCGGTCTGTCGTAGCCCCAGTCCTCATCTACCGCGTGGACGACAAGGCTGAAACCGTTCTTGGTCAGCACCCTGGCAGAAGCCAGATTCTCGACCATCGTGCTGGCCGTGATGATTTCAGTCTCGGTTTCATTATACAGGTAATCGACTATCATCCGCAGCGCGCCTGTATGCTCCGGTCCAAGCGGTTTCAGGCAGAGCCTGCTGCCACTGATCACCGGCACCTCTGAGAAAAGCTTTTTCTCGGCCTGTCCGTCCATCGCTGTTTACCGCTTCAGATAGTCCGACGAAACAGGGAATTCGAAATACGTATCCGGATAAGGCTCGTCCTTGAGGACAAAATGCCACCACTCGCAGTCGAGCGTGTTAAAGCCGTTGCGCACCATCAGTTTCTGCAGGATCATCCGGTTCTCATACTGCTCATCCGTGATCGTCCGGCAGTCCGGATGGGACACTTCGCTGAAAAGATCGAAAGGCCCGCCCATGTCCAGCTCCTTCCCGGTCTTCATATCCAGCAGCGTGAGATCGATCGCGCTGCCCCGGCTATGGCTGGACCGCTTCGCGATATACCCTTTTGAAAAAAGCTCCTGTTTCTCCAGATCCGGATAGAAATACGGTTTCATGCGGATATCCTGATCCTCGATGCCCCAGAGAATGAACTGCTTTACAGCGCTGACCGGCCGGTAGGCGTCAAACACCTTCAGCCGGTAGCCCTGGACAAACGCCTCGTTGCTGACGGTCTTAAGCGCCCGCGCCGCCTCTTTTGTCAGCAGCGCACAGGGCTCTTCGTAGCCATCGATCCGGTCACCGATAAAGTTATAGGTCGAATAATAGCGGATCTCCTGTATGATCCCGGGTACCATATCGGCCAGCAGTACAAAACCGGACGGATCCATCGGATCGTTCCTGTATGTTGAATTCCTGATCATTGTATTCCCCTGTCCGGCTTAGTCATAGAACATCATATCTGTCCTGCCGATCGCAAACAGCGTCAGGAAGATCGCATCCAGATTCTGTTCTTTTGTCGTGATGCGGAAGAATCCGGGAAACGGGACCTTGGCAATGATGCCTTTGGCCTCCGCATCCTCTTCGTGTACGAGCTTGTTGGTGCTGATGACCCGTGCAATCTCGACATCATCGCGATAGATGGTATATGCCCACTTCAGACCGTTCAGTCCCGTCGCGATCCGGATCCCGTTCTCATGAAGCTGTTTCCAGATGTCCCTGCCGTCAAAATCGAACGTAGAATGATTGTCCAGTACGAAAAGCCCGTTGGAACTGCTGGTAACGGTCTTGCCGACCATATGAGCCGTCCTGCGGCCAAGCATATGATCCACAAACTCCATCTCGGAATCCGCAATCAGAGAGAATTTGGTCGAAACGGCTTCATACAGAACCGTCCTGTTCGCGTCCTCAATATGGCAGGTTCCCTTAGCCGTACCGAGATCGGTAACGAAATACAGTTTCCGCTCTTCGAGACCTGGCTGAGGCGCGCCGAAGAGCTCCGTCGGCCGGCTCTCCGCCAGCTCTTCGTTTTTCTTCTTGTTCGTCACAAGACTGTAAACGGCAAATGCGGTTATCAGCACTCCGGCAATCAGCAGGTAGATCGCTATGCCGGGAGCATTCTCGATCGCCTTTGCAGGGTTGGTCGGATCGTATTTGATCTTAATCTCTGTTCCCAGCTTGTTTTTGTTAACAGAAGAACCAAGATCTGCGGTGTATTCTTTTCCGCCGACCGTATACCTGACCGTCGGGAAATAGGAAGGCGTTGTCGAATCGCCGACATACTCTTCTCTGAGGTCGGTAACGACAGCTGTCGTCTCTTCATATCCTTTTCCCTGGAAAAATCCGAAATACACACCGAGCGCTATCATCACGATTCCTGCGATCAGGAAGATGCCGGTCATTCCTTTACCGGTAACTTTGATCAAGGGCTTGAATGGATTAAACTTCATATTAATCTCCTTTTTTTCCGTCATATTTGTTATCCGTTTCCGGACGTCACGATATCCCAACCGCCGTCTTCCGTACGGGCGAGCCAGAACTGCCAGTCGGTATACTCATAATCCGGATTCCATGCACCGGATGCCTCTTTGGGAGAATGGTAATCCATCAGGAACTCTGCACACTGGATATAAGCCTGCTCTCCGCCGGCTGCATCGTTCAGCCATTTAAGATTCTCTTCGGTATCGGCTTCATCGCCGGCATAACGGATGCTGTGGAGCTCACAGCCCTCCCAGGCCGCGAACTCGCATTTGATCCGGATGACTGCCGCTTCAAGCTCTTCCTGTGTATAGAGTTCAGAAGTCCCGTAATCGATCTTCACATCGTAGATCCCGACCGTACCGAGATATTCCTCCAGAGTAATGCCCTTGGACATGATCTCTTCAGCGGTCTTCGTATCATCAAGGTAACGGATGTGCCAGGGTTCGTATCCGTATCCCGTGATATGTTCCTTGTCTTTCAGATAGCGCAGAATAAAGCCGTGATCCGCCAGTTTCGCGTGGATCTTGGCCCAGATCTCCGGATACTTGACCATATCCTCATTATAGTAGACATCCTGGCCGTCGACGTTCAGGTACAGATCGAGCGCCAGACCCGTATGATGCTCGGAATAGCCCGGTTTTGCAACCGTCTTGGCCGCATATTCCGCACCGTACTTCTCGATGAAGCGGTCCATGATATCCTGCTGCGCCGCAACACTGCGGCGGGCAGAATCCAGATCCACATAGACGCCTTCCTGTTCCAGATCCTTTTTAAGACCCAGATAGGCATCATAAGCCTTCTTCTCGACCTCTACGTCGTCTCCCACGGAATTGGTCATGTGTACGGTCTCGATCTTTTCCTCCCATCCGTCCGGCAGAGCATTCAGCTTATTGACCAGAGCCATGTAATCGATTCCGTCAGCCGCACTGCCGGAACCATCCTTAGATCCGTTCTCCGAGCCGGATTTACCGGATCCGCAGGCTGCCAGAGACAGCATCATACAAAGCACAAGAATTCCGCAAACCAGTTTTTTCAAAGATACATCCCCCTTCTGTCATCCTTTATATTCAAGGCAGAGCATCGTAAGGTCATCGAACTGCTCTGCTTCATTCACGAACCTGTCTACCGCACCTCTGACGTTCCTGAGGACCTCTTCCGGAGCCGCGTCCGTATTGCTGTTCAGCGCGGCAAGCATTCTGTCATTGCCGAAAAGCTGCTGATCCTTGTCGGTCGCTTCCGGCACACCGTCCGTATACAGGAACAGTTTCGATCCGGGTTCAAGCAGGATCTCATATTCCTTATACTTCATGCCGTCCATGCCGCCGATGACAAAACCGTGCTTATCCTTCAGAAGTTCAAACGGGCAGCCGGCTGTTTTTCTGAGCACCGGGTATTCATGGCCTGCGTTGGCAGCCGTCAGCCTGCCGGTAGAGATCTCAAGGATCCCCAGCCAGACCGTAACAAACATCTCCATGCGGTTATTTGAACAGATCGTGGTATTGGTATCCCTTAGTACTTCCGCAGGTGATTTGCCCATCATGGCATTGTTCTTTAGGATGATCTTGGATGCCATCATGAACAGCGCCGCAGGGACGCCTTTACCGGAAACGTCAGCCATGACCATGCACAGATGATCCTCGTCGATCAGGAAGAAATCATAGAAATCTCCTCCGACTTCCTTTGCGGGGTCCATCGATGCATGGATATCAAACTCCGTTCTGTCCGGGAATGCCGGGAACGTATCCGGCAGCATCGAAGCCTGGATCCTTGCCGCCATGCCGAGTTCCGTAACGACTCGCTCTTTATCGGCAGTGATCGTCCGGATATTATTCTGATAATCATCCATCTCGATCGACAGCTCCTGGATATCGTCAGACAGCTGCCCGATTTCATTGCGCGGGTGTATGTCTTTCAGTTTCTGTACGATGTTCCCGCTGTCCTTATTCTGCTTGTACAGACGGATATTCTCGATAACCTTATTCAGCGGGAATACGACAAAGAACAGGATCAGCGAGAGACAGATCAGAGACAGCAGGAGCTGCTGGACCACTGCGACCGTGGTCCCCTGCATCGCGTCTGCTTTAGCGCCCTCTTTCAATCCCGATACATTGTAAGTCAGACCGATAAAGACATACTGCCTGTCGATGATGCCGACATATGTATAATAATCCTCATAATCACCTGCATACACCAGCTCGCGGACATTATCACGCGCGTCAAGCATCGCCTGCTGCTGGATCTCTGTCACCTTCGTTACCGTTCCAAGCGGATATACCTGCAGATAGGTGGTGCCGCGGACTGCACCGGGATCCGCCGCGCTGAGCAGGAAGAACTGCTCCTCGCAGGCACGGTCGGACATACAGCAGAAAAGGAAATCCATATGATAAGCCTGCTTGATCTGATTGAGTCTGGTGATGAGCCAGGAATAGACGACCTCCGCGTACAGTTTGCGGTCCTCGTCCGTCATAGTCAGAAAATCGTGGACCGTGGCGTATTTCAGCTGGATATTCGGATATCTCTCGCTAAGCAGCTGTGCTTTGGCCTCGGTCTCGGTACCCACCGAATAATCCACATCGTATTCGATATCAAGATCCTCATGGTTCACGTACCAGTAACGCATCAGCCAGAAATGGGCGGGATACTCCCTGATCGCTCTGATGACCTCATCGGAGACCTCTGCGGCAAAGTATTCCGTCTGTTCGCGGACGTTATCATTAGCGATATCGATCTGCGTAAAATATGTGAGTGCGCCTGTCAGCAGAATGCCGATAAGAAAGAACAACGCGATCTGCGTAATCAGGCTGTATCTCTTTTTCATAGCCATGGGCGGCATAACCTCCGGTAGATAGGCTGGGGATAACACAAATTTACACATTACATCAGAATAAAGTATAGCACAGGTTTTTTGTTTTTTCTACAGCAGATATCAATGTAAAATTGTTTTTTACGGACATTCGTTGTATAATAAGCAAAAAACTGCAGCCGGTAATGCAAAGGCGCTGCAATCACAGGAATAGGGAGCACAAAATGGCTAAAAAAACCGTAGATGAAGGATTACTGTTCTATCTGTCGGGCGACACTTCGGAAGCGGATTACGCGAAGGGCGAGAAAAAGCCTACGCTGTTCATGGGTGCCGAGAGTGTGCCTCACGGAGTCAAAGGCAGATTCCTGAAGTGCAATAACGGCCACCGTATCAGTTGGCGTGCACCAGGTAATATCTATGCAGAGCGCGGGACCGTCTCGTTCTTCTGGAGATCTGAGATTCCTCTTGGATTCGCGCCGTTCCCGGTCTTCCGGGTCAGTTTCGCGGACCATTCCAGTTGGGACCAGGTCTTCCTGCGGATCGATTACAACGGCCAGCAGCAGGGTTTCGACGCGTTCGTTACCGATATCAATTCAAGCCGCATCCGTCTGCGCACGACCATGCATCCGGCCCTCGAGCCTATGGAATGGGTGCATATCGGTTTTTCGTGGGATGAGAATGTCGGGGTCAAACTGTATCTAAACGGCATTCTTGCCGAGTACCGTTATGATAAAAGAGTCCTTTACGCCGCGCTCGACTCGTTCGCGCCGCATCAGCGCATCTCCGCGAACTGGGGCATCCAGAGCGCGTTCCAGTTCATCCGCGGCGGCGATCTGGACGAGCTGCGGATCTACGACCGCATGCTCTCCGACGAAAACATGCTGGAGCTTGCTTCCTGCAAGCCGCTGACTGACGTGCCTTCCGTCCCGGCTTCTATGGAAAGCCCGGAGGTCCGGCAGGAATGGTATCAGCGTTACGGCTGGGACCATGCGGACGCGCAGCCTCAATACTACACTGGCAATGTTTCCGCCCGCAAGGTCATGCCGGTAACGGCTTTTGAACGCGGGCTGTGGACTTACAAGACAATGGACGGCATTCGCGAGACCGCATGGCCCAATATGTTCAACCGTTCCAGACTCCCCGGCCGCAACGATTATTTCCAGCTGCCAGACTGGAACTGCTATTACGATTCCGGCAAAGAGATCATCTGGACCATGCCCTCCGAGAAATACAATCATATCGAGATCGAAGGCTCGGCTTTCGGCACGCTCTCTGTCGTCGGCCGTAACGAGGAAAAGCCTCTCGCAGAGCGTAAACGTTTCCGGCAGTACACCGTAACCGACCTGGATACGCCGCTCCAGGGCAAAAAGATCCATTTCCGGAACGTAGTCCTGGAGGAGCCAATCTCATCGTTCGGCGCATATTATGTGAAGCGCGGGAACGCTCCCGCGGATCCGAAGCGGATCGAGACGTTCCGGATCAACGCATGCTCCTTCGCGGAAGCCGCATCCGCAGTTCAGGACGCTGCCGTCACCGGCGACGCAGCGGAGCTTGTACAGTTCATCAACCGCCGTTACCTGCCGAACGAACGGAACATCCTGTTCGGCACGGCAGATACTGTCATCGCGCCGTCTGTCGGTCCCGATGAACAGGACGCTGCCGCAGACGGAATGCCGTCTGCCCTTCCTATCGTGCAGATCATCCTGCCGTATGACAACACGGCCCATGACGGCCTTGACGGCGTCCTTCTCGATATCCCCGCGCTGGACTGTGAGGACACGCTTGATGGCTTCATCAATCTTCACATCGAGATCAAAGATCCCCTCTGGAAATACAGGGATCTGGCCGTTTTCACCATGAATGTCAAGGCGGGCGAGGCAAAACGGCTCTGGCTTGATCTGCGCGACCGTATCCTGCCTGCCGACAAAGCCATGTGCATCGTCATTGCCGCCTCCGCAGGGGATTTCTCCGGCAGGTCTCTCACCGGCATGAACATTTCTCTGTACTATAAAGATCAGAAAGCGGCGCTCGCGGAGCATGTCGAGGACGGTCTGAACCGTGTGAAAGACTGCTACGGCAATCTTGTGGAAGAACACGCGGCTCATCCGCGTTTCTATATGTATGAGCGGCTCATCCGGGATCTGACGGACGTCCTGAGATACGACCCGGACAATGAGCTCGGCAGGAATTATCTCTATGAGATCGTGCATAATCTGATCGGCGGACGCAGAGGCACCGATAATCCGGACACTGTGGAATACAATGAAAAAGGCACGCTCCGCGGAGTGAAGCTCGTTCCCGTCCCGTATGAGGCGGAAGCTCCGGCGGAAGGAATCGAACCGTGGGCACATTATCAGCTGCTTGTGCTGAAGCGCATTAAGTATATCGTCGACTGGTGGACCGATAACCGCATGATCGAGAACGGCGAGCTCGGCGGCGGTCTGTCGGACGACGGCGATCAGATGGAGCTCTGGCTGATGCTCTCCGCTCTCGGCATCAAGCCCGAATATTACGCGGATAAACACTATCTGCAGATGGACGCCTATTACGACCAGGGAATGTTCCTCGACGGGCATACGATGATCCTGACCGACTCCCTGCACACATACGAAGACGGTATCCAGATGCTCACGCAGGAAATGCTCTATGAACCCTGGAAGCCCAGGAATTTCGAGCGTGCGCTTGAGACGCTCCGCGCCAACTGGCGGATCTGCGAATACGCGCCGAACGGCGATCTGCAGATCGTTTCAAGGTATTTTTCCGGCAATACGATCATCCGCAGCGCCCCGTGGGACGGCATGGACCCAATGTCGCTGCTGATCCTCGGTCCGGGACTCGGCATCGCCGCCTACTGCGGCCTCAAGCCTGCTGTCCGGCTCAACATGGAGCTTGCGGACACCTTGATGCATCATTTTCACGATGGATATATGCACGCGACGATCGAATTCATGACCGGCAAGGACAAGCGTGCTTTCCACTCCGAATGGGCGAATCAGCTGACCTTCGCGTACCATTACACACGCGATCCTAAATATCTCGTACCGATTGCCGAGCACGGTGACAGAAGCCTCAATATGGGCGATGACAGCTACGGTGAAAAAGTCTGGACACACCCGACATCCGAGACTTTCGACAAGGACGAGGTCGTCGGGATCAACAAGGATCTGGACGAACGGCTGTACAGACGTGAGTATATCAATACGGAGGGCTACACCTGGTCCGACCGTCTGATCCGTTACATTCTGGAGACGCAGTGGGAGCGGATCGGCGGCGTGATCGAAGAGCGCAACTACCAGTTCCCGATGAGCACCATCTCCTGGAAGTTCGCGAACGAAGAGGATGCCCTTCTTGTCGGTATCATGCTGCCCTACAGCGACCTCGGCCGGATCAAGATCGTGGCTTTCAACACTTCTGATCGTGTCATCAATGCCGAGATTTGCGGCAAGATGGTTGATCCCGGCACCTGGCGCATATCCTGCGGCATCGATTCCGACGGCGATCAGTCCGCAGATACGGATATGACCGAACAGACGGTATATTTTGAGAATTATCAGACTCTGCCGGTCGCGTTTAAGCCGAAGCAGACAACCGTTATCGACATGAAGCTAGTCGATAAGGCCCTCTCTTACTATGAACGGCCGGATCTTGCGATCGGCAAAGAGGACGTCGCCGTTAAGCCGAAACAGGTCGTCGTAACGGTTCACAGTATCGGCGCCGTCGACGCGCCCAAGACGAAGATCGCGCTGCTGGATGAACGCGGCCGTGAAGTCACGAGAACCACTGTCCCGGCTATGAATGCCCCGAACGATATGTATGCAAAGACCGCGAGGGTGATTCTGCGTGCTGCTGCCAAAAAGGGTTATAAGGTCGTGATCGATCCTGATCATGAGCTTTTTGAAGTCACCCGGATCAATAATGAAATCGTGATAGAAGGCTGAAACCATCATGGGAGAAATATTCAGAAGCCGCAATCTCAGACATCTTGCACTTATCGGCTTTTTCTTTGGATTCACTGAGGCGATGTTCTCGCTGCGCGCCGCGTTCCTGGCGGCAAACGGGCTGAATCCCACACAGGTCGGTCTGGTCTTTTCCATTACGGGAATCATCGGAACCATCGCACCTCTTCTCGGCGGAGTGCTGGCGGACCGTTTTTTCACACGGTATAAAGTATTCATTGCATCGCTCTTCGGATTCGCGCTGACGATCGGCTTTATGCCGCTGTCCGCCCAGGTACGGATCGGCAGTCTGATCCTGTCCATGTTCCTCATGCCGATGCTGTCTTTTTTCCATCCGATGGTAAGCGGAATGATACAGACCTGCTCAATCAACGCGACAAACGGTCTGGAGAAAGTCGACTATTCCTATCTGCGGGCGTTTATGTCCACGGGCTACATCATTTCCAACCTTTTATGCACCCCGATCATCTCCCGTTACGGCATCAACGCGCCTTACTACTTTGTCCTGATCTTCTTTGCCGTGATCTTTGCGCTCCGCCGTTCCCTGAAGGAGAACGAAACCGACCGTGTCCAGAGAAGGGCCGTCAATAAGCGGAATCTGCGGTTCTCTGACATTTTCAGGAACTATTATGTCGTGTCCTTTATCGCGATCACGATCTTCTACTCAGGCGCCGGCGTGTGTGCCGGTTATATCTCGTATATGATCGAATACAACGGCCTGGACGTCTCCAAACTGACACTTGTATCCGGTCTCAAAGTCATCGGCGAAGTGGTTGTCATGCTGGCTTTCCCACTGCTGCGGAAGCGTTTCTCGCTCTCCGGTCTGCAGATCCTCTCCGGCAGCTTTCTGCTTCTGGAACTGCTGCTGATGGTTCATGCTAATACGCTCGGAGAGATGATATTCTATGAAATCATCGGCGGGATGGGTGCCGGCATCGCGTTAAGCTCGACAGCCCAGTATCTGAGGGTGCTGACGCCTCCGGGACTCGAAGCGACCGCCGCGTCGCTCTGGTCTGCGGGAACAAGTCTCGGCGGGATTATCCTGCCTTTCATCTTCGGCATCGTCATCGACAGGCTTGGCGTAATCGCCTGCTACCGAGTCGGAAGCATCATGATGGGTGTCTGGGTCCTGTTCTTCATAGGGACGCTTCTCTTCGGCAAATACGTGCTGAAAAAAGAAAACGTCTGCCCGATTTTCCTGGCGGACAAGAATCAAACAGAAATGCAAAGGCAAAAACTATGATCCATCCGAATCTCCCCCGTGAGATCTGTTCCGGACTGTGGAAAACGCCGCATGTGCAGGGCATTGCGATCGACACGGCCAGAGAGTATATCTATTACTCCTTTACGACGCTTCTCGTCAAAACCGATCTGCAGGGCAACCTGATCGGAACAGTAGACGGCATTGTCGGCCATCTTGGCTGCATGGATTTCTGCGACGCGGATGGCTGTGTGTATGCTTCACTGGAGTATAAACAGGACGCGATCGGTAAAGGCATCCTATCCCGTCTTGGCTCCGAGCGGAAGTTTGAGGACGCCTTTTACATTGCGCGTTTTGACGTTTCCAGGATCGACCGGATCGGTATGAACGCGGAACGCGACGGCATCATGACGGCAGTCTATCTTCCCGAAGTTGTCCATGATTATCTGGGACGCACGCCTGATGGCAAAGAGCATCTACACGGGTGCTCCAGTATCGACGGACTTGCGTTTGGCCTGGCTTTCGGCACGGCTTCTGATGCGGCTTTCGGTACACGGCGCGGGAAGCTCTGGCTGAATGTGGCTTACGGTGTCTATGGCGACACAACACGTTCTGACAACGACTATCAGGTAATCCTGACCTACGATCCGGACGTCCTTGCGCCGTATTTCCGCCCGCTCAATCAGGACACGCCGCACCACAGCGGTCCGGAGAAACCTGCGCACAAATATTTCGTCTATACCGGCAACACCACCTATGGCGTGCAGAATCTCGAATATGACGGCTGCACTGGCAACTGGTTCCTGGCGGTCTATCCGGGCACCAAACCTCAGTTTCCCAATTATCCGTTCTTCATCATCGACGGGTCTGCCGCACCGGTGACGGCACAGCTCAAAGGCCTGCCGGAAGGCGTCACGGGTGAGACACTTTCCCTGCTGCCGCAAGGACTCTATGATGAGCAAAGCGGCATCTGGGGATGGGATCTCCGTCATGGGGACACCGGGCTCTTCGCACTGGATGACGGTTATTATTACATTTCCCACAACGGCCACACCCCGGATAAAGAACAGTTCAGCCGTGTGCATCTCTATCGCTGGACAGGAGAGACACCGACGCCATTCACAATGGCAGAATAACTTAAGTTGATTCCTGAGCATATAGCGAAGCATCCGGGAGAACATCCGGGTCATCCGACAGAGAAGGCGCCATGAATGTCTATTTGTTTTATAGGCTGTACTGAACAAATCGTAAAAATCGCAATCTGTTCAGTATCCTTACGCTCTCTGTACTGAACGGGCGCCTTAAAATGAGGATTTGTTCCGTACACATTCGCGGCAAGTGTATAGCAGGTACTGAACAAAACCGTAAAAAACAGTTTTATTCAGTATGAAATGACGGAAACGTACGGAACAAAATCAGAAAATTCGGAATTATTCCGTACAAGGGAACGGAGGGACAGTTCTCCGTACTGAACAAATCGCGAAAATGAAATCTTTTTCAGTATATGGGCAAGCGGCTTGGGGGCCCGGCAGGAAAACCGCAACATGATCATGTGTATATTCAAATGAAAAAAAGATGCTGCAGAAAAACGGTTTTTTCTCATTTTTCTGCAGCACCTTTTTTATTGGGAGTATATGGACAAGCTGTCGTGATTATCAGACTGCCGCGAAGCCTTTCTCCAGGTCGGCGATGATGTCGTCGATATGCTCGGTGCCGATGGACAGGCGGATCGTGCTCTGATGGATATTCTGGTCGTTCAGTTCTTCCTCGGAGAGCTGGGAATGCGTTGTCGTCGCCGGATGGATGACCAGACTTTTCACGTCTGCAACGTTTGCCAGCAGGGAGAAAATCTCCAGCGCGTCGATGAATGCGTGCGCTTCTTTCTGCCCGCCCTTGATGTCGAAAGTAAAGATCGAACCGCCGCCGTTCGGGAAGTATTTCTTGTATAGCTTATGCTGCGGATGGTCCGGCAGGGACGGATGATTGACTTTCTCGACCAGCGGATGGTTGGCCAGGTACTCGACGACCTTGGCGGTATTCTCCGCGTGGCGTTCCAACCGCAGGGAGAGCGTCTCCACGCCCTGCAGCAGCAGGAAAGCGTTGAACGGGGAGATCGCGGCGCCGGTATCCCGCAGCAGGATCGCGCGGATATAAGTCACAAAAGCGGCCGGACCGACAGCATCCGCAAAAGAAATGCCATGATAGCTCGGATTCGGCTTGGCGATCGGAGCGTATTTGTCGGCGTTTGCCTTCCAGTCGAATTTACCGGAGTCCACGATGATGCCGCCAAGCGTCGTGCCGTGGCCGCCCAGGAATTTCGTCGCGGAATGCACCACGATGTCCGCGCCGTGCTCGATAGGACGGATCAGATACGGCGTGCCGAAGGTATTGTCGATTGCAAGCGGAATCCCGTTCGCGTGCGCGATCTCGGCCAATGCGTCAATATCCGGAATATCGCTGTTGGGATTGCCGAGCGTCTCGATGAAAATCGCTTTGGTATTCGGTTGGATCGCTGCCTTAACTTCGTCCAGATTATGGATGTCGACAAACGTCGTCTCGACACCGAAGCCCGGAAGGGTGTGCGCCAGCAGGTTGTAGCTGCCGCCGTAGATCGTTTTCTGCGCCACGATGTGATCGCCCTTCTGTGCCAGCGCTTCGATCGTATAGGTGATCGCCGCAGCACCGGAAGCAAGCGCCAGAGCCGCGACGCCGCCCTCAAGGGCAGCAACACGTTTCTCCAGCACATCCTGCGTGGAGTTCGTCAGGCGGCCGTAAATGTTGCCGGGATCCGCGAGTCCGAAGCGGGCCGCCGCGTGTGCACTGTTGTGAAATACATAAGATGTGGTCTGATAGATCGGGACCGCTCTCGAATCGGTTGCCGGATCGGCCTGTTCCTGTCCTACATGAAGCTGAAGGGTCTCAAATTTATAGCTGCTCATCGTTGTACCTCTCCTCTGTTTGTTTTTTGTTGATGAGCCTATTATAAGATGCCCGCTTCAGGCTGTCCAATATCCCATATGAATACTTGGTAATAGGTTCAGGCTATAACCTGCGGCGCCAGCCCGGCGCCTGCACGCCTTTTACGTATCGTATCTGTGCAGATACTTCTTAAGCTCCTCGATGTAAAGCTCCGCCATCGTGCTCATCATCATATTCTTCTTCACGATATAGCCTATCTCCATCTCATATCCGATATCGTCCTCATCCGGTTCAAACGGAACGGCAATATAATCCGAACCGTTCAGTTCTTCGCAGATAATGCCCGAACAAAGCGTGTATCCGTTAAGGCCGATCATCAGATTCAGCATCGTTGCGCGATCGTTTGCCTTGATCGTCCTGGGATACTCGTTCGTGCTCAGGATCTCCTCGGCAAAATAGAACGAGCCGGCCGAGCCCTGTTCGAAGGACAAGCAGGGGTAGTCCACCAGATCCTCGAACCGGATCGATGCCCGATCCGCGAGCGGATGACCTTTCCACAGGTAAACGTACGCATCGCAGTCGATCAGACGGTGAAATTCCAGATTGTTGGTCCGCAGGAATTTCTCAATCGCTTTGCGGTTGAAATCGCTGAGATACAGGATCCCGATCTCGCTCTTGCCTGACGCGACGTCATCGATAACCTCGCGCGTCATGGTCTCCCGGATCGCGAATTCATACTCTGCCGTATTGAACTGTTTGACCATCTCGACGAAACTCTTCACGGCAAACGAATAATGCTGCGTCGAGATGCCGAATTTCTTTTTCACCGTTCCGTCCCTGCCGTATTTCTCCGACAGACGGTCGTACTGCTGCACGACTTCCCTCGCGTACTGGACAAATTCCAGGCCGTCATTCGTGAGAGACACACCACGGCCGCTGCGGTTAAACAGCGTAATGCCTATCTCCCTTTCCAGTTCCTGCACCGCAGTCGTGAGCGACGGCTGAGCGATATACAGCCTTTCCGCTGCTTTATTCAATGAGCCTGCCTCTGAAATCGCAAGCACGTATTTTAACTGCTGTATGGTCATTCCGTTCTCCTCCTGCTGCCCGGTCAGGCCGATCACATGCCGGGTAGTCTGCCGTCCATTGCCTATCTGCATTGTAGGCATTCTAATACGGGAAAACGTTTTTGTCAAGCCTCTTGGCTGTCCCGCCTCAAGATGGTTCCGGTCCTTGACGTGTTTTTGCCGGCATATTATAATACTTCCTGTAAATTGCAAGAACAGGAGTGAGCGGAACATGTCTGATCATCGCCATATACCGGAACAAATCGAGATCCGAGGGGCACGGGTGCACAATCTGAAGAATCTGGACGTCAATATCCCTTTGCATCAGATCGTAGGCATCGCGGGCGTATCCGGCTCCGGCAAATCTTCCCTTGCGCTCGGCGTTCTTTATGCGGAGGGTTCGCGCCGCTATCTGGAATCACTCTCGACCTATACCCGCCGCCGGATGACGCAGGCCGGACACGCGCAGGTGGATGACGTGCGTTATGTCCCTGCCGCTCTCGCCCTGCATCAACGGCCAGGCGTGCCCGGAATCCGCAGTACTTTCGGTACGTCTACCGAGCTGCTGAACAGTCTGCGGCTGATGTTTTCACGGCTGTCCGTCTATAAATGTCCCAACGGTCACGACGTGCCGCCCACCATGGACATCGCGGCGGAGAAAGAATTCCGCTGCCCGGTCTGTGGTGAAGCCGTTATACCTCTCGGTGCGGAAGATCTGGCTTTCAACTCCGCCGGAGCCTGCAAACGGTGCGGCGGGACCGGCATGATCCGGACTGTGGACCGCTCCACCCTGATCCCGGATGAGAGCCTGACCATTGACGGCGGCGCGGTCGCGCCGTGGAACAGTCTGATGTGGTCGCTGATGGTCGACGTCTGCCGCGCTATGGGGGTCCGTACGGACGTACCTTTCCGCGACCTGACAGATGAAGAAAAAACCATCGTTTATGACGGTCCGATGGTCAAGAAGCATATTTTCTACAAACCGAAGAGTTCGGAAAGCGTCTCTGCGGGCGAGCTTGATTTTACATATTACAGCGCGACGGCGACTGTCCTGAATGCCCTGAACAAAGTTAAAGACGAGAAGGGCATGAAGCGTGTCGAGAAATTCCTGAAGGAAGACGTCTGTCCGGACTGCGGCGGCACGCGGCTGTCCGAACGCGCAAGATCTCTGCGTCTGCGCGGGGTTTCCCTCGATTATGTCTGCACTTTACCACTGGCTGATCTGATCAAATGGGTCAACGGAGTACCGGCTTCTCTGCCGGAAGAAATGCGTCCTATGGCAGTCAGCATCTGCGAAGCATTCCTTCATACTGCCCGGAGGCTGGTGGACTTGGGTCTGGATTATCTGTCCCTGGACCGGGCTTCCTCTACGCTGTCCACCGGCGAGCGCCAGCGGACGCAGCTTGCCCGTGCCGTCCGGAACCGTACGACAGGCGTCCTTTATGTACTGGATGAACCGTCCATCGGCCTGCATCCTTCCAATCTGGAAGGTCTGACCGGTGTAATGGACGATCTTGTGGCGGACGGTAACTCCATCGTTCTGGTGGATCATGACACTCAGGTGCTGCGGCACGCGGACTGGCTGATCGAGCTGGGTCCGGGAGCCGGTGCGGGCGGTGGGGAAATCCTTGCCGAAGGGACCACATCCGAACTGTCAGCAAATCCCGCGTCCCGGATCGGACCGTTCCTGAAGGACGGCATCCGACCCGTTCTCCGTGAAAGGATTGCTGCGGAGCATCTTTTCGATCTGGGTGAGATCCGGATGGAGACGGATACGATACACACTGTAAAGCCCCTCTATGTGCGTTTTCCCAAGGGAAGGCTCACCGTCGTCACGGGTGTCTCCGGCAGCGGCAAAACCACCCTGATACTGGAGAGCCTGATCCCCGGACTTGAAGCGGTGACTTCCGGACGGAAACTTCCGGAGCATGTCCGGTCTGTTTCGGCTGAAGGGATCTCGCAGATCAAGCTGATCGACGCAACGCCGATCGGCATCAATGTCCGCTCGACGGTCGCGACTTATGCCAATGTACACGACGAGCTCCGCAAGGTCTATGCCCGTACGAAAGACGCGAAAGAATCGGGCTGTTCCGCCAGTGATTTCAGCTACAATACCGGCCGCCTGCGCTGTCCGGTCTGCGACGGAACAGGAACGATCAGCCTCGACGTTCAGTTCCTGCCGGACGTAAACATCCCTTGCCCGGAGTGCGGCGGATCCCGCTATGCGAATGAAGCCTACCGGATCAAGCGTATCCGGAAGGACGGCCGGGCCTGCTCCCTTCCTGAACTGATGTCGTACAGTATCGATGAAGCACTCGCGGAGTGCAGCGACCTGAAGCTTGTTTCAAGCCGGCTTCAGGTGCTTCACGACCTTGGACTCGGTTATCTGACACTCGGTGAAGAGACGCCAAGCCTTTCCGGTGGGGAGGCGCAGCGCCTTAAGCTTGCGAGCGAAATGGGCCGGGGCCAGTCAGACACGGTCTTTGTCTTTGACGAGCCCACGATCGGCCTGCATCCGCTAGATGTACACACGCTGATGAACGTATTCCAGCATCTCATCGATCAAGGCGCGACCGTCATCGTGATCGAGCATGATCTGGATGTGATCCGGAGCGCGGATTATGTCGTGGATATGGGCCCGGGCGGCGGTACGCAGGGCGGCGAAATCGTTGCCTCCGGAACGCCCGAGCAGATCAAAGAAAACCCGCGCAGCGTTACCGGCCGTTATCTGTAAACCCAAAACTGCAGACTGCGGTATCGGCAGACACCTGAAAAACATACAAAAATAACCGGGAACAGATCCATATCCGTTCCCGGTATTTGTATTTATCCGTTTCCGCCGGACAGGAGCTCCATCGCCTTGCTCATGAGCTTTTCAAAATATCCTGTCGGTATCAGCGCAATGCCGTTCTCATCACTTGCGACGATCAGCCGCTGCCCGCCTGTAAGTCCGAACTTATCGCGTGCTTCTTTAGGAATGACGATCTGTCCCCTGTCCCCGACCGTGACAGAACCCCAGATGTTCTTTCCCATAGGCGCCGGCGGGATCATACCGATGCTCTCCACCGTTTCGGTCCGGACAAGGCTGTCGATCGTGGTCCCGTACACTTTCGCCAGCAGACCGCATTTCTCCACATCGGGGACGGTCGCGCCGCTCTCCCATTTCGCGTAGGCCTGGCGCGAGATCCCGATCTTCTCCGCGATCTCCTCCTGGGAAAACCCGTGGATCCTGCGAAGCATCGCCAGATTATCTTTCAGCAATGCGGCACCTCCTTTTTACAGATCGATCTTCTCAAAATCCTCACATGCCCGTCTCAAGGACAGGACTGTCATCGCAAGCCAGATCACGATCCCTGCTGCGAGCAGGAGGATCTGAAGCCCGATATCCTCTGTTCCGAACGCGTTCAGCCTTCCCAGACCGGGAACATGATGCAGAGCTTCGAACACGCCGACGCTGAGGAATGCCACAACAATATAAGTAACAAACGGCTTTGCGAACTTATAGGCCGTTTTAAAGAATCCGCCGACAAATATCCAGTTGAACAGCCCGAAAATACAGAACGCGGTGCCAAGCGCGAACAGATTCGCATTCATCAGGGCGTTGCTGCGGTACGCAACCGCATCCGCGAACACTGTCATCCGCAGGATGACCGGGATCAGCATCAGAACCGCCGTGCAGAGCTCGATCAGGCAGACAAAGCAGAATCGTCCCTTGACTACGTCCTTCTTCGCGATCGGCAGCAGTGCGGAGAAGACGATATCATTCGCCTCTCTCGCGTATTCAAAGCCCTGGAAGAGCCCCAGCGTCGCAAAGAAAGCTCCGCAGAGTATCGGGTAGCCCGGCAGGAAGAACATAAAACCGAACAGAACAAACAGATACGGCAGGATGGACGCGCTGAGCTTCATCTCTTTACGAAGAATATTACGCATGGACCGCACCTCCCTCCATACGGAGCATCGTGTCCTCGAGGCTCTCGCCCGGCTTGGAGAACTCCTCCGCAAAACGGCTTTTGGGCATGGCCGCGGCAATCTTCCCCCGTGAGATGTATACGATGTCATCCGCACACTTCTCGATATCGGAAATGATATGCGTGGAGAAAAATACCGCCACGCCTTCCTTTTTAAGTTCCATGAAAACCTCGAGCAGCTCGTTGCGTGAGAACGGATCAAGGCCGCTTGTGGGCTCGTCCAGGATCAGCACCTCCGCCTTGTGTGAAAGAGCGATCAGCAGATTGAATTTGACCTTCATGCCCTCGGAGAGCTCGATCGGAGTCTTGGATTCGTCAAGTCCGAACAGAGCGAGATACCTGCGGTACGCCCTGTCGTCCCATGTATCATAGAAGTGTTTCACAACGTCGACTATGTCCCGGATCTTCTTCCTCGGATACCAGTTTACCGTCCCCGTAGAATATCCGATACGCTTCTTGATCTCCGTCTCGTTCTCCGCTAACGGCTTCCCGAAATATACGACCGATCCGCCGTCCGGATGGACCAGATTCAGCATGGCCTTGATCGTCGTCGTTTTGCCGGCACCGTTCCTGCCGATAAAACCTGTGATCCGGCCTTCCGCAACATCGAAGGAAACATCCTGCAGCGTAAAGGCAGGATACTTTTTCACCAGACCTCTTACTTCAACGACACTCATAATAACCTCCATTACTATGATTTATGCGAATATTGTAATGTATCGTTGCCCGTCTGTCTACCAACCTGACTTTACAGCTCAATGCGTTTTATGTTAATTTCGGTTGCCGCCCCGGCAGATTTTTACATCCTGCAGGAAACGGAACAGCCTGGCCGGCCTTTCGGCGGCGCTATCAAGGCCCGTATCACCCAGAACGACCAGCTTGTTCTTTCCATGATAATCGCTCCCCGCCGTGATATACAGGTCGTATTTCTCTGCGAAAGCAAGCATCTCCGTCCTCAATCTACTTGTAAAACCTGAATAGAAAGCCTCGACGCCCCGGAGTCCGAAACCGATCAGCTTGCGCAGCCGCGCGTCCATCTCCTCTCCGAGAATGAGTTCGTCTCCGCTCCCGTAGACCGGGTGCGCAAGAACCGGTATGCCGCCGGCAGCAAGGACTCCCCGGATCGCCTCTTCCGGACGCAGATACTCGTTGCGGACATGCAGCTTATTGATGAAATCGCTGATCGCGCTGTCTTTATTCTTGGCGAAACCGTACTTTACCATCAGGTTCCCGATGTGCGGCTTCCCGGGATTGTCAAGCGCGAACAGATCCTCCCATTCCTTCTCAGGGAATGTAAATCCGAATTCTTTCTCCAGGAACTCCAGCCGTGTCCGGACTTTCTTTATGCGCAGACTGTGGCCGTATTCCACAAGTTCCCGGATCGCGGCTGACTCCGGATCATATCCGTAGCCAAGAATATGGTACTTCCCCTCCTCGTCCTTGCACGAGAATTCAGCGCCCGGGATAAACCACGGATCATCAGCGCCAAGGAATGCAGGAATGATCCGGCTTGCCTTAATGTCGTCATGGTCCGTCACGGAGAAAATCGAAAAACCTTTTTCCCTCACCAGCCGCAGAATGGCTTCCGGCGTGTCCGTCCCGTCCGAAACTGTCGTATGTATGTGCAGATCGATGGCTTCGTACTCCCGCTCTGCAGACGTTCTGTCCCGAGTATTTTCCACTTTTATACCTCCAATATCTGTCTGTGTCAAAGTCCCCTGCGGTCCTGATACGGCTCTTCATAAAGCCAGCCCTTGGCCGGACCGGCCGCCCCGTTGTACCAGTTTCCCGTGATCTCGTTTACGATAACAATGCTGTCATCCGTCTCTTCGACCGTGAACAAGAGCATTCTCTTCGCGCGCGGCGTATTCGGGCAATGCAGCGCCATCATAAGCTGCCCGTCAAAAGTCCGAAACAGCATGGAATGCGCTCCGTCCAGGAAGTACAGCGGATTCTTCTCCTGCACCCACGGTCCGTGCAGCGTCCCGGAAAGACTTCTGGCAATTCCTGTCGCGTAGCCTGCTTTGGTAAAATTGGACCACAGCATGATGAGCTTTCCGCTCTGCAGGCGGTGCAGGAACGGTCCGTCCGTGACCCATCCGCCTCCGGACGAATCTTCGCGGTTAAAGAACAGTGCTGCCCACGGCGCGTCCGACGCGCGGAAGAGGATCTCGGACTCGCCGATGGCCGTGCCGAGATCGTCGGACAGCGGGATCGCGGCGATCTGACCGTCGCCGACCTGCAGCCATTCATGGCAGAAGATCATCCATGGCTTTCCGTCCGAATCCGCGAACAAAGTGCCGTCCAGGCACTGCCAGCCTTCCGGCGTAACCGGTTTCTCCGCGATGGGTCTGAAGGGACCGGTCGGATCATCCGCGACAAGGCACTGGCACCGTCTGAGCGACCCTGCCTTGCGGAAAGAAGAGATCAGATAGTATCTGCCGTTCCAGATATGGCATTCCGGAGCCCAGTAATCCTTATCAGCCCAGAAACCCGTCTCATCCTTGTCAAAGACCCGGATCGGATCGCTCCAGTGGATCAGATCCTCCGAACAGATAGTATAGAAGCCGGTCGCGTGCTTCATTCCCGGATATCTGTCCGGATTGAACACGGATGCGTACGTATAATACTTATGTGTTTTCGGATCGGCCAGAATGCACGGATCGCTGATCCTGACGTCTCTTACGTCAAACGGGTAATCCATGATAAATCCTCCTTTTACCAGATGAAGGGTATGAGCCGGAACCTGACCTTCTGTTTATATTCCGTGTAGCCGGGCAGATCTCTCTCGAGCACCGTCTCTTCGTTCCGGATCCGTTTTATGATGAGCGGAATATAGCACAGCATGATCACGAATGAGATGACGGAACCCAGGACCAGCGGCATCGCGAGGAAAAGAATAACGGTCGCCATGTACATCGGGTGCCGTACGATTCCGTAGAGTCCGGTATCGATGACTTTCTGATCCTCCTGCACCTCGATCGTACGGGACAGATACGTATTCTCCCGCAGTACTTCCGCGTACAGCGCGTACGCGGCGAGGAAAAGCACCGCGCCGACGATGCTGACCGCCCAAGGCAGCATCAGGCATCCGAACCGGAAGCTCAGACCCGCGGCTATGAATGCCGCAAGGAACATGATCCCGCTGAACAGTATGACTTCCCGCTGCTCGGATTCCTTTTCCCGCGCGTTCAGGCGTTTTTTCAGCAGTTCCGGATTCTTGCCCATCATGACGAGTCCCGCGATGAACATCGGAACAAACAGAATGCCGATAAGAAGCCAGGCCTGCAGATAGCGGAAAGTTCCTGCCGGCAGGAAAAGCAGCAGGCCTACAATCAGCACGCCTGCGCAAAACCTGGTGATCGCGCGGATAAAAAGCTCTTTGTTCATTATGCTGCCCTCCAGTTATTCTGAAATGCCGAAGAGTGAAGCTTATCTGTTTTTCAGCATTTCTATGATCGTACGGTCGGCCGGGAGCCAGCCGACGCTGTCAAGTTCGTCCTTGTGCAGCCATCTGGCGGCTTCGTGTTCTTTCAGTTCAAGTCTGCCCTCTACGACCTCCGCCAGGAAACAGTCCATACTGAGATGGAATTCGGGATAATCGTACTCTATCGTGGTCAGTTTCTCCCCGACCGCAATCTCTGTGTCAAGCTCCTCCCGGATCTCCCGGCGCAGGGCTTCCACCGGTGTCTCGCCCGGTTCGATCTTGCCTCCCGGGAATTCCCAGAAGTCTTTCCACTCTCCGTATCCGCGCTGGGTCGCAAAGATCCGGTCTTCATTGCATATGATCGCGGCAGCGACATGTATGGTCTTGTATGAATTCTGCATCTTATACTCCTCGAGGCCGGCCGGTCCATCCCCGGTCCGTCTGATATTATAACAATTATAACGGATATTGATCCAATATTCAAGGATCTGTATAATATCATAACTATTGACAGTCTGCCGTCATTGACAAGCCGCTGTTTCACCTGTACAATATAGATAATGATAAATCGGCTTCTGATACCGGGCACGGCTGCCGGTCTCAGATAAGGAGGAACCCCCTATGAAAAACCAGATTATGAATAAGGAATATCTGGACCGCCTGACAAGGGTGAAGGATGAGCTGCGCTGGCTCTATCTCGAACTCTATCACGGCGACATTCAGGCTTATGACTATTTCACCGGCATGATGGCTAAAATGTACAAAGCCCGTCCTGCCGCGCTGAAGAAGCTGGACCGTGCCCGTGCGAAAAATCCAGACTGGTACAAGGGGCATGATTTAGTCGGAATGCTCATGTACGTAGGCGCTTTTGCCGGGAATCTGTCCGGAGTGCGGCAAAAACTGGACTACGTCCAGGAGAGCGGCGTCAATTACCTACACCTGATGCCTCTGCTTGAGAGTCCGGAAGGCCGCAGCGACGGCGGATATGCCGTGTCCGATTTCCGCAAAGTTCAGCCGGAGCTGGGCACAATGGAGGATCTGTCCGCACTGGCTTCTGACTGTCATGACCGTGGCATCGCCGTGTGTCTGGATTTCGTCATGAACCACACGAGTGAGGATCACGAGTGGGCCAGACGGGCCAGAGCCGGCGAAAAAGAATATCAGGACCGCTATTTCTTCTACGATGACTGGACGATCCCCAATGAATATGAAAAGACTGTGCCGCAGGTCTTCCCCACTACCGCGCCAGGCAATTTCAGCTGGTGCGAAGAAGCCGGCAAAGTCGTCATGACCACTTTCTATCCGTATCAGTGGGATCTGAATTACGCGAATCCGACGGTCTTTAACGACATGACCGAGAATATGCTCTACCTCTGCAACCAGGGAGTCGATATTGTCCGTCTGGACGCGGTGCCCTATATCTGGAAAACGCTGGGCACCAAGTGCCGCAACCTGCCTGAGGTCCATACGCTGGTCCGGCTCATGCGCATGGTCTGCGAAGTCGTCTGCCCCGGCACCCTACTCCTCGGCGAAGTCGTCATGGAGCCGTCCAAAGTCGTTCCCTATTTCGGCACGGTGGAGAAACCCGAATGCCATCTGCTGTACAATGTTACGACCATGGCCACTACATGGCATACCGTCGCCACTCAGGACGTACGCCTGTTGGAGCATCAATTGGGACAGGTCTTCGCTTTGCCCAAGCAGTATACTTTTCTGAATTATCTGCGCTGCCACGATGATATCGGCTGGGGTCTGGATTATGACTATCTGAGCCGATTCGGCATCGAGGAAGTCTCCCACAAGAAATATCTGAATGATTATTTCACGGGCAAATGGCCCGGCAGCCCTTCCCGCGGAGAGCTCTACAACGACGATCCGAGGCTTGGCGACGCACGGTTGTGCGGTACAACCGCATCTCTTTGTGGTGTCGAGTCTGCACGCGCTGCCGGTGACAGCAAGGCGCTGTCTGAAGCTCTGAATCTGGATGAGATGCTTCATGCCTACATGTTCACTCTGAGCGGGATTCCCGTCATCTATGCTGGTGATGAGATCGCACAGGAAAATGACAATGCCTATCATGCGGATCCTCTGAAAGCCGCTGACAGCCGTTTCCTTCACCGCGGCGACATGGACTGGGACAAGGCAAAGCTCCGCAGTAAAAAGCGTTCTCCCGAGGGCCGCATTTTCACCTTCCTGCGCAGACTTGAGATCCTCCGTCAGGAGCACAGAGTCTTTGATGCCCAGGCGGACACCTGGATCGTTCCCACCGGAGATCCGGCGGTTCTGGGTATCGGCCGTTATCATGAAGGCGAGAAACTGGTCGCCCTGTTCAATTTCTCCTGGGAGGCCAAATCCATCACCGTTACCGAGCTGGGCGATTTCCGGAATCTGCTGACAGATCGTCCGTTCACGAAGAAAACCGTCAAAGTCCCGTCCAAGGACTTTGTCTGGATGTTCTGTGATTTTACGGAGGGAGATACGGTATGAAACTGATTTTTCTGGATATCGACGGTACTCTGACATCGCCCGGCAGCAACGTTCCGCCGGACAGCGCGCTGGAAGCCATCCGCACGGCGCGGGCAGCGGGTCATAAGGTTTTCCTCTGCACGGGACGGAATCTTGACATGCTCACGCCCGTGCTGAAGTACGGTTTTGACGGCGTCGTCGCCTCAAGCGGCGGTTATGTGACCTATGGGGACAGAGTCCTGTATGACTGTCCCATGACGGACGAGCAGCGCAGGGAAGCCATGCGGCTCTTTAAGGAATGCGGCGTCTTCCGCACGGTCGAGGCAAAAGATGCCAGCTACTGCGACGAAGGGCTTGCGGAATTCCTGAATCAGGCTTCCGGAGGCAATTCCGAGCTTGTCCGCTGGCGCAAAGCTCTGGAGAAGGATCTCGGTATCCGTCCCATGTCGGAATATGACGGCCGGCCGATCTACAAAGTTGTATTCATGTGCCGTTCCGAGGAACAGATCGCACCGGTGAAAGCCGCTCTGGAGAAGGATTTCATCTTTCTGGTACAGGACATGGCCGGAGCAGACTGCATCAACGGCGAGCTTGTCAACCGGAAATTCGACAAAGGTACCGGCGTGCGTCTGGCAGCTGAGACGCTGGACGTAAACCTTGCGGACACAGTCGGTTTCGGCGACAGCATGAACGATCTGGAAATGATCCAGGCAGTGGGTCAGAGCGTATGCATGGCTAACGGTTCTCCGACGCTCAAGTCCATGAGCAGCTTCATCTGTCCTTCCGTCGAGGAAGACGGTCTCGCTCAGGGCTTTCGTTCTCTCGGGCTGCTGGAGCCGTAAGAGGCCTGAAGCTTCCGGATACTGCCGGCTGACATTTATACGGACAGTTCAACAAAAGCCTTTGTAATTTTAACTTTTTGTATTTACTTTTTTCGAAAAATCCTGTATGATAGATATCATCAAATGACCTGCCCGCAGGCGGGTCCGTAACGTGAAAACGTGATAAAGGAGTGTAATAACCATGGCGGATCTCAACTATCGTAAGTGTGCCGAAGAGATTTTTTCATACCTTGGCGGTAAGGAAAACATTATCTCTGCAGCACACTGCGCTACTCGTCTGCGTCTTGTAATCGCAGACAACAGTAAGATCAACACCAAAGCACTGGAGGAAGTCGAAGGCGTCAAAGGCCTCTTTTCCTCAAACGGACAGCTTCAGCTCATCATCGGCACCGGCACCGTCAATAAGGTCTATGACGAGTTTCTGGCTGTTACTGGTCTCACCGCGGCTACCAAGGCCGATGTAAAAGCTGCGGCTGCTGCCAAGATGCCTCTCTGGAAGAAGATCCTCAAGACTCCCGGCGATGTATTCGTACCGATCCTGCCTGCCATCGTGGCCTCCGGCCTGATGATGGGTATTGTCGAAGCCATTCCTAAATTCGCTCCGGCATTCGGTCAGTCCGACTGGTATTCCTTCCTGGACCTGGTCGCCAACACCGCGTTTGCCCTGCTGCCTGTTCTGGTAGCCATCTCTGCCGCGCGGGTATTCGGCGGCAACGTATTCCTCGGCGCCGTCATCGGTCTGATGATGGTCCATCCCGCGCTCATCAACGCCTGGACCGTCGGTACCGCCGAGAACATACCGACGTGGCACCTGTTCTTCTTTAACGTCCAGCAGGTAGGTTATCAAGGACACGTCATACCTGTCATACTGGCCGTATTGTTAATGAGTAATCTGGAGAAACTATTGCATAAAGTGGTTCCGGAGATGATCGATCTGTTCGTGACGCCGCTTGTAACCGTTCTGGTCACAGCGTTCATCACCTTCACCGTCATCGGACCTATCTTCTCCATCCTCGAGAACTGGGTACTGGCAGGAGCCAAGTGGCTGGCCGGTACCACCATCGGAGCGGCCGTCATGGGAGCCATCTACCCCTGGACCGTCGTCATGGGTCTGCACCACATGTACAACGTTATCGAAGCCGGCATGATCGCTCAGACCGGTCTGAATACCTGGATGCCTATCGCTTCCGCGGCCAACTTTGCTCAGTTCGGAGCCTGCCTTGCCGTAGCGCTTAAAGTCAGGAACCAGAAGACCAAGTCCGTGGCTCTGCCTTCCTCTCTGTCCGCTGCTCTCGGCATCACCGAGCCCGCTATCTTCGGTATCAACTTCCGTTTCATGAAGCCCTTCATCTGCGGCGTGGTCGGCGGCGCGGTCGGTGCTCTGTTCGGAGCGATCTTCAAACTGGGAGCGCCTGTTTACGGCGTTACCGGTATCCCGGCCATCCCGGCTGTCAACAACATTCCTCTGTACCTGCTTGAACTCGTTATCGCCGGCGGCGTTGCCTGCGTGCTGACCTTCTTCATCTGGAAGGAAGACGAGCCCAAGAAAGCCGAAGAAGCTCCCGCTGCACCTGCTGCCGAGGAGCCTGCCGCTCCCGCGCCTGTGGTAATCCGCTGCGCTGCCGGAGAGCTGCATCAGCCCACTGCCGGCAAAGTCATCGCCCGTGAGGATATCCCCGATGATACCTTTGCTCAGGGCATCCTTGGCGACGGTATCGGCATCGAGCCCACCGAGGGTATCGTACGCGCGCCTTTTGACGGAACCGTTACGTCCGTCTTTGATACCAAACATGCCATCACGCTGGAAGCAAACGGCATGGAACTGCTCATCCACGTTGGCGTCAATACCGTCAATATGCAGGGCGACGGCTTTGAAGCGTTTGTCGCTGACGGCGACACCGTCAAGGCCGGACAGAAGCTCCTGAGTTTCGACCGGGAGAAAATCCAGCAGGCCGGTTATTCCGATACGGTAGTGGTCCTTCTGACCAACTCCGACGATCTGGAAGATCTGCACTGCGGTCTGTAATACATTATGAAACGGAGGAAACATCATGAAATCATTTGAGTACACCATCACCGATCCCGTTGGCATCCATGCACGTCCCGCCGGGCTGCTTGTAAAGGCGATCAAGGGCTTTGCCGGATCCGCCGTTACCATTACCAAAGGCGAGAAATCCGTTAACGCTCTTAAGCTCATGGCTCTCATGCAGATGGGAATCAAGCAGGGCGACACGGTCCGCATCGACGTAGAGGGCGGCGATGAAGAAGCCGTCGCTTCCGCTATCGAAGAATTCTTCAAGGCAAATCTGTAACATACAGAAGACGGCTGCCCTGTGCGGCAGCCGTTTTCTTTCATAGAAAAGGAGACTACTGTTATGATCACCATTCAAGCTAAGGGCGTGTCCACCGGCGTGGCCATCGGCCCACTGTATTTCTATAAAAGAGCCCAGGCCACTCTGCGCCGCTATCAGGTCGAAGACCGTGAAAGCGAGTGGCTGCGCTTCAAGGCGGCTCAGGCCAAAGCTATCGACCAGCTGGGCGTCCTTGCTGAGAAAGCCCGCGAAGAAGCCGGTGACGAAGCGGCCATGCTCTTTGAGACACATCAGATGATGTGCGAGGACATGGACTATGAGGAATCCATCGAGAACTTCATCAAGGAAGACGGTCTTAACGCAGAAGCTGCTGTTACCGACGCCGGCGCGATGCAGGCTGAGACTTTTGCCGCGATGGAAGATGACTATTTCCGCGCCAGAGCCGCTGACGTAAAGGACATCTCCGCCCGTATCGTTGGGATCCTCTCCGGTGTAGTCCAGGGCGGTATCGATTCCGACGTTCCTGTCGTTCTTGCAGCGGATGATCTCGCACCCAGCGAGACTGTACAGCTCGACAAATCCAAGATCCTGGGTTTTGCCACCTCCGGAGGCTCCGGATCAAGCCATACAGCCATTCTTGCCCGTACGATGGGAATTCCCGCCATTATCGGTCTGGGCAGCCAGCTTAAACCCGAGTATGAAGGCCGGGAAGTTATCGTGGACGGCGGCACCGGCGTGGTCGTTGTGGACGCGGATGCGGAAACAAAGCAGCGCCTGCTGAAGAAGCGCGAGGAGCTGCTCCGCCGTCAGGAGCTGCTGAATCAGCTGAAAGGCCAGCCCAATGTGACCAGGGACGGCCAGAGCATCCGGATCTACTGCAACATCGGCAATCCCGAGGACGTACACTCCGTACTGGAGAACGACGGCGGCGGCATCGGTCTTTTCCGCAGTGAGTTCCTTTACCTCAACTGCGATGACTATCCGACCGAGGATTACCAGTTCGAAGCTTACAAAAAGGTTCTCTCTGATATGGACGGCAAGGAAGTCGTTATCCGTACGCTCGATATCGGCGCGGACAAGATGATCGAGTACTTCCAGCTCCCCAAGGAAGAGAATCCCGCGCTGGGCAACCGTGCTCTGCGTATCTGCCTGAACCGGCCCGAGATCTTCCGCACGCAGCTCCGCGCTCTTTACCGCGCATCCGCATACGGCAAGCTGGCTATTATGTTCCCCATGGTCACCTCTGTCTGGGAAGTTAAAGAAGCCAAAAAGATGTGCGAGCAGGTCAAGGCCGAACTGACTGCTGAAGGCATCCCCTACTCTGAAGATGTGGAAGTCGGCATAATGATCGAGACACCGGCAGCCGCGGTCATCAGCGACCGTCTGGCAAAGGTCGTGGACTTCTTCTCCGTAGGCACAAACGACCTGACGCAGTACACGCTGGCATGCGACCGTCAGAATAACGATCTGGGCCGTTTCTTCAACCCGCATCATCCCGCCGTCCTGCGCCTCCTGAAACTGGTCACGGAGAACGCTCACAAGAACGGCATCTGGGTCGGTATCTGCGGCGAGCTTGGCGCGGATCTTGAGCTGACGGAGACCTTCCTCTCCATCGGCATCGACGAGCTCTCCGTCTCCCCGCGTTCTGTACTGCCTCTCCGCCAGAAAGTGCGCGACACGGTAGTCGGCGACGTCAAGGAGAAGCTGATCGACGCTCTCATGAGCGACGAAAACGCTCTCTAAGCACTGTATCCGGGGCTGCTCAGGCAGCCCCGTGTTTTATTTGAAACCATGAAAATCTGTCTGTTTTCGGATTCCCACGGCTCTGCCCGGCCCATGATCACCGCCATTAAGCGTGAAAATCCCCAGCTGTGCTTCTTTCTGGGGGACGGGGAAAGGGATCTGGCTGCCGTCCAGGATCATTTCCCGGATCTGCCTTTTTATGCGGTCCGCGGCAACTGCGACCTACGCTCACGCCTGAGCGCTTCCCTAACCTGCGCAATCGGCGGAGTACGGATCTTTGCAACGCACGGTCACCTGTATCAGGTCAAATACGAACCTGCACTTGAGACTCTCACAGCCGCCGCCAGGGAGGCAGACGCAGCGATCGCTCTCTTCGGGCACACACATCAACCCTGCTGCATGGAAAAGGACGGCATCACTCTGCTGAATCCGGGTTCCGTTTCAAGGAGCCTGCATCCCCGCTACGGACTGCTGATCCTGGAAGACGGAACTTTCCGCGCCGAGCTGAAGAGCCTGTAACGCAAATCTCTGAACACAAATACCCCGCGGGATCTGCCGGTCCCGCGGGGCTGTTTATTGCATTTTTCTGAAGAAAACGTTTTGGGCGGAATTGCCTGCGTCAGATCACAAATCTGTCCGTAACCGCTTTCTTCAGCGTCCACAGCCGAAGGAACATGTCCCCGTCCGCATGGAAGAATCTCTCTTCCGCTGTCGGGAATATCCGGCTGGTAAAGACCGCGTCCCCGTCATTTACAAAGATCTCCACAGAGCTGTGGTCGATGAAAATGCGCAGATGGGACAGACCATCCTCCAGCGGACGGCTCCTGGATTCACCCTGTTCCCGGTTGAAACGCACATCCATACCGCTGCGGTCCACCGTGATCTGGTGTTTTTCCTGCGAGTAGTATATGTTCAGGCCGCCGCTTCCATCAGAGCGTGTAAACAGATGCAGCTCCATGTCGCCCGGCCTGCAGTCCGCCTCAAGCTCTGCTGCCGCCGGCAATGCATAACACCCGGCCTCGTTGGCCGTCAGGGACAGTTTCTCGTCCCGGAGTTTTTTCAGGCCCGGCAGAGGTCTCTGAATGAGCCGCCGCCCTCTGACGGTAAGCTCCCGAGGCAGAGTCAGGCAGCCTGCCCAATCCTCTTCGTCTGTAGGATACGACACGTCCGGCAGTCCCATCCATGCGATCAGGATGGCTTCGTCGGTGTTTTCCAGATTGTTCGCGCAGGCCGCGGCATACGAATCAAAGCCGAAATCCAATACATGGAACTGTCCGTCCGGGGTGAATGTCAGCGTCTTCCAATCCATGGATCCCATGATATAGCCATTGTGATTGACGCTTTCGCCCCGTCCCGTAAGCTTCAGGTGCTGGGGGCAGAAGAGCAGCACATCGTGGCCTCCGATATGCTCAATCGTGGGGCATTCCCACATGTCTCCGAATTCCTCGAAACCCGGCACTTTCAGCTCGCCTGCAAACGTCCATCCGTGCAGCAGATCGTCCGAACGGTAGACCAAAGCGCGCCCGCGCAGATCCTTGCTCTGCGCGCCGAGGAGAATATAATAGCCGTCCTCCCGGCAGATGAGCTTGGGATCACGCTGATGCTCCGTATAGTCCGGATGCTGTCCGAAAAGAGGCAGCGGATATTTCTCCGTCCAGCCGTCCTTCCGGAGCTTGGCAAGGCAGGTATACGCCCTGCGGGTCCAGTCCGCGTCCCTGTGGTTGCCTGTATAATACAGATAGAGATCCTCTCCGATCGGAATCGCAGAACCGGAATATGTACCTTTGTTGTCATATCCGTCCCCGCGGTCCGGGAACAGACAGACCCCCAGATTCCTCCACGTAATCAGATCCTTGGAAACAATATGATACCAATGCTTAAGTCCGTGCATCGCGCCCCACGGACACCACTGATAGAACAGATGCCACTGATTATCATGCCAAACAAAGCCGTTGGGATCATTCATCAGGCCTGTGACGGACTGTATATGAAAACTCTGCCGATAAGGTGAGGCTGCTGCCTTCTCATGAAGTTCCCACAGCTCCATGGGATCCATCAGGATCCGATAGCGTTCCTCCCGAGTCCATTCTTTCATTGTGTACTGCTCCTTTCCGTTCCCGGTCTTTGTTTTATCTTATCAGCTCACAATCTTCTTGTCAATCCGGGCGTCCAGTGATATAATGTATCCATGCTCGGAGGGCAAATCATTCACAGGAAATGACGAACCGGATAAGGCACAGGTTGAAACACCTGCAGCTTTACCGGTTCTTTTTTTCAGGAGGTTAACATGCAGATCAGGAAACTTACAGATTGGCACGAATGGTTAGAGAGCAGCCGGATCATCGACACTTCTTTCTTACACGGATGGGACGAAAAGAAAGAAGAAGAAAAATACCGCAGGCAAGGTGCCGGTGAAATCCCCCGGAACGAAGAGGCCTGGGGTGCTTTTGACGAAGACGGGCGTATGCTGACAAGCATCGTCACATCGGCCCGTAAAGTCATGTACGAGAAACAGATCATCCCGATCAGTGAGGTCGACAGGGTCGCTTCGCTGCCGGAACGCCGCGGAGGCGGCAATGTCCGCGCCATGATGGCAGAGGTTCTCAGGGATTTCAGGGCACGGGGCGATCTCTTCGCTGTCCTTCACCCCTTCTCGTTTGCTTTTTACAGGAAATTCGGCTTTGATCTGATCGTAAGAAGCGTAAGACAGAAGTTCCCTGTCGGCGAGCTCAAGGACTGCTCCTGCGATCTCTCGGTGCGTCAGGTACGTTCTGCAGACGAAATGCCTGCTCTGCGGCATCTGTACGAACAGTATATCCGGGACAAAAACCTCGCCGATCTCCGTACCGGCAAGGACTGGGAATACCGCGGCAACGGAGAATACGGTGAACCCGACTGGTGGTCCGGCGGCAAACAGGAATATACGTATATCTTTTCTGACGGGACAGGCGATCACGCCTATCTGAAATTCGTGTTTGAACCGGGTCCGGACGGACCGTTTACCGGAGACCTCAGGGCAACGGATATCGCATATGACAGCCCGCAGGCATTCCGCTCCATTCTGGGCTTCATTTACGGAATGCGTGCGAAACTGGTCAACGTGGTCCTGGAGATCCCGGATGAAATCGATCTGTCCGTAATGGTCCCTGAGTGCGACCATGTACAGCAGACGCTGGA
Source organism: Bacillota bacterium (assembly GCA_017441925.1). Classification (GTDB taxonomy): domain Bacteria; phylum Bacillota; class Clostridia; order Lachnospirales; family Bianqueaceae; genus RUG12817. The sequence goes on from JAFRUE010000005.1 coordinate 155,577, forward strand.
AGGTCACCTGATGGGACGGGTTCTGAACGTAGAAAAAGTGCTTCTTACTCTGACGCAGCCGTCCGGCACGGGCAGTTACGCCATCCGGGTGATGGATCGTTTCCTTCCCGAAAACACCGGTGTTTATGAAGTCCGCTATCAGGACGGCAAGACCGTCTCTATGGAGAAAACCGACGGCGTTTATGATCTCGCGGTCAGTGTGGAAACCTTCTCTCAGCTTGCCGCGGGCCTGTATGGTCTCCGTACGGCGGCCTTCCGCCCGGGAACTGAAATCACCGGCAAAGAGGACATTCTCAGTCAGGTATTTCATAAGAAAAACGTGTATGCTTCATAAACAGGGCACACTATTATAATGATGCTGTAAAATTCACACACAAAAACCCGGGGTCATCCCCGGGTTTTTGTGACAGCACTCCGCATACACAAACTTCTTTCACTCAGCAGACTGCCTTATTTCCCTGTGGAAATGCTCAAACAATGGGACACACACCAGTGCTGGCAGAACAAAGCCGATTATCCGGTACTGTGACTGTACCAGCGAATTAAAAATCGCATGATAAATGATTGCCGCAACCAGCAGTGAAAAAGTACCGCAGTAAAACAGTTTGCGGCGTTTTCTCACATAGCTGACTCCCATGCCGACCAGTGAAGTGCTGACGCTGTGCATAAGCGCCGCGCCGATCCCTCGGGCAAAAGCCCAAGGCACTGTTACAGAATCAATATTCTGTATCAGGATCAGCAGATTCTCAAGCAGCGCGAAGCCAAGTCCGATGGCAAAAGCAATCGACACCAGAGTCTCACGGTCGTCCGAAATAGTCCAGGCGAAAAACAACACCGGTAGTGCTTTGAGGATTTCTTCTGAAACAGGCGTGATATTTGTCGTAACGTACATCATGTCGCCGTCAAAAAGCCGGACCAGCAGAGTATTCACTTCCGCGGCGATAAAGCATACTCCGACACCCACGAGCAGGAATCCGAGGAATCGTCTGGAACGCCGGTCCGGCAGCAGGATCAAGACCGGAACGATCGGTATCGCAACACACAGCAGCAGAACCGCGCTTAAGTTCTCCATGCGCGCACCCCCTTGTCCATGACCGGTACGATAACCGCAATCACAAGCGTCATCAGTCCCCCTGTGGCAATCAGCAGCATGGTGGACTGATATGCCAGCGCCGTCATCTCCAACATACACAGAATCCCATAGAGAATCGCGAACGCGTTAAACCGTCTCAGGCACTTCACCACGCCATAATCCACGTCCGGGATAAACAGATGTTTTACATGATAATAGCAGGCCGCGGCGATAACAAAAGCCACGATCGCCCCGACTGCCTTTTCCGCAGCAGTCTGTGGTCCGAATGCCGTGGGAAGATACAGTACGGCGATCAATGCCGGTCCTGTCCACGCGATCATACGGTAACGCCTGAATGCGTCCCCTCCGTCGTCCACCAGAGAATCAATCTGCCCGTAATTGGATGAGAAGAAAAAGGCAAATGTACCAAGAACGCCCAGCACGCCGACCTGGAACCGTCCCGTCAGCGGATAGCCTGTCAGAACACGCACGCACTGATACAGCCTCCCGAGCACAGTACAGCCTGTGCCCAGCACGATCATCGAGGCATACAGCGGCTTTCTGGCCTGCAGATACCGCGGCGCGCCGTACAGGAAGCCGAAGAGCGCTCCGGCCAGTACGGCGATATTTTCCCATAAAATCTCCATCATGTCTGCCTCCAACTGATCTGATTTATTGTTCCGTAATCTCCTGAGTCAGATTGCGCACCCATTTGTATTTCCGGAAATGGTGCATGACCCATGGGATCTTGCCGACTTCGTCAAGGCATGTGCAGGCATAGACCAGGAGCACCGGCCAGTGGAAGACGAACGCGCCGAGCAGCGCCAGCGGGATCGCGATGCCCCACATACAGACGGCGAGTGAATACATATCAAACAGTGTATCTCCGCCGCCGTCGATAACACCGTTGATCGTGACGGTATTCACACAGCGTCCGATCATATAAAACGCCATAATGATCATCATTCCGGTCAGATAACGCTGTGCTGCCTCGGTCAGGATCACAAAGTGCAGCAGGAGCGGTGTTATAGCCAGAACGAGTGCGGTAGACGCAAATCCGATGACCCATGAGATGTTTTTCAGCTTGATCCCGTAGGCCTTGCCGCGCTCCAGATTACCCGCACCGAGCTCGTTGCCGACCATGATTCCGGCTACGCTGCCGACACCGTTGCAGGCACAGCAGACCAGATCACGCACCACAGCGGACACGGAGTTGGCTGCCGCCGCATCCACGCCGAGGTGTCCCATGATCGCGGTATAAGACGTAAAACCGACACCCCAGAAGAGCGAACCACCCATCAGTGCCAGACACTGCTTTGCGAAATCCCGGGTCAGCTGCCTGCTGCCGCTGAAGAAACGATTCCACGCGGGACGGATATATGTTTTGCCGCAGGAAAAGCCCAGGCACAATGCCAGTTCCGCTACGCGGGCGATCGTCGTGGCGAGCGCCGCTCCTCTTGCCTGCATTCTCGGTGCGCCGAGCAGGCCAAAGATAAAGACAGCGTTCAGAAGAATATTCAATATGACTGCGGAAGATGAGATAAACGCGCAGGGCTGTACATGATCCGTCACTTTCATGATCGCCAGATAACTCTGCGAAATACTCGTCAGCAGGTACGACCAGCCCGCGATACGCAGATAGGCGCTGCCGATCGCAATCAGCTCCGGATCATGCGCAAAGATCATCATCAGCAATCCGGGGATCAGTTCGCAGGCAGCAAAAAACAGCAAAGACACCAGTCCCGCGAACCGCAATATCAGGTTAAAAAGGCTTTGCAGGGTCCTTGTATCGCCTTTGCCCCAATACTGCGCGCCGAGTATGGCACCGGCCGCTGTAATCGCCATCAGGAACATATTCTGCACAAACTGGATCTGCGTTGCCAGGGAAACAGCTGTCATCTCCACCTGCGCGACCCGTCCGAGCATCAGGGCATCGGCCGCGGCTACGAGTGCCAGCATCAGACTCTGGAAAACAATAGGCAGGGACAGTTGTCTCAGCCGCCTGTAAAAACCTGAAGGAATCTCATTACTCATCTTATCACCGGATATATGCTTACGATTTATCATTTTCTTGCAGGAAAACAACAGATATATGATACACCGCCGGCGTTCCGCTGTCAATGAAGACTCTGCCGGTCCGCGCTTGGCAGCCCGCCGCCGGCGGCAAAAAGAGCTCCTGCGCCTACCGCGCAGGAGCTCTGTATATATTTATCTAAAGCCGGTATACCGCAGCTGACCCGGCGCGGTATACGGCATCCAGGGAATTAAAGTGCAGCCTCGACAGCCGCTCTGACATCCTTCATGTCAACGGTCGGCTCGAAACGTGCGATGACACGGCCTTCGCGGTCGACCAGGAATTTGGTGAAGTTCCACTTAATATAAGCTTTGTCGCCGAACGCCTTGTTGTTCATGTCCGTGAACTTCTTCAGCGCCGCAAACTTAAGGCCCTTTCCAAAGCCTTCAAACGGTTTCTCTGTTGCAAGCCATGCAAACAGCGGATCCGCGGTCTCGCCGTTAACATCGATCTTCCTGAACTGCGGGAATTCCGTCCCGAACTTCAGCGTGCAGAAGGAATGGATCTCATCGTCGCTGCCCGGCGCCTGATTGGCGAACTGGTTGCAGGGGAAATCCAGGATCTCAAATCCCTGCTCCTTCAGATCTTTATACATCGCTTCCAGCGGCTCATAATGCGGAGTAAAGCCGCATCCGGTAGCCGTATTCACGATCAGCAGCACCTTGCCCTGATACTCTGAAAGGCTGACGTCGTTTCCCTGTCTGTCCTTAACTGTGAAATCATAAACTGTCATGATGAATCTCCTTCCGATATGTTATTTGTGCCGCTGATTCTCCAGCAGCTCGTACAGAAGCGCATACAGCACCTGGGCTTTTTCCGGCGGCAGATCGATACATCCCGCTACCTTGCCGGGGATGTCCTTAGCCTTCTCCTGCAGCGCTCTTCCTTTCTCTGTAAGCGTGATCACGACCACACGGTCATCCTCCACGCTCCTGTTTCTTGTGAGATAACCTGCCTGCTGCATCTTCTTCAGAAGAGGAGAAATCGTCCCATTATCCAGCATCAGCTTATCGCAAAGTTCACCGACGGTAATTCCGTCCTTTTCCCACAGTACCAGAAACGCAATGTACTGCGTATAGGTGATGTCCAGCTCTTTAAGCCAGGGCGTATAGAGGCTGATCACATTTCTTGAAGCCGCATACAGCGGGAAGCAGAGCTGATTCGCCAGCTTCATTGCCTCATGGTAATCATAATCCGTAGAACACTCCTCCCTTCTGTATTTGATGCAATTATATTTTATCAAATATATTTAGGCTTGTCAACTCTTTTTTTGCAATATTCTAGAAAAAATTATCTGCCTGTCGTGAAAATCAGCAGGAGCAGGACACCGATCAGGATCGCCGAAAGTATGTATATCACCGGCATCAACGGATTCTCTCCTGCTTTTTTCGCTGCCGCATTCCGGCAGATACGGGATATCTGCGTACCGATGAACGCCGCAAACGACAGCATCAGCACATTCTCGAGGAATACCAGCCAACCGGACTTATCATAATCAAAGAAGGCAAACGGCACGCGGAAGAACAGATAATCCGGCACGCGGTTCTTAAAGAGAAGGTACAGTCCGACCCCTCCGGCACAGGCAAAAACACACGTGAGAGCTGTCTTTGCCGACGCGTTCCATTTTGCGCCTGACGTCATCGCCGGGATGTGCATGCCCAGATGCAGACCCATCAGCATGAAGGACCAGTACGATATGGAAAGATGCATTCTGCGCGCAAAGGAAACAGGAGCCATGCCGTGCAGAAACGGTACCGCATGCCCGCTCATGGATATCCCGCAGACAGCGGTCAGCACGAAACTTGCCACAAGCAGGATGTTCAGCACGGCGGATACCGACCGGTACGGATTGTATTTCCCCTTGAACAGGGCACTGTACCATTTCCGGTTCAGGATCTGATGTACGATCACAAGTACTGTCATCCCTATTCCGATCCATTCATGCAGCAGATCTCCTGTGACCTGATAGGCCATCAGGCACAGGAGAAGGACCGTCATACAGACGTCCACAAGTTTCTTTTTCATTTCAGCCCCTCGATCCAGGACTTCAGATCCTCCTCGGACACGTTCCCGCTGAAACGCTTCCCGTCAAGCCAGGTACCGCTCCCCGCAAGCGCTTCCATATTGGGACCGCTCCGGCCGATTCCGCTGCCGCCTGATGTGCAGAACGGGATTACCGTAACACCTTCAAAGCTGTATTTCTCGACAAATGTGTCCATGATCCGCGGCTCTTCTCCCCACCAGATCGGGAATCCCAGATAGACCGTCGTATAACCGTCAAGAGAAATATCCTCGCTGCCGATCTCTGGCCGCGCGCTCTTGTCATTCTGCTCAACCGTGGAACGGCTGCCGTGATCATTGTAGTTCAGATCATCCGCAGTATATGGCTCCGTCGCAAGGATCTCGTACAGATCCCCTCCGGTCACGGACGCGATCCGCTCCGCGACGCCTTTGGTAGTGCCGGTCGCGGAGAAATACGCGATCAGGATCTCCGAATGCGCTGCCGGTGCGGCTATCTGCTCTTCCGTCCCGGCGGAAGATGCTTCTGCGGAAGACACCTCTGCATGTGCTGTTTCGCTTGTCTCGGCAGAAACGTCAGCGTTTGTCTCCGCGGATGCACTGCCGGTCCCGCTCTGCGCATTCCCGCCGCAGGCTGCTAGCATCATCAGTACAATCACCATCAAAATCGGAATGAATCTTTTCATATTGGTCCCCTCTCCTCTGTCCGGTTCAGACCGGCTTCCTGTTATTCTCTGTCTCAGCACCCAGCAGACGGATCAGACAGCTGCGTGTCAGTTCATAAACGGTCTGATATACAAATCCGATACCGGCTTCCTCCATGGCGGTCTTCTGTTTCTCCGTAACCGCTGTATAAGGATAAATGCCGAACATAAACGGATAGAAAGTATAGATGAAATTCTGTATTTCTTCCGCGCTCATCTCCGGGCGGAATTTCTCCAGCAGTCTGCTCATGAGCCGGATCGACTGCCCATAGGATTGCTTAAAAGCTGTCAGCATCTCCTGCCGGCTGTTGGCCTCCATGTCGTAGTTGTTCATGGCGAGCAGTTTCAGTAGCTGCTGTCTGTCTGCCAGGGACTTGGCGATTTCTTCCGCAAGCCGCAGTCCGTTCAGCGTCTCGTTACCGGCGATAATCGCGTCGAGCGCTTCGTTCCAGCGGTCATACTCACGCTTAAACAGCGCAAGGAAGATCTCTTCCTTTGTCTCAAAATAATTATAGATCGTCGGGCGGGAGAAGGACGTGATACTGCTGATCTCCTTAAGTGTAATCTCCCGGAAGCTCATTGTCCGGTAAAGCTTTTCACAGGCATTGATGATCTCTTCCCGCTTCTCGGCGATCTGTTCCGGTGTTCCTTTTCTCATAGCGGTCTCCTCCGGATCTCCGTCTGTTCTTAATTCTGACATCGTGTCAGCATTTTGATTATAAAACTATTTTGACACCGTGTCAATATCTTTTCATAAAAAAGCCGGGCCTTTTTTGCCAGCCCGGCCCATTTCCCTGAATATGGTCAGGATTTCGCTGCCAGTTTCAGGAATTTTGTGTCGTTCATCTGCTCGTTCGTCAGATACCTGCCGTCGTGGAACAGCGCATACGTTGTAACCGGAGTCGGAGCGTTCTGCGCTTCTTCCCGGCTCTCCAGATGAACCGCTCTGAACGGGATGCCGTGGTCTGCAGCGGTCTGCTCCACGATCGGTACATATTTCGCGTTAAAAGGACACTGACTCGTATAGTACAGAACGTAGCCCTCACCGTCAACGTGCGGGCGTCTGGCGCACTCCCTGAATCTTGGCGGTTCCGCATCGTCAGAGAACGGCAGATACCAGAGTTCGATACCGTTGTCCGCCTTGTCGCACACGGTAAAGTCCTTGTATTTCAGGTACTTCGGATCTGCGAGAAAAGGCTTTTTCTTGGCGGTGCTCAGTATGCAGAGACCTTTTCTGCCCTTCGCTTTACTGTCCTCGATGCATGCGCTGAGCAGATCGTTGGAATATCCGTGCCCCTTGAAGGAGCCGGACACCCACAGACAGTCGATGTACATATAACCGTCGGCCAACAGCGGATTCCAGGCGAATTCGGCCGGAATATACTCGATAAAACACTTCCCGCGTTCCACGCTTTTCAGGAATACAAGCCCTTCATCAAAGCGGTCCGCCAGCCAGGCTTTTTTGGAAGCGACCTGCACGTCCTTATTATTCGAAATGGCGCAGCAGATATGCTCCTTTTCCAGATTCTCTTTTGTAACTCGGATATACTCCATCTTCCTGCCTCCCTGATGCAGTTTCTATAGTCTGAACCGGTCAGAATTACCGGATGATCCCCTTTCCCGGATAAGAAGAGTCCGGCAGCATCTCATTCCCGGACAAATAATCAATGACCGTGACCTTTTCAGGATACTCCTATACTACTACGGCTGTAAGAATACGTCAAGAATCATCCGCCTTCTGTTATATGTTTCCTGTTCTTTTTCACATAAAGGTGGACTTCTCCGCGGAATCATGGTACCATGGAACAAACAACAGAAAGGAGCCTTATCCATGAAGCATCATATCATCGTTAAATTCACCGATGGCACCGACGTACAGGCATTGCTTGCTCCCGTCAAAGCCATTTTTACCGAAACCCTGTCCATCCCCGGCATCCACGGGCTGGAGATGAAGACATCCTGCATCAACAGACCCAACCGGTACGATCTGATGATCGTCCTGGACATGGATCCGGAGGCCCTGCCTGCCTATGACGTCTCTGAGCCCCACATCCGCTGGAAGACGGAATACGGCTCCGTCGTTGAGACAAAAGCAATCTTTGACTGCGAGGACTGAGAATCCCCTTGCAAACCCGGCAAAAGCATGGTAAAATAGGGTAACTCAATTTATACGAAAGTGAGGAAGGATGACCTATGCAATACACCAAAGAAGTAGAAGAAATGGTCTGTGTCGCTAAGGGCCCCAACCACGGTCCCGCCCCGATTCCCGAGGAGGGTAAGTGGGTCCAGGCCAAGGAGATCAAGGACATCTCCGGCTACACTCATGGTATCGGCTGGTGCGCTCCCCAGCAGGGCGCCTGCAAGCTGAGCCTGAACGTTAAAGACGGCGTAATCCAGGAAGCTCTGGTTGAGACCGTCGGCTGCTCCGGCATGACCCATTCCGCAGCTATGGCTGCTGAGATCCTGCCCGGCAAGACCATTCTGGAAGCTCTGAATACCGACCTGGTCTGTGACGCGATCAACACCGCTATGCGCGAGCTGTTCCTGCAGATCGTCTACGGCCGCACCCAGTCCGCTTTCTCCGATGACGGTCTTAGGATCGGCGCCGGTCTCGAGGATCTGGGCAAAGGCCTGCGCTCCATGACCGGTACCACCTATGGTACTCTGGAGAAAGGCGCCCGTTATCTGGAACTTACCGAGGGCTATATCGTAAAGCTGGCTCTTGACAAAGACGACCAGATCTGCGGTTACCAGTTCCTGAGCCTGGGCAAGATGATGGATGCCATCAAGAAGGGCGTTTCCCCCAATGAGGCCTATGAGCAGAATCTGGGTACTTACGGCCGCTTCAAGGCCGAGGACGGCGCGGTCAAGTGGATTGACCCCCGCAAGGAATAATAGGAGGTGCAGCAATGGCTTTGTTTGAAAACTATGAGGGACGGATGCCCCAGCTGCAGCCCGTTCTGGACAAGTACGGATTCAAGGATTTTGAAGAAGTTAAAGCATACACCAACAGCAAGGGCGTAGATGCCTACTCTATCGTTGAGAGCACACAGCCCATCTGCTTTGAGAACGTAAAGTGGGCCTACGAGCTGGGCGCCGCTATCGCCATGAAAGAGAACGCCAAGAACGCCGCTGAGGCTGCCAAGTGGATCGGCGTAGGTCTGCAGGCTTTCTGCATCCCCGGTTCTGTTGCTGACCAGCGTCAGGTCGGTATCGGCCATGGCAATCTGGGCGCTATGCTTCTGGATGAGGAGACCGAGTGCTTTGCCTTTCTGGCAGGCCATGAGTCCTTCGCCGCAGCCGAGGGTGCCATCAAGATCGCCCTCAACGCCAACAAGGTCCGCACCAAGCCCCTGCGTGTTATTCTGAACGGCCTTGGCAAGGACGCCGCCATGATCATCAGCCGCATCAACGGCTTCACCTATGTACAGACCAAGTACGATTACCTCTCCGCCGATGTTAAGGAAGATCATGCGCTGACCATCGTGAATAAGACTGCTTACTCCGACGGCCCCCGTGCAGCGGTCAACTGCTACGGCGCTGACGATGTCCGTGAAGGCGTAGCCATCATGTGGCATGAGAACGCCGATGTATCCATCACCGGCAACTCCACCAACCCCACCCGCTTCCAGCATCCTGTAGCGGGCACCTATAAGAAGGAACGCTGGGAAGCCGGCAAGAAGTACTTCTCCGTCGCTTCCGGCGGCGGCACCGGCCGTACCCTGCACCCTGACAATATGGCTGCCGGCCCTGCCTCTTACGGCATGACCGACACAATGGGCCGTATGCACTCCGACGCACAGTTCGCCGGATCCTCTTCCGTCCCTGCTCATGTTGAGATGATGGGCTTCCTGGGCGCCGGCAACAACCCCATGGTCGGCATGACCGTAGCTGTTGCAGTTGCTGTCCAGCAGGCACTGACCAAGTAAGTTTACGGCAAGATCAAAAGAGGCTCCCGCTCCGGGAGCCTTTTGTTTTAGAGGTATTCCTATGAATCATGTAGATCACGCACAACGAGCCCGAGATCTTTTCTATAGCGGTTACAACTGCGCCCAGGCTGTATTCTGCGCCTATGCGGAAGACATGGGACTGGACCTGGAAACGGCTGCCCGGCTGGCTTCCTCTTTTGGCGGCGGTCTGGGACGGCTGCGGGAACTCTGCGGCGCCCTCTCCGGGGCAGAAATGGCCCTCGGATATCTGCGAGGCTATGCTGATGTGACGGACCCTGCGCTGAAATCAGGACACTACCGGCAGGTCAGAGCTTTGGCAAATGCCTTCCGGGATAAGAACGGTACATACATTTGCCGGGAGCTTCTGAAGGACGTAATAACCACTCCCGGCGGAGAGCCGGAAGCCCGGACCCCGGAGTTTTACGCTTCCCGACCCTGCCTCCGTCTGGTCGGGGAAGCGGCCGGACTGCTCGAGGAAATGCTGCAGGAAGGGTAAGAAGGAAAACGCCCTTTACTGCGTGTCGCAGCCTCACTGTCCGTCAAATCCAAGATCTTTGATCCATTCGCTTACCGACTCTCTCACGCTTTCCTGCTTGTTCTGACAATCATTTCCCCGTGCTGCCAGTCCTTCCAGAACCGTACTTCCGGGAATAGCAGAAGAAAGCTTTTTATCAAAGCCGGAAAGGCAGGTCTTTTTCTTTCATGATCTGGAACTCCTTTACTTCTTGCAGCAGAAGCATCCGATTCCTTCCACAGCCGTGACCTCGGCCTCCTTATAAAGGGCGGAAAGCCTGGCGCGGAGACTTTGCTCCGTCTCATAAGGCGGGGTGAAAAAGCCCTTCAGCTGGTAAAGATGCCTGATGAACCAGTCCGTTCGCTTATGGCCGCCCTGCACGTAGAAACAGCCGCAGAAAGTTCCGCCTGGTTTCAGGACGCGGTAGGTTTCGCGGTAGGCGGCCTCCTTGTCCGGAAAAGCGTGAAAGCCGTTCAGGGACAGCACGATATCGAAGCTTCCATCTTCAATGGGCAGCGCACCGACATCCCCCTGAAGGAATTTGATATTTGAAAGCCCGAGCACTTTCGCTTTTTCCTGCGCCGAGGCCATCATTCTCCGAGTAATCAAGACAGGTAATGTCCGCGTCCCGAAGTTCCCGGTAGACCGGCATGGTCAGAACGCCAGTCCCTACAGGAACCTCTAAAAGCTTTCCGGAGAAATCCTCCGGGATCCCCGACAGCGCCTTTTCCAGATACCGAAGGTTCTTCTCGCCATCCATGTTCCAGACGATCCGGCAGATCGCCTTGCCGGGGAACGTGGAATACGTCATCATCCCGTCATAAAAGCTCGCATTGCTGCCCGTAAGCCTATAGGCGCTTTTGATCTGTTCTTTTCTGGTCATGACCATTCTCCGTTTATGTATGATTTAGCTTCTTGTACCCGCAGTCACAATACGGGCCGCCGGAAGCCAATGTGTATTCCCGCACAAATTCCGTTGCGCCGCCTGCTTCGCTCATGGTGTAGTCCAGACGGCACATGGCAGGAACCAGATCATAGAGTCCCAGCTCCTTCATCAGCGTGCAGATGCCGCACTTTGTGAACCTCGCCTCATAACCGCTACCGTCCGGATAGGGAAGATATTCCATGTTCCAGGAATAGGAGTTCCGCTCCGCGGCGCGGAGTGAGGCGGTATCCTTCATCCCCTGAAGGTCCTTGTCGCTGAATTTCTTCTTTCCGCTCATCCGGCAAAACCACTTCATAGGAGCGGTCATCATGGATGCCCGATAATACTCCGTTGTCTTTTCTACCGTCGGCCTTTCCGGCAGACTCAAAAGAAAAGAGGAAAGCATGGCGCAATTCACGATATTCATCTTGAACCGATCGGCCTTCTCAAATTCCGGCAGGCGGCCGATGATCTCTTTATATTTCGGCTTTGCTTTTGCAGCGATTGCCTTTGCCGTCTCAGGATCATATCCGTAAACTGACGATAAATGCTTCCGAAACGATCCTCCAAACAAAACCCACATGCCCATTTGCCACTGCCTAATAAGGAAGTAATCGAGGCATAGGAATAACAGTCATTGCAAAGGCTACAAGAAGTCCCAGGAAGCATCTGCTCCCTGGGACTTTGTTCTGCTTAGAGTTTCATGTGATAGCTCCAGCTCCCGATCTGCATTCCATTATAGGAAAACTGCTGGGCGTGGAATTCTGTAAAACCGTTCTTTTGGTAGAACAGTCGGTTGCGCTGGGAATTGGTGAACAGACACAGGGCGCTGCCACCTTGCTGCCGGACGTAAGGAATGAGGCAGTCCCGCAGTATTCCACTTCCGATACCCTGACCGGCATAAGCGGGATCGACAGTGAGCAGGCTGAGGTACCAGGTGTTCTCGCCCAAAGCATGGCAGGGTGCGCTCGCTTGCTTCTCCATTTCATTCCAGGCGCTTACATTCCGCACACCACCGTGAAACATGGCGGCAAGATAGCCGCTCCGGAGATATTGCCCGTCGGACGGTTTCTTGTAGTCAGGCGCGCAGAGCATGGCCACGGCAGTAAGTACCCCGTCTTTCTTCGCAGTGATGAACGTGGCGTTGTTTTGATTGGAGCGGAATTCAGACCGCAACAAAGCCCGCAGAAACCGCTGCCGTTTTCTATCGTCCTCCACATAGATGGAGAAGTATTCGTAATCGCCAAAGGCACGGGCGGCAAGATTAGCGCAGGATAGGAGGTCCGCTCTCTGCATCCTTTCAAAGCTCAGCATAAATCAAATATCTCCTTCAAATAAGCCTGCAAGGCGCCAAAATCTCCATGAGGCCACTGTTCGACGGGCAGGCCTTCCGGATTGATAACGCAGTCAGTTAGGAGGAAGGTCTTCATGCCGAGCTGCCCGGCTACCATATCCTCACGGGCATCGTTGCCCACCATGATGCAATCCTCCGCCACAAGATGCATCCGGCGCAGAATCTCTCGGTAATAGTCAAGATTCGGCTTGCAGTATCCGATGTTCTCATAGGTAGTATAGAACTCGAAGTCTTCTGGCGAGAGTCCCGCCCAGCGAATGCGACTTTCGGTAGCTACCGCAGGGAAAATCGGATTTGTCGCCAACGCTACTCGGCATCCCGAATTTTGGAGAAGGTTCACCACTGCCGCCGCGTCCGCTGTATAACCACATAAGTCCTTTGCCCGCTGAAAGTCGACAGCATAAAACTCGTTGAACAGGACTTTATCTTTCCAGGCCGTTTCCCCATAAGTAGCGGCAAAATCATTCCAAAAGGCTTCCTCGTTGGTGCAGGACCCATCGTTCTTTACCATTGCAGCCGTGCCGTGCCAGATCGCTTTCACCAACGAGTCCGGTTCATAGCCGTGGGGGATCAGTTTTTTTGCAAGAAGCTTGAAGTAGCCCCTTGTAAATCTCTCTTGATCCATCGGCAGGAGTGTCCCATCCAGATCAAACAACACCGCTTTTGATTTCATCATATATTGCCACCAATCTTTTGGGCTGTATACTGACTTTCATGCCAAGATGCTGACTCGCAATTCAGCGATTCTTCTCCACGTCCTGCCAGTTGGCGTTGTGGAGGATTTCGGCATTCTCTCCGAGAAATACCGTTCCGGCTTCCTCATCGCCTGTGAGCTGATAAAGCATCCAGGCGGTCATGTAACCATCCGAGCGCATCAGCATCTGCTCGTGCTCTGCGCCTACGGCTCTGCCACGGACTTTCATGACGTCGTCAGTTACTTTGTTGTAATTATCGATAAGAGCGGACAGGGGTGAGACGCCGCCGAAACCCTTGTCAGGGTCAGTGCCGGAGTCATCTGATTTCCCGGTACCTGCAGCCATGAAATAAGGCACCATGACCTTGGAGGCATCATATTCCCAGCCCATATTCTTGGCCAGCGTGGGATAGGCCGCACTTCCGGTGAAGATGGTCTTATAGTACTTGCCGTTTTCATAATTTGTCAGCGCGCAGATCGCTCCCGCGCCGCCCTGGGAATAGCCGATAATGCCCATGTTCTCATAGTCGATTTTGCCGGAAAGCACACTGTCGGCAGGAACAGTCAGCATGAAGTCCAAGGTAAGGGAAGCCGTCTCGCCATTTCCGGTCTGCCCGTCCTCGTTGCCGACCACGATAAAGCCCCAGGAGGCTAAGCGCGGGAAAAACGGTTCGAATGAGGCGGCGGGTGTGCCACTGGCATTGACCACCGTGATCATCGGCCATGACTTGTCATCCGTTTCCAAGTCTTTGGGGTACCAAACCCGGATTTTGCCGATTGACTCATGATCAGAAGCAAACTCTGTGTAGGCTGTCTCATAAGAGCCAAGCTGAGAATACTTCATCTCCAGCGGAGCATCCGATTTGAAGTTTTTGTAATAGCCCTCTACTATGTCGTTGTTGCCGTCACCGCTGGGCAGCATGGACTTGATATAAAAGAATGCGGCGACACCCAGTGCGAGAAGTACCGCTAACAGGATCAATACGATTTTCATCACTTTCTTCATTTCTATCCTCCGTCACATCTTATTGTCCCAGCAGCGCAAGGCCGTGAGTTTGCACATCACCGTTTACAGCAGCATAGATCCACTCCGCAACGCTAACGCCGTCCTCCAGCTTGTCAAAAACATTGCCGGAAATGATTGTATGCTGTGTGTTATGCGTTTCTGCGTCTTCTCCGGCGCTCCAGATATAGATGCCGATCCCTGGGATCTGCGTCTGCAGCCCTGCAACCATCTTTGTAAGATCCGCCTGAAATTGGTCGCCAAGCGCCTTGGTTTTGTCCATCTTCCCTGTGTTGATGTATGACTGATACTGCATCAACGTATCGTCCCGGTAGGAACAGTCAAAAAGAATCTTGACACTGTCGCCTCGCTTTGCATACAGAGCTGTCAGACTGTCCAGCACAAGATTGTCCGTTGTAAGCCGATCGGAAATCTCCGTCGGCGATTGCCAGAGATTTACCGCTGTCTCGTGCCATCCGTCATAGAGCAGCAACGAGCTGTCTACGCAGACCGTGACATTCTCAACTGAGGGAAACCGGTCAATCACATCGTCGGCCAGAAGCGAGGTTGCAAAGCCGCCAGCGGAGAAGCCGGTTATGAGCAGAGTATCCGGCTCTCCTACATAGGGTTTGACTTGCTCGACGAATGCGGCGTAATTGCTGTAGCCGGTGTGATAAACGGTTTTTCCGTTTCCTTTGTATACACCGGTCCCTGCGTGGAAGTCACCGGTGGCGTAGGGAATCACAATAAAGCTCCAGTCCTTGAAGGGGTTGTTTTCTGCGTTACTCCCGATTCCACCCTCCGCTACAAAGTCCTGTGCCTGCGTGGTTGTTGCGTAAAATTTTGTTCCGCTCTCTGAGGTTTCCGGCGTAATGCTCACTCCACCGCCGAAGAAATAGACGACGACCTTATTTTCAGTGCCCTTTTTAAAGATTCCGTGCCACTCGCTGCCGTTCGAGGATTGGGTACCATCCACCGCCACATCATACCACTTTCCGATTTCCGGCTCGCCCGTCAACTTCGGAAAGTTTTTGAGAAAGATCATTTTCAGCAGTGCAAACACACCCAGTGCAAGGATCACAAGCACACAGGCAAGAATGAGCAGCACCTTCTTGGTTTTTCCGTGTTTTTTCTTTTCCATCTGTTCTCCTTCTTTATGATCCCATAGTGACTTGTACAATTGCTTTTGAGCGCTTGCTCAGAATCCTGTCCGTTAAGAGCGGTCCGTTCTCCCGGTCGATTCTCTCGCCATTGACCCGTATTTCCTTGACCCCATGCTGGACATGATCGGGATTCTCTACCTTGATCGTTAGCTTGCAGCCACGGAAGCTGCGCTCTACGGTATAGCTGTCCCATTCAGCGGGGATCGACGGGTCGATCAAAAGGCCTTTCAGCGTGGGGCGGATGCCCAGCAGATATTGGGTTGCCACCACATCCATCCAGGCTGCCGTGCCGGTGACCTGAGAAACGCAGCCCCGTCCAAACTTCTCATTGTCCTTGCCCAGCAGGGTGGAGCAGTAGGCATAGGCCTCCGCGTGATAGCGATCCACGCCGATCTTTTTGATGACTTCATTGGGCATGATTTGTATGTAATACTTCCAGGCTCGATCACCGTGCCCCAGCAGGGCTTCCGCCATGATGGCCCAGCAGTTGGCCTGACAGAACACACCGCCGTTTTCCGAGTACCCGGCAGGGAGACCGTTGACCATGGCTGCCTCCTTACTGGGCCAGCCGGGATAGCCGGGGGTGTTGAGCAGCAATCCCATGCCGGTGTCCAGTTCCCGGGCAGCGCTGTCCATGGCCTCGACCTGATGTTCCTTACAGGCATCCGCAATCACCATCCAGCTCTGAACGTTCAGCCAGATCCGGGCGTGCGCCTGCGTGCGCGTGCCGATGGGCCGGGCCTCATCGTCCAGGCCCCGCAGGAACCACTGGCCGTCCCAGGCGTATTGCTCCAGCGCCTTTTCCTGCTTTTCAATGCGCAAACGAAACGGCTCTGCACTTTGTCCGCGCGCCTCGGCCATTTCGCTGAGCTGGCGCAGGGCGTAGATGTGCTGCTGGGAAACCATGATGCTCTCACCCCTGCCTTTGCGGCCGAAGGGCCCGAGATGATCATTCCAGTCCGAGAACAGAATCAGTGGTAGGCCGCGCTCGCCCAGATGCTTCTCGGTGAAGTCCACACCGCGCAGCAGATGCTCCCACAGCGTGGCGGAGCCTGCGGGCGTCACCAGATCTTTCCCAAGGAACGGGACCTCCTTGTCCAGGAAGCACAGATCGCCGGTTTCCGCGGCGATGGCATAGGCCAGATACACCATCCAGATATGATCGTCCGAGCGGGTGATGTCCTGCGGCGGACGATTCTCCTCCGGCCATGCAGTGTGAACGGCGTGACCGTCTTCCAACTGCTGGGAAGCGAGATAATATAGCATCTCCTTTGCCCATTCCGGCTTGCGGTAGGCCTGGGCAAGCATGTCCTGCGCCGAATCACGGAAGCCGATGCCGCGCACGCCGGAGGCGTCCGAGCTGATGGAACGGGAATAGCGGGCCGTCTGCACGCTCTGCAATGGGTTCCAGATGTTGATCATTCGCTGGGCATCCACGTTCGGGAGTACACATTGCAGGACGCTTAAATGCTCGCTCCACCAGGTCTGCAGCTTTGCAAGCTGCTGATCTGCTGTGCCGTCTTTACGAAGGACGGTCAGCACGTTCTTTGCACCGGCCACAGCCTTGTCATAGTCAGACAGCGCTCCCTCGGTCACGCCGAGGAAGAAATGAATCTGCTTTTCCTCCCCCACCTGCAATCTGACATGGGTATGCAGCGCGCCGCAGGGCTCGCCGCCCTGCAGATTGGTGTTGGACAGAGTAGCGCCTTCGACCTCGGCTGGATTGCGTTCATCCCGGTAATTGCCGCAGAACACGTCCCGGTTGCAGCAGAAGGAGTCGATCTTGGCGTCCGAGCCGAAATACACCAGCGGGGATTCGTCCTTGCGCGGGTGCATCCAGGCGGTGTAGGCGTAGGTGATCGCCTGCAGATCCTCGTCGAATACGGCGCGGGTGTTCCATTTGAGATAGTAGCCGAGGATATTTTCCTCTCTCGCCATGAACTGCGACAGCTCCACATAAGCGAACACGTCACATTCCACGCTCTCGCCCTTCTTGTTGCGAAGCGCGACCTCCCAGATCAGAGTGTCGCTGTCCTGCGCCATAAAGAGCTTCAGACTGGCGGTCAGTCCGTCCTTCTCGGCAGTAAATTCCGACCAGCCGGGATGGTGTGCTGCCTCGCGGTGATCCACCTTTGTCTCGCAGGGGCGGAACGTGGGTGACCAGACGGTTCCATCCTCCATGCGGATATACACATAGAAACCCGGAGAGTCGATGGGCAGGTTATAGAAGCGATAGCGCGTGACGCGAAACAGCATCGGCGTCAGCCACCAGCTCATGCCGCCGCCCGCCTGGGATATAAAAGCGTGCATCCTGCCGTTGGAGAGATAGTTGATCCACGGCGAGGGCAGGTCGAATTTGTCAAAGCGGATCTCCCGCTGTTCGTCGTGAAAGGTATAGGGCAGTTTATCCATGGAGTTCTCCTTCAAAGCGATAATTACCGGCAAAGAGCGTCTCTGTTCTACCGTTGGGCAGCGTCAGATGAGCCCCCGTCTCCTCCGGAACGGTGCAGGTGTAGACAAAGCGGTCGCCGTCTTTCTCCCAACGGGAATAGATCAGGCCGTACTGTGTCCGATAGCTCGCCTCAGCCCAGGTGAGGAAGCCGCCGATCACGGGCTTAAGCTCGAATTCCTTGAAGCCGGGAGCGTCAAAGGTGGGACGTATGCCCGCCACATATTCAAACAGAAACTGGCAGACCGCGCCAAAAGAATAATGATTGAAGCTGTCCCGGAACACGTCCATGCCGTCCCAGTTTTCCAGCATGGTGGTCGCTCCGAGGGTGATCGGGTGCAGCCAACCGGGCTTGTCCGTCTTCTCAAGAATGCGGAAGGCCTCATCCACAAGGCCGTTGTCGCAGAGCGTGGGCAGCAGGTAAACGGTGGACAGGAAGCCGGTGTTCAGATGGCAGCCTGCCGCCTCCAGCTCCTGTTTGAGCTGCTCGATTACCAGCGGCTTCTTTGCCTCACTGACCATATCCAGCGCCAACGCACGGATATATGCCGCCTGATGCCCCTTTTGGATCACGCCGTCGCTGTCTATGAGGTACATATCATAGGCGGTTTTGATTTTTGCTGACAATGCCTGGTACTTCTTTGCGTCTTCTGTCTTGCCGAGGATGCGGGCCATATGCGAGAGATTATCACAGCTGCGCTTGGTGTAGGCGGTGGCCACCTCCGGCTTGCCGTACTTCGCCATGTGGGTCACATAGTCCGCCGCCGTACCGCCCTTCATAAACAGTTCAATGACCTCCGGCGCGGGCGGCAGGGGCTCGTTCCATTCTCCGTAGTGAAAGCGGGTGTCATAGATGAGATCTCCATCGCCGTTTGCGTACCACGGCTTATCGGCGTACAGGGAATTTTGTTCCTTCATGCAGCGCAGGGAGAACTCAACCCACTTTTTTGCTGTGTTGTAATGCTCCTCCAGGAAGGATATGTCGCCGTACATCAGATACATCTGGTACGGGATCCACACAGCGGAATCTCCCCAGCCCACGCTGTCCTCGCCGATGTTGCCTTCACCGGTCGGTCCGGCCAGTGCCATGGCAGGGTTGGATGCTTGTATGACCTTCAGTTCTTCCGGATTGTGGACGCTGGAAGTGGATGGAAAGGTAATGCCGAGCTTGCCGCTATCGTACTGCTCGATGGTCTGATCCGCCAGCCATTTCCTGAAGAACTGCCGCACGTCCATGAAATACGCTGCTGTTCGGCAGTAGATCATGGCGTCGCCCGTCCAGGCGTTGCGTTCGCGGGTGGGGCAGTCTACCGGAACGTCCAGGAAATTGCCCTTCTGGCTCCAGCGGGCGTTTTCTACCAGCTGATTGATCAGCTTGTTGGAGCAGCGGAAGTCGCCGGTTTCCTCCATGTCGGAGTAAACAGCGATCGCCTCAAAGTCTGCGTCCTCTATGCCTTCCACAAGTGCATAACGGAAGCCGAACACGGCAAAGTGCGGCGTGTAGGTTTCTGTTTCCGCACCCTTGCAGATGTAGGTAATCTCCTGAAAATCCGCTTTCCCGCCGTCGCAGTTTGCGGTGGAGAATTTACCGTCCGGGGCAAGGCTCTCGCCGTGCTTGAGATGCACAACCTGTCCGGGCCTGGTATTGCGGAGGGTCATCTTCACATAGCCCGCGAGATTCTGGCTGAAGTCGATCACAAGGTTTCCCGCGGCGTCGTGCATGGGCTTGCCCGGAAAGCGCTCCTTTTCCCGCACAGGGACGCTCTGGTTCTCGATCAGCGCTCCCTCGGTGTGCTCGACACAGAGGGCTGCTTTTTGCCAGCCGTGGAGCTCCAGACGGGCATCATAGACCTCGCCCTTTTGTAAGTCTGTCCGCACGATGGGGCCGAGGCCGACCTCCCAAGCTTCATCCGTGGAGAGCGCCTCTTCGCTGCCATCGGCGTAAACAAGCCTTAGCTCACCCCAGAGTGAGAGCGTATAGCCGAAGTTGTTGTTCCAACGCCACCATCCGTCGCCCACCGTTACGCGCAGCTCATTGTCGCCCTCCTGCAAGAGGCTGCGCACATCATACTCCTGAACCTGGATGCGGTAGTAATAACTGGTCAGCCCCGGCATGAACTTGTTTTCCGTCACGCGCACGCCATTCAGCTCCGCCTCATAGACGCCGTGGGCAGTCAGACGCAGATGGGCAGTTTTGATTTTGCTGCGCACTTCAAAGCACCGCCGAAACACAGGCACAAGCCTCGTTTCCCGGTTATCACCGGGATGGCAGATCCAATCAGCCATCAGCTTAAGCTCCTGGCAAGCGAAAGGATCCGTCCGGCGCATTCTTCCAACTCGGCGCGTGTGATCGTCCCGTCTTTTAGCCCGGCGAGGATGCCGTCCACGTCCTCCTTGGTGCCGGACATCATCAGGTCGTTGCCCGCTTTGATGCAGAGTGCCGGGCTGGAAGCGCCGTAGACGCCCAGATTGAACTTGTCGTTGGTGGTGCCCCAGTCGGTCATAACGATGCCCTCAAAGCCCCACTCGCCCCGCAGCACCGTTGTGATCAGGTCGCGGCGGTTTGCGGTATGGATGCCGCCCAGCAGGTTGTAGGAGGTCATCAGCGCCTTGGGGGCGGCTTCCTTTACGCATATCTCAAAGCCTTTGAGGTAAATTTCCCGCAAAGCCCTCTGTGATACCACGCTGTTGGAACCGAAGCGGTTGGTCTCCTGATTGTTGCAGGCAAAGTGCTTGATGGTGACGGCGCACTTTTCATGCCTCTGTACGCCGCGTGTCATCGCCGCAGCGGTCTTTCCGGAGATCAGGGGATCCTCCGAATAGTATTCAAAGTTCCGACCGCAGAGCGGGCTGCGGTGAATGTTCAGAGCCGGTGCCAGCCAGATGTTTGCACCAAAGAGCTCCATTTCCGCTCCGACCAAGTCACCGCACTCTTCTGCCACGGCACCGTTCCAGGCTTGGGCCAGGGCTGTCCCGATTGGAATGGCGGAAGCGTAGTGATACAGTACCGTTTGGCTTTTTGCTTTTTCCTCATTCTGCCGCAGCTTCAGCCGGATCAGCTGCTGGATCTCGGGAGGGAGAATATGGAGGATACTGTGAAAGGCTTCGAAATCCAGACTCTCCTGACCGTCCGCCGTCTCCATGTACCTGGTGGCAAGACGAAGCCCCGCAGGGCCATCGGCCATGACGATGGCGCCATAGCCCTTTTCTGTCACAATAGCCGCGGTTTCGCCCGCGCCGCCCGCCAGACGGGAGGCGGAATTGCCGATGATGGCCGCCATGCCCTCTGCGTCCGAGTGCTTTCCCACGCAGATTGTGGCCAGCTCCCGGTCAGAGAAGCCGGACAGGTCCTCCGATCCGATGTGCTCCCGGTCAATGCTTTCCCGATCATAGTGTCCGATACGGCCAAGCGAGGCTGCGGAAACCGGGATGCACGGCAGATCTTCGAGAATCTCCCTCACAATCTGTGGATTCCAGTCTTTGAAATCGGCCTCGCCGCCGGAATGACTGAGGGTCGCGGAAGCTGCATCCCCATCCAGCGATACGATTCCAATCGGTGTGCCGCCGAGGCTGAACAGGTATTTCCCTCGCTCCAGCAGCCAGCAGTCGTTTTCCGCATCCCAACTGGCCATATTCTCCAGGGGGAGTTTCAGCATAAGAACCTCGCTCTCACCGGGAGCAAGTTCTCGGGTCTTGGCATAAGCGCCCAACTCCCGCAGAGGCTTGACGAACTTGCCGCCCGGCGCGGAATAATAGAGCTGTGCGATCTCCTTTCCGGGGAAGCGGCCGGTATTGCTGATCTTCGCCTTTACGCTTACGATCCCGTTTTCCACCTCGAAAGCGGTGCATTCCGTCTCAAATTCTGTGTAGCTCAGGCCGTAGCCAAAGGGGAAAAGCGTCTTGACGCCTGCCGCGTCATAATAGCGGTAGCCCACGAACACACCTTCCCGATAGCGGGTATCGTCGCGCTGAGCGAAATCCCCGATGGCAGGAAGATCTTCGGCCCTGGCCCAAGTGGTGGTGAGCTTGCCGGAAGGAGTGGCTTTCCCCAGCAGCACATCGGCAAAGGCGTCGCCCGTCACGCTGCCCAGCTGGCTCAGAAGCAAAACATTATTCACCTTGTCCAGCACGGGCGAAATGTCCACCGGGCCGCCCACGTTCAGCACCAGAAGAAACTTTTCATATTGCTCTGCACAGCGCAGAATATCTCGCTTTTCATCCTCCGTCAGCAGATAGTCCCCCTCGCCTCCGGGACGATCCGCGCCCTCGCCGGAGTTGCGGGCGAGCACGTAAATACAAACCTCGCCTTTGCCGTCGATGGGGATCTCATAGCGGGGCTCCGAAGGCGTACGTCCCATGCCGACGAGAAAGACAGACTTGCCCAGTTCCTTCGCTTCCCGGGCGATATCTTCATAAAAACCCTTGATGGCTTCATCCCGGATGGCCTTGTAGCCGTCCATCCACGGCTTTGTGGTGACGATGAAGCCGGCATCCTCCAAGCCTTCTTCAATGCTGACCGTGTGGCGTACATTCACGTCGCCGCTTCCGGTGCCTCCCTTGATGGTCTCCCGCGCGCCCGCACCGTACAGCGCGACCTCGCAGGGAGCAGAAAGTGGGAAGTCTCCGTTCTTTTTCAGCAGCACCATGCACTCCGGCGCAAGCGCTCGGAGCGCCTTTAAGTGTTCTTTTTCAAAGTCCTGTACCTCAGGGGAATCGATTCTGACCATCTTTATTCATCCTCCAGTTTATTGACGAGCTGATGCAGTGCCTTGTCGATCTCCGTGATCGTCTCCGCAGGAATTTGCACCATCTCCAAGATCTCCCGGGCTGTGTTGTTTCCCACGGCTGCCATCAGTCCTTCCACCGAGAACTGACGTGCTTTTGCAACGGCCTCAATGGCGGCAAACATAGGCGCTAGCACGGATTTGGCCTCTTCGCTCTGCTTGCGCAGATGCGAAAGCGTGCAATTTACGCTGAGTACCGGCGCGAAATTACCGTTCATGGAGAGCGCGCTCACCGGCTCGGTGAAGCCGCCGCGCTTGAGCTTTCCCATAACCTCTCCCAGCCACTGGATACTGTCCGGAACCCAACGAGGCAGGCGCGGGCAGACGGAATTGGTATTGATCCAGTCTTCGCCGGTGGAAAAGCCGTGTCCGCCGTAGGAATAGATATGGCTTTCAAAAGCAACGCCCTTTTCAGATAGAGCGAGCTCCATCCGGAGTGTGTTGGAAATATCCACGGTGCGGTCATCCCGCGCCGCAGCAAAGAAACAGGGGCAGGTGGCCGCCGTGACGTGCTCATGGGGATAGGGCATACCCGGCTGGCACATATCGCAAATGTCCTTCAAAATGGCAGGATATACCAGCACTGCGGCGGCAGGCTTATGCTCCGCCATCGTCGCGGCGCAGGCCGCCAGATGCCCACCGGCTGAAAAGCCGACAACCGCGATCTTTGCCGTGTCCAAATGCCATTCTTCCGCCCGCTCCTCAATGAGCGCCATGGCCTGCTCATAGTCCAAGAGCGGCAAAGGCCACTTCCCCTTGGGCGTGCAGGTATAGCGCAGAACAAAGGCCTGGTATCCCGCCTTGAGGTAGGCCATGGCCACGGGATCGGCCTCCCGGTCAGAGCACATGGCATAGCCACCGCCGGGGATCACCAGCATGGCCGGGCGCTTGGAAAAGCCAAATTCGCCGTCAACCTCCTGCAAATATGCGGTCAATGTGACATTTCTTTCCTCATTCAGAATAATTGTTTCTGCCTTCATTTTTCTGCTCCTTTGTTCCAAATGGCCTGCAATGTGGAGGCAATATAGTCCTCGGCCTCCTTGGCAAGCGCTTCCTGCTTGGGGTTCTTGGCCTCTTGAGCGGGATACTCCTTGTGATTGACCTCCAAAAAGCCGTGGATCGCCTCGTCGTACAGTTGAAAGCTCGTTTGCACGCCGTTGGCTTCCAGCCGCTCCCGGTAGGCTTTTCCCGCCTCCGTGAGAGGATCAGAGCCACAGCAGATAAAGATCGCCGGGGCAATCCCTTTTAGCTGGCTGTCCGCTGCGGCGACAGGAGAGATATAGGGATCGTCGATCCTAACACCCTCCGGGAGGAAAAATTCATTCATGCTCCAGGCATCCTTGCTGCCCCGGAAAAGGCTTTCCAGCATCTTAAAATCCAGGAAGGCGTAGCACAGCACCTGTGCCGAGACATCCACGTCCATATCGTGGAGCATCAGTGTGCTGGCTGCCGCCAGATGCCCGCCCGCCGAGTAGCCAATCAGGGCAAATCTCTCCCTGTCAAGACCGTATTCATCGGCGTGCGTCCGGAAATACAGCACCGTATCCCGAATTTCCTCCTGCGGGTAGGGAAAAGGCCGAATGTCCAGCTTGGTATAATTGATGTTCACGATGAACGCACCACACTTTTCCGCCATATCCAGGCAGTAGCTGTCCATCTGACTGGCATCGCAGCCGACCCATGCACCGCCGTGGATGTTAAACAGCACCGGCCAGGGCTTCGCAGTATGCTGCGGACGATAAAGGAGCACGTCGATGCCCTTCTTCCCGCTTCGCGGTACCAGAAAGCGCTCACCGACGGGGTTTTTCCAGACTTCTTTTTTCCGCTTTGCCCGAACAGCAAGCTTCATAGCTGCAAGCTTCAGATTCATAGCTTCTCCATTCCCAGCTTCAGCACCTCACCGCCTACGCCGCGCATCCTCCAATCTGCGCAGCTTACACCGTCCACGCTCGTTGTGAAGGCGGCATTGGAGCCGCAGAGGCAGTGAATGGTCAGTTCGGCCTCTTTACTGGCTTTATCCGGCGTGTCAAAAATGAATGTGCTCAAATCCAGGATCTCTTTCTGCAGCTTCTCCAGCATTTCCTTCAGTTTCCGCTGGAAGCTCACTCCCGCGGCCTTGTCCGGGATCCAGCGGCCGTCCTCCAGATACATCTCCATCTGTGTCAGCGCAACGTCCCGCACGGAGCAGCAGTACATGATCTTGATCTCGGGATGATTCTTATGAAGTGCCAGCAGGCTGTCGGAGACGATCTCGTCGCCGGTGAGGCGCGCCGCGATCTCCTCCGGCGCTTTCCAGACCTCCCGGGCCACCCGCTGCCAGTCATAATGCATCATGGCGCTGTCCACACAGGCCGTGATATCCCGGCAGTCCGGGAAAGCGGCTGCGACCGCGTCGGTCAGCAGGGACGTGGCGAAGGCTCCTGCCGAAAACCCGGTCACCAGGATCTGATCCGGGTTCGGCACCAGTTCCTTGATCTTTTTCAGCAACAGCTGAAAGTTTGTATAGCCGTGGTGATGCAGCACGGCGGGTTTTCCATCCAGATCCGTATACGGAAAATCCCCGGCCCCGCAGTGAAAGTCCCCGGTGGCGTAGGTCACAAACAGCAGGTTCCAGTCCCGGAAGGGATTCTTTTTTGACTGCCCGAAGGTTCCCATTCGGAGAATGACATCCCCGAACCGCACGTCGTCGGAATAGAACATCTCGCCTTGGCCGCCCACGCGCTGAGGTCTGGCTGCGGTATGCTCATCCACAGATACCCCGCCGCCGGAAAACCCGATCATCAGCTTATTGGCACTGCCCAGACGAATGCAGCCATGATAGGGGTTGCCGTTGGCACAGAGGGCGCCCTCCGGCCAGTATTCGTAGTTCTTTCCCTGCTTCGGGCGCTCCGGCAGCTCCGGGAAGCGTGTCAGCTCGATATAGTCGGCCAAAAGCCGGTTGAACAGAGGCCAGCCGCGCCGATCCTCCTTATGCGTTTTCCGCTTTGCCATGCTTTTCCTCCTTGCTCATCGCATAGAGTTCTTTCGCCTTTTCCACCTTATAGCGGAAACAGTCCTCCCGCAGCTTATCCTGCTCCGGCTTTTCCTCGGCCTTGTCGGTGCCGAAGCCGTGATAACCATCTTTGTACATCTTCAGATCCAGCAGCTTGCCGTGCTGCTTCAAAAGCTCCGCGTAATGCTCTCCCTGGGGATGCAGGGGATCCCGGCCGCAGACGATAACCACCGCCGGAGAGAGCTTTTCCAGCGTTTCTTCCGTAATCTTCGCCGCCGGGGACAGCAGCTCGCTGTCCAGAGGCAGCTTGGGAGGATAGAGCTCAAACATCAACTTGTAGAGCTTGTCTCCTTCCGGGAAGTCGATGGGGATCGTGCCGGTGAAATCCAGGAAGGGCACCTCCATGATCTGTCCCGCGATCTGAACGCCCTGCTGTGCCAGCAGAATGGCCGAACCCGCTGTGAGGTGTCCGCCCGCGCTGCCGCCGGAAAGGATGATCCTGTCGGGGTCAATGCCCAGCTGCTTTGCGTGCGCCTTGAGCCACTTGACGGTATCCACAACCTCCTCCTGCGGATAAGGGAAGCTCTTGTCATACAGCCGCCTGTAGTTCACATTGACCACAAAGGCCCCCAGCTCGTCGCTCAGCCGTTTGCAATAGCGGTCATCGTCCACCGCGTCCAGGCCGACCCAGGCGCCGCCGTGGATCTGGACGAACACCGGCATGTTCTCCCGCTGTTCGGGATAGTAGAAGAGCACCTCTACCGGCTCTTTGCCTTTGCGCTGAATATAACTGCGGTCCCCAACGACAGGATCGGTCTTGTAATGCTTGTTGATTTTATGGAAGCGGGCGTTCATCACCGCCCGTTTGATCGCCGTAAACGCCATGTCATTGCACCTCGATCTTCAAATCTCCGTCATCGCGCGTCACGATGAGCGCCCGGCCGTGCCAGGTCCTGATGGTCTTATCGAAATAGTTTTCCTCACTCTTCGGGTCACCCGTGCCAAAGCCCAGGATCGTGC
>JAFRUE010000001.1 GCA_017441925.1 Bacillota bacterium
CAACGGGACTCAGAACAAAAGAGATCAATGGTCATACGGTCATGTATGTCCGCATGCAGTTTGAGTATGAGCATAATCTGTATAACCCGGATAGGGTCGTTACGATGTTTGTACAAAGGACTGACGCGTCTGTTGAGGTTGAGTCCTCAGCGCAGGGAGTCCTCTACATGGATGTCATGATCGACGAGTTCAGGATGACTCCGGATGAATTCTCGGATGACAGTATTATCGACAAGATCTTTGAGAACGTGATCTTCGAATAACAGGCAGCAGAGCAGATCCGGTATCGTATCTGAAGATGAAAGGCCCCTTTGGCATATTGCGAAGGGGCTTTTTTGCTGCAGTCCAGAAGTCCCAGCTGCGGAGTGAAGCAGCGGTATGACGGTACGTTTACCGGGACATTGATCGACGCGCCGGGTGTGACTGCAGAGCTCCTGATGAAGAACGGATTCCACTGTGTGGATGTCGAGGATCTGAACTAAAACAAAAAGGAACCGGCGCATCAAAACAGGCCGGTTTCTTTTTTTGATCTGCGTATTCTGAGTACTTATTTCTCGGCTCCTACGCATCCCAGATACAGTTCCCACGTGTCTACGGGGTTGCGGGGCAGATCATGGTAGACGAGGAACGAGCTGTCGGTGTTCTCCTTTGTGTAAGAGACAGAGAATGACGTTGTTGAGGCGGGATAACAATGCTTTTTTCATGATAAACCTCCAATGCTGCATAATGAGATCTCCAGAAGATTATATGCCTGAAATCACCGAAAAACAAGTGTAAACCTGACGGCGGTCCGGCAGGAAAAGAATCTTGAAAGAATCCGGCTTTTATGCTACCATGTAGAAAACAACCTGATACGCAGCGGAGCTGCCGGCGGCATTGCCGGTACCGTTCCGCCGCTGTCTGCACAATCCGTTACTGAAAACCGAAAGGAGTCCGTCTATGTATAAGCTGTATGATCTCTCACACGTCATCGACCCCAAGAACGCGCCGCGCAAGTTCCATGTGGAAACCATCGGGGCCGACACCGTCAACCACAACGTCGTGCGCCTGGAAGGCCAGTGGTATATCATGAGCGATATCACGATGGTGTCGCATATCGGGACACATATTGAGATGCCGTATCACCTTTTCCCGGACGGCGCGGATCTCGCAACGATCGACATTAACACTCTGTGCGGTCCGGCCGTGCTGCTGAGCCTGAAGAACGTCCCGGCGGGCGAGCCCATCACGGTGCCGCGTCTGGAGGAAGCCATCGCACGCGCAGGCGGTATCAAGCCGGGCGACGTGGTTGTCTGCAATCTGGGATACAGTGACAAATACGGTACAGATGAATACAGCAAGAGCCCGTATTTCACGCCGGAAGCCATTAAGCTGCTGGTCGATTCGGGTATGAAGCTCATGGCTGTAGACGCCGGCGGAGTCGAGGTTCCTCGCAGCGAGGAGCACGTTAACCATATCCAGCTGCTGGAGAAGAACATCTGCCTGATCGAGAACGCTGCGCACCTGGACGACCTGCCGACGGATCACTTCTACCTGACGGCTTTCCCCATCCCGGTGGCGGGAGTGGAGTCATTCCCCGTCCGTGTCGTGGCCTACGTAGAGGAGTAAGCAGCTGAAGCGGCAAGGTCTGCATACGGATGAATAAAGAGCAGAAATGATTTCAGCCCGAAGAACATAAATCATCTACATAAAGAAAGGAGCCCTACTATGACAAAACTGGTTCTGCAGTCGGATGATTACGGGATCACTCCCGCAGTCGCAAGCGGTATTATCTATGGCATTACGCACGGCGTGATCCGCAACACAGGATTCTTTCCCAACATGCCGTGGGCAGAGGAGTGCGCGGAGATGATCCGGCCGTATCTCAATGATATTGCGCTGGGTATCGATTTTAACCTCTGCAATGGATTCCCTGTATCCGATCCGAAGGACGTTCCGTCCCTGGTCGACAGCGAGGGCCGTTTCATCGACATGAATACGCACCGCAGGCGTTATGCGGAGGACAACGGCGGCTACAATCCCATGAATACGAACGGCAAGGACCACTGTGATCCGGATGAGGTCGCGCGCGAATTCCGCGCTCAGCTGGAACGTTTCCGCGAGCTGATCGGCCGGGATCCTGATTATTTCCACGGCCATGCGTACGGGACGGCCTGGCACAGGCAGGTCACGCAGGCTCTGGCCAAAGAGTGCGGCAAACCGAGCTCCGGCACCATGCACGCGAGAGAGGATGTCTACAACGCCGGGATGGGCTGGTATCTGAATCCGCCGACATACGAGAATCAGATGAAAGCCGATCTGCTCGGATATCTGACGGATGAAAAGAAGCTGCCCGACATGCTGCAGAAGAAGTACATTTACGTTGTCTGCCACTGTGGCTATGTCGATGAACAGCTCTTCCACGAAGGGAATTTCAATGTCGTCAGGACTCAGGATCTGAAGGCCGCAACGTCTCCCGAGATCTTCGCGTGGCTTGAGCGAAACGGCATCGGTTTAGGAGATTTCAGGGAGATCTGCTGATGTGCCGGGACGGATTCCATAAGAAACCAACTGTTCTGTAAAGGAGGAACATAGACATGAAACTGTATTTTCTGGGGACTTGTTCAGGGACAGAACCGATGCCGGGCCGTCATCATGCGTCGATAGCATTGGAAATGGAGAATGGAATAACCGTATTTGATGCCGGCGAATGCTGCTCATATACATTCTTCAGGATGGGGCTTGATCCGCTTGCAATTCGGAATATCGTTATCAGTCATCCGCATGCGGATCATGTAGGCGGACTGTTTAATCTGCAATGGCTGATTACAAAGATTATCAACAGATTCGGACGAAAGATAGATCACGAGGTTCACCTGTATCTTCCTGAGATGAAGATTCGGGATGCAATGATTCTTCTGTCCGACAGTCTGAAGGGGTATCCGTTTACCTATTCGCTGATCAGTGACGGAGTTGTTTTTGAGGACGGGAAACTGAAAGTTACGGCAAGGCATAATACCCATCTCAGAGAGACACAGGCACCGTGGCACAGCTATTCCTTCCTGATTGAAGCAGAGGGAAAGAAGATCGTCTATTCAGGCGATATCGGTCATATCAGTGAGATAGAATCCTGGCTGGACTGTGATCTGCTGATCATGGAGACAGGACATCATGTCGCTGCGGAAGTCTGCAATTATATCAGGGAATCGGGACATAATCCCGGAATGATGTATTTTACGCATCACGGACGGGCTATGCTGGCCGATACGGAGGGAGAGATCCTTAAAGCCAGAGTTTATATGCCTCAGGCAGAGGCTGCTTATGATACTTTAACACTGGAGCTCTGATCAGAATGAACTAAACTGCAATTGCTGTGCAGGGGTAATGACCTGCACAGCAATTCTTTCTTTGGTATAAAATAGTCAGAAAGACTTGTCGCATGCAGAAGATCAGAATAAATGACCCCAAAGGCGGTTAGCCGGATAAACTGAATCACAGGGGAAGGAATCGTATATGTTTATATTCAGATACGAAGACAACGAAATATTCAGTCATCATTCCTTGGACGAACATCCCAATCCATCCGCATTTCACGTACATACGCACAATCTGCTGGAAATCTACTATATGATCCGCGGTAAAGGCTCATTTGTTGTAGAAGGATCCGAATATACCATACGTCCCGGCAGTCTGATGCTTTTCCGCGTTGCAGAGGCACATCAGATACTGATAGATCCGTCGGAGCCATATGAAAGAATTGTAATTGACTTCGCACCGTCCATTTTCAGAAACGGAGAGTTCCCGGATCTGTTCTTCAGACCGTTTAATGATCGCCCGCTGGGGAAGCTGAATCATTATGATGCGAACAATTTTGCAACTCCGGTCTGGGCAAATGCTTTCCAGGACTATAACTTTACGGATTCGCCTTCTCCTCGTGCAAATATCATCGGAAGGCTGATGTATCTGATGCCTGAGCTGGTGGAAGCATTCGAGCATAGAGTCGGGCATGTAGATTCTTATTATAATCTGAATTCTCAGATCGTTGATTATGTGAATACGCATCTGTTTGAGAGCATTTCCATTGAACAGCTCAGCAACGTTTTTTATGTCTCGGAATCAACGATCAAGAGAATTTTTACAAAAGCGACAGGGATGCCGTTAGGCAGATACATTACACTTAAGAGGGTGCTCGGCGCAAAGGAACTCCTCCGAAGAGGAGAAAATCCTCAAAAAGCCTGCAAGCAGTCCGGTTTTGAAGATTATTCGACTTTCTACCGTGCATATAAACGGGTTTTCGGCTGCCCTCCGAGTGATGACATGAATAATACTGGAATAGAGAAAGGGGGTACGGAGTATGACACTTAAGATTAAAAACGGACGCCTGATCACGGACAGGATTCTGGAAGGAGTATTTATCTATCTGTCAGAAGGAAAAATCCAGGCGATAACATCGGAATCGCTGCCTTTTGATGAGGAACTGGATGCCAAGGGACAGTATGTATCCCCGGGATTTATCGATATTCATACGCACGGCGGCGGGGGAGCATGCTATACGGACGGCGGCACAGAGGCGATCAAGACCTCTATACGTGTACATTTTGAGCACGGTACAACGACCATCTTCCCGACGACCAGCAGCTGTAGTCATGCTGCTCTGAAGAACACCATCGCCGATCTGCGAAAAGTCATGAATGATCCCGGCGAGAGGCTCCCGCACATTCCCGGCATACATCTGGAAGGACCGTATTTCTCCGTTAAGCAATGCGGTGCGCAGAATACAAAGTATATGACGGATCCGATTCCGGAGGAGTATCAGGAGATAGTGGAGTCAGGAGCCGATGTTATCCGGAGATGGGATTTTGCACCGGAGAGGAAAGGTTCTCTCGAATTCTGCAAGTATTTGCTCGACCATGGGATCATCCCGGCTATCGCGCACAGCGACGCGACGTATCAGGACATTCTGCCGGTGTATGAAGCGGGCTGTCATCTGGTGACACATCTGTATTCGGGGATGTCTACAATTACACGGAATTACGGTTACCGCATCCTTGGTGTTATCGAGTCGGCCTATCTTCTGGACGAGATGGATGTCGAGATGATCTCCGACGGATGTCATATGCCGCCGGAGCTCCTGCGGCTGATCTATAAGTCTAAAGGACCGGATCGGATCTGTATGATAACGGATTCGATCCGGGCTACGGGAATGCCGGAAGGAATCTATACTTCAACCAACAGTGAAGGAGATTCCATAATCGTAGAGGACGGAGTCGCAAAAGTGATGGACCGCAGCTGCTTTGCCGGAAGCGTCGCAACGACCGACCGTCTGGTGCGTACGTGTTATAAACTGGCCGGAATCCCGCTTACAGACTGTATTAAGATGATGACCAGCACTCCTGCACGTGTAATGAAACTGGATAAGACAGGAGAGCTTAAGGAAGGATATGCAGCGGATATCGTCATTTTCGACGATGATATCCAGGTCAGCAAGGTGATTCTCTCCGGAGACACCTTAAGGTAACAGATTGACCTATGAGCTCTATCTGCACAGGCGGTGCGGAAAAAATAAACACTTTTTTCAAGGAGGTAATGTCATGAACGGGAGTAAGAAGATACTTGCAGCCCTACTCATTCTGTGCATGCTTGCCGGTATGCTTGTAGGCTGTAAAGGCGGCGGTAAGCCGAACAACAGCGGAGCTGAGAGTTCCAAGGCAGCTCCGTCAGAGAGCTCAAAGGCAGCTGAGAGCTCTAAGCAGGAAGAAGCTGAGAGCAAAGAAGAGCCGGAATCCGGATTTGACGAATTAGCCGGCGTATATCCTATCGAAGGCGGATATACACTTTCCTACTGGGTTCCGATCGCTTCAGCGTCACTGAACTATATTACCGATTATTCGGAGAATATAGCTTATCAGAAGAGAGCCGAGGTGACAGGTGTTGATGTCACATTTGTACATCCTCCTGTGGGTTCTGAGAAAGAGAATTTCAACCTGATGATATCCGGCGGCGAGTACACGGATCTTATCGAACAGGGACTTAACTATTATGCAGAAGGATATGACGCGGGCATTGAGAAGGGCGTTTTCATCCGGATGAATGAGCTGATTGAGAAATATGCTCCGGCATATCTGGCGATCGTCAATTCAGATGAATATATCCGCAAACAGGTTTATACCGATAACGGAAATATGATCGGAATGGCGATGATGACCACGGATTATACGGATCAGGGCGGTAAGAACCTGACCGTATCCAAAGAGAATCCGTGGCTCGGAGTCTGGTGGAATCCGACATATATGGAAGCCTGCGGCATAACGGAAGTCCCGGATACCGTACCCGAGTGGACAGAAGCTTTCAAGGCCTTTAAGGAATATGATCCTGAATGCACACCGCTTCTGTTCTGGGGCAATTACGGAAACAAAGGCTATGATCCTACTAATGGTGCTGTATTTACGGCTTTTGGTATTGCACCGACGTTTTATCAGGATGACGACGGACATGTTCAGTACGGTTTCTGGAGAGAGGAATATAAAGACTATCTGAAACTGATGCATTCCTGGTATGAAGCAGGATATATTCCGGCAGATTTTTCAACCATAGACGGTACGACTGCCAAGACGATCTGGCTGAACGGAAAAGCCGGATGCTTCTGGTCAGACGGTACAGCTAACCAGCTGGTTATGATCAATGCGGGAATGCCCAGATGGGAACCCGGTGTGAATCCTACTCTGAACGAAGGCGATCCTCCGGTTAAGTGGGGATATTCTACGACAGGTGTATACACCAGTTATTCCGGAATCATCACTTCAGCGTGCGAGAATCCGGATATCGCAGTCAGATGGCTTGATTGGGGTTATACAGAAGATGGATATTACTGCATGAACTTCGGCCGTTCAGACGGACCTGTTTCGGAAGAAGGCGCAACCATTATGACTCCGACTTATACAGGATTCAATGAAGAAGGCGAATGCCAGTACACGTCTCTGTATACGGACAACGCGTTTGCTCTATGGGATTCTTATAACCAGGTCATCCGCCGTCACAACGGACCGCATCTGAAATCCGACCGCCGTTCCAATCCCAGACGTATGATGGAGAATTTGGAAGTGGCCCGTGAACTGTGGGATTCCCTTACGCCTTATCATACACAGAAACTGCCCAATATCACGCTGACAGCAGAAGAGGGCAAGGAATCCTCTGCTATTATGGCTGATGTTGAGACATATGTTGCTGAGATGACGACAGGATTCATCAACGGAACGTATGATATTGATGCTAAGTTTGACGAGTATATGGCCAAGATCGAAGGAATGAATATCAAACGCGCTCTGGAAGTCAGAGAGGCTGCTCTGGCCCGCTACAACGCAAGATAATCTTTCCGGTAATGTAATTTATGTCTGGAGGCAGGATATATTCCTGCCTCCAAATCATAAAACGGATTATTTCGTACAGACAGGAGAATGTATATGAAAGTTTTAGATGTTGCTATCTTAGGACAGGGACGCAGCGGCTATTCGATTCATGGAAGCCACTTGCTTAAGGATACAGACCGTTTCCGTGTAACTGCGGTTGTGGACCGTCTTCCGGAACGCCGGGAAAAAGCGAACAGGGTTTTCGGTTGTCCGGTTTATGAGGACTATACCGAGCTGTTCGGCAAAAAGTTTGATCTGGTCGTTAATGCATTGCCGTCACCCTTTCATCATCCGGTGACGATTGATCTGCTGAATCATGGATATAATGTGCTGTGTGAGAAGCCTGCGACCGCGAATCCCGCCATGCTGGACGAGATGGCAGCAGCGGCAGAAAAGAACGGCAGAATGCTTGCTATATTCCAGCAGAGCCGGTTTGCGCCGTATTTCCTTAAGATCAAAGAAGTTATCGCTTCCGGAGTTTTAGGCAGATTGGTACAGATCGGTGTCAGATATAACGGTTTCTCCAGACGCTGGGACTGGCAGTGCATTCAGGATAATATCGCAGGTTCTCTCTACAATTCAGGTCCGCATCCGGTGGATCAGGTGCTCGACCTGCTCGGCGGAGAGGAAGTTCCTACGATCTTCTGTAAGATGGACCGTGTCAACACATACGGAGACGCGGAAGACTATTGCAAAATGCTGATGACGCTGCCCGGCAAGCCGGTCGTGGATCTGGAAGTATCCTGCTGCGACGGCTATCCGGCATGGACATATAAGATCGAGGCGGAACATGGCTCTCTGATCGGAACACATACACATCTGGACTGGAAATGGTATGTTCCGGAAGATGAGCCTAAACGTGAACTGATCAAAGAATCACTTACGACGCCTGACGGAGAGCCTGCGTACTGCAGCGAGAAACTGACGTGGCATACAGACAGCTGGGACTATGTCGGAGAGAAAGAAGGCGAAGATGCGGCAAGAGGCCTCTATACGACACTTTATGAGCATCTTACAGCCGGAGAGCCGCTTAAGGTGACGATACCGCAGGTCCGCCGCCAGCTCGCCGTTATGGAAGAGGCACATCGGCAGAATCCGCTTTCCAGATTCTGCACAAGATGACAGGAGGAATGAGATATGTATAGAGTCGGAATAATCGGTTCCGAAAATTCACATGCCAACGCGTTCTCCAAATGCTTTAATCTGTCCGGAGAATATGATGACGTGAAAGTTATCGGTATCTGGGGAGAGGAGCCGGAGGCCGGGAAGAAGCTCTCCGAGGAGTGCTCTATCCCGATCATGACTCCGGAGGAAATGCTTGGACAGGTAGACGGGATCATGGTAACCAGCCGCAACGGCAAGCTGCATCCCGGATACGTCAGACCGTTTATCGAAGCAGGTATCCCTGCATTCATCGATAAGCCGTTTGCCAACGATTATGCGGAGGCCGAGGCTATCGCAGAACTTGCAGAACGTAAGAACGTGCCGATCATCGGCGGATCGTCTCTTAAATTCGCGGCTCCGACACTGGAGCTTAAAAAATTCGCAGACGAGGCTAAAGCGCAGAACGCGCTGTATTCAGGCCAGGTATTTGCACCTGTTAATCTGGTGAATCCATATGGTGATTTCTATTTCTATTCTTCCCATATGGTCGAGATCGCACTGACTGTCTTTGGATTTGATCCGGTGGCGGTTACCGCGGTTAAGGTTGAAAAAGGTGTAGCTGTTATTCTTGAGTATGCTTCCTTTGCCGTTACATTGTCTTATAATGACCATGTTTTCCGCTATGGAGGGACAGTTGTAGCTGCAGAGGAAACATTCAGCACTCCGATTAAAGATCCGGACGCGTATCGTAAAGAAGCAGACCATTTTGTCAAGATGCTTAAGACTGGCGAAGTGCCGCAGTCTAATCACGACTTGATCTATCCGGTCCGTGTGCTGAACGCGATCGAGGAGTCCTACACCAGACTGACAAGAGTTCTGCTGTAAGATTGCGGCTCTTTGAGATAGGAGAACAAGATGCTTAAATACACATTGACCGGATTCGCGGATGAGATTTCGCCGGATCTGAATGTGCAGATGGACGTGATGGAGAGTCTGAATATCCATCACATCGAAATGCGGGGAGTAGACGGGAAATCCCTCTGTGATTACTCTCTGGAAGACGCAGCAAAGATAAAGCAGCGTCTGGATGAGCGGGGATTCAGACTGTCGGCCATCGGTTCGCCGCTTGGCAAGATACAGATTACGGATCCTTTTGAACCTCACTATGAGTTCTTCCTGCATGTCTGCGATCTGGCAAAACTCTTTGAGACGAGAAGAATCCGCATCTTCAGCTATTATATTCCTGACGGCGCGGATCCAACAGTTTATCGTGACGAAGTTATGCGCCGTACGGAGGCTTTTGTTAAAGAAGCGGCCAGACGAGGGATCATCCTGCAGCATGAGAATGAGAAGGGTATCTACGGAGAAACTTCAGAACGGTGCCTGGATCTGATGAAACAGTTCTTCGGTCCAAGCTTCCAATGTAATCTGGATCCGGGTAATTTCGTCTGCTGCGGAGAGGACTCGTTCCCAGGAGCATATGAGAAGCTGAAGCCGTACACCTCATATCTGCACATTAAGGATGCGGTACGTGTTGATAACCGCAGCACGATTGTGCCGGCAGGAGAAGGGAACGCGCATATCAAGGATATTCTGCAGGATCTTTTCAGAAGCGGGTATCAGGGGTTCCTGTCACTGGAACCGCATCTTTACAGCTTTACAGGGTTTGCCAGTCTTGTAAGAAGCGATCATGCAAAACTGGAAGAAGATAAAGGCCAGGGGGCAGTGCTTTTTGCAAAAGCCACAGATGCATTGAGAAAAATACTTTCAGAAATAGAGGCAGAACGCCCGGTATTATGATATACTGACAATAGAGGTGATAAACAATGGATTTACAATACAATTTCCGGGTGCGGAGATATGCTTCGCGTGAAGAGATGGGACTTGCGGCGGAGAGGGACGTACGTGACGCGGTCATCTCCCTCCTGCAGGAAAAAGAAACGATCAGCATGATCTTTGCCGCCGCGCCGTCTCAGAATGAATTCCTCGCTGCCATGGCAGCGGATCCGGAGATCGATTACAGCCGGATCATCGCGTTCCATATGGATGAGTATGTCGGCTTGCCGTCAGACGCGCCGCAGGGCTTCGGCAACTTCCTCCGGGACCGCCTCTTCGGGCTGGTTCCCTTTAAGGAAGTCCATTATCTGAACGGAAACGCGGCAGATATCGAGGCTGAATGTGAGGCTTACGGCGCGATGCTCAAGGACGGTGTGGACATCGTCTGCATGGGGATCGGGGAGAACGGACATATTGCCTTTAACGACCCGCATGTTGCGGATTTTCATGACGAGAAGGCCGTTAAGATTGTCGGACTGGATGATGTGTGCCGGATGCAGCAGGTCCATGACGGATGCTTTGCCGCGATCGAGGAAGTGCCGACACATGCACTGACGCTGACGATCCCGACACTGATGCATGCGTCCAGACATTTCTGCATGGTCCCGGCAGCGACCAAAGCGGAAGCTGTCTACCGGACAGTATATGGCCCGATCAACGAAAACTGTCCTGCCACGGCACTGCGGCTGTGCCCGGACGCGGTTCTATATACGGATATGGACAGCGGAAGGAAACTGTAAAAGAATCCGCTGTAGAGAAAGGATCGATCTATGAATATCGTTAAGACTTCCCTGGGAACGGTACAAGGCACGCAGAAACAGGGATACGCGCTTTTCAGAGGTATTCCGTTTGCGAAACCTCCGATTGGCGAACTGCGGTTTAGGGCTCCGCAGCCAGCTGAACCGTGGGATGGAGTCCTCAAGGCCGAGAGCTGGCCAAATCGCAGTATGCAGCTTAACCGCGATGGTACCGGTGGTTTCTATGAGAAAGAATTCCGGGATGATCCGGAATACCTGACGACGATCTCCGAGGACAGCCTGTACCTCAATATCTGGACACCGGCTGAATCAGCCGGGGACAGGCTGCCGGTTGCCTTCTGGATTCACGGAGGAGCTTTTTCGGGATGCTGCGGACATGAAAAAGAATTTAACGGAGCTGAATTTGCAAAGCGGGGCATTATCATGGTAACCTGCAATTACAGGCTCGGTGTATTCGGCTTCCTGGCGCATCCATGGCTGTCAGCCGAGAATAAAGCAGAAGGCGGCCCGGGAGTTTCCGGCAATTATGGAATACTGGACCAGATGGCTGCCCTGAAATGGGTTAAAGAAAACATTGCAGCGTTCGGAGGCGATCCGGACCGGATCACGCTCTTCGGTCAGTCGGCTGGTGGGCGAAGCGTCAGGACACTTGTTTCATCTCCTCTTACCAAATCTCTTGTCAAGGGAGCCATTATACAAAGCGCGATCGGTACACCGAGAGACCTGGTATTGTCGGATGCCGAGGCCGCAGGAGTACAGTTTGCTGAAAAAGCCGGAGCTTCGTCGCTTGACGATCTGCGGGCTATGGATGCAGACAGGATTATACAGGCAGGAGTATCGATGATGGCCGCTGCCAGACAGGCGGGCAAATCCGTATTCTGTCCCAATGTGGACGGATATGTCCTTCCGGACAGCTATCAGGGCATTCTGGAGAGCGGGGAGATTGCGGATATCCCGTATATGGTCGGATCCAATAAAGACGATATCGGAGCTGCACTTGCAGCAGGTGACGCGGCTGAGAGCCTGATGTACAGGGGATGCCTGAACTGGGCTGAAAACCGCAGCAAAAAGGGAACAAAGCCGACATATGTCTACTATTTCAAACGACAGCTTCCCGGCGATACAGCAGGAGCTTTCCACTCGGCGGAACTGTGGTATACTTTCGGAACACTAGACAGAAGTTGGCGTCCTAAGGAGCCCGGCGACTATGAGCTGTCCGAAAGGATGATCAACTACTGGGCAGAGTTTATCAAGACCGGTTCTCCGAACGGTGCAGAGGCGGATGCCGGAGCACCTGGATACTGGCCTGCATGCAGTACAGCTTCGGATGTCATGGAGTTTGACGTCGAATAATCAGAATTGAGGAATAACCATGAGCAACAGACCTAATATACTTATTTTCAATCCAGACGAGATGAGAGGAGACGTGCTGGCTCATCTCGGCAATCCTGCATCAATCACACCCAACCTGGACAGATTCGCTGCAGAAGAGGCAGTTTCATTCTCAAATGCATATTGTCAGAATCCCGTATGTGTTCCATCCAGGTGCAGTTTCCTGACAGGACTGTATCCTCATACCAGAGGACACCGTACGATGCGTTATCTGCTGCATCCCGGCGAAGACACAGTTCTGAAAGAACTGAAAGAAGCCGGATACTATGTCTGGATGAATTCCAGAAATGATTTCGCGGCAGGGCAGATCGACGGCTGGATGGAGAGTCATGCTTCGGAGACATATTACGGCGGACAGAAGAAGCACGGTCCCGGACCGCTGAATCCGGCTATCCGGGGTGAACCGGGCAGCAAATACTATTATTCCCACTTTAAGGGACAGCTTGGTGTCTCGGAAGACGGGAAGAATTACAACGGCGATGATGAGGTTGTGGATGCTGCGATCGACCGGATCCTGCATCCTGTCGATGACAGACCGCTTTGCATGTTTATGGGACTGTCATGGCCGCATGTGCCGTATGGCGTTGAGGAACCGTATTTCTCGGCGATAGACCGTAAGAAACTGCCGCGCAGAATCCGGGCGGACGAGTGTCAGGGGACGCCTAAACTCCTTGCACTGATCAAGAAGTATGCGGCCATGGATGAGTTTACCGAAGAGGACTGGGACGAGCTGCGGGCAGTCTATCTTGGAATGTGCATGAAGGTCGACGAGCAGTTCCAGCGTGTTGTGGACGCTCTTAAGCAGGCCGGAATCTATGACAACACAGCGATCTTTTTCTTCAGCGATCACGGTGATTTCGCCGGTGATTACGACCTGGTGGAAAAATCCCAGAATACTTTTGAGGACTGCCTGACCAGGGTGCCGCTGCTGATTAAGCCGCCTAAAGGTTATGATGTTGATCCGGGCGTCTCGGATTCGCTGACGGAACTGATCGATTTCTATGCGACAGCGATGGAGTTTGCGGGCGTGACACCGAATCATACACACTTTGGGAAGAGCCTCATCCCGGTCCTGAAAGACAGAAGCACTCCCAACCGCGAATATGTCTATTCCGAGGGCGGAAGGCAGCCTGATGAGATCCTGTGCGATGAGTTTCACGCAGATGGCACGTCTTACCCTGAGATCGAGTACTGGCCTAAGAAAATGGCACAGACGGATCATGAAGCCCATGCCAAGGGCATCATGATGCGGGATCATCATTACAAATACGTCAGCAGGACACTTGGGCGCGATGAATTCTACGATCTCGACAAGAATCCGGAAGAAACCGTCAATCTGATTGATGATCCGGAGTATGCTGACCGTATCAATAAGATGCAGATCGGGATGCTGAAGTGGCTGCAGGCAACCGATGATATCGTACCGTTTACACAGGACGGCCGCATGACAGTCGGTATGGCAAGAACCCGCGTAATGCCTATGGTACCGGACTATCTGAAGGACGATGTGGAGCAGAAGATCAAAGCAGGCGCCAACATAGGCGAACTGATGATGTATATCAGGAAGAAAACGAGAAAAGAATAAGACAGTAAAATAACCTGTTGACAGATCTTTAGTCCTGCTGTATAATACGCGTGCCGGGTTAGGGAGGCCCCGCAGCCCGGCGCAATAGTGTACAAACCACAGAGCTGATTATTACATGAGAGATCATGGAATAACCAGCTCTTTTTGTATCCCATGACGCGGGGCCGGAACCGCACAGAGTCTCCCGGCAGCCAACCTCGCGGGCTGACACGCAGAGGGCGCGGCGACAGGCCGGACACACATACAGGCATACAATAACAGACAGGAGGACAAAGATATGGAAATGAATTACAAAGGCATCGTTTGCGGACTTAAGCTGTCGGAAGGCTTCACCTGCACGGGCTTCATGCCCGACGGATACGGCCGCGAAACGATTATCTACGCACTGACACGGTTCCTCCGCAGAAACGGCGAAGCGCGCGCGAAACTTGTCAGAATGAGCTGTGAAATGCGCTTCGCAAAAGGCAGAGAACGCAAGCCGCACCGCCTGACACTCATGGCTCCGGCTGCCGCGATGGAGCTCCCCTGCGGAACGGCAAAGATCCGCCTCACCGTCACAGCCTTCGGTGTGGAAGTGCAGAGCTTCCTGCTGCTCGACGCAGCCTCAAAACGCACAGACCCGCTCGTATGGGAGGAGGCAAACCTCCTCCCCAGGCGGGAGGGGTGAAGAGAAATAACGGTTGGGATGGGTAGAGAAAACTGCTGTCGCAGGAGCATAATGACGGTTATAATCGTCAACTGATGATTGAAGAAATCAGATAGTGTATTTTTTATTGAAATCAGGTAGGCTATATGATAATATTATTATAATATATGTCCCTGAATTTATTGATTTGAGAGTATAATTCGTGAGGTATAATATGGGAAGCGGCTTCTATACAAATAACAGTGAGACCAAGTTCATTGATAAGCTGAAGAGAAGTATTGATATGTGCCAAGCATTCTATTTCTCGGTCAGTTTTATTAAGAAACCTGGTCTCCGTTTGCTTGCGCCTAATATTGAGGCAGCAATTGCACGAGGCGCCAAGGGTCAATTGATTACCTCCACATATCAGAACTTCACGGACGTCGATTCACTTCAGTTCTTTTATGATCTCCAGAATAGATACCCGGATCGCTTCACATGTAGATTGGATAGAGAATGCTTTCATGATATAAATGGCAACGCTGTCGGTTTTCATTCCAAGGGATATTTGTTCGAATTCTCCGATCATAATGAGTTGCTCGTGGGTTCGTCCAATATTACAGTCTATGCGCTCCTGAAGAACATAGAATGGGACGTATCCGTCATCGATGAAAACGACGATACGACATATTCATCAGCCAAAGCGGAATTTGATTCCCTATGGAAACAAACGCTGCCCCTGTCACGTGAACTGATAGATGAGTATCGAACGAGGCTGTATTATTCCATTGAAAGATGGGATATGGACTATGATATAGCCAACTCGGAAGTCAAACCGAATTATATGCAGCGAAGGGCTTTGAAAGAGCTTAATAGGGTCCGGGCGATGGGAGCATCAAGAGCCTTGGTCACAGCCTCTGCTGGATCAGGCAAAACCTTCCTGGCGGCCTTTGATGCTTTGAATATTGCTCCAAAGCGCTTGCTGTATATCGTTCACGAAGGCTCGATCCTGATGAAATCATACGAGACGTTCCAGCGAGTTTTCGGCAGTGATAGAACATATGGCATTTTCAATGGTGAGTATAAAGAACAGGATGCGGACTTCGTTTTTTCTACGAATGTCACTATGGCGAATTCGCTGGAGCTTTTTGATAAACATACCTGGGACTATATTATAATTGATGAATGTCACCACGCAACAGCAGAGACATATCGGAAGATCATCAATTACTTTGAGCCAGAGTTCCTTCTGGGCATTACAGCAACCCCCGAACGGATGGATGGGGAGGATGTGTTTAGCCTCTTTGATCAAAATGTCCCTTATGAATTGCGCCTTCGCGATGCAATTATCAATGGCCTTGTGGTTCCGTTCCGGTATTACGGTATCCGTGATGAACTGATCGAATATGGCATCAATGAGACAAAAGGACATAAGTTTGTAGAACAGTTCTCTGATGAAAAACACTGTGATTTTATCTATCAAATGATAGAAATACACAGGATTCCGGGTCAGAAGCTTAAGGCATTAGCATTCTGCCGAGATATTTCTCACGCTGGCCGTATGGCTCAAGCCATGGCAGATTATTACCATACACAGTATCTCACCGGGCGGAATTCTGTCGGCGAACGTGTGCGGGCTTATAAAGATCTACAGGATGATTCTGCGGATCTTGAGATCCTTTTCACAGTGGACATCCTCAATGAAGGGGTAGATATTCCAGGCGTCAACATGGTCCTGTTCCTTCGTCCGACGGATTCGCAGACGATCTTTATACAGCAGCTCGGACGCGGACTTCGTAATTATGAGGGCAAGAAATACGTCACAGTTCTGGATTTCATCGGAAATGATTATAAGAGAAGTGTACAGATCGCATTTGCTTTAGGAAGCCTGTCTGAGAATTTTGTTGTCGAGAAAAAACTCATAGCCAGTCTGATAGAAGACAATTTCAGGAGTGTCGG
This sequence comes from Bacillota bacterium, assembly GCA_017441925.1. GTDB lineage: Bacteria > Bacillota > Clostridia > Lachnospirales > Bianqueaceae > RUG12817. The sequence continues at coordinate 16,645 of JAFRUE010000001.1, forward strand.
CTTGGCAGATCATGGGGTGGAGATCCATCTTGATGATCTGAGTAAAAAGGAGATTCTGTCGTATATCGACGAGGTTAATTTCAATACGAAGACGTATCTCCGGCAGGATTATATGAACTTCAAGAAATATATCAGTACAGCCAGATATCCGCAGCATGTAGATTATCTGAATAACGATTATGCTCCGGATCTGATCAAGTTCATGCAATCCAGGATCAGCGGCAGAAAGAATTCTTCGTATCTGGGCTTTTTGCAGGCGATTGGTGAAGAAGAGCTTCCGTCCTTTGATGAAAAGCAGGAGGACTTCATCAAATACGTTTCAGAAATGCTGCCGATAGTCCGTCCGTATGAATATCTTATGATACAGGCATTGATCTTCCATGCGGGACGATGCAATATTGATGATATCCAAAGGCATGTCGTGACAAACACTAAACTGTTCCGACAGGAAGCCTTTGATCATGCGCTTCATTATATGATGAGGACTGGATATTTCAATTTGACTGACGGAGAGCTTTCCCTCAAGGGTGTTAAGATCGATGTTGAATTTGATGAGTATATGAGAGATCTTCTCGAATATGGTCTGGAAAAATACGACATCGATTTCGACGATGCAAAACCGGAAAAAATCTTCCACCTATGGGCAAAGTATCGGAAAGAACAAGTACAGCAGCTTTTACTGAACAATCCAAAAGATATCATGCTTGGCACAAAAATCTATGATGGAGTTGCCTACGCATATGTCACAGTCATAAAAGGCAGCAGTACCAGAGATGAACTGAAATATGTTGATGGCTATATTGATGCAGATACATTCCAGTGGGAAACTGTCGCCAACGTTAGCGAAAGAGAACTGAATGATCTGAAAAACAGCAAGAGAATGCATATCTTCGTCCGAAAGGTCGATAACGAAGATGGGATCCAGTTGCCATTCACTTACATCGGTTCCGGAAAGATGGAGTATATCGAGGGCTCGAAGAAACCGAATGGAGCACATTTATTCCGAATTCCGATGGAAACGACAGCCCCGGAAGATATTTACTTTGATTTCAAGCTTCCGGCAGATAGGTAACTATCTTACAAATGAAAAGCAATAAGGTGCTGATATGACCATTATTCCATACGACGACCGGCATAAAGACCGGATGCTGGCGATGATTTCAGAGGCAAGAATGGCGCTTGGACTGACGCCGGAGGTCAGAGCCGATCTGTATGACGTTAAGGCGAATTATCTGGATAAAGGCGATATGTTCTGGCTTGCCGTTGAGGAGGACGGTTCGGTCATCGGCTGTCTGGGGTATTCCAGGATCGGCGGATCGGATGAGGCTTTCCTGCACCGTTTTTATATCAAAGCGTCGCGGAAGCGTCAGGGGATCGGGACGGCTTTGCTGCAGACGGCTGAGAGTGCGATGATAAGCCGCGGGATCACTGTTTCACGAGTGCATCTGGGCGGACCGAGGGAACAGTGGTTTGAGTCGTACGCTTTTTACCCTAAGAACGGATATGCAGAATACGAACCGCGGTACATGGTCAAGTATTTATCCTGATGCTAGCGGAACGGATACAAACGTTATTCATACCAGGAGTTAACTATGAACCTTAAAATCGTTATCGACGTGGAGATGTGCAAGGTGCAGTTTAAGGTCAGCACATATCCGCATAAGAATGAGATCATCCAGATCGGCGCGGTCAGGATGAACGAGGATTTTGAGATACTGGATACGTTTTCGACATATGTCAAGCCGCGGTACGGGAAGGTGGACCGTTTCATCGGGACGCTGACCGGGATTTCGGAGAGGACGATCAAGGATGCACCGGATATTGAAGATGCTTTGCTCGGGATGCTGCAGTGGATCGGGGACGACGAGGCGGTCTACTATTCGTGGAGCCAGACGGATTACTATCAGATCCGCAATGAGATCCAGTGCAAGTGTCATGAAGATGACAGATGGGCGGGGCTGCTCGATCAGGCGAATTGGATCGATTACCAGAAGATCCTTGGGAACCGGCTTGAGGCTTCGAACCCGCTGAAGCTGTCGGAAGCGCTGGATCTGGCCGAGATCGATACGGAAGGGCGTCTGCACGATGGTGCGGACGATGCGCTGAATACGGCGCGCATGATCTCCAAGCTGGAACGGCAGAAAGATTACAAGATGCTGATCGAGAGGCTGCGGGCGAGTGAGAAGGACCAGGAACCGCTGACGGCTTCGCTGGGGGACCTTTTCCAGGGACTGAAGCTGAAGTAGGCAGACAGCTGATCTGTGATATAATCAATATAAAAGATAAACAGGAGGGTCACTATGGCATTTAAACTGACGATCATCGGAGCGGGCAGTCTGACTTTTGCCCGGACACTTTTCACCGACATTATGCATGTCCCGGAGCTTCGCGGCATCGAGGTGGCGTTCACGGACATCAATCAGGACAATCTGGACCGGGTGACGCGGCTTTGCCAGCGTGACCTGGAGGCAAACGGCATCCCGACTAAGATCCATGCGACGCTGGACCGCCGGGAGGCACTGCGCGGCGCGCGGTACATCGTAAACTGTGTGCGGATCGGCGGGCTTGAGGCTTTTGAGCAGGATATCGACATCCCGCTGAAATACGGTGTCGACCAGTGTGTCGGCGATACGCTGTGCATCGGCGGCATCATGTACGGACAGCGGGGAATCGCGGCTGTGCTGGATTTCTGCAAGGATATCCGTGAAGTGGCGGAGCCTGGCGCGCTGCTGTTGAATTATTCAAACCCCATGGCGATGCTGACATGGGCGTGTATCAAATACGGCGGGGTCCGCACGATCGGCCTGTGCCACGGCGAGATCCACGGGGAGACGCAGATCGCAAACGTGCTGGGGCTTAAGGACCGGCACGAGCTCGACGTGACCTGCGCCGGACTGAACCATCAGACGTGGTATCTTTCCGTGAAATACAAGGGCGAGGAGATGCGGGACAGGCTGCTCGAGGGCTTCGAGAATCATCCGGTCTACAAGAATACGGAGAAAGTCCGCATCGACGTGCTGCGCCGTTTCGGCTACTATTCGACTGAATCGAACGGTCACCTGTCCGAATACGTGTCCTGGTACCGCAAGCGCCCGGATGAGATCGAGAAGTGGATCGATCTGTCGAGCTGGATCAACGGTGAGACCGGCGGCTACCTGCGCGAGACCCGCGAGAACCGCAATTGGTTCGAGACGGATTATCCGAAGCTCCTCGCGGAGCCGCCGAAGGATTACAATGACGGTGTGCGGAGCAGCGAGCACGGGAGCTACATTATCGAAGCACTCGAGACCGGACGTACCTACCGGGGCCATTTCAACGTCATGAATAACGGCACGATCTCGAATCTGCCCGACGAGTGCATCGTGGAAGTGCCCTGCTACGCGGACGGAAACGGTATCAGCGTGCCGAGAGTCGGCGATCTGCCGCTTGGCTGCGCGGCTGTCTGCAGCCAGTCGGTCTGGGTACAGAAGCTGAGCGTCGAGGCCGCGGTGCACGGTGACATCACGCTCCTCAGACAGGCAGCGATGATGGATCCGCTCACCGGAGCGGTCTGCAATCCGCCGGAGATCTTCCAGATGGTCGATGAAATGCTGGTCGCCGAAGCCGAGTGGCTGCCGCAGTACGCAGGGGCGATCGTGGAGGCGAAAGAGCGGCTCGCGAATGGTCCGCTGATCCCGACGAACGAAGGCTACCGCGGCGCGGTCCGCATAGCAGAGAGGACCGGGGCAGAGCTCTCCGAGGCAAAGAAGAACAACAGGCACTGAGACCGCCTTTTCCTTGACAGAAGCAAAATCGGTGTGCTACAATTAGCTCTGCAGCAGTGCTTTATCAGATTTACATACCATCATCACGGAGGATAGAGATTATGAACAAACCGATCGTACTGGTCGTCATGGACGGAGTCGGCGAGACCCCTGAGACGCTCGGCAATATGGTGCTCCGGGCGAATACGCCTACTCTTGACTGGTTCAAGGAGAACTGCCCCTGGCAGAAGATCAAGGCTCACGGCGGCGCTGTCGGACTGCCGACGGACGACGATATGGGCAACAGCGAAGTCGGCCACAACGCGCTCGGCTGCGGCCAGATCTATTCACAGGGCGCCAAGCTCGTCAACGAGTCCATCGAGTCCGGATCCATCTATCAGAGCGAGACGTGGAAAGACCTGGTCAGCTCTGTAGTGGCGAACGGAACGGCTCTGCATTTCATCGGGCTCCTGTCCGACGGAAACGTCCACTCCAATATCAGTCATCTTTTCGCCATGCTGAAAGAAGCCAAGGCGGAAGGTGTTAAGCATGCGCGTGTGCACATTCTTCTGGACGGACGTGACGTGCCCGCGACCAGTGCTCCCGAATACATCAAGAAGCTGGAAGACGTTCTGGCAGAGCTGAACGATGAGAGTTTTGACGGCAAGATCGCTTCCGGCGGCGGCCGTATGTGCATCACGATGGACCGCTATCAGGCGAACTGGCCGATGGTCAAGGCCGGCTGGGAGATCCACGTCCATGGCGAGGGCCGTCAGTTTGCTTCTGCGCTTGAGGCTGTTGAGACGCTTCGCGGCGAGACTGGCGCGATCGACCAGGATCTGCCCGCTTTCGTTATCGCTGAGGACGGCAAGCCCGTCGGCGCGATGCAGGACGGAGACAGCGTGATCCTGTTCAATTTCCGCGGCGACCGCGCGCTTGAGCTGTCTATGGCATTTGACGGCGACGCTTCCTTTGACAAGTTTGACCGCGGAGTCATCCCCGCTGTCAAGTACGCCGGCATGCTTGAATACGACGGAGACCTTAAGATCCCGCACAAGTATCTGGTCAATCCGCCGCAGATCCGCGAGACACTGACCGAGCTGCTCGTTGCCAACGGTATTAAGGAATATGCCGTTTCCGAGACGCAGAAGTACGGCCATGTGACTTATTTCTGGAACGGCAACCGTTCCGGCAAGGTGTCCGAAGAGCTGGAAGACTACTGCGAGATCCCGAGCGATGTCCGTTCCTTCGACGAGTGCCCCTGGATGAAAGCCACGGAGATCGCAGACAAGGTGATCGAGGCGATCAAGAGCCGTCAGTACGGTTTCATCCGCTGCAACTTCCCGAACGGCGACATGGTCGGCCACACCGGCAGCCTGGATGCCACCGAGATCGCAGTTGAGAGCGTAGATCTGCAGCTTGCCCGCATCAAGAAAGTCGTTGACGAAGAGAACTGCATCCTGATCGTTACAGCCGATCACGGCAACTCCGACCAGATGCTCGAGAAGAACAAGAAAGGCAAGATCGAAGTCCGCACCGCGCACAGTCTGAATCCTGTTCCGTTCATCATCTACGACAAGGATGAGCGCCACGAGATGAAGGAAGGCGCATTCGGCCTCGCCAATGTCGCTCCGACCGTTGTCGGCCTGATGGGCATCAAGCCTTACGATAGCTGGGAAGAGAGCATGCTGAAGTAAAAAGCTTAGGCGCAGCCCGGCGCGGCAGAAGTGCCGGGCACAACGATATGCCTCAGCGCAACGAATCTGAACAAAAATCGGGCCTCCCATTGCTTATAACAGCGATGGGAGGCCTTTTTGCAGCGAAAAGATACAGCCGGATGATCACGGACAGCAAAAAGCCTTTATTGCAGCCGCTCCGTGATCTGCTGACGCAGCTGTCCGACATCCGGCACCGGATACGCATCAAAGCAGTTGTAGTAATGAATATATACCGTACCACGGTCCTTGCTCAGACCGCAGAAATGGCTGATCGTATAGAGCACATCGAAAGATTCGGAATGGATCACGACGCACGCGCCAGTACCTGGCAAGTACAGATAGCCATTACCGTTCTGACCGGATTCATAGATCCATCCTTGCGAAGGATTGAGAGAAGTAACCTGTTCCCGCTGTGTTTCAACCAGCGTCAGCCCTTCCTTCTCCAGCCGGACCAGATATCCGGCCTTGTCGAGTACACATAAGGCATTTTCGACCAGGATCAGCTCTACAGCTTCCGGATCCTCCGATTCACATACGAGGCTGCCGTCCGTACAGGAATAGCCGATGATCCTATTATTCCAGCGTATATAGATCTCCTGATCGGTTTCCTTCCACAGATAGGATTCATCGGTGACGATCCGGCTGAGCTGCGGGAGATCCTCACAGTTCAGGATTTCACCGGTTTCGAGGTTCAGGATCCAGAAAGTGAGGCCGCCTTCTTCCACACTGTAATCAACAAGACTTAGCAGCAGATATTGACCGGAAGGGGAGACGGACAGAACGCTTTTGGATAAGTACGGATCATCATCCGGGTTTGAAATCGTCACTTCTGCAGGTTCCTGACCTGGCATGACTTTAAACCAGACATGGTCTGCGCTTCGCTCAATCACCAGACAGTCTTCTCCCTGGACGTAAGACCATAAGTTGTATTCTTCATTGGAGAATTCCTGTTCTGTTTCACCTGACGTGATATCGACGATACGCAGAGTGTTATCTTCCCGTATCAGCAGACGGTCGCTGCCAAAGAACGAGACGCGCGGCAAAGCATCACAACGGATGGTCTGCAGGACTTTTCCGGACTCAGGATCCAGAACTGTAAGCTTGTAAGGATTGGACTGCCCAATGACGGCGAGCGTACTGTCAGCGTTGAGAATCGCTTCGCTGATGCCCCATTCATCGCCTTTGCCGGTCTGAAACAGCGTCTTGCGCGCTTCATTGGTCAGTACGCGGTATAGAGATATCTCGCTCTCATTACCCCGGACGACCGCGTACAGATTATTGCCGTAAGCAACCCGATTGACAGCGGTCCGGTATTCGCGGTCCTCAAAAAGCATTACAGATGAACTATTGCTGTCAAAGCGCCGGAGAGAGAAGAAGTACTCCAGCCCGCTTTCGTCGGTGACAAATACATGACCGTTCTCTGAGTAATAGACGTTTTTGACGGTACCGGGCAGCTGCTGGTTAAAGTACAGCCTTTTCGTCTTGGTATTCGCGACAAAGAGGCGGTCACCGACAATGCCGAACACGATCGGGTCGGAATTCTGCGATCCGCTGTCCGGCGCTATAATCCCGGTGAAAGGCGCGCCGGGCAGGAAAGTCTGCATTTCTCCGGACCAGAGGAACGTGCCGTCCGTCAGACTGTATCCTTTAAAATAGGTCATGGCTTCGTCCAGAATGCCCGCAAAAGTATATCCCGTCACGCAGAGAGTATTTCCGTAAATGCTGTAAGAGGCTTCGCCCAGAGTCGCGTTCGCATAGAGTTCTGCCCGGAAAATCTCCTCCGGCATCTGCTGCGCGGTTCTGCAGACAATACAGTTCATGGAACCGTTTGAAGAAACCGTAAAGATCAGATATCCGTTGCTTTCAAATACTTTGTAATAATATGTATAGCCCAGCATTTCCTTCAGGGCATCCAGTTCGTAGCGTGCTTTTTCTGTCCCGTCGGTCGGATCGAGCAGCAGCAGATGATCATATGTATTGACCGGCACGAGACACCCGGGCTGCAGCTGCGTGACAGGGAAATTCGCATAACTGTCGAGCTGGACGGACCAGAGGACGCTGCCGTCTTCCGGAGAGAGTTTGCTGACAGTCTTATCCAGACTGGTCACATACATCGCGTTGCCGCCGTTTACAGGTATTTCATCTGTAATGGTCTTGTGGAACATAGGGTAGAGGGCAACATTCCCGACATTGTTGGAGAGAATACTGCCCACCGCGAAATTATAGACAGAAGCTTTCTGAATCTGAGGATCCCGGGAAAAGGCCACGTCAGAGACCGCCCCGAAGTCGGAGATCAGTTTCCCGGTCTCCGTGTTCCACAGAGACAGGCCGGAAACCGTACGGACGGCCAGTGTTTTGCCGTTGTTCAGAACGCACATATCGCTTGGTTGCGCAGAGAGCTTGATCTTCCTGACCGCGGTGAAAGTGTCCGGTTCGTAGGATCCGAGGAGGGATACGCTCTGACCGAAGACACCGCTGAGCGGTTCACCTTCTTCCGGATAGGCCTGCGCCACGGCTTCAAGCGCACCGTAGAGATCACCGTCTTTTTCCAGCATCTTGGACTCGCGCATCCACAGCTCCTGGTTGTTGCGGAGAAGCTCCGCGGCGTCCGCCTCGATCTGCCGTTTCTGGGACGAAATCGTGACGAGGGCGGAGGTGCTCAGGACGGCGGCTGTGCCGAGAATGGCTGTAACGCCGCCGAATAGAGCGGCTCTGCGGCGGTTGCGGCGCCGCTGGTCGCGGCGGTACAGGTCGTCGAAACCGCAGCCGAAGAGGGGCGCGGCGATGCGGAGGTATTCGGTTTTAAGGCGCTTTAGCATCTGGGACAGAGACTTGGCGCTGACGTTGGCCGCCAGCGGCTCGATCTCGTTCTGGATCTCCTCGACGGTGCCGTCCGGCCGGGTAACCTGCCGTGTCTCATAGCGCAGCGCGTCCGGGAAGACCGGGGAATGATCAGGGTCATCGACGAGGAGCGGCAGGATGTTGCGGTTGCTGCCCCCGTGGAGCGCCTTGAAATACGTCACCTCCTGCATACACCACTTTGATTTCTCAAACTGGGGAGAGCAGATGACTACCAGAAAACGCGACTGCTCCAGCGCGGACTGGATGTCGGCGCCGAGATCGTTGCTCGTCGGCAGCTCGGACTCATCGCGGAAAAGGTGGAGCTTACGCGGCTTCGGCTGATTCTGACGAGCGGCAGGGTTCGGCTGGCCGTTCTGGCCGGAAGCGCCTGGCTGACTTTCTGCGTCAGCCTGATCCACCTGGCCGACGGCGCCTTTAGGCGGCGTATAGGTCTCGAGCAGTTTCTGCAGCCTGATCGCGATCGGCTTGTCCGGCGACAGATGCCGATAGGAGATAAACGCATCGTATTTGTATTGCTTTTCCATTTATATTTGCAGCCCCTTCCGGATGATTGACAGCATCGATGTATTCCCGAACAGTATACCACATAGGGCGGAGGTTCGCAACGAGGTGAAGTGGGTGGGGAGGCGACGAGGTGTTGGCGATGTGTCGGCGATGTGTCGGCGGAGAGCAGGCGGGGACACTTTTGCCGGGGTACGGCGGTAAAAGCGCCTATTTTTGTTATTTTTACCGCCAGGTTGGCTGAAAAAAAGCAAAAAAACCCGGATTTTTCAGCCGGAAAGAGTGACCGGCAACCGCAAACGGAGACCAAACGCCTTTAAAACGGTTCAAATTTCCGAAAACAGGCTGATTTTCCGGCTTTTATTACGATCTATAGCGATAGACCGGCGGTAAAAAAAGACATTTATGAAACTTTTACCGCCGCAACCAACACAAGGGCTACCGGACCAGGCTGGATACCCCAAGCCAAACAAAAACCGGCCGAACGGCCGGTTCTGTCTTGCGGTTTTATCGCTGAGCGCGGATTATTCCATGATATTGGCGATGGCGGGGTTAGAGAATAAGAGCGCCATCATGGTGAAAGCGAATGTCATCGACAGTTCTTCATAGGACTGTTCCGTCGCATCAGCCGGGACGGTGAAGTCGATTGCGTCGATGAAGCGGATCGTGCCTGTAACGGCAACGGTCTTGTTCTCGGCGTTCTCGTCAGCGCCTTCCATGGTCGTGGAGATCTCAACACGGGACAGTTTGTGTGTATCCGCGTTTACATAGCCCTTGTATGTCTGATCGGTATCTTCATCGCCGAACATGCCCTTGCCAGTGATATTCAGGACGTCATAAGTCTTGCCGTCTTCTTTGACGGTGTCGACGTATTCGACCGTTCCGAAACCGGAACCGTCCTGGAAATCGTTCTCTTCCGCGTCGAACATGGACGGATCTTCGCCTTCCGGTATGTTGGCCACATACCACTCGTCAGTGGCGCCGCTGTCTTCTGCGACAGCCTTAATGTGAGCATACATCTTGCCGTCTTTCTGGAACATGGCTGCTTCAGAATCGCCGAGAACCATTGTCATGCCCACGTCTGTGACCTGCATGACAAAACGGGTCTCGCCGAACATCAGATCCATGGACATGTACTTGCCTTCTGTCCCGAAATCTTCACTGGATGCCCAGGTCTTGTAGTATTCGGCTCTCTGTTCCTTCTCTTTGGCGGAGAGCTTCGTGTCGTCGGTAAGCAGTTTGCCGGGGTCTTCAGAGATGCATGCCGTAAGCCCGGCCAGCATGATAACCGCAAGGATCGCTGCGATCAGTTTCTTCATTGTGTTTCCTCCTGAATCTAATCTTTTACGGACTTTAGAGCCCGTAAGAATACTTTAACATATTACTCACCCTGCGTCAACTGTGCAGAGGAAAGCAATGCTGCTCTGGAACGAATCCTTCGGACGCAGAATACATTCACACAGCCGTCTGTTGATGAATCGGCCGGGATGTGCTAAAATAACAGCAGCGATAAAACATAACGACAGATCATTACGAAAACGACAGCAGCACCATATTACGGCCACGTCTTTTCAAGACCGTGCCATAACAAGGAGGAAAGCCATGTTTGACTTCACATCCGTACCGTTTTTTGATAATCATACACACCGGATCAACGTGCAGAACCGAGCGATCACGCCGCTGGAGCTGGCGATCGCGTTCGTTCACGGCTGGGGCCCGCTCAACCCGCCTGACAAGCCGCTTGGCGCTTCCGCGGAGGTCGCGAACTGCACGCCGGAGTACGAATATCACGTCATGAACATGGGCGTCGTGAAGGTGTTGATCAACCGTCTCGCGCAGAAATACGGATGTGCGGCGGACGCGGAGACTGTCATTGCGGAGCGCAACCGCCGGACGCTTGCGGACGGATACGGCTACGCGAAATCGTTATATGAAGAGGCAGGGATCATCGGTGAAGTGGTCGACGACGGTGCGCCTTTCGGCAGCCCGGAGCTTGCCTGCTTCCCGACAAAAATCTACCGGCTTTTCCAGATGGATCCGTACGTCCGGAAGCTGCTTAAGACCGCCGGATCGTTCGGCGAGATGAAGGCCGCGTTTGACGCAGGCGTGCGCGAACGGCTTGCCGAGGGCTTTATCGGCATCAAGAGTCATGTGCTGGAGCTGTGCACCCGGCCGCCACGTATCGTCGAGGACAGCGAGGCGGCGGCTTGCTTCGACGCGGCGCAGGCGGGGGATCAGGCGGCCTTCGAGACCGTTTATCTTGCGCTTTTTGAACATGTGCTCATGCTGACGCAGGAGCTTGATTTTACCGTGCACATTCATACAGGCTGCACCGGCAATCCGAATGATCTGAAGACCTGCACCGATCCGTACGCGATGGAGCCGGTCCTGCGCGACCATCGTTATTATGCTGCGCATATCGTTTTCCTGCACGGTAATCCGCCGGATTTCGGCCATGACGCGTGGATCTGTCACGCCTACCCGAACGTGTGGATGGACCTTGGCTGGTCACTCCCCTGGCTGTCGATGAATATGGAATCGATTCTGGAGGAAGTGCTGTCCATGGCGCCGCATTCCAAGATCATGCTCGGGACGGGTCAGCACGACCATGCCGAAATGTCCTGGCTTGCCGCGTCGGTCGCCAGATCCGCCCTCGCGAACGTCATGGAGAGGCAGGTCGAGCGCGGACTGCTCTCCAGAGAACAGGCAATTGAAACAGCAGAGCAGCTGCTCTACAGGAACGCGCTGCGGCTCTACAGAATTAACAGATAACAATAGTATAGAACATAACTTTATCAGAGATCAGGGAGGATCATCATGGAAAAACTCAGAGTAGGAATCATCGGATGCGGCGGTATCGCCAATCAGAAACATCTGCCCGCGCTGAAGGCAAACGCGGACAAGTGTGAAGTCGTCGCTTTCTGCGACATTATTGAAGAACGCGCCGTCAAAGCCTGCAAGGAATACGGTGCACCCGGAGCCAAGGTCTATACCGACCATCAGGAGCTCCTTAAGGATCCGGCGATTGATGTCGTTCACGTCCTGACACCGAACGTTTCGCACTGCGAGATCACCGTACATGCGTTTGAAGCCGGCAAGCACGTTATGTGTGAGAAGCCGATGGCCGCTAACAGCGCAGACGCCAGGAAGATGATCGACGCGTGGAAGAAGAGCGGCAAGAAGTTCACGATCGGTTATCAGAACCGTTTCCGTCCTGAAGTTCAGAACCTGAAGAAAGCCTGCGAAGCCGGCGACCTCGGAGAGATCTACTACGGCAAAGCCCATGCAGTCCGCCGCCGCGCGGTTCCGACATGGGGCGTTTTCCCGAACAAGGCCCTGCAGGGCGGCGGTCCTCTGATCGACATCGGAACGCACGCGCTGGATATGACCCTGTGGTGCATGGACAACTATGAGCCGGCACGCGTTTCCGGAAGCGTTTTCTACAAGCTCGGACATCTGCAGCAGGCGACCGAGGGCAACCTCTTCGGACCCTGGGATCCCGAGACCTATGAAGTTGAAGACTCCGCGATGGGCTTCATCGTCATGAAGAACGGCACTACAATAAATCTGGAGGCGTCCTGGGCGATCAACCTGTCCGAATCCAGAGAAGCTTCCACCACACTGTGCGGCACCAAGGCCGGCGCAGAGATCTTCTCCGGCATGAGTTATCCGACTGACAAACTGGTTTACAACCGTGGACGCAATGGCCAGCTGATGAACGAGACGCTTGCCGGCGGCGGAGCGGTCGCCTACTTTGAAGGCGGAGCTTCTTCACCCGCAGAGGCCGAATGCAGCCAGTGGCTCAAAGCGATCCTTGAGGATGGGGAGCCTGTCGTCAAGCCAGAGCAGGCATTCGTTGTAACACAGATCCTGGAAGCAATCTACAAATCTGCCGAGACTGGCAAAGAAGTCGTTTTTGAATAAAAAGAAAGCCGGCCTGGCTTGCTGCCGACCGGCACAATAAGCAGATATGCCGTCTCTCTGTCCGGAGCTTCCGCCGGGCAGAGAGCTTTTTTACAGCTTGGAAACGTGCAGGTAAGCGACCTCGTCGCCTTTCTGGACGAGATAGCCGCTCTTTGGGACAACGGTCTTGCCGTCCCGTCTGATCAGGACGATATCGATCTGGAAGTTTTCTTCCACTTCGGCGACACTTTTGCCGATCCAGGCGCTGTCGATGTCGATCGTGACCGTCTTAAGCCCTTCCGCGAGCGATGGAGTGCTGGACTGCATCCGGGAATACTGTTCCACGAATCCGGCGCTGATGATACCGGTAGGGATCGCGACGGCGCCGACGCCAAGGAACGCTATGATAATGGCCATTGTCTGGCCTATGACGGTCACGGGATAGATATCGCCGTACCCGACGGTCAGGAGAGTGGACATGCTCCACCAGATCCCGGACAGCGCGTTCTTGAAATTCCCCGGCTGGACCTCATGCTCTGCGCTGTACATGAACAGGGACGAAGCGATCATCAGGATCAGGATGATGAAGACTGACGATGCCAGCTGGTTGCGCTTCTCATACAGGACCGCTTTGATGACGTTGAAGCTGTCATACTGCGGGTTGATGCGGAACAGGTGGAAGATCCTGACGACACGGAGCAGGCGGAACGCGATGAATCCGGAGAAATAGAGGAACGGCAGGATCGTCAGAAGGTCGATCACACCGTCGTAGGAACGCAGGAACTTCAGGATGGCCTTGCCTTTGGATACCCCGGGATACAGATATTCGGATGTCCAGATCCGGAGAAGGTATTCGATGCAGAATACAAGAACTGTCCCGATCTCGATCGCGCTGAACAGCGGCTGGTAAGCCTCCAGCTCGTCAAATGTTTCGAGCAGCATGGCCAGGATGTTCAGTATGATGACGGTGACCAGGAAATAATCAAACGCGCGGCTGGGAAAATCTTCCTGGTGGCCGATCTGGATTATATCAAAAATACGGCGCTTGACCGTTTTTCCTTCGGGTTTCATAGGCGTTCCTCGCTTTCTTTCTGTAAGTATACCACGGAGAAAAGAAAGAATTCAATGCCTTTTTTGAAATCCTGCCGGTTAGGAGTAGATTGAAACGGGACAATCTGATATAATAGCGGTACAGATACAGAAAATAACAGAGAAGCGTGTCATCGGCCGGAGGCTTTACAGGCGGCCGGGGTACGGAGGGGACACATATGGCACAGATAAGGAACAGCCGGATCAATCTGACGGAGGGGCCGATATTCAGCGGGCTCCTGCGTTTTGCTGTCCCGATCCTGCTCGGAAGCATCGTGACGCAGCTCTATAATGTGGCGGATTCGGTCATCGTAGGACGGTTTGTCAGCGCCGACGCGCTGGCGGCGGTATCGGCAAGCGGCCCTGTGATGAACATTATCAATATGTTTATGATCGGCCTTTCGACAGGCTCGAATGTGGTCATCGCGCAGAGAATGGGCGCGAAGGATACGCAGGCCTTACAGAAAGCGGTCTCCACAGTGTCTTTCCTGACGCTTGTATGCGCTCTTTTCATAACGGTCGTAGGTCTCGGCGTAAGCCGGCCGCTCCTGAACCTGCTGAACACGCCGCAGGAGATTTTTGCCGATGCCAGGCTGTATCTGATCATTGTATACCTCGGGACGACGGGAAACATGATCTATCAGATGGGCAGCGGCGCGCTGCGCGGAATGGGTGATTCGTCCTGGCCGTTTTATTTCCTCACGCTGTGCAGTGTGCTGAATATCGTTCTGGACCTCATAGCCGTACTCGTTCTGAAATGGGGCGTACCGGGTGTAGCGCTTGCAACGGCTATCGCGCAGGGCGTTTCCGGGATCGGCGTTATCATCCGGATGAACCGCGGCGGATATGGAGTGAAGGTCAGCTTCAGGAATATCCGAATGGACCGTGTGGAATCCGGGAGGATCATCGCGATCGGTCTCCCGGCCGCGATCCAGAATGTCGGAAACCTCATCGCGAACCTCTGTGTCCAGTCGTCCGTCAATTTCTTCGGACCGACTTTCATCGCGGCAAACAGTATCGTTACCAAGGTCGATGATATGATCAATATCCCGGTCGTGGCCCTGAGCACTGCCCTGTGTACGTTTGTGGGACAGAACATGGGTCAGTTCCGGATGGACCGGATCAAGAAGGGCATCAATTACAGTATTCTCAGCCTAACGGTCCTCGGTGCAGGAATGTGCGGAGTCCTGATCGCATTCCGCGGGATCTTCCCGCAGCTCTTCACAACGGAGCAGGCGGTCGTGGCCATCGCGGCCGACGGCCTCCTGATCATGTCGTTCCAATGCTTCTTCCACGGGACGGACCGGGTCCTTGTCAATGCCATGCGCGGCGCGGGCAAATCGGTCGTACCGATGGTCACAGCCCAGTTCGGAGCGTTTTCCCGGATCCCGCTCGCGTATTTCCTGGGCGTGCGCACGGGAGACTGGCACGGCATTTTCTGGGCACTGCTGATCGCGTCCTTCCTCCGCTCGGTGGCGATCGCGGTCTATTATTACTGCGGCGGGTGGAAACGAGCCGTACAGAGATTTGAACAGAAACACAAACAGGAACATGCAGAAAGCTGACAGAACATGAAAAAGCTCCTTAAAATACTGCTGTACTATGCGCTTTTTCCGTTTATCGCGAGCCTGGCGGGGCTTGCTCTGGATTTTTGCGGACTGGCGTCAGTGGGCCTTATCGCAATGCCGCTGCTCGTGTGTGCGATATATATCCTCGCGAGGAATAAACTGGATACGGATCTGGCGATGAAAACGAACGGCTGGGCGGCCATCATTCTCCTGGTCTGTTTTACCGTCATGATGCTGATCGTCTCCGGCAACGTCGACAGCAGACTGATGATCCGTTTCTGCTGGCTGATCGTGCCTTTTGCGCCGATTATTCTGGGGCACATGCTGATGAGACAGAACTTGCTGCTGTTTGCGACAGCCATCCTGACGTATGCCGCGGCGTTTGCCGTTCTGGCGTTTTATGAGAAGATCCGGATCCGGAAAATCCTGATCCCGCTGGCTGCCGCAGTGGTATGTGTCGGACTCAGCACGTATCTGTATCTGAACCGACCGTCCGTTAAATACGGAGGACACGGTTTTGACTATATGAACGGCTATTCCAGTACGGATTTCACGGATTATACGGTCTACGCCGGGCATTCCAGACTGGCGGAACTTGATCATGAGCCGTCCTTTACCATCGATAACGAGGCGGAAATGCCGGTACTCGACGGCGCGGAAGCCTGTTATCCGCTGTACGCGGCATTCGCCAAGGCTGTATATAAAGACATTGACAAGATCGAGACGGCGGCGCTGGATGCGGATGAACGCTATCATAACGGACGGATCGTAACGTTCACGAATACGATCTACGGATTTGACCGGCTGGTCTTGAACGGTGCAGACGCGGAGAAATACGGGAGCGGCGTGGACATGTTCTTTGGCGCGCGGCCTTCGGCGGATCAGCTGAATATGGCGAAGGAGTTCAATGTCGATCTGGAGATCACGCCGATCGGGCGGGAAGCGTTTGTTTTCTTTGTGGAGAAGGATAATCCCGTCGACGGTCTGACAGCCGATCAGCTGAGAGCGGTCTATCATGGAGATGTTACGGACTGGAGCGAGCTGGGCGGCAGGAAACAGGAGATCCTGGCCTTCCAGCGGCCGCAGAATTCCGGCTCGCAGACGATGATGGAGTATTTCATGGGGGACACTTCCCTGAAAGAACCGCAGACCTATGAGATGACCGATGCTATGGCGGGGATCATCCGTAAGGTCGCTCAGTATGCCAACGAAAGAGGCGCGCTGGGCTATTCGTTCCGGTATTTCCTGGAAGAGCTGAATCAGGAAAAAGGCGTTAAGATGCTGTCTGTTGACGGTGTATATCCGTCACTGGAGAATATTGAGAACGGGACATATCCGCTCGTGGTCGATGTGTGTCTGATCACGCGGAAAGACGATCCGAATCCGAATGTTCAGAAGATGATCGATTTTATACTGTCGGAGGACGGGCAGGCGATCGTCAGGAAGACCGGCTATGCCGGCGCGGCAAAGTAAGGGACAGTTTTATGCGGCAGCAAAACAGCGAATCTATCGTAAACCGAAAGGAGCAGTAAAATGGACGAATTCAGAAAAGTCATATCCAGACCTGGCGAAATCATTGATTTTGAGACGGTTTTCGAAGAAAATCCGTATCTGCGGACTGGTGTGCCGGCCAGGAAGGGCACGGTCGAGCGGGTCGATTATACAACGGACGTTTACGAAGACGGCGTGACGTATTCCAAATACTGCTACGTCTATCTGCCGTACGGCTACGATCCGGAGGACAAGGGTAAGAAGTACAATGTCCTCTATTACCAGCACGGGAATACCTGCGAGCCGTCGATCTTTGCGCTTGGCGGCAATAAGCCCATGCTCGACATGCTCTTTGACTCGGGCGAGATCGAGCCCTGTATCATCGTATCTGTCACCTACTATATGGATCCGATACGGGATACTGCCGAGCGCATCAAGACCGGCCGGGTGCCCGCGGGCGACGGCGGCTGGCCCGGACTCAAGGGTAATTACTGGCGCGAAGTGACCGAGTGCATCATCCCCGCGGTCGAGACGCGCTACAACACGTATCTTGCGGACGCGGACCCCGAGAGCATCAGGCAGACCCGGATGCACCGCGCTTTCTCCGGATACTCCCGCGGGGCGGCGATGACCTGGCGCATGCTCCATTACGCGATCGAATATTTCAAATGGTTCAGCCCGATGAGCTGCTCCACACGCGGCAATAAGAGCTTCGGCGAAACGGTTACGGAGCAGGAAGTAATCGACTATGTGACCTGCGGGATCAAAGCACATCCGGAGCTGGACTTCTACGTCTATGCTACGAACGGCGGAGAAGAGGACATCAAGGAGATGTCGAAGCAGATGCGGTATCTGACGAAGGAGGATTGCTTCTCCTACGGGCCGGATCCATCGAAAAACAATATCTACTATTCCGTATCGGATTATTATCATACGGATTATCTGGTACCGTATTATTACTGGAATTCGCTGAAAGTGCTTTTTAAGAACTGAGTTCAGCCATAAAAATACCCCCGGGAATCAGATTCGGTCTGATGCCCGGGGGCTGTTTGTTTGCATATCAAGGGCTTTGTGCGTGGTTTCTTATAGTCCGACGGAGCCGAGCATATACTCGCAGAGCTCACGGCAGTAGCGGAGTTTTGCCCGGAGGACCGGAAGCGGGCAGCGGCGCTCGCCCGGGATCTCCATATTGAAAAGCCTGTTGTAGCCGTTTTCTTTCAGGGCGGCCATGACTTCGGCCCAGTCGACGGTCCCGCGGCCGTACGGCATCAGATGCATATCGCCGGTGGTATCGTTGTCCGCGATATGGAGGGCTTTGAGATGGCTGCCGGCGGCCTGGATGAAATCCCGCTGCGACTGCATGCGCTCTTTGCGGATGTGCAAATGTCCGGTATCGAGGCAGATGCCAAGGCCGGAACTGTCCCCGACAGCATCGATAAGCGCGATCAGTTCTTCAGCAGTGACAGGACTTGTGGCTGCGATCAGATTCTCCAGACAGATGGTAAGGCCGCTTCCCTTGGCGTACGCGGTCAGTTCCGACAGCGTGCGTACCCGCCTGTCGAAACGCTCTTCAGCGCTGAGTTCGCTGCCGCCTGCGGCGTGCAGTACGGCGGAACGCACTCCGAGAGCCGCAAACAGATCGATCCATGGCTTGAGGATTTCCGCCGCGTCGTCCTTGCAGATGTCCGCCTTAAGGAGCAGATGTCCCTGGGGGAAAGACATGCCAAGATTCTCCGCAAAAGCTTTAAGCCTGCGGCCTTCCGCCTCCGGATTGCCGCGCTCGAGCAGCATCAGGCCGTGTTCGTCCGAAATCTCCGTCGCGGTAAAACCGTCCGCGGCAAATTCCCTGACCATATCTTCCGGGGACATTTCAACAAAATAACTCGACCAGACAGAATATGTAAGCATTTTTGTACGACCTCCGTGTGTTTCTGTTACCTCATATCTATCACAAACAGGCGGCAAAGTCAAGAAGCGGCGCAAGACCGCACCGCATAAGCAAGCTTGAAATTATCGGGCGGATATGATATAAAACCAGTAGATCATATTGAGCCCGGGAATCAGATAAAAGCAATTCAGGCAAGGAGGCGTGTAAAAATGCTTGCAATCGGAACGAAGGCACCGGATTTTACCCTGGCGGACCAGAACGGGGAGATGCACTCCCTGTCGGATTATAGGGGACAGAGAGTCATCCTGTATTTCTATCCGAAGGACATGACCAGCGGATGCACCGCCCAGGCATGCAATTTCCGCGACCTGTATCCGCAGTTCCGCGAGAAAGGGGCCGTCGTCCTCGGCGTGAGCAAGGACAGCGTGGCCTCACACAAACGGTTCGAGACGGCGCACGGGCTGCCGTTTACGCTGCTGTCGGATCCGGATCTGGCCGTCATTACAGCCTATGAAGCGCTTAAACCCGGCAAAGACGGGCAGCCGAGCCGGAGCGTGCTGCGGTCGACCTATCTCATCGACGAGGAAGGCATGATCGCCAAGGCTTTCGGCGGCGTCAAGGCGAAAGACAACCCTGCCCAGATGCTCGGGGAGCTGTGAGATCATGAATATTCAGATCTTCGGCACGAAGAAGAGCTTTGATACGAAGAAAGCCGAGCGGTATTTTAAGGAGCGCGGCATCAGGTTTCAGTCCATCGATATGAAAGAGAAGGGCATGAGCAAGGGCGAGCTGCAGTCGGTGATCCAGGCTGTCGGCAGGCTGGACGCGCTGATCGATCCGGATTGCAGAGACAAGGACCTGCTCGCTTTGCTCCAGTATCTGGATCCGTCCCAGAAGGTGGATAAAGTACTGGAGAATCAGCATGTCCTGAGGCAGCCCATTGTCCGGAACGGCAGGCAGGCCACGGTCGGTTATCAGCCGGACGTCTGGAAGGGCTGGCAGTAAAGGGATACGGCCGGGAACGGCACGGAGCAGAAAACAGAATGCGGCCGGAAAGGAAACAGGTCGTTTTCAGCGTAATAAATCGTTTTCACCAGGAGGTAAGAACAAAATGAAACTGGCGACAGCATTGTCCGAACGGGCGGATTTGCAGCGCAGGATTTCCGAACTGAGTGTCAGACTCAACAACAACGCGAAGGTGCAGGAGGGCGAGAAGCCGGCTGAGGATCCGGCCGCGCTGCTTGCAGAGCTGGACGATTGCCTGAAAAGGCTGGAGGATCTGATCGCGCGGATCAATAAGACCAATAATGAGACCGTCGACGGCGGTGTAACGATCGCGGATCTGATCGCCCGCAGGGACTGCCTGAAAGAACGGATCTGCATCATGCGGGCTTTTCTGAACGAGACGAGCGACCGCGTCAACCGGTATTCCAAAGCGGAGATCAAGATCCTCAGCACGGTTTCGGTGCCAGAGCTGCAGAAACAGGTCGACGCGTATGCTAAGGAACTCCGCGAGACCGATGAGCGGATCCAGGGCCTGAACTGGACGACGGAGCTTATCTGAACCGCGGCGGCCGGCCCGATGCGGGCCGATACGGTGGCAATCCGCTGCAGCCGCACAAATCAGCACGAGTTTAATTTCGAAGGTAGTCTGTCTGGGTGGACATGATCTCCCGCGATTGAGAATGAATCGCACGGTAGGTGTGCAGAGCGCATGCCAGAGGGTCCGACTCCCTCACTTTATACTGTATGCTCAGTACTGTTACACGCGTACGGTTACATTGTATGATGAATACCTATTGTCAGCAGACCGACGAGGGCGGGATCGGGGAATATATATTATAAGGAGGCGGAGACAATGCCGTTTATCAGTGTCAAAACATCTTCTAAACTTACCCTGCAGCAAAAGCAGGAGCTGAACCGGGGGATCGGACAGATCATATCCATCCTGCCCGGCAAAGCGGAGTCCAACGTGATGATCGAGATTTCCGATGGACATACACTGTGCTTCGCGGGGCAGGAACGTTCCGGGATTGCCTTTGTGGAGCTGCGTTTGTTCAGAGAATCGCCGACGGAGGCTAAAGAAGCGTTCGTGGAGGCCTTCTTCAAGCTGTTGGAGGAGGCGGCGGGCATCAAGCCGGACGACGTCTACATGAACATCATGGAATTCGACCACTGGGTGAGCCGCGGCAAGCTGAAATAAGCGAGTAAGCGGGCGGCAGGCCGGGAGGTGCGGCAGTCTGAGGCTGCGATAGCAGGCCGGGGATAGGGCGGTACAGCTTGTTGCAGCCCCTTGTGTTGGTTGCGGCGGTAAAAAATCGATTAATGCTGTTTTTTACCGCCGGTCTATCGTTATAAACTGCGAAAAATGCCGGAAAAACAGCTGTTTTTCAAGAATTATAAGCTGATTCAAGGGCATTTAGCCCTGATTTGGAGCTGCAGGCCTCTTTTCCGGCTGAAAAATCTGACTTTTTTTGCAAAAGTTCAGCTAACGTGGCGGTAAATAAATCAAAAATAGGCGCTTTTACCGCCGCACCCCAGCAAAACTGTCCCCAACCGCGCGGGGCAGGTACTCGGCATCCGGCAGGAAGAGAGACTGACGGCTGAGCACTTTGGAGACGAGTGACAACATACCCGACAGCTGCAATCAAAATAAAGAACGGCCAACCGGCTGTGACCGGTTGGCCGTATTCTTTTGTGTTAGGTGCCTGGCCGGACGATCCGGCAGGCGGCCTTCTCACGAAGCTAAGAGCCAGTGGCTGAAGTCCAGAGCCTATGTCCTGATTTCAGAGCCAGAACTCTTATTTCTTCAGAGAATCGTAAGCCTTCTGGTAGAGTTCGACGTAGCGGGCTACGTTCAGGCTTTCCAGTGTGGACAGGTAGGTATCCCATGCTGCATCGGTGACACCGTTGACCATGAACTTGGTGATGGACTCTTCCATGAATTTAACGATCTCAGTCTGCAGTCTGGTGAGCTCTTCCTTATCCTCGGAGGACATGGAGGCGATGTTGGTTGCGTACTGGGAAGAAATCTTCTCCATGACGCCCTCTTCCTCGTACCATGCGCAGTGCTCAGCCTTCTCCAGGATGTTCCAGCCGAACTGGAAGTTTGCGAAATACCAGTCAGCAGGAGCGAAGTAGAAGCCGTTAACGCCAGGCGTTACGTTGTCGGGAGTCTCATAACCGTCAACATATTCCCACTTGCCTGCATCGTTCTTGAAGATACCGTCTTTGCCGGGGATGATGCCGATCATGGTCTCACCCTCCATCTGTCCGTCGATCCAGCGCAGAGCGACCGGAATGTCGGAGCAGGTGGAAGTCAGAGCTGCGCCGAATGTCGGCAGCTCGATGCGGCGGCTCATCTTGGCTTCATAACCTTCTGCATGAACCGGAAGTACGCACTCGAACTCGTTCGTAACTTCTTCCGGAATACCGACGGTCTCAAGACGCCAGTACGGGAAGTAGCCAACGGTTCCGGTGTTCAGCTTGGCAGCATAAACGCTCTGGTCCTGTGTGATGCACTCAGGATCGATCAGGCCTTCCGTATACAGGAGGTTCAGCCACTCCAGTGCCGGACGATAGCCGTCCTGCAGTCCGGTGAACTCAACCTTGCCGTCATCGGTGATCATGACGAACTGCTCTCCATCGGGTTCCGGGATTCCCCAGAACGGGAAGATGTCGATCAGTCCGGCCATTGTACCGGTGAACATAGCTTCGAACGGAACTTCATCAGCCTGTCCGTTCTGGTTCGGATCCTGCGTCTTGAACAGACGGAAGAGCTCAGTCAGTTCGTCAACAGTCTCCGGGATCTTCTTGACGCCGACGCGGTCCATCCACGTGGTGTTCAGGAAATAATGTCCGGACGTATTGATTCCTTCAGCGCGGAAATAGCCGATGTAATACATCTTGCCGTCAGGCGCGTACATGGAATCCGTTACGTTGTTCATGGACAGACGCGGATAGTAGTTGGGCATCCACTTCTCCAGATAGTCATCCAGAGGAAGCAGCAGATGCTGGTTCGCACCGTACTCATCCGTGTCAAAGGCTCCGCCGTTGGATCCGCCGGCGATGACATCCGTGAACTGCTTGGAGGCGAACATCAGGTTCAGCTTGGTCAGCCAGTCAGCCTGCTTGATCTGCTCCCAGTTGACATGGACGCCGGTGGTCTCTTCGTATTCCTTATAGAAGGCCATCGTGTTGAAGTCCAGCTCGTCAACGTCGCGGATGCACTGAGAAACGCTCAGGTTAACGGTTTCATTAACGATGGGCATTCCGGATTCAGTAGCCTTGGTTTTGGTGTCTCCCGACTTGTCTCCGCCTTTGCCGCCGCCCTGGCAGGCGCAGACAAAGAGCATCAGAACAGCCAGCAGCACACATACTACTTTTTTCATGTTCTTCTTCCTTTCTTTGAACTTTTTTATCCGATGTCCCGGACAGCGCCGGAACGATTCGAATCAGTTGATCGTTTATCCCTTAAGGGATCCGATCATGACGCCCTCTACGAAGTACTTCTGCATGATGATGTACAGGACGATCATGGGGACGGTAGAGATAACGATGATGGAATACTTGGCAGCTTCGGCTCTCTGCAGTGCTTCGACGCTGTCCTGGATCGTATAGGAGTCCATCTGGTCGATGAGGTTCGATGTACTCTGCAGCGATGCGAGGATCTCTTTCAGATAAGTCTGCAGCGGCAGCAGCATACGGTTTCTCAGATAGATCAGACCGGTGAAGTAGTCGTTCCATCTCTGTACGCCGTAGTAAACGATCAGGACGGCGATGATGGTCTTGGACAGCGGCAGCACGATGCGGAAAAATACCTGGAAATGGTTTGCTCCGTCGATCATGGATGCCTCGTACATCTCACCGGGGATGGAGTTCGTTACGTAAGTCCGGGCGATCATCAGGTTCCATACGGAGATGGCACCGGCGATGATCATGATCCAGACATTGTCGTAGAGGCCCAGATCCCGCATGGTCAGGAAGGTCGGGATCAGACCGCCGTTAAAGAACATCGTGAATACGAAATAGAAGTTCACGAGGCCTTTTCCGAGGAATTTGCGGGAACTGGCGTAGGCCGCCATCATCGTGGAGATAACGCTGATCGTCGTACCGGCCAGCGTATAGAACAGTGTGTTCCGGTAGCCCGTCCACAGTGTGCGGTATCCGAGGATCTCTGTATAGCTGTCGAACGTTAATCCGATCGGATACAGGAAGACATGTCCGGCGAGGACCTCGCGCGCGTCGGAGACGGACGAGATCACGATCAGCCACAGAGGATAGAGGATGATGAACAGGATAAGGACAAGGATCGTATAGTTGATAAAATCGAATGTCCGGTCTCCTGCGGTCTTTTTAATGATGTTGGTGTTCTCAACAACTTCGGCACGTTTACTCATCTCAGTCCCCCCTTTAGAACAGGCTCGAGCCGTTCATCCTGCGGACGAGCGTGTTGACCAGGATGATCATGATGAAACTGATGACGTTAAGGCACAGGCCGATAGCAGCTGTGTAGGAGAACTGTCCGCCGCCGAGGCCCATGGTGTAAACGTAAACGCCCAGAACGTCAGAAGTGTCGATATTTCCGGGAGTCTGGAACAGCAGGGCTTTCTCCGTGTTGGAGCCGAGGAGCTGTCCGCAGTTGAGGACCAGCAGCATCGTGATGATCGGAACAAGGCTTGGCAGGTCGATGTAGCGGATCTTCTGCAGCTTGTTGGCGCCATCGATCGTGGCGGCCTCATACAGCTGCGGGTCGATACCGGTCAGAGCCGCTATGTACAGGATGGAGTCCCAGCCCGCGTTCTGCCATATGCCCGTGATGATGTAGATCGGGCGGAACCAGCGGGATTCGGCCATGAAGTAGATCGAATTGCGTCCCATCGATGTCAGCAGATGGTTGATGATGCCGTTTGTCGGGGACAGGAAGATGTAGATCATACCGGCCAGAACGACCGTCGAGATGAAGTGCGGTACATAGATGACGGTCTGCGTGAAGGACTTGAACTTCTTGCTGTTCGTCTGGTTCAGCAGGATCGCGATCAGGATCGGGATCGGGAATCCCGCGATCAGGCCGTAGATATTAAGCAGAAGCGTGTTAGCGAAGAGGCGCTTCCAATAGTAGGAGCCGAAGAAGTTGCGGAAATGCTTCAGACCTACCCAGGGGCTCTCCGTAATGCCGTATACAGCTTTATAATCACGGAACGCGATCTGGATACCGTACATCGGCAGATAATGTACAAAGAAGAAATACAGAATAGCCGGCAGCAGCAGTACATAGATCTGCCAGTCATTCTTAAGATGCGTCAATAAAAACTGACCAAGGGTCTTTTTATTGGCGCCGGAGCGACGGATCCTGGCATTCATAAGTATATCCCTTCTCTCTTTTGATGGTTGTACACCAACGTAAAATCAATATCCCGCGGATGTTATCGGAAAACTGACAATACATTAGTTTTTCTTTCGTTACTTATATAAGAATAATACTTTATATAGCAAATTCGGTCAATCAACTTTTTTTGCGGTCAGGCGCAATTCGCGACTAAATACAGCAAATTCTGTTGAAATGAATGTAGACAGCTTTTTTGGCAAATGTTATAATGATCAGGACAGAACTTTTTGTACTGTAATTGCTGTGTCATTTATATTATACAGAATCGAGGAAACAACCATGGCTGAACGTACACAGTGGCCGCTCGCGTTGTCCGTCGGGCCGGCATGCATGAATGCAGAATCTTTTGATAAGCTGGCCGGGGCCGGTATCCATCAGATCGAGCTCTCCTCAGGCTGGGCCGCGCCTTTTTATGATGTAATCGACTTTCCGCACCGGGCAAGGGAGATCGTGGACCTGGCCAGGGAGCATGGCGTCTGCATCTCATCCATACATCTGCCGTTTGCGCCGTTCTCGGATATCGAGCCGGCGTCGGCAGATCCTGCCATAAGGGAAAACGGTCTTAGGGTCCACACAGAGCTGATGCGCGCGGCGGCCGAGGCCGGAATCGGGCTCGCGATCGTCCATCCGTCCGGCGAACCGTATCCGGAAGAGGAACGGCCGGAGAGGCTTGAGCGCGCGATCGATGTGATCGGCAAGCTGAGCGGAGAGGCGGTAAAGGCCGGAATCACGCTGTGTCTCGAAAATCTGCCTCGCACCTGCCTGTGCAGGACATCGGACGAGATGCAGCTTTTCCTCAAGGCGATCCCCGAGCTGCGGGTCGTTTTTGACACAAATCACAGCCTCCAGGAGGATAATGCTCATTACATCCGGGCCGTCGGGGACAAGATTGTGACCCTGCACGTGTCGGATTATGACTTCATTGATGAGAAACACTGGCTGCCCGGAGAAGGGAAGAACGACTGGAACGGCATTTTCACGGCGCTTGAGGAGGTCGGCTACTCCGGCCGCTTCCTGTACGAGCTGAAGGAAGGGTACAGCTATCAGCAGATCGCGGAGAACTACCGCTGGCTGATGGGAATCGCGCGCTGATGGGGGACAGAATGCTAAATAAACTGATCGCGAAGGACAAAAGCTTCTACAAAACCGTTGCGATGGTGGCGGTGCCAATCGCCGCGCAGAGTCTGATCACCGTCGGCGTTAACATGATGGACACCATCATGGTCGGCCGGGTCGGAGAGACGGCGCTTTCCGCGGTTTCGCTCGCCAATACTTTCATCAATATCTATCATATCCTGTGTATGGGCCTGTCGATGGGCGCGTCCGTACTGGTTGCCCGTTATTTCGGCATGAAGAACCAGCTGGACATGAAGAAAAGCGTAGCCATCATGCTGCGCCTGACCATCGCCATCGCGGCGCTTTTCGCGCTCTTTACGCTGATCGCGCCGGAGACAGTCATGCGGATCTACACGAGCGAGGAGCCGATCATCGAGAAAGGCGTCGAGTATCTGAAATGGTCGGTGGTAACCTATTTTCTACTGGGACTGTCCCTGACGACAACCATCGTCCTGCGGGCGGTCGGTAAGGCCAAGATCCCGCTGATCACGTCCATCGCGGCCTTTTTTATCAATATCGGCGCAAACTATGCCTTTATCTTCGGTAAATTGGGGATGCCCGAGATGGGTGTCGCCGGTGCGGCTGTGGGCACACTGATCGCCCGCCTGTTTGAATTCGCGGTAATCTGCGGATATCTGTTCTCTAAGGACGAGGTCATCGGCTTCCGGATCAAGGACCTTTTCATCCGTACGCGCGACCTGCTGAAGGAGTACATCCGTATCAGCATCCCGGTGCTGATCAGCGACGGAATCCTCGCACTCGGCAACAACTCGGTCGCGATGGTCATCGGCCGTATCGGCGGCGAATTCGTCGCGGCAAACGCGGTCACGGCAGTTGTCCAGCAGCTCTCGTCCGTCCTGACGCAAGGCTTCTCGCAGGCCGGCGCGATCATCATCGGCAAGACACTCGGCGAGTCCACCCGCGAAAAAGCCCAGGAGCAGGGCTATGCCTTCCTCGGCGTAGGATTCCTGCTGGGACTTTTCTCCGCGGCGGTGATCATGGGGATCAGCGGTCCGATCATCCGCTCCTACCACCTGTCGGAGAATACAGCGGCCATCGCGGCACAGCTGATGGAGGCGATCTCGATCATCATGCTCTTCCAGGCGACGAACAGCATCATGACAAAAGGCGTGCTGCGAGGCGGCGGAGATACGAAGGTGCTGATGATCGCGGACAACCTGTTCCTGTGGGTCGCTTCCCTGCCGCTCGGCATCCTCGCGGGACTCGTCCTGCACCTGCCTGCGTTCTGGATCTATTTCTTCCTTAAGATCGACCAGGTGCTGAAGGCCGTCTGGTGCGTGATCCGGCTGCGGAGCGGCAAATGGATCAAAAAGATCCGGACGTCCAGAGAGGTCAGCGCGGAGGGAGAGCAGGAGCGCGCGAAGGGTTAAGCGGAAGGTGCAGATGCTGCCGCCTTGTGCTCATTTGATTCGTTCACCAGTGGGGCCCAGCTGAATTTTACGCGGTTTTTCGAAATTGTTCAGTATTTGGAGCCTCCTCTATGCTGAACGATACTGAACAAATCTGCATTTCTGCCCGATTTTTCAGCCGAAAAGAGACCTGCTGGCTGAATTACAGGAGATTTTTCTAATTTGTTCAGTATACAGAAGCAATTCTGTACTGAATGATTTGAAGTTTTGCTGAATTGTTCAGCCGGGGCATCCCCTCAACGGTTCAAAATGAGAAAAAGACTCTGCCTGATAGAAAACCGCGATCCTGGCGGACGATTAGGGACAGTATTCAGCCGCAAGAGAGTTGTCCAGACCATTGTCAGGGACAGTTACCACCAGTGGAGACTGTCATGGCAGAGTTCGTTACCTTTTATATTTGAACTGACTGCAAGCGCTTCCCGTTTTGTGCATAATGTGATATAATACTGTCTGCAATGCAGGCAGTTTTTTTCTGCCGGAGCGAACAGAATCAAAAGGACAATATCATGAAAAGCATCACTACTGTATACAAAATCGGTCATGGGCCTTCCAGTTCCCATACCGTCGGGCCGTATATTGCGGCGCGCAGGATGCGCAGGAGATATCCGCAGGCGGACGGATTCCGGGTGACTCTTTACGGGTCGCTGGCACTGACAGGCCAGGGACACGGAACAGCCAAGGCCATCCGTTCCGCGATACCGGAAGCGGAAATCGTTTTTGACAGGGTAAAAAAGGATCTGCCGCATCCGAATACGATGTATTTTGAGGCATACAGGGGCGGGCGGCTGCTGCATGCCGAGCGAATCTGCAGTATCGGAGGCGGGGAGCTGCGCAGTGAAAACGAACCGGAGATGAGGAGCGACGTCTATCCGCACCGGAATTTTGCCGAGATGGCGGAGGAGTGTAAGGCGAAGGACATCACGCTTGTGCAGTTCATCCGGCAGTACGAGGACACTTCATTGGATGATTATCTGAAGGAGTCCTGGGAAGCGATGAAGGCCGCGGTGGAACGCGGACTTGAGGCCGAGGGCATCCTGCCCGGCGGGCTGAACATCACACGCAAAGCCAAAACGCTCTATGAGAAGCGTTGTTATAATGAGACGGATGACATCACGCTGAACCGCAAGATCGCTTCGTATGCCTATGCGGTCTGCGAGGAAAACGCCTGTGAAAATATCGTTGTGACGGCTCCGACTTGCGGAAGCTGCGGCGTGCTGCCGGCA
The DNA here is from genome assembly GCA_017441925.1 of Bacillota bacterium. Lineage (GTDB taxonomy): Bacteria > Bacillota > Clostridia > Lachnospirales > Bianqueaceae > RUG12817. The sequence continues at coordinate 45,565 of JAFRUE010000001.1, forward strand.
GTCATGTATTATATGTGTTTTGACAGAGGTTTCCCGGAGAATGAGATCCTGGACGCACTGGCGGTGGCGGCGCTCGTCGGTAACGTGATCCGCACGAACGCGAGTATTTCCGGCGCGGAGTGCGGCTGTCAGGCCGAGATCGGGAGCGCCTGTTCGATGACGGCAGCCGGCCTCGCGAGCCTCTTTGGACTGAATGTGGATCAGATCGAATACGCGGCGGAAATCGCGATGGAGCACAACCTGGGTCTGACCTGTGACCCTGTCGGCGGCCTGGTGCAGATCCCCTGCATCGAGCGCAACGCCGTCGCGGCCATGCGCGCGATCAGCTCGGTCAATATTTCCCGGTTCCTGTATTCCACGCGGAAAATCTCCTTTGACGATGTGGTCGAGACGATGTACCAGACCGGCAAAGATATGGATCCGAAATACAAAGAAACCTCACACGGCGGGCTCGCCGAGATCTATAAGGAAGAACACGGCGGCTGAGTACAGGCTGGCTCCAGGCTGTGGAGCGCGAGCGGGTAGAATTAGGCGCCGAATCTGAACGTTTGGGCCTAAATGACCGGGTTTGACCGGCTGAATATGATCGGCCGAGCATCTTGTGTTCGTTGCGGCGGTAAAAATCTCATAAGTGTTGTTTTTTACCGCCGGTTTAGCTCTGTTGACCGTGAAAACAGCCTGCAAAATGAACTGTTTTCAGAAAATCCATGCTTTTTAGGGGCATCCAAGGAAGGTCTAGTATAGTAAACCAAGGGTTTGGCGGTAAAATCAGACCTTTTTGAGATATTTACTGCCGCAAACGGCGGTAAAATTAACAAAAATAGGCGCTTTTACCGCCACACCCGGCAAAAGTGTCCCCCGGACGCAGCAAGCCGCCGGGCGGCGATCAAGTTGCAATAGAGCGGCGATCAAGCTGCAATAATACAAGAAGGCCAACCGGAATTACATTACAGATCCGGTTGACCTTCTTTTCGTGCGGATTATGAAGCTGTCAGTGGCCCGACAGCGCGCCTCGAAAGCACGCCTCAAACAGCACAGCCCGGCAGTGCAGCCCGACAGCATAGCCCGACTACGAAGCCCGACTACGCATCCCGGCGCTGACCGGAGAATTACTCTCTGTAGCCTTTTTCCTCCAGCTGGCGGCAGACGTCTTCGTAGGTCTTCTCATCCAGCTTGTAATTCTTCTGATACAGCAGATAAGAGATGAAACCGAAGACCAGCGGGATGATGACCATGGCCATCAAGAGACCGTTCGTCTGCGCGGGGCTGACGCCGGCGATGACATTGCGGATGCCTTCCATACGGGCGGCGTCCGTGATCTGTTTCAGTTCGGCCTGCTGCTCAAACGCGGAGATCTGGTTGGTTTTCTCCGTGACGTGGAAGAGCAGGTATGTCAGGGAGGTCAGCGCTACGACCAGAGCGCTTCCCATTTTGGTCAGGAGAGGACGCATGGATGTGATGATGGCTTCGTTGCGGTGCCCGGTCTTAAGCTGGTTGTACTCGACCGTGTTGACGATGGAGATCATCATGATGAGATAGAAGCCGTACAGACCCAGGTTGACCAGCATGTATCCGATCGTGATCACGATAAAACTGACGGAATTTGCCGGCATGACCATGCCTCCGATAACCTCCAGCACACTTCCGATCACGACCATGATCATGCCGAAGGTCATCAGCTGTTTGCGCATGAACTTGCGGGACAGGGCCGGATAGATCAGCATCAGGACCGCTGTCGCGGCGACACCGACCATAGAGAAGATGGAGTACAGGCCGCCTTCGTATCCGTAGCGGAAATAGATAAAGCTGGAGCCGATTCCGCCGAAGACGAGGGAGTTGGCGATCTGCTGGAGCAGGAAGATCAGGATCATCCAGCGCAGCTGATCGTTCTGGGAGATTGTACGGGTGATCCTGCGGACGTTGAGCTTCATCTTGGGCTCCATATCGTCGCCGCGGTGTTCCTTGACGCCGAAGAGCGTGAAGAGGATGAAGAGCGGTCCGAGGATCGCGATCACAAGCGCGATGATGCCATAAGCAGTACCTGCACTGCCGCCGAGGGCCTTTTCACCGGTGGTGAAGATCGGGATCAGGACGGACGCGAGTGTGGAGCCGACGCCGGCGAAGAAGGTCGCGCGGGACGTATACTGGTTCCTGAGGTCCGCGTCGCGGGACAGGGCCGGGATCATGCCCCAGAACGAGATGTCGTGCATGGTGTAGGTAATGCTGTAGGCGAAATAGATAATGCCAAAGAAAATGATAAACGGCCATCCCTGCAGCTTCGTGTTGAAGGCCAGGTAGATGACGATGGAGGTCGACAGGACGCCGATCAAGAGCCAGGGCTTGAATTTGCCCCATTTTGTACGGGTGCTCTCGATGATGTTGCCCATGATCGGATCGTTCAGTCCGTCAAAAATACGGGCAGCGACCATGATAGCGGTGATGGCCAAGAGCTGTGAACTCGTCAGCTGCTTTGTAAACAGGATGTAGGTCAGGATGCAGTTGTTGAACAGGAAATACATCATGTCCCGTCCGATGGTGCCAAGCGGGTAGAAAATCAGGTTCTTCTCGCGTTTCTTGCGTTTTTTCTCGGATATCGGCTGCCCCGGATTATCCACATTGTGCTCTTTTGGCTTTTGATTCAGTTCGTCCATGAAAAAAACACTCCCATGTAATATTATGATACCTATTCAGTTGGAGATAAACAAATCGTGTATCACGTATACTATCATAATACAAATGGGCAGAAATTACCATAGGAAAATACATAATTTGATGAATATTATGGAAATTATGCATCGGGGACAGTAATGTTCCCGGTGTCCTGAAAGACCTGCAGCGGTCTGCACTGCAGCAGGTTGATCATGTATTCCGCAGTCTCTGCCACATTGATCGTAAATTCGATATCAACGGGTTCTCCGTATTCAGACTGGATCAGATGCATCATTCTCTGCAGCTGTTCCATCAGCTGACGGTTGCGGACCAGTCCCAGGCAGGAAATGAAGTAAATATTGCGGGAAATCCCGCTCTCGCGGAAAGCTGTTTCGGCCTCCCAGTCATGCTCAAGCACCTGGCTTTTCAGATAGAGCGGCAGCAGAGGCTCCAGCGCTTTAAGCGGAACACGGCTGAGCGTGCGGCCTTTCAGATCCACAGCTTACGCCTGCCGCTGAGAGTAGCGGTGCTTCTCGGCAGAGGTCGTAAAGTTTGTCGATTCTGGCTTGTCAAGACTTACGAGCCGCGGATAAGAACCTTCCGTCCGGTCAACGGCGGAGGTCCCGAGGCCCATAACAAGACGCAGCATGCCTGCCGACGAATCGATATCCGACAGGAATTTGTAGGGACTGTACGAATATCCGACACCTGCGGCGCAGGGCATGAAATATGATCCGTAGGAGGACCCAGAGACACGCATGATCAGAAGGGCCATCTGTTCATCCCGGCGGTCGAGCCCGCGCTGTTTGCGGTAAACGAGCGAGGAAAGACTTGCAGAACTTGCATAGACAGTGCGGACCGCGTTCTCGAATTCTTCAAGACGTTCTTCCGGTGTGCCCTGATTGGAACAGAATACGGATTCATATTTCCCCGCAAATGCATTATCAAAACCATCCTCCAGGATACTGCTTGAACGGACGATGTACGGATCGTGGCCGTAATACTCCAGAATATGCGCGAACCGTTCCTTGATCTCATGTGAAAAGACACCGTTCCTAAGGTGCTGCGCCAGTTCATCCGCCAGTTCGTAATATCCTTCCTCTGTGCGCTGCCGGATGCGGATATCCCAGAAACCGTTGTCGACGATATAGGTATAGAATACATCCGAACCGACATAGAAAGAATCGTGCGGCTCCATGACGAGGTCGATGTCAGGAGCAAGATTCCGGATGATGGCGCGCGCAAGCAGCATTCCGCAGGTCTTGCCGCCGACCATGCCTGTCCCGACCATGTGGTCGCGGACCTGGAAATAATCCTCCGGCCGGAAATGCTTTTTCACCAGTACGCGCAGCCGCTCATCGCGGGTCATCATGATGTTGCACATTCTGGCGCACTGATCCGTCACCGGAATACCGTTCTCATGCAGGATCCGTGTCTGATTGAAGAAATGGTCCCAGGAGTCGCCCTGCTGTTCCTCCAGCGTCCGCTGCTGCTGATTCATGACCTGATAGAAACGGCTGGTCTGGATACCATCCTGGATCGGCCGGACTTCGCCGGTCGCAGGCCGGTAGAGATGCGGCAGAAACATGGTATCGGAAGAGCGGTTCCAGACTTTCTGCGGACGGATGAAGAGAACATCCTGGGCCGGATCACCGTAAACATCCAGAAAGAGCTGTGTTGTATTGACGATCTTGTTGATCGCGGTAAAAGAGTGCCGGCCGCGGATGACCGGGAAGAACGCGACGGTGTCGAGAATGAACAGGAAGGGACAGGTCACACGGAAGAAATTCCCCATCATCAGATCCGTCGCCCAGGCTGTCTGCAGATCGGAGAGGCAATCAAAAACATAGAAAGCATCCCGGCCTTCCCGCTCAATGACTCGGTGGATCTCGACCGTGAAGGTCTCGAACCGGTGCGAAAGCTCGATATTGATCCGCTTGACCTCCGGACATTCGGGGACCAGCTCCGGATGAGAAGCAAAACGGAAATAGATGATATTGCGGCCGTCGCGTTTAGCCTGCTCAACGAACGGATCCGCGAAACGGCGGAAATCATCGAGGTTTGAAACGCGCAGGACGACGTTATCGCCCAGACGGATATTGTCGAGCGCCTGATCCAACCCTGGTATACCGGATTTCACTCTGTCAAAAGCTGCCATATGACTGACCTCATCTCAGTATTGCTGCATCCTTACAGCGGACGCCATACGATCCGGCAGGGGATGCGTTATGATCCGAAAAACAAAAAAGGCAAAGGTATCCTGATAAGACGCCTTTGCCTTTACAACGACAATATAACACAGTTGAGAGAAGATGTAAACAGGAATTCTGGAATCAGCCGAAACAGTTTTAGCCTGTAAAAATATAGAATAAAATATTTTATTGAAAAATCGGAAAGTTAACAATAGGGCTAACGGTGTATATATGGTTTATATATGGTTAACGCAAGTGGAAAATAAACTATTATTTAGATATGTGTATACATGTTAAATTGACATAAATATATTATAAGTATACCTTAAATGTGTAAGAATAATGGACATCAAGTCTTGACAAATATATTAAGAAAGTATAAAGTACGATTACAAGTGTCTCTACTTGCCTTTTGTGTTCTTTTGATTTCCGCTGTTTTGCTTATAGCGGATAGGGCACACAGGACATAGTGACTTTGTAATATTTTAAGGATAATAGGATGAAAGTTACAGAGAAACAATTACGCAGACTCAACAGGATGAGTTTGCTGGAGATCATCGTGGAACAAAAAAAACAGATCGAAGACCTTGAATCACGGCTGGCCACTGCTGAAGAGCGGTTAGCCGTGAAACATGTTTCAATAGATCTGCAGAATGTCGGATCCTGGGACGCGGCTGTACACTTCCTGATGCGGGCTTGTGACTATAACGAGACAGAATCGTCTGATAACAAAGAGATGCCTGATAACAAAGCTGTGACGAGCCGGCTTGAGACAGTTATGGACACGGAGGACGATAAGCCGTGAGCCGCAGATCAATTGATGAACTGCTGACAGTCTCTGCGGAGCAATGGGAAAGCACGCTGAATCAGCAGCGTTACCGCAAGAATTTTGCCAGTACGATGAAGAATACGGTCTACGCGCTCATCACTGTTGCCGCGATAGCCGTATTGGTAGCGGTCCTGCTGCTGCCGGTCCTGCGGATCTACGGTACGTCCATGAGTCCGACACTTGATGAGGGAAACTACGTCTTGTCCGTGAAGGGCAGTAATTTTGAGACCGGTGATGTCATCGCGTTCTACTACAACAACAAGATCCTCATAAAACGAGTGATCGCTCAGCCGGGCGAATGGGTGGATATCGCCGAGGACGGTACCGTTTACGTCAATAATGTGAAGATCGATGAACCGTATGTGACGGACCTTGCATTCGGCGAATGTGACATCGAATTACCGTATCAGGTACCAGAGAGCAGAATCTTCGTAATGGGAGATCACCGGGATGTATCCGTTGATTCGCGCAGTACGACGATCGGCTGCGTGGCGGAGGAGCAGATCGTGGGCAAGATCGTATTCTGTATCTGGCCATACGAGGATTTCGGCGCTGTCAAATAAACAGGGCTGACAAGAATCACAGTAATACTTTAGTAATAGCGATGTAGTTCTTTTAGGGAATAGAAGGGGGCAGTTTTAGTGAGAACAAACGGAAAATACGGAAAGGCTAAGATCCGTCAGAACTGGAGAAGGAGGCTTACCGGAGTCCTTGCCGGTATTATTGTGTTTACAACGACCTACTCTCTTATTCTGCCGGCAATCACGCTGGATGAAAGCGCAGCCGAGAATGAGCCCGGTATCGTCCTGAATACACCGGAGGAATCTTCTGAAGCGGCAGCCGAGATCGTTGAGGTCGAGACGGTTGAAGAAGCCGAGGAGGAAGCCGCCGAACCTGCTGGCAAAGCAGAGGCAACCGAGGAGGCTGAAGCACCTGCTGAGAGTTCTGATGAAGTAATCACTGAGGAGGCAGAAACTTCTCAGGATATTTCTGTGTCTGAAGACGGCTCCGAAGCGGAAGATGCCGCAGCTGCAGAGAATTCAGAAGAAGAGACCGCTGCCCCTGCGGAAAGCTCTGAAGAAGTCGAAGTTGCAGCCGAGAGTTCTGTAGAAGAGATCGTTGCTGTAATAGAGAATTCAAAAGAAGAGACCGCTGCCCCTGCGGAGAGTTCTGAAGAAGTCGAAGTTGCAGCTGAGAGCACTGTGGAAGAAAACTCTGAAGAAGAGTCTGCAGCTCCGGCAGAAGTTGTCGTAGAATATCCTGCCCAGGATTTTGAAGCGGAAGCAGGAGACATTAAGGTCACTGTATCTGCACCGGAAGGTGCTTTCCCGGCCGGCACCACCATGACTGCCGTGATTGTCGAGGATGAAGAAATCCTGACCGCTGCTTCTGAAGCGGTTGAGGGCGAAGCTCGTTCAATTTATGCAGTAGACATCATTTTCCGTGATGTTGACGGCACAGAGATCGAGCCGTTACAGCCTGTTCGTGTCAGCATGAGCTCCGCTGTCGTCAAAGAGGCAGAAGCCATCGAGGTTGTCCATGTCGATGATGAAGGTCTTGCCGAGGTCGTTTCCCAGGCTGAGGACGCAGAGACTGCAGATGATGAAGTTGTCTTCGATACGGATGGATTCTCGGTGTATGTTATTGTGGAAACAGAAGTTATCACGGTAGATTACCTGACAGCGGATGGAGAGACATATACTATCACTGTTGAAGTTCCTGAAAGTGCAAAGATTCCTGAAGGAACAATTCTTGATATCACAGAAATTCCTGCAGGAACTTCAGAATATGCTGACTATCTCACGAAGAGTAAAGAAATAATAGGCGAAGGAGAACTTTCCTTCGCGAGGATGTTTGATATCAATCTTGTATATAACGGAAAGAAAATAGAGCCAGAATGTAAAATCACTGTTTATATAGAATTGAATGACTCTATTGCTTTGGCAGAAGGGACTCGTCTATATGCTGTTCATTTCGGTGAAGAGGGCACAGAAAAGCTTTCCGTAAGCACTGTTGGTTCCAGTTACGGAACGATGCAAGATGTAACAGAAGTAAGCTTTTCAACAAATGGCTTGTCTCCGATAGTAATAACAGGTACAGAAGCTTATCCGACAGTTTCTCTAACTGCAACATCTACAAGAGCTGCTAACGATACAATTACGGTAGCTGTTGAGGGAGCAGGAGATACTACGGAGATAACCATTCCGCTTGGTGAATTCAGTGACAATGCAGATGCCCTAACAATCGATGGATATACTTTTGTTGAGGGATGGTATAATTCGATTAAGATAAACGGTATTTACAAAGATGACGATGGAGGCATCTATTTCGGTACAATCGAAGGCAATACTGTTACAGGCGTTGTAATAGACCTTGCTAACGTGACACTTAAATATGAGGAAACAGTTGTTTCTCATAATGTAACCTTTGAAGTGGTTGTGGATGGTACGGTATCATCTGCTGCTGGCCGTGTGGATATAGCGGGAGCTAGCACACTGAAAGAAGGCCACGAGTATGACTTCTCAGCCGTTGCCCAAAACGGTTATTCCATAAGCAGTGTTACTACTTCTTCTGGGGCTGTTGCTTCGGGCTCTGGAAGCACATATATTCTTACAGGTGCTACAGAGGATACAACAATCACTATTAATCTGAATGAACAAACTTTATATAATGGCGGCTTTACATTTGCTGGATCGAATACTCGTCTTACTTATAACGGGACTAGTTATAATTCCTGGAATGGTAGCAACCATGATTATGTACGTTCATTTAATTATACGGCGACTGAAACCTTTGCATTTACATTAGGCGGAACAAACGAATGGTCTAACCTTACAAAGGTAATGAACCAGCTGTCAATCACCGTAGATGGTGATGCTCAGGCGGTGAGTATTCCAGATGTAACAGGAAGCACAGAAACTACTACACTTCGTAATGGTTATGTCGTTACTGTCACAAAAACTTCTGCTGGTCAGTATCCTACATATTCTGTGACAATAACAAATCCTGATGCTGACAACAAGGTAAGAGGACAAATCCATATCCAGACAAACTTTAAAGACGTCTCTTCTAGTGAGGTATGGGCAAAACAGTTAGATGGCGTAGAGCCTCTGGCATATAAGAAAACCACCGGTAATAACACAACAGGATTTGTAACTGCCGATGGTCAAGGAGATCAAAACAGTCGTCTGCAACCGGAAGTATATACGTTCTATTCCAGAGATACTTCTAATTCATCCTACTATTTTGTCAAGTTGGATGGAACCTATAATGTGGATGATTTGTATTTGACAGTTGTCAATTACAACGCATCTTCAGAAACTACATCGAATGTTATTTCTGAAATAAAGGTTTCATCGTTGGCAACAATTAGTGGACTTGGGAATAGAATTAGGAATTATTTAACAACATACACCAACTACACGACTTCGGATTATTATTTCACTATTCCGTCCGGAACGACTAACCTGACCGATATTCGTATCTATATTGTGTACAAACCGAATGTCGATGACAGCACTAAGTTTACAGTTTGGTTTGATAACAATGATGGAACTGCTATCTATCAAGATTCAAATTCTAACGGAGAATACACCAGGGTACAGAATAAGGTGATTTCTTTGGCGGATACTCCTACCAGAAGCGGATATGTTTTTGATGGATGGTATTTGGGTAGTGATTCTGACACCCTTTATCAGCCGGGAGATTTGTTTACCTTAAGCGCAGATGCTTTAAGTGCAGCTGATTCAGAACATAGAATGATCTTTAAGGCAAAATGGACGCCTGAAACAGAGGCTGTTTATGCAAACTATAAGATCAACGTATTTTTGGAAGGAGATGACGGAACCTATCCTGAAACACCTGACTTAACAACGACAGAGCGAGGCAATATAGGTAGTACTGCTTACATCATTTCAGATGAGTTTGATAACTGGCTTGATACAAGACTGGATGACGGTTGGCGAGAAATCTACGAGTATGACCGCCAAACGACAGATACGCCAATTGCTGCAGATGGTTCAACAGAACTGAACATCTATTATCGACATAAAATGGCTGAGCTTACTTTTGTGCCAGATACAGGTGTCGATCATATCGTAGTAACAATGCCGGATGGTACGGTGATTACCGGGGCTTCTGGTGAATCTGTAATAGCATCTGTAAAAATACGTGAGTCGGGAACAATAACGGCTCAAGCAATAGCATCAGATGGATATGTGGTTAATGGATGGCATTTATCGACAAGCGACGGAACCTTGCTTACCGATGCTACATCATTCAATCCAACTATTACAGACGTTGCTGGTTCAACAGAATGGACTGATAGAACGTATGTAGCCACCGCCGAAACAGCCAGGTCAATAACGGTAACGAAAATCGCGAATGTACTCGGCACGATCGACATGACCGATCTTGATACTACGATTTATCTGGTGGTGTGGGATCACACAAGAAATGAAAATGTCAAGAATAGTGATGGGACATTAAGGGTTGAAACTATTCAACTTATTGATGGAGTACCTCAAGGAACGGCTGTATTCGATAATCTTCGTGAGGGTGTTTATTCCGTATGGGAAGTTACTGATGAAACGGGCGAGACGGATCTTTCTGCCGGAACGAAAGTTATGGAACCCGACGTTGTCATTTCGAAGATTGAAACCAAGAGTGGCGTAAGCGAAACAAACAGAGCTGATCTGACAGGCAATACTTTAAATGATGATGGGTACACCGTAACGAACACCTATAATCACGAATCGGATGTAGTTAATTGGACGATAACAAAAGCATGGTATTTAACCAAGAATGATACATCCAATCCGACAACAGATATTCCGTCAGGCTACACAGCTACACTTTCAATTTACAGGCAGGACGCTCAGGATACTGCTTTGCAGACCGTCGTACTCGATGGAACAGTAGACACGAATGGAGAAGCTGAGCCTTGGAAAGCTACGTTTGAGGAGCTTCCTGTTAAGGATCACGATGGTAATGCAATTAATTACATCGTAAAAGAAACAGCATTTACTCCAGAGCAGACTTCTGCGGGTGAGTATATTACTGCATTCCAAGATAGTGTTTCTAATGACGGAGGTACCATCAGAAACGGCGTTATTTATGGAAACTTGACATTGAACAAATCCGTAAATGCACCGGGAATAAACGATCTTTCAGAGTATATTTCCGGAATGACAATCACTGTAACTGGACCACACGGTTATTCACAGGAGGTGACATTTGAAGGAGCTGGTCCGAGATATACAGCTACTTTGACCGATCTTCCTGCAGGAAATTACACAGTGGAAGAAACCGATCAGGAGACCATGATTTCGGATCGTAAGTGGATTGAGAGTGAATCCTCTATAACTACGGCAAATAATCGTGATTTCGAGGAACTTGGAACCATGAAGATATCTTTCGATATTGCTGATGGTGTACCAAACGACACGGCCATTGTTAATCTTGTGAACGATTATACAAATACTGACATAACCGTGACAAAAGTTTGGGACGATAAAGGCACAGTCGTTACAGACCATCCGGATGTATCGATTACACTGAAACGGACTGTTGGTGAAACCGAAGAAACAATAAGCACGCAAAGCATTACGGATGAAGAGAATCTTACATTGACCTGGTCTCAAATGCCACAGCAATATTCGTATTCCGTAGAAGAAGCTCCTGTATATGGATATGATTCAACAGTTTCTGGTGACAAGATAAATGGTTTCACTGTGACAAATACAAAACGTGCCACTGGAACCCTTACATTAACCAAGATTGTTGAAGGAGCTGATGCAGCCAAAGAGATTACTTATACGATTACGCTGACTCCGAAAGGCTTTGCACAGAATGCAACAACATATGAGTTAAAGCCTACAAGCGGCAATGATTCGATAGTGATTACTGACTTGCCAATTGGCAGCTATACAGTAACTGAGGTTCTGACCGGAGCTGATATCGATGATTATGATCGAGTAACAGTAATCTCCGATGGGACAAATACAAATGAATATACCTCTCCGGCTGCACAAGATGTCGAAATTGTTGAAGGTGATAACACTGTCACTGTGACCAATAAGTACACGCTTAAGACTGAACCTGTCTCATTTAAGAAAGTGGATCAAGGGCATCAGGACAAGGTTCTCGAAGGTGCAATCTTTACAATGACTTACGAAGATGGCACAGAGTATACCTTGACATCTACGGATGGAATCTTCTGGGCGGTAGATGCTGAAGGAAACACTATCAAAGAGCTTCCCGTCGGCAAATATTCAATAACAGAGACAACAGCACCGGAAGGTTATAACAAAGCAGGCGCGATCGAGGTTAATGTAGCTACAACAGGGGTTACATATACTCAGGTTGATAATCAAGGAGGAGAACCGCAGACAGCAGAATTGACTGATGATCACGAGTTCCTGGTTATCATTACCAATACTTCCGGCGCTGGATTACCTAATACCGGCGGTCCCGGCACACTACTTTATACATTGAGCGGTTTAGCACTTATGCTTGGTGCCGCTTTGATGTACGGCTTCAGGATGAGGCGTAGAGAAAGGAGGTTAAGTTAAGCCTCTGATCTCGACGAATAAGCTAACGCCGAAATCTGAAACCGTGATAAAACAAAGGAATTAACTGCCCCGATGGAAATCTGTCGAGCGCCTGAGGGACAGTCAAAGAACCAGCTGTGGTTTGAAACAGCAAGAGCCCTTCATGGGCCGAAAAACAAATAAAGTCCTTGAAGGGACGAAATCAAAGAAAGGAAAATAATCATGAAGAAAATGAGAAAGATCGTAGCTCTGCTGATTGCTATGGTAATGGTATTTGGCATGAGTATCAGCGTATTTGCAGCAACCATCACCATTAATAAAGGTGAAGGCGCAAATAATGGTACTGATAATACTACATATGATGCTTATCAGATCTTTAGCTATTCAAAAGCTGCTGATTCTACATTCGACGGAACGACAGACAGCGATCTTGGCGCCGGATCAGAGACCGGATTAACCTATACAATCGCCAAAGACAGCCCGTGGTATCAGGTAGTCGTTGATTCAACTTATTTCACTCTGAACGGCAAGGGTATAGCAGCTGCAGATGGAACATATACTGAATATTATGTTTCTCTTGCAAGTACAGACATGAATACTGCTGCTGGAGCCAAGACAATTGCTGAATATTTCAGAGATCATATGCCTAATGGTGTTACTCCTACAGTTGCTGATTTTAAGGCTGGTTCTGCGCAGTCGGTTCCTGATGGTTACTATCTGATTACTTCTTCTCTTGGTGAACTGGTTATTGCTGCAACTTCTGATATCACTATTACTGAGAAGAATACCTATCCGACTCTTGATAAGAAAGCAGAAGAAGCCGACTATGGCGTTGGCGATGACGTTCCTTATACCATCACGGTTGTAATTCCTGCGAATGTCGATAATACAAAGGACGTTACGGTTCACGATGAACTTGATGATGTTCTTAGTTTCAACGATGATCTTAAGGTTAGCATTAACGGAGCAACTGCTGTTGAATTAACCGGCACAATCGCTTCCCTTGTTGCGAATCCTGATGATGAGTGCACATTTGAAATCGTCATCGAGACAGCAGATATTACTGCTGAAACAACACTCGTATTCACCTATACTGCTGAACTGACAAGCGCGGCTGCAGCGGATCATGGTTATGTCAACAAAGCATATCTTGACTACTCCGATTACGAGACAACTCCCAAGACTCCTGAAATCAAGACTTATGATTTCGATCTTGAGAAGATCTTTACCGGAAGTAATGCAGATACTCTGACAGCGACGTTTACTCTTGGAGACAAGATGTTCATTAAGGACGCCACCGGTTATGTAGTAGCTGATTCTGATGATGCGGATCCTTCTGCAGATATCGTTGTTAAGAACAGTGAAACCGTAAACGTAAGAGGTCTTGCCGCCGGTACATATACTCTTACAGAGACAGAGACGGCTGCCGGTTACAATCCGCTTAGTGGCACGATTACTGTAACAATCGCCGATGACGGCACTGTAACATTCTCTGAGCTGGATCTTGTTTCCGATGCTAATGGAAAAGTTACCATCACAAACAATAACGGTACTGTTCTTCCTTCCACCGGTGGCATGGGAACCACGATCTTCTACATTGTTGGTGCGATCCTTGTAATCGGTGCTGGTGTGGTTCTGGTAACCCGCCGTCGCATGAACATGCAGTAAGCGAAAACTTTACTCATTCAACATGATTAGGTTCAGGCAGAACGCCTGAGCTGATTGAAACAGACATTCCCCCGACAGACGGGAGCTTGACCGTCAGGCCAGGCTCCCGGGGGACATATTAACTGATGGAGAACCCTGTATGAGGAAACATTTATCTACTATTCTATTGATCCTGATCTTTCTCACAGGGGTTATCCTGCTGCTGTATCCGACATTCAGTGACTGGTGGAACAGTTTTCATCAATCTCGTGCAGTTGTTTCCTATATTGGTTCGGTCACGGACCTGAATAACGAAGAATACGAAAAGATGCTGGAGGAGGCAAGGGAGTACAATGCCCAGCTTGCCCGGACCAGGACAGATTATGAGCTCTCAGAGGAAGAGATGGAGCGGTATAATGCTGAACTGAATGTCTCCGGCACCGGCATCATGGGGTATGTGGACATTCCTTCGATCAGAGTGACACTGCCTATTTATCACGGCACAGAGGAAGCAGTACTGCAGACAGCCGTGGGACACATTGAGAGTACGTCTCTGCCGGTTGGCGGAGCGAATACACATTGTGTCATTTCAGGACACCGGGGGCTGCCCAGCGCCCGATTGTTCACAGACATCGACCGCCTGACGGCGGGAGATCTCTTTACCTTGAATGTTCTGGACGAGGTTCTGACCTATGAGGTCGACCAGATCCTTATTGTAGAGCCGTATGATCTGTCCTGCCTGCAGATCATACCCGGCAGAGACCTGGTCACGCTGGTGACCTGTACACCGTACGGTATCAACACACACCGTCTGCTGGTACGGGGTCATCGGATCGAAACAGAAGTAGGCAAGGTCTCAAATATCCGCGTCATGGCGGACGCGATACAGGTGGACAAAACATTGGTTGCGGTCTTTATTGCCGTGCCGGTTCTGCTGGTGCTGATTGTTATGGTCTTGATCATTACAGGAATACAGCGCCGGCGAAATCGCAGAAGGAACACCCTGCAGGCATATATACTTGCCAGGGGAACAGTATGACTCCAAGAGAGAGGGAATGTGAAGATGAAACGACTGACTACCATCCTGCTTGCACTGATCATGATGTTGGTGCTGAGCACGCCGATGGCGGCAAATGCTGCGGAGCATGACGATCGGCAGCCTGACTATACGAAGACAGGCTCGATTGCTGTGGACATTACGACAGCGAAAGGAGAGGCTGTAAACGGCGGTTCGCTGACAGCGTATCTGGTTGCGGATGCAGTAAATAAAGACGGAGACAATGTCTTTGTTCTTATGGAAGATTTCAAGGACAGCGGCCTGGATCTCAGTGCGGTTGAGACCGAGGAGAACGGATCTCCCAAGCTCGCGGCAACAGCGGCCGCGTATGCCGCAAAGGAAGGCATTAAGGGCAAGACCGTTACCGTCGATGAGAAGGGCCACGCTGTATTCCCGGATCTGACCTTGGGTCTGTATGTAGTCGTACAAGCAGAGCCCGCACAGGGTTACGAACCGATCAGACCATTCGCGGTTACAGTTCCTTTCTGGGACGGATCCAAGCTGGTCTATGACGTAACAGCCAATCCCAAGCCGGAGAGCGCGGTCGCGCTGGCCAAATACGATCCTCCGATGGAGAAGCTGGTCGTCGAGAAGAATGGCAAGGCGCCTAAGGATTCGAAATTCGTTTTCCGCATGGAGCCTAAGGAACCATGGTATCCGATGCCTGACCCGGGTGAAGCCACTTATGATCCTTCTACCGGATCTCTGACCATTACAGTTCAGGGAGCAGGATCTTATGAGTTCGGCTGGATGTACTACGGCAAGAATGATATCGGTAATACCTATCAGTATGATGTTTACGAAGTAAAAGGCGATGCCGCTAATTACGAATATGATACACAGATCTATACAATGACCATCGAGGTCACTTATGATGAAACAGCCGGAGAGATTAAGCTGGACGTCAAGTACACAGATAAGAATGGCAATGAAGTAGATACGATCAAGTTCACGAATATCTACGATGAGCCTTCTGTAACGCCGCCTCCTACACCTCCGACTCCCCCGACCCCGATCCCTGATACGGGACAGCTGTGGTGGCCGGTACCGCTGCTTGCCGCGGCAGGCCTGGCATTAGTGGCTTTCGGCTTGATCCGAAACCGCAGAGAGAAAAAAGCGTGAATAAGTTAATAGGTAGAATCAGTATAATCCTGGGGCTGCTGCTGATCGCGGCAGCCCTGGGACTTGTATTATATAACAGATGGGATTCGGAGCGCGCCGGTAAGGAGTCGGCTAAAGTATTGGATGTCCTGACTGAGGCCATCATTGAGAATACAGAAGAAGCTGACAGTACGATCATTCCGGGAGGTTCCAAAATCCCGGGAGGATCCAGGATTCCCGGCACAACCAGACGTGATCCGATCGATGATTCGGAGATCCAGGGATCGAAACCGATGGCGACGGAGGAGATCGACGGGTATGAGTATATCGGTGTTGTAGAGATTCCTGCACTCGATATCTTACTGCCGGTTATGGCGGACTGGGACTATAGACGGTTAACGGTCTCACCTTGCCGATTTACAGGATCATATTACTCCGGTGATCTTGTGATCTGCGCTCATAACAATGCTGCGCATTTCGGTCAGCTTCTGTATATCGATATCGGAACGGACATATTTTTTACGACAGTAAAAGGCAAAACATATCATTACCAGGTGTCAAACCGGGAGATTGTCAAACCGACCGCGCTGGAGGAGATGATCACCGGAGACGACTGGGATATGACGCTTTTTACCTGTACAATCGGAGGACAGACCCGCTGTGCCGTCCGCTGCGAACTGATGGATGATTAGCGGTATTAGGATAAGCCGTATTTATCGTCAGAGCAGATCGTACAAGTGGGGTAGCTGGACAGTCCGAACCGCGCACGGGCAAGATACTTCTTGCCGACAAGCTTTTAAATGAGTTTCTTCCTTTATATAGTGGTTCGGTACAGATATAAATACTATAACTTGTATTTATTATCTGTATCGAACTTTTTTATTATCCTGTTTACAGGCAAAAAAATGAGTAAAGCAGGCCGAAATCCGTAAAATGAATCACACAGACGGAGATCAACCGAAGCAGTTTATACCATAGTAAGAATAGATCATAAAAAATTTTTTTGAAAGATTCGAGGGTTAACAAAAAGCGATGAGGTAAATATATGTTTTCTATAAAGTTTACATAAATGAAATTAATGCTATATTATCGATATATGTATACATGTAAAATTGACATACTAATATTATAAGTTTACTTTAAATATATAAGAATAACGACGCCAAGGGATTGACATTTTAGTTGAAATCATTTAAAGTAACTGTACAAGTGGCTCTACGTGTTTTTATTGTCCCTTGATGTCAAAATCCCTGGATGAAGATTTGTTTCAGTTGATGATGACGGGGATAGTATCTGCACGTATTTGTACTCTGTGAGATCTGATCCGTCCCTAATGGGTCAGGATCTGCCAGTTTATCACTTTTAATGGAGGTATTGCATTATGTCGAGTCAGTTACGCAGGATGGCAGCTTTACTGTTAGCATTTATGATGGCTTTCAGTCCGCTGTTTGACAATGTACGCGTAATAGCAGCAGATGACAGTGATGTTGTTGCTGCAGAGACAGTGGATGAGACATCCGATGAGGCCGAATCCGTTGAAGAGGAAGCCGCAGCGACATCGGAAATCGAGGCGGTAGTCTCAGATGCCGAAGAGCAGCCGGAAGAGGCTGCTGAAGCTGTGGAGGACGAGGCACTCGTCGAGGAAGAAGCTCCTGCAGAAGAGGAAGCAGCTCCCGCCGAGGAAGAGGCTCCTGTAGAAGAGGAAGCAGCTCCTGTCGAGGTAGAGGCTCCTGCAGAAGAGGAAGCGGCTCCCGCCGAGGAAGAGGCTCCCGCAGAAGAGGAAGCAGCTCCTGTCGAGGAAGAGGCTCCTGCAGAAGAGGAAGCAGCTCCTGTCGAGGAAGAGGCTCCTGCAGAAGAGGAAGCAGCTCCCGCCGAGGAAAAGGCTCCTGTAGAAGAGGAAGCAGCTCCCGCCGAGGAAGAGGCTCCTGCAGAAGAGGAAGTAGCTCCCGCCGAGGAAGAGGCTCCTGTAGAAGAGGAAGCAGCTCCTGTCGAGGAAGAAGCTCCCGTAGTAGAGGAAGCCCCTGTCGAGGAAGAGGCTCCCACAGAAGAGGAGGCTCTTGCAGAAGAGGAAGCTGAACCTGAGGTGACATATCAGGCCGGTACCTTCACACGCACCGGAAACGGCTATGTCATCACGGTCAGCTATGATGAGAACGCATGCCTTCCGGAAGGCACGCTTCTTTTCATCAACGAGCTGACAGAGAAATTCGTCGCTTATGATTCTTATTATGAAAAAGCAGAAGAGGCTGTAGCTTCCGATGAGAACACTAAGATCAAGGAAGCCCGTTTCTTCGATATTACCTTCACATATAACGGCGAAGTAATTGAACCGCAGTCTCCCATTAATGTGGTCATCAAGGTTCAGTACGAAGAAGCTGTTGAAAGCGAGGATGTTTCTGTTGTCCATATTCCGGAAGACGCAGAGACAGAAGTTCTTGAAACTGACTGCACCGTAGCCTCCGAAAGTGATAACGATACTAATGAAGTAACAGCTGAGTTTACCAGCGGCAGCTTTTCCGTATATGCTGTTGTCGTGACAACGCTGGAGACGAATTATATCACTGCGGACGGGACTTCCTACAAGATCACCGTTACCTTTGACGAAGCGGCAGGTATTCCGGCCGATGCAGAGCTTCAGGTCACAGAGATCCTTGAAGGAACGGATGCATATGATGAGTATAACGAGAAGGCACTTGAAAAGCTCTTCGGTTATGAATCTGATGCTGAAGCTTTCTTTGCGCGCTTCTTTAATATCGAGATCATCAGCAAAGGACAGAAGATCGAACCGCAGGCTCCTGTCGAGGTAAAGATCACCTACAACGATCCTATCAGCGAAGAAGATGCTGCGGATCTTCAGATCGTGCATTTCGCGGACGACGGTACAGAAGTTATCACGCCGACTGTCGATGGTAATGATATTATCTTTGAACAGTCCAGCTTCTCCGTTACCGGTACGATTATTGGAGGCCTGACTGAAAACTGCGTATTAATTGCAGAACATAATGGTAAGTATTATGAGGTTATGTATGATGGTTCTCTGAAAGCACTCGATTATAATGGCGACTCTTTGTCCAATGGAGATACTATTGAAATCGATATGGCTGAAAGATGGACTCGGAATACTAGCGGGGGTAGTGTGCGACTGAGAGTCTCCAGATCCAGTGGTTATACGTATATATCACCGTCAGCAACAACCGGACTTTCTACTACTGCTACAGCCCTTACGTATAGCAATCATCTGTTGTCTACTGGTACATCTTATCTTGGCGTCAATGAGACGGCCACAGCAATCACGGGCGGCAATTCTCAGGACGAGGCAGCAAATTTCTACCTTGCCCGGGTGGCAGCACCGACAGGAAATACAGTAGACCATATTGATATCGGTATCGTAGCTACGGCAAAGGTCAGCGTACCTCTTGCTTATGGTCCGTATTATGATGCCAGCGGCAATCTGATACTTACGGTATCCAAAGAGAATCCTATTAACGGATATGGATTTAATAACGATATCCCGATTACCCAGCAAGATCTGATGGGTTCTACGGTCAGTTCCTATACGGTTAATTCGACTGGTGACCATGTACCGCTGAATGATTTTCTTATCACTTCGTTCACGACAAGTACAGGCTCCGGACAGGCGATCGATCAGGTCCGCTACAATGGCACATTCCCTGTAGGCACTTCTGCCAGCAGCGCGAATAAAGTCTACTATAATGTCGACGTCACCAAACCGGTAGATCTTACTCTGACCTATGACTATGACGGAGACGGGGATGATGACATCCTGTATGACATGGATGGTAACCCGCTTGTCGTTTCGGTTGTGACCTCACTTGATGCTTCATTTGACTATTGGGACAGCCGCAACGAGTGTCCCGGCATTCTGAATTCTTACCAGGTAAGTCGTTGGAGAAACGGTGAGTTTGTCACTGGCAACGGTGGTGGTATGGACTTCCGCCTTGGCGCCAGCAGTGAGAATGATGCGACTCTGGCTGCTATCGAAATTGTCAAGTATCTGGTTGATGAAGACGGCAATACAATCGAGCTTCCTGAGGGAACAGAGTATGTATTTGACTTTGGTATTTATCAGAATCCTAACGGTGATGTAACCGCGCCGACAGCCTGGTCCGGAGAAACAGAGGCAACGGTGAATTACAGCGGTTTTTCAACAAATGATAACCGTACTGTAACGGTTGGATCCAGTGGAATTGGTTTGGCATATGACTATGATGTAACTGACGGCCTGACCTATATTAAAGAAGTTGCAGCTGATATTCCTGAGACAATCACAGATGTCGATGGGAATACGCTTGTATATGTCCGTACTTATATTGAAACAGAATATGCATGGCGTAATGATAACGGTACGACTCACTCCAATATTAACCAGTCAGACACGCTGAGTGCTATTCCGGATGTAGTCGGCGACTATTATTCAACTACTTGGGATGAGGACAATGATGGCACGCCGGATCAGCTTCATAACACATTCCTGGAATTCTATGTATATAATGTATATGCAACAAATACCAGTGATCTGACTATTAAGAAGACGGTTACTGTACCTACCGGATTTACACTTGATACTTCCAAAGGATTCAGCTTTAGTATTACTGTAACGCAGGATAACAATCCGGTAACAGGTAAGTATGGTGATCTTACGTTGGATTCTACCGGTAAAGCTACCTTTACGTTAAAGCATAGCGAAACTGTTACGCTGGAAGATCTTCCGATCGGAGCTTCTTATAGAATTGAGGAAACAGCTGAAAACGGATATTCAACTACTCCTACTAATCGTATTATTACTGGAACGATTGATAGAGATGCAACTAAGAATTCTGTTGAGTTTATCAATGCTTATTCAGCGACTGGTACAGTACAGTTCCCTGTAAAGAAGGTAGTGGAATCCGAGACAGAGGGAACCGAGCCTGAAGAGTGGAGTTATGACTTTGCGCTGACAGAAGGAACGACAGCGATTGAGACTGTAACGATCAGCGGAAGCGGCAATGAAGAAGGAACCGCGACATACGCAGCGATCAGCTACACAGCTCCCGGAACGCATACCTATACGATCACGGAGAGTGCGACAGAGGGGAGCGAGAACGCAGGAATTGTCAACGGAACGACGACCGGAACGGTAACAGTAACGGTAG
>JAFRUE010000006.1 GCA_017441925.1 Bacillota bacterium
ATCCGGATTGCCGTTAACTCTTGCAAACAAAAAGTCTTTATCTCTGAGCAGATATCTTTTCTTTTCTGCCTCAGTGAGAACAATCCGATTTGGGTTCGTGTAATCGATATACCCATCCTGCAACTCAACAAGACGCATTACAATGTTACCATGTTCATCATTCCCGCGACGTGCCATTCCGTTGTTTGCAGCAGTTATCACTTTGGCAAGAGGTTTCTTTTTCCACTCCTTCGGGTTTGTCTCAGGTTCCCCAAACATCTCGACAAATCGGGCTTTGATGAGGTCGTCAAGACTCTGTAGTTCTTGTCTTCTGTTAGCTATGATACCTTGTAAATGATCAAAAATAGAAACAATTTCTGCTTGCTTTTCCTCTGTATACACAGGTATTTCATAGTCCTTGAGCCACTCTGTGCTCATGTTTTTTTGTGCGACACCCTTTGATGACTGTATACACTTTTGTTCGAAATAGTCACTGTTAAGAATGTGATATAAATACCCTTTTGAAACTCTATCCGACTTCATTCTTAAACAGGCTACACGCTGATTAAGTGCCGCAGGAAGAAACTCTTCTGCAAGGATAGCCACTCTTCCGACGTTTCCAGTCAAGGACATCAGCAAGTCTCCGCTTTCGAGCATATATTTATCCAACCCGGTAGAATCTTCCGGATAGAATACCGGTGTAGAATCTTCAATATATCCTTTTTGAACATTGGCGATACGTATTACTCTTATTCCTGACTCTACATAGTTTTCACTCTTAAAAGCAAAACCGTTGAGAATCTCACAGATATCACCAATTCTAACTGTGTCTATGCTCATACCCACAAACCTCAATTTCTTTAACTAATTTCTGCTCTTATTCTTGCAATAATGTTTTTACTGTGATCACGTGTATATTTCTTCTCAATAATTCCACCATCTATATCGTATTTATATAAATAATTGGCAGTGTCTAAGACAACAAACGTATAACCTTCTGTATATTGATCATTGATTTCCTTTATAATGTTTAAGGCTTCATCTACCTCATCTTCAAACAGATCTCCCCAAGTTATGAATAGATCATATTGGTCACATTCTATATACTTTTTACTACTAATCCTTTCGTGTTTTTTTATCAGCAGCTTTTTAAACCCACTATAATTGGTACCATCTATGGATGGAGAAAAGCCTATTATTTTATTTGTCCATTCACTTTTTATTCGAGCACCGGTTAATACTTCATTGCCATAGCTAACAAAACTTTCAATTATTTGTGGATCTATATTGTCGATTTGTCGATCTTTAAGATAAGTATTAAAAAAAGCTACAGATTTCATTTCTTTATCCCAAAGCACTCGCGTAACTTCTATCCCAATCGATCTATCTTCAGATATCAGATCAGGTCTGTCCGTTCTTATTAATTCTCTGTAACGCGAAGGATAAAGTGCTTCCAGTATATACTTTGCGTATAATTCGCTACTGATCTTGTCATAATCGTGATTATTATTCATTTTAACAATAACTCTAATTCGTCCATCTCTTTAAGAATCTGCTTCTCCAACTCTCGAAGTTTTGCCATAATCTCACTGGTCGGCGGGTATTCCACAGCCTTATATTCTGTCTGTTTGTACTTGTTGATGCTTAGATCATAGTCATTGCCGACGATCTCGTCCTTCTGCACAAAGAAGCTCTGTTCTGTGCGTTTGCGATCCTGCTCGGCATCCAGCGCGTGGAAGCGTGCTATGATATCCGGGATATCATTCTCTTTGGTCTCGCTGCGCTTGTCATCCAGACTATAGCCGTCGGCTTTCATATCGTAGAACCAGACCTTGTCCGTGCCGCCGTGTCCAGTCTTGGTAAAGATCAGAATAGCGGTGGAAACGCCGGCATACGGCTTGAATACGCCTGAAGGCATGGAAATCACAGCCTCCAGCCGGTTGCCCTCGATCAGCTCCTTACGGATCGCTTTATGTGCTGTGGAAGAACCAAACAGCACTCCGTCCGGTACGATGCAGGCGCAGCGTCCGCCCACCTTGAGCATCCGCAGGAACAGCGCCAGGAAAAGTAGCTCGGTCTTCTTTGTTTTGCAGACCTTGAGCAGATCCGCAGAAACGATATCAGCGTCCAGACTGCCCTTAAAAGGCGGATTTGCCAGGATCAGTGTGTATTTATCCTTGTCCGGGTTCTGATCTGACAGACTGTCACGATACTCGATAAAAGGATTATCTACCCCATGCGTCATCATGTTCATGGCGCCGATACGCAGCATGGTCCGGTCCATGTCATAGCCGTGGAACATGTGGTTCATGTAGTGGTCCTTGTTCTGCCGGTTGAAAAAGACTTCCTGCTTGCGGTTTTCCTTCAGGTAGTCGCTGACCGCCACGAGGAAGCCCGAAGTGCCGCAGGCCGGGTCGCAGACGATCTCATCAACGTTAGGCTGCATCAGATCCACCATCATGCGAATAATATGTCTCGGTGTACGGAACTGACCGTTAACACCGGCTGTAGCAATCTTGGAGAGCAGATACTCATAAACATCACCGCGGGTATCCACCGTCTTTAATTGAGCCATCTGCTCATAAATGCCATCCATCGCGGTAACGATCTTATCCAGCATCAGCGGCGTCGGCACCTTAAAGATCGCGTCACCCATGTACTTGGAATAGGCACTTTCTTTATCGCCGTGGAGGTTCTTGATGAAGGGGAAGACCCATTCCTGCACGGTGCTGTACATCTTCCCGGCGGGGAAATCATGAAAGACGCTCCACTTCAGCTGACTGCCGTCGATGGTACGGTCTCCGACCTGCACTTCTTTGGCAAAAACGCTCTCGTAAGGCAGCCCGAGCATGGCGGCCTCTTTAGCCCTGGTATTGTCAGAATCATCCAGGTCATGGATAAACATCAGATAGGTCATCTGCTCGATGACGTCCAATGGATTTGTCAGTCCTCCGGTCCAGAAGATCTCCCACAGGCTGTCAATTTTGCTTTTCAGTTCGCCAGTAATCATAATGATTCTCCATTTATTTTAAATAATCCTATTGCTTTTTTTACACTGTTAGTGTATCATATAATTGAACCACTGAAAAGATGAATATCTCGTAGGTGGTGTTTTTATGGTCTTGGATAAATCACAAGGCCATATTTTATTGTACTTGCCTTTTCATTCAGGATAGCTCCTGCGTTGAATGTTGCCATCACTCGTGATACAAACTTTTTATCTACCACTTGAGCAATTCTTTTAGGTAGCTCTGCATTCTTCATAACATATTTATAGTACAAGCTTGTAAAACAGGAGATATAATCACAAATCTGAATAAAATAACTCTCTTCTGATTTCTTCTCAAGAATATCTTCAATCAAGCCTTGTATTGGAACGTTCGTCACTCCTCCAAAGTGAGATATTACGGGATTAAATGTTCGAATCTTTCGTGCAGTCTTTCTCATAGGTGCTATTCGACCTTCATCAGAAATAATCAGGTATTTCCATTGTCCGGCACTATCGTTTTCTATTCGTTGGATATTATATGTCAAAGCATTCTCCAGCACGTCATAATCTTCTGTATGTATATAATTCTTATCAATTACAACATTGATAACCTTCATATCCAGTTTAGAAATGTTGATTGTAAACTGAGTCAGTATCTCCCGTCTTTGTTCTAAAGTCCAGGCATGTGGTCTATATAGTCCTTTATCTCGCAGAAAATGCATAGTATGCATCTCTTCTGTGATATGCATGCCATACTGTTCTTTTATCTCTTTTCGAAAGGTTTTAAAAAGGTCATAGTTCTTCTGCCAGGCTTCTGAACTCATATAGATACTTGAAAGGACGAAAACATCACTCGATGCTGTTGTAATCCCATCATCACCTGTCTCGTCAAAATATGCTATATATGTATTCAATAAGCATTCTCCTTATTCCATGTGTAGGAGGTATAACGTCCTCCTCCGATCTTAATAATCCTGTTACTGTCCATCATTTCTTTTAAAGCTCGTTCAACCGTCTTTTGGCTGATATCCGGACATAGCTGCATAATCTGCGTCTTGGTGATACGGCCCGTGGTACCACGAATAATCTCCCGGACCTTATCAGTTTTTGAGAGCCCTCTTGTGATCAGAATATCCACTCGAGAAGCAAATTCACGGTACGCTGCAATCACAACACCTAATAAGTACCGGACAAACGGAAGATAATCATTTTGCTCTTCATGCCATCCTGCAGAACTATTCTGCACGGCTTCATAGTAAGATTCTTTGCTATCTGCGATTATTCTCTCGACACTGATATAATTCCCTACCAAATATCCGGAACGATATAACAGAAGCAACGTCAGGAGCCGGCTCATACGTCCGTTCCCGTCGCTAAAGGGATGGATGCACAGAAAGTCCAGGATAAAGACCGGCATCAGAAGGATCGGATCCAACTCCGGATCAGCCGCTGCTTCCTGAAAAGCTTTACACAGGATTTCCATGGCTTCGGTCGTTTCCCAAGCCGGAACAGGCTGGAACCGGACACGTTTCGTCCCGTCAGACAATTCCTCTGTAATGAGATTGTCAGCGTTCTTAAAACGTCCGCCGACAGCAGAATTGCTGAATTTATAAAGATCCCGGTGCAGCTGCAGGATCATACCGGGCCTGACTGGGATATAATCATAATTCTCATGTACGGTATTCAGAACGTCGCGATAACCAGCGATCTCACGTTCACTACGGCCCTTGGGTGTAGTCTTGTTCATAACGATCTTCTTAAGCCGGTCATCCGTGGTAATGACACCTTCGATGCGGTTGGATGCTTCAGTGCTTTGAATCCTGGCAATCTCCAGCAATTCATTCAAAGCATCTTTTTGGGCTTCGATAAACAGATTCTGCTGTCCTTTCATTTCGTGGATCTGTCCAAGATACGACACGATTTCCGGAGAAAGCAGCTTCTGATATTCGTTTTTATAATTCAGAGATCTCATTCAATATCCTCTTCTTGAAATGCAGCATAGTCATTTGTATGCGTTTTGACATAGATGTATTCTACTAAATTATTCCGCAAAAGTCAAGTCAACATAGTCATTTTTGAGAAAAATGACTATGTTGATCAGGCAGATGGCTATATTGCGTCCGAGCTCTTGCCGGGCAGAGAACATAAAAAACCCCGGAAACTGCTGATTCCCGGGGTTCCAGAGGTTTTGCTGATTCTGATCAACGTTTGCTGAACTGAGGAGCTCTGCGCGCGCCCTTGAGGCCGTACTCGGCCACCTAACTCCCGTTTTCCCAGTATTTACGCGGTTTTACGGGCTTTTGAGATTTTGTTCCCTAGAGTTTTAACCCACCATTAAGGCTCGGAATCTGTATCGTTTTGGGGCTCAGGAAACGCTGCGTTTACAACCTTTGCGAGTTCCCAGGGCTTATTATACTTCACTTTGGCGTAGATATCCATGGTCACCTTGCTGTTTTCGTGGCCTGCAAGATACTGTACCGTCTTTGGATCTACACCGCTGGCGATCAGGTTCGTGATATATGTGTGTCTGAGTACATGAGGCGTTGTTGTAAAGTCCAGCGTATAAATGAGACTCTTTTTGGTCCTGCACCGCTCTCCCAGCTCTGGTTTGATCGTATGATGGATCCTCTCGCCGTTGATGTAACGATAGATTGTTCTTTCCTGCGTGCTTCTTGCCGGAATGTAATTCCACATACGATGAAACTGAGAATAGGAAAGTGGCTCTCCCTCACTGTCAGCAATGACATAGTCCGAAATGCTCTTTTCCTTCTGTTCTCTCAGTGCAGTGACTAAAAGCTCCGGAATCGGAATGTCTCTTCGAGCTGCAGGTGTCTTCAGTACCGGAGTTACTGACGGCCGATTCTTTTCTGAACGCCATGCTCTTCTCACTGCAATATAAGGCACCGCAGCATCCAGAAATACACAGTCCCATTTCAGTCCCAGGATTTCCTCTCTTCGGAGTCCTGCATAGAGTCCGAGAAGCACGAAAAGGTAAGGGGGAAGATCCTTTACGGTTGCAATCAGATCGCTCACCTGGCGATCCGTGAGAGCAGGACGTTCCTTTGCCGGCTTTCCACCGCGAGGATTAATACCGGCTGACGGATTCTCCTGAATCACCTCACTTCGAAGTGCAGAGTAAAAGATACATTTTAACAGCATGTTTACGGAAGCATAGGTTGCAGAAGAAAGCTTCGAAACCGGTACCATCAGCATCTTCAGGTCATCTGCTGTGACCTCATCGATATACTTGTCTCCAATCGCAGAAAGAATATGCTTTTCAATAGTTTTGCGGTATCCTGCAAGCGTGTTTTCTCTGATGGTAGCTGATTTCATCAGCAGCCATTTCTCGCTGTAATCTCTGACCGTCGGATTCGCTTTTCGAAACTTCAGTTCTTCGATGGCCTTTCGGCCTTTCTCTGCTTTATTGTAGACTTCTTCACAGGTTTTCCCGTAAAACGTCACCTGTTTGCCGTCTGCATCTACCATGCTCGTATAGTAATACATATGCCCCTTCTTCGTAACGGTATTATACTGAGGGATCACTTTTTTCTTAGCCATCATATCCTCCTAAAAATATGGAGCGCAGGAATCTTTTCCGCGCCCCTTTGTGTTACTGCGCCACCGATTCATTCCACGCGTTGAATGTATCCTCCAACTGCAGAACTACGTCCTCCGGGCGGTTGTACTTTGCTTTCGCATAGATATCCATCGTGATCTTGCTATTCTCGTGGCCTGCCAGATACTGGACCGTTTTCGGATCCACAGAGGCATAAATCAGATTCGTGATATACGTGTGTCTCAGCTGATGCGGTGTTACTTCAAAGTCCAGCGTATACACCACATGACCATTGTTCCTGGCTCTCTCTCCCAGTTTCGGATAAAGCATATACTTCACATATTTGCCACCTACTTTTTTCTTTGCTTTCCTTGGTAATGCAGTCCTGGTCTTGATGAACTTCCATAGCCTCTGAAACTGCGTGTATGTCAGAGGCCCGCCATCCCTGTTCGCGATCACATATACAGAGCGAGAATTCTCCTTTGCTTCCTTAAGCGCCTCCGAGAGTCTCGGCGGGCAGGGGATATTGCGGTGTGCAGCCTTGGTTTTCAACTCGGTCAGAATAACCGGCTGATTGTTTTCCGTATGCCATGCTCTTCTTACTGTCAGATAAGGTGCATCGCAATCCAGATATACAGAGTCCCACTGCAGTGCGAGAATCTCTTCACGCCTTAAGCCTGCATATAGTCCCAGTAAAACAAACAGATAAGGTGGTAACCCCTTCGTCGCTTCGATCAGTTTTTCTGCCTGTTCATCTGTCAAAGGAATTCTTTCCTTCTGGGGGACACCGCCGTCCTCCGAAAGAAACACAGTCGGGTCCTTTTCGATAATCTTGCTCTCCATCGCGGATTTGAAGATACACTTATAAAGAACATTTACGGATTTGAATACTGACTTTGACTTTTTCCCGGCCGGGATGGTAGCCATTCGTATATCGTCCAGCGTCACATCCTGCATCTTCATATCCCCAAGAGGTTTGATGATGTAGTTTTTCACCTTAGATCGATAATCAATCATTGTTGTTTCCCGGCAGTTTGCGGATTTCATGAAAAGCCATTTTTCGCAGTATTCGCGAACCGTGGGCGCTTCAACACCATAGATATGATTATCGATCTGATACTCAATCTTGCAGGCCTTTTCATAAAGTTCCTTCCTGGAAGGCGCATAAATAGCAATCCTTTTCCCCTCATCATCTGTGATTCGTGTTCGGAAGTACTGATGACCATTGACGTTCACCGTCCCATACTTGGGAATCATGTTCATACGTCTGGTTGTGTGTTTCTTCTCAGCCATATGTTACTTACTCCTTAACTGCGTCTTCTCCGGTAGGTTGGCCGTCCATCATCCGAGACCTTTACCTTATACGTATTCTTTGCGATGTATTCATCAATCGCATTCTCGGTAAAATAGACACAACCGTTTTCTACAAACTGCACATAGGCAATGGCTCCACTCTCCCTTGCCAGATCCAGGGTCTTAACGCTGATGCCTAAAAGCCTGGCTGCTTCTTTTCTGGTAATCAGATTCTGCATGGTCAGGCTCCTTTCCGGAGGACTGTGCAGGGATCTGTTAGCAAAAGAATTGTCCTAAGTCTACCCATTCTGCCTCCTCCGCTCCATCATGCGATTTCGCACATTTTCATCATTTCGCATACTTGACTTTCTCGTAATGATGAAATCATATCCCAGCCTGCAGCTGCAGTAGGTGCAGGGCTCTTTTTCCACCTGGTACGGATTCTTTCTTACAATCCGGTATTCCGGCATGTCATAAAATATGCCGGCACAGGACGCGCAGAGGCACAGCTCCATCTCCTGTGTTGATTTCTGTTGCATATTCCTTTCTCTTCCTCTCGATGTACTAAGGAAGAAACCTTCCTCAAGTGGTAGATCACGAGAAGGGAAAAAATATAAGGATCACTCAGATTTTTTTATTTTTTTCCGGATTGTCTTAATACGTTGCGAAACGGAAGGCTGTGTAACTTTGAGCTCGATGCTGATTTCTGTCTGTGTCTGCTCCCGGAACGCGATTTTGTCAATCAGCAGAAGGTCTTCTTCGGAAAGCTGAAGTAGGGACTCCAGTAGAACCTCATCCTCGATCTCATCCAGCCACCAGAGCGGTCTGGTCTCATCCGGTTCCTGATTCACGGTCAGTTCATCCTCAAACTTATGAAGCAGCGGATTTTTTCCTTCCGCCTCCAGCTCGGTTTCAGGCATCAGCTGCTGTGTATGCCTGTTGTAAGCAATGTCTCTGTTAAACTGGTGCAGATCAAACTCGTACATCTCCCGGATCTGCTCTTTCGTCATTCCCAAGGCTTCGTATTTCCTGCGAAGTTTTTCCTGTTCTTCTCTGAATCTCTTGCGTTCAAGGGCAAAATTGATAGCCATTTCGTAATCTCCTTTTGATTTTTTGGTTTTTGGTTGAACTCAAAAAATCCGGAGATTACGGGTATTTAGCTTCGTAGCAAAGCCACCGATAAAACATAGGAGTCCTTTCCGCGAAACCGGGGAAGGACTCCTAACACAGTACAAAGCTATTACTCGCGCAAATGAAAAAGCACCGCAGAATCGAATCAGAAGTACAGGTTTATATACCTGTTCTTTCTGGTTCGGCTTCGTACGGTGCTTGGTAGACTTCGATCCGTGATCCTCAGATCACAAAACCGGCTCCGCTTGCGCGATTAAAAGTCGATGGTTATATTCAGTTTTATCTTCGTGGGGTACGTACACGCACTGTTCTGAACAATGCGGTATCAATGACCTCGTTAAACTTGCATTTGTTGCATTTGACCCTGGTGTAATGGTGGTCTCTGCCGTAAACGTCCAGCAGATAGAAGCCACAGACCGGGCACTTGATCTCGCGCTTCATCAGCTGCTCCGATGCGGTTTTGCATCTTGCCAGCTTCTCTGCCACAACGGGGGTCATTTCATAGTGATATCGCTTTGAGCAGGTCTGCTGCATCAGCGTTCACCGCCTTCCGTCCTGAATCTGGAAAGATACTGTTCGATCGGCTTCATGTCGATCAAATCCAGTTCCTTCAGCCGGTTGAACATCGGGCTGTAATTCACGCCCATCGCATCCGCCATTCTCTGAACCAGATCCTTCTGATCTTGAGACATCACATATCCGTCATAGGCGATCACCTTGTTCCCGGCGTTGTACTTCTTCAGTACTCTCAACATCAGAAATCTGGGCATCAGGAAGCAGGCCGCCGCTCTGTTGGCAAATGATTCCGTAATGGACATCATTTCCCTCAGCATGTCCTGTGAGTAATTCATGGCTCCGTCGAACTCACTGTGAAACGCGGCCTGCGACTGCGCAGGTACGTGCCTGTCGATTACAAAGTGAGCTCCTTCATGGGCAATGGTAAAGCGCCGCTTGCCCTGTTCATAGGGTTTCTTCAGGAAACTCTCGATAACAATGGTCCCTGCCGGGAAGACTACCTGTACCTTCGTGTTGCCACGATGAACCCAGAGCGGTCTTTTGCCGTCGGAGATGAAACCGATCCTTCCCGGATCCGGTTCCGCAAAGCTTTCATAGACGATCGGAATTCCCAGGTATTCCGTGACAAAGGCTTCGATATCGACGCAGTGGGAATTGGTGTAATGCTTACGCCGCATAAAATCCTTTATCATGGCTTCACAGAGGTTTTCGATCTCGTCATAAGTAGTGAACTTCTTCACTCCCTACACCTCCATTCAAGCCATCACATACCAATCGTGATTGACTCTGTAAATATATTTTTCCGCACTACCGATCAGAATCGTGTAGCGAATTCCTTCAAACTCACCGGTACAGGAGCTGCTGTAGTACAGCACTCTGGATACGTCACAGCTTTGACCATCTTCAAATGTAATCACTTTCGGGACGGATTCTCCGTCATGGTCTGCCTCACACTCTACCTTTACGGGTATTCTTTTCACTTAATCTCTCCTATAGATCCTTTAATACTTTCTTGGCCACTCCCTGAACCACAAGTTCGTTCACAATTATGGTTTTTCCGGGATACTTATTCTCATTCATATATTCGAGGATTGCCTGATGGTCCTCATTGAAACCGCCAAACTTCTTCAAGGTATTCTGGTTCATGTCGTCCAGCGCGACAACGACATCTCCAACTGCTGCTGTTTTCTGCGAACGGATCACGATCAGATCGCCCTCTTCGATTCCGGCGTCTTCCATGGAATCGCCGGTCGCCTTTAACAGATAATACTCTCCCTTTCCGAACAGAGCCTCCGGAAGTCCAATATACATCTCTACCTGCTCTTCCTCTGTTTCCGGATTACCGCAGTTAATGCTGCCGACTAGGGGGGCGGAGATAAAGTCTGTCGGTGTCTTTTTGATCTTTGGCAGGTCATCCAAGATGCCGTTCCGGTAGGAAAGCATGCCCTTCTCGTCCATCTCCACCAGGTAACCATGCGCTGTCGATGTGGAGATTCCCATAGCCTTCGCTATGACCCGTATCGTAGGAGACTCATAATTGTGTCTGTAATACTCTCCTACAAAATCACGGATCTTTTCCATTAACTCTGGATTCTTCCTTCTCATGACAACACCTCGACTTTCTCTCCAAGCTCTATCCCGAACATCTTGTTCGTGATTATCATTATACGCTTAGCGATTTCACAAAGCAATAGAGAATCGATCGCGCGTAACATGTTGACGGTTTAGAGCGTCAACAAAAAAGACCCGTAAGTGCTCCATAGTGAGTACTGGTTAACAAAAATGCCGCTCTAAATAGAACGGCATATAACAAACTTGATCATGCTTTCTTTTTTCTGCAAGCTTCCGGAAGAGTTCGCGACCATGGCAGCAGGTCATCCAGAAATGCAGGATCTTCAAACTCCCCATGCTTCGGAAGTTCTTCTAACAAATAACGGAAGTATTCATACGGCTTCAGATCATTCGCTCTCGCCGTCTCCGCTATAGAGTATGCGATGGCACTGGACTGCGCTCCGCTGACTGTATCGATCAGATACCAGTTGTGCTTACCCAAACAGAAAGTCCTGATTCCACGTTCTGCCGCATTGTTATCAATCGGAACATAAGGATCTGTCACAAAGACTTTCAGGTAGGGTTCCTGGTTCAATGCATACTGGATCGCTTTCCCTGTTCCGGATTTCGGAGCTATAAATTGTAATATTATAATAAAACCGGCCTTATGGAGTTATCAATCCCCACAAAGCCGGTGTGTTTTAATAAGTATGCTAGACCAGTATAAGGCCTGAGTGTCAACAATCTCACAACGTATCGTTTATCAATCACCCCCTGAGCATATTTCCTCCATCAGTGTAAAGATCCAGACGGGTAACCATCAGTTTTCCATCCACAATACCGAAATGATTGAATTCTGTGACAGTCATCGTAAATGTTACCTTATTTTCCATTCCTTTAGGCATCAGGTACATATCATAAACAAGTGCGACTGTGTCCTCACCAACAATGGATTGAAGGATCGGCCCCATTGCCATGGTGCAGCGGTCCCTCTGGTCCTTCATACTGAGGCGGTATTCCGAATACTTCTGTTCGCCGCCGATGGCGTTGATGATCGCATCAGGAGCATAGAGGGAATCTGCGAGTTTAAGCCACCCCTCATAATCAGGGACCCAGTTGCCCCACCAGTCGTAGATACGCTTCACCATTTCATCCTGCAGTGTTTTCACAGGCATAGCGTCAATCTTCTGCATCGCATTTACACGAAGTTCCTGTGAATTCTCTTTTGTTGCTTTTGTTTCTTCTCTCATGAAATCATCCTCCAAAACAGTCGTTAATTTTTGAGACATATGTTGCAATCTCTGTGATATTAATGTATACTAAAACCGAAAAAGAAGCAATCATTAATCTTAGGTCAAATGTCGATTTTTGCAACACAATCAAATCATCTATCGCAAAGAACGACACTTAAGACTAAACTGAATGGAGATCAGATATGGAAAAAATGAGTGCCGCGCGGAGAAGGACAGATCGGGTTATCCGAGAATGCTTTCTCCGGCTTTTAGAAGAGAGATCTTTAAACAATATCACAGTTCAGGAACTCTGTGTGGAAGCAGAGATCAACCGCGCTACATTTTACCGCTACTACACGGACGTCTACGCTTTGTATGATTCCATCACACAATCCTTCTTCGACAAACTATTTACCGATATCGTCAACCGTCAAACGCAAATCAGCAAGAATAAGGATCGGGTGCAGCAGGGGGTGCGGGCAGCGCTGGTTTTAATAGAACAGCAAAAGAGTCTATGTTACAGACTCTTTCACGACGTGGACAGCGCTTTCAGTTTTCACCTTTTGAACAAAATCCGTGAAGTTGTCGCGCAGGAAAAAGGAGCCTTAAGTGAAACTGAAAGTCTGCGCATTTCCTACATGTGCGGCGGAATCCTCAGCGTTATTCTGGAGTGGATCCGGAATGATTGTCAGTTAGAAAAAGAAACCGTCGCACAGGTGATCGAGCACGGTGTCCGAGAGACTATTCAATCACATGGATAATGAGATCGGTGTGGATACCCACAGCCTTCTGCTCACAGTTCTCAGCAATGTTCATACGCCGACAGATAACGTCTACTTTACCGATTTAAATTCATAAAGCGTGCATGGTTAAACACAACCGGCTCCATAGGGATCGTCTTACCGATACCCACAAAGCCGGTTTCTTTATAACATTTATAACATTTTATAACGCTTTTTATTATAGTCTTTCCGTTCGTGTTTCATCCTGTTTGTACCTGACAGCATAAATGATGTTTGGAATCAATATGAGGACAACGATGACAGCGCCAAACAGATTAATCCATCCAAATTCCATAAACACTCTCCATTATATCCTGAATGAAATGATATCTATAAAAGGGCAGACTCCTCCCCTGGCCCTAAATCTGAAAATAGGGAGACTTCTCCTTGGGCTAAAACCTGATGGGAAGGATCCATATCCTGAAACTTTAATCTATATGAACCGCCGTAGCGGGAAATCGCATATGGCAGGCCGGAACCCATAATTCCGGCTCGAAAACCTGTGGATAACTCACTTCGGAAGGGCACGATACCCCTTCATTTTCGAAAAAAAAGTGAGTAAGCGCTGTAGCGCTCTGAAGGATACACGGAAAAATGTTACGCCGGAGGCGTTCCACATATTTCACATTGATTTTTAGTAAGTGCTCCATTACGAGTACTGGGTAACAAATAATGCCGTCCCAGGTAGAACGGCATATAACAAACTTGATCAGGCTTTGGTTTTTCTGCAAGCTTCCGGAAGCTTTTCCGACCATGGCAGCAGATTGTCCAGGTACTCCGGACCTTCAAACTCTCCATGTTTCGGAAGCTCTTCCAGCAGATATCGGAAGTATTCATAGGGCTTCAGGTTATTCGCTCTGGCTGTCTCTGCTATGCTGTAAGCAATGGCACTGGCCTGTGCGCCACTGACAGTATCGATCAGATACCAGTTATGCTTGCCCAGGCAGAAAGTGCGAATTCCGCGTTCGGCCGCGTTGTTGTCGATTGGAACATACGGATCTTTCAGGAAGACTTTCAGGTATGATTCCTGATTTAGCGCATACCGAATCGCATCCCCTGTTTTGGCTTTTGGAGCTATGGGAATCTGCTGTTCCTTCAGGTATGCGAAGAAAGCGTCCACCAGAGGAGCACACTGTTTCTCTCGGAATGATTGTCTTTCTTCTGGAGATTTGTCTTCACAAAGCTTCTCGTAGCGATACAGCATCTGTATGATCTGCAAAGCTTTGTATGCGACTGTCTCCTGAATCCTGGGATCGTCTTTCGGTGAGGCTTTGATAACATCTGCGAATCCTCTCCGGACGTGTGCCCAGCACCCCGCCACCGTCAGGTCATCCCTTTCTTTGTCGATCGAGTGATAGACCTGGAATCCATCGGTGACGCAATAACCCTTGTATCCCTTCAGAAACTCCCGGGGATGGTCGCTTTTCCGGGTCTTCTGATAATCATACAGGACGAAGGGGTTGGACTCCAGTGCCCCTGACCGGTATACCCACATATAGCTCTTGGCTCCCGCAGCACGTCCGTCCTTCCTTACTTCTACCGGTGTCTCATCCGCATGGATGACATGATAGGCAGAGAGCTTTTCTTTCAGCCTGTCATAAATCCGTTTCAGATACCGGTCGGAGCATTCATTCACCCATCGACAGACGTTCTGCACAGGAATATAGACTTCCTGGCGTTTGAACTCCTCAACGATTCGGTTGATCGGCTGAGAGTTGACAAACTTGTAGTTGTATACTCCTGCCAGCAGGGACGGTGTTGCGATACTGTTCCTCAGAAGATCCGCCGGTCTGTCCGCACGGACGATCGCCTTTTCTCCTTCTCCGGCGTAGACAGCTACATGATGTTCGATCACCTCAAAGCTTGCCGGATGAAACTCCAGGCGTTTATAAACCTCATCGGGAAGCCGTTTGTATTTACCATCGGGGAATGCGGCCAGAAGTTCTTCATCGCTTAGCGTATGTTCTTCGACCCGGACAGGAAGATCCTTTAAGCTTTCTTCCCGCTTACCTTTCTGTTTCCGGCCTCTTTTATAGGGCTTTGGACAGATCTCCTCGAATTCGGGTTCTTCTATTCCCGGATTCAGGTCGAAGACAACTTCCGACTCGTTGAATGCGATATGCAGCTGGTCGGTGACATCTGTCAGACTCTGCTCTGTTTTTCGTCCAAAGCGATCCGCTCGAAGAGAACGGACTTCTTCCGTCAGAAGATCGATCTGTTTAGTCAGCCCTTCGCTGGTTTTCTGCAAGGATTCCAGAGAAGCATGTGTTGCCATAAGCATCGTGATCAATGTTTGTTTGTCAAGGTTCTCAAGGTCGTTCCTGCTTAATCCTTCTGCCATGTTTTATGCCTCCCTTCCTTTGCTTTACTGCCTGATAGTATAGCATAAATGGCTTGTTTTAGCCACTTGTAAGGGAGTCGGGCGAAAGGTTGAGTCCGTCAAAATGACGAACCGGAAAAGCTGACTTCAGCGATATGCGCCAAAGTTTCAGGCTGATTCTGCCTGGGTTATCCACCTCATGGGCGGATGGATTGGATCTTCCGTGAAGGGGAGTACACGCCTGATACCGTTTTTCATAGAGGGCGTTATGCGAAGTCAACTGACTTTCTCAGTGATTTTTCCCTGATAAAAATCTCCGTTTCGCACAATAAGTCCTACCGAATCTTCGTACACGTCGCTTCCCTGAGTGAGGATTTTTCCAGTATCGTAAACCCGGATATCCTGACAACATGTATTGCAACATGTCAAGTTTCTATAGAATACAACCCTATAGAATACAACACAATATACTATACCACAAAACTCACGGTTTTACAATAAAGTGTCCCCATCCGCGCCACCTCTTGACGGTCAAAACCATCAATTCATCATTTCCAACAAAAATAGACGCCCACTACCGACCTTTTGAGGCCGATAATGGGCATTTTTACTAAAATATTTACTGATAATCGTTCTGATAACTTATCTGATAAGCGTCTCTTATCAATACGCCGGACATCCATACCCGAGGATCTCATAGTATCCCACCGGATATTGCCGGATCCTGCAGCTGTCGCCGGAGTTTCCTTCGACAGTATAGACGATTCCGTCTTCCACCCTCTGCACAATGCCGGTGTGATCTGACTCACCGTCCTGAGGGCCGGATTCTCCATCTGGGCTATCCCAGTCATAGAAGATGATCATGCCGGGTAACGGTTCCTGGCTGCCATCGATCCACTGATCGCGATCCTTGAACCACTGTACGCCGTTCACACAGCCTGCATACTTCGGGATGATACCGTCCTCAATATAGCCGCACTCATTGGCGCACCAGGAGACAAAGCAAGCACACCATTCCACGCGGTTGTCAAAGCCGTACCAGGACCAGTAAGGCTGGCCGCCGACCTGTCCTACCTGTGACAGCGCGACCTCTACGATATCCGAATCTCCTGCCCGGATGCCGTACAGCACGGAAGCCCACATGGAGCGGTTCTTTTCATCCAGAAGCTCCGCCAGCTGCTGCTTCTGCTCCTCATTGAATCCGTAGGCCTCTGCCATTTCATCGGCGGTCTTGTGAGTAACGGTGATAAGCAGAACCGTTTTCGTCTCCTCTCTTGTCTCTTCCACGATGTTGCCGTTGCCGTCATCCGTCTCCACAATGACCGTTTCCGTTCTTGTTTCGGTTCGTGAAGAGATATTGTTCATCTCCCAGAAGATATCCGTCAGGATATTGATCTTGTTGTCATCCAGTGAAGCAACCTCCTGGGCTTCCTCCTCATCATTGGTGGTCCTTACGGTATAGACGGAAAGAACCTCTTTCCATACGGCTGTCGAGCCGGACATTTCCACACTGTCGTAGCTTCCGGAGTTCTTCAGGTCATCGATCTCCTGCTGATAGTCCTGATTGATGCCTTGCACGACGGATCTCATAGTTGTCTCACTGCCGGTATCTTCACTGGAGAAGAAGATGCCGAAGATCGAGCCCACCAGAAGCCCTACCAGAAGGATCGGCAGCAGGATCATGAGCATTCCGGAAGCTCCGGCAACAAGGAATGCGACCAGGCTTTTCGTTGCCGCGATAATGCCTTTGATGGCTGACGCGACACCTTTAGCCACAGCCACTGCCGTAGCCCGGGATGCCTCTGCCGCTTTTCGCATGATGATAGCGGAACGCTTGGCTGTCTCGGCTGTCTGCTTCGCAGCTTTGGCCGCTGTAGCCGCTGCGGCCTGCGATGTTTTCACAGTAGCACCGGTTCTTTCTGCTGTCTTCACTGTCTTTTTCGTTGCCTTTATAGTGCCGTTAACGGCCTTAGGCGCTGCTTTTTTTGCTTCCTTAGCTGTCGTTTGAGCCGTACGCCCAGCTTCCACCTCTGTGACAGTCACTTTCGCTTTTCGCAGTCTTCGTACCCTTGCCTCGTGCTGCTGTACCCCGTATTCACGCTGCCTGAAGGTGGCCTGTTCCACCTTCGGGGCAGTGTTGTTTTTGCGACGGGGAAGTGGTTCCTCCTGAGATTCTTCCACAACAGTCTCTGCTGTCTGCTTTTCCGCTTCCGCAAGTGTTCTCCTGCTCTCTTCTGCCTGTTTCATCTGCTTTTCCTGCAGCTTTTGCTCTCTGCGGTCCCGAACACGCTTCCTGACCTTCTTTGTAGTCTTCTTTGCAGCGTTTTTCATCTGATGCCCGGCTTCAGAGGCCGTATCTTCAGCAGCATAGCGCATCTTATCTTCCGCAAATTCCTCGGGAGAGATCTGGCCGTCATCCATCAGATTCTGCATCTGGTCCTTCGTGCGGATCGTGGTCTGTTTCAAGCTTTTAGCCGCTTCAGCTGCCTTGTCCAGTACCTTGATATCATGCTTTACCTCACGGGTTTTGATATTCTTCACAGGGCTTTCATTCATCATCAACCACCTTCCTTGCCACAACCACCAGCCGTCCGTTCCGATAGGTGTATTCGCAGGTAGAAAGCGTCAGCAGCTGATCACCGTACTGCGCGGTCTTACCGGTGCTGTACAGTTCCCGCTCATGCACCTGCTCAATATATTGACCATATTCTTCTTCGGTCATGTTGATACCCTGATCATAGCGGAACTTGTCCCTCTCCGTATTAAATCGGAACACCGCGATCACTTCATATTTGCCGAAGCCGGACAGGCTATCGAACTGTATGATCGGATGCTCCTTGCAGAACTCCGGATCGGTATAGCCGTCCAGATCGTAGAACATGCTTCCGTTCTTCATATGGTGACCATATATCACATAGTTGTTGCTCTCATCCAGCACACAGGCTTCGTCCAGATAGGGAACACCGTAATCGCTGTATTCATGTTCAAAACTGTGCTTCAGGTAGTAATCCGGATCATCCGGTGTCTGCATCACCGGATAGTTGATATTCGTGCCGTCGATGCGGATCCAGCCGACAAAGTCCGGATTCTTCTTATAAAACTCACCATAGATCTCATGCGCCCGCATCCATTCCAGCGTCTCTTTTTCCTGCTCGGTCAGAATCATTCCGATTTGCTTAACTTTCTGATCGATTTCTCTGCTTTCGGTAAGTCCTAACTCGTTCATCATTTCATTGGTCGAAACATGCCCTGCCAGCTCCTCAAACGCTATTCTGCTCTTCTCCGCTTCCATATGTTTCTTCCAGAGCATTCCTCCGGAGAAAAGAGCTCCCGCCGCGCACAGGACGATCATACAGATCCCCAGTACTTTTTTCTTACTCATCATCAAGCCTCCATTTCAAAAAGGGCAGGCTTTAATCCTCCTGCCCTGCAAAGATGCCTTCTCCCGGTCTGGTCGTCATCAGCTGATACAGCTTGGTGTCCTTCGGGAACCGGTTTACAAAAGGCACCAGCGACCCGCCGTACTTGATCAGTCCGCAGCCGGGATCGGCGTTGGTAATATAGCTCATCTGTTCCTGAGAGATGTTCAGAAGCTTCGCCAGCTCCTCACGGTCCGATGCCGCCTGGTTCAGCATCACGATGAACTCAGAATTGGAAAGCATCGTGCTGGCCTGTACGGAATCCAGCAGGTACTCCACGTTCTGGGTGATGGCTGTCGGGTAGGCATTTCTCTTACGGAACTGTCTCCAGGCAGAATTGAAGAACTGTGCGGAGAACTCATTTTCAAACACCACATGGAACTCATCGATAAAGACGTGGGTGCGCTTGCCTCTCTTCCAGTTCAGCGTTACTCGGTTCAGCATGGTATCGGTGATCACCAGAAGGCCGGTGGGCTTCAGCTGTGCTCCCAGACCATGAATGTCGAAGACAACCACTCTCTTGTCCAGATCTACATTGCTCTGCTTGCCGAAGATATCCAGCGAACCGGTGGTATAGAGCTCCAGAGACAGAGCGATCTGCTTTGCCTCCGGCTCCGGCTGCGAGAGCAGCTTCTCTCTCAGCGTGCTGAGTGTAGGGATCGTGGCCATCTCGTAGGCCTCTTTGTAGACCTGCGCGATACAGCGGTCGATGATGGACTTGTGTTGCGGTCCCACGCCCTTCTTGTCGATCTGCTCGATCAGGGACATGATGAACTCCGACTTCACCACGATCGGATTGTTTTCTCCGTAGCCGTCCACCATATACATGGCGTTCAGACGGTCTTTTCCTCCGGCAGATACACGGATCACCGATCCAAGATCCCCCATGGCTTCCACCAGAGGCGCATATTCACCTTCAGGATCGCACACCAGGATATCGTCGTCCGTATTCAGGATCAGGAACGCGATCAGTTCCTTCACGCTGAAGGACTTGCCGGAGCCCGGAACGCCCAGCACAAAAGCAGACTGGTTCAGCAGGTTCTCCTTGTTGCACATGATCAGGTTATGGGAAATGGCATTTTCACCGAAGTAGATGCCGCCCTTGTCCATGATCTCCTGCACCTTGAAGGGAATAAATACTGCCAGGCTCTCCGTGGTCAGGGTGCGGAAGGCATTGATCTTTCGGGAGCCAAAGGGAAGTATAGTATTCAGCCCGTCGATCTGCTGATATCTCAGCACCGCCATCTGGCTCATCCCCTTGCGGGCAGCCGACAGGATCGCTTCCGTGGTCTGATCCAGTTCCTTCAGGCTGTCTGCCGTGATCACCATCGTCAGCACCGCATAGTACATTCTCTGGTCACGGGTCGTAAGATCGTCCAGGAACTCCTTGGTCTCTTTGCGCTGCAGATCCATATCGTAGGGAACCACAGCACTGAAGTTGTTGTTCTGATTCTGTCTTCTCTGCCAGTTGGTGATATTCGTCTCCACACCCAGCAGACGGTTCTCCACGTCACGGACAGCCTCGTCCGTAGGGATCGGGATGATGTCAACGGAAAGCATCATGTTGCGGCTGAGCTCTGTCAGCTCCGCCACAAAGCTGTCCTTGATATAGTTGGCGTAATCCTTCAGATACAGGATTCTTGCAAAGCGGTCTCCAATCATCAGGTGATCCGTCTTGTTTACGATGCTGTCCGGGCAGATATAGTCCTTGAAGTCATGGCCCTTTCTTGCTGCATCATGGATATCAAAGGCAAATGAACTCTCTTCGCCGGCATGATAGAAATCATGGATCACCTTCAGACGCTCCTGCGAGGACATGGGCGTGCATTTGGCTCCCAGCGCTGCAAAATGCGCGGTCAGTTCCACCTCCATACGGGCAAAATAGCTTCTGGCCTCTTCCACATCCTTCTTTCCGACAGTGATGGTCACGTATTTCTCCTGCAGGATGCCATTGGCGTTCATCGCCTTGTCCAGAATCACCTTGTTGTATTCATCCCTGTATTCGTTCAGTCCGTCTGCCTTTTCCTTCATCAGCACGGAGCCTTCAAAGTCCGCCCGGTTCATACGGTAATTATTGATGGTGATCTTGGTACAGGCACCGGTATCCAGGCTGTTCAGGAGCTCCGAATAGGTGAGGAACATGCTCTCCTTATCTTCCTTGCTGGCCACCAGATAGTTGATATCCCTGAACTTCCAGCTCTTGGTGAACTTATTGCCCACCAGGAAGATTCCGTCCGTCCAGATTCGTTTAATGGGAATCACATCCTGCACCGTTTTCGGGACCTTATAGCGCTCCTTATCGGTCTTCAGGATATTACTGACTGATTTCATCATGGGCTTTGTAAACCTCCTTTTCGTGC
Source organism: Bacillota bacterium (assembly GCA_017441925.1). Lineage (GTDB taxonomy): Bacteria > Bacillota > Clostridia > Lachnospirales > Bianqueaceae > RUG12817. The sequence continues at coordinate 21,129 of JAFRUE010000006.1, forward strand.
GCCGCGATGGTATCCTTCATCGCATCGTAGTAATAGTTGTGGGCTTCAAACTTCAGTACTCTCGGCTCGATCAGCTCGGATCTCAGCCAGGCAATCAGGAACTGCTCCGCCGTCATACCGTGATAGTTGATAAAGCCCATGGCCGCGAAGGGAGCGGCTCCCAGGATACACATCCAGGAAACCGTCTCCGTTCCCACGTGGGGCTTCAGCAGAAAATACAGAAGCACCGCCACGCCAACGGCCAGCAGGGAAAAGATGAACTGCCTGAGCGACAGTCCGAAAAACATGGATTCCGTATACTGACGGATCTCACGGTTGATCTTTACTTCCATTAGCCCCGCTCCTTTCCTCTCTCCTTATCGTGATCCATATCCGCTGCCACCTGCAGCTTCTGCAGATCACTGCGGAAATGAAGCACCTTGTTGCCAAGTCTTTCCTGCGGAGATACCTCCGCCTCATTGATCTGCTGCACCATCATGGCCAGCTCCTTCGGATCTGCCTGTCCGCGATCCGGAAGAATCAGCACCTCATGGACCGAGCTGGGGAGCACAAAGTAATCACCGCCCACCAGATCTCCCAGGTGTTTGGCCACACCCGGGTAATAAAGAACAGAGGCTCCCAGTCTTCCGCTGTCTGAAGTCAGCACCAGCGGCATGCCTGCCTCTATTTCGACAGGTCCATCTTCGGGAAACAGGTTCTCCGCTGATCCGAACAGCATGTCGTGAATCGGACACAGTCTTGGCTGCTCTGCCGTCATGGAACCCACCATCGCATCATGCATGATCAGCCGCTTGCTGGCTCCTTCGATCTGGGCAAAAGACTTCGGTACGTTCGCGATGCCGCCTGCCGCAAGGGATCCCGGCAGCTCAATATAGGCGACAAGAGCGTAGCCGCAGCCCATCGGTTCATAGATCAGATTCTGCAGTTTATCCGCATTGCTTTTCATATCCATGAGCCTCACACGGAGGTTGTCACGGATCTCGTCATAGTTTTTAACCTCGTAATTAGTCATCAGTTCTGTTACCTCCATCATTTACAGACCCATCATCTCTCGTACGACGCGGTCTGCCATTTTCACCGATCCCACCAGGATCAGCATGTTAAAAATCAACTCTCCGATATAGCTCCAGACCATCGTGGCTGCTGCCGCATCGGGATCCACCACCGGCGGTTCTCCTGCAAATACGGAGAAGATAATGCAGGCCAGCACGATGATCGCCCCTTCCAGGCAAACCGCCGCATAGCTCTTCAGGAAGCTCTTGCCCACGTTCTGGGTCGGCTCTCCGGCAAAGGATGCCAGCGGGATCGGAGCGATGGCCGTATACATATAAAGCTTAAAGAAACGTCCGTAGACGTTCAGAATCATGATGAACGAAAGCACCCACACAAAGAGCCCTCCGATCAGGGTGACGGCCCACAGTGGAATCGATTCGAAGAATCCGCAGTCCTCGATGGCCGTGATCATCTCCTGCGGAATCACCGTCTCTGTCGCCGTACCGAAGCCTGCCGCATTCATGATGGTTCCGATCACGCCCTGAATGACACTTAAGAAGGCCAGCATGACCTCCATACCGTAGGTGATCACCGCCTTCGCGCAGGCAAAGCGGATAAAGAGCTTAAGCGCATGCTCCGGCTTCTTCAACTCCGCGAAAGATCCGCAGGTCTTCATCACACCGACGACAAAAAACAGGACCAGCAACGCATAGCCGATGGCCTGCAGGCTTCCGTGGATGCTCTGGATCACACTCCAGATCGCTCCGCCTTTGAATTCCTGTGGCGACTGGGTGATCAGCATCCAGATCTCCGAGAGCTTTTCGTTCCAGACTTCCAACGCTCTCATCAGGTTTTGTACGATCCAGTTATCTGACATTCAGACACCTCCTTCCTTGGATCCAAAGGGCAGGCGGGAGGCCTGCCCTGCTTTGACGCGTCTCATCCCACGATCAGGTTCAAGATCTCTTTGGCGAAGGTGATGATGACGCCGCCCGCCAGCGTCAGGAAGCCGTTGGATCGCTGAGAAGGATCGTGACTCTGGAAGGACAGGCCCACCTGGACGATGCCCCAGCCCAGCAGGATCAGACCAACCGCACGGATCAGTCCGAAGATGAAATCACTCAGGTTGTTCACGACCTCGATGGGATCTCCGTCCGCTGCAAAGGCAGTCACGCCAAGCGCCGTCATCATGGTGACGGCCAGCACTAGTACAGCGTAAAAGCGGAAGCCCTTCTTGACCTTCGCGGGAACCATGGTTTTGTTACTGTTTTTCTTGTTCATTCTGATATTCCTCCATTTTCTTATTGATCATTTCCTCCATCTCCTCTTCGGTGAAGATCAGGAAGTCATGACTTGCGATATTGGTAAGTTCTTTTTTGTCACCCTCGCTCATCGGCTCATAGGTGACGGATGCAATACTGAGGAGATCCTCGCCGTGTCTATAGGCTTCGGTTCCTCCGTCGGTAGTGAGGGCCACGTTTGGATGATGAAGGATGTCGTATTTCAGATCCTTCACGGGCCGCTCGCCTCGTATAAAAAGAAGTGCGTAGCGGTTGTCCAGCATACGCACTTCGTCCGGTGTCAGCAGCTCTCTTCCGGTAAGCTGCCAGTTGGTGGAATAGTTCCCGTTCCGGCCACGAGACTGTCCGTAGGTGTTCATGTCGATGGTTTCCTTGCCCAGAAGCTTGGAGACATATTCATGGGTGGACTGTTCATTGCCGCCCAGATACAGAAACTCATCGCAGTTGCCCACGATGCTCTCCCACTGTTTCTCAAACAGAGCCTTCAGCTGCGCCAGATTCTGGATGATGATCGAGACCGAAATCTCACGGGATCGCATGGTCGAGAGGAGCTTGTCAAACTCGTCCGGCAGGGCCACATTTGCAAATTCATCCATGACAAAGTGCACATGCACCGGAAGCCTGCCGCCGTGCACGATATCCGCCTGGTAATAGAGCTGCTGAAAGAGCTGCGTATAGAGCATTCCCACCAGGAAATTGAACGAGCTGTCGTTATCCGGGATCACGGCAAAGATGGCCGATTTCTTTTCTCCCACATTGGCCAGATCCATCTCATCAAACTGAGTGATGCCAGCCAGCGACTCCAGATTGAATTTCTCCAGTCTGGACATCAGCGTGATCTGAATCGACTTCAGGGTCTTTCCTGAACCGGAATGATAGCTGCGGTAATACTTCAGCGCGATATGCTCCGGATTGCGGATCTCCAGCTTCTCAAACAGGATATCCAGAGGGGACTGGTATTCCTCGTTGTCCTCCTTCACATCACCGGCCCGGATCATGTCCATAACCATCGAAAAGTTCTGCTCCTCCGGCGGTGCTTCATAGTGCAGATAAAAGATCAGCGCCAGAAGCAGCATCATGGCCGCCTGATCCCAGAAGGGATCCTGGCTCTGTGAGCCCTTGGGCGTTGTGTTCTTGAACAGATTCGTGACCAGCCGCTGGATATCGTTGTCGCTCTTCAGATAGACAAACGGGTTGTAGCAATGGCTCTTCTCCATATTGATGAGATCAAGCACCCGTATATCATAGTTTTTTGCCTTCAGAAGGTTCCCCGTATCCCTCAGCAATTCCCCTTTCGGATCGAGCACTATAAAGCTGCAATTGGCATTCATGATATTCGGTTTGGCAAAGAACCGGGTCTTGCCGGCACCAGGTCCGCCGATGATCAGCGTATTCAGATTTCTTCGATGCTTTCGTCCGTCCAGACCGATGGCAACATTCTTCGTCAGCACCTTGTTATCCGTGAATACCGGAGCCGCATATCTTTTGTTGACCTGCAGGGCATTGCCCCATTTGGCGGAACCATGCTCTTCGCGTCGCCTGTAATTCCGGTCATTGGACAGGTAGATGCCGATTCCCAGTCCATATGCTAAAAGCAAAATGAGGACAGTTTTCAGGCTGTCCTCACAAAGCTCGATATGAAACGGATGGCTCATGATCTCTCCGAAGTTTCGGATGATTCCTGCCAGGCCATCACCGGCTGCGGGTGCGATCAGAAGCCCGATCCAGACCACCGGCAGAGCGCCGCAGACATACAGGATGATATGCTCCCTCGAAGTTTTATCGTCCCTCACGGTCTCGCCTCTTTTCTTTGGCAGGCGGAGCGTCAATCACCTTCATGATCAGATCTTCAACGTCCTCCAGAGGCTTGTCCTGCCTCTTCAGACCGTTCTTGAATTCGACCAAGCCATTGACCATGAGATGCTGTTCGAAGCTGTCCAGAGTCACTACTACTTTCTGACTGCTCATAGGCACCTCCTTATCTGGCATCGTCGCGGGCTTTGGATTCCTTCTGCTTTTCCGTCATCCGATCCATATCCGCACTGATGCTGTTGGCAACGTCGCGCATTCTACCAAGTTCCGCTCTCACACTTTTGGAATCCAGCGCCTTGAAGCTCTCCGGCGGTTCAAATCTGAAATCCGATACATCGATACCGTTCCGCCTGCAGATCATATAAGCGATACAGAAAGCAGGGAAGGCGTGCTCCGCACGATGGTAAGAACCCTTCTCGACAACCGTGTCCATATGAGCATGGGCCAGTTCTTGTGCGATATCCTGAAAGAGCTCCTTTGCATCGTGCCCTCGCTCCACATAGATGATCCTGTCCTGCGGATCATAAACTGCTGCCATTCCTTCCGAAAAGTCTCTGTCATCCGCCAGCCGGATCTCACAGGGAGCGTTATAGATCAGCGTCTTCAGAAGCAGTCTCCCATCCCGATGGACCTCCGGCTGTGGTGCTTCTTTGGCGGAGGTCTGGGAAATGTCAAAGACACGCTTGGCGTTGTAGGATACGCCCACGCTGCCGTCCTCTCTGGTATATTCATTGCCGGGTTCCAGGATGATGATCCCGGTCTCGCCCTTCTGAATATAAGCTCCGCCATCCTTCCAGGTCTTATAATCTGCAATCCGGGTTGCCTCCGGCTTCTGTGCGGAAAGCAGGAGCACGTTTCCCACGGAATAGCGGGGGAAACGGCTCTGCAGATCCAGATAGGTTTTGATCCTCTCTCCATCGGAAGGAAGCAGCTCCGCTGCCTGATCGATCATCAGATAGGCGGCTTCCCGCTCTGCCTTTTTCTGCTGGATCCATTCTTCCTTATCGAAGGGCTGCACACTGATCTCTTCCGGCTTTTTCTCCGCCTCTGCGAAGATGTCATCAAATTCACTCATTACGATCTTTCCTCCTTTTTCGGTCTGTTACGTTTTCTCTTTGGCGGCCTATGCTCATTGGTCTGCTGCCGCTCCCTGGTCTTGGAATCGCCTGCCTTACTCTTCTGTTCCCGGCGGATCTCTTCCAGCTGCTTTTTCACAGACGGCCGGCGCTCAGGCTCCTCAGAAGCGTCCCTTGCGATAGGCGATTTCCTCTTTGAGGAAGGCTCGGACTGACGGGACCTGGCAGTCCGGCCCTCGGTGGGGTTTGTATTCTGAGTTTCCTCCCTGGTCGGGTTCTTTTTCAGCGCCTCATCCAGGAAGGCATCCACCTTTTCCTGATGCGTCATAGCGCGGTCCGGTGCTTCCGGCTGTTCGCCCTTACCGCGCTCTGCCCGGTTCCGCTCGATCTCTGCCTTTACAGAGCCCATGTCCACCGTTGCCAGCTTGAACCTTTCAAAGATACGGTTGATCTTACTGGCATCCTCCGCACGGACCATGATATCGGTCAGACCGTCATCGGCGTCACGATCCTTCAGGACCGTATACAGTACGCCGTACTTCTTGGCCTCCGTACAGAACCGCTGAAGATCCGTGTCCTTTACGGCAAATACCTTCAGCTCCTTGCCGGAGCGCAGCATGTTGGTAAGGCGAATCTTGCCTCTGGTCTTGTGCTGATCCTTCAGCACCGCATACAGCAGAATCGCCAGCTGCTTGGCTCCGGTTCCTGCCAGCTTTACCGCCACCTCAGCGCCTTCCAGGCTCATTCTCACGACCTGTTCGGCCGCGTCCCCTGAATAACTGCTCATGGGATTGTTCCTCCTTTCCATTTCTCTCTATCTGTTCTTCGGGCAGTTTTCGGAGCTCTTCCGCCATCAGCGCGGATCGCTCCTCGATGCCGTCACAAAGCTTCAGATCCTTTCTGATTCTTGTCATCTCAGCCGTAGTCTCTGATATCTTCTCACTGATTCGTTCTGTCTCCTCGGGATCTCCGGCACGGACTGCTCTCCTGCGAGCATTTCTCAGCGCCCTTCTTTGCCTTTCAAGGCTCTGCAGGCTGTCCTGAGCCTCTTCCTGAAATGTGTGAAGATCCTCCAGTGTATCGATGTCATGCTCTCCCAGAAACCTTGTCTGGGCATCCAGCCGTTCCAGATGGATCAGATCCTCACGCATAAAAAAAGACACCCGCTTTACGGATGCCGGATGCTTTTCAATGATATGAAGTTCAAAGCAGTATCGGATATACAGGGCATGCAGGCCGGTTGTTTTTGTTTGCGGCCGATTTTGCGTTCGATACGCTCGGACCGCTTCCTGTTCATCAGCAGGGAAGGGAAGCTGTCTCCGATAATTGTTTGCGATTCTCTGCCGGATCTGCTCCAGCGTGTACTCTTCGCCTCCCAGCTTATGAAACCGGAAAAAGCCTTTGGCTCCTGGAGGCTTTAGTGCCGGATACTTCAATGGCCTTCCGCTTTCGGTATAGAGCTTCATCTCATAACCCATCTGTTCCAGATTGTGGAAGAATTCCCGATCCGTCATGGAAGCTTTGATCGCGCGGTCGATGTCATCCCGGATCAGGCTCCGATTAGTCGGCTTACCGTTCTTTTCAGCCAGATACTCGCCGTAGTTACGGCCCCGACCCAAAGGCTCCTCGATGACAGAGATCCGATACTCCAGACACAGCCGGTCAGACTCCCGCTTCATCGCCTGATAGTCTGCAGGGGAGTTAAAGAACTTATGTCCGTCGATCAGAGATACAGGATTAAGAACGAAATGATTATGATAATGATCGGTATTACAGTGGGTAGCAATCACCACCTCATATTCATTTCCCCATAATCTCTCCGCCAGCTTAACGCCGATTTCGTGTGCCGTCTCCGCATTTACCTCGCCTTCGGGGAAGGATTGATATCCGTGATAGCAGACCCGTCCGGAGGTTTTGTCCATGCCTGTAATCTGTGACCAGAGACGTTTCGTTTCCATAAACTGCTGTGCTGCGTGCTCCTCTGTACAGTTCAGGCAGGTGACATACGCCCGTCGTTCCGTCTTCATCTCATCCGCCGCATACTCCACCACTCCATCGATGGCATGCAGCTGTGCCAGGTCATTATGAACCGTTTCGACCGTCTTCTCCGGATTCCTTGCATAGTTGATGACCTTATCAACCCGGCCCTTGATCGGCCACATGGATGTGACTGCCATCAGTATCCATAAGCACTGGAGATCTGCTTTTCGACAGTTCTCAGTTCATCCAATGCTTTCCTCAGATCCGGCACCTGCAGCAACCCTCCGGCATTGGCGATCTTCAGAATCTGATCAATGTTATGACCGACTCTGCGAACCTCACGGATCAGTACCGGAACGTCCGCGCTGGGTGCTTCCACCACCTTCTGGCCTGCGACAGACATACGCACAAATGCTCCGGTAGTGAGCCCAGCTTTTCTTGCTTTCTTTGTCAGCTCATAATACTCGTCCTTAGTGAGTCTGACCTCGAATCTGCAGTTTCTTTTTGCCATTACGTTTCCTCTCTTTCCAAATGATTTGCTTTCAGGAGGCACATAAGGAAGATTCCCATCATGCCTCCGGTAAGCATTCCCGCAATAAAAATCAGCACACTTCACCACTCCTTTCTCCGGGGTTTCAGGGGCGGCAGCCCATTGACAAGCTGTCCCGCTGTCGGGCAAATCCTATGATTTGTCCGTACAGGGACGTTGCTTGTTAAGACATCAGACCGCCCCGGTCTGCCTTTTTATCGTGTCCGATCCATACTCTTGGACGGTTCATAGGGAATGGCATGGATCTCTCCATTCACCTTCACATAGTGCTCCGGACACTCAAACATGTGGCCGTAACGGTCCAACTGTTCTGCATTCAGACTATCGAAATTCTCCCCTCTGCAGTCACAGATGAAAAACGGGCCGAAGATAATATCCTGGATTTTCTGGTCATCTCCGTAGACCGCTCTGCAGGGTCTCATGCCGTTGAACTTACCTTCATCATTGCATACGATGCAGACCTCTTCCTCAAAGGGGTAATAAGTCTCGATGAACCCTCCTCCGACTGCCCGCTGGAGATCCGAAAGCTCTGTTCCGATCTCTGCGATCCGTGCCTTACGGCCAGGCTCACAATAGATGACTTTGATCCTCTGCTCCTCGCTATTTCGAACTTCCTCATTCATGCTTTTGCTCCTTTCTCGCCGATATAACACGGCGTTATATGATCTGTCGATTTCACACTCCATCGTCTTCAGGTTGATATCATCGAGTCCATTCAGGATGAAAAGATGAAAGCTCCTTTAAACCAAGCCTCATCATCAGCTGATCGTTGACATCCTTCCCGCACTCAGGAGGCTCATCCAAAACCTTGTATTTTCCCTCCAGGCATTTTATGATTCCTTCCGAAGCTCCGCGTCCGACTTCATCGTTGTCCAGGTGAAGATGGACAGTTTGGATCTCCGGATGCTGCTTCAGGAAATGCTCCAGGGCAACCGGCAGAACCTCCTGCCGTTTCATCTGAAAGACTCCTGCCAGGGAAAGAAGGGCCTCTTTCTGCCAGTCATGTCCCTTCTTATGAAGCAGTGTTGCATGGCTTAACAGGTCGATCGCTGCCTCAAAGAGATGAACCTCACTTTGTGCCTCGTTTACGATCTGAAAAGAATAGTGCTTGTCGCTTCCGGTGGCTTCACCTTTGTAGTTCCCGATCGTCCCCCGCAAAGCTGCATAGGCAGGATGCCCTCGCTCGTCGTATCCGACAAAGACCGCGTTGTGATAGTCTCTGGACTCATACAGCAGCTTATGATCCAGACAATACTGAATGACTGCCGGATGGATCCCGCGCCCCCGCAGATAACGGATCACCTGTTCCGCATTGGAGTTTCGTTCCGGAAGCAGCAGTCTCTTCTGTTCCGTTTTCTTCTCCGTATATGAAACAGGCGGCGAAAGCTCCACTCTTCCGAGTATTGCCTCCACCGCCTGGGGTAAAGGGATTTCCTTGACTTTGATCAGATAGTCAAGGGCTGACACGCCGCCGAAGCCTCTGGAGAACCAGTACCATTTCCCGTTGCTGATCTTCAGGGAATCATGCTCTCTGGTACAATAGTTCTGCCCGGAGATGTGGACCAGTTCCGAGGGATCGTTGGCTCTAAGATAGCTCAGCAGATCCATCTGTCTTGCTTCCCGGATCTGTTCCTCCGATACATAAGCCATGTTCTTACCTCGCATCATCTCTGTTGCGTGCTTTTTTCTGCATGCCTGCGAAAGAAAGGTCCTCAATGTTGATGGTGTAGTCCATTTCCAATACCGGAAATTCACAGTGTTCCCGCAGTGAATAGAACCTATCATCTGGTCCGAGAATGATGTGATCCAGCACATTGATATCCATCAGCTTATATGCCTTGATCAGTTTATCCGTACAGCGAATATCTTCTCTCGAAGGTCTTAGATTCCCTGAAGGATGATTATGAAACAGCAGGATTGCCGCAGCGTTCGACAGGATGGACGCCTTGAGAGCTTCTCTCGGGCATGCAAGGGAAGCATTGATTGTTCCCATGCTCATGATGTTCATATTAATGGGTTTGCCGTCAGTTCTGAGATTCACGATCGCCATCACTTCCCGATCGAAGTCTCCCAGGTAGTCGTTCAGAATCTCAATCGCACTCTCCGGTCCGGTAATCGGGTTCTGCGACAAAAGCGGTGGTTCTTTCACCATGCGGATTGAGACCCGGTCCATCTCATAATTCATCTTCCTCACCGCCTTCCGTTTTCTCTTCCAGTTCAACAATATGGATCTCTCCGTCCTGCAGATCCTCTAGCATCCTGGTGAACTGCTCCCTTGCTTTGTCTTCTGACATTTTGCTCCTCCTTTCCAAATGAAAAAAGCCGCAGAGTTTTGGCTCTACGGCAGTAAATATATTTGTTCAGTTATTTTGTGAGCTTGATAATTAGCTCATTGATATCTTCCGTGGGTAGGCCATCTCTGGCAGCCCGGTTGCGAAAATGAATCATTGCAGCGATCAGAAGTCTTGCTTCTCCCTGCGTCATCTCAAGTCTGTATCTCTCTGGTTTCTTTCGGAACATAAAAATCACCTGACCTTTCTGGGTACAGAATACAGGTCAGGTGGTTTGTGCGCAAATGTGCGAATATGGAGATCTCTACAGTCGGCAAAATGCTCACTGGTTTATACTGGCATTGGCAAAAGGAACGATTCCCTTTTGTAGATTTCATTCATCCATTGATGCACCGCATCGACATCGTCAGTCTCGATGGCATGAGATAGGCTGTTCTCACTCCATTTTACATCAAAGAGCCAAAATGCTGACACCAAAGCATACAGGTATGGAAAGACTGCTCTTTCCTCCTTTGAAAAAGGCCGAATCTGTTGATAGCCTTCCAAGAACGCAGACAAGACGGCCTCCTCATGCTGGCCCGCCAACTCTTCTGAATAATCCATTAGCCGCGCTTCAAAAACAGCTTGCATGATGGCATCGAAAAACAACTGATTGTCACCGCAACGATTGAAATCAAAGATCCCAAGCGTTCCGTCTTGAGTTCGGTACAGATTGCAATCGCTGATATCCCCCTGAACAGCATATCGAGGTTCCTTTCCAATGGGCTGGATCTTCGATACGAGCCATTCATATTTTTGAACAATGGAATGATATAGTTCACTGTCGATTGCATCCAGTTCAGACTTGTATTTATTGAATTCATCAAAGCTGAAAAGGTCATTCTGATCCAACGGATCAAATAGTACTTTACTATACACATGAAAGTCTGCTTCTTCAGCTATATTATGCATCCTTGCAAGCAACTGTCCAGTTTCACTTGCTGTCTTAAGATCAACAGCTTTGATCTCTCCATCCTCAAAGTCTTCGACCATTACAGTTACATCATATCCATTTATGGTATAACAACGGGCAAAAACTCCTTCGGATGCGTAGACTTTAGGCGTCACAATACCATGCTCATACAACAGCGCAGCAAAACGGCTCTGAGCTTCCATGGTTTCTTGTGTAACATCCTCTTCATTTTTAAAACGAAGAACCAGCGGCATACCACCATTAAGATTAAGCTTCACGATTAGACGCACCTGTCTTGACTCCGGTTCTTCCTCTTCGTAATGGTATCTCTCCAATTCCTCAACAGTGAAATTCTCCGCCTGTATCTTATAATCACTCAAAATCATGTGAATATCTTTATCTGTTATTGTGAACATAATAGCCTCCCAAATACCTGTTTGCACCCGCACATTTACTTCAGCTTTCTGTTTGGTTTCAATGATATTATACCTGATCAACCTGTTCCAATCTACCGCCGAAATGTTAACAATGCACTCTCAACGTTCCTTTTCACGCTCTTTCTGCCTGACCTCCATCACAGAACTTTTGGCTAGCTCATACTCTTTGTCTGTAATCAGTCCGGCTTTCCAGTCCATATAGTTTGCCGCTGCTTGAGCATCCTTGATAGCTTTGATTAACGTCTCCGGCTTCTCACGGATCGCCTGGATCCAGGACTGGACATAGGCTTTATGGTTATCGATATGGTTGGCACTGGCTTCCGCGTGCAGGTCGAATCCCATAAAACAGGAGCACATCTCTGCCACCAGCTCTTCATAAGCGTATTGACTGGTACCAAAGAAACCGCTCATCGGCCGGTTCAGCCGGCTTGGATGTCCGGTGGAATGGGACAGCTCATGCAGCGCCGTTGCGTTGAAAGCATACTCATTCTCAAAAGAGCTCGGTGTTGGCAAATGAATCTGATCCTGATGGGGTGAATAGTATGCCTGATCTCCACCATCCAGAAGAATCTGTACTCCCATTCCTTCAGACAGCTTCTGTACCATCTCATCCATATGGATATTTGTGTTTTCCGGTTCCTGACTGATCTCCGGCATGCCCTCCACATTGCAGGCATTGAACACTGCTGTATAACGGGTAGAAAGCTTAAACTCGTCTTCCCGGCGGCCGCTTTGTATTTCCTGTTTATACTGATCCCAGGTCAGTGCCTTCTTATCCTTCAGGTCAAAGGGATACCAATATTCCACGTAAGTCGCTTTGGAGCCTGCTTTCAGATGCCACTTCTCCTTCGGATGATATTTGGAATCCTTATCCATGATCTGGACCATCGTCACCCAGCGTGGGTCTGAATAACCCTTCATCATGGCGACCAGGCTCAGCCAGAAGGCATTGCTGCCGCGATAGCAGGCCTTAGTGATCCCATTGTGCGGAGCACTGCCTCCGGTCCCTGTCCATTCTTTTCGCCACTCAAGGCCTTTTTCCTCTAAAACATGGGCAAAAGCTTCCGCCATTTCCTGGCGGTACTCATCCTTGTTCTTCGGTCTGCTCATCGGCGATCGCCTCCCATTCCTCCGGTGTCAATGTCTCGTCATCGATAAAAATGATCTCCTTCTTCATCGGGCACTCCTTTCCGTCTGTCTCTTATGCTGCCGTTTCTCTTCTGCATACAGGATTTTCAGTTCTTCAATTAGGCCTTGGCAACGCTGTTTTTCCTCCGGTTCTTCATCCAGATCTCCATCGGTGATGATTTTCTGCAGCACCTCAATCGCACTGCTTACCACCTCCGGACTTTTCAGCATCTGATGGTTCATCTCAATCCTGTCATCGTCTGTCTGATCAATCTCTAAGCTATCTATATAATCGTAGTAGTCGAAGTCTTTGACAAACATTGTCAGTCGCATGGCCAGATCATATAAGTCGGTCATACGGTCTCACCTCCGATCCGGATCGTGATCTCGATCTGCGGCTGCCCCTGCGGAACTCTCGCAAAAAGTAAGCCGGTTCGGGAATTGGATACGCCTGTCACCAGCTCGTTCAGCCTGGATACCGTCTTATTGATATCCTGCTGCGTCTTGGCAAAATAGTAGCCCTTCTGATCGCTGCAGATCGGACACCCTTCTTTTCTCAGCTCACTGATAATTCTTCGGATGGATCTTCCGTCCAAAGAAAAAAGCTGTTCCAGTTCACTGCTGAAAACAGCCTTGTCTTCTCCGGCATGGTTATTTTTCAGATAGTCACGGACCTCATTTTTCTTGTCCATGGCTTTACAGGTTTTCTGAGTATCGTCGCTCATCGTGCCACTCCTTTCTCTCTGGTTTTATTCATAACGGGGGAGACAGGCTCCACCTTCGCGCCGCTCGCTTCCATTCGCTCCGCGAACTCACAGATATGGAACAGATTCATGCTGCCGTAACCGATCTCCACATGATAAGGATCGATGAATCGGCAAAACTCCTCTCTCCGGTCTCCGTCCGGATAGGTGATCCTGATCTTGCCTCCGTCGGGGATACGGAACTTATCATTGTATCCGCTGTCGATAAAGCGGATCCCGCGCTCTGCCTCTTTCAGATGGTGATCCAGCCAGTCTCTTCGGTAGCAGTAACAATACAGGTTGTATTCGCCCCGATTCGGATTAAGCCGCATCAGATAGGCATATGCACCGGTGTCCACACGGAATCCGAACTCGTGATCGTTCAGCTGGCCTTCCGGATGTGCGAAGCAGTACTTCATCAGGGTCGTCCGATCCTTCAGAAAAGTCACGTCTCCATCGAAGCGCAGGTTGTTTATTACATCGTCAAATTCATCCTTGAACTCCTGTGTCTTCAGATCGTCCCTGAATCCGTTCCATGTAGAGAAGAAGCCGGTTCCGTCCGTGTCCATGTCCGCTCTCAGATACCCGATGTTCCCGGTTTGACTGCGGATCTGCTGGCTCTGTGTGTAACAGTACATCCTCTCTGTTTTCGTGATCGGTCTTATAGTCATTTCCATAGGTATTTCCTCCCATCATCATTTCCTCCTCGCAAAACAATTCATTCTTTCAAAAGATACGGGCGGTGTCATATTTCAGGCACCGCCCGCCGGCTGTCACTTTCTGCTCTTCAGCTTCATGACAATCAGTCCGCCGATCACTAGGACCAGCAGGACAATTCCGATAATCGCTTTAGGGGCCATAGATTAATCCTCCTTTTTCTTTTTTCTGAATGTCAGGATCGAACCGGCTGCAAGTCCAAGGACAGATACTCCCATAAGGCCGATCCAAAGTCCCATATTGGTTTCGTCGCCGGTCTTCGGGATGTCCGGTTTCTCCGGCTTCAGCTCGTTGTGGAACTTCGCTACCGTAGTCTTGTCTTCCAGCACAGTCACTGTCTTTCCTTCAGGCAGTACGTATTTCTTGGTTGCTTCATTGGCAACTTCGGTCACGGTGTAATCACCGATGCGGAGTCCCTCGATCAGAATCTGCCCTTTCTCATCGGTCACATACTCTTTAGAGAATGCATTTCCTGCAACGTCCTTGCCTTCCACCTTAAAAGTGAAGCCTTTCAGCACGCCATCCTCGGATGTCTTCTCGATGCGGATGCTACCGGTTCTGCACTGGTTGATAAAGCCTATTCCAGCCTCATTCTCAACGGTTACGGTCTTTCCGTCCTCACGGATCTCGAAGGGATAATAGCCGTCATCCTTCTTGAATCCGTCAGGGGCGGTCTTCTCGTATACGAAGTAGGAACCGTAACGGAGTCCGTCCATCTGATAGATGCCGGCCTCAACTTCCTCCATCAGGCCGACAAGAACATCCTTTTCCGCATCGTACTTACTGTCGTTGTCCAGATCCAGGTACACCTCGAATTCGGCTCCGGTCAGTTTGTTTTCCGGATAGTCCTCATCCACCTTGGTCACCTGAACGCTGCCGGTAATATGCAGATTCTCAAAACCGATCTCCACCAGCTGTCCATCCTCCTGAATCGTGACCGGGTAAACGGTCTCGTCCAGGACAAAACCCTCTGCAGGGGTGATCTCCCGGATCAGATATTCGCCGTAAGGCAGCTTCTCAAACACGAAGATTCCCTCAGAATCGGTCTCTGCGGTCAGGATGGCATTCTCACCCGTGAATTCGGTTTCACCGACCTTAAAGAGGCCAAAAACGGCCTTTTCGATGACCTTGCCGTCCTCATCAACCTTCAAACCTCTGACCGTTCCTCTCTTCAGATGGTTCTCGATCGGTTTGCCGTCGTTGATGACGAAATCGACCTGTGAGATCTCCTGCGATGCATACGCAAATGCAACGAAATTCTTTGCGTCGCTGACGATATAATGCTCATCAGCCGCGATCTCTTTCACATACAGCTCCGAGCCAACCGGCACGTCGCATTCAAAGACTGCATTGCCGTCTTCTCCGCAGAATGCGGTCGCTATCAGTCCATTCTCGGGAATGATACTACCATCCGCTGCAATAATTTCCTTGTCTGCATACAGACCGAACTGTACCTTTACGATCTCTCCGTTCTCACCGATACCGAAGGTTTCGTCCCTCTCCATGACCTTCACCAGAGAGATGCTCGCCTTCTGTCTCTCGTTGCAGAAGGAAACGGACGTCTCCGTGAGTTCTACGTCCTGGCCTGCATAGGTCAGTTCCACTGTCTGGGGCTGATCGTTCAGAACCATTCCATAGGGTGCGCTGATCTCCTTGACCTCGTACTTACCCAGGTACAGTTCCTTGCTCTTTGCGATACCGGTCTCGTCGGTAGTGATGGTGTCCACCACCGTTCCGGCCTCCGCTCTCACGGTTCCCTCCGGTGTCACGATGTCTTCCACGGCGCGGATCTCATAGACCGCATCCGCCAGGCCTCTCATCTCATAGACGGGGGTATAGATCTCGCCTGTCTGATTGACGCTGGCAAAGACTTCACCAGTCTTAAGGATGGAAATGATCCCTTTCTGGGCCATATTGGTCTTCTCGACCACGATCAACGTGATGGACTCTTCCATGGTGGACTTGTCCTGCTCCACGTCAAACGGGATCGGGGTAGAATCCAGCACGTACCCATAGGGTGCCTGCACTTCCACAAGAGTGTAATTCTTTCCGTAGGGAAGCTTCTCAGGAGTGATCAGGGTTCCGTCGGAAGTCGTATAGAAGGTATCCAGCACGGTAAGCTCCGGATAGGTATAGGTCATGGTGACCTTATTTCCTTCTGGATCGAAGATCTGGAAGCCTGCTCCGGCATAAGGAATGGTCTTTCCGGTCTCGCGGTCCACCTTTACGACCTTGATATAACTTTCAAAGTCACGGTTGTTGATCAGGAACGGATAGGTTTCTCCATCCCTGGAGATATAAACGTCGAAATCCGCCATGAGCTCACGGCCGTCCCAGCCGGATACCTGATGTACCGTATAGGTTCCGTACGGGAGCTCCTTGCTCTCGGCATAGCCGTGTTCGTCGCAGACCAGAAGATCTCGCTCCGTGTCTACTGCGGCGTCAAAGCTGCCTGCGCTCTTGAGCCAGATCTCGAAACTGGCTCCGGCTTCGGGCGTTTCGATCTGAGTCTCTCCGTTATCGCTGTGTTTGATCAGTGCGATCTTACCCTTGATGATGTCTTCTTCCACATCCATGGTCAGGGGATTCAGCTCGATGGTATAAAGCTTTGCCTCCGCTCCCACCGGGTACGAGTTGGTATCCAGAAGATATCCTTCGGAGGGCTCGATCTCACGGATGGTCCACTGATCACCACAGGGGAAATAATCCGTAGTGAACTGACCGTTTTCATCGGTCACATAGGTCGCCACCAGATCCTCCGCGTTATACAGGCCGTACTTGGCCCCTGAGAGCTTTGCGTCGGCCTGCGGCTCGCCGGTCTCACTGTCCGTCTTTGTCAGAGTGACATTGAACTTCTTCAGGATGTTGGTAAAAGTCTTTTCGGTGACCTTGTTCCACTCAATGGCAGCCTCCTGATTCTCAGGAACCACATAACGGATCGCGGTATCCACTTCCTCGATCACGTATCCGGATCCGATCAGGATATCCTTAAAGATAGCAATACCGTCTTTATCGGTCACTGCATACTCATCGACCGCTGTTCCGGAATCAGAAGTGCCGGTCAGATGGAACTTCACGCCCTCCACCAGCTTGTCCTCCGAGATCTTGATCACCTTCAGATCACCTTTCTTCAGATCATTTCTGAAATCAAGATGTATCACCTTGTTCCATTCGATCGGAGTGGTCTGTGCGTCCGGCACGATGTACCAGGCCTTTGTATGGACCTCTTCTACCGTGTAGCTGTCACCGATCAGGATATCCCTGAAGGTGACAACGCCCTTGGAGTCGGTCTTTCCGTAAACATCTACCTTCTCGCCGTTCAGCGCAGTGCCGTAAAGGTGGAACTCCATGTTTTCCACAAATCCGTCTTCGGATGTCTTCTGAATCTCCAGATCGCCCCGCTTCAGGTTGTTTTCAAAGTCCAGATGCATCACCTTGTTCCACTCGATCGGAGTGGTCTGGGCATCCGGCACCTCATATCTGGCGGCCGTATCCACTTCTTCCACGGTATAACCGGATCCGATCAGGACATTCTTAAAGGTCGCAATGCCATTAGCATCCGTCGTCGCATACAGGTCAACCGTGTCGCCATTGACGGCAGTTCCATACAGATGAAACTTCACGCCTTCCACCAGACCGTCTTCGGAAGTCTTCTTGATCTCCAGATCTCCTCGCTTCAGTTCGTTGTCGAAAGTAAGCTTCATGACTTCTTTCCACTTGATCGGAGCAGACTGACTCTCAGGAACGATATATTTGGCAGCCGTATCTACTTCTTCCACGGTATAATTTGTGCCAACAGGGATGTTCTTGAATGTGGCAACACCCTTGGCATCCGTAACCGCTGTTTCATCCACCTTGCTGCCATTGGTGGCTGTACCATAAAGGTGAAACTTGATTCCTTCCACTAGACCGTCATCAGCAGTTTTAGTAATCTGCAGATCTCCACGCATCAGCGTGTTATTAAAAGTCACTTCAGCAGTTTTCCCGGCTTCCACCGTTACGGTCTGCGGATCCTGCGGCTCGTAGGCATCGCTTGCTGCCTCTGTCACGGTATATGTGCCAGGCTTAAGATTCGTCAGGATAATTTCACCATTCTTGTCCGTGGTGGCTGTCTCCTTATAGTCACTTCCTTCTACGGTGAAGGTGATACCTGAGACATTGCCGTCTTCTGCAGTCTTCAAAATTTTTACTTCACCATAGCTCACCCCGACCTTCAGGAAAGCCTTTACAGGGTCGCTGACGGATGCGGAGTAAGTGACAGTATCTTGGTGACCGCCCTGGTGCTCTCCGTCGCTCCAGGTGATAACGCCAGAACGGGTCTGGCTCTTAGTGGCGGAAATAGTCACCGGTCCATCAGGAGCAGTCGCCGTTGTAATAGTCAGCGTGTTTCCGCTAATGCTGAAGTTCATGCCAGCCACATCAGACGAAAAAGAACACTTCGAGAGGACGTTGTTAGTATCAGTGAGCGTGGCGTAATACTCGCTTCCGTTCCATTCAAGCTCGATTTCCTGTGCGCTTCCAGAGCTCTTCTTCATAAAGCTCGGCATGACGGTGTGGCTCTGCACACTGGCAACAATGCTGTCATAGTATTCGCAGATTTGATTGTACAGGGGATGGCCGGGCCTGAGAACGTCCTTAACGTGGTCATATCCATCGGGACTGACATAATTGAAGTCTGCGTCACGCTCTCCGACGATTGTCTCCCATACAAGGATCTGAGTCGCATATACATGGGCGATTTTGTCTGCTTCGTCAGCATTCTGAGAACGCCAGGATAAAGAAAGATTCCCATGATACCCATACTGCAGGAGTCTGCCGAGCAGCAGCTTGATATAGTCCGGCTGAATGGTGTTGTTCAGATTGCTCGGATAGTTGTCCCAGAAATCCTCACCAAAGCCAGGCATAGTTTCACCGAGTTCCCTATGAATGGCAGGCTCAATGCAATAGACGACCTGTCCGTCAAAGCCGTTCATACAGTGGATAGTCGTAATATCGGAATCTTCGGCCCACCAACCATTTATAAATGTCAGTGCTGGGTGGCCCCAAACCTCATTGGAATAGACCTGATTCGCGTCACCGTCGCGCGGATAGCCGATCATATAAGTCGTGCAGGTCTCCGATGCTGCAAATGCCGGTGTCACTCCGATACCGAGGATTGCAGTGAAGCACATCAGGAGTGCAAGTAGTCCCGACATGCCTTTCTTAAAAATTGCTTTCATTCATTTCCCTCCTTCAAGGCATGAAAAAAACACCGCACTGCTGCGATGCTTTCTTCAAAATTCATATTCTGTTTTATGCGTATCCGATGTAGATCAGATACTTGTTTGTGCCGATGTTCTCATACCAGATCCAGACCGTCGTGATGTCTTTATCTCCGGCATATCGGCTGAGTCTGCCGGAAATATCCCGTTCCAGATAGATGCAGTCCGGGTTTGCTGTGATTGGATTGTCCCAACATTCTGTTGCGGTGGAATCCAGATTCAAACCTTGATCTACGGCATACTGCTTCGCGTAAGCGATCCAGTAGTCAATGTCAAAGGCAGGCTCCTCTGCCTCATTTTCCGATTCAGGTTCAGACACGATTTTGGAATCAGATTCCTCTGTCTCTTCAGTCACTTCTGATACTTCAGGCTGATCTTCTACCTCACTTTTAGCTTCAGAACTGCTTTCTGACTCCTCCGTTACAGTGATCTCCTCGAGTGTTTCCTCAGCTTCTGTTGTTTCCTGATGTTCCTCTTTATCAGGATGCTCCTCCGTGCTCCTACCCGTGCTTTCTTCGTCCGATTCTCTGGCTTCCGAAGAATAAGAATCCACTATCTGAGAAGAAAGAACCGATGTCTCAGATTCAGGATCACTCTTTGACTGCTGATGATCCTGCTCTGGCAGCTGATTGCTATCCGAAGCCTTAGATTCCGTCGGAGACTCATCAGACTCTGTTGCTTTATCATTCGCCTCTTCGTTCACCGGTTCAGGCACACTTTCAGCCACCTTTACCTGTTTGTTTTCTGAAGCTTCCGCACTTTCAAGCTTCTCCTCCATCTCCGGAGCCGCCGTAGAAACTGTCTCTTTTCCCACTCCTCCGGCTGCACAGCCTGAAAGAAGCAGCATCGCCAGGATCAGCAATATTCCTACTCGTTTCATCCAAACACCTCCACGTCTATTTGGGATCATTATATGAGTCTTCCGTATTCAAAACAATCCTGAGATTATGCTTGTTCTTTTCAGGTAGTACAGGAAGTTTTGATAAGGGGAGTGTGAGGGGAGAAGTCAAGAAAAGACTGATGCCGTTTCAGAGCATAGTAACCCTGTTTTGTACATCATCTGTCACCCCGATCTGCCTTCTTGCGCTCTTGATAGCGCTGATAAAAGTCCAAGGCCTTCATGATATAATCGCCGGTCTTATTGAACGGAACATTCGAAGGGATATATTTTCTCACGTCTGCATATCGGACGGAGATCCGTTCCTTCTGGTTCGGTTTCTCCTCACCCATCACGTTTTCAATCACGTGAGGACCGAGCGCTCCATCAATAGAGAAGGCTCTTAAGCGGATTGCTTGCGCATGAGATGGTGTGCACTGCGTATACTCAATAGCTTCCATCAGCATCTTCTGCTCATCCTTCTTCAAGTACGAAAGCTCTACCGCTGGGCGGAGGCCAATCTTTCCTTCATCGACTAGATTCAGCAAGGGAGGGATGAGTTCCGTGAGACGGATGTAGCGTTTGATTTGTGAAGTGCTATCTCCTACATCACTTGCAAGATCTTCATTCGATCTAGATCCCAACTTCGGTCCCACTGGGTCCGAAGTTAAATCTTTCCTGACTCCCTGCCTCTTCATTGCATCCAGCCTCATCTTATAAGAGAAAGCTTTCTCGCTTGGAAGGATTACTGATCTCTGCAGATTCGACTCCACCATCATGATAATGGCTTCATCTCTGGTCATCTCTCGGACTTCTGCTTTGATGGTCTTGTACCCCAGGATCTCGCAAGCCTTCCTGCGACGATGTCCTGAAACAATCTCGTACTGATCCTCGCCCTTCTTACGAAGGATGATCGGCGTGATCAGTCCTCGGTCCCTGATGCTCTCCACTAGCTGTTGCATGTCTTCATCCATGCGAACCTGAAACGGGTGGTTTGGAAAATCGTCGATCCTCCTTAATGGGATATCTTCGATCTTCGGCAGTGTACGGTCTTTGCGCTCCTGGTCTGTCATGAAGAGCTCAGCGTACCCAGTCATTCCGAGATCGATCTTTGGATCGTTCTTCAAGCTCCTGTACCTCCTTCGTAAACTGTTCATAGGCCTGTGCAAGTTTTCCTTTTCCATCAAAGGCATAGATACTGCCTCCGCTTAACGAACACTCAGCTGCTCGTACGGAATGTGGGATTTCCGTGTCAAACACACGGACGTTCTGGCCGATTGTTGCTTTCAATGAAGAAATAATGTTTCTTGCATTATTCGTTCTGCTGTCTACCATCGTAAGCAGGATACCGTCAATCCGAAGCTTAGGATTAATTGTTCTTCTCACTCTGGCGACCGATCCGAACAAAAGATTCAGACCTTTAGTAGAAAGAAAGCTTGGCTGACAGGGAACGATCAGACTGTCTGCCGCCACAAAAGCATTGATTGTCATCATTCCAAGTGATGGCATGCAGTCGATCAGAATATAGTCGTAGTTTTCTTTTATCCTGCCGATATACTCCTTCAGGACATATTCCCGGCTCATGATATTCACAAGTCCGGTTTCTGTCCCTGAAAGCTCTATGTTTGCAGGCAGAAAATCAGCACCTTCCGGATGCTGAAGGATTCCTTTTTTCAAGGGAAAAAACTTATCCTCCACCACAGCCTTCAACACTGTTGAAAGTGTATCGTCCAGTGCATCTGGATTCTTCTGACCAAGGCAAATGCTTAAAGAGCCCTGCGGGTCGGCGTCCACCATAAGAACCTTCTTTCCCTGGCGGGCCAGCCCGATCCCTAAGTTCACGGTAGTCGTGGTCTTTCCAACGCCGCCCTTTTGATTGGTGATTGCGATCACCCTACAATTGTCCAATGCAGTTTTACCTCCTTCCTTAAATATATTTGTTTTTACATGAGTTGCTTTCGCAAGCTATTTTTCCTCGAACCCCGCTTGCTATGGGAAATCATCAGGTGTCCGGATGCGATCCGGATCCATGGGAATCTCACCCCTGCCTGTTTCGTCGCCAGCCACGTACGGAAGTATCATTATGCCCTGTACCTGTCATGGCCTCATCCGAAAGCGATTCGGATTTCGCGGCATGGGTCTGTTCGCTCGACTACCTTACACTTGCGATCTCTTCGCTCAAGGAGGAAGTGTCATGGCGGACCTGCAGCTTTGGCTGGGGCTCTTGCCCCGATACAGGGAATGTACCTGATGAATGGGTATTCAGTTGTCAAGGTTCTTCGAGAAGCTTTCATGCCTCTCACGTGGTAGATCACGGGAAAGGGAAAAATATAAGGCTTCAGGAAAAATATTTTGAAATCTTTCATAGCGACCTCCTTTCCGGAATTCTCGGAAACAAAAAAAGCCCCGACTTCCACATTGGGAAATCGGGGCGATTGTAAACACATATGGTATCCCTAAGTACAAAAGGGATCAAATCTCGTCAGAGTTTTCCATAAACCGGGCCAAATCTCTTCAGACGTTTTAAGAAGTTCGGGTGTACGTACAAATGGCATTCCTTCAAATCGGACACGGACTGTTTTCACTACTCCTGGGATGCCGATTTGAAAAATTTTTTGCCATATTTTGTAGCCCATTAGGGTGTAAAAATGGCCGTTCCATTGTCATTAACCCATCTTTTCTAGGATAAACCTCTTCAAAAATCGTCAAATTTCGTCAGGCGATTTTGAAAATGAAAAACCCCGGAAACCGCATGATTCCGGGGTTTTTGAGGCCTTCTGAGTCTCGATTATCGCTTCGAGAACTGGGGTGCGCGACGTGCGGCTTTGAGGCCGTACTTCTTACGCTCTTTCATACGAGGGTCACGGGTAAGCAGTCCCGCTCTCTTCAGAGGAGCACGCATGGTCTCGTCGACTTCCAGAAGGGCTCTGGAGATGCCGTGACGGATCGCTCCGGCCTGGCCGGTGTAGCCGCCGCCGACGACGTCAACGCGTACGTCGTACTTGCCTTCCGTCTCAGTTACAGAGAAAGGCTGACGAACGATATTCTTAAGGATCTCAGTGCCGAAATATTCATCAAGCGGCTTCTTGTTGACAATGATCTCGCCGTTTCCGGGAGTCAGATATACACGGGCAACGCTGGTCTTTCTTCTTCCGGTTCCGTAGTACTGAACTGTCATCTTCATGCTCTCCTTTCTTATGCCTTGATCTCAAGCTTCTCAGGTTTCTGAGCGGCCTGCTCGTGCTCCGGTCCTGCATAGACCCAGAGCTTAGAAATCATCTGCTTGCCGATGGCGTTCTTGGGAAGCATTCCCTTAACAGCGAGCCTGAAGGCTCTCTCCGGATTCTTGTCCATCATCTGCCTTGCGGTGGTTTCTCTGTTGCCGCCGGGCTGTCCGGTATGGGTAACATAGACCTTCTGATCCAGCTTCTTGCCGGTGAAAACGATCTTGGCTGCGTTAACGACGATTACGTTGTCTCCCATGTCGATAAAGGGAGTAAATTCAGGTTTATTCTTACCGCGCAGGATGGTTGCTACCTGAGAGGCCACACGGCCCATCGGAAGTCCGGCTGCGTCGATGACATACCATTTTCTCTCGATATTCTTCGCACTCGGAATAAATGTCTTCATTAGAACAATGTCCACTCCTTTAATATTTACGAACTCTATCAGGTCCGACCGGGGCTGTGGTTCAGATCCCTATAAAGTCACGCTCGAACAGTATAGAACAAATAAAATGTGATGTCAAGCCCTTTTCGGCTATTTTAAACAAATTTTCCCGACTTTTCTCCTGTGCGGGACGGCTGAAAGAGCACTTCCTCCGGTCTTTTGCCTTGCAATTGTTTCCCGGGTATGTTAGGATATCACTAACAAAGCAGGAGGACATATCAAATGGATAAAATCACTGTACAGGAAGCAATGAAGCGGGCGCAGTTTTACGTAGATGATCTGACGGTCGATTCACCCGTAAACGATCCCGTTGAGGTAATCACCAACGAAAACCGCTTTTTCAGCTGGGACAATGAGCATCGCAGTCCTGATACCAAGCCGTATCTTTTCAACTGGAGCTACTACAACGGAGTCATCATGGAAGGTCTGTATTACATCTATCAGCAGACCGGAAACGAACGCTATCTGCAGTACGCCTCTTCCTATATCAAAGCGATGCTGACAGAGGACGAGAACGGCCATGTGTCCCTGAACCGCCGTACCGCCGGATATGTGGACCATCACGGGCTGGACTGCTATAAAACCGCTTCTCTGGTCACGCTTCTGGCTGAGAACGATCCCAAATGCGCCCAGCTCGCCGCGGATCTCTACCGGGATCTGACCGATACAGACCACATCAACTCCAAGGGCAACTGCGTCGCGGTCGATTTTGCTGAAGACGCTCTCGGCGGCAATTACTGGCACTCCTGGGCAAGCGGCAATCCTCCCAAATACAAAGTATGGCTGGACGGACTGTATATGGCCCAGCCTTTCCTCACACGATACGCGGCCCGCATCGGCGACCGCGCGCAGCAGGAAAAAATAACCCAGAGGATGCTCTGGGTCGCTGAAAACATGCTGAGTCCGGAAGGTCTCCTGTATCATGGAGCCAATTCCGCTGAAGACGTCTGCCCGTATCACTGGCTTCGCTCTATCGGCTGGTATGCCATGGCGGTCGTAGACGTGCTGGAATATCTGCCGGACGATCTCGCAGCCAGACTCGCGCCAGTTGTCAAGACCGTCGCCGACGGCATGCTCAGATTCCAGGATCCGGAGAGCGGAATGTGGCCCAACCTTGTCAATAAGCCTGTGACGGATACCAACCGGCTTGAGACCAGCGGTACGGTCATGATCATCTACATGCTGCTGAAAGGCGTCCGTCTGGGCGTCCTGCCGGAGAGCTATAAGTCCGCTGCGGAAAAAGCTTTCACCGGCACAGTGGAACTTGAGCTTGACGGGACACATCTGCATGATATCTATCTGATGGCTGCCGCCAACAATACGAACAACTACGAGATTCCGGACTATTACAAGACCGACGAAGGCAAAGGCGCCGGTCCTTTCATCATGGCTTATTCGGAAATGATCCGGAGATAAAGGCTTAACGTCCGCCGTACTCTACCCGCATCAGGCACAGTCCCTGCGGCGGCGCCGTAACGCCCGCGATCGTGCGGTCTTTCGTCTCGATCGCCTGCCGGATGATGTCCTCCGGGAGCCTGCCGCGTCCGACGTCGGCAAGTGTCCCCGCGATAATCCGTACCATGTTATAAAGAAAACCGTTCCCTGTCACTTCGATCCGGATGATCTGCGGATCCGAGGCGTCCCTGTAGACGTCCGCGCTGTAGATTGTCCGGACCGTTGTTTTTGATTGTCTTTGTGCGGAACTCAAGGCTGTAAAATCGTGCTCGCCGACAAGATCCTGCGCTGCGCGCCGCATAGCATCAATGTCCATCGGCTCGTGAATGTGCGTCATGTACAATCTGTACTGGGGCAACAGGAATGTCCCGTTATAATAGGAATAGCAATATGTCTTTCTTTTTGCTTCGAACTGCGGATTGAAATCCGTTTCTGTCTCCTCGGCATCAAGCACCCGGATATCCTCCGGCAGACAGCTGTTGAGCGCAAGGGACAGTTTCCGGACCGGGATCGGATACTCGAGCGTCACCGCTGCGACCTGTCCCCGGGCATGCACGCCCGCGTCGGTCCGTCCCGAAGCATCTACACGCACTTCCTCATGAAAAAGCGTATAAAAAGCCTCTTCCAGCTTCTGCTGGATGCTGATCCCGTTATTCTGGCGCTGCCAGCCTACGTAATCCGTGCCGTCGTATGCGACCGTCATTCGGATCCGACGGCTCATATCGTCCCTCCGGTATTGGTAAGGAACGGTGCGAGCGGCAGGAACCGTGACGCGATCAGCAGCGCAGCTCCGAGGATCAGGATCAGATAAGCGATTCTGTCCTGTTTCGTATATTTCAGTTCTTTCATTCGCGTACGGCCGGAATCGCCGCGGTAGCAGCGGGATTCCATCGCGGTCGCGAGATCGTCCGCCCGGCGGAAGGCTGAGATGAACAGCGGTACAAGGATCGGGACCATCGCTTTGGCCCTCTCGATCAGGTTGCCCGTCTCAAAATCCGCTCCGCGCGCCTGCTGCGCTTTCATGATCTTGTCCGTCTCCTCGAGCAGGATCGGGATGAAACGCAGCGCGATGCTCATCATCATGGAGATCTCGTGCACAGGAATATGGATCTTCTTAAGCGGACGCATCGCCTTCTCCATGCCGTCGGTCAACGACAGCGGAGTCGTCGTCAGTGTCATCAGCGAACTGCCAAGAACAAGCAGGATCAGGCGCAGTCCCAGGAAGAACGCGTTCTTGACGCCGCGGTCCGTGATCGTGATGATCCAGAAACGCACAAGAACTGTCCCGTCTTTGATCAGGAAAAGATTCATGACCACGGAGAAGACCAGCAGGATCACGATGGTCTTGAGTCCCCTGACCATGTAGGAAAACGGAATGCGGGAGAGCTTCACGACAGCCGCGAACATCGCGAGCGCAAGCAGGAAGCCTACCGCGTTATTGACAAAAAAGATCGATATGATGAACAGAAATGTCCCCGCGAGCTTGACCCGCGGATCCAGGCGGTGTACCGGAGAGTCCACCGGATAATACTGTCCGATCGTAATATCCCGTAACATTACGCCTCTCCTTTTCCGAAAAGCTCCACAAGCTTTTCTTCCATATCTTCGATCCGGAGAATGTCATCCGGTATGTCGAAGCCGCGTTCCCTGAGCATCGCGCTGAGCACGGACAGTTCCGGCACCGCAAGTCCCATTTCCTCAAGTTCCGTTCGGTGGCGGAAAACCTCTGCCGGCGTATCATCGTAGCGGAGCTTCCCGTGATCCATGACCAGGATCCGGTCCACATACTGAGCGACATCGTCCATGCTGTGGCTTACCAGGATCACCGCCATACCTGTCCTGTCGCGGAGCGCCGCGATCCTCTCGAACAGTTCGTCCCGGCCCTGCGGATCCAGTCCGGCAGCCGGTTCATCCAGGATCAGGACCTCCGGGCGCATCGCAAGAACACCTGCCAGCGCGACTCTGCGTTTCTGTCCGCCGGACAGATCGAACGGCGATTTCTCGTAATATTGCTTATCCAGACCGACGAGATCCAGTGCCCACTCCACTCGTTCGTTGATCTCTTCCTCCGAAAGCTTCATATTATGCGGACCAAATGCCACATCTTTATAGACCGTCATTTCGAAGAGCTGGTTCTCCGGATACTGGAAGACCAGTCCGACTTTCTGCCGGATCTCTCGGCGGCGTGACTTCTGCTCCGGGTCGAAAATATTTTTACCGTTATAAAGGACTTCACCCTCTGACGGCTCAAGCAGCGCGTTCAGTGTCTGGATCAGGGTCGATTTACCGGAACCGGTATGTCCGATCAGGCCGATGAATTCCCCGCCGTTAACGGTGAAGCTGACGTCCGACAGTGCCGCGAGCTCAAAAGGAGTTCCGGCCTCATATAAATAGCTTACGTGCCTGACTTCAATCGACATAACTCCTCCGTCATCTCTTCCATCGTCATAACGTCCGCCCGTACGGCGATACCGTGTTTACGCAGCCTCCAGGCAAGTTCTGTCGCCTGGGGCACATCCAGCCCCAGTTCCTTCATACGGTCAACCTGTGAGAAAACTTCTCTCGGGCTCCCGCTCAGTACGACGCTTCCCCGGTCCATCACAACAATGCGGTCCGCCTTGGCCGCTTCGTCCATATGATGGGTGATGTACAGGATCGTGATCCCTTTCTCCCGGTTCAGATAATTGATGGTCTCCATGACCTCTCTGCGTCCGGAAGGATCAAGCATTGCTGTCGGCTCATCCAGAATAATACAGTCCGGCTCCATCGCGAGGATCCCCGCGACGGCGACACGCTGCTTCTGCCCGCCCGACAGCTTATTCGGGGAAGCATTCCGGTATTCGTCCATGTGTACACTTGCAAGGCCCATATTAACGTTCTCGACGATCTTGGGCGGCGCGAAGCCCAGATTCTCCGGGCCGAAAGCAACGTCTTCCTCGACGATCGACGCGATGATCTGGTTGTCCGGATTCTGGAAGACCATCCCGGCCTTTTTCCGGATATCCCAAAGCTTATCGTCATCCTTGGTATTCATGCCCTCTACGAACATGTCGCCTTCCGTCGGAAGGAACAAGGCGTTCACATGCCTGGCAAGCGTGGATTTGCCTGATCCGTTGTGGCCGAGGATCGCAACGAACTCCCCTTTGCGCACCTTAAGGTCCACACGGTCGACGGCTCTTGTTTTGCCGGTTTCCGCGCCGTTCTCGTCAAAAACGGCATAATCATAGGAAACCTTCTCGGCCTCAAGCATCCATTCCATATAAGTATCCTCCTTGCGGCTGCATAAGTCCGCCGGATCAGCTTTACAGCTGTGATAAAACCATGAAAGAAAACGGGTCCGTCTTGCGGCGAACCCGTTCTTTTCTCATTATACCAGCTCGATGATCGCCATCTCAGCGGCGTCTCCCTTGCGGGGACCGATCTTAACGATACGGGTGTAGCCGCCCTTACGGTTGTCGTACTTCGGGCCGATCTCGTCGAACATCTTGGCAGCAAGGTCAACCTTCTTGCTCAGGCTGCGCTTCTTGACTCCGTCAGCCGGCGTCTCGGTGATGTCGTAGAATACCTGCAGCATCTGACGGCGGGCATGCAGACGGGAAGGATTATCCTTCTTGATGGTCTTGGTGATCTCTTCATATACCGTGACCATCTTGCCTTCGCTGTTCTTCTCTTTAACTCTCTTGCCGTCCGCGGTCTTCTTGGGGACCTTCTGCGTAACGGTAACAGTCTCATAATTATCTTTCTCACGAACCGCCAGTGTTATCAGCTTTTCGGCGATCTTGCGGACCTCCTTGGCGCGGGTAACGGTGGTCGTAATCTTGCCATGATACAACAGATTCGTAACCAGGCTCCTCAGCATAGCTTTGCGCTGGGATGAGGTTCTCCCGAGCTTTCTGTATCCAGCCATATTATACCTCCCGATATGTTATCATTCTTCGTTGGATTTAAGCTTCAGATGAAGCTCTTCCAGCTTTCCAAGCACTTCGTCCAGAGACTTGCGTCCGAGATTCCGTACTTTCATCATTTCTTCTTCTGTCCGGGATGTCAGATCTTCCACCGTATTGATGCCCGCGCGCTTCAGACAGTTGTAAGAGCGTACAGACAGATCCAGTTCTTCGATCGTCATCTCCAGGGCCTTTTCCTTCTCGTCAGGATCCTTGGTGACCATAATGTCGGTATCCTTTGCTTTGTCGGACAAATTGATGAACAGCGCCAGATGGTCGTTCATGATCTTGGCAGCCAGACTGACTGCTTCCTGGGGACGGATCGTTCCCTTGGTCCAGACTTCAAGCGTCAGCTTATCATAATCGATATTCTGACCGACACGGGTATTCTCGACTGTGAAGTTTGCGCGCTCCACAGGCGTGTACAGGGAATCTACCGGAATGACTCCGATGGCCTGTCCTGCCTTCTTGTTCTTATCCGCGCCGACATAACCCCGTCCGGTCGTGACCTCGAGTTCCATGGAGAGATGATTGCTCTCTCCGCCCGAAAGCGTCGCGATGACAAGGTCAGGATTGGTGATCTCTACCAGACTCTGGTCGATCTTGATATCAGAAGCGTGCACAACACCCTCGCCCTGGTAATCGATATAGGCGGTCAGGGGCTCCTCAAACTCGGAGACAGCGCGCAGCGCCAGATTCTTGATATTCAGAATGATGTCAGACACATCCTCTTTAACACCGGGGATGGTGCTGAACTCATGCAGGACTCCCTCGATCCGGATGCTGGAAACAGCGGTACCCGGCAGAGAAGAAAGCATAATTCTGCGCAAAGAGTTCCCTAACGTGATTCCGTAGCCACGTTCCAGAGGCTCGACCACGAAGCACCCGTACTTCCCGTCTTCCGATATATTCGAAACTTCAATACGTGGTTTCTCAAATTCTAACACAGGGATCCTCCTTTACTTCGCGTTAATTATTTGGAATACAACTCGACGATCAGCATCTCGTCAACCGGAACGTCGATCTGCTCACGGGTAGGCAGAGCGTTTACGGTAGCTTCGAAAGCTTCCGTGTTCGCGGTGAGCCATTCGGGAACGATGCGTCCGCTCGTTACATCCAGAATGTCCTTCATGCGCTGATAGGTCTTGTTCTTTTCCTTGATCTCGATCTTGTCTCCGGGCTTGACCTGATAAGAAGGAATGTTGACTGTCTTGCCGTTGACCAGGACGAATTTGTGCTCTACGATCTGGCGAGCCTCGCGGCGGGTCCTTGCCCATGCCAGACGGAAGATGATATTGTCAAGACGGGTCTCAAGCTGGATCATCAGATTCAGACCGGTCATGCCCTTCATGCGAAGAGCCTTCTCATAATAATTGCGGAACGGCTTCTCCAGAACGCCATAGATGAACTTGGCCTTCTGCTTCTCACGAAGCTGGGTGCCATACTCGCTGACCTTACGGTTCGTTCTCTTAAGCTGTCTCTTGGAAGTCTTGCTGATGCCTAAATACATCGGTTCGAGGCCAAGAGAACGGCATCTTTTCAGAATGGGATCTCTATTAACTGCCATTGTCTATACCTCCCTATTAAACTCTTCTGCGCTTAGGCGGACGGCATCCGTTATGCGGAACCGGGGTAACGTCCGTGATCATGGTAACTTCCAGACCTGCTACCTGCAGAGCGCGGATCGCGGACTCACGTCCTGCGCCGGGGCCCTTTACGTAGACTTCGACCGTCTTGAGACCATGCTCCATAGCAGCTCTTGCTGCTGTCTCGGCTGCCATCTGCGCAGCATAAGGAGTATTCTTACGGGATCCTCTGAATCCCAGTCCGCCAGCGCTTGCCCAGGACAGAGCGTTGCCGGCAGTGTCGGTCATCGTAACGATGGTATTGTTAAATGTTGACTGAATATGCGCCTGACCCTTTTCAACGTTCTTGCGGTTACGACGGCGCGCAGCTCTCCTGGCTGCTGAATCATTTCTTGCCATTTCCTAACCTCCTGATTACTTTTTCTTGTTGGCCACAGTTCTCTTGGGGCCTTTGCGGGTACGCGCATTGTTCTTGGTATTCTGTCCGCGCACAGGAAGACCTCTGCGATGACGGATACCGCGATAGGAACCGATCTCTGTAAGTCTCTTGATGTTCATCGCGACTTCACGACGAAGATCACCCTCTACGATCTGCGTGTTGCTGATGACTTCACGGATTCTGGCTTCTTCCTCATCCGTAAGGTCGCTCACGCGGGTATCGGGGTTGACGTTAGCTTCTGCCAGAATTCTGTTCGCACTGGTACGGCCGATTCCGTAAACATACGTAAGGCCGATCTCGATACGCTTCTCTCTGGGCAGATCCACACCTGCAATACGTGCCATGTTTGTCAAGCACCTCCTGATAAATTTTCGTCCTTCTCATTGCACCGCCCGCGGTGTATCGAGGCGGCCGAGAAGTTTACAATTCGCAGACACGCGACGAGTCTGCAATTTAGTATTATATCTCACCGTCTGCACAAATGCAAGAGAAATTTTTAAAAAAACCGCGGATTTTTGCAGAAAAAAGCGCAGGCGGCCCTCCCGCGGCATGTTCTCCGGGCATAAAAAAGCCGCGGTTCTTCCCGGATGGTCCGTCATCCGTTAAAACCGCGGTCTTTCGGCTTTTATACCGTGCCGGCAGACAGTCTGCCCTGCTCTTTACTGCGGCTGTTTGCCGATGTAGGCAAGGATACCGCCGTCAACGTAGAGGATATGTCCGTTTACAAAATCAGAAGCGTCGGATGCAAGGAAAACAGCCGGTCCCTGCAGGTCTTCCGTCGTGCCCCAGCGGGCGGCAGGCGTTTTCGCAACAATGAAGCTGTCGAACGGATGACGGCTTCCGTCAGGCTGACGCTCACGCAGCGGCGCGGTCTGCGGGGTCGCGATGTATCCCGGTCCGATACCGTTGCACTGGATATTGTATTCACCATACTCGGATGCGATATTGCGGGTCAGCATCTTCAGTCCGCCCTTGGCCGCCGCGTATGCGGAAACGGTCTCGCGGCCGAGCTCGCTCATCATGGAGCAGATGTTGATGATCTTGCCGTGTCCCTTGGCGATCATTCCGGGAATAACAGCCTTGGAAACAATGAACGGAGCGTTCAGGTCAACGTCGATGACTTTGCGGAACTCATCCGCACTCATCTCGGTCATCGGGATCCTGCGGATAATACCGGCATTGTTGACCAGAATATCGATGGTCCCGACCTCTTCATTGATCTTCTTGACAAGTTCCTGCACCGCGGCCTCATTCGTTACATCGCAGACATAACCGCGCGCAGGAATTCCTTCTTCTTTATAAGAAGCAAGGCCCTTGTCCACAAGCTCCTGATTGATATCATTAAATACGATCGTAGCTCCTGCTCTGTAAAAAGCGGTCGCGATCGCGAAGCCGATTCCGTAAGATGCACCGGTGATCAGAGCGACTTTGCCTTCCAGTGAAAAGCTCTTGGGAAATTCCATTGTAGTTTCCTCCTTCTGGTTGAATAAATACAGTATATCACAAAAATACCGGATTGCAAGCTGTAAGGCGCAGATCCGTCACATCTGATCATCCTGCTTCCACAGGCCGCCCTGCTGATATCTCGGATTCTCCGTATTTGTATACAGGACGGTATACCGGCGCGGACAGGATCCCCGGAGAGACAGATAAGCCTCTTTCGCCTTTGCTTCGTCCCTGAAAAGTCCGTAGACCGTCGGCCCGCTGCCGCTCATCGACGCGGCGTCGGCACCCAGCTGGATCAGCTGCTTCTTAAGCTCCGGGATCTCCGGATGCTCGCGGCTGACCGGTTTTTCCAGCATATTGATCATTTCCTTCTGCAGATTCCGGATATCGCCGGTCTCCACCGCAGCCAGAAAACGCGCAACGTTCGGTTTTTTCTGGCGGCCTTCCAGATTGAACTGCTGATAGGCCCACGGCGTGGAAACGCTGAAATCCGGCTTGACCAGTACGACGTACGTCATCGGGAACGCGCGGACCGGCTCGATCAGCTCGCCGCGTCCTGTCGCAAGGCACGTCCCTCCCAGCAGACAGAAGGGAACGTCGGAACCGATCTCCGCTCCGATCTGCATCAGCTCATCCGTGGACAACCGCAGACTGAACAGCTTATTCATACCGCGGAGTACTGCTGCAGCGTCTGTACTGCCTCCTGCAAGTCCCGACGCGATCGGAATCTTTTTCTTGATCATAAGCGCCACAGGCCGGTCAAGGCTGTAGCGTTCCTGCATCAGCGTCACCGCGCGGTACGCGAGATTCTTAGGGTTGGCGGACAGAAACGGTATATTGCATTCTACTGTGTTTTCGTCCCCTTCGGCAAACGCGAGCTCCACGTCATCCCACAGCCGCAGACTCTGCATGATCATGGAAACCTCATGAAAACCGTCCTCCCGGGTCTTTCCGACTTCCAGTGTCAGATTGATCTTGGCCTTGGCCCGATAATATGCCTTTTTCCCGGACAGACCGGATGGACTGCTCATCCGATATTCCATTTTATCCTCCTTTAGACTTACGTCTTGCAGTATATCATAACGAAACTGACTGACCGATCGTCTCCAGCATCCAGTTCCTGAAATTCTCCGTCCCTGAACTGTCCGCAACGGGCTTGCCGAAAGATTCCGCGAGCACCTCTACACGGACGGGGCCTTTAAGCGCTTCTGCCGTCTTTCTGACCTCGGCGGCAGGGATTTTTGCATTGCTCTGTTCGGATATCAGCAGGACCGGGACTTTCATCAGCCCGCCTCTTGCGCGTATCTCCGAGACCGGCGATGCTTTGGCTATGTCGGCGCCGGCCGTCATCCTGCAGATCATCCTGCACATCTGCAGAAGCGGGAATGCCGGGAAACCTTTATCCCGCAGATGCCGTTTCGTCAGATCCGTCAGATCCGCATACGGAGATATCGCGATGACAAACCTGACTCTGTCGTCCATGCACGCGTGCAGCAGTGCAGCGGCAGCTCCTGTCTCCCGGCCGATCGTACCGATATTCCGGCACACGTCAGGCTCCCGGTTCGCAATCGTTGTGTAGATAAGCCGCAGATCGCGGGCTTCCCGGATCCCCCAGGTCCCCGGCCTGCCGCTGTCCCGATAGCCGCGTCCCTGATAACGGATCACGGCAATTCCCTCCGCTAGCAGCATCCGTGCAAGCTCCGCGCCATGCGGTACATCCGACAGTATCACCGTGGTCCCGGACGGTTTCCGCGGGACGAGGACCTCTCCCCGGATCCGGCAGCCGTCCGCCGTATCACACATAAAGTCATGTCCGCCCGGAGAACGGATCCCGTCCCCCGGTTTCTCAAATTTAAGAAAACGTATACACAGGAAATACGTCAGCACTGTGAAAAACACCAGTACGATCCCTGCCGTACACCCAAACACAGTAAGCCACACAGCGGCTCCTCCTTTATTATTGTTTTCATTATACTATCTGTTTTTGCAGAAATCAACCCCATAGGTCCCTGCTCTGCTTGCGAAAGAGTTTACATTTTGATATAATACGGGGCGACGGACATGATGGGCAGGCATATCCGATTTTTAACAGAAAGGATGGATTAAAATGGCTGAACAAAGCAAAAACAAGAAAACCGCTCTTATTGTGACCTGTGTGCTCGCTGTTCTGATCATCGCCGCGATCCTGATCGTCGTCTTCCGCAAGCCTGCCGCTACCCAGCAGGGCAAGAAGACTATTGTCGTGGAAGTCATCAACGGCGAAGACAAACAGGAATTCACGGTCCACACGGATCAGGAGTTCCTGCGCAGCGCGCTCGAAGAGCTGAATCTGATCAAGGGATCCGAGTCCGAATACGGTCTCTTTGTTACGGAAGTCAACGGTGTCGCTGCGGATGATACCAAGCAGCAGTGGTGGTGCTTCACCAAAGGCGGCGAAGAGCTGATGACCGGTGTTGACACGACTCCGATCGCTGACGGAGATCATTTCGAAATCGAACTGAAGACAGGCTGGTAATCATGAACGTCTACCGGATGGTCCTGTTCGCGTTTCTCGGCGCCCTCTATTATGCCGTACAGGTAGCGCTCGCTCCTCTGCCCAATATCGAGCTTGTATCCACTTTGATCCTGGTTACGACGCTCACATTCGGAGCGCAGACACTGTTTCCGACGTATGTCTTTATCATCCTGGAGGGACTGACATACGGCTTCGGTGTCTGGTGGTGTGTCTATCTGTATGTTTGGCCCGTTCTGTGCGTAGTGGTGCTTCTTCTGCAGAAACACGGATCCTGGTGGCTGTGGTGTGCTGTTCTGGCCCTTTTCGGGCTGTCGTTCGGTTTCCTTTGCTCGATCCCCTATCTGTTCATTGGGGGACCCGGCATGATGTTTGCCTGGTGGATCAACGGTCTGCCGTTTGACCTGATGCACTGTGCCGGCAATCTTGCAGCCGGTATCGTTTTGTACAAGCCGTTGCTGTTCTGCCTTCAGAAACTGAAGGAAATATTCCGGAGAAAACTGGAGAAGCAGGCGCTTTAACGGCTTGACAAAACGGCGGAGAGCTTTTATAATGTGAAAGTCATGAAGAGTTTCTCTTTTCACTGGAGAGATGTCCGAGTGGTTTATGGAGCTGGTCTTGAAAACCAGTGACTCCGCAAGGGGCCGTGGGTTCGAATCCTACTCTCTCCGTTCCCTGATCTGTATCCCCTGCGGATACAGATCTTTTTATTTTCTGACAGGAGGTCCAAAATGGATATCTGCACATTTACCGGCGGTACGATTCTGATCCCCCAGACCGATCTGACGGCTTTCAGCGTGATTGCCTGCGATCAGTATACTTCTGAACCCGAATACTGGAAACAGGCCGCGGCTATCGCGGACGGCAAGCCCTCCGCGCTTAACCTGATTTTTCCGGAAGCCGAGCTCGGCGCTCCCGAGGCCAACAGCGAACGGATCCGCAAGATCCACGACGCCATGTGGCAATCGCTCTCTTCCGGTCTGTTCCGCGAGTATCCGGACGCGATGATCCTCACGGAAAGGACGCTCCGCGACGGTTCTGTCCGTTACGGCATCCTTGGACTGATCGATCTGGAGCAATACGATTATCATACCGAATCCGAGAGCTTCATCCGGGCGACGGAGCAGACAGTTCTCGCCCGTGTCGAGTCCCGCAAAGAGCTGCGTGACGGCTCTGCTCTCGACATCCCGCATCTGATGCTGCTTGTGGACGACCGGGACAAAGAACTGGTCGAGCCGCTTATCGCGCGGATCGGCGAATTCGAAAAGATCTATGACTTCGGTCTGATGCAGAATTCCGGGCATCTCCGCGGCTACCTGATCCCGAAGGACGGTCAGGAGCATATCGCCGCCGTTCTGGAGAAATGGTCGGATCCCAGCTGGTTCCGCCGCAAATACCGTTCGACCTCCCATCCGATGGTCCTCGCCGTCGGTGACGGCAACCATTCGCTCGCCGCTGCCAAAAACGCCTACGAGCGGATCAAGGAGCGCATCGGCGCAGAGGCCGCCGCTTCTCATCCTGCCCGTTACGCACTCGCCGAGCTCAACAATCTGCATGATCCGGCGATCACCTTCGAGCCGATCTACCGTGTGCTGAAAGGCGCGGATCTCGATGATCTGCTGAATTTCCTGCGCAAGTCTGAGCCGGCTTTCCACGGCGGTTCCGCTCAGTTCGGCGAAACCAGCCTGTATTTCCAGTGCGGACTTGAGCGCCGGACGCTTTCCATTCCGGCACAGCCCGGTATTCTGCCGGTCCAGATCCTGCAGCCGCTGCTCGACGCCTATCTGGCGGAGCATCCCGAGGTCGGTATCGACTACATCCATGGACTTGACACTGTCCGAGCGCTTGCCGGCGACCCTGCCTGCATCGGCATCACTTTCAGCGGGATCCGCAAGGACGAAGTCTTCGGCGCGGTGATCCACGGGGATGTGCTTCCCCGCAAGACTTTCTCCATCGGACACGCGGAAGACAAGCGTTTCTACCTGGAGTCCCGCCGGATCCTTACCGACGCGGATCGCGAAGCATAAGGCGTCCTCATGCAGGAATACTCATTCCAGATCCTCGTTGTCGGAAGCGGTGCCGCCGGATTTGCAGCCTGCGACAGGCTGCATCTGATGGGCGCCCGTGACTTTGCTCTGGTCAGCGAAGGCCGCGACAAAGGCACTTCCCGCAATACCGGTTCTGACAAACAGACATATTACAAGCTGACACTGTCCGGCGACGAACCGGATTCCTATACCGAAATGGCACGGACGATCTTTGAGGGCAAATCTGCAGACGGCGATCTTGCGCTCTGTGAGGCCGCCGGATCCGTCCCTGCTTTTCTGCATCTTGCAGAGCTCGGCGTACCTTTCCCGACCAACGTCTACGGAGAATACATCGGTTATAAGACCGATCACGATCCGCGCAGCCGGGCAACATCCGCAGGTCCTCTGACTTCAAAGCTGATGACCGAGGCACTGGAAAAAGCTGTGCTTTCGCATGGTACGCCCATCTTAGAACCTCTGCAGATGATCCGTATTCTGACCGATAATAACCGTGTCTACGGTATCCTCTGCCTGGATCCGGACACACAGGAACTTGTCCTCCTGCACTGTTCTTCGCTTATCCTCGCGACCGGCGGCCCAGCCTGCCTGTATCAGGACAGCGTCTATCCCGCAAGCCAGCACGGCAGCACGGGTTTGGCTTTTCAGGCCGGTATCCGCGGCCGAGGACTTACGGAATGGCAGTATGGCATGGCTTCAATGCGTCCCCGCTGGAACGTTTCCGGCACCTATATGCAGGTCATCCCGACGTTTTACTCCACTGCGCAGGACGGATCCGACAGACGCGAATTTCTGTCAGACGGCTTCACAAGCCGTACGGAACTGCTGGGACAGGTCTTTCTGAAAGGCTACCAGTGGCCGTTCGACAGCCGTAAAGCCATGCACGGTTCTTCCCGTATCGATCTGATGGTCTACCGGGAGACAGTCCTGCTCGGGCGCCGGGTCTTCCTGGACTACCGCGTCAACCCGGGCAGACAGCCGATCGCTGCGGACGAGCTGCCGGATGAAGCGCGTAATTATCTGGTCAAAACGCTGCCGGCGGATCTTTTTGCCGCGCCGCCTTTCGAACGGCTCGCTTACATGAACCGTCCCGCGGTCGATTTCTATCTGTCTAAAGGCGTGGATCTTTCAGCCGAACCGCTTGAGATCGCGATCTGCGCACAGCACAATAACGGCGGACTGGCCGTTGACAACTGGTGGCGCACCAATGTGGAAGGCATCTTCTGCATCGGCGAAGCCGCGGGAACACACGGGGTATACCGTCCCGGCGGTACTGCGCTCAATGCCGGCCAGGTCGGCGCACTGCGCGCCGCCCGTTATATCACGGAGAAACGTCTTGATATCGAGATTCCGAAGCTGCCTAAATCCTGTCTTGGGCAGCTCTGGGAGGTTCTTGAACTCTTGGAGCATACGGGAGAGAATCAGGACTGCACAGCCTCTGTTGCCGAAAAATACCGCCGCAGGATGAGTGCTTCAGGCGGGGCTTTCCGTTCTGCTTCCGCCATCCGGGAGATCCTTGCGGACCTTTCAGAACTGCTCGCGCATTTCGGCGAAAGGATCGGCGGGCGTCCGTCCGCTGTTTTCCGTCTGTATGACCAGCTGCGCGCTTCGCAGGTCTATCTTGCCGCGATGCTTGACTACGCCGAACATACGGAAACCAGCCGCGGCAGCTCCATTTCCCGCACAGATCAGGGGACGCTCCCGGATCTTGCCGTGCATCCTGTTCCTGAAGAGTTCCGTTTTCTGGAAGATAACGGCAGCCTGGACGGCTTCCTGCAGGAGATCGATCCTGTGACCCTCTCTGCCGTCTGGCGTCCCGTGCATCCGATCCCGGATCGTTCTGCAGACGTTTTTGAGAATATCTGGCGCGAATACCGGGAGCATACATTGATTAAGGAGCCGTAACGTTATGTTTCAGAATATGCTGACCGTAGGGGCTCAGGTTCTGATCCTCTTTCTCCTGATCCTGATGGGATATATTGCCGGCAAAACAAAGCTGTTTACTGCAGGCGCCGCTGCCGGCATGTCCAATATCATTCTGTATTTTGTTTCCCCCTGCATGATTCTGAACGCGTTTCAGCGCGACTACGATCCTTCTATGCTGAAAGGTCTGCTGCTTGCTTTTGCCGCAGGCGCGATCGGTCACGGCGTGGCCATTCTGCTGGCGCATCTTCTGGTCCGCGATCCCGACAAGCGACGCGAATGTGTCTACCGGTTCTGTATTGTTTTCTCAAACTGCGGCTATATGTCATTCCCGCTGCAGCGTGCGCTTCTTGGCGAGACAGGTGTTTTCTACGGCACCGCTTATGTAACGATGTTCAACATCCTGATCTGGAGTTACGGGATCCTGCTGATGAGCCGGAGTTTCGGCGCAAAAAAGAACGCGCCGGCCCAGGGCGAAAAAGTGTTCTCGATCTCGAAGATCCTGTTGAACCCGGGAATCCTGTCAGCCTGCGTCGGACTCGTCTTTTTCTTCTGCTCGATCCGTCTTCCGAACGTTCTCGCGTCACCGATCGCTTCCATGGCCGCCCTGAACACGCCGATGCCGATGTTCCTGATCGGTTATTATCTGTCAAATGCGCGGTTCGGGACAATCCTGCGATCCCGTAAGGCTTATTATGTTATTGCAATGCGGCTTCTGGCCGTCCCGCTGATTGTATTCGGATGTTATCTGCTTCTGGATCTCCGCGGACCTGTCCTGATCGCCTGCACGATCGCTGTCAGCGCGCCTGCCGCCGCCATGGGTCCGGTATTCTCGGAGCGCTTCGGCGATGATACGGAAACTTCGGTCGGACTTGTGTCGCTGTCGACAGTTCTTTCTATTATTACAATGCCGGTTGTTGTCGGACTGGCGCAGTCATTTGCGTAAAAGCCGGTTCACAACCTGAATGTTTGCAGCCGCTGCCGGTACAAAGTGTTCTGCGGTACACTTTGTACCGGCCGTTTTTTTCTGTCTTTTTATGCTATCCTAAAAACGAACAATTGTATAGACAGTTGCAAATAACAAGTTACGAAAGGAAGATTAATATTGGCTTCTGCTGTCAACGGTCTGACAAATACAATCGGTAAACAATTGAATAAATTACGGTTAGCGAACCATCTGACTTCAGAATTCATTGCAAAGAAACTGAACATCACAAAAAGAGCCTATACCCACTATGAAAAAGCATGCCGTCGTCCCACACTGGATTCTCTTCTTGTTCTGTCAGATCTTTATAAAGTTCCGCTGGAATACTTCGTCCGGCCCGAACGCATCAACAGCTCTCTTGCGGCTCCGTTGATTTTTGAAGACAGCGAAAAGCCTTCCCGGACTCCGTCCCCTACGGCTCTTATTTCCTTTCTGGAGAAAATATCGGTCTCCCGGGAATTGCTGTTTATTGTATTCTGCGACGCATTCCATCTGGATCCGAAGCGCTGCATGATCCTTAGGATATTTCTGCATGTACTGACCTCCAACCAGGATCATGATACAAAGCCATCTGCCGCGAAAGGCAATATAAAATCCGGATCAAAGGCAGCCTCTAATCCGGACGATTTCCTGTCTGAATTCGATTGATATTATTAGTCCTTCTTGCTCATAGCTTCCAGCCAGGACACTTCTCTTGTGCAGATAATCTTGTTGCGTCCAAGTCCCAGTTCCAGGATCAGCACCGGCGTACCCGTCAGCTCTTCGATCCGGCGGATAAAAAACTTTGCCCTATCCGGAAGCTCTTCATAACTGCTGCAGTCATTGATCCGTCCCCAGCCCGGAATCGTTTCATATACCGGCTCGCACTGCGCCATAACCTCGGCGCTGGCAGGGACAGTCTTCATGATCTCGCCTTTGTACTTATAGCCTGTGCAGATCCTGACCTCGCGCATATCGCGAAGCGCATCCATTTTGGTAAGCGCGAATCCGTCAAGTCCGTTGACGCGCGCGGCATAATCAGCCGCGACCGCATCAAACCAGCCGACCCTTCGAAACTGTCCCGACGGTTCATATTCGTTCCCGCGGTCGCGCAGAACCTGTGCATCATCATTGAAAATCTCGGTCGGGAAAGGTCCTCTCCCTGCTCTGGAAGTATACGCTTTGATAACGCCCAGTGAATGCTCGATCGCATTGAGTCCGACGCCGCTTCCGATCGCCATGCCGCCGATCGTCGGATAGGAGGTCGTCACGAACGGATAGGTCCCGTAATCCGGATCCAGCATTGTCGCCTGCGCGCCTTCGAAAATGACTTTCTTGCCGTTGGCCAGCATATCCTCGAGCAGTTCGCCTGTATCTGTAATATATGGAGCAAGTTTCTTTGCATATTCCATATATTCTGCAATCGTCTGCTCCGCGTCGGCCTGTTTGACCCCTCCGTAAACACGGGTGATCAGACGGTTCTTCATCTGTGTATTCCTGCGGACCTTGCGTGCAAAAACATCCGGCTGCAGGAGATCACAGACACGGATTCCGATCCGCTCGATCTTATCCATGTAACAGGGACGGATGCCGTATCTGGCAGAAGCCGGGTCCCCGTCGCCGCCTTCATGTACTTCATTCATGAGACTGTCCAAAATCAGATGATATGGCATTACAAGATGAGCGCGCCAGCTGATCCTCACATTGTCAACGTAAAAACCCTCGGATCTGAGATGCTCCATTTCCGCCAGAAGCTCCGCCGGATTCACTGCCGATCCATTGCCGATAATACCGAGAACGTTCGGATGTATGATTCCGCACGGCACAGAAGAAAAGCGGTACCGCTTGTCATTGATCACGACAGTATGTCCCGCGTTATTTCCTCCGGATGTTCTGACTACCGCATCTGCCCCGCCTGCAAGGAAATCAACGATCTTGGCTTTTCCCTCGTCTCCCCACTGGGTTCCGATTACAGCAATACTAGGCATCTGAACTCCTCCATTTTTGTATATTCTTTCTTAACTTCAATGAACCCGGCTTATCTATGTTTTTATATCAGTCTGTCTGACCCACTCGACGCTACAGACCTGCCGTGTAATTATTTTACACGATTTCCTCACAATTTGCAACATATGAAAGACCCAAATTTCCAATTCATTGTGCAGATTGCCGGTTCCGTCTCTGTCATTTTACGCGGGGAACAGCCTCCTGCGCAAGTTTTGTCAGTTCTTCAGATGTATAGATATACTTTTTATTGCAACAGTCGCATCTAAGCTCAATATCTTCTTTTTCGTCCGCAAGCTCCAGCAGATCCTCTCTGCTCAGACTCCGCAGCGCATTCGTCACTTTTTCCCGCGAGCAGTTGCAGTGAAAACGGATCTCTCTCTTATCAAGGATCTGAAGATCCATGTCGCCGAGCAAAGCTTCCAGCATATCCTCAGGTGTATGCTCTTCAGACAGATAAGTTGTAACGGACGGGAAAGCCATGATCTTATCCTGCAGTTTTATTGCTGTCTCCTCGGTCGCGCCGGGCATCATATGAAAAATGAACCCCCCTGCCGCTTTGACCGAACAGTCCGTATCCACCAGCACGCCAAGCGAGACCGCGGACGGCAGCTGTTCCGAAACCGTATAATAATATGCCAGATCCTCCGCGATCTCTCCGCTGACAAGTTCCGAGTTGCCGATATACGGCTCTTTCATCCCGAGATTCTGGATCACCTGCAGCGTTCCCTTCCCGACGGCTCCGGCTACGTCAAGTTTACCGGCCGCCTTGGGCGGCAGTTCCACCTGTGAGTTCTCGGCGAATCCCCAAACATTTCCGTCACAATCCGCATCTGCCGTAATCTTCGTGATCGGTCCGTCTCCGCGTATGATAAGTGTAAGCTGATCTTTCTCGCTCTTCATTTGCCAGCCCATCATCGCGACCGCGCTCAGAAGTCGTCCCAGCGCTGCCGTAACAACAGGGGACGTATCATGACACATCCGTGCCGTCTCCACCGTTTCTCTGGTAACACAGGCAAATGCCTGAATCTGTCCGTCTCCTGCCGTAGCGCGAAGCATATAATCCATAACTGTCACGATTCCTTTCTCTTGCCTTTTTCTCTGGCCGCAAAACAAATCCGTTCACTGGTCTCTGTCGGAGGCTGCAGCGTGAACGCGTCGTACATATCCATAAATTCAAGTCCGGCATCTTCAAGCAGTTTTACGATACAGGCCGGATCATAAGCCTTCTCATGATGGATCTCTTCAACTCTGCGGTACAGGTCACTGTTTCTCTCTTTCATGAAAAAAGTGATCTGATATTCATTGATCTTCTCGTCCTCAAAATAGTAATTGTCCCAGATATATGCCGCATCGTC
Organism: Bacillota bacterium; assembly: GCA_017441925.1. GTDB lineage: Bacteria > Bacillota > Clostridia > Lachnospirales > Bianqueaceae > RUG12817. The sequence goes on from JAFRUE010000006.1 coordinate 64,592, forward strand.
GTAGATCTCTGTCTGCACACGGTCCGCCATCACATTTTTAAAGCGGTATTCGGTATTCATGTCAAAAAGGAACACCCCGCCGGGATCAAGATAATTATTGACAAGCCGGAACACCTTGAGCAGATCCTCTTCTTCAAGCAGATAGTTCAGGCTGTCACAGGTGCAGATCACGGAACCGACCGTCCCGTACAGTTCAAATTCGCGCATGTCCTGCTCCAGGAAAAGGATGTCGCAGCCTTCCTGCTCAGCTTTCCTCCTGGCGGACTCCAGCATCTCCTCGGACTGATCCGCGCCGATCATATCATACCCACGCTTTGCCAGAGGAATCGTCAGGTTTCCCGTTCCGCATGCCAGGTCCAGAACCAGCGACGGTTTCTGCCCGTAATGCTGCCATAGCATTTCAATATAATCTGCCCATTCTTCATAGGGCACATCTTCCATAAACTCATCGTATACTTCCGCGAATTCCTGGTACATGGCACGCCTCCTCTCTGCGTATGCGGTTTATCCATTATATCATATTCCACGGAAAAAGGACAGTTATTTCCGCTTTTTCTCCCGTCTGCGGAACAGACTGTACCGTACTTTTCCTTTCTCTGCATCCTCTCCTTCCCCTCCCAGCAGATCCGGCAGCCCTTCAGTTGACAGCTCTGCGGGAGAAATATCCGCTATATAGGGATTCGCGCTCCACATTTCCGACAGCGAATACTTCACAGGTTCTTTTTCTGCCGTTTCCGCCTCTCCAGACCGAATTCCCGGAACAGACCTGCCGGCGGTCAGGATCCCTGCAGCCTCAAGATAATATCGGTAGTAGGCATTCATTTCCGCTTCCAGGCATTTTTTCTGTACAGCGCAAAGCAGGAACATATAAGCTATCTTTTCTTTCTGATTCTGCGTTTCTGCATCAAGCCGTATTTCCTTGTCCGTTTTCTCCGTTTCCGCTCCTTTTCCTGCTTCCGGAATATATATGCAGGTCAGCTTTCCTTCTGTATAAAACCACAGTTCCGGATCTATCGGGAAGCCTCCGGAATTCAGAAGCAGCTTCTCCGCCGTTTCATATATTTTCTGCAGATTACTGATGATATCGCATGCATCCGGCATCTGTACAAGATCAGCAAGAGAAGCGCCTTCCGGCCGGATATATCCGATCCATCGCGACGTATCCGCTGAATAGGCTGTCAGCAGTCCTTCGGGCTGAAGCCGGAGGATCATATCCGCCTGATAAGCAATCCATTCCCCTGTTTTTTCGACAATGATACACTCTCTTTGGTCCTGCTTTTGGGTGCTGATATTAGCCAAGCCACTTTCCTCCCCACGTAATCAGTATTCCGGCCCATAGAAAAAGGACAAATGGCAGTCCTTCGGTTTTGTCCCTCTCCTCTGCATAGGATGCTGCGGAGGCCGCTAAAAGCAAGACGGAAGTATGAATCAGGATTTCCCACATGTTTTTCTCGTCCGCAAGTAACGGCAGTCCTCCCAGCACCCATATATCTCCTTCTCCGATCTGACCCTTTCCCAGAAAATACAATAGCAGCAGGATGATGGCCAGGATCACCGCATCCGTCCAGTTCAGGATCTCGCCTAACCACACAGCCCGTAAAAATGATGTCAAAATTCCGGTATAACTGTAGATCAGCAGTTCCCTTTCCCGAAGTCTGCGTTTCTTCCAATCCTGGAGCGCCGGCTTTGCGAGCACAATTAAAAGAACCGTCAAAATCGTTTTCTCCGATGTCATGAGAACCAGTCTCCTCCCAACTGGCAGAATCCGCAGGGCTGATACCGGCCGCTCGCCATTTCTTCATCCGTTAAGGCTATCAGATCCGGGAATAAATGCATACATCCTTTTACATGATACCGAACACCCCCCTTTGTCACATATACCATGCCGGATCCTCCCCCACATGCTTTACACGGCTTATATCCTTCTGCCAACGCCTCTTCCCGGCTCATATTCACAACGTCCTTATCAATCAGAAAACAATCCAGTGAATGATAGTGCGTACCGTCACCGATCCTATAATATATTGTTTTCTTTTCCTCGTCCGCAGCAACATCATCAGTCCCGCAGCTCCGGTCATTTCCGACAAAAGCCCTTGTCTGCACGCTGGCATAGACTCTCTGATCCGCAAAAAAGCCAAAAGGATCCGGCCATTTGACCGGAACATATGCCGTCACGGAAATCAGATCCGTAACTCCGCTCTTGCTGTAGAAAAAACGCGAATACGCAAAGTGAGGGTTGCTCTCCGCGCCTAATTCCATCCAGAATGATTCCGGCTGCATCTTTCCGGAAACGGCTGACGCAGCCAGTTTCCACGCTTCATCCACCGCCCCTTTCCATGCTTCCCGTCCGATTACCTGGCCTGTAGTGCCAGGCGCCTCCAAAATCTTCAGACAGTACCGCAGCAGATCTGCCGTATAGCTGCCCGCCTCGCCAGCCTGTTCCAGCCAATCTGAGGCCACGGAAGCGATCTCTGACGGTTCCGCCTCTTCTTCTTTCTGATAGACTCCGTTCTGTACATCCCTGAGACCTGTCTGCTCCATCAGATAACCGGCTGAACTCAGAATCTGCGCAGTATGAAACACATTCCGCTTTAGACTTTCATACAGGATTTCGTATTTCAGGCAATACAAAAAAGGAATCCATATCAGAATAAAGAGCGGAAACACCAATGCTGCTTCTACTGTCATGGAAGCTTTTCTATTCATAAGAAAAAACCTCTCCTGTCATATACGTCCCTGTCCTACCGCTTATTTCTGTCTCTAGCCGGAATGAAGCTGCACATCCGGCAAAGGAGAACTCTTTGTTCCCGCTCTTTTGCAGATTGCGTTCGATCAGATCCCGGATTCTGAAGAGTTCTTTATCCCTGTCTCCGAAAAGGAACAGGATCCGCAGATAGTCTTCATAGTCCAACCCCGTATCTTCTCTCGCTTTCTCAAGCAGATTCTTTTTGTTCATCGTAAGGATCGCATCCAGATCCGTATACCATGTATCATCGGTCTTGATCAGCGGAATCCGGCCGCCCATCGCCAGAACATTATAATCCACATAAGCTTCTGCAGCAGACCATAACGTCAGAATCGCACCGTAAGCGATCTTGGTCCCCGCTCCGGCCGCTATCACGCCTCCTGTCTGAGCAGCAGCCTGCAGGATCTTTGTGTTTCTGGTCTGATTCGTACTTAAAAAGATCATATTCGTTACCAGACGGATCGCGAGGATCCGGAACCGAACTGCCTTAAGGTTCCGGTATTCATTGTAGCTTCCGTTCAGGATAAATTCTGTTTCATTTCTCAACAGTCCATCTGAGAACGGTTCTCTCCGGAGATTCACAGCGATTTTACCGTCTTCCTGCAGTATTTGATCCTCCAGACTGCGGAACATTCCGATACAGTATTCAGCTATCGCGAATTTCTCATAGGAGGATTCCCATATGCTGCTTTGCCTCCCCAGTTCCTCCACCGCTTCCATAAGACTTTCTTTTTCCGTCAGATAAGCAATTTCCGCTTCCTGGTCCGGAATCACACTCTTGTCGGGTCCATATTTTTTCAGATCCACTTTCCAGTCCACAATCCAGTTCCAGATCTTCTTGAGATCCCGAATAGAAAATCTTGTATTGCCCGTTTGAGGAACCGTAAAATCATCCCGATACACCGATACCAGCTCTTCTGCCGCAGTTTGAGCGGCTTTCAGATCCTCCTCGGATATGTTTTCCATGCATTCAATTGCTTCCAGAATACGTAGAAGCCGTTCATTGACTTTAGCCACCGCATCTGTATTGCCGGAACAGCTTTTTCTGTATTCTTCCAATTCTCCATGTGTTCCCCACAACCCGGCTTCCATCTCTTCGATCTGTTTCAGAATATCCTTGACCCTCTCGGTCTCCTGTTCCTCTGACGGAAGCTTTGCAGCTTCTTCTTTTACCGCCTGTGCTGCATCTCGGATCTCTGACAGCATCGTTCCCATTTCTTCCAGGATCTCACAGGCGTCACGGTTCGTCTCTGCAAGCCCGTCGGCTGCGTCTCCCCAACGTTTCAGTATTCGGATTTCCTGAAATCTGAACCTGTCCGTTTGTCTTCCGTCCAGCCCGTCCAGGACTTCTTTGAGTTTCCGCGGGGCATAACCGTCCTTCTTTGTTATCGTGACGTAATAGCGTGTATCTCCATCCGGATACAGACAATCACGCAGTTCCTGATATTTTGCACCGTAATCGGATAATCTCTCCTGCAGCACGGAAAAAAGGCCTTCTATTCCTGTTCCTGACGAAATCTCTTTGATTTTCAGGCAGGCTTTCAGCAGTGTATCAAAGCCCTCTTCCAGAAGACGGTATTTCATGAATTCTCTGATCTGTCCGGAAAGCACTTCCGGATCTGATAACATTTCTTTTGTCTGCAAGTCGACTGTCTCTGCCGAATACCGGAAAAAACCGGTCCACAGCGGATCCGCATTCAGCAGATATGCAGGTGTCATGCGGATCTCTTCTGACGGAATTCTCTCATTCTCCCGTACAAATGCTCCTGCATACCGTTCCAGTATTCCCTGATCAGCTCCATACAGTCCATAACGCTGTGCCAGCTCCCCATCATAGCAGGTAAGCAGTGCATTTCCTGCGGTAAGTGTCATCCGGATACAATCATTCTGTTCAATGTGAGAAGAAGCCGCTTTCAGCACTACAAGAAAAAGTGCCATAACCGGCAGCACAAGCAATGTAAAAAACACAGTAATACTTGCCGCAAACTGATTCCTGTTCATCAACCGTCCCCTTATCCCGTCATCCTTCTCTTGAGATCCGCAAGCCGTTCCTTGATTCTCCTGCTCATGTCCCGTACAGCCGGGATCCTGTCTGCCATCTCCCAAATGAAATCCACTCTGTTGCGAAAAACTGCCGGACTCGCAAAATGATCCGCAGTCCGCACAAGTTCCGTCCGGCCTCTTCCGGAAAATCTCGGCAGATATGAAACATCGGCTGTATCTGTATAATACAGAAAATGGTCTGTCCTCGTACTCTCCGCCGTTACCGCCCGGCAGAACCACCAGTCATCCAGAATCATATCTGCGCGTGTACTCATTTCATCCTCTGTACAGTCATTCTGTCCCCTGCCGCACTGTCCGGCTGAAAGCAGCAGACGGCTGCTGAAACATTCAGCCGCCGTCCGCTCTCCCAGATTCACAAGTTCATACAGGATCAAGAGAAACAACAGCACAAGAAGCGGGACCAGTACAGCTGCCTCGACCGTAAAAGAGCCTGTATACCGCCTTTCCTGCGGCCTGTACTCTCCCTGTTCTCTTCTCATTTCGCGATCTTAGCCGGGTTGAAATTCTTTCCCTGTGATTTGATTCCGTCCAGTATATCCGATACAAAATCCACAATGGTCCCCTTGAACATCAATACAAGCGCAATCAGTACGACTATGATCAAAACGATCTCCAATGTTCCCATACCTGAATATTCTCTGTCCATCTTTTCCCTCCTGTCCTCCGGCTCTTCAGCCCCGGAACGTCAGCATTGCCGGCGCCATGACCAGCAGCAAAACCACGATCAGCAGCAATATCATCGGTAGAAGCATTCTTGTCTCGGTTTCTTCCGACCGGATCCTCACCTCCTTTCTGTATGATTCCCATGCATCCTGATTTAATTCCGTCAGTCTGTCCAGCAGGTATTCATCCCCCCTTCTCAAATCTCTTGCAAGCATCCCGGACAGCTTTCTGATATCCGCGTTCGGGATTCTGTTGCCGAATTCCCTCAGTGCCTCCTGCAGAGGCATCCCGTTACGTATCTGAACTCTGGTAACTTCCACTTCTTCTGTGAGCGGATCTGTTTTCGCGCCTGCCGCGATCCTGTTCCATGCTTCCGTTAAGGAAAGGCCCGAGCCCAGATAGACCATCAGTTTCTCGATCAGGAAAGGAAACCTTAGTGTGATCTGTCTCATACGTTCCTTCTCTTTTCTTCTCAGCTCGATACGGCCAAGCGGAAGGAGTATAAACGGCAGGATCCACGCAAATACCGCATAGCGGCTGATCTCCCGTCCGCTCTCCGGCGTCTGCCATCTGACCGTCTCTTCCTGTCCGTTAACCGTCACAGAAGACGGCAATATCACTTCCGAAGGTGTCAGTTCCGCTGACCTTGCCGCTTCCCTTACCATCGATACGAATGTCGGAGGTTCTTCCTTTTCTATGGGAATTTCAAGTGTACAAATCCTGCGGAAACCTTTGTACCACAGTTCCGCTGTGAACTGTACCTGATCCTGATCTGTGTCCGTGATCCGGATAAAGCCGTCCTCACTGATTCTTGACACTCCATTGGCCGTATCTCTCCGGTAGATAATCCCGGTTTCTCCGATCCGGACGGGCAGATAGAAATCATTTCTGACCGCTCCGATCAAACCGATCTCTTCTCTCAGCTTATCTTCTGCAGCTTGCAGCACGTTCTCTGCCTGTTCTGCCGTCGGATCCTGTGAAGGAACTTCGACCGTTACTTCTGTTTCTTCTTCCGATCCTCTGGCGATCAGTATCTCTGTTCTGTCCCTTCTTCCATACACAGGCCGTTCCAGTGAATATCCGACATCCCGTGCTTCTGTTATCCGGAAAGCCGCAGCTGTCAGCACTGTGTTTGCGCTCAGCAGAATCAGAAATGTCTGTATTGCTTTTCCCCGGATATAATCCGAACAGCTTTCACTTTCACTTTGTTCCGGATGCAGGATATGAATGCGCCGGCGAAGATCCTGCGGAAGATTCAGCAACGGCAGAACTCTCTTTACCGCTTCTGTCCCAACACTTTCTACCGCTGCCTTCAGAATAAATATCCTGTGAAAAGCCTTCCGATTTGCGAGATAACAATATAATCCGATTCCAACGAGAACCGCTTCTGCAGCCAACAATATCCACTTCATCGTTTTACATCTGTACTCGTGTCAGCCTGCCTGACAGATACCAGCTGAATGCTGTCAGTCCGATACAGACGGCAAATACACCCCGTCCGGCGGCAGTAGTATAAAGCACCTGAATATATTCCGGCGAAATGATCCGCAGCAGAAGATAAATCGCTGCAGGCATCAGCTCCAGAATACTTTGTTCCATTTTTCTCCTTGCGAGAATCACCCGCAGTTCCTCCTCCGCTTCTGTTTTCTCCCGCATGATGCGTGATGTCCGGTCCATGATCCGGACGATATTTCCGTCGCTTCTCTTACTGACGGAAAGGATATCGGCAAAATCTTCTGCATCCTGTATGCCGCTTCGTTTCCCAAGTTCCATAAAACAATCTTCTATCGGTCTGCTGAGGCGTATCCCGTTCTGTATCTTTTCCATTTCCGCATAGATCCATGGCGACTCGTTTCTGTCCAGATCCTGTGCCAGCAGTGCGTCAATAGCTCCTTCCACGGACCGCCCGCTCCGCAATACCGGAATCATCATATCCAGACATAGTCTGAATTCTTCTTTATGTCTTTGCCGCACTATCTCCTTCTGTCTGCGGTAGCCGAACCACATTCCCAGGCAGCCTGTACACACAGCCAGAAATACCATCCCGCCAAGCTGCAGCCCCATTGCAGCGCCTGCTGCCGCTCCGGCTCCGATTCCTGCGAAGCAGCCCAGTGCACTGCCTCTCCTGTATTCCCGTTCAAAAAGCCTGTTCCGCATAGTTTCCTTTCTTTCTCCTGACTTCTGCAGCAGTTCGTACAAGCACATCCTCCTGCAGGCAGAACAGATCCTCCAGCCGGACCCCGGATCCATCAGCTCCGACGACCTGCGAAATCTGCGTAATCTTCCGTTTCCCGTCCCTCATCCTTCTGATATAAACGAAAATATCCAGTGCAGAAGCGATCTGCTGTCTGATCGCTGCCAACGGAATATCCATTCCCATCAGCACCATCGTTTCAATTCTGGAGATCATATCCTGTGCGGAATTGCCGTGCCCCGTGGACAGACTGCCGTCGTGGCCGCTGTTCATAGCCGTTAACATCGCAACAGCTTCAGGTCCGCGGATCTCGCCAACGATGATCCTGTCCGGCCTCGCCCGCAGACTTGTCCGGATCAGATCCCCCATCGTAATGCGGTTTCTGCCCGATATTCCTCCTTCGCGCGTCTCAAGCGTTACGATGTTTTCCGGCTGCAATCTCAGTTCCGCTGCATCTTCGATCGTTATGATCCGTTCCTGCGGCGGTATAAAATTAGAAAGAACATTCAGCAGTGTTGTCTTCCCGGCGCCTGTTCCTCCGCACACAAAAATGTTATATCTGTTTACTACCATCGACCGCAGGAAATCAGCCGCTTCCTGCGTCATGGTCCCCCAGTTTACAAGCTCTTCCGCCTGGATCGGGATTTTCCGGAACTTACGAATCGTCAGTGCCGGGCCGTTCAGCGCGACCGGCGGCAGGATAACATTGACCCTCGATCCGTCTGCAAGTCTCGCGTCTGCGATCGGCTCATTTTCGTTGACTTTTCTATTTACACTGCCGACGACCTGCTGTATCACATCTTCAAGTCGGGCGGCTGATTCAAAACAGACATGAGCTTCCTGCAGCACTCCGCCTTTCTCAACATAGACGTGTTCCGGTCCGTTGACCATGATATCCGTTACTTCCGGATCATCCAGCAGCGGCTGCAGTATATCCAGGCCGCGCAGTGAATTATAGAGCCTTTTCCCCATCTCTGCTCTGTCCCGGGCAGTAAAGCCATATGTTTCCGCAGCATCTGCAACCGACCAGAAAATCTCTTCCTTTACCTGCTGATCCGTCTCTTCCTGCCGTGTTCCGAGTTCGTCCAGGATCTTCTTCCGAAGACTGCGATACTGTTCTTCACGATCGTCAGACAAGATTCCGTACACGCTCATAATAATTACTGCTGCGGTCCGGAACCAGCCGTCCGCCTTCCCATATCAGGACCCCGGGCCTCCTCGGCAGGATCGACGCGTCTCTGATTACCGCCGATCTGCCGCCCCCGGTCTGAATCAGTGTGATCCGGCCCGGGATCCTGCTTCTTTCCTCACGCAGAAAAGCTTCCAGTCTGCAGGACCCGGCAGCCATATCACGATACAGCAGATACACTCTTCCGCAAAGCGGCAGAATACGGCTGTTAACGCCCTCCCATGCCGAGCCCATATCGCAGATGACCAGATCGAATGACTCTGCCAGAAGTCCCATGAACCGTCCCAGCTCTTCATCTGAAAGCTCCGCGAGATCCCGGTTGGATCTGCACGGCCGGATAAAACAGACATTGTTTCTCTGCCGGACCGCGATCCGGTCCAGATTCATCCCGAATTCATCCTGTGCGCCGATCAGCAGCCAATAGATTCCGTCCGACATTGTAAAGCGGCTGTTCGACTCAAAATACACGTTCCATTCCGGAAAATCCTCCATCATCCAGTACAGGATCCTCTCACCGGGACGCTGTCCGGCAATAATATCTGCAAGCGTCATGGCAAAAGTAGTCTTGCCGCTTCCGCCTTGCGGAGAATATATTCCTATAAAATGATCTGCGATCAACCCGTTTTCCGGCACAGGGTCCCCTTGTCCGGAGCCTTTTATCCCCTTTTCCCCGTTCACACCGGCATTTATCCGCATGTCTTCACGTTCTGCCAGTTCCATCAACTCCGAAACGATCTGATCCGCAGGCTGCAGTGCGGAAATACAGTCTTCTCCGGCATCCTCAAAGCTCAGGACAAGTGTCCGCTCCCTACTGCCCGCCGCTTCATCCGTAATGAGATATTCATCCTGCAGTATATCCTGAGCAGCGGCATCCTCCTGCAGCACAATTCTGTCCGCACAGTATTTCCGCAGGTATTCACTCAGTTTCTCTGTATAATACGGATCCTTTATCCGGATCCGGACCTTCATCATCTGTTTCGCCATTTCATCTCTCCTCTCTTATCTGAAAAAGGAGGAAGGCAGACGGCTGCGATCGCCCGCCTTCCGCAATCTGATCAGGATCTTTCCACCGCCCGATTTACGGCAACCCATTCTCTCCCCTTCCACAGTATATTCCGGGGAATGCAGCAGTGACCCGGTTCATGCCTCACAGCTTACACGAAGTTCACGGAAAAATCCTGAAACGACACGATTCATTCATTTGATTCATTTAATTCATTTCGTATCCGGGCATCAAAAAAAGGCGCTTTTCCTTTTAGTTAAGCGCCTTTCCCGGCTTTCTTGCTGTACCCGTCCCCGCAGAACGACCCGCTAGTCCGGTGAATCAGGGTAGACAAAATCTGCCTCAACCTCTATAATAGACCTCATAGATCAACACTCAAAACGGAGATATCACATGAACGGTTTTTCTTTTTCAATCCCCGAAAACGGCAGGCTGGTCTGCATCGCGGACTGCCACGGCAATTACGTCCTGCTGAAACGGCTGATCAACCGGCTTGATCTGCAGCCCGAGGATACGCTTGCAATTCTGGGCGATTTCAGCAACAAAGGCTGGGGCAATCTTGCCTGCACAGCTTATCTGATGTATCTGGAAAAAGCCCGTCCGAACACTTTTATTCTTGCAGGCAACGGCGAATACCGCAATGTACGGTATTTTCTGAACGGGGACAAAGAATGGATCCTGAAGTATCTGAAAAAATGGCCTGTTAAGAACCTTTATCTTGAATGGGCCCGTCAATGCGGCTTCCAGACGGTAAACAAGGATAATTTTGCCGAAGCACAGGCCGCGATCCTGGAGTGTTTCGGCGATATGATGCGCTGGATCCGCGATCTGCCGCTCTATGCATACAGCGACCGTTATCTCCTGGTGCATTCAGGTCTGGAAGAACTTCCCGCTGACGGTATTGCCGACCCGAACTGCATCGAAAACGATTTTGAAGAAAACGGGATAAACCGCACAGGCAGATGGGAGATCATCGGACATTATCCTGTAGCCAATCTCCCGCCCGGCCAGCTGAATCCGCTTGTGCACGCCGAAAATCACGTCATCGGCATTGACGGCGGTGTCAACACGACTCCGTTGGAACAGCTGAACGCTCTGATCTGCACGTCTGACGGTTTTTACTATACTTTTGAAGATAAAGACGAGACCCGTGTCATCCTGACAGACTATGAGCCGCAGCCTCTCGACGGACCTCCGCTCATTCAGAGATGGCCTGATGTCTATGTGGAAATCCTCCGTCAGGATGGGCCCTTCAGCTTCTGCCGCAGCCTCCGCGGCCGTGAAGGCTACGTTAAAAACGAATGTCTGATTCAGGACGAAAAGGGACTGCGCATGACGAGAAGCACCCTTGCAGAGCTCCTTCCCGTACACAAAGGCGATCTTGTCAAGCTTCTGGACACCTCTGCCAAAGATTACTGGTTCGTCAAAAACACCTCCGGCGTGATCGGCTACGTCCCGAAAGAAGCGGTCGGCACAATCGCCGGACCGGAAGGACCTTTTGCTGGGATCTGTCCCATTAAGCTGACATAAACGAGGGATGCTATGAAACTGTTGATCATCCGCCACGGCGACCCCGATTACGAACACGATACGCTTACGGAAAGAGGCCGGAAAGAAGCCGAGATCCTCTCCGATTATCTGAAAGAAGTTCCGATCGATGCTTTTTACGTTTCTCCGCTCGGGCGTGCCCAGGTGACCGCCGCCCCGACACTTGAGAAAAAGCACATGACCGCCACGACCTGCAGTTGGCTTCGGGAATTCTCCCTGCGGCTGACCGATCCAGTCACCGGCGAGCACCGGATTCCCTGGGATCTGAAGCCTTCGGAATGGCTGGACATTCCGGAATACCAGGATCCGGACAAATGGTTCACCACGCCTTTTATGAGGACTGGTCCGATCGAAGAATCCGCTCATAAGGTCTACGCGGCTTTTGATGAGCTGCTCGCAAAGCACGGTTACCGCCGTGAAGGGCGTTGGTACCGCGCGGAGCATCCGAACCGCGACACGATCGCCCTTGTCTGCCATTTCGGTATCGGCTGTCTGCTTCTGTCATATCTGTATCATATTTCGCCGGTCCTGCTCTGGCACTATACTCTTGCCCGGACGACTTCCGTCACCACTCTCGCCACAGAAGAACGCGAAGAAGGCATCGCGCTTTTTCGCTGCCTGTCTTACGGCGACGTCTCGCATCTTTCTATGGCAAAAGAAGAACCGTCCTTTGCAGGGCGGTTCTGTGAGCGCTATATTGATATGGACGAAAGGCACTGATATTCTTTGCCGATATTCGTACCGTATTCTCTCTGACGCACTTTACGTATAATCGATGACTTCGCAGATACGCTGCTCTGCCAGCGCGCCTTCCGGGATCGGATAGATCGGATATACGTGATTCAGTCCGTCTCCGATGTGGAACTCGCAGAAAACGCCTGCCGCTTTCAGTTTCTGATAAAACATCCAGATGTCCGGATAGAAGATCTCCCGGGTGCCGGTGAACATCAGAACACTGCGCAGACCGCTGACATCCCCGAAAAGCGGGCTCAGGCGGTAGTCTTTCGGATCTGTGTCTCCGGCCCAGAGCCTGCCCATCTCACGCAGTCCGTAGATTCCGAGCATCGGATCATTCGGCTCGATCTCCGCCATATCCGGATTGGACATGCTGATGTCAAGCCACGGAGAAAGCAGGATCAGATGTCCCGGCTGTCTGCGCCCTGTCTGCGCCAGATGTTCGCAGAAGCCCGCTGCAAGCCCGCCTCCCGCAGAATCGCCCATGATCGTCAGATCATCGAGGTCCATCTCCTCTGACAGCCGTGTATACAGATGGTCGAGCAGCGTATAGGTCTCTTCAAACTGATGATCCGGCGCAAGCGGATACGCAGGCATCATCGCCTGTATGTCCAGTTTTGCCGCAATCTGCGACAGAAAGAACCAATGGCCTGTAATGGCCTGTGTAATATAAGATCCGCCATGCAGATACAGAATGCGTTCCGGATTGTCCGCGTCCGAATTGATCGTAAAAAGCTGCATGCCTTCGAAGTCTTCTTCCCGGTGATGCAGTGTCCCGATCATCAAAGGAGAGATGCGGACTTCTTTTTTGTTTTCCTCGCGCATCTCCTCAATATAGTGCTGACAGGCTTCCGGATCGATAAAAGCTTTCTTGCTGCCGTACATGTGCAGAGCTGCCTCGGCCGCGCCTGCCCTGAGAGAACGCCTCTTTTCCGGTCTTCTGGCCCAGTATTTCCTCAAAACGGCTCCTGCTTCCATATTATTATCTCCTTTGTGCAGGATCTGTCCCTGCGATACCCGCAATGTCCCGGATCACCGCACCGGCGATCACAAGGCCTGCGGCCCCGGGAACAAAAGCAACAGATCCGGGCGTCCTGCCCTGCACCGGCAGCGCCGTCTCTTTGGAATACACGACCTTCAGCTTACGGATGCCGCGTTTACGGCACTCCTGCCGCATCACTTTAGCAAGCGGACAGACGGACGTCTCATAAATATCCGCGACCTCGAACCGCGAGGGATCGAGTTTGTTGCCGGCACCCATCGCGCTGATCATAGGCACGCCCGCCTCTTCAGCGCATTCCGCAAGCGCAAGCTTCCCGCTGACAGTATCGATCGCGTCCACGATATACGTATACTGTGCAAAATCGAACTGATCTTTATTCTCCGGCAGGAAGAACATCTGATATGTCCGGACCTCGCAATCCGGATTGATGTCCAGGATTCTGTCCCTGGCCACCTCTACCTTAGGCCTGCCGATGGTCGAACGCAGTGCGTAGATCTGGCGGTTCAGATTGGAAACAGCGACCACATCCGCATCGATCAGGTCCAGACGGCCCACGCCTGAACGCGCTAAAGCTTCCGTCACATAGCCGCCGACTCCTCCGACTCCGAAAACCGCTATTCTGGCCTCCTGCAGCCGTTTCAGTGCATCCGCTCCGAGCAGCATCTCCGTCCTTGCGAGCGGAGTTTCCGCGGCTCCACTGCCTTTTCTCTCGTCTGTCATAACAGTCTGTTCCTCTTTCTGTATATCTGCAGCCTCATTCCTGTGCAAAACTTATTTATTGCCAAAAATCATTATAGTACAAGCCGGATTAATAATCAAGATATCCTGCCGGATACAAAAACGGTGTGCTCTCTGCCGCGAGAACACACCGAATACTTTTTTCCGAACTTCAGACTCTGGTCCGGATTTACGTTCCTTCCTCTGCGTAGATGATCGCGTCGTATTCTGACTTGGTTCCGTCCGCATGCGTGACAGTGATCTTTGCCGCGTCAGCGTTCCCAACGGCTTCAATGGTATCGCCTGTTGTCAGTACGACCTCATAGAAATCATAATCCATACCGTTCTGATCGATCAATCCGATATCATAAACATTACCGGAAGTACCGTCGAACTTCCTGAAATCAAATCCGATGGTGTGGCCTTTCTCCACAACATTGGACGTGATCGGATCTCCCCAGGTCTCATTATCCGGAGCTGTAATATACATGTTGTCGACCCGGTCTTCCAGAGAATTCTTAAAGTGCAGATCAAAAGCGGTCGTAGCGCCTTCACTGCAGCCCGCAAAGGCCAAAATTCCGAAAAGCAGCAAAGCCGCGGCCAGTACTGTCCAGAAGCGTTTCATGATACATTCCTCCTGTAATGAATTGTCACAACAGAATTATAACAAACCGGCTGTATAAAAGCAAGACTGACGGCATCAGCTTCCGGCTATTTCCGATCAAGAGCCTGCCGCATCTCTTCCGCCATGAACTGAAGCGCGCCCATCTTATCATAGCATTCCTGCATTTTTCTCTCGTATTCAGCCGCCTTTGCTCCGTCACCGGTACGCTGATACGCCAGATAATACGAATAGGCTTCAAAATAGTCACAAGCCGCGTACGGTGAAGCGTAATCAGGATTCGATCGCTCATCATAGCCCATCGCGCGATTCTCCGCGGTCTCCATAACGGCTTCTGAATACCGTCCGCTCCTCAGATTGCTCAGAATCGAAGCGGGTTCTGAATGATAGTCATACGTCTGAGGCATTGACAGTCTCATCGCGGCTCCGATCAGGATCAGAAGCAGGATGGCTAATGCGGTCGCGACGAATCCGAACCAGGAATGTTTTCCTTTTGTCTGTGATGATATCTGTTTATTCATGCTGATATCCCTCCGCGAGCAGGATCGTCAGTCTGGCGCGGGAGAGCTCCGGTATCTGCCGGATCTCTTCGTCCGAAAGCCC
Organism: Bacillota bacterium; assembly: GCA_017441925.1. Taxonomy (GTDB): domain Bacteria; phylum Bacillota; class Clostridia; order Lachnospirales; family Bianqueaceae; genus RUG12817. The sequence goes on from JAFRUE010000006.1 coordinate 79,679, forward strand.
GTAATAGGCCTTCAGAAGCAGTTCCGTCTTCTCTGCGATGGCATCCATGTATGCTGTCTTATCCGGCGTAAAATGGAAATCCTTATCGTAGGACTGCCGCTCTCTGCATTCATAGATGCTCTCGACAAAACGTCCCAGAGACTCACATTTTTCATCCAGTGTCTCGTATTTCTCATGGACCCCTTCCGTCATCAGTTCCACTGTATAATTGTAGAAATACTGATAATACCACGATATCGAAAAGATCTTGCTGTATTCTTCCATCTCTTCAGAATACGTCAGCTTGTACTTGCGTCCGTACTCACTGAGACCTAAAGGGTTCACATCCTCCATATAAGACTTGATCTGTTCCTCATAGACCGCTCTGTTGCGGGCGATCTCACTCTCGATACGCGCGTCCCGGATCTCATTACTCAGGAAGCACAGGACCAAAGCGACCGCACAGAGCGCAACCAGTACCGCGATGATCGTAATATGCACGGTCCGCTGATTCAGCTTCGAAACATGCGCAAGGACCTCCTGTTTCGTGCTCTGATAGTCGGTCTGAAAAGCCTGCATATCCTGTCTGTGCTTGATGTAATGCGGATTAGGCTTCCCGCAATACGGGCAGAGCTCGTCTTCGATCTGAAGATTGCTGCCGCAGAACTTACATTTCATAAGCTTCCCCTTTTACCTGAACTGATGATAGTATTCTTTTGCGATCTTGTCGCATTTCTTGTAATCCAGATACCCGTACTCATCGCGGGCCTCACTTAAAAGCCGTTCCATCTGTTCTTCCGAGAATCCGAGTCTCTCATGGACCGCCAGCACGACTTCTTCCCGGCACGCCGACAGGACTGCTGTTTCGTTCTCATCCTTAATGCCCTCAGACGTCATCCTGTCCGTGTTCAGATCATAATACTCGAACATATGACGGACCAGGATCCGGCCGAGCGGTTCGGAACACTTCCCGTCTTCTTCCAGTGTTTTCAGATCGTCCCGGATCTGCAGATATTCCAGATACCAGCTGATGAAACTGTAATGCTTCCAGTCCCAGACTCTGTGATTCTCTTCAGCATATCTGTTCAGCAGTTCGCCCGCTTCTTCATAGGAACCGCTTTCATACAGGCTGTCCAGTTCTTTGAAGGCTTCATTCTGCCAGGTCAGTTCCTTTTCTGTCAGTTCATAATCGGAATGACCGCTTGAAATCAGATGGTCTGCGAGGAAAATAAGCCCTACGAAAAGCAGAAAAACGATTCCGATCGTCAGGATCCTTTTGCCAAGCTTCTTCGTGCTGTTCTTAACTTCGCTTTTGATCCTCTCCGCTGCAAGCTCATCAACGTGATCCAGCTCCTGCCGCACTTTATCGAGATCTTTCAGATATTTTTCCTCTGCCCCTTCCGGGTTTATGAAGTCACAGTATGGACACTTCGGCAGATGAATGTCGTATTCCGCGCCGCAGTTCGGGCATATGATCTGCCCTTTTTCTTGCTCCATGGCGGACCGCCTCCTTCCGTAACAAATATTATTCTACCACGCCATGGCCTGCTTGACAATGCAAAAAAACACTCAGAAAAGGTTTACCTTTTCTGAGTGTCTCTGTTTGTTCTGTAAAGCTGCTGTCAGGCATTTGCCAGCGACTTCCAGGTCTGCGGTCCGCAGTATCCGTCAACCACCAGCCCGTGGTCTCTCTGATAACGGCTGACTGCAAGTCTCGTCTGAGCTCCGAAGTAGTTGTCAACCGGGCCTGCGGAATATCCGAGGTTGTTAAGCAGCTTCTGCAGTGTTCCAACGGAACTGTTTCTGGATCCGTAGGAAACACCTGCCATCTTGGTGTAGTCGAAGCTTTCCTGCGTCTGTGCCGGCGCCGCGGTCGTAGTAGTGCCGGCCGCAGCTGTGGCGGTCGTGGCTGTGGCAGCTGCAGGCGCTGATGTTGTAGATCCGCCGTTCACGCGGTTCGCGATCGCGCCCCATGTCTTTCTGCCGCAATAACCGTCAACCACCAGTCCGTTCGCCTTCTGGAAAGACGCTACCGCCGAATAGGTCTGAGAACCAAAATATCCGTCGACAGGACCGCACCAGTATCCGAACTGGTTCAGGTATCCCTGCATCTGTTTAACGGAATTGTTGACATTGCCGTACCTGACATCGGAAACCGTGCTGATATCCAGTACCGGCGCCGCGACTGCAGGAGCCGTCTCTGCAGGCTTAGCGGTCTCTTCAGCGGCCTTAGCAGCCTCTTCTGCTTTTTTGGCTTCCTCAGCAGCCTTGGCAGCCTCTTCTGCTTTTCTGGCCTCTTCCGCAGCCTTGGCAGCGGCTTCGTCACGGGCCTTGACCAGTTCGTTGACCCTGTTCTGTACGGTATCGTAGTCATAACCGGCTGCTGTCAGCATGGCTATGCGTTCCTCATGTGCACTCCATTTACCGTCCAGGACTTCCTGAGCGATCTCATCAATACTCTTCAGGGGTTCCTTGGGCTCTTCAGCCTTGGTTTCTTCGGTCTTGGACTCCTCAGCAGTCTCCGCCGTTTCTTCTGCACTGACCGCATCCGTCAGAGGATAAATGTAACCGCAGAATCTCAGGTTTCCGTAATAACCGGAACCATCCGCATTCATCGTCATGGTGCGGAACCGGATCCCGCTCCAGGAAGATTCGGAAATCACGATCGTCCCGTCGCTGTTGATCTGCTCAACGACCGCAACATGTCCGTAAGATACGCTCCACTGATCCCAGCAGGCAACAGCGCCAAGCTTTGGTGTACTGCCGTAGGAGTACCAGCCGTGATTCAGATTGTCGGACCACCAGTATCCGGCGCCCTGAAGGCTCAGCTTCGGTGTGGATCCAAGAATCTCATACACCCGTCCATATGCGTAAGCCGTGCAGTTCGGCATTCCGTAACCGCTCTTATAGTACGGATTTATGTTGCTGTAGTAATACCCATTGTCATATCCCGGCGCGGACAAACGAGGACTGTAGACCGTCGCCGCATGCGCTTTGAGATTAGGCATCAGACTCATGATCAGACAGATCACGAGAACCATGGAAAAAAGCCTTCTTTTCAAAATAGCCATCTCTCTCCTTTTCTGTAAGATACGTCGGATATTATATATCTTTGTTTCGCCGATGTCAATACATTTTTAATATTTTTGGCAAATTCTTAACCAATTTGTAACAATTTGAAATTTTAAGAAAATTTATACATTTCGCATTGTTTTCTTGAATCACCGGAAGGAATATGATAGAATTAATGCAGTTATACCGAACCAATACAATTCAAAGGAGGTTTTCACATGCTGCCAGTTGGACTGCAGTTATATTCTCTCAGGGAACAGGCTGCGGCAGATCTTGAAGGAACGCTGAAGAAAATCCACGAAATGGGCTACGCCGGCATCGAATTTGCCGGACTGTACGGGCACAGCCCGGAGGAAGTTAAAGAACTGCTTGCAAAATACGATCTGAAGCCGGTCTCCGCGCACATCAGCATCAATGAATTCCTTGCGGATATTCCCGGAACCGTTGCGGCTTATAAATCCATCGGCTGTCAATATGCCGCGATTCCCTGGCTGGATGAGCCGAGACGTCCCGGCCACGAGAAGTGGGGCGAGACTCTGGAGCAGATCCGCCAGATCGCTGAAGAATGCAGGAAACAAGGCCTTACCCTGATGTATCACAATCATGATTTCGAATTTGAGAAAATCGACGGTGAGTACGCGCTGGATCAGCTTTACGCTACGATTCCCGCAGATCTGCTGCAGACGGAATTCGACACCTGCTGGGTGCATTTTGCCGGTGAAGACCCTGTCAAATACCTGCAGAAATACGCCGGCCGCTGCCCTGTCGTCCATCTGAAAGACTACTTCTCTACGGGTGAAAAAGCCGATCCGGCCTATGACCTGATCGGACAGGCGCCGCGTGCCAAACGCGACCGTTCCGGATTTGAATTCCGCACGCTCGGTCAGGGACGCGTTCCTGTTGATGCCGTCGCAAAGGCGTCTGAAGAAGCTGGTGCAAACTGGCTGATCGTCGAGCTTGACAGCCCGCCGGCCGGCATGACCAGTGAAGAATCCGTCCGTGAGAGCCGCAAATATCTGACTTCTGTCGGATACTGATTCCGTATTTACACAAATCATATACAGGAGGAATTAAACTATGGCTGATATTCTGGACCGTTTTGAGTCGGATGATCATTCCGAAAAAACCGTAACGGGCGGCCCCAAGCTGCGGGTCGGCATTATCGGATGCGGATGGATCGCAGAAGCGCACATCCTGGGCTACAAGAAGCTGCCCAACGTTGAGATCGTCGCGGCTTGCGACCTGATCCCAGGCAAGGCAGAAGCGCTCTTTGAGAAATGCGGCATCACGTCCGGCGTCAATTTCTATCCCAGTGACGAGGCGATGATCGCTGCGGAGAAGCTCGATCTCGTCAGTGTATGCACCTATAACCGTACACATGCGTCCTGTACGATCCATGCTCTGGATGCCGGCATCAATGTTCTCTGCGAGAAGCCGATGTGCGTAACTCTTGACGAAGCCGTCGAGATGCGCAAGGCTGAAAAGAGAAGCGGCAAGCTTCTTACGATCGGTTTCCAGCCGCGTTATGATCTCAACATGAAAGAGATCAAGAAGATCGTCGAGTCCGGTGCTCTGGGCAAGGTCTACTACATTCAGACCGGAGGCGGCCGCCGCCGCGGTATCCCGACGCCGTACGGAACATCTTTCATTCAGGATGATACCGCCGGTATCGGCGCGATGGGCGACATCGGCTGCTACAGCCTGGATATGGTTCTCAACGCGATCGGATATCCCAAGCCGCTGACTGTTACGGGCTTCAAATCCGATTACTTCGGCAAGCGTCCCGACAACTATCCGACACATCCCGAATACGCAGAGGTCTTCAATGTAGATGATTTCGCCGCTGCTTTCATCCGTCTGGAAGGCGGGATCGTTCTCGACTTCCGTATTGCATGGGCAATGAATATCGACAGTCCGGGAGACACGATCATCCTCGGAACGAAAGGCGGACTGCGAATCCCCGCAACACGTGACTGGAACGGCACGACCGGCGGTCCGATGCTGCTCTATCATGAGATTGCGGGTCAGCAGGTCACTACCGAGATCCCGCTGCTTAAGAATCCGTTCTCAAGCTGCTTCGATGAGAAGCTGCGCGACACCGTCGATTGCGTCATCAACAACCGTCCGGCACCTGTCCCGACTTCTCAGATCATCATCAACCAGGCGATCATCGACGCGATCTTCCGCTCTGAAAGAGCCGGTCACGAAGTAACAGTCGAGATCCCCGAGATCTGACCCGTTTCTGACGCAGATTGATCAAAGCTGAAACAAAAACGGCATGCTCCGTGCTTCCTTCGGAACATGCCGTTCTTTTATTGCGTTTTCAGAGATTACTTCGGCTTATATCCGGCCTGATCGAGTGCTTTTACAAGTTCGGAAACCGCCAGGATATTGTCCCTGTCGCGCTGTTTATAATCCGGATCGGATCCGGTCACCTGCGCTTCACGCCGGCTGAGCTCATCCAGATCATCCCACGGAATCAGACAGCCGTGCAATCCGTGCTGATCATCTTTCGTGATCCGGATCCTGCTTTGTCCGCTGGCTTCTTTCTCCTTACGGTACTGCTCCGCCCTGGCCTGCCATACTTCATCAGGCATCACAGAGTAACCGTTTGCCCACTGGAAAGCACACCAGCGCAGATGCTCGGTCTTTGCCATGTTCTCCAAAAGCTCCGGATCCGGATCCCAGGCGCCTTTTTTCACATCGTCAGCTGTCTTGCCGGCCATCTTCAGATAAGCTTCCATGAAATCCGCGCTCGCGCGGCTCGACATGCGGGAGAATCCGGGACACTCTGCCCAGTTCTCATCCGGTGTCTTATCATTGCGGCTGTAAGTCTGATTGATGATCTTGGCTGTACGGTCCAGACTGTCGTTAGAGAGAATTTCTTCTTTATAGATGTTGCTCACTTCCATGGCTTCATTTTCGCCCTTCCAGTGAGAGAGCTGGCCCCTGTGCAGAATCAACATATCGGGACAGTAATCCTCATGGACGAACAGATAATCATAAGTCTGCAGGATCTCTCGGTTCAGGACCGCGTCGCCGGTCGAAACAACGATCTGCTGCAGATCCCGGCCATGCTGCTTCAGATACGCCGCAGCTTCTACTGAACGTCCGTCTGCCGAATGCATCCTGATATCGTACTGTTCGAACATCTCTTTATGAGCCTGGCGGAAAGGTCCGCTCGCGTCTTCGCAGTCCGGGGCAAAAACATCGGCGTGGAACGTACTGCCCTCAAACTGTCCGTTTGCCGCAAGATTGACGAGAGCCGCCTGACCGGTCTCTCCAAAGCCGACGATCATCACACGGAAATCGTTCCGGGCAAGTCCTTTTTCATCGAATGAAACGTATTTATACGGCGGATAAGCCTGTATCAGGAGTCTTGCGTTCATTGTCGGAATGTCGAAAATATGCAGACTGCCGTATCCGTACGGACTGTCTGTCACGAACCGGCCGCCGTAATCCGGCTCGTAGGCAAGACATACCAACGAAGCCTGTGATTTGAGAATTTTGTCCTTCTCCAGCGCTTCCTGCATCTTCTTCGCATAATTGAGATTCTTAAGCGGATCCGGGTCGAGCGCATACAGATTGACTTTTTTCGAACCGGGCCGCACGCCGATCCTCTTCAGAAAGCCGGCAGAAACATTCAGCGCGGCGGTATCCGACCGGTGCACGCAATCGTTTTTCTCCCCGGTCTTCGCACCGTTCCCGCCGACAAAAAGGACCATTCTCCGGCTGCTCTTGTCCAGCAGATGATATCCGAACGCAAGCGCATCGTCACCTGCACCGTAAATGATGTCAAGCTCACGGTTCTTCATCAGGAACATCTTAAGGCGGTTCAGCGTACCGCGTCCGAATGCGGACACCGCGGCACTTGCGGTCGCAAAGAGACCCAGCAGCTGGATCAGCCAGTGTACGATCTGCCATCCCTGCTGATCGAACGGCTGGACCGATCGTATAACGGACATCTCGTCTTTGCCGACAAAGATCCCTATCACTGCATATACCGTCCTGATTACGGCCAGTGCAGGATTCGTCATCAGCTTGGAGAAGGCATAGCCATACAAAAGTATGCCTCCGATCGAAGTGATCGTCGCAGCTATGGCCGCCAGTTTTGAAAAGCTCCGCGGTTTTCTGGTCATAAACGCGATCACGGCAATTATGACCGCCGCCGCAATCAGCGTTACGGTAATATAATTAATACCCATAATGATCTTCTGCTCCGTTCCGATTCAGATGTCTGCTCCATAAACCAATCCGGAAATCCGTCTGAAACCTTACTTTATGGCCTCCTGTACTTCATCTGCCGTCATGATCCGGATCCTTCCGCTGATCTTTTCCAACGCCACCTGTTTGTCGGCCGGAACATTCAGCACGCCGAGCCTGACAGAGACTCTATCCGCAAGTCCGGAATCCGGAAGGTCCGTATTATACTCGCAGTATAGATACTGTACTGTAAAACTCTCCGGAACAGAGGCATAGCTTACCGGATTCCCGATCAGATTCAGAATGCGTGTTTTCGCGACCGGACTCAGTGACGTGATCTCATTATTACTGAGATCAATTATGCCCATTGAATAGTCGATCTGGCTGATTGCGCTGTAATCCGTAATCTTATTGTCGGAAAGATCGACGATCTTCAGCTTGGCCTTGTCCGCCAGTTCTTCGATGGAAGTGATCTGGCAGTTCTCCGCATAGAGCTCGGTCAGTTCCGCCGCATCTTTTGCACAATACATCGTATAGACCGGGATGCCAGAAATATCGAGTATCTGGATCTGCTTGCATTCGGAAAGCTGCTGCAGCCTGTCTGTCAGCGGATTACCGGCCAGATGGACTTCCTTCAGGCTTTCCGCGCTCTTATACAGCCAAGAGATATCTGTGAGCTGATTGCCGGAGAGGTCGACTTCTGTAAGTACGGTCAGATTTTCAAACCCGCTCATGCTTGTAATCCCGCAATCCGCAAACTGCAGGGTCTGCAGCCTCAGCGATTGAAACACCTTGTCAATCGTCTTGATACCGGTACGATTCAAAGCCAGAGTCCTCAGCTCGGTCAGATCTGCCAAAGGCGAGATATCTGTCACCTTGGTATCGGACGCATAGAGATAGTTCAGGTTATCTGCCTCGGCAAGAGACGACAGATTCACAACACCGGTTCCGTCAATATTCAGCGTCTTAAGTACAGCAGTATTCAGGAGCTTAAGATCGGTGAAGGCCTGATTGCCTGTCAGGTTTACGGCAGTAATCCCTTCATTGGAAGCGAGAGTAAAATTCTGATCCGTGACGCCGCAGCGGACTAATGCAATCTCCTTCAGCTTCGTAAAATCGTTAAGGAAAGAATAATCCGCGATGCCGGACATATCAGTGAAACCGAGAGTCGTGAGCGGAAGCTCCGTTAACTTATACAGCGCTCCATCCTCAAAAGTACATTTTTCAAGCGTAAGCGTTGTCAGATTCTCCAGTCTCTGCAGATTTGAAACCGTATCTTTCGTAATGGTCTCTTCCGTCAGCTTTACGGTATAAGTTGTCTCACTGACGCTGACTGTATCCGAAATAACGATCTGCGGAGTCTTAGGAGGATTCATCATCACAATAATCTTGATGATAAAGGCAATCAGGAGCACACCTGCGATAATGAGCCCGATCCGAAGGCCGGACTTTTTCTTGCCCTTGCCATCAGCTTGAGGAGTCTTGCTCTTTTTCACAGGCTTATTCTTCTGTTTCAGAATCGGCAGAGGTGCCGCTTGGGACACAGACGCCGGTTTTGGCTCAGGTTTCGGTATCGGTTCCTGCTTCGGCTCTGTCTCCTGAACAGATGCAGCCTGAGGCTCAAGTATCGCCTGGATCTCAGGCTTCGGTGCCGATTCATTCAACGGCTCTGATGCCGGATTAAGACACGGTTTTAAATCAGGACAGGAACAGATTTTATTGATAAAACCTGCCTCATCTTCGTAATTATTACGGATCACGCTCTGCTGCGCAGAAAGCTGCAACTCCATGCCCGGCGACATCTCCGTCCTCTCCAGAACAACGGACAGGAACGGTTTCCTCTTGGACAACGCAAACGTAATCTCCCGCCGGCAGTTCGGTGAATCGATGGAATTCTGCGAAATAAAAGCCAGGACCATCGCACTGTCTGTCAGATGCTCGGCGATATTTTCCGGCCACTCACTGCCCGGAACGATCCCGTCATCATACCAAATGCGGTAGCCTCTGCGGTCCAGCTCCGTCAGGACGCCCATTACCTTATCGGTATCTTTGTGAGCATAGCTTACGAACACAAAGGGTTCCTGTCCCTCATAGGCCTGCAGCCTCATGGAATCACCTCTTCCCGCTGAAAGCGGCTTGTATTTCAGTCTTCTTTGGGCTTTTCTTCGCTGTCTGAGTTTTCGGAAATACCTGTTTCTTCCGTTGCTTCTTCCACTGTTTCTTCAACTGTTTCCGCTGCTTCGGAAGCCGCCTCCCCGGCGGTCCCGGTCAGTTCTTCCTGCGTGCGGAACGCATCGCCGAGAGCGGACAGATCCTTTTCCTGCTCTTCCTGGACCTGTTCCTTCCGATCCATCTCCGCGTTGACGCGCGCCTCGATCTCAGCGATCGCGTTGGCTTTCTTTTCCTTAAGCATGATGATCAGCCAGCCGACGGCAAAGATCACCACGAAAATCGCGATGAACTGTGACGTGGAGAAAGGTCCGACGCTGCCGCGCGGATCATTGCGCAGTAATTCGACAAAGAAACGTCCTACGGAATACAGGATCAGATACAGGATGACAGGAATGCCTTCCATGCGTTTCTTGCCTTTGCGTGTATACCAGAACAGGAACGCAGCAAGCAGCAGATCTCCGATACTTGAGATCAGCTGTGTGGGAATGAGGCTGACACCTGACGGCGCCAGACCGCTCTCCGGAAACGTGACGGCGTACCAGGCATGAGACTCCTTGCCGTAGCAGCAGCCCGCGAGGAAGCATCCGATGCGTCCGAAGCCCTGTGCCAGCGGAATCGACGGGACCGCAAGATCCATATACGGCATAAAAGGCTTCTTTTTGATACGGCAGTACACGTATGCCGCGAGGATTCCGATAATGACACCGCCGTACAGTACGAAACCGTTGGAAAAATCAAGCAGGATCGACGGATCCTTGATGATCGCGGGCAGCTCGACTACATAATAAGTCAGCTTCGCGCCGATTACGCCAGCGATGACACCGATAAGCGCAATATTGAAAATATGATCCGAATCCATGCCGCGGTTCTTGGCGCGGACACTTGCCGTCCAGACTGCCGCGATGATTCCGAGCGCAATCATCAGACCGTAGCTGTAGAAGCTGACCGGTCCGATCGAAAACAGTTTAATATGCATTTCTCTCTCCTCCCAGACGCTGCCTGAGCGCCTCATATATGATCACTGCGGCAGCGGCCGACGCGTTCAGCGATTCGGCTCTGCCCGGCTGCGGGATACGGATCCTCTCATCCGCCATCTCAGCCACATCCGCAGACAATCCGCTGCCTTCATTACCGATCAGGATCACGCTGCCTCCGGAAAGATCCGCGTCATACAGACTGCGCGAACCGTCCAGATATGCCGCAAAAACGCGGATCCCCGTCTTCTGGAGCCTGCGCAGCGTTCCCCGGAGATCATCCGTATAGACAGCCGGAATATGAAAGACCGACCCCATCGAGGCCCGCACGGCTTTTGGCGAAAAGATATCCACACATCCTTTGGATAGCAGTATCCCGTCCGCACCAGCCGCGTCCGCTGTCCGCAGAATTGTCCCGGCATTGCCCGGATCCTGCACATTCTCCAGAGCGATGATGAACGGGTTGTTCCCGGCCGCTATGTCGTCCGGCAGCATCTCCGGTCTGCGCACCGCCGCCAGAATCCCCTGAGGATGCTGCGTCTCGCAAAGTGTCCCGAACAGAGCATCCGGCACGCACAGAACGTCTCCGCCGGCCTGCAGCGTATCAGTAACAACCTGTGGCAACGCGTCTCGGTTCGCATCATAAAACGAGGCGGAAAGCGCGACTGTTTCGGCCTTCCACGGAGCTTTGATCTCCCCTGTCAGCCGGAGTCCCTCTGCCGGGAAGAGTCCGCTCTCCCGCCGTCCCTTGACGCTCTGCAGGCTTTTCAACAGCCGGATCCTGGGATTAGCGGCACTCGTCACCATCTGAACCTGATTCATATCTCTAATGTCCTGATCGTAATCTGATGTAAAAAAGGGCGCACCCCGTCAGTGAAAACGGTGAGCGCCCCTGTTCTTATTAATCGTCAATATAAGGCATCAAAGCCAGATGTCTGGCGCGCTTGATTGCAACGGTCAGCATCCTCTGATGCTTTGCGCAGCTGCCGGTAATGCGGCGCGGCAGAATCTTTCCGCGCTCGGAAACGAACTTCTTCAGCTTTGCTACGTCTTTATAGTCAAGGGTCTCGCCCTTGCCTGCGCAGAACTCGCAAACGCGCTTCCTGCGGTGAATCATAGGCCTCTTCTTCTGAGGAACCATCTCAATACCTCCTGTTCGATATATAGACCGGGGTCATCCGGCTCTGGCATCTGTGTCAGAACGGAAGATCCTTATCTCCCTGCAATGTGGTGTCAACAGGCGTGAATCCTTCCGGAGCCTTGGCTCCCGGATCCGCTCCCTGGAACTGATCGTCGGACGCCGCGTAATCAGGCATTGTGTCAGGAGCCGGCACGAAACCGCCCTGTGCGCCCTGATTCCCGTATCCGCCGCCGTATCCGCCGTTGCCTGCATAGCTGCCGCTCGGCGCCGCAGGAGCAAAATCGGCTGACCTGTTATAGGAATTATCCGTGTTATAACCGTTGCCGTAACCGTTGCCATAGCTTGCTCCGCCGGCCTGTTCACGGCCTGCCGAAGCACTCTTGCTCTCGCAGAATTCCTGATCGTCCGCGACAACCTCGTATCCGCGTCTCTTCTCTCCGGTCCTCTTGTCAACATAGCTGTTGACGTGCAGGGATCCGGTGATCAGAACGCGCATTCCCTTGCGGAAATAGTTCCTCGCGAAATCTCCGCGTCTCTGGAATGCCGTGATATCGATGAAATCCGTTGTTGTCTGGCCGTCCTGTCCTCTGTAAGAACGGTCTACCGCAATCGTATAATGTACAACCTGAGTTCCGTCCTGAGCGATTCGAACTTCGGGATCTCTGGTCAGGCGACCCATTAAAATAACCTTATTCATGGAACATCCTCCTTGGCTTATGCCATCACTCGTCGACTCTGATAATCAAGTAACGAAGAAGATTTTCCATGATGCGCAGGTCCTGCTCAAGAGCAACGCTCATGGTGGGCTCTGCATCAACGTAAATAAAGCAGTACGTGCCTTCCGTCTGTTTATTGATCTCGTAAGCAAGACGACGCTTGCCCCAGTCATCAACATTCGTTACGGTACCGCCTCTGCGCTCGATGTAGCCCTTGACATTCTCTACAACTGCATTTTTCTCTTCATCTGACAGAACAGGAGAAATAATGAGTGCGACTTCGTATTTGTTCATCTTCTGCACCTCCTTTTGGACTATGGCCCTTGCGCGAGGCAAGAGCAAGGATAAATAATCGCTCGGTTACCTATTATACAATAACTCCGGGTGAATAGCAAGTGTTTTTTTATTGTATTTGTCTGAAAAAAATGGTCCGGACCAATTTTCCAGTGAATTCAGTATATCATCCGCTGCAGGAAAATCAACAGATCCTGCCAAAATAAACTTTATTAAATTTTCCGGAAATCCCGGACAGTCTCAAGAAGTGTCTCCTCCGGGACCTGCACGGTGCAGGCGCCGCTTTCAGAAGTCACGATCTGCCCCGGTCCTGACAGCAGCACGAATGCGATCCGTCCCTGCCGGACCTTTTTATCCCGCTTCATGACCTCAAGGATATCCTCTGTACGGATCTCCTCCGGGATCCTGCATTCCTGCCGGTACCGGCGCAGCAGTCTGACCTGTTCTCCGGCATAGTCTTCAGTCCCGAATCCAAGCCTCTGGGACAGATAGGCCGCATAGGCGATCCCGACCGCCACGCATTCGCCGTGGATCATCTTATATCCGCTGAGAAGCTCGACGGCGTGCCCCAGTGTATGCCCGTAATTCAGAATTCCCCGGATTCCGCGCTCCAACTGATCCTCACTGACGACCGCATTCTTGACTTTGCTGTTCTCGAGGAAAAGCTCTTCCATCGTCTGTTCATATTCCGCATCACCGCGCCGCGCCGTGACTATTTCCTGTTTTGCCTCGAGCAGTTTCGCGAGCTCCGGGTTCCGGATGAAGCTGTGCTTGATCAGCTCCACAAGGCCTGCGTAATAATTGCGCTCATCCAGTGTTGCGAGCGTCCGCATATCCATATAGACTGCTACCGGACTGTGAAAAGCGCCGATCAGGTTCTTCCCGTACGGCACGTCCACAGCGGTTTTGCTGCCGATCGCGGAATCCGCCATCGCGAGCGTACTCGTCGGGATCTGCACGACCGGAACCCCGCGCATATAGGTCGCCGCGACAAAGCCCGCCAGATCGCCTGTCACGCCCCCGCCGAGGGCGAGCACATAGGAATCGCGGCCGTAACCGGCTTCCATCATCGCGTCTTCGAGCTTTTCTTTCTGAGCGCGGTTCTTGCTGCTCTCTCCTTCAGGGAACATGAAAGTCTGCACCGCAATGCCCTGTTCCCGCAGCGCTTCCTCGAGCCGGCCCGCATACAGTGGTCCGACATGACTGTCCGTAATCAGCGCGGCGCGGTTTCCGAGAGGATGCCCTGCCAGATCCCGGGCAATCTGCCCAAACAGTCCGGATCCGGCATATACCTCATAGCTCAGCGGTTTCACCGCTACATCAACATGAATACTGCGCATGGCAGGCTCCTTTCCCGGCACGTCCGCACCGATTTGTTACGCTGTCAGATTAATGATCATCGGCAGAATATAGATCGCAAGCAATATGGCGGTCAGCCAGAGATACGGCAGGATTCCGGCCGGACGGTGCCACCATCTGACCGGCTGCTCCAGAATCACAATCGGTCCGTCTGCTGCCGGTCCGTTTACGCCCGATACATCTGCCTCTGTTTTTTTTCGCCGCTTTAGATTCCGCCAGACGGCCGCAGCCATCAGCAGCAGGATTCCCACGGCGCTGAGCATCAGTCCGTACCACATCCCGGGCGTCTCATACCGTATCTCTATATGATTCTCGCCGGTGCCAAGCTCAACACACATGAATCCGCTGAGCGCCGTATACAGGATCGCTTTCTTCCCGTTAATCTCAGCTGTATAGCCAGGATGATAGGGAATCGGGATCAGAAGTGTCTCCCGGCTGTTCTTTGTCGTATAATCTGCAATGATCCGGCTGCCTTTGAACGTAAGATCTGTCCCTTTCACCGTCCGTTCGAGCTCCCGCATTGTCTCCTCCGCAAGGCTGAACAACTCAAAAGACTGCAGATGCGTCAGATTTTTACTGATCATGACCTCTACGCGGATACTCTCGTTTTCATAGGTTCCGAGATCCAGGATTCCGTTCAGTTTCTGCAACGGGTACTGGTTCACGACGACTTTTCCGTTGACCGTGATCATGCAGGACTTATTGGCCGGTGCGTTAAGCCTGGTGTTGTACCGTCCCTCGAAACAGTCAAAATACAGTGTCTGCCGGCCATCGATATATATGTCGTACACGAGCTGTCCGACAGTACTGTCCCCCGTCAGCGAGATCGTATCATCTATCACCGCAAGATTCTGCTTATCCGTCGCTTCGTAACAGGTAAACAGATCCCCTTCCCCGTCAAAAAGCAGCTTGTACAGCGTATCCTGCGCCAGCATGCGGTTGCCGGAACGCGTCGCAATGATTTCATCCGGCCCTGCGTCCGTCACAATCGCGTCAGGGAAATCATATCCGCTCCGGACGATGGAATAGATATCATTGCTGTAAAGCGGCTCTTCACCGCTCTTAATCCGCGTATTATACGCGACCGTATAAGATACTCCGAGCAGCGCGTCGGAGAAATCCGTCCCTCCCTGGGAATCGGACTGCATCCAGTAAGACGAATATCCGAGTTTTTTCAGTGCGAACAGAGTGTCCTGATTTGTCAGCGATGTGTAATGTGAAAACGTCGGCATACCCGCCGCGCCCATCCAGTTGGCTTCGATCTCACGGTTACGCGTTTTTACCCGGTAAAATCCCGTCTCGTCGATCCTCCGGTCCAGATCCAGCACCTCTTTATAGCCGCTCTGATCCGAAGCCGGATAGCCCATGTAGACTCCGCCCTGGAAGAAGACTTCAAGCACCATCACGGTCGCGATCACGACGCCGAAGGACGAAATGTCGAACCACCGTGCTTTTCCGAAGATCAGGCACACGGCATAAGCCGCTGCTGTCACCGCAAAGGCGACGGTCAGCGCGGCAAGCGATCCTTTGGAACCCCAAAGCGTTGACGTATAGCTGCTCATGATCTCCTTTTCATCGTGCTGCCAGTACACAAGGAACGTGGCAAGCAGAATGATCACGACCATGCAGAAGATCGAAGCGGTAAGATTCTGCCGGACACGCCTGCGGTACGTCTCCTCTTCTTCCGGCCCGGTCTCCCCGGACTGCTTATGATCTGCAATCATTGCCTCAAATGACTCCGCGGCAAGCTGCAGCATGTACAGCGCAGTCATATATCCGTACCGGACGGGGAAACACTGGTAATCGCCGGTATGCCACATCCGGTTGATCGGATCCAGAAAGAGCGGTATCAGCAGGAGCACAGTCATATACAGATCGACACGCGAAAGCGGCCTCTTGCGCAGCCCCTTGTACGGGAAGAAAAACAGCGCCGGCACGAAGATCCCCGTACAGTAAAGGAAGGGTATCGTCGTAGGCCAATTGGTCTTAAGCTTGCTGCCCTTGATATTGGTGAGCAGACTCGTTCCGCGCGCGGATTCTCGTACTGCGATCAGGCAGGGCAGCCAGATCACCGCCGTCAGCAAAGCCGCGGTCAGGCTTGCCTTGACAAATGCCAGAGCGAGTCTCCCCCGGTCCCTCGCCGGAACGGCTATACAAAGCCGGAATCCGGTATACAGCAGCAGGAAAATGACCACCATATAGCTGAGGTAATAATTCACACAAAGCTCCGCTACAAGAACTGCGATATAGAGACCGGGACGGTTCTTCTCAAACAGGCGGTCGAGCCCAAGCAGCAGGAGCGGGAACAGATATGCCATATCCAGCCAGACAACGTTCTGATAGAACATCATCGTAAAGCCGGAGAAAGCATACATACACGCAAGGACTGTCCGGAGCAGGACCGTCAGAGCCGGATTCCTTTTCTTAAAAAACAGATAGGACGTCAGCGCGCTCAGTATGATCTTGACAAAGATCAGCAGCTCGTAGAACTCAAGCATGTTCTCCTTCGGAACAAAGACAGATAGCAGATGCAGCGGGCTGGAAGCGAAAAACAAAATCACCGACCACATATCCATGCCGCCGGCGTTGTGCATATTCATAAAAAGAGACTGCCGGCCCGTCAGGATCTCTTTCAGATCGATCAGGATCGGCACTGTCTGCTGTCTGGCATCTGCCCACGCGTTCGTCAGTTTCCCGCACGGAAAGATGGAAAAACACAGATAAATCAGTAAACAAAGGATACCTGCCGAGACGGCCGGTATCGCAAGTTCCCATTTTTTCAGGTTCATCTCGCTGCTTTTCTACAGTATCCCGGCACGGCCGGAGCCGCGCCGGGTCCTTTTCTTCAAATTAATAGGTCGAGATCTGCAGATTGACCTGCCAGATATCCATGGCCGGTTTCTTCTTCATCGCGAGGCCTTCGTCGATATCAAGATCGACATAAGCGCCCTTCTGATAAGCGATGACGCGGTTGGTCTCTCCCTTGGCCAGTGTTTCCACAGCCATATAGCCCATCATAGAAGCATGCTTGATATCCAACGCTGTCGGCCCGCCGCCGCGCTGAATATGTCCGAGGATCGTGTAGCGTGAGTCGATTCCCGTCGCCTCATGCACTCTCTTGGCCAGCTCCTGCGAATGGCCGACGCCCTCGGCTACAATGATGATGTTATGGTTCTTACCGCGGACACGGTTCTCCATGATGACGCGGACGATCTGATCAAAGCTCTGCGAATCCTTATCCTCAGGGATCATGATCGCATCGGCGCCGGTCGCGATACCGGACCACAGCGCGATTTCTCCGCAGTTGCGGCCCATGACCTCAACGATAGAACAGCGCTCATGAGAAGCTGAAGTGTCCCTCAGCTTAGAGATCGATTCCACTGCCACGTTGACTGCCGTATCGAATCCGATCGTGTATTCGGAGCAGGAAACGTCTCCGTCGATCGTTGCAGGTACGCCCACAACGTTGATCCCGCGGTCCGAAAGCGCCTGCGCTCCGCGGAAAGTTCCGTCTCCGCCGATCACAACAAGTCCGTCGATCCCGAAGATCCGGCAGATCTCAGCTGCCCGGTCCTGATACTCGGTCTGTAAGAATTCCGGACATCTCGCTGTATATAAAACCGTACCGCCGCGGTGGATAATATCCGCGACGCTCTTCGCGTGCATCTCAAAAATGTCGCCCCTGATCAGGCCGGCATATCCTTTATGGATTCCCATAACACGCATGCCGTGATCCAGAGCATCGCGGACGACCGCACGGATGCATGCATTCATTCCGGGTGCATCCCCGCCGCTGGTCAGAACTCCGATCGTATTAAGATTCTCCATATTTGTATATCCTTTCCGCCGCGCATTCTGCGACATCTATATCATAACGAATCAATATCTGTTTTGCAAGACTTTTCAAATGAATTTAAAGATTTTAAAGGGTCTCCGATCCGGACTGTCCGGTCATTTGGTCCACGCTACGGACTTTTCGCCCAGAAGCCTGCACAGCTGTCCGTTCAGCTCGCTGCTCTGTGAAACCTTGTATCTGGACGGAGCAAGGAGCCTCTGCTTCTCATTCTCCAGGTAGAGATACAGATTGCAGGGTCCCGGATAACGGCTCACAAGCTCCAGGATCTCGTTCTGCCGCTTCTGCCAGTCTGCACTGCTTGCGAACTTAAGCCACAGATTGTTATACAGATCACGCGGTCTTTCGGAATTCTGCCCGGCTCCTTCGCTTTGCATTTTTGCGGCCTGCGGCGAGATCCGCGGTCCAACGTCCGGATAAATCCGGTGATAGACATTATTATAGCTTTTGCCGCCGGCATTCAGCGTCTCTTCCTGTCCCTCCGGCGCGGCGCCGAGTGCGATCAGCTTCGCGTCTTCTCCGTCCTCGCCGCTGACCCGTCCCCTTACGAACAGGATCCTGTCCTCAACGAGGTTCTCCCGCTGCTCTTCATATGTCTTCGGAAAAAACAGGACTTCGACCGTGCCGTACAGATCTTCAACCGTCACAAAGGCCATCATATCATTCTTCTTGGTGATCTTCTGCTGGACCTTGGCGACGATACCTCCGATCGTTACGATCTCTCCGTCCGTCACCCGGCATCGACTTTCCTCTTCGTCAAACTGAAAATCCGCAGAAGTCCTTGTAATGGCCTTCCGCCAGTTATCTTCGTATTCCTGCAGCGGATGTCCTGTCAGATAGATACCCAGGACTTCCTTCTCCATCGCGAGGCGGACCTGCTCCGGATACTCCCCGGTAGGCCGGATCGGGTCCTCCGCCGCAGAGTCTCCGCCGTTCTCGGAACTGTCCATCGCGAACAGATCCATCTGCCCGGAAAGATTGTTTTTATGCCATTGCTGCGCTGCACCGAGGATCGTATAGCAGTTCTCCAGATAATCCTTCCGTGTGCCGCCAAGCGAATCGAACGCGCCGGCCTTGACCAGATTCTCCAGCACCTTGCGGTTCAGCTCCGTGCTCTGCATGCGCCTGCAGAAATCGGTCATACTGCGGAACGGGCCGTCTTCCTGCCGTTCTCTGACAATGTGGTCCACGACGTTCTGTCCGACGCCTTTGATCGAAGACAGTCCGTAACGGATCTGATTCTTTGAGCTGACGGAGAAACCTGTCAGCCCTTCATTGATATCGGGGGACGTAAGGCGTATCCCCATGGGCTTAAGCGCCGCGATATAGGATGCGACTTTCGCCGGGTGATCGATCACGGACGTCATCAGCGCGGCCATGTATTCCGCTGGATAATGCGCTTTCAGCCAGGCTGTCTCGATAGCGACGACAGCATAGCAGGTCGCATGCGCTTTGTTGAACGCGTATTTTGCGAAATCCGTCATCTCGTCAAAGATCTGGTTTGCCGCCTCCTCCGGGATCCCGCGCCGCACGCAGCCTTCTACATTTTCATCGGGATTGCCGTAGATGAAATACTCGCGTTCCTTGGCCATGACGTCGGCTTTTTTCTTGGACATCGCGCGGCGCACCAGGTCCGCGCGGCCCATCGTATAGCCGGCAAGTGTCCGCACGATCTCCATGACCTGTTCCTGATAGACGATGCAGCCGTATGTGCTCTTAAGGATCGGTTCTAGCTGCGGCACCACGTACTGGATCGAATCCGCGTGACGTTTTCCTTCCACATATTTGGGGATGAAATCCATCGGACCCGGTCGGTACAGCGAGATCCCGGCGATGATGTCCTCGGCGTTCTCGGGCCGCAGGTCTTTCATGAAAGACGTCATGCCCGCGCTCTCAAGCTGGAAAATGCCTGTCGTCTTGCCTTCCGAAATCATCTGGTAGACCGCCGGATCGTCCATCGGGATCTCTTCCGGCCGCATATCGATACCGTAATTCCGCTTGATCAGATCCAGGCAGTCACGGATAACGGTCAGCGTCCGCAGTCCGAGGAAATCCATCTTAAGCAGACCGAGTTCCTCGATCGTCGTCATCGTGAACTGCGTCACCGGCGCGCCGTCGTTGGTCGCGAGCGGCACGTACTCGGTAATCGGCTTGCCGGAGATCACGACGCCGGCCGCATGTGTGGAAGTATGCCGCGGCAGACCTTCAAGACGTCTGGACGTATCGATCAGCTTGCGGACCTTCTCGTCCGAATGGTACAGGGCGGACAGCTCCGGATTGACCTCCAGGGCTTTATCGATCGTGATCCCGAGATCCTGCGGGATCATTTTGGCGATCTTGTCGGAATCCGCGTACGGGAAATCCATTGCTCTTGCGACGTCGCGGATGACAAGCCTTGCAGCCATCGTTCCGAACGTAATGATCTGCGAAACACAGTCAGCGCCGTATTTTTCGGTTACGTAATCGATGACTTCCTGCCGTCTCCGATAGCAGAAATCCACGTCGATATCGGGCATGCTGACGCGTTCTTCGTTCAGGAAACGCTCAAAAACGAGGCTGTACCGGATCGGCTCAATGTCCGTGATGTGCAGTGCATAAGCCACAACACTGCCCGCGGCAGAGCCTCGCCCGGGTCCGACGATGATGCCCTTGGATTTCGCATAGTTGATATAGTCCCACACAATGAGGAAATAATCCACAAACCCCATCTTCTCGATGACGCCGATCTCGTATTCGTAGCGTTCACGCAGCGCAGGCGTAACCTCAGGATACAGCTCCTTCAGGCCCTTCTCGCAGAGCGCGCGCAGATAGGAAGCCGAAGTGTATCCTTCCGGCACCTCATAATGCGGCAGTTTCAGTTCGTGGAAACGGAATTCGACCTGACACCTCTCCGCTACCGCTGCGGCATTTGCAAGCGCCTGCGGAGCATACGGGAACAGAGCCTCCATCTCCTCCGGGGATTTCAGATAATACTGTCCCCCCTCGTAGCGCAGGCGGTCCTCATCCGTCACTTTCTTGCCGGTCTGAATGCAGAGGAGCACGTCGTGCGCCTCCGCGTCTTCCTTAAAAGTATAATGCACATCATTGGTGCAGACAAGTTCAAGCCCTGTCTCCTTGCTCATCTTCACCAAAGCCTGGTTTACGCGTTTCTGATCCGGGATCCCGTGATCCTGCAGCTCCAGGTAGAAATGATCCGGCCCGAAAAGCTCCGCGTACTGCAGCGCGGTCTCTTTCGCCTTCTCATATCCGTCCCCGATGATCGCCTGCGGGACCGCGCCGGCAAGACATGCCGACAGCGCGATGATCCCATCATGATACTGCTCAAGCAGCTCCCAGTCGATTCGCGGCTTGTAATAAAAGCCCTCCGTAAATCCCTTGGAGACCATTTTGATCAGATTCTGATATCCGTCCTGTGTCTCCGCAAGCAGCACGAGATGGTTATAATCGCCCCCGCGGCCTTCCTTCTGCAGGCGGCTGCCTTTTGCCACATAAACTTCGCATCCGATCACCGGATGGATCCCCTGGTTCAGGCATTCCTTGTAGAAATCCACGACGCCGTACATCGCGCCGTGATCCGTGATCGCAAGGCTCTCCATCCCCAGATCTTTGGCCTGCTTAACGATCTCGCCGATCTTGGAGGAGCCGTCAAGCAGACTGTATTCCGTATGTACATGCAGATGCGCAAATTTCATTCTGTCCTCTTACTTTCCTGTCCCTGCGTTAACGAATGCGGCAATATCGCTGATCACCTGCCCGTCCACCTTAAGCGGCCGCTGATACTGTTTCGTTACGTCGGTATAAGGTCCTTCGACCTTCATCATCATATGGTTCAGTCCATCGTACAGCTTGCACTGTGCGTTTGCCTTGCCGGCAAGGATCTCTTTCCATCCGTTGAAATCCGGGTCGGGCAGGATCTGGTAATCCGCACCGCCCTGCATAACAAGGACCGGTTTGCCGGACGCGGCATATTCCGCCGGATAGTCCCGGGAATTCAGATCCTTCCAGAAATATCCGTACTGGGAGAGCATAACCGTCGAAAGCTCTTCTTCATCCAGTTTCTCAATATCCTGGACGCTCTTGTATTCTCCGCTGATCAGAGGCTTCAGATATCTTACGTTATCCGTCTCCATGCCGTTCATGCCGTAGCGCATCAGCTGATCATAAGCCACGTCCGACCACTTGCGGGAGGTCGTATTCATCAGCACGAATCCGGCCGTGTCCGCCTGTTCGTCGATCCGGGGCAGGATCAGCGCGCCGAGGTCATGTCCGGCCAGCCAGATCCTATCCGGATCCGCCATCTCCAGTCCGCGCGCAAGTTCTACTGCCCGCACCGCGTCTTCGACAGCGATAAAATCGATCGTAAGCGTGGAAACATCGGTCAGTGTCTGAGCCTCGGGGTAAGCGAACGTCCGCTTGTCATAACGGAGGACCGCGATTCCCTGCTTAGCGAGCCCGTTCGCGAGATCACGGAACATTTTTGTATTCAGCGCGTCTTCGTCCCGGGTATTGTTCCCGACGCCGTGGATCAGGACCACAACAGGCAGATCCGTTCCGTCCGTCGGATACGTCAGCGTTCCGCCAAGCTCGTATCCTGTCCCCTCGCCAACGATGACTTCTCTCTCCGTCAGCCCTTCCGGCAGGCTGTATTCCGCCTCCGCGCTCTTCGCCGACTTGTAGAAATCCAGATAGACCAGGTTGAAATTACTCGTGTAGAACATATCCGCGCAGATCACCGTGTCGCCGAAAGAATACTCGGACATCACCGCGCCCATGTAATGATAGAGGAAGATCTCCTTTGTCTCGTATCCGGTGACCTCTCCGTACTGCGCGCAGATCTCTTCCCACTTGTCCCATCCGTCCGAGACCGCCTGAGCCTGTTCTTCAGTATGCTCGTCCGGCAGAAGGCCCAGCAGATTCTCTCTCGTGCCGATCTGCAGAACCTTCGCGACCTCTTCCGACGCGTCGCGGAGCTTTGCACGCTCCGTATCCGTTACGTCCAGAATGGAGACCGCACCATTGTAGTATTTTTCAGAACAGCCTGCTGCCAGTACGATCAGGGCAGCCAGAACCAGACACAGTCCCATGCGGGACAGAATTCTTTTCATTTGCGCTCCTCACCTGATGAAGAAACGACAGCAGGATCCGTCCCGCTGCCGCCTCTGTCCATCATCTTTAATCATTTACACTGTTTGTGCCGAATCCGCTCTTCCAGATCAGATACGCGTTCATGAAGGGCATAAGATCTCCGTCCATAACGCCGTTGACATCGGAAGTTTCTTCATTGGTACGCAGATCCTTGACCATCGTATACGGGCAGAAGACATACGAACGGATCTGACTGCCCCAGGCGTTTTCCTTGACTTCGCCGCGGATGCCGGAGAGCTTCTCCTGCATCTTCTCCCGCTCGACCAGATAGAGCTTCGCGCGCAGCATCTCCATGGCCTTGTCCTTGTTCTGATACTGTGAACGCTCATTCTGGCACTGCACAACGATACCGGTCGGCAGATGCGTGATACGGATCGCCGAACTGGTCTTGTTGACCTTCTGTCCGCCGGCGCCGCTGGATCTGTATACGTCGATACGCAGATCCTCCGGATTGATATCGACCTGTACGCTGCTGTCGATCTCCGGCATCACGTCGCAGGACGCAAAGGAAGTATGTCTCCTGCCGGAAGAATCAAACGGGGAAATACGGACCAGACGGTGAATGCCTTTCTCGGACTGCAGATAGCCGAAAGCATTCAGTCCGTTGACCTGGAAAGTCACCGACTTGATGCCGGCTTCATCGCCTTCTTCGTAGGACAGGACCTCGACCTTGTACCCCTGCTGGTCGCACCAGCGGGAATACATCCGGTACAGCATGCTTGTCCAGTCGCACGCCTCCGTGCCGCCCGCTCCCGCGTGCAGCGTTACGATCGCGTTCTTGCTGTCAAATTCACCGTTCAGAAGTGCCTGCAGACGGTAGGCATGATAGCTTGCCTTAAACTCCTCCATGGCCTGTACGAGCTCCTCGTCGATGGTCTCGTCATCCTCCTCCATCGCCATCTCCAGGAACGTACACGCATCGTCATAAGAAGAAACCACGTGCTCGTACTCCGCCAGTTTATTCTTAAGCGCTCCCTGCTCGACCATGATCTTCTGGCTTCTTTCCTGATCATTCCAGAAATCCGGCTCCGAAGCCATCAGATCATATTCATGGATCCTGTCCCGTATCTCTGCGGGGTTAAAGGGAGTCACCCAATTCTTCAACAGCGCTCTTGTACTTCTCGAGTTCCTGCTTATACTCGTCATACTGAAGCATTTTCATCACCCTTTCTGTTGTTATTTTCAGTGCTTAAGCTATTATCCTGCTTATGCGGATCAGATGGCATTCGTCGTGAATCCGCCGGTCCTGCCGTGGCAGTTTTTGTACTTCAGACCGCTGCCGCACGGACACGGATCATTGCGGCCCACCTTGGCAAGCGCGCGTTTGACCGGCTTTTTGACCCGGCTCGTATCCTCGCCGCGGTTAGTGGAAATGTCCTTGGACACCTCCTGCCGCTCGATCTCGCGGTCCTTCGGAAGATGCGCGTGATAGAGAAGCTTCAGCGTATCTTCTTTAATATTCATGGACAGCTCCTCGAACATGTCGTAGGAGACCATCCTGTACTCATCCAGAGGATTCTTCTGGCCGTAAGCCTGCAGACCGATACCCTGGCGCATCTGCTCCATGATATCGATGTGCTCGGTCCAGTGCTGATCGACGGACTGCAGCATGCAGACGCGCTCGATCTCCCGCATCCTCTCCGGAGGCGCAAGCTCTTCTTCCTTCTGCTCATACATCCGGACGGCATCGTCCAGGATCTTCTTCTCAAAATCTTCCACGCTGATCCGGTCCTGCTCCTCTGCCGGGATCGTGATCGGCTCGGGGAACGGGAAGATCCTGCGGATCTCTTCGTTCAGATGCGCCAGATTCCAGTCGCCCGAATAACGGGATTCTTTGGTATCTTCTTCTACATAGTAGTGAACGATGTCCCCGACCATCTCCATGATCGTCGGTCTGAGATTCTCGCCCTCCAGCACCTGCTGCCGCTGATCATAGATGATCTCGCGCTGGTCGTTCATGACCTGGTCATAATCCAGCAGCCGTTTACGGATGCCAAAGTTATTCTCCTCAACTCGTCTCTGCGCTCTCTCGATCGCGCCGGAAAGCGTCTTATCCGTGATCGGCTGACCCTCGGGCAGACGAAGCGTCTCAAGCACGCCCTTCATCCGGTCGCCGCCGAAGATCCGCATCAGATCGTCTTCCATCGAGATATAGAAAACCGATTCGCCGGGGTCTCCCTGACGTCCGCTTCGGCCTCGCAGCTGGTTATCGATACGGCGTGCCTCATGTCTCTCCGTGCCGATGATCTTGAGCCCGCCGAGCGCGGGAACGCCTTCGCCCAGCTTGATATCGGTACCACGGCCAGCCATGTTGGTCGCGATCGTGACCGCTCCGCGCTGACCGGCCTGCGCGACAATATCCGCCTCACGCTCATGGAACTTGGCGTTCAGGACGGTATGTGGGATGCCGCGGCGCTTCAGCATCGCGCTGACATGCTCGGAATCCTCTATCGTGATCGTGCCGACCAGTACCGGCTGACCCTTTGCGTGCGACTCGATGATATCCTCGATCGCCGCGTTGTATTTCTCCTTCTTGGTCTTGAAGACCATATCCGGATGGTCGATTCTGGCGACTTTACGGTTGGTCGGGATCTCGACGACGTCCATACTGTAGATGTCCTCGAACTCGCCCTCTTCCGTCTTGGCGGTACCGGTCATGCCGGCCTTTTTCTCATATTTGTTGAAGAAGTTCTGGAACGTGATCGTCGCGAGTGTACGGCTCTCGCGTTTGACCTCAACGTGCTCCTTAGCCTCGATGGCCTGATGCAGGCCGTCGGAATAACGGCGTCCGGGCATCAGACGGCCGGTGAACTCGTCTACGATGATAATCTGATCGTCCTTGACCACATAGTCCTTATCGCGCGCCATCAGGTAATGCGCCTTCAGCGCGGTATTGATATGATGCAGGATCTCCGCGTTCTCCGGATCGCCGAGGTTCTTGAGCTTGAAGTACTGCTCAGCTTTGATGATACCCTGCGCAGTAAGGTTACAGCTCTTCTCCTTCTCATCGACGATGAAATCGCCTTCCTCCTGGACCTCCTCCTGCATGAGCTGCGCAAGCTTGGAAGTGTCCCCGATGATGCGGCCCTTCTGCAGGCGGGTCGCGAGGAGATCGGCCTGCTGATACAGGCTCGTGGACTTGCTGCTCCGTCCGGAAATGATCAGCGGCGTACGCGCTTCATCAATCAGGACGGAGTCGACCTCGTCAATGATCGCGTAATGCAGTCCGCGCTGAACCATTCTCTCCTTATAAACGACCATGTTGTCGCGGAGATAGTCGAATCCGAACTCGTTATTGGTCCCATACGTAATATCGCAATTGTAGGCCTCTTTGCGGGCTGCATTGTCCATGTCATTCAGAATGCAGCCGACGGTCAGGCCCAGGAAACGGTGGACCTGTCCCATCCACTCAGCGTCACGGTTTGCCAGGTAATCGTTGACCGTGACGATGTGGACGCCCTTGCCCTCCAGAGCGTTCAGATACGCCGGCAGCAAAGCGACCTGCGTCTTGCCTTCACCGGTCTTCATCTCGGCGATACGCCCCTGATGCAGGACTACACCGCCGATCAGCTGCACGTGGAAATGCTTGGTATGCAGGATCCTGTCCGTGGCCTCCCGCACGACCGCGTAAGCTTCCGGCAGAAGGTCGTCGAGCGTCTCTCCGCCGGCAAGCCTCTGCCTGAACTCATCGGTCTTGGCGCGAAGCTCCGTGTCGGAAAGCTTCTGCATTGCTTCATCATAACTCTCTATCTTCGAAACGATCGGCGTCAGCCGCTTGATCTCGCGGTCAGCCGAGCTGCCGAATATCTTCTCAAGAAAACCCATTACTGCACCTCAGATTCTTTCTATACTCCATAATATTGTAACACGATTCACCCACTGCCGCAAGACCTGTTTTGTGAACGTATCGTGAACCCCGCGCAGGCTCTGGCCGTCAGCCGTCCGGAAACAAAAAGACCGCCGTGCAGCGGTCTTTTGCCTTATCTGCCGATAAAAAACACGTTCACTATCTGCCGTTCTGTCTGCAGTCCTTACTGTCCGTCCTTTTTGTCCTTCACTACAGATTCATGTGACTCTTTCAGCTCGAAATGAATCATCAGTGCCAGGACCACACGGATCAGGATAACACCGCCAAGAAGCAGCAGCGTCTCGATATCATGGTTCTCCAATGTCTTAAGGATCTCCGCCGCCATAGCGAACTCGATGCCCAGACTCATACCGCTCATCAGATTGATCTTGACATCCTGTTCGGCCGGCGTGAACAGATTGCGGACGTAGTGAAAAAAGGCAATGCCGACAGAGATCAGAATAACGATAGCGGCAATAAGCTCGCAGATTGGGACAACCCATTCCAGGATCGCCTCGAGAAATGATCCCAGCATGATATCGCTCCTTTCATTTTGTAAAAAACTGGCGGTAACAACTGATATCCGTTATTACCGCCGGTCATGAGTCGGAATGACAGGACTTGAACCTGCGGCCTCTTGGTCCCGAACCAAGCGCTCATACCAAACTGAGCTACATTCCGTGATAGCTTGATCATTATAACGCACCCATCCGGCGTTGTCAAGACTTTTTTCAAAATCCTGCGACTTTAAAAACCGCTTGCGTTTCCCGGCGGAATCTGCTACAATAACTGTGCGCTTTCTGCGCAGACCTATATGAAAAGAGGATGTCAGATGTACACATACAAAACTTTCGGGACCTGTTCCCAGAGAATCGAGTTCGAGATCGAGGATCACAAGGTGCACAATGTGCGTTTTATCGGCGGATGCAATGGCAACACACAGGGTGTCGCGCGTCTTGTCGAGGGGATGGATGTAGATGAGGTCATCAGGAGACTTGACGGTATCAAATGCGGTTTCAAGTCCACTTCCTGCCCGGATCAGCTTTCCCGCGCGCTTAAGCAGTACGCGGTGTAAGCAGCCAGTAACTGACGGTAAAACGGTGCATGACGGGAGATGATCCTCATGCGCCGTTTTTGTTTTCACATGTTTTTTCCGGCCGGTTCCTTTCCTTATATTATGCAAAATTATCTTGACAGGCGGTCCGCCGGAATGTATACTGGATTATGTATTTAAACGAAGAACAACAAACAGCAACACACTGTTCAGGAGGTTTATAGATGAACAAAGCAACAAGAAGGACGGCTGCTTTGATGATGGCCGTCATGATGGTCTTTCTGGCCGGCCGGTTCCCGGTCAGGGCTGCTGAGACCTACACAATAACACTTTACGGTAACGGTGGTTACTGCATAGACGATGAAAACAAGAAGCAGGAATCCATTGCTCTTGATGTCAGCGCAGGCACCGTTCTGACTACGGATGATAACTGCGGCAATGTCAGCTGGCAGAGTTCCGATCCCAATCTGGGATTTGCCGGATGGGCAGACGCGGACGGCGCCGTATACGGATCATCCGATACCTTTACTGTAAACGGGAACGCCGAGCTCTACGCGATCTGGGAAAGTCTGGTCGATGAAAATGCTTTCGCGGCCGCAGCGAGCGATGAGCCGGAAAGCGAGAGTTCTGAGGCTGAGGAGTCCGCGGCTGAGGAGCCTTCCGCTGTCGAGGAGACCGCTGCAGACGAATCTGAAGCTTCTGAATCCGAACCTGAGGCATATGCTCCCATAATGCTGGGGGCCCCTTCTAACCAGAAAACCATCACCGTTACGATTGATGGCGGCGACGGCGGATATTACATCGATGCAAACGGTGTGAAGCAGACCAGCATCACCCTGCAAAATACTATAGACCCCGATGCGGAAACTTCTGGAGCCTGGGAAATCGAGCTGACCGAGAGTCTCGGCTATGTGGAATGGCTGAACTCTGATCAGCATTGCAGACTGTATGGCTGGAATGTGGGCGGCAGTTCTCATTACATCTATGATTATTCTACTTATTCAGTAAAGCAGGATGAGACCATTACTGCCGAATGGGAGACCTGCAACCTGATCACTTTCGACAGCGGTTCTCAAACGGCACACTTTGATTATGACGATGACACGCCCTCAACGGTAACAATTAAGTACGCGGTCGATGATACCCTCGGATATACTGTCGGCGAGCCGATCAACACTGATGCTGCAAAAGTGTTCTATGGCTGGGATACCGATGGCGACGGTGTCATGGATATGTCTGATTATTACGGTTTTGCCCCCAGCGGTGATACGACGATCACAGCAGTCTGGACTGATAAGTTCACAGCGACGTATGATCCGAACGGTGGGTATTATGAATATGGAGACGGTACCAAAGAAACTCAGCCCTATGTATATGAAGGTGTTTTCGAAAATCTGTCCGTGCCTGCCATGCGGCACCCGGACACCTCTTTGTCTCAAATCGGATGGGCATTTGACAAAGACGGCGATTCTATGATTCCGGAGAATCCGACCTATGACGACTTGAACGGCAAGACCCTTTATGCAGCCTGGCTGGATACTTTAGAAAGGACCGACTCAACAGGAGAGTGGGTCTACGCAAAAGAAAGTAAGACTGCAGTACGTATCGTCGGTTATGTCGGTGCTGATGCAAATCTTGTGCTTCCCGAGATCCTCGATGGACTGGATGTGGTTGCATTAACACCTCCTGTTGCGTCCATGACTCCTGCCTTCTCGGTTGCCGTTGAGTCGCTTGTTATTCCAGACTGTGTCAAACGTATCAATATGACATGCATGTATAGCGAGTCTTCTCTGCGGTCTGTCGTGATGGGCAACGGAATAACATTTATCCCGGGACGTGCATTTGCGGATTGTACTGCACTTAATGAAGTCGTTCTTCCTGCAAATCTGGAAACAATCGATGGTTATGCTTTTGAGAATGATACAGCTCTTACAAGTATCGATCTGCCTGAAGGTCTGCTTCAGATCAATGCATTTGCTTTTCAGAATTCCGGACTGACTTCTCTGGATCTTCCCGCGTCCTGTACTTATTTGTACTGGAGAGCTTTTGGCGACTGTTCCAATCTTGAAGAAGTCACGATCCGCGGAAACCTGCAGGAATTCGGCAATGAAGTTTTTGCCGGTACTGCAATCAAGACGATCTACTTCAAAGGTGATCTTCCGGTCGATGCCGATCCGGACCCCGCCTATCAGACAGCTTTCACCGGACTTACCGCTACAGCATATTATCCGATCACCTGGACATCCGTACCTTCCTCCACCTATCAGGGCGCCACAAATATTACATGGATTCGGGAAGCCACTGCGAAGGTCATGCAGATCGACCATCAGACAGCAGTTCCCGACCAGGTCCTGGTTAACGGAACAGCTCTGACCGCTTCCCAGTATGTCGCAACCGTAACGCAGGACGCGGACGGCAAAGATATCGTTATCATCGAACTGACGGAAGACTTCAAGAGCACGCTTACCGATGATGCGAAGATCGAGGCTGTATATGCTTCCGAAACTTTCGACGGTACGGTCTATCCGGAAAACATCAGCTACGCTACTCTCGATATCGAGAACGGATCCCAAACGATCGAAGGCGAAGCTGCAGCTGACAGCCTGAAACCCGTCGTAATCACGGTCAGCGGCAAAGCAGACGACGTTGAATCGGTCAGTGTTGACGGCAGCGTGCTCGATCCGGGCAATTACACCGTCACAGCCGGCAGCGCGATCATCACGCTTCTGGAAGAATATCTGGCAACGCTTCCCGCCGGTGAAGACGAACACGAAGTTACTGTTACCTTCAAGGACGGCGGTATCGCTACGGCATCGTTCTCGGTTGTGACAACAGTACCGGAAGAGCAGCCCGAACCCGCTGCGGACGAGTCTTCTGCTGAAGAATCCACAGTTGAAGAATCCAGTGCCGAAGAGTCCAATACTGAAGAATCCAGTACTGAAGAATCCAGTACTGAAGAATCCGCAGCCGAAGAATCCGGCACCGGCGATTCCAAGCCCGAAGACTCTAAAACCGAAGAATCCAAGGCAGAGGAATCCAAGCCTGAAGAATCCAAACCTGCGGAATCCAGTGCTGACGAGCCTTCGCCTGTTGTTCCTTCGGGTTCTCCGAAGACCGGCGATCCTGGTTATCTGATCTGGGTAATCGCGATAGCGGCTTCCGGAGTCGTACTGGCGCTCCTCCTGGTATTCCTTTTGAAAAAGCGCAGGAAATAAGTCGGAAAGCGGTTCGCACAGCGGCCGTACGGCATTTCAAGACACAAAAAAGGTGCAGCTTCTTTGCAGGGGCTGCACCTTATCTGACTAAACGGTTATTGATTACTCCTTGCCGGTCGTCTTCTGCAGATATTCTACCAGATCCCCGACCGTTGTCATTCCTTCCAGGTCCTTATCCGGGATACGGATCTCGTATTCCTCTTCCATCGCTGTGATGATCTCGACCAGATCGAGCGAATCCGCTCCCATCTGGTCAGAGAACGAGGATTCCAGCGTTATTTCGTCTTCGTTAACTTCCAGTATGTCGACGATATTCTTCTTAACAGTATCAAATACGCTCATTCTATCTTCCTCCTTGCAATACAAAGCATGTAGACATACTCTGTTTAGCCGTATTATATCGGATTCTTCCCTGCTTGTCAAATCTTTTCGTCAGACCGGAGGCGCTTATGCATAGTTTCCCCAAGAGCAGCATCAAAGCCGCAAGGCTTCTGTTCATTCTCTATCTGCTGATCCTGCTCTACATCCTGTTTCTGACGCAGAACCGTTCCGATACTTTCGGCGAATACAATCTCATACCGTTCCGCAATATACTGATGTTTTTCCGATACTATTTTGTCTATCACGAATTTACATTTCTGGAATGGTTTGAAAACATTTTTGGTAATATTCTGCTGCTCGTTCCTTTCGGAGTCCTGCTGCCCTTTGTATGCGGCCGTCGCATGCCGCTCGTTCTGATCGTCCTTCTGGCCGCGCTCTTCTCCATAGTCGTGGAAGCGGTTCAGTATTTCAGCGGTCTCGGCGAACTCGACATTGACGACGTACTGCTCAATCTCTTTGGCGGCTTCATCGGCGGATCCATCGCATGCCGGGCGGAACGGGCCGTCAGTAGGCTTCTGGACCGCTGTGCAAAGCTTTTCTCACTGACCAATGATCCGGACTGATAACTCTGCGGACTTGTCCGCGTCATATATTCATATAAAATATGAAAGGAAGGTTCTTCTGATATGTCTCTGCTGACTGCCGAAAAATTCCCTCTGCCGGTCTATCCGCCCAATCACATGGGCGTGTCCTCCGCATCTATCCTGCGTTTTCTGGACAGACTCGAATCGGCCGGCATTTGTATGCACAGTTATGTCCTGATCCGCAACCACTCGATCCTTTCAGAAGGATACTGGGCGCCCTATACCGCCGAGAGCCTGCAGCGGATGTATTCCGTCACCAAAACCTTTGTCGGCGTTGCGGTCGGGCTGCTTGCTCAGGACGGCTATATCCATCTGGATGATCCGCTGATCACCTATTTCCGCGACAAAATGACCAAACAGCCTTCGCGCTACACACAGGAAATGACAATCCGGGATGCATTGATGATGTGTTCGGTCCATACAAAAACCGCTACGCAGATTGTCCCGCATCCGGACATGCTGAAGGCTTTCTTCAATGTGACGCCTTCGCACAAAGCCGGGACGGTCTTCAACTACGATACAAGCGCGTCGATCACACTGGCAGCGCTTGTTGAGCGGCTTACCGGTATGTCCCTGATGGATTACCTGCGTATGAAAGTCCTGGACAAGATCGGTTTCTCCAATGAAGCATATTGCCTGAAGAGAGGCGATGTCAGCGACGGAGGCGGCGGATTGCTCTGCACCGCACATGATCTTGCCAAATTCGCGCTGCTCTGCATGCAGCAGGGCAGCTGGTACGGATTCCAGCTTCTGCCCAAGGATTATATGAAACTCGCAACGACCCGGCGCGTGGCGACGAATTTTGCGAATTACCAGTTCAACTCATACGGTTACGGCTACCAGATGTGGATGACGGCGCATAACGGTTTCGTGCTTTACGGTATGGGCGGTCAGTTCGCGATCTGCCTGCCCGAGAAGAATCTGATCCTCGTAACGACGGCGGATACGCTCGATAATCAGGGCGGTCTGGATGTGATCTTCAATTCTTTCTGGGATACGATCTACAAAGAGCTCGACGAAGAGTCCGTCGAGGATGACGAGGAAGCCGCGGAAGCTCTGTATGAGCGGATTTCGGGACTTAAGATCCGTCCGGTCGAGGGTGAAACCGACAGTCCGATCGCGCGTGCTATCGGCGGCAAATGTTTCACTATGGACACCAATACGTCTGTATTCCAAAATGTGACGATCGGATTCGGGCCGGATTACGGCACAGTTACCTTCGATAATGACCAGGGCAGTCATGAACTCCGGTTCGGCCTTGGGAACTACGCCAGACAGTTCTTCCCCGGGACGCGGATGGAAGCTGCGGCTTCCGGCGCCTGGGTCGATCCTGAGACACTGTTCATCCGGACGTATTTCACCGGTGAAAATCTCGGTTCTCTGCAGCTCCTGCTGCATTTCGGAGGGGACGGATCTCTTACGATCCAGAGCCGCCCGTTCGGTGATACCGGCCTCCCGGCTTCCTATAATACCTGCGTCACTGGATTTGTCTACGAATAAGATTCCACACAAAAACACCCGCCGGCACGATGCGTCTGGCGGGTGTTTTTTATGCGTTCCTGACCGTTACGCGATCGCGACGACCTCGTAATCCTTATCTTCGACAGCTTTCTTCAGGTCGGCGTCAGCGACTTCCGTGCTCAGTGTTACAATTGCGGTTCCCGCCGTATGACTGACCTCTGCGGCTTCAACACCCTCAAGCGCCAGAAGCGCCTTTTTAACGGTCGCCTCGCAATGCTCGCACATCATTCCTTTGATCGTGATTGTCTTTGTCATTTCCGGATCATTTCCTTTCTGATTGGTTTTATGTCTGCGCGGTCTGTCATGACTCGCGTCGTGGACCTTGAACAGGTTCAGACGCAGCGCGTTCGAGACCACGAAGAAACTCGATAAGCTCATGGCGGCTGCCCCGATCATCGGGTTCAGCTTGATGCCAAGGGACGGATACAGGGCACCTGCTGCAAGCGGAATGCAGATCACATTGTAGAAAAACGCCCAGAACAGGTTCTCATGAATGTTTCGGAGAGTCGCGCGGCTCAGCCGGATCGCGGCGCTCACGTCGGTCAGACGGCTGTTCATCAGCACAACGTCCGCGGCACTGACTGCAACATCCGTCCCCGCGCCGATCGCAATACCGATATCAGCTCTCGTAAGAGCGGGAGCATCGTTGATACCGTCCCCGACCATGATCACCTTACCCTGCTTCTGCAGGCGGCGGATCACAGCCTCTTTGCCGTCAGGGAGTACCCCCGCGATCACTTCATCTACGCCTGCCTGTCTGCCGATCGCCTGGGCAGTACGCTCATTGTCCCCCGTCAGCATCACAGTCCGGATACCCATTCCGCGTAACTCTGCGATCGCCTGTGGACTGTCGTCTTTCATCGTGTCGGCAACAGCAATGATCCCGACGAACTCTCCGCCGCGGCTGAAATACAGGGCGGTCTTGCCTTCTTCAGCAAGTGCCGCAGCCTGTGCCGCAGTCTCTTCCGGGATCCGGATCTGCGATTGCTGCAGGTATTTCGCGTTGCCGCCCGAAACCCGCGCTCCATCGATCACTGCTTCCAGTCCGTTGCCCGGCAGGATCCGGAAGGACTCCGCGTCCGGCAGCTTCAATCCGCGCTGATCCGCTGCAGCCATGACTGCTTTTGCCAGCGGATGTTCGCTTTTCGCCTCCAAAGCAGCTGCCGTCATCAGGAGATCCGTCTCTGTGACGCCGGTGGCCGGCAGATAATCCGTCACCCGAGGCTCGCCTTTCGTAATCGTACCGGTCTTATCCAGGACGACGATATCGGCCTTGCCCGTCTCCTCAAGAGAAACAGCTGTCTTGAACAAAATGCCGTTCTTTGCGCCTTTGCCGCTGCCGACCATGATCGCGACCGGCGTCGCGAGGCCGAGTGCGCACGGGCAGCTGATGACCAGGACCGCGATACCGCGTGAGAGCGCGAATCCGACTGTCTGGCCAAAGATCAGCCACAGCAGGATCGCAGCTGCCGCGATGCAGATCACGACAGGGACAAAGATACCGGAAACCTTATCCGCGATCTTGGCGATCGGCGCTTTTGTCGCCGCCGCGTCGCTGACCATCCGGATGATCTGCGAAAGCGTTGTGTCCTCACCGACACGTGTCGCGCGGCATTTCAGGAAACCGGACTGATTCGTCGTCGCAGCCGATACTTTGTCGCCGGCTTCCTTGTCGACCGGAATGCTTTCGCCGCTCAGTGCGGATTCGTTTACAGCGCTCTGACCATCGATGACCACACCGTCGACCGGGATGTTTTCTCCCGGTCTGACCGTGAAAATGTCCCCAACCGTCACCGCTTCGATCGGAACTACCTGCTCTGTGCCGTCCCGCAGGATCGTCGCCGTCTTTGGCGCGAGCTTCATCAGCCCCTTAAGCGCATCGGTTGTTCGGCCTTTTGAGCGCGCTTCCAGCATCTTACCGACCGTGATCAGTGTCACGATCATTGCCGCAGACTCAAAATACAGGTCGTTCATGTGGTCCATGGCTGCCGCCATGTCACCGTTCCTGTGCGCCACCGTGATCGCGATCAGCGAATAGACACTGTAAAGGAAAGAAACTCCGGAGCCGAGCGCGACGAGCGTGTCCATATTAGGCGCACCGTGCAGGACGCTCTTGGTTCCGTTGATGAAAAACTTCTGGTTGATCACCATGACGATCACGGCAAGCAGCATCTCAATGATTCCGACGCCCGCGTGATTATCCTGCAAAAAGCCCGGCAGCGGCCATCCGAACATCATCGTGCCCATCGAAATATACATCAGGACCAGCAGGAAACCGACAGACGCGATCAGCCTCTTCTTCAGGACCGGAGTCTCGTGATCCGCAAGAGCTTCCTCCTCTGCCGCATGCGAGACCGGGCTGCTTGCCGGGCTATTCATGCTGCCGCTTGCCGCTCCTTTCCGTGATGCGCCGTATCCTGCGCCTTCGACCGCTGCGATAACCGCGCTGTCCGAAGCCGTTCCTTCGACCGTCATCGAATTTGTCAGCAGACTGACAGTACAGGAAGTGACTCCGTCAACCTTTGAAACAGCTTTTTCCACATGTGCGCTGCAGGCCGCGCAGCTCATACCTGTTACATTATACTGTACCATTTCTTTCCCCGCTTTCTTACCGAACCAGTTTCTGCAGCGTCCTGACAAGCTCTTCGACGCTCTCGTCACTGCCCTCGCGCACATCATGTACAACACAGGTCCGGATATGATTGGCGAGCAGCTCTTTCGTAAAACTGTTCAAAGCAGCGCCTGCCGCCTGCGCCTGTGTCAGAATGTCGATGCAGTACGCGTTCTGTTCGATCATCTTCCGGATTCCGCAGATCTGTCCCTCGATCCGGTTCAGTCTGTGAATCAAGGCTTTATATTCGTCTTCGGACCGCTCTTTCGTACGGCCGGTCATTTCATGCTCCATATTGATCCCTCCATGGCAGCATTATATACCCCCCTCGGGTATATTGCAAGAGTTTTCTCCTAAATTGTGTCAGCAATCTTTATAAAATCGCGCAGGATTTTAGGTTTGCTGACACGTCTGCCGTGCATTTACACCTTGCCGAAGCTGTGATATACTGTACAAAAACACGAGAAGAGGCCCGTCATGTCAGACAGTTTCCAGAATATCGGCATTCTTGCGCACGTCGATGCCGGCAAAACAACGCTCACCGAGCAGATGCTTTATCTGATGGGCGCCGTGCGTTCTCCGGGCTCCGTTGACGCCGGGACGACGGCGACGGATAACCTGACTGTCGAGCGCGAGCGCGGAATCTCTGTGCGCGCCGCAACGGCTTCCGGACAATGGAATGGCGTAAATATCAATCTGATCGATACTCCCGGACACGTTGATTTTGCCGGCGAAGTCGAACGCTCTCTGGCGGCGCTTGATTTTGCTGTGGTAGTCGTCTCCGCAGTCGAAGGCGTCCGCTCCCATACCGAAAACATTCTGCATGCGCTGGATCAGGCTGCGCTGCCCCGTCTTGTACTGATCAACAAACTCGACCGTGCCGGAGCCGATCCGGCTTCGGTACTCTCTGATCTGGCGCGTCTCTCTGGTCAAACGCCGATCCTGCTCAGCCATGCCGAAAAAGCCGAATCCGATGCTGTAACGGTCAGAACCCTGTCCGGACGCGATTTCGACGCCGCCGTGACAGAAGGACTCGCAGACATCCTCGACGAAGCCGCCGAGCTGTTTCTTTCCGATGAAGTGCTGCCCCACGACCGTGCACAGCTGCTGCTTCGGGATGCTGTCGCCGATTGCCGGGTCACGACGGTACTGTTCGGCGCGGCTAAATTCGGGACAGGTGTCCGGGAACTTCTGGATTTCATGACAGAATATATGCCTACAGCCGATCGGCGAGTCAAAGCCGGTCTTGCCGGGATTATTTTTAAGATCGAGCACGACCGTCAGATGGGAAAGATCTCACATGTCCGGCTCTTCGGCGGGAAAATCAGCAATCGTGACGAACTGACGCTGCATGCGCCTGCAGATCCGCGGCGGCACAATCCCATTGGCGAAGAGGACGATGCCGTGCCGGTCGAAGAAGTGTCCCCCGTCCCCGAAAAAGTCACACAGATCCGCAAGTTCACGGGCGGCCGCTACCTTGACGCCGGCGAAGTCGTGGGCGGAGATATCGCTGCTCTATGTGGTCTGCCTTCTGCCAGGGCAGGTCAATACATTGGTTCTCTGGATCTGAACGAAGCCTATCACCTGACGACGCCCTTTCTTAGAGTCAAAGTCTCTCCGGCAGATCAGGATCCAGAAAAAGTCCCGTCCCTCGCTGCTGCGCTTGCCGAGCTGACCGAAGAAGAGCCCTACATCGATGCCCGATGGGAGAATGGCCAGCGCGAAATCACGATCTCGACGACCGGCAAGATACAGCTTGAGGTTCTTTCTTCTCTGCTCGCCGAGCGCTATGGCATGAGGGCTGCTTTTTCGCCTGCTACCGTCATTTATAAGGAAACGCCGGCAAAGGCCGGATTTGCGTATGCAGACTATTTTATGCCGAAGCCTTGCTGGGCTATGGTCAAGTTCAGGTTTGAGCCAATGCCGTGCGGTTACGGTGTCTCCTATCATGGGCGGCTGCCTTCGGATCAGTGTTTTTACCGTTATCAGACGCATATCCGTACGTCGTTCTATTCCTGTCTGGAGCAAGGCCTCTACGGCTGGGAAGTGACGGATTTCAGGTGCACGTTGGTCGACGGCCAGCATCACATTGTCCACACCCATCCTCTGGACTTCTTTGTCTGTACGCCGATGGCCTTTATGAACGGGCTTCGCGACCTCGGATCGACTTTGCTCGAACCGCTTCTAAAGGTTCGGATCAGCGCTGACCAGTCCCTTCTGGGCAAGATCACCGGCGAAATGATCCGTATGCAGGGCGATTACGATACACCGGTCTTTTTTGGTGATTCCGTCATAATTGAAGCGATCGTTCCTGTCGCGACCTCGATGGATTTCCCGGTAAAACTGGCTTCCTGGTCTTCCGGCAAAGCTGTCCTGTCCCAAAACTTCTACGGATACCGCGAATGCCGCGATGGACAAGAACACGTCAATCCGCGCCGGGGCATCAGCCCTCTGGACCGTTCCAAATGGATCCTTTTCGCCCGTTCCGGCTACCAGGTCAGCGATTAATCCCCCTTCCGTGTCAGCTTTCTCAATATTCTATTTCATGTCCTCCAAAAAGCCGACACTTACCAAGAATTCTTCTTTCCTCCATCCGTATCAGCTTTTTTCTGTTTTTTGTCCAAAAAATACTATTAGCTGACATTCTATCCCCAAACGTGTCAGCTATCTCTGCATTTTCTGTTATTTCAATGCTTTTTCGGATACAAAACGGAGAAACCGCCTTATTTCGAAGGCTCTGACCTTATCTTCGTGTCAGCTTTTTCTTTGTTTTTTATTATTCTTATTCAAAAGCTTGCACGATTGGGGAGAGAGTCTCTATTTGTGTCGGCTTTTGATGTGAATCTTGAAGAAAACTATCAATAGCTGACACGGAATTGGGA
>JAFRUE010000007.1 GCA_017441925.1 Bacillota bacterium
CCGTGATCTCCATCAAGAGATCCATGGGTACGGACCACAGGATCCCGATCGACGGCAAGAACTACAGCCCGCAGGAGATTTCCGCGATGATCCTTCAGAAGATGAAGGCCGATGCGGAGAGCTATCTGGGCAGCACCGTTACCGAAGCAGTCATCACGGTTCCCGCGTATTTCAACGATGCGCAGAGACAGGCGACCAAGGACGCCGGCAAGATCGCGGGCCTTGACGTAAAGCGTATCATCAATGAGCCCACGGCCGCGGCACTGGCTTACGGCCTGGACAATGAGCAGGAGCAGAAGATCATGGTCTATGACCTTGGCGGCGGTACCTTCGATGTTTCCATCATCGATATCGGCGAAGGTGTTATCGAAGTTCTGTCCACGAACGGCGATACCCATCTGGGCGGCGATGACTTCGATAAGAGGATCATCGACTTCCTGGTAGATTCTTTCAAGAAGAGCGACGGCGTTGACCTGTCCGGCGACAGAATGGCAATGCAGCGTCTGAAAGAAGCCGCGGAGAAGGCTAAGATCGAGCTGTCCTCGCTGACAAGCTCCAACATTAACCTGCCGTTCATTACCGCGACCTCTGAAGGCCCGAAGCATATGAACATCACCCTGACAAGAGCGCAGTTTGAGCATCTGACACAGGATCTGGTCGAGAAGACAGCCATCCCGGTTCAGAACGCGCTGAGAGACGCAGGACTGTCCGCGTCCGAGATCAACAAGGTCCTCCTGGTCGGCGGTTCCACACGTATGCCGGCAGTACAGGAGAAGGTCCGTCAGCTGATGGGCAAGGAGCCCAATAAGACTCTGAATCCTGATGAGTGCGTAGCGATCGGTGCTGCGATCCAGGGCGGCAAGCTGTCCGGTGAAGCAGGCTCCGGAGATATTCTTCTGCTGGATGTAACGCCTCTGACCCTCGGCATCGAGACGATGGGCGGCGTCGCGACGCCTCTGATCGAGCGCAACACCACGATCCCTGTCAAGAAGAGCCAGATCTTCACAACGGCCGAGAACAATCAGACAGCAGTCGATATCCATGTAGTACAGGGCGAGCGTCCGCTGGCTGCCGACAATAAGACCCTCGGCAACTTCCGCCTTGACGGTATTCCGGCAGCAATGCGCGGAGTACCGCAGATCGAGGTTACCTTCGATATTGATGCAAACGGCATTGTAAACGTTACCGCTAAAGACCTCGGCAGCGGCAAGGAGCAGAAGATCACGATCACCGCTTCCAGCAACATGTCCAAGGACGAGATCGACAACGCTGTCAAGGAAGCGCAGAAATACGCTGAGGAAGACAAGAAGCACAAAGACGCGATCGATACCGTGAACCAGGCGGATTCGCTGGTCTACCAGGCGGAGAGCACTCTGAACCAGCTCGGCGACAAGGTCAGCGCGGATGATAAATCTGCGATCCAGGCTGCTTCCGACAAGCTGAAGAATCTTGCCGAGGCTGCCCGCAAGACGGCTCCTACAGACGCGCAGATCGCAGAGATCAAGGAAGCGACCGATGCACTGACCAAGACCCTGAATGATATGGCTGCCAAGCTGTATCAGCAGGGACAGCAGGGCGGCGCAGGCGGCCAGGGATTTAACGGCGGTCAGGGCTTTGACGGCGGCCAGAACTTCGGCGGAGCCGACGGATTCGGCGGCGGCGCGGCAAGCGGCGGCAAAGGCCCGGATGATGACATCGTAGATGCCGATTATAAAGAAGTCTGATCTGTAATCAGATCTTTAGAAGTACAGAATCCGGCCAGACGGCGGGCGCAGGTGAAGCGTCTGCCGTCTGGTCATGTTCGTAATCAGAAAGCAGGGAGCGGAAGATGGCACAGAAAAGAGATTATTATGAAGTTCTTGGCGTTTCGAAAGAAGCGACGGATCAGGAGATAAAGAAAGCATACCGGGTCCTTGCCAAGAAATACCATCCCGATGCGAACCCGGGAGACAAAGAAGCAGAAGAGAAATTCAAGGAAGCTACGGAGGCGTATGCTGTCCTTTCCGATAAAGAAAAGAGAGAGAAATACGACCGGTACGGCGCTGCCGCGTTCGATCCGTCCGCAGGCGGCACGTCCGGCTTTGAAGGCTTTAATTTCGGCGATCTCAACGATATCTTCGGAGATCTGTTCGGCTTTGGCGGAGGTGGTTTCAGCGGTTTTGGCGATATTTTCGGCGGCGGTACGCGCTACGGTGATCCGAGCGGCGCGACGCGCGGTGAGGATATGCAGGCCACAATGGAGCTGACCTTCAAAGAAGCTGTTTTCGGCTGCACCAAAAAGCTGACACTTTCCATGTGGGATACCTGTCCGGATTGTCATGGCACCGGCGCGGCGCCCGGCAGCAGCCCGGAGACCTGCCCGCAGTGTAAAGGCCAGGGACGGGTACGTACCCAGCAGAGGACTTTCATGGGCATGATGGAGAGCGTTCACGTCTGCCCGAGCTGCGGCGGCACAGGCAAGATCATTAAGGACAAATGCCCGAAATGCAGCGGTCAGGGACGTGTGCGCAAGCAGAAGACCATCGAGGTCAATGTACCGGCCGGCGTGGATGTAGGCCAGCGTATGCGCCTGTCCGGAGCCGGCGAAGCGGGACGCAACGGCGGGCCGAACGGCGATCTGTATGTGCTTTTTAACGTGAAGAGTTCACCTGATTTCGCAAGACAGGGCTATGATCTGTACAGCAGCCTGACACTGTCGTTCACGCAGGCCGCGCTCGGCTGCGAGGTCGAGGTGCCGACGATCGACGGGAAGAATGTGAAATACACGATCGCTCCGGGGACGCAGAACGGGACGAGATTCCGGCTGCGGGGCAAGGGCGTGCCGCAGCTTCGAAGCGCTTCGCAGCGCGGCGACCTCTATGTGACCGTGACCGTGGAAGTGCCGAAGCACATGAACGAGAAGCAAAAAGAAGCCCTGCGCGCGTATGCCGAGGCGATGGGCGAGACAACGGATTCCAAAGGAAAGGGTTTATTCGGACGATTCAAATAAACACAGGAGAATAGTATGAACTGGTACCGTTATACGATCTATACCGTGACTGACGCGGTCGAGGCGCTTTCCTACAGCCTGGAAGAGGAGCTCGGAGCCAAGGGCGTCGAGATCCTTGATCCGAAGGATATCCTGCTGCAGGAGAAAAATCCGCTCGACTGGGATTATATCGACGAAGATCTGCTGAAGGATCTGAAGAGGGACGAAGTCCTGGTCAGTGTGTATTTTGCCGAGGAAGAACTGGACACGCCGGCTAAGCGCGAGGAGAAAGAGCTCGCGATCCGGTCTTCGCTGCAGAATATCGCACAGTATCTGCCGGTCGGATCGGGACAGATCACGATCACGGCGATGAAGGAAGAGGATTGGGCGAATAACTGGAAACAGTATTATAAACCTTTCCATATCGGGAAGATCCTGGTTGTCCCGAGCTGGCTGGAGGCTGAACCTGAGGAAGGCGACATCGTGATCCGGATGGATCCGGGAATGGCTTTCGGCAGCGGTACGCACGAGACGACGAGTATGTGCGTCACGATGCTGGAGGAGCAGATCCGCGGGGGAGAGACGGTCTTTGACATCGGCTGCGGGAGCGGGATTCTTGGGATTGCTGCGGCTAAGCTCGGAGCGGGGAAGGTCTACTGTACGGATCTGGACGCGAAAGCGGTCAAGGTCGCCGGTGAA
Organism: Bacillota bacterium; assembly: GCA_017441925.1. GTDB lineage: Bacteria > Bacillota > Clostridia > Lachnospirales > Bianqueaceae > RUG12817. The sequence continues at coordinate 3,668 of JAFRUE010000007.1, forward strand.
AATACCGTTGAGAACGGTGTAGACGCGCAGATCGGCGTGTACCAGGGCGACCTGCTGCAGATTCCGGAACTTGCGGGCGTGCATCCGCAGGTCGTGGTATCGAATATCATCGCCGACGTGATCATCGGTTTCTGCCCGGACGTTCATCAGGTTCTTGCCGCAGGCGGATCTTTCATCGCGTCCGGCATCATCAGGGAGCGTGAACAGGACGTCACGGAAGCGCTGGAAAAAGCCGGTTTCCACGTTGTGCGGATCGACAGGAAAGGCAGCTGGTGCGCCGTCCTGAGCATGAAGGATGCGTAAAAGCCGGCAGAACGGATCTGCGCGGTATTACAGAGCTGCTTAAAACCGTGGGAGCCTGAGCGGTCAGGAGCCACGGTTTTTTTTGCAGGAGTCGGTAAAACGATTGCCGGAAAGAAGAGGGATCAGGATGGTAGGTCAGTATAAGGTCATAACCCTGTGCGGCAGCACCCGTTTCAAGGATTCTTTTATGGAGGCGCAGAAGCGGCTGACGCTCGCGGGGAACATTGTCATCAGCGTAGGGCTGTTCGGGCATTCCGGGGACAGTGAAGTCTGGGAGAATATGGACGAAGGCACGCTGACCAGGACAAAAGAGATGCTCGACGATATGCATAAACGCAAGATCGATATGGCAGACGAGATCTATGTGATCAACGTCGGCGGCTATATCGGCTCCAGCACGAGGTCCGAGATCGAGTACGCTGAGGCTTCCGGTAAGCCGGTCCGCTATCTTGAGGAGCCGGCCGGATAATCCGCTGTCTCAACGCTCCTGTGCTTGACAATCTCCCGCAAGTGGATTATGATGCTGTATGCAGCGTTATACATTCCGCAGGCGGCCGCGGACAGGCTGGCTGTGCGGATCTGTGACGTTACTGCAGCATAGTTAGGAGTATACATGCCGACATTTTTCATTCAGAAGGAGGATATCGATGGGCAGTCCCTGCATATGCGGGAAAATACTCATCATATCCTCCGTGTTTTACGTTATAAGCCGGGCGACGAGCTGACGCTTTCGGACGGGGAAGGGATGCAGTACCGATGCCGGATCGATGCGGTCGGCGGCGCGGGCGACGAGATTCTGGGGACAGTTCTGTCCGCCGGCCCGTCCGAAGGAGAGCCGGAGACACGGATCACGCTTTTTCAGGGACTGCCTAAATCCGACAAGATGGAGATGATCCTTGAAAAAGGCGTGGAGCTCGGAATTTCCGAATTTGTCCCTGTCCGGTTCGCGCGCTGCGTTTCCCGTCCTGATGACCGGAAATCCGCGCAGAAGACGGACCGATGGAACAAGATAGCGGCTTCGGCCGCGGAACAGTGCGGGAGAGGGATACTGCCGCACGTGACGGATCCGGTAACGGTCCGCGAGGCCGCCGGGAAGATCGGAAGCTTCGATCTTGCTCTTGTTTTCTACGAGGAGAAGCGTCACAACAGCCTGAGAGAGATTCTGCGCGGGGCCGATTCTCCGAGGAGCGTTGCTGTTTTTATCGGCCCGGAAGGCGGGCTGGAGCAGGATGAGGTGGATCTGCTCGCGTCACATGGCGCCCAGATCGCAGGCCTCGGCCCAAGGATCCTCAGGACGGAAACGGCAGGTCCTGCGGCGTCCGCGCTGATCCTGTACGAGCTCGGCGGGATGTAAGAGAGGTTAGTATGAAGGAGATATATCTGGACAACGGTGCGACCACTAAGCCGGCGGACAGCGTGATCCGCAAGATGACCGAAACGCTCGAAGTGGCTTACGGCAATCCTTCCTCGCTGCACCGTAAAGGTTCGCAGGCGGAAGCCTATATTATCGAGGCGCGCAAGATCATCGCGGATTATCTGCGGGTGGATCCGGGTACGATCACGTTCACATCCGGAGGGACGGAGAGCACCAATACGGCGATCCGCGGCGCGGTGATCAAGAACCGCCGGATCGGCAAGCATATTCTGACAGCAAAAGGCGAGCATCCGGCTACGTCTGAGACTCTGAAACGCCTTGCGGAAGAAGGCTTTGAGATCGAGTATGTTGATATCGACAGGACGGGACGGGTCATTCCGGAGAGTCTGCGCGATAAAGTACGTCCGGACACAGTGCTTTTCACCTGCCTGCATGTGAATAACGAAACCGGCGTGATCCAGCCGGCAGGCGAGCTGGGACGGATCCTGAAGGAAAAGAATCCGAACGCGCTGTTCCATCTGGACGCGGTGCAGAGCTTCGCCAAAATGCCGCTCCGGCCGGTCGAGTGGAAAGTCGACACGCTTTCGGCAAGCGCTCACAAATTCCATGGCCCGAAGGGGATCGGCTGTCTGTACATCCGCCGAGGTCTGCAGATCGTACCGTTCATTAACGGCGGCGGGCAAGAGAAACATATGCGCTCCGGGACGGAGAACGTTCCCGGAATTGCGGGCATGGGTGAAGCTGTCCGTACGGCAGTGACGGATATCTCTGCGCACGAGGCATATGTAAAGAGTCTGAAAATGGCTTTGTACCAGGCAGTCCTGGAAGCTGTCCCGGACGCGGCGGTCAATGGGCCTGCACCGGAAGATGGAGCGGCGCATGTGCTGAATCTGCGTTTCCCCGGGGTGCGTTCAGAGGTGTTGGTGCATAGCCTGGAGGATTACGGAATCTATGTTTCATCCGGTTCGGCCTGCGCGTCGAATAAGCCGGAGGAGAGGAGCCCGGCCCTGTCGGCGCTCGGACTCGGCAGGACGGAGATGGACGAATCGGTCCGTTTCAGCCTGTCCGTAATGAATACGCAGGAAGAGATGCGGGAGACCGCGGACGCGCTTCGGGAGATCGTTCCGAAGCTGCGGCGCTACACAAGAAGATAAAACCGGTGAAGCGGCCTTAAGCCGCGGATACGGTACAGGAAAGGAATCATATATGCGCAACGGATTACTGCTTAAATACGGAGAGATCGCGATCAAGGGCAATAACCGCAAACTGTTTGAGAATCTGCTGATCAAGAATATCGAGAATCAGCTCCGTTCTGTCGGAGATTACCGTGTTACGAAAGAACAGGGACGGATCCTGGTGGAGCCCAAGACCATACAGCCGGAGGAAGGTGCGTCTTCTGAAGGAACGTCTTCAGTCGAGGACGCCATTCCTGTTCTGCAGAAGGTCTTTGGCATCGTCGGGATCAGCCCGGTCACGATCTTCAAAGACAACAGCCTTGAGAGCATCGCAGAGCACACGATCGAATTCCTGCAGGAAGAATACGGCGGGACGGAGCATCAGTCCTTTAAGGTGGACTGCCGCCGTTCCGACAAGAGCTATCCGCTGAACTCGATCGAGCTTGCGACGGAGATGGGCTCAAGGATCCTGGACGTTTTTCCGGGATGGACCGTTGACGTGCACAATCCGGAGACTCGGATCATGATCGAGCTGCGCACCCGCGTTTACGTTTACGCGCATACGATCCCGGGTCCGGGCGGCATGCCGGTCTCGGACGATAATAAAGCCGCGCTGCTCTTGTCCGGCGGTATCGATTCACCGGTCGCGGGATGGATGATGGCCAAACGCGGAGTCAGCCTGTGCGGCGTATATTTCCACGCGCATCCCTATACGTCGGACCGCGCCAGGGAGAAAGTCATCGAGCTGGCGCGCCGTCTGAGCGAGTATTCAGGCAATTTCCGCCTGTACGTCGTGCCTTTTACCGATATTGAGCTGGATATCTACGATCATTGCCCGCAGGACGAGATCACGATCATCATGCGCCGTCTGATGATGCGGATCGCCGAGAAGATCGCCCGCAGGGAAGGCGCGGAAGCGCTGATCACGGGCGAAGATCTCGGACAGGTCGCGAGCCAGACGCTGCAGAGCCTTGTCTGCACAGATGCCGTCTGCACGATGCCGGTATTCCGTCCCCTGATCGGTTTCGACAAGCAGGAGATCATCGATATCGCACAAAAGATCGACACTTTTGAAACGTCGATCCTCCCGTATGAGGACTGCTGCACGATCTTTGTCGCGAAGCATCCCGTCACCAGGCCTAAGCTCGGACGGATCGAGAAGAGCGAACTGCTTCTGAGCAATGTGGAAGAGGCGATCGACAAGGCTGTCGAGGACAGCGAAGTCGTGATCCTGCGCCGCGGCCGGAGGATCTGAAGCGGCCGGCTTTCTGAAAACAGTTCTTTTCAAAGCCGTTCTTTTGTGTTATACTGTAGTGCATACTGCAAGAACCATATACATACAGCAAAGGAGGTTTCTGCTGTGGAGGAGATCAAGACCAGTACTCCGATTCCGGAAGCGGATAACTTTATCGAGAGAGAGATCAACAAGGACCTGGAGGACCGCGTGTACGATCACGTACAGACACGTTTCCCGCCCGAGCCCAACGGATACATGCATATCGGACACATCAAGGCGATGTGCATCGATTTCGGAACAGCTGAGAAATACGGCGGCAAATGCAACCTTCGGTTCGACGATACCAATCCCAGCAAGGAAGATACTGAATACGTCGATTCCATTCTGGACGACATCCGCTGGATGGGTTTTGAATGGGACCATGTTTACTATGCTTCCGAGTACTATGACAAGCTGTATGAATTCGCTGAGGACCTGATCCTTAAAGGACTTGCGTATGTCGACGATCTGACGCCCGAGCAGATGAAAGAGTACCGCGGTACATTGACCGAGCCCGGCAAGAATTCTCCGTGGAGAGACCGCAGCATCGAGGAGAATCTGGACCTGTTCCGCCGGATGAGAGCGGGCGAGTTCGAGAAAGGCTCCCATGTCCTGCGCGCCAAGATCGATATGGCGTCGCCCAATATCAATATGCGCGATCCCGCGATCTACCGCATCAACTATGTGACGCATCACCGCACAGGCGACAAATGGTGCATCTATCCGATGTACGATTTCGCGCACCCGCTGTCGGACGCACTCGAGGGCGTGACACACTCCCTGTGCAGCTTTGAATATGAAGATCACCGCCCGCTGTATAACTGGTTCATCGAGAAGGCCGGCTGCTTCCCGAATCCGCCGCGCCAGATCGAATTTGCCCGCATGGAGCTGACGAACGTCGTCACCAGCAAACGCAAGCTGCGCGCGCTGGTCGAGAACGGTTCCGTCAGCGGCTGGGACGATCCGAGGATGCCTACGCTTGCCGGCTTGCGCAGACGCGGCTATACGCCGGAGACCATCAAGACTTTCATCTCCAGTACAGGTGTTGCGAAGGCGCGCGGTTCCGTGATCGATTATTCTTATCTGGAGCATTGCATCCGCGAGGATCTGAAGCTCAAAGTCAACCGTATTATGGGTGTCGTCCATCCGCTTAAGGTCGTGATCGACAACTATCCGGACGGACAGACCGAGATGTTCACGGTCAGCAACAATCCGGAGAAGCCGGAGATGGGCAGCCGTGAAGTCCCGTTCGGCAAAGAACTGTACATCGAGCAGGAAGATTTCCTGGAGGTCCCTGTTCCCAAGTTCTTCCGTCTTACTCCGGGCCGCGAGGTCCGTCTGATGGGCGCGTATTTCGTCACCTGTACAGGTGTGGAGAAGGATGCCGACGGCAATCCCGCTGTGGTGCACTGCACCTATGATCCGCTGACACGCGGCGGCAACTGCGATACCCGCAAGGTCAAAGGGACGATCCACTGGGTGTCTGCAGCGACGGCTGTTCCTGCGGAGATCCGTCTGTACGATCATCTTTTCTCCTATGATCCGGAGCAGGAGGATTATGTGCTGGATCCGGATTCGCTCGAGATCGTTCAGGATGCCTATGTCGAGCCGTTCATCCGTGAAGCGGGTGCCGGAGAAACATTCCAGTTCGTCCGCAACGGATATTTCCATATCGATCCTGTGGACACCACGGCCGATCATCTTGTGATCAACCGTACAGTCGCGCTTAAGAGCTCTTTCAAGCCCGTCTCGCCGGATGCGAAGATCAAGAGCGAGGACTGATCCTGTAAAAAGTGTCCCTCCGAAGACTCCGGCAGATACAATCCCGCAAAAGCCTGTAAATTTCTGTTGACTTTTACAAAAGCGTGTGATATACTGCCATTGTTCGTTCGGAAAAGCTGCCATGGCTCAGCCGGTAGAGCGTCGCCTTGGTAAGGCGGAGGTCGCCAGTTCGATTCTGGCTGGCAGCTTTATAAGAAACAGTCTGCTGCGCAGGCTGTTTTTTTGTGCGTTCCGGTAGTCCGATTGCCGTACTGCGCCTGGATAGGCAAATATTACGTATTTGTTAAATTTGTTGCATGAATCGAGTGAAAAGTATTGACAGAGAGAACTATACATGGTATGATTTCACCATATAATGAACAATATGTTGTGTTTTGGCTTGACCGGGACATGGAATCGATTTTCCGGACTGCTGCAATCATTCTGCAGAGAAAAGGTGAGTATAGATATGAACAGATTATCCAAGATACTGGCGATTACGCTTTCTGCACTGCTTGTTTGGGAAGCCGTCTTTCCATCCGCTGTTGTACTGGCTGAAGGTTCTTCGGGAACAGATTCAGGGCAGCCGGCGGCGAACGAGTCCGGAGGCGAATCTTCTTCGTCGGAGGATCCCGCACTTGCCGCGGCTGCGATCAATACAGCGGACTCACAGTATTTCGGGACAAAGCTGCCGCGCTATCAGGAGCCGGCATCCTCTAATCCGTTCTATTTCAGCCGCAGCAACATCTATGAAGCAAGCGGCTACGGTATGCCCAACTGCACCGCTTACGCGTGGGGCCGTGCTTATGAGTATTATCAGAAACGCCCCTCGCTGAGCAAATACAATGCCGGCGAGTGGTGGACCGACAATATTAACTGGCAGGCTTATGAATTCGGTCAGGAGCCTAAGGTCGGCGCGATCGCGGTATGGGATCAGTGGAATCAGGATACGGGACACGTTGCTTTTGTCGAAGCGATTGAAGGAGACAATGTCATCCTGTCTGAATCCTCATGGCACGGGACGATGTTCCGTGTGCGTACGATCAAGGCCGACAGTTCCAACTATCTGTATGGCGGCTCTTACCGTTTTTGCGGATACATTTATGTCGGCGAGCCTTATGCGGGCAAAAGCCATACGCCCGGTGAGCGCTGGAGGACCTATGAGGCCGTGAACGCCCGTTACAGTCCGTCTTCAAGTGCCGGCAGATGGATCACGATCCGGTCCGGGGCAGAGATCGATGTTACGGAGACAGTCGAAGCCGAAGGTTATCTGTGGGGCAAGATCACTTATGCAGGCACGACAGCATGGTGTATTCTGAACTATGCGGTCTGCCTGTCGAATCCGTCGCTTACTCCGGATCCTCCGACAAGGACTCTTGCCGAAGCGGAGAATCGTGTGATCACTGCGAAAAACGGTGTCAACCTCCGGTACGGACCGGGTACAAAATATGACGTTATCACCTGGATCCCCGGTGAAATGGTCGTTGCGGTCACAGAGATCGCGGACGGTTCACAGTACACCTGGGGCAAGACAACATATAATGGAATAGAAGGTTGGTTCGTATATGATTATACGGATGCGGCTCCGGCAGGATCCGTCCCCGGAGAGCCGGTTCCTTCGGAAGAATCTTCTGTTCCGGAACGGACCGTTCCGGGTGAGGACACTTCCGCTGCTGCGAGCGCTTCCGTTCCGGAGACATCCTTTGCAGTAGAGGAGCCGTCCAGGACAGAGTCTTCCAAGGAGGAGTCTTCAAAAGCAGAGTCCTCCAAGGTCGAGTCTTCCAAAGCGGAATCCTCCAAGGTGGAAGAGGTTTCTGAACTGCGTGTGATCAGCACGAATGCAGGTGTGAATATGCGTTCAGGTCCCGGCACATCGAATCAGATTGTCGGCACGATCCCGTATGAGACCGTTGTCCTTGTAACAGCCAAGCAGAGCGATTCGAAATATACCTGGGGCAAGACAAGCTATAAGGGCAAGGAAGGCTGGTTCGTCTATAACTACACGACAGAAGCACCGGCAGGATATGAGGCCGGAATGTCTGTAGCGAATTCGTCCGGGACGGAATCTTCCAAAGCAGAATCTTCTAAGGCGGAGTCATCCAAAGCCGAATCCTCCAAGCCGGAAGAAGCTTCCAAGCCGGCACAGACCCAGACGGTCGACGTGAGCGGATATCCGAGCATTTACCGTTACAAAACGGGCGTCTACGATTACGTTGTGATCCTGCAGAAGCAGCTGCTTGCGCTTGGCTATGACGTTCAGGCTGCGGACGGATATTTCGGAGCTGTTACGGATCAGATGGTCAAGAAGTTCCAGACGGACAACAAACTGTATGTTGACGGAATCGTCGGACCCAAGACGTGGGCGGCGTTGTTCGCAAAGGGTACGTCTTCCGCCCCTCAGAAAGAAGAGAGCAGCAAGGAAGAATCTTCCTCTAAGCCGCAGACTGTACAGGCAGAGGATTATGCTTCCTATCCGACGATTTACCGCGGCAAGTACGGTGTGACGGAATATGTTTCCAAGCTGCAGGCCAAGCTGAATGAACTCGGCTATAATGTCGGACCGGTCGACGGTTATTTCGGCGACCAGACCTATCTGCAGGTCATTAAGTATCAGCGCGATCAGAAGCTTGTGATAGACGGATACGTCGGACCGGTGACCTGGGCTTCTCTGTTCCGTTCTGAAGGAAACGGATCAGGAGCAGGTGAAACGACCACGCCCGGAACATCCGAGACTCCTTCGGTTCCGGCTGAAACACCGGCAGAAACACCGGCTCAGCCGCCTAAAGCTACGGACACATCCTCTTATCCGTATCTGAAGGTGTTCGGCTCCGGGAATACGGATTATGTGAAAAAGCTGCAGGAACAGCTGAATAAGCTTGGATACAACGTCGGTCCTGCGGACGGGATCTTCGGATATCAGACTGAGGCGCAGGTCAGGGCTTTCCAGAAAGCCAGGAACCTGTACGTAGACGGTGAAGTCGGACAGAAGACATGGGCAGCGCTCTATGCGGACGGTACAGCTGCAGTACAGACACCGGCAGAGACAACTGCTCCGGCAGAACAGCCTGCCAAGACCACAGCAACAGATACGTCTTCTTATCCGTACCTGACCAAAGGGTCCGGCAATGCGGAATATGTCAAGATTCTGCAGAACCAGCTGAACAAACTGGGTTACAACGTCGGACCGGCTGACGGGATCTTCGGAGCCCAGACGGAAGCGCAGGTACGTGCTTTCCAGAAAGCCAAAGGTCTGTATGTTGACGGACAGGTCGGGCCTGTTACCTGGCGGACGCTGTTTGCGTAAACACTTAAGCATTATAAAAGGCGCACCGCGGTGCGCCTTTTCTTGTGACAGAAAAGCTTTGACATGCTATCGGATACTGTGATAAACTTGGATCAGATAAGTGTCGAATATGAGGGGAGGACTTGAAAATGTCGTTTCAGGACAATCCCGGTCAGCAGATTTCATTTGAAGACCGGTATCTGGCACTTCCGGCACAGGTGCAGAAGATCGTAGACAGATCATGGGCCAGAGATTTCGCGGAGATCGTGTTTCCCTGCATTGACGAGAAACGTTTCTCCGTCCTGTATGATCAGGGGAAGGGAACGTCCAATTCTCCGATCAACGTAACGGTCGGCGGACTGATGCTCAAAGATCAGTTCGGCTTCAGCGACGCGGATCTTGTGGAAGCGATGTACTGTGATATCCGTTTCCAGTATGCGCTGCACACTACCAGCTATAAGGAGCAGCCCGTCAGCGAGCGCACATTCCAGCGTTTCCGCGAGCGCATATATGATTATGAGCTGCAGACCGGACGTCAGCTTTTCACCGAAGAAATGGAGTCGCTGGCGGAGCCGTATGCGCGCTTCCTGAATCTGCATCCCAATCTGAAGAAAGTCAATAGCTCTCTGATTGCGGAGAGCGCACGCGCCATGTCCCGTCTGGAGACACTTTACAAGAGCAATGCGGACGCGGTCAAACTGCTTGAGTCAAAGAATATCCCGATCCCGAAGAGCCTCGTGCATTATCTGGAATCCGGCGACAGCGGCAAAATCACAGATGTACGCGATTCCGAAGCGGCGACAAGGTGCAGGCAAGAAGAACGTGCCGCGCTCCGGTTGCTTAAGCTTCTCAAGAAAAAGAAAATGGACGAGTCTTTCTCTTATCAGCTGCTCTCTCAGCTGACCGCGGATCTGACGGAATAAAAGGACGGTCAGGGACAGAATTATGAATAACAGCATATTACTGGAACGACTGAAGTGGCGGATGATCGAATGGGAAAGCGGATGTCCGCAGAGGATCCAGCATTTTCTGAAGGTCGCTTCTTTTGCCGTTACGATCGCCAGGGGAGAAGGCGCGGACGAGCACACGCTTTTCCTTGCGGAAGCGGCGGGCTATATCCATGATATCGGCATTCGCATTTCCTATGACCGGGATGGACGCTCTGACGGCAAGTCTCAGGAATGCTATGGTGAACCTGCTGCGAAAGAGATGCTTGCGGAGATCGGGTTCGCGCCGGATGACGCGGAGACGGTAAGCCGTTATGTCGGCAAGCATCATTCCTACGATGCGGAGATACCGGATCTAGTTTTCCGGATCCTGCTGGAAGCCGATGCCTGCGTGAACATGTTCGAACATGCCGGTGTATCAGACGGGGCCCGGCTTGAGATGCTCAGGAACGTGTTCCGGACAGAGACCGGAAAGAAGCTTTATACAACAATGTTCGGCCTGTCTGTGTGAGACGGCCGGATAATGCCCGATGATGATGCAGGGGGATAATCTATGAACGCGGAACGTTATCTGTACACGGGATCGGACAAGGATCCGGATCTCAGAACACTGCCGACCGACAGCAAGAAGGATGAAGTCAGTAAAAAAGAGATTATCGCGGCTTTTGAAGAGAACGTGGCCAGGATCCAGGAGCTGCAGGACAGATTCCATGCGGATGCACGCGAAGGTATCGTATTTGTGATCCAGGCGCTTGACGCGGCCGGCAAGGATTCTCTGATCAAGCATGTTTTCTCCCGGATGAACCATCAGGGAGTCCGGATCGAGAATTTCAAGGCACCGTCCGCGGAAGAGCTTGCGCACGACTATCTGTGGCGGATCCATAAGGTCATGCCGCGCCGCGGAGACATCGTGGTCCTGAACCGCAGCCATTATGAGGACGTCGTTACGGTCGACGTCAACGATATCTGGCAGAAATATCACATGCCGGAGAGAACGCTGAACGATTCCCGGGAAGATTTCTTTCGCAAAAGATACCGCCAGATCCGCGATTATGAAGAGTATCTGTACGAGAATGGCTACCGGGTCGTGAAGATTTTCCTGAACGTGTCGAAAGACACGCAGAAGGATAGATTCCTTGAGAGGATCGAACGTCCGGAGAAAAACTGGAAGTTCAATGCCGGTGACCTGGACGACCGCGCTAAGTTCGACGCGTTTCTGGACAGATTCAGCACGGTCATCCGACAGACGGCGACAGATCACAGTCCGTGGTACGCGCTGCCTGCGGATCAGAAATGGTATACGAGATATCTTCTGTCCGAGATCATGATCGATACGTTCGAGAAATGCAAGAGCCGCTACCCGGAGATGACGGACGAGCAGAAAGCTGAAATGGAGCGGTGTAAAGAATCGCTGCTGAACGAGTGAACGCGTAGCTGCGGCTATAAAGATGCAGAATAAAAGGGACTGTCCTGTCAGGACAGTCCCTTAATTGTTTCTGTCTGCCGGCTGTACGGTTCAGTTAAGACCGGGAAAGCGGACCGTATCCAGAATACCGAGATCCCAGGCGAGTGACGAAGAAATGTACCGTGCCCGCAGATCGCGGCTGTGATAAAAGGCATCAAGAGCTTCCTGCTTTGAATAGCCGAGGAGCTCCGGCTGATCAGCCTGCGGGATCTCGAGCCGGTCCAGCGCGTCCGTGATCAGATCAACGGAAGCAGCGACTTTGCCCAGTGCCTGCGCGATCAGAGGCCAGTTGCGGATGGCATTCTGTGAACGCTCGCGCTGGGTTTTTTCTGTATTGCGGCCTTCCTGTTCTGCCTGGCGGATCAGCGCATCAGCCTGGCTGCCGAAAGCCCGGCGCATGTCTTTAGCCCATGCAGTCTCATCAAAACGGCGGAATCCTGCGGCACAGCCGGCTTCTGTAGGGACGGAAGCGAGGAGCTGCGGATAGAAGACCAGTCCCATCCGGACGCCGTAAGCGGCCTGCAGTCCGTGCAGAGCCGGCCGGCGGCCTCCAGCGAGCGCGAACATTTCGAGCAGATGGGAGATACTGTGTTCAAGCGAAGAAGCGGGGCGGGACACACCTGCAAAAGAAGACGCGATCCCGGAGAGGATCAGTCCTTCGGTCATGCTGCGGATCGCGGGCTCCTCCCGGTTCCGGATCGCTTCGGCATTGGACATGACGGCTGCCGTTGCCTGCATCATCAGATCCGCGATGGAGGCACAGTAATATTCACCGGTCACAAGATGCGCCATTTTCCATTCGGCGATCGACATATATTTGGCGGACATATCACCGAGACCGGAACGCAGACTGTCGTACGGAGCGTCTTTCAGGACAAGCGTATCGCAGAGGATCAGCGCCGGACAGTCCGTATAGACAGAGGTCTTGATGCCGCTGAGCTCCATGGCGGCGGAGTTGGACGCGTAGCCGTCCATGGAAGGAGCCGTGCCGACGATGCCGGTCGGAAGATGAGTGTTCTTGCCGAGCATCTTGCACAGATCATTGATGACACCGCTGCCGACACCGAGGATCATATCACAGGACGGATCAAAGCCCTCCGTGATCCGGGCAAGGTATTCTTCGTTGGGCAGCGGACGCGGCAGTTTCGGCAGTGTACAGAGCACGTACGGCCGGTCTCCGAGAAGTTCCAGAACGTCTATGCCGCAGGCCTCCATCGCAAAGCCGCCGACCACGAGATACGGCTTCCGGATGCCGAGGGAATCCAGCATCTCCGGTAGTTTTCTCAGGACACCGGGACCGACGGCAAGCGCGGAGAGCGGCGCGGCACGGTGAACACGCCCGCAGGGACAGACAAAGCCCTCGGGACGGATCAGATCCGAAATGGACACAGGACTTGCAGCATCAGGAAAAAAATACGGCATAAGAGACCTCCGCTTAGGTGATTGATATAATATATTATACTCTGTCGCAGCAGGAAATTCAATCACATGTCCGGCACTTGAAAATCGCAGGCCGGACTGTGGCTTTTTTGCACCGGATATGATATAATGATAAAGCAAATATGTTTCAAAGGAGCAATATAATGCTTGAACTGAAGAACGTTTCCTATCAGGTGGAGGATGAGCTTGGTCAGAAAGAGATCCTTCATGATGTGAACCTGAAGATCGAAGATAAAAAGTACGTTGTGATCACCGGTCCGAACGGCGGAGGCAAGTCGACGCTTGCCAAGCTGATCGCAGGTATCTGGAAACCGACAGCCGGACAGATCCTGCTCGACGGAGAGGACATCACGGATCTTGGAATTACCGAGCGGGCGCGCAAAGGCATCGGGTACGCTTTCCAGCAGCCTGTACGCTTCAAGGGGATCCAGGTCCTGGATCTGATGCGGATCGCGGCCGGCAAGAATCTTTCCGCGGCGGCAGCCTGCGAGTATCTGTCGGAAGTCGGTCTTTGTGCCAAGGACTATATCAACCGCGAGATCAACGCGTCGCTGTCGGGCGGCGAGCTGAAACGGATCGAGATCGCGACCGTTCTCGCCCGCAAGACCAAGCTGTCGGTCTTTGACGAACCGGAAGCCGGTATCGACCTGTGGAGCTTCCAGAATCTGATCCGTGTATTTGAGCGGATGCGGGAAGAGATCCATGACAGCACGATCCTCATCATCTCCCATCAGGAGAGGATCCTGCAGATCGCGGATGAGATCGTTGTGATCAAGGACGGCGGCATTGCGGAGCAGGGCCCGCTTGAAGCGCTGTACCCGAAGCTTGTCGGGACGGACGCGACGGTCGATACCTGCGACAGACTGAAATAAGGAGCAACACCGATGATTGAGTTTGATGAAATACAGAAACGTCTGATCCTGGAGATCGCGGGGCTTCACAAAGTTCCCGAAGGCGCGTACAATTTCCGCGCGAACGGCAAGTCCGCAGGACGTGCCAGTACCGAGAATATCGAGATCACCACACGCGAGGGCGGTTCCGGACTTGTGATCCGCGTCAAGCCGGGCACCAAGAACGAGAGCGTGCACATCCCGGTCGTGATCAGTGAGACCGGTCTGAAAGAAACGGTCTACAATGATTTCTATATCGGCGACGATGCCGATATTCTGATCGTAGCCGGTTGTGGTATCGATAACTGCGGCGGTGCGAATTCGGAGCACGACGGTGTGCATACCTTCTATGTTGGCAAAAACGCGAAGGTCCGCTATGTAGAGAAGCATTACGGATCCGGTGACGGTACGGGACAGCGCATTCTGAATCCTGTTACCGACGTGCACATGGATGAGGGCAGCTCCATGGAGATGGAGATGGTCCAGATCAAAGGCGTCGATTCCACCGAACGCGTTTCGACGGCGGAGCTTGCCAAGGACGCGCATCTCGTCGTCCGTGAGCGTCTGATGACACACGGAACGCAGCAGGCCGTCAGCAAATACGACGTGATCCTGAACGGCGACGGATCCAGCGCGGATATCGTTTCCCGCGGTGTCGCGCGCGATCATTCCTATCAGAAGCTTGACCTCGGTATCGTCGCGAACGCGGCATGTTCCGGTCATACCGAGTGTGATTCCATCCTGATGGACGAAGGCCGCATTCTTGCGATCCCGTCCCTTGAGGCCAACAATCTGGAGGCTTCTCTGGTGCATGAGGCCGCGATCGGCAAGATCGCGGGCGAGCAGCTGATCAAGCTGATGTCGCTCGGTCTGACCGAACAGGAAGCGGAAGAGCAGATCATCAACGGATTCCTCAAATAAGACTTTTCGGATAAGGAAAAGGAGGACATTATGGACAGAAGGGAAAGAGTACTGAGAACATTTCACAACGAGCCGGCGGATAAGCTGCTGGTGGCTTTCTGGCATCATTTCCTGGAAAGCGAACTTGTCGACGGACTGAAGAATCCCGAGTACATTGAGCAGAATCTCGCAGGGACCAAAGCTTTCAAAGATGAGTTCGATCCGGATTTCTGCAAGGTCATGACGGACGGCCTGTTCTTCATGCCGTTCAACTATGAAGACATGCACTGCGCGTCGGATCTGGCGAACCTTACGCCCGGCGCCGATATGGATCTGTATATGGACAAGTCCGTTGAATTCGCGAAGCGGATCCGTGAGATCTACAATGACGGCCGGCTGGTGTTCTATAATGTCTTTTCACCGACTTTCCAGATCAACCACAGGATGCGTATGGTCTATCCGGAACGCGGAAACAGCCCGATCGTGGATCTGATCAAAGAAGACCCGGAAGCGGTCGCGAAGGCTCTGCAGACCGTAGCGGATTATACGGATATCCTGATCGATAAAATCCTCGGAGCAGGTATTGCGGACGGCATGTATTTCAGCGTACAGTGCTTTAATATGGGGATTCCTGCCGATCTGTACAGAAAGTACGTGACGCCCGTGGAGAAGCAGATCATCGCGAAAGCCAACAGTTACGCGCCGGATCATCTGCTGCATATCTGCGGATGGAGAGGCAGCCGCAACGATCTGTCCCTGTATACGGATTACGACTGCAGCGTCATCAACTGGGCCGTACACGCGGAGGGCGTTTCTCTAGCCGAGGGCAAGAAGATGTTCGGCGGCAAGTGCGTGATCGGCGGATTCGGCAACAGCAATACCGATCTGCTGTGCGCCGGTACCAAAGAAGAGATACAGGACTACGTAGAGAAGATCGTGAAGGAAGCCGGCACGACCGGAGTCATTATCGGAGCCGACTGCACGACACATCTCGACACTCCCGACGAACATCTGCACTGGGTCTACGAAAAGGCGGAAGAGCTCACTAAGAAGTTGTTGTAAGCGACAATAATATAAGCAACCGGATCACATCTCACGCTCATTTGAAAGGCGTTCGATGTGATCCGGTTGCTTTTTTTACAGGCGTATCAACGTATTCTTCGTGAGCTCTTTACTGAAACGGGCGCGCGAAATGTGTCCCGGGAGCTAGTTTTCAGTCCACATACCGCCCATGCCAAGACGTTTACATGGTGAACAAAAAAACGTGTAATAAAAGCTGCCGGCTTACAGCGAGCGCCTTTAAAACGAGCGCGAGTCGTAAGCCGGCAGCTTTATATTACTGGTTTTTTTGTATCAGCGTCTTGTAGTAGTCCACCGCCCCCGGCAGACTGTAGGTGTCGAGATTTTCGTTCAGACCGTGCATGCCTTTCATCTGCGCCGGACCGTAGACGACGGGGGAGAAGCGGATGCAGGCATCGCAGATCTCCTGATAGAATCTGGCGTCGGTGCCGCCGGTCATGACATAGGGAATGATCGGAAGCTTCGGGAAGACCTCGCGGATCACATCTTCAACAAGTCTGAAGGCTTCGCTGTGCGAATCGACCGGTGTGCAGGCCGGATACGCGTCCATGATCTCGACTTCGAGGTCATGTTTTTCTGCGATCCTGCGGATAGCGGCATTGCTTTCATCCATGTTCTGATGCGGGATGTAGCGGAGGTTCAGGACCAGAGAGGCTTCCTGCGGGAGCACGTTGCAGCCGTCCGAACCGGATTGCATGGTCGGGGCGACAGTCGTCCGGAGGAGAGCCGCCGCCTGGCTGGAGATCGAGGGCATCAGGGCTGTCAGCAGAGGCTTGAAGAGCCACAGATTGCCGAAGAGAAGCCGCATCCAGAAAGGACCGTATGGCGCCATGTTCGCGAACATTTCCTGCGCCTGCGTGTTCATGAGGGATTTCATGGGACTGTGCTTTGAGAGATCCGTCAGGAAAGCGGCGAGCCGGACGATCGGAGAATTCTTGGGCGGATAGCTGGAATGACCGCCGTTTGAGCGAGCGATGATCCGCAGATTGCCCTGACCTTTTTCCAGAACGCCGACCATCGCAAAGTTCCCTTTCAGACCGGCCATCGGTTCAGTCACGATCGAACCGCCTTCGTCATTTACGATATACGGCGTAACGCCGCGCCTCTTCAGCTCGGCGATCAGCTTTGGACATCCGTCCCCGCCGATCTCTTCCGTGCTGGAGGAGGAAAGCCAGACATCCTGTTCAGGCGTAAATCCTTCCGCAAGCAGCTCCTCGGCTGCCTGCAGGAAAGCCATAACAGAGCACTTGGTATCCGCGCTGCCGCGCCCCCAGATCTTCCCGTCGGTGATATCTCCGGAGAAAGGCTCATGTTCCCAGGTGCCTTCCGCCGGGACGACGTCCTGGTGTCCCATCAGTACGACCGGTTTGTCATGCTTCTTTCCTTCCCAGAAATAGAGCAGGCTGCCGTCGATCTCGAACTTCTCAAGATGCTGATGGACAAGCGGGAAAAGCTC
Organism: Bacillota bacterium; assembly: GCA_017441925.1. Taxonomy (GTDB): domain Bacteria; phylum Bacillota; class Clostridia; order Lachnospirales; family Bianqueaceae; genus RUG12817. The sequence continues at coordinate 21,019 of JAFRUE010000007.1, forward strand.
TTCCAGGACCTTATGGAATCCGAGGAATTTCTCCCGCTGGATCTGTCCTTTATAGGAGACGGTCTCATACCGGACCATTTCAGCCAGTTTTTCTGCATACTGCTGCTCACGGGCAGGATCCTTGACCGGCTCCCAGTCCGCTGTTCTGGCAGGCGCAAGGAGCGTGCGGATCAGCGCGATGCAGACAAGGATCAGCAGAATACCGATCAGTCCAAGGAGGATATAGAGAGCGATCATGCGTTTCCTCCTTCCTCAGCGGCTTTAGCCTTTTTGCGGAAGCTCAGATAGGAAAGGCCGATCGCAAGCGCGCCGCTCGGGATCACCATCATGCTTGTCGAACCGATCAGGGACGGTACGAAGACGAAGAGCAGTGTCATGAAGGACAGGACGATCAGAGCGACAGTCTTGTCGGAACGGTAGTATTTACAGGCCATAGCGCCGAAAAGCGCCGGTACGACGTTCTCAAAAGCCGGCTGCAGCGCCGGTGACTGAAGCACGGGCTGCAGGGGAATCATGAGGATCACGCCAAGCGCGAGCACGACGATCGTGACGAGTGATGAAGTCGCGATCGAGAGCGTAGAGATGATCTCATTCTCCGGCGTTCCGCTCTTTACGCCGACGATATCGCGCGCGTTGATCGCGCAGGGGATCTTCATGTTGATCAGATTGCCGGTGATAAAAGCAAGATAGCTCCCGCCGGCGCCGAGCATGGGAACGTAGATCAGGTATTCAACGATTCCGCTGACAAGATAGACGATGCCGACGCCAAGGAATGCTTTCAGCGCTGCAGAGAGATTCGGCACCGTATTCAGATACAGGCCGATCACGAAAGGCGCGGCAAGCAGGAGCAGCAGTACGATCGTCGTAAAGATGCGGCCGAGCCGATGCGTATTGTTCTGGTAACGGTCATAGCCTTCACGGACCGTCAGATTGGTATTTTCAGAATTAGCCATGATACCCTCCTTATCCCGCGAGCCTGCCCAGGAAAATGGCGGCCGTCATCGCGATCAGCATGCTGCCCGCGACGGAGAAACTGTCGATCCAGTCGGCTTTCTTCGTCTCTTTGATACGGATGAAAACTGCCATCGCCAAAGCCGCGACGACTGCGACCGCAAGGGGCAGCCAGCTGCCGGTAAAGGTAAAGAGGCCGTCTCCGGAGACGATCTGCCCGATATAGCTTGCAATGTAGGCGGAAACGAGGCCAATGAACATCGCTGTCATGGCCGTGTCGCCAAAGCCTGCGAGGCCCGGCTTTTTCTTCTTGCCGCCGGATTCTTCCTTCTTATCGGATACAGGATTCTGCAGACGTTTTGAATAAGCTTTGCCGTTGAAGATCACGAGGACCATGCCCCACATAATGCAGAAGCTCATGAGCAGCGCAATGGTCGTAAAAGCTTCCGGCGTCATGTTCGCGATGGAGAGACCGCCGATCCCGACGGCTTCAGAGGCGGCTTCCGCGACCTGTGTTTCATAATGCAGCGCGCCGATGACCGAGAGGCGGAGCCATGGCCATGGAGTCCCGAGGCTGCCGGAGAGTGCGATAACACCGAGGAGGATTCCAATGCTCGGCAGGACCGCGAAGGTCGCGCTCGCCGTAATAACACGTTTCATTTTGCTGACGTCGATCCCCATCGCCTTGCCCATCCGATAGGCGCGGACGGCAAAAACGATGCAGATAACGGCAACGAACAGGATGATCCCGCCGCAGATCAGGTACAGGACGGGACTGTTCAGCCTGGAAAGCAGTTCCATAAGCATTCTCCTTTCTGGATGCAGGTGTGCCGGAGGACTGTCTTACTGCAGCTCCCGGACCAGGCGGGCAAAAGTGTCCCCGCGTTCCATGAAGTTCCTGAATCTGTCGAAACTTGTGCTTGCAGGAGAGAGAAGAACGATATCTCCCGGCTCGGCGAGTCTGCGCGCGGCTTCCACAAGTTCAGGATATTCATCATAATGATAGATCGGGATCGGATTATCGATGCCGCGGCGCGCGCACTCATCAAGCAGTGCCTTCTCGATCTTGGGACCGGTGAGGCCTGTCAGGATCAGAAGCTTAACGTGCTCAAGCAGCGGATCGGCCAGGTCATCATAGGGGATGCCCTTGTCTTTGCCGCCGGCGATCAGGATCACTTTCTGTTTAAAGACCGAAAGCGCAGCCTTGGTTCGGTTGGGACTGGAATCGATCGAAGAATTGTAATAACGGACCCCGTCAAGCTCGCGGATCAGCTGGAGCCGGTGTTCCACGCCCTGGAACGTCGTCGCGACGTACTCGATATTTTCCGGTTTGACAAACGGGGCGGTCGCAAGGATCGCCGCCATGTAATTCTCGACATTGTGACGGCCGGGCAGCAGGATCTCATCTGCCGCGAAGAGAGGGGTTTTCACACCGTCTCGGACAAGTGTCAGCACACCGTCATCCAGCTCGATTCCGTCCGCGGTCGTGCCTTCATAGGAGAAGTCAAGAACTGTCCCCTTGCCTTCCGGGGCAAAGGAAGCGGTGACATCGTTCCCGCGGTTCAGAATGAGCGTATCGTCTGCATTCTGATACAGATAGATATTGCGCTTGGCGTCGATATATTCCTGATAGTCTTTATGAACGTCCAGATGGTTCGGTGTGATGTTGGTCATGACCGCGATGTGGGGACTCTTACGCATCGTCATCAGCTGGAAGCTTGAAAGCTCCAGCACAACCCAGTCGTCCGGGCCGATTTCACCGATCTTGGAGAGAAGGGGTGTGCCGATATTGCCGCCAAGCCAGACCTTGTATCCGGCTGCTTCCAGGATCTTGGCCGTCAGCGTTGTGGTCGTGGTCTTGCCGTCGCTGCCCGTGATCGCGATCGTATGAGCGGTCGGGCAGAGATCAAAGAAGACCTCCATCTCGGATGTTACAGTGCTTCCCTGCTGCCGGGCGGCAGCCAGTTCCGGGATGTCATAACGCATACCGGGCGTCTTAAAGATCAGTTCGTCATCGAGGCCTTCCAGATAACCGGGACCGGTAAGGACTGTCACGCCGAGACGAGCCCATTCCTCCGGATCGGGGACAGGATTCCTGTCGCGTGCCGTTACGATCGCGCCGGCTGCTGCGAGCATATGGATCAGAGGCCGGTTGGAGACTCCGATTCCGATCACACCGACATGTTTACCGCGTACCATTTCATTAAAACGTTCGATAGGAGTCATATTTTTGCCTTCTTTCTGCATGTGTCTTATGCCATTATAGCCGTTTCCGATGAATTTCGCAAGCCGGATTCTTGCATTTTCAGCCGGTACATGATAAAGTAATACAGTCGCGGCAGCGCGGCAGGAAGGAGTCAGATCATGCGTTTTTTCTATCCGGATCATTACGCGGAATCCGTTCACAGGATCCCGTACAGGAAACTCTGGGACAAGGGATACCGCCTGCTCCTTTTTGATGTCGACAATACGCTTGAGACTTACATTACGAAAGAGCCGGGCGAAGAGGTCCGCAGACTGATCGCGGAGCTTAAGGAGATCGGTTTCACCGTGATACTGCTTTCAAACGGCAGGGAAGAGCGCGTCAAGACGTTTTCCGCTCCGATCGGGGTCTCCTATTACTACCGGGCCGGGAAGCCGATGCCCAAAGGTGTAAGGCTTGCCATGCGTGATACGGGATTCAGCGAGAAGGAAACCATCGTGATCGGCGATCAGATCTTTACAGACGTATGCTGCGCGCATGCCGCGGGAGCGCGGGCAATCCTGACCAGGCCGATCTCCTATGAGATCGACGAATGGATCACAAGGCCCAAGAGACCGCTTGAGAGGCTCGTCCTGAGAGGCTATTTCAAAAAGAGGCAGAAGAATGACAGACATAAGAGCTAACGGGAATCTCGCTGAGATGCACGTCGACGGGACGACGAAAATGTTCTGCGTTTTCGGCGATCCGATCGCGCACACTTTTTCACCGAGGATCCATGAGATCCTGATCCGCGCGTACGGCGGGAACATGGCTTATACAGCGCATCACGTGAAGCCTGAGCATATCGGGGACGCGATCCGGGGAGCCTGGGCGATGGAGATCGCGGGGATCAATCTGACGATCCCGCACAAAGAGATCTCGATGCCGTACCTGTGCGGAATCGACAGCGCGGCGCGCAAGGTCGGCGCGGTGAATACGCTGAAATGGACGCCGGAAGGCTATTACGGATACAATACGGACGTATACGGAATGCAGCATCAGCTTCACACGGGAGGAATGTTCCTGGAGGGACAGGACGTGCTTCTGATCGGCGCGGGCGGAGCGGCACGGGGGGCACTGACAGTCTGCCAGCTGGAAAAGGCTGCCCGGGTGCGGATCTACAACCGTCACAGGGAGAGGGCAGAAGCAATGCTGGAGCATTTCCTGGAGGCTGCAGCGGGCGAGGAGATCCCGGAGATCTCGGTAATCTCGTATGAAGAGATGCTCGCGTCAGAGCATCCGTATATTCTGCAGACGACACCTGCAGGTATGAAGAATATCGCGGATCCTCTGCCTGTCATGGACGAGAGTTTCTACCGCGGCATCAAAGCTGCGGCGGACGCGGTCTACAGACCCAAGAACACGCTGTTCCTGCAGAAGGTGAAGGCACAGGGCGGCCTTGCTGTTGACGGGCTGCCGATGCTTTTCTATCAGGGCGCGCGGTCTTTTGAAATCTGGAATGAGTTTACATTCAGCGATGAGGTGCGGGAAGCTGCAAAACGGGAATTCCTGGACTGGGCGGATATGTATTTTGCATAAAAACACGGCCGGTCCTGCAGGAGACTGTGCTGAATCGTGCAGAAGGACATAAAGATATGGCGAGAACGGTTGTACTGATCGGATTTATGGGATGCGGCAAAACGACTTTCGGAGAGGAAGCCGCGCGCAGGCTGCAGATGGATTTTATCGATATGGACCGCGAGATCGAGAGACGGCAGGGCCGGACGGTCTCGCAGATCTTTGCGGAAGACGGGGAGGCCGCGTTCCGACGGATGGAGACGGATCTACTGACCGAATGCTGTCTTGCAGGCGGAACGATCGTCGCGACAGGGGGCGGGGTGGTCAAGGATCCGGAGAATATCCGCAGGATCCGGGAGAGCGGCGCGCTCACGGTCTACCTTAAGACACCTCCGGAGGAGCTGTACAGACGGCTTGCGGACGACAGGACAAGGCCGCTCCTTGCGGATACGGCCGGAGAGGCGCGGTACAGACGGATCTGTGAGATGCTTGAGGCGCGCAGACCGCTCTATGAAGCCGCTGCAGAAGCCGTATATGACGAAGCGGGCAGGACCGTCAGCGGGATCCTTACGGATTTTCCGGACTGGATCGCGAAAAAAATCGAGAAAGTCTAAAAAAACAGTTGCACTTTGGCCCCGGATACGATAAAATATTTTTGTGTGTATATATGTATGAGGAGGTTCGAGAATTATGGCAGACGTTATTTCTGCAAGTGATTTCAGAAACGGCATGACGATCGAGTACGAGGGTGGCGTCTATACGGTTATAGAGTTCCAGCATGTTAAGCCCGGCAAAGGCGCGGCTTTCGTCCGTACGACCCTTAAGAGCGTAACATCCAGCGGCGTTATCGAGCGCACCTTCCGCCCGACGGAGAAGGTTGACCGCGCGATCATTGACCGCAGAGACATGCAGTATCTGTACAATGACGGAGATCTGTATTACTTCATGGATCCCGAGTCCTTTGAGCAGATGCCGCTCAGCTCCGAGCAGCTTGGAGACGCGATGCGTTTCGTTAAGGAGAATGATACCGTACGTATCATGTCCCACAACGGCAACGTTTTCGGCGTAGAGCCTCCGATGTTCGTAGAGCTCGTCGTTACCCATACGGAGCCCGGCGCGCGCGGCAATACCGCGACCAACGTCCTTAAGCCCGCTGAGGTCGAGACCGGCGCTACGATCCAGGTCCCGCTGTTCATCAATGACGGAGACAAGGTCAAGATCGATACCCGCACAGGCGAGTATCTGAGCAGAGCCTGATCCTGCAGAGTCCGGTTATCTGCCGGACACAGTATTCTTATGCTTACAGACATGGACCTTGACGGGTCCATGTTTTTTTGCTTTACAATAGCAAAAAAATGTGGTATAATCATTATAAATATGCGGGATTGGTCCCGCTATCAGCATTCGGAGGAAAGACATGGACGAGACAGAACGCAAAACGAGCGTAATCGGTAAACGAGAGCAGACCGGAGAAGTTCGTATATCGGATGAAGTCATCGCCATCATCGCGGATCTCGCGATCGGCGATGTCGAAGGGATCAGCACATACAGCAGCCGCAAGGGCAAACGCGCTTACGGCAAAGGTATCGGGATCCGCGTTGAAGACAATAACGTTTATGTTAACGTTTCCATTATTCTGAAAAAAGGCTACAAAGTCGCGGCAGTCGCTCCGACGATCCAGCAGAAGATCAAGGCCAGTATCGAGAACATGCTGGAGATGAATGTCAAGGAAGTCAACGTTTACGTTGTCGGAATCCAGACGGACAAGGCTGCTTCCGAGCAGGACAAATAACAGTATCATGAGCAGAAAGACAGCTCGGGAACATTCATTCAGGATCCTGTTTTCCTTCCAGTTCAAACAGACAAGCGCTCCGACGCTTGAGGAACGTATCGGGCAGTATTATGCCGATTTCGGGACGGAATCCGACCCGGTCGAGGGAGAGGCTCCTCTGACACTGCCGGATGAGAAGGATAAAGCGTTCATCCTGCGGGAAGTGCGGGATACGCGTCAGCATGTTGCAAAGATCAATAAGCGGATCGAAGCCGCATTAAAGGACTGGAAGCTGAACAGACTGTCCAGCACGGATCTGACGATCCTGCAGCTTGCAGTCTATGAGATGATGTACGAACCGGATATCCCGGTTCCGGTCAGTGTCAACGAGGCCATAGAGCTTGCAAAAAAGTATTCCACGGATCAGAGTCCGGCTTTTATCAACGGAGTGCTGGGAACGATCTCGCGGGAGCTTGAGGGAGAGAACCTCTGATGCGGGAGCAGCAGCGGGTACTGTCGGTCAGTCAGGTCAATGCTTATGTGAAGAGGATCCTGTCGCAGGATCTGATCCTTTCCCGTGTGCAGATCACGGGAGAGATCAGCAATTTCAGGAAGCATTCTTCCGGACATCTGTATTTTGTCCTGAAGGACACAGGCGCGGCGATCAATGCCGTGATGTTCGCGTCGGACACGATAGCGCTGCGTTTCCTTCCGAGAGACGGAATCCGGGTCGTTGTATCGGGCTCGGTTTCTTTGTATGAGAAGACAGGCCAGTATCAGCTGTATGTGCACGCGATGGCGCCGGATGGTGTTGGAGCGCTGTATCAGGCATTTGAAGAACTGAAGAACAAACTGCAGACAGAAGGGCTTTTTGACGAAGAGCGTAAGAGGCCGCTGCCTGCTTTTCCGCGCAAAGTCGGACTGGTCACGTCGCCGACAGGCGCTGCGGTACAGGATATGATCCGTGTCTCAAAACGGCGGGATCCGGGGATTCAGCTGGTGCTCATCCCGGTCCTGGTGCAGGGTGAAGCCGCTGCCGCGTCGATCGTCCAGGGAATACGGGCGGCGCAGAACTGCGGAGCGGATGTGCTGATCGTCGGACGCGGAGGCGGATCGATCGAGGATCTGTGGCCGTTTAATGAAGAGATTGTTGCGAGGGCGATCGCGGCGTCCGGGATCCCGGTGATCTCGGCTGTCGGTCATGAGACGGACTTTACGATCGCGGATTTTGCCGCGGACGCGAGAGCCGCTACGCCGTCGATGGCCGCGGAGCTTGCGGTGCCGGTCGCGGCAGAGGTGCTTGCCTCGGTCGACGCGCTCACCAGACGCATGATGCTCGCGATATCGGGACGGATTCGTTCAGCAAGGCAGATGCTCGACGCGATAGCGGCAAGGCCTTTCTACCGGCGGCCGCAGGATCTGCTCGTGACAAGACGGCAGGATCTGGACACGGTGGAAACGGCGATCGCGCATACAATACGGCAGCAGTTCGATCACCGCAGACATGAGCTTGACAAAGCGCTGCTGCGCTTTCAGTATCTGGACCCGGAAGAACCGCTGTCCAGAGGATACAGTATTGTCTATACAATGAGCGGGGAGACGGTCAGCTCTACGGCCGGTGTTTCTCTGCAGGATCTGTATAAAGTGCGTCTGTCTGACGGCGAGATGCTCGCGCGGGCGGAGGGCGTGCGCAAAAAGGAGAAGAGTTATGGCAGAGATGACGTTTGAGCAGGCTTTTGCCAGACTGGAGGAGATCACCCGCCAGATGGAAGACGGCAGCCTGCCGCTTGACAAGCTCGCGGAACTGTACAAGGAAGGCGTGAAGCTGGGATCTTTCTGCCGCAAGACTCTGGATATGACGGAGAAAGAGCTCCAGGTCCTCGGTGCCGGCACAGGCGCCAGTGAGAAGGAAACAGACGATGCATAATCCTGAGGAGTTTACCGCGGTATATAAGCCGGTCGTGGAGAAAGCATTGGCAGAGGCCGTTTCCTATCGCGGGCCGTATGACGGCCGCGTGTGGGAAGCCATGGAATACAGCCTGCTTGCCGGAGGGAAGAGGTTGCGGCCGCTGCTCCTGCTGCTTGCCGCTTTTGCGGTCAAGGGCAGTTATGATGAAGAGACGCTGCAGTGCGCATTGCCTTTTGCCTGCGCGCTGGAGATGATCCATACCTATTCGCTGATCCATGATGATCTGCCTGCGATGGACAATGACGATCTGCGCAGAGGCAAGCCGACCAATCATGTTCTGTACGGCAGCGGTATCGCGACGCTCGCCGGTGACGGATTGCTGAATCTGGCCTTTGAGACCATGCTGGACGCAGTGAAGGCGGATCCCGCGCCTGGGAAGATCCGGGCTGCAGCCGCGATCGCGCATGCGGCAGGTCCGCACGGCATGATCGCGGGACAGACCGCGGATCTGCTGGCAGAGCAGAAGCAGGAGATTTCAGAAGAACATATACAGTTTATCGAACATAACAAGACCGGACAGCTGCTAGCGGTATCCCTTGCGGCAGGCTGCGATCTTGCCGGCGGCAGCGCCGTTATGAGACAGACACTCGAGGACGCGGGCTTCCTGTTCGGACGCGCTTTCCAGATCCAGGACGATATCCTGGACGCGACAGGCAGTGCGGAAGAGCTCGGCAAATCGACCGGGCAGGACGAGACAAACGGCAAAGCGACGTTCTTCTCGCTGTACGGTCTGGAAGAATCCCGCAGACAGGTCCGGAAGCTCTCCGACGAGGCTGTGGGGCTTGTGGAGACGATCCCCGGAGCGCCGGCAGGGCTCCTTCGAGAGTGGATCCTCCGGTTGATCAACAGAAACAGATAAGCAGGTGAGGTAATGTACCCTTTACTCGATACGGTCCACAGTCCCGAGGATCTGCGCAGACTTTCAGATCAGGACACAGTAAAGCTGGCGGAGGAGATCCGCAGTTTTCTTGTGGAAAACGTATCGCAGACCGGCGGGCATCTGTCCGCGAATCTGGGCGCCGTAGAGCTGACGCTCGCACTGCACAGATGTTTTCATACGCCAGAAGACAAAATCGTTTTTGACGTGGGACATCAGTCCTACACACATAAAATCCTGACCGGGCGGAAAGATCGGTTTGCCACGCTGCGCCAGGAAGGGGGCCTCAGCGGATTCCCAAAATCCGAAGAGAGCGCGCATGACGCGTTCAATACGGGACATGCTTCGACCTCGATCTCCGCTGCTCTCGGCCTTGCCGAAGCAAGAGATCTTGCGGGAGAAAAGCATTATGTCGTCGCTGTGATCGGCGACGGCGCGCTTACGGGCGGACTGAGCTACGAAGCGATGAATCAGGCGGGACGTGAGAAGACGCAGCTATTGGTTGTCCTGAACGACAATCAGATGTCGATCGGTCCGAACGTCGGAGCGATGTCGCGGGCACTTGGCCGGATGCGTACCCGCAAGGCTTACCTGAAGCTGAAGAAGGCCATGCATCTTTTCCTGGATCATGATGATACCCAGAGTTTCCTGACACGCAGGATCCGCAGGCTGAAGCAGAGGATCAAGTATTTCTTCCTGATGGGGCCGCTCTTTGAGGAGCTCGGATTCACATATCTTGGGCCGGTGGACGGCAATGATCTGAAAGAGACAGAAGAGGCCCTTGAACAGGCCAAAAACATAGCAGGTCCGGTGCTTCTGCACGTGCGGACCGTAAAGGGCAAAGGCTATAAGCCGGCTGAGAAAGACGCGGCAGGCTTCCACGGCGTCGGCAAGTTTGACCCGAGCAAGGGACGCTCCGGACTCCCCTGCGGAGCATGGGCGACAGCCGCCGGCGACAATATCATCGGGATGGCGGAGGCAGATCCCAGGATTGTGGCGATCACAGCCGCGATGCCGCAGGGGACAGGACTTGAAGCTTACAGCAAGCGCTTCCCGAAACGGATGTACGATGTCGGGATCGCGGAAGAGCATGCCGTAACGTTTGCCGCCGGGCTAGCAAAGGGCGGAGCGCATCCGTGGTTCTTTGTATATTCAAGCTTCCTGCAGAGGGCGTATGACGAGATCCTGCATGACGTCTGCCTGCAGAATCTGCCGGTGCATCTGATGCTTGACCATGCAGGAATCGTCGGCAATGACGGAGAGACCCATCAGGGTACTTTTGATATTGCGTATCTCGGCAGTATCCCGGGGATGCTGGAGGCTGCTCCGGCAGACCGGATCGAGCTGCAGATACTGATGCAGTATATGGCCGGGGTCAACGGACCGACAGCACTCCGTTACCCCAAGGGTGATTTTACCGGGGATGCGGGATTGCATCCTCATCCGCCGGTCGTACGCGGAGAAGGATGCTTCGTCAGAGAAACTGCCGGCGCCGAGGTCCTTATTCTTTCACTGGGGCCGTTTCTTGCGGACGCTCTGGAAGCAGCAGAGCAGCTTAAGCAGCAAGGAATCCTTGCAGCGGTCGCCGACGCGCGGTTCTGCACGGAACTTTCCGCAGAGTGGTACCGGGGGCTTGCCAAGCGCTATAAACGGATCGTGACCATAGAGGACGCGGTCCACAAGGGCGGCTATGGTATGCAGGTACGGGATCTGCTGGCAGAGCAGTACGCGGCGGATCATACGGATCGTCGGAACAGGGCAGAGGTCCGTATCATATCGCTTCCGGACCGTTTTATCGAGCAGGGCGGCAGAGCGGATCTTCTGCGTAAATACGGTATCAGTGCGAACGGGATCGTCCTGACGGTCAGACAGTGGGACGCGGAGAGTCATGGAACAGAAAAAGACTAAAGAAAGACTGGATATCCGGCTGGTGGCGGATGGCCTCGCGCCGTCCCGGGAGAAAGCGAAGGCTTTCATCATGGCCGGTGAAGTATATGTGGACGGTGTCCGGGAAGATAAAGCCGGCACGATGATCTCTGTAGACGCGTCGGTCGAGGTGCGCGGCAAAGCGCTGCCGTACGTGAGCCGCGGTGGGCTGAAGCTTGCCAAGGCTGTAGAAGTCTTCGGACTGGAGCTTACGGGTTGTGTCTGTATCGACGCAGGAGCATCTACCGGCGGTTTTACGGATTGTATGCTGCAGAATGGAGCCGATCGGGTCTATGCTGTGGATGTCGGTTACGGGCAGCTTGCCTGGAAGCTGCGGGAGGATCCCCGTGTCGTCGTATTGGAGAAGACGAACGTACGCTTCCTGAACGAGGAGATCATCCCCGAGTTCTGTGATTTCGCGTCCGCGGACCTGTCGTTCATATCGCTGAACAAAGTCCTTCCTGCGATCTGGAGCCGTATGAAACCGGAAGGACGTATGGTCTGTCTTGTCAAGCCGCAGTTTGAGGCAGGCCGTGAGAAAGTCGGTAAAAAAGGCGTTGTGCGGGATCCGGAGGTGCACCGTGAAGTGCTGCGGTCCATCATAGCCTGGTCGGGCGAGAACGGACTGACTGTACGGGGGCTGACCTATTCTCCGGTGCGCGGACCCGAAGGCAATATCGAATATCTGCTGTATCTGGATAAAAGCGGACTGACGCTTGAGGATCCTCTGGAGGATCTGATCGGAAAGGTGGTGCAGGAGTCGCATGAAACCCTCTGATTTTGCTGTTTTCGTGAATGCGTCCAAAGATCCGGACGGCCGCGAGACGCGCTCGATCGTTCGTTTTTTGGAGGCGCATGGCTGCAGGGCCGGATTGCTGCCGGATCCGGACGGGACAGAGTATGGGGAAGGATTCCGGGGTATTCCTGTGATCACGCGTGAACAGGCCGCACAGGCAGATATGGCGATCATTCTCGGAGGGGACGGTACGATCCTGTCCGGAGCACGGTATCTGCATGGCAGCGATGTGCCTCTTTTCGGGATCAATCTCGGACATCTTGGATTTATTACAGCCTGTGAGAAGGACAATTGTCTGGAGAGGCTCGGAGAGGTCCTGGAAGGACGTTATACGGTCGAATCCCGCGTTATGATCCGGGGACGGATCCGTTCCGGGAATAGTAAAGAGATTATCCCGTACTGCGGACTGAACGATATCTCACTCACACGCGGAAGCTGGCTGCGGATGCTTCGGGTGGAGGTCAGGATCAACGGGACACTGATGGATATCCTGCAGGCTGACGGTATGATCATCGCGACTCCGACAGGCAGTACCGGCTATACGCTTGCCGCCGGAGGGCCGATCATTGTTCCGGACGCACAGGCGCTTGTACTCACGCCGATCTGCCCCAAGACGCTGACGATGCCGTCAATCGTGATGTCCGGTCAGGATAAAGTCAGTTTCCGGATCCTGTTTGACGGGACGGAGCAGGAGCAGCCGCAGTTCAGGCTTGTCGTTGACGGCCAGGAGGAGCTCCCCGTGCTGCCCGGCGATATCGTGGAGGCGGAGATGGAGCCGGACGCGGTCGGACTGGTACAGCTTGAGGACGCGGATTATTACGATACGCTCCGCAGGAAAATGTTTCGTGAGGATGTATAAGGCTTGGGCCTTTTAAAATAACCATTTATAAAGGAGGAACTGAGATGAAAGCAGACCGTCAGGCCAAGATTCTGTCTTTGGTCGAGGAATGTTCCATCGAAACGCAGGAGGAACTTGCGCAGAAACTAGTTGAGTCCGGATTTAAGGTAACACAGGCGACCGTTTCCAGGGATATCCGGGAACTGCGTCTGACAAAAGTAACGAAAGCGGACGGACACCAGTATTACCAGGTTCTTTCCCCGCAGGATCCTATGTATTATCAGAAATTCGTCCGCGTCCTGCAGGACGGGTATTCGTCATCGGAGCCCGCAGGCAATATCCTGGTCATCAAGACCGTGATCGGAATGGCTATGGCCGTGGCTACTGCGCTGGATAATCTGGAATATCCCGAAATCATCGGCTGCGTTGCCGGTGATGACACGATCTTTGCCGCGGTGCGGACAGAAGCGGACTGCCGCAGACTGCATGAGAAGATCCGTGAAATGATCGAAGGATAAAGGAGACCGATGCTTACACATTTGCGGGTGCAGAATTTTGCACTGATCGAAGATGTGGAATTTGATCTCGAAGAAGGTCTGAACGTGCTTTCCGGTGAGACGGGCGCAGGTAAAAGTCTGATCCTCGGAGCCGTCAATCTTGCTCTGGGCGGACGGGTGTCGCGTGAGCTCACCGTTGATCCCGAGCGGCCGGTCCAGGTGGACCTGCTGTTTGACGTCGCTGAGCCCCGTGCCCGGAAAGCATTGTCCGAGGCCGGCTTTTTGTCTGAAAATTCTCAGGAGCTGCTGCTTTCGCGCAGGGTCCTGCCGAACGGACGGTCTGTAAACCGGATGAATGACCAGATCGTGACGGCAGCCTGTATGCAGCAGGCGGCTGCGATCCTGATCGACGTGCACGGACAGCATGAGCATCAGTCTCTGCTGGATTCAAAGCGGCATATCGATCTGCTGGACCGTTTTGACGAGCGGACAGGGCAGAGACTCGATGCGATCGGCTGTCTGCTTGCCGAGAAGAACGCTCTGGAAGCCGAACGGAAGAAATGGCTGGATCAGGCCGGAGATAAGGACAGGATCCTTTCTTTGATGCAGTATGAAGCGCAGGAGATCGACGACGCGCATCTTAAGCCGGGCGAAGAGCCGGAGCTGCAGGCAGCTGCACGTAAAGCCCGGTCTGCTGTGCAGATCCAGCAGGCGTGCGCGGAGGCGTATCAGTCACTTTCCGGGGACTCGGGGTACGACAGTTCCGGGACGGGGCTGCTTGAGACAGCGCTTGGAAGACTGCAGCAGATCGAGAATCTGGATCCGGAGCAGATCGGGCCGATGATCGCGACACTCTCAGAAGCGATCAGCCTTGCCGAGCAGACAGCATCGGATATCCGGCGCTACGGGGAGGATACGGAGACGGATCCGGAGACGCTTTCCGAGCTTGAGTCGAGGCTGGATCTCTGGGACAGGCTGAAGCGTAAATACGGTTCTTCTTATGAGAAGATCATGGCTTACCGTGATGAACTCACGGAATCGATCCGGAAGATCGAAAATATCAACGATACACTTGCCGCTATCGAAACAAAACTTGCTGCCGTACGTAAAAAACTGGATGCGGAGGCCGATGTGCTGACCGCGCTGCGGACCAAGGCCGCTGCAGAGGTTGCAAAGGCTGTGACGGATAATCTGAAAACGCTGCAGTTCCAGGATCCGGAATTTGCCGTATCCATCACGCCCCGGGACGAAGTCGGATCGAAAGGCCGGGATCAGGTCCGGTTCATGATCCGTACGAATGTCGGGGACAGTCTGCGTCCTCTTGATAAGATCGCTTCCGGCGGTGAGATCTCGAGGATCATGCTGGCTGTTAAGACAGTGCTTGCGGACCGGGACGATATCCCGACACTGATCTTCGACGAGATCGATACCGGTATCAGCGGACGGACGGCGCAGCGCGTTGCGGAGAAGCTTTCGCTGATCGGACGCTATCATCAGATCATCTGCGTTACGCACTCCCCTCAGATCGCGGCGATGGCGGACACGCATTTCTGCATCGAGAAAACGGTCCGGGACGGGCATGCCGTCACGGACGTACGGGAGCTCTCCGCGGAGGAAAGCGTTACGGAGCTTGCGAGGATGCTCGGAGGCGCGGAGATGTCCGAAACAGCAGTCGCGAATGCCCGTGATATGAAAGAGCAGGCGTCCGGCTGGAAACGGAAAATTTGAAAAAAAGCTTGCATTCTATCTGCTGCTGCGGTATAATATAGGCAATTCCTGAGGTGCCCGATAGCCTATGTATTTGAACCTACACCTTTTTAACGGGAGTTTAATATGCTAGCCCACGATGCCGGGCCCTAAGCTAATTCCTGGAAACAGGCAAGGGAGGGCAGACTGGTTACTGCGAACACCCACCTGGCATAATTGCTAGGGATCAAATTACAGGCGTCGACATCTTGGGAAATCGGATGGGCGAGTGGCTCAGCTGGGAGAGCGCCGCGTTCGCATCGCGGAGGTCGAGGGTTCGAATCCCTTCCCGTCCACTATTAATCGTACCGCCAGCCGGATATCCGGCCGGCGGTATTCTTGTTTACCGACAGATTAACGAAAAAGGAGCGAAAGACCATGTCGAATGTTGATCCGAATTTCCGGCTGCCGAAAGACGTTCCGGCGGGTATGCGTTTCTACCATGCCTATCAGCCGCCTTTCAGCGTGTACGGTATCGCACCGAATGAAGAAGGTGTGCTGAGCCGCCTGCCGCTGTCTCTTTTGCCGTCAATGAGCGAAGGCGTACAGTATCTTGCCTGGCATCTTGCCGGTGCCTGTGTACGGTTCTCAACGGACGCCGGGAAGCTTTGTATCCTCTGGACACTGCGGGAGACCGGCAATATGCCGCATTTCGCAGCGAGCGGGCAGAGCGGAATGGAACTGTTTGAAGAAACAGATAGCGGAACCCGGCAGATCAAGACCATCATTCCCGCGATGGACCAGGGGCACGGTTGTCTTGCCGAGCAGAGCACTCCGGTCGATCTCCCCGGCGGAATGCGGCATTATGTGTTGTATCTGCCCCTGTATAACGGCCTTAAGGATCTTAGGATCGGCCTTCCCGAGGAGGCGGCACTGCAGCCGGGCCGGACGCCCAGGATCACAAAGCCTGTCGTTTTCTACGGGTCATCCATTACGCAGGGAGGATGCGTCAGCAAAGCCGGTTCCTGCTATACGACGCTCTTGTGCCGCCGTCTGGATGCTGCAGAGCTGAATCTTGGTTTCTCCGGCAACGCGAAAGGCGAAACAGCCGTGGCACAGTACATCGCTTCACTTCTTATGAGTGTTTTCGTGATGGATTATGACCATAACGCTCCGACGCCGGAGCATCTGCGGCAGACACATGCGGCGTTCTACCGCATTATCCGCGAGGCACAGCCGGATCTGCCTATCGTAATGGTCAGTAAGCCGGATTTTGACAAATTCCCTGAAGACAGTACGGTCCGCCGCGGGATCATCCGGCAGACTTATGAAGAAGCGATTGCCGGCGGCGACAAAAATGTCTATTTCATCGACGGCGAAACACTCTTCGGCGAAAGGGACCGTGATATGTGTACGGTGGACGGCACGCATCCGAACGATCTTGGATTCCTGCGGATGGCGGATCATCTGGAGCCGCTGCTGCGAAGCCTGCTGTATTGACTCTGCTGTATTAACGGAAAACATCGTTCAGACGTAAAAAGAAACCTTGTTCAGCAATGGACAAGGTTTCCTGCAGTTTAGGCTGATTTATTCTGTGACCGGCGGCTGCTTCATATCCGGAGCCTGCATCAGATCCGCGATGGTCACGCTGTCAAGATATTCGCTGATCCGGCGGTTCAGTTCCGTCCACATCGGAAGCGTGCGGCAGTACGCATTGCGGCCGCATTCCGCCGCGTCAGTCTGAAGACAGGCTACCGGAGCGATATCACCTTCTGTAAGGCGCAGGATCTCACCGACCCTGTATTCAGACGGATCATGGGAGAGCCGGTAACCGCCGCCTTTTCCGTGACTGCTCTCGACGAGATCGTGAGAGACCAGGACGGGCATGATCTTCTCCATATATTTCAGAGAGATCTCCTGACGGGCCGCGACGTCTTTCATGGCGATATACTCACCATGGCTGTTCTCAGCGATATCGATCAGGACCCGCAGTGCGTAACGGCCCTTTGTTGAGGATACCATAAGGGACAGATCAGTCCGCGAAAAGCGGGGTGGACAGATAGCGGTCGCCTGTATCCGGCAGCAGCACGACGATGGTCTTGCCCTTGTTTTCCGGACGCTTTGCGAGCTCGATCGCGGCATAGGCAGCAGCGCCGGAAGAGATCCCGACGAGGACGCCCTCAAGCTGTCCGATACGCTTGCCTACAGCAAAAGCGTCTTCATTGGAAACAGCGATGACTTCGTCATAGACCTTTGTATTGAGCACTTCGGGGACAAATCCTGCGCCGATGCCCTGGATCTTATGCGCTCCCGGGACGCCTGTAGAGAGTACGGCAGAGGAGGCTGGCTCGACAGCTACGACCTTTACAGCCGGATTCCGGCTTTTGAGGTATTCGCCGACACCGGTAATGGTACCGCCGGTACCGACTCCCGCGACAAAGATATCGACCGTACCGTCCGTGTCCTGCCAGATCTCGGGACCAGTAGTGCTTCTGTGAACAGCCGGATTCGCGGGATTGACAAACTGGCCGGGAATAAAGCTGTTCGGGATCTGTGCGGCAAGTTCATTCGCCTTGGCGATCGCGCCTTTCATACCGGCCGCGCCGTCAGAAAGGACAAGCTCCGCACCGTAGGCCTTCATCAGCTGGCGGCGCTCTACGCTCATGGTTTCGGGCATAGTGATGATGATACGGTATCCTCTGGCTGCCGCGACGGAAGCAAGACCGATGCCGGTATTGCCGGAAGTCGGCTCGATAATGACGGAATCAGGCTTCAGCAGGCCCTTGGCCTCTGCGTCATCGATCATGGCCTTAGCGATACGGTCCTTGACAGATCCGGCCGGATTGAAATACTCCAGTTTTGCCAGAAGAGTTGCCTCCAGTTTCTCGCTCTGCTCGATATGTGAGAGTTCAAGCAGAGGGGTGTTGCCGATCAGCTGATCCGCGGATGTATACACTTTTTTCATGTTTGTTTCCTCCTTTTTATATTCTACCTACCAAAGTGGTAGGTTAATTATATCACGGGTGCAGCAGCCTGTCAAGCGTTATTTTCTTATATGTTGTATTGTTTTTATTCAGACGTTTTGTTATAATACTGGTATAGATATGGAGCTCTTTCAAAATACAACTGACACAGAGAGGATAGATTATGGAAAACGAAAACAACGATGTCGTTCTGAAGGGGGAAAAAGTCACGGAGAATATCTGGCTCTGTCCGGACGGCGTGTACCGCTGGACGTATGAGTTTGATATGCGGCGCAATCCTATGATCCTGTTTACTGTGCTGAAAGTCATGGCGATAGCCTGGAGCGTCGTATATCTGTTTACGCTGGCTATTGACCTTTTTGGCGGAAATATTCACAGTTTGGGGGATTTCTGGAATTCATCCAAGCTCTTTGTGATAATGGCAGGTATTGTCCTGGTGCTCAGCCTTGTCTCCTATGTGATCCTGGCAGCGCTTTACGGATGGAAATATCAGGTGCTGTTTGAGATGACAGATACTTCCGTGACGCATATCCAGATGCCGAAGCAGTTCAAAAAGACGGAAGCGATCGGCTGGCTTACGATGCTTGCGGGCGTGGCCGCAAAGAAGCCGTATATGGTCGGACTGGGGCTGAACGTTGCCGCAAAGAATTCGAGTACGTCCGAATTCAAAAATGTCGAGACCGTCAAGGTCCGCCGCAAGAGGAATACCATTCACGTGAACCAGCTGCTTGATAAGAATCAGGTCTACGCAGAGGACGCGGACTTTGATTTCGTCGAGAAGTTTATTACCGAGCGCTGCACGAAGGCCAAATTCAAATAAAACGGCCGGACCGCAGACCGGCGATCCTGCGAGAGCTCAGGTAAAACAAAATCCCTTGTACTGCCTTGGGGCAGGACAAGGGATTATTCTGTTAAGGCATTATTCCGAATACCTTCTCGGCGGTCAGACTGAAGATCTGCGTAAGCTCATCGTCGGTCAATCCGAGAGAAAGGACGGTATCGATCTCGCTCTTCGGACCCCACATCGGGAAATCCGTCCCGAACATGACGTGATCCGCGCCGTACTCACGGGTGATCGCGAGCGCGGATTCTTTTGACAGATAGGGGAGAGAAGATGAGCAGTCGACGTAGAAATTGGGGATGCCCTTATAGACTTTGACGGCGTCCTCCCAGATTGACCAGCCGCCGAAATGCGCGCCGATAAAAGTCAGATCCGGGTATTTCTCCAGCAGAGGCAGGATCCGGTTCGGATTTGACATATCGTACCGGCGGTCGCCTGTGTGAAGCAGAACCGGCAGACCGGCCTTTTCACACTGTTTATAGATCTCGAGATAGCCCGGATCGTCGGCAGCGAAGCCCTGGATATCCGGATGCATCTTGACGCCGTGCAGTCCGAGCGACAGGATATCCTCAACATCGCCGGCGATATCTTCGCTGCGGGGATGCAGAGCGCCGAGCCCGGTCAGCCTGTCCGGATGAGCAGCAGCAGATTCTGCGATAAAACGGTTGATGCTGCGGACCTGATGCGGGGTCGTGGCGACGGACTGTACGATGAAACGGTCGATCCCTGCAGCCACGCCTTCCGTGATCAGGCCGTTTACCGTGCCGTCCCCGACGGAATGCTCGCCGTAGAAATCATCTGTCCCCTGGACTGCACGGGCCGCGATCTTATCGGGGAAAATATGGCAGTGCGCGTCGTAGGCTTTGTATTTTCCGAGGATCATCAGGCAGTCACGACTTTCGCGGCCTTCTGCAGACCGAGTTTTTCGATCGCGTCTTCACGCATCTTGTATTTCTGGATCTTACCGGCGGCGTTCATCGGGAAACTGTCGACAAATTCCACATAGCGCGGGACTTTGTGACGGGCCATATGCGCGTTGACGTAAGCTTTCATCTCGTCCTCGGTCATCGTCTCACCCTCTTTGAGGATGACACAGGCCATGATCTCTTCGCCGTACTGTTCGCTCGGCACGCCGATGACCTGTACATCGCTGACCTTCGGATGAGTGTAGATGAATTCCTCAATTTCCTTGGGATAGATATTCTCGCCGCCGCGGATGATCATATCCTTAAGACGGCCTGTAATGCGGTAATATCCGTCCGGTGTACGGGCGGCCAGATCGCCTGTGTGCAGCCAGCCGTCCTTGTCGATCGCGGCTGCAGTGGCCTTAGGCATCTTATAATAACCCTTCATGATATTATAACCGCGCGCGACGAATTCGCCGGTCACTTCGTCGGGACATTCTTCGCCGGTCTCCGGATCGATGATCTTGCACTCGACCTCAGGCAGGGCTTTGCCGACGGTATTGACACGTTTCTCGATCGAATCGTTGATCGAGCTCATCGTGCAGCCGGGGGACGCTTCCGTCTGACCGTACGTGATAACGATCTCGCTCATGTGCATCTTATCGACGACGTCCTGCATGACCGCGACCGGACAGGGGCTTCCTGCCATAATACCGGTCCGCATGTAGGAGAAATCGGTCTTCTCAAAGTCCGGATTCTCGAGCATGGAGATGAACATGGTCGGGACGCCGTGGAAAGCCGTAATGTGCTCAGAATTGATACAGGCAAGAGCCGGCTTTGGCGAGAAATACGGCAGCGGATAAAGCGTCGCGCCATGCGTCATGGAAGCGGTCATCGCGAGCACCATGCCGAAACAGTGGAACATCGGGACCTGGATCATCATGCGGTCCGCCGTCGAAAGCTCCATGCAGTCGCCGATGCATTTGCCGTTGTTGACGACGTTATAATGCGTCAGCATAACACCCTTGGGGAACCCGGTCGTACCGGAAGTATACTGCATATTGCAGACGTCGTCTTTATCGACCGCGGCAGCCATCGCTTCGACCTGTGCCGGAGCGACCATACGGCCGCGCTCGAGCGCTTCATTCCAGGTCAGACAGCCTTTCTGACGGAATCCGACCGTAATGATGTTGCGAAGGAAAGGCAGCCGTTTGCTGTGAAGCGGGGAGCCGTTCGGCGTATCGGCAAGCTCGGGACAGAGCTCAGCCATGATCTCGGAATAATGCGCGTCGCGGAAGCCTTCAATCATGACCAGCGTATGGGTATCCGACTGGCGGAGCAGATATTCGGCTTCGTGGATCTTATAGGCCGTATTCATCGTAACGAGAACCGCGCCGATTTTGGTGGTGGCCCAGAACGTTATATACCACTGCGGGAGATTGGTCGCCCAGATCGCAACATGAGAACCGGCCTTGACGCCAAGCGCGATCAGACTGCGCGCGAAAGCGTCGACATCGTCTCTGAATTCGCTGTAGGTACGCGTATAGTCAAGTGTTGTATACTTGAAAGCGTACTGATCGGGGAATTCCTCGACCATGCGGTCCAGGACCTGCGGGAAGGTCTCGTCGATCAGCAGATCTTTCTTCCAGACATAGCGTCCGGTATGAGCGCGGTTGTAATAGAGCGAAGAAGCCGCGCGGGAAGTGTCCCCGTACTGGCTGATAAAGCTGACGAAATGCGAGAAGATGATCTCCATGTCGTCGAGCTCGGGCATCCAGGCGGGATCCCACTCCAGTGAGAAGAACCCGTCATAGTTCAGAGAGCGGAGGGCGCCCATCATATCATCAATTGGCATTTCACCCTCGCCGATCAGGCAGAAACGGGTCGGATTCTCCGGATTGCCGGTCCGTACCGCGTCCTTTACATGGACGTGGCGGATGTACGCGCCGAGATTCTCGACCGTCTTGTCAGGCGTCTCTCCGGCGATAAAATACGGAGAATACAGATCCCACAGCGCGGCAAGATCGTCGCAGGCATAGCTGTCCAGCAGATCACGCAGCGCGGCCGTATCGCTGTAGATGCCGTTCGTCTCCATCAGGAGCGTGATCTTAGCGGCACGTGCATCGGGCAGGACCGTGTCCAGAACGGTGCGGACAGTTTCTTCCGTCCCGTGGATCGCGTGCAGCCTGACATATGGAATATGCAGGGTATGCGCGATCCTGATGCAATGGCGGATCTCTTCCAGATTGGAATCCATCGTCGCCGGATCAGCCGGATCACAGATCGTATCCAGACAGGGCAGTTCCAGTTTGATCTCATAGAGCCTTCGCAGGGTCGCCGCGTAGGTGTAATCCTGGAATGCGCCGTCCTTATCGGTAAAAAGCGGATTATGGATATTGTGCAGCTCAATGCCCTCGAAATGCAGCTCGCGGGCGGTAAAGCAGAGTTCTTCAAAACTCAGACCGTGCCATCCTTTGGTGGAAAATGAAAGCTTCATTCTTTACACCTCCCCGTAGATGATTTTGTTGACCGCGTTCAGATAAGCGCGGATACCGGCTCCGATGATATCGGTCGAAATACCGTTGCCGGAGTAGAGTTTACCGCCGGCACGCAGTCTGACAAGCGCGTTTCCGACAGCTTCCTTGCCCTCGGTAACGGACTGGATCTGGAAATCATCCATCTCGAAGGAACGTCTGATGATCTGCTCAAACGCGAGGATCGCGGCATCGATCGGACCGTCTCCGATGGAAATTCCCCTAAGGATCTCTCCGTTCTTCTGCAGAGTGATCTGCGCGGAAGCCGGGAAAATGTTCGCGGAATTGATAACGTAATCGACAAGCGTATAAGTCGGGGGGACCTGCAGCGCCGTACTGGCGACGATCGCCTCAAGATCCTTGGCTCCGACCTTCTTGTTGGCGGCAACGCGGCGGAATTCCTCCAGAACGTTGTTCATGTCTTCATCGGACAGATCATATCCGAGACGGCTGATGGCCGCGGCGACGTCATTGGGATCAGCGTGTTCGTCGAGCTGGAAGCTGCCGTCGTCCGCTGCTAACGCGGCGGAGATCTCCGGGCGGCGTCCGCCGAGGATCCACGCGATCCGGGAAGTCAGTCTCTTCAGCTCGGTATAATGCAGTCCGGACGCAAGACTTATATCATTCCCGCGGTTCTTCAGAATGTCGCCGAATGTTTCGAGGGAGGTCAGGTCATCGCTGACGGAGGTCTTAACAATGGAAAGAGCGGGGCAGGCAGTGTCCTTTACGGAAAGTACCGCTGCAGCCGTGGCAAGTCCGTTCTTGTTAACGCAGCTGACGCCGACATTGACAGAGTAGGAAGCGAGACGCTCCGCACAGTCAGCGGCAAGCACGGCGATCTCATCCGGCAGAAGCCCGACAAGATCCGAAACCGTTACACAGTCCGCACCGGCTTTGCAGGCGGTTTCCAGCATATCCAGCAGGAAATCGCGCTCTGCACGGGTCGCGTCCTCGGCAAAGAACTCGACCTCGAAGCCCTTAGCCTTGGCGGTGCTGACAAGATTTGTGATATAATCGGCCATCTTAGGCGCTTTAACATGGCATACATATTCCATCATACCGGCAGACAGCGGGACTTCGACCCGCAGGACCGGATGGGCAGCCACGGAAAGAGCGGAAAAAGCATTCTCGATTCCGTCCGCATCAAGCCCTGTTGCGACGGAAATGCGGCAATTCTTGGCAAATGCGCTGATCGTACGGACCAATAGTCCGTCCGCGGCAGGATCGGAAACGGCAGGTAGTTCTAGCGTATCGATGCCGGTACGGGCGAGTAGTCTGGCCGTCTCCAGCTTTTCACGGAAACTGCAGTAAGATTCCGCAATGCATAAAGTTCTGTCATCGATGCGCAGTGTCTTCATTTCGAACTCCTCCTTTAAGTGATCAGGCCGACATACCGGCCGGCTTCCCATTAAACAATGGTTAGCAGATATTCTATCATTCACGGGAAAGCTTGTCAAGAGACTGAGAAAATATGCGGCACAATTTAATAAAATTTTTTCGGCAAATGCTTGACAACAGATAAAGGGAGTGCTATACTGTCACACAAGTTCCGTAAAAGCTATGACGAAGACGGTCAGGAGGCCGGACTTGCAGAGAGTCGGCGGCTGGTGCGAGCCGACAGCGAAGCTTCCACTTGACCAATCCCTTCCGAGCCGGAGGGCTGAAAGCATCCCGCAAGTAAGCGTTCCCGTGATTGCTGCGTAAAGGCATAGGGGTTAGAGGATCCCAAGAGGAGGCAGCGAACTGGCTGCAAGCTGAGTGGTACCGCGGATGTAAGTATACACCCGTCTCAAGCGCATACTTGAGACGGGTTTTGTTTTTGCGATAAGCCTGAGGAGCGGCACTGCACAGATCCGTCTCACAGACTACAGGAGGAGATCAACATGGCAGCTGTATCGGACGTAAGTACCCTGATGACGATGGCAAGGCGTATCCGGGAGATGAGAGAGATCAGCGGGATCAGCCAGGAGGAGATGGCGGTCAAGACAGAAGTGTCGCTGGAGGAGTACAAGCAGTACGAGGCCGGCGAGCTCGATTTCCCGTTCACGTTTATCCACAAGTGCTCGCTTGCTTTCGGCATTGGGATGACGGACCTTCTGGAGGGCGAGAGCGCAAGGCTTTCTTCCTATACGGTGACCCGTAAGGGCGCCGGCGTGCAGACAGCACGTGAAGACGGCATCGAGATCAACAATCTGGCGCCGATGTTCCGCAACAAGATGGCCGAGCCGTATTTCGTACATTATCAGTATGAGAAATCCCTGCAGAACAAGCCGATCCATCTGACCAAGCATTCCGGCCAGGAATTTGACTATGTCATGAGCGGCAAGATGAAAGTCCAGGTCGGAGACAATATCGAGATCCTGGAAGAGGGAGACAGCATCTATTACAACAGTTCTACCCCGCATGGAATGATCGCCGTAGACGGCGCGGACGTTTTCTTCCTTGCGGTCGTCCTGCCCGGTGAAGAAGTTAAAGAAGAAGAGATCCGGGATACGATCGTATCCGCGCACGGTGCGGCGCGCAGCAGCGTCGCGGCCAAGTTCATCGACACGGTCGAGGATGAGAAAGGATCGCTTCAGAGCATCTCCTTTAAGAATGAAGAATCGTTCAATTTCGCGTTTGATATCGTGGACGCGATCGCGGGCAAGGAGCCGGACAAGCTGGCCATGGTGCATCTGGACAAGTATAAGAAAGAGAGACGCTTCACATTCGGCGATATGAAACGGGGCTCCAACCAGGCCGCAAATTATTTCAAGTCCCTCGGAATCGGCAAGGGCGACAGAGTTATGCTTGTCCTGAAACGGCATTATCAGTTCTGGTTCGCGATCCTGGCGCTGCATAAGCTCGGTGCGATCGCGATCCCGGCGACGAATCTGCTGCAGGAGCATGATTTTGAATATCGGTTTAACTCGGCCGGTGTCAGTGCGATCGTGTGCACGGCGGACGGGGATACCGCTCATCAGGCGGATCTGGCATCCGAGAAGTGCTCGACACTGAAGACCAAGATCATCGTCAACGGTTACCGTGAAGGATGGCATGAATTTGACGATGAGTGCGAGATGTTCAGCACTCATTTCTACCGCACGGAAGATACGCCCTGCGGCAGCGATCCGATGCTGATGTTCTTCACGTCCGGAACGACCGGATATCCCAAGATCGCGGAACACAGCTATAAATACGCGCTCGGACATTACATCACGGCCAAATACTGGCACGGCGTTGACGAAGACGGACTGCATTTCACGATCTCCGAGACCGGCTGGGGCAAAGCGCTCTGGGGCAAGCTCTACGGACAGTGGATGTGCGAAGGCGCCGTATTCACCTACGATTTCGACAAATTTGACGCAGGCGACATCCTGCCGCTGTTCGCAAAGTATAATATTACGACATTCTGCGCGCCTCCGACGATGCTGCGCATGATGATCAAACAGGACATCTCCAAATATGATCTGTCTTCGATCAAACGCATGACAACGGCCGGAGAAGCCCTCAATCCTGAGGTCTACCGGCAGTTTGAGAAGGCCACGGGCCTGCAGATTATGGAAGGTTTCGGTCAGACTGAACTGACCCTCGTGATCGCCAACCTGATCGGCAATTCGCATAAGATCGGTTCCATGGGCCGTCCGACACCGCTTTACGATGTCGATCTGGTCGATCCGGACGGTAATCCTGTCGCAGTCGGAGACGTCGGCGAGATCGTCGTCCGGACCTCGGAGAAGGTTCCCTGCGGACTGTTCAACGGATATTACCGGGATCCGGAGAAGACCGAAGAAGCATGGCATGACGGCTATTACCATACGGGCGACACCGCGTGGAAGGACGAGGATGGTTTCTACTGGTATGTCGGACGTGTAGACGATGTCATCAAGTCCTCCGGCTACCGTATCGGACCTTTCGAGATCGAAAGCGTTATCATGGAACTGCCGTACGTTCTGGAATGCGGTGTTAACGCCGCGCCGGATCCGATCCGCGGACAGGTCGTCAAGGCCAGCATCGTGCTTGTGAAGGGCAAGGAAGGGACAGAAGAGCTGAAGAAAGAGATCCAGGATTACGTCAAGAAACATACGGCACCGTATAAATATCCCAGGATCGTTGTCTTCAGGAAGGATCTTCCCAAGACGATCAGCGGTAAGATCCAGCGGAATCTGCTGTAAGCAGACCGAACATGGGCAGAACTGCCGATAAAAAAGCTGTTGACAAAGCCTTCAGATTGTGATAGAATCCGCTATAATCGGTCAAAGGCGTTGACGGAGAGGATACGCGGGACGGCTGCTTTCAGAGAGACAGCGGTTGGTGCGAGCTGTCAGAGCATCCGTGTATTGTAGCTCCTGAGCCGGGAGGAAGAAAGCCGGGCAGGTTCCGTTTCCCGATGAGAGGGACGGTACTGCCGGCAAGTAGAACTTCCCCGTATGCCGCGTAAAGGCGCAGGGACATATTATGTCCCCAGAGTGGCGGTTTTCCGCAATTTGAGTGGTACCGCGGGTGGTTGTTGATTCAGCACTCGTCTCAAAGTAACAGCTTTGGGCGAGTGCTTTTTGTTACTGCCCGCCGGAGGAGAGACATTATGCAGCAGATTACAGGACTCGATTACAAGATCATGGAAATGGCCCGCCGTATCAAGGAACTGCGGGAGATCGAGAATCTGACGCCCGCCGAGATGGCGGTCAAGACAGGTGTTACCCAGGAGGAGTATATCGCCTGTGAGAACGGAGAGAAGGATCTCAACTTTGCGTTCATCTACAGGTGTGCGCTGGCTTTTAATGTCGATGTAACCGACATTATCGAAGGTAAGAGCCCGAACCTGATGTCCTATACCGTGACACGCAGCGGTAAGGGACAGAGGATCGAGCAGGCGCACGGGATGGTCTATTTCAACTTGGCCGCCGCATTCCAGAACAGGATCGCGGAGCCGCTGTATGTACACAGCATTTATGACGAAGAAGCGCAGTATAAGGACATCGAGCTGACAACGCATTCCGGACAGGAGTTTGACCTGGTTCTCTCCGGTAATCTGATGGTGCAGGTCGGCGAGCATAAGGAAGTGCTCGGCCCCGGGGACAGTATTTATTACGACAGCGGTACGCCGCACGGCATGATCGCCGTTAACGGCAGCGACTGCGAATTCTACGCGATCGTCCTCAATCCGACGGGTGAGCCGATTCCGGAACTGACCGGCGCGAGGCTGATCAACGATCCGACGACGATCCGGCACGATACCCAGGAGCGTGTCTACAGGAAATATATCGACAGAGTCGATGATGAGAACGGGACACCGATCTCGATTACATTCAAGAATACAGAGCATTTCAATTTCGCGTTCGACATTATGGACGCGATCGCGGAGAAAGAGCCGGACAAACTTGCCATGCTGCATGTTTCCCGGGACAAGACCGAGAGAAGGTTCACTTTCCGCGACGTTATGCGGGCTTCGAACCAGTGCGCCAACTATTTCAAATCACTCGGCATCCGGAAGGGCGACCGGGTCATGCTGGTCCTGAAGCGGCATTATCAGTTCTGGTTCGCGATGCTTGGACTGAATAAGCTCGGAGCCATCGCGATCCCGGCTGTCAACCAGCTGCTGCAGCATGATTTTGAATACCGTTTCCAGAAAGCCGGCGTCAGCGCGATCATCTGTACGGCGGACGGCGATACCGCTCATCAGGCAGATCTGGCCGCGGCAAGCTGCGATACGCTTAAGACCAAGATCATCGTGAACGGGACACGTGAGGGATGGCGTACCTTTGACGAGGAATATACACTGTACAGCTCGCACTTCAACCGGACGGAGAAATCGCCGGGAGGCGAGGATCCGCTGCTGATGTACTTCACATCCGGCACAAGCGGATATCCCAAGATCGCGGTGCATAACCACAAATACCCGCTGGGACATTTTCATACGGCAAAGTACTGGCATGATGTCGATCCGGACGGACTGCACCTTACGATCTCCGATACCGGCTGGGCCAAGGCGATGTGGGGCAAGATGTACGGACAGTGGATGTGCGAAGGAGCGCTTTTCGTCTATGATTTCGACCGCTTCGACGCGGCGGACATCCTGCCGATGTTCGCGAAATACCAGATCACGACGTTCTGTGCGCCTCCTACGATCCTCCGTATGATGGTCAAACAGGATATTTCCAAATATGATCTGTCCTCTGTTAAACACATGACTACGGCGGGAGAAGCACTGAATCCTGAAGTCTACCGCCAGTTTGAAAAGGCGACAGGCCTGCATATCATGGAGGGCTTCGGCCAGACGGAAAGCACGATGATCATCGGAAATATGCGCGGAGCGCCGCATAAGATCGGATCCATGGGCAAACCCGCGCCGATCTATGATGTCGAGCTGGTCGATCCGGACGGCAATCCCGTCCCTGTCGGCGAGACCGGCGAGATCGTAATCAGTCTGAAGAACGGACGGCCGTACGGACTTGCGGTCGAGTATTACAAAGATCCGGAGACGACGGCTAAGACCTGGACGGCAGATTACTACCATACGGGCGATACCGCATGGAAGGATGAGGACGGTTTCTACTGGTACGTCGGACGCGTGGATGACGTTATCAAGTCTTCCGGCTACCGGATCGGACCTTTCGAGATCGAGAGTGTTATCATGGAACTGCCGTACGTACTGGAATGCGGCGTCAGCGCCGCGCCGGATCCGATCCGCGGACAGGTCGTCAAGGCAAGCGTCGTACTGATCCCGGGCACTGTCGGGACAGAAGAGATGAAGAAAGAGATCCAGGATTATGTAAAAGCGCATACCGCACCGTATAAGTATCCGAGGATCGTGGTCTTCCGCGACGAGCTTCCCAAGACTACGAGCGGCAAGATCATGCGCAACATGCTGTGAGGGTGAGCATGGAGTATAAGAGATTAACGCTTCTGTGCGGACATTACGGGAGCGGGAAAACGAATATCGCCGTGAATATGGCGCTGGATCTGAAGAATCAGTACGAGAATACGGTCATCGCGGATCTGGATATCGTAAATCCCTATTTCCGGACTAAAGACAGTAAAGATATGCTGGAGGAAGCCGGTATCCGCCTGGTCGTCTCGCAGTACGCGGGGACCAATCTGGATATCCCGGCCATGCCGCAGGAAATGTATTCGCTGACGGATGACCAGCGGGTTAAGGCAATCCTCGATATCGGAGGAGATGACCGCGGCGCGCTCGCGCTCGGACGGCTTGCTCCGGCGATCCGCAAAGAGAACGATTACGAGATGCTGATGGTGATCAACTGCTATCGGCCGCTCACAAGGGACGCCGCTTCGACGATCGAGGTCATGCGCGAGATCGAATACGCCGGCGGGATCCCGTTCACAGGTCTTATCAACAATTCCAACCTCGGAGACGAGACAACAGCGCAGGTTGTTCTCGACTCTATGGATTATGCGAGGGAAACAGCCGCACAGTCCGGACTGCCCATATGCTGCACGACCGTCGAAAAGTCGCTGTACAATGAGCTGTCCGGGAAGATAGACAGACTGTTCCCGTTGACTTTACAGCCTAAAATAAGATAAGGAGGAGAGCATCATGGCTAAACTGACGTTCAAGACGGACAACTGCAAGGGCTGCGGCCTCTGTGTTGACGTATGTCCCAAGCATGTGCTGCGGCTTGCAGAGGACAGGATCAACAAGAAAGGACACCATCCGGTCGAAGCGGCAAACGAGGGCGAATGTATCGCCTGTGCTTTCTGCGCGACCATGTGTCCGGACTGCATTATCACGATCGAGAAGGAGGATAAGTAAATGGCAGACAAAGTACTGATGAAAGGCAACGAAGCGATTGCCGAAGCCGCGATCACGGCGGGTTGCCGTTTCTATTTCGGATATCCGATCACACCGCAGACAGAGATCGCCGCGTATATGGCAAAGAGAATGCCCAAGATCGGAGGAACTTTCCTGCAGGCCGAGAGTGAGATCGCCGCGATCAATATGGTATACGGCGTTGCTTCCGCAGGCAAGAGAGTCATGACATCTTCTTCCAGCCCCGGTATCTCGCTGAAGGGTGAAGGAATCTCCTATATGGCCGGTTCCGACCTTCCGGGACTGATCGTCAACGTACAGCGCGGCGGTCCGGGACTCGGCGGTATCCAGCCCTCCCAGTCAGACTACTTCCAGGCTACAAGAGGCGGCGGACACGGCGATTATCATCTGATCGTACTGGCGCCTGCTTCCGTACAGGAAATGGCGGACCTGACGATCAAAGGTTTCGAGCTTGCCGACAAGTACCGTATGATGACCATGATCCTTGCGGACGGCACGATGGGACAGATGATGGAGCCGGTTTCTCTTGACTTCGACATCAAGCCTGAACCGGAGAAACCCTGGGCGACGACCGGTACGCAGATGAAGCGTCCTCACAACATCATCAATTCCCTGTCGCTGGTCCCGGAGGAGCTGGAGCAGCAGAACTTCAGACGTTATGAGAAATACGCGGAAATCGAGAAGAACGAAGTCATGTACGAAGAATACATGATGGACGACGCCCAGATCGCGATCGCCGCATTCGGCATTGCGGCCCGTGTTTCCAAGAACGCGGTCAATGAAGCCCGCAGCAAGGGCATCAAGGCCGGAATGATCCGTCCGATCACGCTGTGGCCGTTCCCGAAGGAACCCTTCATGAAGGCTGCAGAACATGTGAAACAGTTTATTTCCGTGGAGCTTTCCATGGGTCAGATGATCGAAGACGTACAGCTCGCGGAGCAGTGCCGCAGGCCTGTAACGCTGTGCAAACGCGCCGGCGGAATGATTCCGTCGCCGGAGATGGTCCTCGCCGCGATCGAGGAAGCCGCTGAGAACGGAGGTGCTTTATAATGATAGTATTTGAGAGACCCCATGCACTGATCGATGTACCGCTGCATTACTGCCCCGGCTGCACGCACGGTATCGTGCACCGTCTGGTCGCGGAAGTGATCGACGAGCTTGGCATCGAGGGCAATACGATCGGTATCGCGCCGGTAGGATGCTCGGTCATGGCATATGACTATTTCAACTGTGATATGATCGAGGCAGCGCACGGACGCGCTCCCGCGGTCGCGACCGGTGTCAAGAGAGCGGATCCGTCCAAGTTCGTCTTCACGTATCAGGGCGATGGAGATCTGGCTTCCATCGGTATGGCGGAGACAGTTCACGCGGCTGCCCGCAACGAGAATATTTCGATCGTTTTCATCAATAACGCGATCTACGGTATGACGGGCGGACAGATGGCGCCGACATCCCTTCCGGGACAGGTCACGCAGACTTCTCCGTACGGCCGTGATCCCAAGCTATGCGGTTATCCGATCAAGGTCTGCGAGATGCTCTCCCAGGTCGACGGAGCAGAATATCTGGAGCGTGTCGCCGTCAACAACGTGCGGAACATCCGCAACGCGAAGAAAGCGATCAAGAAGGCTTTCCAGAACCAGCTGGACGGCAAGGGATTCTCACTTGTCGAAGTCCTGTCAAGCTGCCCGACCAACTGGGGCCTGACACCGCAGAACGCGCTGAAATGGATCGATGAGAAAATGATCCCGTATTATCCTCTGGGCGTATACAAAGACCGGAGTGCAGAGGAGGCGGCAAAATGAGTACAACACAGTTTCTTTTCGCAGGATTCGGCGGACAGGGCATCCTGTTCTCCGGTAAATTCACAGCTTATAAAGGCCTGATCGACGGGAAGCACGTCAGCTGGCTGCCGTCCTACGGTCCGGAGATGCGCGGAGGCACCGCGAACTGCAGCGTTATCATCAGCGATGATCCGGTCGGTTCGCCGATCGTGTCCCATCCGGACGTTCTGATCGCGATGAATCTGCCGTCGCTTGACCGTTATGAAGACGCGGTCGTACCGGGCGGAATCATTTTCGTCGATTCTTCTCTGATCGAGCGTAAGGTCAAGAGGACGGACGTGACGGTCAAGTATATTCCGGCGACTCAGCTCGCCAGCGACAACGGTCTGACGACGCTCGCCAACATGATCATCATGGGCAGCATTCTGAAGGAAACAGGCGGATATGACGAGGCTTCCATCGACGCGGCGCTGGCCAAGGTCGTTTCGGCCCGTCACGCGGATCTGCTGCAGTACAATAAAAAGGCGCTCTCGATCGGCGCGGAATACTGATCATTCAGGAAAGGGATAAGGAGGAGTATTATGGAGATCAAGATCACTAAGAATCAGAACCCGGCCGTCAAGCCGGATCCGAGCACACTGGGATTTGGCAAGATCTTTACGGATCATATGTTCATGATGGATTTCGACCCGGATCAGGGCTGGCATGACGCCAGGATCATTCCGTTCGGAAATCTGTCCATTCATCCGGCATCCACGATCCTGCATTATGGCTCCGGTATTTTCGAAGGACTGAAGGCCTATCGCCGTGCAGACGGCGAGGTCCAGATGTTCCGTCCTATCGAGAATGTCCGCCGTCTCAACAATTCCGCTGAGAGACTGTGTCTGCCGCAGATTCCGGAAGACATGCTGATGGAGATCCTCGACACGTTCATTTCCATGGAAAAAGACTGGACGCCTTACGCGGAGGGAACCTCTCTGTACATCCGTCCTTTCATGTTCGGAAATGACGAGAACCTCGGCGTTCACACGATCCAGCATGCGACATTCGTCATCATCTGCTCACCGGTCGGCAGCTATTACAAGGAAGGCCTGAACCCGGTCGGCATCATGATCGAGGACAAGGACGTCCGCGCGGTCCGCGGCGGTACCGGTTACGCGAAGTGCGGCGGCAACTATGCGGCCAGCATCCGTGCCGGTATGTATGCAGAGCGCAAGGGTTATTCCCAGGTCCTGTGGCTCGACGGCGTACACCGCAAGTACATCGAGGAAGTCGGCGCGATGAATGTCATGTTCAAGATCGACGGCGAAGTCATCACTCCGGAACTGTCCGGCTCGATCCTTCCGGGAATTACCCGTAAATCCTGCATTGAGATCCTTAAGGATGAGGGATACAAGGTTACCGAGCGTCTGCTGAGCGTAGACGAGCTCGGAGAGGCTCTTCACAGCGGCAAGCTTGAGGAAGCCTGGGGCTGCGGTACGGCAGCGGTCGTTTCTCCGATCGGAGAGCTGCTGTACAAGGACACCAAGTTCACGATCAACAACAATGAAATCGGACCGGTTACACAGCACCTGTACGACACCCTGACCGGTATTCAGTGGGGCAAGATCGCGGATACCCGCGGCTGGATCCATCCGGTCAAATAAAAAACTCTGATCAGACAGCAAATACCGGGAAAAGCGCACAAGCTTCTCCCGGTATTTTATCAAAAAGGAGGTCACAGAAATGCTGACAATGTGGGAAGCGGTACAGACAAGAATATCCTGCCGTTCTTATGAGGACAGGCTCATCGAGCCGGAGATCCTTGCAAAGCTCACAGCCTGCATAGACGCGCTGAACGCTGAATCCGGACTGCGGTTTCAGCTGTTTACAGCCGGTGAGAAGGGGCAGTCCATCATTAAAATGTCCCCTGCGATGTTCAGCGGGCCGGTCTATACTTTCGCGGCGCTGGCCGGCGGAGAGGATCCGCTTTCTTCGGAGAAGGTCGGATACTATGGGGAAAAACTGGTACTGTACGCGACACAGCTTGGACTTGGTACGTGCTGGGTCGCAGGGACCTATGACCGAAATTCGATCAAAGTCGACGTACCGGATGGCTGGAAGGTCTGGGATGTGATCCCTCTGGGATATGCGACAGACAGGATCCCGATGAAGCAGAAAATGATCCGTGCCACGATCCGCCGTTCCGACCGGAAGCCGGAACAGTTCCTGGAATCCGATACAGCTTACGCGGACGTGCCGGAATGGATCCGCAAAGGGATAGAGGCGGTCCTGAAAGGCCCTTCAGCCGTCAATCAGCAGCCGGTCAATATCGTGTATAAAGACGGCAAAGTCTGCGCGAGGATCTGGAAAGACGGACGCGGACTGCAGTATAACGATCTGGGTATTGCCAAGAAACAGTTCGAAGTCGGTGCTGCCGAAGCCGGTGTGGAGGGACATTTCCTCCCCGGTGACGGTGCGGAATTCATAATCGAATAAGACAATTTGGAACAGATGGACGAAGAAGAGCGTTGGACCATGCATGGTCTGTCGGAGGATGATCCGGATTGTATCCGCACAGTGGAAGAGATGGAAGAATACATCGACAGGATAGGATTCCTGCCCTTATTTCGCTGTGAGATCCCGGGCTTCTCTGTGGAAGAGCATACTGCGGCTTCCGGTTGGTGGTCGGATGATTCTGCGCGCGATCCCTGGACGTGGCGGCAGATCATAGCAGCCAGGGGGCACATTGCTTACGGGAAATTCTTTGACAGGAAGGCCGGTTTCATCTCGAAAGCATGTCTGCCTGCGTTTTCGAATCTCCGCAGGGACGGATATGATTTTGACGCGCGTTGGGAAGATGAACTTGCCAGCAGCCGCAGCAAGAGGATCATGGATCTCTTCATGGAAGAACATGCCGACCGGGAGCTTTTCTCCTACGAGATCCGGCAGCTCGCCGGATTCGGCAAGGGCGGAGAGAAGAATTTCGAAGGGGAGATCACGAATCTGCAGATGCAGACGTATCTCTGTGTACGCGATTTCCGCCGCAGACGCAATAAGCGCGGTGAAGAATACGGCTGGGGCACAGCGGTCTACTGCCTGCCGGAGCACATCTGGGGCTATGAATATGTCACAAGCGAATACCGTGCCGATCCCAAAGAATCGGCGCGCAGGATCGCTGGCCGGGTAAAAGAACTATATCCGGCGGCTGCGGATAAAGATATTTACAGAGTGCTCGGGATTTCGAAGACGTTATTTAAATAACTATCCGGTCCGAATAGTCCGCACTGAAGATATGCTCACTATCCGGACCGGGTTTTTGATTTGAAATGGCAGGGATAACCATATTTATCTCAGCCGGAAGATCTCATTTACACTCACCCTGAAATATTCGGAAATCTTCATGGCAAGTTCCAATGTTGGATCGTACTTATTGTTTTCTATTGCGATAATAGTCTGTCTGGTAACCCCAAGTATTTCTGCCAGATCTTCCTGCCGCAGGTTTTTGCCTTTTCGCAACTCCTTGATATTATTCTTCATCAGAATCACCGGAACTGGTCAGACGTTTCGTCTCTATCAGCTTCGTCCCGAAGAAAACCAGACTGGAAGCAACGAAGATCAGCCATACCAAGGGCAATTCGCCGGTTTTAAGAAAACAGAAAAGGCAGTAGACGACAAGCGCGAGCTGCAGAAAAACAAAAGCATTTCGGGCAGCTTTATAATTAACTGCCATTTCCATCTCATCAGCTTTGATCGAAAACTTTTTCATAAAGACATCCCTCCCTAAAAATGTAAAAAGAATTTTACATGACCAATATAGCACAAAAGACAACTGATGTAAAGTGCTTTTTACATTTTGAAAGCAAAAACTCCCGGATATGTTGTTAAGGCGTATGTGAAGAGTCTGTAAAAAATATAGAATAAAGCAATAGAGGGCTCAGAGTGCGCCTTTAAAATGAGCGCACTCCGAGCCCTCTATTGCTTTAATTGCATACTTTATTTACAGCAGACTCTTCACACACGCCTCAACATCAGCCATATCCGCCGTCGGTTCGAAGCGCGCGACGACCTCGCCGTCACGGTTCACGATGAACTTGGTGAAGTTCCATTTAATGTCGGATTTCTTGTTCCAGTCGGGATCCTGCTGCGCGAACATTTTCGCCAGAAGATCGGAATACTTGCCGTCGGGCAGGCCTTTGAAGCCTTGCTGAGCCTTCAGGTAGGTGTAAAGGGGCAGCTCGTTCTCGCCGTTGACATCGGATTTCTTCATCTGCGGAAAAGTTGTGTTGTAATGAAGGGTGCAGAACTGATGGATCTCTTCGTCCGTACCGGGCGCCTGTCCGCCGAACTGATTGCAGGGGACGTCGATGATCTCAAAACCCTGCTCATGATAGTTGCGGTACATTGCTTCAAGCGGCTCATAATGCGGTGTGAAGCCGCAGCCCGTCGCGGTGTTGACGATCAGAACGACTTTGCCCTTGCAGCATTCGAGGGAAATGTCCTCGCCTGCGGGGTTCTTGACACTGTAATCATAAATGCTCATGAATATACCTCCGGTATTTTATAAATAGAAAGTTGTTTCAGACAGATCCTTGCGTTTGAAATGGTTGGGCAGAGGACCGGCGTCCTCAGCAGCGTATCCGAGATCGAGCGCAAGAACGACTTTCTCACTGTCCGGCAGATTCAGAGACGCGGCCAGTTTCTCCGGTTCGATCTTATTCAGCCAGCAGCTCTCGACGCCTTCATTCTTGGCGGCAAGCATCAGATGGGTCGCGACGATCGCGGCGTCCTCAGCGCCTGAATCCATCGTTCCGCTTGGATAAACATAGGCGTCGTTCACATAATACGCAACGACAAGAACGGTCGGCGCGCCGTAGCGGCAAGGGCTTGCTTCATCAAATTTAGCCAGAGCCTCCTCAGATTCCAGGACATAGATCCGCTGTACCTGGGCGTTTCTGGCAGTAGGAGCGAGACGCCCCGCTTCCAGGATCGCGGAGAGGGCCTGTCTGTCGACAGGACGGCTGTCGTATTTCTTACAGGAGTATCTGGCACGGATCAGTTCATTGAATTCCATTGTATATCCGCCTTTCTGCGGCTTAGACCGCCTTAGTTGTGTTTCCCGGTAAAAGCTGTCACGAGTGTGACTGCATAAATACAAATTAACATGAAAGGGCTGATCTGTCAACAGACTGTCTTGCCGCTGTGTACTGTTTACTCCGAAAATGATGCTCGTATCTGCTTTAGGAATCGTTCTGCGATCGGCGTAAAGCTCTGATACTTATTCCATATCATATACATTTTTATTTCCAGACGCGGGAAGAACGGACGGAAAGCCAGCCCGCTGTCTGGGGACGTATCAACCAGATTGTTCAGCGTCAGGAGAATCCCGAGACCTTCCTTCGCGAACATGGATCCGTTATAGGCAAGACGGAAGGAACCCTCAAGACGCAGCTTGCTGAAACGGTCCCTGGCCCATGGGCGTATATCGTTCTCCCAGCTTTGCTCCGAGCAGAAAAGCGGCAGGCCGGCAAGATCGTCCACGGTGATGCAGTCTTTCTGTGCCAACCCGGAGCCGGCCGGTAAGACCGCCCCGAAATAATCAGCTTCGGGAAAGGAGATGAAGTTATATTTCCGTTCGTCCGGCGCCTCGCAGATCACAGCGAAATCCAGGAGCCCTTTATCCAGCTTTTCCGTAACCTGTTCCGTGTCGCCGCTCGTGATGTGATAACGGAGATCCGGATAGATCTTTCTGAAATCCCGGATCTCCCTGGCCAGATAACGGATCTGATAGGATTCTGCCAGTCCGAAATAGATATCGCCGCCGGTGATGTCGTCCAGCGACAGGAATTCCTGCTCGATCTTATCCGCCATGGAAATAAGGTCTTCTGCACGGTCGCGTAGCAGTACCCCTTCTTCTGTCAGCGTGATGCTGAAACTGTGACGGATAAAAAGCTTCTTGCCCAGCTCGTCTTCCAGACTTTTCAGCTGTTTGGAAAGCGTCGGCTGCGTCACATGCAGGATGTCAGCGGCCCGGGTCATGTTCTCTTCTCTGGCAACAGCCAGAAAATATCTTAGTGTTCGGATTTCCATGTTGTTTTCTCCTTGCTGATCGGCTGTGATATGCTGATCAAGAATATCATGATATTCATTATAACTATTTGTCAAACACTCGTAAAGACTCTATAATGAAATCGCAGCAGGAAAAACGCATGCGGAGGAGAGATCGCAAATGACGGAAGAGCTGGAAAGAATCCTTACGAACATGGAGGACGCCGGGTGCGGCAGCGAGGAACTGAAAAAAGCGCAGCAGCTCTATGAAGCAGACGATACCGAAGCATTGCTGCGTTATTTCCGCAGGTGCCGGTGCAGCCGGATGGAAGAGCTTCATGAAAGCCAGCGGAGAGTTGATTGCCTTGATTA
This sequence comes from Bacillota bacterium, assembly GCA_017441925.1. GTDB lineage: Bacteria > Bacillota > Clostridia > Lachnospirales > Bianqueaceae > RUG12817. The sequence goes on from JAFRUE010000007.1 coordinate 59,305, forward strand.
TCTGATCAGGCATACGGCAAATCTCAAGACGATAAGGAAATGATGAGAAGGATGAGAATGAAGACTGTTATTGCACTGCTCATTGCGGTCATGCTGGTCTCTCTTATGGGATGCGCAACAGTACCAATAGCCAAGAATGATGCTTCAGAAGCGGCATCTGCCGAAACACCGCAGAATACATCAGCAGCGGTTCAGGCAGATCAGGAACCGGAACAGGGATCGGACCGGGAATCGGAGGAAAAAATGAGTATCAGTATGATAGACCAGACAGAAAGTATAACAGAAATGGATTCCCTTTCTCTCACTATCGACAATACGCCGGTCGAGGTCATCTGGGAAGACAACGAATCAATTGAGGCGCTGAAGGAACTGGTCACAGATGGGCCGCTGACGGTGCAGATGTCCATGTACAGCACATTTGAACAGGTCGGTCCTCTTGGAACAGGCCTTCCGAGGAATGACGTGCAGACGGTCACGGAGGCCGGAGATATCGTACTTTATTCCGGCAATCAGATCGTTATATTCTACGGCTCCAATTCATGGGCTTATACACGGCTTGGCAAGATCACGGACAAGACCGCATCCGAAATGAAAGAACTTCTCGGCAGCGGAGATGTAACGCTTACGCTCTCGTTGGACTGAACCAAAGCTGACAGATATTGCAGATCATTATTCTTCACAAATAAAGAAATATAAGGAGATCATCATGAATTTTACACTTGAAAAGAAACTTGGCTTTGGCTTGATGAGACTACCGCAGAATTCGGCGAGTGCCGCGGATATCGACTTGGAACAGGTAAAACAGATGGTGGATCTGTTCCTGGAAAAGGGCTTTACCTATTTTGACACGGCCTGGATGTATAACGGATTTGCCAGCGAGAGCGCGGTGAAAGAAGTGCTGACATCCCGCCATCCGAGGGAATCCTTTACGCTGGCAACAAAGCTCCATGCGGGGTTCGTGCATTCTTTTGAGGATCGGGACAAGGTGTTCAGCGCGCAGCTGGAGAAGACCGGCGCCGGTTATTTTGACTATTATCTGCTCCACGGGATCGAGGCGGGCATGCTTCCCACGTATGAGAAATATGACTGTTTCAGCTGGCTGCTCGGCAAAAAGGCCGACGGTCTCGTAAAGCACGCGGGCTTCTCTTTCCATGATCAGCCGGAGCTTCTCGATCAGATCCTGACGGAGCATCCAGAGATGGAGTTCGTTCAGCTGCAGATCAATTATCTGGACTGGGAGAGCGAATGGATACGGAGCCGTGACTGTTATGAAGTATGCGTGAAGCACGGGAAACCGGTCATCGTCATGGAGCCGGTCAAGGGTGGCACACTGGCAAAAGTCCCGGAGAAGGCAGAGAAACTCTTTAAGGCGCAGGATCCGGCAAAATCCGTACCAAGCTGGGCGATCCGTTTCGCGGCGTCGCTCCCGAACGTAATGGTAGTACTCTCCGGCATGAGCAGTTTTGCCCAAATGGAGGACAACTTGAGTTATATGACGGACTTCACACCGTTGACAGAAGAGGAAAAGAATGTGTGCTTCCGTGCCCGTGATATTATCAACAGCCGGATCACTGTTCCCTGTACAGCCTGCCACTACTGCACAGAAGGATGCCCCATGAATATCGCTATTCCGGAATATTTCTCCCTGTATAACGAAGATATGCGGGAAGACCTGACAGAGAAGGGCTGGACCGTGAACTTCACAAATTATGAGCTTCTTTCACAAAAAAGAGGAAAGGCGAAGGACTGCATTGCCTGCGGTCAGTGCGAGGAAGTATGTCCTCAGCACCTGAAGATCATTGATTTTCTGAAAGATGTCTCAGCTCATTATGACAGATAAGAGGTGTTCTATGAGAAGAGTATTGCTGAAACCATTTGTGACGTTCCTGATCATTTGTCTGGGAGCCGTTTATATGGCCGGATGTGGAAATCCTGTGGCAGCGCCGGAAGCATCAGCAAATGTTTCCGGGGTGAATGAATCCGGCAACGCTGCATCCAAGACGGAAACGGGCTCGGATCCTGTCCCGGAAACGGCAGCAGAAAGCTCGGTCCCGACGGGAACAGAAACGGGTGAGCAAGACGCGGTCCCTGTCGTCTATTTTACGGCTGATATCTCTGCAGAGGGCCTTGTGAAGCTTTATGAGACTCTCGGGTGGACACCGACAGGCAAGACCGCAGTGAAGATCTCTACCGGTGAGCCTCCTGCCAGCAATTACCTGCGGCCGGAGCTGATCGGTGATCTGGTGCAGCTTCTGGACGGGACGATCGTGGAATGCAATACCGCATACGGAGGTTCGCGCTCTGCCTCCGCCATGCACAGACAGGTCGCGGAGGATCACGGTTTTACCGAGATCGCGCCGTTCGACCTGATGGACGAGGAGGGTGAGACAGAATGGCCTGTGACCGGCGGAACACGCCTTAACTACATCATTGTCGGAAGTCATGCCGAGGACTATCAGGATTGGGTCATTCTGTCGCATTACAAAGGCCATCAGATGGCCGGATTCGGCGGCGCGATCAAGAACGTGGGGATCGGCGCGTCTTCCGCAAGCGGCAAGGTGCTTGTTCACACAGCGGGGACAAGGACTTCCGGCAGTATTATGTACAGTGACCAGGACGCCTGGCTGGAAGCTCTGGCCGAGATGGTCAACGGCTTCGTGGATCATGTCGGAGCGGAACACATCATTTATATCAATGTGATGAACCGTCTGTCTGTGGACTGCGACTGCAACGGCCGTCCGGCGGAACCGGATATCCACGATATCGGGATTCTTGCATCATCCGATCCTGTTGCGCTGGATCAGGCATGTTATGATCTGGTCGCACAGGCAGAAGGAAATGACGCACTGATGCGGCGGATCGAACGTCAGCACGGGTTGCACACGCTGGAACACGCTGAAGAGATCGGCCTTGGAAGCAGGTCTTATCAGCTGGCAGACATCGATGAGTGAGATCTTTGCGGTCCTCCGGAGAGAATTTGTATATATCTGGTACTATTTCGAAATCCAGTTCCGGCAGATCTTCTGGTACTGGGTCATCGGGATGGCGGCCGGATCTTTGATCTCTGTCTTTGCCAAGGACCTGATCCATGGACTTTTTGTCGGGATACAGAAGAAAAAGTGGGGCGTGCTGGGCGTAGTTCCGGCATGCCTTCTTGGCATTGCGTCGCCGCTCTGCATGTACGGGACGATCCCGATCGCGGCATCCTTCAGAAAACAGGAAATGCGCGAAGACTGGCTTGCCGCGTTTATGATGGCTTCGATTCTGCTGAACCCGCAGCTGATCATCTACAGCGCGGCACTTGGCCCCATAGCACTGGCTGTCCGGATCGTCAGCTGCTTCCTGTGCGGGATCTGTGCCGGACTGCTGGTCCATTTCGTATACAAGGGCAGGGATTTCTTTGATTTCAAAGGTTTCTCGGAGCGGGAGAGCCATGATACGCATCCAAACCTGCTGGTGCGGTATCTGCTGAATCTGTGGCGGAATGTGAAAGTGACCGGCCTGTATTTTCTTTTCGGCATCCTGTTGTCAGCGCTGTTCCAAAGATACGTCCCGCAAGAGGTGATGGTGAATGTTTTCGGCGGCAATGAGGCCTGGGGAATATTGATGGCAGCGACCGTAGGTGTGCCGCTGTATGCGTGCGGCGGAGGGACGATCCCACTGCTCCAGAGCTGGCTTGCGGAGGGCATGAGCCTTGGAAGCGCGGCCGCGTTTATGATCACAGGCCCGGCGACCAAAATCACGAATCTCGTTGCTCTGAAGATCGTTATGGGCCTGAAAAAGTTCATTCTCTATTTTCTGTTTATCATGATTTATGCTTTCATCAGCGGGGTTCTGATCAATTTCGTTCTTTAAAACAACACAAAAAAACGGCATGACCCGGAAAATCATGCCGTTTTATAATGCACAACACTTATTTTACAGCGTAGAACCATTCCGCCATTTCCGCAACGTGATCTTCCATGAAACTGGCAAGCGTTACGGAAGTGATATAATTGTCCTGCTTGATGACGATGACCATCTCGTAAACATCTATATCGATATTGTTTACAGACATCTGGCTTGTCAACCGGATGATTCCATGTTCTGAACCGGCGAATTCAAGAGAGCCTTTCTCAGTTACAATATTCTTGAATCCCTGAGCTTCCAGTGAAGGAGCCAGTTTGGACAGAGCGATATCAATGTAGCCGGATTCATCAAGCATTGCGCCGTAAACGGTCCCAAGATCTTCAAATACGACATTCATTGTCCTGAGACCATCGCTCGACATCGCGAACATATCAAATACTGTCTGCTGCTTGGCAAGCAGTTCCTTAACGCTTTCGACCGTCATCTGATCGGCAGAGATTCCACTTGTCGTAGCAAGTTCTTCGGTCGAGTAGAAAATCCAGTCATCACCGGGCTTAACACCTATGCCGAAATAAGCGTTCTCATAGGTCCCGTCAGCAGTGGTGCCAAGCGAAAATTCTTTAGCTGTATTTGTAGATGCAGAAGATTCTTCTTTAGAGGACTCGGCCTTGGAAGATTCTTCTTTGGAGAACTCGGTCTTGGAGGATTCTTCTTTGGAGGACTCGGTCTTGGAGGATTCTTCTTTAGAGGACTCGGCCTTGGAAGATTCTTCTTTAGAGGACTCGGCCTTGGAAGATTCTTCTTTGGAAGACTCGGTCTTGGAGGATTCTTCTTTGGAAGACTCGGTCTTGGAGGATTCTTCTTTGGAAGACTCGGTCTTGGAGGATTCTTCTTTGGAAGACTCGGTCTTGGAGGATTCTTCCTTGGAGGACTCAGCTTTGGAAGAGTCTTCCTTGCTGGATTCTTCTGCGGAAGACTCAGCCTTGCTGGCTTCAGCTGCGGAAGATTCCGTCAGATCGCTGATGGATTTTCCAGAAGAGGTTTCAGCAGCAGAGGTCTTGTCGGAAGAAGCAGAAGAACTCTCTCCGGAAGGCGTGACAACTATACAGGAGGACAAGAGCAGGGACAGTACAAGGACAAAAGCAAGAACGGTTTTTCTCATAGTGGTTACCTCAGAGTTTCATTGTTTCATTACGGCCGGTATGCGGCCTTCATAGATTATTCGTACAGATCCTTGTTTGCGAACTGCGGCTCGCACGTAACGTTGACGCCCATACGGCGGAGGAGCTGTTCCTCGGAAGAAGTGAGCATGCAGGTGGAATGCGCCTGGCAGCCGGACAGCCTGCCGATCTGGTCGATAGCGAGCTTTGCGACTTTGTCGTTGGCCGCGCAGACACAGAGTGCGTTGATCGTCTCTTCCGCATTGAGCTCACCGGAACGGTCGTGGAGGATATTTGTCTTCAGATTGCTCATAGGCTCCAGAACATACGGAGCAAGCATGTGAACGCTGTCATCGATGCCGGCAAGCGCCTTCAGCGCGTTCAGCAGACAGGCGGATACGGCAGACATGACACGCTGCGGAGAATGACGACCGGTAATGACTCTGCCGTCCTCAAGCTGCAGGGATACGACCTGGCAATACTCCGGTGCATATCCCTCACCGACAAGTTTCTCCTGACGTTCCAGGGCGGGACGGACTACCGCGCGGTCATAGATCGTCAGATTCAGCTCGTCCATCAGAAGCTTCTCTTTGGAAACGGTGTCTTCCTCTGCAAGTCCGCGCTTATAGTCGCAGGCTTCTTTATAATAGCGGCGGATGACTTCCTGCTTGGAAGCTTCGCGCACCACATCGTCATCGATAATGCCATAGGCGATCCGGTTGACGCCCATGTCGGTCGGGGACTTGTAGAAGGACTCTTTACCGGTAATGCGCTCGATGATGCGGCGCAGCACGGGGAAAGTCTCAAGATCGCGGTTATAGTTGACTGCGATCGTTCCGTAGGCATCATAATGGAAAGAATCCAGACGGTTCACATCCTTGAGGTCTGCAGTAGCAGCCTCGTAAGCGATATTGACCGGATGGTTCAGAGGCAGGTTCCAGACCGGGAAGGTCTCGAACTTGGAATAACCGGCTTTGATATTGCGGACCTGCTCGTGATAGAGCTGGCTCAGGCAGGTGGCAAGCTTGCCGCTGCCGGGACCGGGCGCCGTCACGACGACAATCGGACGGGTGGTCTCGATATACGGATTGGCTCCGTATCCGTTCTCACTGACGATCAGATCGACGTTGGTCGGATAGCCGGGCGTGGCGCGGTGTGCATAGCAGCGGATACCGCGGCGTTCAAGCTGTGTCATGAACTGCTGTACAGCCGGCTGCTCCTCGTAACGGGTCACGACCACACTGGAGACGAGCAGACCGTAGCTTGTCAGAATGTCCATCATACGGAAGACCTCATCACCGTAGGTGATGCCGTAATCGCCGCGGCGCTTGTTGCGCTCGATATCCCGCGCGTACACGCAGATGATGATCTCGGCACTGTCCTTGAGCTTCTGCAGAAGACGGAGCTTGCAGTTCTCATCGTAACCGGGCAGTACACGCTTTGCGTGTGTGTCGTTCATCAGCTTGCCGCCGAACTCCAGATACAGTTTGTTGTAGCTGTTGACGCGTTCCAGAATGAAACGGGACTGCTCGGCAAGATATTTCTCTGAATCAAATCCGATTTTACTCATAATGCCTCCTTCTGAATTTCAGGTAAAGCAGGACCTACGAAAAAAGCCAAGGTTCTTGCGAACCCTGGCTTGCACGGAGAAGAAGGGATTTGAACCCTTGCGCCGCTATTAACGGCCTACTCCCTTTCCAGGGGAGCCCCTTCGGCCACTTGGGTACTTCTCCAAAACGGCTTACGCAAAAACAGATATGAAGTTGAAGAACGGAAAGGGTGGGATTTGAACCCACGAAACCATAACGGTTTACTGGATTTCGAGGCCAGCTCCTTCGACCACTCGGACACCTCTCCTCATAATGTCAGTCGCTGACACGAACAGTATTATACTATGGACATGTCCGGTCTGTCAATACTTTTTTGAGGAAAAGATTGCAGACTCCCGGATCCTGTGCTATAATTTAATCGTCTATGAGGTGCGTTTCGGTTTACTAATTTTAATAAGGGGGAAATACAAATGTTATTTGGTATATGTGGTAAGATCGATCTGATGGCAGAAGCCAAAGAGCTCGGTTTTGATTACCTTGAAATGTCTGTATCCGCGCTTGCCGCGCTGAATGAGGACGAGTTCGTAGAGGTGCAGAAGACGGCAAGAGAGGTCGGACTGCCCACTCCGGTCTGCAACGGACTGATCCCCGGGAGCATTCCGCTGATCGGCGAGAACAGAGATCCGGAGCAGCTGGAGAAATACCTGCGCCACGCTTTCGGACGTCTGAATAAGCTCGGCGTGCAGATCGTCGTATTCGGCAGCGGCGCAGCCCGTAAATGTCCGGAAGACGTCAGCTATACCGAGGCCTGGAGACAGCTTGTCGAGTCGACCAAGATCATCGGCAGGATCGCGGGAGAGTATGGGATCACCGTCGTGATCGAGCCGCTGCAGCGCCGTGAGTGCAACATGATCAATTCGATGGCGGAGGGTGCCTGCCTGCAGGCTGACGTCAATATGCCCAGTGTCGAGCTGCTGACGGATTTCTACCACGTTGTCTCCGACAATGAACCGATTTCCGACATTACGAGGATCGGATCCTTCAGCCATGTACACATTGCGGCACGCTATCAGCGCCGTTATCCGCTGCCCGGACAGCCTGACGATTATCTGCAGTTCTTTGCCCGGCTGAAAGCCATTGGATATGACGCGCATATGAGTATTGAGGGACGCTGCGATGATTTTGCCAAGGAAGGCGCCGTAAGTCTCAGATACATCAAGGAACTGTGGGCACAGGCGGATCCTGCAGCGTTGTAATATGAAGTATATTCTTGCGATTGACCAGAGTACGCAGGGCACCAAAGCCATGCTGCTCGATGAGCAGGCGCATGTGCTGCCTGCCGTGAGTCTGCCGCACCGGCAGATCATACTGGATAACGGTTATGTGGAGCATGATCCGGAAGAGATCTATGCAAATGTGATCCGGCTTGCCGGGATGGCGGTGGAGGCCGCGGGGATCCGTAAAGAGGACGTTACCGCGATCGGGCTGTGCAACCAGCGTGAGACCTCACTTGCCTGGGACAGGCAGACAGGAAAGTGTTTCGGCAACGCGGTCGTCTGGCAGTGCGCGCGCGGAGAGGCAATCTGTCAGGAGATCGAAGCGCAGGGGCTTGCGGAGACGATCCGCAGGAAGACCGGCTTGAGACTTTCGCCGTATTTTTCCGCGGCTAAGATCGCCTGGATCCTCAGGAACCGTGAAGATGCACGGGAAGCGGCTGCCAAGGGTGATTTCCTGGCAGGGACGGTGGACAGCTATCTGCTGTACCGCCTGACACACGGAAAAGAGTTCAGGACAGACGTATCCAATGCGTCCCGGACTCAGCTCATGAACCTGGAGACACTGGACTGGGATCCAGATGTCTGCGGATACTTCGGACTGAAGCCGGAGATGCTTCCGGAGATCTGCGCGTCTGACAGCCTGTTCGGTATGACCGATCTGGAAGGGACTTTCCCTGCGCCGGTACCGGTCCACGCGATGCTCGGCGATTCGCACGCGTCCCTTTTCGGACACGGATGCCTTAAGCCGGGACAGATGAAATCCTCTTATGGGACAGGTTCTTCGATCATGATGAATATCGGGGAGAAGCCGGTCCTGAGTGAGCAGGGGCTTGTAACCTCGCTGGCATGGAAGGTCGGCGGCAAGGCGATGTATGTGCTGGAAGGCAACGTGAACTACTCCGGTGCGGTCATGACTTGGGCAATCAAGGATCTGGGGCTTCTCGCGTCCCCGTCGGAGGCTGACGAGCTCATTGCGCAGGCATCTCCCGAAGACACGACTTATATCGTGCCTGCATTCTCGGGACTGGGTGCCCCGTACTGGGAGAGCAGCGCGAAAGCGATGATCTACGGTATGTCCCGCTCGACAGGCCGTGCGGAGATCGTGCGTGCAGTCGATGAATGCATATGCTATCAGGTGACGGATATCGTCAAGATCATGGAGAAGGAGAGCGGCTATCCCGTGGCGCAGGTGAGCGCGGACGGAGGCGGCAGCAAGGGACGGTTCCTGATGCAGTTCCAGAGCGATATGCTGAATGTGCCCGTAAACGCGTCCCGCAATCCGGAGCTTTCCGCGACGGGAGCCGGATACGCAGCCGGACTCGGGTCAGGTTTCTATGACATGTCTGTTTTTGATAACAGCGATTATGTACGTTATGAACCATTGATGAGGGAGGAAGACCGTGCCCGTAAGCTGGACGGCTGGAAGGACGCCATCAGAAGAGTGCTGCTGTAAGGGACAAAACACAGCATTATGATCCAGATAACAAAAAACCGCCGGGTGTACCGGCGGTTTTCTTGTGTGTGGTTCCGGTCAGTTTCCCTGGCCGTATTCCGATGCTGCGAACTGATCCGGCGACAGATTGATTGCGAGCAGTTTCCAGTCGTTGCGCAGGATCGAAATGTTGCAGTTATACAGCATGATGGTGCCGTCTTCTTTAACGGCTTCGAAACGTTCTGTCTGCTTGTCCTGCAGATGTTCGATCAGGTGGTAGAGGACGCCGCCATGGGTTACGACCGCGATCTGCCCGAAGCGGACTGGCTGATATCGGAAATATGCCGCCATTGCATCCATGGCGCGTTCGAATACGGCTTTCTCGTCTTCAACATGCGCGGTCCGGCCTTCCCGGAAGAACCATTCGCGTTCTTCGATCGTGGTACCGGAGAGCGCGCCGAAATCTCTCTCGATCAGCCGCTCGTCCTCGATAACAGGAACGTTCGGATGATACGAAGCGATCGCGGCTGCCGTTTCTTTAGCCCGGCCAAGGGGACTAACAAAGATTGCGTCCAGATCCGTATACCGCATGGCTTCCGCGGTGCGCTGACTCTGAGCCTTGCCTGTCTCATTCAGCGGGATATCCTCCCGTCCCTGTACACGTCTCGCGAGATTCCAGTCGGTCTCTCCGTGGCGGATCAGAAAGAGGATCATACTCAGACGTTAACGGACGCGTCGACGGCCAGATCGTCCGGATACTGCGCAAGGATCGGCGCGAGGGTATCCGTCAGGAATTCCGTGACCTGCTGCGGAGCTCTGCCGACAAAAGCCTTCGGATCCGTCAGTTTCTGCAGTTCTTCCAGTGTCGTGCCGAACAGCGGATCCGCCGCGATTGCCGCGAGCAGATTGTTTTCTCCGCCTTCCTCCTTGATGATCCGGCTGGCTTCCATTGAATGCACCCGGATCCTCTCATGCAGCTGCTGACGGTCGCCGCCGCGCTTGACCGCGTCCATCAGGATCGTCTCGGTCGCCATGAAAGGCAGTTCGCGGAGCAGATGTGCAGTGATGACCTTGGGATAGACTACAAGTCCGTCCGAAACATTGATATACAGACTCAGGACCGCGTCCGCCGCAAGGAACGCTTCCGGTACGGAAATCCTCTTGTTGGCGGAATCGTCGAGCGTGCGTTCAAACCACTGCGTAGCGGCTGTGATCGCGGGATTCAGTGTATCCGCGATGATGTAGCGGGAGAGGGAAGCGATCCTTTCGCTGCGCATCGGATTGCGTTTGTAAGCCATCGCGGACGAACCGATCTGGCTCTTCTCGAAAGGTTCCTCGATCTCTTTCATATGCTGCAGCATGCGGATGTCGGAGGAGAACTTGGACGCGGACTGTGCGATTCCCGCCAGGATATTCAGGACGCGGCTGTCGACTTTACGCGAATAAGTCTGGCTCGTCACGGCGTATACGTCCGGATAGCCCATTTTCTGCGCGACCATCTTGTCGAGTCGGCGGACTTTGTCGGAGTCTCCGTCAAAAAGCTCCAGGAAAGAAGCCTGTGTTCCGGTCGTTCCCTTGGCTCCGCGCAGCTTCGCGTGGGACAGGAAGTCCTCCAGATCCTCAAGATCGAGAAGCAGATCCTGCATCCAGAGCGTGGCGCGCTTGCCGACCGTCGTCGGCTGAGCAGGCTGGAAATGCGTATAGGCGAGTGTCGGCAGATCCTTGTACTGATCGGCGAATTTAGCGAGATGGCGCAGCAGGACGACGAGCTTCCTGCGGATCAGCCGGAGGCCTTCATGCATCAGAATCAGATCGGTATTGTCACCGACATAGCAGGAAGTCGCTCCGAGATGAATGATGCCTTTTGCCGCGGGACACTGCAGTCCGTACGCATAAACATGGCTCATAACGTCGTGACGGACGATCTTCTCCCGGGCTTCAGCGTCTTCATAATTGATGTCGTCAGCGTGCGCCTTCAGCTCGGCGATCTGTTCATCCGTGATCGGAAGGCCGAGTTCCTTTTCGGATTCGGCAAGGGCGATCCAGAGACGCCGCCAGGTGCGGAATTTCTTCTCCTCGGAGAAAAGATACTGCATCTCCTTGCTGGCGTAACGGGATGTAAGGGGTGTACTGTATATGTCGCGTGCCATAACTGCAGATGTACCTCCGTTCAGATAAAATAGGGCCGGCCGCCGTAAGAGCGACCGGCCTGAAAATCATTATAAATGCTCACAAAATGCTTGTCAAGGCATCATTAATAGCGGTCCAGCACTTCATCGATCACATGGCGCACGCATTTTTCCACGCTGCCCTCACGGAACGGGTTGGGGATGCCGGCAAGATCCAGCAGTTCGAAATACCCTAAAGTACCGCCCGCGCGGCAGAGCTTCAGATAATCGTTCCAGGCTTTCTCGCGGTCTGTTTTCATCAAGCCGTAGAAGTGGAACGCGCCCATCTGTGCCAACGCGTAATCGATATAATAGAAGGGGTAGAGGAAGATATGCTGTTTCTGCATCCAGAAACCGCCTTCCTCAAGGAACGGATTGCCGTCATAATCGCGCCATGGCATGTATTTTTTCTCGATGGCTCTCCAGACATGTCTGCGCTCCATCGCTGACATCTCGGGCTTCTTGTAGACTTCGTGCTGGAATTCATCGACGCAGCACATGTACGGCAGGACCGCGAGCGCGCCGATCAGATGAGCAGTGAGATATTTCTCACTGTTTTCCTCAAAGAAAGCAGGCATCCACGGATAGGCGAAATGCTCCATGCTCATCGAATGGATCTCATTGATCTCGGATGTGGAACCGGACAGCATCGATACCGGGATCGACCGCATGGCCAGATATCCCTGGAACGCATGGCCGGCTTCGTGAGTCAGAACATCGACGTCAGCGCTCGTGCCGTTGAAATTGCTGAAGATGAACGGTGCCTTGTAGGCAGGGAAGCGGGTCATATAGCCGCCCATCCGTTTGCCGGGGCGGGTCTCGAGGTCGAACAGCCGGTAATTGACCATGAAATCAAAGAATTCACCGGTCTCCGGGCTCATCTCACGGTACATATTCTGTGCCTTAGCGACAAGCTCTTCCGTTGTACCGATCGGATCAGCATTCCCCTCAGGGTACAGAAGCGCTTCGTCATAGTAACGGAGCTTGTCCACGCCCAGACGCTGCTGCTGTTTCTCACGGATAGCCGCGACTGCCGGTGTTACGATCTCAAGGATCTGTCTGCGGAAATTTGCCGCGTCCTCTGCATTGTAATCAAAGCGGCGGCGCTGCAGATAGGCAAGTTCGGTATAGGAGGGGAATCCAAGCGTATCAGCCATCCCATCGCGGAGATGTACGAGCTCGTCGTACTGTGCGTCCAGCTTGGGACTGATCTCTTCATAAAGTCCGGCCCATGCCTGGAACGCTTCCCGGCGCTCGTCACGGTCGGTGCTCTCCATATGCTTGAGCAGTCCGTAGAAATTGCATTTCTCACCGCGAAAATCGGTCGTGGCTACGGCGCTGTCCTTCTGATACTGCTGGCTGAGCTCGCCTTCCCGGATGACCGCGGGGATCACACGCTCGTCGGTGGTCTTAAGTGAAGAATCTACGATCTTCATCAGCTGTACCCCGAATTCCTCCTCGAACGAAGCGCGGAACGGGCTTGCGGAGAGGGCTTCGCGGTATTGCTTGCGCAGCGGGATCAGATTGGCGTTCGCTTCGCGCAGCCATTTGATCTCATTGCTGTAGAACTCGTCGGTCGTGTCGATCGTGTTGCGGACAGAGCAGATGCTCATCATCGTGGATGCCTGTTCATCCTGTTCCTGCAGGTCAAAGAAGGCTTTTCTTGCCTCTTCATAGGTGGAAGCGTTCTTAAGGGCGTCGATCGTGCAGACATAGAGCGCTTTCATCGCCTCCATGTCGGGGCGGACATAGGGCATTTCCTGGAATCTGATCATGTTCTGATACTCCTTTCTGTATTTTCAGCTGCTGTATCTTTCTTCGAAATCGGCAAAAGCGTTCGTGAATTTCTCAAGGAAGCTGCGGATCTCGATATGCTGCGGGCAGATCTCTTCGCACAGACCGCAGTGGAGACAGTCTTTGGCGGCTCCGTGACCAATGCGGGAGCGCTCATAGTACTGGCCGCTCTTTGTTCCGCCCGTGCAGAACTGATTGTACAGATCGAAATACGCAGGAATATTGATGTTCATCGGGCATTGTTCCATACAGTATCCGCAGGCTGTGCAGGGAATCTCGATGGCTCTTTCCATGATGCCCTTGGCTTCAGCCACGACCTCTTTCTCATGGTCGGTAAGCGGCTTGAAATCTTCCATGTAGGAAATATTATCAAGCATCTGATCCATCTCGCTCATGCCGGAGAGCACGACCATGACGTTAGGCAGCGACGCTGCAAAACGGATCGCCCAGGAGGCAGGGGAGAAGTCGGGAGCTTCGGATCTGAACAGATCAGCGGCTTCCTGCGGCAGACGTTTTACGAGGGTGCCGCCCTTGATCGGCTCCATGACGACGACGGGCTTGCCGTACTGCACGCAGAGCTCATAATTGCGGCCGGATGCCACAACAGGGCTGTCCCAGTCAAGATAGTTGATCTGCAGCTGTACGAAATCGATGATGTCGCCGTAATTCTTCAGAACGTCTTCCAGAAGCTCGGGACGGTCGTGGAAAGAAAAGCCCGCTTTGCGTATAGTGCCTTTCTTTTTCTGCTCGGCCAGAAACTCGAATCCGCCGGTAGCCTTCGTACGGTCGTAGCGGTCGACGCCGATGTTGTGCAGCAGATAATAATCAAAATAGTCGACACCGCATTTCTGCAGCTGTTCCTCGAAATACATCGGATAGTCTTCAGGCTTGCGGACGCGGATAATAGGCATCTTGTCCGCGAGCAGGAAGGAATCGCGGGGATGACGCTTTACAAGGCACTCTCTGACAGCGATCTCCGATGCCTGATCATGATACGGATACGCCGTGTCAAAATAAGTAAAGCCTTTCTCCAGGAAAATATCCGTCATGCGGGATACCTGATCAAAATCGATGGATTTCTTATCGTTGCTGTCCAAAAGAGGCAGTCTCATGGTGCCAAAACCCAGTTTTTTCATATAGAACTCCTTTCTCTCTGTAAAAGTGTGAACGCGGGACTCCCGGGGAACCGTACGTCCCGCCGCGCGTGACCCCTGCGCGGCCATACTGATCATAGTATAAAGGATTTCCCGCGGTTTTGCAAGAATAACGAATAAAGGCGGCAGGCTTTTCAGAGGCCGCTTGTCAATGCGCGGAAATGGTTGTATACTGAATAAAAACGCGCGGCAGATCACACAGGAGGTCAGATAAATGGAACCCATCACAAAACCTTCCGGTGAGCGTATCCGGGAGAGGTATAAACAGGCGGTGCAGCGGATCAGAGAGCATCATATCAAGACTTTTGAGGGGCAGCCGGGTCCGGTCGTCCTGATCTCGTCACAGTATCCTGGCGTGTGGCTGGAGCATGCCTTTGACGCGCTGTGCTATGCGAGACTTTTTCCGGAGAGGCCGGACGCGCAGGACGTATTGCGCGGCGAGATCAATCTTTTCCTTGACAATCAGAAAGAAGACGGACATCTGCCGTTCTGCGTCAGAGATCCGGCAGCAAGCAAGTGGAGCTTTTCCAATGTCGCGTACGCGCATATACAGGAATGTGTGTCGTTCGCGACGATCTGTCTGGAAGCCTACGGGATCCTGCGGGATCTGAATTTCCTGGAGAAGGCCTATAAAGCGCTTTCCAAATGGGACGACTGGCTATGCATCAACCGTATGACGACGGATCAGGGACTGATCGAGACATTCTGTCTCTACGATACAGGCCATGACAACAGCGCGCGGTTCGCGGGCATTCCGAACGGATGCCCGGACGCGGAGGGCAAAGTCCCGGCTGACGCGGCGGGGCTGCCGATGCTTTCGCCGGATATGAATGCCGTGTTCTACGGGGACAGACGTGCGCTCGCGCAGATGGCGAGACTGCTCGGAGAGCCCGAGGAAGCGGAGATCTGGGAAGACCGTGCACAGGCGGTCCGCAGCCGGATGTTCGAGCTTCTGTATGATAAAGACGATGCGTTCTTTTATGACCGTGATTCATCCGGGAATCTGCGTAAGATCAGGAATATCTCGATCACAAATGTCTTTACCGAGCATATGCTGACGCAGGCGGAATTTGACGAGATCTATTACCGGCATTTCCGTGATCCGGAGGAATTCGGGACGCCTTATCCGTTCCCGTCGATGGCGCTCAACGCTCCGGAGACGGCCGGACATGCGGAGTGGAACTGCTGGGGCTACTATTCCCAGGCACTGACGGCGCTGCGGTGCATGCGCTGGATGGACGATTACGGTAAGACGAGAGACTATAACAATCTGCTCCGTGCCTGGGTCGATGGGATGGCGGCACAGGAGGGACGGATCTTCACACAGGAACTGGATCCGGTGACCGGCCGCGCGACGGAATGTTCCGAGTGGTATTCGAGCGCCATGCTGCTGTATATCTACGCTGTCAGAAGGCTCGGACTGCTTGCATAATACGGATTTATGTGATACAATGATGCTGGTTCATTCATAAAACAGCATAATAGGAGGTTATGGTTTATGAAAATCGCTCTGATCAATGAAAACAGCCAGGCTGCGAAGAACGCGCTGATCGAGAAGACACTGCGCAAGGTCGTTGAGCCGATGGGACATGAAGTCGTTAACTACGGAATGTATGCTGCAGACGATGCCGCTCAGCTGACGTATGTACAGAACGGCATCCTTGCCTGCATTCTGCTGGAATCCGGAGCTGCCGATTATGTCATCACCGGATGCGGTACAGGCGAAGGCGCGATGCTGGCCTGCAATTCCTTCCCCGGTGTCCTTTGCGGACATATCGAGAGTCCTCTGGACGCTTACCTGTTCTCTCAGGTCAACGACGGCAACTGCGTAGCGATCCCGTTTGCCGAGAATTTCGGATGGGGCGGAGAGCTGAATCTGGAATACATCTTTGAGAAACTGTTCTGCGCACCGGGCGGCGGCGGATATCCTCCGGAGAGAGTCGTTCCCGAGCAGCGCAACAAGAAGATCCTGGATGGTGTCAAGAAAGTCACCCACAGATCTCTTGTAGACATTCTTCCCGAGCTCGACAGAGATCTCGCCAAGGGAGCTGTAAGCGGCGAGCATTTCCAGGAGTATTTCTTCAAGGACTGCAAAGACGCTGCGATCGCGGAAGCTGTTAAGGCACTGCTGGCTTAATCAATCAGACAATATAACAGAAGCGCCGGGATGATTCGGCGCTTCTGCATTTTATGGAAGCGAGGCTTACCGGAATACGATGAAACAGGGTAATTTTACACTTCCCGGCGAAGCGGGATATGAGAAACTGACACTCGATCTTGCAAAGAAGTGGGGCGCGGACGTAATCCGCGACAGCGACGGTACGAAGCTATCCAAGGACATTCTGGACGCGGGATACCAGATCTATTCGACGATCTGCGTGATCCGCGATCATAACGAATGGGCCAGGCAGCATCCTGACTGCCAGCAGGAGAGTTTCCTGATGGCCGGACCGGCGGCAGCTGAAGGCGCCGAGCTTAAGATCCATCTGCTTGACCAGTTCTATACGGAGCAGTTCCAGATCAATGAATCTGCGGACTCCGTGAAATACTGGCAGGTATTTGACAGGACCGCCGAAGCGGAAGTTCCGACCGGACAGTGGGACTATGCGGACGGGACCGTTACGATCCGCGGCTGCACGCCCTGGCATGAGTATACGGTCAATTTCCTTGCGTACCGGATCTGGGAAGAGATCTCCATGTACAACTACGTCACGAATTCCTGGACCGGTGAGCATCTGATGCAGATCGATCCGCGGTATTCCGAGACGCAGGAGTATATGCTCGACTGGATGGACCGCTGGTGCAAAGAGCATCCGCAGACCGATGTCGTGCGGTTCACCTCGCTTTTCTACAATTTCGTATGGATCTGGGGATCCGACGCGCGCTGCCGCAATCTTTTCACGGACTGGGCTTCGTATGATTTCACCGTAAGCCCGCTCGCGCTCGATCAGTTCGAGCAGGAGTACGGCTACCGGATGACTTCCGAGGACTTCATCAACCAGGGTAAACTGCATGTTACGCATATGCCGCCGACGCAGCATAAGAGGGACTGGATGGAGTTCATTCACCGGTTCGTTGTTTCTTTCGGCCGCAAGCTCATCGATATCGTACATCAGTATGGTAAGAAAGCCTATGTTTTCTACGATGACAGCTGGGTCGGTCTGGAACCGTACAGCGAAGATTTCGGCGAATTCGGTTTTGACGGTCTGATCAAGTGCGTTTTCTCCGGATACGAAGTGCGTCTTTGCGCGAATGTACCGGGCGTTACGCACGAGCTGCGTCTGCACCCGTATCTGTTCCCGGTAGGACTGGGCGGCGCGCCGACCTTTATGGAAGGCGGACGTCCCGCACTGGACGCGCAGCGTTACTGGATCCATATCCGCCGCGCGCTGCTGCAGCAGTGTACTGATCGGATCGGATTGGGCGGATATCTGCATCTGACACTGGGATTTGAAGAGTTCAATGACAGGATCGAGCAGATCGCGGATGAGTTCCGCACGATTCAGGAACTGCACGCTGAGGGTGAGCCCGAGCGCCTGCCGGTTCACGTCGCCGTACTGCATGCATGGGGCAAGATCCGTTCCTGGTCGCTGTCCGGTCATTTCCACGAGACGTATATGCATACGCTGATCCATGTGAATGAAGCGCTCGCCGGTCTGCCGGTCGAGGTCAGCTTCATCAGCCTGGACGATGTGAAAAATCAGGATCTGTCCAGGTATCAGGTCATTATCAATGCCGGACGGGAGGGCGACGCGTGGAGCGGCGGCGACGGATGGAAGGATCCTGAAGTCGTTTCGAATCTGCTCTCATGGACCGCGGCAGGCGGTACTTTCATCGGCATCAATGAGCCTTCCGCAGTGGAAGGGACCACACACCGGTTCCGCATGGCACCGGTTCTCGGTGTCGATCTGGACCGCGGAGAGAAGGTCTGTCACGGCAAATTCACCTTTACAAGTGAAGAGACCGTGCTGCCGGAAGACTGCGAATTCCCGGCAAAAGCCGGCATTTATCTGACGGATCCGGAGACGAGAGTCCTTCGTGCGGTCGACGGAGCGCCGGTCTATACGGAGCATAAGTTCGGCAAGGGCCGCGGAGTCTATCTGTCCGATTACAGCTGGACACCGGCTTCGCTCCGTGTACTGCAGCAGATCCTTACACCGGAAGGCTGTGAGCTTCCGGCAAGTGATAATCCGGAAGTCGAGACCGTATGGTTCCCGGCGTCCCGTACAGTCGTTTTCCTGAACAATTCCGAGAAAAATCAGCACGCGGAGGCGGTCGTCGACGGCAAGAAGGTCGCAGCCGATCTTGCGCCGCTTGCTGATCAGTATATCAAGATTTAAGATCATTTCTCCGGCATATATAAAAAGATCAGCCGGAGAACTGTAATTCCGAGGAGAAAGTACAAAAGTGAAAAAGCCCGTTGTTAATTACCGTACCTTCAGCCTGGATAAGCTGAACGGTGAGTTTTCCTATCTGAAACTGCTTCTTTTCTGGCCTGTTCACGGTCTGGTCTTTAGTTTTCTCGAAAAGGGGCTGTTCCAGCAGTTTTATTATCCGATGCACTGTGTACTGGATGACATCATTCCGTTCTGTGAATGGTTCTTCATCCCGTATCTGATCTGGTTCCTGTTCATTCCGGCGATCCTGATCTACGGCCTGCTTTATGAACCGAAGGGCTTCATCAAAACGATGCAGTTCATTATATTTTCATACGCGTTTACACTGTTCGTGTATTTCGTATTCCCGACCTGTCAGAATCTGCGGCCGGCTTCTTTTGCGCGGGACAATATCCTGACGCGCATGATCGCGCGGTTCTACGCGAATGATACGAATACCAACGTCTTTCCGTCGCTGCACGTTCTGGGTTCCATAGCGGTCAGCTACGGAGCGCGCTTCTGTGAGAAACTGCGCCGTAAGAAAGGCTGGATCGCCGCGATCGATTTCACGGCGTTTCTGATCACGATATCGACATGCTTCGTCAAGCAGCATTCTTTCCTGGACGTTTTCTCGGCTGTGCTGGTCGCTGTCCTGACCTCCGCGCTGATCCGGGAGTTTGATCTGCAGACGGCATCGCATGCTGTCATTAAACGCGCCGCTTAAGAAAGGATTTGTCATGAGCCTGAGGGAGACCGCAAGCAGACTGTTCCGGTGCGAAGAGCCTTTTGCCATCACAATGTGGGATTTTTCCTGGCTGGAGCGCAGATGGCCGGGTGCCGGTTATGAGGACTGGGATCAGGCGCTTAGCGAGCTTACGGATCGCGGGTATAATGCTGTACGTATCGATCCGTATCCGCATCTTTTAGCAAAAGACATCTGCCGCGTGTGGACGCTGAATCCTGTCTGGAATCTTCAGAACTGGGGTGCGCCGGCCGTGACCAGGATCTGTCTGGAGAGGAATCTTCAGGAATTCCTGCGTGCCTGCCGCCGTCATCAGGTGAGAGTCGGACTGTCAAGCTGGTTCCGCCAGGATGCGGATCACAGCGAGATGGATATCCGGACACCGGAGGATCATGCCGGCATCTGGATCCGGACCATGGATTATATCCGCGAATGGGGCGAACTTGACAATATTCTGTATGTAGATTTCTGCAATGAATTTCCGCTGGATCTCTGGTCCCCGTTCCTCCGCAGAGGCGCTACGGGACTCAAAGATCCTTTTGTTGTGGATTGGATGAAACGGACTGTCTGCCGGTTCAAGGAAGCCTATCCGGAGATTCCGGTGACGTTCTCTTTCTGCTATGATTTTGACGAGAACATGGACGTGAGCTATCTCGATTTCCTCGAGCCGCACATCTGGATGACGTCGAACAGTGACTTTTACAAGAAAGTCGGATATTACTCCGACCGTTTTGACGACAAAGGCTATACCAATCTGGCTTTGAACGGAGAAATGGAGTACCTGATGAATCAGGCGGAGTATGACCGGGCTCTGGTGGACGGGATCTTTCAGCTTGCCCGCTGGGCGGAGAAGAGCGGGCGCCCGCTGGTAACGACCGAGTGCTGGGCTGTTGTGGATTATAAAGACTGGCCGCTGCTGAACTGGGGCTGGATCCTGGATCTGAACCGCCTCGGCGTGTCGATGGCAGCAGCGACGGGCTGCTGGGCAGGGATGGCGACGAGCAACTTCTGCGGACCACAGTTTGTCGGTATGTGGCGGGAGAAAGAATGGCACAGAGAGATGACTGGGGTGATCAGAAGCAGCAGTCTGAAAGACCGCTGAACCGCAGCTGCACAATGTGCAGACACTGACTGAAAAGAAACGAGGCAATCCGATGATTAAGGCTGTAATCTACGATCTGGACGATACACTGTATGATTTTGTTAAGCCGAATGCGCATGCCCAGCGGAAGCTGTGCGAAGAAGCAGAGCGCCTTCTTGGGGTTCCGGCGGAAGTGTTTGAACAGGTTTTCATCGAGTCGTATCATGCGATCGCAGACCTTGTGCCGCAGGATGTCCGCAGCCTTTTGCAGGAGGGTGAGAGGGATCTGTACGCGATGCACAGCCGTTCGCTCCGCCTGAATTATACGCTGGAGAAGCTTCAGAAGCCGCTGCTGCCGTACGCGGTCGATCTGTACAACTGCTATTGGGAGGACCTGCTCGAGAGCATCCGTCCGGAGCCGCATCTGACGGAGACGCTGGGCTGGCTTAAAAAGAAGGGAATCCGTATCGGCATCGGCAGCAACATGATGGCGCGGATACAGTACCGCAAGCTGATCAATCTGGGACTTGCGGAGTATATCGATTTTGCGGTGACCAGCGACGAGACGATGTTTGACAAACCGGATCCGCGGTTTTTCCGCAGGGTGCTTGACAAGGCAGGATATCCGGCGGAGGAGTGCATTTTTATCGGGGATAATCTGAAGAGAGATTATAAAGGCGCATTAGGCAGCGGTCTGCATGCTCTCTGGTATGTACCGGAGCGGCTCGCCGCGGACAAAGAGATAACGCCGGATCTGCATGTGCTGCGTGATCATGCGGATCTGCCGGCGATCATAGAAAGGATGGACTCATGAAAATAGGGTTTATAGGCAGCGGGTGGCGTACTCGCACGTACTGGCGCATCATCCGGATGCTCCCTGAGCGTTTTGAGATCTCCGGTGTGTATTTCCGCGATGCGGAGAAGGCAGCGGCTTATGAAGCGGAAGGTCAGCCTTTCGGCGGAAAAGCTTACACGGATCTGGACGAATTCCTGGCGGCGGGCTATGACATGGTCATGATCCTGATCCCGCGCAAGGCGGTCTTGCCGTACATCGAAAAAGTCACTGCGGCAGGACTTCCGGTCCTTGTGGAGACTCCTCCGGCGAACGGCGTGGAGGAGCTGAAGGCAGTCTGGGCTCTGCAGAAGCGTTACGGTGCGAAAATCCAGGTCGCGGAGCAGTACTTCCTGCAGCCATATCATAGAGCTGTACAGAGTCTTGTTAATCAGGGCGTGATCGGTGAGGTCAGCAACCTGCGGATCTCCATGATGCATGATTATCACGGGATCAGTGTAATGCGGCATCTGCTGGGAGCCGGGCTCAAGCCGTGCACGATCTATGCGCGCGGATATGAATTCCCGGTGCTGTATCATATCGGCAGGAACAATCTGGAACCGGCGGAGAATCAGCGGATGATCCGGGACCGCCGCAAAGTGGCTTCTTTTGAATACGACGACGGCAAGGTCGGATTCTTTGATTTCGCGGACGAGCAGTATTTTAATTATTTCCGCAGCCGTCATCTGAACGTGCAGGGCACGCACGGCGAGATCAATGATTACGATGTGGCCTGGATGAGCGAAGACTCGATCCCGATGACCGCGCGGATGGTGCGGCAGGAGGCCGGCCCGGATTCGAACCTTGAAGGTATGAGCCTGCACCGGATCACATGGAACGGCAAAGTCCTCTGCGAAAGTCCGTTCCTTGGCCGCCGCACGGGCAGTCATTTCGTGAACGCGCAGGAGGACGCGAGACTCAGTGATGACGAGATCGGCATGGCGTCACTGCTCGCAGGCATGGAGAAGATGATCGCGGGCGGAGAGGAGATCTATCCGCTTGCGGAAGCGCTGCAGGACACTTATCTCTATCTGATGATGGACGAAGCGATCCGGACCGGCAAGCCGGTGCGTACTGAGCAGATGCCGTGGATGGAGTAAGGGATAAGATGCGTCTTTTGTTTGAGCTTGATGCAAAGGATTATGATCCGGACGGAAGAGCTTTTGTCAGACCGTCCGCCCGCGGGATCATTATCAAAGAAGGTAAAGTGGCAATGGTTCACAGCCTTAGGTATGATTATTATAAATTCCCGGGCGGAGGGCTGGAACCAGGCGAGGACGCGAAGGCTGCTATGATACGCGAAGTCCGGGAAGAATCAGGACTAAGAGTCATTCCGGCATCTGTCCGAGAATACGGATTAGTACGCCGTATGCAGAAGAACGATATGCCGGGATATGATTATTTTTATCAGGAAAACTTTTATTTCCTGTGCGATGCGGAAGAAGAGACCGTATCCCAGGACCTTGACGACTATGAGGCAGAAGCAGGATTCGTACCGGAATGGATAGAACCGGACCGAGCAATCTACGTCAACAGATATGTCAATACCAATATACAGGGCAGATTCACCCGTGAACGGGAGGCAAGGATCCTCGAGATGCTGATGAAAGAAGAATATTTCGCCAGGTAAGAGGGATCTGGAATCCGCAGAAAGATGATCTGATCATGAAAGATAAAGAGATAACGCAGAATGGGGCACAGAGACTGAGAATTCACAGGAGAAGCACACTCCTTGTTTATCTTGTCTCTAATTTTCTGTTGTTGATTTTACCGGCTCTGATTCTGACAATCAATACCAGAGTGACGTATAATTTCCAGACTCAGCTGCTTGCCCAGTCCAGACAACAGCTTGCCGGCCAGTTCCAGCAGATGATGGACAATAAGCTTAATGAGATGGACAAGCTATACCGCGGTATGT
Organism: Bacillota bacterium; assembly: GCA_017441925.1. Taxonomy (GTDB): domain Bacteria; phylum Bacillota; class Clostridia; order Lachnospirales; family Bianqueaceae; genus RUG12817. The sequence continues at coordinate 82,638 of JAFRUE010000007.1, forward strand.
TCAAGGATGAAGAAGTCGTCAAGTTCATGTTCGTAAAAGGCAATACCATACAGAAAAATGACTATTACACCGTTCTGCAGATCGTCAATAAGCTGGGCCTGATCTATGACAGGCAGAGTTCGATTTCCGAGATTTATCTGTATTTTCCGGCGAGCAGCAGTATCATCACACCGACTTACAGACTTTATGCGCGGACGTTTTTTGACAGGATCATGGAAATGGACGATATCTCCTATGATCAGTGGACGGAACTTCTCTGCAAAGGATATATAACCCTGTCGAATGTTTATCTTAGGGACAGTGATGCAGATGATGATAATCTGTATTTTGCCAAAACAATGTATATTACGACGGATGAACAGTATTCGCCGGTCATTTTCTTCAGTATATCAAAGGATAGTATAAGAGAAGAGGCAGAAAATCTGCTCGGTTCTTCCGGAATGTCTGCCGAGATTATAGATGAACGGGATAATAAGGTGGTATTTGATTCCGGATCAGATGAGAGCAGTCCGTATATCGATCTGGCATCATCGATAGAGAATCTGAGCTACCGTATCTATTATCCGGCTAACAGTTTTACGGATGAATACGCGTTCTCACTGCATTTTATTATGATCAGTACGGTTCTCGGCTTCCTGATCAATATCGGTATCGCCGTGTATCTGGCATACAGGAATTATAAACCGATCCGCAATATCCTGATGCGGATCGGGAACCGCGGCCGCGAGACTCTGGAAGATGAAAATGAATTTGTTCAGATGCAGGAAATCATGGACAGGACGTTCGCCAGAAATGAAGAGATGAAACCGGTCTATCTGCAGTATTATCTGCGACAATTGCTGGAAGGACGTATTCGGATGACGCAGCCGGTACTGGATAACGTCGCTGCTTCCGGAATCAATTTATCTGATGGCTGGTTCCAGATCTTTGAGGTCATTTCCGCAGAAGAGAAAGACAACAGGACTGATCTTTTGGACACCATTCGCAAATTAATGGAGGACTATCCTGAAAAGAGAAGCGATGTTTATTATGTGTCCCATGAAAACGCCAGCCTGACAGTTCTTCTGCGTTATCCAAAAGAGCTGGAGATCGGCAGTATCCTGTCGGAAGTCGAGAAGATCCAGAGAAAAACAGAGAATATTCTCAGTCAGCCGATCGCGATTTACGTCAGCAGAATGCTCGATCAGGCATCGGAACTGCCGGATGTGTATCAGCAGGCGGAAAGAGCCAGAATCTATGTCGGCTGGAGCGGATATACCGGGATACTGACATATGAGGATTTCATGAATGAGCAGACCGGGTATTTCAGATACAGTATCGATGACGAGCTGCAGCTGATCAATTATATACGCAGCGGAGAGACAGAGAAAGTATCAGATGAGATCGACAGACTGTTCCATAACTGCGCCAGCCGGATCAAAGAAGATGATCCGCAGTTTGCTGCGGCAGTCAGAGGAATGATGATCCATCTGATGAGTACTTATCTGAAGGTCGCTCAGCAGCTTGGGCTGGAGGAAGAATCATTTAATTACGATATTATCCTGACAAGTGCTCCCCAGCAGGCAAGAAGATGGTGCATAGAGGCTTTCTGCAGACTTGCTGACCGTGCGCGGGCTAAATATGACAAGAACAGCAGAGCGGTGAGACAGGTAGAGGATTATATTTCGGAGCATTACGCGGATGACAGTCTGGGACTGGCGGGGCTTGCGGAAGTAGCAGGCTTAAGCGCGGCGTATCTGTCGACTCTGTTTAAGCAGAATACAGGCATGAATCTGTCTGACCATATCAACAGGGTCAGGATCGATCATGCTAAAGAGAAACTTAAAGAAAACGACATGGCAACCATACATGAAATCGCCGTCGGATGCGGTTTCTATTCTGACGCGACGTTTATGAGAGTGTTTAAGAAGCTGGAAGGCATTACACCGGGAGAATACAGAAAATCATCTGAAAAACCTGGAAGCCGGAATATCTAAAATTTTGAGAGAAAATCGAAAAAGCTGTCGGTTCCCGATTCCTGTTTGACAAGCTACAATAGAAGCAGCAAGATGGCCGCAGTCTGGCGGCTGTCAAAAAACAGGAGGGAAAACTTATGAAAGGAAAAAGCTTTAAGAGTGTGCTGTGTGTAGTGCTGGCTGTTCTGCTTGTAGCGAGCACACTGACAGGCTGTACCGGCGGGTCTTCCAGTAACAATTCCGGCAGCGGTTCCAACTCGAACGGATCTGCCTCCGGAGAGAAGGTTTCTCTGACGTTCTGGTCCGATCTGAACGCGAAGACAGCCAACACCTGCACGTCCTATGAGGATGTTGCGGCCATGAAGAAGCTCGAAGAGATCCTGAATATCGACATTACATGGCAGCATCCTCCGGTAGGCGAGGAGAAGGAACAGTTCAACCTTACGGTTGCTTCTATGAAGCTGCCGGACATGATGTACTATGACTGGCTGAACGGATATGCGGGCGGCCCGGAGAAGGCTGTTGCCGACAAGGTCATTCTGAAGCTGAATGATTCACTCGATAAAGCACCGAATCTGAAGGCTCTGTTTGATGAGTATCCGGATTTCTACAAGCAGTCCGTAACAGATGCCGGAACACTGTACATGTTCCCCTTTGCCCGTGAGATCTGCCTGGCAGAAGAGAACAAGATCCTGAACTGCTTCCAGGGTCCTGCCTACAGAAAGGATCTGGCGGATGCTCTGAATATCGCGGAGCCTCGTACCATCGACGAGCTTTATGCTATGTTCAATGCTTTCAAGGCTGAATACGGCGATGATTTTATCCCGTACTGCGCCCGTGCTCTGGATGCTCCGAACGGTATCTTCGCGATCTGTGCCGCTTATGGATTCCTGTCTGATTTCTATATGGAAGGCGATACCGTCAGCTACGGCGTTCTGTCTCCCAATTTCAAGGCATATCTGGAGACTATGGTCAAGTGGTACAGCGAAGGACTGATCGATCCCGATTTCATGGCGAATGACGGCGATTCCTTCAAGGCTAAGATCACAAACGGCGATGCCGGATTCTATATCGGTTCTCAGGGCGGTAACTGGGTAACCTTCTGCAAGGTCCTGGAGACGACCGTTCCGGAAGCGAATCTTGCTTATATGCACTGGCCGGCAGGTCCGGACGGCAAGGCGTACTCTTCTCAGACTGCTGTCGACCATATCGTTGGCGGATCCGGTGCTGCGATCACCACGCAGAACACCAATCTGGATGCCTGCCTGAGATATCTGGATTACGGCTATAGCAAGGAAGGCATCTATCTCCTGAACTATGGTATCGAAGGCGATACCTATGAAGTTGTTGACGGAAAGGTCAACTTTACCGCTAAGATCAATGACGCGGCTGCCGAAAAGGGCATGGACTTCGTCATGGGTCAGTATGCGTTCGGCGGAATTTCCAGCTGGGCGACTCTGCAGGCTGTCGATCTGGTCAGCATTACCAGGACCTATCCGGGACAGGCAGAGACCGTTTACACCTGGGGCGACTGCAGCCATGATCTGATCCTTCCGCCGATCTCTCCGACGGTTGATGAGGCTACAAAGCTTGCCAACATCATGAATCAGATCAAGACGTACCGTGATGAGACGGTCGCCAAGATCGTTATGGGTCAGCTGCCGATCAGCGAGTGTGATACGATGGTAGCCAAGATCAAGGAGATGGGCATCGACGAAGCTCTTGAGATCGAAAATGCCGCTCTGGACAGATATAACAAGCGTTAATCAGTTTATTTCAGGGCAGAAGGGGACTTCAGAGAGTCTCCTTCTGCTCTTGCTGTATCCAAAAACGTATAAACAACAAGAGAATATCATAAACAGATAAAACAGGGTCACACCTTTTACGATTCAGACATCAGAAAAGACAGAGAGAATATGACATGAAAAAAGACAGCTTTATAAACCGTCTCGGCAAAGACCTGAAGAAGTTCAAATATGTATACATCATGGCGATCCCCATGGTCGTATACTATGTTCTTTTCAGTTATATGCCGATGTACGGCGCGATCATCGCGTTTAAGCATTTTTCACCGGGACTGGGGATCTGGAAGAGCGAATGGGCCGGAACGTTTTATTTTAAGATGTTCTTCCAGGATGTATACTTTTCCCGTATTCTCCGGAATACGGTCCTGATCAGCTTCAAAAATCTGCTTTTCGGCTTCCCAGCACCGATCATTCTGGCCCTTCTGATCAATGAAGTGCGGAATAACGCGTTTAAGAAAACGGTTCAGACGATTTCGTATCTGCCGCATTTCGTTTCGATCATGGTCATCTGCGGACTGATCATTGACTTTACGGCCAGAGACGGAGCGATCAATGACGTGATCGCGTTCTTCGGCGGAAGCAGGCAGACCATGCTTCTGAATCCGAAGCTTTTCCAGCCTGTCTATATTATCAGCGGGATCTGGCAGGAGATCGGCTGGGGCTCCATCATTTATTTGGGAGCACTGACTGCAATTGATCCGCAGCTGTATGAGGCCGCAAGCATCGACGGAGCGGGCCGGTTCCGGAAGATGGCGCATGTTACGCTTCCCGGGATCATGCCGACGATCATCATCATGCTGATCCTCCGCATCGGTTCCATCATGAATGTCGGACATGAGAAGATCATTCTTCTGTATAACGCGACGGTTTATGAGACGGCGGACGTTATCTCAACGTATGCTTACCGCAAGGGTCTGCTGGAAATGAATTACAGCTATTCGACAGCGATCGGTCTCTTTAACTCCATTATCAATTTCATTCTGGTTATCGGATCCAACACGATCAGCAGAAAGTGGGGGGAGACAAGCTTATGGTAAAGAAAACTTCGAACGCGATCAAAAGGACTCCGGGCGAGTGGGCTTTTGATATTATAAATACGATCATTCTTGTTCTGATCATTGTTGTTACACTGTATCCGTTTATCTATGTACTGTTTGCTTCGATCAGCAATCCCTCGATGATCGCGAGCCATACGGGACTGCTCCTGTGGCCGATCGGATTTGATCTTTCTTCATATTCCGCGGTTCTGGAGAATCCCAATATCCTCATGGGATATAAGAATACAATCTTCTATGTGCTTGTCGGTACCTCCGTCAGCCTGCTCATGACGATCCTGACGGCCTATGTCCTTTCCAGAAAAGGATATATGCTCAAGAGATTCCTGACGTTCATGGCTGTGTTTACGATGTTCTTCAGCGGCGGTCTGATCCCGTTCTACCTGCAGGTCAACAGACTGGGACTGGCGGACACCCGCTGGGCTCTGATCTTCCCGGCGGCGATGAGCACCTATAATGTTATCGTTATGAGGACCGCCTTCTCGAGCATCCCGGACAGTCTGGAGGAATCCGCCAGAATCGACGGGGCCCAGGATTTTACGATCCTGTTCCATATCGTGTTGCCGCTGTCGCTGCCGACAGTTGCGATCATGGTCCTGTTCTACGGTGTAGGCCAGTGGAACTCCTGGTTTAACGCGATGGTCTTCCTGCGTGACCGGAATCTGTATCCGCTGCAGCTGATCCTGCGAGAGATCCTGATCCTGTCCGATACCTCGGATATGGTCACGAATATGGTCGTCGACCGCGAGATGATCGGTGAGACGATCAAATACGCAACGATCATCATTACGACAGTTCCGATCCTGCTGGTATATCCTTTCCTGCAGAAATACTTCGTTAAAGGCATGATGATCGGAGCGGTTAAGGAATAACGTTTTTTCAGAAACAAATTTACAGTAAAACAGAGAGGTAAGTCATGGTTTTCCCGAAACGATGGGGAGAAGGAACTCCTTTTGTATTTTCCGGGCTGGAGGGAGAGGCACGTTATACGGGGCAGATGATCGGGACTCTTTTGCAGAACAGAAGAGGGATCTGCTTTACGTGTCGATCTGACAATTGGACGCTGTACGCGGATGTTGAGAAGCTTGCATGGGATCTCGTCGTCTGTGATCAGTTGACGGGACATCTGGCGGAGCCTGGTATGCAAACGGATGAGCCGGACCATTCTCAGGACAGCGACAGAGTCTGTTCGTTTGGCTTCTATGATGCCCATACGGTGATCGGCCGCGTCCCTCACGGGACTTTACGGTGTTGCAAGGCCGGGACAGAGACTGCCTTTACGGCGGAGACAATGGCAGCCTTTACGGATACCGATGGATCGTGGAAGGACGGCGATCTGGCGATCGAGATCCGGACGGTCGATGATATGGATTATTTCCGGATGACCTACGATAAGGTTGCGGGGGACAGTACAGGACAGCCGCTGCCGGAGCAGGTGAGGGAGCTGGAGGTCAGGCATAAGGCCTTCTACGAAGGGCTTGCCTGCCCGTCCTTTAAGAACCCGGAAATGGAAGAGACCTTCTATAAGGCCTGTTCGGTGATGAAGGCGGGCTTCTATTCGCCGGAGGAGCCCTTTAGGCAGCGCTGGACGACGCCGGATAAAACGCCGCATCAGACGATGTTTCTGTGGGACAGCGTGTTCCATTCCTTCGGCAACCGGGTTTTCGGCACGGATATCGCAAAGGAAACGATCCTGTCCGTTCTCGATACAGAGTATCCGGATGGATTTATCCCGCATATGTCCGCGCCGGATCATCATTCGGAGGTGACACAGCCGCCGCTGCTTGCCTGGGGTGTCTGGGAACTGTATAAACGGACTGGAGAGAAGGACTGGCTGATCTCCTGTTATCCGCGGCTCTCCGGATATCTGGATTGGAACATCAAGCACCGGATGTCTGCCAACGGCCTTTTTGTGTGGCATGTCAACCGGACCAGTCTGGAATGCAGATGCGACGAGTCCGGCATGGATAACAATCCGCGATTTGATACGGAAGCGGATCTGGAGAGCATAGATTTTTCCTGCTATATGGCTCATGAGGCGGAGATGATGGCCCATATCGCTGAGTTGGTACAGCCGCAGGACACGCTGAAATGGCAGACGCTGCGGGATCAGCTTACGGCACGGATCAGGGAACGGCTGTGGGATGAAGCGGACGGTCTGTTTTATGATCGGATCGCGCCGGACGGACCGCTGCGCAAGGTGAAGTCCATGGCATCTCTGCTGCCGTTGTGGGCAGGTATCTGTACGGAGAAGCAGGCGGACAGACTGGTCAGCCATATTGAAGATCCAGCTGATTTTGGTACGCCGATGCCGGTGCCAAGCGTCGCGGTATCCGACCCTGCTTACAGCAAGGACATGTGGCGCGGGCCCGTATGGCTGAACTATGACTATATGATCATTCGCGGCCTGCAGCGATACGGCAGGAAAGCACTGGCTGATCAGCTGATCGTCCGCGTTCTGAAAGAGATCACCCGCTTGTATATGGAAGAGGGGATCCTGTACGAATTCTATGACGATCAGGCGAAGCTGTCCCCTTCGGTACTGCGCCGGAAGAGACCGCTCGGGTTTGTGGAAGCGGACGAAGACAAGATCCCCAAGGTCTATCCCTATGTCGTGATCCGCGATTACGGCTGGACGGCGGCGGTCTATGCGGCTTTAGCGATGGAAAATCCGGAGCTTATCGGATAAACCATACCAGAAAGGAGAGGGCGACATGGCGATCGGTAAGAAATGGGAATCAGAGAAGACGGATTTCAAAGACGCTGTTACAGGTGTTCAGATGTCGCGTCTGACGACGTACAAATGCAATCATAATCATCTGTATTTTACGAATCCGGGATGGTATGACAACGGAAAAAAGCTGATCATCTGCGGTGACCGGGACAACAGGACCAATCTTCTGTCTCTGGATCTGGATTCCTATGAGATCACGCAGGTGACGGATTTGCCGGAATACCCGCTTCCTTTTGAACATTGTCTGCATATCTCCTGTGTCGACGGCGTCCGGAATATGGCCTATCTGGTCTGCGGACGGGATTTTCTGGCGGTAGATCTGCATACCTTTATGACGAGGAAGCTGTGGACGTTGCCGGAAGGCTATATGAAGCATGTGTTGAGCTGTAGTCAGGATTCAGACTATCTGTATACGTCCATTTATGAAGATCTGTCAGATCTGTTCCCGATCGATATTGAACGGGGATATATCGGGTTTAAGGAGATCTTTGAGCATCATCCGCTAAGCAAGATCATCCGCATCCGGACGGACGGTACCGGCGCGGAATCGATCTGGGAGGAGCATAACTGGATCGGTCATGTGAACGTTGCGCCGCATAACGCGGATAAGATCACCTTCTGTCATGAGGGCCCCTGGAACCTGATCGATCATCGGATCTGGGGCATGGATGTGCTAAGCGGTAAGATCTGGAAAATCCATCCCAGTGAGCCGGACGAGACGATCGGCCACGAATACTGGTATGAGGATTCCGAGCATATCGGTTATCACGGAGCCCGGCAGGACGGCAGATCCTATCTCGGCAAGATCGGTTTCGACAATACAGGCAAGCAGGAGGCGGCCTTCTCCAATGCGACCGGGCATATCCATTCGCTGGATCAGAGTCTGATCGTCGGAGACGGAGGCATCCAGGGTTCCCGCTTCGTCAGTCTGTGGAAATGGGACGGACAGGAATACATCGGGCCGAAAGCCCTGTGCGAGCATTGCAGCTCCTCCAAGACGCAAAGGGAGCATGTGCATCCGCGACTTACGCCGGACGGGAAGAGCGTCCTGTTCACAAGTGACAGATCCGGATACGGCTCTGTTTATCTGGCACAGATCCCGGAATTTGAAACTCTTCCGGATCTGGGGGATGTGCTGTGAGAAGCTGAAATCGCTTTGACAAACTAAAAACACCGGGTCGCCTGTTGCTTGAGGCGATCCGGTGTTTTTGCCTATATTGGAAGCTCTTTTGAATATAGGACAAGTGTCTGCAACCGTAACGGTCTGCCAGAACTGACCCTCTCGTTTATAAAACTATCCCTGTCAAACAAAGCAGAAAAATCTGTGCTTTTGCCAAGATTTTCTGCTTGTTTCGCGAGGATAAGCAGAAAAACCTGCAATAATTCCAAGATTTTCTGCTTTTTCCACGGGGGCGAGCAGAAAAATCTGCATTTATCCTAGGATTTTCTGCTGTTTGCTATGGGACAAGCAGAAAAATCCATGCTTTTGCGGTGTTTTTCTGCTTATTGAATCAAACGATAGGCTTCAAAGCAGAAAAAACCACGAAACTTGTACGATTTTCTGCTTTTCACTTCTGGGGTAACATCAGGGACGGATCTCTCCGGCTACTTTCCAGCCACCGCCCGGCCACTCCTGGCCATCCCCGGCTACTCCGGCCACTCCCGGCAACAGAAACTGCCTTACAGCAGCTTCATATCCTCCAGGACCTTGCGGAGCTTGGCCTTTTCGTCCGGAGTCAGCTCTTGGATTGGATCCAGGCACTTGCCGACCGGGTATCCCTGCATCATCAGACCTTCCTTAATGACTTCGGGGAAAGTGCCCATGTTGCAGGCAAGACGCAGCGGTGCCAGTGTGAACTGGGCATCCAGAGCGCCTGCAAGATCACCGGCCTTGAACTTGTCGTAGATGTCGGCGGCGATGCGCGGGGCAACATTGGCGCAGGATGCGATCGCGCCGGCGGCACCGCAGCACAGACCTGCATAGATCAGAGTGTCGCGGCCGAGCAGTACGCTGAAGTGGTCGTTCCCGCGGGTCAGACGGATGTATTCCGCAGTGTTGGTGAAATCACCGGTGGAATCCTTGACGCCGACGATATTGGGGATCTCGGCGAGCTTGGCGACCGTTGCCGGAGCGACGTGCACGTTGGTCTTGGGTCTGTTATTGTAGATGATGACGGGGAGAGAGGTGTTCTCCGCGACGGTCTTATAGAACTGATAGATCTCATCCTGTGTCTGGGACACGAACATCGGAGTCAGGACAGAAACCGCGTCGACGCCGGCTTCCTCAGCGACCTGTACTAGACGGACCGTGCCGCGGGTCGTGATATGGGTGGCTCCGCCGTAGACCGGGACCCGTCCCTTGACGGCGTCAAGCGTGACGGCAAAAATCTCGCGGACTTCGTCTTCGCTGACTGCGTAGAATTCGCCGGTGGTCCCGAGCGGGAATACACCATGGACGCCATCGCGGATCAGATGGTCTACCATTTCGCGGTAGACCGGTTCATTGAATTTACCTTCTTCGGTAAACGGAGTGATAATAGGCGGGATAATTCCGTAAGGCTTAATCATGTCGGTCTCCTTCTCAGCGCTTAACTGTTACGTTCGCGTTCTTCTCATAGTAGTGCAGCATGCCGGAATGATCTTCTTTCTCATGTCCGTCAGCCTTGACTGCCTGCAGGATCTCCATCATTTGCGCGGTGATCGGAACCGGCGCGCTGACGGCATGTGCCGCGTTCAGAGCGTTGTTCAGATCCTTGATATGCAACTCGATGCGGAAGCCGGGCTTGAAGTTGCGGTCCATCATCATCGGAGCCTTGGCGTCCATAACGGTGGAGCCGGCCAGACCGCCGCGGATCGCCTGGTATACGCGCTCCGGATCAACACCGGCTTTGACGGAGAAAGTCAGAGCCTCAGCGACTGCCGCGATGTTGGAAGCTACAACGATCTGGTTTGCCAGCTTCGCAACGTTGCCTGCACCAAGCTCACCAACATAGACGACAGAGGCAGCCATATGGGACAGAAGCTCTTTATACTTGTCGAAAGTCTCTTCTTTGCCGCCGACCATGACGGAAAGTGTGCCGTCGATCGCCTTGGGTTCTCCGCCGGAAACAGGAGCATCCAGCATGTCGATGCCTTTCTCAGCGAGAGCAGCGCCGATCTTACGGGATTCTACGGGGTCGATGGAGCTCATGTCGATCAGAACTGTCCCTTCTTTGGCCTTGGCGATGATGCCGTCGTCAGAGAGAGCGACCTCGCGGACCTGAGGACTGTTGGGAACCATCGTGATGATGACATCGGATACAGCGGCGACTTCCGCTGTACTGAAAGCTTCCTGAGCGCCGCATTCCGCGACTTCGTGAGCCGCAGCCTGATTGCGGTCGTAAACGATCAGATCATAACCTGCTTTGACAAGATTTTTGCTCATGGGCTTGCCCATGATTCCAAGTCCGATAAAACCGATTTTCATAGGATAGATTCCTTCCTTTCTGTTTCAGTACTGATGCTATTATAGAAGATTTATGGGCCGATTTCAAGTCTTATCTTGTTTTTATCCGCAGTTTCGGGTATAATGTACAAAATGCCTTATTATATTCAGACGAAGCAGAGGTGCTATATATGACAGAGCCTTTATATATCCGGATCAAGCCGGAAGACAATGTTGCGATCGCAGTACACAAGATAGCGGCCGGTACTGAGATCATGCCCGGTATCGTGACAAGAGAAGAGATCCCCCAGGCACATAAGATCGCGCTTGCGGATATCCCAAAGGGCGGAGCGATCGTCCGTTACGGCGTCGTTCTCGGCTACGCGCTGCAGGACATTGCCTGCGGCGGATGGATCAATGAGCATATGCTGGAGCTACCGGAGCCGCCGGATGTCGATCATATGGAATTCGGTACGAATATCCGGACGGATCTGCCGAAGCCTGAGCGTACGACCTGGATGGGCTACCGCAATGCGGAGGGCTATGCCGGTACGCGGAATTATCTTGGAATCGTTACGACCGTACAGTGTGTCGAGGGCGTTGTGAATGTTGCGGCGGATCGTATCCGCAGAGATATTCTGCCCAAGTATCCGAATGTGGATGATATCGTTGTGATCAACCACGCGTACGGATGCGGCGTCGCGATCAACGCGCCGGAGGCCAAGGTGCCGATCCGCGCGCTGACCAATATCTGTAAGCATCCGAATTTCGGCGGAGAGCTGATGGTCATAAGCCTTGGCTGTGAGAAGCTGCAGCCGGAGATGATCACGGACCGTACGGATGCGGATCATCTGATCGTCCTGCAGAATTACAAGGGCTTTGAGAATATGGTCCGGGCGATCCTGGACATGGCGGATAAGAAGCTGGCGAAACTGAACGAACGCCGCAGGGAAGAGCTTCCGCTTTCCGATCTTCTGATCGGCATGCAGTGCGGCGGCAGTGATGCTTTCTCCGGCGTGACGGCCAATCCTTCCGCGGGTTACGCATCGGATATGCTGGTCGCGGGCGGAGCAACGGTCATGTTCTCCGAAGTGACGGAAGTGCGCGACGGTGTCCATCTGCTGGCGGAGCGCTGCGTAAGCAAAGAAGTCTGTGACAGACTGTCCGAAGAGATGAAATGGTACGATAATTATCTGGCGGAAGGTCAGGTGGACAGAAGCGCGAATCCGACGCCCGGCAACAAGAAGGGCGGACTTTCCAATATTATTGAAAAAGCTATGGGCTCGATCGCCAAATCCGGAACGGCACCGATCGTCGAGGTGCTTTCTCCGGCCGAGCGTCCGTCCAGAAAGGGACTGATCTATGCGGCGACGCCGGCGAGCGACATCGTTTGCGGACCGTCGCAGCTTGCTTCCGGCATTACACTGCAGGTCTTTATGACAGGACGCGGCACGCCTTACGGAATGGCAGCGGCGCCGGTCATCAAGGTCTGCTCGAGGACGGATATGAAGGAACTCTGGCCGGATCTGATCGATGTCAACTGCGGAACGATCGCGGAAGGCAAGCAGACGCTGGAGGAGAAAGGAACAGAGCTTTTCAACTGCATCCTCGATACTGCGGAGGGCAAGTACAAACCGTACGCAGAGAGCTATAAGCTGAACAACTACATGTGCTTCTTCAATCCGGCACCGATTACGTAAACCCGGGAGGCAGATCCATTGAGCAGAAAAAACAATAAAAGGTCTTCCGGAAATCTGGGCTACCGCCTCATGTACATCATCATCCTTGCGATCTTCGTATATGTCGGGGTGCAGTCCTTCTTTCTGGCAAGATCGGATAAAACAACATATATAACGGCTGAGAGCGGCAGTCTGCAGAACATTCTGGAATATACCGGCGTCATCACGCGCGAGGAGCAGCTGATCCAGTCGTCGGCGTCCGGTGCCTGTGAATATCTGTACCCGGCAAGCCGTCATGTTTCCAAGGGGACGGTAGTCTGTTCCATACTGGATCCGGACTACGGCACGCTTCTCAAGGAGAAGGTCAGCGAGCTGTATCAGGAGATGCTGCGCGAAGCCGGCACCGGTGAATATGCCGATGAGTTTACCAAGCTGAACGAGACAGTCGTTTCTGAACTGACCGGATATACAGTCGGGAAGAGCGGCTCTTCCATGGGCCAGCTCTATGAGCTTAAGGCCGGCGTACAGCGGACGCTCGGCGAGCGCGAGAACATTTTCATGATGTCCCAGAACGAGCAGGTCAAAGCGCTGCTCGCGGAACAGGGCATTTATGAGAAAAAGATGGACGATGACAGCGTAGAGATCAGCGTTCCTTTTGCCGGCATGATCTGCTATACGTATGACGGTTACGAGGGATGGACAGTCGATCAGGTAACGCAGACTTTCGCGGAGAATTATACGGGCGGATATGAGACGATCGCGTCCAATCTGCAGAAGGTCGCGAACGGAGATCCGCTGTACCGCCTGATCACCGGCGAGAGCTGGCAGATCACATTCTTTGCGAAAGAATCGGATAGCCGTGAATGGGAAGAAGGGGACAGTGTTTCGTTCTATATCGGAACGAAAGAAGTCACCGGGACGGTCAGTTCGGCAACATCATCGGCCGGAGGGCTCAAGGTCACGATCCGAATGGATTCCTGGCTGGAAGAATACGCGAACACCCGGCTTGTCACGGTCCGTTTCATCCGCGGCGGAGAGACAGGGATCAAGATCCCGCTTTCCTGCATCCGGACGCAGACTTATTACAGAATACCGGAATCCTACCGCTATAAGTCGGGAGACCGGTCCGGGATCATGGTAAGGACCGGCAGCGGGGACAGTTTCTATCCTGTATCTTTCGCAATGGAAGAGACCGGTGATGACGGAGAAACATATCTGTATCTCCGCCTGCCGGAAGGCGTTGCGGAAGGCGCCAAGATCCTGCAGCGCGGGACGACTTCGACGATTCCGTTAAGCGACGCGAGAGAACTCTCTTACGTCTGCACGGTGAACGGCGGCTATCAGGAGGAAAAAGTCGTACGGATCCTGTCGCAGTCGGATGCATACGCGGTCGTGGAAGGCATCAAACTGTACGACAGAGTACTGGTTCCGTAACATTTGAAAAAAGATTGGAACATTGCATAATAAATCGACATTGTGAGGAGAAAGGATCAGAAAATGAGCAAATTAGACAATTTCTTAGCGAAGATCGGATGGCAGTCCGTACCGGCTGAAGAGCAGGAAACGTACAAAGAGCCCAAGAGCGCGGTCTATTCTCCGTCAGGGGCCTACCGCGGCAATTCCGATTCTGAGATTCATCTTACTTTTGACGAGCCGGAGGGAAATATCGTGAGAAGCAGTGTGCCGCGGCCCAGACCGCAGGAGACATATAATGAGGACCGGACATCTTCAGGAGCCAAGGTCGTGAATCTGCATGCAAACGTGCAGATGGAAGTCGTCGTCGCGAGCCCGGAGTCTTTTGACGAGGCTAAAGGCATCTCGGACGATCTGCGCAACAATAAACCGGTCGTTATCAATCTTGAGTTTGTCGAGCATCCGATCGCGCAGCGGATCACGGATTTCCTGTGCGGAGCATGCTATGCGATGGGCGGGAACGTCCAGCAGATCGCGGACAAAATCTACATGATCGCGCCGGGCAACGTCGATATCGCCGCCAGCTCGGATTTCCGCAGAACGCTGCAGAACGAGAGCGGACTTGTCTTCCCGTGGGGAAGGGAACAGCAATAAGGCGGTCTGTCTGCCGGCATCATAATGGATAATAAAGATACCAGAACGCTTGAGAACCGGTTCGCGGATCTCGCGGCGCGGGCGGAGCGGACCGGATATCCGCAGTTTACGGATTTCCTGGATACTGCGGAGCAGGACATTCTGGACCGCATGCAGAGGAGATTCGCGCCTGTCCGGGTCGCTTTGAGCGGAGGATATGAAGGGGCGGAGAGGCGGATCGCGTCTTTCTGTCCTTCTTTTATGCAGGATGAGGAAGTGTACTATCCGTACGTGTGTCTGAAGATCGAACTCGCGGACGCGCGCTTCCTCAGGAAAAAACCGCAGCACCGGGATTATCTCGGCGCGGTCCTCGGGTGCGGCATCGAGCGGAAAATGACGGGAGACATCCTTGTCGTTGAGGACGGCGCGGTCATCTTCCTGATGCAGGAGATGGAACAGTATCTGACGGATTCGTTGACCGGAGTCGGGGCGGCGGACGTAAGGATCGAGCCGTTTACCGGAGATCCGGAACAGCTTGGCGGAGACGGCAAAGAAGTCGTGATCAGTGTGGCTTCCATGCGGCTTGACGCTGTGCTGGCGCACGGATTCGGTGCGAGCCGGGGCGATGCTGCGGACTGGATCCGGCAGGGCAGGGTTCAGATCAATCACAGGGAATGCACAAAAGCTGATACCGTGATTACAGAGGGTCAGATCCTGACCGTGCGCGGCAGGGGCAGGCTTAAGATCGGCACGCAGAAAGGCGTTTCCAAATCCGGCAGGATCCAGATCACGGCCAGACGGTTCACGTGAAGGAACGGCCGGAGAGGAACGGGACAGTTATTTATCAGACAGGTTAAGGAGGATGGTACCGTGGACACAGATATGCGTACCCGCAGGATCCTGCAGATCGTTTTTTTCATCGTGGGCACAGCGCTTCTTACGATAGCGGACTACGAGATCAAGCAATGGGCCATAAGATCGCTTAAGGACGCTTCAGCGATCGATGTGATCCCGGGAGTGTTCCGGTTCTCTTATGTGGAAAACAGAGGCGCGGCGTTCGGGATCTTTCAGGGGAAATCGTTGATCCTTGGGATCTTCTCGGTCATCGTCGGCGTACTGATCGGTTATTTGTATTTCAAAGCGGTGCCGGAACGCAAGAACTGGCTGCTGGAACTGTCTCTGCTTCTGATTTTTGCAGGAGCGGCCGGCAATCAGATCGACCGTCTGACACAAGGATATGTCGTCGATATGTTTGAATTCTACTGGTTTTCGTTCCCGGTCTTCAATTTCGCGGATACATTGATCACGATCGGAGCGGTCCTTTTCGGACTGTTTGCCATTATCCGGCCAAAACAGCTGGATCAGCTGTTTGAAGGACGTAAGAAAGGTGATCGGAATGGATGAAGTCATCCGTGTCAGAGCAGAAGCGGCTGACGCCGGATTGAGGCTCGACAGGTTTCTGGCGGATGCCGTGCCGGATCTGTCCCGAAGCCGTATTCAGAAACTGCTGGACGAGGGAAGGATCACGTCGACGGCTGCTGTTACCGGTTCCGGGGAAACAGCGGGTCTGAAAGCGCGGGACAAGGTCCGTGAGGGCGATCTGTATGTTATTTCCCTACCGGAGCCGCAGGCGCTTGAAGCGCGGCCGGAAGATATTCCGCTGGATATCGTTTATGAAGATGAGGATCTGATCGTTGTGAATAAGCCGAAAGGCATGGTCGTGCATCCTGCGCCGGGCAATGAGACCGGAACGCTGGTCAACGCGCTGCTGTATCATTTCGGAGACGGTCTGTCCGGTATAAACGGCGTGCTGCGGCCCGGAATCGTTCACCGGATCGATAAGGACACAGCAGGGCTCCTGGTCGTGTGCAAAACGGACCGCGCGCACCGCGGGATGGCGGAGATGCTGGCAGTACACGATATAGAGAGGGCTTATCACGCGATCGTTTACGGGAATTTCCAGCTGGATGAGGGGACCGTGGACGCGCCGATCGGCCGTGATCCGAGGGACCGCAAACGGATGGCTGTCTGTGAGGACGGCAAAAGGGCGGTCACGCATTATAGGGTCCTGGAACGCTTTGGCAATTTTACTTATATTGAGGCAAGACTCGAGACAGGCCGTACTCATCAGATCCGCGTACATATGCGCAGTATCGGGCATCCGCTGCTGGGCGATCCTGTCTATGGACCGAAAGAGTCTCCCAGGATCCCGGGTATCAAGGGGACGGATCTGGACGGCCAACTGCTGGTAGCAAAGGTTCTTGGATTCATTCACCCGGTCACGGGTGAGACGATGCGTTTTGAGACAGGACTGCCGGATACGTTCCGGCGGGTGCTGGACGCGCTGCGGAAAGGAAGATAAAAATGACGGCAAGAGAGCAGTTGAGGGAGTGGCTCTTAGAGAGCCGGAAGGCCGTATTTTTCGGCGGAGCAGGAGTGTCTACTGAGAGCGGGATCCCGGATTTCCGCTCCAAGAACGGAATCTACAGAACGATCAGCAAGTACGGTGTACCGCCGGAACAGATCCTGTCGCACACGTATTTTGTGCATTATCCGGAGACTTTCTACGAGTATTACCGGGAGAATCTGATCTATCCGGACGCGGAGCCAAACGCGGCGCATAAAGGGCTTGTATACTGGGAAAAGGCAGGTCATCTGAAGGCTGTCGTTACGCAGAATATCGACGGTCTGCATCAGAAAGCCGGAAGCACCAATGTCTATGAACTGCATGGTTCTGTTCTCCGTAATTATTGTCTGAAATGCAGGCGTAAGTACGGGCTTGAGATCATAACGGAAACGAAGGGTGTTCCGGTCTGTCCGCATTGCGGGGGACAGATTAGGCCGGACGTTGTTCTCTATGAGGAAGGTCTGGACGATAAGGTCATCACCGGCAGCGTCAAAGCGATCGAGCACGCGGACCTTCTGATCGTCGGAGGAACGTCTCTCGCGGTCTATCCTGCTGCAGGCCTGATCCGGTATTTCCGCGGCAGTCATCTTGTGCTGGTGAACAGGGATGAGACGCCCTATGACCGGAACGCGGATCTCGTGATCCATGAGAACATCGGAGAAGTTTTCGCAGAGATCAGCCATGACTGAGTCCGCTGCGGACAGTCCGGTCGTGAATGGGCGGGCACGGATAATTCTCTGAAAGGAGCATGCGGCATGGAGTTCAAGGATACACGGCAGGTCACGGTCCGGGAGCCGTATGACGTCATCGTTGTGGGCGGCGGGATCGCGGGAGTCGCCGCGGCGGTATCTGCCGCGCGTAACGGAGCCAATACACTGCTGCTGGAGAAGCAGGTCAATCTCGGCGGGCTTGCGACAGTAGGCCTGATCAGTTGGTACGAACCGCTTTGCGACGGCGAAGGGAAACAGATGATCTACGGGATCGGCGAAGAGCTGATCCGTCTTTCGGTCCGTTACGGATATGAAGATCTGCCGGAGAAATGGGGCGGACAGAGCAATAATAAACATAAGAACGGACGTTTCTCTGCACATTATTCGCCGACGGTCTTTGCTCTGGCTCTCGACGAATATGTGCGGGAGAGCGGCGTGAAGCTGCTTCTGGACGTGCTGGCGGTCTGGCCGGTAATGGACGGAAAGGTATGTCTCGGCGTGATGACAGAAACGGCATCCGGACGCGAGTTTTTCCCTGCAGGATGCATCGTGGATGCTACAGGTGATGCCGCGATAGCCTGCCGGGCGGGGATCCCGACCGAGGAGGGCGAGAGCTATCTGACCTATATCGCGCATGGATTTGACCGGAAGACCCTGGCAGAGCATGATGAGACACGCGATATGCTGGATCTTCGCAAATGGATCGGAGTCGGCAGCGATCTGTACGGCAACGGCCATCCTGCGGATGTGAGGAAGTTCCACGGCATCACATCCGATGAGGAGAACCGTTATCTTGCCGAAGGGAAAAGCCGCCTGCTGGACAGGATCCGCAGTTGGGACAAATCTTCCTTTGATCTGACCATGATACCGACAATGCCGCAGTACCGTAAGATCCGCCGCATCGTGGGCAGAGTCACGCTGACCGGGGATGAAGAAGGCAGGAACTGTCCCGAGAGTGTCGGACGTTTTGGCGATTTCCGCACATTCGGGAGGCGTTTTGAACTGCCTTATGGCACGCTTTATCATCCCGACTGGCCGAATATCCTCACCGCGGGCAGAGTCATTTCGGCCGGCGGCGATGGATGGGAGCTGGTGCGGGTGATACCGGTCTGCGCCGTTTCGGGCGAAGCGGCAGGAGCCGCCGCGTCGCTGGTTTCGGTGCGGAAGGAAAGTGTGGACAGTCTGCCGGTCTCAGCGGTGCAGGAACGGCTTATGACAGCAGGTGTCAGGCTTCATATCAACGATTAATACAGACCATACGGGGACGGAACGGAGAGTGCAACAGTCATGAAGAGAATAACCGCACTGATGCTTGCGATGGTGCTGATCTTTACGGCAGCCGGCTGCAGCAGCTATATATCCAGCTATACAGCCGTCGGTTTTGTTCATTCGAACAGCTCGAAATCAGCCTTCATGAATTTCTTTTCTTTTAAAGGCAGGATGGTGTTTCGGCTGAAGAGTACCGGCGAAGGCGACATCAAATATACGGCTAAACTGGAATCCGGGAAAGCCGCCGTATACTACGATTACAACGGAACGAAGCTGGAGCTGTTCTCCGCAAGCGGTGGGGATGAGATCGACTCCCGCGGCGGCTATATCGAAAAAGGGACAGTTTACATCATCGTCGAGACGGACGGGCAGTGTAAGAATGGTGAGTTCCGGTTCAGTGTAGGCGGGTAAGAATAATACGACGATCCATAGAAAAACACGGCTATGCGGGAGCTTCAGGCTCATACACAGCCGTGTTTTTATTTGTAAAACCTGTTTTTACAGAACTGTTTGACTCCGAATCGTTGAAGGAGTCTTTTTATCTGCGTTCCCGTATCTCGTATTTTTTAGTTGGAAACACAGAATCCACTGCGAGCGACAATCCGACCAGCATAAGCAGGATAACCATCGCGCCTGACAGACTGCCGACTGCCCATCCGAGAGAGACGCCTTCCTGCAATGCTCCAAGCACCAGCAAGATGATGAAACTGTTGCCAAGAATAATCAGAGAATTCAGCAGAAAATACTTTATCACGACATAGAGAAAAGATGTTTTGCCGGAAGAATATTTATGATAAGCTATGAGAATACCCGCAACCAGTGTTCCCAGGATAATCAGAATCGATAATACAATACTCCAGAACAGTCCGAAAAAGGATTGAACAGCGGCGAGGATCATTCCGCCTGCAAGAGAGGAGAGAATGACGGCAATGAAAGTTGAGAAGAAATACTTGATTTTGTCTTTGCTTTCTCCGTTTTTGTCCGCCCCGAGAAGCAGATGACAAAGCTCCTTGAAGAGATCAAGCAGTGCTGCGCTGTACAACAGTTTGGCCAGCTGATTTAAAAACAGTTCGACCGTCATAGGATCCGGCTGCTTTTTATCATAAACAAGACTGTAAATGTTGGGAGCAACACCGTTAATTCTTCCGATAGCCTGGCATACGAGCTTAAAAACAGAATCACCGAAGGGAAAGGACTTGACCAGAGCACTGATTGCCAGCGCAAACCATTTCTGTTCTCGTAAGGATTGAATGAAAACCGTAGCGATCAGAATGATAACAATAAAAGTAATCAGTAATGCCCAAAACGGTTTTTTCTTAACGATATATCTTTCAGCCATTTGAAGTTCCCTTTCTTTACAACAGATTCAAAGACTTTATCTTATATCAGCCATCCGGCCGGGGTCGTATACCGGTTTGCCGGCAGCCGTGGCGGAATACAGGATCCACAGAATGAGCCACATCAGACCGGCTGAAGCACCGAGTCCGGTGCTGAGCTCCATCAGCAGCGCACCGAGTAGGGAAGTGGCGCCAGTAGCCACAAGCAGCAGATTTGCCGTATCGGCATAACCGTAGGCTACGAGTGCTCCAAGACCGATCACACAGCCCAGAATCGTCAGGAACAGGATTCTCAGGAAACCGTATAGCCAGCCGAGATGCGAGCTGTAACGGACCGAGAGAAGATCATGCGCAGAAGTCTTGACAGCGGCGGATTTCATCGCGGCGGAGAGTTCTGTCGCATCCGAAACATCGATATAGACACCGCCGGTCGATTCCGCGATACTGCGCATCAGATTTTCATCGGCATCTCCCAGACCGACGGTGCTGACGCTGATCCGTGCTTTTGCATACTGTTTCAGGACAGGATTGATCGGGCGGAAGAGACCGATATCTCCGGCCACACCGTCCGTCAACAGGATGACACGCGGCGAATCTCCGCCTTTCCACACGCCGGACTGATAGTCTTCCAGAACCTGTTTCAGCGCGCCGCGGATCGCAGTCCCTCCGTCACTTGCGCCGGAAAGCTGCGGCAGGCCTTTGCCGACCGTTGTCATTGGCTGCAGCACGGTCGTATCGTTTGAGAAACCATACACCATATAGGGAAAATCAGAATCCATATCTCTGAGAACCTCACGGATCGCCGTGTATCGCTCTCCGTCGGGGTCATTTGCCGTCATGGATCCGGAATCGTCGATGACAAAAACATATGAAGTCGGTCCGGCCTGTTTCGCTGACGCGCTCAGGCCGTACAGCCACTGGAAGAACGCCGCGAGGAAGAAAACGATGACGGCTCCGGCCAGAAGGATCAATGCCGTAAGGCCTTTGTCGGGACTGCCGGTCAGCATGTTCTCTCGGAAGACCGCAGTGATATTGCTGAAGATGAAAACCGTCAACACAACGATCACATAGAGGATCAGGAAGATCAGACCGATCAGCCAGGGACGGGAAGCGGTATCTACCATGCCGGAGTAGACAAGTGTTCCGATAAGCCAGGCAACAATGCCCGCTGCAAGTGTTATCAGGAGAAAGAGCCAGTTCATTTTGACGGAAACGCCGGCCGGGCTCCTGCCTCCGGATCGGCTGCTGTTGCTGCCGCGGCTGTATCCGCTGCGGTCAGAACTGCTGTTACGGCCATAACTGCCGCCGCGGTCATTCCCGTAATCCCGGCCGCGGCTTCTGGAGGAGCTCCGGGATCTGTTTCTGGAATCTGTAGAAGATCTCCAGTCGGATGAAGACCTGTTCCGTGAATCTCTGCCTGCCATATCTGTACCCTCACTGTTTTGTTCGAATCTGTTTACTTGCTCGGTATTATAGCAGATTCGGTTGCCAGTTGCAAGCAAGGTTTACAATATGTGCATACTGCCGCCGGACTGTGTCAGACAGCCGGTTTGAACAGTAATTCTGTAGAAAAAACTATAAAAATAATTATTGTCATCCACAGAAAAATATTGCGTAAAAACATCTTTTTATGTATAATATACTAGAGATATATTAGACAGAGTGAATGTTATAGGTGCAAAAACTGTCCCTGCTTTCACAGACAAGGAGGAAAAGATGAAATTTCATAGATCTCCTATACGGACTTTGCTTGTTTTTGTGTTGATCCTGGGTTTACTGGTCCCGGCTTTCGCGGCTGGAGCAGCAGGAACAGCACAGAATATCAAAACAAAGCAATGGTCCAATTTTAATGTCGGTCTGGTCATCGACGGCAGTGCCTCTCTCGGCAATGCGGGATCCAGCTCGACAGACCCGGACGGAATGCGTTATGAGGCGCTGGATCTGTTCCTCGCGCTTCTGACGGAGCGGGGCAATTATGTTGATACGATCGTTTTTAATGATAATAAAGCCGGCTATCTTCTGAATACCGGAGTGCAGCCGATCGACAGCCGTGAGGCCAAGCTTGAGCTTTCCCGGCAGATCCGGGCTACGGGATCGGTCGGAGATACCGATATCGGCGGATCGCTGCTGGAAGCTGTGGACGCGCTTCAGAAGGCCAGTGATCAGAACGGACTTAAGCCTGTCGTGATCCTGTTCAGTGACGGACGCACTGATCTGGGCGACGATAAAGAAGCTTATGAGCAGTCTCTGGAGAATAAGGAGAAGGCGATCGAGCTCGCTCAGGAAGCCGGTATCCCAGTCTACACGATCTGTCTGGCGGCTTCTGATTTTGCCGATCCGGCGGAACTGCAGGAGATCGCGGAGCGGACTTCCGGTGAGTATATCGTAGTTGACGAGGCGGAGGAGCTGAGCGATGCTTTCGAGAGCTTTTACCAGCTGATCTTCGCTTCTTCCTGCAAGAACCGGATCTCGGCCGCTTTTGACGCGGAAGGCAAGTTCGATTATGATTTTAAGATCCCGCACTATGGAGCCGAGGAAGTCAACGTCATTATGGACACGGACGAGATCAAGGACGTCCACATGACACTCCCGGCTGCTGAATGGGATAAGGCGGCTCTGGAAAACACGTCCATGAGCGGCGGCAAATACAATGTCATTAAGTTCGTGGATCCGGAATCAGGCGACTGGGTACTGCACCTGGCAGGAGAACCGGGCAGCGAAGTCCTGGTAAACGTTTTGTACACGCTGAACGCTAATGCGTTTCTGGGGACAGAAGACGGTCTGACGGATAAAAACGGCAGCGCCGATTACGAGCTTGGTGCGGATACGACGCTGGTGACATGGATCTATGAGGACGGGAAACAGATCACCGATCCGCTGGTAGCGGACGAATATCTGGCTTCTGTCACGCTTGTGAATCAGGCCGACGGCAGCAAGCGTACCGAACCGATGACGCCTAACGCCAACGGATCCTTCAGCTACACGGTAAAGGGCGATCCGGCGAAAAAGATCACGTACAGAGCGACGGCTCATCTGGAGACAGCCGGCATTTCGATGGATACCAATACTGTCACCCTGAATATGGGCAGCAAGCCTCCGGCAATCGTTGAGCCTCCGGAGAAGGAGGAGCGGACGCTGACGCTTGAGGACGGCGAGCCGGTCGTCAAGGATACGGTCACGGTAACGATCTTCCGCAATCATTCAAAGACATACGATCTGTCCAAATGGTTCAACTATGACGGAGAAGATGAGCTTAAATACGAGATCGTTTCTTCGCAGCTTGTACCGGATACGGCGAAACTGGACGGACATGATCTGAAGATCAACACATTGAAGAGTAAGAGCGGCAATGTCCTTCTGAAAGCCTCCAACGAGAACGGAGCTTTTGTCGAAGTCACACTCCGGCTTAAGGTCATCAACCTGATTCCGGCAATCGGCGGCCTGACATTCGCGCTGATCGCGGCCGGCATCGTGATCCTGCTGGCCGGTTTCTACGCACGGACACATCTGATTTTCCGTGGTAATGTAGAGGTGCGGAATCTGGAGACCGGAAGCCACGGTACTTCGCCGGCGAGCTTCCGCGGCAAGCTGATTCTGAGACGTTTCATGGTGGGTGATACCGGTTTCGACCAGAAGAAAGCATACTTCTATCCGACCGGACGCAACCGTCTGGAGTTCCGTTACGGCACGGGCTTCTACATGAGGGAGTATCGGGATATGCTTAAGAAAAAAGATATCAGCTCCGGCACCTATGTGATCTTCAGCGATCAGGCAATGACAAGGGGCATTGAGGTTCGCGTCAATCCGGACCGTAATGCGGCTGTAAGAGAGCCTCGCGGAGGCAGAGGTGACGTCCGGGGCGGCAGCCGCGGCGGACGCACAGCGGGAAGTTCCGCAGGACGTGCCGGAAACGCCAGCGGACGGGCCGCTCAGGACCGCAGCAGAGACCGCTATGCGGGACGCGGCCGATAAAAAGTGTAATTTATTACGGAATACATATATCAGGAAGGGAGACATATGATCCATGTATAATTCATTACTTCTGAATGCCGGCGGCGGTATCATCACGTCGAGCATGAAGTCACAGCAGAGCAAAGACGCGGGTTCCGTCATCATCGGACTGGGCGGCACCGGGTTCCGTGCTCTGTCGGTTCTGAAGCAGAAAGTGTATAATCAGCTGTATGCCGACGGCGAGTATGAGGCAATGCAGAATCCGGATCCGGCAATGCGCAAGATCGATGTCAAGCGCTATCAGAACATCCAGTTCCTGGAGATCGATTCTGATGATACCGAGATCAAAACCTCATCCGGCGCGACCAGACTGGACGCGAATGAAGAGTTCTTTTCCATTAAGGAAAAGGAGATTTCCGTCCTTCTGAAAGAGAAGACACAGATCAAGCAGAATCCGCTGATGGACTGGATGGATATCGACCAGATCAGCGAAATGATGTCTCCGGAAGGAGCCGGCGGCGTGCGCCAGATCGGACGTTATCTGCTGCTTTCCAAGATCGATAAGCTGGAGACGGCTCTGATCAAGAAGATCAACGACGCGAGCACCGGCATTCCGGGCGGCGCAGTAAACGTTTACATCATTGCCGGTATCTCCGGCGGTACCGGAAGCGGATGTTTCCTGGATACCTGTTATATTACCCGTGCGATCCTGAATCAGACCGGTCATAAGGACAGTAAGATCTATGGCCTGTTCTTCCTGCCGGACGTTGTGACCAGTAAGCCGGCCGTCGCTTCCAAGCGTGGAGCCAAAGAGTATAACGAGTCCAACGGTTACGCTGCCATGAAGGAACTGGATTACCTGATGAATCTTCAGGATTCCAATGAATGGTTCGAGCAGCGCTATTCCGCCAGCATGTCCGTTAAGACGCAGGATCCTCCGTGCGACATGTGTCATCTGATCTCCGCTACCAACGCCAAGGGCGATGTCCTGCCGAACGGCTTTGACTACTGTGTCAATGTTGCCGCGGACTACGTTATGGCTTATCTGGCATATGTTGCCAACGCGCAGGGACAGAACGATAACAATAAAGCGGAAGTTCCGCTGACCATGTCCGGTCATCTGGCCAATGTCAATACCGGTATTACGCACCTGAAGAAGACTGCCGGAGCGAACCTCAAGTATCATATCGTCGGCGCGGCGAACGAAGAGATTCCGATGACGGAGATCGCAACGTATCTTGCAGCCGGTTTTATCGACAAGTTCGCGAACCTGGTCAATCCGGACGTCAAGCCGCTTTCCAAGGAAGAGGTCAAGCAGTTCATCAGAGAACTCGGACTTGAAGCCGATACGCTGCAGCAGAGCTTCCAGAATGGAGATTATCCAGAAGCCCGCATGCCGGAAATGGATATGGATGATCTGAAGCGTTACGGCGTACCGGACCGCGGCAAGCTGCCCCGTCCGTGGGCGGAGGCTTCCACAACGATCGCTGATAGAGTGGAAGGCGCTCTGGGAGCCCATAAGGCAGCCCTGAACGCAGAGCTTCCAACCTATGACCGCGCACGTCTGCAGGAGGACGGTACGACATCGCTGCTCGGCAAGATCTTCCTCAAGCTGCTGCAGCTGGCGGATAATCCGCAGTACGGACCGTTCTACGCAGCCTCTATCCTGAATCACGGCGGCTATGATCTGCTTTCCGAACTGAGAGGCCAGATCGAATACGCGGATCAGTCCGTACAGACCGCCCGCAGCCGCCAGAGTGAGTTCCTTGACTATATCGTCGATGATGCTTCCGGTTTCTGCGGAGCCTGGGGACTTGGACGCAAGGGCAAATATACCAAGTATAAACAGACGGTCGAGGATTATCTCGCCTTCAACATCCGTGAGAAAGAATATCAGACGATCTCCGACATTCTGAACAAACTCGTCACGGATCTTCAGAGAGTCCTGACGCAGGGTTACTTCAAGCCTCTGACCGACCTTCTGACAGAGCTTGAGCAGACCTTTAAGGAGAATACGAACTATACGGTCCAGAAGAGCAAAGAAGCCAAGAAGGACAAGGATTATACGATCCGTCTCCTGGAGCTGAAGGATATCCAGGAAGATCTGGACAAGGCCATCAAGAATCTGCAGCCGAACGAGCTGGTCACCAAGTTCATCGATTACCTGATCGCAAAGCCGGGTGAGTGGCGTACCACCACGGATGATCAGGTCATCGGACGCTTCATCAGTACGTATATGCAGGATCAGTTCAGTACGATCGTCAATCAGCAGATGCAGCAGTTCCTGGTCAAGAAGTATCCGAAGGCTACGAACGTGACAGAGCTGACCAAGACCGTTCAGGACGATATCATCAAGAAGCTCGCGGAGAGCGCCGAGCCGATGTTCTGGCGCGATCCTGTCTATAAGGGCGACACCTTTGACAGCGTAAGCATGTCGGTACCGAGCGGATCAACCGTTATCTGCAACGCGGCTGAAAGTTATGCCAAGATCTCGTCCGAATTCACCGTCCGTCAGACGGGCCTGCAGGACAGGATCTTTGCACTGCGTTTCTGCAGCGGTATTCCGTTCTATGCATATCAGGGCGTTACGCTGATGAAGCAGGTCTACGATTCAACAGCAGGAACGGCTTCCGGTGCCGGCGCGCATCTGTATTCCAAGACCGGCCGCGGTGATTTCGGCAAACATGACTGGCGTACCGAGATCCCGACCCCGATGCCGATGTCCGCACAGGCTGCTCTTGTTCCTAACGGAGAAGCGCTGAAAGAACTGTATATCCAGGGCCGCGATGCCGGCATTATCCGCGAAGAGCTGGATGTTACCGGACAGCCGGACGGCAATTACAGGATCTATTTCCTGGAGCCGGAACAGGAGCGTAATTATACGATAGACGATTTCAAGGGACCCAACGGCGAGTTCCTTGTTAACAAATGGGATGCGGAGCGCAAAGCTGTTCAGGACAGACTGAATGTCCGCAAGGCGAACGCAGATCCGAATCATTCGATCTCGCTGAAGAATGACGGAGACGACCGCGGCGGCAACTTCAAGGAAATGATCCGTATCGACTATTTCGTCCATTACCGCCGTTATCAGGAAGCGGTCCGTCAGGAACTTGCATCCCGCAAGATCCTTGAGGATGCCGTTAAGAAGCTGGATGCTCTGAGGACGGAAGTAGAAGGATACGACCGCGAAGTACAGTCTTTCGCAGAAGAAATGTTCTTCGGGTACATCAAGGGACTGAATGCGGAAGGCAATCCCGACTACGCGTACGGCCGTATGCGTTCGGTCGAGTATGATTACGAAGACGCCTATCATGTAGCGCAGAAAGAGATTTTCGCGGCACGCAATGACGAAGGCGCTTTCCGCGATCATCCGCTGTACCGCGCGTTCCTGCACTATACGGCAATGGATCCGGACGGTGAGCCCAGACGCTCGCTGGATCTGATGCGCCGCGACCGCAAGGCCGAAACGAGAAAAGCGGGCGTGGATAACGTCATCGCTTATCAGATGGAGCAGAAGTGGACACCGGATATGGTGGCCGATCTGGAGAGAAAAGTACGGAACGGCTTCGGTGCGGAAGACGCTCAGAACATAATGCGTTTCTATCGGACCTTCGTCGCGAATATCCATGAGTTCAAGAGCCAGTTCACTCCGGAAGGCTGGATCAAAGGGTGTGTAGAAGCGGAAACGCCTCCTGTCGGGCAGGCTGCCGGTGGACAGCAGGTTACCTGGACTGCGCCGAAAGCGGGCGGAGACACCTGGACCTGCCCGGTCTGCGGAAAAGAGCAGACGGGAATGTTCTGCCCGAACGACGGAACCAAGAAACCGGAACCTCAGCCTGCGGCAGACGATGATTCCTGGATCTGCCCGACCTGTGGACAGAAGCGTACAGGACTGTTCTGTTCCGCTGACGGGACCAGGCGGCCGGAAAAGGCACCGGACAACAGCTGGATCTGCCCGGTCTGCGGTGAAAAGCGTAACGGCATGTTCTGTCCCAAGGATGGAACCAAGAGACCGGCAGCGGCTCCGGAAGCTCCGGCATTCTGGTTCTGCCCGAACTGCGGCACCAAGAATACCGATATGTTCTGCCAGAACTGCGGAACAAAGAAAGCATAAAAGATCATACGTTATGAATCAGAGGTCCAAGCCCGGTAACCTGGCCGGCACCGGGTTTGGACCTTTTTATCCAGTCATTGCAGATGGATTCTTTTTCTATGTTTGTACAGCAAGGAGAGGGACAAAATGCCAGATAAATCCAGAGGCGAGGTATACAGACAGCTGATCGAGGACTGCAGCAGGAAGCTAAGAGGCAATGCTGTGGACGGCAACGGACGTCTGATCAGTATGCCATTGCTCAGCGTGTTCTTCGGGCAGGAAGCGGAACGGAATATACCGGTCGTTTTTGACACCTATGGTGCTTACTGGGTCGATGCCCGGTATCTGAGGGCTCTTGGACAGTGGGATTATAATCCGGAAGAACCGGAGCGCCAGTGCAACATCATGCGCAGTGCCCGGGGTGTTTTCCAGGAATACAACCATGTACTGATCGCGTATTACTGGGATATCATGGACGAGACATTCGAGACGGCGTTCAGGATGGCGCAGGACGAGCTTTCTTTCCCCATGATGACCCGGTATGAATGCCTTTATTTTATCTTCTGCAAAGATTCTACGGCGGAATACCGCCGCGTCCGGAAGGACCGTCTGAACCGTCTGATGGACTGGGCAGCGGCTGCGAATCGTCACCTTCTGATCCTGAGCGATTCGACGGATCAGGGCATGCTGGACGCGGAGACATATCCGGAGAATTACCGGATCTGCGCAAATATACTTACGATCATCAACAGCGTTTATTATAATGACGCCCTCCGCCGGGAGACACCTCTCGGCCCCGAATTACTGATGAATCTGCAGAGAGAGCCGTATTACAGCGCCTCTTTCTATTCAATAGAGAAAAACATACATGATATCGCCTGTGTAACGCTGGATACCATGCTGACCGAGTACAAGAACATCGCCAAACGTTCCAGATCCATGCAGAACGTGCGGGAGAGACTGTGCGGCGTCGGCAAGGATTATCCGGATCTTTTTGATGAGTTCTTCCAGGAAAACCTGCTTCGTTTCCTGCACGCGGATGTCTCGTTCCTGCGGACGATGCCCTGGACACCGGCCATGGAGGATCTTGAACAGAGCATTATCAATCCCCGCAGAGGCTGGGGCCGTACGCTGAATCCGGCTGACTGCGCCGAGCGGGCGGTAGCGTCCCTATCGGGCACACCGGACGGAGGACCGGGTATCTGGGAGCTGGTCTACGACCGCTACTACGGCAGCGCTTTACGTGAATGGCAGCAGGAAGAAGGCAGAACGATCCAGAGTTTCTTTGAACAGAAGCTGAACAGTCGTCTGAGCTATATTGAGCAGCGCGACATGCTGGGACCGGAGATCGATGTGCTGGAGCGCCGCGGAGAAGAGCTGATCCGGAATTACCGGATGGGAGATCCGATGGATCCCGGCAGTATGAAGCTTGAGGACTGGCTTGACAACTGTGCTGTCGAGCAGATGAAAAGGGAGCTGTATCCTACGCTTTTGGAAGGTCTGATCGAAGCGATGAAGAATATGGCGCTTAAATCCAAGGACTTTGAAGATGTTCTTATCGAGGCTGACCGCAACGTGCCCGGCGAGAGAGCGGATGATTCGATCCGGACCGCCTACAGCCATTACGCGAAGGAGCTCTTTGGTCAGTATCCGGAGGTCCTGACAGACAATATCCGTCCCTGCGATCCCGACGAGCTGCCGGCAGAGCTTGACAAGGCTTTCACCCAGCTGATCCAGGCGGATACGGCCGGCAACAGGATCTATACGGCTTCTTTGGAAAAGGACCTGGCCTTCCAGATCGAGCAGGGCGGGGCACAGGCATCACGCGATACGATCTATGCCTGCTTCCGGCAGAATCTGGCTGAGATGAGGCGGTTGAGGACACTTCATACTCCGTCCGACACGATGCTTTACAGTATGGTCAATGAGAACGCGGCTTTTCTGAACGATCTGCGTCAGGATCAGTTCGGAATGGTCTTCCGGTCCGCCCGGGCGGATGTCATCGAACGTCTGATGATCTATCCGGTCGAACGCGGAGACATTGTACTGGATTAAGGCGGTGACATCATGGCATTCAGAGAAATCAACATGGACGCGCTGAATATCCGGGATTTCCGGGTCGGGCGCTTTCAGAACGGGAAATACTATATCAGCCTTGCCAATACGCTGGCGGACGGATACGTCATCTGTTTTTCCAAAACGATGAATCCGATCATGCTGGATGACCTTGCGGGAGTACCGCAGGATTTTCTGAACCGGCTGCTGCAGAACGGATACGACGAGTATCAGCTTCCTTCCGGAGAATGGATCGCGCTGCGGGCGGTTCCGCGCCGGGCTTTCGACGCTATGCCGACCTTCTCGGATTTTACGACGCATCCTCCGGAAAGGATTCAGGTCTGGACGATGCTGGTGCGTCCGCATATGGACATTTACGTGCCCAGACAGCCGGGCGCGGAGACACAGTTCCTCCCGGCTTTTTATTCCGTCAGCTGGAGAGACGGCGGACGGGACACGAACGGAGGATCAAGACCGGGAGAACTGGTCGTTTCCATTGCAAGAGAGGTCCAGTACGTACAGGGGTCGCTGGAATACAGAGTAGGAGAACGTGAACCAATCCCGCTTCCTTACAGCGCACTGGGACAGAAACTGTATATTCAGAATAACGGCGAACCGGTCATTGTACAGCCGGCTGCGGGCTATGAGAACCGGTACCGCGACGAAGCGGCCCGCAATCATTAAGGGAGGGACAGGACTCTATGGGAAATTATCATATCACGTGTCCATATTGTTTCAGTAAATTTGACGACGATCAGGTCATTTTCCGCGCGAACACCTCTTACACGGAGGAGCAGACCCAGGACCCGAGACTGTCACAGGACGAGAGAGAAGTACGTAAGCTGTTCCGCCAGTATGACCCGACGACCAAAAGGGCACAGGATATTGTCCCTTCGGATCATGCGGACCGTGAACTGATGGCTTACTGGGAGACACGAGGCGGCGATACCGGCTTCACAACAGCGGATCCGCATTGGATGAATCCGCATATCGAGCCGAATTCCACGACATTCCGCGATATGATCTCCCAGCGCGGACAAGGAGAAGTCCGTCCGGACGAGGACGGTTTTGTCCGTGATAAAGACGGCTTTATCTATCGTGTCGTAGACCGGATGGAGACGGATCTGGCGCTTCCGATGGCACGTCTGTGCCCCAAATGCCACAATCCGCTGCCGCTTGCGACTTACGGTAAATACGACGTGCTTTTCATCGGCGTTGTCGGTATTACTTCCTGCGGTAAAACTGTTTTTCTGAACCAGCTGCTTAAGAGATTCCCGGCTGCCATGAGGGGCACGGGCTATCATATGGGAGATTCGAACCTTGCGACACTGAACGAATCGGTTGCCCGCAACCATCCGCTGCCGGGCGCGACGGATGATAAACTGATGCGCCGCCCGCTGGCGATCCAGATGCTTGTGGACCGGGACAATAAGGACCCGAACGCAACGCCCAGGACACTTGTTTTCTATGATATCGCAGGTGAGAACTGTGTCGAATCCGTCGATGACAAGGGTAATATTCAGGAGCGCAACTCCGTATCGACATATCTTGGACAGTGTAACGGACTGCTTTTCCTGATCGACCCCAAGCAGATCCCGTATTTCTCCGGCAATATGAACATCGAGAACGCAAAGGAAGTCGCGGACGTTATCAATAAAGTCATCCCGCTTCGCGGTACGAAGACCTGGGATGACGTACCGGTAGCGATCGTACTGACGAAGAGCGACCGCATCCCGCCTAACGTCATCCGCGAGTTCCCGGAGATGGCCCAGCCCGCACGGACGGAGGGCGAGAACGGTAAACAAGGTTTTGCAAGGGATCATTATGTCCCGCTCAATCATTTCCTGAAAGAGAAATTCGAAGAGAACGAGAGCGATATTGAGGCGGCGCTGGATTCTTTCCAGAAGCATGCCTATTTTGCCGTGTCCGCGATCACGTGCGGTGTCCAGAACCGTTTTGAAAAGCATGGCAATATCTATTTCCTGGACACGATGAACAACGATAAATTGGACGATCTGAAGCATTTTGTGAACCGCTGGAACGGCGCGGACAGCCTTGCCGGGATCAGGCCGCAGGACCGTCTGTACCACGGGGAAAGATCCCGCATGGATCCGAACCGCGTGCTGGCTCCTGTCAGAGCCGCTGACGGCAGCGAGATCAGTTTTGACATCAACGCGCAGATCCTGCCGATGCAGGCACTTGCCGCGATGGCACAGCAGGGAGGACGTCAGGGACGCAGTCAGCGTGCCAGTGCAGTCGTCTCGCAGGCGTCGGGAGATGCCGCAGAAGCTCCTGCGACAAGGCAGAGCCGAGGATCCCGCGGGCGCGCCAGTGCAGTCGTCGGCAGCGCAGTTGTAAATACCGCATCTGCCGCGGAAGAAAATGCAGGGACAGCAGCACAGAATGAAAACGTCCAGGCTGTTCAGAACCCGGTCGATATAGAGACGGAGATCCAGGCTTTTGCGATGGGTAATTATATGCACGCGATCAATCTGACGGTGGATGATGTGCTGACGCTGACGCTGCAGAGCTATCCGGACGGTAACCCGAATCCGAGACGGATCGAAGAACCGATCAAGTGGCTGCTGTGGCAGCTGCATTTCCTGGAGCCAAAGCAGTTTGCATGGACGCCCGAGCCTGCACGTCCCCGGATCATGATTACTCCGGCGCAAAAGAGAAGGTATGAGGACTCGCTTGCGGAATGGAAAGAACAGAACGAACAGGCAGAGAAAGAATTCTGGGCCTGCGATATATCTTCTGTTGATCCGAATATAATCGATATTACCGGTGGCCGTGTTGATGAGGGCCACGAGTATTATGAAGACCATTACAATGACCGTCCGATGTATCGTGATGGTCAGGGTGGCTACGGCGGTCAGGGCGGCTACGGTGGCCAGGGTGGCTACGGCGGTGGCCAAGGCGGCTATGGCGGCCAGGGCGGTTACGGTGGTCAGGGCGGCTACGGTGGCAATCAGGGCGGCTATGGTGGAGGCCAAGGCGGCTATGGTGGCAACCAGGGCGGCTATGGCGGCGGTCAGGGCGGCTATGGCGGCAACCAGGGCGGCTACGGCGGTGGTCAGGGCGGCTACGGCGGTGGTCAGGGCGGCTACGGTGGCGGCCAGGGCGGCTATGGTGGCAACCAGGGCGGCTACGGCGGTGGTCAGGGCGGCTACGGTGGCAACCAGGGTGGCTACGGTGGAGGCCAGGGCGGCTACGGTGGCAACCAAGGCGGCTATGGCGGCGGCCAGGGCGGCTACGGCGGCCAAGGTGGTTATGGTGGCAGCCAGGGCGGCTACGGATATAATCATTCTGATAACCCGGATCAGAATCCTGACAATCCAAACAATAACCGGGGCGGCTACAATGGAGGCTATGGACGATGAAATTTGAACAGGCCTGCCGTTTCCGCGCATCGGGAGGATACCGGATCACAGCGCATACGAACAACATTACCGAGGATAATACCCGGCATATGGCTGTTTTTTCCGATACGATGAATACACTTTTTGAACGCGGCGGAGACTCGGTCATGACATTGGCGATTCAGGAATATGATGCCATGCTGACCGTGAGTACAATGCGTTCGGACGTCGGCGGACGTCCTGCCATTTTCAGCAATACTTTCTTTATTCCTCTTGAAGATTACAACTGGCTGATGGAAAAGAATCCGTCGATCATTCTGACCATACCGGATGATGTTTTCCAGGTCATGGAAATTGCCGGACTGGAGCATCTGAATCCGGTCGAAATCAATGAGAATATGGATCCGCTTCTCCTTCTGGAGGACGTCCGGAACGATTATCAGCTGGACAAAGATCGCTACGCTACGCTCTTAGCCGGCGCGGTACGTGCTCTGACAGGCGGCGGATCACTCTGCATCTGTGCGAACGCGGACCCGTATCTCTCCATGGATATCGTGCGGGATATGGTTTTCTGCGTTGCGAAAGGCATTATTCCCAGCCTGCGCGGACAGCTGACCTGGTCGAGCGCGCTCGATACCCGGCAGAAAGTCTGCCTGAATAACGGCGGAGCACGGATCGGCAGCGCCAGTATGCTGAGTTTCCCGGCATATGCTGACGGAACGGCTGATATCGGAAATGTCGATCCGATGACCCGGCGTGTTTTTGACGCGATCGCGGGAGCTTCGGATGAAGAGCGGGACCGGATGCTGGACGCTATGCAGAACTGGCTGGATAATCTGCTGGGACCGGAAGCGCGCCCGGACTTTTATCTGTATGTTATGTCCTGGTATATCGCCACCGGGTATCCGCTGACAAGTCAGGAGGCACAGTCCCTTCTGCAGATCCTGACGAACTCGGCCGGTATTGCCGAGATCAAGGAAGAAGCCAGAGAAGAAGTCACGATGGATTTGCTTCAGTATTGCGGAGACGGGTCGGAGGATCCGGCCTTAACGGAGCTCCTCGGCAAACTGTACGAGACAAGTGTCGCGGCAAGCAAAACCGCTATGATAACGGCAGTGAAAGCGGCAGTTCTCCGGCTCCCGGCTAAAGAGCAGTTCCAGGTCACAAGATACCTGATGGATAAAGCGGCTGACCCGCTGATCACATCCGAAGCAGCTGACCGGCTGGCAGAATATGCCGCATCGGGAAGCACGCTTC
Source organism: Bacillota bacterium (assembly GCA_017441925.1). Lineage (GTDB taxonomy): Bacteria > Bacillota > Clostridia > Lachnospirales > Bianqueaceae > RUG12817. The sequence continues at coordinate 117,777 of JAFRUE010000007.1, forward strand.
CGATGGATCAGGGTGCAGAGATTCTGGCCTGGTGCGAGAAAAAGAAGCTCACGTCCGTTCAGATCAAGAAACTCTGCGGCGATTATCTTACACAGCTTCCTGTCCCTGAGAAGATAAATCTTGCCGATAGGATTACAAGAGATCTTCTGTCCGTCAATCCGCAGAACAGGGAACTGGACTGCTTCCTGCTGAACAATCTTGTGACAGGTATGCTGGATCCCGTATTCTCTGCGTCAGGCGCGGTTTTAGCCGATGATACGGTCAGTAATCTGGTCAGACTCTGGGTACGTCTGGATAAATGGAATCCGGAGGAGGGGCAGCTGCAGGACACGATTACAGATTATATCTATGCCAAGAAGCTCCACACGATGTCCAACCTGTGGGAACAGACCGATTATCTGCAGTGGATGGAGAAAAATGTCCCGGTTCTTTTCAATCAGATAGAGGACCGGATACACCGCAATCCTGCTGACAAAGAGATGTGGGATACTTTTACCGTGTCGCGTTATCTCAGAAAAGGCATGACCCTGAATGAACTGGTGGATGCTTCTGTCTATAATCCTGTACGGGACGCACGCAGCGGATTCGAGAGGAACTTCGTCTATTACTGGAATGAACAGATGAAGGAAGACGTTCATAAAATCGAAGGTTTTACCTGGCGGTATGACTGGGTGCGCAGTATTCAGGATAAAGCCAGGATACTGAATGAACACTGTTCGCAAGAAAGCTGTGCCAGCATTATGGAAGAGACGGTCCGGCTCTTCTGGCAGACACTGCGTTATTCGGAAGTGATCCGGGATGTCGATGATTGGATCAAGAACGGACAGCGGCGCGATATTCTGAACCAGATGTCATATAAAGACCGGTTTGCAAAACAGGCGATTCTTGAGACCATCGAAAAGAAGCTCGGGATCCGCCAGCTGTGGGAATCCCTTAAGGCCGGACTGAGCCGTGATACCGAAGCAATAAACTGCAGATATTTCATCCAGGTGATGGAAGCGGAGAATTCCTCCTTCAATATTCCGGAGAAGCAGGATATTGCTTCTGTAATGAATTATATGGCCGCAGAGATCTATCTGATCACGGGAGGCCTGATGGCCTGGGATCTGCTCGTAATGGGTAATACCGTTTATAACGAGGACGGTACAAAACAGTTCCAGACATCTAAGTTCGCGGAAGCCGTCAATACAATAAAAGCCAGTACCGATCAGGCTGAGCCGCGGATCGCGGCGGAGTCATCGCAGATCCTGAACAGTGAGAACGCCAAAGATCTGCTGAAAGAACTGCGCAACGCGGCCAGGGTATCCGAACCGGTAGCGCTTCTTCTGGAAGAGCTTAAAAAGAATCATTCCGCAGGCAGCTCGCGCGGTCTTTTCGGGCTGAGCAAAGAATCCATGCAGGACGGTGTCGCGGGGCTTTTTGGTAAGCACAAGTAACAGGACTGTCTGATACGGAGACAGGATGTCCGGCTTAGGCAGATGACAGTCAGACAGGGAGGAGATGGGCAATTGGGAGAGAGTTATAATGAGAACTGGTGGCAGAACGGTGAGTGGTTATCCAGCTGCCTGACTGGGACCAATTACTATGAAGTCGTGGATAGTGAACCGCGCTATCTCGAAGAGATCAGGGACGGAAACCTGGAGGAAAGAGTCCATGTTGACAGCGACCATCAGTTTATCAAGGTGCGAGCCTTGGGCTCCAGAGAATCGCAGTGGATGATGCTGGATCATGACGGTAAGAATATCGACCGCATGGAGGATGTCCTGGGACGGATCATCCTGGCAAAACTGCGCGGAGCGGACGGATTTTTCCTGCCGTATGATATGATCTGGGACCGGAGCAGCGATGACGGGCTTGCAGGCTATGTCATGCATCCGATCGATATGTCGCGCTTCGTACCGATCCGGAACTATCTGCATACGACACAGGCGCCCCGCTGGTTCCTTTCATACAGTCTGTTTGAACGGATCGGTCTGATGCAGAGCAAAGGCATCACCATGGGAGGATTCGGCAGAGAGCAGGTCTTTGTGGACCAACGGGATATGCGGATCTGGATCTTCACCGGCGACAGTCTTAGGATCGGCCGGAAGACGGGAGGAGCTCTCCCGAGCTGGGAATATGAGGACCGATATCAAGACGGCTTTCTGGCGGCACCGAGAGCCGCGATCGACGGGTTCAGAGAGCGCAGTATCCAGGTGCCCGCGATCGTCTATGATATCTTCTCAGCGGCTTCGCTGTCCTTCTATCTGCTGTTTTACACCCATCCTTTTGTCGGTAATTACTACTGGTACAGCGGCAGCCTGAATCCGGCTGTATATCACGATTATTACCAGACACATCCGATGTACATCTTTGATGAAGAGCATATCGAGACGAATCCGAATGTCCTGCAGAACGATCCGGATCAGGAGTTCAACGCCATCGTTCTGGAGCAATGGGACAGGACGGCGCCCGAGCTCAAGACTCTGTTCAACAGCCTGTTCATGGATATCTGTTATCCGCATGAATTCACCGGACAGGAGAGTTATCTGCAGGTAGAGAACTGGCTTCAGGCGATCAATGCCGACGGCCGAATCAATGATAATGAAAGCAGCAGGCAGGACATTGACTTTGCAATGTACCAGTCACTGTTAGTCTGAGAGGGAAGAGAAGATGAGTTTTACGAATCTGAAAGGCACCTTTGATACCGTGATCAGTAAAGGCGGCGCGGACGTCCTGCGGAATGCCGACACATTCTGCGAAGGACTGCGTCAGGAGGGGATCAATGACGTGGATGTGCGGACAGTAGGTCTCCTGCTGGAAGCCTGTCCCTCTGTCCTGACGACGGTCAGGGACGCGGCAAACGGTTCGGTCAATCTGACCAACGCGGAAGCAGAGTCCCTGGTCAATACTGCCGTGCAGGAAACGAATCTGAATACATCAGCAGTCCGCCGGATCCTGTCGGATCTGTTCCATGCGGCTGGTGTCAGCTTCCCGGATGAGATCCCTGAGACGGCATTTTCGTTCCGTACAAGCACCGGCGGCCGTAAAGCGTTGATCAAGCCCTTGACGATGGGCGTGCCGGATCCGGAATTTGCCGCGACGCTGCAGCCTGTGCCGGAGGAATACGCTTCCATGGTGAGTGAGGACGAGGATGCGGAAGTATCCGTCTCAAGTCTTGACACGAACGACGTGGACGCCCTTACGATCCTGGCGGCTAACGGCGATGCCAAAGCCTGTTATCTGATGGGAATGCATCTGTATGAGAACGGAGCTGATGCGGATAAAGATAAGGCGAGGATCTATTTTGAGCGGGCGGCGGAACTCGGCTACGGTCCTGCTTATGGTGCACTCGCGGATTACGAGATCAGCGGGAAGCGCCAGAATATGCGCAAAGCCGCTGTCTATCTACGGCATCCGGGTTCACTGTCCAAACCGGACGGCAGCCGCTGGAGGGACAATGCCGCCAGAGTTTTTGCCTATTGGGATACGAATCAGAGACGTTTTATTCCGACGTTGATACTGGCAGTTGTACTCCTGGTACTCTCGATCTATTGCTTCAGTGTATCGACGGTCTTTGGTCTGATCGCAGCGCTGGTATCCGCCGTCTGCATCGTTATGGCGGTCCTGATCCGTTTCCGCTTCCAGTATGTCAGCTATTCCTGGATCTATCTCGGGTTCGCTGTCAGCTGGGTCCTGATGATCCTGGCCATTTTCTAAGAGGTGGCTCAGATGAAATCAAAACAATCCCGTGAGAATAGAGGAGGGCTTTCATCCCAGGCAGTCAACTGGATAGCGTTGGCGCTCATCCTGCTGTACGCAGGCTGGAAAGCCTGGGGCCTCTACAACACATCAGATAATCTGATCCCGATCATTGCAGCCGGCGCGGCATGGGTCATCGGGCTGATTTTCCTGCTGACGAGAACCGATAGGAAACAGCGTCTCAAACGTCCTTTCTGGACCAATGTACCCGTTTTCGCGCTGATGCTGTTCCTGGTCCACTGGATCTTCCTGGTGGAGCCGGATCTGGAGTGGGTCCGCGAACATCTGGTGTATATGGCCTGGAGAAATTATGATTTCCCCAAGAGGATCCTGATGATCTCGGTCATCGGGATCGGCGTCACCTTCGTTCTGCGCCGCTTTTTACCGAATTTCAGAGATTCGCTTATCGGTATACTGGCCTTTTGTATCTTCTTTGGAAGCTTCTTTTTCCTTATGACAGAAGAGATCAGCTTACGGATAGGCTTTATGCCGCTTGATCTGAAAACACTTCTGAACACGAATCTGCTGTCACAGACGCCTTTTTATCTTTTTATGATCCCGGTCCTGTGGCTGTTTCGAGAGCTGCATGGCTATCTGATCAGGAGGATCAACTCCAGGGCGATCAAGGCCGAAGAGCTTACCACGTTCGAGAGAGAGCTGCGCTGGAAACAGTTGGTCTTTGGCTTTCAGACATATAAAGAAACACGGAGTTACCGTGCTCTGTTCCGGACCGTTGTCGCGTATGCCATAGTAGGCGCATATACTGTCCTGATGAATGATCCGCAGTCCGGAGAGATCTTCGGCTGGGGATTCGCTGCGGCGCTGCCTTCCGTTAAGATCGCCTGGCCTGCGGTCATAGCCGGTGTACTGGTCTTCCTGGACAGGAACACATACAGACGCGGCCTGACCGAGACCAAAGCGCTCGCCGGCCGTATGATCGGCTACAGTCTGCTTGCATTTGCCAGTTATGTCCTGATGTGCCAGTGGCTGGTCAAGAGTGCGAATCTGTATGTATTTATGTTCGGCATTCCGATCGTCAGCATCGTAATTGAGGCGAGCCTCGAGTTTCAGATCCATAAAGCCTGCCGGGAAGGCACAAAGCCGAGTACGGCCAACAGACTCTGGCTGGATTATGAGCCTGTCTTCTGGATCATCGGTGTCCTGGCGCTTTTTGCTGTCGGGACCATGCTGAATTTCATGCCGCGCTATCTGCTGCTGGTATTCGTGATCATTCTGCTATACTTTGTACTGAATGCGATCCTGCGCCGCAAAAGCGCTTCTAAAGCCGCTCATACGAACGAAGCCGGACAGCTGCGTCTGCAGACGGCCGTCAATAATTTCTGGGGAGCTGCTTTTGTCGTACTGCTGCTTGCTGCGCGTAATCCGCAGCTCTTGAGTCCGGACCTCAGCAATTATGACCTGATGGATCTGTATGTATTGAATCCTAAAATATGGATCGCAATCGGCCTGATCATACTGTGGTTCATCGTAAGCGGGAGCTTCTACAGGATCGCCAATACAAAGGTCAAGAGCCAGGTCCGCGGTCTCAAGGAGTATGATAAGGCAGTGGATTACCAGACATGGATGAATGCTTCACATGCCAAGAATGCGATCGTACTGTTCATGGCCATGCTGCTGATCCTTGTCTTTATCATCAATGAGTTTAAGATCTATCCGGTGAATTTCCTGACGGAACCGGAGAGACCTGTCCTGACGCTTTATTATCCGGCAGAGGAAGATTCTGCCGGATCCCGTTACCGTCTTGTGGACGATGGTTTGTCCTTCGATGAAGCAGAAAGCCGCTGTGAACAGGCCGGCGGTCATCTCGCTGTTGTGACAAGCGAAGAAGAGAATAAACTGATCACCAGCCTGCTGTACGGTTCCGCGACGAAAAACTGCTACCTCCTTGGCGCGAGGCAGAACGAATACGGCACTTTTGAATGGATTACAGGAGATCCTTTCACCTATACGCATTGGAGTTCCGGCGAGCCAAACAATGAAGATGAAGATATACTGATGATCTATGGTAAAGGGACCGACTCCGGCAGCTATGTCGGAGAATGGAACGATACGATGGACTACAGTGAGATCGATTTCTATGGGATCGAGGATCTGGGATATATCTGCGAATGGGAAGCTGATGTTCCGATGCCCTCCGATGAAGAGCTGTATGACATTTTCGGCGTCGATGTGCTCAGCGTGGCTAAAGAAGCTGAGGCCGAGCGGCTGCAGAATCTGTATGATCTGATGGCGGCAGGCGATCTGCAGTCTGCGCTCAGAGCGTCAAATAAGATCAACGAGTCATTGCGGGATCTGTATGGGATCGATCATCTGATCTACGTTCCCGCTGTGACAGATGAGGACGGTTCGGTTACAGAGGATCCGCTGAACGGTATCGGTGTCGGTATTTACCAGATATTCGACATGAACGGACAGGATTTCTACACGGTATATTACGGTGAGTATAAGAACGGGCTGCGAAGCGGTACCGGTACGGAAGTTGTCCGATGCTATCTGGTTGACGGCTTCGATTACGTTTATGAGGGTTCCTGGCTTCTGGATAAACCGAACGGAGATGGTCGGGAGACCTTTACAGTTCTGTCGGAGCGGGAAGACGGCCTGGATTCGATCGTGACAGAGGGCTCGTATGTGAACGGCCAGTATTACGGCAAACATACGACGACCTGGAAATTCCGTCAGGACGCGGCGCTTCGCAGGATCACGGAAGAGTGCAGTTTCGGCTACGGCCGGCCGCTTGGAAAACTCATCCGTCACGTTGTATATACGGATGGAACAAAATATGACCTTACGGCATATTACCGCGACGGACAGCCGGAAGGCACATGGAAAGTCGACTATGCGTCTGCATCCGGCGAGAAACATGGGTTCCGCTATGATGTGCAGGACGGCAGGATCGCCGAAGGCGCTTACCAGAGCCTGGTTGCGGATCATGGAGATAAGATCCGTGTCAGCATGAATGAGAACGGTTTCATCGCGAATTATGAGGTGCGGGATGAGGAGATCTATTGCCTGACTTATCCGGATCCCTTCTGTCTGACCTGGGAGAGTTATACTCCCGTCGGTCTGTATCTGCTGATGAAATAAGCCGGTCTGTCCGGAATCCGCACAATAAAAAGCGGCCATGCGTGAACCTTAACGGTTCATGCATGGCCGTGTTTTTTTTGCCGATCAGTGCGGTAATTCGGCAGGACAGGCTCAGTTCTGCATCAGGTTCAGGATCGCCTGAGTATAGATCGCGGTCTGTTCCAGCAGTTCTTCGATATCCAGCTTCTCGTTCGCATCGTGAATGTGGTTGTCCGCGTCCGGGAATTCGCAGCCGAAGGCGATGATGCCGGGCAGGCTCTTGGCGTAGGTGCCGCCGCCGATGACCATCGGTTTGATGCTGCTGTCGCCGGTGACTTCTACATAAGCGTTGTAGAGGCCGCGTACCAGCGGAGATTCCGGAGGATAGAACAGAGGCTCATTGAGTCTGAGAATCTCGACGGTCCCCTTGTCGGAATTCAGATACGGAGCGGCAAGTTCTTTGATCTGTTCACAAGTATAGGTAACGGGGAAACGGATGTCGATCGTGCAGGTGATCACGCCGTTCTCCATCCTGACAATACCGTTGTTGAGGGTCAGATCTCCGTACTTGTCGGAGATCTTAAGGCCGAGACCGGCGCCGTCGCAGGCGAGGCCGATGCGGTCCAGATAGAAATCGACAAAATCGTCCTTGAATCCGGCTTCCTTCAGGGCGGAGAGAGTATAGGCGGCAGCATTGACACCAAGCAGCGGTGTGCTGGCGTGGGCTGCGGTACCGACCGCGTCGATTACGATCAGATTATCCTCTTCCGTTACAGAATAGGATGTCAGCGGAGTCCGGCTGAGCGCGTGCCTCAGTTTGTCCGGGCTGACAGATTCTGCTTCGAGCTTGGTCACGCAGTGATTGCAGACCGCGTTGGAGACAAAACCGCCTTCGATCGAGACGATTTTAGAAGAAGAGCAGCGGAGCACCATCGCGCACATGCCTTTCTCACCGTGGATTCCGGGAAAATTGCCGTCCGGCGTGAATCCGCTCGTCAGAGGTTCTTCTACCTCGTTATAATGCTTCATGCAGAGAGATCCGCTCTCTTCATTGCAGCCGAGGATCAGACGGATCCGCTTGTCAAGACTTACGCCCGACTCACGCAGCAGCTTCATGGCGTAGAGCGCAGCGATAACGGCGCCCTTATCGTCACTGACACCGCGGCCGTAGACCCAGCCGTCTTTTTCCGTCAGGGTGAAAGGATCGGTCTCCCAGCCTTCGCCGGCGGGGACAATGTCCAGATGCGCCGCGATACCGATGATATCGCTGCCTGCGCCTGTCTCGATATATCCGCAGTAATTATCCAGATTGACCGTGCGGAAACCCATCTCGCGGCCGATCTCGAGTGCTTCTGCCAGAGCGGCGGCAGGGCCTTCGCCGAAAGGCTTGCCTTCCAGCGCTTCGCCCTGGTGTGAATCGTGCTTGACGAGTCTTGCGAGTTTAGCCAGCATTTCGTCCTTCAGAGGACGGATCAGTTCCATTCGTTTCATGAATCATTATCGCGCGGCCCGGATCCGGACAGCGCGCCTCCTTTCTGTGGTTGCCCGCTTACAATACCAAGAAGTGAGCAAATTGTCAAGAGCAATCGTATATCAGGACCGGTCCGAGATCTGTTCGGGCTTTGCTGCGGAACGCATACTGCCGTCGTTCTGAACGAACCAGCCGCTTGAGATCTGTGGAGATTTAAGGATACCGGCGGGTTTCAGCTGGTATTCATAGGTCCACAGGTCGCCGGAACTGCGCCAGGAATTCGGACTCTGGTAGAAATACATGCCCAGCGTGTGATGCAGCTGTGCGAATCCGTTGTAGCGCGTTCCATACAGGCGGAAGGTGACATGATGTACACCGTCCGCAAGATCCGGGAGCTGGATCATATACGGAGAAAACGCGATATTGCCGGCGTCCTTGCCGTCAACGAACACCTTCACCAGACCGCCGCGCCAGTGCGGTACCCGCAGATACAGGCCGCCTTGCGTACGGACTGTGGTATGATAATCGATATTGCCGGTGTAGAAGGGCAGTCCCTGGGATGTGATGTCGCCGAAACCGAGCCGGCGGACCTTGCGGATCAGCGTTTTGACGGTGCCGTTTACCTGCACGCCGAAATCGCCCAGCAGATAGAACGCTTCGAGATTGGTACGGTGGCCGAAAGGCATCCGGATCTCCAGAATATTCGTACCGCGGACAAGTCCGGGCAGTTTTACCGTATGGATGTCGCGGTCTACGAACCAGCCGTCCGCTTCAGAAGGTACAGCCTGGCCGTTCAGCGTGATCACGGCGTTCTTTTCATCCTCCAGAGCGAGTTTCGCACCGGAGACGGCGATGCGGGACGGGATCCGGAAACGCAGACACAGCGTATGGTTTGCAGGTTCGTCCTTGATCATATACGGTTGACAGACTTCCTTGCGCCGGACCGGGATATCCAGTATGCGGCGGACGGTATTGTCGATCCGGAGGATCTCTTCCTGCGGGCGGTAATCTCCGCCGTCGAAGGAGTATTCTGCCATATCAAGCAGCAGCATATTGGGCTCGGAAAGTGTTACGGGAACTGTCCCGAACAGGCTGTCCCAAGGCTCCATCGCTGTGCTGTTCTCCGCAAAGGAAGGCAGTCCGAGAACAGGTGCAGCCGTTTCGGCAGCACTGTCGGCATTCCGGACAGCCGCAGGCTCTGCGGGGATCAGTTTCAGCAGCAGACTGTCATGAATATGCCACTGTACGGACAGTTTCGTACTGTTGCCGTCAATCGCCGCGCTGACGGGGGATGTGAGACCGGTCATCGTATCATAGAGCATGACCTTATAGGCACCGCGGACCGTCAGATGAAGGACGCCGTTCGGGTCGTCGTCCGGGCACTCCGGATTCTTGCCGTTCGCAATGAAGAGCCAGCGGATATCCCCGTCCTGACGCATCTGGTACAGCGTCATATCATCGCGGCTGCCGTCCGCTTTGCGGATATCGACCTCACGGACCGGTTCAAGAGCGGCAAGAAGAGCCGCGGGATCCTGTCCGATCACGATGGACTCCGCTGCCAGCGCAGCCGGAGCATCGCTGCGGACCGCGTCGACGTATTCAGGAGCAGGGCCTGCGAAGATCAGTTTGCCGCCGGCCTTGCGGAATGCGGCAAGACGTTCCACCGTCGTTTTGCGCAGGGTACGGCATCCGGTGACGACTACAGCGTCATATTCCATGCAGCCGACACGCAGCGGACTGGATGCTTCGGGGCAAAGCTCCGGAAGGCGGGCTTCGTTGATATAGTCAAAGTCGATCTTGCCGAAAAGCAGCGTTTCGCAGGTGCGCTGGAAACTGTCTTCCAGTTGATTCCGCATGGCAGCCGTCTGTTCGGAAGGTCCCCAGGACAGCCAGTAACTCTCGATCGGATGGATCACCGCTGCACGCGAGATGGCTTTGCCGCGGGTGAGAGCGGTATTAAGCCGTGCAAAATGATCCGCGACCTGGCTGTATTCCCGCCACCACGGCGACTGATAGAAGATCGAAGCAGGATAGTCACGCTTGGCCTCGCCTTTCATCGACATCCAGGCAAGATGCGGTACACGGACCGTAACGCCGAGGACGGCTTGCCAGTCGCCCTGCAGCTTATATACGCGGAAATCCGCGTCCCAGCCGGTCACACCGTACAGCTCGGACAGCATGCCTGGCTTGCCGGTCTGACGGACCATGGACTGCGTCTGTTTTGCCGTTGTGTATTCATGACGGTCGCAGAGCATATCGATGCCGGGGATTCCGAATTCGGGATAGGCACGCATCGCGTCGCCGACCATACGGGTCTGGTCCAGCAGGGACGGTTCACCCATCAGATGCCCGGTCAGCGCGATGCCGTGCTGCGAGCACCAGCTGCCGATCTGACGGACATAAGAGGAGACGAAAAGATCTGCAAGGAGATCGTGATAGTGATATCTTGCCGGAGAAACCTGTCCGTCCGGAAGCTCCCAGATCAGCTCCGGCAGGACGTCGAGCAGATCCTGGCCAAAGCGCTCCTGATAGAGAGCGGGCAGTCTGCGCGTCCACGGCAGGACGACGTCCTTTTTCTCTTTGGCAAAAGCAAGGGTCCCTTTGGGCGAGAACTGCGGTTCATCCGTGAAGATCGCCGGAATCGTTTTATCAAATTCTTCACTGAATTCCTCGAGGTACTTTTCATGTGTGATCTCGATGAAACGGCGGATCGCGTCCGGATTCAGCGTATCGACATAAGGCTGATTATTGAACCAGGGATCGGCTGTGGAGAATTCCATGTACGCATACCATTTGGCGCCGGCGGCTGTATCGTCTTCCGCGATCCTGCGAGTCGAAGCAAGCGTGCCGTCCTCATTCAGACAGATGTCGTAGACGGCAAGGAGCTCACCGTTATCCTGGCGGACGCTGCGCTGCCCACGGCCGGGTTCGGGGCGTTTTGCACGGTGCGGCCGGTCAGGCGTATAAGGGAACGGAGTGAAAAGCAGCGTCTTGCGCGCGTTCTCGGGATTTCCGACCGTGACTTTGCCGCCTGCCGATCCGGAGGGCCAGCGGTCCTCGTCATACAGCCACGCGAGCATCCCGGACGCGCGGGCTTTCTCCACGCAGAGACGGATAAAGTGCATGTATTCCCTGGTCAGATATGGTGTATCCATGCCTGTACGGACGTGCATATGGAAGCCGCCCATCCCCATCTGCTGCATGATGTCGATCTGTTCCGACAGTTTCCCGTCGTCAAGTTTCGTATTCCATGCCCAGAAGGGTGTATCTCTGTATTCACTGGTCGGATTTTCAAAAAGCTCATCTGGCAGAGCCGCGGATGTATTCTGATGATATAACATGATTTTCTCCTTTCGTCCGGTCCTTACGTTCAGTCAGATTCATCATAACACGAGGCCGGGCAAAATGCAATGATTGCCACTTGACAGAATCTGTTAAAGGGATTAAACTGTTTTTCGGTGTTATCTGATCCGGGCAGTGATCAGTTCAATAGATTTTATCGGGAGGGTATGACGTTTATGAGCGGCAAAAGGAAAATCGACTGGAAGAGAGAGGTCTTTACGATCCCGAATATCCTTTCTCTGTTCCGTCTTCTGCTGATTCCGCTTCTTGTATGGCTCTATGTGGGCCGCAAGGCGTACGTGCTCTCGTTTATTGTTGTGCTTGTATCAGCGCTTACGGATACTTTTGACGGAATGATCGCCCGTAAGTTCAACATGATCAGCGATATCGGCAAGATGCTCGATCCGATCGCAGATAAGGCCACACAGGCAGCCGTTCTGCTGTGTCTGTCGTCCCGCTATAAGATCATGCTGTATCTGGCGATCCTCCTGATCGTTAAAGAAGTGCTGGACGGCATCCTTTTCCTGAATCTCAATATCCGTACAAAGCAGGTCCACGGAGCGGAGATGCACGGGAAGGTCGCGACATGGGCACTGTATTTCACGATGCTGCTGCATCTGTTATGGATCGAGATACCGCCGGCCGTAACCTATACACTTGCCGCGATCTGCGCGTTCCTGGTCGTGCTTTCGCTCGTGCTATATGCCATCAGTGGACTGCGTCAGCTCAGCAGCCAGAAGAAACAAGAGGGATCTCATGGATAACCGTGTCGTGATCACCGAGTGCAGGAGTTATGAAGCTCCGGCTATAGCGGAAGCATTTGACAGGCTTCTTGACCCGATCGGCGGACTCGACTGGGTAAAACCAGGCATGAAGGTCGCTGTGAAGGTCAATTTTGTTCTGGCAAAATCGCCGGACAAGGCAGCGACCACACATCCCGCGCTGGTCAAGGAGCTATGCAGCCGGCTGATCGCAAGAGGCGCTGAGGTCACGGTAGGGGACAGTCCCGGCGGACCGTATAACAGAGCCGCGCTTGAGGCGGTCTATCTGGCGACAGGAATGCGGGCCGTTCTTGAGACCGGTGCGAAGCTGAACGAAGACTTCACCGATCAGGAGGTCATTCCGCCTGATGCGGAGACGATCCACAGTTTCCGCGGGGTCAGTTTCCTGGAGCAGGCCGACGCGATCATAGATTTCTGCAAGCTGAAGACGCACGCGCTGATGGGTTATACCGGCGCCTGCAAGAATATGTTCGGCGGGATCGCAGGTCTATATAAGGCAGAGTGCCACTACCGGTTCCCGACGCATACGCAGTTCGCGTCCATGCTGGTGGATATCTGCGAATACTATAAGCCCGTGCTGTCGATCTGCGACGGAGTGCTGGCGATGGAAGGCAACGGACCGTCTTTCGGTGATCCGCGGCATATGGGCGTACTGGCGGCGTCATTGAATCCGCATGCGCTTGATCTGCTGTGCTGTGATCTGATCGGGCTGCGTCCGGAACAGGTGCCGACGCTTACCGAGGCAAAGAGGAGAGGACTGTGTCCGGATAATGTCAGCGGACTGCAGATCTACGGGGATCCGGAGCCTTTCAGGGTCAGCGATTTCAAACTGCAGCCGCTTGGAGACATCCAGTTCGTCAAGAACCATAACGGCGTCGTCTATTCTTTTATTAAGCACTTTGTGATGACGAGGCCGGTCGCGGGGGCAAATTGTGTAGGCTGCGGTAAATGCGCGTCCGTATGCCCGGAAAAAGCGATCGTGATCCGGAAGAAACGTCCCGTGATCGACCGCAGAAGCTGCGTCAGCTGTTTCTGCTGCGTGGAATTCTGTCCCAAGGGAACGATGAAACCGTACGAACCTTTCCCCCTTCGTCTCCTGCATAAAGCCAGGAAAAACTGAAAACAGAAATTCGGAACCGGGTCTTGACACCCGGTTTTTCTGTGATATAATAGTCCCATAACCGGACTAACTGAAAGGGGAACTGAAATTGGACGATATCCAGAGATTCGTTTCACGATTCTGCGACCTGCAGCATGAGATCAGTATGGCTTATGAAGAATTCGCGAAGCAGACCGGATATTCTTACACCAGTATTCAGATCATGCACCTGATCTATAATAATCCGGGATGCACTCAGAAGATGCTGAATGAGAAGACGCTTTTTCCCAAACAGACGATCAACGCGGTCATCACGAATCTGTACAATAACGGAGTCGTGGTGCTGAGAGAGGATCCGGAGGACCGCCGCATCAAGGACATCTATTACAGCGAGCTGGGAGCAAGGACCGCAGACAGCATTTTCGCGAGAGCGCAGGCGATCGTGAGCCGCGCAATGGCAGGCCTCGGGACGGAGGAGAGATTTGCCCTGATCGAGGCGATGGAGAAGTTCTCCAATCTCATGAAAGACGAAATACAGGATGAATAATACGATCCTCTTCTGAACGCGGGAGAGGATATCTTCAGACCGATTAGTCCCAAAATGAGAAGATATGAAAAAGGGATAAAATGACATATAGAGAGGAGAAAAGAAAATGACGATTTTACCTGTTTACAATCTGCTGGCTTTACCGGATTCAACGGTCCTCTACAGAGCAGACCTCTACAAAAACACGACCGGTAAGGATCCGGTCGTGGATGAGAAGGTCATTGTCGTGGTATCCAGAAACGAGAATACACTTGCAGACCTCAGCGGGGAAAGTATCTATCCGGTCGGTGTATCGGGATATATGAAGACTGTCAGCGAGCAGGGCTTTGTTCAGATACGTCTGACGCACCGTGTGCATATCGATCAGATCCAGGCGCTGCAGGACCGGAAGTATCTGATCGATACGACGAGGCTTCAGGACATCGAGGATCTGGACGCGGAGGACGAGAAGAACCGTTTTGAGACGATCAAGAGGGAGATCCACTCGATGTCCCGCGAATTCGAATGGGGCCCGATGATGGATGCTTTCGTGATGTCCTGGCATTCGATCGGCGATATCGGCGCTGCGCTTTCACCGTGGATGAATATCCCAAATGACAAGCTGTACGGAATCCTGTCAGAAGACAGCAAGAAGGCCCGTTTTGACGCGCTCGAGGCGATGCTGTACGAATACATGGAGCTGACCCGTGTCCGGATCAAGGCTCAGACCGACCAGAAAGAGAGTTATCAGAAACTGTACAAGGAACAGGCGCTCCGCAAACAGATCGAATATCTGCAGAAAGAGCTCGACGAGATGCATCCTGACGAAATGAGCGGCATCCGCAAGCTTGAGATCAGGATCCAGGAGTCCGGTATGAACGAGACGGCACGCAAAGAAGCCGACAAACTGATCAGCCGGCTTAAAGCCGAGGGACAGAACGGTCAGGAAGCCGGCATGATCACGGACTATCTGGAATTCCTGGCATCGCTTCCCTGGAAGAAAGAGAAATTCCGCAAGATCGATATGGATCATGCGGAGAAAGTCCTGGATGCCGACCATTTCGGCCTCGAGAAGGTCAAACGGCGCATTCTGGAACAGATCGCGGTCATGCAGCTTAAGAAGAAACAGTCCGGATCGATCATTCTTTTTGTCGGCGCGCCGGGTACCGGTAAGACAAGTATCGGTCAGAGCATCGCAAAAGCGCTTAAAAGAGAGTATATCCGGATCTCGCTCGGCGGTGTGCGGGACGAAGCGGATATCCGCGGACACCGCAGGACCTATATCGGGTCTATGCCGGGACGGATCATGGACGGGATCCAGAAGGCCGGTGTGTCCAATCCGGTCATGGTCCTGGACGAGGTGGACAAGCTGTCCGTTTCCTATAACGGCGATCCCGCAAGCGCGCTGCTCGAAGTGCTCGATCCCGAGCAGAACAGCAATTTCACCGACCATTATCTGAACGTACCGTATGATCTGTCCGACGTGCTTTTCATCTGCACGGCAAACAGTGCCGAGACGATCCCCGAGCCGCTGCTTAACCGGATGGAAGTCATTTCTTTCCAAGGCTATACACCGATCGAGAAGCAGCAGATCGCGATCCGTCACCTGCTGCCCAAGGCGATGGAAGCGGCGGGACTGTCCAAAGGCGATCTCGCGGTCAGTGACGAGACGATCGCGCATATCATTTCGGAATATACTCGCGAGGCGGGTGTCCGCGGTCTGAAGAAGCGGATGGATACCCTGTCGCGCAGCGCGGCGGTGCAGCTTGTCCGTGGTGCGAAGCCTCCGGTGACAGTTACCGAAGAGAACCTGCCGGATCTTCTGGATATGCATCCGATCCGTCAGAAGAATGTGAAAGAGAAAACTGTCCCTGGCGTTGTGACAGGACTTGCATGGACGCAGGCCGGCGGCGATGTGCTGTATATTGAAACAAAACGGATGAAGGGCAGCGGTCGGCTGACGATCACAGGACAGCTCGGCGATGTCATGAAGGAATCCGCCCAGATCGCGATGAGCCTGGTCCGTACGCTCTATGCGGATAAGATCGATGATCTGGACAAACAGGATATCCATATCCATGTTCCGGACGGTGCAACTCCCAAGGACGGACCTTCTGCAGGCATCACGCTGACGACGGCGCTGGCCTCGCTTTTCAGCGATACTGCTGTCAGCCCCACAGTAGCGATGACCGGAGAAGTGTCCCTGCAGGGCGGTGTGAATCCGATCGGCGGACTGCCCGAGAAGCTGATGGCCGCGCAGCGTGCGGGCGTTACAAAGGTCTATGTTCCCAGAGACAATGTGGACGACCTCAAGGACGTAGCGGCAGAGGTCAAAGAGAAGCTCGAGATTGTCCCGGTGGAAACGGTAGAAGAAGTACTCAGCGGGCTTTCTCTTCTGTAAATATTTTCAAAAAGAATACTTGACAACCGGTCTGCCGTATGCTATACTCCTTCAGGTGTCAAGGAGATAACCTTTACACCGAAAGGGAGCCAAGCATGAAAGATCTTCTGAGAAACAGCCGTTTGTATGATTTTTACGGGGCTTTGCTGACGGAGGATCAGCGGACGGTCCTCGAGATGTATTATTTTGAGGATCTGTCGCTTGCGGAGATCGCGGGGATGCGCAGTACGAGCCGTGCGGCGGTCTATGACGCGATCCGGCGCGCAGAGGCAAGGCTCACAGGATACGAAGAGAAGCTTCATCTGGTGGAGCGGTTCGTGGAGCAGCAGTCCCAGTGGGACAGCATCCGGGATCAGATCCTCGAGGCACGGCAGATCGCCGGCCGCGCAGGAGAGTCCGGCGGCGCGGACACAAGACGGATTTCAGAGATTCTTGACCGGATCCTGAACGAAGCGGGACAGATCCGCAGTGAGATCTGAGAAAACAGCAGACTTTCCCGGAAAGGAGGACACAGCATGGCTTTTGAAGGCACCAGCGACAAGATGCAGGGTATTTTCAAGAAACTTCGCAGCAAAGGCGTTCTGACGGAAAAAGACATCAAAGATGCCCTCCGAGAGGTCAAGCTTGCACTGCTCGAGGCGGACGTCAACTTCAAGGTCGTCAAGGATTTCATCAAGACGGTCGAGGAGCGCGCCAAGGGACAGGAGATCCTGTCGAGCCTTACTCCCGGACAGCAGGTCGTTAAGGTCGTGAATGACGAGCTGATCCATCTGCTGGGAGACGAGGAGCAGATCTCGATCCGGTACAGCAGCAAGCCGCCGACCGTGATCATGCTGCTTGGTCTGCAGGGCGCCGGTAAGACGACGATGGCAGCCAAGCTCGCAGGCTATCTCAAGAAGGAAGGCAAGAAGCCGATGCTCGCGGCGTGCGATATCTATCGTCCTGCGGCTGTCAAGCAGCTTGAGATCGTCGGTAAGAGCGTCGACGTTCCGGTGTTCACAATGGGGACGGATACCGATCCGGTCGTGATCGCGCAGGAAGCCGTCAAACAGGCCGTCCGCAGCGACTGCGGCATTGTGATCCTGGATACGGCGGGCCGTCTGCATATCGATGAGGATATGATGGACGAGCTGAAACGGATCCGGGAAGCGACGAATCCGACAGAGATCCTGCTTGTTGTCGACGCGATGACAGGACAGGACGCGGTCAATGTCGCGAAGCAGTTCGACAGCGATATGGAGGTTACAGGCGTTATCCTGACAAAGCTCGACGGTGATACCCGGGGTGGCGCGGCGATCTCGATCCGTGCGGTGACCGGCAAGCCGATCAAGTTCGCCGGTGTCGGCGAGAAAGTGACGGATATCGAGCCTTTCCATCCGGACCGCATGGCATCCCGTATCCTTGGTATGGGCGATGTGCTCAGTGTGATCGAGAAGGCACAGGCCGCGATCGATCAGGATACGGCCGAGCAGATGGCGAGCCGTATGCTTGCCAGCGATTTCAACCTGGAAGACTATCTGGAGCAGATGAAACAGGTCAAGAAGATGGGAAGCATGCAGGATCTGCTGCAGATGATCCCGGGCGTTGCCGGCAAGATCAAGGACACCGATATCGACGAGAAGGCGCTCGACCGGGTGGAGGCCATGATCAATTCCATGACGCCCAAGGAGCGGCGCAATCCGCAGATCCTGGACGCGTCGCGCAAGCGCAGGATCGTCAGGGGCTCCGGCGTAACGATCCAGGAGCTCAACCAGATGCTCAAGCAGTTCGAGCAGGGACGCGCGATGATGAAGCAGCTCACAGGCATGGCCAAAGGCAAAAAGAAACGTCTTTTCGGCGGGCTGGGCGGCTTCGGCGGCAAGAATCCGTTCGGATTCTGAGAAGATTTTCCGGCGGCTGCCGGAACGGTTTACAGATGATTCTCCCGAGAGCGGGGTTTCATACATTCTACGAGAGGTGAAAGAATAATGGTCAAGGTCAGATTAAAGAGAATCGGAAGCAAGGGCAAGCCTTTCTACCGCATTGTTGCGGCAGACGAGAGATCTCCCCGTGACGGTCGTTTTATCGAACAGCTGGGGACATATGATCCCAATCAGAACCCTGCGGTTATCAAGTTTGATGAGGAGAAACTGAAGAAGTGGATCGGCAACGGCGCACAGCCCACCGACTCCGTCAAAATGCTTCTTAAAACTGCCGGAATTCAGTAAGGAGGTCCTGACGTGAAGGAACTGGTAGAGATGATTGCGAAGGCACTTGTCGATCATCCTGAGGAAGTCGTCGTTATCGAGACGATCAAGGACGGGGACAAGCATCTGGAGCTTAAAGTGGCCGAGTCCGATATGGGCAAGGTCATCGGCAAGCAGGGCCGGATAGCCAGAGCGATCCGTACGGTCGTCAAGGCTGCCGGTACGAAAACAGACGAAAGAATCATTATCGACATTGTCTGACGGTTTACGCCTCAGTGGGGACGCGCCATACACGGTGTGCCCGCGGCTGAGGCTTTTGTCTTATGATACGGAGGTCATGGAATGCGGGAATATTTTCAGGTCGGCGTGATCACGTCTCCGCACGGGATCCGCGGAAGTGTCCGCGTATACCCGATGTCGGAGAACGAGAAGCGTTTTGAAGAGATCACGCAGGTGCGCTACAGCATGCCGGATTCGGATGAGATCGCGGGGATCTATACGATCACAGACGTGGCTTATCAGAAAAACGTCGTGCTGCTGACATTCGCGGAGATCCGGGACAGGGACGCAGCCGAGGCCGTCAGGGGACAGAAACTCTGGATCCGCAGAGAAGAAGCTGTTCCGCTGGAAGAAGGCGAGTATTATCTGCCGGATCTGATGGGACTGCACGCTGTATCCGACGCGGGAGAGGATCTTGGCGTCATCACGGATTATATGGAACCGGGGAGCACAGTCGTTTTTGTGATCGAAAAGCCCGGCAAGCCAGAGCTGCTGATTCCTTTTGCGAAGGATTATGTGCGGGAGATCGACCTTGACGCCGGCACCATGACGATTCATCTGATTCCCGGAATCCGGGATGAAGGTCCGGAAGCGGTCCGGTAAGAGGAGTACAGAAGATGCGTTATTATGTTCTGACACTGTTTCCGGATATGATTCAGGAAGCGATGCGTCACAGTATCCTCGGACGCGCGCAGGAGGACGGCAAGATCAAGCTGGAGACCGTCAATATCCGCGATTTTTCACACAATAAACAGATGCACGTGGACGACGCTCCGTACGGCGGCGGAGCCGGGATGGTGATGCAGGCACCGCCTGTCTATGAGGCCTGGGAATCCGTTGTCAGCCGGATCGGGCACAAAGTACCGGTTGTTTTTATGACGCCTGCGGGAAAAGTCTTTAACCAGCAGAAAGCCAAAGAACTGTCCGTGTATCCGGAGCTGATCTTTCTGTGCGGCCATTATGAAGGGATTGATCAGCGCGTCATCGATGAGATCGTGACGGAAGAGATCTCGATCGGAGACTATGTATTGACGGGCGGGGAGCTGCCAGCGCTTGTCGTGATGGATGCGGTTTCCCGGATGGTGCCGGGCGTTCTCGGCAACGAGACGTCCGCGATCGACGAGTCTTTCTCCGGGATGTATCTGGAATATCCACAGTACACAAGGCCGCCCGAATTCCACGGCCAGGCGGTGCCGGAGGTGCTCCTGAGCGGCCATCACGAGAATATCCGTAAATGGCGACTGGAGCAGTCCATGAGGATCACCGAGGCGAAAAGACCGGAGCTGCTGAAGCCAGAGCTCATGAGCAAAGAAGAGCTGAAGCTGTACCGGAAACTGCAGCAGGAGAAGGAAGAAGCAAATAAGAAAGAAGCAAATAAGAA
Source organism: Bacillota bacterium (assembly GCA_017441925.1). GTDB lineage: Bacteria > Bacillota > Clostridia > Lachnospirales > Bianqueaceae > RUG12817. The sequence goes on from JAFRUE010000007.1 coordinate 138,069, forward strand.
AGAACTGTAATTTATGTAAACCGAATACTTGAAAGCGAGCTTTACACATGATATAAGGAAGGTGACCGAATCGTAAAGCAAGGGTGGGACTGTATTATAGCCACAGCAGGCCGGGCACTTAGTCAGGGAATCGATGTACTTATTGATTATGTAATTGAAGATGAATTACCCCGAGTCAGAGAACTCGCTTCTTTGCATGGTGCAAGCCTATATTACATTGTGCTCACTGCTTCAGAGGATGAACTGGAAAGTCGCATTCGGAATCGTGGAGATATAGATATGATTGAGCGAGCAAAATTCTTAAAAAGAAAGCTCGACTCCTTGCCTGAGAATGTCGGACATATTTATGATAATACGGATATACCTTTGGAAAAGATGATTGATGAAATCAATCTAAATAATTACAAAGTATTGTAAATAATTGATGTTAGGAGATATATGGAAACATATTATGATGACGGAACCTTAAAAATTCGGAGCATGGTACCGGAGGATGCAAAGATATTGTATGACACATATCTTTCCTACGGATGGCACCCTCAGATTAAGGTTTATGAGGATTATTACAAAGAGCAGGAAGAAGGCGAAAGACTTGTGTTTATCGCTGAATATGAGGGCGCGGTCAAAGGACAATGTACTCTTGTCCTACATCCCACGGAAGGACCATGGGGAGGACAGGACTATCCCGAAATTGTTGATCTAACAGTATTCTTTGACATCCACGGGAAAGGAATAGGAAGCAAACTACTTGATGTGGCGGAAAGCGAAGCTGCTAAAATCTCAGATATGGTATTTTTGGCAGTGGGTGTCCATTCCGGATACGGGCAGGCACAGAGGATATATGTTAAACGAGGATATATCCCGGATGGAAGCGGTGTCTGGTATCAAAACAAAGTTCTGGATCAGTATGCACCTTGTGTAAATGACGATGATCTGCTCCTGTTTTTGTCAAAAAAACTTCGATGAAAAGGAAAGATAAGCATTTCAACAGCCGATTACCATTTGGTGTTATGTCGTGTTACGGGGATTCCTTTCCCTTGCTTTTGCCCTTATAATGATCCGACGATCATATAAAATCGTATAACACAAGGGAAAACGTAAGGGAAACTACAGATGGTTTATCAAGGTTATCAAAAGCAAGCAGATAATAGTTAATTCTGATATGTGGAGGCATCAGATTGAAAAAATCAAGGATTAATACATAGATTAACAGATGCCTTGAGCCCTTACGGTTTTATATTTTACATTTATAGAAGGGACAAGGTGAATTTTTCGTAGATTATCTCTGCCTTCTCTGACAAACTGAAGAAAAGAACTGAAAAAACGCTTGCATCCTTGCTCTGTTCGTGTTATAATGCTAAAGTCTGCAGGTATAGCCTGCACCCGGTGATCCTCTGCGGGGGACACCTCATGAATTACGGCCGCTCCGCTGCCGGATCGTACGGCTTTCGATCAGCTGTACGCGGGAATGAGCCGCTATGCAACAGGAGGAATTTTATCATGAATGAAGAGATCATCAAACAGATCGAGAAGGAACAGATCAAAGAGGGGATTCCGGCTTTCCGCGTAGGCGACACGATCCGTGTATATGCCCGTATTAAGGAAGGAACCAGAGAGAGGATCCAGATGTTCGAGGGAGTCGTTACCAGACGTCAGAACGGCGGTCTGCGCGAGACCTTTACCGTACGCCGTATGTCCTATGGTGTAGGCGTTGAGAAGACCTGGCCCGTAAATTCACCGGTCCTTGACCACATCGAGATCGTTCGCCGTGGTGCTGTCCGCCGCGCTAAGCTGTATTATCTGCGCGACCGTATCGGTAAGGCTGCCAAGGTTAAAGAGAAGATCTGAGATCAGGAGCGCCTGGCTTAATATCGGAATCAAACGGGCAGGCACAGTCTTGCCCGTTTCTTTTACAGACAGAACAGGCTGACTGGATTTTTGTGGGTCCGGAAAGGGTGCAAGATGGAGACACAGGACAACAATAAAGCAAGGAACCGGGATACGAAGAATCTGTCCGAGCTGCTGGAGTTCGACTTTAACGATGTTAAGGAGAATTCTCAGACAGGCGCGCTGCAGGCCGATTCCGGGTCGGATCACAGTCCGGCCGAGGGAGAAGGGGCAAACGGCGCAGGCAGCTCCGATTCCTATCTGGAGTCTTTCTTTGAGGAAGACGATATGGGACTTGCAGCTTCCTCGGACGCAGGTTCCGGAGCCGGGATGTCGGCTGTTTTTGAGAGCGTCAAGATCGAAGAGGAGAAGAAGGAAGAGCCTGAGAGAACTAAGACGGCTCCCGCAAAGTCTGCACAGAAGACGGCGGCAAAGCGTCCGGTGTTCCGTTTTACCAGGACCAAAGGCAAGACCGTGGTCTCCAATGCTTACGATCACGATGTGCCTGAGCAGGGACGGACGATCAAGATCGTCTCGGGAATCCTGGTCTGGGCTAAGGATATCCTGCTCGCGCTTCTGATCGCGTGGCTGGTTATTACTTTCATCGCACAGAACTGTACTGTGGAAGGCCTGTCCATGCAGCCGACGCTGATGAATTCAGACCGTGTGCTGGTCAACAAGTTCATCTACCGGATCTCCGAACCGCAGCGCGGAGACATTGTCGTCTTCAGGTGGCTGAATCCGGATACCGACAGTGAGGAATTCCTGATCAAGCGTATTGTCGGATTGCCCGGCGACACGATCGAGCTGCTGAACGGCAACGTCTATGTAAATGAAGCCGTTTATGACGAGAGCGCGTATCTCGACGTCAAGACGATCAAAACAGGAGACATGGACGGCGAGGTCGTCGTACCGGAAGGCGCTTACTTCGTGATGGGCGACAACCGCGGCAACAGCAAGGACAGCCGGTATAAAGTAGTGGGGATGGTACAGAGATCACAGATCGTCGGCAAGGCCGCGTTCCGAATCTGGCCTCTCAAGGACTTTAAGTTCATTACGTGAGAAACATTCCCCAGGGGGCTTTACCTCTGGGGATTTTCTGATAAACAGCAGAGAATGGATCAAAATGGGTAAAGTAATCATAGTCTGCGGCAAAATCTGCAGCGGGAAGAGTTTCTATGCAAGGAAAATGCAGGAATCGCTGAACGCGGTTTTCCTCTCGCCTGACGAGGCAACGTATGAACTGATCCTGAACGAGCAGGGTGAGTTCTATAATGTTTTCTCCGGGAGGCTGAACCGGTATCTGACAAGACTTGCCGGCGAGATTGCAAAAGCCGACGCGGATGTCATCTTCGAGAGAGGACTCTGGTCTGCCGCAGAACGCAGGGAGATCCGGGAGTATTTCCGGAAGAACGGTGTGAAGTGCGAGATCCATTACGTATGTGTTGATGATGAGACCTGGCAGGAGAATATTGCAGAACGGAATCAGAGAATCCTGGCCGGCTGCGGCGGATCCGATTTTTATCTGGATGAAGGGCTGATGGCCAAACTGATGTCCCGATGGGAAGAACCGGCAGCAGATGAATATGATATTCTCTATAGAGTCAGCAGAGTCTGAAGGACCGGAGATGGATCTGATGAAATACAATACAGAGGAATATGCCGGACGGTTCAGACTGCAGTATGATACGGAATGTCTGAAAAAACAGTTCAGGAATGTGTATTTTATCATCGGGACCGCGTATGCCGGGAAATCCACGATGGTACGGATGCTGTCGGAGCATTATGACGGCATCCTGTGTGAGGAGAACTACGGGCTTAAGTATCTGGACGAGTACGGAGTCAATTCTGAGGAGCATCCTTGTCTGTGTTATACCGACAATCACAGCATGGTCGAATTCGTGAACCGGACGCCCGATGAGTACTGCGACTGGCTGAGGGGTTCGGAGATCGAGATTACCCCTATTGAGATCGGTGAACTGCAGAAACTGACGGCAGTGCATCCGGACCAGAAGATTTTCGTGGATACAAGTATTCCGATGGAAGTATTGAGACTGATCTCCGGTTATAACAACGTTGCTGTTATGCTCAGCGATCAGTCCGTGTCGGTAAACCGGTTCTTTGAGCGGCCGGATTATGAGAAACAGATTATTTTCCGTGCAATCAGGCAGTCGGACGATCCTGAGGAAGCCATGGCGAATTATCGGAGAGTTCTCGAGCAGGCCAACAGTCCGGAGAGATACCGGTATTTTGAGAACAGCGGATTCTATGTCTTTAAACGGGACGATTCGCTGACACTGAAAGAAACGATGGACCGGCTGGCACAGCATTTCGGACAGGAGCAGCCTGCCGCTTTGGATTAAAAACAGTCCCGTTTCAGGTGGTTATGATGAATGAAATCAAAACAGTGAAATCAACAGACGAATTAAAACGATTGTTTGATTTTTTATCTATTACTTTTTATGAAGACGCGGCAGAATATGGGGAACACTATTTTGCAATGTCTGAACGATATGAAGAAATGAAAAAACAGTTTGAAGCTGATAAAGACTTCTTAATGTACATAGAGAGTAATGATAAAATCGTGGCCGGAATAACCGGTAAAAATATGACTGATGACAGAATAACCATAGGAGTTCTGGCTGTTGATAAATTTTATAGAAGAAAAGGCCTTGCAAAACAACTGGTTTTAGAATTTGAAAATAGATGCAGGATCAGGAATATAAAACACATCAGCTTAGGGGCAAGGTTCAGAGCCTGCCGGTTTTATCAAAGCTTAGATTATCGCTTTTCGTTAATGATTCAGGTATATGATTTTGCCAATATAGATGATATAAGAAATAATAAATATGATTTTATAGAAAAGGCTTCTTATCAAGGAGATGCTTACGGTTTTATAATTTATAAAGTACCGGATATAAATGAAGAATATATCGGTTATTTCGAAAAGAATGTTAAGACAGCTCAAGTACAGTATATATTTGATAAATATATAGAATAAAGATAAATAAGCATCAAAAACAGCGCAGTATTTTGTATCTGGTATGGTATAATTATAATGATCTTCTGATAAGGTGTTGATCCAAATGAATGAGAACAAAACGAATATCAACTGGTTCCCGGGACATATGGCGAAGACCGAGCGGCAGATGCAGAAAAGCATTTCGCTGGTGGATCTTGTGATCGAAGTCGTCGATGCCAGGATCCCTGTAAGCAGCAAGAATCCGTATCTGGACAAGCTCTGGAGCCGCAGACCACGCATTATCGCGCTCAATAAGGCGGATCTCGCGGATCCGGAAGAAACTGCCCGCTTCCGCAAATGGTATGAAGCGCAGGGCTTCGGCACGATCGCGATCGATTCGCTTCACGGGAAAGGCATGCGGGATATCCAGCCCCTTGCGCAGAAGCTTTGCGCGGATAAGCTGCAGCGGGAGAAAGAGCGCGGCCGGGAGGGCCGGAGGCTCCGTCTGATGATCACCGGCATTCCGAACGTCGGCAAATCAACGCTGATCAACCGTCTGACCGGGCGCAGCGAGGCTGCCAAGACCGGCAACAAGCCGGGCGTTACGAAGCATGAGCAGTGGATCCGTATCGGATCCGATATGGAGCTTCTGGACACACCGGGGATCCTCTGGCCTAAATTTGAAGATCAGGAGACCGGATACAGGATCGCGTGCATCGGATCGATTTCCGAGGACGTTGTGGATTCCTATACGGTGTCTCTTAAGCTGCTGGATTTCATCCGGCCCAAATACAGTAAAGAACTCGCGGCAAGGTACCGTTTTACGGATGATGAGCTGGAGCTGACGGCGGAGGAGCTGCTGCCGGTCCTGGCTAAACACCGCGGATTTGTACTGGGCGGAGGACGGCCGGATCTGGAGCGCGCGGCGAATACGCTGCTGGACGATTACCGCAGCGGCCGGATCGGCCGGATCACATTGGAACAGTGTCCGGAGATCCTGCCGGAAGAGGCAGCCGGGACGTCTGCGGACAAGACTGAAGAGGAGAAATAAGCCATGCCGAGAAGAACAGCGGAGCAATGGATCACGCATTATCACGAGATGTCCGAGGCTGAGAACCGTCTGCGCGGGCAGGGCTATACACTGATCTGCGGTGTCGATGAAGTCGGCCGTGGACCGCTTGCCGGTCCCGTAATGGCCGGTGCTGTGATCCTGCCGCCGGATACGGAGCTTGTGATCCCCGGAGTCGACGATTCCAAGAAGGTCAGCCCTAAGAAACGCGCGGAGCTTTACGGGATCATTCAGGAGAAAGCCATTGCCTGGGCAGTCGGAGCGGCAGATGTGGAGACGATCGACAGGATCAATATCCTGCAGGCGACCATGCTCGCGATGCGGCGGGCGATAGAGCAGCTGGATCCGCAGCCGGACGCGCTTCTTGTCGACGCGCTTACACTGCACGATATCAGCATCCCGCAGCAGCCGATCGTGCACGGCGACGCAAGATCCGTATCGATCGCTGCCGCCAGTATTCTGGCAAAGGTCACCAGAGATACGCTGATGGAAGAACTGGATGAGCTCTATCCGCAGTACGGTTTCCGCGACAATAAAGGGTACGGCACGGCAGCGCACATCGCGGCGATCCGGGAGTACGGTCCGTGCCCGATCCACAGAAAGAGTTTTATCGGACATTTTGTGGAGGAAGGTTGAAGAAGAACAACAGACAGACGGGGACGCGGATGGAGCAGACTGCCGCGCGATGGCTGGAGAGTCAGGGTGCACAGATCCTGGAGCAGCAGTACCGTTCGCGCCACGGCGAGATCGATCTGATCTATCAGGAAGACGGGCAGCTGGTCTTCGGCGAAGTGAAGTTCCGAACGACGGAACGGTACGGGTCGCCTGCGGATGCAGTGGATCTCCGGAAACGGCAGAGGCTCGTCTATACCGCGGAGACATATATTCTGCAGCATGGCCTGCAGAATGTGCCGGTGCGTTTTGATGTGATCGAGATGACAGAGCAGAACGGACAGCTGTATATCCGCGTACTGCGCGACGCGTTCCGGCCAGGTGAATGACCGGAGCAGAATAGACCGTAAAGGAGGAACCGCAGATGACAGAACTGACGAGTAGGACATGGACTGTCCATGAACAGGACGGGACACTGTATTTTACGGTGCCTTCTTTTGAGAAGACGGGACTTGTGCGGCACGGATTCTCGTCAAGGCTCGGCGGGTTCAGCAAAGAGCCTTATGGACTGAATTTCGGTATTACAGGCGGTGACGATCCCGAGACGCTGCTTTGCAATTACCGTAAGATGGCCGGGATCCTCGGATGCGAAGCGGAAGATATGGTCGTATCCGCACAGGTGCATGGGACGGAAGTCCTGCGTGTCGGCCGTGAGGACCGCGGCAAGGGTGTGACAAGACCGCGGGAGATCACAGGAATCGACGGCCTGATCACGAATGAGCCGGACGTCTGTCTGGTCACGATCCATGCTGACTGTGTACCTGTATATCTGCTGGATCCGGTGAAAAAGGCAATCGGCCTTGCACATGCGGGATGGCGCGGTACTGCCGCCCAGATCGCGGCCTTGACGGTACGGCGTATGCAGGAGGAATTCGGGACGGAACCGGCGGACCTGATCGCAGCAATCGGACCTTCTATCGGACCGGACTGTTTTGAGTGCGGAGAGGAACTGATCCCGGAATTCGAGAAGACTTTCGGGGCGGAAGCGGAGCGGTTTTTCCGCAAGGCTGAGACTCCGGGCAAATACTACGGCGACTTGTGGGAAGCCAATCGTGCAGCGCTGTCCGGATGCGGAGTCCGGCCTGAACGGGTCACGGTGACGGATCTCTGCACAGCCTGCCGCCCTGACGTTTTTCACTCCTACAGGAAGACGAAAACGCCTGGCAGGATGGCAGCTTTTCTGGAACTTAAGGGAGCGGAATGATGATGAAACATCTGGTTAAAGGAATCGTTCCCGGGAGCATCGCGGAAGAACTGGGGATCGAGCCGGGAGACAGACTGACCGCTGTGGACGGACAGGAGATCGAGGACGTACTGGATTATGATTTCTATACGAATTCCGAGAAGATCCTGCTAGACATGGAGACAGCAGACGGAGAGCCGTACCAGGCTGAGATCGAGAAAAACGAGAACGAAGATATCGGACTGATCTTTGAAGACTCTTTTATGGGAGCGTATAAGCGCTGCAGCAACGCGTGCATTTTCTGCTTTATCGACCAGCTCCCGAAGGGAATGCGTCCCACGTTGTATTTTAAGGACGATGATTCGAGGCTGTCTTTCCTGAACGGAAACTACATCACAATGACGAATATGAAAGATAAAGACATCGACAGGATCGTCCGCTTTCATATGTCGCCGATGAATGTCTCAGTCCATACAACGGATCCGGAGCTTCGTGTCAGAATGCTCAAGAATCCGCGCGCGGCACTGATCATGGACCAGATGCGTGTCTTCTACAACGCGAGGATTGTCATGAACGGTCAGATCGTGCTGTGCCGCGGGATCAACGACGGGGCTGCGCTCGAGCGTACATTGACGGATCTGATGGAATTCGTTCCGATGATGCAGAGTCTGTCCATTGTTCCGGTCGGACTGACAAAATACCGGGAAGGGCTGTATCCGCTGGAGCCGTTTACCAAAGAAGACGCGAGAGCGCTGATCCGTCAGATCGAACCATGGCGGGAGAAATGCTATGAGAAGTGCGGACTGCATTTTGTCCATCTGGCGGATGAATTCTATATTCTGGCGGAAGAGCCGATCCCGCCGGAAGAAGCCTATGACGGCTATCTGCAGATCGAGAACGGTGTCGGCATGATGCGGCTTTTCATGGATGAGGCGGAAGAGGCTATTGCCGCGATTCCGGCCGACGCGAAGGGACAGGGAACCGTCAGCATTGTTACGGCACAGTGCGCTTATCCTTTTATACAGGATATCGTAGACCGGATCCAGGCAAAAGTGCCCGGAGGGAAAGTGCAGGTCTTCTGTATCCGGAATGATTTCTTCGGAGAGCATATCACGGTGACTGGCCTGTTGACCGGCAGGGATATTCTGAATCAGCTGCGGGGCAGGGATCTCGGCGATCTTGTCCTTCTGCCGGGCAATCTCCTGCGGGCGGACGCGCCGATCCTGCTTGACGATGTGACCGTGGACGATCTGAAAGAGGCTTTACAGACAGAGATAGATAGTGTACAATCATCTGGAAGGGATTTTGTTCACCAGATAGTGACTTGCTTAATGAAGGAGCGTTAATCATATGAAACCGATCGTTGCAGTCGTGGGCCGTCCGAATGTCGGGAAGTCCACGCTGTTCAATAAACTTGCCGGACGTCGGGTCAGTATCGTCAAGGATACGCCGGGCGTAACAAGAGACCGCATCTACGCGGATGCGTCCTGGCTGGACAAGGATTATCTTGTCGTCGATACCGGCGGTATAGAACCGGATACGAGCGATATCCTGCTGCAGTCCATGCGGTCGCAGGCACAGCTTGCGATCGACACCGCGGACGTGATCATTTTTGTAACGGATGCTAAGTCCGGCATGACCGACGCGGACGTCGAGGTCGCCAATATGCTCCGCAAGAGCCATAAACCGGTCGTTGTCGCGGTCAACAAGCTTGACAACATGCTCGATATCACGGCAATGTACGAGTTCTACAGCCTTGGGCTCGGCGATCCGATGCCGATCTCGGCCGAACAGGGTCAGGGAATCGGCGATCTGCTCGATGAGGTCGTTAAGTATTTCCCGGAAAAAGCAGAAGGCGAGGAGGAGTCGGAGCTTCTGAAGCTTGCTGTGATCGGCAAGCCGAACGTCGGCAAATCTTCTCTGATCAATAAGCTGCTTGGAGAGGACCGTGTGATCGTCAGCGATATCGCGGGTACCACGCGCGATTCGATCGACGCGGTGGTCACGAACCGCGGCCGCCAGTATCTTTTTATCGATACGGCTGGAATCCGCAGACAGAGCCGTGTCAACGAGGATATCGAGAGGGTTTCCGTGATCCGTGCCGTCGCAAGCGTGGAGCGGTGCGACATTGCGATCGTCATGATCGACGCGGAGACCGGTGTGACCGAGCAGGACGCCAAGATCGCGGGACTTGCGCACGAGAAGGGCAAGGGCCTTGTGCTTGCGGTCAATAAGTGGGACGCGATCGAGAAAGACGACAAGACGATCTATAAATTCAGCCGGCAGCTGGACGAGACGCTCAGTTTCATCCCGTATGCCGAAAAGGTCTTTATTTCGGCCAAAACAGGCCTGCGGATCGACAAGCTCTTTGACAGCATTCAGCAGACTGAGGAAAGCCAGAACAAACGGGTGCCGACCGGTGTCCTGAACGATGTCCTGTACGAAGCGATGTCGCTGAACCAGCCGCCGTCAGACAAAGGCCGCAGACTTAAGATCTATTATATGACGCAGATCGGCGTGAAGCCGCCGACATTCGTGATTTTTGTCAATGACAAGAAACTGATGCACTATTCTTATACCCGCTATATCGAGAATCAGATCCGGGAGAATTTCGGGTTCAGCGGAACTCCGCTGCAGTTCATCATCCGAGAGCGGGGCGTGCTGGAGGAGAGATTCTGACGGCAGGAATACGCATGTTCTATATGCGGTGTTTTGCAAGGAGAGATACAAAATGGCAAGATTATGGTGTCTGCTGATCGGATATGTTTTCGGATGTATCCAGACGTCCTATATCGTCGGGATGGTCCAGAGACGTATCGACATCCGTAATTACGGGAGCGGCAATTCCGGAGCGACCAACGCGATCCGAGTGCTGGGTACCAAGACCGGCCTGCTATGCATGGCCGGAGATATTGCAAAGGGTGTCCTTGCGCTGCTGGTGACCTCTGCGATCTTTGGATATTCGCATAAATACCTGCTGCTTTATACAGGGATCGGAGCGGTCCTCGGCCATAATTTCCCGTTCTTCATGCAGTGGCGCGGAGGTAAAGGTGTTGCCGTTACGATCGGCATCATGGCTTTTATGGACTGGAGGATCCTGCTGATCGCGGGGATACCGGCTCTGATCGTGCTGGCCGCCACGAGGTATATGTCTGCGGCGTCGCTGCTTTTCGTGACGCTGTTCCCGATTTTTACGGCGGTGTTCTACCTTGGACATCCGCACGGACTGGAGACGGTGCTGCTGTCGCTGTTCTTCACGGTCATGATCTATGTCAAGCATAAAGACAATATCAAAAGGCTCCGTGCGGGGACGGAACGCAAAGTCGGAGAGAAAGTACAGAACGTTCCGCTGAACGGAGAAGACGGCGGGAAGCCCGCCAATAACGCAGAAAAGGAAGAGGAGAAATCATGAACGAGCAGGAACTGGCTAAGCTTTTATTCCCGGAGGTGGATCAGACTCCGGAAGATATGGAGGCAAAGTATCAGCCCAGGCAGCTTCCAGAAGGGGCGAAAGTCACGAGAATCGCGCCTTCCCCGACCGGATTCATGCATCTGGGCAATCTGTACGGAGCACTTGTCGACGAACGCCTTGCACATCAGAGCAAGGGTGTTTTCTTCCTGCGTATCGAGGATACGGACGCGAAACGCGCGGTAGAGGGCGGCGTCCGCAAGATCATCGAGGCGTTCAGGGATTTCGGCCTGCGTCCGGATGAGGGAGCGACGATGGACGGTGAGACGGGCAGTTATGGTCCGTACTATCAGAGCCATCGTAAAGAGATCTACCATGTTTTCGCAAAGAGCCTTGTAGAGCGAGGATATGCGTATCCCTGCTTCTGCACGGAGGAAGAGCTTGCCGAGATGCGCGCGAAACAGGAAGCCAACAAAGAAACGACCGGTTATTACGGCAAATATGCGGTCTGGAGAGATGCTTCTCTGGACGCGGTCAAAGAAGCCCTTGCAGCCGGACGGAGCTACTGTATCCGTTTCCGCTCACCCGGAGATCCGTCCCGCCGCGTCAAGATCAAGGACCTTGTCAAAGGCGATCTGGAGCTTCCGGAGAACGATCAGGATCTTGTCCTGCTTAAGTCTGACGGGATCCCGACTTATCATTTTGCACACGTTATCGACGATCACCTGATGGGAACGACCCATGTCGTCCGCGGAGAAGAGTGGCTCGCGACACTGCCGATGCATCTGCAGATGTTCCAGGTCCTTGGTTTCAAGGTGCCGAAATACCTGCATACCGCGCAGCTCATGAAGATCGATCCCGAGACCGGAACCAAGCGCAAGCTTTCCAAGCGCAAAGATCCCGAGCTTGCGCTGTCTTACTACAAACAGCAGGGATTCCCGGTCCGAGCGGTCATGGAATACCTGATGACGACGCTGAATTCCAACTTCGAAGAGTGGAGACTTGCAAATCCCGCGCTTCCGTATGAAGATTTCAAATTCACGACGCAGAAGATGAGCGCTTCCGGAGCGCTGTTCGATCTGGAGAAGCTTGAAGATGTCAGCAAGAATGTGATCTCCCGTATGACGGCGGATGAGGTCTGCGACGCGGTCACTGAATGGGCGCAGGAATTTGATCCGGAGCTGTACTCGCTGCTTACCCGTGATCCGGAATATGCCAAGGCGATCTTCGCGATCGGCCGCGGCGGCAAGAAACCGCGCAAAGATTTCTCCCGCTGGGAAGAGGTACGGGCGTATGTGTCCTTCTTCTATGATGAACTCTTCGCGCCTGATGACAGTCAGATGCCGGCACTGCCCAAGGAAATGCTCTGTGCCGTGCTTGAGGACTATCAGAAAGTCTATAACAAAGATGACGATAACAGCGCCTGGTTCGACCGAATCAAGGCGATGTGCCCGCAGTACGGACTCTGCGCGGATATGCGCGAATACAAAAAGAACCCGGATGCCTATGCCGGCAGCGTAGGAGATCTGTCGATGATCCTCCGCGTGGCGATTACAGGCCGAGCGCAGTCACCGGATCTGTGGGTCGTCTGCCAGCTTCTGGGGACAGAACGTGTCCTGAAGCGTCTGCAGGAAGCAAAAGACCGTATCGGAGCCTGAGTACAGGATTCCAAAGCAGGCGGAATGCCGGGCGATCATCAGATAAATAAAAAAGGTGCGGCACGAGATTCTTTGCGAATCCCTGCCGCACTGTTTTTTTGCCATAACGATCGGCTTTATTTCTTTTTCTTTTTGTCTTCTTTGGGCTTGTCCTTGGTTTTTGCTTTGTCCTTGGACTTGTCCTTTTCTTTGGCTTTTTCCTTCTGCGATACCAGCTGCTGCGCTTCCAGCTTCTGTTCCTCGATCGCTGCGACACGCTCTTCTTCGATCTTCTGTTCTACTTCGGCATTTGAATCCGGGAGAGCATACTTGGCGCGGAAATAGTTTTCGTGAACGATGAATTCCGGAGATTCGGAAAGCTTCGGGCCTTCACTGACCTTCTCATGATAGGCGAAATGGATGTAATCTTTGGAATTCATCTGCATGATGTTGAGCGCGATATTGGAGCAGTGATCGGAGATCCGCTCCAGATTACCGAGAAGCTCCAGGAAGGAGATGCCGCTCGAGACATTGCACAGGCCGAGACGCAGACGCTCAATGTGACGGTCCTTAAGAGTCTGCTGCATTTCGTCGATGACCTGTTCATAAGGCTCGATATGCGCAGCGTCCGCCGCATTATTGGTCCGGTAGATCCGCACGGTCTCTGCAAGAACTTCGCGGGTAGCGTCCAGGATCTTGTTCATCTCGATCCAGGCAGAATCGGAATATGTGACGGAATTCTCCGTATTGAAGCGCGCGACGTCGAGAATATTGATGCAGTGATCACCGATACGCTCGAAGTTTCCGACAGAGTGGAGCATCTCTGTAGCCATGTTATTCTCACGGTTGGACAGCCGGTGGGGTGTGATCTGCAGAATATAGTTATTCAGTTTGCTCTCTGCGCGGTCGAGGAAATCCTCCAGCTGATCGAGCTCCTGTTCACCTTCCTCTGTATAATTCTCATGAAGCTTGCGGACGAGGTCAAAGGAGGCGAGAGCGGTTTCACCCATGTCGATAACGACTTTGCGGGCTTCTGCAAGAGCCAGTGCAGGTGTGCCGAGCAGGAGGTCGTCAAGACGGGCGAGACGGTTCTCGGCGGCGGAATTCGGACCGGTAGCAGCCTTGTCCGGGATGATCTTCTCCGTCATGCGGACGATCAGATTGCGGAACGGGAAGAATACGAACAGGATCACTACATTGAACAGCGTGTGGAAATCCGCAACGCTGCCTCGGTTCAGGACCTTGTCCCAGAAACCGAAATGAACGAATGCATCCGCGCCGTAGATCACGATGACAAAGACGATGACGCCGAGCGTCTTATAGAAAATATGCAGGAAAGCGGCTCTTTTGGCTTTTCTGGTATTACCGGCTGTTGCGAGCAGGACTGTCAGGCAGGAACCGATATTCTGACCGAGGATCAGAGGAATCGCATTGGAATACGTGATCGCGCCGGTAATGGAAAGAGCCTGTACGATACCGACAGATGCGGAAGAGCTCTGAAGGACCGCAGTCATGATAAATCCGAGCAGAATACCGATGAACGGATTCTGGACCGCGACGAGCAGATCCAGGAACCATTTCTGCTGACCGAGTGGGGCGAGCGTGGATTCCATCGTATACATGCCGAAGAAAAGCATGCCGAGACCGATGATCAGATTGCCCTTGGTCCTGACCGAATGCTTCTTGCAGAACACGATCATGCACGCGCCGATCGCGACGAGTACGGGGCCGAAGGAAGAAGGCTTCAGCAGGGACAGAATCGTACCGGCTCCGCTGATATCGCCAAGACGCAGGAGCTGTCCGGTAACGGTCGTTCCGAGGTTGGCTCCCATGATGACCGGAAATGCATTGGACAGCGTAAAGATGTTCGCGTTCAGAAGGCCGATCACCATGATGACGGTAGCGGCGGAGCTCTGGATCACGGCGGTAACGCCGGTACCGAGCAAGGCGCCTTTGATCGGGCTGCCGGTCAGTTTCTCAAGTGTCTGTTCCATTTTGCTGCCGGCAAGCCGCTCAAGGGACTGTCCCAGTACATGCATACCGTACAGGAAAAGGCCGATGCCCGCGGCAAGCGGCAGATAAGATAATAGGTTCAAAGCGGTTTCTCCATTTCTCTGGCAGATGAACGTTCGCAGACAGGCGAAACAAAAAGAAGGCCAGACACAATTAGTATAGCATACTTTAAGATATATGAAAAGATGGTATAGAAGTTTTTTCGGAAGAGGGGCAGAGGAAGACAGAGCATCTTTGCGGATTTCACAAATCATTCATAAATTATTAAAACTCTTTGGTTGCCGTGTCTGATATAATCGGGTATAATACTGGTAATAAATCGGAGGGGGATCACCTGCATGGCTAATTTTTTCGATATAGAAGGCCCATTCGTAAAGTACGGAACACTCCTTTTTGATATGGTAATGCTGAGCGCGGTCTGGGCTGTGACGGGCGGTATGGTACCTGTCATGCTGCTGCTTTCGACCGGTATTTTCGGCAAGATTCCTCTGATCGCCACATTCCTGATCATCTATGTCCTTGTGCTGCACTGGTGCATCGCGACATGCTCGGTCATGTACGCGCTCGGCAAGAAGCAGCGGGGGACAGATACATATACCTTGCGTGATTTCGGGCATGCTTTCAAACTGAACTATAAGCAGTGCATGATCATCAGTCTGATCGTTACGACGGTCATCCTGCTGGTCGCATATAATATCTGGCTGATCGCCTACAACAAACAGAGTTTCGGATTCTCCACATATATCATCCTGCCGCTTGAGCTTCTTCTGGGGCTTGAATTCATCTTTGTGATCCTGTATCTGCCGAATCTGATCGCAAGGTTCGACATGAAGACCAAGGATTTCATCAAGTACTCATTCCTGATGGCCAATAAGCACCTGCTGACGACGCTGATCCTGGTCGTTCTCTTCGGCGGGACTATCTATCTGTGCGTTTTCGTCAATATGGGACTTGTCTTTGTACTGCCGGGTCTGTATATGTACATCGCAGCGGCGCTCCTCGAGCGCGTGTTCAAGAATTATATGCCGAGCGAGGACGAGCAGCTTGAGACGGAAGAGGTTGAGGGCTTCAGCCTTGACGCGGAGAGGCAGGCGATCATTGACCAGTATCTGAATCAGGCCAAATTCGATGATCAGGGCGAGTATAAGATCGTCAAGGTCGATGAAGAGGGCAATGAGATCGTCGAGAAGGATGATTACCGCATCGTAAAAGTCGATGACGAAGGGAAAGAGCTTTGACGTAAGACTGCAGCTATGGTATAATACCGAATCAGAGACAGGACGCTTTATTTCTGAAGAGAGGATGTGCACATTATGGCGGATAAAAATGAATATGTAGGGCATCTGGTGCGCGACAGGATTCCGGAGATCCTCCGCAAGGAAGGTTATTATCCGATGACGAGAGTCCTGAATGACGAGGAGTATCTGTTCCAGCTGCATCACGCTCTGAGCAAAGCGATCCGTATTTATCTGCATCAGGGCAGTTTGTCGGATCTGGCGGATGTGACGGAGATCATTAACGCGATCGCCCAGATGCGCGGCGTATCGGTCGAGGAAGTCCTCAAGATCCGGGAATACCGCGCGATGACCTACGGGGCATACGAGAACCGTTATTATCTGGAGAAACTGCTGACACCTGAAGAGAAAGAGCAGATGGATAAGCGGGATGAGGAAATGGGCTTCGAGGTCCAGTTCTGAGATAATACTTGCTTTTTCGCATATAATGTAGTATAATTCTGCCTGCATTGTATTTTTAACAGCATCTTGCGGTGCTGAATCGAAAACAATAGCAGGAGGAAAGTATTAATGGCAAAGAACATTTCAGTCAAGACAGTCAAGATGGTACAGTTGGCCATACTTGCGGCACTGATCCTGGTCATGGCGTTTACGCCTCTGGGATATCTGAAAGCCGGCGTTGTATCGATCACGTTCATCATGATTCCGGTCGGCGTCGGTGCGATTCTGCTGGGACCGGCAGGCGGAGCGATCCTCGGTGGGATCTTCGGCCTGACAAGCTTTGTGCAGTGCTTCGGAATGGATTATTTCGGCACCACGCTGATGGGAATCAATCCGGTCTTCACATTTATCATGTGCATGGCTCCCCGTATCCTGATGGGATGGTTCTGCGGACTGATCTTTAAGGGGATGCTCAAGATCGACCGTTCACAGCATAAGATCCCGTCCTATGCGGTCACCTGCCTGTGCAGCGCACTGATCAATACAGTGCTGTTTGTCGGAATGCTGTTCCTGTTCTTCGGCAATTCGGAGTTCATTCAGGGATTCAAAGGCGGAATGGGATGGCTCGCGTTTTTCGCCGCTTTTGTCGGCATCAACGGACTGCTGGAGGCAGCAGCCAGCATGATCATCGGCACCGCGGTTGCTAAGGCCGTGGATTCCGTGAGAAAGCGTCAGACCGCTGTTACAGATTAAGAGACAACATCTGGGGATTGCCTTGGCAATCCCCAATTTATTCTAAGAAGAGAGGGAATATCTATGATTCTTGCAATCGATGTGGGCAACACGCAGCTTGTAGCAGGCTGCATGCAGAACGGTAGATCCGTCGTGAGCGCACGCTTTGAGACCAATACACGTTCTACGGCGGCAGAATACGCGATCAAATTCAAGATCTGGCTGGAGATGAATAATGTCTCGGCATCCCAGATCGAAGGCGGAATCATTTCGACGGTCGTGCCGCCTCTCGCATCGGTGCTGCGGGAGACTTTCAGAATGCTGTGCGGGAAAGAGCCTGTCGTAGTCGGACCCGGAGTCCGTACGGGACTGAATATCAAGATCGACAACCCTGCGCAGCTCGGCGCGGATATCGTTGCAGGCGCGGTAGCTTCCATCGCGAAGTATCCGCTGCCGCAGATCGTTTTCGATATGGGTACCGCGACGACAGCCTGCGTGATCGACGCGGCTGGCGTGCTGCGCGGCGTCGTGATCCTGCCGGGCGTACGGACCGCTCTTTCCACACTGGTCGAGAAGACTTCCCAGCTGCCGAATATCGATCTGATCGCGCCGAAGCACGTTGTCGGAACGAATACGGTCGACAGTATGCTTTCCGGTACGATCTACGGGACCGCGGCTACGATGGACGGGATCGCGCGCCGGATCGAGAAAGAGATCGGGGAGGAAGCCACACTGATCGCGACGGGAGGCCTTTCTAAGGCGATCGTCCCGTACTGCGAACGCAGCTTTATTCAGGATGACAATCTGGTACTGGACGGATTATACCGGATCTATCAGAAGAACAGGATCGGGGGAGACAGAGGATGAGAATACACAGAACAATCGGTCTGATACTGGCGGCGCTGCTGTCTGTTTCAGCCGCGCTTGCGGGATGTCAGAATGGAGGAACATCTGATAACGGGGCTGTCGTATACGCGGACCGGATCGCGGACCTCCTTGGTCTGAACGGTTTCGCCGGCGTCCAGAACCGTTTCGCGGGAATGGTCGAGCCGCAGAAGACGATGAAGATCAATCCGGATACGAGCCGTACCGTTAAGATGGTCGCAGTCGTTGAGAAACAGAGAGTCAAGGCCGGTGACGTTCTGTTTACTTATGATACCGAGGATCTGGAGCTGCAGCTTGAGCAGACCGAGCTTGAGATCGAGCGGATCGACAATCAGATCGTACAGTACCAGAACGAGATCACAGCCCTGGAGGACGAGAAGGAAAAAGCTTCCGAGGAAAACAAGATCGAGTATACGCTTGAGATCTCCAACCGGTATTCTTCCATCAAACAGTCCGAATACGACCGCAAGACCAAGCAGGCTGATATTGCCAAGATCAATGAGAAGATGAACGAAGATACCGTATATGCGGAGATGGACGGATTTGTGCAGAAACTGGACAATTCCGTACTGAACGGCAATTCATACGATAATTACGGTAATCCGAAGACTTTCATCACGCTGATGGCGGACGGCGAGTACCGCGTCAAAGCCACGATCAACGAGCAGAACATGATGCAGATCCATATCGGGGATACTGTCCTTGTGCGCTCCCGTGTTGACGAGAATATGACCTGGAACGGCGTGATCGAAGAGATCGATTATGAGAATGCGGAGAACGGCAATCAGAACGGCGGTATGTACGTCGGATATGCAGAGGATCCTTATACTTCTTCATCCAAATATCCGTTCTATATCAGTCTGTCTTCCTATGACGGCCTGATCCTTGGCCAGCATGTACTGATCGAGCTTGAGAGCGAGTCCGAAGGCCTTGCTTCTTTTGCGCTTCCGTCCGCATATATCGTACAGGACGGCAGCAGCGCGTATGTCTGGAAAGAGAAGAACGGCAAGCTTGCGAAGCAGACGGTCCTTCTGGGGACGTATTATGAATTCGAGGATACATATGAGATCGTTGACGGGCTGAAAGAAGACGACGCGATCGTTTTCCCGACGGAGGATCTGTCAGAGGGTATGAAAGTCGTTGTGAATTCCGGAGTCCAGGATCCCGGAATGCAGAACCCGGAGATGCAGAATCCGGTAATGGAGGAGCAGGGAGGCAAGCTTCCATGATCCTTGAACTCAGTCATATTTATAAGAATTATTCACAGGGCAAGCTGGACGTCCCGGTCCTCAAGGATGTCTCTCTTGAAGTGAATAAGGGTGATTTCCTGTCGATCATGGGTCCGTCCGGATCCGGTAAATCGACACTGATGAATATCATCGGATGTCTGGATCTGCCGACTTCGGGATCCTATATTTTTGACGGGGAAGATGTCCTGAAGAAAAACGACAAGAGCCTTGCCGAGATGCGGAATAAGAAGATCGGATTTGTCTTCCAGACTTTTAATCTGCTGCCGCGTGAAACGGCCCTTGAGAATGTTGAGCTTCCTCTGATCTATGCCGGCGTCCATCAGAAGGAGCGCCGCAGGATCGCGGCGGAGATGCTGGAGAAAGTCGGCCTTGCGGACCGGATGAATTTCCGTCCGACACAGCTTTCCGGCGGACAGCAGCAGCGTGTCGCGATCGCACGGGCAATGGCAAACCATCCGGACGTGATCCTGGCGGATGAGCCGACCGGCGCACTGGATTCCAAGTCCGGCGAACAGATCATGGAGATCTTTCATATGCTGAACGGCGAAGGCGCGACGATCATCATGATCACGCATGAAGCTTCGATCGCGGAGCATGCCGGCCGCAAGATGATGATTCTGGACGGAGAGCTTTACAGCCGTGAAGAAAGCACAGCAAAAGAAGCTGCAGCGGAAAAAGCTGTCCAGGAGGAAGCTGCCTTAGAGGAGGTGCCGCATGAATAAAACGCTGAAAAGGGTTATTATTACTGTGGTTTCGCTCGTGACAGCCGCGGCTGTGGGTGTCGGCGCTTTCAGCATCGTCAAGAAGAACCAGAAACAGAATCTGACAGCGCAGGTCACACCTGTGTCCATGATGTACACGCAGTACTATGAGGACAATTATCGCTATGGCTATGTCCAGAGTGGTTTTACACAGAATGTGTTTGCACAGGAAGGGGCCGTGATCCAGGAGATCTATGTCCAGCAGGGACAGGAAGTCAAGACCGGAGATCCGCTTCTGACCTATGATCCGGAGCAGATCCAGCTTGAACTGGACCGCAAAGAACTGAATATCCAGGTGCTGCAGCGCCGTTATGAACGTCTGCTGAATGAACTGTACGAGCTGCAGAATACAAAGCCGTCAGATGCTTCATCGCTGTACGGAGCGTCCGCGGGAAACGGCATGACCGCTTCGCTGCGGGACGAGACCACGCCGGGAGAAAGTTCTGCTTCGGAAGAGAGTTCCAAGGCTGAGGAGAGCTCCGTGCAGGAGGAGAGTTCTGAGTCTAAGCTGGAGGAGAGTTCTGAATCCAAACCGGAGGAAAGTTCTGAGTCCAAGCCGGAAGAAAGCTCTGAATCCAAATCGGAGGAGAGTTCTGAGTCCAAGCCAGAGGAGAGTTCTGAATCCAAACCGGAGGAGAGTTCCGAATCCAAGCCGGAAGAAAGCTCCGAATCCAAACCGGAGGAGAGTTCTGAGTCCAAGCCAGAGGAGAGTTCCGAATCCAAACCGGAGGAGAGTTCTGAATCCAAACCGGAGGAGAGTTCTGAGTCCAAGCCAGAGGAGAGTTCCGAATCCAAACCGGAGGAGAGTTCTGAGTCCAAGCCAGAGGAGAGTTCTGGATCCAAACCGGAGGAGAGCTCCGAGTCCAAACCGGAGGAAAGTTCTGAGTCCAAACCGGAGGAGAGCTCCGAATCCAAACCGGAAGAAAGCTCCGAGTCCAAACCGGAAGAATCCTCTGAACCCGAACCGTATACTGCTTCCGGCAGCTGCACGGTCAAGGGTGTTTTCAGCCTGGTCGGAAGAGATATCAAAGCCGGTGAGTTCACCGTTCAGGTCACAGACGCAAACGGTAAGACAGCCGCGACAGCTGTTAACGATGCTGCCGGTAATTTCAGCTTTACGCTTATTTATGATCAGGATGCGGTTGCCGGTTCTCCTTATGTTTATACAGTACAGCAGACTGCTGCCGCCGCGGACGGCATGATCTACGATGAGAACGTCTATACAATGACGGTCCGGATCCAGGACAATAAAGACGGCAAGCTGACTGTCACGGCGACAGGTGCCGAAAACATGCGTTTTACCAACGTATACAGCAAGACTTCAGAGTATGAAGAGCAAAAAGAAGACAGACCGATCCCTGTTCTGACAGCTTCGAGCAAGCCTTATACCGGTAAGGGAACAGAGCAGGAGCCTTATCGTTACTGGATCGGCCGCAATACCAAGCTGATCAGTACTTTCTGTGACGCGTATATCAGCACGGACGGCGAGAATAACTCCCAGGACCCGAAGGAAGCAACGTATTTCATCTTTGACAAGAGGAAAAACGATGAACCTGACGGAGAGATCGAGTATTCCTGGTATCTTTCCACAGACGGTCTGGAGAAGGATGAAAAGGTCCGGGTATACAACCTGAGCGTATATCAGATTCCGCTGGATCCGCAGTCCTATCTGCTGGCGGTTGCGGAAAACGCGCTTCCCAAGACCATGAACCTTTCGATCAACATGATCGACCGTGATATCAACGTCAAGTCTGTCACGATCGTCGGAGAGGACGTTCTGGAAGAAGCTGAGCTCGATCACAGTTATTTCAATGTGCTTCTTGCCAAGGGCGGTATTTTCAACCTGTATCTGCAGTATAAGGAGGACGATCCGGACGAATCGAGCGGAGAGTCCAGTGAAGAGTCTATTCCGGATGAACCGGAACCGTATATCCCGGATTATCCGGTAGGACCGACAGGTCCGACCCGTGAGGAGCTGCTGCAGAAGATCAAAGAGAAGGAAGTCGAGATCAAGGATATGGAAGTCACTCAGAAGATGGCTGACCTTGATCTTGAAAAGACACGCGAGAAGCTTGAGAACGTCGTTGTCAAGAGCATCGTGAACGGACGTGTGACCCGCGTCGATCCGATGGGCGGCAATTATAATGAGCCTGTCGTACAGATCATCGGCGGTGATGAGATCTATGTATCCACAACTGTCTCTGAACTTGATCTTGGCAAAGTCCAGGTCGGTGATCCGGTAACGGCTATATCCTGGATGACAGGAGAGCAGATGGAGGGCGTTGTTTCGCAGATCGGGGATTATCCTGTCGAGGATGCGATGGGCTACTACTCGCAGAACCCGAACGTCTCCAATTATGAGATGATCATTGCTTTCCCGGCGGATTCCGGCCTGATGGACGGACAGGGCGTTGAACTCACAATGGGATCGATGCAGCCGCCGGATGCGGTATCGTTCTGCATTCCTTCCATGTATATCCGGGATGAGAACGGTTCGTATTATGTGCTTGCGGATCAGGACGGATATCTTGTCAAAAAGTATATCCAGGTCGGCCGCAGCATGTATGACGGTGAATATATCGAGATCCTCGGCGGGATCACAATGGAGGACTATCTGGCCTTCCCTTACGGAAAAGCCGCGCAGGAAGGCGTCAAGACAGTCTATGACGAGATTCTGTACCAGTAAGGAAGGAGAGGAGAATAAACATGCTTGAGAATATCCGTCTTTCCTTTATTGGGATCTGGTCGCACAAAATGCGTTCGCTGCTGACGATGCTCGGTATCATCATCGGTATCGCCGCGATCATTGCCATCGTTTCGACGATCAAAGGCACGAATGACCAGATCAAGAATCAGATCATCGGATCGGGCAACAACGCGGTCGTGGTGCAGCTGTACGAGGGCAGTGCCGCGATCGATCCGCAGTACTCGCAGATCCCCGCTTCGTTCCTGCCGGTCTCGGACGACCTGCTGAAACAGATCGAGGACCTCTCGGAAGTCGATGCGGCAACGCTGATCAAGCAGCGCAATATCTATCAGGGCGTATTTCACGGTGCGGTATCGCTGCAGAACGGTCTGGTAACCGGTATTGATGAAAAATACACGGACGTGTATCCGTATCACGCGATCCGGGGCAGGATGCTTTCCGGACGGGATTTTGACGGAACGAGAAAATCAGCCGTTCTGGATACGACTGCGGCTGAGAAACTTTTCTCCGGACAGAATCCTGTCGGACTGACGATCGAGATCTCGGGAGAGCCTTTTGTCATCGTCGGAGTCGTGCAGATGGACGATGCCTACGTTCCGGACATTGAAACAATATCGGATTACTATAACTACAAGTATTCATCAGGCGGCGGGGGACGCGTTTTCATCCCCATCAAGACATGGCCTGTTATCTACCGGTATGACGAACCGGAAATGGTAGCGCTCAAGGCTTCCAGAACGGAAGCGATGACGCAGGCCGGCAACAAGACCGCGGATATCCTGAACAATGCGGCCGGTATCTCGGAGAATTCGGACACAAATATCAAATACAAGAGTCCGGACCTCCTGCAGCAGGCTAAGAATCTGCAGGATCTGTCAGCCGCCACAAACAGGCAGTTGATCTGGATCGCTAGTATTTCACTGCTTGTCGGCGGTATCGGTGTTATGAATATCATGCTTGTCTCCGTTTCGGAACGCACCCGTGAGATCGGCCTTAAGAAAGCGCTTGGAGCGCGTAAGAGAAGGATCATGGGACAGTTCCTGACAGAAGCCGCCGTACTGACAAGCTTTGGCGGAATCCTCGGCGTACTGCTCGGGATCGGGCTTGCTCAGGTCGTTTCCCGGATTTCGGAGACACCAGTCGCGATCAGTATTCCTGCGATCATTCTGTCGGTACTGTTCTCAATGGGCGTCGGTATTCTTTTCGGCCTCCTGCCGTCGATCCAGGCAGCGAACCTGAATCCGATCGACGCGCTGCGCCGCGAATAACAGCAACGGTTCTTTCAGTATAGCGGAGGACTTATGAAGAATCCGGGTACGGATCTGCTCAAAGAATACACATTACGGGAAAACGCTCAGTATTTCCGGGGCGGAAGCGCTGGTAATGTTGATATTATCCCGACTCTGATCCCGGCGGGATTCCGGAACGATCCGGACGCGCCGGGACAGATCTCCAGCGTGGAATTCCACGTCGGGACCACGACAAAATACCTGATCAGGGATATTTCCGCGTTCCTGGAACTTTTTGATCGGCACGGACGCCATTCCTACGGGAAGAAGCTGGACTTTATCCATGATGTCAGCGCCTTGACTCCGTCCGGCCGCGAGATGTACCGGTTTATGGAACGCACGGTGCGGGAGTATCAGATCATCCAGAGACAGAAGCAGGCTACGGACGGTGATGCAGACAGCAATGAGGCGGAAGGACCGATGCGGACTCTGCCGCTGTCTCCGCAGGCGCTGGAGCTGTTCCTGGAACGTATGGACGGCAGACAGCTGCAGCTTACACACAGCGTGCCTGTGAAATGCAATGTCAGAACGGAAGATCCGAAGATGCGGGTCCTTTTCCTGCAGGGTGAGGGATCCGTCCGGATCTATATCGAGAAATTCCGGTACGAGGAAGGCGCGGACCGGCTTTTTGTGCTGCAGAATGATACGCTGTACCGCTGCAGCACGGAATATACACGCGACTGCGGGTATTTCCTTAAAGCCGTGTCAGCCGCCCGGGACGAAGGATTTGAGCTGAAGCAGGAAGGGATTCCTGTCTTTGTCAGCTCTGTCCTGCCGATTCTGAAGAAGTATTTCCGGCTGCAGAATCAGGAGATTTTTGACGAATATCAGCCTCCTGAAGGCCATGTGAAGATTCATGTAGATTCCGGCGAGCATTTTCTCCTGTCTGCCAAGGTCGAAACCGTATATCCGGAACGGACTTGTAATGCGTTTGAACCGGTACAGGTCGGCAAAGTATACCGCAACGTGAGGCTTGAATCCCGCGCGGTCCGCAGAGTCATGGAATATTTCCCGCATGTGGACCGTAAAGCCGGTATGTTCCGGATCCTTACGGATGAGGAACTGTACCGTTTCCTGGAAGAAGGGCAGAGGGCGCTTGAAGAGGTCGGAGAAGTATATCTGGATCGGGACGCGCTGCCTTACGAGATCCGTAAAGCGCCTCAGCTCGGAGCTTTTATCCATTACGGCAGCGGACTGCTTGAACTAACGATCACTGCGGGAGACCTGCCGCAGGAAGAGGTCAGCCGCCTGCTCGAGACCTACCGGCAGAAAAAACGCTATCTGAAGCTTTCGGACGGGACATTTATGAAACTGCGGGAGGGGACGCTCGCGCTGCTGAACGAACTGGCAGACGGGCTGAATCTGAGCAGTCAGGAACTCGCAGAGGGAACGATCCGGCTGCCGCTTTTCCGCGCGCCGTATCTGCAGGCTCTTCTCGGCGGATCGCAGAACGAGATCATGGTCAGCCGTAATGAGGCTTTTTCCAACTATGTCTGGAAACTGCAGCCTGCCGGGGCAGGAGGTCCTCTTTTCAAAGTGCCGCCTGAGACCGGACGGTATTTGCGGCCTTATCAGTATGATGCCTATCAGTGGATGCGTACGCTCGATTCGCTCGGACTCGGCGGGATCCTGGCCGATGATATGGGCCTTGGTAAGACCATCGAAGCCGCAGCGCTGCTCGAAGCCTATGAACAGGAAGAAAAAGACGACGCCAGGCCTTCGCTGATCATCTGTCCCGCGTCCCTGATCTATAACTGGGAGAATGAGCTGAAGCGCTTTGCGCCGTCCGTAAAATGCCGTGTGATCAGCGGGACAGCCGCTGCAAGAATTAAGGAGATCCACGGCGCGCTCGCGATCCCGCGCTGCGTTCTGATTACTTCCTATGAGCTCGTCAAGAGGGACTACGATGTCTATAAAGACGCGGTTTTCCGCTATGAGATCCTTGACGAAGCGCAGATGATCAAGAATTACATGACGCAGTCCGCCCGGATCGTCAAAAAGATGCGTTCGCAGACACGTTTCGCGCTGACGGGCACTCCTGTCGAAAACCGGCTCGGAGAGCTGTGGAGCATTTTCGACTATCTGATGAAAGGCCTGCTGTATACCTACAGTAAATTCCGCGACATGCTGGAGACACCGATCACGGTCGGCAAGGATGAGGCAGCCGCCAGGCGTCTTCGCAGCATGATCCGTCCCTTTGTGCTCCGCAGGCTTAAGACGGACGTCCTGAAGGATCTGCCGGACAAGGATGAAGTGAAAGTCTATGCGGCCATGCAGGATGAACAGCGCAAGCTGTACGATCTGCAGACGATGGCTTTGAGAGAAGAGATCCGTGGCATGGATGTCAGCCGCAACAAGATCCAGATTCTGGCTCAGCTGATGCGGCTGCGGCAGCTTTGCTGTGATCCGTCCCTGATCTATGAGAATTATGCAGAAGGGTCTGCCAAGACAGACACCTGTATCGATCTGGTCAAAGGGGCGGTCGGAAGCGGCCACAAAGTCCTTCTTTTCTCGCAGTTCACCAGTATGCTGGACATTCTGAAGAGCAGACTGGATGAGCTGGGCATTTCGTCCTATATGCTGACAGGGGCGGTCTCCAAAGAGAAACGCGCTGAGCTTGTCCGCAGCTTTTATCTCGATGAGACACCGGTTTTCCTGATCTCGCTGAAAGCCGGCGGCGTCGGGCTGAATCTGACGGCCGCGGACATCGTGATCCTGTACGATCCGTGGTGGAATCTTGCGGCAGAGACTCAGGCAACGGACCGTGCATACCGGATCGGACAGCAGAACAAGGTGACGGTCTACCGGCTGATCGCGAAAGACACGATCGAGGACAGGATCCTGGAGATGCAGGAGCATAAGAAGGATCTGTCGGACCAGATCATCACGGACGGCGATTTCTCGGAAGATTATCTGTCCGCGGAATCCCTTGCTGCGATTCTGGATTAAACCGGTATAAGGTCTGGCAAAGCATCGCTCCGGCGGTGCTTTTTTGCTGTGCAATACAGCTTCTGCAGGCCTAAAAACTTGACAGAATGCACAGATATGGTAAAATAATTATATATGTACATTTGTACAGACAAGAAAGAGATATGGATTTCAGGAGGAAATTGAATGAAAAAAATATCGGCTGTAATACTTGCCGTGATTCTTGCTCTCAGCTTTGTTCTCGGAGGATGTGACGGCAGCGGAGGAAGCGGTACGTCTTCACAGTCTGCGGAGCAGTCCGGAGCAGAGACATCCGGAGACAACTCCGGCACAGAGGTTTCCGGCGGTGAAGCTTCCGGTACAGAGACTTCAGCCGCGGATGTATCCGGCGCAGAAACTTCCGGATCCGAGGAATCGTCAGCTGACGGGGACGGCCCCCAGGCAGGCGTTCATACATACCGAAGCGCGATGACACAGATCCCGACAAACTGGAATCCTTTCCGCAAGTCCGAGGATTCGGACGATCCGTTCGGTGAATATCTGAGCGCGGGCCTGTACAGACTCGTCTACAATGACGAGCTGCATCCGGCAGAGGGACGGGATCCGTTCACCGGCTATACGATCATACCGGAAATGGCGGCGTCCGAGCCGGTGGACGTCACGGCGGAGATCCGTGCGGCTCATCCGGAATTCGCGATTCCGGAGAGCGCAGAAGCCGGTTATGCCTATACGATCGACCTGAATCCTGATGCGAAATGGGACGACGGGACTCCGATCACGGCTGATACCTATGTGTATTCGATTCACCAGCTGCTGCGGCCCGAGCTGCACAATACATTTGCCGCCGATTTCTATAACGGCGCGCTGGTGATCGCCGGCGCGGAGAATTACGCGAATCAGGGAGTGACCACGCAGATCAGCGTGCAGTCCATGATGTTCATGGAAGGCCTGGTGACGATGGAGGATTTCCTCAAGGTGCACGGTGAGGACAAAGCCTACATCAACTGGTATTATTCACTCGGCTACGCATACGATTTTGATAAATATCCTTTTGACGGAACGACGGCGGATCAGGCCGGGCTTGTGCTGCCGGCTCAGGATCTGGTCGTGGAAACGCCTCTTACGATCCGCGAGATGTACAGTTTCTATCCGCAGATGTACGGCACTACGGAGATGGATATCGCATTGGGACAGACCTATTTCCCGGAAGAGATCTATCTGGACTACACCTATATGTCGGGCATGGATACATCCACGATCGGTTTGTTCAAGTCGGGCGAATACCAGATCACTCTGGTACTCGCGCAGCCGCTTTCCGGGCCTCGGCTGCTGTACAATCTGACGTCCGGCTGGCTGGTCTATCCGGAGGTCTATGAGAAATGTCTGAAGCAGTCCGGCAATACCTGGTCCTCTGACTATGGGACCAGTGTTGAAACGACGAGAAGCTGCGGCCCGTACAGTCTGACAGAGTATGAATCCGGGGTTTCAGCGCGTTTTGAACGGAATGAGAACTGGTATGGCTATAAGGATACCGCTCATACCTATAAGGACGCGGCGGACGGATCGGTCCGGAGAATGTATCAGACCGACGTCGTAGAGATCCTCTGCATTCCGGATGAAGCCGAGCAGAAAGAGATGTTCCTGAAGGGCGAGCTTGCGGAATATGAGCTGCAGGCGGGCGATCTGGAAGAATACAGGGACAGTGAATCTGTCTATACGACGCCGGGTGAAGCGGTTTTCTGCCTGATCTTTAACGGAAACAGCGATGCGCTGGCCGCAAGAGAGCTTGAAACCGGATTTGACGCGCTTGCGACGGATATCCAGACGATCGCGCTCAAAACGTTCCGTCAGGCGATCTCTTTGAGCCTTGACAAAGAAGATTTCACCAGATCGGTTTCTCCGTCGCGTTCCAGCGGATACGGACTGATCGGAAGCGCTTATCTGTATGACGCGGACACCGGTACGGCTTACCGTGATACAGACCAGGCGAAAGAGGTCCTGTGTAATTTCTATTCGGTTGACGCCGCCAAGTTCAGAACACTTGACGAGGCTGTCGCTGCGATCACCGGCTATAATACAGAGACGGCCAGGGAACTGTATACCGCGGCTTATAACGAAGCAAGAGCGGCTGGCTTTGTATCAGACAATGATAACGACGGAATCTGCGACCAGACAGTCAGCATTACATATTCACTGTCGCAGCAGACGGCTTTCCTGACACGCTTCCTGGAATATATGAATGCCAGTATCACTGAAGCCACAGCAGGAACGCCTTTTGAAGGGCGGATCGAATTTGTCGAATCCGAGCCTTACGGAGATAAATGGGCGGAGCAGTTCAAAGCCGGGAACGCAGACATTGTGCTGGCCGGATGGAAAGGGTCACGCCTTGATCCGTTCAGCCTGACGGACCGTTACGTCAATCCGATCTATCAGTTCGACGCAGGATGGTTTGACGCTTCTACGGTCTATCTGAGGCTGCCGGTCGAGGGCTATGAAGTCTCGATGAGCATCCGTGACTGGTCCGATGCCCTGAACGGCAAGACAGTCACTGTCAGCGGACGTTCTTATAATTTCGGCGCGGAGCAGACGGATAAAGAGACGAGGCTTACGATCCTTGCGGGGATCGAAGGCGCAGTGCTCCAGACCTATGATTATATCCCGATGCTGCAGGACGCGGAGATGAAACTGCTCTCCAGACAGGTCTCCTATGTTGTGGAAGAGTACAATCCGGTCATGTCCAGAGGCGGGCTCGCGTATCTGCACTATGCGTACGATGACGCTGAGTGGGCGGAATACGTCGCAGCACAGGGCGGACAGCTTAGATACTGACAGTACGGAAACTGATTCCAGGGAGGGACGATGATGTATATCGAACGGAATCCGCTGCCGGAGACAACACCGGAGAGCGTCGGCATTTCTTCCGGGTGGGTCGCGGACTTTATTGAAGCACTGCGCGGCATAGAGTACAACATGCACGGATTCATCGTCATGCGGCACGGTAAGATCGCGGCGGAGGCTTATTACGCGCCTTACCGCAAAGAAGACCGCCACAGGATGTATTCGACCAGCAAGAGCTTTACGTCCGTTGCGATCGGCATGATGGCAGATGAGGGGAAGATCAGTCTGGACGACAAGATCGCGTCCTATTTCCCCGAGAAGATCACCGGTACCCTTCATCCATATACTGCGGATGCTTCCATACGGGATCTGCTGATGATGGCATCGCCTTTCAGCGCAACGACTTACGGGATCCTGGACGACACGGACTGGATTCGAACTTATTTCGACGCGGTTCCGGATCACCGTCCGGGACAGGTATTCTGGTATGAAACCTCCGCGACGACGATGCTGGCAGCGCTTGTCGAAAAGCTGAGCGGCATGCGGATTCTGGATTATTTGCGTTCCAAAGGCTTTGCGGAGATGGGTTTCTCCGACGATGCCGAGAGCGTACTGACTCCGGACGGAGCCGTGTCCTGGACCGGTTCCGGCATCCTGTGCCGTCTGAGAGATCTCGCCAAATTTGCGCTGCTGTGCCTGAATCAGGGCGAATACCAGGGCAGACAGCTTGTCAGCCGGGAATACATGGCGCAGGCGACATCCCGCCAGATCGATAACGGCGAGTACGGTTACGGCTATAAGTTCTGGATGATGCAGGATGGATTCGGCTGCCGCGGTATGGGCGGGCAGATGGCATACTGCTTCCCAGAGAAAGATCTCATCCTGGTCACGGTCGGAGACGATCAGATGAACAGCGATATCAAGGTCAGATTCATGGAGATGCTGTTCAGACAGAATGTCTATAACAGAATCACCGCTGAAGTCCTTGACGAGGATCCGGCAGGCTGCGAAGCGCTCTGCAGGGTCTGTTCAGAGCTTAAGATCCCGACAGTCAAGGGACAGTACGATAATCCTCTGGCGGCGGCAGTTTCCGGCAAAACGTACCGGATGACGCCTCCGGAGACCGTACGTAATACGCGTTTTGAGACGATCCGGTTTGATTTTGACGGGAACCGTGGCGTCCTGAACTGGAAGATGGACGGGATAGGTCACGCGCTTGCTTTCGGACTGGGACATTTTGAGAAACAGATCTTCCCCGGATTTGCTTCCGAGGAAGAAACGGCAGGCAAGCCGATCATAATCTATGGTTACAACGGCCGCAAACAGCCGCTGTATCTGCCGGTTTACACCAGTGCGGCATGGCAGAGCGATCACGAACTGCGCCTGATCTGTTACTCCATCGGAATCAATGTCGGAACACTGGACATGCGTTTTTCATTTGACGAAAACTGGCTGACCGTCAATACCCAGCCGCATTCAGAGTGGCTGTGGACAGAACTGCGGGGCATGCAGTCCGGTCAGACGGATCAGTAATATCACGACTGCGGGAGGATCAGCATATGTCTTCTTTACTCTTTATCGTCGTTCTTGTCTATGTCATCATTACTGTCGCGAAAGGCATTACAGCAAAGGTCAAACCGTTTCCGCTGTGGCTGCGTATCGTGAATTATATCGCGGTCCTCGCGATCTGGTTCTATGCGGTGTATCCGGCGATCAATATCCACAGCGTGGATTTCTGGATCTTTGTTGCGATCGCGCTGGTGCTCGGCATCCTTTCGTTCTTCCCGCCAAGCGAGAAGCAGGCGGTGGTGATCGAAAAGGACAACAGCAATCTTGTTCACGTCCATATGCCGAGAGGCAAGATCGGTCCTGTCCAGCTGATCCTTTATATTATCGGCGGAGCGGCTGTGATCTATGTACTGTTCGCTCTGATTTTCTCCCCGATCATTATGGCGGGGTCATACGCAAAGCGTATCAAAGTGACGGAAGTTCCGTTCTCCGAGATACCTGCGTACCACTATGACCAGACTGCGATCATCGACAGATCCAGTGCCAGCCTGCTGGGAGATAAAGTCATGGGACAGATGACAGATCTCGTATCGCAGTTCTCTGTTTCCAGCGAATACAACCAGATATCTTATAAGGAAAGCACGAGCCGCGTGACGCCGCTTGCCTATGACGGTTTCATTAAGTATCTGCGCAACCGGAAGGAAGGCGTTCCCGGATATATCCTTGTCAATACGACGACCGGCAATACCGAGCTTATCCGTCTGGACAAAAAGATGCGGTATGTACCGTCCGCGTTCTTCAATGAGAATATCTACCGTTATCTGCGGTTCAAGTATCTGACGGTGCTTTTCGGGGATCCGACATTCGAGATCGATGACGAAGGCAATCCCTGGTATGTCTGCACGACCTATACCTATACGGGAATCCATTCCATGCATAAGGTTACCGGTGTGATCCTCTTTGATCCGGTTACCGGAGATTCCACCCGGTATGCTGTAGAAGACGCTCCGAAGTGGGTCGACCGGATCTATCCCGAAGCGCTGATCAATGAAGAACTGAACGATTACGGCCGGTATCAGAAAGGCTGGATCAACTCCTGGCTGGGACAGGAGGGCGTGACGCAGACTTCTTCCGGATATAATTATCTGTCAAAGAACGGCGATATCTGGCTCTATACCGGTATGACGAGCGCGGTCAGCGATGAGTCCAACGTCGGTTTCATGCTGGTCAATATGCGTACACACGAGGCGCAGTTCACGCCGACGAGCGGCGCGACCGAGTACGCGGTCATGAAGAGCGCAGAGGGCGAAGTGCTGAACTACGGTTATACGGCGACTTTCCCGACGCTGATCAACGTTGGCGGTGAACCGGTATATCTCCTGTCGCTTAAGGACAGCGCCGGACTGATCAAGATGTACGCGATGGTCGACGCGAGAGATTACCAGCAGGTCTATACGACAAAGGCTGAGAAAAATACCGCGGCTGCGATCTCGGAACTGATCAGGACCGTAGGAGGGACGTCTGCTTCTGAGCCTACGGATGTAACAGCAGACCTTGAGATCACGATCGATACACTGCGTGAAGCGGTGATCGGCGGCAACACGTTCCTGTATATTAAAAGCGGCGAGGATCTGTATAAACTGACGCTTTCCGAGGACAACGCAGGCAAGGCTCTTTTCCTGAAAGAAGGAGACAAGGTCACAGTCTCCTACGTCGAAGACGAAGAGACGAAAGAGCGTGTGATCTACGATCTGAAGTAATCACCTTGCCGGCTGATAATGGCTTCGGGAGCGGAACGGCCGTCCTTGACAGAGCCGGGGGAATCCGCTATAATTATCAGGATTTTTGCAGTCTGCAGGCAGAGAATCGAAGAGAGAAAGAGGGAGCAGAATGCTGATTCGAAACGGTCAGGTCTACTGTACGGATTTCAGGTTTCACAGGAAAGACATCCGGGTGGAGAACGGGATCGTTCTGGAGCTTTCGGACGACAGGACAGGCGCAAACGGCCTGCAGCCGTATGACACGGAAGAAATCCTCGACGCTGAAGGCATGTATGTGCTGCCCGGATTGACGGATCTTCATTTTCACGGCGCGGCGGGTGAGGATGTCAGCGACGGAGATCCGGACGGACTTGCACGCATCGCCCGTTATGAATATGAACACGGCGTGACGCAGATCTGTCCTGCGACGATGACGGTCTCCGAAGAGAAGATCCTCAAGGCCTGCAGAGCAGCAGCAGCCTGCCGCAGGCAGCAGGACATGGCTGATACGGACACGGCTGATACGGACACGGCAGACAGCAGAACGGCACGGCTTGTCGGATTGCACCTGGAAGGACCTTTTCTCTCGCCCGACCGTGCAGGCGCACAGAATCCGGATTATCTGCGCAAGCCTGATGCCGGACTGATCCGGAGATGCATCGAGGCTTCGGAAGGGCTTGTCAGGACGGTTACGATCGCTCCGGAGCTTGACGGTGCGATCGACTGTATCCGGCAGCTGCGGGACAGAATCGCTTTTTCCGTCGGGCATACTGCCGCGGATTATGAAACGGCTAAAGAAGCGTTTGAGACGGGTGCGGTCAGACTTACGCATACCTGCAACGCGATGCCGGCTTTCCTGCACAGGGCGCCGGGTCCGATCGCAGCCGGCTGGGAAAATGAAAATGTTTCCGCAGAGTGCATCGGCGATGGCATCCATCTGCATCCGGCGATGGTCAAAGCGTTGTTTAAGCTGTTCGGCACGGAACGTGTGATCCTGATCAGTGACAGTATCCGCGCGTGTGGGATGCCGGACGGACATTCTTTTCTGGGCGGACAGCCTGTGGTAAAGAAAGACGGCGAGATCCGCCTGCTTAACGGAGTCCTTGCAGGAAGCGCTGTGAATCTGTATGACTGTATGGTCCATACGATCCGGATGGGGATCGCTCCGGAAGACGCGGTCCGTGCGGCTGCGTACAATCCGGCGGCGGCACTTGGGATCGGAGACCATTACGGCAGCATCGCTCCGGGCAAAGCCGCAAATCTCGTGCTCGCCCGGGCGGACTGGTCTATCGAAAGAGTCCTTTGAGAGGGTATATATGACATTCTGGCAGTTATTTAAAGAACAGGCGGCTGTGATCAGGGAAAAAGATCCAGCGATCCACAGCGTCCTTGAAGTTTTCCTGTATTCGAGCTTCCGCGCGCAGTGGGCTTATCAGAGAGCGCACCGTCATTATCTGAAGGGGCATTATCTGCTGGCGCGCTGGATCTCTCAGCGTGCTGCGAGGAAGACCGGCATTGAGATCCATCCCGGCGCAACGATCGGCCGGAGATTGTTTATCGACCACGGGGACGGTGTCGTGATCGGAGAGACCGCGGAGATCGGTAACGACGTTACACTGTATCAGGGCGTTACGCTCGGCGGAACCGGTAAAGAGAAGGGTAAGCGGCATCCTACGATCAAGGACGGTGTGCTGATCAGTGCGGGTGCTTTGGTGCTGGGCTCATTCACGGTCGGAGAGTATTCCCGGATCGGTGCGGGCAGCGTGGTCCTGGCGGAAGTCCCTCCGCATTGCACGGCGGTAGGCGTTCCGGCCAGGATCGTCAAGTATCATTCCGAAGAAGAGAAGCCTGCGCAGAACCTTGATCAGATCAATATTCCGGATCCGTATGCGGCAGACCTGCAGGAGATCCACGAAGAGATGCAGAATCTGCAGCAGGAGATCCTGCAGGAAATGCGGGACGGACTTGGCATATGATGATCGTCAGAAATACGGAAGAAGAGCTGGGAATCACAAAGAATCCCGGCCAGATGGCGCCGATCGCGCTTGCTTTCATCGGAGACAGTGTATTTGACCTGTTTCTTCGGACTAAAATCGTGATCGGGACAGATGTTTCGCCGAAGAAAATGCACCTGCAGGCATCGCGGTTCGCCCGTGCGGAGGCTCAGGCACAGATGGCTGAAGGCATCTGGAACATGCTGACAGAGCGGGAGCAGGAGATCATACGCCGCGGACGCAACGCGAAAGTGCATACGATCCCTAAGCATGCAGAGGTCATGCAGTACAAGATCGCGACAGGATTTGAAGCGCTGCTCGGCGTTCTGTATCTGGAGCAGCAGGATGAACGGCTGTGGGAAGTAATGGAAGCCGGATACAGATTCATCGCGGAGAAGGAAGAGGAACATGGGGACAGAGGATAAGGCTTATATTGTCGGCAGGAATCCGGTGCTGGAGGCTCTGAAGAGCGGAAGGCTGATCGAGAGCGTTTATATCCAGCAGGACGCGGGACAGAATCTGACCGGCACGCTGGGACAGATCGCGTCGATCTGCCGTAAGAATCAGATCGCTGTAAAACCCGCGGGTAAGCGCCGTCTCGACGAGCTGAGCGCGGGAGAGCATCATCAGGGCGTTGTTGCGGTCATCCAGAGCTTCCCGTATGCGGAGATGACGGATGTTCTGCAGGACCTGAAGGACAAAGACCGCGATAAGCAGGGAGATCCTTTCATCGTCATTCTGGAGAGTATCCAGGATCCGCATAATCTGGGAGCGGTGATCCGTTCAGCGGAAGCCTGCGGAGTTGACGCGGTCTTTATCTCAAGCCGTCATGCGGTCGGACTGACACAGGCGGTCGCAAAGACAGCGGCAGGAGCCTGTGAGTACGTTCCGGTCGTCAAGATGGGCAATATCACCCAGACGATCAAGAAGCTTAAAGATGAAGGATTCTGGATCGCTTCGGCCGATATGGACGGGACTCCGGCTTTTCAGGCCGATCTTAAAGGACCGCTCGCGCTTGTCATCGGAGGCGAGCATGAGGGCGTCAGCCGTCTTGTCCGGGAGAACAGCGATTACATCGTCTCCCTGCCGATGCGGGGACATATTGATTCGCTGAACGCATCGGTCGCGGCCGGCATTCTGATGTACGAGGTCGTCAGACAGCGTTATTATACGAAATAAACAGAACTGTTCAGAGATACAGAGAGAAAAGTCAGGAAAAAGAGGGGATAATATGGAAGATATCGCAGTGATCCGTCCGGAATGGGACGACATGAGCGATGAAGACCTGATCCGGATCACAAGAGGTCCGGAACCGGATGCCCACGACGCGGTCGATACGCTTCTTGAACGGTATAAGGATCTTGTCCGTGTCAAGACAAGACCGTATTTCCTGCTTGGCGCGGACCGTGCGGATCTGATCCAGGAGGGCATGATCGGGCTTTATAAAGCCATCATCGGCTATCAGGAAGGAAAGAACGCGGCTTTCCGCAGTTTTGCGGAACTGTGCATCTCCCGGCAGATCATGACAGCCGTCAAGAATGCCAGCCGGATGAAGCACTGGCCGCTCAACAATTACATTTCGCTGAACCGGACCGTCAATGACGATGAGGATAAGGAGACGACGATGATGGACATCCTTACCCAGTCCGGAGCGGTGACGCCTGAGGAGCAGGTGATCGACAAGGAGCAGATGGAAAGGCTGCAGAAAATGCTTGACGAGCGCTGCAGCAGATTTGAGCACAGAGTCCTTTCCCTGTATCTGAACGGTCACGATTATCATCAGATCGCCGCGGCTTTTGGCAAGACGCCCAAGTCCATCGACAACGCGCTGCAGCGGATCAAACGCAAGGTCAGCGCCATTATCGAAGAGCTCGAATCGGATACCTGAGCAGTATCCGCAGTATATATTTCAAGGAGGAAGTATTATGGAATGGCTTTACATCATCCCGATCGTCGTCATCGTTCTGTGGATCGTCTTCGCGAACCTTCGCGTCGTTCCGCAGGCCCATGCGTATGTCATTGAGCATCTCGGAAAGTTCAAATGCGTATGGGAAGCCGGTCTCCATCTGAAGATGCCTTTCCTGGAGAGAGTCTCCAAGAAGGTCTCCCTGAAGGAGCAGGTCCTGGATTTCCCGCCGCAGCCTGTTATCACAAAGGATAACATCGTCCTGCAGCTGGACTCCGTCGTGTACTGCCGCGTGTTCGATCCGCAGATGTTCACCTATGGTGTGGAGAATCCGATCTCCGGTCTGCAGAATCTGGCCACCACGACTCTGCGTAACATCGTCGGTGAAATGGAACTTGACCAGCTGCTGACTTCCCGTGACAAGATCAACCAGAAGCTGGAAGCGGTGCTTGACGTCGCGACCGATCCGTGGGGCATCAAGGTCACCCGTGTCGAGCTGAAGAACATTCAGCCGCCTAAGGAAATCGAGGAAGTCATGACCAAGCAGATGCGCGCCGAGCGTGAACGCCGTCAGACCGTTCTGGAAGCGCAGGCCCATCAGGAAGCCGTTGTCTCCCGTGCAGAGGGCGATAAGCAGGCTAAGATCCTTTCCGCGGAAGCTGAGAGAGACGCGCAGATCGCTCTGGCACAGGGACGTGCCCGTTCGATCGAGCTGGTCTATCAGGCAGAAGCGGAAGGTCTGCGTGCCATCAAGAACGCCGGCGCGGACGAGTCCGTACTGAAGCTGAAAGGCATCGAGGCGCTGAAGACCGTTGCCGACGGACGTGCGACCAAGATCTATATGCCGTCTGATCTTGCCGGTATCGTTTCTTCGCTCGGTCTGATCGGAGAGTCGATTGGAATCGGCGACCATACGCCGGTCGACAAGTCCGAGAAACCCAAGCCGGTACAGGAGATCGATCCCTGCCTGACAGACGAAACCAGCCAAGGCGGCATCATTGCGGCCCAGACCACACAGGCGATCCAGGAAGATCTCGAAAACAGAAGATTCTGATCAGCCCATTTCAAAAGCTAAATCATCCGGGAGGTGTACTATGATTTCCAAGAAAATGCAGTCCATGGTAGAGAACGGATCCGTAATCCGGGCCATGTTTGAAGAAGGCAAAAACCTTGCCAGAATATACGGCGCGGATAATGTATACGATTATTCGCTGGGAAACCCGTGTACACCTCCTCCGGAGTCCGTCCGGCAGGAAGCATGCAATATCCTGATGAATGAACCGGAGATGCTCGTACACGGATACATGAGCAATTCCGGATACGAAGACGTCCGCGCTTCTGTCGCGGAGTCGCTGAACCGCAGGTTCGGGACGGATTTCGGAGCAGGCAATCTGATCATGACTGTCGGTGCGGCCGGCGGCCTGAACGTCGCGCTCAAGACGATCCTTGAGCCGGGTGACGAAGTGCTTGTATTCGCGCCGTATTTTGTCGAATATAACAACTATATCTCCAATTTCCTGGGAGTTCCCGCGGTCGTGCCGCCGGGAGAGGACCTCGCGCTTAATGTGGCCGGGGCCGAAAAGGTGATCACAGCTAAGACCAAGGCTATGATCCTGAACTCCCCGAACAATCCGACCGGAGCCGTATATACAGAAGCAGAGATCAAGGCGCTCGCTGATCTGCTGGAGACGAAATCCGCAGAGTACGGGCACACGATCTATCTGCTGTCGGACGAGCCTTACCGCGAGATCGTTTTTGACGGCGCCAAGGTC
Source organism: Bacillota bacterium (assembly GCA_017441925.1). Taxonomy (GTDB): domain Bacteria; phylum Bacillota; class Clostridia; order Lachnospirales; family Bianqueaceae; genus RUG12817. The sequence continues at coordinate 176,908 of JAFRUE010000007.1, forward strand.
CCTTATCTGACGAAATACTACCGGAACACGTTGGTCGGATATTCCTACAGCAAATCCTTAAGCCTCCCCGGCGAGCGGATCGGATATCTTGTGATCCCGTCGGAGGTGGACGATTTTGAAATGACGGTGCAAGCCGCGGCAGTTGCAAATCGGATCCTCGGATTTGTTAACGCGCCGTCGCTGTTCCAGCGAGTGATCGGACGCATTCCGGATCAGACATCGGATCTGTCGATCTACGCGAAGAACAGAGAACTGCTGTGCAGAGAGCTCGGCAGGATGGGATACCGTTTTACCGCGCCCCGCGGTGCGTTCTACATGTTCCCGGAGAGCCTTGAGCCGGATGATGTGAAATTCTGCGCAAAAGCAAAAGAGTACAGACTGCTGCTTGTACCCGGCAGCTCATTCCGCGGACCGGGACACTTCAGGCTTGCTTTCTGCGTTTCACATGAAATGATCGAGCGTTCACTTGACAGCTTTGAGAAGCTGGCAGCCTACTATAGATAAATATAAGAAACGAGGAGAAAAGAATGGAAGAAAATTTCAGCATGGAAGACTTTGAGAAATACCTGGATACGCATTTCCGCAAAGTCTACAACGGCGATCTGGTGACGGGAACGATCCTCTCGAAGGATGATTCCGGCCTGGTAGTGGACGTCGGAGCCAGTATGGACGGTATTCTGACGGTAGAGGATCTGCTGTATGAAGATGAGTCCTACGATGCTTATAACGTCGGAGATCAGATCACGGCAAAGGTCAAGTACGTCGATTCGCAGAACGGGCAGATCATGCTTTCCAAGAAGCAGGCAGACAAAGAGACCGTATGGCAGACGCTCTCCAAGATGAAGGATGACGGTGAGACCATTCAGGTCAACGTGCTCCGCGTTGTAAACGGCGGACTCCGTATCGCGTGGAAGGATCTGCAGGGCTTCCTGCCGGCGTCCCAGGTCAGCATGCAGTATACCGAAGATCTGTCCTCTTATGTCGGACAGACGCTGGAAGTCAGGATCATCGACGTTAAGGAAGACAAGAAGGACCTTGTCGTCAGCCGTAAGCAGCTGGAGCAGAAGGAAGCCGATGAAGCACGCCAGTCGGTCTATACTTCGCTGAAGCAGGGCACGACCCTGAGCGGCAAAGTCGTCCGTATCGAGAAATTCGGCGCTTTTGTCGAGATCGCGCCGCATGTTGACGGTCTTGTTCATGTCAGCGATATGTCCTGGAGCCGTGTACGCCGTCCGGATGATGTTGTTAAGGTCGGCGATATCGTGCAGGTCACCGTTCTGGACGTTGACGCGGACCGCGGCAGGATCAGCCTGAGCCTGCGCGACGTTAACGCGGATCCCTGGAAGCATATTCCGGTCAGAGAAGGCGACGTGACGGAAGGTACGGTCACGAGAGTTATCGCGAGCGGAGCTTTTGCTGAGATCGCACCGGGACTGGAAGGTTTCATCCACATTTCCCGCATGACGGACAAGAGGATCGCAAGCGTTGCCGAAGCGGTCCAGGAAGGTCAGCGCGTTCCGGTTAAGGTCCTCAGCGTGGATCCTGACCAGAAGAGGATCTCTCTGAGCATCAAGGACGCGAAGAGCGATATGCAGGAAAAGGAAGACCGTGAAGTCATGAATGCCTATAAGGAGTCATCCGAGAGCGCGGTCACAAATCTCGGCGAATTATTGTCCGAAATGCAAAAAAACAGTTGACAAAAGCTTTTTTCGTAATTATAATGTTAAAGTGGCTCGCAAAGGAGGTTTGCTATGCTGTGTTATGATGTACGTAATCTGTTAGCGGATCCCCAGAATGTCATCTCCGTAGATGAGACGATGGATACGGAATCGGTCTCTTTCGGATCCGAGACCTATCCGGTACTGGATAAGCCTCATGTACGCGGTGTGATCGAGAATCTGGACGGTAAGGCACTGCGGTGCTCCGGTCAGATGGAGCTGACTTTGCAGATGCCCTGCAGCCGTTGTATGGAACCTGTCCGCGTTCCGCTTGAGCTGCAGTTTGAACAGCGCTTTATACAGAGCCGTGAGCTCGCCGGTCCGGATGCGGATGACGAGTCTGAGGCAGAGGCTTTTGACGGTATGATGCTTGATCTTACGGAGTTCCTTAACGGCGAGATCAGCCTGGGAGTACCGATGAAGGTCCTCTGCAGACCGGATTGTAAAGGGCTGTGTCCTAAATGCGGACATAATCTGAATGAAGGGCCCTGCGGCTGCGATCAGTCGGAAGATACGAGTCCCGCCTGGGATTCGCTGAAATCGCTGCTTAAGGCTCATAATAACCAGGACGGGCAGGAGGTGTAACTATGGGAGCAATTGGACCTAAGGGTAAAGTATCTAAGGCAAGACGCGATAAGAGAAAAGCAAACTGGAAGCTTTCCACGCCCAGCTTGGCTAAATGCAGCAAGTGCGGTGCTTTGATCATGCCTCACCGTGTATGTCCTAAGTGCGGGACCTACAACAAGAGACAGGTTCTTCAGGCAGCGGAGGAATAAAATCTTCCAGAGCCCCGGAGGGTATCCGGGGCTCTGTTTATAGGAGATGACGGCAGCTATGGAAAGGGAGAAGCGCAGACTTCCCGGTATTGTTTCGGGCGGAGTCTGCATCGTAGGACTGGGTCTGATCGGCGGATCGATCGTCAAAGCGCTTCGGGAGTATTCCGATGATATCCGGATCACGGCTGTGGACCGCAGTGCGGAGCCGGTAAAGCTCGCGCTTGCGGATCACGGGATCGCGGACGGCGCGGACGAGACGGATAACACGCGTGTAGACCGGCTCCTTGCGGATGCAGGCCTTATTATTATGGCTCTGTATCCTGCCGGCATGATCCGTTTCCTTGCTGACCACAGAGAGGCGCTGCAGCCGGGGACGGTCGTGATGGATGTCTGCGGGCTCAAGGGCAGCTTTGTCGAAGAAGCGCAGCGCACGGTCCCGGACGGGGTGGAATTCATCGGGACGCATCCGATGGCCGGCCGGGAGAAAAAAGGCTATGAGAACGGCAATGCGGAAATGTTCCTCGGCGCGACATTTATACTGACGCCGACGGAGCGCAATACGCCGGAGACGATCCGGGGAATGTACAGTTTTGCGCGGATCTGCGGTTTTGCCCGGGTACGGCAGGTCGATCCGATGCTGCATGACGAGCTGATCGCGTATACCAGCCATCTTCCGCATGTCCTTGCGTCGGTGCTGATGGCTTCCTGGAAGGGGACGGACGAGGTCATCGCCTATACAGGCGGCAGTTTCCGTGATTCGACGCGAGTGGCTGATATCAATGCCGAGCTGTGGACAGAGCTTTTCATGATGAATTCCGTCGCGCTGACGGAGAAGCTGCGTGATTTTTCAATCGAATTCTCGGAGTTCGTGTCTCTGATGGAGGCTTCTGACCGGGAAGGCATGCAGCGTTTTCTGGAAAGGTCCACAGAACGCAGAAGGAGATGGACGCAGACTCTTGCGAAAGCAGAGATCGGTGCCCAGGAGGCTGATCTGCTGAGAGACAGCAGTGAACCGTTGCAGACAGAAGATGGAATGTAAGCACGTATATCCGTCCAGACTGTCCGGAGAGATCCGGATACCGCCTTCCAAGAGCATCGCGCACAGAGCGTTGATCTGCGCGGGTCTTGCGGAAGGGCAGTCCGTCATATCCGGACTGCAGTTCTCACAGGACATTGAAGCAACGATCCGGTGCCTGCGGGAGCTGGGCTGCAGCGTCCGTGTTATAGAGAAAGCGGATGGTGACGCAGACGGCATTACTGTGGAGATCACCGGAATCGGCGGCAATATCAGCGAATCGGATGATAACCGGCGCGCTGAAAATAGCCGGCACAGCTTCGACTGCGGAGAATCCGGTTCGACCGTCCGGTTCATGATTCCGATCGCTGCGGCTCTCGGGATTTCCGCCAGGTATACCGGCCGTGGCAGGCTTGCGGACAGGCCTCTGTCTGTATATGAGGATTGTTTCCGCGGCAGGCTGGAATGGCGGCGCGGAGAGAAATGGCTTCCGCTCGAGACGGACGGCAGGCTTCCGTTCGGTACATATCGGATGCCCGGCAACGTCAGTTCACAGTTCGTTTCCGGATTGCTGTTCGCACTGCCGATGCTTGAAGGTGATTCTGAGATCGTTCTGACGACGGAATTGGAGTCCGAGCCCTATGTGGAGCTGACACGCGGGGTTCTGGCGGATTTCGGGATTCATACGGATAAAACTGAACAGGGATACAGGATCCCGGGCGGACAGACGTACCGGCCGGGACAGATCCATATAGAGGGAGACGACTCCCAGGCGGCTTTTATCGCGGCAGCCGCGGCACTTTCGGCGGAACCGGATGGCGTTCTGATGACAGGACTGCGCCGGGATTCCTGTCAGGGCGACAGAGCTTTCCTTGGCATACTGGCTCGCATGGGCGTGCCGATGCAGTGGGAAGAGCACGGCATCAGGGTCTTCCGCGCGGAGTGTCTGACAGGAGGACAGGACGTTGACGCATCGCAGACACCGGACCTCGTACCCGTAGAAGCAGCGGTCTTTTCGCTTGCGGAGGGTTCAAGCCGGATCCGGAACGCGGCCCGGCTGCGGATCAAGGAGAGCGACCGGCTGGCAGTGACCGCCGCACAATATACACAGGCGGGAGCTGTGATCCGGGAGACGGATGACGGACTTTTCATGGAAGGCAAGCCTGACGGCATTGCCGGAGGAACGGCGGACAGCTGCGGTGACCATCGTATCGCGATGTCGCTCGCAGTACTGGCGCAGCGTGCAGAGCACGGGATCCTCGTGACGGATTCGGCCAGTGTACGGAAATCATGGCCTACTTTCTGGGAGGATTTCCGCAAGATCGGAGGCAGGTTTGAGTAATACTTACGGAAGGAATATCCGCATATCCATTTTCGGAGAATCACACGGAGCCGGTATCGGTATCGTGATCGACGGTGTAAGACCGGGGACTCCGGTAGATATGGACAGAATTGCCGTGCAGATGGCAAGACGCGCTCCGGGAGGCAGCCTCTCGACCGCGCGTAAGGAAGCCGATCAGGTCGAGATCCTGAGCGGAGTCCTGAACGGCAGAGCCGAGGGTACGCCCATCTGCGGGATCATCCGCAACACGGATACCCGTTCATCGGATTATCTGAAAACAGCAGGACTCTTGCGGCCTTCACATGCGGATTATACGGGACATATCCGTTATCAGGGTTTTGAGGATATCCGGGGCGGGGGACATTTTTCCGCCAGGATCACAGCACCGCTCGTATTTGCCGGCGCAGTGCTGCGGCAGGCGCTTGAGGCAGAAGGCGTCCGTGTGGGAAGCCATATTCTCCAGATCCACAATGTAAAAGAAAAAACTTTTACCGAACAGGATCTGAAGGAAGATATCTTTGCGGGACTTGCAAAGATGCAGCTTCCGGTGCTTGACGCGGAGAAAGAGCGGCTGATGCGGGAAGAAATCGAAAAAGCCCGCGAAGCGGGAGACTCGGTCGGCGGAATCGTAGAGACGGCTGTTACAGGGCTCCCTGCAGGGATCGGGGATCCGTTCTTCGACTCGATGGAGAGCCGTCTGAGTCAGATCCTTTTCTCCGTACCGGCCGTAAAAGGCATATCTTTCGGCAGCGGATTCGCTTTCGCGGATATGACAGGGTCGGAGGCCAATGATCCGTTCAGGCTGGATAACGGCAGGATCGTTACGGAGACAAATCATAACGGCGGGATCCTTGGTGGGATCACGACAGGCATGCCGGTCGTCTTTCAGACCGTGCTTAAGCCGACGGCGTCGATCGCCCGGCCGCAGAAGACCGTCGATATCGCCAGAATGGAGGAAGCGGAGATTACCGTCTCAGGGAGACATGATCCCTGCATCGTAGTCCGCGCGGTGCCTGTCATCGAAGCCTGCGCGTGTATCGCGGTCTATGACGCGATGAAGGAGGCACAATGTCTGTAGATCTTGAACAGTCCCGGCAGAAGCTGAATGAGATAGATGAGCAGCTCGCGGACCTTTTTGACAAAAGGATGCGCATCACGACGGATGTAGCGGCTTACAAACAGGAACACGGCAAACCGATTTATGACGCTGTCCGCGAGGCACAGGTGATTGAGCGGGCGAAACAGCGTTTCCCGTACCGCAGCGAAGAGTTCCGGCGTGCGCTTGGGACTTTTTTCCAGACGGTCATGGATCTGTCCAAGGAACAGCAGGCACGCGAGATCCGTACGGAGAATGTGCTGCGTACAGCCTATTACGGTGTGCCGGGATCTTTTACGCATGAGGCTCTCGGACTTCTGTACGGCAGCGGTACGATCGAGAAGAATTATCTGACCTGTGAAGAGATCTTCCGGGCGGTAGCGGAAGGCAAGGCGGATTACGGCATCGTTCCTGCCGAGAATTCCACGACGGGGATCATCTATGATGTCTATGACTGTCTGGCCAAGTATCCGGTCTATATCGTACGGGAGGACGTCCTCAGCATTACGCAGAATCTTCTTGTTATTCCGGGGACAGAGCTCTCCGACATTAAGAATGTGTATTCTCATGCACAGGGATTCGCGCAGAGTTCGGCTTTTCTCGCGGATCATCCGGAGTGGAAGCAGATCCCGTATTACAATACGGCGAAAAGCGCGGAGTACGTCGCGGAGCTTGGCAGCAAGGAGAACGCCTGTATCGCAGGTATCAAATGCGCGGAACTTTACGGCCTGGAGCCTCTGGTGACAAGGATCCAGGACCGCGACCGGAATTTTACACGCTTCTTCGCGATCTCGAGGAATATCGAGCAGCATGAGGATGCCAATACGCTCAGCCTGTATGTGAAACTGCGGCATGAACCCGGAGCTCTGTATCACATGCTTTCGGTATTCACCAAATTTGATCTGAACCTGCTCAGGATCGAGTCACGCCCGATTCCGGGACAGATCTGGGAATACGGTTTCTATATCGACGCGCAGGGCAGTGTGGAGGATCCCAAGGTCCAGGAGGCCTTGCGGGAGATCCGGCCGCTGTGTCTTGAGTGGAAGCTTCTGGGTAATTATATCGGACAACGGGTAGATTCACATGATGAAAAGAGTAACGGTCTATACTGACGGTTCCTGCAAGGGGAATCCGGGACCGGGCGGTTACGGCGTGGTCCTGCGGTATACCGCGGAAGACGGACAGACCTATGAGAAAGAGCTGTCCGCGGGTTATCGGCTCACGACCAATAACCGTATGGAGATCCTGGCGGCGGTCATCGCCTTGGAAGCACTGAAGGTGCCCTGTGAAGTGGATCTGTATTCCGATTCACAGTACCTTGTGAACGCGATGAACGAGGGCTGGGTCGACAAGTGGAAGAGACTCGGCTGGTACCGTGACGCAAAGCGCAGGGAAAAAGCCAAGAACGTCGATCTCTGGCAGCGTCTGGAGAATGCGGCGGCCCGGCATCAGGTGCGCTATACCTGGGTTAAAGGACACGCGGAGAACGCGTTCAACAACCGCTGTGATGAGCTCGCACAGACTGTGGCGTCAGATCCGGACCATCTGCAGGAGGATCCGGAATACAGCAGTCAGGAAACATAATACTTCGGGAGGATCAGGATATGAAGAGAGAGGATTACATCAGCTGGGATGAGTATTTCATGGGCATCGCTTTTCTGTCCGCCATGCGCTCCAAGGACCCGAACACGCAGGTCGGAGCCTGTATCGTAAGTCAGCAGAACAAGATCCTGTCCATGGGATATAACGGATTCCCCATCGGCGTTTCGGACGATGATTTCCCATGGGAGAGAGCCGGAGACTCCGAGCTTGAGACCAAGTATCCTTTTGTCGTACACGGCGAGATGAACGCGATCCTGAACTTCCGAGGAGGCAGCCTTGAAGGCGCCAAACTCTATGTTACGCATTTCCCGTGCTGTGAGTGCGCCAAGGCCATTATCCAGGCCGGCATCAGCAAGGTCATCTACTGTATCGACAAATACGCTGACACGGCTTCGGTCATCGCTTCCAAGAGGATGATGCGGGCTGCGCATGTCAGCTACGAAGCATATCGGATCACCGGAAAAACACTGACTATCAACGTATAATCATACACATCAGGTAGAAAGGACGGATGAAGAATCATGAAATGCCCTTACTGTGGATCAGAGAATCTTAAAGTCATCGATTCCCGCGCGGCTGAGGACGGATCGATCCGCCGCCGCAGAGAATGCGCAGTCTGCAGAAAACGTTTCACAACGTATGAAAAGATCGAGTCCATGCCGGTCTTTGTCGTGAAGAAGGACAATACCCGCGAACCTTTTGACCGCGACAAGCTGATCGACAGGATCTCACGTTCAACCTACAAGAGACCGGTGTCCGCGGAAGCTCTTTCCGCGATCGCGGATGAGATCGAGCAGTACGGCCAGGGCAGTCCCCGTCATGAGATCTCAAGCAGTGAGATCGGCGAGATGGTCATGTCCAGACTCAAGGATATCGATGAAGTATCTTACGTGCGTTTCGCGTCCGTTTACCGTGAATTCAAGGATGTCAACTCCTTTATGCAGGAACTGACGGATCTGATGAACAAGAACAGGCTGGAGTCCTGAGCAATATGCAGTGGTCCCCTGAACAGGAACAGGTCATCCGGCACAGGGACGGGAATCTCCTGGTTTCGGCAGCTGCAGGATCCGGTAAAACAGCCGTTCTCGTCGAGCGGATCGTGCAGATCGCGCTGGACGGGGAGTACGGGACGGATATCGACCGTATCCTGACGGTCACGTTTACGAATCTGGCAGCGGCGCAGATGAAGGACAGAATCTATAAAAGGCTGCAGGCGGAATCTGAACAGGATCCGGAGAACGAGAGGATCCGCAGACAGATTTCGCTCCTTTCCAAGAGCCCCATCATGACGATCCATGCCTTCTGTCTGTCCGTTGTGCATGAATACGCGGCACTGATCCCGGGCCTGGATCCGGGATTCCGTGTCATGGATGAGAATGAGGCAAGACTTCTGTCACAGGATGTGATGACAGAGGTGTTGTCTTCTTTATATGACCGTTATGAGGGACTGAACAGCCCGGAGGCCCGGAATTTCCATATGATGCTGGATCTGTACAGCGGACAGAAGCAGGACAGTCAGCTGGAGCCGCTGCTGCTTGAGATCAGGAGAGACATCGAGAATTTCCCGAATGCCGGCAAATGGCTTGAAAACGCTGTTCTCGCGAATCAGGACGAGCATCCTGAGCTGTACAGTGCGCTGCAGGGCGTAAGGGATACACTTTTTGCCTATGAAGAGGCTTTCCGCAAAGAGAAGCTCGAGCGCGGCGTCGTGGATTATCATGATTTTGAACTGTTCGCGGAGCAGATCCTGATCGGTCCGTCCGGAGAGCCGACGGAAGCGGCCCGCGAGATCCGGGATACGATCGATCTGATCCTGATCGACGAATACCAGGATTCCAACGAGATCCAGGAACGGATTCTCGGAGCAGTCACACGGACCGAAGACGGTGAGCCGCATAATATCTTTATGGTCGGCGATATCAAACAGAGCATATACGGCTTCCGGTCCGCCTGTCCGAGGCTTTTCAACGAGAAGCTGGAGAATTACCGGGAAGATGCTCTGCCGCGTAAGATCTACCTGCAGCGCAATTTCCGCAGCAGGAAGGAAGTCCTCAGTGCAGTAAACGAAGTATTTGACTGTCTGATGAATCCGGAGACAGGCAGCATCGATTATACGCAGGGGCATGCGCTCCTGCCTGGCAGAGCCTATCAGGGGACAGCGCAGGACGGGGATGAATATCTCCCGAAGCTGCAGCTGCTCGTGACGGACAAGAAACCGACCAGCAGCGAAATGACCCGGATGGAAGCGGAGTATACCGCGGACCGGATCGCAGAGATGCTGACGGATCCGGAAAAATATCAGGTTTATGACAAGAGTCTTGAGGGCAGCCGCCCGGTCAGAGCAGGAGATATTGCGATCCTCCTGCGTGCCGTGAGCACTGCCGGACCGGTCTATCAGAAAGCTCTGGAAAAACGGGGCATTCCGGCGGTCTCTTCGGCAGCGGACAGTTTCTTTGAGACGGAAGAGATCCGGATCGTGATGAATCTGCTGCGGCTGATCGACAACAGCCATCAGGACATCCCGCTGGAAGCGGTGATGCATTCGTTCATTTTCCGCTTCTCATCGGAAGATCTCGCCGTCATCCGGACAACGGTCCCGGCGACAGAGACTTTCCACGATGCGGTATATCTGTATCCGTCCGAATGTCCGGATACAGAGCTTGCGGAAAGGATCCGTCTGTTTATCCGACAGGTCGGGATGTGGCGCGACTGGAGCGAGAGCCTGCGGATCCGTGAACTGCTGGAGAAGCTGTACACGACCACTGGACTGTATGAATATGCAGGATCCATGCCCGCCGGAGCCCGCCGCAAAGCAAATCTGGATTTGATGCTCTCACGGGCGGATGCTTTTGAGACGGGCATGTACAGCGGTGTCTTCCAGTTCCTGCGTTTCCTCGACAAGATGCGCGAGAAGGACGCGGATTATGAGGAAGCGGCGGGCAGTACAGATCAGAACGCTGTCCGCATCATGACGATCCATAAGAGCAAAGGCCTGGAGTTCCCGGTCGTTTTCCTGTGCGGGATCGAGAAACGTTTCTCATCCATGGACGCGCGGAACAAGATCCTGATCGACGAGGAACTTGGTCTGGGCAGCCGGAGACTGGATCCACGCATGATGACGGAATATAAGACTCCGCGCTATCTGGCGATCCAGGAGGCCAAAACGCAGGCTCAGAAGGAAGAAGAAATGCGGATCTTCTATACCGCGTGCACACGTGCGGCTGACAGGCTGATTCTTGTCGGCACCTGCACGTCCAGGCAGATCGAAGACAAAGAAAAAGCCCGGGATGCTGCAAGCCGGCTTACGCCTGAAGAATTCCGCACAGCAGGTTCCTATCTGGACTGGATGCTGCAGATCCGCGTAAAGAAAGGCCTGACGCAGTGGAAGACCACCGAGATCGAAGTCACGGACGATATGTTTGACGGAACCGTAGTCGAACAGGCTGAGGCGGAGCCTGGAATACAGATCCGGACAGAGAGGGAGGAAGCCTATACAGCGGCCTTGTTGTGGAAATATCCGCACGCGGTCAAGGGAATCCCGCTGCTTCTGACGGTCTCACAGCTTAAGAAGACCGGAGAAGAGGACGAGCCGGGGACCGAAGAAGACGTTAAGATCGACTGGCAGGAGCTGCTGAACAGGGATGTTCCGTCATTTGAGGAAGGATCCGGAGAAGAGGCCGCGATCTTTACGGGGGCACGGGGCGGTACGCTTTTTCACCGTGTGCTGGCACAGACAGATCTCACAAAGCTGATGACACAGGAAGGACGGATCTCCGAAATTGACCGGATGTGCGCGAGAGGGATTCTGACAAGAGCGGAACGGGACGCTTTCCCGATGCGGCAGCTCGCGGTTTTCGGAGAGTCGCCGTTATGCAGACGCATGACGGATTCTAGCCGTCTGCTCAGAGAAGCACCGTTCATCCGGGCTTTTACGCCTGCGGAACTCCGCCGTCTGGTACCGCAGTATCCGCTGCCGGAGGAAATGGACGAGCAGGAAAACATCATGATCCAGGGCGTGCTGGATGCGGCGTTCCTGGAGGACGGAGCTTGGGTCCTGGTCGATTACAAGACGGATCGGCATTTCCCGGAAGAGGTCGTTAACATGTATTGCCGTCAGCTCGCGCTTTATAAAGAAGCTTTATCGCAAATCACACAGATCCCGGTTAAGGAGGAGATTCTGTACGCCGTACGCAGCGGACAGGAGATCCGTTTTGAAGAAAGAAAAGGTAACACGTAATCATGCTGAATCTTGAACAGGAAAAGGCGGTCCGGCATACGGGAGGGCCGCTGCTGGTTCTTGCAGGACCGGGATCGGGGAAGACGACAATGATCGTTCACCGGCTTGAAGAACTGCTGAGAAGAGGGACAGATCCGAAGAGCATTCTGGTCGTAACGTACACGAAAGCGGCAGCGCAGGAGATGCGCAGCCGCTTTTTGCGTTATATGGGGACAGAACAGTCAGAGATACGATTCGGAACGCTGCATTCCTTTTTCTGGCAGGTGCTGTCCGAACAGCATCAGATCACAGGCTGGCGGATGATGGAAGGGGACGAGGCGCTCAGGCTGGCGGCGGAGATCCTGCAGGAAGAGAGCGAAATGCCGGAAGAAGAAGCAGTTTTTACCGCGGAGCAGGAGCTTGACCGCTACCGGTATGAACGAGGCAGGATGCTGCCACATGAGAATACAGGATTTGCCGGGGCATTTGAAGAGAGGAAACGCAGCCGGCATATTCTGGATTATGATGATATCCTGACACTTGCCCTCAGGCTCTTGAGAAATAATCCGGCGGCCGTGCGGGTTTACAGGGACAGATACCGTCATATTCTGGTGGATGAATACCAGGATATCAATCCGGTACAGTACGCAGGGCTAAAGCTTCTTGCCGGCACGGACGGGAATCTTTTTGCGGTCGGTGACGATGATCAGTCGATCTATGCTTTCAGAGGATCGGATCCGGGGCTGCTCCTGCGTTTTCCGGGAGATTTTGACGGATCGGAAGTGCTCCGGCTGTCGGCAAATTACCGCAGTACACCTGAGATCGTGGATTTTGCATCAGCGATCATCTGCAGGAACAGAGAACGTTATGCCAAAAGTATCCATGCTGTCAGGCCTCACGGGAGATTTGTGCAGAAAAGGTCATACCGTGACGGAGAGGAGGAATGGCAGGCGATCGCCGCATGGGCGGCCCGTCAGCGCCATCCGGAACAATGCGCGGTGCTCTACAGAAGCATCTATGACGCGGCAGGATTATGCCGGACTTTGGATGACAGAGGGACAGGTTACGCACTCAAAGATGGCTCGATGAATCCGTACAGACACTGGATCGGACAGGATATTCTGGATTATGCCATGGCGGCGCAGGGAGATCCGGAGGCTTTCGGCCGGATCCTAAAACGTCCGCCACGAGGGATCCCTTCCGGCATTCTGACATGGCTGCGTCAGGGAGAGGATCCCGAGAAGCTCCTGCAGAGACCGCTCGGGAGAGAATATCTCACGGAGCTTGAAGAAATGCTGTACCATCTGCGCCGTATACGGTCAGAACGTCCGGAAAAGGGTATGGCCGGAATATATAAAAATCTTGAATATAAGCGCTTTCTGGAGCAATTCGCGGAGGAACACAGACTGCCGTATAAGCTGCTGTACGGACGGTGGCGGTTCTTCCGGGATCTTGCCCATAACTGCAAAGACTGGCAGGAATATGCGGAGAAACTGGAACGCGGCCTGGAGGGTCATAACGACAGGGAAAGAGGAGGCATCCGTATTATGACACTGCATGCTTCTAAAGGTTTGGAATTTGATCAGGTCTGGATTCCGCAGATCGAGGCAGGGACACTTCCCCATGAGAGAGCCGACAGCCTGGAGGAGGAAAGACGGCTGCTGTATGTCGGATGCACCCGTGCCAGGGATGAGCTGATACTCAGCCGTGCAAAACGCCGGACCGGCGGCCGGAAGAAGACATCTGTCTTCTGGAAAGAATTGCCGGAATAGTGCTATGCATAGGAAAAGGATGTACAGACAAGAGAGAAGTCCTTATCCCTGGGTATTATCCTCGCTGCCCAGGAAGACGCGGAGCTTTTCGTCAGAAAAAGGCACTACGATCACTTTGCTGCCGTGTTCGTCATTTCCAAGATCATCTTCTTTCTGAACATCAATTGCGGCAAATGTCATTGCGCTGATCCGGCCTTGCTCATCGATATAGATACTGGGCCTCTCGAGTTTTGCCCAATGATTCACACAGCCGTTCTGATAGCGGATAAAATCTTCTGTCGGCGTATAGGCACAGCCCGGGCGAAGTGCCCAGACAAGACCGTCCTGGGATGTGAGGTAATAAGCGCGTCTTGCATTAAAGTCATTCACGACGATCTGCAGAAGACCGCCATTCTCCCAGATAACACCATCTTCAAGATAACGGATCCTGTCTTTCAGGGCGGGATCTAAAGCCCAGATGCATCGCTGCCTGCAGTCCCATTCTCCCGCAAGAGAATCAGAAAAGAGAATATCTCCGCGGCGATTGATCGCGATGTATCCGCCGTCTTTTTTGACAGCGATACTCACATTAGAGAGCGAGATATCATCACCAAACCGGAGTCTTCCGCCGTTTCCGTTATCCAACAGTCTCCAGGGACCGTCAAGATGCTCTGCAATATGAATCGTACCGTTTGCTTCCTCGCCATGACGTACAACGTCGCTGACACAGACAGCATAGCGGATCCCGGCCTTATATAGTGGGTCCTGTGGACTTATAAGAAAAGGAAAAACATTGTGTCCCGCGCCTTCACACCAATCCGGCCAAAGCACCTTCTGATCCGTATAAGGGCCGAACAGATTGCTGCTGACAGCGCATACTGCCTGTGAACCACGCCATCCAGGACCAAGATCATTGCCCCAGTGACCGCCTTTTTGATCCCAGCAACTGGCGAAGAGGTAGTATTTTCTGTTGTCTGGATCTTTCAGAATCTTACCATCCCAATAAGAATACTTTGACATGGTCCGATCTTCGAGACCGTTTCCCTGATCACGAGGGCCTGTCATCGGTGCACCCCAGCAGTTGTTGTCGAGCTTTTCTACGACCGGCATGGCTTCAATGCAATCCATGAACTGTTTTACCGGCATTTCCATACTGAAACCTCCAGAATCATTATATTATAAAAATCTGCCATGATTTTCCTAACTGGAAGAAGTGTAATGGAGATTCATCTTTCTGTCAAGTTCTGACTGGACAGATGTTCAAGCTATTACCCTAATTCTTTACTGATTGTTCTTTATTTTTTCACAAAAATGCGGTATACTGATTATGTATATATTTTTCCGAGAGGAGAGTTGTTTCTTGAATATGGAAGATAAGACCAGAGAGCTTCTTGAAGTACTCGAGAAGAACAGCAGAACGGATATAAAGGATCTGGCGGTCATGCTGGATGAGAATGAAGCGGATATCGCCGCGCAGATGACGCAGCTTGAGAAGGATAAAGTCATTTTCGGATATCATACGATGATCAACTGGGATAAGGTCATGGTCGACAGAGTCACGGCGCTTATCGAGGTCCGTGTCACGCCGCAGCGCGGGGACGGATTTGACAATATCGCCCAGAGGATCTATCAGTTCGATGAAGTCAGTGCCGTCTATCTGATGTCCGGAGCTTTTGACCTGACTGTAATCGTAGAAGGCCGCACGATGAAAGAAGTCGCGCTCTTTGTGGCGCAGAGACTCGCTCCGATCGATCAGGTCCTGAGCACTTCCACGCATTTTGTCCTGAAACGCTACAAGGATCACGGAGTCGTGCTGGAAGAGGATGAGAAAGACGAGCGCATGCTGGTATCGCCATGAGGAACTTCCTGAACCGTAAAGTCTGCGAGATGCCGCCGTCCGGGATCCGCCGTTTTTTCAACCTGGCCAGCGAGATGCAGGACGTCCTGTCGCTCGGAGTAGGCGAGCCGGATTTCATGACGCCCTGGCCGGTCCGGGAGCAGGCGATCTACACCTTGCAGAAAGGCCAGACCGTCTATACGGCCAATGCCGGATTGCTGGCGCTCCGCCGGGAGCTTTCCGCGTATCTTGCAGACAAGTATCAGCTGGAATACGATCCGCAGAAGCAGATCGTGATCACAGTCGGAGGCAGTGAAGCCATCGACCTTGCGCTGCGCGCGATGGTGGAACCGGGCGACGAAGTACTGCTTCCTGAGCCGTCTTTTGTGTCGTATAAGCCTTGCGCGGAGATGGCGGGAGCCCGTGTGGTGACCGTCCCGCTGCACGAGGAGCATAAATTCAGGCTCCGGGCGGATGATCTGCGCAAAGCGATCACAGACCGGACCAAGATCCTCGTGTTCCCGTTCCCCGGCAATCCGACCGGATCGACGATGCATAAGGAGGATATGGAAGAGATCTGCAGACTCGTCATTGAGAAAGACCTGTTCGTGATCTCGGATGAGATCTATGCGGAGCTGACCTATGACGGGCGGCATGATTCGATCGCCGCGATGCCCGGCATGAAGGAGAGGACGCTTGTTATCAACGGATTCTCCAAGACTTTTTCCATGACGGGTTGGCGTCTCGGCTATGCCGCGGGTCCTGCGGATCTGATCGCCCAGATGACCAAGATCCATCAGTTCGCGATCATGTGCGCACCGACGACGAGCCAGTACGCAGCCATTGAAGCGCTTCGCAGCTGCGACCGTTATGTGGATGAGATGCGGGAAGAATACGCCCGCAGAAGACGCTACGTTGTAACGAGACTGTGGGAGATCGGCCTGCCGTGTTCTGATCCGCAGGGAGCGTTCTATGTTTTCCCGTCGATCAAAAGTACGGGTATGCGGTCCGAGGAATTCTGTCAGAAGCTTCTGACGGAACAGAAGGTCGCTGTTGTGCCGGGCGACGCGTTCGGAGCCTCCGGAGAGGGTTTTGTCCGGATATCGTATGCCTACAGTCTTGCGAGATTGCAGGAAGCATTAAACAGAATCGAAATATTTGTGAAAGAACATGGAAGAGAAAGTACTTAAGAAACTTGAGTTTGACAAGGTCCGGGAGATGCTCGCGGACCGGGCGGCTTCGGCGATGGGCAAAGAGCTCTGCCGTGAGCTGGTCCCCAGTACGGATCTGTGGGAGATCAAGCGCATGCTGCAGGAGACGGATGAAGCCTTCTCTCTGCTGATGCGTTACGGAGATCCGTCTTTCGGCGGGCTGCGCGATATCCGGCCGGTCCTGCAGAGATCTGCGGTCCAGGGCCTCCTGTCGATGGGAGAGCTGCTGGAAGTGGCCGATACACTGCGTACCGTACGCAGGATCCGGGACTACGGCGTCCACAAAGAAGAAGGTTCCCTTGTCCTTCCGATGCTGGATCCGATGTTTGAAGGCCTTGTGCCGTATACGGAGCTGCAGAAAGAGATCGAGCGCTGCATCATCAGTGATGAGGCGATGGACGATCACGCAAGCGAGAAACTTTTTTCGATCCGCAAAGATATCCAATTGGCGCAGTCCAGGATCCGTTCAGAACTGAACCGTATCATTTATTCGTCCTCCTATAAGGATATGCTGCAGGATTCGGTCGTTGCGATGCGCGGAGGAAGGTTCTGCATACCGGTCAAGTCGGAATTCCGCGGCAGTGTGAAGGGACTGGTGCACGATCAGTCGTCCTCCGGTTCGACGGTCTTTGTCGAGCCGATGGCTGTTGTGAATCTGAATAATCAGATCGCGGATCTGCTGCTTGCCGAGCAGCAGGAGATCGAGCGGATCCTGCGGGCCTTTTCCGACAGGGTCTACCAGGCGCAGAAGGACCTGGAGGACGATCTCTCACTGATGAGCCGGCTGGATTTTATCTTTGCCAAGGCTAAGACAGCCCTTGCGATGAACGCCGTCAAGCCGTCGTTCACAGAAGAAGTCCGTATCGATCTGCCGGCGGCAAGGCATCCGCTGATCGACCCCAAGAAGGTCGTACCGATCCACGTCATGCTGGGCGGCGAGTTTACGACACTTGTCATTACCGGTCCGAATACGGGCGGTAAGACCGTCACCTTGAAAACACTCGGACTGCTGACACTGATGGGACAGGCCGGCCTGTTCATACCGGCTTCTTCACGGTCGGTCCTGACCGTTGTTGAGAACGTTTTCGCGGATATCGGCGACGAGCAGAGCATCGAACAGAGTCTGTCGACTTTTTCGTCCCATATGGTCAATATTGTCGAGATCTTCCGCAAGGTCACACCCAGATCGCTCGTGCTTTTTGACGAGCTCGGCGCGGGGACGGATCCTGTGGAAGGCGCGGCGTTAGCGCACGCGATCCTGGAGAGCCTGCGCGTACAGCATATCCTGACAGCCGCGACGACACATTACAGCGAGCTCAAGATCTACGCGCTCGATACGGAAGGCGTTGAGAACGCAAGCTGCGAATTCGATGTGGAAACGCTGCAGCCGACATACCGCCTGCTGATCGGCGTTCCCGGAAAGAGCAACGCATTCGCGATCGCGTCCCGCCTGGGCATGTCCGCAGACGTTATCGATCAGGCGAAAGAATACCTGGAAGGCAATGATATCCGCTTCGAAGAGATGATGACGGATCTCGAGATCCGCCGCAAGCAGACGGAGCAGGAGCAGCGCAGGGTCGAAGAGCTGCGCAGGGAAGCTGAGCAGCTTGAAGCAAAAGCCCGGCAGCAGCAGGAGGAGCTTGACAGACGTCAGGAAAAGATCCTGCAGAAAGCCCGTGAAGAGGCGCATGAGATCCTGACAAAGGCTAAGACAGAGGCGGACGAGACGATCCAGTCCATGAACAAGGCGATCCGTCACGGTGCCAACGTCGATATGCACGCCCTCGAGGAGAGCCGCGCGAGGCTCCGTAAAGGCGCCAGCGAGATGGCCAAGGATATCGAGGCTGCCGCGGACAAGCGCAGGACATATGTCGATGAATCGCTGCTCCGCAAAGGAACAAAGGTGCATCTGGCTACGCTTAATACGGACGCTGTGATCCTGGACGGTCCGGACCGCGGAAGCGTCACGGTCCAGGCCGGGATCCTGCAGATGAAAGTCCGTACAGCCGACATTTCCGCTATCGTGGAGGAGGACCGCAAGAAGAAGCCGGAACGCACAGTCAGCCAGGATAAAGGCGTCCGCGCCGGATCTTTCGGCAAAGCGCAGACAATCTCGGCTTCGGTCGATCTCCGCGGCATGAATACCGAAGAAGCACTCAGCGCGGTCGATAAATATCTGGATGACGCGTATCTTGCCGGGCTTGACAAGGTGACCGTCATTCACGGAAAAGGAACAGGCGTACTGCGGCGTGAAGTGCAGAAATATCTGAAACGCAGACAGCAGGTGCAGTCTTTCCGTCTTGGTTCCTTTGGCGAGGGAGATGCCGGAGTTACCATTGTGGAACTGAAAAAACAATAACAGCAGGAGGAATTACAAATGGCGGCAAAACAGAAAATTCTTGTAGTGGACGATGACGCCAATATCACCGAACTGATCTGCCTGTATCTCAACAAAGAGGGTTTTGAGACAGAGAGCGCTGCCAACGGCAAGGACGCTCTTGATATCATGCAGAAATTCCAGCCGAACCTGGTGATCCTCGATGTGATGATGCCTGTCATGGACGGTTATGAGACTTGCAGGGAGATCCGCAAGAGGGGCTCGACTCCGGTCGTATTCCTGACAGCTAAAGGCGAGACATTCGATAAGGTGCTCGGTCTTGAGCTCGGCGCGGATGATTATATCGTGAAGCCTTTTGACAACAAGGAGCTGGTCGCCCGTGTGAAAGCGGTCCTGCGCCGGACGGAGGTCAAGGAGAACACTTCCAAGAAGCTGACTTTCCCCGGACTTGTCATCAATCAGGCCAATTACTCCGTGATCTATGAGGATCAGGAGATCGAGA
This sequence comes from Bacillota bacterium, assembly GCA_017441925.1. Taxonomy (GTDB): domain Bacteria; phylum Bacillota; class Clostridia; order Lachnospirales; family Bianqueaceae; genus RUG12817. The sequence continues at coordinate 196,312 of JAFRUE010000007.1, forward strand.
TGCCGCCCAAGGAGCTGGAGCTCCTGTTCTTCCTGGCTTCACATCCGAACCAGGTTTTCACCAGAGAACAGCTGCTGAACCAGATCTGGGGCTATGAGTACTATGGAGATACCCGGACGGTCGACGTACATGTCAAGCGGATCCGTGAGAAACTGAACAATGATTCCCATGAAGAGCCCTGGTCCATCAAGACCGTCTGGAGCGTCGGCTATAAATTCGAGGTGAAATAATGCAGCGCGTGAGACCCGTCAAATGGGTTTCCGTCCGCGTCAAGCTCATCGGGATCTATCTGGCCGTCGTGCTTGCGATCTTCCTGATCCTGATCATCGTGCTGCCGCGTATCCTGCAGAATTATGTACTGCAGCGGTCACAGGATGATCTGCTGGCGACCCGGCAGATCATTCAGGAGGCACTGGATCAGACGCAGGACGGAGGGATCACGGAAGCGGCGTATCTGGTCAGAGATAAGCTGGACGCCGTCGCCAAGGCCAGGAATCTGGAGATCTGGATCTGCCTGGAGCCGATGGAAACAAAATCCGGCACGGTAACCGTACCTGCGATGCGGATGGGCGGAAAGAGCGCTCAGGAGGATATAACCCTCTCAGCACAGAGCGCGGCCTTTATCGAGAAAATCCGAACCGGAGCCGAGGACAGGACGATCTATCGGGATCAGTTTCCCGAGTACTATCCGAACAAGACGATGACGATGGCTTACCCGGCCAGTTATTATGAACGGCAGTCGCTGGGAGATTATTTCGGACTGTCGCTTCCTGTGGAGAAGACAGCAGTCGTACTGCTGAACATCGCTCTCAGCGATATCTCCGATACGATCCAGCAGATGCTGTACGTGGTCCTGATCCTTTTCCTGATCCTGTCGATCGTCGTCGCGATGCTGATCTGGATGATGAGCAATACGATCATCGAGCCGGTCAATCAGATGCGCGAGATCGCGGGACTGATCTCCAAAGGGGATTTCACCAAAAAAGTCGAAGTCCGGTCCCGCGACGAGATCGGAGATCTGGCGGAGTCTTTCAACAAGATGGCGGAAGAGCTCGAGCAGGTCGAAGTGACACAGAGAGCTTTTATCAGCAATATCTCGCATGACTTCCGGTCGCCGCTGACGTCGATCCGGGGATTCGTGCAGGCGATGCTTGAGGACGTGATCCCGCCGGAGCAGCATAAAAAATATCTGCAGATCGTTTTTGACGAGACGAATCGTCTGAGCAAGCTGGCAAACGACCTGCTGATCCTCAACAAGATGGAGAGCGGACAGGATATCCTGCAGTTCTCGAGGTTTGATATCAACGAAATGATCCGCAAGCTCATGCTGACATTCGAGCAGCGGATCGAGAAGAAAGAGCTCGCGGTCAATTTCCGCTTCCTGCAGGAGAATCTGTTTGTCAACGCGGATGAAGAGATGATCCAGCGAGTGATCTACAATCTGGTCGACAATGCGATCAAATTCACCGAGCAGGGTGATTCGATCACTGTCGAGACCAGTATCGTGAATAAAAAGGCCTATATTTCCGTATCGGATACAGGTCTGGGAATGGACGAGGAGACGCAGAAACATATCTTTGAGCGCTTCCGCAAAGGGGACGCTTCCCGTGGTCTGAACAAGACCGGTATGGGGCTTGGACTTGCGATCGTGAAGCAGATCATTGTAAAACACGGAGAGGATATCCGCGTGAGCAGCAAGCCCGGAGAGGGGACGAATTTCGAGTTTACCCTGCCGCTGGCTATGCAGGTCAGTTTTGTAGAGAAAAAATAAACCAGAAAGAGAGTTGGGAGAATGAACGGAGATTATACGGAAGATCTCATGACCGGAGTTCCGGAAAGAGAGCCGGAGCCGGCGCAGGCACTGCCGCAGCAGGTTCAGCAGACTCAGCAGGCTGACGAGCAGCATCTGTACCGTTATATTCCCTATGACGGATATTATGGATACCGCGTCAGGACGCAGAACGCGCAAGCCTCCGCAGGACTTGGGACCAAGATCTTTGTCGGCATTCTGTGTGTGATCCTGGCGGCGGCAACTGCGTACGGCGCGGCAGTTCTGGGAGCGCAGGCCGGATACAATGTTAAGGAACAGAAGGCCGCTGACGCGGTCATCGTGGACGGCGGCAAGGTGGAGCGTGCCAAGGCTGCTGACGGTCAGACGGAAGTCTATTCGAATGTTTCCGAGATTATTTCGGATGTATCGCATTCACTGGCTACGATCCTGGTGGACGGCAATATCTATGCTGTCGGTGCTTTGATTGCCGAGGATGACACATATCTGTATATCGGCTATGCGTATCATGTCGTATCAGGCGCGTCCAACATCCAGCTGATCTTCGGAGAAGATGACGGTTTCATCTACACGCCCGAGCTCCAGGGGACGGATATCGATACGGATCTGGCAGTCCTGAAAGTCCGTAAATCCGATATTGATGAAGCTCAGCGCAAAGAGCTGAAACTTGCCACATTCGGAGACAGCGACAGTCTGGTACTGGGAGATACGGCTATATCGTTCAGTTCGCCTGAAGGATATTTCAATACGCCTTCGCTCGGAACGATCAGCGGTCTGGAGAGGGAAGTTTCGGTAACGCTTAACGGGTCCGGCTATACGCTTCACACGATCCAGACGGACGCGGCGGTCAATACCGGAGGCGTGCTTTTCAACGGACGCGGTGAAGTGGTCGGTTTCACTCTGAATATGACCTTTGAGAATTCTGAAGGGATCGGCTTTGCGGTGCCCAGCACAGAAGCGTCCGGCATTGTCGCGGATCTGATCAGTCAGGGGTTCGTAGAGCGGCCATATATGGGCTTCTCCGGATATGACGTAATGAATTTCTATCCGAATAACGGCACGATGAGCTGGGCGCAGTATTATGAGCTCCCGGCGGGAGTGCTGGTCGCGCAGGTCAATGACGGGAGTCCGGCTCATGAGGCAGGACTTGAAGCCTACGACGTTATCATCAGTTTCAACGGGCACGAGATCAGTGAATTCAGTGATCTGAAAGAAGATCTGAATCAATGCAGGCCCGGAGATACGGTCAAGATCGAAGTGCTGCGGGGATATATGGATGAGGGGAAGACCGAGACGGTCGAACTGACGATGACATTGGCGCAGAAACCGCAGCAGTAAGGAGTTTTGCTATGATCATGATCCATGACATGAGAGACGGCGTACGCGTCGTCGGCCATTATCTCTGCAAAGAGAAACTGCTGCAGAAAACAAAAGCAGGCAAGGACTATTATTCGCTGCTGCTGCAGGACAAGACCGGAACGATTCACTGCCGGATCTGGAACATTACGCCCCTGATCGGAGAGTTTTCGCAGGGAGACGTTGTCCTGATCGACGGGACGGTCGTTACGTATGCGGACAATCTGCAGCTCAACGTGCAGCGGCTTCGCCGCAGCGAGCCGGGCGAGTACGATCCGATGGATCTGCTTGCACAGAGCAGCCGTGATCTGGAAGAGATGATGCAGGAGATCGAAAGCTGGATCGATCAGGTCTCCGATCCGTGGCTGCAGAAGCTCCTCAACGCTTTCTACGGGGATCCGGCTCTTCGCGGCCGCATCCTGAAGCATCCTGCCGCGAAGAGCGTACATCATAATTTTATCGGCGGATATCTGGAGCATGTAAACAGCGTCACGGAGATCGCCGCGTTTCTTGCCGGTAAATACGACGGCGTTGACCGGGATATGGTGATCGCAGGCGCCTTACTGCATGATATCGGCAAACTCTGGGAGCTTGCTCCGATCCCCCCGGGAGATTATACCAAAGCCGGCCAGCTGATCGGGCATATCATGATCGGTTATTCCAAGATCCATGACCAGATCGCCCGGATCGAAGGATTCCCGGTCGAAAAGGCCATGCTCCTTGAGCATCTGATCCTTGCGCATCACGGAGAGCTGGAGTACGGTTCACCCAAGGTCCCGATGACGAAGGAAGCCATGATCGTCCATCTGGCGGACAATACAGATGCCAAGATGGAGATCTTCCTCGAGAGCCTCGCCGCAGACCGTTCTGACAGTGAATTTACCGAATACAACCGGATCCTGGAGAGAAATCTGTATAAAGGGAATACAAATTGACGAAAAAAGCTGATCAGGCACTGCCTGTTAAGAAAAACGATATTCTGACGCTGCGTGCGGAGGATCTGACAAGGGAAGGAGCAGGCGTCTGCAGAGCCGACGGATATACGGTCTTTGTGGAAGGACTGCTTACGGGAGAGACCGCCAGGGTCAGGATCGTCCAGACGCGGAAGCAGTACGGGTTCGGCAGGATCCTGGAGATCCTTGAGCAGTCTGCAGACCGTGTGGAGCCGGATTGCCCGTATTATCCGCGCTGCGGCGGCTGTACGCTGCGCCACCTTGATTATGCAAAACAGCTTGAGACAAAAAGCAGAGAAGTGCAGCAGATCCTTGGACGGATCGGCGGGATCAGCCTGCCGGAGGCGCCTCCTGTGATCGGTCTGGATGAAGAGGAGCGGATCTGCTACCGCAATAAGACCCAATATCCGGTCCAGCAGATCGACGGGAAACTGACGCCAGGTTTCTATGCCCGGCGCAGCCATCGTCTCGTACCTGTTGAGAACTGCCGGATCGATTCGAAAGAAGCATCCCGGATCCTGCCGCTGATCACGGATTACTGCCGCGAGCATGGGATCACGGCCTATGACGAAGAGACAGGAAAAGGTCTGCTGCGGCATATTCTGATCCGTACGGGCGATCCCGGAGAGATCCTGGTCTGCCTTGTCGTAAACGGAAACGGCCTGCCGGATGAGCCCCAAATGTGGGAAATGCTGGAAAAGGCCGGTGTCAGGTCTTTTTCCATTAACCGCAATACAGAACGGACGAATGTCATCCTTGGCCGCAAGACGCGTGTCGCCGGGGGACGGGAGTATATCTATGCGTCGATCGGCGGGATGCGGTACAGGATATCCGCAGGGTCTTTCTTCCAGGTGAATTCTGTCGGCGTCCGCAAACTGTACGATAAGGTACTTGAATTCGCGGCTCTGACAGGCTGTGAGACTGTCTGGGACGCATACTGCGGCATCGGAACGATTTCGCTTTTTCTGGCAAAGCAGGCCGGACAGGTATACGGTGCGGAGATCTTCCCGGCTGCGGTCGAAGACGCAAGGATGAATGCCGCAGACAACGAAGCCGGCAATGTGGAGTTTTTCCTCGGCAAAGCAGAAGAGATCCTGCCGAAGATGGCCGGGAATCCGAAATACCGGCCGGACGTGATCGTCGTGGATCCGCCGCGCGCAGGCTGTGAACTGCCTCTGCTTGAAACGGTCGCGGCTCTGCGTCCGTCGCGGTTCGTATACGTCTCCTGTGATCCGGGGACACTTGCAAGGGATCTGAAATATCTGACGGAGAACGGTATGCGTCTGGAGAAAGTCTGCTGTGTGGACATGTTCTGTTTCACCGGAGGGATCGAGACAGTTTGCCTGCTGACACCGGATCAGCAGGCTGACGGTGCCTGATCCTGATGTATTCTGCCATAAAGACAAAAAAACGGCAGCAACCGTATAGAACAGTTGCTGCCGTAATTGTTTTTATTCTTCAGGTCTTTTCTTCTCATCCGCCATATAGACGACTTCTTTCGTCTCCGGATCGATCCGTTCGATGACTTTATAGGATTCGTTGCCGACCGGCAGATGCTCTTTGGCAAGCTTATTGTTGATCGCGGTATCGACGACCGAGTAGATCAGGACGAAGACCGGTACGCCGAGCAGCATGCCCCAGAATCCGAAGAGACCGGCACCGACTACGATCGAGAACATGACCCAGAAGCCGTTGATGCCGATCTTGTTTCCAAGGATCTTGGGACCGATCACGTTGCCGTCGAGCTGCTGGAGTACGATGATCATGATGATGAAGATCAGGCATTTCACCGGACTGACCATCAGGATGATCAGGGCACTTGGGACTGCTCCGATCAGCGGACCGAAGAACGGGATGATATTGGTCACGCCGACGAGCGCGCTGACGAGCAGCGGATACGGGATCCTAAAGAGCAGGCAGCAGATGTAGCAGAGCACGCCTACGATTGCGGAATCGATCACTTTGCCGACCAGGAATCCCTGGAAAGTATGGTCAGCGAAATGCAGAGCCTTGCGTATTGAGGAAGCTTTTTCAAGTGAGAAGAGGCTGTAGAGGATCCGTTTGGCGCCGGCGGTAAAGGTCTCCAGATCGCCGAGGATATAGACGGAGATCACGATGCCGAGGATCAGGTTGTATACGCCTTTGAGCGCGATATAGACTCCGGATCCGACATTCGTAAGGATAGTGCCGATCCTCGGGATCAGAACATCCTGCACCCATGTCTGGACCTGTTTCTGAACGGTATCGAGGGCTTGATTGACGTAGGATTCGATTTCCGGATAGTTTTTGAACAGCCGGCCGATCCAACCCTCCATGGTCTCGAAATACTTCGGGATGTTGTCAAAGATCATGTTGATCGTGCTGTACAGCTGAGGCATGATCATATAGATCAAGGATGCAAGAATTACGATCAGAACGATCTCGGAGACCAGCACGGCGATATACCGTACAGCCCGTGACGGATGCGCGCTGCTGTCCTTCTTGCGGGAAAGCTTTACGGCAATCGGATTCAGGACTTTTTTCTCCAGCAGGCGCATCAGCGGCGCGAGCAGGTAGGCAAACGCGAAGCCCCACAGGAACGGGCTGATGATCTTGACGAAATTCTGCAGGAAAGCCCGGAACGCGGGCAGAGCTTCAAGAATCTTGTAGAAGACGAGCCCGGCCGCGATCACGCAGAATGCCGTTATTCCCCAGTACAGATATTTCTTATCCCACTTGAATTGACGTTTCATTTACTCTTGGCCGCCTTTTACTGACGGTTGGCGATAGCTGCCGCCTCCGCCAGAGAAATGTTGTTTTCTCTCGCGATCTTCGCGAGATCTTCATATTCCAGTTTACTGCGCGAGGTACCGAATCCGGAGGCTTTCTTACGGTGGACGATGCCGCCTGGCGTTTCGATCGTCTCCATCTCACGGGTCAGCGTATGACGCGCGCTTGTGTATTCCCGGATGCCCAATGTCGTTGTATGCTTGAAAACAAGGCGGAGCATCTTGTCCTTGTCACTGTTGCGGCACATGACCTCCAGGAGCAGGCCCGGACGGTTCTTCTTCATCTGGATCGGAATCGTGTAGACATCCAGTGCGCCTGCCTCCCAGAAACGTTCCGTGGCAAAACCGACAGCTTCTGCTGTCATATCGTCGATCGTGCAGACGAGCTCGGTAACGGTCTCGCGGGAGCCTTCGGTTTCTCCGAGCAGAGCGCGGACGCAGTTGGCCTGTTCAAAATCCTTGTTGCCCATGCCGTATCCGATCGCGGAGACAGCCATTACCGGCATCGGAATAAATGCTTTGACAAAGTGCTTGAGCAGAGCTGCGCCGGTGGGCGTGCAGAGCTCGCCGCGGATATTTCCGCTGTAGATCGGAACACCCCGCAGGATATAGGCCGTTGCAGGCGCGGGGACCGGCAGAATACCGTGTGCGCAGTGCACGTGGCCGCTTCCGACATGAACCGGTGAAGCAAAGATCTGATCCGGCGCGATCTCATGCATCAGCATGCACACAGCCGTGACGTCCGCAACAGCGTCCATCGTACCGACTTCATGGAAATGAATATCGGTAACAGGCATGTTGTGAGCGTGACTCTCGGCTTCAGCGATCAGCGTATAGACAGCGGTGACATCGGCCTTGACAGCGTCGTCGACTGCAAGCGAATCGATGATCGCCTGGATGTCGGCGAGGCTTGAGTGATGGTGATGATGCTCGTGGTCGTGGTCGTGATGGTGATGATGTTCATGATCGTGGTCATGATGATGCTCGTGATCATGATCGTGGTCATGATGATGCTCGTGATCATGGTCGTGTTCGTGCTCATGCTCGTGGTCATGATGATGTTCATGCTCGTGTTCCGCCATCAGATCGGCTTCATCGACACCGTTCACCGTGATTTTGGAATGTGTCCCGTAGATCCCGCATTTCACGGAAGGAACTGCTTCCATATGAATGCCGGGCAGTCCCAGCGCGTTGACACGGCTTACAAAAGCTTCCCGGTCGGGAAGAAGTTCAAGCAGAGCGGCTGTGAGCATGTCGCCGGCGGCGCCCATGCTGCAGTCAAGGTAGAGCGTTTTCATTGGCTGATATTCTCCTGTCAGTAAGATTTGGTATTATCAGCTGCTTAGGGCTTGCGGATCCTGATGGATTCGATCACAGGCTGCGCTTCGGCAGGGATCGTTCCGTTATTATCGATCGGGCGTGCGTCGGCACAGATCTTGTCGATAACATCCATGCCCTCTGTAACATGTCCGAACGCGGCATACTGTCCGTCCAGGAAGGTGGCGTCCTGATGAACGATGAAGAACTGGGAACTTGCCGAATCATAAGACATGGAGCTGCGGGCCATCGAAATGGTTCCGCGGGTATGGGACAATGGATTCTTAACTCCGTTGACAGCAAACTCGCCTTTGATGGTCTCGTCGCTTCCGCCGTAACCGGTTCCTTCCGGATCTCCGCCCTGGGCCATAAAACCTTCCATAATGCGGTGGAAAGTCAGTCCGTCATAGAAACCGCTCTCCGAGAGCTTTACGAAGTTGGCGACGGTGATCGGCGCGGCGTTCGCGTCAAGCTCGACGGTAACAGTCCCGTAATCCTTAACGGTGATATCTGCATAGATCATTTCCTTGGTCCCCTTTCCCTTCCATGGTGCAAGAATAAGCAGTATGATAATACAGACCAGAATACATACTCCTAAGAGGATACCGGTCTTCTGGCCGGCAGTCAGATGTTTGGTTTTTTTCTTCTGAGACATCGCAAGGTCCTTCCTTTTCTTTCAGAGTAGAATACAGTCTGAATAAATTATAACACAATCCCGGAAAAGTGGAAAGGGGGCTTTTGCATATTCCTTGGCGGATTTACTTGTATTCTGCCCGTATTTATTGTATAATAAATAGTCTGAACCAATGAAAGGAGCTGCCGGTTTATGGGAGAGAAAAAAGCATTGTACCATACAAGCACAGAGATCGGATTTTCCGAATATCAGAAACTCTGCAACGCTGTAGCCGGGACACATACAAGGTACTGGATCACATTTGTACTGTTTGAATTCGCGATCCTGATCATCGCGTTCCTGTATTACCGGAACGGTAAAGACCTGATCGCGTGGGTCTTTGTTGGATGTGCTGTTGTTTTTCCGCTTCTTTTTATGCTGAATCAGTACAGGATTCAGCACAAGGCTTACTATTCAAGCAAGAATGCCAAGGACATGACGGTCAACACCAGCTTTTACAGTGATCATCTGGTGACGCGCACTTCCGGCGGAGCCGTGACGACTCTGAAGTATTCGCAGATCTTCCGGATCCTGGAGACCAAGACCAATTTCTATCTCCTGACTGCGGAGAATCAGGGAACGATCATTGTCAAGAAAAACTGTTCTCCGGCCCTGATCGCTTTTCTCAAGGAACTGAAAAACGATTACGGCCGGTAAGAGATACGGAGGTTAGAATATGCTCGATGTATGTCTGCTCGGTACGGGCGGAATGATGCCGCTGCCTCAGCGCCATCTGACAGCCTGTATGATCCGGGCAGAGGGAGCATCCCTGCTGATCGACTGCGGCGAGGGCACACAGGTCGCTCTGCGGCTGCAGGGATGGAGTTTCAAGTCGATCGGGACGATACTGTTTACACATATGCACGGCGATCATGTAGCCGGCCTTCCGGGGCTGCTGCTGACGATCGGAAACGCCGGCCGCACAGAGCCGGTCATGATCTATGGCCCCAAGGGAACGGCACGGGTCGTGCGCGGGCTGATGATGGCCGCGCCGGAGCTGCCTTTCTCCGTAGAGATCCAGGAAACAGGCGAAACGGAATATAAAGCCGGTGCATTGTACGTGCGGACATTCCGCGTGGATCACAATGTGCCCTGCCTGGGATACCGGGTCGAGCTGAAGCGTCTGCCTGAGTTCCAGCCGGACAGAGCCCGGGAGCAGGGAATCCCTCTGCGGGCCTGGAATCCGCTGCAGAAGGGCAATACAGTTGTTATAGACGGTGTGACCTATACGCCGGATATGGTTCTCGGAGAGGCGAGGAAAGGGCTTTCGGTCTGCTATTGTACGGACACGCGCCCGACATCGTCCATTATTGAGGGAGCTAAGGACGCGGATCTTTTCATCTGCGAAGGCATGTACGGAGAGGAAGAGAAAAAGAGCCGCGCCAGAGAATACAAACATATGACGTTCCGGGAGGCTGCGATCCTCGCGAAAGCGGCAGGCGCAAAGGAATTGTGGCTGACGCATTTCAGTCCGTCCCTGATGAGACCGCAGGAGGTGCTGGGAGAGGCGAGAGAAGTCTTCCCCAACAGCTATGCCGGCCGGGAACGTATGACAAAGACACTTAGATACGATGATGAAACAGCAGAAAGTTAAGATCTTAGCGATAGAGTCGTCGTGTGATGAGACGGCGGCGGCTGTCGTCGAGGACGGCAGGAAGGTCCTGTCCAATGTAATCTCATCCCAGATCGAGATCCATACCGTCTACGGAGGAGTGGTTCCGGAGATCGCATCGCGTAAGCATCTGGAGGCCATTGACGGCGTAATCGGAAAAGCGCTTGCGGACAGCAGCTGCACGTGGGATGATATCGACGCGATCGCCGTTACGCAGGGCCCCGGGCTCGTAGGAGCACTGCTTGTAGGTGTCTCTGAAGCCAAATCACTGGCCTATGCGCTGCATAAGCCGCTGATCGGAGTACATCACATTGAGGGGCATATCGCGGCAAACTATATTTCGGATCCGGAATGGCAGCCGCCTTTCCTCTGTCTTGTGATATCGGGCGGACATACGTATCTCTGCATTGTAGAGGATTACGGTGTCAACCGGATGCTGGGAGAGACAAGAGATGACGCGGCCGGTGAGGCATTCGATAAGGTCGCGCGCGCGATCGGGCTCGGTTATCCGGGCGGTCCCAAACTGCAGAAAGCCGCGCTGGAAGGGAATCCCGAGGCTTTTCACTTCCCGAGGCCGTGCCTTGAGGAAGAGGGCTATGATTTCAGCTTCAGCGGTCTTAAATCCGCGGTCCTGAATACGCTGAACCACCTGAAGATGACGGGAGAAGCGTTTACGCAGGCGGATATCGCTGCTTCTTTCCAGGCGGCGGTGACGGACGTTCTGGTCGGCAAGACCATGCAGGCTGCCGGAGAGTACGGCATCCGGAGGGTCGCGATGGCAGGCGGAGTATCCGCGAACGCCGCGATCCGCAAGGCGATGCAGGAAGCATGTGATTTCAGGGGGATCACGTTATCTGTCCCTTCCATCTCGTTATGCACAGATAATGCTGCAATGATCGGCAGCGCCGCGTATTTTACATATTTAAGAGGAGATTTTGCGGGACCGGCCCTTAATGCTGAACCGGATATGCCGCTTCTGGTGAGGTGAAATAATGTCTGAATCGGAGAAACTGTTTAAGCCTTTTCGCTTTTTAATGTATTTTCTGTATATTGCCTATATGGAGATCCTGTTCCAGGTATTTGTATTCGGGAAGGCGTCATGGGGAATGCTCTATGGAGCGCTGTTTGCTCTGCCGGCAGCCGCACTGCTGACGCTTCTTACAGGGATCTGGGGCAAATGGGTCAACAGGGTGCTGACGTTTATCGCACTCGCCCTGATCTGTGTGCTGCCGAACGTACAGATGGTCTATTACGATATATTCAAGACGTTTATGCAGGTCTTCTCCATAGGTCATGGAGCAGGGGCCGCGCTTGATTTCATTGCTGTCGTAATCAACAGCATTACCAAACGGCTGTGGTGGAAGATCCTCCTGACGATCGTTCCGCTGATCCTGTTATACGCGGTCCCGTGGCTTCGTCATCAGCACAGGAATGCTGAGCGGCTGAACTGGAGAAGCGCTCTCGCCTGTCTGGGTTCGCTCGTTGTACTGCATTTCGCTTGTCTCGGCGCACTGGTGGTTCCCGGAAACGCGGCCGGCACACCATTTGACTATTACTTCAGTCATCCGAAACTGATCGAGAATTACCGGAATCTGGGCGCGTTCCCTGCCTTCCGCACGGAGGTCGAGCGGACGCTGTTCGGCAATGCGGGCACTCCTTCAACAAGCGGACTGGATATCAAGACCAACTCCGCGGCTGAACAGTCGGTCCCCGAGAATTCCGACAGCAGCATGGATGAAAGCCTGACTGACGAGTCCGATGTCTCCACAGTCGATTCCCAGGCAGACGAATCGGTCGTTGAGCCTGTTGTACGTGAGCCGTACATCCTCGATATCGATTTTGAGAAGCTGATCGAGGAAGCGCCGAACCAGACGATCGCGGATCTGCACACATATTTTATGTCGCAGGAGCCTTCCTATACCAATGAGTATACCGGTATGTTCGAAGGATACAATCTGATCTGGGTCATTGCCGAGAGCTTCTCGCCGGGAGTCATTGACGCGGAGCGCACGCCTACGCTGTACAAAATGGCCAACAGTTCTTTTGTTTTCAATAATTTCTATACACCGTATTTCCACGTCAGCACTTCTGACGGAGAGTACACGACGCTGAACGGGATGCTGCCAAAGGATGACGTGTGGTCTTTCTACCGTTCAAGCTTTATCGAGATGCCGTTCGGTTTCGGCAACATGATGACGCCTATGGGCTATACCTGCCGCGGTTATCATGATCATGACTATGACTATTATGACCGGAATCTCTCGCACCCCAACTGGGGAATGATCTGGAAAGGCTATGGCAACGGCGTGGATGTGGACTATACCTGGCCCGAGTCTGATCTGCAGTTCGTCGAGCTGACGGTTCCGGAGTTCATCAATGATGAGCCTTTCATGACCTATTATCTGACCGTCAGCGGACATGCCCTGTATAATTTCGAGGGCAATTATATGGCGATCAAGAATCAGGAATATACCGCCGACATGGACGCGTCGGTCGATATCAAGGCTTATCTTGCGGCCAATATGGAAGTCGAGTTCGCGATGAAGTATCTGCTGGAACAGCTGGAAGCAGCCGGTATCGCGGACCATACGGTGATCGCGCTGACAGCGGATCATTATCCGTATATGCTGTCCGACGAAGACCTGAGTTCGATCTACGGCTTCGACGTAACGCAGGATTTCAACAAATACCGCAACAGTTTTATTCTGTATTGCCCGGGCATGGAGGAGACAGTCGTTGTCGATAAGGTCGGCTGCAATCTCGATGTATATCCGACGCTGGCTAATCTCTTCAGACTTCCTTATGATTCCAGAATGGTGAACGGACGCGACCTTCTCAGCGATTCAGAGGGACTGGTCATCTTCGGTGACCGCAGTTTCCTGAATGACAGATTCATGTATAATGAGCTGACAGAGGAAGCCAAGTCCTTTACCGGGGAAGAAGTCACGCAGGAGGAGATCGACGCGGTCAAGCTGGAGATTTATAATAAATATCTGGTATCCGCCGCGATTCTGGACAATAATTATTATTCCTATCTGAAAGACAGCCTGCCCTGGTGGGACGGAACGACTTACGGACATCTCTACGATCCGGAGGAGGAAGACAGTCATGCTGATTAAGATGACCGGCACAATGCCGGAACGGGAACAGGTCCTGCACGATCTGGATATGCCGAGACTGCTTGCAAGGATGCTGCCGGACCTTACCGAAGAGCAGGCCTGTCTGTTCCTGCAGAAGTATCTGTGCCGGGATTCTGCCGAGATCGGGGAACGGTCTCAGCTGCTTGAGGAATTCGCGGAGAAATCCGACGAGAACGAACTGATGGAATTCAGCCTGGACCTGCGGTCGCTGCCTGAGGAGAGACGCAAGGAAGAGCAGGCGCTTGATCGTGTTCATCAGCTCCTGTACAGAGGACGCCGGCTGGAAATCTATATCCGCTGCATCGACAGGATCGCGGAGATCGGCAGCCGCGGATTCCGCTCAGAACGCATGAATGAACTGACGGAGCAGGCGAAAGCCATACAGGCATCCGAAGTATACCGCGCCATCCGCAAATCACTTGACGAGTATCATGATAAAGCTGTTTTTCCGAAGAGTGCCGTCATCGGTCTGAACGCGCAGAGCGACGGCCGGCCTCTGGAGATGGGTCTTCTCAGATTCGAAGAGAAGGCGGAACCGATGGTTCCCGCAGCCGGTACAGAACATTCGGACAAGGAAGCAAATTCGCTTTTTGCCGGCATGGTCTATAACCGGACGATCTACGGAACGCATTTTGACGAATATCTGAGTACTGCGCTCGAGAAGCAGTGGAAAAACAGGATCACGCGTCTGCTGGATATGTTCCGCAAGACGCCTGAGCCGCGGGAGGAGATCCTGGACGGACTCGCGGACGAGCTTCTGTTCTATGCGCGCGGTCTTGCGATGATCCGTGTTTTCAAAGAGCAAGGGTATCCGGTCTGCCGGCCGGTGGCTGTCGAATCCGATACAGCACGCATGCAGGCAGTTGGAATGATCTATCCTGAACTGGGATTGAAAAGCAAAGAGGTGCAGCCAAATCCTGTCACGCTGCAGGACGGCGGCTCCGTAATCGTGACCGGTGCGAACCATTCCGGCAAAACATCCTATCTGAAGATGATCGCCCAGAACCTGCTGTTTGCGCAGCTGGGCTATTATGCTGTTGCCGACAGTTTCCGGTTCGTGCCCGCGGACCGTCTGTTTACGCTGTTTTCTTCCGGTGAAGACAGTGATATGACGGCGTCCCGTATGGGCGTCGAGGTCAGGATTCTTGCGGAGATCCTCGAGACAGCCGGTTCCAGGGATCTTGTACTGATCAACGAACCGCTTACCAGTACGAATCCGGTCGAAGCGATCTCGATCTGCGCGGATCTCGTAACAGGATTCCTTGAGAAGAACGTGACCTGCATGATGGTCACGCACCTGTATGATATTTATTTCCTGCTGCGGTCCAGACTGCCGGAGGAACTGGACGCGAATCTGACCAGTATGGTCGCGGAGGCGGAGAGTACCGCAGAAGGAATGGAGTATTTCTATCATTTTGAATACAAAGATCCTCTCGGAAACAGCTATGCCAAGGAGACCGCGAGGGCTTTCGGCATTACGCTGGAGGATCTGATCGCGGATCCGGATCTGCGCAGACAGGCTGAGGACTACTGCGTTTCCGAAGACAAGAACAGACTGTACAGGAAGGAGGATTCTGATGAGCTTTCTGACTGAGAAGGGTGAAGCCGGGAGAATGCAGATCAGTTCTCAGGCACTTCAGGATCTGCTCCTTGAGGGATATATGTCGGATCTGTTCAGTCCCTATATCACTGGGAAAAAGTTCGACTGGACTAAATATCTCACGGTCAATCCGGATGATATCCGGTACCGCCGTGAGGTCCTGAAGGTCCTTGCGGACAATCCGGACCTGATCCGTAAAATGACAGAACTGACCGCTACGCTGCAGCTGATCACACAGGTCAAGGACGAGCAGCCCGGAGAATACGGTGCGGAATCGTTCCGTGAATTCGGGATCCTGCAGGAAGCGTTTAACCGCATGTCTGTCATGAAACAGAGTCTTGAGGCGGTCAAGGCGCAGGGTACGCTTCCGGAAGGACTTGAGAGACTGCTCACCGAGCTGACAGAAAAACTCTCGGCTAATTACAGAGAAGATTTCGAGAAGCAGTGGAATACCAGAACGACCGGCATTGAGAGGATCGGGAGTTTTTCGGTCCGTTTCAATCTGGATGAAGAGATGCATGTGACGGAGGTGGCTCTTGCTTCCGTAAATCTGCCGAAATACGGCAAAGCAAAGCTGTTTGAGCACAGCCGGGACAGCCGGATGTCGGACAAGATCACGGACCTGGCTCCTCTTAAGGAGATGGAGACCCCAGCGGAAGAGCTGATGGAGGCCGGCCTGAAGAACAGCCAGCGGATCCTGTACAGGCTGCTTCGCAGACTGACACTGGATCTGGACGAGTTGTACCAGGATCTCGTATTTTATCTGGGGACACTGCATTTCTGCAGCGAGATGGCGGATCATAATATCCGTCTGACTTTCCCGGAGATCCTGCCGCAGGCGCAAAAAGCTTTCCGCGCAAAGGATATGATCAATCCGGTGCTTGTAAAGCTGAATCCGGGCCGCAAGCCTGTCCCGAACGACGCCGTCTTCCGGGACGGAGGAGAGATCTTCCTGCTTACGGGCATCAATCAGGGCGGCAAAACAACGTATCTGCGTACGGTCGGTACGCTGCAGCTCCTTTTCCAGCTTGGCTGGCCGGTCCCGGCCGCGGATACGGCAATCTCGCCGGTCGACCGGATCGTGACGGTCTTCAGTCACGAAGAGAATACGGAGCTTGAGCACGGCAAACTCGGACAGGAGCTTGAGACGATGCGCGGCGGTATGGAAGAAGCGACGGAATACAGTCTGCTTCTTTGCAACGAGCCGATCACGGGCACTTCTCCGATGGAGAACCTGTATCTGTCCCGTCTGGTCCTTTCTTCCTGCAAGGTCCGTAAGCTGCGCGGTATCTGGGTCACGCATCTGTATGATCTCGCGAGCCGGGCTGACGCGATGAATGACGAGGTCCCGGGAAGCCGGATCACCAGTATGACCGCACGTATCATAAAGCACGGTGACAGTGTAGACGCGACTTACCGTATCGAGCCGGGTGCGCCTGCTTTCCGCAGTTATGCCCGTGAAGTCATGATGAAAGAAACGAACCGTTTCCACGAGATCCGGGAGAACGGAAAGAAGGCGGAAGCATGAACGAAGCAAATTTGGGCGGTACTCGCAGACTGTATTATGAAGACAGTCATATGAAGCAGGCAGAGGCCACAGTGCTGGAAGTAAGGCAGACAGCCAAAGGGTTCGAAACGGTACTGGATCAGACGCCTTTCTTCCCGGAAGGCGGAGGACAGCCCTGTGACCGTGGAACGATTAACGGACTCTCTGTTCTGCATGTGAAAGAACGGGGGGAGACAGTTGTCCATCTGCTGCCGGAAGAGCTTCAGGCGGGACAGAAGGTCCTGTGCCGGATTGACTGGCCTTACCGGTTCTCCCTGATGCAGAATCATTCCGGAGAACATATTGTTTCCGGCCTTGTTCATGCGGCTTATGGTTATGATAACGTCGGATTTCATATGGGGACGGATGCGGTGACACTGGATCTGTCTGGCTCGATGACACGGGAGCAGGTCCGGGAGATCGAGATCGCGGCGAACCGGATCGTCTGGGCGAATCTGCCTGTAAAGGCGTATTTCCCGGATCCGGAGACGCTTAAGGATCTGGAATACCGAAGCAAACTGGAGCTTACCGAGAATGTCCGGATCGTCGAGATCGGGGATATCGACCGCTGCGCCTGCTGCGCGCCGCACGTCAGTCTCACCGGTGAGATCGGCAGCATCCGGCTGCTGGACTGTCAGAATTATAAAGGCGGAGTCCGGATCTCCATGCTGTGCGGAGAGAGGGCTCTCCTGCAGGCGGAGCAGACACAGGATCAGATATCGGATCTGGCCGTGCATTTCTCCGTCAAGCTGCCGCAGACCGCAGAGGCTGTGCACCGGCTGATCGAGGAGCATCAGAAGCTGACAGAGGAGAGGAACCGTCTGTCTATGGAATTGCTGCGTTACAAGGCCGCTGAGGTCCCGGAAGGGGATAGACTGCTGTGCCTGTTTGAAGACCTCCACGGTGAGGATCTGCGCTATTTCGCGAATTTTGCGGCCGGGAGGAATCACGGGATCACGGCTGTTTTCTCACCGGAAGGACGGTACATCGTGATCTCTCCGGACAAGGACGTCCAGGCGGTCAACCAGGCTCTGCGCAAGGGACTCGGCGCAAAGGGCGGCGGCAGAGGCAATATGGCGCAAGGTTCCGTTCCCTCATCAAAAGAAGAAATCGAATCCTTCTTCAAAAGTCTTGAAATTACGTCAATTCTGTGATACGATTATTATAAGAACAGATCGTAATGTAAAACAAGGAGGATATATTATGAGGTTTTTTATTGATACTGCCAATGTTGACGAGATCCGCAAGGCCGCCAAGATGGGCTTTATCTGCGGTGTGACCACCAATCCTTCTCTGATCGCGAAGGAAGGCCGTGATTTTAAGGAAGTCATTAAAGAGATCACACAGATCGTCGACGGGCCGATCAGCGGTGAAGTCATTAGTCCGGACGCAGCCGGTATGATCGCAGAGGCGCATGATATCGTTAAGATCCATAAGAATATGGTCGTTAAGGTTCCGATGACCGCAGCCGGACTGGAAGCTGTCCATGAGCTTTCCAAGGAAGGCATCAAGACAAATGTCACACTTGTTTTCTCCGCGACGCAGGCACTGCTTGCCGCACGTTCCGGAGCAACTTACGTATCCCCGTTCCTTGGCAGACTTGACGACATCAGTACTGACGGAATCGCACTGATCGAGGATATCGTGCAGATCTTTGACATCGCTGGCATTGAGACACAGATCATCGCAGCAAGCATCCGTCATCCGATGCACATCCTGGAATGCGCCAAGGCAGGCGCCGACATCGCGACCGTTCCGTTCAAGGTCCTGATGCAGATGATCGACAATCCGCTTACCAAGAGCGGTCTGGAGAGATTCCAGAAAGACTGGGACAACGCGTTCCACAATTCTTAATATTTTGGAGGATATACGATGGGCTTTCTGTCGAATCTGTTAGGAGATAAGGCTAAAGAAGCCGAGAAGGCATTAGGGAAACTCAAAGATATCGCTGACGTGCTGAAAGGCAGCGGTTCAGGCGGATCTCTGGAGCAGGAGAGCAAGAAGCTCTACAAGGAACAGACTACGATCCGGAAGCCCGCAGCTGTATTTGAGGAAGAGGATGGACCGAGCGGCAAGTCATGGGGTCCCAAGATGCCCGACGAGCCAAATCAGTTCAATTACAGCGGGACATATCTGCAGTATTTCAGCGAGATCTTCAGGACCGAATTCGCGGACTGCGACGTAGCGCTCTCCAAGAGCAAATACGGCACGACAGATGTCTTTACGTTCACAAAGGGCGGACAGACTGTTCTGATCGTCGAGCTGTTCTCCAGAAAGAGCTCCGCGCAGTGGACACGCAATTACTGCAGACGGCAGGGGATCCCGTATCTCCGTTATTATTACGATTATGACGGCTGGTGGAATACACGCAGTTATGTTATCGAACGTACGAGGAACGCGATCCGTTAAGGGAGCGCGGACCGGACCGGCTATAAGCCGGTAAAAAACGCCTAAAACAGAAAGAGAACGCTTAGCGCCCGCGGCGGGCACAGCACGGACTAACAGAAGCTTTGCGGGCAGCAGTCCGTGTACGGTCCGGTACATCCAGGAATTTTCCTGGATTTAACATCTTCTCTTTCTGTTTTTTTGTGGAAAAACGCCGGAAAGGGCCGGTGGGAGAGGAGGGAGAATATGTCATTGCTGGATCAGCTTTCCGACAGAAACAGCTGGGAAAAGTTTTATGATTACAAGTGTTCTCTCGCCGTTCCGGGGGACTTTGCGAAGCAGCTCCGCCGGTTCATCGATGCCGGAGCCTATCTGCCGGTCTGTGAAGAGATTGCTTCCGGCAGGTCTTTCCCGCTTCCGCGTATGTCCGTGATCAGTAAGCAGAGCACGCAGAAAAAACGCACGGTCTTTACCTATCCGGATGCGGAGAATATGGTCCTCAAGCTCCTGACATATCTGCTTCTGAGGAGATATGACGGACTTTTTGAGGACAGCCTGTATTCGTTCCGGCCGGGACGGAACGCGAAAGACGCGATCCGGATGCTGCGCAGTGTGCCTGGAATCGGGGAGATGTATTCCTATAAAGCAGACGTCAGCGATTATTTCAACTCGATCCCGGTCGAGAAGCTGCTTCCGATGCTTAAAGATGCCCTGGCTGACGATCCGGAGCTCTATGCATTTCTTGCCGGCTTACTGGAAGAGCCGTGCGTGATCCACGAGGGCGAGATGGTGCAGGTCAGGAAAGGCATCATGGCCGGTACGCCGCTGTCTTCTTTCTATGCGAATCTTTATCTCTCCGATATGGACCGGCTGTTTGCGGAAAAAGGCGTCCTGTATTCACGCTATTCGGACGATATCATCGTCTTTGCCGATTCGCATGTAGAGGCGGAGGAGTATCGCGGGACCGTGCTGTCCTGCCTGAAGGCAAAAGGCCTCGGCCTCAATCCGGATAAAGAGACCTTTTCCGCTCCGGAGGACGGATTTGTCTATCTGGGGTTCTCGTATCGGCAAGGCATTGTGGACATCGCGCCGGCTTCCGTTATCAAGCTCAAACACAAGATGCGCCGCAAAGCGCGTGCACTGATACGGTGGGGCATGAGGAACGGCATCGAGCCGGAGAAGACGGCCAAGGCTTTTATCCGGATCTTCAACCGCAAACTGATGGAATCGTCACCGGACAGCGATCTCACCTGGAGCTACTGGTTTTTCCCGTCGCTGAATACGGACAGGAGCCTGCGGGAAATGGATCATTACGCACAGGAATGTGTCCGGTATCTGATCTCAGGCAGGCGTACGAAAGCCAGATTCAACGTACGGTATGAAGATATGAAGAAACTGGGATACAAGAGTCTTGTTCATGAATATTACCGGTTCGGCGAGGACAAGGAAGAACCGGCGGGGCAAGAGTAAAAGCTGTTTGCCCGCGGTCATAAAAACAGAAGCACGGGCATTGACTTTTACGGAAGACAGCGTTATAATATCTACTGTCATGGAGATATAGCTCAGTTGGTCAGAGCGCTGCGTTCACATCGCAGAGGTCGTAGGTTCGAGCCCTACTATCTCTACTTTTTATTATCAAAGGCCGTCTGTGTCTGCGGACGGCCTTTTCTGCACTCAAAAAGCCGCCGGACGCCCGGCGGCTTTACGGCAGAAGTGTTCCTATATGAGGTGCAGTTCTTTTTGAATGTAGGGAGATACCTGTTCCCGGTCCATGTTCAGAACATAGGCAAATTCATCGCAGATCAGGGATTCCGCATCCTTCAGCGCGTGTTCGTCAAAAGCATAGAGCTTCTTGCCTTTCTCGGCCAGTCTCTCACGATGCATATGGATACAGCGTATCATATTCAGGATCTGAAGACGGTTCTTGGCTTCCATGATCTCTTTGTAGCGGTCCTGACGGATATTCGCGCTGTCGTCCCACATGACGGGAAGCGTCGGCAGACTGCGGATGTACTGCCTGATCTCATCGGGAGTAACCAGACGGATCATTTTGGAAGACAGCGTGTCATTATCGACAGGGACGAATATGCAGGATTTTTTCTGATACACGGGACGCAGGACGTAATACTGTTTCATGATGCCGCCGAATTCCTTCTGCGTGATATCTTCAATGATGCAGACACCCCGCCGGGCGTAAATCACGGCGTCGTTCTTCTTATACATTCAACCCTCCTTTACATGCGGGCTCCGGCCCGAAAACCATATGTTACGGACTAATTATATCATATTTTTTTTGAAAGTAATCTAAAAAACTCTTTACAAATTCGTAAGAATAGTATATCATTCCTGCAGTGATACTTTTAAGTTGATCCGGGAGATCGACAAGGTTCCGGTACGTTAAGTGTGCACCCACAAGCCTTGCCGCGTCCTGCGGTGAGGCTTTTTTAACGGAGGTGACAGAATGGAACTGAAAGCAGTACTGATGGACGAAGCGACAGTAGAGCGCACCGTCACCCGTATTGCCCATGAGATTCTGGAGAAGAATCACGGAACAGATAATCTGGCGCTGATCGGTGTCCGCCGCGGAGGCGTTCCGATCGCCAGAAGACTTGCCGAGTGCATCCGCGAGATCGAGGGCAAGGAAGTGCCGGTCGGAGAGATCGATATCAATCTGTACCGCGACGATCTGACGGAAGCACATGAACTGCCCAAGGTCAGCGAGACGAAGATACCTTTCACTGTAACAGGTGCAAATATCGTGCTCGTGGACGACGTCCTGTTTACGGGACGGACCGTACGCGCGGCTATCGAAGCGCTCTTTATTCAGGGGCGCCCGGCCAAGATAGAGCTTGCTGTTCTTGTGGACAGAGGCCACAGGGAGCTGCCGATCCGTGCGGATTTTGTCGGCAAAAACGTCCCGACATCACGCAGTGAGCTGATTACCGTTTCCTTCCCGGAATTTGACGGACGGACCTGCGTAGAGCTATACGGTTTGTAAGATCCAGGAATTACAGTACTACAATAAAAAACATTAACGGAGGGTAATTCACATGAAACTTACGTACGGAATTGACGCCAAGCCGAAATTCGGACAGCTGATCGTCTTCGGCTTCCAGCAGCTGCTGGCGATCCTGGCAGCAACTATCGCGGTCCCCGCGATCGTCGGCAACGGCATGTCCGAGTCTGCAGCGCTTTTCGGCGCTGGCGTCGGAACGATCGTCTATCTGCTGTTCACCAAATTCAAGAGCCCGGTATTCCTGGGATCTTCCTTCGCGTTCATCGGATCGATGCTCGCGGCATTCGCAGGCGCTGCTTCCACACAGCTCGGCTATGTCGGACTGGTCTGCGGAGCGATCTTCGCCGGTCTCGTCTATGTCGTGATCTCCGCTGTCGTTAAGGTCTCCGGAGTCAAGTGGATCAACAGACTGATGCCTCCGGTCGTTATCGGCCCCACAGTATCCATCATTGGTCTGTCCCTGGCTGTCAACGCGGTCGGCGACCTGACCAAGGGCAAGGTCCTTGACGCTGCCGGAGCTTCCACAGCAAGCCCGTACGTCGCACTGATCTGTGGCCTCGTAACGCTTTTCACCGTTATCCTCTGTTCTGTATACGGCAAGAAGATGGTCAAGCTGATCCCCTTCATTCTGGGTATCCTGGCCGGATATCTGGTCGCCGCGATCTTCACCGTTATCGGCAACGCCACCGATAATCCTGCACTGCAGGTCATTGATTTCAGCGTATTCGCTTCCATGAAGGCTGTTGCGGTCCCGGATTTCACCTTTGTTAAGGCCGGCGCCGGACTGAAGGAACTGACCGGCGGATATCTGGCGACAGTAGCGGTTGCCTACATCCCCGTTGCGTTCGTTGTATTCGCGGAGCATATCGCGGATCATAAGAACCTTTCCACGATCATCGATCAGGACCTGCTGGTCGAGCCCGGTCTGCACCGCACGCTGCTCGGCGACGGTGTCGGCTCCATTGCCGGCGCGCTCTTCGGCGGCTGCCCCAACACCACTTATGGTGAGTCCGTAGGCTGCGTAGCGATTACCGGAAACGCTTCCATCCGTACCATCCTGACCACTGCCATTATGGCTCTTGTCATCTCCTTCTTCGGACCGTTCGTAACCTTCCTGTCCACGATCCCGAACTGCGTCATGGGCGGTGTCTGCATCACCCTGTACGGCTTTATCGCGGTCAGCGGACTGAAGATGATCCAGAACGTAGACCTTGGAGAGAACAAGAGCCTCTTCGTCGTCGCGGTCATCCTGATCTGCGGCATCGGCGGACTCAGCGTATCCTTTGGAAACGTTACGATCACTTCCATCGCCTGCGCTCTGATCCTCGGCATCATCACCAACCTGCTGGTCAACAGAAAGAAAGCAGAGCAGAAGTAATTGCTGCAACCAATATAGCAGAAACCCCGGCATCCTGCTGCGCACATTTTAAAGGCGCAGCAGGATGCCGGGGTTTCTGTTTATACAGTTGAAAACGACTTCACTGTTTCTTTCTGTTGTCCGGCAGGATAGGGAAGGGGGAAAAGCATTTTGGCTGTGCATGTTTCAAAGACGTACCGAGCAGGTCGATCTTTTGTTGACAGATATAATGATTTGTGATATTCTATTTATGCTCCGAATAGAGCATATATTCAGGAGGCTAATATGGATTCTACAGAAAAGGTATCTGTCAATATGAACATCGGGACACTTTCTCAGATCGATTTGCTTGTGGATTTAGGATATTATTCTAATCGCAGTGATTTTATCAATCAATCGGTGCGGCAGGTTTTGGAGCAGAAGCGTTCGATCATAGAGGGCGAGACACAGCGGCATCTATCCTATAACGAGGACTGGTTTATCGGCGTGTATGTCTTTACAGAAGCTCAGCTTCGACATGCGCAGGAAGCCGGCAAAAGAATCAAAGTAAAAGGGTATGGTCTGGCTGTGATCGACAAAAGTCTGGATGAACTGGCGCTTGATACCATAGAAGAGATAAACGTTAAGGGCAAGGTGATTTGCTCTGAACGTGTAAAGACAGGACTTGGATTGAAATAGGCTATAAAGCACGCTGTTACGAAGAGTAACAGCGTTGTTACAGCGCGTCCCTTTACTGTCACCGGGTAGCCGGACTATGATGAGGCTGTAAGCAAAACCGCGCAAAGCGGATGATAAAAGGAGGTCATCATCATGACATTTGGAGAGAAGCTCAAGGAAGCAAGAAAAGAAGCCGGATTATCTCAGGAGCAGTTTGCTGAGAAGATAAGTGTATCGAGATCTGCGATAGCTAAATGGGAATCCGATAAAGGAATGCCGGATGTAAACAATCTGAAAGCAATGGCACAGCTGCTCGATATCAGTCTGGACTATCTGCTGGATGAGGACGAGAAGCTCAGTTTTAACGAGACGAAAGAAGCAATTGATCCTGATTCGTTTGAAGTGACAGGTAATTGCCGCAATAAAAAAGACGCGGCCTGCTATTCCAGATACAGTGTCGCTGACGCGATCTATCCGCTCATCCGCAGAAAAAAGATGAGTAAGAGCGAGTGGTTCGTGGATCTCATCGCGGGACCCGGCATCATCCAGGGAGCGGATTATCTGAATAACACCTCGGCATACTATCTTGTTGAAACAGGAGGCAGACAGCTGCTCGTAAATGTATCGGCCGACTTTATAACAAGCAGAGAACTGGCAAACAAAGTGGATCCTAAGAAATTCGATTTCGGCAATTATACATTCAGAAAAGCAACCTATCAGCTGATCTGACCGCCCAGAGTCTGTCGGATTTCGTTCCGCAGGATCAGCAGAAAAAAAACAGGCACATCGGTTGCACCTTTAAAATGTGTGCAACCGAGTGCCCGCTTTTTGTGTTAGAGATTACTCTGAATATAATCCGCCAGATCCCTCGCGGTCAAATGCAAGCCCTCGCAGAGCGCCTGATAGCTCTCTGCGGAAGCCCCGAAGCGGTCCGGCATGCCGAAGCGGTATACCGGGCGGCCGGCGAGTTCTGCGATCGCGGAACCAAGACCGCCGTAGATCGAATGTTCTTCGGCAGTAAAGACAACAGGCAGACCGCCGATATTCTCGATTACGGATTCAGCGGAGAGAGGCTTGATGGAGGGGACGTTTACCACACGCAGGGAGATGCCGGAAGAAGCAAGAATGTCCCCCGCGGCGAGAGCACGTTCCACCATCGGCCCGTTGGCGAAGATCACAGCATCGGATCCTTCCCGTACGACTTCCGTTCGACCGGGGACAAATACATAGGAACCATCGTGGATATCTTTGGCTTCCACACGCGAAACACGAATGTACATCGGTCCCGGATTGGCGGCCATGTAGCGGAGGATCGCTTTTTCTTCCGCGCCGTCGCAGGGAACGAATACCTGCATATTGGGCAGCGTCCTCATCAGCGAAACGTCATCGATGGACTGATGGGTCGGTCCGTCACCGCAGTCGGAGATTCCTGCGGAAGAGCCGCAGATCTTGACATTCAGATCACCGATACAGACGGAAGTCCGGATCTGGTCATAGCAGCGGCCGGTCACGAATACCGCAAAAGATGCGATGAAAGGCGTTTTTCCGGCGATCGCCATACCGGCGGCAGCAGAGCACATGTTGGCCTCTGCGATGCCGAATTCATAGAAGCGTTCCGGATAAACAGCCTTGAAGAGGGCGCCCATCGTGGACTTGCTGAGATCTGCTTCCAGAACGGCGATTTTATCGTCATTAGCGGCAAGTTCGATCAATGTCTCACCGTAGATCGTTCTCAGATTACTCATCGCGCTTCCTCCTTTGCAAGCCAGGCGGCGAGCTCCTGCTTCGCGACGGCGTATTCTTCAGGCTTGAACGCGTAGTTGTGGAAAGAGGCGAGTCCTTCCGTAAAGCTGACGCCTTTGCCTTTGACGGTTTTTGCAAGCAGTACAGCAGGCGAGTCCGCTTCATCCATCCGGTCCAGAGCTTCGCAGATCTCCTGTACGTTATGTCCGCCGCAGGTGAACACCTTCCAGCCGAAAGAAGACCATTTCTCGGGAATCTGCGTATTCGGCAGCACGTCAGCTACAGGTCCTGTGGACTGCACACCATTACAGTCTACGATCACACGTACATTCGTGAGTCCGAACGCGGCGATCGCCATGGCGGCTTCCCAGATCTGTCCCTCGTTCTGTTCTCCATCGCCCACGATAACATAGACTTTATTGGAACGGTTATCCTGGCGGAAAGCGAGTCCAAGACCGAGACCGACGGAAAGGCCCTGCCCAAGCGATCCGGTATTGGCCTCAACACCGGGCGTACGGTCCATCTCGGGATGTCCGCTGAGCATCGTGCCGAAGAATTTGAAACGCGCGAGTTCCTCACGCGGGAAATAACCGCGCTCGCAGAGAGCGGCATACTGTGCGGGGACAGAATGGCCTTTGCTCATGATCAGATAATCCCTGTCCGCCCATTCCGGATCGGAGGGATCGTTTTTCATCTTGTACCAGTAGAGGGCCGTCATGATCTCGCAGAGTGAGCTTGAACCGCCCCAATGGCCGGTACGCATGCCGTCGCAGCCGAACATTTCAAGCAGATCGAGCCGGAGACGGACCGCTGTCTTTTGCATTTCGTGAAAATCTTTGCAGGTCAATGGATTATCCTCCTGTTATTGTACAGCAGATTCCTCAAGGATCTTGTCGATCGTCGGCGTATAGCGCTCCCGGTTCAGCTTTTTCTCGTATTTATGCAGGAGCAGATAAGCCACTGCAACACCTGCGACAGCGATACCGAGACACAGCCATTCGGACAGGTGCAGCAGATAGCAGGCAAGCAGCAGTATCATGAAAACTCCTGCGGGAATTACATAGAGCAGGCTGATCGCAGACAGGAAACCGTTCTGTGTAATGCTGATCGTGACCTTGTCGCCGGGCTTTGCTCCTGCGGCGTTCTTTGCGTACAGGACCATTTTCTTGCCGGTCAGAGAAGGCAGACAGGCATTGCAGTGCTGGCAGGCTTCAGAACGTTCGATCTCCACGTTGGCATAATCTCCCTGAAGCTGAGTGACGATACCGAATTCGGCCATTTCAGGACTCCTTTCCCTCGAGTACGGCGGTCTCGAGACGAAGCGCCTCGGTTACGATCGGAGCATAGTATTTGGCGCAGGCAATCTTGTTCGGATGGCTGCCGGATCCGTCGATAATGTATTTATCCGCGTATCCCGGAAGGTTTGTATCGAGAGGACTCTCGTTCCAGAGATCCGCGATACGGATATTCCACTTGCGGCACATCTCGTGCGTCAGATCCTGCATGACACGCTGCACCCAGGCTGTTTCACCCTTGTACTGGATCGTGTCGAGCCGGGCATTGGAGCGATGGATCGCGACGTAAATGATCCGCGCTTCAGGCCAGCGGCTCTTCATCAGATGCAGGATATTCTCAAATCCGCCGCAGAGCGTCGTCGTGTCGAACGGTCCGTCAAAACCGTCCGAAACAGCTCCCAGATGCGATTCGTTGCGGGCGTAGCAGTCATTCGTGAAGCCGTTCCAGACAATGAGATCCGGGCTCATGGCAGGCGCGTTCTCGATCTGTGTACGGATCGCGTTGTCACTGTCGATGACGGTCGCGCCGTTCACAGCGAAAATCTTCAGGTTACAGGGAAAAAGCTCCTGGATCTGCCGCATAAAACAGTACTCGGGATGTGTATGTCCGTATACGATACTGTCCCCGAAAGCATAGATGGTTCTGTTTTCCAGAAAATTCTGATCGCTCATGGATGTTTCTTCTTTCTTGTGTATTAGACCGGCTTAGGTCCCGCTGATCGAGAGGGAACGGAAAGCAACAGACGGGCAGGTGATCGTTCGGTAAGACCATTCCAGATCGGAAGCAGTCTCGGTGACATTTTTCATCATGTCGAAGAAATTGCCGGCGGCCGTGATCAGCGTCACACTGTGATCCTTCACACCGTTCTTGACATAATAACCTGCGCACTGCAGGGAGAAATCAGCCGTAACGTGATCGATCCCGGCATGCAGACCCGCGAAGCTCGTGATCACGATGCCTTCGCCCATCTCTGCGCAGAGCTCGTCAAGCGTGCGTTCACCCGGAAGGATGCAGCAGTTGTAGGGGGTGATGTGAACAGGGGAGGTGTAGCTGTGCTTAAAACCGTTGCCGGTGCTCTCGGTGCCTGCCGCCATTGAGGACTTCGTATCATGCAGCATACAGGAGAAAACTCCCTTGTCCACAAGGACCTTGCGGCGTGTCGGACAGCCTTCATCGTCGTAATTGCGGACATTCAGCGCGTCCAGACAGCGAGGGTCGTCCACGACCGTGATTTTGTCGGAAAAGATCTGCTGACCGAGTTTACCGGCCAGCGGGGAGATTCCCTTGCCTATATCCTCGCCGGAGAACATCGGGATCATCGCGCTGAAAAGGCTCGTCATGGCCTTTTTCTCAAGAATGACCTTATAGGAACCGGTCGGGACGGAAGTACCGCCGAGCTTGCCGAGAACGCCTTCTGTCAGTTCTTTGACAAAATCATCAATATCGAGCTTCTCAATATCTTCGACGACACGGATGCAATAATCGTTCTTGACCTGATCGTCCTGTCTGGCGGCGCATCCTGCTACAAAAACCTGAGCAGCGCCGGCATCCTCAACGTGCAGCCCGAGAGAATTGGTGATCTGTACGGATGTCTTGGTATCCTGCCATTCGATCTCGCTGACCATGAAAATACGCGGATCCGCGGCAAGGATCTTCTTTTCGGTCTCCTGCATGGCACTGCGGATCTGGTCCATGGAAGGGCGTGTGAAGGTGCGGCTGTTCTGTACGGGAACGGTATCCTGCGGTTTGCGCAGGCAGATCGTCTCGGTACCGGTTACGGTCTCTGCCTGTTCCTTCAGGGACTCCAGTACGGAATCCATCATGCCGTCATCCGTCTGTTCGAGCGAGATCTCCGCGATCTTACCGCCGAGCGTCGCGCGCAGGGAAGTGCCCAGAATACGGCTGGTTACAAATGAATCCACTTTGCCTTCGAACCAACTGACTTCACGTTCGGTCTCATGCTGCTCGTAGATCTCCAGTTCATCAAGCCCGATCTCATGTGCGCGGGCTATCCATTTATCTGCATTCATTGTGCTGTACCTCCTACTGTGATGGAACTGACGCGGATCGCGGGCTGACCGACGTCTGTCGGGATAGAACCGCTCAGGGAACCGCACATGCCCTGGCCGCGCGCGAGATTATCGGAGACCTTGTCGATATTCATCAGGATCTCCGCACCGCTTCCGATCAGCGCGGCGCCTTTGACCGGATCCGTGATCTTGCCGTTCTCGATCAGATATCCTTCCATGACGGAGAAATTGAACTCGCCGGTCTGGGGATTGACACTGCCGCCGCCCATCTTCTTCGCGTAGAGGCCTTTTTCGATGCCTTCGAAAAGGCTCTCAAAGGAATCCTTGCCCGGGCAGATATAGGTATTGGACATACGGGACGTCGGTTCAAAACGGTAACTCTGACGGCGTCCGCTTCCGGTGGGCTCCATGCCCATGCGGCGGGAATTCAGCCGGTCGATCATATAAGAAGTCAGGACACCGTCTTTGATCAGCTGCCGGCGCTGCTGGAAATTGCCTTCATCATCGATATTCTGGCTGCCCCAGGCATTCGGGATCGTTCCGTCGTCAACGGCGCTCACGCAGGGGTTCGCGATCTGTGTCCCGAATTTGCCGGAGAAAACGCTCTGGTTCTTCGCGACGGAAGTGGCCTCAAGCGCATGTCCGCAGGATTCGTGGAAAATAACGCCGCCGAAAGCGTTGTCGATCACGACCGGCATCTTACCGGACGGACAGTCCTTAGCATGCAGTTTGACGATCGCGACACGCGCTGCCTCACGGGCTGCTTCCTCAGGCGTCGTATCATCTTCATAGAATTCAAGCCCTTTGCCGCCGCCGGGGTAGAAGCCGCCGCTCTGCAGCACACCGTCTTCCTGACTGAACGCGTCTACATAAATACGCGTGCGGACGCGGGTATCGCCGATCAGACGGCCTTCACTCGTAGAGATCTGAACTTCCTGATGGACGTTCAGCATATCCGCGCGGACCTTGACGATGCGGCTGTCATAATCCTTTGCAGCCTGATAGGCGCGCAGCAGATAAGCCATCTTGTCATCCATGGAAACTTCGCGGAAATCGATGCGGATCGGATTGTTGTTCTCGTATTCGACCCGGGTCAGACGGACAGGCTCTACAGCCTTGTCCCCGGCGGTGCCGACAGCTTCGCGCAGATCGTTGATCAGCGCCAGGACAGATGCTTCGTCCGTCTCGTTCGAATAACCGTATACGGACTGCAGATCTTTGTACAGACGGATCCCGATACCGCTTGTAATGGCTCGTTCGGTTTTCTCCGCCTTGCCGTTAAGGGTCCGGATCGTCTCGCTGAATTCATTCTCCTCGTAGATCTCGGCGAAATCACCTTCCGAATCCATGCATAATGTTAAATACTTTTCCAGTTCCTGCTGGGTCAGCATTATTTTACCTCCCTTTCCTGTGCCGGATGGCGGCACTGATAATAACAGTATACTCCATCTGCAAAGCCTTTGCAAGAATTCTTGTAATCTCGGTATCAATATGCTATAATAATTTAGATTGTCATGTTTTTATCATGCAGTCTCAGGCAGCCAGACAGGAGTGAATATGATGAAAGAGAAGAAAGTCCCGACCGCCGTTATCCAGCGTATGCCGCGCTATTACCGTTATCTGGGGGATCTGCTCGAGAGAGGGATCGCCCGGGTGTCTTCCGCGCAGCTGTCCCGACGCATGGGGATCACCGCGTCGCAGATCCGTCAGGATCTGAACCATTTCGGTGGTTTCGGACAGCAGGGATACGGTTATAACGTCGAGGTCTTATATAATGAGATCGGCAGGATACTCGGCCAGGATCAGGAATACAGTGTGATCGTGATCGGTGCCGGCAATCTTGGACAGGCAGTCTCCAAGTATACGAATTTCAACAAACGCGGGTATAAAGTAACGGCGCTGTTCGATTCCAATCCGGCGCTTGCAGGGACGACCGTCGCAGGGTATCCTGTTTTTGACGCGAGAGAGCTGCCTGACTATCTTAAAGAGAATCATACGGACATCGCGGTCCTGACGATTCCTAAGGCCGGAGCGGCGGAGACCGCTAAGATCCTGACCGATGGGGGAGTTCAGGCGATCTGGAATTTTGCAAGCATTGATCTGGATCTGCCGGATGATAAGGCCGTCGTAGTCAATGTGCATCTGTCTGACAGTCTGCGGGTCCTGAGCTATAAGCTGAGAGAACTGCGCAGCGAAGAGAATCCGGAGGAGGATTAAATGGGTGAACTGATATACCGCAGCACCAGAGGCAGGAGCGAATCCGTAACTTCTGCAAAGGCGATCGTTGAGGGCATCGCACCGGACGGAGGTCTGTACGTACCGGACCATATTCCGGCGCCGCTCGTCTCACTCGAAGAGATGCTGCAGCTGTCGTACAGAGATCTGGCTTACGCGGTCATGAAGCCGTATCTGCCGGATTTTACGGAGGAGGAACTGCGGGGTTGCCTGCAGTATGCCTATAACAGCCGTTTCGACACGCCGGAGCAGGTCGTTTTGTCCGAACAGGGACCGGTGTCTTTCCTGGAGCTCTATCACGGACCGACGCTCGCGTTCAAGGATATGGCTTTGTCGGTGCTGCCAAGGCTGATGACGACAGCGGCCGCAAAGACCGGGATCGAGCAGGAAATCGTGATCCTGACCGCGACGTCCGGAGACACCGGCAAGGCTGCGATGGAAGGATTTGCGGATGTTCCCGGTGTCCGGATCATCGTTTTCTTCCCGAAGGACGGGGTCAGTCCCATGCAGAAGCGCCAGATGGTGACACAGCGCGGCGACAATACCCATGTTATCGCGGTCGACGGCAACTTCGACGATGCGCAGCGCAGCGTCAAGGAGATCTTCACGGATCCGGAGGAGAAGGAGAGGATGCTCAGGGCCGGCTATGTCTTCTCATCCGCCAATTCGATCAATATCGGACGGCTGCTGCCGCAGATCGTCTATTATTTCCGCGGCTATACGGAGGCCGTACGCCACGGCCGGATCAGGCTTGGCGATCCTGTGACGTTCTCCGTACCTACAGGTAATTTCGGAGACATTCTGGCCGGGCATTACGCGAAGAAAATGGGTCTGCCGGTTGACAGGCTTCTGTGTGCCTCCAACCGCAATAATGTCCTGACGGATTTCTTCCGCACAGGCCGTTATGACAGCAACCGTGAGTTCTACGTAACGTCTTCTCCGTCGATGGATATCCTTGTCTCCAGCAATCTGGAGAGGCTGATCTATGAGATTGCGGGGGAGAACGGCAGCCGTGTGGAGCAGTATATGATGTCGCTTAAGAAAACTGGTGTCTATACACTGGCAGAAGGGACAGGACAGCTGCAGAATGAATTCGACGCGCTCTATGCCGACGAGGCCCAGACGCAGGAGACGATCCGGTATTTCTTCCGGGAGTACGGATATATGATCGATCCGCATACTGCTGTCGCTGCATCCTGCGCGCTGCGGGACAGCGGAGTACAGAGCCACAGGATCATTCTCAGTACGGCGAGCCCGTACAAATTCCCGCGAACGATCCTTGAATCACTTGGCGCTGAAGTGCCGGAGGATTCCTGGGAGCAGGTCAAAATGCTGTCCGCGATTAGCGGGACTAAGATCCCTGAACCTGTCGCGGAGCTTAAGGATCTGCCGGTCCGCCATTCACGCGTATGTGCTGTTGACGGGGCGAGAGACGCGGTCCATGAGACCCTGGGGATCTGACGGCAGGTATCAAGCTGTAATATAAGGAGTCTGATGATACATGAATAAGAGTGATTTTTTCTATGATCTGCCGGAGGAACTGATCGCGCAGACACCGCTTGCGGACCGGTCTTCCTCACGGCTGATGGTACTGGATAAAGTCACTGGAGAAGTGCAGCACAGGCATTTCCGGGACGTTCTGGAATATCTGGAGTCCGGGGACTGCCTGATCCTGAACGATACGAAAGTTATGCCCGCCCGTCTGCACGGTGAGCGGGAAGATACCGGGACACCGGTCGAAGTCCTGCTTCTGAAGCGCTGTGAAGGCGCGCAGTATCAGGACGCGGTGTACTGGGAGACACTTGTTCATCCGGGACGCAGAGTCAGACCGGGACACAGGCTGACATTCGGAGACGGCCGGCTTAAAGCCGAAGTGATCGATATCGTAGAAGGCGGAAACCGGATCGTACGGTTCGATTTCGACGGGATCTTTGAAGAAGTGCTGGATCAGCTCGGTGAGATGCCGCTCCCGCCGTATATTCACGAGAAACTTGAAGACCCGGACCGGTATCAGACCGTCTACGCGAGGGAGACCGGATCCGCGGCGGCTCCGACGGCCGGCCTGCATTTCACACTGGATCTGCTGGATGAGATCCGGGCAAAAGGCGTCTACGTCGGATTCGTTACACTGCATGTCGGGCTCGGGACTTTCCGCCCGGTCAAAGAAGAACGGATCGAAGAGCACGAGATGCATTCGGAATTCTGTATTCTGACAGAGGAAGTGGCAGAGCAGATCAGGCAGTGCAAGGCTTCCGGGCATAAAGTCGTTGCGGTCGGTACGACAAGCTGCCGGACACTTGAAAGCATGGCAGATGAGGACGGAGTACTGCGCGCGGGCAGCAAATGGACGGATATCTTTATCTATCCCGGTTACAGTTTCCGCGTTATCGACAGCCTGATCACCAATTTCCACCTGCCGGAATCCACGCTGATCATGCTGGTATCCGCACTGGCAGGCAGGGAGCATATCCTTGCGGCCTATCAGGAAGCAGTGCGGGAAAGATACCGCTTCTTCAGCTTTGGGGATGCTATGCTGATTCATTGACATCCGTCACAGGAAAATGCACGATCAGCGTTATTGCGTTCAAAAAAGGATCGGATGAAAAATCATCCGATCTCTTTTTACAGCTCAGATCACCTTTTTTTCGCTTGGCGAAGCATGAAATACCTGCTGGTAGCTCCGGTAGAAAGACGAGTAGTGCGAGAAACCGAGTCGGGCTGAGACTTCCGTGGCGGGCACTCCTTCAGCCAGCAGATTGTGAGCGAGCAGGCATTGCTGGGTCCTGACATAGTTCATGGGCGGAGTCTCCAGCTGCATGGAGAAGATCCGGTAAAGCGCGGATTTGGACATGTGGAGACCCCGTACCAGATCGTCGATGCTGTGCACTTCGACCAGATGCGTATCGATATAATCCAGAACCCGTTTGCTGTCATTGTTGATATAGTCGGCATGCTGTATCAGGCTGTCGGAATTGATCAGATACGAGAGGATCAGGTCCATGGAGCCGATGCAGGCATTCACGTGCGTATTTTCCTGCAGGAAAGAAAGATGGCTGTCCATGCGGTAAAATTCTTCCTCAAGGGGAGTGCCGGCAATATAATACACCGACTGGGTCCTGGAGAGGAGCTCAGCCATGCCGCGGCGCAGCGAGATCGGGTTTACACGGATCACATAGCGCTCATAAGGTGCCTCGGAACGGAATACGATGTTATGGTATTCGCCTGGTTTGATGACCAGTAGTGAGCCGGGACGGATCGAGTACTGTGTATGCTGCAGCGCCAGGTAAGCATCGCCACGCACGAAAAAGAGCAGCTCATAGGCCGTGTGGAAATGCGGAGGGAAGTGTTCCTGACTCAGATCGGGCTGATCTGTGCAGGAGTGCTTGAATACGTAGCTTCTGTAGCGGATGTCAAATTCCATAAGGACCTCGTTTGTATAAGATATATACAGGATACCATGGATCGGGACGATTTGCAATATAACTGGGCATTTTTTGCAATTTACAATTTGCAGCCGGGCTGTTATAGTTAGCATATGATGTACAGTTTTTACCTTTGCAGCAAATAAAGGAGGAATCATTATGTCCAGACAGCCTTTGGATGATCCGAAGACCGGTATGCACCGTGCGAGACTGTGGGAGATCGGTTGTTATGCACTGAACAACACTTCCACGAACGCTTATATGATACTGGTTGCGTCCATTTCGTATTTCCTGGTCGGAATCGTCGGTGTAGGCGCGGTTCTTGCAGGAAGTATCGTCACCATCATGAGAGTATGGGACGGTGTTACCGATCCGTTCATCGGTATGATCGTCGACAATACCAATACGAAATTCGGTAAGAACAGACCGTTCATTATCATCGGCAACCTGATCCTGTTTGCCATGACGTTCGTCATGTTCCGTTTTATCCCGCTGATTCCGAGCGGCGGACGGTTCATCGCGTTCATTCTGATGTATGCGGTATACATTATCGGCTACACATTCCAGTGTGTAGTTACCAAGTCCGCTCAGACCTGTCTGACCAATGATCCTAAGCAGCGTCCTATCTTCACAATGTTCGACGCTACTTACAACGTGCTTCTGATGAGCGTTTTCTGGCCGGTATACCTCTCCGGTACGCTGCTGCCCAACTATACGCTGACATCCGCAAATGCCGCTGAGAAGCTCAACGCTCTGCTGGCTCAGAATCCTTCTCTGCAGAAGGTCATCGAGGTCAAGGACGGCGTTCAGGTCCTTTCCGGTTTCTACAATCCTACGATGTGGCAGCACGCTCAGCTGGTGATCGGCGCGATTTCCGCTGTTTTCGCCATTCTGGCGATTGCTGCTCTGTGGCGCAAAGACCGTGAAAAATACTACGGCCTCGGCAAAGTCGAGCGCATCAAATTCAAGGATTATGCCGACGTTCTGGCTCACAACCGTGGTATCCAGATGCTGGTTCTGGCTGCTTCTTCCGACAAGCTCGCGATGAGCGCGACGGGCAATGCGGCCGTTACCATGGCTCTGTACGGTGTTATCTTCGGAAGCTATGCGCTGTCCGGTTCCGTATCCGCTATCACCGGTATTCCGGTTGCCCTGTTCGGCATTCTCGGTATCGGCTTTATCGCCCGTAAGATGGGACAGAAGCAGTGCCTGCTCGTAGGTACGTGGGGATCTCTGATCACGGCCGCGCTGCTGACCGTTCTGATCTGTCTCGGACATACTTCCGGCATGACGCTGCCGACCTTCCAGCTGACCAAGCTCGCGACATGGGGCAACCTCTTCAAGGGATCCAGCTGGAATCTGATGGGTATCGCTTTCGTCGTGATCTATATCGCGATGAAAGGTTTCTCCCAGCTGTCCGGCAACATCGTTATTCCGATGACCGCTGACTGCGCCGACTACGAAGTATACCGTACCGGCCGTTATGTTCCCGGTCTGATGGGCACGCTGTTCAGCTTTGTCGACAAGCTGATCTCTTCTCTGGCTTCGACTTTCGTAGCGGTTGTCTATGCAGCGATCGGATTCAAGGACGCGCTTCCCACCGAAGCTACTCCGTATTCCAATTCTCTTCTGATCGCTACCCTGATCTGCTTCATCGGAATGCCCGTGATAGGCTGGATTCTGAACGTCGTCGCGATGAAGTTTTATCCGCTGACCAAGGAGAAGATGGCTGAGATTCAGGACGAGATCGCGAGAATAAAAGCAGAGTCTCTGGCGAAGGCAGCCAAGTAATACACTTTTTGCAAGCTATACTGACGGAGCTCTCCCGGGAGGGCTCCGTCATTTGTAAAGGAGCAGGTTAAATGACCCGTAAAGATAAGACAGCACCGGTAATGGACGACCTTAAGGGCGAGAATTCCGAAGCCAGAAAACTGATGGAGCTCGACTATGAGCATCAAGCTGCCAGAGCCGCGGCAGGACAGGAAGAGAACACCTACGGCATCTGGGGGCCGATATGGCGTTTCCTGCGCTGGAAAGAGAGCCTGAAGGGCAGACACCGGTTTAAGAAAAAAACGTATCTCTGGCTGATGCTTTTTACGGGTTTTGCCGGAGGTCACCGATATTACCAGGGCAGATGGGGGCTTGGACTCCTGTATACGGCTTTCTTCTGGACGGGCATCCCGCTTGCTCTCTGCATCACAGATTTTATGGAAGTCATGCCGGTCAAGGCGGATGAAGAAGGATTTATCGTACTATAATAAACAGCCGGAGCGTGCAACATCAGCCTGCGGCAGAAGGAGATCATATGGTAGATTTAAGCAAACGTCCGTTTTACCTGAGCGAAGAGAAGATCCGCTGGGTTGAGGACACGATCAGCAGCATGACCTTTGACGAGAAGGTCGGACAGCTTTTTATCAATCTGACGCTTCGCAGGGATCCGCAGTATATCACGGAACTCTGTGAGAAGTATCACATCGGCGGTGTCCGCTGGCAGGGCGGCCGGCTCGAGGAAGTCTACGAGCAGAACCGTCTGTTCCAGGAGAAGAGCAAAGTGCCGGTACTGATTGCTGCCAACTGCGAGGCGGGCGGCAACGGTGCGGTGGGCGAGGGCACCATGGTTGCGACAGGAGCGGCCTGCGCGGCGTCCACGACAACGCAGACGATCCGTGATATGGCCCGCGTCGGCGGCAGAGAAGCAGCAACTGTCGGCTGCAACTGGACTTTTGCCCCGGTCTGCGACGTTGTCTCCAACTGGAGAAATACGATCGTCAATACCCGTGCGTACGGAAACGACCCCGATCAGATCATCGAGCTCAGCAAAGCCTATATGGAGGAAATGAAAGCCGAAGGCCTTGCCTGCGCGGCCAAGCATTTCCCAGGAGACGGTTCGGAGGAGCGCGATCAGCATCTGATCATGGGATGCAACGATCTTACGACAGAAGAGTGGGACGCTTCCTACGGCAAAGTATATCAGGCACTGATCGATGCGGATCTGCCCTCCATCATGGTAGGACATATCTGCCAGCCTGCTTATACCCGTTATTTCAATCCTGGAATCGAAGACAAGGACATCAAACCTGCTACGCTGCAGCCGGAGCTTCTGCAGAATCTGCTGCGTGAAAAAATGGGCTTTAACGGTCTGCTTGTGACCGACGCTTCACATATGGCAGGACTGACAGCGGGCGCTTCCCGTGCGGACGTAGTGCCCGGCGTAATCGCGGCAGGCTGCGATATGCTGCTGTTCTTCAACGATCCGGACGAGGACATTGCCTATATGAAGGCCGGCATCGCTGACGGGCGTATTTCAGAGGAGCGTCTGTCCGACGCTCTGCACAGAATCCTCGGACTTAAGGCGATGCTCGGACTGGATCAGCTGGTATTCCCGGACAAAGAAAGCCTCTCCGTCGTAGGCTGCGCAGAGCATCATGAAGCCGCTGCGAGAGCCGCCGATGAGAGTATTACGCTTGTCAAGGATACGCAGCATGTACTGCCGCTTGATCCGTCCAAAAAGCGCGTTCTCCTGTACTATGTAGAGAGTGCGCCTGTATCACTGGCTGATGGCCCGGATAAAGGCAAGCAGATCATGATCGAGGAGCTCGAGGCCGCCGGATTTACCGTAACGGCGCCTAAGGATTATTACGAGCTGGAGATGGAAGGCGCGAGTCCTTTCAACCGCTTCAGAATGATGGCGCACCACAGCATGGAAGAGTTCAAGAAGAATTATGATCTTGTGCTCGTGGTACTGGCGATGCAGGGCTACGCCCAGGCGAACAATGTCCGCGTCACGTATTCCGTAGGACATTCGTCCGAGATCCCGTGGTCTGTACATGAGATCCCGACGATCGGTATTTCATTGAATTACACCAATCATCTGTATGATGTACCGATGCTGAAGACTTTCATCAACGCCTATGCGCCAAAGAAAGAGTACATTCACGCGCTGGTGGAGAAGCTGACCGGCAAGAGTCCGTTCAAAGGCCAGGCCAACGAACTGGTATGGTGCGGACGCTGGGAGACCAGACTGTAAGACTGCCTGCAGGACAAGGCACAGGGGGAGACTCCTGTGCCTTTTTTGATGTCCGGATCGGGAAAACAGACTTGCCAATACCGCTTCGGAGTGATAAAATGATAGAAGGCATAAATTGCATTATAAAAATTCTGAATGGACAAGGAAGAGTATCGATATATGAATGAAACTCCTGAAAA
Source organism: Bacillota bacterium (assembly GCA_017441925.1). GTDB lineage: Bacteria > Bacillota > Clostridia > Lachnospirales > Bianqueaceae > RUG12817. The sequence goes on from JAFRUE010000007.1 coordinate 235,413, forward strand.
TATCTGGCAGGAAGAGGACGTTCCGGTGCAGATAGAAGATGCCGGGAAGCAGCCGGATCCTGCGGAAACAGAGATCATCCCTGAAGCTGTATCCGTCCTGAAAAAGAAAAAAAGAAAGAAACCGCAGAATCAGGACCTTTTCGGCGTCACGAACGGACGGCATGTCCTGTGGAAAAGCTTCCTGATCGCGCTGATCACGGCGACAGCCATGTTCCTGCCTTCGATCATATGGGATGAGGGCTATTTTCTGTTCCTGGGAGATTTTAATTCACAGCAGGTCCCGTTCTATATGCTGGCGCACCGCGCGGTACGGACCGGCAATCTGGGCTGGAACTGGTATACGGATCTCGGAGCCAACTTTATCGGTTCCTATTCCTTCTATCTGCTGGGCAGCCCATTCTTCTGGCTGACGCTGCCGCTCCCGGATGCCTGGGTCCCGTACAGCATGGGCCCGCTCCTGATCCTGAAATACGCGGCGATGTCACTGACAGCGACGGCGTGGCTGCGGCGTGTTGTCAAAAAGCCGGAGTACCAGATCCTGGGAGGCCTCCTGTATGCCTTCTCAGGCTATACGATGTACAATACGTTCTTTAACCATTTCCTGGACGTGATGGTCTTCTTCCCGCTCCTGATGATCGGGATGGACGAACTCGTGGATAACAACCGGCACGGCGTTTTTGCGCTGTCCGTCTGCCTAGCGGCCGTCGTCAATTTTGTGTTCTTTGTCGCGGAAGCGGTCTTTATGATCCTGTATTATATCGCGAAGGTCTGGCGCGGCGGCTACAATACGACGCTGCGCGGGTTCTTCGCGGTCGCCTTTGAAGCGGTCCTCGGCTTTGCGATGAGTGCCTTTATCGTGTGGCCGACGCTGATCGTGATCCTCGCGAATCCGCGGTCGACAGGTTTACTGTACGGTTATAATGTCTGGATCTACAATAACGCGCGCAAATACTGGGTCATTCTGCTGAATTTCTTCTTCCCGCCGGAGCTTCCGTCCCAGCCGATCCTGGTGACGGATTCCTATATGCGCTGGACAAGTGTACAGGCGTATATCCCGGTCTTCAGCATGGCCGGCGTGCTGGCGTTTATAGCAGAGCGTAAGAAACACTGGCTGAAATCGCTGATCATCATCAGTCTGATCATGGCCTTCCTGCCGGGTCCGAACAGTGCTTTCACAGCACTGAACAGCTCTTATTATGCGCGCTGGTACTTTATGCTGACGCTCGTACTGATCGCAGCGACGATGAAAACTCTCGATGACGGCAGTCCGGAGGCGCTTTATACCGGCTGGAAGATCACGACGGTCTTCACGGTCTGCGTGATTGCGGCAATGGTCCTCACACCCGATCAGATCACCGTTAAGAACGAGCTGGACGAAGACGTTAAAAAGGTCGTTCTCGGTATTTTTAATAAAGACTTCATCGTACCGTTCATCTTTATGGCTGTGACATGCGTAGCAAGCTCAGTCGTCCTGTGGCTTCTGATGAAGCAGCAGACGAAGTATCCTAAGCTTTTTGCAAGCTATCTGGTACTGTCGGTCTGCGTGTTCGGATTTGTCTACGGAAACTACTATATCGCTTTCGGCAAGACGCGTTCTTACGATACGAAGAACTACATCATCCCGGACGCGATCCAGGGCGAGGACAGAGTAGAGCTGCCGGATCCGGAGGGACAGTTCTACCGGATCGATAACGACGATTCTTTTATCAATATGGGCATGTTCTGGCAGGTTCCGGATATGCACGCGTTCCACAGCGTCGTTCCGGCTTCCATCATGGATTACTATATCTATATCGGCGACGAGCGCGACGTAAATTCCAAGATGGATTACAAACGTTATGCGTCCCGCGGCGTTTTCTCGGTGAAATACTTCTATGACCGGCTCAGCTACAAGTCCGATAACTTCGGCGATACGCAGGATCCGCTTGCCAAGACCAAAATGCCGGGCTATACCTATCGTTTCGACACGGTCGGCTACGCGGTCTGGGAGAATGATTATTATATCCCGATGGGATTTGTTTTCGACAAGTATATCCTGCGTTCGGACGCGGATAAGATCAAAGAAGGCGACCGCGATAAACTGATGCTCAAGGCGCTGATCCTTGATGATGAGCAGGCGGAGAAATACGCCGGCTACTTTGACGAGCAGGCGATGGAGCTCTCGTTCGTCTATACGGAAGAGACCTATAAAGCGGACTGTCGCGACCGTGCCGCCGTGGCCTGCGATACATTCAGCTATGATAATACCGGATTCCGGGCGCATATCGATCTGGAAGAGCCGAGGATGGTCTTCTTCAGCGTTCCCTATGAGAAAGACGGCTGGACCGCGCAGGTCAACGGACGGGATGTGGACGTCGAGAACGTTCAGATCGGCTTTATCGCGGTTGCATGCGAAGCGGGTTCCAACGATATCGTCTTCAGGTATGAGACACCCGGTCTTGCGCTCGGCATCAAAGTATCGCTTGCCTGCACCGTGATCCTCGCAGTATGGTGCATCGCGGGAGCCGTTATGAACAGGAAGAGGAGAAATAAGGCATGATCAGACTTCCCGGCCGCCTGGGCGGCCTTTATGAGAAACACAAAGAGAAGTTCTGGTATCTGGTCTTCGGCGGACTGACGACGCTGATCAATATTGTCAGCTTCTGGCTGCTGCACGAGGTCCTGCATATCGACACAGTGGCCGCCAATACGGCCGCCTGGATCCTCTCCGTGCTTTTCGCGTTTATCACCAATAAGCTGTATGTCTTTGAGAGCAAGAGCTGGGAGCAGAAGAAAGTCCTCTGGGAATTCTTCTCTTTTGTCGGGGCGAGGGTCGCTTCCGGCGTATTCGATATGGTGTTCCTGCTGTTCTTTACCGAATGGGTGTTTCATTTCCCGTCCATGCCGGTCAAGATCATCAGCAATATTATCGTGATCATCCTGAATTATGTTTTCAGCAAGTGGATCGTGTTCCGGAAGGACCGGAAGCAGCAGGACGGAGAGCAAGATGGACAGCAGTGAGAAAGATATTTTCTACATGAGGAAAGCGCTGGAGCTTGCCAGGTGCGCCTATGATGCCGGCGACACGCCGATCGGCGCGGTACTCGTCTATGAGGACAGGATCATCGGTTCCGGCTATAACAAGCGGAATGCGTTGAAGAGCCCGCTGATGCACGCGGAGATCGAGGCGATCCGGGAAGGCGCGGCGGTGATCGGTGACTGGCGGCTTGAGGATACGACGATGTATATCACTCTGGAACCGTGTCCGATGTGCGCGGGAGCGATCGTGCAGGCGAGGATCCCGCGGGTGGTCGTAGGAGCGATGAATCCTAAGGCCGGATGCGCCGGATCGGTGATCAATCTGCTGCAGATGCAGGGCTTCAACCACCGCGCGGAGCTTGTGACAGGCGTTCTGGAAGAAGAAAGCGCAGAGCTGCTCCGGAGTTTCTTCGGCAGGCTGCGTGAGCAGGATCGTATAAACAGACAGGAAGGGACGGAGAACAGTGAATAAGGATATCGTGACAGCGGCTGTGGATCTGGGATCGGGTTCGATACGTCTTAAGATCGTACAGCAGACAGAGCAGGGCGAGATTTCGGTGCTGGAGAACGTTGTCCGTACGGTCGCGGTCGGCCGGGACACTTTCTCGACGGGCCGTATCTCTATGGAAATGGCGGATGAGATCTGCCGTGTCCTGCTCGGATTCAAGAAGCTGATGAATGAATACAAGGTACGCAGAAGGCGTATTGTCGCGACTTCCGCGCTGCGCGAGGCGGAAAATGCCGATGCGGTGCTGGAGCTGATCCGCGTGAGGACAGGCCTTACGGTGGATGTGCTGCCCCGTACCGAGGAGCGCTATCTAACCAGACAGGGAGCGCTGTCAGCGATCCCGGGCTTCCGAAAGATGACAAGGGACGGACTGATGTATACCAGGATCGGATCCGGCACCACACAGATCGCCGCTTATGACAAGAGCGGGCTCTGTTTCAGTCAGACGACGCAGCTCGGTACGCTCCGTATTCACCAGATGCTCGCGTCTATCGAGAAAGAGACGCTGCGTTTTCAGGAAATTCTGTCAGAATATATCACGGAGACGATCCAGCCCGTATTGCGGCACGGGAAGCAGCAGGAATACGAGAGATACCTGATCAGCGGAGCCGTGTGCGAGGCCATCTACCGGATCGAAGAGAACAAGTCCCGCAAAGAATCTTACGCGGAGTTTGATTTCTCCAGATTTGAAGAGATGTACGAAAGGATCATCAATAAGTCCGCCGTACAGATCGAGAAAGAATACGACCTTAACACAGAGACGGCCGAGCTGATCCTGCCGTCCGTCATGCTGATCCATACCTTCGGCAGACTTGTCGGAGCAAAGACTCTTGTATTCTCTTTCGGAGGCCTGCTTGACGGAGTGCTCTGGGAGCTCTCCGCCGCCAAAAAGAACGAGAAACAGAGGGAGCGGTCCTATGAGGATCTGCTCGCCTATACAAAAGTGCTTGCGGACCGTTTCCAGTGCGACCGCAGACACGACGATACCGTTAACGACTATGCCATGGAGCTTTTTGACAGGCTGCGCAAACCGAGGGGCTACACAGACCGTCACAGGATCCTGCTGCAGATGGCGGTGCTCCTGCATGAGACAGGTAAATTCCTGAATCTGACGAATTATGCGGACAATTCCGCGATGCTCGTGCAGGCGTTTGAATTCTCCGGGATCAGCTGGGAAGAGCGGCATATGATCGCGACGATGATCCGGCTGTTCGAGAACATCGAACTGACGCCTAAAGATCCGGCCTATGAGGAATTTGACCGTAACGAGCGGCTTGTGATCTCCGGATTGTCGATGATCATGCGCCTTGCGGACGGACTGGATTACAGCCGCAAACAGAAATTCGGACATGTCGGCATCCAGGTCAGCAAGAACTGTCTGATCCTGACGGCCGAGACTGAGCAGAACGCGATGCTGGAGCAGTGGAGGCTGTCCGGATTCGCGAATCAGGTCCAGGAGATCCTCGGACTTGAACTGGAGCTTCATATCAAAGGAGGTATGTAACCGATGAGCGTGGAGGAATTCACGAGACCCGAGTATTATATCAACCGTGAACTGTCTTGGCTTGAATTTGACCAGAGAGTACTCGATGAAGCCAAAGACGAGCAGAATCCGCTGCTGGAAAGGGCCAAGTTCCTCGGAATAACACTTTCCAATCTGGATGAGTTTTTCATGGTCCGTGTCGCCGGGCTGAAAGACGATATCCGCGATGCTACGCGCAAGAGGCCGGAGATGGTCGACCCGGCCGGGATGACGAGCTCTGAACAGTTTAAGGCGATCTCTCTCCGCACGCATAAGCTGATGGATGACGTCTATATGATCTATAACAATATGCTGATCCCGCAGCTTGAACAGGCGGGCTTTATTATCACGGATCTGTCCCGCTGCAGTGAAGAGGACCGCGAGTTCCTGAAGCGGAGATTCGAGGACGAGATCTATCCGGTCCTAACACCGATGGCTGTGGATCCGTCGCGGCCTTTCCCGCTGATCCTGAACAAAAGCCTGAATCTGGCGCTTTTTGTGCGCGATCCGGAGGGGGAGAAGCACTTTGCGACAGTTCAGGCGCCGAGCGTTCTGCCGAGACTCGTACAGCTTCCCGGCAGTTCGTTCATACTGCTGGAAGATGTCCTGACACTGTTCATGGAGAAACTTTTCCCCGGCTGCCAGGTGGAAGCGGCTGCCGCGTACCGGATCACGAGAAGCGGTGATTTCTCCTTCCAGGAGGAAGACGCGGAGGATCTGCTCCGTGAGATGGAGCAGTCGCTTAAGCAGCGCCGGAGAGGCGAGGCTGTGCGTCTTGAGATGAACAAAGACGCGGAGCACAAGCTCTGCACTTATCTGCTGAAAGCTCTGGAACTCGAGAAACAGGACCTCTATCTGGTCGACGGACCGGTCGATATCTCGTTTGTTTCACGGGCAGGCAGGCTGATGCCGCTTGATTATCTGAAGAAAGACGACCTGATTCCGCAGGTCCCGCAGGATCTGATCGGGGAGCAGGATCTGTACGAAGCGATCCGCAGGAAGGATATTCTGCTGTCGCATCCGTACGAGAGCTTCCAGCCGGTCGTGAACTTTATAGAGAAAGCCGCCGAGGATCCGAACGTCCTCGCGATCAAGCAGACTCTGTACCGTGTAAGCGGGAACTCGCCGATCGTGCAGGCGCTTGCCAAAGCCGCCGACAACGGCAAGCAGGTAACGGTACTTGTTGAGGTCAAGGCGCGTTTTGATGAAGAGAACAATATCCATTGGGCCAAGAAACTTGAAAAAGCGGGCTGCCACGTTATCTACGGCCTTGTCGGCCTTAAGACGCACTGCAAGCTCACGATCGTCGTACGCCGTGATGAAGACAGGATCCGCCGCTACATCCACATGAGCACGGGTAACTATAACGATGTCACCGCCAGACTCTATACGGATCTTGGCTTCTTTACATGCAGAGAAACGATCGGAGCGGACGCTTCGGCGCTTTTCAACGCGCTGACAGGATACGGAGATCCGCCGGATATGCGCAGTCTGACCGCTGCGCCGATCGGACTGCGCCGTAGGTTCATCGCTCTGATCTCACGCGAGACGGAACATGCCCGCGCCGGACGGAAGGCAAGGATCATCGCGAAGATGAATTCGCTGCTTGACCCGGAGATCATCGCCTATCTGTATGAGGCTTCTTCGGCAGGCGTCGAGATCGATCTGATCGTGCGCGGTATCTGCGCGCTTAAGCCCGGAATTCCCGGCGTTTCCGAGAATATCCATGTCCGCAGTATCGTCGGATGGCTGCTTGAGCACAGCCGTATCTATTATTTCTACAATGACAGCCATGAAGAATATTATCTTGCCAGCGCGGACTGGATGAGCCGCAACCTGGACCGCCGCGTCGAGCTGCTTTTCCCGATCGAGGACGAGAAGCTCCGCAAGCGTCTGTGGGATATGCTCCGGATCTATCTATCCGACACGCAGAAAGCGCGTGTCATGGATAAGGACGGAGGATATGCCAAGGCTGACGGACGCGGTAAACCGGTTATCGGTTCGCAGGAGTATTTCTACAGCGAAGCTCTGTCGCACGCCGTGGAGGCCGAGGAAGAGCCGCACAGGATCTTCCGTCCGATGGAGTCGAATATGCCTGCATCGGATGAAACGGACGACGTGGAATACAAGCAGCAGGATGATGATGACGACGAATAATGCCGGAAAAGGAGATGGGACAATGAGCGCTTCGATTACGCAGCTTTCGCTTTTCGTGCAGAATCAGCCGGGAAGCATGAAGGAGGTCCTCCGCGTGCTGGCGGAGGGCGGTATCGATATCAACGGACTGTCCGTAGCGGATACGACGGAATACGGTGTCCTCCGGATGATCCTTTCCGACCCGGAAAAGGCGGAGAGGCTGCTGCAGAACGCAGGTTTTGCGGTCAAGGCGACGCAGGTCCTCGCGATCGATGTGGTGGATACACCGGGTGGACTGTACAGACCCGTCAGTCTGATGGCGGACGCCGGGATCAATATCGATTATATGTACGCATTCGGGACAAAACTCAGCAGCCATGCGATGATCATCTTCCGTACGGCCGATAATATCCGTGCGGAAGCGGTGCTTGCGGAGGCCGGCATACCGGTCCTTAACGCTGACGAAGTCCGGGAGAGGATGTATTCATGAGCGAAGAGTTCGATGAGAGAGAAGAACAGCCGGAGGCAGAGCCTGTACATGATACATGGGCGGAGGCTCAGGCCGGCAGAAACAAAAAGACCTACCGCTGGTATCTGAGCGTTGTCGGCGAAGTGCTGCTGATCATTCCGCTAATTCTCGCGCTGATACTGCTTCGCAGGTTCTTCGGATAAACACGTTTATACAGAGAAAGGGGTACACATATGTTTGATGCTAATTTTGTCGGAGCACAGATCTATCAGGACTGGCCGCTCCATTACGACCCGCTCCTGCCGCAGACCGTCACAGGACCTGACGGCACGGTGAGAAACCTGAATACAGGCGTCAGGATCCTGGAGAACGGGGATGCTGTTTTTACCATTTATGCACCGGCTGTAAAAGAAGTCCGGGTTACCAGCAAAGCCTTTGATCTCGAACTTACAAAGCAGGATGACGGCACATTCATAGGGACACTTCCGTGGGATCCAGTCAAAGCGGGACCGCATTCGTTCGACTATATTCTGGATGGAGCCTGTTTTCTGGATCCGTATGCGCCGATTTCCTGGCACCGCAACCGTCCGGTCAATTATATCGATATTCCGGACCCGGAGACGCCGTACATTCACGTACAGGACGTACCGCACGGCAGTGTGACGCGGGAGATCTATTGGTCCAAGGCCATGAACCGTTATGAACGCTGCATCGTTTATACGCCTCCGGGATATATGAACGGGACGGAATCCTATCCGGTGCTGTATCTGCAGCACGGCATGACGGAGAACGAAGTGACCTGGGAATTTAACGGCCGGGTTTCCTCGATCATGGATAACGGGATCGCCGCGGGTGAGATCGTGCCCTTTATCATTGTGATGAATAACGGCATGATCCGCTATAAGAACGGGGAGAGGGCCTTTACGGACAAGGCCTTTGGCGACAATCTGCTCGGCAGCTGCATCCCCTATATCGAGGAGCATTACCGGGTCAAGACCGGTCCGGAGAACCGCGCGATGGCGGGCCTTTCCATGGGCTCGACCCAGTCCAGCCTGATCGGACTGACCCATCCGGAGATCTTCTCTGCGGTCGGACTCTTCAGCGGGTTTATGCGTGCGGCCTATGATGATTCGCCGGAAAGTCTGGCACATCTTGCCGGCCTGAAGGATCCGGCAAAGTTCGCGAAGGACTATAAGGTCTTCTTCCGCGCGGTGGGCGACAAGGACAATCTGAAGGAGCGCTTTGCTATGGATGACGCGCTCTGCGCACAGTACGGCATTGACAAGCTGCCCAATTATCACCGTGTGATCTACGCCAATCAGTTCCATGAATTCGGCGCGTGGAGACGTGCGCTGCATGATTTCGCGCCGCTGCTGTTCAGGTGGTAATAAATATCTGTAAAGGAGTATCGGATAATGGATCACAATAAGCTCATAGAAGCTCGGGTCTGGATCCGGGATGAACTCGACCGTTGTGTACGTTTCTGGCTGGAAAACGGCATGGATAGAGTCCATGGAGGAGTTTATACATGTCTTGACCGTGAAGGAAAGGTCTATTCCACCGATAAGAGTGTCTGGATGCAGGGACGATGTGCCTGGGTCTTCGCCTGGCTTTGCAGACAGTATGGGGTGAAAGAGGAATGGCTTGCCGCCTCAAAAAGCTGTCTTGACTTTATGGAAGCATATTGTGTGAACCGTGAAGCCGGGAACCGTATGTATTTCACTGTCACGGCAGACGGCAGACCTCTCCGTCAGCGCAGGTATTATTATTCGGAGGCGTTTTATGCCATGGCCAATGCGGAATACTATGGGGTGACCGGTGACCGTGACTGTCTGGAACGCGCCAGAGAAGCCTATGAACTGTACTGGAAGCTTAGCCACGGCATGCCGGATCCGACCGGACTTGGACCTAAGACGATTCCTGAAACGCGTACCGGACGCGCTTTCGGTATACCGATGATATATCTGAATGTCACAAGCGTGCTGATGCGCGTAGATCCTGATAGGCGCACGTTATATGAAGAACGGGCGGCAAACTGTGTGGAGGATATCTTTCGTTATCACGTTAAAGACGATCTGGGTTGTGTGCTTGAGAACGTAGGGCCGGAGGGAGAGGCCAGACTCGATATTACAGAGGGACGCATCGTGAATCCGGGACATGATATTGAAAGTGTCTGGTTCCTGTTAGAACACGCCGGACGTACAGGAGATGCCGGACTTGTGAATAAGGCCGAAGTTATATTTAATCGTGCCATAAATGCCGGCTGGGATCATGAATTCGGCGGACTGCTGTACTTTGTGGACTGTCTGGGCCGTCCTCCGGAAGCCTACGAGCATGATATGAAACTCTGGTGGCCTCATAATGAGATCCTTATCTCCTCTTTGATGCTTTATAGGGATACCGGAAAACAGGAGTACCTTGAGTGGTTTTTCCGTACACTTGACTACAGCAAAGAGCATTTTTCCGATCCCTCATATGGTGAATGGTATGGATATCTGCGGCGTGACGGTAAACCGACGCAGCCGGCCTGCAAAGGATCAACTTATAAAGGCCCGTTCCATTTACCGCGCTGTCTGAGTCTGGTGGATCAAATGATCGGTGAGATTATCGGAGAGTGAGGTGAGATCGTGGTATTGTCCTATGATGTAGCTGTTATAGGCGGGAGCCTTGGCGGGGTACAGGCGGCAAGAACGGCCTGTGAGAGCGGGATGCGTGTTTTCCTGTGTGAGGAAACGGACTGGATCGGGGGCCAGATGACGAGTCAGGCTGTACCGCCGGATGAAAATCAATGGATCGAAACGCAGGGAGCGACCGACAGTTATCGGCAATTCCGCGAGGATATACGAAGCCTCTATTACAACGATCCTTCAGCATCAGACCTTTTGAAGGAGCAAAGGCCGCTGAATCCGGGTAAATGCTGGGTGAGCAGGATCGGACTCGATCCGAGGATGGCGCATCGGCTGCTTACACAGTCGCTGCAGCCGTATCTGGATCAGGGACTGCTGACGCTTCATCTGGAAACACGCTGTGCTGCGGCGGAAGTACGAGATGATCAGGTAATTTCGGTTACGGTCGAGGATTCTGAAGGTCACCGTTCGCAGATCAAGGCAAGTTATTTCCTTGACGCGACGGATAAAGGGGATCTCTTGCCGATTACAGGGACTGAATACCGGGTCGGTGCGGAATCGCAGGAAGAAACCGGAGAGCCGCATGCCGCAATCAAAGCGGATCCGGCAGATCAGCAGCCGATTACCTGGGTAGCAGCCCTGCGTCTGGATAAGGAAAGGACGCCGATGGAAAAACCGGCGGATTACGATCGCTTCGCTGCTTTGACGATTAAAGACTATCCGCTGCTCGGCTGGAACGCCTGGAGTGCACATGGATTGACACATTTCGCATTCTATGACAACGAGCCCGGAGCTTCTGATCTGGGACTCTGGCGATATCGCCGGATTCAGTATCCGCCTTATTTTACTGACGGAAGACCGGAGATCACACTGCTGAACTGGCCGCAGAATGATTATAGTTTCGGGAATATTATCGATGATCCATTGGCTGAACAGCATGCGGAAGAAGCTAAAGAACTGACGAAATGCTGTGTTTACTGGCTGTGGGAACAGGGATACCCCGTCCGGCTTGACGGAACAATGATCGGAACAGAGGATGGTCTGGCTAAAGCGCCTTACATCCGGGAATCCAGGAGAATCGTCAGTAGAAAAACCATTGTCGAGCAGGATATCACAAAAGAATGGAATTTCGAGCCCAGACGTCTTAGGGACAGTGTCGGCGTGGGGCATTATGCCATGGATCTGCATTCAACGACGGTAACAAGGACTTCCATGTACGCGGCGACACAGCCCTTTGAGATTCCCTTGAATGCTATGATACCCATCCGGATGCGCAATCTGCTTCCCGCGTGTAAGAATATCGGAGCTACGCATCTTACCGGCGGTTGTTTCCGGCTGCATCCTGTGGAATGGACGATTGGAGAGGCAGCGGGATATCTGGCAGCTTATTGCGTGAGAAATGCATTGACTCCTGTACAAGTCGCGGATCAGTATCTTTCTGATTTCCAGCAGCTGCTTTTGGATCATGGCTTCCAGCTGCACTGGAAAGATATTTAAGAGAGTAACGTTATGAAGAAAGTTGTATATCTGCCAATGGATGAACGGCCGTGCAACATGCTTTTTCCGTCAAGGTTGTTCGGGGATGCCATGATGATCCGTACTCCTTCTGCCCTCGGCAATAAGAAGGTACCGTCGGATCCGGAAGAAGTTCGCGGTTTTCTGCTGACAGAATCACGGGACGCGGACGGCCTTATTCTATCCATGGATCAGCTGCTTTACGGTGGTCTGATCCCCTCCCGGCTGCATTATCTTGACCGGGAGACTGTTATGAAGCGATTGGATGTGATCCGACAGATTAAGAAAGAGCATCCCTCGCTTTTGATCTATGCTTATCAGTGTATCATGCGCTGTCCCAGGTATTCCAGTTCGGATGAGGAACCGGATTACTATGCGGATTGCGGACGGGAGATCTATCTTCTGGGAGACGCGAGACATCGCTTTCGTTTGGGGCTGTGCCAGGAAAACGAAGTGGAGGAGATCAGCGGACGTGTACCTCAGGAAGCACTTCGGGATTACCTGAGCCGCCGGGAGTTCAATTTGAGTTTTGATCTGGAAACACTTGAGCTGGTTGCGGACGGAACCATCGATTTTCTTGTGTTTCCCCAGGACGACAGTGCCCGTTACGGATTTACCGCGATGGATCAGGAAAAGATCCGGAAACGGATCTCCGACCTTCACCTTGGAATGAAGGTTTTGATGTATCCCGGAGCCGATGAATTGGGACTGACAATGATGAGTCGGATACTGCTGCATTTTTGCGGGAAGAGGCCGCTGGTATATATTAAAACGGCGGCAACCGGTTCACTGATGGAAATACCGCCATTTGAAGACAGACCTCTCGGAGAAACCATCAAGTATCATTTGATCGCGGCCGGATGCCGGATGGCCTTAAGCCCGAGTGAAGCGGATATTATTCTCGGGATTTCTTATCCCGGCCGAAACGGAAGATCCGGCGTTGTGTGGCCGGAGTCGGATCCGGGATATACTGTGGAGCGGAACCTTGCTGAATTTGTGCTGTTCCTGGAGGATACACTGGAAAGGGGCAAGACAGTGACGCTGGCGGATAATGCTTATGCGAACGGCGGAGATCCGGAGCTGATATCTATGTTGGACCAGCAAGGGATGCTCTCTCGTCTTCACGGCTATTCCGGATGGAATACTTCTTCCAATACCTTGGGAACCGCGATAGCGGAAGGTGTCCATGCGTTGGTCGTCGGGATGACGCAAGGGCATTGGGACTTCTTGGCATTGCGTTATCTGGAAGATATCTGTTATGACAGCGTTGTGCGTCAGCAGATCACAAAGGATGATTTGCCCAAGCGGGGATTTGACTATTTTAATGTAGGAGAGCAGCGGGGAGAGATCAGTGAACTGGTTCGGACACATCTGCTTCAGGCTGCCAAAGAATTCTTGCCCAGTATCGCTGACCAATTGGTTATACTTGATACGTGGATGCCCTGGTCCCGGATGTTTGAAGTAGGATTATCGATACGATGGAATTGTCCCGCAGAGGGTCCGACAATCTGAATGAAAAATGACTAAATCACGACCATCATACGGTGAGGAAGGTATATCCATCATGACGGAGCGGTTTTTGAAACAGTATTCTTCCTCTACGCTCGCCGCGGGAGGCGTTCATATGCTGTTTCCTTCGGACGGAGAGACGCGGACCGGCCGGGTCTATAATAAGCTCTATGTAGAAGGAATATATGATTTTGCGTTTCTGTTTTCCTGTATTACGGATTCAACCTTCGCGGATGGAGCAGAGATCGTCAGAGATATGCCTGCAGGTCCCTGGGTCATTTACAGTGCCTCTGTCGCTGTTTCCGATACGGCGGATCCGGTCAAAGATAAGGCGGCGCGGACCGAATTGCGCTTTGGCGGGAAGAACAGGAAGAATGTTGCTTCGGGAGAGGTTTTCGCGACCGATCCGGTTCGTCTAAGCGTCAAAAAGGGACAGTATCTTGGGATCGAGCTTACGTATGCAGGCCGGCTTCTTCCCAGCCATAGAGAGAGTATTGTTCCGATCTTCCGGCAGACTCCGGAGGGGTGGATCCCGGATCCGGATATGCCGATTCCGTCTATGACCGGCTGTACAAGAGAGGTGACGACACGGGTGTGCTTCTGGGGAGATTCCATTACTCAGGGAATCGGTACTCCCTTCGACAGCTATACATACTATGCAGCCCACACAGCTGAATTGATCGGATATGGCGGAATTGCTTACCGGAACATCGGTATGGGTTGGGCCCGCGCCGATGATGCGGCGGCGGGCGGTATCTGGATGGAGCAAGCAAAGCGGAACGACATCGTTTCAATCTGTTTCGGTGTAAACGATCTTCAGAACGGATTTTCAGGAGAAGAGCTGATAGAGAATCTCGTCAAGATCGTAGCGGAGCTGAAGGCGGCAGGATGCAGCGTTTTGGTCCAGACGGTACCTCCCTTCGGGAACGATCCCGAGTTTGAAAGAAAACGTCAGATCGTTAACCGGTTTATCCTGAACGATTCAAGACTGGGGGCGGATGCGGTTTTCGACTGCGGGAGGGTACTCGGGATGCCGGGAGCGCCGCAGCTTGCGAGATACGGAGACCATCCGGATGCGGAAGGCTGCAGACTATGGGCGGAGGCCTTTGCACCGGTGCTGAATAAATTGATCACACAGAAAAAGGAGACTGCTGTATGATGGCAGTCTCCTTTTATTCTTTATTTCGTGTTCTGTTTTTATAAGGACGGCAGAGATCCGTCCCCTTGTTTCCTCGAAGCCGTCTCAGCAGAAAATCCTGTCCAAAGCAATGCATTTTCTGCTCGGCTCATAAGAAAAAGCAGAAAATCATTCCAAAACCACAGTGTTTTCTGCTTTGGAGTCCGCTGCCGGATCAAGTCAGCAGAAAATCCTGTCCAAAGCAATGCATTTTCTGCTCGGCTCATAAGAAAAAGCAGAAAATCATTCCAAAATCACAGTGTTTTCTGCTTTGGAGTCTGCTGCCGGATCAAGTCAGCAGAAAACTACGTCCAAATCAGCGATCTTTCTGCTCGACTCCCAGAAAGAAGCAGAAAATCTTAGTCAAAGATCATGTTTTTCTGCTTTTGGGCCGGAGGGACAGTTTAGTGGCCCCGGAGGGACAGTTCTTCAGGTCTGGAAAAACAGATTATTATTGTAGTAACAAATATGTCTTACTGCGGCTTTGTCATCTCTTTGAACTTTTCGCTCTGGGAGCGGATCAGGTCGAGATCGTCGAAGTAGTTGATCTTCATCGCGGCCTTGACCTCATCGAGGGTCTTCTGAGCGATCTCATAGGCAGTTTCGCTGCCTTTCTTCAGAACTTCATAGACGGACGGGATGTCCTGTTCCCACTGATGACGGCGGGCACGGATCGGAGCAAGCTCAGCCTGCAGGACACTGTTCAGGAAGCGTTTGACCTTCACGTCACCCAGTCCGCCGCGCTTGTAATGCTCTTTCATTTCGTCCAGATTCTGATATTCCGGGCAGAATTCGGCAAAATGCTCATCACGCACGAAGGCATCGAGATAGGTGAAGACAGGGTTGCCTTCTACCTTGCCGGGATCGGAGACCTTCAGATGGTTCGGATCGGTAAACATGGACATGACCTTCTGCTGGACATCTTTCTCCGTATCGGAGAGATAGATGCAGTTGCCGAGGGATTTGCTCATCTTGGCCTTGCCGTCGATGCCCGGCAGGCGCAGACAGGCTTTATTGTCGGGCAGAAGAGCCTGCGGCTCGACAAGGACCTCTGCGTAGGTGGAATTGAATTTGCGGACGATCTCGCGGGTCTGCTCGAGCATCGGAAGCTGATCCTCGCCGACCGGGACCGTCGTCGCCTTAAAGGCCGTGATATCGGCGGCCTGGCTGATCGGATAGCAGAAGAATCCTACCGGGATGTCCGCCTCGAAATTGCGCATCTGGATTTCGGACTTGACCGTGGGGTTGCGCTGAACACGCGCTACAGTGACCAGATTCATATAGTAGAAGGTTAGCTCGGTGAGCTGCGGGATCTGCGACTGGATCAGGATATTGCACTTCGTCGGATCAAGCCCTGCGGACAGATAATCGAGAGCGACCTCGATGATATTCTGGCGGACCTTCTCCGGATTGTCGGCGTTGTCGGTCAGGGCCTGCGCGTCCGCGATCATGATATTGATCTGGTCAAACTTGCCCGAATTCTGAAGAGCTACACGCTCTTTGAGGGAACCTACGTAATGACCGACATGCAGACGGCCGGTGGGACGGTCTCCCGTCAGGATGATTTTGCTCATGGGAATCTCCTTCATTTACTGTATAGTATAGGATTTGATCTCGCGGTCAGTAAGCGGTTCAGCCACCGATCAGCGCGTCCAGAAGCTCCTGTGTGCGGCTGATGAAAGCATTCAGCTCCGCAGCCTCAAGCGGGCGGCTGGACAGCCTTGCGAGATCGTACATCTGGCAGGCGGCTTTCTTGACGAGCTCTTCGTTCTCGCTGGCAAGCAGGTGAGCTACAAGAGGACTGTTGGCGTTCACGACCAGTGTCTGGTCATTCTGACGGGCCAGTTCAGCCATGCCGTAGAGGCGGGCCATATCGTTCATACGCTGACCTTCTTCAGAATTCTCCAGCAGAACCGATACGCCGGTATCCTTCAGATTCTCCAGCTTTACATTCAGCTTGTCATTCTCAAGGGCTTCCCGGAAAATCTTTTCGGCCTTGGCGGCTTTTTCGGAATCAGTCTCAGCATCATCACTCTTGAGCGCCTCAGACAGATTTGTATCGACCCGCAGGAAACGAACGCCTTCGTTCTTGGACTCCAGCAGAGAGATGAACGGCAGATCGATCGCGGTCGGCAGGATCACGGCATCCATATTCTGTCCCTTGAGCGCTGCAACGTACTGTGCCTGCTGGCGCGGATCAGAGGTGTAGAAGACCTTCTTGTCGTGCTTCTCCTTAGCGGCTTCCAGATAATCCGGAAGAGTCACATACTTGTCCGTGACGGCGGATTTGAAGATCAGGCAGTCCTTCATACGGTCATAGAACTTCTCGTTGCGCAGGCAGCCGTATTTTACAAAGGGATGGATGTCGTCCCAGTATTTCTCGTAATTCTCCCGCTCGGACGTGAAGAGGCTCTTCAGCTTGTCCGCGACCTTGCGGGTGATATAATCACTGATCTTGCGGACATATCCGTCATTCTGCAGGAAACTGCGGGAGACATTGAGCGGGATGTCCGGGCAGTCGATCGTGCCTTTGAGCAGGAGCAGGAATTCCGGAATGACTTCCTTAACGTTGTCCGCAACGAAGACCTGGTTGCAGAAGAGCTTGACCTGTCCCTCGGATGATTCGAACTCATTGCCGAGCTTGGGGAAGTAGAGGATGCCTTTCAGCCGGAACGGATAGTCCATGTTCAGATGGATCCAGAAGAGAGGCTCCTTGTAGTCCATAAAGACTTTATGATAGAAATTCTTATAATCGTCATCGGTCAGATCCTTGGCAGCGCGGGTCCACAGCGGCTCAACGTCGTTGATCGGCTTAGGTTCCGGAAGTGAAGGCTCCGGCTCGCCGTCTTTATGGTTCTTGCGCATCTCCTCGAGGCGCTTCATCTCCTCCGCAGGATTGGTCAGATAGACCGGAACCGGCATGAAGGAGCAGTACTTGTCCATGATGGAGCGGAGCTCGTAGGTCTGCAGGTATTTCTCGCCGTCTTCGTTCACATGCAGAATGATGTCTGTACCGCGGTGATCACGGCTGCCGTCGGACATCTCGTAGGAAGATCCTCCGTCAGATGTCCAGAGGACAGCCTTAGCGCCTTCCTGATAGGACAGACTGTGGATCTCGACGACCTTGGCGACCATGAAAGCAGAGTAGAAGCCAAGGCCGAAATGTCCGATGATCGGATCCTCGGTGGCGTCTTTATACTTCTCCAGAAACTCTGCGGCTCCGGAGAAAGCGACCTGATTGATATACTTGCGGACCTCTTCATCCGTCATACCGATACCGTTGTCGGAAACCGTGATTGTCTTGCCGGCTTCATCGATGGATACAGTGACCGCCCAGGTCTCGTCCTCGCCGACCTGCGCATCGCCCATGGCGGCTAGCTTTTTCATCTTGACGATCGCGTCGGCCGCATTGGAAACAAGCTCGCGGATAAAGATATCCTGATCGGAATACAACCATTTTTTAATGATAGGGAACAGATTCTCACTGTTTATAGAAAGATTCCCTTTTTCCTGCATTGCAGATTCCCCCTCTTAGGATTGTGTAAATTCTATATGAAGCTTCTCAAGATAGGCCGGCAGGAAACTGTCCCAGAAAACCGCATCAGAACGGTCCATACTGAAACTGCCGATCGAAATGCCGCTGATAAGCTTTAAGCTCTTGTCCTGAAAACGGATCGTCATCTGATACGATCCGGCTGTTGTCGACTGATGCCCGGCAAGCAACTCACGCGGACATGTCAGAACGATCGTCATGCGGAGCGGAGTACGGCCGGAACGGATAATGCCGGTAAGTACCTCGCGGAAGTCGGAGAAGACGAGTCCCGTTTCCTTGCGGGCTTCGCGTTCGGTCTCCGTCAGATAATCCGTATTGATACTCCCATCGATCGTGTACTGTGTAAGAGATGTCACAGAAGCGCCCTGGAAACCCCAGCTGTCAAATGTATCGGACAGCAGAAGCAGGTTCATAAACGCGCGGACGTCGGCAACCTGAAGTGTAGTCATGCATAACCTCTTCTCTGTAAAATATCACCTGCGTATTATACCACATTTCGGAGAGATAAGCAACGCAGGATAAAGGAAAACGCATACGGAACATAAATCCGCGCCGGCAGAAAAAAAGCGCCCGGCTGTTACGTCAGCCGGGCAAAATAGAAGAAAGTTAAGAAAAGAGGAGATATACAAAAAGTGGATTATTCAAATTTGAGTTAGCAATGAACAGCTATAGTCACTATAGCACAACTTTCCACAAAATGCAATATGTATTTTACAATATTTTTTCAAAAGAGGCAGGTTCTTGACAATTATGCCGGAATCATATATAGTATTCAGGTACAATAGGAGGATATGCTATGGTTAAGAAGAGCAGGGATAAGAACAGCCTTTCCATCATTATCGTCGGATGCGGCAAAGTCGGTTCGACTCTGGTGGAGCAGCTTTCACAGGAAGGCAACAACGACATTACGGTCGTCGATAAGGACCGCAATGTTGTGCATACCCTGTGCAATACATACGATGTTATGGGCGTCGTGGGCAACGGCGGCAGTTATAATATACTGATGGATGCCGGTATCGAGAAGGCGGATCTGATGGTCGCTGTTACGGATTCCGATGAACTGAATCTGCTTTGCTGCGTTATCGCGAAACAGGTCGGCAACTGCGCGACGATCGCGCGTGTCCGTACGCCGGATTACAGTACGGAGGTCGGTTATATCCGCCAGAAGCTGGGCCTTACCATGATCATCAATCCAGAGGAAGAGGCCGCCAAAGAGGCCGCCCGTATCCTGTACCTTCCGAGCGCGCTGGAGATCAACCCCTTTGCTCACGGACAGGCGGAGATGATCAAGTTCCGTGTGCCGCAGAATAATATCCTCGATGGCATGACGATCGCCTACCTTGGCAGCACGTTTACTTCCAAAGTCCTGATCTGCGCTGTAGAGCGTTCGGGACAGATCTTTATCCCTTCCGGCGCGTTCCGTCTGGCGCACGGAGATATTATTTCCTTTGTGAGTTCAAGAGAAGATGCCAAGGCTTTCCTCAAGGATATCGGCTTCAATATCAAGCAGGTTGCCAGCACGATGATTATTGGAGGCGGCAAGTCTTCCTATTATCTGGCAAAGCAGCTGCTGCATTCCGGGATCCGCGTCAAGATCATCGAGAAGGATCCGGAGAGATGTGAGGAGCTCAGCGATCTCCTGCCTAACGCGGTCATCATCAATGAGGACGGTTCGAACGAAGACGTTCTTAAGGAAGAGGGCATCGCGTATACGGATTCCTTTGTCCCGCTGACCGGTATCGACGAGGAGAATATCCTGCTGACGCTGTATGCAAGGCAGGTCTCGGATGCCAAGGTCATTACCAAGATCAACCGTATCTCTTTCAACAACGTTATAAACAGTCTGGATCTCGGCAGCGTAATCTATCCGCGGTATATCACTTCTGAAGCGATTATCGCGTATGTTCGCGCGAAGCAGGATTCCATGGGCAGCAATATCGAGACGCTGTACCATCTGTTCGATCATCGCGTGGAGGCGATCGAGTTCCGTGTTGACCGCGACAGTGAAGTGACGGATACACCGCTCATGAATCTGAATCTGAAGCGCGACCTCCTGATCGCGTTCATCAACCGTAAAGGACAGATCCTGATCCCGTCCGGCCGTGACTGCATCATGAACGGAGACACGGTCATGATCGTTACGACACATCCCGGATTCAACGACATCAGTGATATTTTGAGGGAAGACTGATTATGAATTTAGCGATGATTCGTTATATCCTGGGATACGTCCTGGAGCTTGAATCGGTCCTGATCGCGATCTGCGGAGGCATCGGACTGGTATACGGTGAGAAACAGGCAGCGGCTTATTTCATCGTCGCGGCCGCGGAACTCGCCGCGGGACTCCTGGTCAAATGGAAGAAACCTCAGGATGACGTGTTCTATCTGAAGGAAGGCTGCATTATGACCGGTCTCGGCTGGGTCCTGATGAGTCTGATCGGCTGTCTGCCTTTTGTTATCAGCAAAGAGATTCCCGGATTTGTGGACGCTCTTTTTGAGACCGCTTCCGGTCTGACCACGACAGGCGCGAGTGTCCTGTCGGATGTTGAGAGCCTTGCGCACTGTACGCTTTTCTGGAGAAGCCTGACACACTGGATCGGCGGTATGGGAATCCTTGTATTCCTGCTCGCGGTCATCCCGCTGGCAGGCGGATCCAATATCAATGTGATGCGCGCGGAGAGCCCGGGCCCTTCTGTTGACAAGATCGTGCCCAAGATGAAGCAGTCCGCGTCGATCCTGTATGCTCTTTACATTGCGCTGATGCTGATCGAATTCATCATGCTGCTTTGCGGCGGCATGGACTGGTTCGAATCGCTGACGCTGTCGTTCGGTACGGCGGGTACCGGCGGATTCGGTGTGCGGAATGATTCGATCGGCGGATATTCCAATTATATTCAGTGGGTCATTGGCGTCTTCATGGTGCTTTTCGGCGTCAATTTCAACTTCTATTATTATCTTGTCCTGCGGAAGTGGAGCAAGGCGTTTGAGACAAAAGAAGTCTTCTATTATATCGGAATCGTCGCCGTGTCTGTGCTGCTGATCTTCTTTGATATCCGCAGAGTGTATCCGGTATGGGACGCGCTGCGTCATTCCTTCTTCCAGGTCGGAGCGGTTATCACGACGACAGGTTATTCTACGGCTGACTTTGACCTATGGTCCAGCGCGACTAAATGGATCATGGTCACGCTCATGTTCATCGGTGCCTGTGCGGGCAGTACGGGCGGCGGTATCAAGGTCGCGCGTATCGTGATCATGTTCAAGTCCATGCTGCGCGCTTTCCGTTCCTATCTGCATCCGCACGGCGTCTCCAAGATCCATTTTGAGGGAAAGACCGTAGACAACAGCGTGATTCATTCCGTTCTGGTCTATGTCGCGACGTTCACCTTTATCTTCTTTGTCTCGGTCGCACTGGTCGCGATTGAGGGACGCGATTTTACGACGAATTTCACTGCGGTCGCGGCGACGCTCAACAATATCGGCCCGGGTCTGTCCCAGGTCGGCCCGACCTGTAATTACGGAGGGTTTACCGCACTCAGCAAGATCGTCATGATCTTTGACATGCTGGCAGGCCGTCTGGAGCTCTTCCCGATCCTGCTTCTGTTCTATCCCGCTATGTGGAAAGAAGCCGTTGAGCAGGAGCGTGCAAGGCACAGCCGTCAGGCACGTGTTCAGGAATAAAAAAAGTCCTGCGGACCGGTCAGTTCATCTGATCAGTCCTGCAGGACTTATTTGTTTGCATATTTAACCCGGAAAACCATCTGGCACGGTATCGGTAATGTTCAGGATCCTGAATCCGGCGTTCTCCGGAATATTGTAGGCTGAATGATAGACTCGTTCGTTAGGGATCCACTGGCTGTTGAACATCTTCAGAATCTCTGGGCCGTTGCGGCGCAGGATCCTTTCCTGCTGGAAATCGTCCGGCAGATCCGCAAAACAGGTCAGGTCCCAATGCGGAACAAGATCCGGCCGCAGGGAGTAGGAGCCTTCCACGATATAGACATCGGCTGTCGGGACATCGATCTCTGCAGTAAAACTGTCGCTGCGCGGATCATAATGCCGGTAGGTGAAAGAACGGTGCTGCGCGAGCGGTGTCAGGACTTCTTCACGGAAACGCGGCATATCGACGTTCCAGCCGGGGACGGAAGTGAATTCCGGCGTACGCTCCCGGAAAGGAACATAGAAATCATCCACATGGATCACAGAAGCGCTGAAGACTGACGCGAGCATACGGGCAAGGGAGGTCTTGCCGGCGCCGCATTTCCCGTCGATCGCACAGATGAGCGGCTTTGCAGCCTTATCGATCGCCTGGATCAGCGGAAGAGCACGCAGCAGTGTACCCTCCAGTACACGGTAGGCAGGATGATAAGCGCTGCGGTAAACGTCCGAATGATGAATGGAAGGACAGCCGGAAGCGATATAGGCGGACAGACTGTCTGAAGGCTGCAGCAAAGTGAGAAGGGACGAAAGGTCCTCTGAATCGTCAGATCCGGGACGGATCGCCTCTCCGGTCTCGGCACCTGCCGCGAAGATCCGGTTCAGCAGATCAGGGGACAGATTCCTACGGGAAGCTTCCTGCAGGGACAGACGGAACCGGTCGTTTCCAAGCGGTTCAAGCGGAGCAGAGATCTCAGAATCAAGCCGGCTGTATTCGCTCTTGAGATATTCAAGAGAAACGCCGCGGTCCGGAATCATATGTCCGGCACCGCGGCTGCGCTGATACATAAGCTTGATCCTGTCCTGTTCCGTCAGCTGCGGATAACGCTCTTCATGCCAGCGGAGAATGGACAGCGGATCGGTTTTCATTTCATTACACGTGCCTTCTGCAAGGCGATGACAACGAGCGGGATCAGTACGATATGCAGTACGAGAGCCGGAACAGCGTTGATAAAAGCGCCGGCAAGGAACATCTGGAACGTAAAGGCGGATCCCATCGCACTGGATACGATGTATTTGGCAATGCCCCAGACAACGCGTCCGAGCAGCATGGCGAGGATCAGAGCGACATAGATGTTGATGGTCTTCTTCGGCAGGAGCTTGTAGAAGAGCCCGGCGAAGAAGCCGTAAGCGGCGAGTTCAAAAGCCATCGGAACGGCGTTTGCCGGGAAAGCCGGCATACCGACCAGCAGAGAACGCAGGAGCGGTCCCAGGAAGCCGACGAGCAGTCCGTAAGGCCATCCGCAAGCGAATCCGCAGATCAGTACCGGAATATGCATCGGAGAAATTGCCTGCGCGATCTGCGGAAGCTGTCCCGTTACAAAAGGAAGCAGATAGCAAAGCGCAAGGAAAACTCCGGAAAGAATCCATTTTTTCAGAGTGTCATGAGAAGAACCGGCCATGTCTATATCCCCCTATGGTTTTATATGTATTCATTTGATTTAGTATTATAACACAGTTCTGTATCTGATGCAAGTGCCCGGCCTTTTTCAGTGTTTACAAACAGACTGCAAAAGCGTATAATAAAACAGAATACAGAGGAGGAGTCCTATGGAAAAGGTTTTTATGCATACATGCTGCGCACCGTGTTCTGTCGCCTGCATCACCGAGCTGCGGCAGGAAGGGATCGAGCCGGTTTCTTTCTGGTATAATCCGAACATTCATCCGACGACGGAGTACAGGATGCGCAGGAATACGCTGATGGATTACGCGCAGTCTGTCGGGATGGAGCTGATCCGCAAGGAAGAGTACGGTCTGCGGCGTTTTATCGAGGGCATCTATCCGGAATGGGACAACCGATGCGGTTTCTGCTACGGGATACGCCTTGATGAGACGGCAAGAACGGCTGCGGAGATGGGCTTTCACGCGTTTACGACGACGCTTCTGATCAGTCCCTATCAGAAACACGATCTGATCCGGGCTGTCGGAGAAGAAGCCGCGCGTAAATACGGTCTGACGTTCCTGTACAGGGATTTCCGCCCGCATTTCCGGGAGGGACAGGATAAAGCACGGGAACTCGGACTCTATATGCAGAAATACTGCGGCTGCATCTTCAGTGAGGAAGAGCGTTACGCCAAAAAGAAAAAACCAGCGAACACGGAGCAGAAATAAAATGAATACATCAGAGAAACTCGGGAACAGACTGTTTATCGTCGTTCCCTGCTATAAAGAACAGGAAGTGCTGCCGGAGACGGCTAAACGGCTGAAAGAGAAGATGGGGACGCTTATCGGGAGCGGTAAGATCGCCGGAGACAGTCATGTTCTGTTCGTCAATGACGGTTCTTCGGACAATACCTGGGAGATCATCTCCAAGCTCCACGAAGAGGATCCGCTATTCTGGGGCATCAGCCTCTCCCGCAACCGCGGACACCAGAACGCGCTTCTCGCGGGGCTGATGACGGCTAAGGACTACGCGGACATGACGGTCTCGATGGACGCGGATCTGCAGGACGACATGGATGCTGTCGATGCGATGGTCGATAAGTACCTTGAAGGATATGATATCGTGTACGGGGTCCGTTCCAGCCGCGCGACAGACAGTTTTTTCAAACGCTTTACCGCGGAAGCCTACTATAAAGTCATAAAGAAACTCGGCGCGGACATTGTGTACAATCACGCGGATTTCCGCCTGATGAGCCGCCGCGCGCTTGAAGGTCTTGCGGAGTTCAAAGAAGTCAATCTCTTCCTGCGGGGCATCGTTCCGCAGATCGGATACCCGTCCGCGATCGTTACGTATGAGCGGCATGAACGTTTTGCCGGCGAATCCAAATATCCGCTGTCCAAGATGCTTTCGCTCGCATTCGAAGGCATCACGTCCTTCAGTGTCAAGCCGATCAGGTTCGTATACCGCACAGGCGCTGTGATCGCTTTCGTTGCCGTGATATTTCTCCTGTATTGTCTGATCGTTAAGCTGACAGGACATTCAGTGAGCGGATGGAGCTCCCTGATGGGATCGATCTGGCTGCTCGGCGGGATCCAGCTTTTCTGTATCGGCATTATCGGTGAGTATATCGGAAAGATCTATATGGAATCCAAACAGAGACCGCGCTATATCATTCAGGAATATCTGGTTGACGCGCCGGAGGAGCCGTCAGGAGGGACAGAATGCAGCACGAAATAACCGCGCCGCAGCGTCTGCTGGATCAGGCGGGCAATATTGCGGAACCGGGTTTTGCGAAGAAACAGTACTGGCAGTATGACCGCGCGGATATCAAGGCGCCGCGCTTTCGTATCAAAGAGTGGGATTACTATTATATCGGCAGTCAGGACTATGGACTGGCGCTGACGGTCTCGGACGCGGGATACGTGAGCAGCCTCTCCATATCGCTGCTCGGCTTCGGAGACGAACCGTTCCAACTGAACGACGGAGCAATGGGCATGTTTCCGCTTGGAAAACTGCATCTTCCGTATACGAGTGAAAAAGGCGATATTGCGGCTGTCGTCGGCAATGCGGATATGTCCTTTGCAAACGACGGTACCGAGCGGCATCTGAAGGGACAGTTCCGCAATTTCTGCAAGTCCGGAGAGGATCTGACTTTCGACATCTTGCTGACCGATATTCCTGAGGAATCGATGGTCATTGCGACGCCTTTTGATAAGAAGGCGCATTTCTATTACAACCAGAAGATCAATTGCATGGCTGCCGACGGCATCGTCCGCTTCAAAGGCAAAGAATATGTTTTCCGGTCAGAGGACGGTGCGATGGGTACGCTCGACTGGGGGCGCGGAGTCTGGACCTACGACAATACCTGGTACTGGGGCAGCGGACAGATGCTGCTCGAGGACGGAAACAGATTCGGTTTCAATATCGGGTACGGATTCGGCAACACACAGGCGGCCAGCGAAAATATGCTGTTTTATAACGGCCGTTCGCATAAGCTGAAGGACGTTGAATTCCGTATCCCGCGCAAGGCGGACGGGAGCTTTGATTACCTGAAGCCGTGGACGTTTACGGAAACGGACGGGCGGTTTGAGATGACGATGGTTCCGGTACTGGACCGTCAGGCACCGGTCGATTTTAAGGTGATCTGCATGATCCCGCACCAGGTGTTCGGAAGGATGAGCGGACGGGCAGTGCTGGACGACGGTAGGGAGATCCGGATTGTGGACAGAATGGTTTTTGCCGAGCACGTTCACAACAAGTGGTAATATAATCTGGAGAAAGGACGAATCATACGATGAAAATCGCAACAGGGTCAAGTCTTAACAGAAACAGTTTCCTGGAATACGAGAAGAACCGGTTCGATATCAGGGATTACGGCGCCAGAGAAGGCGGAGAGGCCGTTGCCAACACCAAAGCCATTGATGAAGCGATCGCGGCGGCTTCGCAGGCAGGAGGCGGATGTGTCGTCGTTCCTGCAGGGGATTATAAGGTCTATACGATCCATCTGCAGAGCCACATTATCCTGCGGCTCGAGGAGAATGCAATCCTGCGCGCGGCGAGGCCTGATATAGACGGCGGCAATTACGATATGCCGGAAGTCAATCCTTTTGCCGGACTGCAAGATCAGGGACACAGTTATTTCGCCAACAGCCTGATGACGGGCTTTGACCTCGAGGACATCCGTATCGACGGCTCAGGCCGTATTGACGGCAGTATGCTTGTTGAGGGCAGCGATGACGAAATCGCCTATGTGATCCAGTCGTTCGACCCGCGTTCCGGAAACCGCAGGCTCAGCCCCGGCTGCAGAGACAACTGGTTCGCCAATAAAGCGATTTCGCTTGTCCGCTGCAGGAACATCGTACTGCTGGACTTTGCCATCGTGATCGGCGGACATTTTGCTATCCTTGCGTCCGGGTGCGACAATATGTATGCGGATCATATTCTGCTCGATACACAGAGGGACGCTTTTGACATTGATGCGTGTAAGGACGTGACGGTAACGAACAGTATCGTCAATTCGCTGACAGACGACGGACTGTGCCTGAAGGCAAGTATCGGCGCGGGACTGGACCGTCCGGTCTCAAACGTTTTGCTTGAGGACTGTGTTGTATGCGGTTACGATGCGGGCAGCGTCTGGGCAGGCGAATATACGCGCAATAAACTGATCGCAGCGGACCGCTGCGGTCCGACCGGACGCGTCAAATTCGGCACAGAGGCGACAGGAGGGCTCGATACGCTGACCGTACGCCGTGTACGTTTTGACCGCAGCCGCGGGTTCGCGCTGGAGGCGTGTGACGGTTCCGATATGCACGATATCCTGATGACGGACTGCGAGATGGAGCATATCAGCAGTTCGCCGGTCTATATCCGTGTGGGCGACCGCGGACGCCGTCCGGTAACGGGAGTCCGTACCGACGATATCATCGGAGCGCCCGACAATGTACGTCTGGACAATCCGGAGTGGATCCTGCCGGCAAGAAACGATTTCCCGTCCTATCCTGCGGTCCGTTACAAACCGTCCTATGCGCGTGTTGAGAGGGAGCTCGCTGACGGCAACGTTGTTCCGATCGTGGTACAGGGTACCCGGGATGAAGCCTGCCGCATCAATAACGTCAATCTGACGGAAAAAGACGGCAAGTACTACGTCCGTCAGACCGGCGCCGAGATCAGCGCTGACGAGCGCTACGCGTATGCAAACGCCTGCGGCAGAGGCTTTGCGCAGGCCTGGAATATCGAGATCCGAAACCTGAAGGTCAGGGACGCGGATCCGCGTTATCCGATCCTTGTGCACGGTCTGCTGGATTCCCGCATCCGGAACGTTGTTTTTGAGAATGTTGATGTTGAATTCCGCGGGGGACTGAGCCTTGCGGATGCCTGCGAGCAGCGCATCGCCAATACCCGCTGGGATTATAACGAATATAAAGCAGAGAGACGTACCTGCACGCTGCCGTGGATGGTCAATTCTTTCTTCAGCAAGAATGAAGCACGTCTCCCGAGAATGCGCTATGACGCGGGGAAAAAGACCTGGGTCGAGGACCCGCTGAACGTGCCGGAGATGCCGGACGTCTATCCGGAGCCTTCCGACTGGGGCATTCTGCCGTCTTACGGCTTCTATCTGTGCCATACGGAGGACATTACGCTTCGCGGACTGAAGATCCGTACCGTTGTCCAGGACAGCCGTTACGGCGGCGTGATCGATGACGCGGTGACCGTACGCCTTGAGAATATCGAGATGCCGCAGTCCGCGGAGATCGTCACGGTTACCAGTCCGTTCCGCAGACATACAGGGTTTGAAAATGTCCCCGAACTAGCCTATTTTACAACGACAGTGACAGATCTGGTGACGGAGAACTGCCCGCCGGTACGTGAAGAGAAACTCGCAGCTCCACAGCCGGGCGTTCCTTCCGACAGTCTGTATCCGTATCCGACTGTCGCGGTACCGGAGAACGGTTTCAACGGATTCCGTCCCCAGGATGATGTTACGCTGCCTCTGACGGTGCATGTGCCGTATACGACGCTGCCCGGTAAGATCAAAGCGGCAGACGCTGTTGAGTTCGAAGTCAGGGATCCTGCAGGCGCGGTATTTGCCTGCGACGTCAATACACTTATGAAATTCCGCTTCCCGGGCCGTCAGGAACCTGTTATCCCGACTGCGCCGAGGGAGCTGACGGTCGGAGCGGCACTTGTCTGCGGAGAGAACACGACAGAACTTACTGTCGAAAAACTGTCCCGTGAAGAAGCCGGTATCCGCTGCCGTGTGACGGTCCCTGAGGAAATCCGTGCAGCCCTTAAGCCAGGAAGCCGCTTTGCGGTAACTGTATCGGACGGTACCGTAACACGGACCGAATCCGCTGAGATCGCATAAGATGGAGCTTCAGGTATATGACGGCCGTCCTGTCGACACTACAGGACGAGAAGAGCGCGAGGTCCGCGTCTACAATTATCTGGACAGTCTGCAGATCTCCTATCAGAGGACGGATCATGAAGAAGCGCTGACCATGGAGGACTGTATCCGCATCGGAGAGGCACTTGGATGCAAGATCTGCAAAAATCTGTTCCTTTCGAACCGGCAGCAGACGGATTTCTACCTGCTGCTGATGCCCGGGGACAAACCTTTCAAGACAAAAGAACTGTCCCCGCAGCTGCATACTGCGCGCCTGTCTTTCGGCACGCCACAGCAGATGGAGGAGATGCTGGATACAATGCCGGGTTCGGCGAGTGTCCTGGGACTCATGAACGATCCGGACGGCCGCGTGCAGCTTGTGATCGACAGGGACGTGATCCGGGATGAATATATCGGATGCCATCCCTGCAGGAATACTTCAAGCCTCAAGGTCCGGACGGCTGATATTCTGAATGTTTTCCTGCCGGCCGTTCATCACGAGCCTGTCTATGTTGAACTGAAAGGAGAGTAAGCGCATGACAAAAGACATCAAAGAACTTGTGCAGGCACAGAAAGCCTGGTTCATGTCGGGGTCTACGCGCAGCCTCTCCGCAAGGATCAAAGCGCTGAACGATCTGGAGAGCTCGATCAAGGCCCATGAAAACGATCTGCTCGAAGCATTGTTCAAGGATCTTCACAAAGACCGCACAGAGAGTTTTATGACAGAGCTCGGGATCATCTACGGAGAGATCCGTCACCATAAGAAACATCTCGCGTCCTGGATGCGGGAGCGGCGTGTGCGGACTCCGATCACGCTGTTTCCGTCCACAAGCCGCCTGATGCCGGAACCTTATGGCTGCGTACTGATCGTATCGCCGTGGAATTATCCCGTGCAGCTTTGTTTTGAGCCGCTGATCGGCGCGATCTCGGGCGGGAACTGTGCGGTGATCAAGCCTTCCGCATATGCTCCGGCGGTCAGCTCTGCTGTGGCAGAAGTGATCCGGGACGCTTTTCCCGAGCAGTTTATCGCTGTCGTAGAGGGCGGCAGAGAAGAGAACAGGATCCTCTTTGAACAGCCTTTTGACTATATTTTCTTTACAGGGAGCGTAGCGGTCGGCAAAGAGGTCATGGCTGCGGCAGCCCGTAATCTGACGCCGGTCACGCTTGAACTGGGCGGCAAGAGCCCTGTCATTGTCGAGAAGTCCGCAGACGTCCGCAAAGCAGCCCGCAAGGTCGC
Source organism: Bacillota bacterium (assembly GCA_017441925.1). Taxonomy (GTDB): domain Bacteria; phylum Bacillota; class Clostridia; order Lachnospirales; family Bianqueaceae; genus RUG12817. Next base: position 265,384 of record JAFRUE010000007.1, read on the forward strand.
TTTCGGTAAAGTCCTGAACGCGGGACAGACCTGTGTCGCGCCGGACTATGTTCTGATCGACGAGACGATCAGGGACAGTTTTATAGAGGAGTATAAAAAGGCACTGAAACGTTTCTCGCCAGACGGCAGTTTCCGTCAGATGGCTTCCATCGTAAACGATAAGCATTATGAGCGTCTGCGTGGCCTTATGGAAGGTCATAAACCCGTGATCGGCGGTCATTATAAAGCTTCGGAGAGGCGCATCGAGCCTTCTGTCTATACGGACGTCACCCTAGGCGACGGACTGATGCAGCAGGAGATCTTTGGACCGCTGCTGCCGGTCCTGACGTATAAAACACTGGATGAAGCCATAGCTTTTATCGTGAAACAGCCGCATCCGCTGGCACTGTATCTGTTCACAAGGGACGGAGAAATTCAGCGCAAAGTAATGGAAAGCTGCCAGTTCGGCGGGGGGTGCGTAAATGACGTGATCCTGCATCTGTCGTCGGCGAATCTGCCTTTTGGCGGAGTCGGAGCGTCCGGCATGGGACAGTACCACGGGAAAAAGAGTTTCGAGACCTTTACGCACATGAGGAGCGTACTGGTGAGCCCTGCGTCGGCAGAGATCCCGATCCCGTATATGCCGTATTCCAGACTGAAAGAAAAACTGCTGCGCAGAGTCATGTGAGAGACTGATCATTCCGGAAGACAGACAAGATAACAGAAGGGGTTACGAGTGAAGAAAAAAGACTTTATCAGAGACTTGACCGTCGGTCCGATCATGCCGGCTCTGCTGAGCTTTGCGATACCTGTAATGCTCTCCAATATTATGCAGACGCTTTACAATATGATCGATATGGTCATCATCGGGCGTTTCGCGAGCAGCGCAGGACTCTCTGCGGTATCGTCAGGCGGCGATATCATGCACTTTTTCGCGTTCCTCGGCATGGGATTCGCGACGGCGGGACAGATCATGGTCGCGCAGTATGTCGGCGCGGGACGCAGAACGGATCTGAACGCTGTCATAGGGACACTTTTTACTTTCGTCATGCTGTCGGGGATCGTGCTCGGCGGTGTCAGTATCGCCTGTACGGATCTGTTCATCCGACTGGTCAACGTACCGCCTGAAGCCGTCGAAGGCGCGCGTGCCTACGTCATGTGCTGTTCGACAGGTATGTTGTTTATCTTCGGCTACAATATGGTTAGTGCTGTGCTGCGCGGTATGGGTGACGCGAAGCATCCGATGATTTTCGTAGCGATCGCGTCCGTCATCAACATTATTCTGGACATCGTCTTTATTGCCTGGATGAAGCTGGGAGCTTTCGGCGCGGCGCTCGCGACTGTGATCGGCCAGGGCAGTTCATTTGTCCTGAGCTTTATCTATCTGTACCGAAACAGAAAGCGCTTCGCGTTTGATTTTAAGCTGAAGAGCTTCCGGATCTCCCGTTATCCGTTCCGTCTGATGATCCGCCTCGGCATCCCGATCGTGATCCAGTCGAGCGCGGGCAGCATATCCCTGCTTTTTGTCGGTCATTACATCAATCCGTACGGTGTCGTCGCTTCTGCAGTCACAGGCGTCGGCAACAAGCTGAACAGCATAGCGCTGATCGTCGCGAACGCGATGAATACAGCCGGCGCGGCCAATATCGGGCAGAATTTCGGCGCCGACAAAATCGACCGTGTCCGCGGCATTGTCTATCGTGTCTTTGCCGTAGACTTCGCGTTTGAGACCATCCTGTCGATCCTGATCCTTGTCCTTCCGCGGCAGATCTTCGGTATCTTTGACCAGAATCCCGCAGTACTGGAAATGGCAAGGGAATACGCTCCTGTAGCCGCGATCGCCTTCATGGGATACGCGTTCCGGTCGCCGTGCCTGGCCTTTATCAACGGTCTGGGCCACGCCCGGATGAACTTCCTGATGGGCGTGATGGAAGGCTTTATCCTGCGGATGGGCCTGACGTATCTGCTCGGTGTTGTCTTCGGACTGGGGCTGCACGGCTTCTGGTACGGTTTCACGATCGGAAGCTACGGATACGCCGTGGTCGTCGCACCGTATTTCTTCAGCGGGAAGTGGACGGGACGGAGGTCTATTGCGGAAGAGGTTTGATTGACTTTCTGGTGGTTATTATCTATATAGCATACTCCCTCTCGCAAAAACAGTTGCTGGCGCAAAAAGTTTTTGCGAGGGGGAGTATGCTATTTTGCTGATAGTCAAGAATAGTCAAAAACCTTTCGCAATGGACATGTTGTTGATGCATCTGCCGGCAACTGTTTTGCAGCGAAATTTGTTATACTTAATGTTTCAAAGCCTTGTTGTACGCTTCAGCAGATTATGGTATAATCGGAGCAAAGAATCGAAGCTAATAGGAGAAGAGCACATGGATAAGATCATAGCGGCGTGTGGTAATGATTGTTCCGCATGCCCGAGATATGTGAAGCATCCTTATGAAAAGACAGAGAAAGAGCTTCTTCATACAGCAGAATTATGGATGATGATCGGATACCGTGATCATGTTGTGTCAGCCGGAGAAATATCCTGTACCGGCTGCAGGCCTGAAAACCGGTGCAGATACCAGATCGTGAGGTGCTGTGAGGAGCGGGGGATCGCGAGCTGTGCCGATTGCCCGGAGCGTCCGTGCAGGAAACTGTCGGAGTGTTTTGAGATTACCAGGTCCTTTGAGCCAATGTGCCGAAAGGTCTGTACAGATCAGGAATATGAGCAGCTATGCAAAGCTTTCTTTGAGAAAGAAAAGAATCTGGGATTGCAATGATCAGACTGATTCAATACGGGACGACGAATACTTATCTGATCAAAGGGAAAAGCGGCGCGGTCCTCTTTGACACAGGATGGGCAGGGACTCTGAATGCTTTCTGCCGCGCTATGGGCGAAGCGGGGGAGAAGGTCCAGGATATATCCTATATATTGATTTCGCATTATCATCCAGACCATATGGGCATTGCACAAGAAATCGCCGACATGGGGCCGGTCATTCTGGTTCCTGATATTCAGACCGGCTTTATCCATGGTTCGGATCAGATTCTGGAAAGGGACAGGAAAGCGGCCTTCAAACCGATCAGGGACAGCGAAATCAGGACTTTTCCGATTGAAGAGAGCAGGCAGATCCTTAAAGAACTCGGAATAGACGGCTGCATTTACAGTACACCCGGTCATTCCGATGACAGTATCAGTCTGATGCTCGACGATGGAAGTCTTTTTGTCGGCGATCTGAACCCTCTCTATGAGCTGGAGCTCCATAAAGGTACCCGGATTGGGGAAAGCTGGGATTTCCTTCTGGGAAAGCATCCCAAAAGGGTCTACTACGGTCACGCGCCGGCAGTGGATCTGAGAACAGGTCCGGTCGACAGGTTTCTTGGCAGAACGACTTCACCAGATATTTATGCTCTCGTAAAGAAGATGACCAGACTGGCTGACAAAGGAGTTCCCGTGGACGCGATCGCAGAGAAGACCGGTGCTGATCCGGCGTTTACGGAGGACGTCATCAGAATGTATGTAACACACCCTGGTGTCAGTGTCCAGGGAATCCTTGACCGGATCGAGATCAAGGGCAAATAAAGAAACACAGCAGAAAGGAAGAAACAACATGAACAAAGAAAGACCTGTCATCGTGATGGTAGGAGGAGGAAGCGTCAACTGGTCACCCAAGCTGATCAATGATTTCCTGCAGACGCCGTCCATGCAGTCCGCGGATTATGTGATTTTGGATATCGACAGACATGCTGGGCAGAGAATGACGGATTTCGGCAATCAGTATGCCGCAAGGCTCGGGATCGGAGCCACTTTCCGCTTCACGGACAAGCAGGAAGAGGCTTTCCAGGGAGCGGATTTTGTCCTGATCACGATATCGACCGGTGATCTGGACGCGATGGCCTATGATATCTCGATTCCGGAAGAATATGCGATCTATCAGACGGTTGGCGATACTGTCGGACCGGGAGGATGGGCCCGCGGACTGCGCAATATCCCTGTTTTCAAGGAAATGGCCGCGAATATCGAGAAATACGCGCCGGAAGCGATCGTTCTGAACTATACAAATCCCATGGCAGTCCTGACAAATGTGTTCTATAAAACGACGAAACTGCGGACGGTCGGCCTGTGCCACGGACTGTATGAATCGCTTTTTGTACTGCAGACGATCTTTGGCCTTAAATCCGATAAAGAGATCAAAATGCGATTCGGCGGTACCAATCATTTCTTCTGGCTGTTTGATTTCATGATCGACGGCAGGGACGGTTATGAGATGCTGCGGGAAAAGATGAACGGACAGCCTTTTTCTTCGCTGATCACGGAGTTCAAGGACATCGCAAGCTACAGCAGCCATGCGAATGTCTGCAGTGAACTGTTTGATATATACGGATATCTGCCCTATGTTGCGGACCGGCATATCAGCGAGTTTTTCTCAAGTTATCTGACCGGCAGCGAGGATAAACCGGCGGCCTACAATCTGGTCAGAACGTCGATCGCTGACCGCCGCAAGATGAAGAAAGACGCGTATGAACGTGTAACGCGTTATCTGAACGGAGAAGAGGAATACATGCATCCGGTCTCCCGCGAAGCCGCGGCAGGCATCATCAACGCCTTCCTTACCGGCGAAGATTTCATAGACGTTGTCAATCTGCCGAATGAAGGACAGGTCAATAACCTTCCGCAAGGCAGCATTGTAGAGACACTCGGCGTAGTCCGGGATTCCGGTTTTGTACCAATGGTCATGGGCGCGATGCCTAAGCCGCTTCTCAACGTGGTCATGCCGCATATCAGCAATCAGGATATGATCGTTGAAGCAGGCCTGACCGGAGATCTCGAGCTCGCGATGAAAGCTCTGCTGAACGATCCTATGTGCGCGCATCTGACTCCGCCGCAGATCCGCGAGATGGGCATGAAACTCCTGAAAGCCCACCGCGCATTCCTCCCGCAGTTCGAGAAATGGCTCTGACCGGCACAGCAGGTGACGGCAGCAAAGGCAAGGCGAATATAGTTCGATACAATCAATAAAAGCATAAAAGTACCTCCCGCAAAACCATTTTGCGGAACCCTCCGATTAATGCCAATAGAGAAGGCTTCGTACGATTGCTGGCATTCACAATAAAAACACCGTCTCAAAAACCCTTTGCGTGAGCAACTGTTTTTGAGACGGTGTTTTTATTGTGATAGGATAGTCTATCGTACAGTATCCTTTTCCTTACGCCTTGCCCTCGCTGCCCAGAACGTCTTTGATCTTATGAGCAACAACAGCCTTGACATTGGCGCGGCCGTCGCCGATATACTGTCTGGGATCGAAATGATCCGGATGAGCGAAGAGATGCGCGCGGATACCGGCAGTCATCGCCAGACGGAGGTCGGAGTCGATGTTGATCTTGCAGACAGCCATTCTGGCGGCCTGACGAAGCTGTTCCTCGGGAACGCCGACAGCGTCCTTCATAGCTCCGCCGTTCTCGTTGATGATCTTAACATATTCCTGCGGTACGCTGGAAGCGCCGTGCAGAACGATCGGGAATCCGGGCAGTCTCTTGGAGACTTCTTCCAGAATGTCGAAGCGGAGCGGAGGCGGTACAAGGATGCCTTTCTCATTCCTGGTGCACTGTTCGGGAGTGAACTTGTATGCGCCGTGGCTGGTTCCGATCGCGATTGCCAGAGAATCAACTCCGGTCTTGGTCACGAATTCTTCAACGTCTTCCGGACGGGTATAGGAGGAATCCTCAGCGGAAACCTTAACTTCGTCTTCTACACCGGCAAGAGTTCCAAGCTCGGCCTCGACGACAACGCCGCGCTCATGAGCGTACTCGGCGACCTTACGGGAGATCTCGATGTTCTCTTCGAAAGGATGAGAGGAAGCGTCGATCATAACAGAGGTGAATCCGCTGTCGATACACTCTTTGCAGACCTCAAAGCTTGCGCCGTGGTCCAGATGCAGAACGATCGGGATATCGGTGGTCTCGGCAGCAGCCTGGACCAGATGGGTCATGTACGCACCGGTCGTGTACTTTCTCGCGCCTGCGGAAGCCTGCAGGATAACGGGAGAACGAAGTTCATCGGCCGCGCCGATGATCGCCTGAACGATCTCCATGTTGTTGATGTTGAAAGCGCCGATGGCGTAACCGCCTTCGTAAGCCTTTTTGAACATTTCGGTAGAAGTTACTAATGCCATAAATACATCTCCTTTTCGTACAATACTTTTAGAACTGTTAATATTATAACATAACCGCGGTGAAAATCAACCCTCATATTCAGGGAACTGTCCCCGGATACACAAATTTTTCTTGCGTAATGAGGCCTATGATGGTACAATAGCTGAAGAATGCAATGAGAAAGGAGAACTACCAGAATGAATGTGCTGAAAGGAGCATGTGTTATAGGTCAGTCCGGAGGCCCGACTTCCGTTATCAATGCAAGTGCATACGGCGTTATCAAGACCGCGCTGGATTCCGAGGTCATCACCAAGGTCTACGGAGCGCGCTTCGGCATCCAGGGTGTGCTGAAGGATCAGCTGATGGATATGGAAATGGAGGATCCTGAGGAGCTTGCGCTGCTCAAGACCACACCGTCGTCCGCTCTCGGTTCCTGCCGCTACAAGCTGAAGGATTATACCGAGGACGATACCGATTACAAGAGAATTCTCGAGATCTTCAAGAAATACGACATCCGTTATTTCTTCTACAACGGCGGCAACGATTCCATGGATACCTGCAACAAGATCTCCAAGTATATGCTGCACGTCGGATATGAGTGCCGCATCATGGGTATTCCAAAGACGATCGACAACGATCTGTTCGGGACGGATCACTGCCCGGGTTACGGCAGCGCGGCCAAGTTCATCGCGACTTCCGTTGCCGAGATTTCCCGTGACGCGCAGGTCTATGACATGGGAAGCGTTGTAATCCTTGAGATCATGGGCCGCAACGCCGGATGGCTTGCCGCGAGCGCCGCGCTGGCGTCTGTTGCAGGCGAGGGACCGGATCTGGTGTATCTGCCGGAGACGGATTTCGACATGGAGCAGTTCCTGGCTGACGTTAAGCGCGTCGAGCAGGAGAAGGGAACCGTCATTGTAGCGGTTTCCGAGGGAATCCATGACAAGGACGGACGTTATATCTCCGAATACGGCAGCAGCCTGGCTCAGCAGAAGGATGCTTTCGGTCATGCTCAGATGGGAGGACTGGCTTCCACGCTGGAGCAGATCGTCAAGGAGAAACTCGGCGTAAAGTGCCGCGGCATCGAGTTCTCACTGCTGCAGCGCTGCGCGGGACATATTGCGTCCGCGACCGACATCGAGGAATCCTTCCTTGCCGGCAAAGCGGCTGTTGAGCAGGCTATAGAAGGCGTTACCGATAAGATGGTCGGCTTCAGTCGTCCGGAAGAAGGCGCTTATGAGTGCCAGCTGCAGCTTTTGAATCTGTCTGCCGTCGCGAACGCGGAGAAAACCGTACCGCTTGAGTGGATCAATGAAGAGCACAATAACGTGAACCAGAAGTTCATCGATTATGCTCTGCCGCTGATTCAGGGCGTTCCGGAGATCCCGACCGTTGAGAGCCTGCCGCGCTATCCCAAGCTGAAGAGAGTTTTTGCAAAGTAAAAAATCTCTGCAGAATACAGATAAGAAAAGCGTCACCTGCGGGTGACGCTTTTTGATGCCTTCTTGTGTTTTACAACGGCCGTTAAACGGCCGGACAGTTCAGACCTCTTCAGCCTCTCCGTCTGTAAGCAATTTCTCGAGCGTCGCGATCTTGGTGCAGAGGCAGAGCAGAGCGGTTGCCTGTGTCAGGTCGTCGAGGCTCGGAGATGTCGGCGCGATCCGGATATTTGAATCATGCGGATCGTGTCCGTAGGGATAGGTGGCTCCGACCGGTGTCAGCTTGACGCCGGCGTCTTTGCAGAGATTGTAGACACGTGTCGCACAGCCGTCCATCACGTTAAAGGAGATAAAGTATCCGCCTTTGGGATTTTTCCACTGGGCAATGTCGGAAACTTCAGCTTCAAGAATCTCTTCGACTGCTTTGAATTTAGGACGAAGGACAGCGGCATGTTTCCTCATCAGAGCGGCAATCGTCTCGTTGTCCTTGAGGAATTTGACATGCATCAGCATGTTCAGCTTGTTCCAGCCGATGGACTCAACCGCAAACTGCTTGCTGATATAGTCGATATTGTGTCTGCTCGCGCCAAGAGCGGCAAGTCCGCCGCCTGCGAACGTCATCTTGGAAGTTGAGGTGAATTCATAGACCATGTCCTCGGAACCGTATTCCTTGCACAGATCCATAATGTTCGCGAGTTCATCCTTATCGTCCCCGTACAGATCGTGGACAACATAAGAATTGTCCCAGAAAATACGGAAATTGTCTGCGGCCGGTTTCAGAGCGGCGAGACGGCGGACGACTTCATCGGAATACGTTACACCGGTGGGATTGGAATACTTGGGAATACACCAGATGCCTTTGACATCAGGATCGTTGTTGACGTAGTTCTCGACCATATCCATATCCGGGCCGTCTTCCAGGATCGGAATATTGATCATATAGATGCCGAAATATTCCGTGATCGCGAAGTGACGGTCATAACCCGGAACAGGGCAGAGGAATTTAGGATGTTCAGACGCGCGCCACGGTTCGTTGCTGCCGTATACACCGTGCAGATAGGCATGCGACACAAGATCGAACATGATATTCAGGCTGGAACTGCCGCAGATATAAACTTCTGTAGGATCCAGCCCGAGAATGCCGCCCATCAGCTTGCGGGCGGAGAGAATACCGGCCGGGATACCGTAATTGCGTACATCCGAACCGTCTGCAAGTATCATATCCTCAGGCGTCAGACAATTAAGCATATCCATAGCAAAAGCAGCCTGATCACGGCAGGGACGGCCCCTGGACATATCCAGACTCAGATTCATATTACAGATCGTTTTGTACTGCTTTCTCAGAAGCTCCAGCTCGTTCTCTTTTTCTTCTCTGCTAAGTAAGGAATACTGAGGCATGATTCTTATCTATTCTCCTGGCTTGAATAATACTGCGGATCTAAAATTCAGAATCCTCATATATTTTATCGCAGAATAGGGAAAAATGCAAGCTGTATTTTTAAAAAATGCAAGATTGCAATAGCAATCCTGCAAAATCGGGTATATTTAGCTGTTAACCTTAAATACAGCGTCCTGTCAGACGAAGAATTTTTTATATAGTGCTTTGCGCAGCGCCGGACGCATCGCGATGAAGATCAGACCGGCTCCGATCAGTCCGAGTGCAATGAGCGGATAGAAAGACCAGAACGAGAAGCGGAATCCGAAGGTCATGCAGATCATGGTCTCAAGCAGTACATTGAAGATCCCGCCCGCGACAAAGAACAGGCCGACCAGAAGAAGAGGATCCATACGGTTCCCGCGCAGGGTCCAGAAGGCAATTTCCGTCATGATGATAAGGATAACGACGATCGGAAGCGCCAGGGTCAGGAACCAGTGTCCGCCGTTCTTGACGCAGATATAAGCGAGCAGAAAACCGATCGCGATTCCGACAGCAAGGATAAAAGGATACGGCTTGCGCTGAGGGAACCAGTACGGCAGGACCACGATCGTATAGACAAGAAGGAGTGAACTGGAAACATATCCGGACCAGACGATATGCTCGTTGAGACGCAGATCGATCAGCATGCACAGCAAGGCCGGCAGCAGAAAGAGGATCGTGATCACAACAAGAACTGTCCAGTGATTGACTTTCTCCTGGACACGGTTTTCCGGATAAAGGGAAGGTGCGGGAGCCGCGGCAGCGGCTTCTTCTTTTAATTCATCCGGGATGATTACAGGTGTTCCGCACAGAGGGCAGCGTTTCACACCGTTTGCCAGTTCGACACCGCATTTGATACAGTACATGAATATCAGCTTCCTTTCTGTGAGGTCGGAGTGTCACCGGCCGTATTTCGGTCATTGGACTCGATCCGGACGTGCAGACCTTCTTTTACGAGGTTTGTAAAGAAGATCCGTTCAAATTCCGACGACTGTGTATTGCGCACAAGATTGCAGAAAAGCGTCCCGTCCCAGCTGCTGATGCTGCAGTTATAGGGCGTTTTGGATGGAGGACTCAGAATGAACTCGATCCGCTCGACATAGGGCTGCATGGAATCCGGCAGTCTGATATTACCAAGATTGGAGAGACAGATGCTCGAGACGCGTTCACCGACAAGATCAAAGATCGTCCGCAGGATCATGTCCTTCATAAAGCGGGGGACAGCTTTGATCAGGGGATTGCGCTCTCCGTTGACATTCGGTGTAAAGATCGCCTGGAGATTCTTGGGCGTCTCGCCGAGTTCGGCCTGATAGTGGATCGTATGGATGACTTCCTCAAGCGTCCATTCTCCCATCCGCGGATCGATTCCGACATTGACGACAGCGACGAAATTGCGCATCGTACGGCTGGGGAATTTGGCGCGCAGATTGACGGGAATCTGGACTTTGACGTCTTTCTGACGGCTGATCCTGGGTTCGGCCTGCGACTGCAGCTCCAGGAGAGACCAGGCAAGTATCGCAGCAAAATAATTCGTAACGGTCGTACCGTAGGAATGCGCTTTATCCAGAACGGCACGGGAATCAAGCGTTCCGCAGGTCTGATGCAGGAAGAGATCCGGCTCCAGGACACCGCGCGGACGGTATACCCGCAGCGGATCACGCGGCGCGGATACTTTGCCGGCATACCGGATAAAACTGTCTTCAAATTCGTCTTCGGACGGAGTCTCGTTCAGGTCGAGGATACCGTTCTCAGCAGGGACATCGACAAGATAACGGCGGCGGACATACTCCGCAGCCAGCGTTTTGGCAAAAGTCAGTCCGCCTGTTCCGTCAGTGACAGCGTGAAAGAACTCTACCGCAAAACGGTTCCGGTAGTAGAGAATACGGATCGCGCACTCACGAGTCTCTTTCTCCGTCATGAGGAGCAGCGGCTGGCTTGCGTCCTCGCGGATCACGGGCGGCTCCGCGTTCTCCTCAAGATAATGCCAGAACATACTGTGTCCGAGGTGTACGTCAACGGAAGGAAAGCGCAGCACAACAACATTAACGGCTTCCTGCAGCTTCTCCGGATCGATCGGATCACGGAAGCTGAAAGAGATCCGGTACGCGTTGTTCCAGTTCTTGCGCATGGCCGCCGGGAAGATCTTGGCAGCGTTATCAAGCCGCATCCAGCGGAGTTCACGGGCGGGCTTTTTCCGTGCCATTTCCACACCACCTTTAACAGAAATGATCATTTTACAGCATATCCATTATAGCAGATTTTCGGACAAACTATATCGATTTCCTGTTGTTTTTTCAAAAAAAGATGATATAATAAAGTCAAATCTTTAAGGAGGCAACATAATATGGGAATTTTAGCCAGATTCAAAGACATTATGAGTTCTAATATCAATGCGTTTTTTGACAAAATGGAAGATCCCGAGAAGATGATCGATCAGGTCCTGCGTGATCTTGAGTCAGATCTGGGAGAGGTCAAGGCGGAGACTGCCAGCGTTATGGCTGAGGAAGCCAGAGCGCAGAGAGCTCTGAACGAGTGCCAGGCTGAGGTTGACAAGCTGCAGTCTTATGCGGAGAAGGCCGTACTTGCCGGAAACGACAAGGATGCCGCGATCTTCCTGCAGAAGAAGAACGGCAAGTCCCGTGAGCTTCAGGCTCTGCAGCAGGCCTATGATCTCGCAAAGGATAATTCCACCAAGATGCGTCAGATGTTCGATCACCTGAATGATCAGATCTATGAGATGCAGGCCAAGAAGACGCAGATCAAGGCTAAAGTCGCTGTTGCCAAGACACAGGAGAAGATCAACAAGCTGACCGAGAGCGTCCAGACCGCTAAGGGTACGATGAATAAATTCGATGCTCTTGAGGCCAAGGCTGACAAGATGCTTGACAAGGCCAATGCGATGGCGGAGCTTAACGGAGCGATCACCGGAGACGTGATGGAGGACTTGATGGACAAGTACGACACCACGACCACCGAGAGCGTTGACGAGGAGCTTGCAGCACTTAAGGCAAGACTGGGAAGAGCCTGAGCATATCAGTAAACAAAGATCAGGGCCGGGCGGATGTCCGGTCCTTTCTCTTTTGGAAGGGGGCCTGTAAATGGGGCTTTTCAGCCGTAAAGCAAACGTCGTCGAATGGGACGAATACCGGGACGATCTGCTTTTCTGGAAATGGAAGGACAAGGAGATCGGGAGGAAGTCACGCTTGATCCTTAAACCCGGCCAGGATGCGGTTTTTCTCTATAACGGCAAGGTCGAAGGCGTCTTCCGGGACGAGGGCAGCTATGAGATCAAATCTCAGATCGTTCCGCTCCTGAACACGCTCCGCGGATTCCGTTTCGGATTCATGCGCGGGCTCCGTGCCGAGGTGATCTTCATCAATACCAAAGAGATCCCGATGACCTGGGGTACGAAAGGCGCTCTTAACATTCCCCATCAGAGTCTGCCCGGAGGCGTTCCTGTCCGCGCGTTTGGTTCATATGTGCTGAAAGTGGACGACGAGATGGCGCTCCTCGATAATATAGCCGGCGTCAAAGCCATCTATACAGCGGAGGACGTCAGGATGCGCGTGGATTCCATGCTGGATCAGATCCTGATGAAATGGATCACGCAGGAGGGCAAGGATATCTATAATCTGCAGACCAACGCGGATATGATCGCAAAAGGCGTCTGTGACGATCTGGATATGGAACTGATCAAGATCGGCCTTACGGTCAGCCATTTCAGGATCTCCAATATCAGCTACCCGAACGAGATCCAGTCTAAGATCAATCAGGCGGCGACGCAGTCGCTTCTCGGTGGTATGCAGAACCATCAGCACAGCATTCCGCAGCCGCAGACGTATCCGCCGCTTCCCGCGGCTGACAATTCCGCCAGGCACGGAGATCATTATTGTACGTATTGCGGAGCATCACTTAAAGCAGGCGCCAGATTCTGTCCCAACTGCGGGAGAGAAGTATGACGCATAGACAGCAGGAGGAGATATTATGTATACAATTTCGGATTTATATGACCTGAGCCACACACTGGCAGCGGATTACCTTGCTCAGTTCACCTATCCTTGGGAGGCTCTTGCAGGTATCAAGGAACTGATCCTTAAGCTCGGACCGGCGCTCGATCCGGCAGAGTATGACGAAGTATCCGAGAACGTATGGGTACACAAGACCGCGAAGGTTTTCCCGTCTGCATATCTGGGCGCGCCGTGCATCATCGGACCGAATACGGAAGTCCGTCATTGTGCGTTTATCCGCGGATCGGCGCTGGTCGGCGCGGACTGCGTTGTCGGCAACAGCGTCGAACTTAAGAATGTGATCCTTTTCGACCACGTACAGACTCCGCACTATAACTATGTCGGAGATTCGATCCTCGGTTATTACAGCCACATGGGAGCCGGATCCATCACTTCCAACGTCAAGAGCGACAAGACGCTTGTGACCGTGCATGACCGCGTTAATGGCGAAGATATCGCTACCGGCCTTAAGAAGATGGGTGCGATGCTCGCGGATCATGTTGAAGTCGGGTGCAATTCCGTTCTGAATCCGGGAACTGTGATCGGCCACAACACGAATGTCTATCCGACATCCTGTGTCAGAGGCGTAGTCCCGGCCAATTCGATCTGGAAGAACAGCGGAGAGATCGTGCCGAAGAAATAATAAGGGCTGAGAGTAAACAAAAACTGCCTGTCAGCAGCAGCTTATATAGCTCTTGCGGCAGGCGGTATTGTTTTACCAGCACAGAACTTCGTGGCCGGTCTCTGTAACCAGTACCATGATTTCCCACTGTGCGGAAGGCTTGTGGTCGAGCGTCGTGACGGTCCAGCCGTTTTTGCGGTCGATGCGGAAGCCGGCGCGTCCCATATTGACCATGGGTTCGATCGTAAAGATCATGCCCGGGACCATTAGCATGCCGGTATTGCGCGAAGCGGTATGGCAGATGTACGGATCTTCATGGAACTCCAGTCCGACGCCGTGTCCGCCGATCTCGGCGACAACGGAATAACCGTTCTCGCGGGCATAGGCGTTGATCGCCGCGCCGATATCGCCGATCTGTTTCCAGGGCCTGACTTCTTCAAGACCAAGCTCCACACAGCGCTTTGTCACGTCCACGAGCTTACGGTTCTCTTCAGAAACGTCTCCGATACAGTACATTCTGGAAGAATCGGAGAAATATCCGTTCAGGATCGTGGAGCAGTCGACATTGATAATGTCACCGTCCTTAAGGATTTCTTTCTCGGAAGGAATTCCGTGACAGATCACGTCGTTGATGGAGGTGCAGACGCTTTTCGGATAGTCTTCGTAACCGAGCGGTGCGGGCAGAGCCCAGTGATCCGTGGTCACCTGATACACGCAGCGATCGATTTCCGCAGTGGAAATGCCGGCACGGACGATCTTTTCGACCTGATCCAGGACAGCGATATTCACCTGACAGGACTTACGGATCTCCTCGATTTGACGCTCTGTTTTCAGCAGGTGCGGAGGAGGGACGGGAATGCCCTGTTTTTTGAAATATGCAACATTGTCTCTGACAGACGCCGGATAACTGTTCTTGTTGGATGACATGATGTGTTCCTCTCTTTCCAAACAGAAATCATAGCACAAATGCCTTATATTTGCAAGTTCGCTCAGATTATGTTATAATGCATTCGATCATGTGAAGGAGGACGGATAACATGGCAAAGTATATAATGGCTCTGGATCAGGGTACGACAAGTTCAAGATGTATCCTGTTTGACCATAACGCGCAGATGGTAAGCGTCGCGCAGAAGGAATACAGACAGATTTTCCCGCAGCCCGGCTATGTGGAGCATGATCCGAACGATATCTGGGCTTCGCAGCTCTCTGTCGCGATGGAGGCTATGGCGCAGGCCGGTATCCGTGTAAATGAGATTGCCGCGATCGGTATTACGAATCAGCGGGAGACCACGATTGTATGGGAAAAGGCGACAGGCAAGCCTGTTTATAACGCGATTGTCTGGCAGTGCCGCAGGACGGCGGACCGTGTCGGCCGGATATATGAAGACGGATTTGACAAAACACTGACCGAGAAGACAGGACTGATCCCGGATCCGTATTTCTCCGCGACAAAACTCGAATGGATCCTTGATCATGTTCCCGGATCCAGAGAGCGCGCCGAGCGGGGAGAACTGCTCTTCGGAACCGTCGATACCTGGCTGCTGTGGAATCTGACAGGCGGCAGCGTGTTCGCGACGGATGTTACAAATGCGTCCCGGACGATGCTTTACAATATACATACGCTTGAGTGGGACAAGGAGATCCTGAATTACTTCCGCATCCCGCGGCAGATGCTGCCTGAAGTTAAGGATTCCAGCTGCATTTTCGGACATACCAGTGAAAAGGTGCTGGGCGGAGAGGTGCCGATCGGTTCACTGGTCGGTGACCAGCAGGGCTCACTATTCGGACAGTGCTGCTTCACGCCCGGATCGGTAAAGAATACCTACGGTACAGGATGCTTCCTGCTGATGAATACGGGCAGCAATTGTGTCGCTTCCAAGAACCGGCTGCTGACAACGATCGCGGTCGGTGAGAACGGTAAAGTCCAGTATGCGCTTGAAGGAAGCGTATTTGTTGGCGGAGCTGTGATCCAGTGGCTGCGCGATGAGATGCGTCTCTTCCCGCATGCTTCAGACAGTGAGCGTTATGCTCGCGCTGTGCCGGATACGGCCGGCGTTTATCTGGTTCCCGCCTTCACGGGCCTTGCGGCACCGTTCTGGGATCCGTATGCGCGCGGGACCGTCGTCGGTCTGACCCGCGGATGTACAAAGGATCATTTTATCCGTGCCGCGCTCGAATCGATCGCGTATCAGAGTTATGACGTTTTTGACGCGATGCAGAAAGATACCGGCATGCAGATCCGCAATCTTAAGGTTGACGGCGGCGCGTCCGCGAATGAATTCCTGATGCAGTTCCAGGCGGATCTGATCCAGGGAAGTGTCGCACGCTGTGCGATCAATGAAACGACCGCGCTGGGAGCCGCGTATCTGGCGGGTCTTGCGTGCGGATTCTGGAAGGATAAAGAAGAACTCACGCTGCTGACACAGTCCGGCAAGACGTATGTCTCCGGCATGGACAGAAGCGAACAGGAGCAGAAACTGCGCGGATGGCACAAGGCTGTTGCCCGCAGTCTGCAATGGGCAAAGGAGGATATGGACGAATGAAACTGGCTACATACAGACAGAACGGAACGGAACGTATCGGCGCGGTCTGCGGAGACCGGGTCGTAGCTCTTAGCGACATCGGATTTGCAGAAGCGACGATGCAGGAACTGATCCGGAATACGGATCCGGCTGTTTTTGCCGCGGCAGAGACCAAAGACAGACTCCAGGTAGCACTTGACGCGGGTAAATCCGTGCCGCTCGGAGAGGTCGAGCTGCTTGCACCGATTCCGCATCCTGCACAGGACGTGTTATGCCTCGGCATCAATTACATGGATCATGCCGCGGAGTCCGCGAGAGCCAGAAACCAGGCTTTTGACGGTAAGAGAGAGCAGGCTGTCTACTTCAGCAAAAGAGTTAACGAAGCGACCGGCGATAAGGCGGATATCCCGCTGCACGCGGATATTACGTCCCGTCTGGACTATGAATCCGAATTTGCGGTCATTCTCGGCAAGGACGCGGATCATGTCAGCCGTGAAGATGCCTGGAAGTATATCTTCGGCTATACGATCATAAACGATGTGAGCGCGCGCGACGTCCAGAACCTGCATCAGCAGTGGCATTTCGGCAAAAGCCTCTCCGGTGCCTGCCCGATGGGACCGTGGATCGTGACGGTCGATGAATTTGCCTGTCCGCCTGCTGTCGGCATCCGTTCCTACGTGAACGGAGAGCTTCGTCAGAACAGCAATACAGCGCTTCTGATCTTCGGAGTGGATTTCATCATTGAAGAACTGTCGCACGGCATGGTCCTGCAGGCCGGAAGCATTATTTCGACCGGAACGCCTTCCGGAGTCGGAATGGGCATGAACCCGCCGCAGTTCCTGAAGGACGGAGACGAAGTCGTATGCGAGATCGATGGAATCGGCAGACTGACCAATACCGTCAGAGCCTGATCCCTGATACAAGGAGGAAATATGCGTTCACAGTCAGTAATACTGGACGTTAAGAACGTTACAAAGAAATTCGGCCTTGTCACTGCGGTCAATCATGTGTCGCTGCAGGTGAGAGAGGGCGAGATCTACGGACTGACCGGGCCGAATGATTCCGGCAAGACCACGCTGATCAAGATGATCCTCGGTCATCTCAGACCGACCGCCGGAAACATTTCGGTCTTCGGATACGACAACCAGAAGGAATACGCGGACGCGGTCGATTTCATCGGGGCTACGATGGAATATCCGAACCATTATCCGTATCTGTCCGGATGGCAGAATCTGATGATGACAGCCAATATGTATCCGGATGTCAATAAGGCGAGAGTTGAGGAAGTCACGGAGCTTGTCGGGCTGAAGAGCGTGATCCATCAGAAGGTCAAGAGCTATTCGCTGGGCATGAAGCAGCGTCTCTCGATCGCACAGAGTATCCTCAAATATCCGCAGCTCCTGATCCTGGATGAACCGCTTAAAGGATTTGATCCGTCCGCCATGCATGACTTTGTACAGTTGATGAAAAGTATCGCGGCCAACGGGACCTCTGTTCTGCTGACAAGTTATCTGCTGGAAGATCTGGAAGAGCTGTGCGACCGTGTCGGGATCATGTCTCACGGATATCTGATCGCAGAGAGAGCAATGGCTGATCTGCAGGTAGGTGATACTTCCTCTTTTACGATCCGGATCAAAGAGGGCAGCGAGGCAGAGGCTTATCAGCTGCTCCGGGATAACCAGAACAAGGATATCGATGAGACGTATTCATTCGACAAAGTTTCGGACTGCATCTTTGAGATCACGTCCAGTACGATGCCGCCGTCCCGTCTGAACCGGATCCTTGTGGAAGCCGGTATCGACGTGGAAGAGATCCGGACGCACCGTCAGACGCTGGAAGAGCTCTATACTTCTCTGACCGGAGGTGCTGAAATTGAATAAACTGTTTCAGAATGAATGGATAAAACTTTTCGGCCGGAAAGGGACTAAAGTTCTGATCGCGCTCGCGCTGATCGCGTCTGTTCTTGCCGTCGGGATCCAGATGCTCTCAGACAGGGAAACACGTGTATCCTGGCAGGAGCCGTATCAGAATGCGGTCAGCCGGTATGAAGCCCAGCTGAATCAGTATCCTGAATACAATGCAGAAGAATGGCTATCCGAGACAGAGTATAAAGCGGACATCCTCCGATGGAACAACGAGATCCAGAAGAACCGTTTCTGTCTGGATTCGGGGATTCCTTCCTGGGATTGGCGCATGGGGATCGTTGACAGATATTTCCGCAATATGCAGCTCCTGGACGCTGTACGGGCAGGCTGGAATTCGCAGGATCTTGAGCGATATTTCGGTTTCCCGTCGGATCTGGATCTTGCGCAGGTAGAAGAGACCAATAAAGAACTGATGGTCTACATTCTCGGCAACGATTATTCGACATACAATAAAGAACAGCTCCAGCTTGCGGAAGAGCGTCTGCTGAAGCTGAAAGAATCTGTTTTTGTCGAAGGAGGGGAGAAGACGGTCGAGCTTGCCCAGGCTGATACGGAAATGCTGGAGCGGTATGTGACCTATAACGTGCCTCCGAACGCAAAGGATAACTGGATCAGTGTCGCTATCGCAAGGATCCGTGAGAATCAGGGCAATATCATCGAATGGAAATATGAAGTCAATACGGATGCCGAGACTGCGAGAGAGAACGTGATGCTCTCGGAAGCGGCTAAAGTTTCGATCCAGAAAGATCTGTTTTCCCTGACCAACAACCTGCCTTCATCGGATATCATGAAGGAAGTTTATACGGAGAGAACGACATATCTGCAGTTCTTCGAGAATTCGTTCCTGATGTCTGCGTCCG
Source organism: Bacillota bacterium (assembly GCA_017441925.1). GTDB lineage: Bacteria > Bacillota > Clostridia > Lachnospirales > Bianqueaceae > RUG12817. The sequence goes on from JAFRUE010000007.1 coordinate 284,299, forward strand.
TCGTGATCCTCGGCATCCTTCTGGCCGTATGGCTGATCTGTATGGAATACCGCTACGGGACGATCGCGACTCTCGTACTGTATCCGTTCAAACGGAATCAGATGCTGCACGCCAAATATCTGGTACTGGAGGTTATGCTTCTCTGCGTGACACTTTTAGAGTGTCTGATCACACTCTGCATCGGCAAATATCTGTATCCTGTATCCGGCACGGATCCGGTCTACATGACCGTCGTAAAAGGGACAGTCTACTGGGTGCCGTATTTCGCGGCAGTTCTGTTACGGTATCTGGCGGTATTTGTGCAGGCTGTGATCATGGTGACGTTTGCGGTCATGGTCAGCGTGCTTGTACGTTCCTCATCGGTCGCGGTTTTCTCCGGTCTGTTCGCCTATCTGATCCTCCCGCAGATCGTGCGGATGATGTACTCCTATTTTGGCAAGTTCTTTGTGCTGCGGTATGAGATGTTCGTCAACCTGGATCTGACAAGGATCGCAGGCAATCTGCCGCCTGTAACGTTCGCAGAGTGGTGGGCCGCGTCACTGATCGTAATAGTCTGGTGGTTCATTTTCCGCAGAGTCTCCTATGCTGTATACAAGAGGCAGGAGATCTGAAGAGACGCAAAGCCATTAACTGAATAACGCAAAAAAGGAGCGCTGGGTTCGGCCCAGCGCTCTAAATATATTTGGAGGAGAAAATAAAATGAAGATATAAACATGAAAAAGTTCCGATGGTTAAAATATACAATATAAATGTGAACAAATTATGAACAGAACAATGCAGTCTGGTTTCATTCGGGAAACGGTCTTGTTACAGATCGCCTTGATTATCTGCGGTATTCTCCGCAACGGTCGCAGAATTTTCGGCCAAGCGGGCAGCGGCTTCTTTGGCTTCACGATCGGCAGCTTCTTTCGCCGCAATTTTTTCCAGATATTCAGCATGTTTGCGGGCTTTGAATTCCTTACGCTGCTGAGTCAGGAGCATCCTCTGATTGTTGTACCAGCGGAAATACAGGTACAGACCGCCTGCGACAGCGGCGATATCCAGGAAGAGTACGATCGCGTATCCCCAGGTCGGAAGAACAAGACTGAAATAATCCGAAGTGAAGAGCACGGCGAACTGTATCGCCATACCATACAGTGCAAATACGAATCTGCCGCGTTTCATACCGTGATAGACAAGAACGAAGATCAGGACCACAGTCAGAGCGATCAGGACGAAATTCAGTATTTCAAGCAGGCACTGCCAGATATCGGCAGTCTGCATGATGGCCAGATAATCGTCGATCTCTTCCCGTGTGACCGTCTCGTTTACAAGAGAATAGACAGTCCCGTCATTGACCATCTTGGCAATGCGTGCCTCATTCGCATAGCCGTATGCAAGGGACGCGGCGTTGTAGATCCAGTAGGAAATACCGGAAGCGATCGCGTCGTAGACCGTCCATTTGCCGCGGCGTATCCACTTGAGGAAAAGATAGGCGATCGGCGCGAGGAAGAGGGCCGGGAGCAGGGATATGACCAGATAGTAGATGACCAGATGATCCGGTGAAGTCAAGAATGCGTTGACAGCCGGAATCTCCGTCAGCAGGGAATAGGATACGGACGTCAGGATCTGTCCGGACAGGAAGTAAACGGCAAAACCGAGAACGACCGATATGATCGGGAATTTATGGATCCGGCGCAGTCTGTAGAATCCGTAGATGATAAACATAAGCGGCAGTACGCCGGCCAGTACAAATCCAACGATCGTGCTTCGAGCGATGGTCATGAATGATCCTCCTTAAGCTTATACCTGCAGGGAGCAGGCTCCGTTCATAAATTATACCCTTATTTAACAAAATTGAAAAGGGATTCAGGCTTTTTTTCTGTGAAAGTCTGTTCAATTGCAGACTCCTGTGATATAATGCAGATGTTCCAATATGATTATTTCCCAGAAAGAGAGGCACTGTATGGCAGGAAATGTGATTTCGAGTCAGATTGAAGACCATCATCAGGTAGCGCCTATCGGTATCATCATGATGCAGGGGACCGAAGAGCTCAGCAAAAAGGTCAATGAGAGACTGATGAAGCTGTACTCGGATCTGCACGGCCCGGAGATCGTCCGTATGCCGGTCATGATCAAACCCGATGTGCCGAGGTTCCAGAGCGGAGACGGTAAAGCCGTATTGAATGAGTCGGTACGCGGACTGGATATCTATATCATCTGCGATCCCGGCAATTACAGCTGCACGTATACGATGTTCGGCCAGGAAGTGCCGATGAGTCCTGATGATCATTTCGCGGATCTGAAGCGTATCATTCAGGCGATTTCCGGCAAAGCGCACCGTGTCAGCGTCATCATGCCGCTTCTTTACGGAGGCAGACAGCATAAACGCAACAGACGTGAGAGCCTGGACTGTGCGATGGCCCTTCAGGAGCTGGAGAGCATGGGCGTAGAGGAGATCGTCACGTTTGATGCTCATGATCCTCGTGTTGTCAATGCTGTTCCTCTGATGGGATTCGATAACGTTCTTCCCAACTATCACGTCCTGAAGGCTTTGCTCAACCATGTACCGGATCTGCAGATCGATAAGGACAATTTCATGGTCGTCAGCCCGGATACAGGCGCTATGGAACGGAACGTTTTCTACGCTTCTGTTCTTGGGGTAGAGCTTGGAATGTATTATAAGCGCAGGGATTATTCCCAGATCGTAAACGGAAAAAATCCGATAGTCGCTCATGAGTTCCTTGGAACGGATGTAGGCGGCAAGGATGTTCTGATCTACGATGATATCATTTCATCCGGCGAATCCGTACTGGATATTGCCTATGATCTGCGCGAGCGCGGAGCGGGCAGGGTCTTCGCAGGATGTACTTATGCACTGTTTACCGACGGAATCGGCAAATTCCAGGAAGCTGTCGATAAAGGCGTGCTGTCAGCTGTCCTTTCTTCCAACCTGACCTATCGCCGTCCGGAGCTTAAGAATGTCTCCTGGTATTATGAAGTTGACTGTTCCAAGTATATGACATATCTGATCGCGGCGCTTAATCATGATATGTCGGTCAGTCTGCTGCTTGACCCGACAGCAAAGATCAATACGCTGATCGAGAACCACCGCGCCAATAAACCTCAGCTGGAGCTTTTCAAATGAGCAATCCTATTAAAAAATGGCGTTATGAAGCCATCGGTAAGAGCATTACCAAAACACTGAACGAGAAAGGGTTCAATGCCGTCTACGTGGATACGGTGGAGGAGGCAAGAGAGCTGCTCCTGTCCATGGTCCCGGAGGGCGTTTCGATCGGACTCGGCGGATCAGTTACACTGAATCAGCTGGATGTGATCGATCATTTCCGCAAAGGAAACTATGATCTGATCGACCGCTATCAGTGTGAAGATCATGTGCAGAAATATCACGAAGCGCTCAGCGCTGATTACTTCCTGACCGGTACCAACGCGATCACATTAAACGGTGAGCTTGTGAATATGGACTGCTCAGGCAACCGTGTCGCGGCGATGATCTTCGGACCTAAGCACGTAATCATCGTTGCGGGAGCCAATAAAATCGTCAAGAATATTGATGAGGCGATCGCACGGATCAAGACGATCGCACCGCTTAATTCAAAGCGAAACGGTCATGACACGCCCTGTACGCTGAGCGGCTACTGTGAAGATTGCAGAACGCGGAAACGTATGTGCAACTATCTTGGCGTAATCTATGACGGCTGGAAGGAGCCGGACCGCTTCCGGATGATCATTATCGGAGACGAAGCCGGATTGTAAACTCTTACATGACTGGAGGGATGTTAACGTGAGTTACGTAAAGAAAAAGCTGATCACAGCCTGGACGCTGATCCTGCTGGGCGTTGGAGCTTTTGCTTTTGATGTGATTTCTGTTAAGAACGCGCTTCCGACCGAAGGTAAGTGGAAAGGCGTGATCTTCCAGTTCCATCCGGCATATCCGCAACAAGGGCTTGTTATCATCCTGGTCGGCATTGTCGGAGCATTCCTGCTGATTGCAGGTATTATATATCTGGTTGTTATCCTTAAGCAGGATTACTGAACCTGCCGCGGATCAATGAAGATGAAGAAAACCCGCCATACGGCGGGTTTTTTGTATACATATGATTTGCGGCAGACCGTATTACGCGAGCGAACGGAAGACGCCGATAACCTTGCCCAGGATAGAGGCATCCTTGACATAAATCGGCTCCATTAAGTCATTTTCCGGCTGCAGACGGATGAAATCCTTCTCCCGGAAATAACGCTTTACAGTCGCGCTGTCATCAATGAGCGCTACGACGATCTGACCGTTCTGCGCAACATTTTGCTGATGAACGACGATCAGATCTCCGTCGAGAATACCTGCGTTGATCATGCTCTCGCCCTTTACGTGCAGCATAAAGCACTTCTCCGGATCACTGCCCAGAAGATCCAGGGGAAGAGGGAAGCGGGACTCGAGATTCTCGGAAGCAAGGATCGGCTGACCGGCAGCAACGCGGCCGATAACAGGAATCTGCGCAACATCCGCAGGAGGGGCCTCTTCAAACTCGGGTTCGGGCAGATTCTCCGGAAGAGCAGAGTCCTCCGGTCGGACAAGGATCTCTATAGCACGGGGCTTGGTCGGATCTCTGCGGATATACCCTTTCCGCTCAAGACGCTCAAGATGTCCGTGAACTGTTGATGTCGAACTCAGATTCGCAGCCTCGCAGATCTCTCTGACTGAAGGGGGATAACCCTTCTCAGACTGTTTGCGAATAATAAAATCCAGAATCTGTTTCTGCTTTGAAGATAAAGAATTGCTCTTCATCACAAAAAATCTCCCTTCTGAAATCATCTGTTCTCATTATAGCACGGATGGGAACAGATGTCAAACGCTTGTTCTAAAATATTTACAAGAAATTTTGTTCGATATTTTTAAAAAGACTATTGACAAGAACAAATGTTCTATATATAATAGAGAACGTAACAAGAACAAATATTCATGGATCTGTTCCCTTAGATTGACCCCGATGCGAACGGATCTTTCAACATAGCCTGGCAAGCGGCTTTCAGGAAAGGAGATCAGTTATGTACAGTCATTCCGGAACCATCGCAATTAAAAATCCCGGCATCAGCACTAAGCATGCCGGCCGGGAACTGACATCGGTCAGAAGGCAGATCAGGCTTCTGACCGCTATGACGATTGTTGTATTTACTGTTGTTATAATACTTTCTGCAATACTTTCACCCAAAATTACGTTCGCTAAATCCGGCAGCGCCGGTCCGGTATATGAGTCTGTTCGGATCGAGACCGGAGATACCATGTGGGATATTGCATCACGTTATGCGGAACCGGGGACGGATATCCGCTCTCTGATCAGACAGATCGAGGAACTGAATCATATTTCTGCGGACTTTATATATGATGGACAGTATCTGATCGTTCCGGTCTCATCAGGATCGTAAAGCCTTTACAGTGTATTTAAAGGCCTTTTACAAGGCCTTTTTTAGTTCGATTTAGGTGTGGAATCTTCCCTGATAATGACGGCTCCGGCAGCCTGACGGCGCCTGGAGTCTTCCATCTGAGCGTAATGTCGTCTTGTAGTATTGACGTCCTTATGTCCAAGTACATCTGCTACAAGATAGATATCGTTTGTTTCATTATAAAGGGCTGTGCCGTAACTGGAACGAAGCTTGTGAGGCGAGATCTTCTTCAGATTTGTAACAGAAGAGGCGTATTTCTTGACAAGATTCTCGACAGCACGCACAGTGATGCGCTTTTTCTGCAGTGAGAGGAAGAAGGCGTCTTCGGATCCGGCAAGAGGGACGATCTCACGGCGCTGTTTCTCATAAGCCTTGAGTGCTTCCTCGATTTCTTTGCCGAAATAGAGAACAGCTTCGTTGCCGCCCTTACGTGTTATCTTAACACCGTTGATACTGTAGTCGATATCGCTCAGATTGATACCGACACACTCCGATACACGCATGCCGGTCCCGAGCAGGAGTGTGATCAGTGCCTGGTCGCGCAAGTGAGTAGCCTCATGATAAGCCTGCTGGTGTTTGCTCAGCTTATCGGCTGTATCGACTTCATCCAGAAGCTTTGCCATCTCGTCCGTCTCCAGACGGATGATGTTCTTTTCATGGATCTTGGGTGTAGTGATCAGCATGGCTGGATTATTGTGAATGGACTGCTTCCTGTAGAAATACTTGAAAAGACTGCGGATCGCTGCGATCTTACGGGCTTTTCCGTTTTCGCCGTTCTTGAATTCCCGTACACGGCCGTCACCGGAATCGCCCTGATAATAGGTGACATATTCGAGGAAACGCTCGATATCGCGGACCTGAACGGTGTCCAGATCTTCCAGCGTAAGATCGTCAATGGTCTTGCCGGCAAATTCCTTTTTATGTTCGCACAGATAGGAAAAGAACAGCTTCAGGTCGTATCCGTAGCCGAGACGGGTGCGTTCGGCAGTTGTGATCTCGATACCCTGGAAGTATTCAAAACAGAAATCCGGCAGATCCAGCATTAGGTCTCTCAGCTTCAGAATGTTTTTACGGCGCTGTTCTTCATGATAAGATCCGCTCATGACCGTCGCTCCTTTCGTGTGATTTTCCAGTCGGACAGTTCATCCTGCAGTGCACGGAATGTTTTGTCCGTAATATGATCATATTGATGATTCCAGGCCCTTATCTGTTCCTTCATCGATTCCCGCATGGAATGACCGTCCTCAGGGCAGGGATTCTTCAGTACGGGGAAATTATGGACTCTTGCGTAAGTCGCGATTTCACCCTCATGAACGTATATCAGAGGGCGGATCGCGGTCAGTCCTGTACGGTCCAACTGCGTGACCGGAGAGAAGGTATGCAGGCGTCCTTCGTAAAAGAGACTCATATAGAAAGTCTCGACGACGTCTTCGTTGTGATGGCCGAGAGCGACTTTATTGCAGTTATTCTCTACGGCAAAACGGTTCAGAGCGCCTTTGCGCAGCTTAGAGCAGAGAGAGCAGGGGTTGGCCTCTTTGCGTTCTTCAAAAACGATACGCGCAATATTGGTCGGAATCACTGTATAGGAAATATCGTGAGCAGCCATAAATTCCTGCACACCGGAGGTGTCAAATTCCGGGAAACCGAGAGAGACTGTAAATGCAATGAGCTCAAAACGCTTAGGATAATAGGCCTGCAGACCTCTCAGAGCGGCGGCGAGTGCCAGACTGTCTTTGCCGCCGGAGATGCCGACAGCGATACGGTCGCCTTCAGAGATCATCTGATAGTCATCGACAGCGCGTCTTGTATATCCCATTAACTGTTGGAATGTCATAGAAATCAGATCCTTTCGACGCAATTATAACATCAGAAGAACAGAAATACAAGTATTCGTAAATAAAAATTATTTTGCGAATACTTTGAAAGTGCGGCACAAAATAGGCCGATTTTCGATATTTTTTTAACAAATGTTCACAATTATTTTGAGGGAAGGACTTGTTTCCTTGTACGTTTTATGGTATAAATATATTGGGTGTATATGAGTCTGAGGATTATTTGTAGGGCTTAGATACATATCATTAATAGGGGAGAGGTTAATAGTATGGCAGCTGTTGATTTAAGCAAGTACGGCATCGTAGATGTCAAAGAGATCATCTACAATCCCTCTTACGAGCAGTTATTCAATGATGAAATGGATCCTTCTCTGGAAGGATACGACAAAGGCAAACTCACAGAACTTGGTGCTGTGAACGTTATGACCGGCATTTATACCGGACGTTCGCCTAAAGACAAATATATCGTTATGGATGAGAATTCCAAGGATACCGTCTGGTGGAATACTCCCGCGTATCCGAACGATAACCATCCGATGAGCATTGAGACCTGGAATACGGTCAAGGAGCTCGCAAAGAAGCAGCTCTCCGGCAAGAAGCTGTATGTTGTTGATGCTTTCTGCGGCGCTAACGCTGACACCCGTATGGCTGTCCGTTTCGTTATGGAAGTCGCGTGGCAGGCACACTTTGTTACCAATATGTTCATCAAGCCGACCGCTGAGGAGCTTGAGAGCTTCAAGCCTGATTTCGTAGTTTATACCGCTTCCAAGGCTAAGGTTGACAACTACAAGGAGCTCGGACTTAATTCCGATACCTGCGTTGCTTTCAACGTAACGAGCCGTGAGCAGGTTATCCTGAACACATGGTACGGCGGCGAGATGAAGAAGGGCCTGTTCTCCATGATGAACTATTATCTGCCGCTTAAGGGTATCGCTTCCATGCATTGCTCCGCGAACACCGATATGGAAGGCAAGAATACCGCCATCTTCTTCGGACTGTCCGGAACCGGCAAGACCACGCTTTCCACTGATCCTAAGAGACTTCTGATCGGCGATGACGAGCATGGCTGGGACGACAACGGCGTCTTCAATCTGGAGGGCGGCTGCTATGCCAAGGTTATCAACCTGGACAAGGATTCCGAGCCTGACATCTACAACGCGATCCGTCGTGACGCGCTGCTTGAGAACGTAACCGTAGACGACAACGGTGTTTGCGATTTCGCAGATGGTTCCACCACCGAGAATACCCGCGTTTCTTATCCGATCGATCATATCGAGAAGATCGTTAAGCCCATCTCTCAGGGACCGGCAGCTGAGAACGTAATCTTCCTGTCTGCTGACGCTTTCGGCGTACTGCCTCCTGTATCCATTCTGACTCCGGAGCAGACCCAGTATTACTTCCTGTCCGGATTCACCGCTAAGCTTGCCGGAACAGAGCGCGGCATCACCGAGCCCGTACCGACATTCTCCGCTTGCTTTGGCCAGGCGTTCCTGGAACTGCCTCCGACCAAGTATGCGTATGAGCTGGTCAGAAAGATGAAGATGAGCGGCGCCAAGGCTTATCTGGTAAATACCGGATGGAACGGCACCGGCAAGAGAATCTCCATCAAGGATACCCGCGGTATCATCGATGCGATCCTGAACGGCGCTATCCTGAAGGCTCCTACCAAGAAGATTCCTTACTTCGATTTCGAAGTACCGACCGAGCTGGAAGGCGTTGCGACCAACATCCTGGATCCGAGAGACACCTATGCAGATCCTTCTGAGTGGGATGCTAAGGCTAAGGATCTGGCAGAGCGCTTCATCAAGAATTTCCATAAGTATGAAGGCATTGAGGGCGGCGCTGAGCTGGTAGCTGCAGGCCCGCAGCTGTAATAAGCTGGATTACCGATAATTGGAATGCCTGTCCGGTCAGCAGATCGGACGGGCATTTTTCTCTATTATACGAATCAACAGGAGAATTGGTACATGAATGTACAGGAACTATGGGAAGAGCTGCATGCCAGCCCGGAGCTTTCCATGCATGAAGTTCATACAATGGAGATCCTCGAGGACTATATCCGTAACGAAACGGATCTGGAGCTTTATGTGGAAAATGGTTGGCTCTATGCGGCACATGAGGAGCCGGATGCAGATAAAACGATAGTGATACGGGCTGAAATGGACGCCATTCCGAAGCCTGGAGGCGGTGTTTTTCACGGCTGCGGACATGACGGACATGCAGCTATGGCGGCGGGTACAGCAGCAGCTTTGAAGGGCAGAAAAGTAGGTAAAAATGTTATTTTTTTGTTTCAGCCGGGTGAGGAGATCGGTGCCGGCGCTGCTATCTGTCTGCCGTTATTTGACCGGTATAAAGTCGATATGATCCTGGCATGTCACAATCTGCCCGGATATGAACTCGGTTCGTTTGTATATACCGAAAATACGTTCGCGTGTGCGTCAGAGGGCCTGAAAATGAGCTTTACAGGCAGGCAGTCCCATGCGGCGTATCCGGAAGACGGTCTGAATCCGGCCGGCTGCGCGGCAAAGACGATTTCGGAACTGTTGCAGATTGCCGCATCTCTGGAGTCCACAAAAGGCTGCAGACTCACGATTGTAAATGTACAGGTCGGGAATCCGGATTTTGGGATTAATCCGGGATTTGGCTCAGTCAGTGTGACCATACGGGCTGAAAATGACGGCATCCTGAAGGATCTGGAACATAAAGTATTACAGATTGCCGAATCAAGCGCTGATCAGGACGGCCTTGGATTTACATATAACATCAAGGATCCGTTCCATGCGACAGTCAATGACGCGGAGCTTGCCGAGCGCCTGAGCGCGGCAGGCAAAACTGCCGCGTGTTCCTGGATCCATGAGGAAGCGCCGGTTGTCCGCTGGTCCGAAGACTTTGGATTGTTTTCAGACAAAGCCAAGGCATTTTACTGGGGAATCGGTTCCGGTACCAATCAGCCGGGCCTGCATACGGAGCAATATGTTTTCCCAGAGGATTTGCTGGAAAAAGGGATCCGTATCTGGCTGGAGATGATCCGGATCGCGTAAAGGAGCGGCACAATGATTGACCTGAACAGTCTTGAGAAGTATCGGGAGAATAACCGCATTGAGGCTAAAAAAGCCATGGGCGGCCTGCCTCACAGCATTTGGGAGACCTATTCCGCCTTTGCCAACACAATGGGAGGCATCATTCTGCTGGGCGTGGAGGAGTACAAGGACAAGAGCCTCCATACGGTCGATCTGCCGGATCCCGATAAATTGGTCAAGGAGTTCTGGAAACTGGTCAATAATCCCAACAAGGCCAGCGTGAATGTGCTTTCGGCGAAGGACGTTGTGATTGAAAATATCAACGGGGATCACATTATCGTTATTCATATTCACCGTGCAGATCGTTCCAGCAAGCCCGTGTATGTGGACGGCAATCCGCTGAATACCTATCGCCGCAATGGCGAGGGCGATTACAAGTGCACTGACGAAGAGCTGCATGCTATGTATCGTGACGCCTCGATCAAGACCCAGGATATGCTGGTGCTGCAGCAAATGGGAATGAACGTGTTCAACGCCGACAGTCTGCAAGATTATCGACAGCGGATGCGAATATCTCACCCCGGTCATATTTGGGATGCCTTGGAGGATGAGGAATTCCTGCTGAAAATAGGTGCTGCAGGGATCGGTGAAGACGGTAACAATCATCCGACGGCTGCAGGCCTTCTGATGTTCGGCAATGAGTATGATATTGTACGGGAATATCCGCAGTATTTTCTTGATTTCCGCGAGGTTAATGATAATATCCGGCGCTGGACGGATCGCTTTGTCTCTTCCTCCGGCGACTGGAGCGGAAACGTTTTTGACTTCTTTTTCCGGGCTTATAACAGGCTGCAGACCGATCTTAAAGCGGCGTTGGGAATGAAGGAAGGTTTTGACGCGGATAATATGCCTGTATATCAGGCTGTGCGGGAGGGTCTGGCGAATTGCCTGATCAATGCGGACTATTACGGCAGAGGCGGGATCGTGATTATTAAAAGACCAGACGAGATCACCATGAGCAATCCAGGCAATTTCCGTGTTGAGCTTGCTACGGCTAAGGCCGGCGGCCTGTCCGATCCCCGCAACGGAACCATGATGAAAATGTTTCATATGATCGAGATCGGTGAACGTACCGGCAGCGGCATTCCCAACATCTTCCGAGTGTGGCACGAACAGGGCTGGGCGGAACCGACGATCACACAACGTATGAATCCGGATCGTATCACGTTATCCCTTGCTTTATCGCCGATAAGGACGGATAAATCGGCGATAAAAAGCAATGATAAAAACAATTCTGCGATAAAACCGGTAAAGAGGCAGATGATTATTGATTATCTGACCGATCATCCAATTGCCAAATCGGCAGAGATCGCCGGGTATGTGCATCTCAAACCGTCACGTGTTAGAGATTATCTTGCAGAACTAATCGCCGAGGATATTGTCGTTGCCGAAGGCGGAAACAGAAACAGGACATATCGATTGAAGGCCTGAAAGTCTGACATAAGCAATACAGCTTAAATAGTACATAAATAAAGTCAACATGCACGCAGTTTCGCACATGTTGACTTTATTTGTTATGAAGGATTAACTCGTTTAAGATAAACCAGCCAATCGGCAGGTTTTTAGGGTTTTCAAGAGAAGTCCCCCTCTTTTATGGTCTAACTATTCGTAAAAGTTGCGTTTTGCGAATAGTTGTGTGTTTCCTGAAACATCTCCTCCACGGGATCTGTCTAAGAGATCCGCAGAACGATCCGGGAGTGATTACAGAGAACGTCCCGTAAAGGAACGGTTCAGATCTCTTCCGGATCTACAGGCTGGCCCTGTGACCAGATCTTTTCCAGATTATAGAATACGCGGGCTTCCTGTGTAAATACATGAACGATGATTCTGTGGCAATCCAACAGGCCCCATGTAAAGGATTCCATGCCTTCCTTATCATAGATCGTATATCCGGCTTCTTCCAGTTTCTCTTCTACGGCCTCTAGGAGCGCCTGTACATGGTTGCGGTTGCTGCCGTGAGCGATTACGAAATAATCAGCCAGGACGGATACCTTATGCAGGTCAAGGATGCGGATATCTTCGCCCAGTTTGTCTTTTAAAGCCTCTACAGCTGTTTTGGCCATCATACGGGAGACCTTCAGGTCTTCCTGAATATTCTCCGGTTCCGGATAATTGGTGTTTTCAGTCTGATCTACCATATTATATGCTCCTTCTGCAGTCTTCTGTCATTTTGCGAATAGTTGATGAGCGGACGGTCCTTGTAACTTTCAAGCGCCTGCATCGTCATGGGAAACACTTCTGAATGATTGCTCTCCAGATACTTTACGGTATTCTGCAGGATAAAATGCGTACCGTCGGAAAGATCCGCGATCAGCCGTTTGCGGGCTTCTTCGAGGCCGGGAAACGGATCCCGGCCCAGTTCTGCATAATCGGCTGAATAGATCAGCTCCTCAAGCGGGGACATCCCTGCTCTTCCGGTCGTGTGGAACCGAAGTGCGTTGCAGACATCCTCCGGAAGTGTTCCGAACTGTTTCTGGGCCACATACGGGGCCGCAAACGCATGCAGGAGCTGTGGATATTCCTCATTATTATGCAGATTGATATTATGATCTTTGCATATTGCCAGCAGCTTTTCTGTCGAAAGATTCTTGGCGCAGTCGTGCAGCAAAGCCGCTGTAGATGCCTCTTTAAGCGGAATTCCGTGAATGCGCGCAAGCTGCAGGGCTTCCTGCTCCACTCCGAGCGTATGCAGGAAGCGCTTGGGTTTAAGCCGTTCATAGAGCCATTTAAGGATCTCGTTTCTGGCCGGCATCGGCATAGCGGTTATTTCCTTTCGTATAAATGGTATTTATGGATATAAGCTTCAACTGGCTCAGGCAGCAGATAACGGATCGAGAGGCCGTTTTCGATACGCTTGCGGATGTCAGAAGACGAAATCGAAAGCGCCGGCACGTCGAGGAAACTGATGCGGAGATTCGGATTGTTTTTCATGGAATCCGTAAGGGAACGCAGCAGGTCCTCTTTGTCGAATCCGGGCCGTGTAGCCGCGATAAAATGACAAGATTCCATCAATTCGTCCGCTCTGTGCCACGTATTCATGGAATAAAAGGCATCCGCACCGGTTATAAAACAGATCTCCGTCTCCGGCCCGTAGATCTGCTGCAGTTCGTGGATCGTATCGATCGAATAACTGTAGCCTTCACGGTCGATCTCGATCCTGGACGCATAGAAATCCGGGTTGGACATGACCGCGAGCACGGTCATCATATACCGGCGTTCTGTCTCCACGATCGTCTGATCCTTCTTATGAGGCGGATTGCCGGACGGAATGAACAGGACCTGGTCCATGTCAAACTGTACACGGGCGGTCTCTGCGGTAACAAGATGTCCGTAATGGATCGGATTGAAAGTTCCGCCCATGATGCCGATCCGGCGGGCTCCCTGTTTGTAAATCGTATCCATAAGCTGGCCCTCTCTGCGGGAAACCGCAGTTACGCCTTCGGAAGCTCGATATGAGGCTTTTTCGAAGCGCGGTACAGGACAAATTTGCGGCCGATGATCTGTACGACCTCCGAATGTGTCCGGGAAGCGGTCTTCTCTGCCGCCGCAGAAAGCTCTTCTTCACAGTTGTTGAGTACGGAGATCTTGATCAGTTCTCTTTTTTCCAATGCGTCATCCGCAGACTGGATGAATTCAGGAGAAACGCCGCTCTTGCCGATCTGGAAGATCGCATTCTCCTTCTGCGCGAGAGAACGCAGATATGCACGCTGTTTCGGTGTCAGCATATTCTCACCTCGCTGATTGTTGTAGATAATGAACGGGATTACGGATAGAATTCGTAGGCCGTATCCCCGACGATGACCGTATCTCCCTCATGGATGCCCATCTTGATGAGACGGTCGATAACACCGCGCTGGCGCATGAATTTCTGGAAGAAATCAAAGCCTTTCTCGGTGTCAAGATACGTATAGCCGAGCATCTTATCGACTGCGGGACCTTCGATCACGTAGCTGCCGTCGTCCTGCTTATCGATCAGGATCCCATCGCCCTCTTCATCCGGAAGCATCGTATTGATGTCGTATTCCTTCTCAAAAGTACGGGGAGCTTCCGCGATCGTGTCTCTGATCTGCACGACACGGTTCAGCAGATCCTGAATGCCCTTGCCGGTAGCCGCGGATATCGGATAGACAGGATAGCCTTTTTCCTTGCAATAGGCTTCAAGCTCCGGATAGAAGGCTCTGGCGTCCTCCAGATCCATTTTATTGGCAGCGACCACCTGCGGCAGCGCGGCGAGCTCTTCGCTGTACTGCGCAAGCTCCTGGTTGATGACTTCAAGGTCAGAGATCGGGTCTCTCCCGTCGGTACCGGAAGTATCGACGATATGGATCAGGACTCTTGTGCGCTCCAGATGCTTCAGGAAAGAATGGCCGAGGCCGGCTCCGTCCGCAGCGCCTTCAATGAGTCCGGGAATATCCGCTATTACAAGCGTTTTGCCATAGGACAGATTCACAACGCCCAGGTTAGGTTCCAGAGTCGTGAACGGATAATCCGCGATCTTGGGCTTCGCGTTGGATACACGCGACAGGAACGTGGATTTACCGGCGTTAGGATAGCCAAGCAAGCCGACGTCCGCAAGTACTTTGAGCTCCAGGATCAGATCCAGCGTCTTACCGGGCTTACCGGGCTGTGAATAATTGGGGATCTGCATTGTAGGCGTTGCGTAATGCTGATTGCCCTTCCCTCCCCGGCCTCCGGGCACAAGAACTTCCCGCATGCCCTCTCTGGAGAGGTCGCAGGCGACAAGACCGGTCTCTGCCTCACGGATCACTGTACCGACAGGGACCCTGATCACGAGATCCTCGGCATCCTTGCCATGACAGTTCTTCCCGGAACCGTCACCGCCCTTCGCGGCCTTGAAAATGCGTTTGTGACGGAACGCGTACAGCGTCGTCATGCCGGATTCCGTTTCAAAAATGATATCTCCGCCCTTACCGCCGTCACCGCCGTCCGGACCGCCGTTCGCAACGAATTTCTCACGGCGGAAGGACGTGCAGCCATTGCCGCCGTCACCGGAAACAACCGTAATACGGGCTTCGTCAACATACATAAGTGGGATTCTCCTTTAAAAAACAGGTTTCAAGTCTGAATAAGGCTTGAAACCTGTCTGAAAATCGCTTAAACCAAAATCACAGAACGAATCAGTCTGCTGCGGTTTCGGAATCACGAACCTCGACCGGATATACAGAAACCTGCTTCTTGTCACGGCCGAATCTTTCAAACTTTACACGGCCCTCAATCAGAGCATAAAGCGTATAATCGTTGCCCAGACCGACGTTCAGACCCGGATGGATACGGGTACCGTTCTGACGGTACAGGATGTTGCCGGCCTTAACGATCTGGCCGTCCGCGCGCTTGGCTCCCAGACGCTTCGCATTGGAGTCACGTCCGTTCTTGGTGGAGCTGACGCCCTTCTTATGAGCAAACATTTGAAGATTGATCAGAATCATTGCAATGCACCTCCTCTATTGTACGGTACTTTTTTTACTCTCACAAACCTGCTGTACTGCGCGGCTAGTGATTCCAGACCCAGGACCATGAGGTCAAGGATCAGATCGGTACTTTCAGACTCTTCCGCTCTCTCGGCTGCCGGTACGGAAGCTTCCAGATATCCGTCGTCGTCTGCTATATAGCGGACCTCGTCGGATGTGAGAACTTCGATTCCGTTGATACTGTTCTGTGCAAGGAACGAGACCGCCGCACAGACCGGATCTGCCTGATCAGCCGGAACAGATTCCGTATGCCCGGAGATCACAAAGCTCTTAACCTTGCTCCGGGAATTCATCTGAAATACAGCTTCAACCATCAGCCTGTAATCAGCTTAAGCCTTGATGGAATCGATCTTAAGCTTGGTATAATACTGACGATGTCCCTGTTTCTTGTGATAGCCCTTCTTGGATTTATACTTGTAAACAACGACCTTCTTGGCACGGCCTTCCTTAACGGTCGTAGCGGCAACTTCCGCTCCCTCTACGTAGGGCTTGCCAACCTTCACACCATCGTCTGCGAATACAGCGAGTACCTTATCAAAGGTGTAAGACTCTCCTTCAACCAGACCGAGCTTCTCAACGAAAACAATGTCTCCTTCTTGTACCCTGTACTGCTTTCCGCCAGTTTCGATTACAGCGAACATTACACGGCACCTCCTTTTATCAAGACTCGCCGGCTGTGGCTGTTCTCTGCCTGTGCAGATACACTTAAAAACACCTCGCCGAGCGGCAACATGAGTATCATATCATACGAAAAGCCCGATGTCAAGCGGAAAAATGAATATTTTCCATAATTGGTTCAATTACTGAATAGTAAATTCATTCCCATAGTAATAGGTCGTAATCTCCAATCGGGCAGAAATCCTGCTTATAGATACCAGATGAAGATATCTTCCGGGAGGAAGCTCCCCGTACCAATACTCAAAATCATGCTTCTTGTCCACAGAATCGCCTGGCTGTAGATTCAAAGCATCGGAGAAAACGCTTTCGTTTCTTATAACTTCGGCATGCTGCCATTCTTCGTTCTCGTATTTATACAGATCAAAAGAACGGCCATAAGTACAAGTGTCTGAAGTTTGGTTTGAATAAGTGCATATGCAGCCCTGCGGCGTAACAGAAGATAAAGTTACAGTAAAACCTTGAAGGTTATTCATCCCGTTGGATAGCGCGCTTTCCAGCAGGAAGTCCTGTACGGAAGATTCTGAAAGGTTTACTGTCTCAGAAGCTTCTGATGATGCTGTTGATTCTGATATCTGGACATCTTCACTCACCTCCGTATTCTCCTCACGGAGATGACAAGATGCTAGTAGGATAAATCCGGTCAAGATCAATAATAACAACACGTGAAAATGCTTCGATAGAATTTTCATGAAAATTAATTTCTATTTAGACCAAGAGAGTTCTCTTGCATGTATTCTCTGGCATGGAACTATAGAAGATATGGCTATGAAGAAAAATACCACAAATGATATTACTTTCTTTATCTTTTTTGTTTTCTTGCAATTGAAATGTATTTATCCTCCCTTGTCAAGTGATAGCATTGATTATCTATCTAATGATCTTTCATAATGGAGATCAGATCCACCAGCCTGCCGTCTTCCTGCTGGCAATACAGCCCTGTTCTCTCGATCAGTTCGTATCCGGTCTGCTCCGGGTGTCCGCAGGTCTCCCAGAAGACCTTCATCATCCTGTCGGGCTTGAGATTTTCCTTCTCCGTGGCAAGACACAGAAGCCGCATTGTTAGCGGTTCTGTAAGCTCCAGACTGCATATCATGGGTTTAATGTCCAGATCGACCATCTGCTTACGGCCTTTGGATTTGGCGAGCTTCTGGATCGTAATCTCGGGTTTTTCCAGGAATCGTGCGAGATAATCAGCGTATTCATCCTGATGCCTCTCCGGCAGATGGATCAGGTATTCCGCGTGCGTAACGATCGCCATGGCGGGTTTGGCGCCTTCCGGCATGTCATAGGCCGCAAGGACCTGCAGGTGCACCGGGAGGGCTGAATTCATGCGCTTGATGAGCTCATCGTTTGCAATATCGCCTGCAAGCTCAATGTCCATGATTTCCACATGACTGGTCTGTCCAAGAGACAGAGGCCGTGCAAAAGACATGCGCGGATGCGGATTGAATCCCTGTGAGAAGACGAGTTCGATCCCTTCACGGCTGATCGCGCGCTGGAAGATCCGCATCATATCCAGATGACCGACAAAACGCATACGGTGTGTCTTCTCAAAGACGAGTCTCTTCTTGATACGTTCAGGATTCATCAGAGCCCCTCCTCTCTTCGAAACAGAGCCCGGCTCTGGCAAAGGCCATCATGCCGCATCCGGAGCAGGCTTTGCCGCAATCGATCGTCGGCAGCCCCTGTTTAGCACGCTCATATTCCCTCTGGAGCCATCGTTTCGTCACGCCATAGTTAATCATATCCCACGGCAGGATCTCGTCATACGGACGCTCTCTGTAGTTATAATACTGGAGCTCGATATGGCACTCCTCTAGCGCTTTTTTCCAGAGGTCCTCTCTGTAATAATCGGACCATGCATCGAAACGGCAGCCTTTTTTCCAGGCCGTATAGATCAGATCGGCCACACGGCGGTCTCCGCGTGCGATCACGCCTTCGAGCGTGCTCAGATAGGAATCATGCCAGTTATAGCGGATCTTACGGTTCGTGATGAGTCCGGACAGATAAGTCTGTTTGGCAGTATACTGCTCCGAAGACACCTGCGGAGCCCACTGGAACGCGCTGAACGGCTTTGGTACGAAGAAGGACGTACTGACAGTAACCGATACATCGCGGGAGCGTTTGTCAAGGTCTGTCTTGCGCCAGACGTCTACGATCTCATAGCCGAGATGCGCGATTCCGAAGATATCTTCGTCCGTCTCAGTCGGCAGTCCGAGCATGAAATACAGTTTGACCCTGTCCCAGCCGCCGGAGAAGGCAAGACGGCATCCGCGCAGAATGTCTTCTTCGGTAATGCCCTTGTTGATAACGTCGCGGAGGCGCTGAGAACCTGCTTCCGCAGCGAAAGTAATGCCGGTCTTCTTACCTTCGGCCAGTTTCTCCATCAGGTCGAGAGAAAAGGCGTCAACACGCAGCGAAGGCAGGGAAATGGCTACGTGAGGGTGTTTCTGATGGAATTCCGTCATCAGTTCGCCGAGCCATGGATAATCATCCGTGCTGAGCGATGTGAAGGAAATCTCATCATATCCTGTGTTTTTCAGGATCTCTTCGCTGGTTTTGAGGACCATATCTTTTGTCCGGTAGCGGACGGGCTTATAGACCTGTCCCGCCTGGCAGAAACGGCATCCGTGGACGCATCCGCGGAAGATCTCCATCACAGCGCGGTCAAAAACGGACTGCAGATTCGGCACGACAGGACGTACGGGATAGAACGATGTATTCAGGTCATCTGTGATATCCTTGCGGATCTCAATCGGCGCATCCGGCCGGTTCGGCTTAAAGGAACGGATCGCTGGCGTATACTCGGCTCCCACGGCCGGATGATCTTCATATTCTACATCATAGAACGCAGGCACGTAGATCGGTCCCAGATCGAGGATTTTAGCGAGAAAGTCCCTGCGGTGCCCTCCTGCTTCCTTATGAGCCTTATAACGGCGGAAAATCTCTTCATAACAGACCTCGCCCTCTCCAATATAGAAGAAATCGATAAAAGGCGCCATAGGCTCCGGGTTGGACGCTGTCGGTCCGCCGGCGATGACAAGCGGATCATCGTCTGTGCGGTCTTTTGAATAGATCGGGATCCCGGAGAGGTCCAGCACATTCAGAATATTGGTAAAGGACATCTCATACTGCAGGGTAAACGCAAGAAAATCCATATCCTTGACCGGAGAGAACGTTTCCAGCGTATACAAAGGGATCTGACGGGCACGCAGCTGCTCTTCCATATCGGGCCATGGCGCGAAAACGCGTTCACAGTAGACATCGTCCATGCTGTTGAACATGCCGTATAGAAGCTGCAGACCCAGATGAGACATGCCGACTTCATATACGTCCGGATAACAGAAAGCGACTCGGACAGGCGTCTTATCCGGGTCTTTATAAACAGCGTTCAGTTCTTCACCGATATAGCGGGCCGGCTTGTCCACAGACAGCAGGACGGGATCCGGTACAGTAACTCTTCTCATACGGTGTCTCCTTGTGTCTTTTTATGCAGCCCGCGCCAGTTCAGAAGCCCGGCGTCGATCCCGAGCAGGAGCATCTCTGCACTTGCAATATTGGTAGCTATGGGGATATTCTGCTGGTCGCACAGGTTGATCAGCTGTACGAACCAGGAATTGACGGCACGGTCCTCCGGTTCATGGAACAGGATCACCATATCGATTTCATTGGAGACGATCATCGAAGCGATCTGCTGCAGCCCGCCAAGCAGACCGGGCAGATATTTGGTGATCGAAAGATCCGTAACTTCTTCGATCTGCCGGGCAGTCGTCGCGGTCGCGTGCAGTGTATGCTGCTTGAGGATGGGCTGATAGGCGATGCAGAGATTCTGCATCAGATGTTTCCTTTTGTCATGAGCGGCCAAAGCGATATTCATAACGAAAACCTCACTGTATCCCTGTCAGAGACCGCAAGAAGCAGATCCTGACGCTTTGTAGACGCGTTTACCTGCAGGACCATACCGATTCCGATCAGAGACGAAAGCAGAGAACTCATGCCATAGCTCATGAACGGGAGCGGAATTCCGGTATTGGGAAGGATCGCTGTGTTAACACCGATATGGATGGCAGACTGCAGCGCGATCCAGGTAGCCGTGCCGGCACAGACAAGCTTACCATACAGGTCTTTGGAGTGCATGCCGATGTACAGGATCCGCCATACGATGAAGGCAAGCAGCAGGAAATAGACGCTGCATCCGAAGAAACCGAGCTCTTCTCCGAGAATTCCGAAGATAAAGTCCGTCATCGGGACAGGGATCATACCGCTTGAATTGGAAAGCCCTACTCCGGTAAGACCGCCCGAGGAGATCGCGTACTGGGATTTCAGCGTCTGGTAGGCATAGTTCTGCGCGTATTTCTCCGGCTCAAAGAAAGCCCAGATTCGTGTTGCCTGGTATTCGGAGAGGATCCTCGGTCCGGAAGGATTATAAGCGTCCGAATAGATAATGTAAATCGCGGCTCCGCCGATCACGAGGGCCAGTACGATATATTTCCAGTCCAGTCCGCTGGCGAAAAGGATGACTGCCGCGATCGAGAATACGACGATCGTTGTGGAGAGGTCAGGCTCTTTCAGGATCAGAAACAGCGGAATACCGACAAGCAGCATATACAGCAGCAGGTTCGGAAAATAGTTGATCCGTTCGCTGCGGGCTTCGCAGAATCGAGCAAGTACAAGAACAAGAAAGAATTTGGCAAATTCGGATGGCTGCAGAGTGTATCCGCCGAAGAACGGGATCCATCTGCGGACACCCTCCTCTCCTTCCGTACCGCTTCCGACACCGATCAGAAGGACCGCGACAAGCAGCAGAAGCATGAAAAGATACGCAGGAACAGTCGCGAAATTCAGCAGTTCTTTGCTGAGAAAGGTGATGATCAGCATGAATACGAGGCCGATGATCAGTCCGAGCAGCTGTTTGCGCATGATCGGACCAAGACTTAAGTGAGACAGGGAGATCTCTCTTCCGCCGGCTGAACCGATCATGATAATGCCGAAAGAAACCGTTATGACGACCGCGATCAGCAGCGGAAAATCAATACGGGCCGCGATCTGTGTGCTTTTCTTCATCCGGAGATCCTCCTTTCTGTATCAGAGTCTTACACTTATTCGTAGTCTGCCAGATCTTCTTCTGTGATCTGTACAGGGTCTTCTGCCGGGTCGATCGAGTAATAATACTGCATAAGGTCTACAAACGTCCGTACAGCGGCTACAGAGTTGCCTCCGAAGGGAATCGTGACCGTAACCGTGATGTCCGGATCATCGACATTGACGAAACTGGTGAAAAGAGCGTGGTCCGGACGGTCATTGTATTCCTGGGCCGTACCGGTCTTGCCTGCGACACTCAGGCCGCTCTGGGCCATGAAAACCTGCAGATTCGGATAATTCTGCGCCATGGCGGTCATACCGCGCTGTACGACGTTGAACGTATAAGCGGATACATCTGCTTCATGGTCGACGACAGGTTTTGTTTTGAATACGACAGTACCCTTGTAATCCAGAATACGGTCGACAAGATACAGGTCGACAACTGTTCCGTTATTGGCAATCGTACTGGTATAGCGGTTGATATTGGCGGTCGTGAAAGAATTCGTGCCCTGCCCGATCGCGCTTCGGATAGCATCCTGTGTGGATGTATGCGGTTCAGCTTCGGAAAGCTCGATACCGGTCTTTGTCGCGAGTCCCAGATCTACAGCATATGCAGCCATCTTGCGCAGACCGGTTGAGTCCTCATAATCGTATTCTTCGACAGGCTCGCACAGCCGGTAGCCCATTGTGTAGAAGTAATAGTTGCAGGACTCCTGGATTGCTTCGACGATATTGATATCTCCATGGCTCCAGGTACGGAAGCATGTCGGCTTATCGGCACTGTGGACATATTCGAAACGGTAATCATCGTAGATCGTTTCGCTCTCTGTGACGACGCCGCATTCAAGCGCTGTGACCGAGGTGCAAAGCTTATAGGTCGAACCGGGAGCGCGGTCCTCTTCCAGCGCGCGGAAAATCAGCGGAGAGGAAGCGTCTTCCATCATAGCCTGGTTGTAATCGGCATCCTGTGTAAAACGGTTGTTGTCATAGGAAGGATAACTTGCGATCGCCAGGACCTCGCCTGTTTTTGTATCCGTAATGACCGTGCTTGCGCTGCAGGGATCCAGATGGATCGCGGACGGCGACAGCTCATTGGATCGGATCTTAAGGATCAGGCATTCTTCGGAATTGATACCTCCGTTCTGGAGACGTGTGCGGGATTCGTCAGCATTGGACAGATCACCGAGATCATACAGCAGCAGGAGAAAATCACGGGTCGTATACAGACCGTCCTGCAGGATAAAACCGCACACGATCCGCTGATAGCTCTCGCTTTCCGCCAGAGAAGCAAGTTCCTGATCGATCAGAGAGGGGAAGATCACGTTGATATCCATTTCATGCTCGAGACCGACCTGCTCCAGATCGATATAATTGCTGTAGATACAGTACTCCAGGAATTCGTGGGCACTCTTCTGTCCTGCTTTGTACTGCTCGTAGAAAATCCCCGAATTGCGGTACTCGGAGGAAAGAATGCCTTCGGCGTCACGCATGGTCTCGATCCAGGTGTTGTAGATCGACATCAGTTCATCATCATAATCTTCGATCAGATAATTCGGATCCATGACCGCACCGCGCAGTTCATTCAGGATCGATGCGCTCTTTGCGTCATAGACCTGCTTAAAAGAATTCGCATAGACTGAATTTGCATCAAAAATGCGCTGCGGTTCTACTGCTCCGTTATTTACCAGCGAGACCAGTACATCGACGGCCGAGTATTCCGAACCGTATTCGTCCGAGACGCCGGTGATCTTCTCGATCAGCAGTGTTTTGACATTCTCCCTTAGAATGGAATAAACGGCATTCTGCAGATCTTTATCAAGCGTCAGATAGATGGAATTGCCCATAGCGGGCTCCTGCAGCGTTGAACGGGAGATCTCTTCGTCAGTCAGGCGGCTGTAGACAACTTCGATCCGTCCCTGACTGCCGCGAAGACTTGACTCGTAGACCGCCTCCATACCGTCGCGTCCGATGCGTTCATCCACATCGTATCCGCGCTCCTGGTACTCTTTAAGCGATGTTTCGGGAATACCGCCCATATATCCGAGAATATGCGAGAAAGCCTCTCCTTCAGGATAATAACGGCTCTCAACGGTCTGACAGGAGAATCCGGGATAATCCTTCTGCTGCTCACGGATCGTTACACGGAATTCCTCCGGCAGACGGGAAGCGACAGGGATCAGCCGTTCCGTCGTGAAGCGGTTTATGTGGATCGCATAACGGAAACGCATGATCTCAAGCATTTCTTCGGTAGTATAGGTGTCAGGCGGGATCTCGAAAAGGGTATCCCGCATATAATCAAATGCGTCCTGTGCCTCGGTTCTCT
Source organism: Bacillota bacterium (assembly GCA_017441925.1). Taxonomy (GTDB): domain Bacteria; phylum Bacillota; class Clostridia; order Lachnospirales; family Bianqueaceae; genus RUG12817. The sequence goes on from JAFRUE010000007.1 coordinate 308,222, forward strand.
TTTCCGCGGCTGTCAGATCGACACTGGACTTGCTGTACATTTCAGCCAGGAAAAGAATGCGCAAAGCCGCATTGTTCTTATATTCCGAAGTGTAGTGTATGCCGTGTGCAGCATCATATTCCAGAGCGAAAGCAAGATCCGGCGTGACCGAATACTTCCCGAGCAGACTTGAGATCCTGTGGCACAGACCGTTCAGATCTTCAGGCGGATTCGAAGAATCATAATACAAAGACCAGGTATAGACATTGCCGGCGAGGATCCTGCCGTACCGGTCATAGATCTCACCGCGTGTCCCCTGTGTCGTAATTGTCGAAGTGTAAGTGTCCGGCTCGGAAGAAATATAATGTTCAGGATCAACAACCTGCATGATAAAAAGATGCCGCCAGAGCAAAAACAGCAGTACGGCAAAGATCACGATCAGGATAAGCAGCCGGTTGGTAAAGAAGTCCCGGATCCTTCTCAGCAATTCTCTCATATGACGTCCGCACCTCCCGCCTCTACCGGCATAGCAGCATTTTCTTCAAGCCGGCGCCTCTTCTCTTCCCTGCGGTCGGAGAGCCAGCAGACCCAGCGGGTAAAGAGATAGACTGGAATGGAAGCGATTGTCGTATAGACGAGCTCCGGAAGGATCCTGCGCGTAAGATAGAAAGAGATCTGGATCCGTCCCTGGAGATAATGCAGGAACAGATAACAGATCAGGCAGAAGGCAAAATCAAATAAAGCCGTGATCATGACGGAAAGAAGCAGATTGTTCTGATCAAAGCGGTTTTTGAACATGCCGGCGATGTATCCGACAAGGAAGAATACCAATGTAAAGAATCCGATGACGCGCATGAACATCAGATCCTGCACAAGTCCGACGAACAGGCCGAGACGTCCGCCTGTGCGGCTTCCGAGAAGCAGGGAGCTGCTGACGATCAGGCAGAGCGAGAGGTTCGGAACGATTCCGTAGATCTCGATACGATGCAGGATGCTTGATTCCGCACAGATGATCAGAAACGCGATCACACCGAGGATCAGCCCTTTTCGGTTCATGGTGCGGAATCCTCCTCTGCGGGAAGATCATCTGTAATGATCAGGACGGTGCTGGCATCCCGGATACGCGCGTAAGGCTCAAGATAAGCGATACCGTTAACGCCGTCGCCCTTCTCCCTGATCTCTGTAATCATACCGATACGGATTCCGGGCGGATAGACGGTGCTGAGAGAAGACGTTACGATCTCATCACCGACAGCAATATCGACTTTATCCATGACGAATTCGATCTGGCAGAGATTTTCCTGCTGCAGACTCTCCGAACCGGTCACACCGACACGGTCGCCGCTGCGCAGGATCTCGCCGTAGATGTAGCTGTCCGAGGAAAGCAGCGTCATGATTTCAGAAGAATGATAGGAAACCGTACGGATACATCCAAGCAGACCGCCGCCGGTCAGGACCGGATAATAGTCCTTCATTCCTTCCGAAGAACCTTTATTGATCATGATGGAATCCATCCAGTTGCCTGGTGATACGGATATGATCTCCGCGCCGGTCTTAGGATAATCCGCATAGCTGAGATCCAGCTCATACAGCTCCGAAAGCTCGGCAAGCTTCTCAAGCTGTACTTTCTGAACGGTATTCTCGTACTGCAGAGCCTCCAGCTGCTGCCGGAGAACAGCGTTCTCATTCGTCAGTTCATCGACGGAACGGTTCCGTTCCGAAGCTTTGGAAAAAGCATTGCCGATCGCGGAGAAACCGCGCTGGATCGGAGAGGCGACACGGTTCAGGAAAGAACCGGCCGGAGCAAGATAATTGCCGACCAGGAAAGTCGTCAGGATCAGGCCGATACAGGCAAGCACAATAAGAAAAATACGGGTGCACACGGACATCCGCACCGTATTCGGCTTCTGCTCGATCTGTATAGGCTTCAGATCCCTGAGAGATACCCTCACGAGATCTCTCAGGGATGAATATAACGGACGCTTATTTCTTGGCATGATTTATCCTTTACAAAATGCTCCGGAGAGGTACCGGCAGATTCCTGTATTCTTTCGGATGATCAAGAACGATCCCGGCGCCGTTGATCACAGCTGACATAGGATCCGGAGCCAATCGGACAGGAATCTCCGTCTTTTCGGAAAGAACGCGGTCAAGTCCGCGCAGCAGCGCGCCTCCGCCGGCAAGCACCATACCGTTCTGGCTGATGTCCGCGGCAAGTTCCGGAGGCGTATTCTCCAGCGTGCTTAAGACGACTGCAACGATCGCGTCGACTGATTCGCGGATCGCCATACCGGCCTGGAAATTGGTCATCTCTACGATGCGGGGAAGACCGGTCTCAAGGTCACGGCCTTTGATCTCCAGTTTCTCTTCCTCCGCGTAAGGATCAAAATAGGCATTGGCAAGACGGATCTTGATCTGTTCGGCAGTCTGTTCTCCGATCATCAGATGGAATTCGCGCTGTACGAATCTGACGATATCATCATTCATTGTATTGCCGGCGACCGGTGTGGAGCGGCTGATCACGACGCCTCCCATCGATACGATAGCGACTTCCGTCAGTCCTCCGCCGACGTCAAGAACCATATTGCCGACAGGCGCCGTAACATTCATGCCGGAAGCAAGCGCTACGGCAACAGGCTGTTCAAGAAGATGCGTTCCGCCGTCCGAGAAACCCGCCTGGATCGCAACATCCGCAAGCACTCTGCGTTCCGTGTCAGTCAGACCATAAGGAATGCACAGCAAAAGATGCGGCCTCGCGAGAAGCAGCTTGCCGCGGTACAGATGCCGCAGGAAATAACGGAACATGGCTTTTGTCGTCAGCAGATCCGTCACTGTCCCGTGGCTTACAGGAGATACGGAAGCCACATCGTTCGGCGTACGGCCGACCATGTTCTTGGCTTCTTCTCCAACGGCGATTACTTCTCTTGCGCTTGTATTGAACGCGATGATACTGGGCTCATTCAGGACCGTGCCGGTACCTTTCGCGTAGACACGGGTATTGCATGACCCCAGATCTATGGCAAGATTTCTTGAAAACAGCATGAAAGCTCCTCCTCTTACAGCAGACCTTCTTCTTTCATTGAACTATAGGACGCGCCTGTCACAATGATATGATCCACAAGCCGGATCTCAAGCATTGCTCCGAGATCACGGATCCTCAGCGTTGCAGACAGATCCGCACCGGAAGCTTCGGAATTCCCGCTCGGATGATTATGCACAAGGACGAAACAGACCGCACGGAAACGCAGCGCTTCGAGGAAAATGTTACGCGGGCTCATCAGAGCCTGATTAACACTTCCGAGCGAGATCTGCGATTCGCCGAGAAAGTGCATGCGGGTGTCCAGCCATATTGCCCAGACCTGTTCCTGTTCGGAAGATCCGAGCCGTGCGCGGAAATGCTCTGCGATCACGGATGGACTGTCCAGACTGATGCTCTCCGGTATCCTGCCCGCGGAGATCCTCCTGGAAAGCTCTCCCACAGCACTAAGCTGCAGGGCTTTGACTTTACCGATCCCTTCAAAGCGGGAAAGCTCCTGCGGGGACAACGAGAACAGACTGCGCAGCGCTGTCGTCTCATCGGAGCCGGCCAGATGCAGCAGACGTTCGCTCATCTGCAGAGCGGTCTCTCCGATACGGCCGGACCGCAGCAGGACTGCGACGAGTTCCGTATCAGAGAGAACACTGCTCCCCTTCTCCCACATCCGTTCGTACGGACGTGCTTCAGGAGGCAGATCTTTCATTGTGTAGGCGTTTCTTTCTGTATCCATATTTCTCCCTTCCGGGAGAGACGGGATCAGTCTTAAATAAAGCGGTGGATAAGCAGTGAAATGATCAGACCGATGATCGAACCGATCGTGATGCGAAAACGCAGTCCGATCGTGAACGCGATGAATCCGAGATCCAGATCGAGCGGACCGAGCTTGAAATCAGCCCCGAACGCCAGCCATTTGAATCCCTCCAGGGATCCGAGCGTTTCAGCAAGGAACAGACCGAGAACGTATCCGATCAGTACGAACAGCAGATAAAACCAGAAACTGTTATGTTTGGAACGTGCCATTGCGGATCTTCCTCTCTGTATATATTAATCCGCGGCAGTTTCCGAATCTGCCGGAATCATGCGGATGACCTTGGCCGGGCATTTGGCAATGCAGGCGCCGCAGGCTACGCACTTGGAAGGATCGATACGGGCAACATTGCCTTCCATATAGATCGCTTTTTCCGGACAGGTACGGACACAAAGCGTACAGCCGAGACAGCCTGCCTCGCAGACAAGACGGACGTCACGGCCGCGGTCCTGGCCGGAGCACTGTACACGGACCTTCATGGACTTGGGAACAAGCTTGATGATGTTCTTGGGGCAAACGGCGACACAGGCACCGCAGCCTACACATTTTTCCTCATCCACCCGGGCCAGACGGTTCTCGACATGGATCGCGTCAAACTTACAGGCGGTTACACAGGTACCGAAGCCTACACAGCCGTAGGGGCAGGATTTGGGGCCTGCGCCGGGGACCATGGAAGCCTCCAGACAATGCTGTACACCGTCATAGCGCATCTTATCCTGTGCGTGGGAGGTGTCTCCGGAACACTGGACAAAAGCGACTTTCTTCTCAAATGTCTCCTGCTCGACGCCCATAATGCCTGCGATCGCGCGGGAAACAGGTTCTCCGCCGACTGCACAGCTTGTGAGCGGTGCTTTGCCTTCAAGGACAGCCTTGGCATAGGCGTCGCAGCCTGCAAAGCCGCATCCGCCGCAGTTCGCGCCGGGCAGCGACTCACGGATCTCGGTGAACTTAGGATCCTGCGGTACTTCGAATTTCTTAGCCACTAAGCCGATGGCAAGACCAAGGATGATCCCAAGGCCGGCCAGCAGCAGGAAAGGTATCAGAATTTCCATGGAAAACCTCCTTAAATCAGGCCTTTGAAGCCGAAGAACGCGATGGCCATCAGTCCGGCTGAGATCATGGCGATCGGGAAACCTTCCATAGCGCGGAGAATGCGGTTATCAGCGATCCTCTCCCGAACGCCGGCAAAAAGCGTGATCCCAAGCGCAAATCCGGCGGACGCCGCGAAACCGTTGACAACGGATTCAATCAGGTTATAGCCTTCCTGCATATTCAGGACCGCCACACCGAGAACGGCGCAGTTGGTCGTGATCAGCGGCAGGTATACGCCAAGCGCGGAATACAGCGTCGGACTGACTTTCTGGATCACCATCTCCAGCATCTGTACGAGCGCCGCGATCACAAGGATAAAAGCGATGTTGTACAGATATTCAACATGAAGCGGGACCAGCAGAAAAGTATAGATCATATAGGTGAAAGCGGAAGAGATCGTGATGACGAAGATAACGGCAAGTCCCATTCCCATCGCGGTGTCAACGCGCTTGGAGACTCCGAGGAACGGACAGATCCCGAGGAAACGGGAGAGGACGAAGTTATTGACCAGCATCGAGCTGATCAGAATGATCAGAAGATTCATGCCTTACTCTCCTTCCTGGTCCTGGACTTGAGATGCGTGAAGACCGCGAGCAGAATTCCCAGAACGATGAATCCGCCGGGCGCCATGATCATGATGACGGCAGGGATATTCTCCGGAAGGATCTTCAGTCCGAAGATGCTGCCGGCGCCTAAGAACTCGCGGATCGCGCCAAGCACCGTAAGCGCAAGGGTGAATCCAAGTCCGTTCCCAAGTCCGTCAAACAGTGCGGAGACAGGATCGTTCTTGGACGCGAAAGCCTCTGCTCTTCCCAGAATGATGCAGTTAACGACGATCAGCGGAATATACAGACCGAGGGCCTTGTACAGGGAATCATAGAAGAATGCCTGCAGGAAAAGGTCCACGACCGTAACGAATGCCGCGATAATGACGATATACGCGGGAATACGGATCTTGTTGGGGATCACGTTCCGCAGGAGAGAGATCAGAAGGTTGGAACACATCAGAACGACCGTAACGGAGAGGCCCATGCCGATACCGTTGATCGCGGCCGTGGATGTCGCGAGCGTCGGGCACATTCCGAGGACCTGTACGAAGATCGGGTTCTCATCCAGGATGCCGCGCCTTAAGCCTGATGACAGTTTGGACATCTTCAGTTCCCTCCTTTCAGCACGTCTGCATAATAGGCAAGTGCTTTGTTGACGCAGCCTGTTACGCAGCGGGATGTGATGGTCGCGCCGGAAAGCGCTGTGATTTCACCGGCTCCGGCGTCCCCTTTGACAACGGTAAGCTGTCCGGAAGCGCCTGTGAACTGTCCCTTGAAGGAATCATTCGTCGCATTGGCGCCAAGGCCCGGCGTCTCGGCATGATCGACGATCTCGATGCCTGTGACGGCGCCGGACGGATCCAGACCGACGGCAACAACTACTGTACCGCCGTATCCTTTGCCGGAGACCTGCAGACAGTAGCCGGAATCGCCGGCTTTGAACGCTGCAAGCACGTCAGCTTCATATTCCGCAGGAATGCTGACTTCCTCAAGAGCCGAGATGTCGGCCTCCGCAGGGAGGACAGCCGCGTAAGCAGCCTTGTTCGCTGCTTCTTTGGCGACCGCGATCCTGTCCTTGGTCAGTGCGTATGCTCCGCCAAGGATCAGACCGATCAGACCAGCGATCAGCAGAAGGATCAGTCCGAGCTTAAACGGAGCCGAAACATCACGCAAAGTTTTCTTGGTATCCGTACTCATTTGGATGTCTTCACCTCCCCGTAGATTCTGGGCAGTGTCACCTTGTCGATGAAAGGCACCATAATATTCATCAGCAGGATCGAGAAGGAAACGCCTTCCGGATAACCGCCGAAGCACCGGATGATGGATGTGATCAGACCGCAGCCGATACCCATGATGAAGCGTCCCTTATGAGTCATGGGCGATGTCGTGTAATCGGTCGCCATGAAGAAAGCGCCTATCATCAGACCACCGGTCAGGATCTCGTACAGACCGTCGCGTCCGAATACGTATCCGAGGACCAGAACAGTCAGGATATACGTCAGCGGAACGATCCAGTCGATGATGCCGCGGATGATCAGATAGAGTCCGCCAAGCAGGAGAAGCAGCGCGGAAGTCTCGCCGATGCATCCGGAGATATTGCCGATAAAAGCGTCCAGAAGCGACGGCAGCTGCCCTTCGCCGGTCTTGATGATCGTAAGCGGTGTCGCGGAGCTTACGCCATGAACAGCGAAAGAAGTCATCGCGGATGACCAGGACACGAGCATGAAGCAGCGCGCGGTCAGAGCGGGATTCATAAAGTTCTCACCGATTCCGCCGAAGACCTGCTTGACGATGATGATCGCGAATGCGGATCCGACGATCGCCATCCAGACCGGAATGTCCGGAGGAAGGTTCATCGCGAGCAGCATACCGGTCACCAGAGCGCTGCAGTCTTTGATCGTAATGTCCTGATGCGTCAGCTTCTGCCAGATCCATTCGGAAAGGACCGCGCTGCCCATGCAGGCCGCATAGACCAGCAGAACACGCGGACCGAAATGGATCACGGAGAAAACAGCCGCCGGCAGGAGCGCCAGCATGACCTCAAGCATAATGGAGGTCGTGGTCTGTTTGGAACGGATATGAGGGGATACCGACAGATGATATAAGGTCTTTTCCTGTTCGTCAGCCATTGTATCCTCACTTTCCGGCAGCGGGTGCTGCCTGATCCTTGGCGGCTGCAGCTGCGGCCGCTGCCTGCGCGGCAGCCCGTTTAGCCCTCCGCTCATCGGAAATGATCTTCTTGCCGGCTTTGAACGTCTGTGTCAGATGACGTTTGGCCGGGCATACAAAAGCACAGGAACCGCACTCGATGCAGTCCATGCCGTGGAACTTCTCGAACTGCTCCCATTCGCGGTTCAGCGCGAAACGGTTGAGCATCATGGGCATCAGATGGATCGGACACGCAGCAACACAGCGTCCGCAGCGGATGCAGGGCGACTCCTGACCGGAGAAATCCTGTTCAGGTGTGAAAAGCAGAATGCCGGACGTACCTTTTGTTACCGGGATGTCCAGACCGACCTGCGCAAAGCCCATCATCGGTCCGCCTGCGATGATCTTGGAAAGCTCGCCGGTAATACCGCCTGCCGCTTCCACAAGTTCTCTGACAGATGTTCCGATCCTGACCTTAAAGGTGTGCGAATGCGCGACGGCACCGCCCGCGATCGTTACGATACGGCGCATCAGAGGACGTCCCTCAAGGATCGCACGGTAGATCGCAACGATCGTATCCGCGTTATGTACGATACAGCCGACATCTGCCGGGAGACCGCCGGACGGGACTTCCCTGCCCAGTATCGCGTTGATCAGCTGCTTCTCACCGCCCTGCGGATACTTGGTCCGCAGCGCGACGACCTCGATACGGTCCTCTCCTGTCGTCAGAAGACGCATCAGGGAAAGTGCTGTCGGCTTATTGTCCTCGATCGCGATATAACCGCGGGCTTCGGGGAAAAGCTGCAGGACGATTTTAAGACCGTCGACGACTTTCTTAGGCTCCTCGATCAGCAGACGGAAATCAGACGCCAGGAAAGGCTCGCACTCCGCTCCGTTCACGATAACGGCGTCAATCTTCTTCTCCGGACCGGGATTCAGCTTGACGTGAGCCGGGAAACCTGCTCCGCCCATACCGACGATTCCGGAATTCTGTATGACCTTGAGGATCTCCTCGTTGGTCATATGCTTGTAATCGTACGCCTTATGCATGCCCTCTACTTCATTGTACTGGTGATCATTCTGGATAATGACAGACATGACTTTATTTCCCGTCGAGGTCAGCATCGGCTTTACGTCCTTAACGATACCGGACACACTCGAATGGACCGGTACGGACATATAACCCTGCGGTTCTCCGATCACCTGTCCGCGCAGCACCTGATCGCCCTTCTTGACAGTGGGCTTACAGGGAGCGCCGATATGCTGAGACATAGGAAATACAAGATCCATCTGCGGATCCATGTACATTTGGATAGAATTCCCCTCCGTCTGTTCCTTAAAATCCGGAGGATGGATTCCGCCCCGGAAGGTGCGGGGCCTGTTGAACAGATAACGATTCATGATGTTATGCTCCCAGTATTAATATAGGATGAATAATACCCGTTACACTTTATTATACGTCATACAGCGTGATAATTCAAGATAAAACAAAAATGAAAAACATAAAACTCAAAAAAGGAAACAGAGGCTTTATGTCGAATAACAATAATAATAGCACTATTATAATCTTTGAACAGGAGGGATTTGCTATGATACAGCTTATCGCAGGATTACAGGGAGCCGGTAAGACCAGGAACCTGATCGATCTTGCAAACCAGGAAATCAAGACAACAAAAGGACATCTTGTATATGTAGACGCCGATAGCAGCCATATTCTCCAGCTTTCTCACGACATCCGGCTGATCAAGACGGATGACTACCCGCTCGTCACACCGGAAGAGTTCTTCGGATTTGTATGCGGTGTTCTCTCGCAGGATTACGATATCGTTACCGTATATATCGATGGATTGTTAAAGAATGCAAAAACCGATATCTCCAAAGCAGGCTATCTGATCGAGAAAGTATCCGCTGTCTCCGAGAAAACAGGCGTGGATTTCATCATCAGCGTATGCTGCGAGCCTAAGGATCTGCCGGATTCCGTCCGCCAGTATCTGAAGGACTGAGAGATCTGAATTATATAATAAACGCAAATAAGAAAGAAGGTCATCTGACCTTCTTTTTTGCTGCGATCATATGCGGAGCGGACCGTTTTACTGCGTTTGGTACCTGCTCTCCTCTCCAAATCCTGCATCTTGCAGAACGGCATCCGGAGAGGAGCTTACAGCGCGAAGCGCTTTCATCATATCGTCAGGCGGCTGCGCGGTGTATACATGTTCATTGTATCCGGCAAAAGGCTCATCCAGCCCGTTAAAAAGCAGTTTATAGGCATGCAGCAGCGGATGGGAGACAACAAAAACACGATCGGTTTTTCTGTTCTGTCCGTACTTGCGGTCTCCTGCTACAGGATACCCCTCCGCCGCTATCTGCGCACGGAGCTGGTGGCTCTGCCCGCCGATCAGCTCTAGAGCAAACAGCGTATGTCCGGCGCCTATACACAGAACGCGGGCACGGCAGACGACCGGCCTGCCGCCGATCCCGGCTTTCTGCATCTTCAGATTCCGCTTGCTCAGGTCCGGCTGCTCCGGTCCGGTATAGAGTCGTTCGACATGAGCTGTATTTGTACGGGAATCTTTACGGAATGTATGAACAAGCCACATTTCACCGGTCCATGAGCACTCCCCTTCGCTCAATGCAAGATACAGCTTGCGGCATCCGTGACTGCGGAACATTTCAGACAAAGCCTGAGCACAGGAAAGACTGCGCGCGGCAAGCACCAGGCCCGTTGTCCCGCGGTCCAGACGGTTGATGACGCCGGCCTTGTAAGTTGCCGCAGAGAGCGTATCGGCAGCATATTCCGAGAGCGAATACGCACCGCTCCTGTCACTCTGGCACAGCACCCCTGCCGGCTTATTCCACAGCACAAAATTCCCGTCCTCATAAACGATCGGAATATGCGGGAAATCAGCCGGCTTACGGAGAAGCTGTTCCGGTGTGTCCTTCCGCACTGACTCTATTGAGGGATCCAGCGTCCGGTAGCCAAGCTCTGCAGCCTGTTCATCGGAAATGTAAACGTCGATACGGTCACCGGCCTCAAGGATCTGATCCGGACGCGGATGATTTCCGTTTACACGGATCTTTTTCGTCCGCAGGAAACGATATAAAAGGCCGGAGGGCGCCTCCGGAAGCATTTTCTCGAGAAAACGCACCGTGCGGCGCCCTCCTTCCTGCGGTAAAACCGTATAGGAAAACATTACAGTTCCATTCCGAAATAGTTGACTGCGTTGTAATAGCAAACGCCCTCGACGATCTTCTTGAGCATTTCTTCGTCATTCGGATACAGGCCGTCTTCTACCCACTGACCGATCAAATTGCAGAAGATGCGGCGGAAATACTCATGACGGAAATAGGACAGGAAGCTGCGGGAGTCGGTCAGCATGCCGATGAACTCGCCCAGAACGCCGACGTTCGCGTAAGCGCGCATCTGCTGCTCCATGCCGTCAATGTGATCATTGAACCACCAAGCTGAACCGAGCTGGATCTTGCCGGGGATTCCTTCGCCCTGGAAGCATCCGCCGATCGTGAACAGCGTGTAATTGTCGTTCGGATTCAGGCTGTACAGGATGGTCTTGGGAAGCTTGCCTCTCTCGCTGCAGGCATTCATCAGAGCCGCCTGGTTCTTTGCCAGATGTACGTCCATGATCGCGTCGTTGCCTACATCAGCACCGAGCTTCTTGAACAGAGCCACATTGTTGTTGCGGATCGCGGCGACATGCCACTGCTGTACCCATCCGAAATCATAATACTCGCCAGCCAGGAAGATCAGCAGTGCGGTACGGTACTGGTCTCTTTCCAGATCGGTCAGAGGCTGTCCCAGAAGGGCTTTTGCCAGAACCGCGTTGACCTCAGCGTCCGTAGCCTTGGCGAACGGGATGTAATCCAGACCGTGGTCGGAAAGGCGGCTGCCTTTCTCATGGAAATAAGCGATACGGGCATGCAGTGCAGCCTTAACATCATCGATCGTCTGAATGCTGATGCCGGAGACTTTGGAGAGCTGCTCGATGTAAGCCGGGAAATCCGCACGTGTCGGCTCCAGGGCCTTGTCAGGACGGAAAGCAGGAACGACCTTGGTCTTCATAGCGCCCTGCTCACGGATCATCTGATGGAAATGCAGATCATCGACCGGATCATCTGTCGTAGCGATCAGAGCAACATTGCTCATCTCGATCAGCTTGCGGGCAGAGAGGGTCTTGATAACGGCATTGGCCTTCTCCCAGATCATCGGAGCTGTCTTCTCGGACAGAGTCTCGGTGATGCCGAAATAGTGCTTAAGCTCCAGATGAGACCAGTGATACAGAGGGTTGCCGATCGCCAGGGACAGAGCCTTGGCATAGGCAAGGAATTTATCATAGTCGCTGCCGTCGCCGGTGATGTACTTTTCATCGATGCCTACAGCACGCATGATGCGCCATTTGTAGTGATCTCCATACAGCCATACCTGCGTAATATTCTCAAAGGACTTGTCTTCCCAGATCTCTTCCGGGCTGATGTGGCAGTGATAGTCGAAAATCGGCAGGCTCTCGGCATATGTATGGAACAGATGCTTAGCGGTGTCGGTCTTCAGCAGAAAATCATCGTTCATAAAAGACTGCATAATCTGTTTACCTTTCCTTTCCTGGTTAATTTGACTTTATTATACCATCGGCTCCTATAAAAATCAAGAATAGGATAAAAAATGCTTGACTTTTACGGCGGAATCGGGTAATATATATTTCGTTCACAAGACGCTACTGTGGCTCAGTCGGTAGAGCGACGCACTCGTAATGCGTAGGTCATCGGTTCGAATCCGATCAGTAGCTTTTACAGCCCCGGATGCGGGGCTTTTTCATTAACATACGATCAGGCGGCAGGTCCGAAGACCTGCCGCCTTTTATGATGCTCAGAATCAGTATTGCACTCCCGTATGGAAATCCGTCAGATAATACGGGAAAATATCCCGCATCCGCGCATAATCTGCCCCGGAAGCCGGATCGTATACCGCGCAGACCGGGAAACCGCCCTTTGCCGCCGTCTCAGCCGCGCCGAGCGTGTCTTCATAGACAAGGCACTCCTCCGGCTTCAGATCCATGCAGGACGCCGTATGGACGAAAAGCTCCGGTGAGTTTTTTCCTGCGGGGAAATCTTCCGGCCCGATGATCACGTCCAGATACGGCAGGAGCCCGGTGCGTTCGAGCGCCGGCATATAATACCGTTCCGGAGCGACAGTTGCCAGAGCGAGGCGGATGCCCTGCTCCCTCAGCGTCTGCAGATAGGCTGCCGCGTACGGCTTGGCAGGCAGATCGTTTTCATAGCGGGCAAGCGCAAGAGCATCCCATTCTGCGATCACCTGCGCCGGCGTGAGATCAAAACCGAACCGTCTGATCGTATAGACGGCGGACTGACGGAGATCGAGCGTTTTGAGATCGTCTCCGTAGTCTTTGGTAAAAATCTCACCGTGCGCCGCGAGAAAATCGATATCCACCTGTTCCCAGATATGCATGGAATCAAGAAGTGTCCCGTCCATATCAAAGATAGCCCCGCGGCAGGACTCAGGGAAAAAAGTCATCAACGCTGCTCAGCCAGCTGCTGGAGGATCCTCTCGGCAGCCTGTTCAAAATACGGAACACCTGTCGTCTCGATCTTTCCCTCGTCGGAAGCCTGCGCAAGCACAGGATCCAGAGGGATTTTCTCAAGGACTTCGATCCCGTAGCGGTCAGCAATATCTTCGACATGGCTCTCGCCGAAGACGTAGATCGGTTTACCGCAGTGCGTGCAGCGTACGTAACTCATATTCTCGATCAGTCCGAGGACGGGGATATTCATCTCCTGCGCCATACGGACGGCTTTCTCGACGATCATAGCGACGAGCTCCTGCGGAGAGGTTACGATAACGGCTCCGTCAACAGGAATACTCTGGAAAACAGTCAGCGGAACATCTCCGGTTCCGGGAGGCATATCGATGATCAGTACGTCCAGATCACCCCAGACAACGTCTGTCCAGAACTGCTTGACAGTCCCGGAAATGACCGGTCCGCGCCAGATGACAGGAGTCGTCTCATCCTCCATCAGCAGGTTCAGACTCATGACCTTGACGCCGAGAAGTGTCTCCGCGGGAAGCATACCGTCTTCATTCGCGCTGATTTCGCGCAGGCGGAAAGCCTTGGGGATCGAGGGACCCGTAATATCCGCGTCCAGGATACCGACCTTTTTACCGGCGGCGTTCAGCGCGACAGCAAGCTCGGACGCGACCATGGATTTACCGACACCGCCCTTTCCACTCATGACAGCGATGACCTTCTTGATATTGCTCTTGGGATTGCCCTCCGCAAGGAAATCCTTGCGGCTCCTGTTCGCCATGAATTCTTCAGGCGTGAGTTCTTTTGCCATTCGTCTTACCTCCTGTTATGGCTTTTTCGTGAATATACATATAATACTGGCATTTCAGCATGCCATTGTAGAGCTTGCGTCTTCTCGGCGCTTTCCGCCCGAAATGATCCTCAAATTCATCATCGGATGAAATGATGCAGTAGGAACGTTCCGGATCGGGGACGCATTTCTCCCCCAATACGCTGTATAGTTCTCTGGCCTGCTCAATATCGAGCATACGCTCTCCGTAAGGCGGATTCGAGATCAGGATCAGCGGCCCCTTCGGCAGATTCAGTTCCCGTACGTCAACTTTATGCACGCGGACAAGATCCTCTACATGCGCCTTTTTCGCATTGGAACGGGTAAGCTCCACCGCCTTGGGATCGATATCGTAACCGACCGCTTCAAATCCTTCCGGCTTGCGGATCATTGCCTGCAGCCGGCGGCGAGCTTCCGGGAAAACATCCTCCGGGAAACAGCTCCATTTTTCGCAGGAGAAACGGCGCATCAGTCCGGGTGCGCGTCCGGAGGCCTGCATGGCGGCTTCGATCAGAATCGTCCCCGAGCCGCACATCGGATCCACCACCAGCCCGCTCTTCCGTACACGCGCAAGATCGCACATACCGGCCGCCAGTGTCTCCCTGAGCGGAGCCGCGTTCGCGTCCGCACGGTAACCGCGCTTGTGAAGCCCCGGACCGGATGTATCCAGATAGATCGTGACGATATCTTTCATGATGGAAAACTGGATCTGGACCTTAGGTCCGGTCTCTTCGAACCATTGAATGTGATAACGGCTGCCAAGACGGTCAACAATGGCCTTCTTGATAATGCTCTGACAGTCCGGCACGCTGTACAGCTTCGAATCCAGTGACCAGCCTTTGACTGGAAAAGCGTCTTTGCGGCCGATCCAAAGCTCCCAACAGATTGCGGCAACGCCCTGGAAAAGATCTTCAAAAGAATACGCCGGGAACTCGGCCAGCTCGATCAGAACGCGTTCTCCGGTACGGATGCGCAGATTGGCCTCCGCCACTTCTGCAAAATCTCCGGTAAATGTGACGCGCCCGTTATCGGCGGATACGTCCTCAAATCCGTAGAAACGGCACTCATCCGCTGTCAGGCCTTCCAGCCCGAATAAAGTAGGTATCGCAAGTTTCATTAAGCTAAATGTTTCTCAAAGAACGCAAGTGTCTTGTCACCTTTATACATATGTCCGCCTTCAAAGAAGTTGGTATCCAGATTGCCGCTGACGCCGCAGGCATCATACATCGCCTTCAGATGATTTGCCGCCTCCTCAACATTTACGATTCCGCCGATTCCGTCGAGCGAATCCGTTGTTCCGTTCTCATACAGCATCGGACGCGGTACGATCAGACCGGCAGCATCCCAGAGCTCCATCGTCCTGAACAGTTCGGGAACGAAATTGCAGGAACACATGTGGTTGTACAGCATACCGCCTTTATACTGGTGCAGATATCCGCCGGCGTAGCCTGCAGCGATGCGTTCGTCCATAGCTGCCGTGAAGATCGTCTGCTCTCCGCCGCCGGAGAAACCGATCATGGCAACTTTGGCGCAGTCATCCTGTGCCAGCATATAATCGACGACCCGCATATGATCCCAGATGAAAAGGCCAAGCAGCGTGAATCCGCATGCCTCCGCGGCATCGGACAGAGCTGTACAGTCTGAGGTACCATACGGCTTCATGTCATTCATGCGCCTCTCACCGAAGCCCCACATATCCGGAGCAAACGTGATATACCCGTTCTGTGCCATGATCTCCGCATAGGCTCCTCCGCGTCTCGGCGCGCCCCAGATCGGGAGCTTCATATTCGCGGTTACGGAATCCTTACCGGGTCCGTGGCCGTGAGCAGCCAGCATGTAGGTATGCTTCTCTGCGCTGCCTGCCGGCGCGTTCTTCACTGCGTCGGGGATGAGGACGAATAAAGGCATATGGATCCCGGGAAGAGTCTCCATGGTCCAGTGCTCACGGACGTAGCCGTCCTTCTGCTCGGAATAATCGACTGTGACTTCAGGCGCCGGCAGAGGAAGAACATGACCGGCTTCATCAAACCGCTTCATTCCGGAAACTTCCTCGATCGCCCGCATCTTAAGGATCTCAAGGACCTTAAGACGGATCACATCCTGCTTATTCGTAAAAGCATCCGCACCGACAAGATCCTCAGGCGTGAACCTGTAAGTGTCCTTGCGGGCGGCGAGAATATCTTCAAAGAACTTCTGCATTTCTGTATTCAGCATCTGTGTGACCTCCTTTTGGATTATGCTTATCCTAGTATATCACGGCACAGCACGGAATTCAATCGAATTAATTTGAGAAATGCTCTTCTTCCTTATAGACAAACAAAAAACAAAACATTATAATAAAAACAGCGAAGTTAATCCTGAAGAAAGCGAGGCTTACAAATTGAGAAGAAAAATCGGTATCTTAACAGCCGGCGGAGACTGCCCGGGACTGAATGCCGCGATCCGCGGCGTCGCAAAGGCATCTTATGAACGTTTTGACGTAGAATTTATCGGAATAGCGGACGGATACCGTGGTCTGATCGAAGGCGATTACCGTACGATGGGCCAGTCTGAATTCAGCGGGATCCTTACACTTGGCGGAACGATCCTCGGAACGTCCCGCAGACCCTACCGCAATATGCAGGTAATTGAGGAAGATAATGTCGACAAGGTCGCCCTGATGAAGTCCAATTATATGAGAATGGGCCTGGACTGCCTGGTAACGCTCGGCGGCAACGGCACCCATAAGACAGCGAACCTTCTTTCTGAAGAAGGCCTGAACGTTATCGCTCTTCCCAAGACGATCGACAATGATATTTACGGAACGGACGTGACGTTCGGCTTCCATACCGCAGTTGATATCGCGACCGACGTCGTGGACCGTATTCATACGACAGCAAACAGCCACGGCCGTGTCATGGTCATCGAGCTGATGGGAAATAAAGCAGGCTGGCTTACGCTCTATGCAGGTATTGCCGGCGGCGCGGATATCATTCTCCTTCCGGAGATGCCCTACAGCCTTGACAGCGTCATCGCTTCTATTGAGAAACGTATCGAGAACCGCCACCGCTTCACGATCATCGTCGTCGCGGAAGGCGCTTACGATAAGACAATGGCCAAGATGAAGAACAAAGAACGTATCCAGTTCCTGAAGGAGAAGAATTTCCCCACGATCTCCTACTATCTGGCCAGTGAGATCGAGCAGAAAACCGGTCTTGAGACCCGCGTTGTTATCCCCGGACATTATCTGCGCGGCGGCAATCCGTCCCCGTATGACCGTGTCCTGAGCACACAGTTCGGCAGCTATGCCGCCCGTCTGATCGAAAAAGGACAGTACGGACAGACTGTAGCGATGGTTAACGGCAAGATCTCCAGCAATCCGCTTAAGGTCGCCGCGAGCCAGTCCAAGTTCGTACCCAAGGATCACCAGATGATCAAATGCGGCAATGATATCGGAGTCAGTTTCGGCCAGGAATAAACAGAATTCTATAATCAGATAAGCAGAAAGGGCGCGGCTCGAGGAGTCACGCCCTTTTTTGCTGTCTGTCTGAATTTGTGTGTTATTCGAAAGAACTGTCCTTTTCAGAATCATCAGTCAGAAGCAGACTGCTCTTCTTCCACAGGAAAGCATAATAGTACACGGCAAGAACGGCGAAGGACAGGATCCATCCGATCGGCCAGGCAAACCACAATGTCTGGTAGCTGAACTGGCGGGACAGAATGAACGCGGCCGCGACTTTTGCGATCAGTTCGGTAAAACTGCCGGCCATCGGGATGACCACTTCTCCCAGTCCGCGCATGGCTTCCATATAAATGTACATCCCTCCGCCGATGAGATAGAACGGAGTGACAGCTTTCAGGAAAGATACGGCGACCTCGATCGTTTCCTTCTGTTCACCTGAAATGAACAGTCTGACCATCGATCCTCCGCTAAAGAACAGCAGACCGCCGAACAGTATACTAGAGGCAGCACACAGGATCCAGGATGCACGTATCCCCTGCTTCACTCTCTGCGGCTTGCGGGCTCCGATATTCTGCCCGGAGTATGTCGATATCGCGCTGCCGATCGAGATCAGACTGTACAAGGCCAGTTGGTCCAGTTTGCTTGCCGCTGTGTAGCCGGCAACAACAGTCGAACCATAGCTGTTGATCAGACTCTGGATATAGACAGCGCCAAGAGACGTAAACAGACGGCTTGCGGCAACCGGCATGCCGAATTTCAGTACGTCCAGGATAATATCGCGATGGAATCCCAGATTCTCTTTGCGGCACCAGTATTCGGTATTCCTGTGATGCAGGACCCAGACACAATAGACTGCCGAAACGATCTGCGAGATGCCGGTCGCAATGGCTACGCCGGCAACACCCCAGTGGAAAGCAAGTACAAAGACCAGATCCAGCAGGATGTTCAGTACAGAAGAAATGATCAGAGCTGCCAGTGGATTCCTGCTGTCTCCGGTAGACCGCAGGATATTCGAGAACATATTGTAGGCGATCGGACCGATGCAGGTGGCGAAATTATAGACTAGATAGGTCTTGGCGTCTTCCAGGATATCTTCTGGTGTATGGATCATCTGCAGTACGGGTTTCGCAAAAGAAATACCCAGTACCATGAGGGCGGCAGCAAGGACTGCTGCGATGAAAAACGCGGTTCCGACGATGTCACGGACTTTCTGCGTATTCTTCGCTCCTACGTACCGGGCCGTGCAGATAGACAAACCCATGGTAAAGCCGATGATCACGACAATCATGATATTCAGCACCGGCATGGTAGCGCCGATTGCCGCGAAAGGCCCCTTCCCGACAAACTGTCCGATGATGATCGAGTCAGCCATGCTGTAGAACTGCTGGACGATATTGCCGATCAGCATCGGGATATAGAATGCCGTCAGGACTTTCAACGGATTACCGTGTGTTAAATCTTTATTGGTTTTAGACATATAAAAGTATCAGTTGAACTCAGAATGAAAAAATGCCAAGATGCTCCAGCAGGATCTTTACACCGATCAGGATTAGGACGGAACCTCCGAGCACCTCTGCTCCTTTATTGAGTTTAGAACCGAAAACATGTCCGATCCATACTCCGGCGAAACAGATCACAAAAGTGATAATACCGATCAGACTGACAGCCGGAATAATACGGACCGACAGGACAGCAAAAGATATACCGACAGCGAGCGCGTCGATACTTGTCGCGACAGCCAGTATCAGCATGGTCTTTACACTGAAATCCGCGTCAGCTTCTTCATCCTTGGCGGAGAGGCCTTCCCGGATCATCCGGATGCCGATCCACAGGAGCAGGACAAAGGCTACCCAGTGATCGATCTTCTCGATAAAACCGGAGAAGATCGATCCCAGATAGTATCCGATCAGAGGCATCAGTGCCTGGAATACGCCGAAATACAGTCCTGCCAGAAGCATGTGGCGGAACTTCAGCTTCTGCAGCGCTAATCCCTTGCAGATCGATACGGCGAAAGCATCCATCGCAAGTCCGATGGCTGTCAGAATCAGTTCAGCAAGCAGCATCAGGAAATGAACACCTCTTTACGGCTTAATATGGTCAGTTCAGATTATTCGTACAGCGGATAGCGTGCCAGCAGATTCTGGATCCTTGCGCAGCACTCATCATGCGTTCCTTCCGGATTCTGGATCGTCAGCGCGATAACGTCGGCGATCTCACGCATATCGTCTTCCTTCATACCGCGGCTCGTGACGGCAGGCGTGCCCAGACGGACACCACTTGTTACGGTCGGTTTCTCCGGATCGAACGGGATCGCGTTCTTGTTGCAGGTGATGCCTACGCCCTCAAGGAGTCTCTCAGCCTTGCGGCCGGTGACTTTCTTGCTGCGCAGGTCCACGAGCATCATGTGGTTGTCGGTGCCGCCCGAAACCAGATCGAATCCCTTAGCGACAAGAGCTTCGGCAAGAGCCTTGGCGTTCTTAACGATCTGCTCCTGGTACTCTTTGAAATCAGGCTGCAGATCCTCCAGGAAGCAGACGGCCTTACCGGCGATAACGTGGCACAGAGGTCCGCCCTGGATGCCGGGGAAGATAGCCTTGTCGATCTGCTTGGCCAGCGCTTCTTTGCAGAGGATCATACCGCCGCGCGGTCCGCGCAGGGTCTTGTGAGTGGTCGTCGTCACGACGTCAGCATACGGAACCGGGCTCGGATGAAGGCCTGCGGCTACCAGTCCGGCGATATGAGCCATATCGACCATGAACAGAGCTCCGACCTTATCAGCGATCTCACGGAATCTCGCAAAATCGATGATACGCGGATATGCGCTCGCACCGGCTACGATCAGCTTGGGCTGGTTCTCGACAGCGAGTCTCTCGACTTCGTCATAATCGATCAGTCCGGTATCCTCTCTTACGCCGTAGCTGATGAAATTATAGAGCTTGCCGGATACGTTGACCGGACTTCCGTGCGTCAGATGTCCACCGCTTGCGAGACTCATTCCAAGAACGGTGTCGCCGGCATTAAGCAGTGCGAAATATACAGCGAAATTCGCCTGGGAACCGGAATGCGGCTGTACGTTTACATGCTCCGCTCCGAATAGCTCCTTGGCGCGTTCGATCGCGAGATTCTCGACAACGTCAACATATGTGCATCCGCCGTAATACCTCTTTGCAGGATATCCTTCCGCGTACTTGTTGGTAAGCGGAGATCCCATCGCGGCCATAACAGCCTTGGATACGAAATTCTCCGAAGCGATCAGTTCAACGGTGCTGCGCTGACGTCCGATCTCCTGCTCCATCGCCTGGGCGAGTACAGGATCTTTAGCCTGAATCTCCTTGAAATCATACATGCGGCAAAGCCCTCCTCTTATTTATTTATGACGTTCCTCATTATAACAAAAGGACTGGGGGATTGCAAGCGTCTGACGCAAGATTTGGCGATCAGCTTGACTTTGGAGGCCGGGAAAGCTATACTACTATCTGATCAATCGGGTGAGGTACGGCATGATGAATGATATGCAGAAGACAGACGACAGACTCAAAGTATTCCAGACCGCGGCGCTGATCGGTGATATTATGTTGAAAAACGGCGCGGAGACTTATCGTGTTGAAGATACGGTGCGCAGAGTCCTGCGGACGGCCGGTGTAACAGACGCGGAAGCGGTCGCGACTCTGACTGGGCTTACGATCTCGCTCGAAGACCCTTCTTCTGCTCCGATGACGAGTGTACGGCGTGTAGATACGCGGATCAGCCATCTCGGCAAGATCGAAGTCGCAAACGAGATCTCACGCGAATATGTATCCGGTAAAATCACGATCGATAAAGCTTACGAAAGGCTGCAGGCACTTGACGCGGATCCGATGCGCTATAACTGGAAGATCGTGATCCTGGTATGCTCCCTGACCTGCGGATGTTTCTGCCTGCTTTTCGGCGGGACTATGAGGGACTTCGCCGCGACACTGCTCGCAGGTCTCCTTTACGGCTGTTTTGCCTATCTTACGGACAGGATCCCGTTCAACAGTTTTCTTAAGACGATGCTGGCCTCGTTCCTGATCGGTCTGTTTGCGCTTCTGTTCACTTACGGGATCCCGATCGCGGAGCATCCGGACCTTGTCATCGCCGGCTGCATCATGCCGCTCGTACCAGGCCTCAGCATTATGAACGGTATCCAGGATACGCTCTACGGCGATTATTTGTCAGGTCTTGCGAGGCTGATCGAAGCCTTCCTGTCAGCACTTCTGATCGCGGGCGGAGCCGGTCTCCTGATGCAGGGACTCCCCGAATCGCTCTCCTATCAGGCTGTTACGGAGAACTTCGTTCCGTGGCTTCTGGATCCTTCCAAGGGCTTCCTGCAGCCGTATTATGCCGTACAGACGATCGCGGCATTCCTGTCGGCACTGACATTCTGCATCATTATGAAAGCAACACCTAAGCATCTGCTTTACTGCGGCATACTCGGAGCTGCCGTCTGGATTCTGTATCTGGCGGCTCCGGTTTTCGGAGTGTCCAGACTTGCGTCGGTATTCCTTTCGTCATTCCTGATCTGTCCTCTGGCTAGTTTTTTTGCCCGCGTCAGAAAAGCTCCGACCACGATCTTCTTTACCGCGGTGACGATCAACCTCGTTCCCGGATATGGCATGTATAAATTCATGTTCTACCTGATCGGCCAGCAGTATGAGAACGCCCTTGCAAGCGGAATGGACACTTTAGCGGCAGCGGCGCTGATCGCGGCAGCACTCGCGACCCATCTTTCCATCAGAAAAATACTGCCCTTCTTCCGCAATAAAGGGAAGAAAGGCAGCATGCAGTCATAAGTCCGGCCTACCGGATACATTATTTGAATGTGACGCCCCAGATCAGCATGCCTCGTGTACCCACCACGAGGCGATTTTCATATACAGCAGGAGAAGCTTCGATATTGGCCCCCAGGTCGAAGGTATCGAGCACTTCTCCGGTCAGTCCGTCAAGCAGTGCGAGTGTACCGACGGAATTGCCGCAGAGAACATATCCTCTGCCGCTTTCGTCATATACACACACAGGAGATGTCCAGATATAATCCGTTTCATATTCCCATGCGATCTCGCCGGTGTCTTTGCGGAGCGCGGAGAGAACACCCAGTTCTCTCTCAGGATAACGGGAAACAGGAACGTAGATATAGTCGGAAAGGCTGTCTTTTCCGATCGCAAGCGTTCCCAGGACGCCTCCCGAGAGCTGGGATACCGTGTAACAGTCATAATCGACCTGCCAGATGATCTCACCTGTCTCGGCATCGAACTTCCAGATCGGTACGACAGCGGTCTCCCATTCTGCCGCACGCCACCCGGAGTGGAAAGACGTCGATGTATACAGATAGGGTTTGCCGTCCTCTTCGATCTCCAGAACAAGCGTGCAGTTCGTATCATCCAGGGTATCCTGTGCCCACACGAGCTGCAGATTGGATAGATCCAGACAGAAAAGTGTCCCCCCGTTATCCGTAACAAACAGATAATGATGGTAGATTACGCATGAATCCTCCATACCGAGCCACATATCGCGGACAGTCCGGTATGACCAGCGTACAGGTGTATCCGGGCTGACGGAAAGCGTACCGGCCACAGGATCATATTCCGTATGGAGCTGGAAGAAATAGATCACTCCGTTCTCTCCGGGATAGATCAGCTGATCCGTTTCAGCACAGACCAGCGGAGAACCGTCGAAGTACGGAACATCCCGAGGCTCATAATCATAATCCCAGCCGTCGAACTGATACAGAATGCTGCTGTCCAGCAGACTTATGATAAAGATATAGGATTTGCCGTCATTCCCGCTCTCGTAGCCGGATCCGACGTAAAGAATCGGATATCCGCGCGGATCCAGTGATCCCGCCCCCTTAAAGGTATAGCCGATAAAGAGCGGATCGCGGGTCGCTTCTCCGGTGTCGAGATCCAGGAAGTAGACGTATCCGTCCAGAGAAGCATAAATGACTTCCACAAGTCCGGATTTGTTCTTCGCAGAACTGTACATACTGGTCATGCCGGCTTTTTCCTGATCTGTCCATCTGCGCATCAGAGGCTGACCGGTCCAGCCGTTGCCGCTCCAGTAACTGCCGTCCGGCGTCTCCATGTAAGTCGTCGGAGAAGACCAGCATTTCTCATCGTCGAACTGATGGGCCGGCATATCCACGGTACCTACGACAGGCCCGTTGCGGAAATTATTGCCGCGGAAAGTTACGATACCGTCGGTCTGATTGTAGCTCTCCCAGTCCGTCATGCTGATGACGGGATCCATCTGATAGGATTCCACTTCTACGCTGTCGACGTAGATCTTGGTCGAAGCGATATAGATTGACGGCTCGGTCGACTCGACCGCATGCGGGTTGAAATCATAGACAACAGGAGAGGGTGCTTCCGGGATGCTCTCTTCTTTGGAGGACTCCTCGGCTTCGCGAGCCTCTTTCTCTGCAATCTCTTCCGAATTCATCAGATATTCCGGCTTGGTCACGGATTCTTCCAGATCCGCGTCTTTCAGATAATGGATCGCGTAAACTGCGCCGCAGATGATCACAGCGGCGATCAGCAGCATTCCGATCAGCGATAACAGTACCTGAGCTGCGGACGGTTTACTTCTGCTCATATAGATACCTCGAGATTATGGATTACGGCGGGTGGAACGATTATCTAACGACAAGATTCATGATGCGCCCGGGAACGAAGATCTCTTTAACGATCTGTTTGCCGGCGATCAGAGCCTCAAGGCGCGGATCGGCGTGGAAAGCGGCCATAGCCTCGTCCTTGCCGGCTTCCTTGGGGATCTGGATCGTTCCTCTGGACTTGCCGTTGACCTGGACCGCAAGAGTGATCATGTCCTCAACGGTCTTAGCCTCATCCCATTCAGGCCACTTCTGCTCATAGACATGTCCTCCGAAACCGCACTCTTCCCACATTTCTTCCGTAATATGCGGAGCGTCCGGATTCAGGAGCAGCAGCAGGACGCGCAGCTCACCGCGCGTGACCTGTTTCTTGTTATAGAAAGCATTGACAAGGGACATCATCGCAGCGATCGCGGTATTGAACTTAAGTGTCTCATCATCCTGGCTGACCTTGCGGATCGTCTGATGAATCAGCGTCTCAAGATCCTTGGAAATCCCCTCTTCATCCGTCAGGAAATCCTGCAGCTTCCAGACTCTCTCAAGGAAGCGGCGGCAGCCCTTTACACCGTTCTCGGACCACGGTACGGCCTTCTCAAAGTCGCCGATGAACATCTCATACAGCCGGAGCGTATCAGCGCCGTAAGTCGCTACGACTTCATCAGGATTGACGACATTGCCGCGGGATTTGCTCATCTTCTCGTTATTGCTGCCAAGGATCATTCCGTGGGAAGTACGTTTCTGATAAGGCTCTTTTGTTGGAACAACGCCGATATCATAGAGGAATTTATGCCAGAAGCGGGAATACAGCAGATGCAGTGTAGTGTGCTCCATACCGCCGTTATACCAGTCAACAGGAGACCAGTACTTCAGCGCTTCAGCGCTTGCCAGCGCATCATGATTGGACGGATCCATATAGCGCAGGAAATACCAGGAAGACCCGGCCCACTGCGGCATTGTATCGGTCTCACGCTTCGCGGGACCGCCACAGCACGGGCAAGTCGTATTGACCCAGTCCGTCATCGCGGCAAGCGGAGACTCACCGTTCGGACCCGGCTCATAGCTCTCTACTTCAGGAAGCAGGAGCGGCAGCTCACTTTCAGGCAGAGCGACCCAGCCGCACTTTTCACACTGCACCAGCGGAATCGGCTCGCCCCAGTAACGCTGACGGGAGAAGATCCAGTCACGGAGCTTAAAATTGATCTTCTTATGGCCGATACCCTTCTCGGTAAGCCATTCTGTGATCTTCTTTTTGGCTTCCTCTACGGATAGTCCGTTCAGGAAGCCGGAGTTGACAAGCGTACCTGTCTCGATATCGGTAAAAGCAGCCTCATTGATATTGCCGCCGGCAACGACCTCGTGCATCGGCAGTCCGAATTTCTTCGCGAACTCCCAGTCACGGGTATCATGCGCGGGAACAGCCATGATCGCGCCGGTACCGTAGCTCATCAGGACATAATCGGACACATAGACCGGGATCTCTTCTTCCGTAACAGGATTGATTGCGGTAATGCCTTTCAGAACGACACCGGTCTTATCCTTGGCCAGCTCGGTCCGCTCAAAATCGGACTTGGCGGCAGCATTCTTCTGATAAGCCAGGACTTCATCGTAATTGAGAATCTGATCCTTCCACTCCGCAAGATACGGATGCTCTGGGCTCATGACCATATAGGTAACGCCGAAGAGCGTATCCGGTCGGGTGGTATAGATCGTCATGGTCTTGCCGTTGACGGTGAAATCGACCTCTGCTCCTTCGCTGCGGCCGATCCAGTTGCGCTGCTGCACCTTAACGCGCTCGATATAATCAACGTCCTCCAGATCATCGATCAGACGGTCCGCATACTTGGTGATCGCAAGCATCCACTGGCTGCGCATCCTGCGCTCGACCTGCGTCCCGCAGCGCTCGCAGCATCCGTCGACGACCTCTTCGTTTGCCAGACCGACTTTGCAGGAAGGACACCAGTTAACGGCCATTTCCTTCTTGTATGCCAGACCGTGCTTGAACATCTGAAGGAAGATCCACTGCGTCCATTTATAGTAATCGGGATCCGTCGTATTGATCTCACGGCTCCAGTCGAACGAAAAGCCGATAGACTGCATCTGCTGCTTGAAATGAGCAACGTTGCGCTCTGTGACAAGCTTCGGATGAACCTTGTTCTGGATCGCGTAGTTCTCGGTAGGCAGACCGAAAGCGTCCCAGCCGATCGGGAACAGTACATTATAACCCTGCAGACGGCGCTTACGGGAAACAATATCCATAGCCGTATACGGGCGCGGATGACCGACATGCAGTCCCTGTCCGGACGGATACGGGAATTCGATCAGAGCATAGTATTTGGGTTTGGTCTGATCATTTGTCGCATGGAAGACCCCATTGGCTTCCCAATGGTCCTGCCATTTCTTCTCTATAGAACTGGGATCGTATTCCTTCACGATAGATGCCTCCTTATAAAAAACTTCTTATATTATAGCAAAAAGACAGCCAAAATACAAGTATCCGCATAAAAAAGGGATCCGGGGAAATCCCCGGATCCCGGTCGTACATGAAGTCATCAGATCATGATCAATCTTCCAGTACAGACTTGGCATAGTCGACCAGAATTCTGACAACTCCTTCCGGAGTGAAATACGCGGAATTCAGAGAAATGTCGTAGTTCTTGGCTTCGCCCCAGGTCTGTGCGGTGTAGAAATCATAATACTTTGCACGCTGTCTGTCTGTACGCTTGATCACGTTCTCGACCTGATTCTCAGGCACGTTGTAAAGCCGCATGATACGGCGTTTACGGAACGAAAGATCAGCGTGAATGAAGACTTTCAGCAGATTGGGATTACCGTCCAGCAGATAATCGGCGCAGCGTCCGACGATCACCGCAGACCCCTCTGCCGCGATCCGGCGGATCGTCTCGGCCTGGATCGAAAACAGGGAATCATTGGTCAGCATATCGTTGTTGTAGTACATATAGTTTCCCGGATATGCCGTCTGAGCCCATCCCAGTGAAAACATCGTACCGCGGCTGGCTTTCTCGTCAGCCTTCTCGAAAAGACCTTTCTGGATACCGCTCTCTTCGGAGGCACGTGTGATCAGTTCTTTATCATAGTACGGAATATTCAGCTCTTTCGCGAGCTTCTCGGCGATCTCACGGCCGCCGCTGCCATACTCGCGGCCGACAGTGATAATGATGGATTTAGCCACGTCAGTTCCTCCCTTCGATTAAACGGATGAATGCAGAAAACGGATCAGCCTGATCAGGCTTCGTTCTCCTTAGCTCTCTCTTCGATGATCTTCTTCTGAACATCGAACGGTACCTGCTCGTAACGGGCGAAGGACATTGTGAACTCTCCGCGGGCCTGCGTCATGGATCGAAGGTCTGTCGCATAAGAGAACATCTCAGCGGTTGGAACGTCCGCAATGATGACCTGCTTCTTGCCAAGAGGCTCCATGCCCAGTACACGGCCGCGGCGGGTGTTCAGATCGCCCATAACGGCGCCTGTGTAGTCATTCGGAACCGTGACTTTAACGGAAGAAATAGGCTCCAGAATGATAGGATCGCACTTCGGAATACCTTCCTTGAACGCGATGGAGGTAGCCAGCTTGAATGCCATTTCAGAAGAGTCTACCGGATGATAGGAACCGTCGACCAGCGTCGCTTTGACACCGACCATGGGATATCCTGCCAGTACACCGCTCTGAACACATTCCTGAATGCCCTTCTCAACTGCCGGGAAGTAGTTCTTCGGGACGGATCCGCCGAAGATCTGCTCCTCGAATACATAAGGTGTATCTTCACCGGAGGGTGAAAAGATGATATGAACGTCACCGTACTGTCCGTGTCCGCCGGACTGCTTCTTATGCTTACCCTGAACGCGGTAGGTGCCTCTGATGGTCTCACGGTAAGCTACACGGGGCTTGACCAGCTCAACGTCCAGCTTGAACTTATTCTTGAGCTTGCTGACAACAACGTCCAGATGCTGATCGCCGATACCGAAGAGCTGCTGCTGCTTGGTCTCTGCATCGTTAACGGTGCGGAGCGTAGGATCTTCCTCAACAAGACGGTTAAGGCTGGAAGAGATCTTGTCTTCATCGCCCTTCGCCTTGGGAACAACAGCCATGCAAAGCAGTGACTCGGGGAAGGTGATCGCCGGATACTTGATAACGGTATCCTTGCTGCAGAGCGTATCGCAGGTCGCGGCGGAAGCAAGCTTCGTTACGACGCCGATATCATTGGTGTGCAGCTCGGGAACCTCGATCTGCTCTTTGCCGCGTACTACATAGATGTGGTTGAAACGCTCGTCCGCATCCTTGCCTACGTTGGCAAGAGTATCACCGGCCTTAAGAATACCGGATTTGACCTTGAAATATGTAACCTTTCCAAAGAAAGGATCAACGACTGTCTTGAAGACGAACAGAGAAGTCGGCGCGTCATCGGAAGCAGAGATCTCAACCTTGTTGCCGGCCAGATCAAGGCCCTCGTTGACAGGATTGCGCTTGGAAGCGGTCGGGAAATAATGGCTGATGGAATCCAGCAGAACGCTGATACCGGTCCCGTTAGCGGCAACACCGCACATGACGGGAACGATCGTGCCCTGCTCGATACCTGTCTGCAGAGCGTTCAGAATCTCTTCTTCGGTGAAATCCTCGCCCATGGTATCGAAATAGCGAAGCATCAGCTCTTCATCAGCCTCGGCAACGACCTCAAGGATCGTCTCACGGACGCTCTCGACCTCAGAAGACATGTCGCCGGGGATGTCGCAGTCAACGACCTTGTTGTTGTCAAAACGGCGGCCCTGCATCTTAACGATATCTACAAAGCCCACAAATTTGCCGCCTTCACGGATCGGGACCTGGAAAGGAGCGATGTGGGAACCGAACTTCTCTTTCAGTGAGTCCAGAACGTTCTCCATGTTGGCCTCGGGATCATCCATGCCGTTAACAAAGATGAATCTCGGTGTCTGGTGCTGCTCCAGCAGATCCCATGCCTGCTCGGTGCCGACCTGGGTGCCGGACTTACCGGAAACAACGATGATGCCAGCGTCCGCAACAGCTACAGCCTCGCGGGACTCGCCGACAAAATCAAAATATCCGGGCGTGTCAAGGATATTGTACTTATATCCGTTCCACTCTACAGGAATTACAGAAGAACTGATGGAAAAACCACGCTTGATCTCCTCAGGATCATAATCGCTGATCGTATTGCCATCTGTAACCTTGCCGAAACGTTTAGAGACCCCACTTGCAAAAGCCATAGCTTCCGCAACCGTGGTCTTGCCGACCCCTCCGTGGCCAAGCAACACGACGTTGCGAATCTTGTCAGATCCATAGACATTCATAACCGTTACCCTCCAGTTTATAAATTGATATCACTCTAATTTGCCGCAAAGGACAAAATAAACCTTATCCTTTCTATTCGACGCCTGATATGGATTTCCTTTTCACTTTCCGAAAAATTTTAAAGAATCTGTAATTTTACTGTTCTGTGCTTTCGGACATTTCCAGCAGTTTTTTGGTCTGCTCGTCAGAAATCAGCAGATCGATCAAAGGGTCCATATTCCCGTCAAGAAAATCATCCATCTGATAGACGGTATATCCGATCCGGTGATCTGTCACGCGGGACTGCAGATAGTTGTAGGTACGGATCTTTTCGCTGCGGTCTCCGCTTCCCACCTGGCTGCGCCTGTCTGCCGTGACAGCTGAACGGATCTTCTCCTGCTCCGCGGCGTACAGGCGCGAACGCAGCTCTTTAAGGGCTTTTTCCTTATTCATCAGCTGGGACTTCTCATCCTGGCACGTTACCACGATTCCTGTCGGAATGTGCACGATACGGACGGCGGAATCTGTTTTGTTTACATACTGTCCGCCGTTGCCGGACGCGCGGTAAACATCGATCCGCAGGTCCTCTGGGCGGATCTCTATATTGGCATCGTCAATTTCCGGCAGTACAGCGACTGTTGCCGCTGAAGTATGGATACGTCCCCCGGATTCCGTTACAGGAACGCGGCGGACGCGGTGAACACCGCTTTCATACTTGAAACGCGAATATGCACCGTTTCCCGTGACCTGAAATGTGATCTCTTTAATACCGCCGATATCGTTTTCGCTGGCGTCCATGACCGAAACACGGTATTTGCGGCGCTCTGCATAGCGGGTATACATTCTGAACAGAACAGCGGCGAAAAGCCCGGCCTCATCTCCGCCGACGCCGCTGCGGATCTCGATGAACACATTGCGGCTGTCATTCGGATCTTTAGGAAGAAGCAGGATCTTAAGCTGATTCTCCGCTTCCTGCACATGGCGGCGGGCGAGCGGCAGCTCTTCCTTGGCCATCTCGCGGATCTCTGGGTCTTTCTCCGTTTCTACAAGCTCTGCGCTCTCCTGCTCTGCCTTCAAAGCGGCAAGATACTCTTCATAGGCCGCGATAACAGGATCCAGGCTGTTTTTTTCCTGCGAAAGCTTACGGTACAGCTCATGGTCCTGCATCAGGACAGGGTCGTTCAAGCTGCGTTCCAGCTCCTCATAACGGTCCCTGACTTTGGGCATTTGTTCAAACATACAGACAGCTCCTTTGTGTTAAGGACAGACGGCGGTCACGACGCGGTCAAGGCCGGATAGATCTTTGATGACCTGTATGCCGGTGAAACCTTTACTCTGCAGAATCGTACTGACGGATCTTCCCTGCTCTGCGCCGATCTCAAGATAGAGCGGAGATCCGGATGTAAGATGGTCAGGACACTCTTCGGCAAGGCGTCGGTAGAAATACAATCCGTCGCTGCCTCCATCTAGCGCGATACGAGGTTCGTGATCCCGTACCTGGGGCTCCAGTCCGGCAATTTCACCGCTTGGGATATAAGGCGGATTACAGACGATAAAATCATAGACTTTCCCGGCAGGAACAGCTTCAAAGAAGTCTCCCTGCAGCCAGACCGGCTTTGTGCCCGGGAGGAGCAAGTCGCCGTTCCTTCTGGCAATACTGAGCGCGCGCGGCGACAGATCCGCCGCATCCATCATCAGACGGCAGCGGGCCAGAGCCATCAGTGTTACAGCGATGCAGCCGCTGCCCGTACACAGGTCCAGACCTTGGACTTCTCCTGAAGCCGGCAGTCTGTGCAGGATCGTATCGACCAGGATCTCTGTATCCATGCGGGGCACCAGAACGTCTTCGCTCACGATGAAAGACAGTCCCATGAAATCCTGACGGGACAGGATCTGCTGGACCGAACGGCCGGATTCCCGCTGCCAGAGATATGCCTTAAAACGCAAGGTGCCTTCCTGCGGCGCCGGTTCATGTTCTGTCAGCAGATAGCGGGCAGGGTCGATCCGAAAAGCGTTGTCAAACAGTACACGTGCATCCGCCTCGGGCTCTTCAGCTCCGGATTTGCGGAGACGGTCTATCCCCTCATATAAAACGTCCCTGTAGGAACGGCTCATTTCTCCTCCGCTCCTTCGCTGCAATTCAGAGTGATGCTTTCCTGCACTCTGTCCCAGTCCGGACGGAGCTCCTCCGGCAGACGGCCTTCCGCGTCCAGAACAGCAAGTGTCGAAGCGATGGCCGTCTCGATCTCTGCTTCTTCGGGCTCTCTGGTCGTCAGCTTCTGAAGCTGCAGACCCGGCCATACAAGAGCGTTAAGGATCGGCGTATGGTATTTATTGCTTGCCATCAGGATCTCATAGGAGATTCCGGAGACAAGCGGCAGCAGGAGGATGCGGAAAAGCACTTTAAGCAATGGATTGCTGACGTAGATCACAGCAAAGAGAAGAATGCTGACCGTCATGACCAGGAAGATAAAGCTTGTGCCGCATCTACGGTTCAGACGTGTATAGGGTTTGACATTCTCCGGGGTGAGAGACTTGCCGTCTTCCAGACAGTTGATGGTCTTGTGCTCTGCTCCGTGATACTCAAAGAGTCGGCGGATATCCTTCATCCTGGAAATGGCAAGGATATATCCGATAAAGATCGAGACGCGCACAATGCCTTCGAGCAGTGAAAGAAGCAGGCGGCTGTGTATCCAGCGGGAGAGCCAGCCGGAGACAAGAGTCGGAATGAGAATGAAGAGTCCAAGCGCCAGGACGATTCCGAGCAGCATCGAGATGATAGTAACGATGGAGTCACCATAACGGCTCCACAGACGTCCGGCGGCGGATGTGGGAACTTTCTTCTTGTCGGCCGGTTCTTCCTCGAAGAAGGACGCGGAGAAATTAAGTGTACGGATCCCGATGACAAATGACTCAAAGAAACGGACCGCGCCGCGCAGGATCGGAAGATTCAGGATCTTATATTTATCGGTAACAGACGGACTGTCGAAAAGCTGTGTCAGGATGGTCCCGTCTGTACGGCGGACTGAAACCGCATAACGGTTCTTGCCTTTCATCATGACGCCTTCCATGACGGCTTGCCCGCCGACTCGGAGCAGACGGCATTGATCTCTATATGAATCTGGCATTGTTGGCTCCTTAGTTATAATATAGATGACACACGCAGCACGCATGCTGCGCATGCTATGTGCTGCTGAAGTCCTGTGCCGAAGGTTGAAATGACACACGCAGCACGCATGCTGCGCATGCTATGTGCTGCTGAAGTCCTGTGCCGAAGGTTGAAATGACACACGCAGCACGCATGCTGCGCATGCTATGTGCTGCTGAAACACTCATAACTCCCGCGGTTTTGTGCTGTTCAGCTCAAAACCGCTTCGTTATTCGTGTTTGGCGGCGCAAGAGCACTCCAATGTCCTTGCATGCAAGCATGCACGTCCATTGTCGCGCTTTTGCGCCTTGTGTCATAAAAAGAACCGGCGGAGGTGGTATCTCTGCCGGTTCATAATCCCGAGCGTTAGATACTCCGGATCACTTGTTGATGCCGTATTTACGGTTGAACTTCTCAATACGTCCGCGTGCCGCGACAGCTTTCTGCGTTCCGGTATAGAACGGATGGCACTTGGAGCATACTTCTACACTGATCTCTTTGGCTGTGGAACCGACGGTAAAGGTGTTGCCGCAGTTGCAGCGTACGGTTGCCTGGTAGAATTTGGGCTGAATGCTCTCCTGCATATCTTGGGACCTCTTTCTTATGGGATTCATGGACATTAATTTCCGACTAATGGCCACGTGTGTACAACAAAAAACAGTATATCACAGCTTTTCGGGAAATGCAAGGACTTTTTTATTATCTTTGCACGCGTCCGGAACCGTCTCCGCCCATGAGAGCCTCGACCTCGGCCTTGGTGACCAGGTTGAAATCGCCTTCGATCGTGTGCTTCAGGCAGGAAGCCGCTACAGCGAACTCCAGAGCCTTCTGATTATCGGCTCCTGTCATGAACGAATAGATCAGTCCGCCGCCGAAGCTGTCGCCGCCGCCTACGCGGTCAACGATCGTCATCGTGTACTTTCTGGACTTATAGAATTCATCCTTCTGGGCATCATAAAGCATGCCGCTCCAGTTATTGACGCTGGCGGAGATGCTCTCACGCAGTGTGATCGCGATCTTCTCGCATCCGAAGCGCGCCGCCAGCTGACGGGCAACGCCTTTATAACCTTCATCGGAGAGCTGGCCGCCGGTGATGCTGGTGTCGGCTGCCTTGATGCCGAATACTTTCTCGGCGTCCTCTTCGTTGGCAATCATAACGTCAACATACTTGCAGAGTTCGCCCATCACCTGACCGGCTTTCTCACTGGTCCACAGCTTCTTGCGGAAGTTCAGATCGCAGCTGATCTTAACGCCAAGCTCTTTTGCCTTCTTGCAGGCTTCGAGCGTAATCGCAGCGACACCGTCGGACAGAGCGGGCGTAATGCCGGTGAAATGGAACCATTCCGCGCCTTCAAAGATCTTCTCCCAGTCGAAATCCTCTGCTGCAGCAGTCGCGATCGAGGAATTCGCACGGTCGTAAACGACGTTGGAGGGACGCTGAGAAGCGCCTTTCTCAGAGAAATAAATGCCGAGACGGTCGCCGCCGCGCGCGATGAAATCCGTATGAACGTTGTGCTTGCGCAGCGTTGCGGCGCAGGCGTCTCCCAGAGGATTCTTCGGAAGTCTGGTCACATAGTAGGCATCCAGACCGTAATTCGCGAGGGAAACCGCCACGTTGGCCTCTCCTCCGCCGTATTCGAGCTCAAGGCTCTCAGCCTGAATGAAACGCTGGTAACGGGGCGTCTGAAGACGCATCATGATTTCTCCGAACGTAATAACTTTAGCCATTTTCTTATTCCTTCCCTATTATTTTATTTATGAAATGATGAGTTACAGAAGATCAGGATCCTGATCGTCCGGCTGAGTCTGCTGTCGGTCCAGACGGTCCTGCATTTCTTTGCCGATCTCCATGGCGTCCGCGGCAGACATGTCCGCGAAATCGTCAAGGATCATATCGGTCAGATCGAACAGATAGTCTCTGAATTCCAGACTGTCCTGCCAATAGGATACCGGATCGGTCAGATGTTCCTTGTCGATACCGTGCTGGTCAGCAAGGTTCTTAAGAAGCGAGGGTTGACTGTCATTCAGCCGGTTGAGTGTTATGGAAAGCGTCGTCAGGACCCATTCATATACGGTACTGTTGAAAACTTCACCATATACGGTCCAGTGCGCTTCACCGGAATCAGCGCCGTTTTCATCCTCTGCGGGGAATTCACGGGAACCGGTGTATTCTTCCCAGATATCCCCGACGTAGTCAAAGATCTGATCGCGCAGATCCCCATCCTCCTGGAGGTAATCAGGCTCCTTCTCGTCCTCGGCCAGCTGAAAAGCCTCCAGATCGCTGCTGCCGGGTTCAAGAAGTGAAGGATCGATCTCTGAATCGTCCTCGTCATCCGGATCGAATTCATCGTTCTCTTCGCTGACAGGTTCATAGTGCCTGCCGAACTGTACGCCGCGGTAAAAAGCCGTGCACAGTACGGAATGGATCCACTGCAGATCCATATCGGACTGGAACTCACGGACCAGATCATCGTCATCCATAAGAATTCCGCGCTTATTGCGTTCTTCTTTCCAGATCTGCGCTCCCTGGGCAAACGCTTTGGCAGGAGCCAGTGAATAGATCCGTTTCCTGAGAGAATCCTTATAGCGGTCCAGACGGCGGAAATCCGCGATAAAATAGAGCTCTACTTCATCTTCGGTCAGCTTGTGGGGCGTGAGCAAGGGATTTTCCTCGATCATCTGTCTCATCAGCATCTGCCCGCCTGCGCCTTCTGTGTAGAACTGTTTGACGGAATCCTCTGCAGCGTCGAACACGTTGTCAAGCTCCTGGTCGATGATATCCGCGAAATCCGCTAGGAACTGTGCTTCGTCGTCCGCTTCCAGAGAATCCGCCTGCCGCATCATCTGTTCAAAAGACGGATACTTGCGGATCCTCGCCAGAAAGTCCGGATACAGATGCGTTCTGGCCGTGACCATCGAATAGACGGCAAAAGCGATATCCGCGAGTACTTCGTTCGCGTTGATATCGCTCGTAAGCCTGTTATAAATAGACGGATGCATGGAATGCCTTTCTGTCAGTGTGAATTACCAGAGCGGCTTCAGACCCCAGATGTCGCGGCTGTATTCCTTAATGGAACGGTCAGAGGCGAAGATCGGGAATCTGGCTGTGTTCATGATCGCCATCTGATTCCACTCGGCAGGATTACGGTAGACTCTGCTGGCCTCATTCTGCGCACGGCAGTAATCGGCGAAATCCGCAAGGACCATGTACGGATCAGCGGAACCTGAACCGCTTCCGAGGATCAGAGAATTGACGATATCCGGATAGTGGCTCAAAGAAGAGCCTTTGCCGATGCCCTGCTGCAGCATGTTAAGAATGCGGGACAGCCACGGATCGTTCTGGTAGTATACAAGCGGATTGTAGCCGCTTGCGGCCAGCTGCTTGACTTCATTGGCGCGCAGGCCGAAGATGAACATGTTCTCTTCGCCGACAGCATCCGCGATCTCGACGTTTGCACCGTCAAGCGTACCGATCGTGACAGCGCCGTTGACCATGAACTTCATGCAGCCTGTTCCGGAAGCCTCGCGCCCGGCAACAGAGATCTGTTCAGACAGCTCTGCTGCGGGGATCAGGATCTCGGCAACGGTCATCTTATAGTCTTCCAGGAATACGACTTTCAGCTTGGAAGACACGTCCGGATCATTGTTGATCATATCCGCGACCGAACCGATCAGACGGATGATCTGCTTTGCGGCATAATATCCGGGAGCGGCTTTCGCGCCGAAGATGTAGGTCTTGGGCGTGAAGTCCATATTCGGATGATCCTTCAGCTCGCAGTAATCCCGCAGAATATGAAGGACGTCCAGCATCTGACGCTTGTACTCATGCAGACGCTTGGCCTGTACATCGAACATGGAATCCACGTCGACTTCAATGCCGTTATTGTCAAGAATATAGGCGGCAAGACGTTCCTTGTTGGCGCGTTTAGCCTTGGCAAAGGACTCCTGGAACGCTGCATCTTTGGCGTATTTGGCAAGCTCGTGCAGTTTTTCCGGATTCTTCATGTAATCCGGACCGATCGTGCGGTCGAGCAGCTGAGTGAGCTCAGGATTGCTCTGTCCAAGCCATCTTCTGTAGGTGATACCGTTTGTAACGTTGTGGAATTTATCCGGTGTGACCGTATAGAAATTATGGAATACGTCGTCCTTCAGGATCTGTGAATGCAGTGCGGATACACCGTTCACGGAAAAAGAACCCGCGATGGCAAGATTTGCCATACGGATTTCTCCGTACGCGATCACAGCCATCGAAGCGATCCTGTCCCAGTCACCGGGATAGTATTCCCACAGACTGTCGCAGAACCGTCGGTTGATCTCTTCGAGAATCTGGTGAAGACGCGGCAGGATTGACTTGAAAAGCGGCTCCGGCCAGCGCTCCAGCGCTTCACTCATAACGGTATGGTTGGTATAGGCGACGGTACGGGTCGTCAGATCCCACGCGTCGTCCCATGTCAGACCGTTCTCATCCATCATGATACGCATCATTTCGGGAATGACCATCGCCGGATGCGTGTCATTGATCTGTATCACAACGTGATCCGGCAGGGAATCAAGCCGTCCGTAGACCGCCATGTGTTTGTGGATGATCTCCTGCACGGACGCGGAAACAAAGAAATACTGCTGTTTCAGACGAAGGGATTTACCCTCTGTGTGCTTGTCTTCCGGATAAAGGATCTTGGAGATGACCTCCGCCATCGCCTGGTTCTCGGAAGCTTTGAGGTAGTCGCCCTCGTTGAAGAGAGACATGTTGATCTGCATCGCGCTCTTGGCCTGCCACAGGCGCAGAGTATTGACGGTCTTGCTGTTATAGCCCGAGATCAGCATATCGTGAGGTACGGCAAGTACGGTATCATAACCGGTATGAACGATCTGCAGGCGGGATTTCTTCCAGACTTCCTTGACTTCGCCGCCAAAGTGGACCTCAATGGTCTCACTGGGCTTGGCAACGAGCCAGCTCTGTCCGGACTCCAGCCAGTTGTCCGGAAGCTCGATCTGCTGTCCGTCAACGATACGCTGACGGAACAGACCATACTCGTACAGAATGCTGAATCCGGTCGCGGGGTATTCAAGGCTTGACAGCGCGTCCATATAGCTGGCCGCAAGCCTGCCCAGACCGCCGTTGCCGAGCGCTGCATCCTGCTCTTCGTTATAATACAGATCGTCCAGAGAGGTGCCGAGCGTTTCCAGTGCACTCTCGAATTCTTCTGTCAGGCCGAGGTTGAAAACATTATTCCGCAGGGAACGTCCGAGAAGGAATTCCATGGAGAAGTAGTAAACCTGCTTGGCTCCTTTCTTGCGGATCTTTTCCTGCGTATCAACCCATTTATCCATGAGCAGATCACGGATCACAAGCGCGGTCGCATGATACAGCTGCTCTCTGTTCGCTTCCTGAAGATCTCTTCCAAAGTGCCTTATCAACTTGCTCCGGAGCAGCTCCAGTATCTCTCTCTTTGTCATATTTATCCTCTTTCTCTGCTATATATTATCGGTCGGACGTTAATTAACGTTTGCCTGTGATCTTGCGGTAAAGAGCGGTGTACTCCTTAGCCGGCTTCTTCCAGCTGTAATCGATCGTCATCGCGTTATGCATCAGCTGACGCCAGGCTTCTTTATCTCTGTATAAGGCCTCAGCCTGACGGATCACGTAGAGCATGTCGTCCGCGTTGTAATTGGCAAAGGTGAAACCGTTGCCCTGTCCTTCATAATACGGATGAACGGTGTCCTTAAGTCCGCCTGTTTCTCTGACGACAGGAATCGTACCATAGCGCATCGCGATCATCTGTGAAAGTCCGCAGGGCTCGCTCTTACTCGGCATCAGGAAGATATCCGCGCCGGCATAGATCTTCTGCGCGAGATCCGCGTTGAACGTGATCTTGGCAGAAACTTTTGCCGGATACTCATTCTGCGCCTGGCGGAACATTTCCTCATACTGATAGTCTCCGGTACCGAGAACAACCAGCTGCATATCGTCGTCAAGCAGGGAATTCATCGCGTAACGTACAAGATCCAGACCCTTGTGGTCAACCAAACGCGTGATCATCGCGATCATCGGAACGTCAGGACGCTCCGGCAGTCCGAGAAGCTTCTGCAGACTGACCTTATTGATCTCTTTCTTGTTCGGATAGCGGGCCGTGTAGTTGGCGAACAGATGCGTATCCTTGTGCGGATCATAGACCTCGGTATCGATACCGTTGATGATGCCGGAGACCTTGTCCTTCTCCTGACGCAGCATCCACTGCATACCGTGTCCGTAGAAATCGTACTGGATCTCCTGCGCGTAGGTCGGGCTTACGGTCGATACCCATGCGGAAGAAACGATCGCGGCCTTCATCAGGTTGACATTGCCGTCGAACTGCAGCCAGCCGTTGTCGTACTTGTCGCGGGACATGCCGAAAACATATTCCAGAACGTCCGGTCCGAAAATCCCCTGATACTGGATATTATGGATCGTGAAAAGCACGCGCAGATCCTTGCAGCACGGCACTTCGTTCCGGTAGAACTCCTCCAGGAATACCGGGATCAGCGCGGTCTGCCAGTCATTGCAGTGCAGGACGTCGGGCTGGAAATCGATATGCTGCAGGATCTCCAGAACGGCCTTGCTGAAGAACGCGAAACGCTCCGCGTCATCGAAATAGCCGTACAGGCCTTTCCTGCCGAAATAATACTTGTTGTCCAGGAAATAATAAGTCACTCCGTCAGCCTCGGCCGTGAAAACGCCGCAGTACTGCGTTCTCCATGCCAGCGGCACCCAGACGACCTTAAGGAACGTCATCTGATTCTTGAGATTCTCGGGAATATCCTGATACAGAGGGAGAATGACGCGGGCATCAACACCCTGCTTTACAAGCGCTTTGGGAAGGGCGCCGGCGACGTCGCCGAGTCCTCCGGATTTGATAAAGGGAGCCGCTTCCGATGCGGCAAACAGAACTTTCATATTTATACCTCCTTCAGACATAATCGGAATATGCCTGCAGTTTTAATTGCGTCTTACAGAAACCTTATACAAGGCTGCCCTTGGACAGAACTGTCGGGAACTTCTGGTAACCGAACAGCTTGCGGTTCTGACGGATAACGACGTCCTTATCAGCGATCACATAGTTGATCTGGCTGCCGGACTGGATCTCAGTATCCTGCATCAGAATGGAATTCTGAACGATCGCGCCTTTACGGACGTGGACTCCGCGGAAGATGATACTGTTCTCAACGGTTCCTTCGATCAGGCAGCCGTCAGCGATCAGAGAATTGGAAACAACACTGTCGTTACGGTATTCCGTAGGAACTTCATCACGGATCTTAGTAAAGATGCTGTTGTTGTCAATGAACAGATCGCGGCGGACATCGTCGTTGAGCAGCTCCATATTGCTGTCGAAATATGAAGCGATCGACGTAATGATGTTGAAGTAATTCCTGCACTCGTATCCATAGATCTTGAGGTCATGCAGATGAGCCTGCAGAACGTCTCTGCGGAAGCCGTACAGATTGTGGCTGCTGCACTGCTGGATCAGGGATTCAAGCAGAGATTTCCGGATGATCAGGGTTCCGACGGAAAGATTGTTGCGGTCCATCGCAGGGTTGATCGTAACGTCCGTAACTTTCTCATCCTCGTCAAGGGACAGGAAGCAGAACTGGCTGTAGGACTCGTTCGTGAAATTGCCCTTCTTGTACAGAAGCGTGATGTCCGCGTTCTTCTCGATGTGCTGTGCCAGCATATCGTCGAAGGTCATGTTGGTGATCATGTCCGCGTCGGTCATCAGAACGTATTCCTCAGAAGAACGGCGGATGAAATTGGTAATGTTCGCAAGCGCTTCCATGCGTCCGCGGAAATTGGTCGCATAGTTGACGGACGCGGGATTGGAGAACGGCGGCAGGATGTAGAGTCCGTCTTTCTTACGGGCAAGATCCCACTCCTTACCGGATCCGACATGGTCCATCAGAGATGAATAGTTCGTCCGGGTGATCATTCCGATCTTGGTAATGCCGGAATTGACCATACTGGACAGGATGAAATCGATGATCCTGTATCGTCCGCCGAACGGAATCGAAGCGATGGAACGAAGCTGTGTGAGAGTCTTTAAATCTTCTTCGTATTTATAGGTGAAAATGATACCCAGTGTGCTCTTCATGACTGATCCGCTTCCTTTCGTACGTTTTCTCCAGCCATAACGCCGGGTGCAACACTTGCTCCGGCCTCAACCTTGATATTTTCGCCGATAACGGCAATCGCGCCGGGCTCGCATTCTTCCTTGGGAGCACCGACCACAGCGCCCTTCTCAATGACCGCGTCCTGTGCAACGATCGA
The DNA here is from genome assembly GCA_017441925.1 of Bacillota bacterium. Classification (GTDB taxonomy): domain Bacteria; phylum Bacillota; class Clostridia; order Lachnospirales; family Bianqueaceae; genus RUG12817. Next base: position 349,034 of record JAFRUE010000007.1, read on the forward strand.
ATAACGGACGACCGCACCGTCCTCGATCACCGCGTTCGGAAGGATCACACTGTCTTCAACAACAGCATCCTTGCCGACATATACACCGTGGAAAATCACGGAATGCCCGACTTTGCCTCTGATCTCAGCGCCTTCGGTGATGATCGAATTGCGGACCTCCGCTCCGGCAGCGATATAATGCGGCTGCTGATTCGGGTTGCGGGAATAGATTCTCCAGTCCGGATCGTTCAGCTTGATCGGGCTGTCCTCGCCGAGCAGCTCCATGTTGGCTTCCCAGAGGGATTCGATCGTTCCGACGTCCTTCCAGTAATCGTCGAATTCATAAGCCATCAGAGTCTCCCCTGCGCCAAGCATAGCGGGAATGATGTTCTTTCCAAAATCGTTCTCGGACTTCGGATTCGCCTCATCCTCTACCAGATATTTCTTAAGCTTGCTCCAGGTAAAGACGTAGATGCCCATCGAAGCCTTGGTCGACTTCGGGTGTTTCGGCTTCTCTTCGAATTCGTAGATATGGTTGTTCTCATCAGTGTTCATGATGCCGAAACGGCTCGCTTCCGCAAGCGTAACGTTCAGAACAGCGATCGTGCAGGCTGCTTCATTTGCCTTGTGATACTCCAGCATTTTGTTATAATCCATCTTATAGATGTGGTCGCCGGACAGAACAACGACGTATTCCGGATCATAGTTCTCTATAAACTGGATGTTCTGATAGATCGCGTTAGCAGTACCCTTGTACCACTCGCCTACCTTACCGTGCATGTAAGGAGGCAGGATCGCGGCGCCGCCGAAATTACGGTCAAGATCCCAGGGACCGCCGTTGCCGATATAAGTGTTAAGATCGAGAGGCATGTACTGTGTCAGGACACCGACGGTATCGATGCCGGAATTGACACAGTTGCTTAAGGGAAAATCGATGATTCTGTACTTCCCTCCAAAAGGAACCGCAGGCTTTGCAATGTCTTTTGTCAAAACTCCGAGACGGCTTCCCTGACCGCCCGCAAGCAGCATTGCGATGCATTCTTTTTTGAGCTTCATTTCAAAACCTCCTGACAGATGACATGATTAAAGATATACTGCCTTCTTAAGCATAACATACTTCCTCTACAAATTCAAGGAAGGAAGACTCTGTTTTTTACAATTACGATACACTTGGCATTCCCGGGAACGGGATTCCCGCCAGACGGAGGAAGTCTTCTTCCGAATAGACAGGAATGCCGAGAGCCTGAGCTTTTTTGTTCTTGCCGGACGTGCTGGTCACGTCGTTATTGACCAGGCAGAACGTCTTTGCGCTGACTGAGCCGGAGACCTTGCCGCCCATATTGCGAATGATCTCCGTCAGCTCATCGCGGTTCTCAAAATGCTCCAGACTGCCGGTGATGACAATGGTCTTACCGGTAAGCGGCGTGCTTCCGGTCTCTTCGGCCGGAGCCAGATCCAGCACCTTGAGCAGTTCTTCTGTGATCCGGCGGTTGTCCGGAACTGTGAAATAACCATGGATCCGCTCTGCTCCGCGGTCCGCGAAGCCTTCAATGGCCGCGATCTCTTCCGGATCTGCATCCATGAGCTTATGCACATCCTGCCCGAAAGCACCGGCAAGTGCTCTTGCATTGGCCGGCCCGACACCCGGAATACCGATTGCCGCAAGCAGACGGTAAGCCTGTGTATGACGCGACGCCTCGATGGATTCGATCAGATTAGCCGCGGATCTGTCCCCAAAACCCTCCATCGCGGCTATCTCCGCTTCATGATCACCGAGCCGGTACAGATCCGGATACTCCGTGAGGAATCCGGCATCGATCATGCGCTCGAGCGTTGCCTCGGAGAGCCCACCGATATTCATGCAGGGACGTGATACGTAATGGGTAAAAGCCTGCAGGATCCTTGCAGGACAATCCGGATTGGTGCAGACAAGCACACGTGCCTCATGATCCTGTACAACGGCGGTCTCCGCACCGCATCGCGGACAGGCATCCGGGATCGTGAGCGTACCGGATGCCGTCAGGTTACGGCTGATCTGCGGGATGATCATATTTGCCTTATAGACAAGGATCCTGTCCCCGATACCAAGCTTCAGGCTCTCGATAATGCTCAGATTATGGACAGAAGCGCGCTGTACAGTCGTTCCCTCCAGTTCGACCGGATCAAAAACCGCAACAGGATTGATCAGTCCGGTACGTGATGTCTGCCACTCCACGTCCAGCAATGTCGTCTCTGCCGTTTCATCCATCCATTTGAAAGCCATTGAATCGCGCGGGAACTTGGCTGTGCGTCCGAGCGACGCGGAATAGGATATGCTGTCGTAGGTTAGCACAAGACCATCGGACGGATAGGCAAAAGTACGGATTTTTTCTTCATAGGAAGAAATAGCGTCTGAAACCGTTTCCTGCGTGACAGGGATGTATTCGACAACTTCAAATCCCATGTCCGCCAGACGTCTGAGTCCGTCGATCTTGGAATCAGACGTGAAAGGCTGATCGCCCTCGACAGGATCCGAATCGATCAGAGTATAGAGAATGCAGTGGACATGACGGGCGGCCGTGACGCTCGAGTCAAGCTGACGCACGGATCCGCTGCAGAGATTCCGGGGATTTTTGTACTGCTCCTCCGGAGGCAGATTCTGATTGATCTTTTCAAAATCCGCATAGGAGATCACTGCTTCTCCGCGTACCGTCAGCCGTCCGCGGAAGGGAATCGAGAGCGGCAGTCCACGGAAAGTTCTTGCGTTATCCGTGATCAGTTCGCCGATCTCACCGTTCCCCCGGGTGACCGCCTGGACAAGAGAGCCGCCATCATAGGTGAGGACGACGGTCAGACCGTCCATTTTCCATGAGAGCTCGCCTGTATGGGGTCCGAGCCAGGCCGCCAGATCTTCTCTGCTCTTGGTCTTGTCCAGAGACAGCATCGGCCGCGCGTGAGCGACCTTCGGAAGCTCTGTCGAGACAACATATCCGACTTTCTGGGTTGGACTGCCGGACAGTACAATGCCGCTCTCCTTCTCAAGAGACGCAAGCTCATCATACAGCGCGTCGTATTCATGATCGGACATGATCTCACGCGCTTCCTGATAATAAGCAAAAGAGGCCCTGTCCAGCAGAGCGATCAGTTCTTTCATCCGAGAGATATGTTCATTCTGCATGGCAACGCCTCCAGCTATTTATTGTACTTTTTTAAGGCCGGCAAGGCCCGCGAGGAGCTTTTTGGTGCCGACTCTGGTGAATGCAACGGTGACCTGTGTATCGGCCGGGAGCTTCTCGACAGCCTCAACGACACCGAGACCGAATTTCCTGTGCGTGACCTGGTCTCCGATGTTCCATTCTTCGTCGGAAGCCGGAGCCTGTACGACCGGCTGATCCATCATTCTGCGGATTTCGTTCTGGCTGCTTTCGGAAGTGTACTGTTTGACGAATTTACGGGTCTGTCCGTAGACCGTCCTGGACGCGTCATTCTTCTGAATGATCTCATTGCGTCCGCTCTCTTCTTCCTCTTTTACCTCATCCGGGATTTCTTCCAGAAATCTGGATTCTTTATTCTCTTCCTGCATTCCGTGATTCCTCCTGTATCTTGCATGTGTCATGTATAGCTTTTTCTGCGCGCGGGTAATGCCCACATAGCACAGACGCCGTTCTTCCTGGATTTCGTCTTCTCCTTCGCTGATGCTCATGAAGCTCGGGAAAAGTCCTTCTTCCATACCGGCCATGAAAACGACCGGAAATTCAAGTCCCTTGGCGCTGTGAAGCGTCATCAGCGAGACCGCGTCAGCATTCTCATCATAATTGTCGATCGCTGCTACGAGAGACAGTTCTTCGACAAGACCTGCGAGTGACGGATCTTCAGATGTTTCCTCATAGATGGAAATGCGGTTCTTAAGCTCCTCGACGTTCTCTTCGCGGTCGGGGAAACGGTCCGCATCGTCTGTCATAAGGTAGGTCATATAATCGATCCGGGTCAGGATGCTGTCCAGGATCTCTGTCAGCAATACCTCCGGATCGGCAGCCTTCTCACGGTATTCATCGATCATGTCGGCAAACTCCGTAAGCTTGGCAGCTGCTCTGCCCATCTCCTGACTGCTGTCGCGGATCTGTTCGATAAAACCTTTGCCTGTCTCGGCCATCTGCTGCGTTAAAAGCTCCTGTGTACGGCTCCCGATCCCTCGTTTGGGAACGTTCAGGATCCGCTGACCGGCCGCATAATCATGATCATTTGTGATCAGACGCAGATAACTGAGCAGATCCTTGATCTCTTTGCGCTGATAGAACGGTACGCCGGCATACAGTCTATAGGGGATCGAATCCCGCAGCAAGGCCTCCTCCAGCGCGCGGGATTGCGCGTTTGTACGGAACAGGACTGCCATAGAGCGGTAAGATGTTCCGTTCGCGTAAAGCTGCTGCATCTGACCGGCTATATATCCGGCTTCCTCATTCTCTGTTGTGGCCTGATGTACGATGATCCTGTCGCCTTCCGGATTGCCGGTCCAGAGCGTTTTCTCCTTACGGCTCTGGTTGTTGCGGATCACTTCATTGGCTGCCCGCAGGATCTTCTTGGTCGACCGGTAATTCTCTTCCAGACGGATCACAGTACAGTCCGGAAAATCTTTTTCAAAATCGAGAATATTCTGGATGTTCGCGCCGCGGAAACGGTAGATCGACTGATCATCATCCCCTACCACGCAGATGTTGTGGTATTTTGAGGAAAGAAGCCGGATCCACTGGTACTGGGCCGTATTCGTATCCTGATACTCATCGACCATGATATACCGGAACTGTTCCTGATACTTGTCGAGAACATCGTGGTGTTCCTTAAATAGACGTACGCACTGGGACAGAATATCGTCGAAATCCATCGCCTGACTGCGCATCATTTCCTGGCAGTATTTCCGGTACAGCTTCGCGAGGATTTCCTCAGCGTAATTGCCCTTAGCCTTCGCTTCGTATTCGTCCGGACCGATCATGTGGTTCTTTGCATGGCTGATAATATTCAGCACAAGTTTTGGCGGGAAATTGCGGTCACTGACGTTCAGGTCCTTGAGGATCCGTTTGATCAGGGCTTTCTGATCCTCCGGATCGTATACGGAGAAATTATGATCATACCCGATCCTGTCTCCGTATCTCCTCAGCATCCGTAAACAGCAGGAATGGAACGTGGAGATCCACGCGTCCTTCACGCTCTCTCCGGCGAGCCGGTCTGCGCGTTCCCGCATCTCTCCTGCAGCTTTGTTCGTAAAAGTGATCGCAAGGATCCTGTATGCCGGGACATGCATTTCCTCGATCAGATACGCGATCCGGTTTGTAATGACACGGGTCTTGCCGCTTCCTGCGCCGGCAAGGATCAGGACCGGTCCTTCCGTCTGGAAAACAGCTTTGCGCTGCATGTCATTCAATTGTTCAAATCTGTTCATTCAATACTCCTGTGATTCTTATGTTCAAAAAAAGGCCGGACACATATGCATCCGGCCCCAAAAGAGCGGATCTTATTCGGATTCTCTTGCTCTCTTAAGTTCGGAACGTGCGATATGCAGAGGAATATTAAGCAGCAGGCCGGCAGCTACGTTAAGCACCAGCATCGCATAGTTCAACAGAACCGGAACCGCGTATTCACCGGCAAGGATCATCGGGAAAGCGGCAGCGATATTCAGAACGATCAGGATATAATTGATTACGATAACGAACAGCGGCAGATTGTGCCTGGGCATCTCGCCTGTCGCGAAGACACGAGTCGCTGCTTTTACCATGCGGATCGATTTGATGAAGTAGATCAGTCCAAGGATCTCAATGGTCAGCCATACTGCCTGCAGGATCAGTACGGACCATACCTGCGGAGAAAGCTTAACCCCGGCCATCAGGGCTCTGACGGAAGTATAGACTGCATATCCGCATCCGAGAACGGTGAGGATCCAGCATACCAGATAGATCACCATACCGGCTTTGAGCGGCGTCAGACCGACGTCTTCATCACCCGGAAGCTCATGCCTGCGGGCACGGACTGTATACATGATAAGACCGATCACGTACAAAACCATCGGAAGAACAATAAGGACCGTCATTACAAGAAAGCCCCAGTACATGACCTTCTGGATCTCAATACCGATAAAGGTTGCCGGCAGGCCGGTTCCGAGCTGGGTCATGAGGATCTTCTCGATATCCGGCCAGATATGTGACCAGAGCAGAACGGGATTGACAAGCGAATACAGAACAGAAATGCCAAGAAGGACAGCGCCAATCAGCACAGCGATGGAACTGCCGTTTTTCTTGAAGATCGTGAAAGCCTTGCTGACGCCCGGCATCTGAAGCGGCTCCGCGTCAAGACCCGCGTTTGGATCGACAAAAGTATCTACCGGAACGCTGGCGGCGAGATCGGATGTTGTATCGTACTTCTCTACTCTTTCAGGTTCAGCGGAAGGAATTCCCTCCGTAACAGGCTGATAAGGAGCCGTATTCTGCTGGAATCCGAACGGCTGCTCGGCTGCCTGCTGTACAGGCTTCGTATAATCCTCGAACTGCTGCGCAGGCTGGGTGTAATCCGCAAACTGCTGCTGTGCAGACTGTGTATAATCCGTATACTGCTGCTGCGCGGTCTGGGTATAGTCCGCGAACTGCTGCTGCAAACTCGGATCGGCCTGCGGATTTACGCCGGAAGGCTGTGCAAAATCTTCGACCGGTGTATCCTGCGGTACAAAATCATGGATGTCCTGATTCTGATCAATAGCCATTTTATGTCCCTCCATGTAAGAAATTAAGTAGATATAATTGCTTCCACAGCGACAGCAGCATCGGCTGCGGCTGTTAAGACCTGACGAAGCGGGGTATCCCGCACATCACCGGCAGCATAGACGCCGGCAATTGAAGTCCGCATGTGCCGGTCGGTAAGGATCCATCCTCCCGGCGCGGTATCGAGCTTCCCTATAAACAGTCTGGAGTTGGGCAGTACACCGATTGCGATGAAAACTCCATCTACAGGGATCGTGACAATTCCTTCCGGTGTCTGGACCTGCAGGGATTCGACCTGCTCTCTGCCGTCTATCGAAAGCGGTTCAGAAGACATCAGATACCGGATATTCGAAAAGCCTTCGAGTCTGTTCTGCAGAGACGGATTCCCACGGAACACTTCTCTGCGGTGAATGACGGTGACCGTGCGGCAGATCCCTGCAAGATAGATCGCATCGGCAAGAGCGGTATCTCCTCCGCCGATCACTGCAGTGTCTTTATCTTTGAAGAAAGCACCGTCGCAGGCTGCGCAGCAGGAGACTCCCCTGCCGGAGAATTCCTCTTCTCCGGGAATGCCCAGCCTACGCGGACTTGCGCCTGTACAGATCAGCAGATTCAGCGTCTTGTATTCACCGGCTATCGTATGAACGGTCTTGACGGTCTCGCCCAGATCCAGATCTGTGACCTCATCCGTGATCCAGTGCGTTCCCATACGTTCCGCGTGCTTAGCGAACCTGTCCGCCAGCTCGGTCCCAGTGATCCCGGGAAGCCCCGGATAATTGTCGATCTCCGCAGAATAAACAGCCTGCCCGCCCGGATAGGCTCTTTCGATCATCAGATAGGAAAGACCTGCGCGGGAAGCATAGATTGACGCGGTCATTCCGGCAGGCCCGCCTCCAAGAATGATCAGATCGTAAATCTCGCTCATGCCTGATACAGACTTTGATCTTTAGCTTCAGCCGTTTCCTTTTTCAGAAGCTCAAGACCTTCGTTCAGAATTGCGGTGCCGGGCAGAACAAAACGTCCGCTGCGGATCAGATCGATCGTATCACCGGACGCCTTACGGACACGTATACAGGCGATATCCGGATAAGGCAGCGTAATGTCGATGTGCTTGCCGGTGTAAGCGGCTGCCGGATCGGATTTACGCAGCATGGTCCTCTCATTCTCGCGGGCAACGATCTCCTTACCGTTCATCGGGTTATAGATCTTAAGATCTTCTGTCCCTACATAGCATGTATCGCCGATCGCGAAATGCGGTCCCATCTTCTCCATGATCAGAATGGGCAGCTTCGAAGCGATTCCGTACCTTTCGGCAAGTCTGTAAACATAGGTGTTGGTCCCGATCGCGAACTCGCCCATCGGCAGAGTCGCGTGCGGCATCAGCAGATTCTCATACACGAAACGTCGGCTTTCCTCAGGATCAGGGAAGTTGCCGCAGCTGTAATCCTTAACACAGCCGTCTTCAAAACGGATCTTCAGATCAGTGAACGACAGTCCGTCAAAATAGAAGAAACTGGTATGCAGCGTTCCGCTCGTTCCGGCGAGTACAGGTGAAGTAAAAAGCTCGCCGAGCGGGATGTTGACATCCGCTACACAGTTATAGAAATTGGTCTGTGATGCGGGCTTATCGAGAGGTGCAAGTCTTACGGAAAGATCAGTCTCGTTTCCCTCTGCTCCAATGATCTCAACGGAAACGCCCTGATCAAGCGCGTCAGCCAGTGCCTGCTGTGCTTTCTGATAGACACGGTTGTCAAGCGTATTGATACGGACAGTCTCTCTGAAGATCTCTTCAAAATCCGGTCCGATAGACGGAGACGGATAAGCGGCCATACAGAAACTGGTCTCCGCCGGAGCAATATATTTATCGAGCAGCTGGAATTTCTCATTGCTGAAACGGGAAAGAAGCTCCTGCTGCTCATCCGTGTACCGGCAGACGTCCTTTTTCTGTACCGGAACAAATTCCGGCTGGCCGAAGCAATCAATATAAGCCGGTCCTCCGTACCAGGACAGCATATCCGCGTTCTGTTCAAGCTCTGTCTTAAGTGCCTCCAGCGAAGCGTTCACATAATCCTCTGTAAGGTACAGCGCGTTGTCAAAACGATGATCGTATTCTGCCTGTTTGCTGGTATAAGAAGGTTCTGTCCCGATAATGAACGGGATATAATGGATCTCCGAACGGAAAAGTTCCATCAGCCGTCTGGTAAAACGCTCCATTCCAAGCGGATAATAGATCCCGACGGTCTTCTTGCGGAGTATATCCTTGCCGTCAGCGAAAAATCCCTGTCGGTAAGCCTGTACATAGGATTTAGCCATCAGTTCGATCGACGCGTCATCCAATGTATTCATAAACCTGGCAAGATCCAGGTCCGTCTTTGTGACCCGTACTCCCAGCTCGTAAAGGAAACCTGCATCCGTGAGATCTCCGTTCCCGATCCTGTCCTCATAACCGGACGGATCAAAGGAAAAACGTGTATGAAGCCAGAGTCCCCACTCTTCTCTCAGGTACCGGGTGTGGTAATTCTCGATCAGCGAGGTCAGATCGGGGATCGAGATCCGTCCTGCCTTAAGGATCGGAACAGCCTCAAGAAAGAGTCCTGCAAGATGGGACAGTCCGAACCGCATATGCCGGAAAGCATACCGGATACCCTTCTGCAATTCCCAGCCGAGAGCCGAGACCGCCGCACCGGCAGGTCCGAAGAATTTGCGGGAAACAGACGGATTCAACAGAGAGCCATCATATTTGCCCTCTTGCCATGCATATAACTGCTCCTGATCAGCGGCAAGCTCGGCAAGCGCCGCAGAACGGTAATAGCTGTCGTCGGATTTCTCCTCAAATAAGATCAAAAGACGCAGAAAAGAAGCTGCTTCCCTTATGAACCGGTCAGAAGCCCGCTCATTGGAAGCGGCTTCCTGAGAAGCCAATTCAAAGATCTGCTCTTTTTGCGTACTATAATCACAGATTACAGCATTATTATATAATTTATAATAATCTTCGAGAATCAAATTTCCCCTCCTTGCGAGTGCATATATACATAAATACTATATATAGGTACTATATCATAAAATCCGCCAAAAAACAACTTATGTCAAAACTTTCTCTAAAATCCAGTGAAAAGATCCGGACATATATACTGAACGCGTCCGGTATAGAAAAAGCTGCATCTTGGAGATGCAGCTTCTGGAGCTGGGCACGAAGGATTCGAACCTCCGGATGCCAGAGTCAGAGTCTGGTGCCTTACCGCTTGGCGAGTGCCCAATATGTTTCTCACGGAACGAATGCAATTATATCAGACATTCGATTGTTTGTCAACGATTTTTTAAAAGAAAAAACGATACAATTTCTTGTATCGTCAAACAACAGATCATTTCATAAACACATAAAAATAGGGGTCACAATGGTATAGTACCATAACCCCTATTTTAAGTCTATTCACGAATTGTACAAAATTTGCGGATCCTAAAAAGCAATTTTTGATAAAAGTGACGAAGAATCCGCAAAATAGGAAGAATGTGCTTACGATTCGTCCTTATTTGTATCCTCGATTGCTAAAGGTTCTTCAAAGAACGTGAGGAATTCTTCCCCGGAAATAGATTCCTTCTCGAGCAGATACTGTGCGATCTCATTGACCTTCTCTCTGTTCTGCAGAAGAATGTCGATTGCGCGCTTATGCTGTGTACGAATGATATCAAGCACCTCTTCATCGATCTGCTGTCCGGTCGCTTCGCTGCAGCGCCGTACGGGATTACCATCCAGATAAGAACCGGACGGAGCTTCCAGTCCGACCATATCGAAACGGTCCGTCATGCCGTATATCGTGACCATGCGCCGTGCGGTCGCTGTTGCTCTCTCGATATCATTGGAAGCACCGGTCGAAACCTGTCCAAGCATGACTTCTTCAGCGGAACGTCCGCCGAGTAGACTGCAGATCTGATCAAGCAGCTCTTCTCTGCTGACAAGATACTTCTCTTCACCAGGAAGCTGCATCGTATAGCCGAGTGCGCCTTTTGTACGCGGAATGATCGTGATCTTGTGGACTTCTTCCGCATGAGGGAGAACATGTCCAAGGAAAGCGTGTCCGACTTCATGATATGCGACAGCACGCTTTTCATCCTGGCTCAGTACACGGTCCTTCTTGATCTTACCTGCGATTACGACTTCTAGAGCCTCTTCCAGATCGGACTGCTCTACCGCATTGCGTCCCTTGCGGACTGCAAGCAAAGCCGCTTCGTTGATCATATTGGCAAGATCCGCGCCGGAGGCACCCGGAGTCGTCTTGGCGATCGCGTCCAGATTCGCGTTGCTGGACATATGGACCTTCTTTGCGTGAACTTCAAGAATTGCCTTACGTCCGCGGTAATCAGGGATCTCGACCTGTACCTGCCGGTCAAAACGGCCGGGACGCAGGAGCGCCGGATCCAGAATTTCGGGACGGTTCGTTGCTCCGAGGATAACGACACCCTTGGACGAATCAAATCCGTCCATTTCTGTCAGCAGCTGGTTCAGGGTCTGTTCTCTTTCATCATTTGTAGAGAAAGAATTGTCCCTGTTGCGGCCGATCGCATCGATCTCATCGATAAAGATGATACAGGGAGCTTTCTTCTGGGCTTCTTTGAACAGATCGCGGACACGGGCTGCGCCCATGCCGACGAACATCTGCACAAATTCGGAACCGGAGATCGAGAAGAAAGGAACGTGAGCTTCGCCGGCGACAGCTTTGGCAAGCAGTGTCTTACCGGTACCCGGAGGACCGACAAGCAGTGCGCCCTTGGGGAGTCTCGCGCCGATTTCGGCATATTTCTGCGGGTTATGGAGCAGATCGACGATCTCTTCCAGAGATTCCTTCGCTTCATCTTCGCCCGCGACGTCATTAAAAGTAATACCGGTCTCGTTCTCACCGTAGATCTTGGCATTGGATTTGCCGAACGACATCGCGTCTCCCATGCCTCTGGACATATTCTTGGAAATGAAATGCCACAGCAGGAAGAATGCTACGAGCGGAATACCGAACTGGATCAGCAGGGAGAGCCAGATATTCATCTGCGCGACATAGCCGTCATAGGTCGCGACCTTATTCGCTTCCAGAAAAGCCGTGATCGTTGTCGCGTTCTCCGTTGCCACGCAGTTATAGGTTACGATCTCGTCTCCCTTGACATGGAAGGTGATCTCACCGTCCGCGCTGATCCGGACCTCCTCCACTTTCTGATCACGGACCATCTGCTTGAATTCGCTGTAGGTGACTTCCTGATTCCGGACGGAATTCAGCCCGTAATTGACAATGAGCAGGATAATGAGGATGACGGAGAAATAGATAATACCGACTTTGAGCTTTTTGTTTTTCATTTTATCTTCATCCATTACGCGTTCCCCCTCCTTTATTCAGAAACGCCCGTATACGGGGTTCATATTTTCTCTTTAATGAAAAATACAATGAGTCAAAGATAACGATCAATATATTCATGCCGATCCCGAATGCCGGAAGCAGCCATGCAGGCTCACCGGGCGCAAGGATCAGTGAGCGTTCCAGGATCAGGAACGGTATCAGCACTGCATTGAAAAGCCCGAGCTTAATGACCCATACGAGCCATATCGGACAGCGCATCAGAAGCCATGGCTGCGCGGTCTCCAGAAAGATCTGGTAGCAACCTGCCGCCGCAAAGAGAAACAGAACGGACCGGTCCGGCAGGATAAAGAATCCAAGGATCACGGCTGCCGCAAGATAAGCTCCCGCAAATGCCGGCGTCGTGATCATCAGCGCCACCCATACCGAAAGCGATGCAAATACGGCAAAAGACATGGAACTGATGCTGATCGTGCCGGCCAGGGTCAGAATGACTTCCGTAAGCGCGAGCAGAATGCCGAGATACGCGATCTGTCTCGGTTTTACAGACATCTGCATAAGTCAGCGCCCATGCACTCGCAGAAAGTATCCAGACACCAGATATTCATACAGAACCGGCAGGGGTCTGCGTTGGTATTCTGCGGAACATACTGATTGGAACGGTTTTTATAGATGTTGCCGGCCTGGGAGAGCTGGTTCAGGAAGTTGCGGTACTGCACATTGTGCGGATCCATGGAAACAGCCTGTCTCGCGTAATAAAGCGCGTCCATGGAATTGCCTACACCCTGGTTCGCGACAGCACAGTAATAATTCCACTGCGCGTCTCTGCGGGAAACGCGTCCGAGCAGATTTAAGGCCTCTCTGTAACGGCCCATCTGCAGATAGCTGGCGGCTAGAGTCATCTCCTCGGATGAATTCGCGTTCTCATAAGCATTGTCCTGACTATAACCGTTATATCCCGAGTAACCGCTGTTTGAATAGCCGGAGTTGGAATAACTGCTGTTCGAGTATCCGGTCCTGCCGTAGGATCCGCTCTGGCGCTCTTTCATGATCTGCTCATAAGCGCTCTGGACCTCCTGAAACTTTTCCTGCGCGAGGTCAGACAGCGGATTGTCGACATACCGGTCCGGATGATACTGCTTGGCCAGCTCGCGGTAAGCCTTTTTCACTTCATCATCGGTAGCGTATCTGGAGATACCCAGTACATCATACGGATCTTTGTTCATTGCGGTTCCCTTTCTTCCTGTGCTTTCTTCCTGTTCTGCTCTTGTGTCTGCTGTTTCTCTCTCCGGACGTTGTTGAAGCGTGTCCAGACGCCCGCGTAGAGAATGTTGCGGAGGATCTCCTCATCTGTCTGTATCGGCAGGAATTCAAATACTCTTGTGCACTCGCCCATTTCGTGCGTCAGCAGCATCTGTGCGAGACTCATACGTTCTGTCTCGCCGTCAAACTGCCGGAATACATTATAGCTGCCGGATTTCATGTCTTTCTCATAATCATCCCAGGCATCCAGGATATAGATGAAACGTCCGAGATGACTGCCGAGTTCCCGCAGGTACGGCTCCCAGCGATCTTTGCGGAAAGCGAAGAGTTCAGCCATGAACTCTCCGAAACATCCGGCGGCTGCGTCAAGACTGGTCTCCCGGCTGCGTTCATACTCGCTGAGCCGGGCAAGACAATCGGCAAAAGCCTTATCCTTGTCCGGATACTGCCTGCGCGCTTTCTTCACTGCACGCGACAGCAAAATGCCTCCTGCCTTGGCAGACACTTTCTTCTCATCCTGCCAGTCATCTTCCAGATGGCGGGACGCAAGGAGGATACTCATTGCCGCGGCATAATCCGTTGCTTTGGTATGCAGCAGCACGGTCCTGTGCAGCGGATGAACGGGGCAGATTCTGTGCTCTGTCCTGCTGCGCATGCCGTAAAGAGAAGATATTAAAATAACAAGGAATGTCATGTCGTAGGTCAGTGTCATCCTGCCTGCGAATCCGTATCTGACCGCAAGATCCTGGCAGAGACCACAGTAAAAAGACCTGTATTTAGCGTATTCCCTTACCTTTAGCTCTTGTGTCGCGGCGCGAATATACCCGAACATTCCTTGCTCCTGTCCTGATTCTGCAATCAATTGTACTGTGAGCGAACCGTAAGCCGAGTTCTGTCGTGGACGGCCATCTATCTGGACCGTATGTTGCCATACGGCTCTAGCGACCTACCCGAAGGTCGGCGGGCAGCCATCATCCCTTCTGTTGGTCTTGCTCCGGATGGGGTTTACAATGCGTCCCCTGTCACCAGCGGACCGGTGAGCTCTTACCTCGCCCTTTCACCCTTACCGGGAGGCAGAGCCTGCCCGGCGGTTTGCTTTCTGTTGCACTTTCCTTAGGATCGCTCCCACTGGACGTTATCCAGCATCCTGCCCTGTGGAGCTCGGACTTTCCTCACGCTTGCGCGCGCGGCCGTCTGGTTCCCTCACAGCCCAATTATCATATCATAAATATACTAAAATGTCAAATCTTTAACAACGATCGGTCATTCCAGAAGGAACATCAGATCCAGATCGTCCTTGATCGGCATGACGGAACCGTCCGGCATGACCTGAGTCGCCAGCATGTCGGCCATATGGGCCTCCCACTTCTTGGCGATCGGGCTTTCTGTCTGGAATTTAGCGGCAAATTCATCGTCGTCAGTCTCATAATAACCGAAAAGCGTATCGTCGCCCATCATCCAGATCGAATAATTGCGGAGTCCGGCATCTTTGAGCATCTGTTTCATTTCCGGCCAGATATTGTCGTGGCGGGCCTTATACTCTTCCTTTACGCCGGGCTTGATCTTCATGACAAAAGCTCTTCTCTGCATAGTATCTCTCCTTATTTTACACCGATATCATGACGATAGAACGCTTTCTCAAATCCTACCTCGCCGATATGGCTGTATACCTTTGCAATTGCTTCCGCAAGCGTCGGTGCTGTCGCAACGATATCCAGTACACGGCCTCCGTTCGTAACGATCGTTCCGTCTTCTTTCGTAGCAGTTCCGGCATGATAGATCATCATATCGTCCATGCCGTCGAAAGCGTCGAGTCCGCGGATCGGATAGCCTTTCTGATAGGCAGTCGGATATCCGCCGGATGCCAGAACGACGCAGACGGCAGCGTTATCCTTCCAGCTGACCATATCTTCGGTCAGATTTCCGTCGATGCAGGCATTCAGGATCTGGACGAAATTGCTGTCAAGACGCGGCAGGATGACCTGAGCCTCCGGATCGCCGAAGCGGGCGTTGTATTCAAGAACTTTGGGACCGTCTTTCGTAAGCATCAGTCCGAAATAGATAATGCCCTTGAACGGACGGCCTTCTGCTTTCATGGCCTTGACGGTGGGCTCAAAGATCGTTTTACGGCAGACAGCAGCGATATCTTCGGTATAATACCGGCTCGGGGAGAACGTTCCCATGCCGCCTGTGTTCAGTCCCTGATCTCCGTCGAAAGCCCTTTTGTGATCCTGTGCGGATACCATCGGTACAACGGTCTCACCGTCGCAGAAACTGAGAACGGATACTTCGGGACCGGTCATGAATTCCTCGATAACAAGACGGCTGCCGGCCTCTCCGAACTTGCGGTCGACCATGATCTCATCGACGCCTGCAAGAGCTTCGGCTTCATCCGCACAGATCAGAACACCCTTACCGAGCGCGAGGCCGTCCGCCTTCAATACGATCGGATACGCCGTATTAGCCTTGATATAGGCTTTGGCAGACTCACTGTCGGAAAACTCCCGATAATCCGCCGTTGGGATGCCGTACTTCTTCATCAGATTCTTGGAGAAAACTTTGCTGCCTTCAAGCACCGCGGCGTTCTTGCGGGGACCGAAGACACGCAGACCGGCTTCTTCAAAAGCATCGACGATCCCGAGCATCAGCGGATCATCCATACCGACAACGGTCAGATCGATCTGATTGTCTTTCGCGAAAGTGACAAGCGCAGGGATATCCTTCGCGCCGATCGGCACACATTCAGCCTGAGCTGCAATACCGGCATTACCGGGAGCGCAATAGATCTTCTCTGCTTCCGGACATTTGCTTAAAGCGTCTACGATCGCGTGCTCGCGTCCGCCTCCGCCGACTACAAGTATTTTCATGGTTCATTCCTCCTGTCCGGAATCCTCTGCGTCAGTCCAGGCGATTCCGTTTGTAAAATGGACTTTTCCTCTGGTAAAAAGATCAACAGCTTTTGGCAAAAGCTGCCATTCGGCTTCCTGCATGACCCGCAGCTGCAGGGACTCGGGCGTATCATCCTCTCGGACCGCGACCGCCTTCTGCAGCAGGATCGGTCCTGTATCCGTCCCTTCATCCACAAAATGAACTGTCGCGCCTGTGACTTTAACGCCGCGTGCCAGGGCCATCTCATGCACTTTGAGTCCATAGCAGCCGTCGCCGCAGAAAGACGGGATCAGCGACGGATGAATATTGAGGATCCTGTTGCGATAAGCATGCAGGACCTTCGGCCCGAGAACGACAAGGAAACCGGCCAGAACGATAAGCTCTGCGCCTTTTGCAAGAAGCAGATCCCTTAACGCGGCATCATATTCCTCACGTGAAGCGAATCTGCGAGGAGACAGCACTTGCGCATCGATCCCGGACGCCTTTGCTCTTTCAAGCGCATAAGCGTCCTTGCGATTGCTGATGACGCAGACAAATTCAGCTTCCGGCAGCTTACCGGCGGCCTTAGCGTCAAGCAGTGCCTGGAGATTCGTGCCTCCTCCGGAAACAAGTACGGCTACTTTCATGCCAGGATCACCTCAGGCGTTTCTTTCTTGGATTTGATGACTTCACCGATGATATAGGCCTTCTCGCCTGCGCTCTCGATGGCTTCGACGGCTTTCTCCGCTTCTGAAGCGGCAACAGCAACGATCATGCCGATACCCATATTGAACGTATTGTACATTCCCTTCTTGGAAATCTTGCCCTTCTTCTGCATCAGTTCAAAGATCGGAGGGATCTCCCAGGCTCCGACAGCGATGCCCGCGTTGAAATACGGAGGCAGCATACGGGGAATATTCTCGTAGAATCCGCCGCCCGTAATATGGCAGATCGCCTTGGGCGTTACAGCCTTGCGCAGCGCGTCGACCGCGTTTACATAGATGCGTGTCGGTGTGAGCAGCGTATCGCCGAGCGTACCGCCGAGCGCGGGGATCACTTCTTTCAGTTTGTCCGCCGCATCAGGATCATTGAGTCCGAAGATCCGGCGGACCAGCGAGAAACCGTTGGAGTGGATTCCGGAAGAAGCGATACCGATCAGAGCGTCTCCTTCACGGATACCCTTGCCGTTGATAATGTCTTTTTTATCGACGATGCCCACGGAGAAACCGGCGATATCATATTCATCGTCCGGCATCATGCCCGGATGCTCGGCCGTCTCTCCGCCGATCAGCGCGCAGTGCGCCTGTACGCATCCGTCTGCAACGCCCTTAACGATCTCGGCGATCTTGGCAGGCGTATTCTTGCCGCAGCAGATATAATCGAGGAAAAACAGCGGTTTTGCACCGCAGCAGATCACATCGTTCACGCACATCGCGACAGCGTCGATACCGATCGTATCGTGCCTGTCCATCAGGAACGCGGCTTTAAGCTTGGTCCCGACGCCGTCCGTACCGGATACGAGCACCGGCTCTTCCATGCCGTTTCCGGCCAGAGAATATAATCCCCCGAACCCGCCGATATCCGTAACGACTGCTTTATCAAACGTTCTGCGGACGTGCTCCTTCATAAGGCGGACAGCTTCATACCCCGCTTCGACGTCAACGCCGGCATTCTTATACTCGATAGCCATAGATGATCTCCTTTCGTGTTCCGGTACAGAATCAATGCATACAGTAGTATTTTACTCCAAGGTCATTAAATACGCAAGAAGTTCATGCGCGGCTTCCGGATGCGGCGTATTGCCGACGACTCCGAGATAGAGATCCTGCGAGCCGAATTTATGCTGCAGGACCGGATTGGTCCCGATATGCAGGATCAGCGGATAAGGACCTTTGGAACCGGTGACTCTGCCGAGCTCGTCAGTTTCTGTCGTGACTTCAACCTGAATGAGATCGAAATGCGCCTTTTCTTCGTTCGTGACGAAATCCTCAAGGTTCAGCAGCAGATCGGCCTGCCCCAGTGCTTTCATCATCTCTTCGTCGCCGATCAGTACGTCCAGACTCTCCGCTGCGACCATCATGAACAGCCGTTGACTGTTGTAATACGAGTTCTGATCCGCGTCATGCGTCATCAGAAGATCATAGATCGTGATCTGATGCCGTTTGTCGGAAAGCGTCGGCAGCATCAGGTTCAGTGTATCGGACGTCTCCGTATCCATCAGATCCAGATATCTGGAAGAAACAGCTCCGATCGCGAGCGAATCCTGCTTTGGAGGGTTGAAGATATAATGGTTGAGCGACCAGGCCCCAAACAGCAGCAAGAGAATTCCGCCGATAATGAACCCTTTGTAATAGGTCCAGATATGGTCGAGCTTTTCCTTGCCGCTCAGTTCTTTGAAAGCTGCCTTTTCATGTTCTTTTTCATACTTCAGCATAACGGGCTCCTCCTACTGAATGAATATGAACGACGGATCAGATAGATTCCCATCCGCCGAAAAGCTCCCGCAGCAGCGGGAAAATATGCCTGACTTCACGGATCTGCAGGGAACGGAACTGCTGCAGCCGTTCTTTGCGCAATGTACCTGTCGGGATATATGCTGTTTCAAAGCCAAGCCGCTCTGCTTCCTTCAGCCGAAGCTCAACGGCAGGTACGCGTTTGACTTCGCCGGTCAGGCTGACGTCTCCGATCAGAATGGTCTTGCCCGGCACAGGCTTCTCCCTGAGCGCAGATGCCATGGAAACGATAACAGCCAGATTGACCGAAGGTTCCGTAAGCCTCAGACCGCCCATTGTCTTCAGAACAACGTTCTTATCGTAGAGCGGACTGCGGCCTCTCTGCTCCAGAATCGAGATCAGCGTGTTCAGGTGATCCCGGCGCATGCACTCGGAGATACGGGATGGATACGGAGTATAGCTCTGGGAAACAAGTGCTTCGATCTCGGCGATCACGGGTCTTGTTCCTTCCCTGAGAACTGTCACCGCACTGCCGGATACCGGCTCGTCCCGAACCGTCATGAAATACTCGGACGGGTTATCGATCGGAAGCAGTCCGTGTTCGTCCATTTCGAAAAAGCCCATTTCTCCGGTGCTTCCAAAGCGGTTCTTGGACGCGGTCAGGATCCGGAGGTCCTCGTCTTCATCAGAATCCATGGACAGTACCGTATCGACCATATGCTCGAGCGATCGTACGCCGGCAAGCTCATCATCCTTTGTCAGCTGCCCTGTCAGGAAAACAGCCCTCGGATGCTCAGGATTTTTGGCGATCGAGAGCAGCGCGTTCGTGCATTCTACAGTCTGTGTCGGAGTACCGGGCCGGGAGGTCAGTTCTTCTAGAGCGAACGTCTGGATACTGTCGACGACGACCAGTCCCGGATCCGTCTGCGAAATGGCTCCCAGCACCTCATTCATCGACGAAGTCGAGAGAACATAGATGTTCTCATGAATATCCGGGAGGATCCGCTCGGCTCTGCGTCTGAGCTGACCTTCGCTTTCCTCGCCGGAGGCGTACAGTACACGGATCCCCTGCTCGGCAGCCTTCTGCGCAGCCTGCAGGAGCAAGGTGGATTTACCGGCGCCGGGCTTTGCGGCGAGGATGCTGATGGAATCCATGATGATTCCTCCGCCGAGGACTCTGTCGAATTCCTGGATGCCGGTGACGATCCGCCTGCCCTTATCATATCGGACTTCCTGCAGTTTCGCAAGACGTTCCGAATGTTTTGCCTGTGTCGACTGTGTGGTCCGGGTATTCCCGAGTCCGGCTCCGGCAGATACGGCTGTCGGTTCCGTTTCTTCCATCGTACTCCAGGAATGGCAGGAAGGACACTGACCGGTCCATTTCTGTGATTCATAACCGCATTTGCTGCAGCGGTAAACGGTTTTCTTCTTAGCCGGCATTCCTTGTCTCCTTTCCGGATCTGGCATCCAGATGCGGCTTCAGGAACTGCCCCGTGTAGGAAGCAGGATTCTCCGCCACCTCTTCCGGTGTTCCGGTCGCGACGATATGTCCTCCGCCGTCTCCGCCTTCCGGCCCAAGGTCGATCAGATGATCGGCCGATTTGATCACGTCCATATTGTGCTCGATGACAAGCACGGTATTCCCGCCGGCGGCAAGCTTCTGCAGAATGTCGATCAGCTTATGCACGTCGGCAAAATGCAGACCGGTCGTCGGTTCATCGAGGATATAGAATGTCTTACCGGTGCTTCTGCGGGAAAGCTCAGTGGCAAGCTTGATCCGCTGGGCTTCTCCTCCGGAAAGCTGTGTGGACGGCTGTCCAAGTGTAATATAGGACAGACCGACGTCATAAAGAGTCTGCAGTTTCTCCTTGATCCGCGGAAGATTCCGGAAGAAATCAAGAGCCTCCTCAACGGTCATGTTCAGTACGTCCGAAATGGACTTTCCATGATAGGTCACTTCCAGCGTCTCGCGGTTATAACGCTGTCCGTGGCAGACCTCACATGGTACATAAACATCCGGCAGGAAATGCATCTCGATCTTTTTGATCCCGTCACCGGAACATGCTTCGCAGCGTCCGCCTTTGATGTTGAAGCTGAAACGTCCCTTTGCATATCCTCTTGCTCTTGCTTCCGGCGTCAGGGCGAACAGATCGCGGATCAGGTCGAAAAGCCCGGTATAGGTCGCAGGATTGGACCGCGGTGTCCGTCCGATCGGCGACTGGTCGATATTGATGACTTTGTCAAGATACTGCAGGCCGGAGATGTCGTCATATCCTTCCGCACGCACTTTCGCATGATTAAGCCTGCGCGCAAGGATCTTATAAAGGACTTCATTGACAAAAGAACTCTTTCCTGAGCCCGATACACCTGTAACACAGGTGAACAGCCCGATCGGAACGGAGAAATCGACGCCTTTCAGATTGTTCTTGCGGACACCGTACACGCGGAGGAAACGTCCGTCAGATTCGCGGCGGTGTTCGGGAACGGGGATGCTGTACCGACCGCTCAGGTAGGCTCCGGTCAGGGATTCCTTGCATTTGATGATATCCTCAAGTGTCCCCTGCACAACAAGCTTGCCGCCGTTTATACCGGCTCCGGGACCGATATCCACGATATGGTCAGCGGCTCTCATCGTATCTTCATCATGTTCTACGACAAGAAGTGTATTGCCGAGATCGCGAAGCTGCTTAAGTGTCTGGAGCAGCTTGCTGTTATCCCGCTGATGCAGACCGATGCTCGGTTCATCCAGTATATAGAGAACACCCGTCAGTCCGGAGCCGATCTGCGTCGCCAGGCGGATCCGCTGGGATTCGCCTCCTGAGAGCGTTGTCGCTGAACGGGACAGCGTCAGATAATCCAGCCCGACGTCATTCAGGAAGTTCGTACGGGCGCGCAGTTCCTTGATGATCTGCGCGGCGATCAGCTGCTGTGTCCGGGTCAGATTCATGTGTTCGAAAAATCCGGTCAGCTCGCGGATCGACATATCGGTGATCTCTGCGATGCTCTTATCGCTGACCGTTACGGCCAGGGCTTCCTTGCGCAGACGTTTCCCGTGACAGACCGGACATTCCAGATTGGTCATGAACTCTTCGTATTCGGGCTTGAAAGAATCCGAGGCTTCTCTGTAGCGGTGCTCCAGGTTCTTGAGCAGGCCCTCGAAAAGGATGTGATAGGTCTTGTCTCCGAATCTTCCGTCATAGTCGATATCCAGCTTCTCGTCAGGATATCCATACAAGATCGCGTCCTGCGCGGCTTTCGGAAGGTCCTGGAAAGGTGTGTCCAGCGAGAAATGCAGCTTCTCGGCAAGCTGTTCAAGGATCCTGTAGGCAAAACTGTCGGGATTACCGGAGCTCATCCAGCCGGGAGCTGCGATACAGCCTTCTTTCAGCGACAACGAGGGATCCGGGATCACCAGATCGGCTGAGAACTCCATCAGATATCCGAGACCGGTACAGTTCGGACAGGCACCGAACGGATTATTGAAAGAGAACATACGCGGCTGCGGTTCGTCGATACTGATCCCGCAGTCCGGACAGGAAAAACTCTGGCTGAAAAGCCTGCGCTGCGGCTCTCCCGCCACGTCTGCTTCCAGCAGTCCGTCAGAGAGCTTCAGTGCGGTCTCGATCGAATCGACCATTCTCTTTTCAAGGCCCGGCCGGATCACAAGACGGTCTACAACGACTTCGATATTATGCTTGATGTTCTTATCGAGCTCGATCGGTTCATCAAGCTGATACAGACTCCCGTCGACATAAGCCCTTACGAAGCCGGAACGCTTGGCGCTGTCAAGGATCTTGGTATGCTGGCCTTTACGGCCGCGGACGACCGGCGCGAGCAGCTGTACTCTTGTTCCTTCCGGAAGCTCCATCAGCTGATCGGACATCTGGTCGACCGTCTGTTTCTCGATCACACGTCCGCAGTTCGGACAATGCGGAATGCCGATCCGCGCAAAAAGAAGCCGGAGATAATCATAGATCTCGGTTACCGTACCGACTGTGGAACGAGGATTGTGAGACGTCGATTTCTGATCGATGGAAATTGCCGGAGACAGACCGTCGATGCTGTCTACGTCCGGTTTTTCCATCTGACCGAGGAATTGTCTCGCGTAGGAAGACAGAGATTCCATATAGCGTCTCTGTCCCTCGGCGAAAATCGTGTCAAAGGCCAGTGAGGATTTGCCGGATCCCGACAGTCCTGTCAGGACGACAAGCTGGTTCCGCGGGATCTGAATGTTCAGATTCTGCAGATTATGCTCTCTTGCTCCTTTGACCGTGATCTTATCTGGCATTTACTGTATATCTCCTTAATCTGTATCTTTCAGTTCCGCAAGCGCGGCTCTCAACGAGAGAATCTCGTCGCGGAAGACAGCGGCATCTTCGAAACGGAGATCCGCTGATGCTTTCTTCATCTGTTTCTCAAGATCGGCGATCGTCTGGCGCAGCTCCTTACGCGTCATGGATTCAGAATCCTTGCGCTGACGTATGTCTCCGGAAGCGCTTTCCGTCTCGATTGCGGCATGGATCACATCGCGGACTTCCTTATGGATCGTCTGCGGGATGATACCGTGAGCCTTGTTGTACTCATCCTGGATCGTACGGCGGCGGTTCGTCTCATTGATGGCGTTCTTCATCGAATCCGTCATCATGTCGGCGTACAGGATGACATGACCGTCGGCATTACGCGCTGCACGTCCGATCGTCTGGATCAGAGCTGTCTCGGAACGCAGGAAACCTTCTTTATCCGCGTCCAGGATAGCGATCAATGAAACCTCCGGGAGATCCAGGCCTTCTCTCAGCAGGTTGATGCCGACCAGTACATCATATTTACCGATACGCAGATCGCGGACGATCTCAAGACGCTCCAGTGTATCGATCTCCGAATGCAGATACTGGACCTTGATGCCGGCCTCGGCCAGATATCCGGTCAGATCCTCCGCCATCTTTTTGGTCAGCGTCGTTACAAGCGTTTTCTGTTCTTTAGCTGTCGTCTTGCGGATCTCGGAGATCAGATCATCGATCTGTCCCTCGGAGGGACGTACCGTAACGCGCGGATCCAGCAGTCCTGTCGGCCGGATGACCTGTTCGGCTTTGAGCTGTTCATGACTGGCTTCATACACACCGGGCGTTGCGGATACAAAAAGCATCTGATGGATCTTTTTCTCAAATTCGTCGAACTTAAGCGGTCGGTTGTCGAGCGCAGACGGCAGACGGAAGCCGTAATCGACCAGTGTCTCCTTACGGGAGCGGTCGCCGTTATACATGCCGCGCACCTGCGGGATCGTCATATGGGATTCATCGACGATCATCAGAAAATCTTCCGGGAAATAATCCATCAGGGTGAACGGTGTACTGCCCGGCTCACGGCCTGACAGCGGCGCTGAATAGTTCTCGATACCGCTGCAGAAACCGGTCTCCCGCAGCATCTCGATGTCAAAATTAGTCCGCTGCTCAATTCGCTGAGCCTCGATCAGTCTGTCGCGGCTGCGGAAGAAACGGATCCGGTCCTCAAGCTCCGCTTCGATACGCGCAATGGCGTCTGCCATTTTCTCATAAGAGATCACATAATGGGACGCCGGAAAGATCATGATATGTTTGCAGTTCTCCAGCACTTCCCCGGTCACGGTATCGACTTCGGTAATACGATCGATCTCGTCGCCCCAGAACTCGACCCGGTATCCCTTGGTCTCCTCCGCGATCGGCAGGATCTCGAGCACATCGCCGCGTACACGGAAAGTACCTCGTTCAAGGACCATGTCGTTGCGGTGATACTGCAGATCTACAAGCTTGCGCAGGATCTCGTCGCGGTCACGGACCATCCCCGGACGCAGCGAGAGAGACAGGCTGGAGTACTCTTCCGGACTTCCAAGTCCGTAAATACAGGATACAGAACTGACGATAACAACGTCTTTCCGCTCAAAAAGCGATGCAGTCGCGGAATGACGCAGTTTATCGATCTCATCGTTGATCGCGCTGTCTTTTTCGATATAGAGGTCAGTCTGCGGCACATAGGCCTCAGGCTGATAATAATCGTAATAGGAAACGAAATACTCCACAGCGTTATGCGGGAAGAATTCCTTGAACTCACTGTAAAGCTGGGCTGCAAGGGTCTTGTTGTGGGCAAGCACGAGCGTCGGCTTGTTCAGGGCCTGGATGACATTGGCCATCGTAAATGTCTTGCCGGATCCGGTGACACCGAGAAGCGTCTCAAATTTCTTACCGCTTCTGAATCCGTTGATTAGACTTTCGATCGCCTGCGGCTGATCGCCCGTCGGCTGAAAGGGTGAAACCAGTTCAAAATGATCCATAGACACCCTCCCTGAAGACCTGAAGAATAAAGAACTTCAGGTAGAACGTCTCATCCGCTCCCCACAGATACGGATGGTCCGGAGACTGTGCGCGGACCTCGACCTGGCGTATCCTGCGGTGTGAAGTGTTCGCAGCCTGTGTCAGCATGGACAGGAAGAGCTCGTTCGTCATAAAGTGCGAGCAGGAACATGTCGCGAGGAATCCTCCGTCATTTAAGAGCCTCATCGCCCGCATATTGATGTCCCGGTAACCGCGCACCGCGTTCTTGACGGAATTCCGTGACTTAGTAAAAGCCGGAGGATCCAGTATGATCACGTCATAGCGCTCACCTCTGCGCTCAAGCTCCGGAAGCAGCTCCAGCACATCGGCTGTCTGAAAATGCACGATATTTTCAAGATGATTCAGCCGGGCATTCTCTTCCGCCTGCGCGATTGCAAGATCGGACGCGTCCACACCTGTTACCTCCGCAGCTCCTGCGATCCCGGCATTCAGCGCGAAAGAACCGGTATGCGTAAAGCAGTCCAGGACTCTTGCGCCTTTGCATAGCTTCTGAACCGCAAGACGGTTGTATTTCTGATCGAGGAAGAAACCGGTCTTCTGGCCATTCTCCACATCAACAATATAACGGACACCGTTCTCTGTGATCGGAACTTTTGTATCAAACGGCGCGCTCAGGAAGCCCTTGACTCGCTCCATGCCCTCAAGAGTACGGACTTTGGCATCGCTCCGCTCATAGATCCCGCGGATCCGGATACCGTCCTCTGCGAGGATCCGGGTAATACATTCAGCGGCAGAATTCTTGAAAAGATCCATCCCGAGACACAGTGATTCGAATACGAGTACGTCGCCGAATTTATCGATAACCAGGCCCGGCATGCCGTCTGCTTCCGCAAAAACGATCCTGCAGGCATCGGTATCGACTGTCTTCTTCCGATAATCCCAGGAATTACGCAGCCGTCTCTCAAAGAATGCCTCGTCGATCACGTCTTTCGCATATCGTGAAAGGATGCGGACACGGATCCTGGAATGTGAATTGTAGAATCCCCAAGCCAGGAAATCGCCTCTGTCATTGCAGACGCGTACAGCATCTCCGTCTTGGATCACACCGTTAATACGGTCGATCTCATTATCGTAAATCCACGGTCCGCCGGCGAAAAAACTGCGCCCCTCGCCTTTCTTCAGGATCACTGTGCCCTGCATGAAGAGTCCTCCTTTCGGAAATAATGGTAAAGAAAAAGCACGCGACGGGATTCGAACCCGCGGCCTCCGGCTTGGGAAGCCAGCGCTCCACCACTGAGCCACGCGTGCAACACTGTAATTATACTATTCCAAGCCAGGATTGTCAAGCGTTTCAGAGAGTTTTCAGTCTATGAAAACTCCTTTCTTAAGGTTTGCAGCGGATCCGTTCTCTCCGTAGATCTCGCTGCGGATCTCCTGCATTCTGCGGTCCGTTTCCGCAATGATCTCGGCGGATTCGGCAAGCATGCGTTCGACCGCCTCAAGATCAACGTTGCCGGACGCATGCTTTTTATAATGCAGTTCATGATCAAGACTTGCCCAGAAATCCATGGCCATCGTACGGATCTGGACTTCTACAGTCATGTTCCTGGTCTGATCCGCGAAAAAGACCGGGACCTGAACGATCAGATGCAGACTCCTGTAACCGTTCGGCTTCGGGTTCTGAATATAATCCTTGATTTCAACAATCGTAATATCGTCCTGTCCGGCGATCAGACGGGCCAGACTGTAGATGTCATCAATAAAAGAACACACGACGCGTACGCCTGCAATATCGTGGATCTGATTTATCAGCGTGTCTTCGTCAAGAGGAAGCTCCCGCTCCATGATCTTACGGTACAGACTGACAGGCTGTTTGACACGTGTTTTAATGACTTCGATGGGATTGCGGTTATATCGAACGGAAAAATCCGAATTGAGCACTTCAAATTTGGTACGGATCTCTCTGGCCGCGCAGTCGTACATCATCATGATCTCCCTGAAATGCGCGACTGTGTCGAACAGATGCGTCGTATCCTGCGCAACACTGCTGAGGTCCGGATAATAGCTCTGTAATTCAATGTCTGGCACTTGCATCCCTCCCGTTGGTATTGTATCATAGGCGGTTCTTTTGTCAAGGACTTGATTTATCCGCCGCAATGCTATAAAATGTCTTTAACGGACGGCGGTAACGCTTCCGATAATCAGTCTGAAGGGGGTACATTTAGATGAAAAACGACAAATACACATTCTTTGACGAGATTCCGTTTGAAGATCTCGGAGGCGGTGTCCGCCGCAAGATCCTTGCTTACGGTGACGATATCATGCAGGTCTACGTTCAGTTCGAAACCGGAGCGATCGGAGCGATGCATACACATCCTCACACTCAGCTGACGTACGTTCTGGAGGGCGAATTCGAGTTCACGATCGACGGTGAGAAAAAGATCGTCCGTAAGGGTGATACACTGCTCAAGCTGCCCAATATGCCGCACGGCTGCGTATGTCTTAAAGCAGGCGTGCTGCTTGACACCTTTACACCGATGCGCGAAGATTTTGTAAAGGGCAAATAAACAACCATCAGGGAAACAACGATGTAACAGACAAGCTGCCTTCAGCAGAGCCACCGGCCCGTGAAGGCAGCTTGATTTTTATTTCAGATCAGACGGATACAGGCTTGACGGAGGACTTATCGTCCTGATCGGCCATATGCTGATAACAGTAGTTCATGATATCGCCTCTTCGGATGATCCCGATGAAGATCCCGGTATCATCCACGACCGGTACAAAACTCTGCATCTCAGCTACCCGGATCAGATTGTCGATATCCTCACTGATCGAGACCGGTTCATATTTCCAGTATCTTGGGCAATCTTCAAGGCGGATCTTCTCGGTATCCTTGAACGTCATCTCGGGATTCCTCTTCATTTCCCACAGGATATCGCCTTCCGTCAGGACACCGTAGTACGTGCCGTCCTCGTTCAGAATCGAAATTGATTTATACCGGTGCTTTTCCATTTTTTCAAGCGCCTGCCGCACGGTCATGTTCTTGGTAACATAGACCACGCTGCTCTTGGGCGTCAGAAAAAACGCGATGTTGCGCAAGAAAACTCACCTCCATTATACAGTTTTACAAGCTTCAATTATGATGAGAAGAATGTCTCATTTCATCAGTTATATTATAACACAGAATTATGTACAAAGAGTAAACGAGATATTACTTTTTTAGAGACCGTACCGGGCGTCTGCAGACTCTCCTGCTAACTTGCAAATAAGGAAGAAACAGGCTATAATAGTACAATCAATTTGTAAAGGAGTATCCGATATGTTATCTTTTGCCGAACAGATCGCCTCTGCCCTGTCTCTGAAAGCAGAACAGGTCCAGGCTGTCATAGATTTGCTGAATGAAGGGAATACGATTCCTTTCATCGCGCGCTACCGTAAGGAAGCTCACGGTTCTCTGGACGATCAGACGATCCGTCAGATCGCGGACAAACTGGAATCGATCCGCAATCTGGAAGCCCGCCGCGAGGAGATCCGCAATCTGATCGAAAAAGCCGGTGTGATGAATGACGAGATCAAGGCTGCGATCGACGCGGCTGCGACGCTTTCTTCACTGGAAGATATCTACCGTCCGTACCGTCCGAAACGCAGGACCAGAGCATCAGCAGCGAAGGAGAAAGGCCTTGAGCCTCTTGCCGATGAGATCCTTGCGCAGCACAGGAAGAGTCCGGAGCCCGCGGTGCTTGCCGAGGCATACGTGGACGCGGAGAAAGGCGTCAACAATGTGGAAGAAGCCGTAGCCGGCGCAATGGATATTATTGCGGAGAAGATCTCTGATGACGCGGATATGCGCAAAGAACTGCGGGATGAGATGACAGAGAACGGCATCCTGACGTCCGAAGGGACGACCGAAGAGACCTCTGTTTACAGTCAGTACTATGATTTCAGACAGTCCGTGAAAACAATTTCCGGATACCGTGTGCTCGCGATCAACCGCGGTGAGAAAGAGAAATTCCTTAAAGTCGCGATCACTTCCGATCCTGTGCGTGCTCAGCGCATTCTGTACAAAAAATATGTCCGGAAGAACAATTCGCTTTGCTGCGGGACAGTTTCCGCGGCTGCGGATGATGCCTATACCCGTCTGATCCAGCCGGCACTGGAGCGTGAGATCCGTTCAGACCTGACAGATAAGGCTTCAGAAGCCGCGATCAAGGTGTTCGGCATGAATCTGCGCGAACTGCTCCTCGCCCCTCCTGTTAAGGGGAAAGTTACGGTCGGCCTGGATCCCGGTTACCGTACGGGCTGCAAGACAGCTGTCGTCAGCGCGACCGGACAGGTCCTCGCTACGACTGTCCTCTATCTGACACACGGTGAAGCCCGTGCAGAACAGTCTGCTGCCGAGCTGATGCGGCTGATCCGTAAGTATCATGTTGAACTGATCGCGATCGGCAACGGCACAGCATCCAAGGAGACGGAGATTTTCACGTCCAATCTGCTGAAGCGTGAGAAGCTGACCGGTACAGTCCATTATATGGTCGTAAGTGAAGCCGGTGCTTCTGTATATTCTGCTTCTGAGCTTGCCGCAAGCGAATATCCTGAGCTTGATCTGACGCTTCGGAGCGCTGTATCCATTGCCCATCGTCTGCAGGATCCGCTTGCCGAGCTTGTCAAGATCGATCCGAAAGCGATCGGTATCGGTCAGTATCAGCACGACATGCCGCCCAAGCGTCTGTCCGATACACTGGACGGTGTCGTCGAAGATTGTGTCAATTCCGTCGGCGTCGATCTGAATACGGCCTCCCCTTCTCTATTAAAAAACGTCGCCGGCATTACACCGGCGATCGCTAAGAATATCGTTGCCTATCGTGAAGAGAACGGCGCATTCACAAGCCGTGCAGAGCTTAAGAAAGTACCTAAGCTCGGTCCAAAGGCTTATGAACAGTGTGCAGGTTTCCTGCGCGTTCCGGAGAGCTCCAATGTTCTGGACAATACGGCTGTCCATCCGGAATCCTATCCTGCAGCAGCCGGGCTCCTCGAATTCTGCGGTTACGATCCGAAACACCTGCAGGCTAAAGGTTATTCCGATCTGCGGGAGCGTCTTGCTTCTGCAGGCGGCGAGAAGAAAGCTGCCGAATCCATGGGGATCGGTGTGCCTACGCTGCATGACATCGTAGAAGAACTTCTGAAGCCGGGCCGTGATCCGCGTGACGAAATTCCTGTACATGAGATCCACAGCGACATTCTGGACATCAAGGACCTCAAGCCGGGCATGGAATTTACCGGAACCGTCCGCAACATCGTGGACTTCGGCGCTTTTGTCGATATCGGCGTGCATCAGGACGGCCTTGTGCATATCACGCAGATCAGCCGTCAGTTCGTCAGACACCCGTCAGACGTTCTGCACGTAGGTCAGATCGTTAAAGTCTGGGTCCTTACGGTCGATGTGGACCGCGGCAGGATCGGTCTTACGATGAAGGGGCCTCTTCAGTAAAACGCTGACAGCGGGCGTATGTCTTCGTATACTCCGCCAGACGGTCCGCAAGCGTCTTGGTGAGAACGTCCTCGCGCATTCTCCAGTCCCAGTTTCCATCCGTTGTTGCAGGTGTATTCATGCGGGCGTAATTATCCAGTCCGAGGATATCCTGCATCTGGAAGACCGTCTTGGAGGCGATGGATCCCATCAGTGTACTGATGGCGCCCCAGCCGTATCCTTCTTTCTCCGACAGGCGCAGATAACGGAACGCTTTCTCACGGTCCGCCTTGGGTGTCTTCGGATTAGAGAGCCATCCGAGGAAAGTCTCATTATCATGTGTTCCGATGTAGGCAACACAGTTCTCTGTATAATGGTGGCACAGATATTCGGAATCATTGCCGCCGAAACCGA
The DNA here is from genome assembly GCA_017441925.1 of Bacillota bacterium. Classification (GTDB taxonomy): domain Bacteria; phylum Bacillota; class Clostridia; order Lachnospirales; family Bianqueaceae; genus RUG12817. The sequence continues at coordinate 379,847 of JAFRUE010000007.1, forward strand.
ACAGCAGGACCTTCATGCCGGGAAGGCCTGTTGTCTTAAGCAGTGCCCGGACGGGATCGTCCAGAATACCAAGATCTTCGGCAATCAGGGCTTCGAGTGAAACATGTTCCTTCAAAGCACGGAACAGTTCCATTCCGGGGCCCTTTTTCCATTCTCCGTTTGCGGCGGTCTTGCTGCCGGCCGGGATGGAATAATAGCCTGCAAATCCGCGAAAATGATCGATCCTGATATAGTCGTGGCGTTCAAGGGCTTTTTCCAGGCGTCGGATCCACCATGTATAGCCGCTCTCCTTCATCGCGTCCCAATCATAGAGCGGATTGCCCCACAGCTGTCCATCCGCGGAGAAATAATCCGGCGGGACTCCGGCAACAGAAGAAGGCATGCCGTCCTCTCCCAGCTGGAAGAGCTCGGGATGGCTCCACAGATCCGCACTGTCCTGAGCCGTGTAGATCGGAATGTCACCGATGATCTCTACATGATGCTCTTCGGCATAATCCTTCATATCTCTCCACTGCCGGTCAAAAAGGAACTGCAGGAAGCTGAGGCACCGAATATCCTCTGCATACATCTCCTGATAACGAGCGACTGCTTCCGGTTTATGGGCGCGGATATCCTCAGGCCATTCCCAGAACGCGCAGCTGCCTGTGTGATTGCGGATCGCCTGGAACAGCGCATAATCCGGCAGCCAGTCTTTATTGTCCTCGTAGAAGGATATTTCCTCCTGACCGTACTGTCCGTATCCCCTCTTTGCTGCCTTCATGAGCAGCGGAAGCCTTGTCCTGGAAATATACTCAAAATCCACATGCTCAGAGATAGAATGAGATGAGGCTTCTATTACCTCTGAGATCTCAAGCAGTCCTTCATTAACAAGCTGCTCGATGTCGATCATATAGGGATTCCCGGCAAATGTCGACAGGCCCTGGTACGGAGAATTGCCGTAACCGGTCGGTCCGATCGGAAGGATCTGCCAGAGTGTCTGGCCGGACTCATACAGGAAATCGATAAAACGATAGGCTTCCTTGCCAAGCGTACCGATCCCGAAGCGGGACGGCAATGATGTGATGTGCAGCAGGATTCCGCTTTGTCTGATCATGATGAATACCTCTTTATGATTATTCTGACTCTTTGACGGAAACAAGGACCAACGCACTGCGGCCGTGAACGGAGATCTCCGGACCGTGGACATACCGAAGCGGTACAAGTCCTGCTCTGGTACGGTCTGCGATGACTGCCCAGCGCTCCGGCAGCGGATGATCGTTCCACGATTTCAGACGGATCATCTGATCCTTCGTGGAAGCGTTTAGGAGAACAGCAGCCATCTCCCACTCGTCCTCTTCCGTTCCGGGGACCGTGAACGCGACAGAGAGCGCCTGCTGTTCTGAGAAAACCATATTGCGGATCGCATTACAGGACGCGTCGTGGAACGGATGGAAAGCTTTACGGATCTGAATCAGTCCCTGATAGTACGCGGCAAGCTGTCCGAACATCCCGCAGCGTTTCCATTCCAGCGCGTTTACAGACGACGGAGAAGCATAGCTGTTGCCGTCTCCTTCTTTGGTACGGGCAAATTCCTCACCTGCCTGCATGAAAGGAATGCCCTGCGCAAGCAGATATATCACGGCAGCAAGACGGTTCGAATCAAGCGCGTCCGCGTCCGGAATGTGGAAAGCCTCCGGAGCGGTGCCGTTCCCGTATACGAGTTTATCCCATAATGTGAAGTTGTCATGCGCTGATACATATGAAATGGTCTGTGTAGGCTGCCGGACTGTATTATAAGGTCCGGCCCATCCTTTCAGGCTGTTCTCTATCTTGGATTCAAGGAACCATGCACCGTTGATAAAACCGGTGCTGTACATATCAAAATTGTTGCCTTTGACGGCATCGCGGGTCTCATCGTTAAAGATCCCGACTCGGTCGGGGATCTGTGCAATGTGACTTTTGTCGGCCGGAACACTGCCCTCGTTCATATGAGGCGGCTGAGCGGCCCATGGCTCGCCGTACATCAGAATCTGCCTGCCGTCCGGTAGACTGTCGAGCATCTCTCGAGCCTGACGGATGGTTTCGGTATCGATCAGTCCCATCAGGTCGAAGCGGAAGCCGTCCACATGATACTCTTCCGCCCAGTATCTGAGCGAGGAAAGGATCAGATTACGGACCATACCGCGCTCCGACGCGATCTCATTGCCGCATCCCGAGCCGTTTGCAGGAGTGCCGTCACCCCAGTAGCGGTAATAATAGCCAGGCATCAGTGTATCAAAGATCGATCCCTGCAGCCGGTAGGTATGATTATAGACGACGTCGAGAATCACACCGATTCCGGCTTTATGCAGACTCTGGATCATCTGCCTGCATTCTCTAAGCCGGACGGCGCCGTGATACGGATCAGTCGAATAAGAACCCTCCGGAATGAAATAATGCAGTGGATCATAACCCCAGTTATAGTTCTTGCAGGGATCACATTCGTCGACCGTCTCAAAATCCATAACAGGAAGCAGCTGAACATGTGTGATCCCGAGCTGCTTCAGATAAGCTGTACCGGTCGGAAGTTCAGGATGCTCCGGAACATGTGTGCTGTCCTCTGTAAACGCCAGGAACTTCCCTTTATGTATCATTCCCGAGTCCGGTCCCCAGGAGAAATCCCTTACATGGACCTCCCAGATCACGGCATCCGTAGGATCCTGCAGGACCGGCCGTCTGTCCTCGGCCCATTCTTCCGGAACCGCGTCATCCGGATTCAGCACCATGGACCGGCCGCCGTTCACGCCGCATGCTCTGGCATAAGGATCCGGTATTTCTCTTGCTTCACGATAAGGCAGATGCACCCGGTATGTATAATAAACGTTTGCGTAGTCACCCGCGAGGGTCAGATTCCAGATCCCGCGGACGCCCTGCAGCAAAGGAAATTCTCCCAGAGACCGTGCTCCGGTCTCCTGATCGGAACCAGTCGCATAGAGACAAAGTGTGATCTTAGCGGCAAGAGGCGACCAGACGTTCCAGGTCGTACTTTCCCTGCGGTAGTTATTACCCAGATCATTGCCATCGTAACGATACTGAAACTCAAATTCCTTAGAGTTGTACTGCATCGATACAGGCAGATCCGTTGTTTCGTACCCGTAGTAATCCATGCGGGCCTCCCAGTAGTTTATTTAGGTATTACAGCATGGTCTTCCTTAATTCTTCAGGAGATTTGGCACTGAAATAAGCTGGCGGGATATCCAGGACCGTCTTGCATCCGCGCATACCTTCCTGAGCCATTTTATAGACGGCACGGGCACAGCAGACCAGTACGGAGGAAGTGAATTCCGGATTGGAATCGAGCGTCAGCTTGTATTCGATCACATGACGATGCGCAAGACCTTCTCCGGTCTTACCCGTACGGATAACGGAACCGCCGTGCGGCAGTCCGCTGTGATCTCTCTTCAGTTCTTCTTCGGTAATGAAATTGACAGTCGTATCATACTCGTCAAAGTAATTGGGCATGGTAACGATAGCCTGACGGATCGCTTCAAGGTCTGCGCCTTCTTCAGCCACAACAAAGCACTCACGGGTGTGCTTCTCGCGGGTCGTAAGCTCCGGATCCTTTCCGGAACGGACAGCTTCGAGTGCAGCATCGATCGGTACGGTGTACTGACGCGCGTCCTTAACGCCGGGGATCCTGCGGATCGCATCAGAATGTCCCTGGCTGACGCCTTTGCCCCAGAAGGTGTAAGCCTTGCCGTCAGGAAGGATCGAGTCCGCATATACGCGGTTCAGAGAGAACATACCCGGATCCCACCCGGCGGAGATAACAGCGGTATGACCGGAAGCAAGAGCCGCTTCATTGACGTCGCGGAAATGCTCCGGAATATGCGCGTGTGTATCAAAACTGTCGACAATGTTGAAATACTTTGCGTATTCCGGTCCCTGTACCGGCAGATCCGTCGCGCTGCCTCCGCAAAGGATCAGTACGTCGATCTTGTCCGTGTAGGACTGGATATCCGAAATCGGAAGCACAACAGCTCCTTCTGTCAGGATCTTAACGTTCTCAGGATTTCTTCTCGTAAAAACTGCTACAAGCTGGAAGTCCGGATTCTGACGGACCGCAAGCTCTACTCCTCTGCCAAGATTACCGTAACCGCAAATACCAAGTCTGATCATTCTTTCTCCTCCTCAATATCGTCAAATACGACCGGAACCTCCTTATGCAGCATCGCAAGCAGCATTCCGGCGACTTCACGGATCTGAGGATGTGCGGCAGGAGCGGTCCTGAGCTTCAGGAAATGTCTCCATTCTCTGAGATTAGCCGTCATCACGATCTCTGTTTTCAGACTGTTTGGAAGTACATCACGCGCCTGTTCAGGTTTCGCGCCCATTGCGATCAGGTCATTATAAGCCTTCTCGCAGGATTCCATTGCTTCCAGCCAGCGTTTATATTCCGGCTGATCCTCCGTCCAGAAGCACGGCTTGATAAAAGTCACACCGGCCTGGTTCCCGTCCGGACTGTAATTGCAGTAACGGGAGCTCTCCTGGCTGTAAGAGGCAATACGATGTCTGACCATCTCATGAGTAACCCCGCGGTCGCAGATAAAACGCACCGTGATCTTCTCATGTTCAAGGACGGACTCATGTCCTCTCTTGATCAGAGCTTTAATGAATTTCTCGGCGGATCCTTCCGTGATCCGGCCTTCACTCTTGTAGCATACACGGCCTGCGAGCTCGATCTTGCGGATCATTTCCTTACCGTCGAGCTTATCCATGATTTCAACACTTGGTTCAATGATTCTCATAATAATCCGTATATCTCCTTTCTTAACCATAAGACCGTCCGGCCTTGATTATCTTTGTCCGATCAGACTGTAGGGACACAGCCTGACTCCGCGGATCCCGTATTCCTGAACAGCAGGATGCTCCGCGGTCCAGCCGGAACGGACCTTATCATATCCGCGCTGACGCATCCGGTTGGTCAATGTGGATGAAACTTCGATCTGAACCGTATTGCGTCCGGGGACCAGATATCCGCTGATGTCCAGAGCACGGTCTCTGTGCGGTACAAGACCTGCTTTCTGACCGTTTACTGTAACCATTACGGTACCACCTCCGTCTTCATCAAGGCAAAGGACCGCTCCGTATTTCCAGTCGTCCGGCAGATCAATTACAGCCGTATATCGGCCGATACCGGAAACCTGATCCATCCGCGGTTCAGGAGTGAGCTTTGCAAGCTCTGACTCCGGCATAGGCAGATCTTTCCACGGAACCGGTACAGCGTTCTCAAGATGCAGCAGCGTCTTCTTCGTCTTGTACCAGACTTCACGTGTCGTATGACCGAATTTCGTCTCGAGATTCAGGACCTTCTCACCTTCGTTCCAGTCCTCTATCTCGATATCCCATCGGTCTATCGGGATCTCGGCCGGTACCTCGGCTTCTGCCGTTGTGACCGTGCCGTCAGACCATTTCGTCGTATATTTACCCGACCTGAAGACCTGAACCGATGCCGTCTGTCCGTCAAGACACACGCTGGCAGCATCGCTCTCTACTGCGTGCAGGCCTGCCGGTTCAGACAGATTCAGAACAATCAGTCTCGCTTCTCCGGGACGCAGGATCAGATCGATCGAAGTCCTGCCGTCACCTGAACGGTATGCTCCGATCGGGGTCACCGATCCGGTCCAGGGATCAAGCTGATACGGTGTCCCTGTCCCCTCAAGCTCAACGGTACAGCTGATAGATCCCGCATCTTTCAGAACTTCAAATTTATAATCATACACAAAGGTATACAGGATCTTATGCTCCCTGTCAAGACGGGAAGCTGTAAGAATTCTGTTATTTGGTTTGGCGAAACCCGCTCTTGGACGAATTCCAAGCTTCTGCAGCAGAGGCAGGAGTTCCGAAGGCTGATCGAGCTCATGAACGTTCGGGAGAGCTTTGATCTTAGAGACTTTTTCCTGCAGCTCAGTGTCGCTGACCGCAAGTGTTTTGCTCTTTGAAGCAGCTTTACCGTGGACAATATCCGGCGCCTCGTGGAAACGGGTCTCTGTATTGTGATTGACAAAAATAAGCGGAAGGCCGCCTTTGGCTATTTCATACAGCTTATCCGCGCACTCCGGCTCCAGATCCTCCTGGTAGACGACCAATGCCTTATAAGAAGGTCCATGCGGCTGCAGCACAGTGCTGTTCCAGGCTACGTTATCGGAATCCATGAGAAGGAGCGGAGAGAAATAATCATACGTATATCCTGCCTGCTGGAGGCTCAGATCCTTCCAGAAATAGGCCATGTCATACATCATGAAACCTTTGCGGAAATCCGAATATTCCTTGGGCTTACCATAGCTGATGAAGAAATAATCCGTACGTAGGATCGCGATATCTCGGAGCGCGCTCCCCTGCCTCATCGCTTTCTGTACGCGGCCGAGCATCTTCGTCCATTCCGGATAATGTACGGAAGCGGGCTGCCGGCAACTGAAACGTTCAGAGAAAAACGGATACATTCCTTCATGGCCGGGCCATTTTGTGTCCTGCTCAGAACCTTCGATCGCGGAATATCCGTGGAAAACCGTCCTATTGACGCCTTCTGCAAACTGCAGGAAGCACAGGCAGGTCCATGTATCCATATTAAAGAAATAGTTATGCCCGCCGACTGCGCCTGTCTCACTGGAGAACTTCCTGCCGTACATATTGGCGGACCCGGAAAGCCCTCTGTATAGGTCGATATCCGCCGTCTGGGCAAAGCTCTCTGTCTCGATGCCGTCAACAGCCTTAGCAGGCGTAGAGATCTCGTAATTGGCTCCGTAGGAAGGTTCTGCACGCAAGGTCATTCCATGCGTATGCAGCCAGTCTGAAAGCGGTGTCAGGACGTTTTCAACATACAGATCACTGAAAACGCTGTAATAATCCGTTCTGACCTTACGGATCAGATCGTCCGCGTCCGGAGCCGTATAGTCGTAGACCTTGGGCTTGCCGGATTCGATGCGTCCGTCATCCATCGTGATCAGCGGCAGATAACGGGTAATATCATATCCCTTGCGGGCAAGGAATTCTTTCTTGAATTCATATCCCCAGAAAACACCTCCGGCGCCGAAGGTATGCAGTTCCAGTGAATCCATGTAGATCTCGCCGCGGCCGTTTTTGCGGATATAACTGTCAAGCTCCGGGGTAAAGATCACTGCGTCCCAGTAGGCTTTCAGCGCATCCACACCGTATTTATCGGTATAATTGATCGAATAGTTCGTCGCTACGGAAGGACTTGCCGTCTGGCAGGTTCCATGCATCCAGTAAACGAAAAGCGCATATTCGCCGTCATCCGGAGCTGTAAATTCAAGCGTTTCCCTGCCGTCCGCAATACGTACGCTTTCTGTCAGATCCTGCAGGGTCGATGCATCGAGCTCGCCGGGTTCCGTCCCTTCCGCGTACGCATGATCCTGCCCGCTCTCCGGCCGCTCTTTCAGTATCTTTGCGCAGACAACACCCTGGAAGACCTGGACCTTATAATTGGCTTTCGTTCCATGTGCGTCCTCGGATTTGGAAACAACAGGCGCCGGATACGGCAGCACGCCGGACCATTTCTCGCCAGGTTCCAGCAGGATCGTCGCGTAATCGAGCTCTTTCGAAGCGGCGCGGCTGTCCGGACCGAAAGGCTCTCCTTCCCATGTATAGGTGTCAGGGAGGTTCGCAGTTGCCCAGTGAGCGCCGTTCGTCAGGCTGAACCCGAGTCCGAGTTCTGTGGCCTTGCGTACGATAAGCTGTGTATCAGCCGTCCATTCATCAGAGCCCCAGCCATAGATGGATGAATCCGCACCCGGCTCAGGCATGGCTAGGAATTCCGCGGCTCCGAACCCGAGATCATGGATCTGCTGGACATTTTTCTCAAGCGTCTTGTCGGTGTTAAGTCCTTCGGCAAGCCACCAGCGCAGATCCGGACGGTATACGGTCTCCGGATCACGGAACATTTCGGTCATCTTTCTCTGAAAATCGTTCTGATTCGACATGTTGTGTCCCCTTCTGTCTCAGCGGTCCCCACCGGCCGGATTAATACCGGTAACGGTCAGATGATCTCCGGAGACTCTGAATTGAATATTATATCCGGCATAGGTGATGCCATAGGTCCTTTCAGGATCGTTCTGGTAGCCAGGACGCGGATCCAGCGCGAGTGCTTCTGTAAGTCCCTGCAGCTTGTCTTCCGGGATCTTTCCGGACAGTTCGGCAGGGATCTCGACAGATAACTTTTTATCGCACAGATCTCCGGCAAAACCGCTTCTTGCATCCGGGAAACTGTCCGCATATGCAAGATACGGCTTGATATCATATACCGGAGTACCGCTCATCATATCAGCTCCGCGGATCACAAGCTGCGGCCCGAGCGGTGTGTCCCATTCCACACGTTCCAGCTGAACACACGTAAGTCCGACCGGATTCGGCCTGAACGGCGAACGCGTCGCAAAAACACCCATACGCATATTGCCGCCGAGCCTTGGCGGACGGACTGTCAGTGATACATTTTCACGGATTGCTTCGGAGAACTCCCAGATGATCCACAGTCTGTCATACCCGTCGATCCCTCTGAGAGCGTCTTCACTGCGGTATTCCGGCTCCATCACGATACGGGCCTCTAGATCAGGAGCCAGAACACCTTGCCGCGGGATTCCGAACTTATCGGGAAAATCCGAATAAACTGTCGCTATCTTTTTCAATCGTTCTCTTTCTCTTCCTTGGGCTCTGCTTCTGCCTCTGCGGCGAAAAAATCAACAGGCTCTGCTTTTACAGCAGGTTCCGAAACGACGGGCTCTGCTGCCGCAGGCGCCTCGGGAACAGCTGCAGCCGCAGGCTCTGCCGGTGATTTAGCAGCGGCTTTTGCAGCAGCTTTAGCCTCTCTCTTGGCGATCCTCGCTTCCTTGCGAAGCTCACGTCTTGACTTGGGCAGTGTGCCGTTCCTGCGGGCACGGTTCTTTCTGACGATACCGCGGATGATCAGGAACAGGATGAAAGCAATGAAGAGGAATACAAGCCATCCGAACCAGCTCTCTGCCATGTACAGTGTGAAATCCTGCAGCCCTTCTACAGCGTTCTCACAGCCGGTCTTCCAGGCTTTCTGCAGTCTCTCTCCGAAGGTGATCGGAGGAACTTCCTGTCCGCGCAGGACACCGACTTCATTCAGTCTGATTTCGATCGTGGAATAGCTGACCAGCGAATCGTAATGACGCAGCGTTCCGGACAGATCGTCGATCATGTACTCGGTCTCGCTGATCGCGTTCTCAAGCTCGATAATATCGGTCATTGTATCCGCCTTGCGCAGTAGTTCCTGCAGTCTGGCAAGTTTTGTCTTCTCTGTCGTCAGACGGTTCTCGGTATCATAATAGTACTCGGATACGTCCTTGGCGTTCTCTCGGGAGCTCAGCACCTGTGCCGCTTCTCCGCTCCTGTCCAGAAAATCGCGGAAAGAACCTGCCGGCACGCGGACCGTCATGGATGTATTACGGTAATATCCCGACATTGTATTGGAGATATTCTCAATGTATCCGCCGACTTCTTCCGTCAGGGCTTTCAGCGTATTGAGCGCTTCATCATAAGTCGTCGTCTCCATCTCGACAGTCGCAGTATAAATGATCTTTACTCCGTCAGGAATGTTGCTGCGGGATGACGAGTCAGAAGCTTTGGATTCAGCAGCCGGCTTTTCAGCTTCATTCGCATAACCGTTATAGTCATAGTCGTCCCGGTACGCTTCTGCTGCCGTGTCCTGTTTGTAGTAATTTCCGGATTTGCCGGAACCTCCCGCACAGCCCGCGAACATCATGACCGCAAGCAGCACGGCGATCCAACTGAACAATGTCTTTTTCATGTCATTTCCTCCTTATCTGGTGTTACGGAACTGTCTGTCTGATTTATGACAGTATAACATATTCAGACAGTGTTTGCAAACTGGCTGTTATAGAGATGCTTATAGAAACCGTCCTGTTCCATCAGCTCGTTGTGACTGCCCTGCTCGATGATATGTCCGTCCTTCATGACCAGGATCACGTCGGCGCTCCGGATCGTAGACAGACGGTGGGCAACGATAAAGCTTGTCCTGCCTTCCATCAGCTTGTCAAAAGCCTCCTGGATCTGCAGCTCGGTACGGGTATCGATACTGGAAGTCGCTTCGTCGAGGATCAGCATCGGCGGCAGACACAGCATGACACGCGTGATACACAGAAGCTGTTTCTGTCCCTGGCTCAAACTGTCTTCGGTAAGAACTGTGTCAAGCCCCTGCGGCAGCCTGCGGATGAACTCCCAGCTATGCGCTTCTCTGGCGGCTTTGATGATCTCATCCTCCGTCGCATCAGGTTTGCCGAAACGGATATTGTCCCTTACCGTTGTATTGGACAGCCAGGTATCCTGCAGGACCATACCATACTGGGCACGCAGCTCATGCCGGCTCATTTCGTAAATACTCCTGCCGTCGACTTTGATTGAACCGCTGTCCGCGTCGTAGAAACGCATCAGTAGATTGATCATCGTGGTCTTGCCGCATCCGGTCGGACCGACGATAGCGATCCTCATGCCGGGTTTTGCATGCAGCGTATAGTTCTCAATCAGCTGTCTGTCCTTCCTGTAGCTGAAGAATACATCATCGATATCCACATATCCCTCCGCTGCGGGAATAACCTCCGCAGACGGTGTATCATCTGTACCGTCTCCGATAGATACAGCATCCTTCTCGGGATCTGTCTCGATCAGTTCAAAGATACGGGAAGCGCATGCCAGTGCGTTCTGCAGTTCGGCAACGACAGAACTGATGTCATTGAAAGGCTTCATGTACTGGTTAGAATAATTGAGCAGCACGGAAAGTCCGCCGACAGTGAGCTGCCCATTGATGATGAGCAATGCACCCGCAAGGGCTACTGCCGCATAGATCACATTGTTAACGAACCTTGTGGACGGATTCGTGATACTGGAATAGAAAACCGCCCTCTGACTGTAATCGCGCAGCACTTTATTGAGCTCTGCAAAACGTCTGGAGGCCGTCTTCTCATAACCGAAAGCCTTCACGACCCGGGACCCGCCGACCATCTCCTCGATCAGAGCTGTCTGCGCATCCCTTGTCTCGGCCTGTTTGCGGAACATTTTATAGGTCCGGCTTGCGATAAACCGTGCAACGAAGAAACTCAGCGGTGTCAGCAGGATCACAAGACCCGTTACCAGCAGATTCTTGCTCAGCATGAATCCGAGAGTTACAAGGATCGTGATCACGCCGGAGAAAAGCTGTGTGAATCCGAGCAGCAGTCCGTCCGAGAGCTGATCCGCGTCTGCGATGACTCGGCTTACGATGTCGCCTGTACTGTGCCGGTCCAGATAGGATAAAGGCAGCACTTGAATATGCCTGATCGCTTTGGAACGGATCTCTTCGACGACCTTATAGGCCATGCGGTTATTGATCAGATTCATGATCCAGGATGCAATCCCGGAGATCAGGATAAGAATCAGAATCCGGCTGAGATAATAGGCGACACCGTTGAAATCAACACGGCCGGTGTCTATGATCCGATCGATCGCGTCACCGAACAGAATCGGCACGTACAGCTGTATTACGACAGATACAGCCGCGAGAACAATGCTTGCCGCAAGCAGCAGTTTATAGTTCCCGATGACTTTAAGAACCTTACGGAGAATCACACTGCCGGCGCTGTTTTCTTTTTTCATACGGCAGGCACCTCCCTTCCGTCCGGCTTCTGTTCAGGGAACTGGGAGTAATAGATCTCCTGATAGACCGCGCAGTTCTGCATCAGCTCGTCATGCGTACCCATACCAGCAAGCATACCGTCGTCCAGTACCAGGATACAGTCAGCCTGAATGATGCTGGAAGCTCTCTGCGAGACGATAAAGACGGTCGTATTGCCGTCCATGGAATGAATGGCTTTGCGCAGCGCTGCGTCAGTCGCGAAATCCAGTGCGCTTGCGCTGTCGTCAAGGATCAGGATCTCCGGCTTCTTGACCAGAGCGCGGGCAATCGTGAGCCTCTGCCTCTGACCGCCGGACAGATTGCGTCCGTTCTGCTCGACCCGGGCATCCAGTCCGTTATCCTTGTTTAGGACGACCTCCTCCGCCTGCGCGGTACGGACCGCATCCCACAAAGCTTCATCGTCTGCGTCAGGATTCCCCCAAAGCAGATTTTCGCGGATCGTGCCAGAGAACAGTTCGGCTTTCTGCGGCACAATGCCGATACGGGAGATCAATTCGCCCTTCGGATAGGATTTTACATCCTGCCCGTCCACGTAAACCGTCCCGTCCGTCGTATCATAGAAACGCGGGATCAGATTCGCGAGGCTGGATTTACCGCTGCCGGTACCTCCGATGATCCCGATAGTCTGTCCCGGTCCGGCCGTAAAACTAATATCGGTCAGCGACGGAGCGCCTGCTCCGTCATATGTGAATGTAACATGATCGAAACGGACGGTGCCTTTCTGTGCCTTCGGATCAGCTGTCTGAAGATCTGTCTGTATCACGGCGTCCGGATATTCCATCCCGGTATCGGTCTCCAGTATTCTGCTCACCCGACCCATGCACGCAATCGCACGGTTGATCGTGATGATCAGCGAAGCAAGCTTGACAAGTTCTACGATCATCTGAGCCATATAGTTATACAACGCGACGACATCGCCCTGCTGCAGGGATCCGAGGTTTACGCGGACCGCGCCCTGGCGGATCAGAAAAATCGTCGCGAGGTTGATCAGAACATAAGTCAGCGGATTCATCAAGGATGAGATTCGGCCGACGAACTCATTCGTTTTCGTCAGGTCAATGTTGCTGCGGTCAAAGTCCCGTACCTGGTCCGGCTCCTTGCGGAACGCGCGGATCACGCGCACTCCGGTCAGGTTTTCCCGGGTCAGGCCGGTCACAACGTCGAGTTTGCCCTGTACTTTGCGGTACAGTGGGATCGTGATGATCATGATTCCGTAAACGACGATCGACAGTACCGGAATGGCAACAGCGAATACAAGTGCGCACTGAGCATCGATCGTAAAGGCCATGATCATGGATCCGAATACGATGAAGGGACTCCGCAGCAGCAACCGCAGACCCATGTTCACGCCGTTCTGCGCCTGGTTGATATCACTTGTCAGCCGGGTCATGAGCGTGCTCGTACCAAGCTTATCGGTCTTGGAATAGGACAGATTCTGAATATGGTCAAACAGTGCCTGCCGCAGGCCGGTCGAGAATCCGACAGATGCTCTCGCTGCGAAGTATTGTGCCGTGATACTGCATACAAGTCCGACAAAAGCCAGCAGGACCAGTATCAGTACCCGTTTTATAACATAAGAATTGTTCCCCTGTGCGATGCCGACGTCGATAATATCCGCGACGACAAGGGGTACGAGCAGATCAAAGAAAGCCTCCAGCATCTTAAACGCAGGTGCGAGGATGCTTTCTTTCTTGTAATCCTTCAGGAAAGCCAGCATTCTTTTCATCAGTAAGATCCTTATCTGTTATATTTCAAATGATCCGTGGTCAGCTTCATAGATCTGTCCGTTAACGCGGATCGTAACAGGTACGTCCGGAGCCTGCACATTAAGGTGCAGAAGTCCGTCCTTTGCCCGAGTCCAGCTTACAGAAAGGTCACCGACAGGCGTAGGCACGGTTCCTGACAGCGAATCGACCCATATCGCGTGAGGCTCGATACGGATCTTCTTCCAGCCTGGCGCGTCCGGCTGTACGCCCAGCAGCATTCTGGGAAATTCATACAGCGGCAGCGCGCTCCAGGCGTGACAATCGCTTCGCGTATCTCCCGGTGACTCTGCGAGAGTCGTCAGATGGCATCTGAGAATGTCCCTGTACTGTTCCCAGACCGGTTCGGAAAGATCATACATGCCCAGTTTATCCAGCGCGCGCAGGAGTGTGTACTGCCATGGATAGGTGCAGGCAAGCACATTCTGATCCTGAAGAGCATGCAATAGGGCGTTTCTGCCTTCTTCCTCGTTGAAGCCGCCGGCAAGCACCATCATTGCCTGTGTATGCTGCGTAAATTCACGAAAATCCGGTCCTTCCCGCAGCATATCGCGATCTGCGTCATAACAGATCGCTTTCACAGCACAGCATACAGCTTCAGCCCTGTCATCATATTCATCGCCAAGACCGGAACGGCCGGCAAGACGCATCATCCGTGCAGCCGACTGCAGTGTAAGCGCGTATCTAAGGCTATGAAGAGCGGACGGACCGTGCCCGTCGGCATTCGGTATGCCGTGCTCCCACTCCGCGACCCAGTCGGCAAACTGCCAGTAGCCTAGTCCTTCCACCAGGCCGTTTGAAGTGATATGTCTCTCATAGTAATGCAGGATCGCGTCCATAGCGGGACTGCAGTCCCGGATCAGCCCGATATCTCCCGTCTGCAGTACGTAATCCTCCACCATCAGGATCCAGTCGAGAGAAAAATCCGGGATCACCTGCTCCCGTACGCAGGGATAACGGCTCTGCACCAATCCATAGGGATACTGTGAAGCATGGAAATCCTTAATTGCATTGAGCGCAAGTCTTGTATCGCCGGATACCGCATAAGTGAAAAGAATCTGATTGCGTGTATCCAGATCGTATTGCAGCTGCTCATAATACGGGCAATCTTCGTATGTCTCGTGCATGCAGCATTCCAGAGTGTGGATCGATGTCTGCCAGAGTTCGCTGAAAACAGGGTCGGATGAATTGAGCTTCGCACGGACATTGAGCGGATAGGCTGTCTCAAGGAAGTCAGGCATCTCCATTGTCAGCGGCTCGGTTCCGGCCTGCATCTCGATCCTGACAAAACGGAACGTGCGGAACCAGAAGCTCTCGTAAATCTGTTTCTCCGGAGCAAGCAGATACTCGTCCGAATGTCCTCTGAGAACACCGTGTGCCGCATCATCCCGCAGCATAGGGCCGGAGGGTGTCTTTTCGTCAGCAGGGAAGTATCTTTCAGCAAAAATCACTTTGATCTTGCCGCCCTTACCGGCCGCAGACAGACGGAAATAGGCAGTCCTCAGGATGCCGGCATCCAGCTCGATCACACGGGATCCGCCCGCAGGGACCTGCATATGACCATTTTCAAAAGCGCAATCTGTGTGTTCAGGAACGACCCGTACAAAACTCCCCTGCCGTTCATACATTTTGGGGATCTCACGAAGTATCAGAACGACCGGGGAATGTTCTCCGTACGGATTGATCTCATCGTGGAAAGCTTTTACAGCCGGCTCCAGACGGAGGTCCGGATCATTCCTCCAGGACAGCATTTTACTGCCATCCTGCTTCTCTATATCGATCACATAATCATTGATCTTGCTGCAGATGTGGAAAGATTCATCGATACAGGCTTCCCACCCTGCTTCGCCGGTCGAGAGCGGGATATTACCGCTTCTGGTCCGGACCTCACCGCGCAGCACGAAAAGCGGCCCTAGTCCTTCGCAATAAACCGACATCGGTCCATAATCCTCTGCTGTGCTGCCTCTCTTGGCAAAAGAAAGCACTCTGGCTGCGATCGTATTCTGTCCCCTGTGAAGCATAGGAGCTAAATCCGCTGATTCATAGTAATGACGGGTCCTGTCCCCTTTGCGCGGTCCGCAGAAAACAGACTGTCCGTTGACATACAGTCTGTACCGGTCGCAGGCGGATACATGGATCTCTGCTCTTCGCGGCTCTTCATCTATCTCAAAATGAAGCAGAAAGAGTGCTGCCTGTGTGACAGCAGGTGTTGCTCCGACCGCGGGACGGATCCATATGGAACCTGTCATCTCATCCGTTCTGTTGAATATCATTTTATTTGTCAAGTCTGTTTGCCTCGACCAGATTTGCCAGATAGCGTGCGGTCGAAGCCATCAGTTTTACGGCATCATGCCAGAGTTCACGCGGCATCTTCTTAATGAAATTATCGGCCTCAAGCGTAAGATACCCTTTATAGCCGCTCTCGCCCAGCGCCTGGCAGATCGAGCCCCAGTCCAGCTTCTGCGTAAAGGGCATCGTATGCAGATCACTAAAGCAATCCACATCATGGACATGCAGTGCATGCAGACGCTCTGGTCCCAGCGCGCGGATAAAATAAGCCGGATCGATGCCGACAAGCGCACTGTGTCCGAGATCCAGACAGCCCTTGATCCGTGGGGAATCCATCAGATCGACGAACTCACAGAAATCATCCGGCTCACCGCAGAAATAGCTTTCGATATTTTTGGTGACAGGGCTGCGTCCCCACATATTCTCCGTGCAGACGCAGATGTCGAATTTCTCACAGTATGGCAGCAGCTGGGAGTAGAAATCCTTGTTCACTTCCCAGGCGGTCTTCCTGTTGGTCCGGTAGCCCATGCAGGTAATCGGATGCACAATAATATTCTTTACACCAAGGATGGAAGCGACCTCCATCGATCGCACGATCCTGTCGAATACGACCGTGTCGCGTTCCGGATCATCGTATCCGGACGGGAACGGCGCATGTGCCTGGACGATCGGGATCCCGCGGGAATCGGCTTTTGCACGGACCTCATGTGCGCGCTCTTTCCAGCCGTTCTCGCACCAGATTCCCTGACCGTTGATCATCTCAAAGAAGGACCAGTCGATCGCGTCATATCCTGCATCGGCAAGAATATCAATGACTTCCTCCGGTGCGTATGCTTGTCCCAGAACATCTGTCTGTGTACAGGTCTTCATGATGTTTCTCCTGTTGTATCAGTTTATAAGCAGTCTGTAAGAAAAGATCAGCGGATCATTTTGCCCGGATGAACGATTGCCTGCGGAGCGCAGTTCTTGATATCGTGTCCGGTAAATCCGAATCCGCTGCCGCCTGACGTAGCAAACGGAAAGATCTCTTTGCCTTTGAAATCGTGGCTTTCAAGGAACGTGTAAATAATATGCGGCGCCACGCCCCACCAGATCGGGAATCCGACATAGATCTGGTCATATGGCGTAATATCGATATTCTCCGCAAGCTCCGGACGGGATTTACGGTCCTTCATCTCAATCGTGCTGCGGCTGTGTTTGTCACGCCAGTCAAGATCAGCTTCCGAATACGGGACGGGCGGACGGATCTCAAAAAGGTCCGCGCCGAGTTCCTTTGCCATTTTTTCGGCGGCCGCCTTGGTCACTCCGCTTGCCGAGAAATATGTTACCAGTATTTTGCTCATTGTATTCCCTCCTTATCGGATAAGACACATTATAGATGTCTGAATTATACCACACTCTGCGTCTGTTTAATAGACCATTCTATGAATCTTTTGAAAACATCCGTCCCACGGTAATATAAAAGGAGCCGTGAAACATTATCATTTCACAGCTCCTGCGGATTTATCCGAGGTGCGGAAGCGTTGAGCCTCCATATGGCATTGCCAGTACGGACGCATCAGACCCGAGAACGGCAAAAGCGTCATTGAGCGCGGTCTGCGCGTCGTGATACGGTCTCAAGAAGCAGGCCCGGACAAGCTCGTCCGGCATTTCGGATACGAGATAGACCTGCGCGTGCTCGAGTACCATCGCGATAGCGGCGGCTTTATGACCGCCAAGTTTGAAATCCGTCCTGACTCTGTCGATCAGATCGTGCGGCGCTTTTGCATCATGGATCCAGGCTTCAAAAGTCTTCTCTCCCAGGCCTTCGCGGCAGGAACCGATCAGGATGACGATCCCGCCGTCGCGCACCGCGTGTTTCGCGTTATCCAGTGCCTTTTGCGTCTGATAGAGATTCAGATCCTTAGGCGCTCCGCCCTGACTGACGATCACGATGTCGGCTTTCCGTTCGATCGTTTTGCTGTACAGTGTGTCGAGGAAAGCACATCCGGCACGATGGGCCTTTATGACATCCCCTGCAGCCGCATATACGATCTTTTTATGCTCATCCAGTACAACATTGACGATATAATCAATGCCGAGAATCTGTCCCGCCTGTTCGATATCTTCACGGATCGGATTGCCTTCGAGACGGCCGGCACAGGCCTCATCCCGCACCATCATCGAATGATTGCTCTGGATCGCTTCCCGCGTGGAAACGCCTGGCATAATGGCCTTTGCACCACCTGAATACCCAGCAAAATAGTGATATTCGATATTGCCGAGACAGATCACACGGTCTGCCTCCGCGACCGGCCGGAAGATATCGACCGGTGTTCCTGCGTCCGTAGTTCCGAGATGAACACAATCACCCGGATCCGAATCGATGCATCGGATCTCGGAATAGGCCCGGTCCCCGGCAAGATGCTTTTTCTCTTCTTCTGTCAGCTTACGGTGACTGCCCAGTGCGAATACTAGTGTAATGTCTTCCTGCCTGATCTCGGCGGCATACAGCCGGTCCAGAACAGACGGCAGGATCTGCCAGGAAGGACATGGCCTCGTAATGTCGGATGTAACGATTGCGACAGTTTCGCCGGCATGTACGGCTTCTTCAAGGCACGGAGCGCCGATCGGCGCATCTAATGCTCTTCTTACGGCCTCTTCCCCGACCGGCCCTGCAGGAACAGGGTTAGCCTGCAGACAGCCTGTATAATTTGCTTCAGGCACTTCAACAGTCTGTACTCCGCACCCGAATCCAAATTCCAGTTTCATCATTCAGTCCTCTCTTGTAATGCCCGACGGCACACAGCTGCCCGTTAATTTTTCTCCGGATTCGTAACGATCAGCTGCCCGTCCTTATATTCGATCCTGACTTTGTTTCCGTTGATACCCATATCTTCCAGGATCTCACGCGGGATCTGTATCCGTCCCGCACGGTCCAGTACAGAGAATTCTTCCTGGGTCTCGTCATCTTTACCGATAATATCTTCTGCAGCAAGATTCCCCAGATTCTCCAGTCTTTCGCGGTAACTCTGCTTCATGATCCGCTCACTGCTTGTCTTTCCGTCCCGGATAGATACAACGCGGTTGACCTTCTTGGCCAGCAGCCTGTCATGCGTAACGATCACGATCGTGAGATCCTGTTCCTGATTCAGTTTGCGGAAGACCTGCAGGATAAAGCTTCCTGTCGCAACATCGACGGAACCCGTCGGTTCATCCGCAAGCAGCAGCTTTGGGCGGTTCGCAAGAGCGATCGCAATGGCGATCCTCTGCTGCTCGCCGCCGGAGAGCTCTTTCAGTGTGCGGTCCTTGTATTTGGTCATTCCGACGAGATCAAGGAGCTCCAGAGCTCTTTCATGCCGGTCCGGAGCGCCTTCGAAAACCATCGGCAGCTCAATGTTCTGCGTGGCGGTCAGATACGGCAGTAGATTCCTGGCATTGTTCTGCCATACAAAACCGACTGTATCCTGTTTATATGACACGAGTTCCTTCTCATTCAGCCTGAAAAGGTCTTTGCCGTCGACCCACAACCGTCCCATAGTCGGTCTGTCCAGTCCGCCGATCATATTGAGCAGCGTGGACTTGCCGGAACCGCTGTTGCCGATAACTGCCATCAGCTCGCCGCGCTCAACTGTCAGATCGAGTCCCGCAAGCGCCATTACTTCGATATCGGAGGTCTTGTAGATCTTAACGAGATTCTCGGCTTTGATCATAGCGGTCGAATCGACCTCGGGCGTCTCCTCGGTAGCTGTTTCTGCAGCATCAAGCCTCATCTTCTGTCTTATCTTCAGCGCCAATCAACTCACCTGCCTCTATCTCGTATACGGTATCACCAAGTTCCATCAGACCCGGATCGTGTGTGGAAACAACGACCGTAATGCCTTCCTCGGCGATCAGTTCCTTAAAAATCTTCATGACCATCAGTCCGGTATTCGTATCAAGTTCTGCTGTCGGCTCGTCAGCAAATATGACATTCGGCTTGTGGCAGATCGCCCGCGCGATCGCGACACGCTGCTGCTCACCGCCACTCATCTCCTCCGGCATATGATCCATACGGGACTGCAGACCGACCATGTGCAGGCACTCCGCGGCACGTTTTGCGTGATTGCCCTCATATCCGGCAAGCCGAAGCGCGAACTCAACATTCTCATACGCTGTCATCATCGGAACGAGCGCGACTGACTGGAAAACAAAACCCATCTGATGTCTGCGCAGCAGCTCTCGCTGTTCATCGCTCCATGTGCTGATCTCTTCTCCTTTGTACTGGATCGAACCGTCAGTCGGCAGATCCAGTGCTCCGAGAATGTTCAGCAGTGTTGTTTTACCGGAGCCGGAACGTCCGCGGAGTATTGTAAGCTGTCCCTCGCGGATCTCCATATCGATGCCCTTTAATGCCCAGAAAGTGTCGCCGTCCGGCATCTGGAATCCCTTACGGATTTTATTCAAAGTAATCAATGCGCTCATATCAGTCTTCTCCGAGTTTCAATGCCTGTGAGATATGGATACGGGAAATGATCATCCACAGGATCCCGAGGCACGCAGCGATCGTAAGCAGTATCAGGACGAACAGTCTTGTGATGTCGCCTCCCGCCTGTGCGATCTGAAGCGGCAGCGGCTGGTCATAAGACGCGTACGAAATCATGATCAAAGGTACGTACAGTTTCGCGGCCACGAGTCCGATCCCTGTCCCTGCTATGAGCGACAGACCTGTGATAAAGACCTGCTCGTTAACAAGTCCGGTCAAAATTTCTTTCAGCGACATGCCCATCGCGCGGAAGATACCGAACTGCAGCGCGCGGGACTGAATGGAAAGGATCCAGTAGATCAGGAAACCGACGATACACAGGAGCAGCACGACGATAAAACTTACCGTCAGGCTGCCGCTCGTGCCCTGGAAGACCGGATTATTGCGGATCCTGATGATCTCGTCCGACGCATCGCGAAATTCCCTGACCGTGAGTGTGCCTTCTGTCATTGCGTCGTACAGAGCATCCGCCGATCCGTCCGTACGGATCCACACCTGATATGGTCTCATACCGAAAGCAGCCTGTACCGTCGACAGATGCGCGACGATCAGATACCGTTCTGTCTGGGAATACAGACCATCCGAGCCTCTGCGGTAATCATAGGGATTATAACCGGGCCAGTATTCGACAAAATCACTGATGATGCCTCTTTGCATGGTACCGGACTGGCCGCGGTAGACCAGCGCGTCACCGATCTGATATCCGAAATTGGTCTGGAAATTGCGGGAAACGATGATATTTTGGGCGTCAGCCGCCATCCGGTTCAGATAATTGTACCAGTGTTCCGGTAGCAGACCTTCTTCCATATACGCAGTTTCGCCAAATTCCCGGGTATGGATGCCCATCAGCTGTACAGACGTCAGTTTATCACTTGTGACCGCTGCATCCTTTTCAATATACACGCGAGTCGCGCTGACAACATGATCCATTACGCGGAATCTGTCGAAATCCGGTTCATAATAGATGATATCCGATGGATTTTCTTCGCCTTCAAAGCTGTTCGTCTGCCAGTCTTCCGTGAGCGCTACGTCGGCGCCGATCTCGTAGCGGATACGCTTCTCTTCGTTCTGGTTGATCGTACGTGCGGATTTCGCGTTAAATATGCCAAGCGCCACCGTTACGATCAGGAACAGCATGATAAAGCCCTGACGGTATCTTGTCCTGATGATCCGCAGGAACGACGAATACAAGGCTGGACTCCATTTCTCTTTGCCGATCCGGTAGACCAGCCGTGAAATAAACGGAACGATGCGCAGGCTTACCAGTCCGGCACCCATAATGAATAGCGAAGACGACAGGAAAAGCAGCGGATCCAGCTGTGCTCCGTCCGCTACCGCAGCCGCGAGAGCGTCTTTCTGATGATTGAAGCTGTACAGACCGTACAGTGATACTCCAAGAAGCAGTAAATCCAGGAAATATCTCTGCCACCACGGAGCCTGGTTCCCTCGTGTTTTGTGCTGTTTCTGCGCTACAATGGTAATGTCCGCATAGCGGAAAGCCGGTACGACCATAACAAAGATGGCAAATACCGCTGTCCCGAGGCCTGCCGCGATCACAGATCCGTTCAGACGGACAGGGAGCGCGGATCGTGATACGAATTCAAGGAACGCGTTAGCCGAACCGACGATCTGGCATAATATGAACGCGAGCGGGAGGCCGATCAGGAACCCGGCGGCTGAAGTCAGTCCGCTTTGCAGCAGATAGGTCTGAAGGATCTGTTCTCTCGACGCTCCGCGGCTTTTCATGACTGAGATTTCGCTCTGTTCAAGCTCCAGGAGCTGACGCGCGACCATGTAGATAAAGAGTCCGAGCAGCACAAATACCGGCACCTGCAGGACCCACAGGGTCGTACGGACTTTCACCGCGTTTACTTTATATGACTGCAGGATCTTGGAATAGGCTTCGCGGAATTTAGTTTCGCTGTGCAGTTTTGTAAGCTGCTCCGACGTTGTGATGATGTGCTCGGTATTCTCCGGTCTGACTTTGCTGTAGTCAAGCAGACAGTACCACATCGTCCGCAGCGGATACTGAGGCGGCTCGGCAGCGTATGTTTTCTCAAAAAGCTCACGGTTCATCAGGAATTCCGCGTTCAGTGCATTCGGCGAAAGCACCCAGTAACCATCGCTGATCTCTTTGTTAGACGTATAGACACCGACGACCTTGATGCGGTATTCCGGCTCTTCGCCCTCTTCATGGATGGCTCTAAAAGTGTCCCCGATGACGATGCTCTGTGTATACATCATCTGTTCGCTGATCATGACTTCAATATATCCGTCCGTAACAGATGCCGACGGATATGTGCCGGCGACCATTTTTACATGCCTTTCAAGATCGGAGATGGATCCCAGATAGAGCCTGGCGGAAGCCTGTGTTGCGGATCTCGGGAGATCCATCATAGTCAGCGGTTTGCTTAGCTGGTCATGACGGATCTGCATCGCGGCCGGGATCCCGAAGAGCTCTTCAGGCTCGCTCCAGATTTCTCTGCACGTATTATAGATCGGCAGATTCTGCACATTGCCGTTATTCACAGTCAGTGTGGACTGCATGGAATACAGCATCGGATAAGTGCCGTGTTCATCGAGATAGTCCGAGAAACCGGTATTGATCATACGCTGCAGACTGGCTCTGGTGTAGATGATATTGCAGCAGACGACAGATACGAGCAGAATTGTCCCCAGAAGCAAGCTGGCTACCATGCCTTTCTTGGTCTTCAGCTTCTGCAGGATCAGCTGGAACATGTCCCCACCCCCCTCTTTCAATCGTCTGTCAGCGCTTCTGGATACGGTCATCCGGCGAAAGACCGGCGACGATCCAGAGGTAAGTAATATCGCTGCCCGCAATGTGCAGGTACTGTTTGCGATTCGAGTTGTTCTCTTCGATCGTTACATAGTAGCGACCGTTTTCATTCTTGGCGTACTGTCTCAGCAGAATCCCTACGTTTTCCTCATATTTGCGGACTCCGGTAACGACGGGCGATGCAAAGGAATAAGGATTCTCCATTACCTGACTGAGATCGACGCCTTCGATCTCGACCACATAGATTTCCTCATCTCTGTAAACGTTCAGAATATCAGAAAGACTGACGTTCTCCATGGCCAGCAGATTGTCGCCGGCAACGATACGTCCCTTAACCGTCTGACGGTTTCCCTTGATACCGTATTCGATCGCGACTTCCATACCGTAGCGGAAACCGCTTGAGCTTGCAAGTACGACCCTGTAGGAATCCGGATCGGCGATCTGGATCCGTTCCGATTCGATCAGATCTCCGACGCTCCTTGACTGGATGTTCTGATAAAAGACAATACCGGAAACTTCCGCACAGTACGTGCGTGTCTCATATTCTTCTTCCAGCTTGTCACAATCCTTCTGACACTGCTCGATCAGCCGGTTCTGCTGGACTTTGTACAGTTCAAGATCCGCCTGCATCTGCTCGAGCCGTATCGCCTGAATGCGCTGATCATAACCGTTCAGGATCGAAGCATCTTCCAGCTTCTCGATGTCCTTTTCTCGCTGGGCAATTCCTTCCTCAGTCTCAAGTTTAGTGCGCTCAAGCAGCAGCTTTGCTTCCTCTAAAGGCGCCGCGCTCATGACTCTTGTATAGGTGAAAAGCGCGTCTCCGGCCTTTACCGTGGCTCCGTTGTCAACGAGCCGTTCTTTGAGCCTGGCGTCTTTCTGCTCGAACACAAACGTGTCGTAATGCAGCGGTATGCAGTAGACTGCCGTACTGGAAGCCGTTTCCTGATATGTTCCGATCGTGAAAGGCTGCTCTGAAGTGTCCTGGCTTTCCTCTTCGGCACGCAGATGCATGCTGAATGACGGAATGATGAGACAGACAGTAAGGAAAGCCGTGATCAGGCGCATGAACTTATTCTTTAACATAGACCTGCGCTCCTTCCTCAAGTCCATCGGTGATCTCATAATAGAGTTCTGTAACAGCTCCTACAGAGACCGTCTGACGCACGTTATGGTCACCGTCCGCGAGATACACGTAGTATCCGTCACTGTCGCGGTAGACTGCCGTGGATGGCAGCGCAAGCACGTCTTCCCTATAATTCGTATAGAGGAAAACAGCCGCGTAGTCACCCATTTTCACATTGTCCGTCTTCGCGCCGCGAATCTTGTAATACGTATATACACTGCTTCCGGAAATGATCCGGCGGGAATACTCGATCTGATCGTACGGCTGAGCCGCAATCGGATAGGTATCCGCAGCAATCCGCGCTTCTATTTTGCTGCAGGATTCGATTACCCGTGAAGACTTATACTCGCTTCTGATCTGGAACTTCTTCTCCGACGCAATGATGAAAAGCAGATCTTTCTGCTGGATCTGCGTCCCGTACTGCAGATTGGCAGTATAGACGACGATCCCGTTAACGGGACTCTTCATAACGTTATTGTTGACCGTCTCTTCAAGATCGGCAAGCTCCGCTTCCGCCTTTTTCAGTTCAAAAGCCCGTTCCTCCGCGTGCTGAGTGTTCTCCAGCTCAAGCCGCTCGATCTCCTGCTCCTTGCGCAGGATCGACATATATCCGGCTCCCTGCCAGCGCATCTTATCAAGCTCGATCCGCGCGATATCGATGTCGCCGGCTTCTTTGCTCTCTTCTGTCTCGAGCTTCAGTTTGAGAAAATCATAATCAGCCTTAAGGTCTTCTAGCCGCTCCTCAGCGTCTTGCAGATCGTATTCCAGCAAAATGTCCCCAGCCTTAACCTTCTGACCGGGAATCACTTTGCAGGAAAGCGCAAGCGTTGCTTTGTCAGCTCTGACCTGAGTGATCTCAGGAACGACTTCTCCGTCAAGGACCTCAACGTCATAGATCGTCTTGCGGACCGCGGTGCAAGTCGGACGCTGTGCATTCTGCGGCTCTATGAGCTCCGGGACACCGGCTGAACCGCTGCATCCTGAGGCGATCAGCAGGATCGTGATGGCAAGCAAGGCGGCAGTCAGTCTGCCTTTGCCGCGTAATGGATGAACTGTCATATTCTACCTCGTAAAGGGATAATTCCAATCATTACCGTATCAGCAGGAATGCCGAAGGATCAGGAATCTACCGTTACCTGATCTCCTTCTTCAAGGCCTCCTGTGACCTCGACAAATGAACCTGTGTCAAGTCCGATCGTAACTTCCCGGATATTCAGAATATCATTATCATCAAAACAGTATACGATATACCGTCCGTCGGACTGCTCGTGTACGGCTTTGCTTGGGATATACAGCACGTTCTCTTTGGAATCTGTCGTAAGCCGGATCACACCTCTTGTTCCGTTCTCAAGCGATACGTCAAGACTCGTCAGCCGGAAATACACGTACTGTTTCGCGGCTCCAGGATCCTTCATATCAGCGCTGATCGTCTTTGCGTCGACGACCTCCAGCTCGTATTCGTCCGACTTGATCATGATCGGATATCTGTCCCCGGCCTTGAATTTCTTGAAGTACTCTGTTTCGGCGCGGAAATACGAGTTGGCGATATCGGATACCGTCGCTACGACCGAAGCACTGGCGACGTTAAGGTAACCTTTCTCATCCATGCCCATCATATAGGTCACGGTGCCATGGATCGTTGTCCGCAGCTCGCGGCCTGCGATCGTCGCTCTGCATTCTTCGATCAGAATCTCCAGGACCTTAAGTCTGTCTTCGACCTTACGGATCTGCGCGGTGTAGGAAGCATAGACTTCCTCTTCCGTCTGCATGTTCTCGCGCTCTTTATAAGAAGCCGCATACCAGAGCTCGCTCTGCTGCTCAGTCTTAAGCTCGCGCATTTCTTCGAGATTGGACTTCTCCATCTCTTTCTGGGCCTGTTCCGTAAGCAGCCCGTCAAGCTGTTTCTCAAGCTCCGTGCAATCCTGCCGCGCGATCAAGTCGCCGGGTTCCACCTGGTCCCCGATACTGCACAGAATCTCTGTGAATGGCAGCCTGGTATCCGCAATCGTAAGATCTTCATCCGCAACCGGCATGTACTGGACGTTTATTACAACGACTTTTGAAATGTCGCCGCGCTTAACTTCCCGCATGTCGTAGGTAGGCTTACCAGCCGCTTCGGGCACGGGTACAGTCTTGATCGCTTCTTCTTTTGGAAAAAGCGCACAGCCCTGCAGTATGACACACAGGGTCAGCATAGCCATCCACATTCGTATATATAAATGTTTCATAGTCCTCCTCTGTTCCATCTCCGGGAATTCCGGAAGGCTTTTTAATCAAATATCTTAATAATTATAACACAGTCCATGACTATAATACAATACTGCAGATAAAAAAGACACTCCCGGTCCGGCAAAATCATCTTCCTGCTTGACGATTCCGTATAAATTGGTTAGTATGAGTCTATACAGTTCTTAAGGAGGTCACATCATGAATATAACAGTAATCGGCCCGGGAGCTATGGGAATGCTCTTCGGCGGCCTGCTCTCTCAGAACAACTCCGTTACCCTGATCGGCCGTGATCCTGTCAAAATGGAGCATATCCGCGAGCAGGGCCTTCTGATCCGGGATGTCGACGGGACAGAGAATATCTATCATCCGGACGCCGTAACTTCTTCCAAAAATATACCTGTACAGGATCTTGTCATCGTTTTTGTGAAATCGGCCGATACACAGACCGCTCTGTCCGCGCACAGCGGCATTATCGGTGAGAACACGATCCTCATGACGCTTCAGAACGGTGCAGGACATGAGCCTGATCTCTTACAGTTCGTGCGTCCCGGCCAGGCAGCTGTAGGAGTGACGATGCAGGGCAGCTATATTCTGTCCGACCGTGCGGTCTGCCACAGCGGCGGCGGAGACAGCTTTATCGGAGCTGTCGAAGGAGATCCGTCACGATTTGCCGCAATTGCCGCTGCTCTCACGGAAAGCGGTCTCCCCTGCCACCTGTCAGATTCTGTCCGTCAGATGGTCTGGAACAAGCTGATGATCAATGCTTCTTCCAGTGTACTGTCCGGCATCCTGCAGGTAGCTCAAGGTTACGTCATCAAGGACGCATCTGCCTGGAAACTTGCACAGGCTCTGATCCGCGAGCTGTGCGCCGTAGCGACGGCTGATGGCTATTCTTTTGATCCGGATGCTCAGATCGATCGTCTCTACCATCATCTGGAAGCTGCTCCTGGCGGTTTCACAAGTATCTATGCCGATCTTAAAAACGGCCGCCGTACTGAAGTCGACTACATCAACGGCTTTGTTGTCCGTACCGGGAAAAAGTACGATATCCCGACTCCGACACACGAACTTATCGTGGATCTTGTTCACGCAATGGAGAACCGCTGAATTCATCACATTTATCAGAAACCAAAAGCCGGGCCGCAGCAGTCCGGCTTTTTTACTGCATTTCGATCTGTTATCCAAGTGTCACATCGAGGATCATCATCAATACAAAACCGAGCGAAAACGCTATAGTCCCGATATTAGAATGTTTTCCTTCCGAAATCTCCGGAATCAGCTCTTCGACGACGACATACATCATTGCGCCTGCCGCGAAAGCAAGCAGATACGGCAAGATCGGCACGACAGCATTGGCTGCCACGATTGTGATCAGAGCCGCAATCGGTTCTACGACACCGGAGAGCACTCCATACAGAAACGTTTTGGGCTTGCTCATGCCTTCCGCACGCAGCGGCATCGATACGATCGCGCCTTCAGGGAAGTTCTGGATCGCAATACCAAGCGCAAGTGCGAGAGCTCCGGCTGATGTGATCCCGGCGTTTCCGGACAGAAAACCAGCGTATACAACACCGACTGCCATGCCCTCCGGAATGTTATGAAGAGTAACGGCTAAGATCAGCTTTGTCGTCCGTTTTAAGCCGGATTTAAGACCTTCCTCCTGCTTATCAAAATGCATATGCGGAGTGATTACGTCCAGGAGCAGCAGGAAGCCGACACCGACCAGAAATCCCACGGCTGCAGGCAGGAATGAGAGTTTTCCCATCCCTTCGCTGCTCTCGATCGCAGGCTGCAGGAGACTCCAGAACGAGGCAGCAACCATCACGCCCGCCGCAAATCCGGTCAGAACTTTCTGCAGACTATCAGAGATGTTTTTCTGCAGTATGAAAACCATCGCGGCGCCAAGGCTTGTACCGATCAAGGGTATCCATACACCCAGCATAACTTCTGTATTCATTGCATATTCTCCTGCTTTAACAAATTGTGTAGTCTTCCTTCTCAAGAGAAGCAAGTGCTCTATCGAAGTCTTCTTTCTTAACGAGGATGTAATCCGTATTGTAGGTGGAAACCGCAAATATGCCGATCTTATGATCGGCCAGGACAGACGAGATCCCGGAGAGAATCCCTATCAAGCTGAAATCAAGTGTCCCCTGTATCCGGAACCCTTTCCAGCCGTCACTCCGGTGTGCAACACCTGCCGGAACATCTTCTGTACGGCAGACGAGTGAAATCTCTTCATCCGTACGTCCGATAAAATAGAATTCCGCATTCAGATCCATATCTGCCACGGACTGAATCTTGCAGACAGACAGGCTGTAAGACAGTTTCTTAAGTTTCATAATGCTCCTTTAGATCAGAATCCCTTCCAGATGGTCGCATTCATGCTGAATGATCTGCGGCTGCTGCAGACTCAGACTTTCTGGACAGCAAGAACACGTCATGTGCAATAGGCCGGATCATTTTATCCTGAATTCTTTCTTGATCTGACGGGCACGGTTATACAGTTCGGTATTGTCCTCAAGTACATGGTCAATTCCGTCTTCTGACAGTACACCGCACAGCAGATCAGCAGGCAGTTCGTTGTTCTCGGATGCAGCGAAATCCGTTTTCCATTCGTCGCTGATAAAGTATTTTTCCAGCTCTTTGATCTTGTCCTGAACAGCAGCATATGCATCAAAAGCTGTTTCAAACTGCTTCAGTGCAGCTGTTGCTTCATTCAGCAGGCTTTCATAATACCGGATTCTCTCGATCTGTTCCATTGTTTCTCCCTTACCGGATCAGTCTTCTACGATTTCTACAAGTGTAATTTCAAAGTTCAGTTCCTTGCCGGCCATTTCGTGGTTGGCGTCGAAAGTGATCGTCTTGTCGTCTTTCGCTGTGACTTTGACTCTGAACGGTCTGCCCATTGAATTGCGCAGATATACCTGCTGTCCGACAGTAAGCCCTTCTGCTCCTTGCAGGTCTGACAGATCGACTGTGATAATCGCGTTGGGATCGGCTTCGCCATAGGCTTCAAACGGCATCAGATGGACGTTTACTGTCTGTCCGACGTCCATGTCCGCAACTGCCGAGTCGAATCCGAGAATCATCATACCGGCTCCGCAGATAAATTCCAAAGGCTCTCCGCGGTCATACGATGAGTCAAACTGTGTCCCATCATTGAACGTTCCGCGGTAATGTGTGCGTACCTTCTTGCCAACGTTCTTGCCGGTGATCACAGGACGTCTGTGGCATCCGGAACACCCCTCGCCGCAGTCTTCACCGCAATTCTCTCCGCAATCTTCCTCACAGTTTTCACCGCAGCCGCCTTCTTCATGATGATGGCCCTCTCCGTGATGATCACAGTTGGCTCCGGTATTCTCCAGTTCGCCTCTCAGATACGCCGCTACAGCTTCATCCGCATCGCCGGAAGCTCCTGCGCAAAGTTCGATTCCCTGCTGAGCAAGGGCTGCTGTAGCTCCTCCGCCGATGCCACCGCAGATCAGAACATCGATGCCTTTACCGGAAAGAAGGCCTGCGAGCGCTTCATGTCCGGCTCCGTCTGAGCCGACAACCTCAGCCGAAACGACTTTGCCGTCTTCGACCTCGTAAACCTTAAACTGTTCTGTGTGTCCAAAGTGCTGGAAAACCTGTCCATTGTCGTACGTAACTGCGATTCTCATGTTTCCTGTTGCTCCTTTTCTTTAACTTTTTCTATACTCAACCTCTGTCGGCGGTATATTTAGCGTTTTTCTTGATTTACACTGCCGCTTCAAGATCAATCAACTTGAGTATAAGTTCTTTTATTCTCTATACTGCTTCTTGCATCCGCTGCAGATCCCTGTATGAACACAGATCGGGCTGCCGCATTCTTCACAGGTCCAGCGCCTGCGTTCCTGGTCGAGAAATGCATCCATGCCCTGTTCGCGGATCATCTGAAGATTCCAGAGCACCGACTCCTTTAACGGATACTTTGAAGTATACCGGTTCTCCTTCTCCATGACGTCTTCACAAGGGAAGTCCGGACATTCGTCACAGAAACGGTATCCATTCGTCTTACGCTTCTCGCATAGTATTATACCACATTTATGAGCGCAGAAGTCAGGTTTATTTTCATTCGGTCCATTGCAGCCAGGACAAGGATCGACTTCCTTAAGCGCCTGCGAACAAATGCTGCAATCCAGCCCGCAAGGGGCAATCATATCAGCTGTAAACATGTTCTGTCCTTTTCAATTCATTAAAATACCTATATCTTCCGTTCTCCCATCACAATCGTGTACAGCTCCTGCTGCGACTTCACGCCGGTCTCGGCAAACCCGTTCTTCTTCCAGAAGGCTTCGGCCTGGGGATTGCCTTCGACCCAGCCTAGGTGGACAGCCCGGATACCGCAGCCTGCGAGATACTCGCAGAGCTCACCAACGATCCTACTGCCGACCCCTGTTCCGGATATCTCCGAACGTACCATAAAGAATCCGATGAATGCTGTCTCGTCGTTTGGGAAGGCGTCGATCAGATCAAGAAGCGCGATCAGCTGCCCCTCTTTATAATACCCGACATAGTATTTGTCATCAGATGTCTTCTGCGGTGGGAGCGCCTGCAGATCAGCCAGAAGCGTTTCCTCTGATGCCGTCGGCGGACAATACCTGTAATACTGAGGATTGCCTTTGCATAGTGTCAGCATCTCCGGGACATCCGCCTCCGTCAGCCGGCGGACCTCATAACTCCCGGAAAACTCCCTAATCTCAAATCTCATTTTACCAACGCACATTCACGTGCGTCCGTATTACATATATCATTCTAACAGACGTCCCTCTCAAAAGGTCGCCTGGAAAGCGACATTTGCTGCCGAGCCAGCCTAAGCTCATTATTCCTCATCTTTGGGCTCTTCGCGGCTTTCGGGTTCTTCGTGACTTTCTGGCCTCTCGGGCTCTTTGCGTTTTTCACGTTTCTTCCGCCGCTGCTCACGATTGTTCTTCTCTGATTCAAACAGCTCCACAGCGGCGTCCGTCAGCTCCTCCGGCCAGACCTTGCCGCTCTTCATGACCTTTGCCCAGGGGCACAGTTTCTCATAATCTTCATCGAATACAACCGTATACGGCGGACCGCAGCGGTCATCGACAGACATATACAGATGCCTGCCTTCATACATGATTTTACCGGCATCCCATTCAGACATTGTCTCATCAAGCTGGTCGAATATCTCCTTCGTGAGTTCAAACAGATGATACGACTGCGTACCGCCGTATTCGCCGTAATACCTCTCATTCTCCTCATCGTAAAAAGCATTCCAGCCGGATCCTTTTATTTGCTGCATTTCTTCCTCCGTAAACCAGCGTTCTGCCCTTATGCCCGGAAAGTCTCCATTACTACCCGCATCAGGAAAGATTTGAACTCATTCTTCACGTCAAGGGGCCCTGCAATGGAGACTTTGCCGCCGAAGCCAAACACCCATGAGAAGAAAACATTGCTGACGGCGACGTCGACTTTCACGCGGAAATGGCCTTCGTCGGGAACATCCGCGTTCCCGGCCGATTCGGAGCTTTCAGCGCCTTTCTCTGCGTCCTCAGCATCCTCTCCGTCCCGGTCTGTCTCTAAGCACTCTGCACCCTTTGCCTGCTCGTCCCCGGCTGCTGTCTCCTCATCGATAGGCTCGATCTCCACATCCTTCCCGAACTTGTCGAGAATCGCGTCTACGACATCGTTCGTGCAGACGAGTTCGACTGTCTTATGATCTGTCCCGAACATACGGAAACTGGTCTGCAGATATTTGTTGAAGTCAAAGTCCGCAGGGAACGGATCTGCGGCCTCGTCCAGCACATCAGGCCGTGCCGCGAAACGGTCCAGCCGGAAGATGCCGACGTGTTCTCCGTCATCAAATACGCCTACAACATAATAGAAATCGCCGTTCCACACGAGCTGGTGCGGGCTGAAAACAAACGGCCGGCCTTCATTGCGGAGCTGCTGTTCTTTGTGAACATTGTACTTAAAGTACTGGAAAGCGATCTTCTTTCGTTCGTTGATCGCCTGATTGACGCCATCGATGATCAGCAGGATGCTTTCGTTATCGTATTTAATCCGGTCTTCTACGGAGATGTTGCGCCTCAGCGCCTCTGCCTGGTTGCGTCCGGCCATCCGCGAGAGCTTCTCCACCAGCTGCTCGCTTTTCTTCTTCGTGATGAACTTGGAGGATTGTACTGCATCGATCAGCAGCTTGATTTCCGCAAGGTCATATGAGCGGCTGACTACGTTGTAACGCTTCTGGGAAGACATGACTTCCTGTATCTCCATGCCGAAATCCCGCAGGACCGCGACATCAGCGGGGATCGTCTGCCGATGCGTTTTGATCCCGTATTCCTCTTCCAGAATCTGCATAAGGTCGGCTGTAGTCAGATAATGATCCTCATCCGTCCGTTCATAAAGGATCCTGGCCAGTAACAAAGGACGAAGCAGGGCTTGTTTATTCATTTTACCTCTTCTGCTTGTGTGTTTTCTGTATTCTCTGCCGGATGGCAGTATTCGTAGTACCAGCATCTGTAAGGCTTCTCACACTGCTCGCCGGGCTCGGTCTCGACCTCGTCCGGCTGCTTCTGCATGCGGTTCAAAGCCCATATGTTCTGATTGACCCAGTTTGCGTAACCTTTGGCCTGCTCGGTCACATCTGTGACGGCAAAAGGATGCTCGTCATCCGGTCCGTGCGTGACGATGTAGATCCTGCCGATCGGCACTTTGCAGCGGTTGATGATGTAGTACTGGAAGCCCGCATCCTTAATGTGCTGCTCATAGACCCGCGGAGCGCTCTTCACTTCGTACATGTCGTAACCGTCATCCGTCTTACGCAGGATATCGGCCGCGCAATAGTTGTTATAGTTGGAGAAAGCCGCTTCGCAGATCACCTCGGTTCCCTTCTCAAGATGCTCCTGCGTCCGCGCGATCATCGCCTTGGTATCCGGCACATGCCTGCCTGGCAGATAAACAGTCATCTCTTCATACGGTCCGAACATCGCCATAGCCCTGTCGCCGAAATCATTCCCGGCGTCGAGCCTCTCCTGTACCTCCGGCGGAATAATCCTAAGACGAGGCTTATGCTTATCCAGCCAAAGCATCTTGCGGCACTGCATACCGCGCATAAAATCTGTTTTAGTGATGGACATTTTCTAATATTATATATGCATCACATATAGCCTTAAACCTCTTGATTATTGTTTTTTATCCAAAGAATCTACGTAAATATCCCTGCAATTTAGGATCACAAGCATATATGAAAGCTCCGCGAATACCCCTTGTCAGTAATGTACAGTAGATATTTAATATATATGTTCGGAGCGCTTCTATGTCACCACTAACTGCTCTTCCGAGACTATCTTTATAGTTATCTTTTATGATCTCTATGCGTCGTGTAATAGGATCAAATACAACTTCCGGTCCGAAGATTACGCCAACATAGTTCAAATCATATCCCTGAACAGTATGTATACATCCGACCTCATATGGCAATCTGTCTGAATTGATCCAATCGGTGTCACTGCGGTTCCAAATATACCCTTTCCCTATAGTGATATCTCTTTTGTCTGTATCTTTAGGAGCATTTTTCGTAATCCATGGCCAGGCATATCCAGCTACAGTACAAGATAAACCATATTCTTTGTCCAGTCTGTTGATCTCATCTACCAGAGAATCAACATTATCAAACATCTCAATTCGGTAATTCTCAAACGGGCCATGCGGGGACACTTCCTCCCCATTCAGAACCTTTTTAACGTATTGAATATAATCATCTCCGCCAAGGCATCTCAACTGAGACTGTAATTTCAGACGAATCATACTGCCATGCTCAAATGATCCCATAAAAGAGCTTGCAGGGATATCAGATGGTTTTACAGACTGTGCCTGATCATAAAACAATACCTGCACTTTGCTGCTTTTCAATATCCAGTCAAGTTCAGTTGCGTCTTTAGGAAG
The DNA here is from genome assembly GCA_017441925.1 of Bacillota bacterium. Taxonomy (GTDB): domain Bacteria; phylum Bacillota; class Clostridia; order Lachnospirales; family Bianqueaceae; genus RUG12817. Next base: position 414,176 of record JAFRUE010000007.1, read on the forward strand.
TCCCAGCAGCTTATTATTCTTGTCATAAGCAGGATACTGTGATAATGCTTTCCGTTGATGCAATCGGTGTGCCTCATCAACAACTAACAGATCAAAAGGTCCTTTCTTTACGATTTCATTTGGGCTAAGAATCATGTTATCAGACAGCCCATCTATTGTTCTGAAAACTTTTTTGATTGTCTGACGCAGCGATTGCATAGGAACAACAAAACCGATTTTCAGATTATGAAAATTAGACATAACCTCTTGTGCTATGCCTGCATTAAGGAGATCCCCCTCGTTCTCTGTTCTTGTCACATTGTTATTTGCAATATCCGTTAATAGTTTGATTAGAAAAACAGCCAGAATTGTCTTGCCGGTTCCTGCGCCACCCTCTACAATTATTGAATGGTCAATGTTATATTTCAGATAGCCGTTCAGATAGTATAGTATCTGATTAAGCACCTCTGTTTGATCATCATTCAATGCTTTGTATGGCGAATACTTAAAGAGGTCAGAATTCTGTATATCAGCGATTCCGCTCTGTACTAGTCCAAGATCTCTGAGCTTCTCCCATACTTTCTGAAACTGATCTTCGTATTCTTTACGACCATAGTAATCGAAATCATTCAAACCATTATTTCCGTTCTGCAATTTATACTTACCGTCTGCAGAAATGTACTTGATAAGGAATGACTCCAGATCCAGTATAACAGACTTGTTGAACGATTCGTCTGTCATAATATGAATCGTACTTAGCCGCTGTCTTTCTGAAATCTGCCAATGTTGTGCAGCTCGCTTCCCTGCATTCAGGGTCTCTCCAATATAGCCTTCTCGCAAAGTCTCGTTATGAATAAAATAAACTACAGGCCAGTTTGAACCGAATTCGCGCTGACCTTTCCGCCACCCTTCAATCTTTGTCTGACTATTTGAATTGAAAGGAAACTCTCGTACCTGCAGATCAAAGTTTATCATATTTCGTGCTCCTGCCCTTGCTCTTATCAACCGGATATTTCTGTGAAGAAATCTGTAACTTTTTCTCAACAATCTCTACCGGATCAAGATTGAGTTTATAAGCCAATAATAAGGCATAATTCAAAACATCTGCCAGTTCTTCTTCAACACTACTAAGATCTGCTTCTGTATTCCATTGGTAGCACTCTAACAATTCGCCTGCTTCTATAGCAATGGATTTGGCTAGATTTTCCGGACTATGAAACTGATCCCAATCACGTTCTTCGGAAAAAGAAACAATCTTATTGATTAAATCATTTATCTTGTCCATATCTGATCCTTGTCTGATATCGATTTGCTTCATGCAAAATGTAATATACCATAATAGTATATGATTTACAATAGCAAAGGCATTGGCTAATTATATGTTGACGTTTATATTCGTCAAGTGACAGAGATATAGACGCCTGTTTTAAGCTTATACACCATTGACTGACGTCTATATTCTCTCATCATTCTATTAATTCAATTGTTTAGCCTTCTTTTTCTCTGCAACATAGACCTTATACCTCGCATTCAGCGTTATTTCCTCTTCCCCGCCTGCGTCCGTAAACAGCTCCCGCTCATACTGAATCCCTTCATGCGCAAGGCAGATGTCCAGGAAGCACATGAAGATGCCCATGTCGATCCGGTTGTAATACGGGACCAGTTTTGCCGGCATGATGCCGACTCTGCCCGGCTTCCTGTGGCGGTAGACGGTGAGTCCGTCTTCGTTCGTGACTCGCCAGGGCTGTGAGTTGCAGGCGCTCGGTGTAAAGCGGACGATCTCACTGACGCCCGGGATCGTTTCTCCCTGCCAGAGCTCGCCAAGCGGCAGCCGCTTACTGGCAAACATATCTTTGCGGAAGGCGGATGCGTCTGCGACTTTGCGGATCGCGATCATGATGACATAGATCATGCCCGCGGGCGGATCCTCTTTGGGCTTGCCGATGCCGTACCACAGCGTTCCGATATTCTGTGACACCAGGTACAGATCCAGCTGTTCGCCCAAATAGCCAATATTCTGCAGATATCCGTCTTTAGGCTCACTGTACATCAGGACGCAATACTCCTGCCCGCGCCTGCAGGTGCTACGCTCATTCGTGACAATGCGGATCTCCGTCCGGATGTCCGGATCAAGCGGTGTGAAAGCCTGCCAGGCCTCCATGATCCTGGCAAGCTCCGCTTCGGTGATTTTGCCGTCCCCCACGTTCCGGAACTGGTGGAAAGACTTGCGCTTATAGATGGCGTTGTATAGATCTTTCATGACTGCAGATCTCCATTAATTAATCATTATCTCATGCCAGTTCTTTGGGAATCCCATAAAACCAGGTTTTGCTTCAGGAAACCTGGCAAACAAATCATGTAGATTCTTAACAAAAATATTCCACATCGATTCTTTTACAAGCATTTTTAGTACAAGCAGTATTGGAAATAATTTGTTTCCTTGATACTGTTGATACTCTGCTGGCAGGAAAACAGTTTGCTTAAAATACATATTATAGATACGATTGTAATGAGCACACATATTGCGAAGCTCTAATAGAGCTATCATCCAACCAGATAAGTGCTTAGGATCAATTCTATATTCCGTTGCGATTTTCTTTCTATCTTGATTTGAGCATATGCTGTATAGTGAACAGACCATTCCAAAGCTGAACAATTCTATAGCTACCCAGATTGGAAAGTGCCCTCCATAAGTATCAATGTGATGCTTTACGAAAGGAAGTTTATTCTGCCGGTTGATCTCATCGTTTAATTGTCTGGAAACTCTTGCAAAAATATCATTTCCCTCTTTATCCTTCTTTGAGCGGAAATTTGTTGAATCTATATATCCTTCAGCTCCGTATGTCATCGCTAACTGATAGGCAAGTTTTGTTCTAAATGAAATCTCAACGTATTCTATCAATGGAGTAATGATATTACGAAGACAACTATCAAATTGATATAGATTATAGATATGTTCAATCGAAATACCAGGTTTGTATTTTTCAGGATTCTCCTTCTGCATAAGTCCAATCCCGAAAGCACTAAGTCTATAGTAGTTTACGGTTGAGAGAATTTCTTTTGCACTGGTCCGATCTAAAACTAATAGACCATGTACTTCGATGAGATTATTTATTTGTTCTTCATAGCTTTTTGCTTCTTTTAAGGGACGTTCCATGTTTTCCTCCAATATAGAAAAGTCCCAGCGTGGTTCGCATGTACTACAGGAGTACCTCAGCGTGCTGGGCTCTTACACATATAGTATATACGATCAATTATAAAAAAGCAAGTGTTATTCCGTCCGCTAAGCAAAATTCATAATCTAGTAACATTTTGTCCGATATTAGTTCTTGTACTGCCTTGCGTACTCGCACAGTGCCTTATACTCCCGCAGATACATGCCGCGGCGCATTTCGTCGATGTCCGTCCAGTCCGCATGGTGCGAAAAGATATCGATCGCTTCTGTCAGCGGGATCCATCTGGGCTCCATGCCGACCCTGCGTTCCCGCTCCGTCAGGCGGATCTCGGCCGTACCGATGATTTCGCCGGCAAAGTAATAGTCGATGTATTTGCAGTGTTCGTAGTATTCGTCAAGCTCGAAGAGGCACTCCGAGGGGCGGATCTTATAGCCTGTCTCCTCCCCTACTTCTCGGACACAACACTCGGCGAAACTTTCGCTGTCTTCAAGGCCGCCGCCCGGGATCATCCACTGATCCGTCACTGTTTCGTACGAAAGCAGGATATTGCCGTCCCGCACGATGATCGCACGACAGCCTGTACGAGTCTGATCGTATCTGCCGAAATAGTTCGCGCCAAAGGTCTCGATGATTTTTGGCTGCATAGGCCGCTCCTCCTTACCGTTCATTTGCCGTCCTTTTCTGTTCATCAAGTGTTCATAGCAGGTGCGTATCAGGCGCAACGGGAGCGCTGTACGCGATGACGCTCGGACTTATCTGTCCTTGATTGTAACATAATCTGCGGCAATATTCCAGCACGTCCTTGAAGATCCGCGGATTTGGGTGTATGATACAGGTAAGCAAAATATACAGAATACATTCGTCGGCGCTTACATCGTCTGGCCGGAAGGAGTCACATCATGCTGCCTACCATTAAACTCGGTTCGCTGGAGGTCACCCGCCTGATCATCGGCGGCAATCCGTTCAGCGGCAACAGCCATGTCAACGAATCACTGAGCGAAGCCATGCGCGATTATTTCACCACCGCGCGGATCAAAGAGACGCTTTTCCGCTGCGAGGAGTACGGGATCAACACGATGCAGCTGCGCGGCGATGCGCACATCATGCGGATGATCCGCGAATACCGGGCCGAAGGCGGCACCATGAAGTGGATCGGCCAGACGGCGACGGAGTTCCTTTCCTTCGAAAACAACGTGCGGCAGATGGTGAAAGCCGGCGCCGACGCGATCTACCACCACGGCTCCTCGACAGACAAGCTTTTCCTCGCCGGCGATCTCGCGACGCTGCGCGATCACCTCAAAATCCTGCGTGATACCGGGCTGCCGGTCGGGCTCTGCACGCACATTCCCGAGGTAATCCGCTACTCGGAAGAACACGGCTGGGACGTGGATTTCTACATGGGCTGCGTGTACAACATCAGCCGCAAAGAGAAAGGATATGACGAGTTCCGGGCGGCATGCGGCGCTGGGAATGATCAGCCCGATACAACGATTTACGACGTTGCTGGTACCAGCAGCGGGATCCATGACATCGCCGGGCCGGACGGCGTGCTGTCCGGCGAGCCTTTCTATGATTCCGACATTCCCGTTATGTACGACCGGATCCGCAAGACAAACAAGCCCTGCCTTGCGTTCAAAATTCTCGGCGCTACCAGGCGCTGCGCCTCGCAGGAAACCGTACGTGCGGCTTTCCACGAGTCTTTCCGCGAGATCAAGCCGACTGACGGTGTGATCGTCGGCATGTTCCCAAAGGACCTCGACCAGGTCCGGCTGAACACCGGCTATGTCCGTGAAGCGCTCGGTGTCGAATAAAACCGAATCATGAATCACCAGACAGCCGGGGCTTGACTCCCGGCTGTTTTGTTGTCCTTTTAGATCAAATGAAAAGGCCGCCGGAGGGCGGCCCATATGGCTTGTGCAGATCAGAAATCAAAGATTTTTCCCGAGTGTGTAGGCGCGCTGCATGATCTCGCTGCCGGCGTCGTAAGGCGCGTTTCCGGCATGGATCAGGATGTCCTGCAGGACCATGTCGCGGTTTTCGAAGTCGCCGAGATACCACTTATAGGTGTCGAGGTAAGCGTCGGCTTTGTCATACCCCTGCGAGAAAACGCCGATCAGCTTGATGCCGGGATGGACGCGGACAGGCGGTTTGCCGGGCAGTCCGGAAACGAGACAATAGTGACGGTTCATGTACGTGATCATCGGGCCGCAGATCTGAGAGCAATAGTTCGGTGCGGCAACGATGAGCGCGCCAGCCTCGTGCAGATCTTTCCAATACGGCTTGAGATCGTCGTTCTGGATGCAGTCGCAGTAGTTCTTCTTGCAATAGCCGCAGGCCATGCAGCCCTTCACGTTCATCTCACTGATGTTGTAGACCACAACCTCGTGTCCGGCCTCGCGCGCTCCGCGCAGGACCTCTTTTGCGATCGTGCTGGACGGCCCGTCAGCATGCGGACTTCCAAGAACAGCAACAACTTTCATGGCAAAAACTCCTTTATGTTAATTTATACGTGCACGTTGGAAAGGTACCGGCACTCCTCGGCTGTGAGCTCAAGTTCAAGTGCCGCGATGTTGTCGACGATGTGATCCGTCCCTGTCGGACTCACGATCGGGAAAATGTTCTGCGGCTGGGCGAGCAGCCAGGCGAGCGCTATCGTCGAGACCGCTGTGCCCTTCTTCCGGGACAGTTCCCAGGCGCGGCGCAGGCACTCGCGGTTGGCCGGAGAATCATACTCTTTGATCGGCGAAGGCGGCAGGGAGTCCTCGATTGAGAGGCCGCTGTCCGGGTCGTATTTTCCGCTGAAAAATCCGCGTGAAATCGACGAATACGTGAAAACGGGCAGCCGGTTCTGCGCCAGCCACTCACGGTATTCTGTCCCCTGCGCGCCTGACAAAGTCACGCTGCCGCCCCACGGGTCGCGCTCCAGCACGCCAAGACTATAATTCGGACTCACCGCCGAAAAAGGCTTCAGTCCGTGCTCGGCCGCGTACCGGTTTGCCTCAAGTACCCGTGCAAGGGTCCAGTTTGACCCGCCGAAAAGCCCGATCACGCCGGCTTCATGCAGTTCGTTCAGGACCTCGACAATCGGCCCGACAGGCCGGGACGGATCATCCCGGTGCAGGATGTAGAGGTCCAGGAAACCGGTCTGCATGCGTTCCTGGCTCATTTTCACGTGTTCTCTGATCGTCTCCGCGCTGAAAATGTCCGGGCTTCCGTTCTGTCCCGGATTGCATCCTTTGTCAAGGATCACGATGTCGTCGCGCAGCCCGCGGGACGCTGCCCACGCGCCAAGGTTCTCCTCGGCCCGGCCATACGAATGCGCCGTATCAAAAACGCGGAAGCCGGCCTCGTATGCCTGATCCAGACAGGCAGCGGTCAGTTCTTTGTCGTCGGAATTCAGCTTGCGGACACGTACCGTAAACGAGCCGGGACAACGGTTTCGCAACGCCGGGGATCTGAACGTATTTCATCATAATAATCGGTCCTTTCTGTACTGCCGGGGACAGTTCTGCATCATTTCATCATCATAGCCTAACAGCACCGAAGTATGTCTGCCTTTCCGGCCAAAACCTTCATCTGAGAGGCCCTGTAAGCCTCTGAATCACCGGGGACAGTTATTTGCCCGTCCCGGCATCCAAAACTCCTCCTGGGGCCTTCCAGAGCAATAAACGGGCTTCCTGTGCACCGACCATGCAAATAGCTTGGAATCAGCCTTCTGCTAAGGCAGTCAGAGAGATTTACCTGTGAATATACATCCTCGTCATATCAGGTTCTCCGTCCCCCTGCACCATACACAGGAATTCCCAGCCGTATCTTTCATAGAAACCGGTGTGATCTGTCACCAGATAGACGGGCGTAATCCCGTGAGCTCTCTGGTCTTCCACCACCATATTCAGCAAATGTCCTGCAATGCCTCTGCCGCGGTATTTTTCATCCGTATACACGGCACACACGTTGGGGGACAGATCTTTCCTGTCATGAAAATCGTTCTCGATAACGCCCATACCGCCGATGATCTCACCGCCGCACAGACATAGATACCAGCCGTATTCCGTTTCGTGATTCAGATACTGATCCATACACTCCAGATACGCTTCTTTAGGAACGCCCCACTTGCTGTGAAACCATTCCGCGGCGGTATCTTTAAGGTCGGGGGCCTCTCTCAATGTAATAAAAGCAAATCGCTCCGTTTTCATTTCCATATATATCGAATTGTATTGCTCATGCTCCGCGGCAAGATACGCGGGAAAATCTTTCTGCTGAAAGCCGAGTCTCTCATACAGTGCGATCGCTTTTGTGTTTTCCGGAACCGGATCGACCCAGACAGTCTCCGCACCGTTCCGGAAAGCCTCATTAATCGCGTGGGTAAGACCTGCCGCAGCAATGCCCCGTCCCCGGGCAAACGCAAACAGCTTGATGTCCAGTGCTGCGCTTTTATGCTCTCTATCGATATTATAGAAGGATTCCCCGCAGTATTTCCCATCCTCGAATATCGAATAATGATTCAGCGCCGGCCTGTTGGATTCAATCCATTTATACCAGTTCCGCATCTCTTCATCGGTCTGGATCAGGCCGTCCGGGAATCCCACGAACCGCATGACATCGCCGTCCGCCCAGAGCCGTTTGACATCGCCTAGATCGGCCGCCGTTGTTTCTTTTACTTCAATCATTCCTTGCGCGATCCTTTCAGCATATCGTATGTTTCTGAAAGCCATTCATTATAGTGGTCATAGGGAGTCTCGGTCCACCAGTCCAGCAGCCTGTTCAAAGACTCGATGTCCGCTTCAATACCGGTGCTCCTGTACTGTTCCGGGTCGCGGTTGACCGTCACGACATGCTTATTATCTGCCATAAAATCGATCCGGTAGATGCAGTCCCCCGACCAGCTCCGGTGTGCCCAGAGCGTCGATCCCTCCATGTACCAGAACCATTTATCCTCCATCGACTGCGGAACATTGCCGCAGCGGAGCGCCTCCATCTCTTTTTCGCTGAAACTCCTGTTGAGGATAAAAGTCTCGTGCTGCGCGGGCATGGGGTTTGTTTTCCAATCGCCACGGCGGGCAATGGTTCTTCCGTTATGCTTGTCGTCTGTCATTTTAACCCTTCTTTAGCTCAAAACCTGCGGAATCCGTCCCATTGCGTCACGCATGATCTGCTCGACGTCCGCGCCGTAGATATCCAGCCCTGTGGCCTGAATCAGCCTGAAGTCCTGGATCCCGTAATACCCCTGAGCCAGTGCTTTCACGTAGCCAAAGCCGTATTCATCGGGGACATAATTGCCGCCTGCGGTCGTCACGTAGATCAGCTCTTTCGCGCGGCACAAGCCCTTCGGAATACCTTCCGGCGTATAGTAAAATGTGATCCCGGGGACATTTATCTTCTCAAAATACTGCTTGAGCGAGGCCGGGAAAGACAGGTCCCAATACGGTGCGGCGATCACGATCCTCTCCGCGCAGCAGAACTGGTTCGCGAGCTTAAATTCCGGGGCTTCGAAATTGCCGTCCGCGATCAGCTCGTCGCGGAGCTCAAGATACTCCGCGTCCGTCGGCCCGAAATCAATCTCGTCGAGGCGGACTTCTGTAATCTCGTCATTTGTCGTGGCCGCGATCCGGGACAGAACACAGTCTGCCAGAAGCTTGGTCCGCGACTCCTCCCGCACACAGGCATTGATAAATAGTATCATAAAGTTCCTCCACAGATCTTTGTTCCTCCACAGATCTTTGTTCTCCAAAGGTCTTTTTCAGACAGAACTGTCCCCATTCTGAACAAGCAAACACAGCCATGTATAAATGCCTGCCGATATCTGTCCCTAAAGGCCCAAATATCGTTTCCGGCGCTCATTTCTTCTGCTGAAGATCTTCTTGTGCTCATTACGGCGGTAAAAAATCGATAAACGCTGTTTTTTACCGCCAGTTTTGGGCATTAGATACCTTGAAATCAGTCAAGAACAGCTGGCTTGCGACCAATTCAGGGCTTCCGTGCTATTTAATTCATTAAATTCACTGGAAATCCTATTTTTTAGCTGTATTTTCAAGGCTTCAAGGTCTATTTTCACGGCAAAAGATTGAACCCTGGCGGTAAAATTACGAAAAATAGACGCTTTTACCGCCAAACCCCGGCCCGAAAGGGACTATTTACAATAAGCCAGGATTTTCTTCTCCACAATACGCATGTCCAGCGGCATATCGGACGTCTCTGATGATATGATCAGTTTCTGCCCCAGCATATACCCGTTCATCTGGTAAGTCCGGATTTTCCACAAATTCCGGGCAAGATAGTTCGGATTATCAAGCAGACCCAAATGCTCCCAGTACAGTTCAGTTCTGTCCCTCACTCGCAGAATCGTAAAATCCGGGTAGACTGCAGTCATTGAATAATCTTCCGGATCTTCCAGATTCAGAGGGCATTCATATCGATACGGAACCTCATATTTGAGGAGCATATTCGCAATGATCACCTCGGACTTGGATCGGACGCGCTCTCCGCGATCCGTGTAAAAAACTTCAGGACCAAACGGATAATCCGATTGTGGAAACGTCTGTTCAAGCCACTTTCGCACGAATTCGTCATCCGGTTCCGTGACCGGACGGACTAAACCGCGCTTAACAGAATTAAGCCTGTTATATAAATACTCATGTGCGGATTTGTGCTCGTAAAAAAGCTTAAGCCGGCGGATCAGTTTGCTCTCATGTTCAGCCGCTTTCAGGATCGAACGGTCATATTCCGACTGAGCAATCCTGCGGATCTCGGGGCTGTCCTTCGGCAGATATTTCTTGCCGCCGTGCGGAATCGCCTGATAGAACTGCAGTTCATCCCTGTGAGGACTGATATAAAGCCTGCCTGCATCCTCGCCCAGCGAAGCCTGTGTTGTCCGGATCAGCTGTGAAAGCTCCGTCTCCCTTGCCTCAACCATTTCAATCAACTCTTTCAAATAATGCAATAATTATCCTCCCGCTGCAAGAATCTAATTGTATCCAGGTTGCCGGATTCAATATATTCTATTATAGGGAGCAAAGAGTTGGAATGCAAGGGAAGTACAAAGTGTACCATGCGAACAATCTGTAACCAGAGGAATTTGTGCTGGCTGCAGCAGTTCAGCTGACTACTTGGACTGGCGCCGGCAGAAAAGCTGTTCTGAAATTTGCACGTTAGTCAAGTGTTATATTCGTTGAAGACAAGAAATGCGTATCTTGCGTTCGTTTTTTCCTCAGAAGATCGTCTTGTGCTCATTGCGGCGGTAAAAAATCGATAAACGCTGTTTTTTACCGCCAGTTTTGAGCATTAGTTACCTTGAAATCAGTCAAGAACAGCTGGCTTGCAGCCAATCCAGAGTAACCCGGCTATTTAATTCATTTAATTCATCGGCAACCCTGTCTTTTAGATGTTCTTTCAAGACTTCAAAGCCTATTATTATGAAAAGGAACTGAACTGTGGCGGTAAAATAACGAAAAATAGGCGCTTTTACCGCCAGATCCTGGCCCGAAAGAGACAGTTCTAGCTATTGTATGGGCTATCGATCATCCGGTTCCATGGAACAGCGGGATGCATCTGTTCTATTACCGCACTATCTCCAGATAGACCGTGCGCCCCGGCCCGACGGGAATGTCAAACGCGTATTCCGGAAGCGCCGCACGGGTGCGCGCCGCGTCGCCGGCTTTCATCGGGCCGCGCAGGAGGACAGGCGCTGTATACTCTCTGCCGGACTCGAGATCCCGCACCAGGCGGCATTCGCCGCGGACGACCAGGCGCAGATCCGTCGTCATTGGGCGGAAAGAATGAACCGTGCAGACGTGATTGTCATACAGCATCAGGCTGGCTTTGGGCTCGCCGTACAGATAAGCCTCCAGTCCATCGGACAGAACCGCATTGATCACCTGGATCACGTCCGCCGGCAGCTTATACAAGTCGGCGAAATTCTCCGGGACATTCAGAATGAAGAGTCTGCCTTTGCCGTACATATCCTCGGTCAGAAGCGGGAAATTGTCCTCGCCGGCCAGGACAAGTACATCTGCCCAGGTCGCGTTCGTCATATAATCAAGCGCCTCGAAAAGGATCTTTTCCTTGCCGCTTGCGTATCTGCCACCGGCATAATCCAGCCGGTCGATCATATAATCGCTGCCGAGAATGTGCCTGTGCGTCAGTCTCACGCTGGTCAGCTCTTTGATGCCGCGCTCATATGTCTCGTGCACAAAACCGACCGTCACGACAGCTTTACCGCCCTTGCGGATATAAGCCTCCAGTTTGTCGACGATATCCGGATTACAAGCCGTACGGCTGGTCAGAAGGAGCGTCGGCGCGTCTTCCGGGAAATCGGGAGTCGGCTCGATCGCCGCGCCGCACATGCCCAGATAACTGATCAGCTGGTCTTCACCTTTCGCGTCATACGGCTCCCAGACCGCGCAGCCGACATGCCTGCCGGCACGGTCGAGGAAACGGTCCACACGGCGCAGCACCGGATCCATGGCGTTCAGCGCCGGGCTGTCCAGCAGGCTCGGGAAATTGAAAAGCGTCAGTTCTTTGGCTCCGCCGAGGAAGCTGAATTCGGCCTGTTCGAGCCAGCGGCTGATGTTGTCGGAAGATCCGCCAAGATCGATCCAGCCGCCGCCGTTCCTGCCGGGCGCAGTATTCTCCATCAGACGCATCAGCGAATAGGATTCGTAGCGCTGCAGATGCTGCTGGCTGTAATTCGGCTCACGGGTCTCCGTCCCTGTATAGACCATGTCAAAGATATTCCGCTGGGTCATCGGGACGTAACCGCTCTCGTGATAGCTTTCGTACCAGTTCGGATATTTGATGATGAAATTCATCTTGGGGTTGATACGCTTGGCCTCAGTTACAATCTCTCTGGAGAACTCTGTCATCTGCTCCTGGCGGAAATCTTTCCATGAGCGTTTGCCTTTCGCCGCGATACACATCTCGCAGCGGCAGGATGTGAAGAAGAAATCGTCCAGAATGATCTCGTCAAAGACCGAGGCGGCTTCGCGGACGATGCGGAGATAGGTCTCCCTATGGCACGGATCCGTATAGCAGAAAGTATCGAAAATCGCGGGTTTCTGGATGTCGTCGACAAGGACCGTTGACGTGATGCCGCCGGACACGGTCAGACCGTAGCTTTCAAGCAGGGCCTTGATTTCTCGCAGGCGTTCGACAGGAACATCAGTTGTCCCGCGGTGATTCTCCAGATAGACTTTCTTAAGGGGAATGTTGGCCAGATAATACTCTACGCCCCGGCGGATCTCATCATTCGTCGCGCGGCCGGCGTAATAGGCGTACATATAGCTGGCAATACTGAAATTGCGATACGCTTCCATCTCATTGACCTCCGTATTTATGTGTTTTGTGTTCCTGCTTGTTCGACAAAATGGACCGGATATTTCTGCTTGTATTTATCATAGACCCTTGTCTCGTTCCCGTCAAGATTCAGCTGATACATGCGGAAAATGACCGGGAAATCTTTTGGGTGCCACTGCTCCATATATGAATAGCAGTACTTCATGCCGAGCCGCTGCATCACCCGGCCGCTCGGCTCATTGTTCCGGTCGTGCGTGGCCGTGATGTACGGGATTCCTTCAGCCCGCAGATGCCCGATGACAGCTCTCGCCGCTTCCGTCACGATCCCCTGGTGCCAGAGCTCCTTGCGCAATGCATAGCCAAAATCATGGTTCTCACCTTCGTCCATGTCGACGTAGCCGACGGGTCGGTTATCCGTCTTCAGACAGATTGCATACCAATGCCGGGCTGTCAGATTCTTCTCGTAAAATGCCGCTGCCTCTTCGCGCGATTTGACAGGAAACCACGGCAGGTAGCGGTTTACTTCTTCATCAGCCAGCAATGTGTAGATATCATCAAGGTCGTCAGTGGTAAAACTCCGCAGGATCAGACGGTCGGTTATGATCCGTTTATTGTCCATGTTGCGATTATCCTCAATCACAGGTCGATTAATGTTATAACAAATGCCGCAGGTGCTCATTTATATTGCTTGAGAATGCCTTTCCTTGGTTGCGGCGGTAAAAATACAAAAAATGTCTGTTTTTACCGCCGGTTTTAGAGGCAGATGGCTGAAACAATCATAAAAACCTCTGTTTTTTCAGCCGAGTCCGGCTCTACGAATAAATAGAGCCGCTAAATCACTTATTTCATGGCTTCACAAGCTATTTTCAAGCTGTACAAACGAAAACTCGGCGGTAAAATAGAGAAAAATAGGCGCTTTTACCGCCGCGGCCCGGGCCGAAAGGGACAGTTCCCTTACGGGGGACACTTCTCTGGGCAGAAATTGGATCCCGTTCGCACGAATCCGGGGAGAAATTGTCCCCTCACTTAACAACCAGCTCCCGCGAGACCTCGACTACGTCGCGGTGACGGACAGCACGCGGCTCAAACCGGATCAGGCTGTACACGAGCCGCATGACATTACCGGTCAAAAGGGCATCAATAATGGTCCCGTAGCCGATCCGCTCGCACAGCAGCAGATCGATAATCAGGATCACTACAGACATGGCTGTCATTGAAAGCCCGTAGTTAAGCGGCGTGTGCTTTGCGATGCCCATACCGAGACAGTCCCACGGTGCCAATCCGATATTCGCATAGATCGTCAGATGTACGCCGAATGCAAAAACCGCGAGCCCAGCCGCGATCTGCAGCCACTGCAATAAGATCTTTTTCCTCATTCTGTCCGAAAATAACTCTGCCGCATCCGGACAGATCAGAAATCCTTCAGCGCGTCGAGATTCGCTTTCAGGCCGCTGCTCATAATCCTTGCGTCCTGCCCAAAGACAACCCACTGCACACCCACGTCCATGTGGCGTTTTGCTGATGCCGGATTCGGACCGATCGCAGCGCCCATGTAGAAACCGGCCTTGCGGACACGTGTGCTGACATCATCGATCACGTGATTCAGATCGATGTCTTCACCGCTGCCTTTGATGGACCGTCCCATATCGGCCGCCCCGATAAAGAAAGAATCAAAGCCTTTTACCTGCAGGATTTCGTCAAGATTCCGATAGCCTTCCAGCGTCTCGATCTGGCCGATCAGGAAAACTTCTTCTGCAGAATGCGCGATATACTCCGACTCCTCTGTGAAACCATATTGGATCGCACGAATCGGTCCCTGGCCTCTTACTCCCCCTGCGTCCGGATATGTACAGGCACGGATCTCTTCCTCTGCGATTTCACGATTATTGGTAAAAGGAAAGATGATTCCGTCCGGGCCCATATCGAGGATCGCCTTGATCAGTGTCCGCTCCGGTCCGGGTACACGCACGATCGCAGCGCATCCGCTGCCTTGTGCAGCCATGATATGATGCAGGATCTCCTGCCGGCCGAGCGGTCCATGCTCAGCGTCAAGCCAGACAAAATCATATCCTGCGTACCCCGCCATCTCCGATATGATCGGATCCGCCATATTGATGAATACGCCCTTTACAAGCTTACCGGCATTCATCTTAGCCTTCAGCGCGTCAACTCTCTGTTTCATGGCAACCCCTCCGTAGATAAATAATTATATTTCTTTATTCCTTCAGCACGATCATCAGGTTGTTCATGCTCATCGAATACGTGTAACGGATATCGTCTGCAAGGCCCATGACCAGACGGATGCCCATGCATTCAGCCTTGCTCTCCGAATGCGGCACATATCGGACCGGGTCAAAAGCTGTGCAGTCGTCACGGAAACGAAGCGTCCAGTGATCATTCTTGTGTATCAGACGGATCGACAGCTGATGAGCCTTGTCGTCCTTGGTAAAACCGTGACTGACCACATTTGAAGCCATTTCTTCGATACAGACAGCAATCCGGTGGTTCGTCCGAACGTCCGTGCTTTTAGCCGTACAGAAGTCGTGAGCCTTCTTGGAAGCCACGACGACATCGTCAAGCGTCCTGACGTCCATCTCGATCATTTCATCTGGAGGCACGCTGAAATCAGCCGGCAGGATAAGGGCGTTCAGATCTTTCCAGGCAGGTCCGCCTGTCTTCCTGCGTACGAAGAGACAGATGAGTACAAGCATCAGGCTTTCTCCGCAAAGAGCATAGAACCAGGCGCCTGTCGTACCGAACGGGATCGTCAGGATGAGCGCTGCCGCAATTGGGAGCACCATTATCTCAATAATCGAGATGACCTCAATATAACGCACTCTCCCCGATCCCTGATAAGCGTTCTTCAGCATGCTGTTCAGGCCATACGGAATCAGACTCGGCGCATAGATCCGCAGACCCAGAACAGCCATATCCTTGGACCGGCCAGCGTCGCCGATAAACAGCGCGACGGCATACGGTGCGAAGATCAGGAGCAGGATGCCGACGATGGCTCCGAGCATCACAGACGCGCGCGTAAGCTCCTGCAGCAGGGTCTTGAGACTCGTCCGGTCTTCTTCATTGTAGAAGATACCTGTCAGCGTCAGCGAAACTCCGCCGATACCGGTCGTTATGCAGTTGCTCGTATTTCCGATGGTAGACATGACGGAGAAAGCCGCTACCGCCATACTGCCGCCCGTTCCCATCAGGATGCGGTTCATGACGAATACCAGAACGACAGAGGCCGCCATGTGAAAAACCGCAGGGATACTGTTGCTGACGAGTTCCTTGATTTTGCTCTTCAGAATCTGCCGAAACGAAAACCTGAAGAAACACTTTTTTGACAGGAAATAGGAGCCGCCGATGAGGAGCGCCGCGTAATAGCTGAGCGAGGACGCCAGCCCCATACCGAACATTCCGCCGTTGAAAACCGTCACGTTCAGGATATCCAAGGTTATATCAACAACTGTCATAGCTCCGACCGACGCAATCAGAAGCCCCATCTGCCCGGCCATTTGAAGGAACGGCACTAGGATCAGCGCTCCCATCGTTGCAGGAGCACCGATGATGAAACCTCTGAGGTAGGCATTCGTGTCGTACAGCAGCTGCCCTGAATTCGCGCCAAGAGCCGCGCTGATCGGTCGGCTCAGTACAAATACGACGATCGTAAAAGGGATCGAGAAGGCTGCTGCCATAGCGATCGCGGAAGAATATCCCTGATTGGTCTCTTCCTGCGAACCTTTGCCGAGCGATTTGCTGCAGGTGACCTGTACCCCGGCGGACAGCGCGCCGCCGAATGCTCCGATAATCAGCAGTATCGGATTCGCGAGTCCGTACGCGGCGATCGCGTTTTCACCCAGGAAACGCCCGATGACGATACTGTCGATCAGTAAACATAAAGACACGGTCAGTGCCGACAGGATCTGCGCTGTCAGCATCTGACGAATCAGTTTTTTAATCATAACGCAGGATCTCGGTCTTATAGATATACATTTTACAGCCTTCTTTCTGAAGAGTATTTGTCGATATTATACTACTCTTTGGCTATGACTTCAAGATTTCATAAAAAGAGCAGTCTGTTTTTCAGACTGCCCTGTAACTGCTTAATAATCAAATGTTTCATCCTCGACATGTATGGTCGTCGTCAGGTTTTCACCCTTGTAAGGCTTACGGATCTCGAGCATATTCAGGACAGTATAGCCCTTGGACCGCAGAAAAGCGATCATGCCCTGATTGTTCGGATGGACGAAATTATAGACCGTATCTTCACCCATTGAGCGTGCGATCTCCTCCGCTTTGCTGAAAAGCAGGGTCGCCGCGCCTTTCCGCCTATATTCCTCACAGACATAAATATGCTCGACCCACAGACACGGCTCTTCGATCCGGCAGACGATATAGCCGATATAAGCACCGCAGTCCTCTACTGCAAATACCGGAAAACCAGACTCCAGGAACTCCTGTATCTCTTCTGCAGCGGCTGTTGTATTGGGTTGAGACTTGATGCCTTTATAGGCATTCAGCTGAACTCTGAACGCGGCTACAAGAGAAGAGATCCTGTCCGCATTATCATGATCTACAGCAATCAGTTCCATAGATACCTCCGTGTCATAAATCCTGTTCTGTCACTTTCGGAGCAGCATTTCTGCGGTTCAATTCGCTTTCAATTCGATTCAGTGTCCGGAAGAAACGTTCAGTCGCGATCATCGGCCCGAAACACAGACAGCCGAGCACATTCCACCAGAACATGTGCTGCCAGGATGTGTGAGGACCTTCAATGCCAAGTTCCACAGCTCTTGCCTTAAGCTCGTCCGCGATCCGTGCCATCCAGACGAGCGGATAGATGAACAGGTCCGGTATTCCAAGCAGATAAGCCTGCCAGTACGGCCTGATCCTGTGGCCGAGTATTGTCTCCAGTTCATTCTGCAGACCCATCGGCATGTAAATCAGGAAAAACAGTCCGGCTGTAAAGAAAACGATAAAACCGAGCCAGAATCCGGGCCGGTTTGTATGTTCAAATCTTTTCATCTTGTTATGAAGAAGACCGGTCCCATCCGAGACAAATGGAACCGGTCTGATTTTACTTTTGCGTCAATGAATCGACTCAGCGGGAAGCCGGATTATTTATCCTTTCTCTCCGCGCCGTATGTCTTCTTGGCTTCTTCCCATCCGGCCAGAAGGCTCTTGAATCCTGCGGACAGGATGTCCTTGAGCTCAGCGCCGGCATCAGCCGCAACGTTCGAGATCTTCTCGGTAGCGTCCTTAAGAGCAGCCTTGGCGGCTTCCATCTTGCGCTCTACCTCTTCCTCGATCTTCTGGAAATCTTCGTCAGCCTTCTTCTGCTGTGCAATCGCGGCCTGAGCAGCTGCCAGACGAGCGATCGGAACACGGAACGGGCTGCAGGATACATAGTCCAGACCGATCTTGTTGCAGAATTCAACAGAGGACGGGTCTCCGCCATGCTCTCCGCAGATACCGATGTGCAGGTTCGGATTCGCGGGACGGCCAAGCTTGATCGCCATCTCCATCAGCTTGCCAACGCCAGTCTGATCCAGCTTTGCGAACGGATCGTTCTCAAAGATCTTGGCGTCATAGTAAGCACCAAGGAACTTGCCGGCATCGTCACGGCTGAAACCAAAGGTCATCTGGGTCAGATCGTTGGTGCCGAAGCAGAAGAAATCAGCTTCCTTCGCGATCTCGTCAGCGGTAAGAGCCGCTCTCGGGATCTCGATCATGGTACCGACTTCATATTCAAGGTTGGAACCGGCCGCCTTGATCTCAGCGTCAGCGGTCTCAACGACGAACTTCTTTACATACTTGAGTTCCTTGATATCTCCGACCAGCGGGATCATGATCTCAGGCTTGATCGTCCAGTCAGGATGAGCGGCCTGAACCTTGATCGCGGCACGGATAACGGCAGTCGTCTGCATCCTGGCGATTTCCGGATAGGTAACGGCCAGACGGCATCCGCGATGGCCCATCATCGGGTTGAATTCATGCAGGGAATCAATGATAGCCTTGATCTGCTCAACGCTCTTGCCCTGAGCATCAGCCAGCTTCTTGATGTCTGCTTCTTCGGTCGGAACGAACTCATGCAGCGGGGGATCCAGGAAGCGGATGCATACCGGATATCCCTTAAGAGCCTCATACAGAGCCTCGAAATCGCTCTGCTGATACGGCAGGATCTTGGCCAGAGCCTTCTCACGCTCTTCAACTGTCTCGGAGCAGATCATCTCACGGAAAGCGTCGATACGGCCTTCGCCGAAGAACATATGCTCTGTACGGCAGAGTCCGATGCCCTCAGCACCGAGCTCTACAGCTTTGGCAGCGTCAGCCGGTGTGTCGGCATTGGTGCGTACCTTCATGGTACGGTACTCATCAGCCCATGCCATGATGCGTCCGAATTCGCCGGCGATCGTAGCGTCAACGGTCGGAATGATTCCGTCGTAGATGTTACCGGTGGTTCCGTCGATGGAGATGTAATCCCCCTCATGGAATTCCTTGCCGCCAAGAGTGAACTTCTTGTTGGCTTCATCCATAACGATGTCTCCGCATCCGGATACGCAGCACTCGCCCATACCGCGGGCAACAACGGCGGCGTGGGAGGTCATGCCTCCGCGGACGGTCAGGATACCCTGCGCGCTCTTCATACCGGTGATGTCCTCCGGAGAAGTCTCCAGACGTACCAGTACGACCTTCTCTCCGCGAGCGGCCCACTCTACAGCGTCATCAGCGGTGAAGACGATCTTACCGCAGGCAGCGCCGGGAGAAGCTCCAAGTCCTCTGCCCATCGGAGTCGCAGCCTTAAGAGCGGCGGTATCGAACTGCGGATGCAGCAGAGTATCAAGGTTACGCGGGTCGATCATCGCAACGGCTTCCTTAGGAGTGCGCATGCCCTCGTCAACGAGGTCGCAGGCGATCTTAAGAGCAGCCTGAGCGGTCCTCTTGCCGTTACGGGTCTGCAGCATGTAGAGCTTGCCGTGCTCAACGGTGAACTCCATATCCTGCATGTCGCGGTAGTGTGCTTCCAGCTTGGCGCAGACGTCTACGAACTGCTTAAAAGCCTCGGGGAACTTCTGCTCCATCTCGGTGATGTGCATCGGTGTGCGGACACCGGCTACAACGTCTTCACCTTGAGCGTTGGTCAGGAATTCGCCGAACAGACCCTTGGCTCCGGTAGCGGGGTCACGTGTGAACGCAACACCGGTACCGCAGTCCTCGCCCATGTTTCCGAATGCCATGGACTGTACGTTAACGGCAGTACCCCAGCTGTAGGGGATGTCGTTGTCGCGGCGGTATACATTGGCGCGCGGGTTGTCCCAGGAACGGAAAACGGCCTTGATCGCGCCGTAGAGCTGTTCCTTGGGATCAGACGGGAAGTCCTTGCCGATCTTGTCCTTGTATTCGGCCTTGAACTGGTTGGCCAGTTCCTTGAGATCCTCAGCGCTCAGCTCAACGTCGAGCTTAACGCCCTTGGCTTCTTTCATCTTATCGATGAGTTCCTCGAAGTACTTCTTGCCGACTTCCATAACGACGTCGGAGTACATCTGGATGAAACGGCGGTAGCAGTCCCATGCCCAGCGCGGATTGCCGGACTTCTCAGCGATAACGTTAACGACTTCTTCGTTAAGACCAAGGTTCAGGATGGTATCCATCATACCCGGCATGGAAGCACGGGCGCCGGAGCGGACGGAAACCAGCAGCGGATTCTCCAGATCGCCGAACTTCTTGCCGGTGATCTCCTCCATTTTGCCAATATACTCTTCGATCTGTCCGAAGATCTCGTCATTGATCTCGCGGCCGTCTTCGTAATACTGCGTGCACGCTTCGGTCGTGATGGTGAAGCCCTGCGGTACAGGAAGGCCGATATTGGTCATTTCGGCCAGATTCGCGCCTTTGCCGCCAAGAAGCTCACGCATGTTGGCATTGCCTTCAGTGAACAGATAGACCCATTTTTTACTCATAAAATACCTCCTGGATTTATGTCTAAAAGGACCGGATGATCCTTTACAGATCTCTTAGAAATGTTCCTTGAGAAACGCGGACAGCTCTGCGATCGGGATGCGCTTCTGCTCCATCGAATCGCGCTCGCGGATCGTAACAGCCTGATCCTCCAGCGTGTCAAAATCGACAGTAATGCAGTACGGCGTACCGATCTCGTCCTGACGGCGGTAGCGCTTACCGATGCTTCCCGTATCGTCGTACTGCGCCGGGACAAGCGCGGAGACCATCTCGAAAAGCTCCTGCGCCTTGTCGTTCAGCTTCTTGGAAAGCGGAAGGACGGCAGCCTTGACCGGAGCCAGCTCGTTGGAGAAATGCAGGACAGTCCTTACATCTCCGCCCTCCAGTGTCTCCTCGTCATAAGCCTCGCACAGGAAAGCGAGCGTTACACGGTCAGCGCCAAGCGACGGCTCAATGACGTAAGGCACATACTTCTCATTCGTAACAGGATCCAGATAGGACATATCCTCACCGGAATGCTCCTGATGACGGCCCAGATCGTAGTCCGTACGGTCTGCGATGCCCCAGAGCTCGCCCCATCCGAAGGGGAAGGTGTACTCGATATCGGTCGTCCCTTTGGAATAGAAAGCCCGCTCTTCCGCACTATGCTCGCGCAGACGGATATGATCCTCGTGGAGGCCCAGCCTCTTCAGCCAGTCCATTGCGAACTTCTTCCAGTATTCGTACCAGTCAAGATCCGTCCCCGGCTTGCAGAAGAATTCAAGCTCCATCTGCTCGAATTCGCGGGTGCGGAAAGTGAAGTTACCGGGTGTGATCTCGTTGCGGAAAGACTTGCCGATCTGGCCGATTCCGAACGGGATCTTGCGGCGGGACGTACGCTGGACATTCTTGAAATTGACGAAAATGCCCTGCGCGGTCTCGGGACGTAGATAGACGACTGCCTTAGCGTCCTCGGTAACACCCTGGAACGTCTTGAACATCAGATTGAACTGACGGATCTTGGTGAAATCATGCTTACCGCAGTTGGGGCAGGCGATATTCTGCTCCTCGATGTACTGCTCCATTTCTTCATTGGTCCAGCCGTCGATCGGTCTCTCCGGAGCAAGTCCATGCTCCGTCATATAGTCCTCGATCAGCTTGTCCGCGCGCCAGCGGGACTTGCAGGCCTTGCAGTCCATCAGCGGATCATCGAAATTGCCGACATGTCCGGTCGCGACCCAGGTCTCCGGGTTCATCAGAATGGCACTGTCCATGCCGACGTTATAAGGATTATGGCGGATAAAGGAATCCCACCATGCTTTCTTAACATTGTTCTTGAGCTCTACGCCGAGAGGGCCGTAATCCCATGTATTGGCCAGTCCGCCGTAGATCTCGGAGCCGGCGTACATAAAACCGCGGGCCTTCGCAAGAGCAACGATCTTGTCCATTGAATCCGTCATGAAGTATTCTCTCCTCTGCAAACTTATAGCAAGTATATAACCTTCTTACAACCGATGAGTATAACAAAAACGGCAGTACCTGTCAATTCATTTTTTGCGATTAGTAAAACAAAATTATTAATTTTGCTTCGCATAAACGCAGGATTATCAGCAGAAGCACTCCCGGATATAGCGCAGTGTCCTCGGTTCTCTCTGCAGGTACTGAATCAGGAAACGGGACACGAATTCAAAAAGCTCTCTGCGGATCTGCGGTTCTGCCTGGAATTTATAGAGAACCGTATCGTCCATGCTCAGGATATAGCGCATGGCATAAAGTGTCCCCGGCTGTATCCTGACCGCGTCCGCGAAGCGTCTGGCGCAGTCAGCGCACAGGAGTCCGCCCGCTTCCACGCTCAGGAATGCCGGATCCTCCGCTCTGTGTCCACTCGCCACACAGCGCTCCGTCTCAGGCCGTACTCCGGTCGACGCAAGCGCGCGCAGTACAAATGCCGAAGCCGTTGTCATCGGTGAGAGCGACGGTTCCGTGATCATTTGCAGCCCCCGCAGCAGGATCCGAAGCATTTCGTTGCATTCCTGCTCCTCGACTGTAAGCTCGAGTGCTGTCTCCAGCATCCAGGAAGCCCATGCCATCTGTTCCGGGTCCTGTCGGATCGGATAGAACTGCTCGATCGGGACGGCTTCCTGCAGGATCCATCCCGATCTTGCGTGGTTCATCCAGAAATCACCGTAGGTAAAAATCTGTGTGGAGGAAGCGAGACGCGCGCCCTGCTTCTTGGCGCCTTTTGCGGACACATAAACACGTCCCTGATCCACGCAGATCAGAGTAAGTCTCTTGTCCTGTTCGCCCTGTACGGTCTCACGGGCGATAAGCCCGCGCACCTGCATCGATGCCGCCATCTGGTCCTCCTGTTTTCAGTGTTGTCGCTCAGTCCTGTCTGCTATAGTTACGGACCGCGATCTCGCTGTCTCTCCAGCGTTCTTTAACTTTGACCCAAAGCCGCAGATTCACATGGATCCCGAGCATTTTCTCGATCTCGACACGCGCCTGCGTCCCGATCTCTTTGATCGTCGCGCCGTGCTTACCGATTATGATCGGCTTGTGGGATTCCCGTTCGCAGATGATCGTCGCGTCGATATCGACGAGATTCTGTCTGGAACGTTCTTTGAATGAATCGATCACCACTGCGATGCCGTGCGGGATCTCGTGGCTCAGCACATATAGGGCTTTCTCGCGGATAAATTCCGCACAGAGGACTTTTTCCGGCTGATCTGTCACCATGTCCTCCGGGAAGAAATACTGTCCCTGCGGCAAATAATCAAAGATAACCTTGATAAGCTCTTTGACGTTGGTCCCGACAAATGCGGATACCGGCACGATCTCGTCAAAACAGCCCATCTCCTGATAGTTTCTGGCTGTCTCGGCCACTTTATCGATCGGGACGGAATCGATCTTGTTGATCACAAGGATCTTTTTCGCACGTGAGCGCTTTGCCATCGCGACAGCGGACAGATCGTCCTCATGAGGACGGCCGGATTCTACCATTACGATGGTCAGATCGATGCCGGACATCGCGTCCGTTACCTGCTCCATCATATGCTCGTCCAGCTTGTGCGCAGGCTTATGGATCCCCGGGGTATCCAGGAAAACCGCCTGTCCCTCTTCTGTCGTATAGATGCAGGTGATCTTGTTGCGGGTCGTCTGCGGCTTATTGGATGTGATCGTAAGCTTCTGCCCGACGATCTTGTTAAGCAGTGTGCTTTTGCCGACGTTAGGCCGCCCGATAACGGAAATAAAACCAGATTTCATCAGAATACCTCACAGACCGAATCAAAACGGTCTCTTTCTTTTTCGATCGCATTACGTGATCCGACAACACAGATGCATCCGTTCTGCAGTGCTTCCCGGACCCGCGGAGCAAGCGCGCGGATGTCTTCTTTTGTCGTGGTAAGGATCTGGTCGCGTGCTTTCTGGATGTTCTCGTATTTCTTGCCTGCTCTCGTACGGGAAATCCCAGATCCGATCCGCATGGAGGGCGTCATCGGAATATCCAGCATGCCGATCGTGCCGATGATATACTTCTCCATATCTTCGTCACTGCAGTCAAAATTCTCCAGATAATCCGGAATCTCCTTATAGACGTCAAGTGTTGATGCCAGATTGGGGTCACGGTAGGATGAGCAGGTCAGTGTCCCTGAATCGTCAAACGTCATGAACGCTCCATAGGCTCCACCCTGTACACGCAGCCGGTTCCACAGGAAGCCAAGCCCGAGGATCTGCGATGCGACGGTCATATGACCTATGAAATCACCCGAGTAGCGGCCGGCCTGAACAACAAACTGAACCTGTCCCGGTGTTTCCAGCGCTTCATTGACCTGCACGGTCTCAGGCCGGAAAGCTCCGTCATCTGCAACCGCAGGTTTATCGGGAAGTGCACGCGCCAGAAGGTCCTGCTGTCTGAGCAGCTCATCCCGCAGTGAGAGCGGACATCCTCCGGAGAAAGAGACTGCTGCCTGTGATACGATCCGCTGTGCGGCCTGCTTAAGGCCAGCCGCGATTTCTTCTTTCTTCTCATCAAAATCATGCACGGCAGACTGGACGAACCGCAGATATTCCAGACCGTACAGATATTGTGAATAAGCGCTTGCCTCTTTCAGCCCGGACATCGCCCGGCGTGCGGCAAAACGGTGTCCGCTCTGAATGATGCTGTTCTGCATCATCGAATACTCGGAGTCCAGAAGCTCCTCAAGTCTCTCCCACTCATCGAAATGCGTATGAAGCAGGATCTCGAGGACCAGTTCTCTGGCTGTCTCCGCTTCTTCCTGCTTGTACTTGAAGGCTACTGTAATCTCCGGCCACCACGTTCCATCGCGCTTCTCCATGATCTGCGGTGCGATCCGGAGTCCCCCTGTATGGATCCGGAACTGCTGATCAAGCTGCTGATACGTATAGCGGTCCGTGCTCAGGAATCCCCAGAGGCCCGAAAGAAGCGATGCATACAGCACGGTTTCTCCGGAAATCCCGCTGATGTCAAAATATACGCGTTCATACATAATTCCGCTCGTCTCTGCCGCCACATAGATCGTTGGACGGCCGCAAGGAATTGTTGTTTCCTCAGCATCGACGCGTTCCGCCTTTGGATTCAGGTCCGATACGGAGAGATGGGGAACAGGATGCTCCGTATCCTCCTCTCCCTGTTTCGCCTGATAAGCCAGAAGCTCCTGCGTCTGGCGGACCAACTGTTCTTTCTCCGCATCTGTCAGGCTGTCCTTATAAATACGCAGAGATTCGGCCAGAGCTTCGTCCTGCTTCATGGCAAGATCCTGTTCGGGACGCATTGTTACGAAAGCCCAATGCCTGCTGCTGAGCAGATACCGGTCCAGCAGATCCTCGAAGAATCCGTTCTCTGCTCCTTCCCGAAGTCCTTTGAAGATGTCGTCGGCATGAAAGAACGTAAACACATCCTCTCCGAACATCCAGGCATCCATCAGGTTGCCGAGCAGGACCATCCCTGCCGGTGTCATGCCGAAATCCCTCTCCCGGATATAGAATTCCATGCTGTTGATCGCGGCAAGTTTCTGCTCCGGTGTTATCCCTTCTTTGCGGATCTTATTTATCGTTTTATCGACCAGGCTGCGGAACCGCTCCGCATCAGCCGCGTCAACGCCCTTTGCAGAGATGGAGAAGACCGTCTGGAAAAGCCTGCTCTGATAAGATCCGTAGACTTCTTTCGCAAAGCCGACCTTAAGGATCGCTTCTTTTAGCGGAGCACCTTCGTCCTCCAGCAGGATGCTGTCGAGGATCTGCAGTCCGACACTTTCCAGAGCGTTTCGTGGATGGACGACAGTCGCATAGGTAAAATAACCTTCTTCATCGGAATCTTCCTGTTCTGCGGATACCGAATACGGGATCTCGGCCGTACGCAGCTCATCAAAGAGCTTCTGCTCCGGCAGCAGGTTTTCACGGCTGTATCCGTCCCTTCGATCGAATTCTCTCAGGAACTCGTTGTCGATCCAGGCAAGTGTCTCCGCCATATCCATGTCACCGTACAGATAGATCCGGCTGTTGGATGGATGATAATACTGATTATAGAAATCCAGGAAAGTCTCCCGCTGCAGGGTCGGGATCGCCTCCGGCCTGCCCCCTGACTCCTTGCCGTACGGAGTGTCCGGGAAAAGCAGCTTTGCAACTTCCGCGCCCATCAGAGAATCCGGTGACGAGAAATCGCCTTTCATCTCGTTGTAGACGACACCCTTGACCGTAATCGGATCCTGCAGAGAAGCCATTTCATAATGCCAGCCTTCCTGCATCATGATCCGCGGATCCGTCAGGATATTCGGATGAAAGACCGCGTCCAGATAGACTTCCATCAGGTTGCGAAGGTCTTTTTCATTGGTGCTGGCAACAGGATAAGTCGTATGGTCACTGTATGTCAGAGCGTTCAGATACGTATTGACCGAGCCTTTTGCAAGCTCGATAAAGGGATCCTGAATCGGGAAGCGTCTGGAGCCGCAAAGGACACTATGTTCCAGAATATGCGGGATACCGGAATCATCAGCCGGCGGAGTAATAAACGAGACGGCGAAAACTTTGTTCGCGTCGGACGGATTCTCCATGCAGACGATCTGCGCGCCGCTTTTATCATGTGTCAGAAGTGTCCCTCTGCACGCGAAATCCGGCAGATCCTCTTCCCGTAAAACGGTGTATCCCTTAACTTCTCTCATGCATTCTCCTCCTGTCCTGTAATCTTTATATGCTTACCAAAACAACCGTTCCTTAATAGCCGTATGTCAGGATCCACTCGATCAGATCCCTGGCCAGATAGACTGCGTGATACTGTCCCCCTGATTCCTCCAGCAGAACGGTAACAGCGACTCTATGTCCGCTGCCCGCTTCAAAGAAACCGGTAAACCAGGTATGGTCGGTCTCTGTGGCATTTTCAGCCGTTCCGGTCTTTCCATACACCTGTGTATCCATATAGCTCATGATATCCGCGGTACCGTATTCGCAGACGCCCTCCATCATTTCTGTGAGCCAGCTGGCTTCTTCCGAGTTCATAACAGGCTCCCGGCGGCCGTGCTCCATATTCTCACGGATCGAACCGTCCGCGTTCCGGATATCCTCTACCAGCATATAATCCCGCACCCATCCGCCGTTTGCGATCGCGCAGGTGATACGGTTTAAGAGCAGCGGCGTCATTTCGATCTTTCCCTGGCCGATACCGGTCGCTGCAAGCTCTTCCAGATTGCTGTCCTCTCCCAGTCCGTATTCCGATACTGCTGTCGGCAGGACGAACGGAATCTTCTGACCAAAGCCCATATCGTCCATAATCTGGATCAGACTGTCTCTTCCCATCTTTACAGCAAGGGTTGAGAAAAAGGTATTGCAGGAATGCGCGAGCGCGTCGGAGATCGTAAGCTCTCCGTGGATCTCTCCATGGAAACATCTCATTCCGTATCCGTCGAATTCTTCATAACCTTCACAGGTATAGGTATAATCCGGATCATACCGGCTGCTGCGGTGCCAGGCAAGGCTCGTCAGCAGCTTAAACGTCGATCCGGGCGGATAAATTCCCATCGTAGCCCGGTTGAAGAAAGGCTGATCTTCGTCCTGTCTGAGGCTGTCCCAGTTGTCGAAGACCGAGTTCGGGTTATAGAACGGATTGGAGACCAGAGCAAGAAGCTCACCGGTATCCGCCTCCGTAATGATCACGGCGCCTTTATAATCGCCCATTCCCTGATAGGCAGCATAAGAAAGCTCGGCATTGACAGTCGTATCGATATCACAGCCCGCAAGCTTCTCGTTCGTCAGCCAGTATTTGGCCTGATCCTCCGCGGAAGCCGGCGACAGAAGATAGGAATTCATCACATCTTCCAGTCCGTCCTTGGAAGGCCCTGAATACCCGGTCACGGGGCCAAGAGCAGCTCCGTAAGGATATTCTCGTATATCATCCTCCTGAATAGCGAGCGAACGGCCTGCCCTATCCAGGATCCTCCCGCGGTAAAATCGCGCCTCGATCGCGGACAAACGCGGGTTGTAGGCATTGACCTGCATTTCGACGCTGTCCATGATGAGGATCTTCAGGATCCAGACCGCGAGCAGCACATACGACACGATAAAGATTGCCTTCAGTACGCGCTCGGATTTCTTATGGCGCGACGTATAGACTTTAGGTATGTCCGTCTCTTTCGGCTTTCTGTTTTGCCGCATAGTCTCTCACCTGCCTTTCTGTCTGGCTCCGGCTGCGGAACAGTTCCTGTACGATTCCCATGATGATGAACGTGGACAGGACCGACGTTCCGCCGTAGCTGATGAACGGCAGCGTAACGCCTGTAAGCGGCAGCAGCTTGATAACGCCGCCGATGATCAGACAGGTCTGTACGCTGACCAGGATCGAACAGCCCATGGCAAGATCCCTGCGGAAACGGTTTTCATACCGGTTCACCAGGGTGAAGATCACGATAGCCATGAGCAGATAGATCATAACGACCGCAAATCCGAAGATTCCTCCGAATTCTTCGCAGATCGCGGAGAAGATCATGTCGGTCCATACCGCGGGGATATAATATGGCATACCCTGATAGAAGCCGGTCCCGAAAAAGCGTCCCGCGGAGATCGCAAACAGCGACTGCGCGATCTGGTAGCCTCCGTTTTCGATATCCTGCCAGGGATTCAGCCATGTGTCGACACGTACCTGCACGTGTCCTACAAAATGATAGGCCGCAAATCCGGCGCCGATAACAGCCGCGACGCCGGCAATCAGGATCCACTCCCGCTGCGTATAGTCATATGTCATGAGCAGGAAAAGCGTACAGAAGATCAGGATCATTCCGAGGTCGTTCTGTACGAGAAGCACGACTGAGAGGCCTGCGACGACCGCTCCTCCCGTCAGGATCGAACTGATCCGGTGACTCTTAACATACAGTGTCGCTATCATAAAGATCAGGACCGGTTTGATCAGTTCGGACGGCTGGAAGGTGATCCCGCGGATATCGACCCAGTTCAGAGAACCGTTCTCCGGCGAAGGGAAAATAAACGGCAGTACGACAAGTACAAAGCTGATGCCGGCATAGACCCACCACGGGATCTTTTCGACCCATTTCCCCCGGAAGACATACATAAAGATATTCATGACCACGACACCGAGCGCCATCCACAGCACCTGTCTCTGACAGCTCGCGGGACGCAGTCTCCACAGCATCACGATACCGATGCTGACAAGCATAAGAATACAGTTCGTAAGGATCTTACTCGATCCGGTATGAAGCTTTGACATCGAGAATAAAAACAGCAAAAGAGCAGCATACGCGATGCCGAATGTCCGCAGGAGGAGCATGACTTTCTCCCCGCCTGCCTCGTGCATATAGATGATCGCAAATGCCTGCAGATTAAAGAGCAGTGTTGCGAACCGCTGGAGATTGCTTGCGGCCGTATACTCCCTGACTGTGATCTTTCTGCGCAGGATCGCGGTAAAACCGCACACCAGAAAGATCAGGATATATAAGATAAAAAGATACTTGGAGACTTTGACAAACAAAGAAGCCATTACTCCGCTCCTTTCTCGAACCTTCCTTTCGTAGACGGACGGTCCCAGACTGCCGGGGTGCCCGCTATTGCGTCCCTGATACCCTGAACCGCGGCAAGACACTCCTCGCCCGTCTCGTCAAGGAACATCAGGCGCAGACGTCCGGCCCTCACTCGGGCGATCCAACCGGGTCTGTCTGCAAGCCATAAAGCACGGTTCAGATATAACACATTATAACAGGAGACCGGATCTGTTTCAACCGGCCAGCGTTCGCCCTTCCGGTCGATCAGAAAATGTCCCCGGCCGTTGTGTCCGACTGGATCCTGTACGGTCATCATGACCGAGATCCTGCCATAGACGATCAGCGAGCTCTCCGCGTCTTCCGGCATACGGGACAGTTCACGGCTGTCCATCTCCGGAGAAAGCGTGACACCGTCGAACTGCTGCCGCAGCAGTGTGTGGGAAGCGGCGTTTCCTGTCGGAATGCCAAAATCCATGTCTGCTTTTAGTCCTGCCGCTTTGACAGTATAAGCCTGTCCGAGCGAATGGACAAGTACTCTCCGGATCCCTGCGGCATTGTACTCGCAGAGTCTTGCGGCAATCCGTGTCAGATGATCATCATCTGTAAGATATGGGAGAGAAAGACAGATCTCTGTATCAGGATGTTTAATTCTTGCGAAATTCCGGACCTGCTCCGGTGTAAAATATTCCTGCCGCAGATAGATTCGGCCGACCACCGGATCTTTCAGTACGGCCTCTGCCTGCTCCGTGGTCTTCACAACAGCGTCGATCCGCTTATCCGCAATCGGACTGACCGGCGCCGGATCCATCTGATTCCTGAAATACGGATACAGCGTAAACAGAGTGTCCGTATCCGTCATCCGACGTTCCGGGATGCTCTTACGGATCAGCTCCTCACAGGCTTCCCTGCGCAGAGCGTTGCCTGCGGATACCGGTACAAAGCAGTTCCCCTTTAGTTCTATCGTGAGATCCTCCGGACGTTCCAGTGCAAACGGTGTTTCGCCGAGCCGGGAGAATATCTTCCGGATGTCCGCCTCAGTGGCAGGCCGGGTCTCGGCTGACGCAATGATGCTCTCTCCGACAACCTGGACTGTTGCTGCCGGAAGGCTGATCGTGAGAACAGGTCTATCGCCTTCCCGGATCTGTACATGCATTTTGACAGGTCTTTTGCGCACGGCAAAAGATCCTGTGATCTCGTCAGCCAGCGATTTACGGATCAGCAGACGGACCTCATGACCGGCCTCCGCAGAGATCCTGCGTTCCTCCCTGTTCTTATGTCCGGCGTTCAGATCCAATGAATAGCGGTCCTTATGCAGACCTTTTTCATATACAATAAAAGAAGGATACGGCTCTCTGCCGTTCCGGATCTCGATCGTGTCGCCCGGCTGAACGGCTGTATCCAGCTTCAGCACGGCCTTCCCGCGGGCTGCAGACATTACTGTCCCCGCATGGATCCCGGAATGTTTAGGGCTGTCCTCATAGATCATATTGTCCGTACGTCCGAACAGATATCCTTTGGAAAAGCCGCCCCGGTTAAACAGCAGCTGCAGCTCTTCCATATCTTCCGCCGACGGTTCGTATGTATTGCCGGTCAAGGCATAGTAATCCAATGCTTTGCGGTACAGCGATACCGTACCCTGAACATACTGCAGGCTCTTCAGCCTGCCTTCGATCTTAAGGGAATCGGCTTTGCTCTCTGCGATCTGTTTGATGTCTGCCAGGCCGCACATATCTTTCAGATTCATGACGTGACGCGGATCCCGGTCCAGATCCGTCCCGTATGAGAGACGGCAGCTCTGTGCACAGCGTCCTCTGTTCCCACTGCGGCCGCCGATCATCGAACTCATCAGACACTGCCCCGAAACCGAATAACAGAGTGCACCGTGTACGAAGATCTCAGTTTCGATCCCGGCTTCCTCACGGATCCTGCGGGCAATATCGAGCGGGACCTCCCTGGCCAGAACAACGCGGGAGTAACCGGCCTCTTTAGCCCATCTGGCACCGTTTACCGTCCCGATCGTCATCTGCGTGCTCGCGGAGATCGGTACTTCCGGGAACCTCGCATGCACATAGGCAGCCGCTCCGATATCCTGCATGATCAAACCGGAAACGCCAAGCGGAACAACAGCATCGACGAATCTTGTCATCTCGTCGAATTCCTGCGGTTTGATCATGATGTTAAGGGCCAGATAGGTCTGCGCTCCGCGAGGCGCGCAATACCCGACCAGCTCCCGTATCTCGTCGTTTGTAAAATTTACGGCACCGGCTCTTGCGCTGAACAGCGTCCCGCCGAAATAAACGGCATCTGCTCCGGCGTTCACGGCGCCTTTAGCGATCTCGAGACTGCCGGCTGGTGCCAGCAGCTCAGGAATCTTTCTCATTCTCCGTCCTTTCCGAAAAGGCCCATCTGATTGGGATCCTTCCCGTGTCTGCGGCTCGGCGCGGGTTCCTCTTCTGCATATGCGGCTGCTCCGGGCCTCAGCGATTTATGGAAATAATCTAGACTCTTGCGGGTAACCATGCGTCCGCGCGGTGTCCTCTGCAAGAATCCCTGCTGCATCAGATAAGGCTCGCAGACATCTTCGATCGTGCCGGAATCCTCTCCGATCGCAGCCGCAAGCGTCTCCAGTCCGACCGGCCCGCCGTTGAAAACGTCTATCAGCGTATTCATCAGTCTGTGGTCCAGTGTATCCAGACCGCAGGGATCGACCTTTAGCGCGTCAAGTGCGAGTTTTGCCGTCTCAAGTGTGATCTTACCGTCATATACTACGGTCGCAAAGTCGCGGACCCGCTTCAGCAGGCGGTTCGCCAGTCTCGGCGTACCGCGGCTGCGGCTCGCGATCTCCTCCGCGCCTTCTTTTGTAATGTCAACGTCAAGCGTATGGGCAGAATGCGTAACGATCTGTCCCAGCTCCGCCGGCGTGTAGAATTCCATATGATTGACCATGCCGAAACGGTCGCGGAGCGGCGCGGACAGAAGTCCGACACGCGTCGTCGCGCCGATCAGCGTGAACTTCGGCAGATCGATGCGAAGCGATTTTGCGGCTGCGCCTTTACCGATCATAATATCGATAACATAGTCTTCCATTGCCGGATACAGGATCTCCTCGACCTGCCGGTTCAGGCGATGGATCTCGTCGATAAAGAGAATATCTCCTTCGGCAAGATTGTTCAGGACGGCGGCCATGTCGCCGGGTCTCTCGATCGCGGGACCGGTCGTCACACGGATATTGACGCCCATCTCGTTAGCGATGATGCCGGCAAGCGTCGTTTTGCCGAGTCCCGGAGGGCCGTAGAAAAGTATGTGATCCAGCGGTTCGTGACGCATTTTCGCCGCCTTGATGAACACACTGAGATTGCGCTTGATCTCTTCCTGCCCGAAATAATCCTCAAAGGTACGGGGACGCAGGCTCTTCTCTGTCTCTTCTTCTTCCTGTCTGGACCGTGAATCGACGATCCGTTCCAAATCCTTGATCTCCATGCCGCGTCCTCCTTACATGATTGCCAGCTGCTTCAGCGCGTCCTTCAGGATCTGCTCAACAGTCCGTCCCTCGGTATCGATACGCTGCAGTACCTGCATCGCTTCCGTACGCGAATAGCCAAGAGCTTCCATCGCTGCGGCAGCCTCTGCCGCAACACCTGTTCCGGAAGCAGCAGATGTAATTGCCACCGTATTACCGATATCCGAACGTTCAGGCATCCCGACCTTATCTTTCAGATCGAGAACGATCCGCTGTGCGGTCTTGGCGCCGATACCGGAAACCTTTGTCAGTGCTTTATAATCGCCGGAGGCGATCGCGAACTGCACTGCATCCGCTTCAAGCTGTGTCAGGATCGCAAGAGCGTACCGCGGACCTACGCCGTTAACGCCGATCAGCATCTTGAAGAGCTCCAGATCGCTCTTCCGGATGAATCCAAAGAGCTGTACGTCGTCCTGGCTGACTTTCAGATACGTATACAGTGTGATCTTATTACCGACACCGATACGCACAAGATCTTCCCGTACAGGCGTAAATACGCGGTAAGCCACCCCGTTCACATCGACGACCGCGCTGGATGCTTCAATATCCGCAAGCAGTCCGCTAACATATGCAATCATGACTGTTCCCTCTCTGTCTCATTATTCTTGAACTGCCAGATCCCAGCCTCCGTTACAAGGCCGTCCAGCGTCATATCCCATGGTTCCGCCGGGATCAATACTGCGGTCCGGCAGATGTTATAAGCCGCTCCGATATAAGCCGCGTCCGGGAATCTCTCTTTGTACCGATCGTAGAAACCGGCTCCGTATCCCAGGCGATGCCCCTTTGCGTCAAAAACAAGTCCCGGTGTCAGAATCAGATCTCCTGCCTGCGGCGTGACCGGCATACAGTGCGCATCCGGCTCCTGTATACCGTAATGTCCCGGCACCAGATCCGATTCACTCTCAATGCGATAGAAATCCATGTATCCGCGTTTTCGGGTCCGCGGATAGGCAAGTTTTTTGCCTTTCTGCAGAAAATACCTTGCCCACATGCGCGTATCCGGCTCGCTGCCGAATCCGTCGTACATGAAGATCGTTTCGCTCTGTTCATACTGCGGGAGCATCAGAAGACTCCACAGGATGCCCTCTGAGGCATCCATCCGTTCCTCCTCCGTCATAGCGTCTCTGCGTATTCTGGCCTGGCGCCGCAGCTCGTTCTTATCTATTGCCGTCATCTTTTACTGCTCCCCGGACGCACTGCGTCCCGCAAGGATACCGGTCGCGACAGCCCACAGCAGATTGTATCCACCGCAGTCACCGTCTACGTCGACGGCCTCGCCGACGAAATAGCATCCCTTCTGGAGGCGTGACTGCATCGTCAGCGGATCGATCTCCTCAGCCGGCACACCGCCGACCGTGACCTGTGCGTCTCTCCAGCCTCCGTCACCGCTTACCGGGAACACCCACTCTCTTAACAGCCCCGACAACGCGCTGATCTGCCGTTTATTCATCTCGCCCGCCTTCATCTGCAGATTCAGTCCTGCTTCTTTGATCAGCGGAACGATCAGTCTTTTATTCAATATGCCTGCGAACATCTCCGGAAGCGTCATGTAGGGGAAACGTCTGCAGCGCTCCTCAAGCATCGCGAAACATTCGCCGGCATTCATCCCCGGGAAAAGCACGATCGAGACCGCAGCCTTTCTCCCCGGTTCAAGCGCCTCTCTGGAAAGATCCAGTATCGGCGGGCCGGACAGACCTTCTTCGGTAAAAAGGACCTCCCCAAAACGCTCGGCGATCTCCTTGCCATCTGATTTGAGGACCGCAAGCGCGTCCATCCTGCAGCCTGCAAGTGCCTTCAGATATGGACTTGTGCATTTCAGCCTGACAAGCGCGGGCCGCAGCGGACGTACTGTATGCCGAAGCTGTTTCGCGATCGGGATGATGTCTCCGTCTGCGCCGAACTGCGGCGAAGCTTTGCCCCCGACAGCAAGGATCAGTTTATCGAACGGACCGTACGATATACCGCCGGCACTGACCATCCATCCGCCCTTGCTGCGCCGGATCGTCTGCACGGGCGCCTCACAGCGGATCTGGATGCCAAGCCGTTCCGCCTCAACCCTCAGAGCGTCAAGCGCCGCGGAAGCCTGCAGCGACATCGGATAGATGCGGCCGTTCTCCGTCGTAAATCCCAGTCCCAGTCCGTCCCAGAAGGACAGCACCTGTTCCGGGACGACCTGTTCGAACACCTGCCGGATAAATGCCGGATCTCCGTGATAATGGGCCGGATCCGTATCTTCATTGGAAAGATTGCAGCGTCCGTTGCCCGTCGCGAGCAGTTTACGCCCGACACGGTTCATCTTCTCAAGCATCGTAACCTTCGCTCCTGACTGCGCCGCGGTAATGGCAGCAGCCAGCCCTGCCGGCCCGCCGCCGATGATCACGATCGTCACAGATCCCGCCTCCTTCCATGAACAGATGTTCGTCTCGTATACTATACCAAAAATCGCGTAAAAAAGCAATGCTTTTCTTGCGTGAGGCGCTAAAGCATGCTATAATGGAGCGCGTGCGCGGCTCATATCCGCGGTCCGCGCAGGAAGGAAGGTTTATTTTGGCAATTGATATCAGACAGGATATAGAGAAACGCCGGACATTCGCGATCATTTCACACCCGGATGCCGGTAAGACCACTCTCACGGAGAAGTTCCTCCTCTACGGCGGCGCGATCCAGCTGGCCGGCGCTGTTAAAGGCAAGGCTGCCGCGCGTCACGCGGTCTCCGACTGGATGGAGATCGAGAAGCAGCGTGGTATCTCCGTCACTTCTTCCGTCATGCAGTTCAACTATGACGGATACTGCATCAACATTCTGGATACCCCGGGACATGAGGATTTCTCCGAGGATACCTACCGTACGCTGATGGCAGCCGATTCCGCTGTCATGGTCATCGACGGCTCCAAAGGCGTCGAGGCTCAGACCCGCAAGCTCTTTAAGGTCTGTGTCATGCGGCACATTCCGGTCTTCACATTCATCAACAAGATGGATCGTGAGGCACGCAACCCCTTTGATCTGATGGATGAGATCGAGACAGAGCTTGGCATCCATACCTATCCGATGAACTGGCCGATCGGTTCCGGCAAAAGCTTCAAGGGCGTATATGACCGAGAGAAACAGGAGATCATCTTCTTCACATCGCACGGCGGCGCGCACAAAGCCGAAAGCACCGAAGTCGACCTCGGCGATCCCAATCTCGATGAAATGATCGGCGCAGAAGCCCATCAGACGCTGAGCGACGATATTGAGCTGCTCGACGGCGCAAATTATGAATTCGACGTCAAAGAAGTCGAACACGGCAATCTCTCGCCCGTTTTCTTCGGATCCGCGCTGACCAATTTCGGCGTAGAACCCTTTCTGAAAGAATTCCTGCGGCTTACGCCTCCTCCGCTTGCGCGTGAGACCTCTGACCACGAGACCGTCGATCCGTTCAATCCGCACTTCTCCGCGTTTGTCTTTAAGATCCAGGCGAATATGAATAAAGCGCACCGTGACAGGATCGCGTTCATGCGGATCTGTTCGGGACGCTTTGATAAAGACATGGAAGTCGTGCACCAGCAGGGCAACCGCAGGATGC
Organism: Bacillota bacterium; assembly: GCA_017441925.1. Taxonomy (GTDB): domain Bacteria; phylum Bacillota; class Clostridia; order Lachnospirales; family Bianqueaceae; genus RUG12817. Next base: position 450,647 of record JAFRUE010000007.1, read on the forward strand.
GCCTCTCCCAACCGCAGCAGCTGATGGCGCAGGACCGCACGGTCATTCAGGAAGCCTATGCCGGCGACATCATCGGAGTCTTTGATCCGGGCATCTTCTCGATCGGCGATACGGTTTGTGATCCCGCTGAACACTGGCGTTTTACGGGAATTCCGACCTTCGCTCCGGAGCATTTCGCCCATCTGCGGCAGCTTGACACGTTGAAACGCAAGCAGTTCTTGAAAGGAACCACACAGATTGCCCAGGAAGGCGCGATCCAGATGTTCCAGGATCCCGGCCGAGGCATGGAAGAGATCATCGTCGGCGTTGTCGGTCCTCTGCAGTTTGATGTTCTCAAGTACCGTCTGAATACAGAGTACAATATCGAAGTCCGTCTTGAAGAGATGCCTCAGGAATACATCCGCTGGATCACCAGCAAAACGGATCCCGAATCGCCTCCGAGCCTCTATCTGACGACAGACGCCCGGCTGATCCAAGATTTCTCCGGCAAATATATGATCATCTACTCTCATGAATGGAGTCTGCAGATGCTAAAAGACCGCAATCCCGGTCTCGAGCTGGCGGAATTTGGAGAGAGTAAGACACTATAATTCAAAGATTCAGGCCTGCATCGAATGCCTTTAAAACGAGCATGAGATGCAGGCCTGAATCTTTTTATGCTAACTTACGTAATTAACGGTGGTTGTTGTAAGCCAGTAGTTTTCCTTGTTTATGAGATTTCAAATTCTTGTGATAGGTAGGATGTTTCTCTATTTCCTTCTGGGTTAATACTGACGATAAATAGATATCGGCCTTTGGGTAGTGAGCCATACATCCATTCCCAGTTATAGTCTTTTTCGGTAGATTCGCCTATATTCAGAGTAAATGCTATAGCATTAAATCCTACATTTGGAATGATGTATTCCAGTCCAATCCACTGTCCGCTCTCGTCGAGTTTATAAATAATATAATATTCTCCATATATATATTTCTTATTCGACAAATTCGTGAATGTACATGTACATCCTTTACTTGTTATCGACGAAAGTGAAATGGAAACATCCTCAAGCGAGTTCAGTTTATAATCCAAATGCGGATCCCTGTTATCTGTATACGGAACGCCGAATCCCTCATCCAGGAAAAACAGGTACCTGATCAGTTCTGTATATCCTTCCTTCTCTTGCTGATTATATTGATATTTCATATTGATCGCGACAGAAGGGCTGTACCTGTACTCAATCGTTATAATTGATTGTATCTCATCTACCGCATTCGACACTTCTTCTCTGTCATCATTTGTGATCCCTTTAAGATCATACTTGTCTAAAATCTCTGTAATATCCTTAAAAACATCCTTATCAACTATAAAAACTCGGTTCAGTGCAACACCATCTTCAGGATGGATATTTCGGACAGTAACTTCTATCTGATCCTGATCATTTCTGACAACTTTTATAGAATGCCCGGTCCGTTCGGAATTACATGAGATGCTGACGATCTCGTCTTCATTCACCATTCCCGGTCCATCAAGGAGCCATGTGGGCAGTACGAATTTCCAGAACAGAAATCCTGCTATCACAAGGATAATCAAGACTATCAGGACCCATTTCATCCAGTTTTTCATTACGGCCTCCCTTATCTTTGAAAGTCATCGTATTGGATAAGCTGATTAATCATAGCTCAAAAGTCTTTTTAATCAGCCATGCGACTTCTTCCGCGGATTTGTTGGAATTTTCGATTCTTAGATAGGGTTCAAAAGGAATTTCACCTTCGTAACTTACACATCGGTGATTCTGATCATCTTTGATCAATCGCTGATTGGATATGGCAATATCCCGCTTGGAAGGTTTGTGTTTCAGACGATTTTCCGTTGCATTTCTTTCAAGGCGGATCTCCTGGGGAGCAATCAACTCAACATAATAGAATTCTGTCCCAGAAGGAGCAAAGATCTCTTTCACGTGTTCCAGATATTCCCAATCAGAAGGCATATCAAAAGCCATCAGATAAGTAAAAATCATTCCATATTGGTTGGATGCAGCAAAGTTGCGGAAAATCACTTCGCGCAAGTCGTTAATTGTTTTACCATCAAAGGTTCCAAAAATCTCGAGTACTGGTTCTATCATATGATGATTATGAAAAAGCCGTAATTCAGTGATTTTGGCAAGTTCCTGACCGACTGTCATCTTCCCTACTGCCGCATCTCCCAATAGAAAAACGAATTTCATGATTAAACTCCTGTTTTGTACCGATGTAAAAGAGGCTGCGCAAAATCACGCAGCCTCTTATTTGCTTCAGAGCTCCTTATGCAGGATTAATCTCTCTGCATTCTTTTGGAAAATATTCTCCATCTCCTCGTCAGTAATCTTCTCGAAGAGTACGGCCTCTACATACATTCCAGGATTGCAGATCGGATAATCCGTCCCAAAGAGGAAACGCTCGCTGCCGAGTTTTTTTACTCCATGACGAAGCATTCCATAACGGAACATTCCCGTGCCGGAGAGATCCAGATTTACGTTTGGATGACGCTCCAGACGCGTCAGATTCTCAATGTAATCCTTGCCGTCCCGCGGATGCGCTACGATGATCGAAAGCTTCGGATACTTGTTCATAAATGCTTCCAGATCCTCGTCCGTACTCGGGTGGACATTCACGGTCATTCCCTTCTCCTCAGCCAGATGGAAGACCTCCTCCAGCCTTGGATCCGCATAGGATCTCCAGTTCATGAAATATGGTACCAGCTCGCCGATCAGCTTAACGCCGCGGCTAGCCATGTACTCGATCTCTTCGCAGGATTCCTTAGAGAAATTCGGATGAATATGAAATCCGGGAGTATAGGTTTCCGGGAATTTCTCCCAGATCGTGAGAGCATGCCGGTTCATTTCCTGAACCTGACTCCACTCGGAGCCGTCGATGTGACGGATCACGGACCCGCAGAAATGCTCGATCCCGCTGCGCGCCATATCGTCGGCGAAATAATCCATGTCCGTAATGAACTCACCGTAAGCACCGGTCCGCTCCAGCTCATTCAGAAACGGATGTGTATGCGCATCGATGATCTTCATGACGTTTTAGCCGACAAGCTCCATCGTGTCGCGCGCGATCATGAGTTCCTCGTTGGTCGGGATCAGGAATACGCTGACCTTGGAATCATCTGTGGAGATCAGAGCCTCGGTACCGCGGACAGCATTACGCTTGTCGCAGATCTTAACACCCATGAATTCCAGATAAGAGCAGATCTCCTTGCGGACGGCGGCGTTATTCTCGCCAAGACCGGCCGTGAAAGCGATCGCGTCGATGCCGTTCATCGCTGCGGCATAGGCGCCGATGAACTTGGCCACACGGTATACAAAAGCGTCATTCGCGCGCTTTGCACCGGCTTTGCCTTCCTTCTGGCCCGCCTCGATGTCGCGGAAATCGCTGGAGATACCGGACAGACCCAGTACGCCCGACTGCTTGTTCAGGACGTCCATCATCTGGTCGATATTCATATGCTCCTTGCCCATCAGGTAGGAAAGGATCGCAGGATCCATGTCGCCGCTGCGGGTACCCATGATCAGGCCTTCCAGAGGTGTCAGACCCATGGAGGTGTCAACGGACTTGCCGTGGTCTACAGCACAGACGCTCGCGCCGTTGCCCAGATGGCAGACGACCGTGCGGATCTCCTCGGGCTTCTTGCCCATCAGAGCCGCAACACGCTCGGATACGTAACGATGGCTGGTGCCGTGGAAACCATAACGGCGGACGCCGTACTGCTCATAATACTTGTAAGGAATCGCATACAGGAAAGCTTTTTCCGGCATGGTCTGATGGAAAGCCGTATCAAACACAGCGACCATCGGGGTGCCGGGCATCAGCTTCTGGCAGGCGCGGATACCGATCAGGTTCGCCGGATTGTGCAGCGGAGCCAGATCAGAGCACTCCTCGATCGCCTTGATGACGTCTTCGTTGATCAGAACGGAGCTGTTGAATTTCTCTCCGCCATGGACTACACGGTGGCCGACAGCCGTGATCTCGGACATGTCCTTGATCACGCCGTATTCGGGATTGGTCAGGGCGCCGATAACAAGCTCGACAGCCTTGTTGTGGTCCGGCATAGCCTCTTCGATAACGACCGTGTCCTTACCGGCCGGGGTATGCTTCAGACGTCCGTCAATACCGATTCTCTCGGCAAGGCCCTTGGCCTCTACAGCCTCGGTCTCCATGTCGATCAGCTGATATTTAAGGGAAGAGCTTCCGCAGTTGATAACAAGTACTTTTTTCATAACGCTTCTCCTTTATTATTTCTTGGCGGCCTGTGCCTGTACGGCAGTGATCGCGACAACACCGACGATATCCTCGGCAGAGCATCCGCGGGACAGATCGTTGATAGGAGCCGCAACGCCTTGTGTGATAGGACCGTAAGCTTCAGCCTTGGCCAGTCTCTGCGCCAGCTTGTAGCCAATATTGCCGGCGTCAAGGTTCGGGAACATCAGAACATTGGCATGGCCTGCTACGTCGGATCCGGGAGCCTTGGAAGCGCCGACGGAAGGAACGATGGCCGCGTCGAGCTGCAGTTCGCCGTCCAGCTTGATCTCGGGATACTTCTCCTTCGCGATCGCGGTAGCCTCAAGGACCTTGTCGACCAGCGCGTGCTTGGCACTGCCCTTGGTGGAATGAGACAGCATCGCGACGATGGGCTCTTCCTGAACCAGAAGCGCGAAGGAATCAGCAGAAGACTTGGCGATAGCAGCCAGTTCCTCCGGATTCGGATCCTGTACCAGACCGGAATCGGCAAAGATGAAAGCTCCGTTTGCGCCGTATTCGCAGTTCGGAACTACGATGACGAAGAAAGCGGATACAAGCATTGTTCCCGGAGCGGTCTTGATGATCTGCAGCGCGGGACGCAGCGTGTTGGCTGTAGAATGGCAGGCACCGGATACAACACCGTCAGCCTCGCCCATCTTAACCATCATGCAGGCAAAATACATATAGTCGCCCAGGATCAGAGATTTAGCCTGATCATAGGTCATACCCTTCTTCTGACGAAGCTCGACGAGCTTCTGGATATATCCTTCGGTCTTGTCGCTGGTAGCGGGATCAATGAAGGTAGCGCCGGTCAGATCCAGTCCTTCTCCGTACTTGGCAACTTCCTCGGGGGATCCGACGATCACAAGGTTGGCGATGCCCTCCTTCAGAACCGTGGCCGCGGCCTCAAACGTACGGCGGTCCATAGACTCCGGCAGTACGATGGTCTTTTTGTCCTGTTTCGCTCTTGCTTTGACACTGTCCAAAAAAGCACTCATTTCGATATTCTTCCTTTCTGACAATAATCTGAACTCACAACCTTAATTATAATCCAAAAAAGAAAATGTGACAAGGTCTTTTTATGGACAAATCCGTCCCGATTCGATATAATAAGAAAAAACGATCAGGAGAACTCTGCTATGAAAGAAGAGATCTATACCATACCCGTAATGGACGGCATGCAGGCCGGTACCGAATGTCCTTTCTGCGCGATGCTGCAGAAGCTTGAGTCCGACAGCATCGGCTTTGTGCTGAGCCCTTCCTATATGGAGGAAGATGTCCGCGGCGCGACCAATGAACAGGGATTCTGCAAGTCCCATCTGCGCATGCTCTATGAAAAAGGCAATTCTCTCGGCCTCGCGCTGATGATGCATTCCCATCTGAAGCACCGTATCTCCCAGCTTGACGAGCTTTCGGACGGACCTGTCAAAAAAGGCTGGTTCTCCAAGAAACAGGCTGAAGGTTCCGAGAGTGCTGCTCTGCGCGATAAATGGAACAGTTCCTGTTTCATTTGCGACAGGATGAACGGTTTCTTCCGTCACTATCTTGCCACGTATTTCTATCTGTGGAAGAAAGATCCCGCCTTCCAGGATGTCTTTAAGAACGGCAAAGGCTACTGTCTGGATCACTATCTGATGCTGCTCGACTCTGCCGCCAATTACCTGAGCGGGGCTTCACTGGAAGAATTCCTCTCCGTCCTTAAAACCCAGGAAAAAGAAAATCTGAACCGCGTGGCTGATGAGCTCGAATGGTTCACTCTCAAATTCGATTACCGCTATACGGACAAGCCCTGGGGCAACAGCAAAGACGCCCTGCCGCGTACGATCCTTAAGGTGAACGGACAGTTTGTGGATAAAGGAAAAGCCCAGAGCTGAGGCGTTTGCAAGCTTAGGGCTGAGGTGTTTTCGGTTAAGCTGACACACGAAGGACTTCCGACCGGCTGCACGATATGCGGCTATCGAATCGGAAGTCCTTTTTGCGTAGCGGTTTTCATTTTGATGTCTTCATGAGCTGTCCAGCAGAAAGAGCCTCTCTTTTAGGGTATTATTCTGCTTCTTGTGTTCATTTCCGCAGAAAAGCGTTCGTTTTTCTTTTGTTTTTCTGCTTTTACTCACTGATTTTCTTTGTTGGGAGCTGGTTTCACGCGCTTTTGATCCTGAAATGATCCGGACGAAGGCGCCAAATGCAGAAAAACGTTTCGATTATGAGTCTATTTCTGCCAGTAGTCTTTTTCCGGATCAAACGGGACGGATCTGCAGCGCAGCTGATTGATTCTGAATTCAGCCAAGTACAGCTTATCCGAAATGTGACCTATTGTTTAAACGATCGCCTCTCCATTTATATAGAGATGATAGCCGTTTGCAGTGATCTGTGAAGTGTCTCCAGTAAAGGAAGTTACATACGAGTCGGCCGTCAGGATCCACGAACTGTCCGCGTCGAGAACGACATTTACCTCTCCGGTTTCCCCTTCCGGATTGATTGCACCGGTATAATCGGAAGCCGTCAGATTCAGCGTCAGCGAGGAAATATCGTCAACCGTTATGACGCCATCGAGAGTCTGGCTCGCCGCGTTAAATGTACAGTCGCTTCCGTTCGAGCCATCCTTTCCCCAACGTCCTGCAGAGACGATCAGCAGATTCTCATCCTCTGAGATCAAATCGACATCTCCCAGATTGATGACGGAATCGGTATTTGTACAGTAGAACATGGCACCGTTTAAAGATGTCATGCTGCCCCCTGTCATTGTAAAGACCGAAGTCCCAACGCTTGCGTCCCCGGAAGCGCTCTGGTATAGCAATACATTTGCATGCACACTGCCTTCCTTTGTGGACTGGTCATTCCCCGTCAGGTCGCAATCGATTAGTGTGACGGAGTTTTTCCCTTCGATAATGACTCCGCGTGATTGTTCAGACACGAGAATCGCGTTTTTCACCAGTATGTCCGCTGTGCTGTAAACGGCCGGACAGCCGCTTTTCCCTTTGGATGTATACGTACCGCCGTCGACCTCGAGATATCCGCCGCCGCGGTCGGAACGGATGGCAGCCTTGCTCGCGCTGGTAACCGTCAAATTGCTTGCATAAAGTGTCCCGCCGCCGGCGACCTGGATCCCGCCTGCACCTCCGCCGCTAACGGTAACCGTGGAATCAGAGATGTAAACTGTCCCTTCATCATATGCGAACACACCGGTCGCGTTCTCCGCGTCTGCGTTGATCTCGCAATCTGTAAGGGTCAGCGTCGCCTGATCATAGACGCGAACCGCCGCATTGATGCCGTAGAAACTCGAACCGTCCGCGCTGGAGGCTCCTCCGGCTGTTTTATTCAGAATACTGCCTGTAACACTCGCCGTTACTGTCCCCGAGGCTTCCAGAACGCTTTGATCTTCCTCTGATGCTGTATAAGTGCCGCCCAGAAGACTGTCCCCATCTGTAAGCTGAACCGCATCCATCTGTATGGAATGATCGTAAGATTCTGCATCTTCAGGTATACTCTCCGGTAAGATTTCTACATTGCTGTCTTCAGCAGCATCTGCTGTCTGTTCAATGGTTTCCGCCGTAGATTCAATGCTTTCTGTTGTTTCCATACCGGATTCGCTATCGGTAATGCTTATATTCTCTTTCTGCTTTGAACAGGCTGAAAACGCAAGCATAAAGCTCAGCAAAAAGCATAAAATGATTTTCTTTTTCATAATGTATTCTCCTTTCATCCCTGAACTACGTCTTTATCTGTCCGGGGTAAAACCAGAATACAGTATAATGCTGAAAACAATCTTAAATTTCTATAATATCATACAGATCCATCCGCGGAATTTGAACAATTGCCCGTCCGTTCACCCATTTGAAATCCAGTTTTTCTCCACCCGGTCGACGGATCAGGGCGGCAGGCTTTCTTTCTGCCGCTATGGAGAGTGTGATATCGAGCACCGGCGGGATACAGTCCTCCGTGGCTGTTTCCCGGCTGGAATGGGATCCGTTCGCATTGACAAGCTGAATGAACCGTTTCCCGTCCTTTCATTTTGTTCTCTCCCGTATCTAAGGCTGCTCAGATCTGCTTCAGTGATCCAGTATGAACAGCAGGATAAATGCCGCAGACCAATGGTAATCCGTGATAGCATGCATTTTGATCCGGTAATCCGGTACGGGCGGCTGTGTGCCTTTGCGCCGCATAGACCATGGTATCGTTTTCACTTCCGGATCATAGAATTCGAAAACCGATCCGGTCTCATCAAATACCTTCCGGACGGCTGTTAGCGTCCTGCGGCACAGTTCTTCGGCTTCAGCTGTATAACCATATTTCCGCAGGCCCTGCATGATCATATAATTGTAGTTAAGCCAGACCGGACCGCGCCACATGTCGGATCCGTACGCAGGATCATCCAGTGAAATACTCGGAACAGGCATTTCCGACCAGAACCTGTCCGGATCGGTCAGTACCGAAACAAGCCGCACTGCCCTCTCTTCCGTACAGATGCCGGCAAAAAGTGGCAGGAAACTCGCACAGGTCATGACGCCGGTGAGCTTTCCGGAAAATGTCCTGTCGCAGTATATGCCTTTCTCTTCATCCCACAGAAACTCATTGATCCGCTCAGCGATAGAGTCAGCTAGATTTCTGTACTTTTCCGCAGATGTTGTATCTCCGAGAATTTCATAGATCTCCGCCATGCACCGGCAATCGTGGACCATGAACGTCGACGAATCGATCGCATCGAGCATTTCAGTTACATCGAACCGCGGTGAATTGTCCATGCCGCTCTCATCGCAATGGCAAGTCTCCTGCAGGAAATCCATCTTCCACTCAAGCAGTCCGTTATGATTCCTGTCCCGATTCTTCAGGAACCAGTTCAGATAGCCGGAAATTGCGGGAGCCGCCTCTCGCAGGAACGAAAGGCTTCCTGATCTGCGGTAGACTTCAAGAGCTGCCCACGCGATGACCTGCGGCTGTGTGATTTTTGAGACCTTACGGCTGCTTTCCATCATATGCGGGATGAAACCGTCTTTCCGCTGGCATCGGAGTACAGCCAGGATGGATTCTTCCGCCAGAGGCGGTTTATACTGTGCGAATGCGATGGCATGGAACATCGAGTCCCACAGCCATACATGACGGTGCGGGAGGCGGTCCGGCGTCGTGGAACGGCACCCGAAACCGTTCTGCGGTGAGTAAACATTGACTTTACTAATACTCAGTATTTTATAATACAGCTTTTCCAGATCCGGATCCGGACATGGAGGCAGTTCCCGGTAATAAGCCAGCTTCCGCTCCAGCAACGCCTCAATATCCATCTCAAGTCCGATCTGTGCTAAACGCAAAGCCTCTCTACGTGTCATTGTTCTGCAGAGAGCAAACCGTTCCCCCTCAATACGCAGTGCATACCAGGAATGTCCGCTGTGCAGGACTTCCACTCCGCCAAATGGCTTAGCAGCCGCATGATTATCCCCGAAGAGTTCAGGACGCGCCGTGCTTTGCCCGATCACTGTATTCTTATCAGCAAAAACCAACAGAGATCTCTCCGTCCTGATCGCATCGGAAAGGACAAATTCGATTTTATCATTCTCAGCGTCCAGATGAAGCGTTGCTGTTCCTGTCCTGTCATCAAAACGGACAGTCACCGGTCCCGGCATCGTCATCCCGATGAAATCCTCATCATGTGAGTTCTCTCCGTCTATTCCGCTGAATCCGAAAAGAGTCCCGTAACCATAATGATCCGGCAGATTCATAGTCCTACCTCCACAAACAGTTTCCTGCTCTTTTTGCCGAAAGCGTTCTCCGCCTCAACCGTAACGCTGTTCTGATCCCCATGAAACGGCAGGGAGGCAGAGTAACGGCAGATATCATTCTTATACCAGTAATGATGCTGGACCGTTTTCTGTTCCAGGATCTGTCCCCTTCTGTCCATCAAATATACTCTATATAAGAAAACCGGATCCAATAGACCTCCAATAGCCGCAGGAAAAGAGACCGTATTAACACTTTCAGACGTCTCAACCGACGCTTGAGCTCCTTCCGGAAATACCGGCGGCCGGCTCATCGACTCGATTGATTCATAAGTTCTTGACAGCCTTTTCCTGTCCACAGGCGCGGGCAGTTCTATCCTGCATAGTTCCTCTCCGGAAGTGAAATCCATCCCGATAAGCAGCAGATCTCCTTCCTCATCCGCTTCAACGACCCAGCCCTGCGCAATCTGTTCAAATCCGTCCGGATGGACCGTACGCTCGCCGTCCACTGTGAATTCAGCATAGCTCATGGCGCCTGTTCCGACTGTCGTAAAATCCTTCTGCACAACGGACCGCGGATCATTCAGCGGATAATGAGAATGTCCGGAGAAATGCACAATCTGCGGATATTTCCGCAGGATCTCATTGAAGAAGTCCATTCCCCATCCGTCAAACTCACTGCTCCCGTAAACAGTCCCTTTTACATGCTCATGCTGAAATACAAATACAGGTCTGTCCGGAGCCTTCCGGATAGCCTCGCGGATATTATCATCGAGCCACTGAGCCTGTTTTTCCGTATAGTATACTCCTGTCTCGTCACAGGTCGAGATCCCGATAAAGTGAAACCCGTTCCGGATAATGTGGAAATCCGTATCTTTCCCGGTAAGATTCTTATAATAAGCAAGCCCGGTCTTTACACATTCCCGTCCGAACTCCCAGTTGTCATGGTTCTTCGCGATCACAGCATAAGAACTGTCCTGTGCGGATCCGCACAGGACAGTCTGCCAGAAGGCGTCATACTGTTCTTTTGTCCCGTTATTCGTCGAGTCCCCGACGAAAATATACGCGTCGAGATTCTGGTAGTCCGATTCTGCCGCATAGTTCCGGCAGTACCTGAACATGTCCTTTAGCCTGTCCAGTTTAGGACAATCCGGTCCTTCAATATGCAGATCGGAACTGACGATAAACCGCAGGACCTGTTTAAAATCACTTTTCATTTCTGTCCCAGACGATTTTCTTCATATCGGCGCGGATCTTCTGCGTCGGATCCGGGAACCCGAGCCGCTGGACCATCGAAACAAATGTCATTCCGGTCTCCGGATCGTTACGGAACGTTGTGCCGAGCCAGCCGTTCCATCCGTATTCACCTTTATGCAGGATTTCATCGTGGTCATCTTCCGGATCCGTACATACCATGATCAGATGATCATATGTGAACCCCGGATGATTGGAATATACACTGCGGAAGCTCTGCGTAAGCTCTGCAGTCAGATGCGGTGTCAGCAGTTCCTTAATTGTCTCTTCCTTGAGCAGCCTGCCGTCCTCACATACTCCGCCGGCAAGCAGCATCTGCCCGAACCTGGCATAGTCATCCACCGTTGAACAGAGACCCGCTCCGCCCGCGTAATAAGCAGGATCTTCCCACATATAGTGCGGAACTCCGAGATGAGATCCGTAATAAGTTTTAAATCCCTCCGGACCGGTCCAGTAGGCTTCAGCAAGGCGGTCCTGCTTCTCCTCCGGCACATAGAAATCCGTATCGTTAAGCTGCAGCGGATCGAACAGTTCTTTTTTAAGAAACTCGCGGAAAGTCATGCCGCTCACCACCTCTACGATCGCAGCGAGCACGTCCGCGCTGACGCCGTACAGCCATCTCGTGCCGGGTTCAAAAGCCAGAGGACACTCTGCGAACATTGCAGCGACCTGCTGTGTCGTGAATGGATTCGCTTCATCGAGATTTGCGATAACTCTGTTAAAAACCTCCGTGACCGCTTTCCCTGCAGGAGACGTGCCTCCGTCATATGTCAGGCCGGACGTCATATTATACAGATGGGATATACGCATTTCCCGCTTGTCCGGACGGTCATATGTCGGCAGATATTCACAGACGCGCTTATCGAAATCGATCCTGCCCTGTTCCCACAGCTTCATGACGGCAAAAGACGTGACCGGTTTCGTCATGGAGTAGATCCGTGCGATCGTATCCCGGCCGAACGGAATACTCTTCCTGACATTCCGCCAGCCTGCCTGCGCGTATCCGATCTCCCTGCCGTTCTGCAGGATCAGGAAATTCACACCGGCAGCCTGCTTTGAATCGACCACATTCTGTAATACTTTCTGCATTCTCTGACTGATTTCGTTCATGATTATGCCTTTCTCATAAATATGGTACCGTCCGGCACAGGATCTGCCGGTGCGGGAACCAGAATCAGCTGCATTGCATGGTTAGCGCTCTCCTGACGTGTCCCGTCCATTGCCCGGATCTCTCTGACAGGATAGGACGTCAGCTCTCCGAGCGGATTCAGGACCGTCAGTGTCTCGCCTTCCGTAAACTTGCCTCTCTGCTCCAGAACCATCCACCCGTCTGAAGGATCCAGTCCGGAAACAGCCAGTTCATCAGGACCCGCGTCCCGTATCTTCTTAGCCGCGAAGACCATTTCTTTCTCGTAATCACTGCTTCCGTAGACCTGTTCTTCCGGGCCGGGCTTACCGAAATAGAAGCCTGTCGTATATCCGCGGTGGCTCACCATGCCGAGCAGAGACAGATAATAAGGCTTTTTCTTCTCATAGAGTTCAGGATCGGTAAAATAGTCGTCAATAGCCTCACGGTACGCTTTTGCAGTCATCGCAACGTACAGAGGGGTTTTCATGCGTCCTTCGATCTTGAAGCTCGCGATTCCGCAGGACACAAGCTCCGGAATGTGCCCGATCATGCAGAGATCCTTCGAATTAAAGAAATACGTCGCTCCGTCTTCTTCGACAACGGGAAAATACTCGCCTGGCCGCGTCTCTTCCATCAGACGGTACTGCCAGCGGCAGGGATGCACACACTCGCCGAGATTTGCGTCTTTCCCGGTCATATAGTTGCTGAGCAGACAGCGTCCGGATATCGAGATACACATCGCGCCGTGTACGAATGTCTCGAGCTCCAGATCCTCAGGCGTATTCCTTCGGATCTGCGCCAGCTCTTCCAGAGAACATTCCCTCGCCGCAACGATGCGCCTCGCGCCCTGCTGATGCCAGAATTCCATCGTCGCAGAATTGGTCGCGGAGGCCTGTGTGGACAGATGCAGCGCCATATCCGGGATCACTTTTCTCGCCATCGCGAAAATGCCTGCATCCGCTACGATAAGCGCGTCCGCCCCGGCAGCTTCCAGTTCTCTCAGATACTCCGGCAATCCTTCGAAATGCTCCTCATGCGCAATGATATTGACAGTCACATGGACCTTAACGTTATGAGCATGTGCGTACGCAATCCCTTCCCGCAGGTCGTCCATTGTGAAATTCCTGGCTTTGGCCCGGAGGCCGTATTCAGGACCGCCTAAGTAGACTGCATCAGCTCCGTACAGGACAGCAGTCCTTAAGGCTTCTGGCCCACCTGCCGGGACCAGCAGCTCCGGTTTCTTCCCTTCCGGGATCTTTTTATCAGAATTCATAGTGCATCCTTTCCGTTATCCGTCTTGCGGACCGCGATCAGTACGCCGTCCCCGACCGGCAGCAAAGCCGACTGATATGCTTGATCCGCCAGCACTTCCGTGAGGAAATCCCGCATTCTCTGATGGATCGTCCGCTGTCTGCGCGGGATCTCATACCGGTCCATAGCGACAAGACCTCCGTGCAGCACATTATCGCAGAAAACGACCGCGCCCGGTGACAGTTTGTCCCGGATCTCTTCCCAAAAAAGCGCGTACTGTCCCATTCCGGCATCTATCAGCACAAAATCATACGGTCCGGTAAGTTCCGGTATAATACCCTGCGCCGCCCCTTCATGCAGACGGATCATGCCTGTGAAAGGCGCCAGGTGTATCCTGGCTTCCCGGATCATGACAGGATTCCGCTCGATCGTATCGATCTGTCCGCCTTGCGGCAGGAACTGGCTCATATAGACCGCCGAGAAGCCGTATGCCGTCCCGATCTCCAGGATCCGGCCGGGCTTACGGATCTCGAGCATTGTCCCGAGCAGATTCTTTGTTTCTTCAGACAAAACAGGGACGCCGTCTGCCAGACTGTGCTCAAGTGCCGGCGAGGCAGCGTCCTCTGTATAGGGAGTGATCTCCCGGATAAAATTCAGCAGATACTCTTCTCCCACAGACTGCGGGAGTTCATCACTATTCCGATAATCCATTTTGTCAGCTCTGTGAAGACAGATATTCCTCGTGCTCCTGCTCTGTCCTGGAGAAATGCCTTGCACCGTTCTGATTATTGTAATCGATCTCATAGTACAGATAATCCGTATCTTCCGGATACAGAACAGCCTTGATCGCGTCGATGGACGGATTGGAGATCGGTCCCGGCGGGAACCCGGGATTCAGATACGTGTTGTACCGGGAAACATAACTCCAATCGCCTTCCGTTACGCTCGTGATGTTGTCTTCACTGCGGTGCTGCGCGTACAGGACCGTAGAAGGCATGTTCCAGAAAGAGAGCTCTTCCCGGTAATTATGCATTCTGTTGAGCAGCATGGACGCAAAAGTCCCGTAATCTGTCTTAAGAGCACATTCTTCCTGTACTACAGAAGCCATGATCAGGATCTCATCAAGTGTATAGCCGCTCTCGGAAATCTTCTGCTGCAGAGAACCTGTATAAGCAGTCAGAAAATCATCCAGAAAGACTTTGACAACGCTTGTCGCGCTGGAATCCTTAATAATATGGTAGGTGCCCGGCATCAGATATCCTTCCAGAATATAACGGCGGTCATCGGAAGCGTCGATCTCGCGGACAAGCTGGATATCGTAAGCCGTCATATTGCAGGCTTTCTTGAAATCAGACGCACTGCAGATATCGTTCTCCTCAAGCTGCTCCGCAATCTCATCGACTGTAGATCCGGCAATCAGATGGAACGGTACGACATCGGACTGTGCACCTTCCTTAAGGATCGCAAGAATATCCTCTACGGATGATCCTTCGTCAATATAATACACACCGTATTTGAAATCCGAAGCGCCGGACATCCTGGCCTTGACCATAAACTCATAGGTATCCTTCAGCAATCCGCGCTTTACGAGCAGCTCCGCGATATCACGTCCTGTCGCATTCTTGGGAACGTCAATAGAAATCGTACGTGCCTCCGGGTTCTTGGCGGCATACGGATCGGCTTTCATAAAATGATATCCCGCACTGTATGCCGTAGTAAAGATCAGAGCGATCAGGATCACGATCCCGGCTGCCGTAATGATTTTTTTCAGATTCCTGGCAATCCACGCAATGAAGCGGTTAAATAACTCAATCATTATATATCTCTCTCCAAATATATCATTCAGAATGATGGAACAGCGTACTTAATGAACTTCGGTAATGATCGGGAGGATCATCGGACTTCTCTTTGTCTCTCTCCACAGATACTCCCTCATACTGTCGCGGATCTCGGTCTTAATGCTGCCCCAGTCGCTGATATTGCGGTGACGGCAGTTATTAAAGACGTCCAGAACGATACGCCGGCATCCTTCGAGCAGGATCTCGGATTCGCGGACATAGACAAATCCGCGCGAAACAATATCCGGGCCGGCTTCGATCAGTCCTGTACCGTGCTTCAGCGTCAGAACGATGACCAGAAGTCCGTTCTCCGCCAGAAGTTTGCGGTCTCTTAGAACGATATTGCCGACATCGCCGACTCCCAGACCGTCGACAAGGATATCCTCCATTTCGATATGGTCTGCGATCTTGCCCTCCACCTTATCAAGCTCCAGAACGTCTCCGACACTCATCATGAAGATCCTGTCGTTCGGCTGTCCCATTGCACGAATCAGGTCACTGTGCGCCTGCAGATGTTTGTATTCACCGTGTACAGGAATAAAATACCGCGGACGGATCAGTCCGAAGATGAGCTTCAGCTCTTCCTGAGAAGCGTGTCCGGAAACGTGCGCGTTCTCGTATACGACTTCCGCATTGCGCTTCATGAGTTCATTGATAACGTTAGTGACCATCTTCTCGTTACCGGGAACCGGCTTGGAGCTGAAGATCACCTTATCACCCGGTTTGATCTGCACATAACGGTGCTCGCCGGAAGCCATTCTGGCAAGAGCCGACAGCGGCTCGCCCTGGCTTCCTGTCGTGATGATGACGATCTCATTGTCCGGATAATCGTTGACGTCACCCACATCGATCAGAAGATCCTCCGGGATCTCCAGATAGCCGATATTCAGCGCGGTCTGCACGACATTGATCATGCTCCGGCCCATAACGACGACCTTACGGCCGTGGTCCCGGGCAGCATTCATGATCTGCTGCACACGGTCAACGTTGGAAGCGAACGTTGCTACAATAATACGCGAATCCCCTGCCCGGTCAAAGATATCAAGGAACGTCTTGCCGACGGTCCTCTCCGACATCGTGTATCCGGGACGTTCTGCGTTCGTAGAGTCCGACATCAGCGCCAGAACGCCTTTCTCGCCAAGCTCCGCGAACCGCGGAAGATTGATCATATCTCCGTGGATCGGTGTATAATCAACCTTGAAATCGCCTGTATGGAAGATCACGCCGACCGGCGTTGTGATCGCAAGCGCGACCGAATCTCCGATACTGTGATTGGTCCGTATGAATTCGATCTTAAAACAGCCTAATGTGACCTCATCACCCGTCTTAACACGGGTAAGGGCGGCTCCCGACACATTGCTCTCTTCCAGCTTGTTCTCCACAAGCGCCAGTGTAAGCGAGGTTCCGAACACCGGCACATGGAACTCGCGCAGGAAAAACGGCAGCGCGCCGATATGGTCTTCATGACCGTGCGTCAGCACGACACCGACGATCTTATCGTTATTCTGCCTCAGATAGTCAAAATTCGGTATGATAAGATCGATGCCCAGCATATCATTCCCCGGGAAAGCGACACCGCAGTCGACAACGAGGATCTGTTCGTCACATTCGATCAGCGTCATATTGGATCCGATTCTGTCCAGTCCGCCGATCGGGATGATCTTTACTTTTTTACGTTTTCTGCCTCGCTCAGCCAATTTAACTGTTATTCTCCTTCCGTTTCCTCCAGATCATAACGATCTGAATCCATAAAGAGCTGAACAGCCTTCTGATACTCTTCATCGCTCATCGCGCTGGTAATATACAGCTTGTCGGTATCGTTCTCTATGACCGTAAACTCTGAAATCTTACGGTCACAAGACCTGAACAGAAATGCCGTATCAGAATACTCTTCGTCTTCCTCATCATCCGGATCCTCAAGTTCAGGATCCGTGCCCTCATCTTCAGAATCCGCCGGACTGATCAGGAGATAGGTCACCCCGTCCGATTCCTGCATATCTTCAAGAACGAAATCGCTCTTGGTATCACTCACTTCGTCATATAAAGTGATGATCTTTTCTTCATCCATCCGTATTACCTCCGGCCTTCTTCGCGTCCAGATATCCCTGCAGGATATAGGCCGCGGCCATATTGTCTACGATCTTCTTGCGCTTATGCCGGTCATATCCCATCTCGAGGAGCGGACGCTCCGAAGCCACGGTGCTCAGCCGCTCATCCCAGAGAATAACTTCGACCTGGTACAGGTCACGCTCCAGCCTCTTTTTGAACGCAAGTGTTTTTTCCGCTCTCTCGCCGAGCGAATTGTCCATATTTTTCGGATATCCGAGAACGACCGTATGAACGCCGTTCTCATCCGCCAGCTGACGGATCCTGCGGACCGTCTGCTTCAGCGCGATCTCATCATCCCGGACGACTGTCTCAACGGGAAAAGCGATACTGCCGGTCTCATCGCTGATCGCGATCCCGACCGTACGGGAACCGTAATCCAGCCCGATAATCCTCAAGAACGGCCTCCCTTATCCAGTTTATACTGGGAAATGTAGCTGCCGATCAGCTCCTCCAGGATCTCGTCTCTTGTAAAGTGCGCGATACGGCTGCGCGCGTTGTCATAGCTCGTGATATACGTGGGATCATCCGACAGAATATATCCTACCATCTGATTTACAGGATTATAGCCTTTTTTCTGCAAAGCACGGTAGACGCCTTCAAGCGCCTCGTGTACGGATTCTTTTTCATCTTCGACGATCTTGAAATATCTGGTATTTTTCTCAGCCAATTTCCACACCTCCTGTAAAACAAACCTCTTCTCCGGACGCTGTCTGCGTGCGGTCGATACCGTTCAGTCTGACACGCACCAGCGTATTGGGAGATAAAGTATCCCTCGGATCTGTTACCACGGTCCTGAGATATTCTCTCGTATAACCCTCCATGCGTCCGGTATCTCCGGTCTCAAGCAGCATTTCTCTGACCGTACCGAGATACCTCTCGGCATTACGCTCCGCTGTCTCTCTCGCCTTGGCGATCGCGAGGCGGCTGCGCTCATGCTTGACTTCTTCGGGAATCTGATCTGTCCTCCTCGCCGCGCCTGTACCGGGTCTCCTCGAATACTTGAAGACATGTACACGATTAAAAGCGGCCTTGCCGATAAAATCGAGAGACTGTCTGAAATCCTCTTCCGTCTCTCCGGGGAATCCGACGATCAGATCCGTCGTAAAGCCTGTATCCGGATCCACCTCACGCAGCATATGCATTGCCTCGAGGTATTCCTCCGGAGTGTAGTGCCTGTTCATCTCCCGCAGGACCTTCCCGGAACCGCTCTGCAGCGACAGATGAAAATGCATGCACAGTCTGTCTGTCTGTGAGATCTTTGTCACAAAATCTCTGGTAACGATGCCGGGCTCCAGAGAACTCAGCCTGATCCTGAAATCTCCCGGAATCTCCGACAGCTTCAGTATCAGGTCTCCCAGTGAGCCGTTCTCCTCAGGATCCGGGAAAGTACCCTTCCTCCCGTATGAGCTCACATGGATCCCCGTCAGTACGATCTCATGATATCCGTCCCGGACAAGTCTCTCCGTCTCCTCCACGCATTCCTGTACCGGTCTGCTCTTAAGAGGACCGCGGACAAACGGAATGATGCAGTAAGTGCAGAACTGACGGCAGCCGTCCTGTATCTTCAGAACAGCACGCGTCCTGTCCTGGATCTGCTCCTGTGTCCGGACGGGACAGTCACAGACCGGAAGCGGTCGGTCCTTAAGCCTTTCCTTTACGATCTCGGGGATCCGCATTTTATCGGCATTACCGATGTACAGATCAACGACACCGTCGGGGAGCGCTCCGGGCGACTCATCCGCATAACATCCGGCAGCGATGATCAGAGCATCCGGAGAAAGCCTGCGCGCACGGTGCAGGATCTGGCGGGATTTTTTCGCCGCGATCTGCGTCACGGTACAGGTATTCACTACATAAACATCTGCCTGTTCCTCGAACGGTACGATCAGTGCACCGTCCGCAGCAAACATCTGCTGTATCTTCTCCGTCTCGTAACTGTTAACTTTACAGCCCAATGTATAGAATGCTGCTCTCACTTCGTTCTCACCGCTTCCAAGTCGTATTATAGACTATAATATCGCAATTATCAATGACTATAAGAAAAATTTTTATTGACAATTCTGTAAAAAATCGCTAATATAGGGAACTGTTTCCAAAAAAAACATCAAATAACGGATATAAGGAGGTATAAATCTGATGAAAACCGTATCCGTTCTGCTCAATACGATCGATAAGGTCCGCAGTTTCGTGACGGTCGCGGCTTCTTATCGAGGCGAACTCGACCTGAAAAGCGGCCGTTATACTGTCGACGCCAAGTCCATCATGGGCATATTCAGC
Organism: Bacillota bacterium; assembly: GCA_017441925.1. Classification (GTDB taxonomy): domain Bacteria; phylum Bacillota; class Clostridia; order Lachnospirales; family Bianqueaceae; genus RUG12817. The sequence goes on from JAFRUE010000007.1 coordinate 470,476, forward strand.
CTTGATCTGTCCCGTCCTATGGACCTGATCCTGCATGAAGACACAGACGATCCGGAGTTTTTTGAGGCTCTTAAGCCCTATCTTTACAAGCCGGATAAATCATAATTCCCGGGTTAATTCTCCGGCATTTTAATGAATCAAACAAGAATATCCTCTGGAATAATCACATTAATAATTCATTAAATCTCTTATCGCAAAGTTTACAATTGAATATTTTTCTTTGTTTTATTGTTATTGTCGAAATATTTACTGAATTTTCTTAAACAGGCTTCCTTCTGCCGCATGCCGGCCGGAGGAAGCCTGTTTTTGTCTGCCGATTAACTTGTTCAGGTTCAGTCTTTCGTGATCCGGAGGCAAAGCTCTTCCAGCTGCTTATCGTCTACCACAGACGGTGCTTCGCTCATCAGATCGGATGCGTCTTTGACCTTGGGGAACGCGATGACGTCACGGATACTGTCCGTTCCGGCAAGCAGCATGATCATGCGGTCAAGTCCGAAAGCCAGTCCGCCGTGCGGAGGCGCGCCGTAATCAAATGCCTCCAGGAAGAAGCCGAATCTCTCCTTGGCGGATTCAGGGGTGAATCCGAGCGCTTCAAAGACCTTCTCCTGTATATCGCTGCGGTGAATACGGATGCTTCCGCCGCCCATCTCTACACCGTCAAGGACCATATCATATGCCTTGGCGCGGACTCTTGCAGGATCCGAGAACAGATACTGCATGTCTTCTTCATACGGCATTGTAAACGGATGATGCATGGCCATATAACGCCCTTCTTCCTCGCTGTATTCGAACATCGGGAAGTCTACGACCCAAAGGAGCTCGTGGCGGTCCGGATCGATCAGGCCGAGCTCTCTGCCAAGCTGCAGTCTTACATTACCGAGAGCATTAGATACAACACCCTTTTTATCGGCACAGAATAGGATCAGATCGCCCTTCTCCGCGTCTACGGCGCTTGTGAGCTCAGCAAGCTTCTCTTCGCTCAGGAACTTTGCGATCGGGCTCTTGACCGTACCGTCCTCAAGCAGCGCGATCCAGGCAAGGCCCTTTGCCTTGAAGAGTTTCGCCGTTTCTGTCAGAGCATCGATCTTCTTGCGCGGCATAGCGGCTTGTCCCTTAACGGTCAGGCAGCGGACCACTCCGCCTGAAGCTACAGTATTCTCAAAGACGCCAAAACCGCTGCCGGCAGCATGTTCTGTTACGTCCTTGATCTGCATATCAAAGCGGAGATCCGGTTTGTCGGAGCCGTACAGATCCATCGCGTCCTGCCATGTCATACGGCGCAGCGGCAGTGTGTTCTCCCAGCCGGCGATCTCGTGGAAGACTTCCACGATCATCCGCTCGGCAAGATCCATAACATCATCCTGCTCGACAAAAGACATCTCGATATCGACCTGAGTGAACTCGGGCTGTCTGTCCGCGCGCAGGTCTTCGTCGCGGAGGCACTTGGCCATCTGATAATAACGGTCCATTCCGCCGATCATCAGAAGCTGCTTATAAAGCTGCGGAGACTGCGGCAGCGCGTAGAAAGATCCCGGATGCACACGGCTCGGTACCAGATAGTCTCTTGCGCCTTCCGGAGTGCTCTTGCAAAGCAGCGGCGTCTCGATCTCCGTGAATTCTTCATGGTTCAGGAAAGTGCGGAGCGCCGTAACGATCTTATGGCGCAGGAAGAGATAATGCTGGATCTTAGGACGGCGCAGGTCCAGATAACGGTATTTCAGACGCAGATCTTCTCTTGTGTCGACCTCGTCCAGGATCTGGAAAGGTGTCGTCTTAGCGGAAGAAAGAATATGAATATCTTCCGCAGCGATCTCTACAGCGCCTGTCGCAAGCTTCTCGTTAACAGCACCTTCTCTGGCCTGTACGGTACCAGAAAGCGCAATTACATATTCTGAACGCAGGGATGCTGCTTTCTCAAAGACGGCCGGATCCGCGGTCTCCTGGGAAAGCACTGCCTGTACGATACCCTTTTTGTCGCGGATATCGATAAAGATCAGGCTTCCTTTATTACGTGCTCTCTGCACCCAGCCCATGACTGTGATTTTCTGTCCGATATGCTCGGGTCTGACCTCTCCACAGTAAAGAGAACGTTTCATTCCGTTCAGTGATTCTTCTGTCATTTCAGTAACGCGCTCCATTCCTCTAGATTCCGGAACGAGATCTCTCTGGTCTCGCCGGTTGCCATCTCTTTAAGGGCAGCTTTACCGCCCGCAAGCTCATCTTCGCCAAGAACCATCGTATACCGTGCGTTCTTCTTGTTGGCATACTTCATCTGTGCTTTCACACTGCGTCCGGACAGATCGTTCTCCGCGGAAATTCCCAGACTGCGCAGTCTGTAAGTCAGTACGGAAGCTTCTCTGGCTGCTTCGTCACCGCGGTTCGCGATATATACGAAGAGCGGATCCGGCTGCGGCACTTCGACTCCCGCTGCTTCCATAGACATCAGGATACGGCCAATACCTGTCCCGAAACCGACCGCAGGAACCGGGTCGCCTCCGAGTTCCTCGATCAGGTGGTCATAACGTCCGCCGCCGATAACGGTGCTCTGCGCGCCGATGTCGCCGCAGATGCACTCGAATACAGTCCTTGTGTAGTAATCCAGTCCGCGTACAATGCCGGGATCCACGATGTACGGGATATCCATGGCCGTAAGCAGATCTTTGACCTTGTCAAAATGCGCCTGGCAGTCATCGCACAGGAAGTCCAGCATGGACGGAGCGCCGGCTACGATCTCTTTGCAGGTCGGCACCTTGCAGTCCAGGATCCTTAAGGGATTACGGGAAAGACGTTCCTGACAGTCTTCGCAGAGACCGTCTTTGTATTTGTTCAGATATGCCGTCAGATTCTCGTTGTAAACCTTGCGGCACTCAGGGCATCCGAGAGAATTGATATGCAGGCCGACGTTCTTCAGTCCGAGACGTTTAAGCAGCGAATATGCAACGGAGATCACTTCTGCATCCGCATAAGGCGATTCCGCTCCGTAGAGTTCCACACCGAACTGCGTGAACTGTCTCTCACGGCCTGCCTGCGGCTTCTCATAGCGGAAGCAGGGAGTGATGTAATACAGTCTCGTCGGCTGAGGATCGGCGTACAGATTATGCTCCAGATAAGCACGGGCCGCTCCGGCTGTGCCCTCCGGCTTAAGAGTGATGCTGCGTTTTCCTTTGTCTTCAAAGGTGTACATCTCTTTCTGAACGATATCGGTCGTATCGCCTACGCCGCGCTGAAAGAGTTCTGTATGTTCGAACATCGGTGTGCGGATCTCTCCGTAATGCCATGCTTTCATCAGAGAAGCGATCTCTGACTCAACATAGTGCCACCGATCCATCTGAGCGCCGTAGATGTCCCCTGTTCCTCTGGGAGCCTGCGTAATCATGGGAAGTCCTCCTTAAAATCTGATTCCTCTGTCTTTACAAAACCGTCCGTTTCGTCTACAATATCTGTACAGGATTTTTCTTGTTAATCTCTGACTACAGGAAGCAGCGAAATGGATACTCAGCAAAACGATTTTACCTTAAATAAACTGATCTTGCTCTATGTGATCCGGGAGAAAGGCCTGATCAGCCGTCCGGATCTGTCGGATTATGTGATCTATCATAAATACATGGATTATTTCCAGATGGATCAGCTTCTCTCCGAACTGGAAGCGTCCCGGCTGATCCTCTCATCCGAGAGCGACCGCCAGATCCGCTACAGTATTACCCGTCAGGGAAGCGAAACTCTGGATCTCTTCCAGCTCCGGATCCCGCACAGCACACGGCGCGAGATCCTGGAGTACGCGGAGATCGACGCGATCGAACGCTCCTCCACGATGGGACTTGATGTCTCTCTGGAGCAGGAGTCCGACGGACGTTATGCCGTCACCTGCTATGTCCGGGATTACGATACGCACCTGTTTGAACTGGTCTTTCACGTCAGTTCACAAGAGGAAGCCGCCGAGATCCGCAGGCGCTGGCTCGAACGCGGCCTTGTGCTCTACCGTAATCTCATGAACGGTCTGAACTCTGATTCGTGATCAGATCCCAGACCTCATCCCTGCCCGCTTTCGTCTCTGACGAGAACGGGATCAGCAGTTCATCCTGCCGCAGATCCAGGCCTTTCCGTATGACGGAAAGGCTTTTTTGCTGCTGCATCCGGCTGAGCTTGTCCGCCTTGGTCGCGATCACGACCGGACTGTAGCCGCAGCTCCGGATAAAATCCAGCATCATCTGATCATTGCCGGAAGGTTCTCTGCGGATATCGACCAGCAGAAAGAGCTTGAGGATCTCACGTCCAGACCGGAGATACTTATCCGTCACTTTTGAAAAACGCTCCTGCTCAGCCTTTCCAGCCGCCGCATATCCGTACCCGGGAAGATCAACGAACATCCATGTATTTTCCACGGAATAGAAGTTAACTGTCACTGTCTTACCCGGTGAAGAACTGACGCGAGCCATCTTCTTCCGGTTCAGCAGACAGTTGATGAGTGAAGATTTACCGACATTTGATTTGCCGGCAAAAACCACTTCCGGCAGCTTCTGCTCCGGGATCTGCCGGGGTACCGCACAGACCGAAGCCAGCGTCACGTTATGGATCTCCATCATGCTTCGGTACTCTTCCCGCCGCGGAAACCGATCACGACATTCTCGAGGATCGTGTCGATATGCGTCACAAACCGGATCTTCATGTCTTTTGTCACATGTTCCGGCAGCTTCTCCACGTCCTCGCGGTTCAGCTCCGGCACATAGACTTCCATAAGACCTTTCTCACGGGCCGCAAGCAGCTTCTCCTTGAGGCCGCCGATCGGAAGCACGCGTCCGCGTAGGCTCAGTTCGCCAGTCATCGCGATATCGCTGCGGACCTTCAGTCCGGAAAGCGCGGAATACATCGCTGTCGCCATCGTGACGCCAGCGCTTGGGCCGTCCTTTGGAACCGCTCCGGCCGGAATATGGATGTGCAGGTCATGTTCTTTGTAGAACTGAGCATCCTTCCCATCGATTGGATATCCGCGGACCACGCTGAGCGCGATCTGAGCGGATTCTTTCATAACGCCGCCCATCTGTCCGGTCATCTCCAGATGTCCGCTGCCGGTAAGGACCGCGGTCTCGATCGTAAGAACTTCTCCGCCGAGCGCTGTCCAGGCAAGGCCGTTGACCACACCTGCCTCCGGATCCCGCTTCTCGGAATCCTCGATGATCGGCGGATCTTCCATCAGAGATGCGAGATTCTTCTCTGTCACCCGGATACCGTTCTCGCCTCTTTCAACGATCGCAACGGAAGCTTTGCGGCAAAGTGATCCAAGCAGACGCTCGAGCTCACGTACACCGGCTTCCCGCGTATATTCCGTAATGATCCTGCTGATAACAGGTCTTGTGATCTTCATCTGCGCTGCTTTCAGTCCGTAAGCCGCGCGCTGTCTCGGCAGCAGATATTTCATGGCGATCTCGAGCTTCTCCTCGCGGGAATAGCTCTCCATCTCGATGATCTCCATTCTGTCGACGAGCGGCAGCGGGATCCCTTCAAGCGTATTCGCGGTCGTAATGAAGAACACGTCAGAAAGATCGACCGGCAGCTCCAGATAGGTATCGCGGAAAGCTGAATTCAGCGAGTTATCGAGCACCTCCAGCAATGCCGCTGTCGGATCTCCCCTCAGGTCTGAAGCCATCTTGTCCACTTCGTCAAGCAGCATGACCGGATTGGCCTGCTTTGCCTGGATCAGAGCATTTACGATACGTCCCGGCATCGCGCCGACATACGTCCTGCGGTGTCCACGGATCTCTGCCTCATCACGCACGCCACCGAGCGACACCCGTACGAACGGACGGTCCAGCGATTCCGCAATTGACGACGCTACGGAAGTCTTGCCGATTCCCGGAGGGCCTACAAGGCAAAGCACCGGACACGGTAGATCTGCTTTCAGCTTGCGCGCCGCAGCAAACTCCACAACACGGTCTTTCACGCGTTTCATGCCGTAATGTGCTTCATCGAGACCTTTCCGCACCGAAACTGTGTCCGCGTTCTGAACAGCCTTGTCCGTCCACGGGACCGACGCGACTCTCTCCAGATAGTCTTCGATCAGGCCGTACTCCGGAGACATCGGCTGCATATTCTCAAGCCGTTTCTGCTCAAGACGGATCTTGTCCGTGACGTCCTTGGGGACTTTCGGATTCTGCAGAAGCTCTGCGATCCTCGGATCCGTATCATCAGAACCCGGCTCGTCGCCAAGCTCTCTGTGAATAATCTCAAGCTCTTCCCGCAGGAAGCTTTCTTTCTGGATATCGCGCATCTCGCGGCCGACCTGCTGCTGCAGCGTCCTGCGCATCTCTGAGATTTTCTTCTCACGATCGATCCTCGCAAGGATCTTGCCTGCACGGATCTGCGGATCTGTCTCCAGATAGAGATCCATGCGGCTGAACTCGGATTCGGGGAGATTCGCAGCGATCACATCCGCCACCGCTCCCATCTCGTTCAGATGAGATGCAACATACAGCGCATGCGGGACCACATCGGCACTCTGCGCGTATTCGCGGAAAGCTTCTTTAAGCATCCGGCACATCGCGATCTCGGTGTCTGTGTCATACACAGTCTCCTCGATCGGGATGGCTTCTGCTTCATAATACGGCTTATGCGTATCAAAACGAAGCAAACGGTACCGTCTCCCGACAAGGCCCAGGACACGGACATCCTTCTGCTCCTTGAACACTTTCTCGATTTTCATGGAAACAACGATGTCCCACAGATCGTCCATCTCGGGATTCTCGATCGTTTCGTTCTTCTGAATTCCAAGAAAGACCATCGTGCCGAAAGACATCGCACGCTCCATCGCCCGCAGCGACTGCGGACGGAACACTTCAAAATTGACATTCTGCCCGGGGTATACGACAAATCCCCGAATCGGCAGGATCGGCAGCTTCAGAGCATCTGCCGGGATAGGTTCTCTTCTTTGCTTTTCTTCCATATACGGCTCTGTTCTTTCCGGAAAAAGCTTATCGGAATCGCACTCAGGCGGTCTGTTCACTCTCCGCCTGCTTCATTCTGCGGCGATCCTTCTTTGAAGTAATGCCTTCAATGATCTGCGCTTTTTCCTGCTTCAGTACGACGTTCCTGGTGATGACACAGCGTTCTGCTCTGTCCATCGAAGGAATCTCGTACATAACGTCTTCCATAACCCCTTCGATGATCGCCTTAAGCCCGCGTGCTCCGGTATTGCGAAGCAGGGCTTCATGCGCGATCTCCGTCAGCGCGTCGTCCTCAAATGTAAGCTCCACGCCATCCATGGCAAGGAGCGACTGATACTGTTTTACAAGCGAATTCTTAGGCTCAGTAAGGATCCTGACGAGCGCTTCTTCGCTCAGGTCCTGCAGCGTGACCATAACGGGCAGACGGCCGACAAACTCGGGAATCAGGCCGAATTTAAGCAGATCTCTGGGCTCGAGAAGCTTCAGGATATCCGCTTCGTCGACCTTGGAATCGTTCTTTGCGAGGAAACCCATCGTCTTCTCATTGGTCCGCGCTTTGATGATCTTATCCATGCCGTCAAAAGCTCCGCCGCAGATGAACAGGATATTCGTCGTATCGATCTGAATGAATTCCTGCTGCGGGTGTTTGCGTCCGCCCTGTGGAGGTACGGAAGCGACCGTGCTCTCCAGGATCTTAAGCAGCGCCTGCTGCACGCCTTCGCCGCTGACATCGCGGGTGATCGAAGGATTCTCGGACTTGCGGGCGATCTTGTCGATCTCATCGATATAGATAATGCCGAGCTCCGCTCTCTCGATATCATAATCGGCCGCCTGGATCAGCTTCAGCAGGATATTCTCCACATCCTCGCCGACATAGCCCGCTTCCGTCAGAGACGTCGCGTCAGCGATCGCGAACGGAACGTTGATGATCTTCGCAAGGGTCTGCGCAAGATAGGTCTTGCCGCTTCCGGTCGGTCCCAGCATGACGATATTGCTCTTCTGCAGCTCAACGTCATCCGTCACCATACCGGCACGTTTGGCGAAAACTCTCTTGTAATGATTGTATACGGCTACGGAAAGAGCCTTCTTGGCGCTCTCCTGACCGATTACGTACTCATCCAGAAAAGACTTGATCTCCTTGGGCGTCATGAAATTCGGAGCAGCGCCGTGATCGACAGCCGGCTCTTCCGCCGCCATCTCTTTGGTCATGATGTCGGAGCACAATGCAATACACTGATCACAGATATATACACCGTTGCCCGCGACCATTCTCTTGACCTGATCCGAACTCCTGCCGCAGAAGGAGCAGATGACTTTCTTCCTTGAATCTGTCTTGCCTGCCATACTCTGTTGATTGTCCTTTCCTGATTAAGGTATCTTGTGTCAGGGCTTCGTGATGATGGAATCCACGATACCGTACGCAACGGCTTCCTCTGCCGTCATCCAGTTGTCCCTCTCGGTATCCTGCTCAATAACGGAAATATCCTTGCCGGTATTCTCGCTCAGGATCTGGTTCATGCGCTTCTTGATCCTGGCGATATGCTCCGCCTGGATCTTGATATCTGTAGCCTGTCCCTGCATACCGCCGCTCGGCTGATGGATCATGACCTCCGCGTTCGGAAGAATATATCTCTTGCCCTTGGCTCCGCCCGCCAGCAGGAAAGCGCCCATGCTCGCAGCCATGCCTACACAGTACGTCGCAACATCCGCATGCACCATCTGCATCGTGTCATAGATACCCATACCGTCGCTGATGGATCCGCCCGGGCTGTTGATATAGAAAGCGATATCCTTGTCTCTGTCCACGGAATCGAGATACAGAAGCTGTGCGATCACAAGGCTCGCAGTCGTGCTGTTCACCTCTTCCGACAGGAAGATGATCCTATCCTGCAGAAGTCTGGAATAGATATCGTAGCTGCGCTCGCCGCGGCTTGACTGCTCGATAACATAGGGAATGGAAAGAACATTCTTGAAATTATCCATCACTTGGCCTCCTTATAATAGTCAACAGGACTGGGCGCACGCGCTCAGTCCCGGATGATTCACTAATCAGATGATTGCTTTATGCTTCTTTGGACTCCGCAACCAGAAGCTCTTCAGCCTTTCTGGTCTTCAGTTCATCCTTCATACGGTCCTTCTCCGCCTCAGAGATCGTCGCGGTGAGCTTGTCCTTCTCCATCTTGTACATGTCTGCAAGACGTTCGATCTCCTTGTCCACATCCTCGTCTGTTACTTCCAGACCCTCGGCCTTAACGATCGCGTCAAGCACGAGTGAATTCTTGATGGAAGTCTCAGCGTCCGGACGGACATTCGCGCGAAGAGCTGCGATATTGGAACCGGTCATCTGAAGGTACTGATCCATGGAAATTCCCTGATACTGCAGATTGTTGGCGAAATTCTGGATCATGCTGTCCGTCTGCTCGTCAATCATTGCCTCGGGAATGTCCATCACAGCGTTCTCTACTGCCTTCTTCAGAAGCTCAGCGGTGCGCTTGTCATCAGCTGCCTTCTGACGGCTGTCAAGAAGCTTCTTCTGGATGTCGTTCTTGTACTCTTCCAGAGTCTCAAATTCGGAATAATCCTTTGCGTAATCATCGTCCAGGACCGGGAGCTCCTTGACCTGGATCTTGTGCAGAACGACCTTGAAAGTCGCTGCCTTGCCGGCAAGCTTCTCCTGGTAGTTCTCCGGGAAAGTTACATTAACGTCGAATGCGTCATCGATATTGTGTCCGACGATCTGCTCCTCGAATGTATCAACGAAACTGTGGCTGCCGAGCACCAGCTTGTAGTTCTCGGACTTGCCGCCGTCAAAAGCCTCTCCGTCAACATATCCGTCAAAATCGATCGTAACGGTATCTCCGTCAGCGGCTGCGCGGTCTGTCACGTCTACCAGGCGGGAATTCCTGTCGGCTTCCTGCTTCAGCTGATCCATGACATCATCCTCGGTAACAGCGATGGTCTCCTTCTCGGCGACCAGGCCCTTGTACTCGCCAAGGGTAACCTCAGGACGGACAGCCAGCGTCGCCTTAACGACAACGGGCTCGCCCTTCGTAATCGTATCCAGTTCGATCTGCGGACGTGAAACAGCGTCAACCTCAAGCTCGTCAAGCGCTTTTGTATACAGATCCGGAAGTACGTCGTTTACGGCATCCTCATAGAAAACCTCTTCGCCGTAGTAACGCTCGACCATCTTAAGGGGAGCTTTACCTTTACGGAAACCGGGAATCGCGATCTGATTCTTCTGCTTGTTATATACACGTGCGATCGCCTTATTGAAATCCTCCGGGCTTACCTCCATCGTAATCCGGACCATATTATGCTCGAGCTTTTCCAACTGACTCATTGTGGTATCCTCCTGAAAATATCTTGACGTATTTCTATTATCTGCACAACACGTCCATCATAGTATTATATAGGCTTATTCCCTTTAAGTCAAGCCTTTTTTATGAAATCATCAGGACCTGTTCCACGGATCCTGTCCGTTCGTCTCTTCCGGAGCCGCAAATTCCTCCATCAGGCGTTGTGTCCTCTGAATGGAGACCTGTTCCTGATTGATCAGATAGACAGTCGCCGCGATCGAGATCAGGAAATTCGGAAGATTCCCGATCACTCCAAGCAGTCCCGAAGTAATGCAAAGGAGTACCGGACGGGCCGCCAGCACATAGAACGAAGATGTCAGCGTCTGAAGGATCAGTGTGAACAGCGAGTTGATCACGACACAGGTCAGGATCAGTGTGACTGCCCTGCCGGCGCGGCATCGGATGACGGACGCGGCATACTTTAGCGCCGCTATACCTTTATAGGGACGAATTGAAGCGGCTGAGACCGAATAATAGTACTGGATCGTCCAGTAGGCGGCAACGATCGCAAGCGCCAGCATCATCAGCAGGAAGAAACCGAAAGAAACCAGCAGGAATATCATGAATAGCGTCGCGGCAAGTCCGAGAAGATACAGCAGCGAAACGACAAGTGCCTGCGGCCATGCCTTTACGGAATCAACAGCAAGACGCCCTGCGGACGGGAGCTCGGCTGATTTCTGCAGCCATTTATCTGTGAAAAGACTAGCCGCCACATTGGTCAGGACATAGATCAGCGCGAAAAGGACCTGCGTGCCGTACATCATAAAAAGCGGCTGTATGATGTCCTTCCTTGACAGAATATCTGCATTGCCCTCCTGCAGCATCTTAAGCAGTTCTGTCATCGGGACACGCATGGAAAGCGCCTGCAGTACAATACCGGTTGGCAGGAAAACAGCCAGTGCAAAGAGCAGCCAGATTCCCAGATTCTCGAACAGGATCCTGCCGGAGATCCCGAGGATCTGCCCTGTCGAAAACTCGGTCTTGCCGATCTCCGTTGAAACTTCCTCTCTTGTCATCAATTGCCGAACCCCCTTCTTTTGCGTTCGATCATCTCATCCAGCCGGGTGATGTAATCTCCCGCGTTCTTGACATTACTGATCCTGTCGATCCTATCGCGCGCCGGATCATAGACCTTGCTGACAGAACCCGCTCCCATGGCGCAGATATTCTGCTTTTCTTCCATGATCTCGATATTGTACATGCATTCCTTGCCGGGAGTGCAATAACCCGTATTCTCAAAATTCCCGGCCATGTTCTTCTGACGGTACAGGTAATACGGACGCATCCCGAGAACGGCGGCTGTTTCCTGTCCAAGTGTCAGCATCTGCTCGATCTCTCCCGCAGAAGCGTCTGAATACAGTCCTGTCTCTTTAAGCCGTGAAGACCGTTTGATGGCAAGCGAATGGACAGTCAGACTGTCCGGCGCGAGCTCACGGATCTTCCTGACAGTATATTCCACATCCCGGACCGTTTCACCGGGGAGTCCCATGATCAGATCCATATTGATATTATCAAAGCCGGCTGTTCTCGCCATTTCATAGGCATGGATCACGTCTTCCACCGAATGGCGCCTGCCGATCCGATCGAGTGTCTTCTGATTCATGGTCTGCGGATTGACAGAGATCCGGCTGATACCGTGTCCGGACAGTACCTTCAGCTTATCCATAGTGATCGTATCCGGACGTCCGGCTTCCACTGTTGTCTCCGGGATCCTGTCAAAATGAAACGCCCGATCGGCTTCTGTAAGCACCCTGTCCATCTGTTCTGCCGATAAGGACGTCGGTGTGCCCCCGCCCATATACAGGCTCGTGATCCGACGGCCTGCCGCAAGCTCTCCGCATGCCCTGATCTCCCGGATCAGCGCGTCCACATAGCGGTCCATCAGATCGCCGAGCATATGATAATCATAGGATACAAAAGAACAGTACGCACATCGTGTCGGGCAGAACGGAATGCCGATGTAGATCGCCCATTCCCTGCCGTCCCGCTCATCCGCGGTAAGCAGTTCTATCTCTCTGACCGCCGTGTCCAGAAGCAGTTCCGTCTTTGCCGGAGAAAGGCTGTATTCGTCCCTCAGGATCTGCTTTGCCTCTGTCCTGTCCCTTCCTGTTTCCAAAATCGATACGGCCAGCTTGACCGGCTTTACGCCCGTCAGAATCCCCCAGGGCAGCGCACGATCCGTCCATTCGGACAACAAGGCATATAAGCCCTGCTTCATCCTGTTTTTAAGCGGATCTCCGCCCGCGAAAACCATCTGCGGTATCCCGTCGTTGGAACAGGTCAGGAGAAGCTTTCTGTCAGCGGACGGTTCTTCTCTTTTCCCGTACAGTCTCCAGCATGCCTCGGCATACACAAAAAGATATTCCGGATCCTCCTCTCGGATCTCTGCTTCCGGAAAGAATTCTTTTGTCAGCATACTGAGTTCATACCGGCGGGATTCGGTCATCTCCTCTCCGCCGACCGCAAACGATCTTACCATAATGCCTCCGGGTCATGTGTCAGATAATAATTGGTCCGTCTCTCAATGCCTACCGAGGTCGGTTCTCCGTGTCCGGGATAGACTTTTATATCGTCCGGAAGCGGCAGGATCTTCTTTCGGATCCCATCGCACAAGCCTTTCGTATCACCTTTATAGAGGTCCGTCCTCCCGATGCTCCCTCTGAACAGATTGTCTCCGGTAAAAATCACTTTATTCTCTGCATCATACAGGCACATTCCTGCACGGGTATGATGAGCGATCATACGTGCCTCAAACGCGATCGTACCGATCCGGACTATCTCTCCGTCTTTCACGAATCGGCCGTGCGTCTGCAGGATCCGCATAAAAGCTTCCCGTTTCCCTGTGTCCCAGAGCGAGCCCTGACGGCTGCTCTCAGCAAGGTATCCGACTTCTTCCTCCGGGAAATATACAGGAACGTCATATGCTGTACATATCGCAGAAACGTCTCCGTAATGGTCCTGATGGCCATGTGTGACCAGGATCGCGTCCGGCCTAAAGGACTGTCTCTCCAGAAAAGGCAGGACCTGCCCGTCCGCGTCGCCGGGATCGATCAGGATCCTTGTGCTGTCCTGCTCAACCATATAGCAATTCGTCTGGTAGGCTCCGACTTCCACTCTGCGGATCTTCATGTCAGAAAGCTCTCCCGCTGTCGATGAGCAGTGTCACCGGCCCATCATTCACCTGTGTGATCTGCATATCCGTCTGGAATACGCCAAAAGCACAGCTCCCGGCGGCTTGGGCCATCTGCTCGAATCTTGCGAACATTTCTCTCGCAGCTGCCGCCGGCGCTCCGAACGAATAGCTGGGTCTGCGTCCTGTCCTGCAGTCTCCGTAAAGCGTGAAATTCGGGATCCACAGGATCTCTCCGCCGATATCGGCGACAGACAGATTCATTTTGCCGGCGTCATCCTCAAAGACACGCAGTCCCCTGACCTTGTCGATCATATACTGAAATTCCTTGTCTGTGTCTTCCGGACCGAATCCGATATAAACAGCAAGTCCCTTTCCGATACTCGAAAAAGGGACTCCTTCAGACAATAGGGATGCTTCTTTAACTCTCTGCACTACAGCTCTCATGAGGGCCTCCCGATACTGTTATTTGGATGTACGGATCACGTCTCTTACTCCGCGGATCTGCATCAGACGGTTGGACAGCGCCTCAAGCTGCTCCTTGGAGGAAATCTCAAGTGTGATATTGAATGTATCGAGCATATGATCCTTGCTGACTCTTCCGTCCAGGTACTGGATGGAAAGGCCGGCATCGTTGATCGCCTGATTGATCTCGACAAGAACGCCATTGCGCTCTTCGGTAATGACCTGCACAGAACTCTGGAACTTCATGCCCTCAGCCGTATTGACTTCCCAGTCCGCATCGATCAGACGCATGCGCTCCTCAGCCGGCAGATACATCATATTGATACAGTCATTGCGGTGAATCGTAACACCTCGTCCACGTGTGATGAATCCGACGATCTCATCACCCGGGACCGGATTGCAGCACCGTCCGAAACGCACCGCCAGATCATGCAGGCCTTTTACGATGATGGCTCCGCCGTTCCTGCGCCGCGCAGACTGTGAAGAAGACGCTTCGGCAGCCTTCTCCGATACCAGATGCAGGATATCATCGTTGGTCATGCTGCCCAGATGCTCTTTGCGGTACTCTTCATACAGACGGTTGACGATCTGGCCTTCCTTCACGCCGCCGTGACCGATCGCGGCCGTCAGATTGTCCCAGTCCTGGAATCCGTACTTCTTAAGCACGGTATCCATCCATTCGGGCTTAAGCAGCTCCGGGAAAGCCGGTAGTCCGTGGCTCTTGCAATATTTCTCCATCAGTTCGCGTCCGCGGGCGATATTCTCCTGCTTGGATTCTTTCTTGAACCACTGATTGATCTTGTTGCGGGCCTGTGTCGTCTTGACGACGTTGAGCCAGTCCTGACTGGGACCTTTGCTGTTCTGTGAAGTGATGATCTCGACCTGCTCGCCGTTGCGCAGCTGGTAATCCAGCGTTACAAGGCGGCCGTCCACGCGCGCGCCGACCATCTTGTTGCCGACGGCACTATGGATCTGATAGGCAAAATCGATGGGCGTCGATCCGGCCGGCAGCTCGATGACGTCGCCTTTGGGCGAGAATACGAATACAGAATCCTGGAAAGCGTCCAGATCCTGTTTGATCGTGCTGACAAATTCCTTATTGTCCTGCAGATTGTTCTGCCACTCCAGGATCTTCTGGAGCCAGACCATCTTCTCCTCTTCCGCACGTTTGCTGATATTGCCGTTCGCGTCTTCTTTGTACTTCCAGTGTGCGGCAATACCGTACTGTGCGACGCGGTGCATCTCCCAGGTACGGATCTGCACTTCAAAAGGCTCTCCCGTCGGTCCGATCAGCGTCGTATGCAGACTCTGATACATGTTGGACTTGGGCATCGCGATGTAATCCTTGAAACGCCCCGGAACAGGTGTATACAGGTCATGGATGATGCCAAGGGCTCCGTAGCAGTCCTTTACGGAATCTACGATCGCGCGCACAGCGAACAGATCATAGATCTGATCCAGTGTCTTGCCCTTGTTGACCATCTTTTTGTAAATGCTGAAGAAATGCTTCGGACGGCCTTCTACCGCCGCCTCGATGCCTCCCTCGTGAAGCTTCTGTTTCAGATAGGAACAGATCCCCGCGATGATCTCTTCACGGTCTTCCCGCTTGCGGTTGATCTGATGTGTCAGGAGCTCGTAAGCTTCCGGATCGAGATACTTAAGAGACAGATCCTCCAGACCGATCTTGATCTTTGAAATACCGAGCCGGTTCGCGATCGGCGCATAGATATCGAGCGTCTCACGGGCCTTCTCCAGCTGTTTCTCTTTGCTCTTGTATTCCAGTGTCTGAAGATTGTGCAGACGGTCGGCAAGCTTGATAACGATGACGCGGATATCCTTGGCCATCGCCATGAACATCTTGCGGTAATTCTCCGCCTGGATGTCTTCTTTATCTGTGGAAGTATAGGTCAGGGTCTTCAGTTTGGTAACACCCTCTACGAGCGCTACGACATCGTCGCCGAAAAGGCCCCGGATCTCTTCCGATGTTACCTTGGTATCCTCCAGTACGTCATGCAGAAGGCCGGCCTCGATCGTCTCAAGATCCATTTCCAGATCAGCCAGCGTGATCGCCACATGAAGCGGATGTATGATATAGGGCTCGCCGGACTGACGCAGCTGCCCGCTGTGCGCATCATCCGCGGTCTTGTAAGCCAGCCTGACTTTGTCCAGATTGGACACCGGATGATACTCGCGGATCTTATCCATCATCGTGTGATACAGTTTCTCTGTATCTACTGTCGCGAATTTCAGATCGTCTTCCATAGAGCCACTCCCTTCCTGCCGTGATAATGAAATAAAAACAAGACCATCCATAATGCATGGATGGCCCTATTATAAGTCTTTTTTCTCCGGATTTCAACTCTTTGGAATAAACTGTTCAAAAATCGCGGTACATCTGTCGTCTTTGACGGCCTGATACTGCGTTTCATCCGTTACCGTCCAGTCGAGTTCCCAGACGCGGAACATCCTGCGGCAAACCCGAAGCATCAGATTCTTCCGTTCCGGGAAATGATACGCGATGAAATCCGGTCTAGTCCAGAAATTCGTCAGGAGATTGCGCAGCATGAAATCCACTGCTGCCGGCTGCTCGTAATTGTTGTTCTTATGCATGTACATGAGCAGCTGACCGCGTACGATCTCCGGATGATTACGGCGCAGCACTGCTATTACGCGGGGATCAAAGCATTCGATACAGTACTTCCCTTTATACCCTGAAAGCGCTGCACACACGCGTTCCGTCAGTTCTTCTATATTGTAGCGGACCGGCTTGATCTCGACAAGAAGCGGGACTCTGCCTTTTACGCACGAAAGCACTTCGTCAAATGTCGGGATCGATTCATTCGTCCCCTGGAGCTTAAGACTGCGTAGCTCGGTGAGAGTCATTTCCTCGACTTTGCCGGCGAATTTAGTCATGCGGACAGTATCATGATCATGGATCACGACCAGTTCCTTGTCCTTGGTCATATGAACGTCAAGCTCTATGCCAAAGCCGTGTTCAGCCGCGCGGCGGAAAGCTGCCAGCGAATTCTCCGGTATCCCGGCCTTCGCGTCATGCAGACCCCTGTGCGCGTAATCGACAGCTGAAAGGTCTGCGATCTCCTTCTCATGCTCTGTCCCCGGACGGATGAACCAAGAGAACAGAGTCGAGGCTAATGCCGCGGCTGCAGCTGTCTTACGGAAAAAATGCCGGTCTTTCATATCTGCAGAAGGTTATTCGCCTTCATACTGGACCAGAGTGCGGACCTCGTAATCCTTAAGCCTCTCTCTGCCGCCAAGATCCGTCAGTTCTACCACGAAAGTGAATCCGACGACCTTGGCTCCGGTCTGTTCGATCAGCTTGATGATCGCTTCCGCCGTTCCGCCTGTTGCAAGCAGATCATCGGCAACCAGGACCTTCTGTCCGGGCTTCAGAGCATCCTTGTGAAGTTCCAGTGTCGCGGTGCCGTATTCAAGGTCATATTCCTGGGAATATACGGCAGCGGGAAGCTTTCCGGGCTTTCTGACAGGTACGAAGCCCTTGTGCTCAGCAAATGCAAGCGGCACACCGAAAATAAAACCGCGGGACTCCGGTCCGACGATTACGTCGTAATCGATATCCTTGATGGCTTCCTGCAGCTGACAGATCGACTCGTGAAGTCCGTCGGGATCCTGCAGGATCGTCGTAATATCACGGAACATAATGCCCTTTTTGGGGAAATCGGGAACGGTCCTGACCAGTTTTTTGAGATCCATATTCAATACCTCTCTTTCGCACGTTTGGATATATGATTATTATAGCACAAAATCATTCATTTTTCAACGGAAGGACGCATATGAGAAACATTGATCTGCAGCCGCATCCTCCCCCGGTATACGTTCCAGCCGACATGGTAGCAGATGTCTATTTTAACAGGCTTTTCAAGCGTTCCATCAAAGAAAAGACGCTCCCAGACCGCTTCGGACGCCGCTTCCGCAATACACTCATGAAGAGCCTCGATCCTGAACGTCACGGTCTCATAGATTTCACCGTCTTTATAAAAGAAAAGATTAGCGGCTTTCTTCCGGGTACCCATCCAACGGACACGCTGAAGCTCCAGACCTTTATCCGCAAACATCGGATCCGCATTGCCTGTCCCGAACGGTTCAAGCTGTGCCACGATATCGGCGGTATGCGCGTTCGCATAGTGAAGCGGCATCGCCATATCGATCATTACGACCGGTCTGAGATCCTCTTCTGTCAGACGCGAATTCGCGTTAAGCCTCTCCCGCAGCTCTCCGATACGGGATTCCTCCATGGATAAGCCGGCAGCCATCGGATGTCCGCCATAACGGCTGAAGCAATCCTGTACCGCGTTCATCTCCGCGAACATGTCATAAGCAGGGATCGATCGGCCCGAGCCCTTCACTTCACTGCCTGTTCCGGTCAATACAAATACAGGCTTACAGTATTTCTCCCGGATCTTGCCGGCCACAAGTCCCGCAAGACTCTCGTGAAGCTCCGGCAGATGGATCACCTGGACTGTCTGATCTTCCTGCGCGGCATAGACAGCCATGGCCTTTTCCACGCCTTCGTCCGTCAGCTTCTGACGCTCTCTGTTCAATTCGTACAGCTTCTTGGCAGCTGTCTCTGCTTTGACCGGATCCTGAGACAGCATTACAGAAATATAATTCTGCTGGCTGTCCAGTCTGCCTCCGGAATTGATCATCGGTCCGATAATAAAGCCGAACGCGTAGACGTCAAGCTTCTCACTGCTTCCCTGACGCATGAGCGCCTGGATCGAAGCCGGCGGGTGCGCATTAAAACGGCGGAGTCCCTGATAGACGATCTTGCGGTTCTCGCCGATCAGTTTCATAACATCGCAGACAGTACCAAGCGCCGCATACCCGATCCAGTCCGGATCTTCCGGCATCCCGACAGCCTGCATCAAAGCCCTGGCTGTCTGATAGGCAACACCTGCCCCGCACAGATCGCTGAATCCGTACGGATCCGTCTTCTGATGCGGATTGACGACAACATTCGCGGCCGGGAGCTTCTCCTCGCCGTCCTCTTGTGCAATCGCGTGGTGATCCGTGATGATCAGAGGTATGCCAAGCCTTACAGCGGTCTCGGCAGCTTCAAACTCCCGTATCCCGTTGTCACAGGTGATGATCAGCCCGTCTCCTCTCCTCACACAGTCTTCGACCATATAAGGACGCATCCCGTAACCGTCTTCCACACGGTCCGGGATCCGCACATGCACAGAAGCTCCTGCTCTTGTAAGGGCATGATAAAGAATCGTCGAAGAAGTCATTCCGTCGACGTCATAGTCCCCGATCACAGTAATGGTCCTGCCCTGCGCAATCGTTTCCCGGATCAGCCGGACAGCCTCCGGCATGCCTTTCATCGTCATCGGATCACGCAAAGGACCCTCTCTGTCAATATAATCAGGAGCACCGTCAGGATCTGTCCTGTTCGCTATCACTTTAGCGAGGATCGGATCCAGACGGTATCTCTCCTGTATTTCTTTATAACTGCTGCTGCAGATTCTCCAGTTTTCTTTCAAGATTATTATGCGGCACGCTTAGCCTGGCGTCCGCCTTTCATAAGCGCCCAGACCGGACCTGCGATCACAAGTGATGAATAGGTGCCCGCAATGAAGCCGGCAAGAAGCGGGAAGGCAAACCAGCGGATACTGTCGACGCCGAGGATAAAGAGCATCATGACCATCAGGATCGTTGTAATCGATGTAGACAATGAACGTCCCATAGTCTGCTTGATACTGTCGTTGACCAGCTGCGCCGTCTGGTTTGCACGGTACAGATGCTGGTTCTCGCGTACACGGTCGAATACGACGATCGTATTATTGATCGAGTAGCCGACGATCGTAAGGATCGCTGCGATGAAGTTGGAGTTGACCGGTACACGGAAGACCGCATAGACCGCGATAACGATGATGACGTCATGCAGCAGCGCGATAATAGAGCTCAGGCCGAAGCGCCAGTCATGGAAGCGGATCGTGATATAGATCAGCATCAGAAGCGCTGCGACAAGCGTGGAAACGACAGAAGATGACTTCATCTCGCCGCTGATCATCGGGCTGATCGAGGACTGGGAAACCAGATTGCTTCCGTCAGGATCCAGGCCGAACTCAACAGCGATCTTGTCATAGAGCTCATCCATCTTTGTGGTATCCATCTCTTTGACCTTGATCTGGACATGGTTCTCCTGTCCGGCTCCGCTTACAGACTGCACCATCGGATTGGTATCACCGCTGATCTCCTTGACGATCCCGGTCAGCTTGTCGTTGTCATACTCCTGCTCCATATTGATCTGCATCATGGATCCGCCCTTGAAATCGATATCCAGGTTCATGCCCTTGAACAGGATGAAGCCCAGACCGATGACAGCGATACAGGCCGGAATGACAAGCCAGAGCTTCGTCTTCTCAATAATACGGACAGCCTTGACCTTGCGGAAGAAATCGGCAGATCTGTAGAGTCCGGTTTTATCCGGCAGGACAGCCGTGATATTCTTAAGGATCAGGTTGGACAGGACCAGCGCGGTAAACATGGACAGGACAATACCAAGCGCCAGTGTCAGCGCAAAGCCTTTTACGGTACCGGTGCCCAGGAACCACAAGACACCTGCCGCGATCAGCGTTGTAACGTTACCGTCGATAATGGCGGACAGAGACTTACGGTAGCCCGAAGCAACCGCGGCCTCAATACGGCGGCCGACAGCCAGCTCCTCATTTACACGGGAATAGATAACTACATTCGCGTCGACAGCCATACCGATGGACAGCAGGATACCTGCGATACCGGGCAGCGTCAGCGTGACGTTGAACAGATTCAGCAGAAGGATCTCCGCGGAAATATAGAAGATCAGAGAGATGCTCGCTACAACGCCGGGCACTCTGTAGATGATGATCATGAAGATCAGGACCAGGATGAAGCCGATCAGACCGGCCTTCAGGCTGGTGGAAAGAGCATCACGGCCGAGCGTAGCGCCAACACTGTTGTGCTCGATGTCTTTCAGTTCGACAGGAAGCGCGCCTCCGCGGATATCGGAAGCAAGCTGCTTGGCCTCATCCGCGCCGGCCATACCGGTAATGACCGCAACACCGTCATTGATCACAGCGTTTACAGTAGGAATGCTGACGATCGTTTCATCCAGACGGATCGCGATCTGCTTGTTGAGATAACGCTCCGTTGCGTCAGTGAATTTGTCTTTGCCGGAAGAAGTCAGCGCCAGGCGCACATAATCTTCCGCCATACTGGTCTGAGAGACCTGACCGTGCTGTGCGGTCGCGTCAGCAACGTCATCGCCGACCAGAACGATCTCGGCCAGTCCCTGATCGATAGCCTTCTGCAGGATCTCAGAAGCAGCTTCAGGGAAATAATAAAAACTCGAGCCGGGGTTCGAAAGATACTGAACGACCATATCGCGGACCGTTTCCTTGCTGTAGGTCGAGTCTCCGGACTGCTCCATATCGGCAAGGACTTCTTCTGTCAGGGTATCGACATATTCATCCGTCAATCCGGCAGAAACCAGACTGTTCCAGTCAAGGCCGACAAAGGTCAGCATCGCGGTCTTGCCGATCTGCTTTACAGCTTCATTCGCGTCTGAAACACCGGGAATCTCGACACGGATACGGTTCGTTCCGTCCTGGAAGCTTGACGCTTCCGTATAGCCGAGCGCAGACAGACGGTTATTGATGATCGCACGCGCGCCGTCCATCTGATTCTGCGTCGGATTGTCCTCTGCGGCCTGATAGGTGATGCTGACGCCGCCGGCAAGGTCAAGGCCCAGATGGATATTCTTCATACCGACTCTGGCATTGTCGAGCCCGATAAAAGCAAACAGTGACGCACATGCTATGACTGCCGCGACCAGCAGCAGGATCAGCACATTTTTCATTCTCTTCATTTACAGTAACTTCCTCCGGATTGATAATGGATATTCTATCTCAGTTCAAAAACACGTTATGAATTATACTCTTATGTATTGGTGCCTGTCAAGAAGCGCATCGGCATCTGCGGCTCAATTGCCGTAAAGGAGCCTATCCGCCAAAGCGTCAAATTCCGCAGAACTCTTGCTGCTCAGGATCGTGACCTGTCCCTTGTGATCCGTTCCGCGCATGATCCCGGCCTCCGCAAGCTGTCTTCTGAGCTCTCTGGCCGTTCCTTCGCTGCCGTCGTAGATCGTTACGGATCCTCCGGCAGCTTTGCGGATCGCATCTGACAGGAACGGATAATGCGTACATCCGAGTACAATGGAATCAGCCGGCAGATACGGTCCAAGCAGGTCAGCAAGGAAACTGTCGAGTTCATCCCCTTCCAGAACGCCGCGTTCCACGAATTCCATCAGCCCCTGGCTCGGCACTTTGAGAATTCTTGCTTCACGGCTGTAGGTATCCATCAAAGCCGCGAATTTATTCTCCTGCAGGGTCATCGGTGTTGCCATGACAAGGATCCGTCCTCCGGCAGAGTTAAGGACCGCAGGCTTTAAAGCCGGTTCAACGCCGATAACAGGCATATAATCGTATTGTTCGCGCAGACGGTTGATGCAGACGCTCGTCGCCGTATTGCAGGCAACAGCGATCGCCTTAACTCCCCGCTCCACCAGATATGCCACATTTTCAAAGCAGTATCTCTGCACATCCTCCGGCGTCTTGGTGCCGTACGGTGCGTGCAGTATATCGCCTCGGTACAGAAAATCCTCAGCCGGCATCAGACGTATCATTTCTTTCAGGACACTTAATCCGCCAAGACCGGAATCGACGATCCCGACCGGCGCGTCGGCATTCTGTGAGAAAGTGATATCCTGGAAGTTGAAAAGCTTCTTCTCCAGGATCCTTGCGGCCTGTTCCAGTCCCTCCTGATCCTCCGGACGGAACCGACCTGTCTCAAAACTGTCCAGATCGAGGACTCCCATCACCCGTCCGTTCCGGTTATGCAGCGGAATCACGATCTCGGAATTGGAGGCAGCGTCACAGGCGATATGCCCCGGGAACGCATGTACATCCTCAACACGGATCGTCTGATCCTGCTGCCAGGCTGTTCCGCAGACGCCTTTGCCCTTCGCGATCATCGTGCAGGCGGGTTTGCCCTGAAACGGTCCGAGGGCCAGCTCACTGCCCCGTACGAGATAGAATCCTGCCCAGTTCAGAGCAGACAGATTCTGATAGATCAAAGCGGATGCGTTCGACAGACCGGTCTCCACAGGCTCGGTCACGTCGATCAGCATATCGAGGGATGCTAATAACTCTTTATAGTTATCCGGCAATGTTTTCACCCTTTCTGTCATAAAAAAACGGTGCTGCAATACAGCGGCACCGCGTGAGTTAAGCGCGAGACGGGATTCGGACCCGCGACCCTCGCCTTGGCAAGGCGATGCTCTACCCCTGAGCCACTCGCGCATAGTAGCGGAGGACAGATTTGAACTGCCGACACCGCGGGTATGAACCGCGTGCTCTCGCCAGCTGAGCTACTCCGCCAAACAATAGATCTGATCTGTTCTCAGGATCACTCGCCAGGAGAACAGCGACTTAGAAGGGGCTCGAACCCTCGACCTCCGGCGTGACAGGCCGGCGCTCTAACCAGCTGAGCTACTAAGCCATGGGCCCTCAGGGACTCGAACCCGGGACCGACCGGTTATGAGCCGGCTGCTCTGACCAACTGAGCTAAAGGCCCCTAGAATGACCCCCAGGAGAATCGAACTCCTGTTTTCGCCGTGAGAGGGCGACGTCTTAGCCGCTTGACCAGGGGGCCATATGCAGACGTAACCGGGCCCGTCTGCGAATGCAAGGGTTATTATACTCTAATAAAATGAATCTGTCAACCCTGTTTTCAGAAAAAATATGATCGAAATCTGATTTTATACAGCTGCCGCGGTCAGCTGTTCTCTCCTGTCTGCTCTTCCTGCTGTGCCTGCTGCTCTTTTTTCAACTGAGCCTTGCGGTCAATAGCGGAAATTGCATAGATCACCAGTGCGATCGCTCCGAGCACGAAGAAAATGCCAAGCATGCCTGTGCCCATGATTTCAAGTGATTTCAAAACAGCTGCCTGATCCAGTAAAATCATTCTGTCTGCTCCTTTCCGTAATACCGTGCCGTCCTCAGTGCATAAAGAACTGGAGGATCATACCGCCGGCGACAACAGACGCGATCTGTCCGGAGACATTCGCGCTGACCGCTTCCATCAGCAGATGGTTGGTCTTGTCTTCCGAAACCGCAAGCTTCTCGACAACGCGTGCCGACATCGGAAACGCGGAGATACCGGCTGCGCCGATCATCGGGTTGATTTTCTTCTTGCTGAAGAGATTCAGCAGCTTGGCAAACATTACGCCGCCGATCGTATCGAACACGAACGCCGCAAGGCCGATGACCATGATCAGAAGCGTCTGCCAGGTCACGAACTGCGCTGCTTTCATATTATACGCGACGGTGATTCCGAGAAGCAACGTTATGATATTCGTAAATTCATGCTGCGCAGTCTCGGACAGGTTGTCCAGTACTTTGCACTCCCTCAGGAGGTTGCCGAACATCAGGGATCCGACCAGGCCGATCGACATCGGCGCGACCATACCCGCGATCAGCGTAACGACGATCGGAAAAAGGATCCTGGTCGTACGGCTGACAGGTCTTGCCGCGACATGTTCCATATGGATGCCCCGCTCTTTCTTCGTCGTGATCATCTTGATGACCGCCGGCTGGATGATCGGGACAAGCGCCATATACGAATAGGCGACAACTGCGATCGGTCCCATGTAGTTTGAATTCAGCACCTGGGATACCAGAATGGATGTCGGTCCGTCCGCCGCGCCGATAATTCCGATGGACGCCGCGTCCTTCAGATCGAATCCGAGCAGCGTCGCAACAGAGAGCGCCGCAAAAATACCGAACTGCGCTGCCGCGCCAAACAGGAACATCTTGGGATTCGAGATGAGCGGTCCGAAATCGATCATCGCTCCGATACCGATGAACAACAGGATCGGCATAGCCTCCGCCGCTCCGATACCGACAGTGTAGAGCCACTCAATGATACCGCCAGCCTCGATATTACCGGCCATCATCTGGTTCAGCACGCCGGAATTCGGCAGGTTGACCAAAATCGCGCCGAATCCCATCGGCAGGAGAAGCGCCGGTTCCAGCTGTTTCTTGATCGCCAGCCAGATCAGCAGTCCTCCGACACAGTACATTACGATCTGCTGCCAGGTCACACTAAGGAATCCTTCAATCAGAAATGCCATAATTGCCTCCAATTAAATGAGTTATGCGATATGGATAAAAAAGGCCCGTATCGCGTGCTACGATACAGGTCTTGTCTTTTCATGTTAAACCAGAAGCGATAAACGCGACGGTTGTTGATTTAACAGCATTTGCATGCTGACTACTCCCCTGAAATCAATTTATTATATCTCATTTCAAGCGGAAAAGTCAACTCCAAATTCTGAAAATCAATCATGTTTTTGCAAAATCGATGCAAGAGGGCCTCGCAGGCGCAGATACAGGATCTCGGCAAGCAGGATCTTGACTGCATCTCCGGGAAGGAACGGAAGCACACAGTAACGCAGACTGTATCCGACTGTATTTCCTGTCAGGATGATGAACCAGATTGTACCGAACAGATAGCATACGAGCACGGCAATGAACATCGCCAGGAACAGCAGGACTCTGCGCTTCCGGAAATGCCGGACCGCGATCCCGTCCAACACTGCTGTAAATAGATAACCGATCGCGTATCCGCCCGTCATTCCGAAAAGGACTCCGAGTCCGCCTTTGAATCCGGCCATGACCGGAATGCCGGCAGCCGCAAGCAGCAGATAGATCAGAACGCTCACTCCTCCGTATACCGGGCCTAAGAGTAAACCGGAAAGATGGACCGCGAACAATGCGAGATTGATCGGTATGAACGGCAGATCGATCTTAAGCTGTGAACACACGGCGATCAGTGCCGTGAATAATGCCGTCAGGATCATGTAAACAGTGGTTTTTCTCTTCATTCTGTATTCTCCTTATGTCTGTTCAGACAAGGACAGTTTATCCTCTTCTTCCGCGGACGTCAAGAAAAGAAAAGCGAATAAGGTTTACATATCCTGCGGGTCCGGAAAATAAAATCCGACTGTCTGTCAGGCACAAAAAAGGGACGCCTCAGCAGGTGTCCCTTCTGATTCAGATCAGTCTGAACAGCTTGATCAGTCCCTCTCAAGCTCGCCGATATTCTTCACGACCATCGTCGGACGTACGTCGGATGCGGCAAGATCTTCCGGTGTTGTTTCACCGGACATGACAAGGATCGATGTCACATTGTTCTTTGTGCCAAGCGCGATATCCGTGTACAGCCTGTCGCCGACCGCGGCCATGCGGCTTCTCGGGATCCCCGTATGATCCTCCAGGATCTCCAGGACTTCCTCATGCGGCTTACCGGTAAAACGCGGCTTCACACCTGTCGACATCGTGATCAGAGCGCACATCGCGCCGGAATCCGGCATAAACCCGTATTCCGTCGGACAGTTGATGTCCTCGTGTGTGCTCAGGAATTCCGCACCGCTGCGCAGGAAATGGCACGCGCGTTCCAGTTTGTGATAGGTCAGCGTCGTGTCAAAGCCAAGCAGCACGATATCCGGGATCTTCACTTTCCAATCCTCGGGCATCGACTCCTCCGGTCCGTCCTCTACCAGCGGAATGCCTGCTTTACGGAAGCTCTCCTCAAGATCCGGCGTCCCGACAAGATAGACCGACTGACCGGCCCGGTGCGTTTTTAGGAAATGGATCATGACATCGCCGGAAGTCACGATATCCTCCCGTGTCGCATGGATCCCCATGCCGTTCAGGCGTTTCACATAGGTCTCCGGCGAGCGGGACGAATTATTGGTGAAGAAAATGTATTTCTTCCCGTGTTCCCGGCAGCGTTCCAGGAACGGAAGCGTCTCCGGGAACAGATTGTTTCCCAGGTAGATCGTTCCGTCCATATCCAGTACATATAATTCGATATCTGTCATGCGCGTGCGTTCTGAGTGGCAACGATATTGTTGCCCTCTCCGTCGATATCCGCGATCAGTACGTCCCCGATCTGCACCGGAGGCATAATGGTGGTATCATGTATCTTCTGCATAAATTCAGGAATACGGTTCCTGGAAACTGCATTGTCGGACTTGACCGGCAGTACGCCGCCGTCCGTAAGACCGATCGTCGTCGTGATCACACGGCGGGGATCCGTCACTTCCTGACGGGCATACACGTCTCCGCGAGCGCAGGTGTTTCCCTTAACGCTAAGGATCTTGCCGTCCTCCATCGTTACGGTAACATGGCATCCCATCGGGCATGTCGTACAGATGATCTCTCTCTGCTCCATGTCTTACACCTCCTCAATCTCAACGGTAAGCGTCCGGCCGGTATTCTCGGCAAGGATCTTATCCGTCAGGACAACCGTCTCCATCTCGCCGGGCGCGACACGCGGACGGCGTTTGGACAGCAGAACTGTCCCTTCGTCGTTCTTGACATTGACCTTAACCGCCTTATGAACGTCCGTAACACGGAAGAAGACCGTGGTCTTCTCCGCCGCGCTGATGCGCTGCGGCAGAGTGTAGCGCACACCGTTTCCGGGTTTTACGGAAATGTGAGCTGTATCTTCCGCGCCTTCCTTCAGATACCTTGCGGCGCCTTGTCCGGCGATATCGGCCTCTTCGTTTACGTAATCGACCAGATCGTGTACATGAAGGACGTTCCCGCAGGCAAAAATACCCGGGATCTCCGTCATTCTGCGCTGATCGACAAAAGCCCCGTTCGTCATACGGTCAAGCGGAACATTGGCTTTCTTGGTCAGTTCGTTCTCGGGAAGCAGTCCGACGGACAGAAGGATCGTATCGCACTCGACTTCCTGCGCCGTTTCCATCTTGGGCCGGCGGTTCTCGTCGACTTCCGCGATCGTAACACCCGTAACTCTGTCCTTGCCGTGAATATCCACGATCGTATGGGACAGGAGCAGCGGAATGTTGTTATCCTGCAGACACTGTACGATATTCCGCGTCAGACCTCCGGAATAAGGCATCAGTTCAAGGACCATCTTGACCTCGGCGCCTTCCCAGGTCATACGGCGCGCCATAATGAGTCCGATGTCGCCGGAGCCCAGAATAACGACCTTTTTGCCGGGCATGTAGCCCATGATATTGATATATCTCTGAGCCGTACCGGCCGTATAGATACCGGCAGGGCGGGCTCCCGGAGTATTGAGGGCTCCGCGCGGCCTCTCCCGGCATCCCATCGCGAGGATCACGGCACCGGCCTGGATCTGGAAAACACCCTCTTCGGAATTCATCGCGGTAACGATTTTATCCTCTGTGATGTCAAGGACCATTGTATTCAGGCGGTACGCGATATTTCTCTCGTGCAGTTCCTTCTCAAAACGCCAGGCATATTCCGGACCGGTGAGCTGCTCGTTAAAACGGTGCAGGCCGAATCCGTTATGGATGCACTGCTCCAGGATCCCTCCGAGCCTGACGTCACGCTCCAGTACAAGGATATCCCTTACACCAGCGTCATAAGCCGCGACAGCGGCTCCCATTCCGGCAGGACCTCCGCCGATAACGACAAGATCAACTCTCGTCATGGCTCTTCACCTCCCGGGTCTTTCCGTAGTTCAGATAGGATTCTCCGCCGAACTTCGTAACCTGTTCCATCGGAATATTCCATTCTCTCGCCAGGATCTCCGTCACCATCGGACCGCAGAAACCGCCCTGGCAGCGTCCCATTCCGGCACGTGTGCGCCTTTTTACAGCGTCTACGTCCCTCGCAGGAGGATTCATATGGATCGCGTCCACGATCTCGCCTTCGCTGATCGTCTCACAGCGGCATACGATATGGCCGTACAGCGGATTCTGCCTGATGACTTCGTTCTTCTCTTCAATGGACATTTCAGAGAATTTATGAAGCGCTTTGCGGCAGGGATTGTATGTCTCATCCGGCACGAGCGCAAGACCTTCTGCGGCCATATGCTCTACCAGATAATGAGCGATCGCCGGAGCACTGGAGAGTCCGGGGCTCTCGACTCCGCCTGCGTTCCAGAAACCTTTGCGCGGACTCGTCAGAATATAGTCTCCGGTATTGCCGACTGCGCGGAGGCCTGCAAACTGCGTAATAACTCCGCGGGTATTGATCCCGGGAACGACTCTGCGCGCGTTGGTCTCGACCATCGCCAGTCCTTCCGGTGTCGTGTTCTTATCTTCACGGTCTTCCTGGTTCGTGGCAGTCGGCCCAAGGATCAGATTGTTGTCAACGGTCGGCGATACAAGGATTCCTTTGCCCATCTTGTTCGGCACGTTGAAAAGCGTATGCGTGATGTCTCCTACACAGTCATGGTCAAGCAGCATGTACTCGCCTTTACGCGGGGTAATGGTAAAAGAATGATCCCCGACCATCTCCGCGACCTTATCGGAATACACGCCTGCAGCGTTTACGATGAAACGCGCCTTGACATCCTCGCCTGTTCCGTGAATAACATATCCGTCCTCGACGGCATCGATTCCGGTGACCTCATAGTTGACTTTGAGTTCAACGCCGTTGTCCATCGCGTTGCCTACAGCTGCAATATTCAGTTCATACGGACATACGATGGCTCCGGTCTTAGCGTACAGGGCGGCGACTGCTGTATCGGAGATAGAAGGCTCAAGCGCTTTCAGCTCGTCTTTGCCGATGACGGAAAGCTCCTTGACACCGTTTGCGATGCCGCGGTCATAGAGTTCCTGCACCTTGGGCAGGTCCTCTTCGCTGTACGCCACAACAAGGGACCCGTTGCGGCGGTACTTGACCCCGAGTTCCTGACAGATCCCTTCCATTACCTCCGAACCGGCAACGTTCAGTTTCGCTTTGAGCGTTCCGGGTTCGGCGTCGAAGCCGGCATGGACGATGGCGCTGTTCGCTTTGGTCGTACCCATCGCGACGTCGTTCTCCTTCTCCAGGATCACAACGCCAAGCTGGTAGCGGGAAAGCTCACGGGCCGTCATCGCGCCGATTATGCCGGCTCCGATGATTGCTACGTCGAACATATATATACCCCCGGTATGAATATATTACAGAAGAGTCTTTGCTGTCTCGACAACGTTCTCGGTCGTATATCCGAATGCCGGGAATACAACCTTGTACGGTCCGCATACACCGAAAGTATTCATGGTGATCGTCTTGCCGTCCAGGCCGATGTACTTGCCCCATCCAAGCGGGGAAGCAGCCTCAACGCCAAGTCTTGCACGGCAGGCCTTCGGAAGTACGCTCTCTTTGTATGCTTCATCCTGTGCGTCGAACAGCTCAAAGGACGGCATGCTGACGACACGTGCATCGATGCCTTCCTTCTGCAGCTCGTCATAAGCCGCATAGCAGAGCTTGACCTCGGAACCGGTTCCGATCAGCAGCAGGTCCGGAACTTCCTTCTTGCTGTCGCGAAGGATATAAGCTCCGCGGCAGGCGTCCTTACCGGTCTCTGCCAGCTGCGGCAGTCCCTGACGGGTCAGAACGATAGCGGTCGGTCCCTCATGTGTAGCTGCGAAAGCATAAGCCGCAGCGGTCTCGCCGTAATCTGCGGGACGGATAACAGTCATGCCGGGGATCGAACGAAGCATCGCAAGCTGCTCTACAGGCTCATGAGTCGGGCCGTCTTCGCCGACGCCGATCGAATCATGGGTCAGAACGTAGATTACACGCAGCTTCATCATGGCAGCCAGACGCATGCTGTGCTTCATATAATCAGAGAATACGAAGAACGTCGCGCAGTACGGGAACAGTCCGCCGTGCAGTGCTACACCGTTGGTGATCGCAGCCATAGCATGCTCACGTACGCCGAAATGCACATTGGCGCCGGCAGGAGTCTCCGGTGAGAAGTACTCGCTGTTCTTCATGATCGTCAGGTTGGACGGAGAAAGGTCTGCGGATCCGCCGAACATGTTCGGGATCTTGGTGCAGAGGATGTTGAGCGCCTGATTGGAGGTCTGACGGGTAGCCAGATCCTTCTCCGGCTTCGTGAAGAGCTCTTCGTCTTCCCACGGATTGTAGCCGTTGCCCTCGAAGTAGTCGTTCCACTTCTTGGCCATCTCCGGATACTTCTCGCAGTACTCGGCGAACATCGCGTTCCACTTTTCTTCTGCGGCAGCTCCGCACTCGATGGCTTTCTTCGTGTTCTCGTAAACTTCTTCAGGTACATAGAAATCCTTGTCGACCGGCCATCCGAACTTCTCCTTCATAGCCTTGATGTTATCCTCGCCGAGAGGCGCGCCGTGTGCGGCAGCGGTTCCCTGCTTGGCATCGCAGCCATAGCCGATGATCGTATGGTTGATGATCAGGGTCGGACGCTCGGTATCCTTCTCGGCTTCCTTAAGCGCTGCATAAACAGCGTCTACATCGTTGCCGTCCGGATTGTCGATGACCTGCCATCCATAAGCTTCATAACGCTTTGCGACATCCTCGGTGAAAGCGATGTCGGTGCTTCCTTCGATACTGATTCCGTTGGAATCGTACAGAACCGTCAGTTTGCCGAGCTTCCAGGTTCCCGCAAGAGAAGAAGCCTCACCGGAGATACCTTCCATCAGACATCCGTCGCCGACGAGCGCATAGGTCCTGTGATCAACAACAGGATATCCCTCTTTGTTGAAAACAGCTGCCAGATGCTTCTCGGCAAGCGCCATTCCGACCGCGCTGGAGATTCCCTGTCCCAGAGGACCGGTAGAGATCTCAACGCCCTTGGTATGACGGTACTCGGGATGACCCGGAGTCAGAGTGTTGATCTGACGGAATCCCTTCAGATCCTCGATCGTCAGGCCGTATCCGTACAGATGCAGCAGGCTGTACAGCAGCATGCTGCCGTGTCCTGCGGAAAGAACAAAACGGTCTCTGTCTTTCCATTCAGGGTTGTTGGGGTTGCATTTCAGTTCATACTGCCACAGGGCGTACGCAGCAGGAGCCGCGCCCAGAGGAAGTCCGGGATGTCCGCTGTTGGCCTTCTGAATAGCTTCAGCAGAAAGAACACGGATCGAATTGATCGTCTTCTCACCTTCCGCCGTCTTATTTCCGATCTTGCCAAGCTTTGATGCCAGGTTCGGCACCGCACTCTTCATCTGTTCCATCTTGTTTTGTAGCCTCCTTATCCTTGTAATCCTCTGGACTGACGGTCCATGTCTTCCACAACAATGTCATAAATCTCGCCCAACGAACGCATATACTCCAGGATCTCCCAGGGTCTGTTCGTATGGAAATGCAGCTTGATCAGTTCATCATCCCCGACGCAGAGCAGGCTGTCGCCTTCAAAATGCTCCGTGATGTAATCCCGGATCTCATCCTCGTCGAGGTCCTCGCCTTCCAGAAGCAGCTGCGTGTCATAACGGAATTCGATACTCTGTTCAGTCATCTCTTCACCCTTTCTTTGTTTCTGCCTGTTGTCCGGGCAAAGGATGTTCCGACTTCCAGGCAATGATTTCTTCGAGCCTTTGCTTAAGATATTTCTCCTGCCCCTGTCCGGCCGGTTCGTAATAACGACGGCCGGCAAGCGCGTCCGGCAGGCACTGCATGGAGGAAATCTTCTCCTCCGTGTCATGCGCGTAGATGTATCCCTTGCCGTAACCTGCACTCTTCATCAGCTGAGTCGGCGCGTTGCGGATCTGCAGAGGCACCGGTTCGGCCGGCGACGCCGCAATATCCTCTCTTGCGCGCAGACAGGCCACGTCAAGAGCATTGGATTTAGGCGCAAGAGCCATATAGACCACCGCGTGCGCCAGATGCACGTCGCATTCCGGGAGACCCAGGAAATGACAGGCCTGGTAGCAGTTGACCGCAACGTTGAGCGCGTTCGAATCCGCCATACCGACATCTTCGCTCGCGAAACGCACGATCCTCCTCGCGATATACAGAGGGTCTTCTCCGCCGTCGATCATCCGGTACATCCAGTAGACCGCGGCATCCGCATCCGAATTGCGCATCGACTTGTGCAGTGCAGAGATCAGATTGTAATGCTCCTCACCCTTCTTGTCGTACAGCAGCGTACGGCGGTTCATGCATTCGGAAAGAATATCATCCGAAATCATGATCCGCGCGTCCGCGTCAAGCTGCGTATTCTGCACAGCTATTTCCAGCGTATTGAGTGCTGTTCTGGCATCGCCGTTCGCAAATCTCGCGATCACTCCGAGCTGATCGTCCGTGACCTCGACGTCCATATCGCCGTAGCCCTTCGGATCCTGCACCGCGTGCCGCAGCAGTCTGACAAGATCAGCTTCCTCAAGCTCCTTAAGAATAAAGACCTTGCATCGCGACAGCAGCGCGGAATTGATCTCGAACGAAGGATTTTCCGTCGTCGCTCCGATCAGGATGATACTGCCCTTCTCCACATACGGGAGAAAGGCGTCCTGCTGAGCCTTGTTGAAGCGGTGGATCTCGTCGCAGAAAAGGATCGTTCTCCGTCCTATCCTGCGGTTCGATTCCGCCTGGCTCATGACTTCCTTGATCTCCTTGATTCCGCTCGTCACGGCCGAGAACTCGACAAAATCTGCTTTCGTCTCATGCGCGATGATCCGGGCAAGCGTCGTCTTGCCGACTCCGGGAGGTCCCCAGAAGATCATGGAAGAGATCCGGTCATTCCGGATCAGCTGCTCGAGGATCTTGCCCGGACCGACCAGATGCGTCTGACCAACGTACTCGGCAAGTGTCTCCGGCCGCAGGCGGCTCGCCAGAGGAGCGCTTAAGGTCAGCGACGGTTCTGTCCCCGCATCGCTGAACAGATCCATCTGACTGCCTTGTCTGCTCAATCCAGATACCCCTTGACCGCCATCAGCTCCGCCATCTCGACAGCGCCGCCGGCTGCTCCGCGCAGTGTATTATGCGCCATTCCGATAAACTTGATATCGTACTGCGTATCGGGACGCAGACGTCCGGCCGAAATCGCCATACCGCCTTCGAGGTCTCTGGCGGTCTTGATCTGCGGCTGGTCGTTCTCTTCAAAGTAGTGAATGAACTTCTTCGGTGCGGAAGGAAGCTGTGCTTCCTGAGCGATGCTCGTATAGGAATCCCAGATCTTCTTGATCTCTTCGATATCGGGCTTCCTGTCGAAAGAAGCGAAAACAGCGGCCGTATGTCCGTCCGTTACGGGAACGCGCAGGCACTGTGCCGTGATCAGCGGACGCTCGGCATTGACGATAGCGCCGTCAACGACCTTGCCCCACAGCTTCATGGGCTCCTGCTCGCTCTTTTCTTCCTCTCCGCCGATGTACGGAATCAGGTTATCGACCATCTCAGGCCAGCGCTCGAACGTCTTGCCGGCGCCGGAGATCGCCTGATACGTGCAGACGAGAACCTTGTTCAGTCCGTACAGTTCGCGCAGCGGGGAAAGCAGCGGTACATAGCACTGCAGAGAGCAGTTGGACTTGACCGCGATAAATCCTCTTTTGGTCCCCAGTCTCTTTCTCTGAGCCGGGATGACGTCGGCATGCTCCGGATTGAGCTCCGGTACGATCATCGGAACGTCCGGCACCCCGCGGTTTGCGGAATTGTTGGACATTACGGGGATCTCCGCCTTGGCGTACATCTCTTCCAGAGCCTTGACCTCGGCCTTCGGCAGATTGACGGCGCAGAAAACGAAATCGACCAGTTCTTTCATCTTGTCGAGATCGGCCTCGGCGTCGTAAACCGGCATCTTCTTCATGGATTCCGGCATAGGAACGGTCAGTGCCCAGCGGCTTCCAATCGCTTCTTCATATGTCTTGCCGGCGCTCCTGGCGGAAGCGGCAAGCGCAGTAACGTGGAACCACGGATGGTTTTCCAGAAGCGTCGCGAAACGCTGTCCGACCATACCGGTGGCTCCAATGATCCCTACCCTGAAATCTCTCATAACGGTCTCCTTCTCAATATCAGGCTTTCTCCCAGGTCGTTCCTTCTTTGGAATCCTTCAGGCGGATACCCTGAGCAGCCAGTTCATTACGGATCGCATCGGCCTTGGCGTAATCTTTGGCCGCTTTGGCCTGCAGGCGCTCCTGGATCTTTGCTTCTACGTAAGCCGCAAGATCCGCGTCGACACCCGCTTCGTCACCGCTGCCGGCAGCAGCTTCATCCAGCGCCTCTGTCAGTCCCAGTGAAAGGACCTTGTCAAAATCACGGATGCTCTCCGCTTTCGTCGCGTCGGATACGCTGTCCTTGAGCAGTTCGTACAGGATCGTGATGCCGAGAGAAGTATTCAGATCTTCTCCGACAGCATCAGTGAATTTCTGTCTGTATTCCTGTACCTTGGCCATATCCGGCTCACCCTCGGGTTTAAGCGCCTTGACTCTCTTCATCAGACTTTCATAGACGGTCTTCATATTGTCCATGACATCGTAGCTGAACTCAAGCGGTTTGCGGTAATGAGACTGCAGGCAGAACAGACGGTAGACCATCGGATCATATCCCTCGTCTTCAAGTACGGAAACGGTCAGGATATTGCCTTTTGACTTGCTCATCTTGCCGCCGCGCTCATTCAGATGCTGTACGTGGAACCAGTAATTGCACCATTTATGTCCGAAAGCGGCCTCACTCTGCGCGATCTCGTTCGTGTGGTGCGGGAAGATATTGTCGACCCCGCCGCAATGGATATCGAGATACTCGCCCAGATACTTACAGGCGATACAGGAGCACTCAATGTGCCAGCCCGGATAGCCTACGCCCCAGGGGCTGTCCCACTTGAGCTGCTGATTCTCAAACTTGGACTTGGTGAACCAAAGGACAAAGTCCGCGCGGTTGCGCTTATTTGTATCCTCATCAACGTCGTCCCGTACACCGACCATCAGATTGTCCGCGCTGTGTCCGGTCAGGCAGTAATAATCTCTGACCTTGGAAGTGTCAAAATAGATATTCTCGCCTGCCTTATAGGCATAATCCTTCTCCAGCAGCGTTCCGATCATCTGAATGAATTCATCGATGCATCCGGTCGCAGGCTGAACGATATCCGGACGCTTGATCCGGAGCTTCGCGCAGTCATCAAAGAAAGCTTTCGTATAGAACTCCGCGATCTCCATGACTGTCTTGTGCTCTCGCTCCGCTCCTTTGAGCATCTTGTCCTCGCCGGTATCCCCGTCGCTCGACAGATGTCCGACATCCGTGATATTCATGACGCGCGTCACGTCATATCCGGCATAGCGAAGGTATTTCTCGAGAACATCCTCCATGATGTAGCTGCGGAGATTGCCGATATGCGCGTAATGGTACACAGTCGGTCCGCAGGTGTACATCTTGACCTGCGGAGGATTATTCGGGACGAATTCTTCGACAGTTTTGGTAAGCGTATTATAGATCCGCATAATCTTTAGTAATTAACGATCTTGGCGAAATCAGCCTTAAGGCTCGCTCCGCCGACAAGTCCTCCATCGATATTGGGCATCGCGAAAAGCTCCGCCGCGTTGCCGGCATTGACGCTGCCGCCGTACTGGATGCGGATCTCATCGGATACTTCCTGGCCGAATACTTCCTTGACGCACTCGCGGATCGCGCAGCAGACTTCCTCAGCCTGTACGCTCGTCGCGGTCTTGCCGGTTCCGATCGCCCAGATAGGCTCATAAGCGATAACGGTCTTCTTAACGTTCTCAGGATCGATATCCTTAAGAGCGATCTTGACCTGCATACGGATCAGATCGAGAGTGATGCCCTGCTCGCGTTCGGACAGTTTCTCGCCGACGCAGATGATCGGAGTAAGGCCATGCTCAAAAGCCTTCTTGACCTTGAGGTTGATCAGTTCGTCCGTCTCGCCGAAATAGCCGCGGCGCTCGGAATGTCCAAGGATAACGTACTCGCATCCGCTCTCTTTGACCATGGCAGGAGAGATCTCGCCCGTGTAGGCACCGCTCTCTTCGCAGTACATGTTCTGCGCGCCGATCTTGATGTTCGTTCCCTTAACAGCCTCAGCCGCGATCACCAGATCAACTGCCGGAGGGCAGAAAACGACTTCGACCTTATCCTGTCCGCCTACCAGAGGCTTCAGGATCTCGATCAGCTCAAGGGCTTCCTTGGGCGTCTTGTTCATCTTCCAGTTACCCGCTACGATTTTCTTACGCATAATCTATATTCCTTTCTGTTATAAATTCAGGCGGCTGCCTGGTAGTGGAAACCGCCTGAAAGTTGTTATCAGTCTTTGTCGTTAACAGCCGCAACGCCCGGCAGCTCCTTGCCTTCCAGGAATTCCAGGGAAGCTCCGCCGCCAGTGGAAATGTGGCTCATCTTGTCTCCGTAGCCAAGCTGATTTACAGCAGCCGCACTGTCGCCGCCGCCGATGATCGTGGTCGCGTCGGTCTCTGCAAGAGCCGCAGCAACCGCCTTGGTGCCCGCCGCAAGGATCGGATTCTCAAATACGCCCATCGGTCCGTTCCAGACAACGGTCTTGGCGTTCTTGATCGCGTCGCTGAAGAGCGCTACGGTCTTGGGACCGATATCCATGCCCATCTTGTCAGCCGGGATCTTGCTGGAGTCCACGACCTCGATCGCGATCTCCGCGTCGATGGGATCCGGGAAGGAATCCGTAACGACCGTGTCGACCGGAAGAAGCAGCTTCTTGCCGAGCTCGGCAGCCTTGTCCATCATATTGCGGCAGTATTCGATCTTGGTCTCGTCAAGCAGAGACTGTCCGATCTCATATCCCTTGGCCTTCAGGAAGGTGTAAGCCATGCCTCCGCCGATGATCAGGGTGTCGCACTTCTCCAGCAGATTGGAGATAACATTCAGCTTGTCCGCGACCTTGGCTCCGCCGAGAATAGCGACGAAAGGACGTACCGGATCGTCAACGGCATTGCCGAGGAAGTTGATCTCTTTTTCCATCAGGTATCCGACAGCCGCGGTATCCACGAACTTGGTAACGCCCTCGGTCGAGCAATGTGCGCGGTGTGCAGCGCCGAACGCGTCATTTACATAAATGCCGTCGCACAGAGAAGCAAGCTCTTTGCTGAAGACATCGTCGTTCTTGGTCTCTTCCTTGCGGAAACGGGTATTCTGCAGCAGCATGACGTCTCCGTCCTTAAGCGCGGCTGCAGCAGCCTTGGCGTTCTCGCCTACAACATTGTCGTCATCAGCGAAAACGACTTCCTGTCCGAGCAGCTCGGAAAGTCTTGCAGCAACAGGGGCCAGGCTGAACTTCGGATCCGCTCCATCCTTGGGCTTCCCAAAATGAGAACACAGAATAACTCTTCCACCTTCACGGATCAGCTTGCGGATTGTCGGCAGAGCCGCAACAATTCTGTTCTCATCCGTGATCTTGCCGTCCTTCATCGGGACGTTGAAATCGCAGCGTACAAGGACCTTTTTCCCTTTGACCTGAATATCGTCAACGGTCTTCTTATTCAGCATCTTTACATTCCCCTTTCGGATTTTTCTTATATTGTTCAGACAGGCATTCTGTCTGCAGCAACCACTGTTAATGCGCGCCCGGCTTACAGACCGCAGCGCTCTGCGACGTATCCGGCCAGATCCACGATCCGGTTCGAATACATCCATTCATTGTCGTACCATCCGACGACCTTGACCATATTGCCGCCTGTCACGAGTGTGGAAAGCGCGTCGATGATGCAGGAACGCGAATCCTGCTTGTAATCGATCGATACGAGCGGCTCTTCACTGTATCCGAGGATATGATCGTCCGCTTCGCTCTTGAACGCACTGTTGACTTCCTGTACGGTGACGTTACGCTCCAGCTCCGCGACAAAATCCACCATACTGACGGTCGGCGTGGGCACACGGACGGACATGCCGGTAAGCCTGCCCTCCATCGCCGGAATGACCTTGGCGACCGCCTGCGCGGCGCCTGTCGTCGTCGGGATCATCGAAAGCGCTCCCGCTCTTGCTCTGCGCAGATCCTTATGCGGCAAATCGAGGATCTTCTGATCGTTCGTGTAGGAATGGACCGTCGTCATCATCCCTTTGCGGACCCCGAAATGATCCTGCAGGACCTTGACGATCGGGCTCAGGCAGTTCGTCGTGCAGGACGCGTTATCAATGATGTAATCCGTCGCCGGATCAAACGTCAGGTGATTCACGCCCATAACGAACGACTTGGTACCCTTGGCGGGACAGGAAATGATGACCCTGCGGGCTCCGGCGTCCAGATGCGCCTGGGCTTTCTCCGCAGACGCGAAGAGACCTGTCGACTCGATCACGATATCGATCCCCATATCCTTCCACGGAAGGTCCTTGGGATCTCTCTCGGCGAGGATCCGAATCGGTCTGCCGTTTACGGCCAGATCTGTCCCTCTGACCTCCACAGCGCCGGAATACTTGCCGAAGCAGGAATCATATTTCAGAAGATGCGCCAGTGTATGCGCGTCAGTAAGATCATTGACCGCGACAATATCAAGGCCTTTCTCAAGGCCTATCTTAAAGGCGTTCCTTCCGATCCGTCCGAACCCGTTAATCGCTACTCTGGCCATATTCTTCCTTTCTGCCGTGCGGGCTGCGCACAGCATTCCACATCTTAAATCAGTTTATCGTATCTGCATAAAAAAATCAAGTATTTCCGCGAAATATTGTTAAACAAACAGCAATCCGCAGACGATCAGAAGCTGTGCCGCCGTGTAGGTCTCCATCACGCCCCTGCCCTTTTTCCTGCAGAAGATCTTAAACGACAGGATCGAATCTGAAATCATGAAAAGAAACGCCCCCACAGATACCAGGGCCGACGAGGTCAGCGATACCGATCCGGCACGCAGCAAGGCGGTCATATTCATCAGCAGAATGATCACCAGATACGCGGTCACAGGGATCCGCATCGGTCTTCCGACATGCGGGATCAGATAACGGTACACGCAAGCCGCATAAGCCAGATATGCCGAGATCACAAGCCAGACCGGCCAGAAGACCTTCCCGCCTGTAATCTGCGTCACGAACAGGATCCCGTAGAATACATGCCCGAGCAGAAAACTGACAAGACCCGACAGGAAGAAACCTTCCCCTTTCCCGAGCAGCAGCACGTCCCCGGCCCATCCGAATACAAGCGCCAGAACGGCCAGCGGGAATACCGGCCGCCCGAACTGGCGGGCGGCCAGCAGATAGAAAGCTGTCAGGACCGGCATCAGCAAAGTCTTAACGAACCGGGATCTGCCGCTGTGCTCCGTCTGGAAGAATTCTATGACAGAAAGCGCGCAGTACAGTCCCAGCGCGATACTGGAAGCGGTAATCATTTGATCTCTTAAAGCTCGAAGTCCCAGCGGACGACCGGACTGCCGGTCAGCTCTTCGCTGCGGCGGTCGGGCTGGCTGCCTCCGACGGTGACGGTATACAGGCCGGACTCCAGAACTCTTTCACCGTCATTATCGATCATCTCAAGATCCTCTTTGCCTAGCACGAAAGTGATATTCTTACTCTCTCCCGCAGCAAGACGCACGCGCTCAAAACGGCGCAGCGAACAGTTCGGTGACGAAAGTACAGGGCTCTTGTGGATCGTATAGAGCTGAACGATCTCGTCAGCATCCATCTCTCCTGCGTTCCGGACTCCGGCTGTCACGATGACCTGGTCATCCTTGCGCTCAAAGCTGACCGGACTGTACTCAAACTTCGTGTAGGACAGACCGAATCCGAACGGATACAGAGCTTCGTTCTTCATGTAGCGGTAGGTCCTGCCTTCCATACGGTAATCCGTGAATTCAGGCAGTTCCTCAAGCGTGCGGTAGAACGTTACGGGCAGATGGCCGGACGGACTGTATTTGCCGAAAAGCAGATCCGCGACGGCTTCTCCTCCGCGCGAACCCGGATACCATGCCTGCACGATCGCCGCGCACTTATCTGTCGCCTTATTCAGATCCATCGCACTGCCGGTCATACTGATCAGGATAACAGGCTTACCCGCCGCAGCTTTGACCACAGCGTCAAAAAGC
Organism: Bacillota bacterium; assembly: GCA_017441925.1. Lineage (GTDB taxonomy): Bacteria > Bacillota > Clostridia > Lachnospirales > Bianqueaceae > RUG12817. Next base: position 511,180 of record JAFRUE010000007.1, read on the forward strand.
TTCTCCTGGATCTCCGGATAATACAGATCGGCCTTATCACCGGAACCGTCCTGATGCTCCTCGCCTTCAAGCGTCTCGTCCAGTCCCAGCACGAGGATTGTAACGTCGGAACGTTTGACCAGACCGGTCGCTTCATAAACATACTCATTCTCTGCTGATTTGTGCGGATCGGACAGCTTGCAGCCTTCCGAATAGACGACCTGCACACCTGTCCCTTCCATCGCGTTCTGGATTCCCTCCAGAACTGTCGTATATCGGTCCGCGTCTCCGAAGTAATTGCCCATCAGAGCCAGGCGGCTGTTGGCATTCGGTCCGATGACCGCGATCTGACGCAGTTTCTCCGGCTGCAGCGGCAGCGTATGATCGGCATTCTTAAGCAGGACAAGACTCTTTCTGGCAACTTCCAGATTAAGCGCTTTATGCTCCGGCGTGTTATTCGCCGTTACAGGAATCTGTGCATACGGTACGTTCTCCTGATCGTCGAACATACCGAGCTTCATACGCGTGATCAGCAGACGCAGCAGGCTCCGGTCGACATCTTCTTCCGTGATCAGGCCCTCTTCCAGAGCCTGTTTCAGATAGATATACGTAATGCCGCAGTTGACGTCGCAGCCGGCCTTAAGAGCCATGGCAGCGGATTCCGGTGCAGTATCCGTCACGTGATGATGCGCATGAAAGTCATTGATCGCCCAGCAGTCGGATACGACATGTCCGTCAAAGCCCCACTTGCCGCGCAGGATCTTAACGAGAAGCTCCTGGCTGCCGCAGCAGGGTTCGCCGTTCGTACGGTTATAAGCACCCATGACGGCCTCGACCTTGGCTTCTTTCACACAGGCCTCAAAGGCCGGCAGATAGGTCTCTGCCATATCCTTGGGCGTTGCCTCCGCGTTGAATTCATGGCGGACCGCTTCAGGACCGCTGTGTACCGCAAAATGCTTCGCACAGGCAGCCGTCTTCAGATACTTGGGATCGTCACCCTGCAAGCCCTCGACAAAAGCTACCCCAAGACGGGAGGTCAGATACGGATCCTCTCCGTACGTCTCCTGTCCCCGTCCCCAGCGCGGATCTCGGAAAATATTGACATTCGGGGACCAGAAGGTCAGCCCTTTATAGATCGAATGGTCGCCTTCTTCCTGATATGCTCTGTATTTAGCGCGTCCCTCCGTAGAGATGACGTCTGCGATCTTTTTCATCAGTTTATCATCAAAAAGAGCCGCAAGACCGATCGCCTGCGGGAACATCGTAGACACACCCGCTCGGGCTACACCGTGCAGTGCCTCATTCCACCAGTTATAATCCGGCACACCAAGTCTCTCGATCGCTTTGGATTCAAACGTCATCTGGCTTAACTTTTCCTCAAGCGTCATACGGTTGAGCAGATCCAGCGCTCTCGTCTCAAAAGAAAGGACTTCGTCTTTGTATGCTTCCATTGTAAGCCTCCCAAAAAAAATTCCCAAAGGTTGCCCTTTGGGATGCGTGGGATTAGCTGGGCTCGAACCAGTGACCTCCACGATGTCAACGTGGCACTCTAACCAACTGAGCTATAATCCCGCAGAAACTGACCCTATTATACAGGAATCTTTTCGGTTTGTAAAGAGTCAATTTCGTAATATTTTACAAAAACCGTCCGGCTGATCCCTCCGAATGTCCGCCAACCGCGTCAGCATGGGAAAATCAAGGGTTCTGGCTTTCGGCTGTCTTGCTTTCTTCAGAAGATCCGCTTTCTGTTTCGCTGGTCTGCTCTGTGGATTCTTCGGTACTGCCGTCTGAATCACCGGATTCGGAAGTTCCTTCTGTCTGACCTTCCCCGCCTTCAGAAGTTCCTTCGTCGGGATTCTCTCCTCCCTCAGAAGATCCTTCTGTATCGGATGAACCTTGATCCGGTTCCGGAGTGCTCAGGATCCCGACACTTCCCTCGCTATCAGTGTTATCTCCCGTCTGACTGCTCTCTTCCGCTTTTGACTCCTCCGTTGATTCTTCCTGTTTGGATTCGTCTGCTTTAGATTCGTCTGCTTTGGATTCGTCTGCTTTGGATTCGTCTGCTTTAGATTCTTCAGGTTTGGATTCCTCAGGAACTGATTCAGATACTGATTCCGCAGGTACCGAACTCTCTTGCGGAGCCGGAGTTACGGTAACCTCGCATTCTGCGGTGATCTCTGCGTTCTCGTCACTGGTAACAATGATCTTTGTCGTTCCCGCAGCAACTCCTGTCACGGTCCCGTTTTCATCAACAGCAACTATGTTACTGTCCTGAGAAGTAAAAATGACATACTGATTGGACGCGTTTTCCGGCAGAACACTGACTGTCAGATCCTTTGTGCTCCCGGCTTCAACACTTAGAGCGCTATCGACTTCAACTCCTGTCACCGGATTGCTCTTAACGGTAACAGAGATGGAATCAGAAGTCGAATATCCATAATAATTGGTCAGTGAATACGTAATGGTATAGTCTCCGGGAGCCCACGGATTGACATTGCTGCTTACCGTAATGCTGCCTGAAATATCATACCCGCAGCCGTCATAACCCTTGACGCCGATTTCGGGAATGGAATCACCGACATTCAGCGTAATAGTCTTTTTATCCTCCGGGATCTCGATTGACGGATATTTCCAGGGGTTACTGTCACTGGGATCTGTCGGATCCCACATGGTGCTTTCTGCGTAATAGTCCGGAATGCCCAGTTTGGCCGGTGTACCCCACGGATCCGCTCCGGATCCATAATAACCGAGTTCAATGATCGTAGGATTATAGGATGTCCAGTTGCCTACCGTATTATAGTAAAGCCAATAAGCATCACCCGCATACAGGCGGATACAGCCATGAGAACAGGAAGTGCCCTGTTTTCTGAACTCACTGACATTGACCGATCTTTTAACATTACTCATACTATACCCTTCATCAGAAGGAATGGTATGGAACAGATAATTGCCGATGATCTGGGAAACGTACTGTCCCCATACATCGCCGACCATTTCCAGTATATCCCACTTGCCCTTCATTTCATACGTGCCTGTAGGAGTATCAGGACCCGGCGAACACAACATTGCCCGTACCGGTACAGTATGATTGCCGCTGCTGTCTTCTGCGTAAACCGTCACTACGTTCGTAGACAGGTTCACACGGACAAGATATGTACAGTCATAGTCTTCATGGGACGGCTCAACTGTCTCATGTGACTCTTCCTCGCGCGAATCCTCGCCTTTAGAAGAATTATCTGCAGTCTCTTCTTTGGACTCTTCCTGAGCCGATTCTTCTGTAGAAGATTCGGCATCTTCTGAAGACTCCGCTCCGGATGACTCTTCTTTAGAAGATTCCTCCGCAGAAGATTCGTTCACGGAACTGTCCTGTTTTGACGATTCGTCTTTGGACGAATCAGCCTTAGAAGAATCCGCTTTGGAAGAATCTGCTTTAGATGAATCTGCCTTGGAACTGTCAGCCGCCTTGCTGTCCTGTTTCGAAGCGTCTGCTTCCGACGTATCGGCTGCAGAGATCTCGGCACTCTTTGATTCCTCAGCTGAAGAATTCTTGGACGGATCATTCCCGATTTTACCGGTCACCAGCGCATATCCTACGCTGCCGGCTGTAAGTACGGCAATCACTCCCAGAATCGTCAGCAAAACGCGGATATTCATACGCTTGCCGCGTGGTTTTTTACCTGCCATAAAGTCCTCCTTCCCGGCTTATTCCGGATCTCCGGCAAGCCGGCTCATAAAATCTGCACCGGAAGCGTCGCTCGGCATACGGAACGCTCCGCGCGGAGAAAGCGAGATCTCCGTCACTTTGGGCCCGTCCGGCATGCAGGAACGCTTGAACTGCTGTGAGAAAAACCTTCTGTAGAAGAATCCCAGATAATGGCGGATCACCGCAGGATCATACTGGCCTGAAAAAGCCCTCTCCGCCATCCATTCTATCTTATCCGGCGTAAAGCCGTATTTGACGCAATAGTAGATAAAGAAATCATGCAGCTCGTAAGGACCGACCAGGTCCTCCGTGATCTGCGCGATCTGATCGCCTTCCGACGGAGGGAGCAGCTCCGGTGAAACAGGAGTATCCAGAATATCAAGCAGCGTTTTCTCAAGATCCGTCCCCGGATGTTTCGCAGCTTCCGCCCGGATGATCCTGCGGACCAGCGTCTTCGGAACAGATGCGTTCACAGAATACATCGCCATATGATCGCCGTTGTAAGTAGCCCATCCAAGCGCCAGTTCAGAGAGGTCGCCGGTCCCGACGACCAATCCGGAGCAGCCGTTCGCAATATCCATCAGGACCTGTGTCCGTTCTCTCGCCTGAGCATTCTCAAACACAACACTGTGGTCGGATTCGTCATGACCGATCGCCGCAAAATGCACCCGGACCGACTCTGAGATATCAACAGTACGCAGCTCTGCGCCGAGGCTCTCCGCGAGGATCTCTGCATTGGAACGCGTACGTTTTGTCGTTCCGAAACACGGCATCGTGACCGCGAGGATCCTCGAGCGTTCCCAGCCGAGAATGTCGGAAGATCTTGCCGCGACCAGCATCGCAAGCGTGGAATCCGAACCGCCGGATACACCGATAACAGCCCTTTTGCTGTGTGTATGGGAAAGTCTGCGGGCAAGGCTGCGCGCCTGGATCTCAAGAAGCGTCGTGATCTCCTGCTCGTCTTTCGGAATAAATGGCTCCGGATCGATCGTACGGATCAGCACCGGATCCTGCTCCTGTATCTCAAACGGGATCTCGATGCATTCATCCTCTGCCGTACACCACAGGGAATCCGCAGTCCGTTCTCTGACCATTCTGTCTGTATCGATCTCCGTATATATGATCCCGTTCTCAAAAAGTCCGTTTTCCGCCAAGACCTTGCCGCTTTCAGCGATCAGACTGTGGCCGGAATAGACCAGATCCGTCGATGATTCGCCGCATCCCGCGCCTGCAAGCACATAGCCGCAGTGCAGGGACGCCGAGCGGCTGATCACACATCTGTTAAGCTCTGCGGAAGCGCCGGCATACTCACTGCCCGCATACAGATTAACAATCACGGTCGCCCCGGCTGCCGCAGCATAAGCTGCCGGTGAATCAAGCCCGGCGAGATCCGTTCCGATCTCTGCCCCGACCGTAAACGTCGGATCCTCAGTGCTGCCGAGCAGAATATCCGTCCCGAACCACACATCGTCTCCGTCTATATCAATGAGAAACGCTTCATCCGGACCCGCGGAGAAATAACGCATTTCGTCCATATCTCCTGTATCGTTCAGGCTCGTCTTGGGGATCAGTGCAAGGATCTTGCCGTCCTGTACCGCTGCCGCCGTATTATACATTCTGCCGCGGCAAAGAAAAGGAAGGCCGACGAAAACAAGCATGCCCGGGCATTCTCCGGAAGCGTCTCTTATTGTAAGAAGCGCTTCAAGCGCCGCGTCCTGCAGCGTTCTCTGGAAAAATAGATCTCCGCAGGTATAGCCTGTCAGACACAGCTCGGGAAATACAAGCAGTGCCGTTCTCTTCTCATATGCCTGCCGCATCATCCGGCAGACCGCCTCGGCGTTGGCGCCGCAGTCCGCAGGAATCACGTCCGGAACGGCCGCCGCGCATCTGTAAAAGCTGTAATTCATATCGATCCCTCCACGGTCAGGATAATTTATGATAGCATAATGTGACGTTTTTTTCAATACTATTCTTTTATTGCGGCAAATCACGATTGCAGTCTGCCGCGTCCGTATGATATAATGAGCCATATCCTGCAGGCACCGCCTGTATTATGGAGGTAATCAGATGGAATATAAGAAAGCATCGGCGTTCTTCAACAGTCATTATACTGTCGGCGAAACCGATCCCCGTATCTTCGGTTCATTCATCGAACATCTCGGACGCGCTGTATATACCGGTATCTACGAGCCCGGTCATCCCGCAGCAGATGAAAACGGATTCCGCAAGGATGTCATCCAGCTGATACGGGAGCTTAACGTACCGATCGTCCGCTATCCGGGCGGCAACTTCGTCTCCGCTTTCCGTTGGGAAGATTCTGTCGGACCCAAGGAGGACCGTCCCCGCCGCACTGAGCTTGCCTGGCGCACCATCGAGACCAACCAGTTCGGTCTGAATGAATTTATGGACTGGTGCCGCAAGGCCGGCACAGAACCCATGATGGCTGTTAATCTCGGTACCCGCGGCATCGACGATGCCCGTAATCTTGTCGAATACTGCAACCATCCCGGCGGCGCGTATTACAGCGATCTGCGTGCAACTCACGGACATAAGGATCCGCATAATATCAAGATCTGGTGCCTCGGCAACGAAATGGACGGACCCTGGCAGACCGGACACAAGACCCCGGAAGAATACGGCCGGATCGCTGTTGAGGCCGCCAAAGTCATGAAATGGGTTGACCCCTCCATTGAACTTGTGGCAAGCGGTTCTTCCAATCTGAACATGCCGACTTTCGGCACCTGGGAATCGACCGTACTGGATCACACATATAACCTGGTCGACTATATGTCCATGCATCAGTATTACGGCAACGCTGCAGGAGACACGCCTGATTTCATGGCCAATACAGTCGCGATGGATGATTTTATCAGCGGCGTTATCTCGATCTGTGATGCCGTAAAGGCCAAAAAGCACAGCAAAAAGACGATCAATATCAGCTTTGACGAATGGAACGTCTGGTACCATTCCAACGAACAGGACAGCAAGCTCGCACCGTGGACCATCGCGCCGCATCAGCTTGAGGACATCTACAATCTCGAAGACGCCGTTCTGGTCGGTTCCATGCTGATCACGCTGCTCCGCCATGCGGACCGCGTCAAGATCGCATGTCTCGCGCAGCTCGTCAACGTCATCGCGCCGATCATGACAGAAGAAGGCGGCCGGGTGCTTAAGCAGACCATCTACTATCCGTATCTGTATACATCTCTTTACGGACGCGGGACAGTTCTTGAAGGCATCACCGAAAGTCCGAAATATGATTCCACGAATTTCACGGACGTTCCGATGCTCGACTGCACAGCTGTTGCCTGCCCGGACAGCACGATCTCTGTCTTCGCCGTCAACCGCAGTGTCGATACACCGCTTCTCTTTACACCGCAGCTCACAGAATTCGGCAATCTGCGTCCCGTTTCCTGGACTTCTATTGAAGGCCCCGATAAGAACGCTGTCAACACGTTCGATCATCCTGACACTGTCGCTCCGCAGTCACACGCTGTCAAATCCGATGACAGTGAATTCCTGCTTGCTCCGCTGTCCTGGAACATGATCCGTTTTGAGCCCTGAGGGATATCTGCACGCACAGCTTTGACAAACTGTACATGACCGACGGCCCCGCATCCGCAGGATGCGGGGTTTTGTATAAAGCATAAAAAAAGCCTGCATCTGCAGGCTTAAATATCCATGGTTGTCAAACACCATTATATTTCTAGATCTGTTGTAATCCCGATATAAGTAAGACTTAAGACAGCTTTACTACGTTGGCAGCCTGAAGTCCCTTTGGTCCCTGTTCTACTTCGAACTCAACCTTCTGGTTCTCTTCCAGAGTCTTGTAACCTTCGGACTGGATTGCGGAAAAATGTACGAATACATCGTCGCCGCCCTCTACAGAGATAAATCCGAATCCCTTCTTAGAATCAAACCACTTAACAGTTCCGGTCATGCTGATACATCCTCCAAATTATGAATTGCTCCTTTCGGGAAACCCGAGAAACGAACATAAATATTTTAGCATTGTAGTATAATTATGTCAAGCATTTTGTATAATTCTGTTTTAAATATTTTATAATATATGCATACTTTTGTAAGGTTAACACATATTCCGAATCGTATTCCAGATAAAAGTTCACATATCCTGCCGCCTCTTGCAGACAAGAGATTTTTTGCGGCCGCTATATCGCTTATTTACGCCTGTTTATCTGAATTCACCAAGCATATCAATCTATCGTGTTTGTTTATCGTCGTAGTTTTCTTTACCAAATATGTAAACTTTTATTTACAACTTCCAGTGTACAATTATTCCAAACGCTCTTCCGGCTTGCGTCCGATCTTTTTTTGCGTTATAATATGAGTCGCAGATACCGGATCATCTTTCCGGTTATACTGTACTTTCACGAAAGGTCTTATCCTACATGATACTGTCTGCGGCGCACATTACCAAGTCATTCGGTACAACCGAGATCCTCAGGGACGTGACCTTCCACCTTGAAGCACGGGAGAAGGCAGCCCTTGTCGGTATCAACGGTGCCGGCAAAACCACGATCTTCCAGATCCTTCGCGGGGCTTACGAGCCTGACGACGGCAGTCTTTTTGTGCAAAAGGATCTCCGGATCGGTTATCTGCCGCAGCATGTCGAGATGGATTCTTCCGAGCAGGTCGAGGATGAGCTTCTCAAGGTCTTTGCACACCTTTCCCGTATGGAACAGCGTATGCGCGATCTTGAACAGCAGATGAAGGAATCGCCTTCACACGAGCTGATGGAACAGTATTCCCGCCTTCAGGCAGCCTATGAGATGGAAGACGGTTACGCCTACCGCAGCCGCGTACGCGGTGTCCTCAAAGGCCTTGGTTTTGCCGAAGAGGAATACCATATGCCGATCACGAATCTTTCCGGTGGTCAGCGGTCCCGTATCGCTCTCAGTAAGCTTCTGCTGCAGAAGCCTGATCTGCTGCTGCTTGACGAACCTACGAACCATCTGGATATCGCCGCGATCCAGTGGCTTGAGAAATATCTGCAGGATTTCCCCGGCGCGGCGCTGATCATCTCGCATGACCGTTATTTTCTCGATAAGCTCTGTACTCGTACGATCGAACTGGAGCGCGGCATGACGTCCGATTATTCCGGCAGTTATACATTCTATGTGACGGAGAAAAAGAAGCGTATCGAAGCTGCAATGCGAGTCTATGAGGCGCAGCAGGAAGAGATCCGCCGGCAGGAAGAGATCATCGCCAGGCTCCGTTCTTTCGCCCAGGAGAAATTCATCAAACGCGCCCAGAGCCGTGAGAAGATCCTGGACAAAATGGAGCTTGTCGAAAAGCCGATCACTTATGACGACGCGATGAAATTCCACTTCAAGCCGCGTGTGCTGAGCGGCAATGACGTACTGATCGCGCATGACGTGTCCAAGGCTTTTGACGGACGCACGCTCTTCTCTCACGCGGAATTCATCATCAAGCGCGGTGAGAAGATCGCGCTTCTCGGTGCGAACGGTGCCGGTAAATCCACTCTTTTCAAGATGATCATGGGCCAGGAGCAAGCTGATTCCGGCCATCTTGTCAACGGTGTGAAAGTCACGCCCGGCTACTATGATCAGGAGCAGCAGAATCTGTCTCCCGATAAATCGGTTCTGGAAGAGATCTATGACGCGTATCCCAATCTGACGGTCCCGGAGGTCCGCAACATTCTCGCAGCCTTCCTGTTCCGCGGGGACGACGTGTTTAAACGGATCGGCGATCTCTCCGGCGGCGAGAAAGCCCGTGTTTCGCTCTGCAAGATCATGCTGAGCGACAGCAATTTCCTGCTGCTCGATGAGCCGACCAACCATCTGGATATCCTGTCCCGTGAGGTACTGGAGCAGAATCTGAATTCCTATGAAGGGACACTTCTCTTCATCTCCCATGACCGCTACTTCATCAACCAGGTCGCTCACCGGATCCTTGTACTGACACCTGAAGGTATCCGTACCTACACCGGTAATTATGATGATTATATCGAGCAGATCGCCCGTCAGGAAGCCGCTGCCGCTGCTGTACCCGAGAGTATTACTCCTATCTCCCGCGAGAAGATCGAATACACCGAGCGGCGCCGTTCCCAGGCGGATCTCCGTCGGCAGCGCACCAGACTGCGCATGATGGAGAAGGATATTACGGATCTGGAAGCTTCCATCGCAGAGATCGAAGAAAAAATGCAGCTCCCGGAGTTCTATTCGGATTACGAGGCATATCACAAGCTTGACATACAGAAAAAAGAAGCCTCCGATCGCCTCGATGCTCTCTACGCGGACTGGGAGACCCTGAGCGCGGAGCTTGAGGAGACGGACGCTTCCGAATCGAACGCCTGAATCGATTACAATTGAATGTAACGGCTGAATCTGATATCCGGATCTGACGGTCCGGATATCTTTTTATGATCAGTCTTTGAACCGGAATTTCATGAAGATTCTGCCGTAAGGCAGTTCCAGGATCTGCTCTCTTGTATAGAAACTGGAGTTCAGGAGCAGGATGAAATACACGCCGATGGCCAGAACGATCGACGTCAGGATCGCGATCGTATTGGAATGCAGAAGCGCGTACAGGCCTGCATAAGAGAGATACGCGACTCCGCCCATGATCAGCGAGCAGACCAACGGCGCGGTGAACATCTTCACCATATTGATCCGGCAGCCCGAATACTTGATCACGCTTCTGATATTAAAGAACGCCATCGTGAACGAGAAAGTCAGCAGGCTTACGATCAGTGCGTATGCTTTGATGTCAAAGACCATCACGCAGAGGATCAGGATCGGCGTACTTACACATAGTCCGTAGAAAGCGTTGCGCACGCAGATTTTCAGCTTGCCGAGTCCCTGCAGGATCGCGGCCGCGTTCTGCGACACCGAATAGAATACGATGATGAATGAACCGACGCGCAGCAACTCTCCTCCACCCGGCTGACTGGAGAACAGCCAGTTGATGATCGGGACTCCGAGGACGGATTCGCCGATCGCCGCCGGAATGCTGACCATGAAGACCATTTTCATCAGCGTCTCGATATGGACCTGGATACTGTCATGATCCTGCTTCGTGATCGCCGCCGCGATTCCCGGAACCAGCATGATTCCGAGCGTTCCGAGCGCTGCGATCGGCATGTTCGTAAGAACGACAAATTTACCGCTTACAAGCCCCCTCTGCGTCTGGATCACATCCGCCGTATAGCCTTTCATCGGCATCAACGCGTTGAAAAGCGCCGTATCGATGATCTCACGCAGATTGGAAACGGTCGCCGCGAACATGATCGGGAACACCGTCAGAACAAAGATCTTGAGGACACTCTTCCAGGATTCCGTCGCCTCCTGCATCGGGGCATTGAAGATACCGGACTTCCTCCTGTAGAAGAAAAAGATGCCGAGCAGGAACAGCAGTCCTGACAGCGCGCCGTATTTCGTACCGTTCGCAGCATCCTGAGAAGCCTGCTCCAAGACCGGGAACCGCCCTCCGACCTCTATATTGATATCGGAGACCGCGCTGACCGTCAGATAAACGAACAGGATGCTCAGTCCCGCGTGGAAGATCTGGTCCAGCAGATCCGCGTAAGCGCTGGGCCTGACGTCTCCGACCGCCTGATATGTCCCCCGTATGATACTGGAGAAAAGGACCATCATCGTAACCGGAGCCAGCACCCGGATCGCCGGCGCAGCGGAAATATCGTTAAAGATCGTCCCCGCGATAAAATCCGCGCCGAAGAACAGCACGACGTGTACCAGAATACCGATCACGGCAGCATAGATGATGCCGATCCGGAAAACAAGTCTGGCGTTGGCTTTCTCCCCGCGCGCCATTCTCTCTGAGACCATGCGGCTGATGGCCGTCGATACGCCCATCGTCGCCAGTGTAATGATAAAACTATAGATCTGAAAAGGCAGTCCGTAGATTCCGTTGCCCTGGTTGCCCAGCATGTTCGTCAGCGGAATTCTGTACAGAAGGCCGATCAGTTTGATAACGACAGAAATAACAAGTAGAAATGTACCCTTCCGGACAAGTTCAGTCGATTTGCCTTCTTTCATCTTCCGGCCTGCTTTCCGTCCTCCGGATCCCGGGTGATCCCGAGGGTGTCCGTGAGGATCTTTTCCTGTTTAGAGAACATCTCTGCTTCCTGCTCTTCTGTCTCATGATCATAACCCAGAAGATGCAGCATACTGTGCGCAGTGAGGAAAGCCGCTTCGCGCTGCAGACTGTGGCCGTATTCCGCAGCCTGTGCCTGTGCGTGGGTCCAGGAGATCACGATATTGCCGAGGAGCACTCTGCCCGTCTCCGGATCCGGTTCAGCATCACCGAGAGCCTGTTTTGCTTCTCCCGGAGCCATATTCAGCAGCGGGAAAGAAAGCACGTCTGTCGCGCTGTCCAGATCGCGGTAGGACGCATTCATTTCCCGGATCGTATCGTCATCGACTATATTGATCTCGACCTCGGCCGGGCTTTCGACACCTTCCTCTGCCAGAACAGCCTCTGTTGTCTTACGGAAAAGCTCCTCCCAGACCTCTGTGTCCGGAATTCCTTCAATATCCCACTCGATCAGAACAAGACAATCCCCGTTCATTTACGGACGCCTCCTTCCTTGCGGTCCCATGGACCGTGCGCCGGCTCGGGATGCTCGGATCTTTCATAAGCTTCCACGATCCTCTGTACAAGAGGATGACGGACAACGTCCTGCCTGGTAAAACGGCAGATCCCGATGTCCTCGATATCCTTGAGGATCGCGACCGCCTGCCGCAGACCGGATTTCTGGCCTTCAGGCAGGTCGATCTGCGTCAGATCGCCTGTAATGACGACCTTGGAATAGAAGCCGATACGGGTCAGGAACATTTTCATCTGCGCCTGCGTTGTATTCTGCGCTTCATCAAGCACGATAAAAGAGTGGTCCAGCGTACGTCCGCGCATATAGGCAAGCGGCGCCACTTCGATGACTCCTCTCTCCAGATTGCGGCTGACAGCATCAGGGCCCATCATTTCGTATAAAGCGTCATACAGAGGACGCAAATAAGGATCGATCTTACTCTGCAGATCGCCTGGCAGGAAACCAAGCTTCTCTCCGGCCTCGATAGCGGGACGGGTCAGAATAATACGGTCCACATCGCCCTTCTTAAAAGCCTGTACGGCCATGGCCATCGCGAGATATGTTTTGCCGGTACCGGCAGGACCTGCTCCGATCGTCAGCGTATTGTTGCGGATCAGATCGACATAGCGCTTCTGCCCCAGTGTCTTGGGACGGACAGGCTTCCCCTGCTTGGTAAAACAGACCACATCCGACAGGAGATCGCGTACATCTTCTTTCGCCTCATCCACGGACAGACTGGACAGATAATTGACGTGCTGCAGCGTGATCGTCTCGCCGGTTATGGCTACCTGCGCAAGCTTGCGCAGCACATTGGAGGCCTTCTCAGCCTGGTCCGGATCTCCCGTGACAAGCAGTCCGTCGCTCCGGTTATCGATAATAACGTTGAAATTTTTCTCCAGCGCATGGATATTCTCATCGATATTGCCAAAAATATTGCTGATCGTATCCGCCGGGACCTGTACAAGATGTTCTGCCATATCAGATCAGATTCTGAGACCAGATGCTCATCAGGGCCGCAATCGTTTTACCGTCCTGGATCTCGCCTCTGCGGACCATCTCAGCGGCTTCGTCAAGCGGCAGGATAATAACGTCCACGCTCTCGTCGGCGTCCAGATGCTGTCTGGTCGGGACCAGATGTCTTGCGGCATAAACGCCTACACACTCCGTACAGTAACCGGGTGATGCATAATAATCGAACAGGTGGGTGAGCTCCATCGGCTTGAATCCTGTCTCTTCTTCTGTCTCACGCGCGGCGCACTGCGCCATCTCCTCTCCGGGCTCCAGTAAGCCCGCGGGGATCTCAAGCGTTTCCTTGCCGATCGCATACCGGTACTGCTTGACCAGAATAACCTCACCGTTCTCCGTGATCGGGACGACAGCTGCGGCTCCTGAATGTTTTACGACTTCACGTTCCGCGAGAATCCCGTTGTCGAGCAGCACTTCATCTCTGTAAACGTGAAGGATCCTGCCGTCAAAAACGAGTTCATGCTTTTTAACTTTCATACACTTCCTGCTTTCTTTCCAGAATTTACAGATCCGCCGGGAGGGCGGATCTCTTAGAAAAAGCCACGGCTATACTACCCTTGCAAAGGGCATACATCCGTGGCTTTTATGTTTGAATGGCTTTTACTTCGCGTATTCCGTAACTCTTGTCTCACGGATCAGATTGACCTTGATCTGTCCGGGATACTCAAGCTCATTCTCAATGCGCTTTGCAACATCCCTTGCCAGAACCGTCATATCTTCATCGCTGACCTGTCCCGGAATGACCATCAGACGAAGCTCACGGCCCGCCTGGATCGCGAATGTCTTCTCAACGCCCTTGAAGTCATTGGCGATCGATTCGAGTTTCTCCATACGGGTGATATAGCTCTCCAGCGTCTCTCTGCGCGCTCCCGGACGGGCTGCCGAGATCGTGTCGGCGACCTGTACGATAACGGCGATCAGAGATTCGGGTTCTACGTCACCGTGATGTGACTCACAGGCATTCACGACGATATGAGACTCTTTGTACTTACGCAGCAGCGCCGCTCCGATCGATACGTGCGAACCTTCCATCTCCTGGTCGACCGACTTACCGATATCATGCAGGAGTCCGGCACGCTTAGCCATACGTACGTCGAGTCCGAGCTCTCCGGCGATCAGACCGGACAACTGTGCTACTTCAACAGAATGCTTCAGAACATTCTGTCCGTAGCTTGTACGGTATCTCAGTCTGCCGAGGAGCTTGATCAGCTCGGCATGAAGTCCGTACACATTTGTTTCGAAAGCGGCGTTTTCTCCTTCTTCCCGTATTGTATTGTCGACTTCCTTCTTGGCTTTAACGACCATTTCTTCAATACGGGCGGGATGGATTCTGCCGTCTACGATCAGTTTCTCAAGTGCGATTCTTGCGATCTCTCTCCGGATCGGATCAAAGGAAGAAAGGATCACGGCTTCCGGTGTATCATCTATTACCAGGTCAACGCCAGTGGCCTGCTCAAGAGCCCGGATATTCCGGCCCTCGCGGCCAATGATGCGGCCTTTCATTTCCTCACTTGGAAGCGTTACGACTGATACCGTGGACTCAGCCACATGATCAGCTGCGCAGCGCTGTATAGCAGTAGTAAGAATCTCCTTGGCCTTCTTGCCGGCCTCGTCCTTCATTCTGGCTTCTTCTTCTTTAATCATGACAGCCATGTCATGCTTAACATCCTCCCGGACAGACTCCAGCAATACGACTTTAGCCTGCTCCGCGGACATTCCGGAAACTCTCTCGAGCTCCTGCTGCTGCTGTTCCTGGAACTTCGCGAGTTCTATATTTTTCTTCTCGACTTCTTCCAGCTTGCGTGTCAGCTGCGCGTCCTTCTTATCAACACTTTCTGTCTTACGGTCAAGAGCCTCTTCCTTCTGGCTTACACGGTGCTCCTGACGCTGTACTTCCGCACGGCGGTCGCGAACCTCGCGTTCCATATCATTTTTAACTGATAAAGCCTGTTCTTTGGCTTCCAGAAGAACTTCTCTTTTCTTCGCCTCTGCGTTCTTAAGCGCCTCGTCCAAGATCTCACGGGCCTTGGTCTCAGCGGAACCGATCTGTGCCTCTCCTACTTTCTTACGGTATTTAACACCCATAAAAAAGGCGATGAGGCCGGTCAGGATCGCAGCGGCGATAATACATATCACAACTATAATAGGATCCAAGACAAACTACACCTCCTTATTTAATTATCATAGTACAGCCTAACAGGAGTATTCTAATACAAAAACAGGGCGATGTCAAGAAAAACATCGCCCCGCTTAAATATAAATTCAGAATATCTCACGAAAACAGGCTCGTCAGCCGATTCACAACGTATTCGCTGCCTGCGATCGCGATATTGTTCATCAGAATCACGTCCTGAATACCGTTCTCCACGATAAAGTCGTAGATGTTCTGATCATAGTACCGGTAATCGATGATGTACGTGGTCTGATAGTGATCGACCAGGAACGGCGCGAACGCGTTTCCGTAGGATTCCTTGATCAACAGGCAGGTCGAACCGTCCGTAATATCGGGATTCTCGATGATCGAGAACGGATTGTCGCCGCCGATGAACGTGTTGTACTTGCCGTAGGCAGCCCAATCTGTAACGTCCTGGATGACCTTCCAGTCCCACCAGGTGTTGTCCTCTTCCGCAAAGAACCGGATATCGTTGGTGCCCATCGGAATGTAGGCTACGACATTGTCCGGATCCTGATACATCGCGTCCGCTTCAATATTGTCATAATAGGTCCCAAGGAACCTGCCGAAATCCATCCGGGTGAAATCCGTCAGCGCGTGCGGCGTCCAGCCCTTTGCTCTTGCGTAATTGCAGTAGACATAATAAGCTCCGAGCGAAGTCCAGTGATGATCCGTCCTGTAATACATATAATCGCCTTTGTGGCTGCGCAGCGTCTCGATCGTCTCGATAAAATGTGCCGGCTCCTCAAGCATTCCATTGTAATACTGGATCGCCTGGACTTCATTGCTGCCGCCGAGGCCCTCGGTCTTGCTGTCGTCAAGCACGACCCAGGTACTGTCCGGAACGATGATATTATAGAAATTCGCCGTTCCTTCCAGTCTCCTGGCGGTATCGTTGACCATACCGATATAAGCGTCCGCAAGCGACTGTGTGAAGTAATAGATCGAATACGCCGCGTTCCCGTCAACATACAGGCTGGACTGGATCTGGGCTTCGATATCCGCAGCCATTTCTCTCGGCGCGTCCGGGATCTCCGGTTTTGCCGCAGAAGAATCTGCTTTGGATGATTCCTGTCTGGAACTCTCGTTCTTTGAAGACTCCTGAGAATTTTGTCCTGCCGGTGTTCTCTCTTCACGGGAAGTGTCCGCTGCAGAAGTTTCAGCCGCGGATGATTCAGCCTTGGAAGCATCCTCCTTAGAGCCTTCAGCACTGCGTGACGAATCCTGTTTCGGGATCACCGGAATCACGTCGGCCTTCTTCTCATTATCGATATGGATCTGCGTCGTCTGCACTCCGTACAGACTCTTCATCTCGCGATTCGCCGTGAGCCACATCTCCCGCAGCGGATATGTATCCGCATACCAGGAAGAAATATCCTTAAAATACTCGCCATTCAGCAGAGTCTCAAATGAAAACTCCGGGAATTCGGCAAGTTTTCTCTTCTCACGCTCCGAGATCGTCGGACGCGCAGGAAGGATCATACCGAGGATCATCCCGGCCATCAGAATGCCGACAAACAGGAGAATTGTCCCAGTATAAGCGTTCTTTGGCTTTGTCTGTTTCTTATCCATGGCTTCTCCTCCTTAGAACTGGAAATACAGGAACGGGTTATAGCTGTTCCCGACAAGCGCGCAGACCGAAAGCAACAGCAATACGGACGGTACGGCGATCTCGGCGATCCTCCATGCCAGACTGCCGCTGACAGCAGCATTCTTGCCGATCTTTGCACGGAGATTCTTTAAGAGCGGTGTACATGCGATACAGGCCGCGATCAGGAAGAACAGATAGTTGACGACCGTCGTCATAACGTTGACTCCGCGTGCGGTGATGCCGATTCCGAACATTCCTTTGATGACGGATCCGAGCAGGCTGAGATCTTCAAATTTGAACAGGACCCATCCGAAATACACGATCAGAAGTGTCGAAAGGTGACGGATCACAGCAGGAATCTTCTTCTCACGGGTAAATCTCTCGATCAGCAGAAACACCAGGAAATACAATCCCCAGAAGATATAGTTCCAGCTTGCGCCGTGCCAGAGTCCCGTCAGGAACCATACGGCAAACATGTTGCGGACCCACAGCTTCTTGCTGACACGGCTTCCCCCAAGCGGGATATAAACATAATCACGGAAGAACGTACTCAGGGAGATATGCCAGCGTCTCCAGAAATCCTGTACGGAATTCGCGATATACGGATAATTGAAATTCTCCAGATAATGGAATCCGACCATTCTTCCCATACCGATCGCCATATCGGAATATGCTGAGAAATCCAGATAGATCTGCAGCATATAGAACAGCATGCCGACCCACAGGCCGCCGGTGGATACGCCGGCCATTGCCTGGACCGTTTCCGGAAGCAGCGCTTTGGCAGCTTCCGCGCAGCCGTTCGCAAGGATCGCCTTCTTCGCAAGTCCGATGGAGAACCGGCGGATACCCTCCGCAAGATCCTTATTGGTGATCGTTCTCTTCTCGATCTCATTGGCTACAGTCTGATAGCGGATGATAGGACCCGCGACGCACTGATGGAACAGTCCTGCGTAAAGCAGCAGCTTCCAGTAGCTTTTCTGCACCTCTGCATCGCCGCGGTAGACGTCGACGACATAGGAGATCAGCTGGAACGTATAGAAAGAAATGCCAAGCGGCAGGATGATCTCGGGGATCTCCTTGGGGAATCCCGTGATCCACTGCAGATTCTGCAGGAAGAAACCGGTATACTTGAAGATACCGAGTACGCCCAGCATCAGAATACAGTCCGCGATCATCCATCCCTTGCCGGATTTGCCCTTTTTCTTCTCAAAATAGATGCCTTCGGCGCAGAACCATGAGATCCCGACGAGAAACATCATCAGTACGAGATATTTGACGCCGCTCCACGCATAGAAGATCATCGAGAAGACAAGCAGTACGGCATTCCGGTATTTAGGCTTAACGCAGAAATAGATCAGGATCTGCGGAGCGAAAAATGCGAAGAGAAATAGAAGACTTGAAAATACCATCTTATTCTACCATCCTGTTTTCATTAACTGTATTCTTCCTTCAGGAGCCTGGACACCAGCTCATAGGAGAAACCTCTGCGCACAAGATATGAAGCGAGCTTAGCCCTCTCCGCGGGATCCTCAGGGTCTTTAAGCCTTTTCTGAATGATCCTTGCCGCCGTATCCTCGTCGGACAGCTCCGCCTCCCCGAAAGCGGCATCCAGTATATCGGCGGATATCCCCTTGTGCATCAGTTCATACCGCACTTCCTTGCGGCTGCGGTTCTTCAGTGTCCTGCTGTCCTCTATATAATCACGCGCGTAGGCCTCATCATCGATAAAACGATAATCCTCCGCCATCGTGATCAGTCTGTCTGTGATCTCTTCCGGACACTGCAGCTTCTTCAGATACTGCCGGACCTCCTCCTCCGTCTTGCGGCGGCTGAGGAGGTTCAGCATCCTGTTCTGAAAATAATCTTTCTGTTCTTCTTCACTCATGGCGGAAAGATCCGGTTTCTTCCTGCCGGTCCTTCCTGTCCTGCCTCTCATCTGTCTCAGTTCTCGCCGGAAAGATCCGCAGCCGCCTCATCGGCATCCTCCGGGATCTCCTCTGCAGGAATCAGATCAAGGCCGTATTTCTCACGGATCTTGTTCTCGATCTCCGTCATCATGGCCGGATTCTGCTCCAGATAAGTCTTGGCATTGTCGCGGCCCTGTCCCAGGCGGAACTCGTCTCCGTAATAGAACCACGCGCCGCTCTTCTTGACAATGCCTTCCTTAAGCGCGAGATCGATCAGATCACCGCTCCTGGAAATGCCCTTGCCGTACATGATGTCGAATTCCGCTTCCTTAAACGGAGGCGCTACCTTATTCTTCACGACACGTACGCGGACATGGTTGCCGACGTATCCGGCTGTGGACTTAAGGCTCTCGGTCCTGCGCACATCCAGACGGATGGAAGCGTAGAATTTAAGCGCGCGGCCGCCGGTCGTGACCTCCGGATTGCCGAACATAACGCCGACCTTCTCACGGAGCTGGTTGATGAAAACGACGACACAGCCGGACTTGGAAATGCTGCCTGTCAGTTTACGGAGCGCCTGGCTCATCAGTCTCGCGTGCAGGCCGACGTGGCTCTCGCCCATCTCTCCCTCGATCTCCGCCTTGGGGACCAGCGCCGCCACAGAGTCCACGACAATGATGTCGACGGCTCCGGAACGTACCATCGTATCCGCGATCTCAAGAGCCTGCTCGCCGTTGTCAGGCTGGGAAATATACAGTTCGTCGATATCCACGCCGAGATTCTCCGCGTAGACCGGATCCAGCGCGTGCTCCGCGTCAATGAATCCAGCGACTCCGCCTCTCTTCTGCGCCTCCGCGATCATATGCAGCGCGACTGTGGTCTTACCGCTTGACTCAGGTCCGTAGATCTCGATGATCCTACCGCGCGGAATACCGCCTACGCCCAACGCGAGATCAAGGCTCAGCGAACCTGTCGGAATCGTATCGATCGAGCGGTCATTCATGGAATCGCCCAGCTTCATGATCGCACCCTTGCCGTAATCCTTCTGGATCTTGGCGACCGCCTCGTCCAATGCCTTTAACTTTTCGTTCTTCTCTGCCATGCTGTACCCTCCTCCGGAATTAGTTTCCTGCTTTATACCCTTATTATGTAACGAAAAACCGATTTGGCAGGTTTTTCATGAAACTTTTTCAAAATTATTTATACTGCTGCAGGATCCGCATGCGCAGTCCGTTCAGCGCGCGAACAACGGAATTGTCCCTGTTGGAAGCCCTTGTCCCGTGGAAACGGTATTCTTCCGTATCGACCTGACCGTTTACGTAATAACCGATATATACAAGTCCGACAGGTTTCTCCGGCTTCCCGTCGTGCGCGGGCACCGCTCCTCCCGGTCCGGCGATTCCGGTTACGGAAACCGCGGTCTGCGTATTCGCTGTTCTGGCGGCTCCTTCAGCCATCTCGGCGGCCGTCTGCGGACTGACCGCTCCGTATTCCGCAAGCGTTTCCTCGGAAACTCCGATCATCAGATGCTTTGCTTCATTCGAATACGTGACGAAACCCTGCTCGAATACACGGCTTGCTCCCGGCGCGTTGACGAATCTGCCCGCCAATAGCCCGGCCGTACAGGATTCGGCAAAAGCGACCTTCAGGCTGTGCTCTTTCAGCAGCGACGCAAGCACACTCTCGAGCGTATCGTCGTCCGTCCCGAATACGATATCTCCGAACTGTTCCCGGATCTCCTGCTCAACAGGACGGATCAACTCTTCCGCTTCCTCTTCACTGTGCGCCTTGGCCGTGATCCGCAGATCTACGATACCGGTCTTCGCGTAAGGCGCAAGAGTCGGATTCTGGAGCTCATCCATGCGCTTACGGAGACGGTGCTCAACACCGGACTCTCCCATACCGCACAGATGCAGCGTCCGGGAGACCAGCATTTCATCGGAAAGGCTCTTCAGATAAGGTCTGACGCTCTCTTCGTACATCAGCGTCATCTCTGCCGGAGGTCCCGGCAGCATGATCAGTGTCTTGCCGGTATCCTCATCCGTCAGAATAAATCCCGGAGCCGTTCCGTTATGGTTATACAGCGGGATGCAGCCTTCCGGCAGATCCGCCTGCTTGTAGTTATTCGGCGTGATCTCGCGCTTCATATGTGTCATGCGTTCCAGGATGTTGGCAAGCGCTTTCTCGTCACGGACCATTTTCCTTCCGAAAAAGCGGGCTGCCGTTTCCTTGGACAGGTCATCCGTTGTCGGTCCCAGTCCTCCGGTCGAGATCACGAGATCCGCCCGGGCAAAGCCCTCCTCAAGCGCTTCTTCAAGACGTCCGGGATTGTCTCCGACGACGGACTGATGATAGACCAGAATGCCCTCCGAAGCCAATTCTCTGGACAGATACTGCGCATTGGTGTTGACGATATTGCCAAGCAGGATCTCCGTTCCGATAGAAAGGATCTCCGCCTTGTACTCACGCATGCGGCACCTCTTTCTCCGTCAGCACCTGACGGTTCTTATAGATATAATCCACCATCGAAATGATCGTCAGCAGTACGGAACACCACAGCGCGATCTGCTCCAGTATATGATACCAGGCAAAATCCAGATGCAGGATCATCAGCATGACCATGATCATCTGAAAGACCGTCTTAAGCTTGCCCCAGATCCCGGCCGCGATCACGATGCCCTGTGATGCCGCGACCAGACGGAATCCGCTGATAATGAATTCTCTTGTAACGAAAATGATCAGGATCCAGCCTGCCATCTGTCCGTTCTCCACAAAACAGATCATCGCGGAGATTACGAGCATTTTATCGGCCAGAGGATCCATGAATTTGCCGAAATTCGTGATCAGATTACGCTCTCTGGCGATCTTGCCGTCCAGATGGTCCGTATAGGACGCCGCTGCAAAGATCGCAAGCGCGATGATCCGTCCCGCGATTCCCGGCACCAAGCAGAAAACCGCAACATATACCGGAACGAGCGCGATCCTGAGCACGGTCAGTTTATTCGGTAGATTCCACATCTTTCTCAACTCCCGTTAAATCGTAGTCTGTAGCGCCTGTAACAAGTGCCTGCACATAATCTCCAGACACAAGTGATCTTTTTGTCTCCAGGAAGAAATATCCGTCGATATCCGGCGCGTCTCTGTAGGTACGCCCGACATAGACCCTGGTTCCGTCGTCTTTCATCTCATCCGGCATCTCGCCCTCGATGAAAACTTCCATCTCTCTGCCGACGAGACTTGCTGTGATCTCACGGCTGATCTTCTGCTGCAATGTCATCAGGATCTTCTCTCTGCGCTTCTTCTCCCTTGCGGGGATCTGATCCGGCATCTTGGCTGCCGGTGTATCTTCCTCGCGCGAATAGCGGAATACACCGAGTCTGTCGAAGCGGGTCTCCTGGATGAAATCCCTCATCTCCTCGAATTCCTGCTCCGTTTCTCCCGGGAAACCGGTGATCAGCGTTGTCCGGATCGTGATATCCGGCATGGCGCCGCGCAGATCCGAGATCACCTGCAGCAGTTTCTGCTTCGTATGATGTCTCGCCATCCGTCTGAGGATCCGGTCCGAACAATGCTGTATCGGAATGTCCAGATACCGTACGATCTTAGGCTCATCCTTCATTAGGGAAATAAGCTCCGGCGTAATATCCTCTGGATACGCGTACAGAAGCCGGATCCAGTGGACCTCCGGGATCCCGGCGATCTGACCGAGCAGTTCGGGCAGCGCATGCCGTCCGTACAGATCAAGCCCGTATTTGGTGATATCCTGCGCGACGATATTGATCTCGCGCACTCCGAGCTCAGCCATGTCACGCGCTTCCTGCAGAATATCTTCCATCCTGCGGCTGTGATACGGTCCGCGGAGCCTGGGGATCGCACAGTAGGTACAGTTGTTGCTGCAGCCCTCCGCGATCTTCAGATAGCCGTAGAAACCCGGCGTTGTCAGGATCCGCTTCCTGTATCCGAGATCCCGTTTGTCCGGATCATCAAGCATCATCAGACAATCCGGCAGATCTTCAGGTCTATTCGCCTCTTCCGGTCCTCCCAGGAGTCTGTCGCAGACATCCGCGATACTCTCATAGCTTCCGGTCCCGATGACGGCATCGACCTCCGGCAGCTGCTCGCGGATCTCTTTGCTGTAACGCTGCGCGAGGCATCCTGTCACGATCAATGCTTTCAGCCGTCCCGACTCCTTCAGCATACCTTTCTCGATGATCGTACGGATGCTCTCTTCCTTGGCGTCCAGAATAAAGCCGCAGGTATTGACAAAGATCGCGTCAGCCTCTGTCTCGTCTTCCGTAATCCCGTAGCCGCGTTCCGCCAGGATCCGCAGCATGATCTCGGTATCGACAGTGTTTTTGTCGCATCCGAGCGATACAAAAGCTATTCTTTTCAAATCAGTCCGCCTTGTAATTGTTCTGTGTACAGTATGCCTGCCAGGTATTGGAAAGAAGCATCGCGATCGTCATGGGTCCTACACCGCCCGGTACAGGCGTGATATAGGAAACCTTGCCCATGCAGCTCTCCGTATCGACGTCTCCGCAGATCCCGTCATCAAGATGATGGATCCCGACGTCGATCACGACCGCACCGTCCTTAAGCTGCTCCCCGCGGAACATCTTCGGCTTACCGACCGCTGCGACGAAAATATCGGCTTCTTTCAGGATCTGATCCATATCCTGCGTGCGGGAATGGCAGACCGTTACCGTCCCGTTATCCGCAAGCAGAAGTCTTGCCATCGGTTTGCCGACGATATTGGATCGTCCGGCAACGACACAGCGCTTACCGGATACCTGAATGCCGGAACGGTGCAGCAACTCCATAATTCCGAGCGGCGTGCAGCTTACAAGCGCAGAAGCGTCTCCGACGGCGGATTTGCCGACATTCATCGGATGAAATCCGTCCACGTCTTTGGCCGGATCGATCGCGAGCAGGATCTTCTGCTCATCCAGGCCCTTCGGAAGAGGCAGCTGTACAAGGATCCCGTTGACTTCCGGATCCGCGTTCAGCTCGCTGATCTTTGCAAGGACCTCCTCTTCGGACGTCTCAGCCGGCATACGCAGTGTTTCGGATTTCATGGAAACCCATCCGCATGCTTTCTCTTTATTGTTAACATAGATCTTGGACGCTGGATCCTCTCCGACAAGAATTACTACGAGCTTAGGCGCTTTCATGCCTGCAGAAACGGCTTTTTTGACCTTTTCCTTAAGCTCGGCGCGGACGTCTCTGGCGATCTGTTTCCCATCGATCAGTTTTGTTTCCATATGTTCCTCCTTAATAACCGTTCTGTTCTGAACTGCCCAGCGCTTCGTACTGTTCCTTCGTCATCAGCACTTTGCGCGCTTTACTGCCTTCATCCGGTCCGACGATCCCCCGCTCAGCCATACTGTCGATCAATCTGGCCGCACGGTTAAAGCCGATGCGGAAGACCCTCTGCAGCATACTGATGGATGCTTTCTGCTTATCGACGACAAAAGCGATCGCCTGCTCCAGATATTCATCGTCATCTCCGCCGGCTGCGTCCGGATAGGCTCCTCCTGCGGATTCGATCGTATCCATGAAATCCTGGTCATATTCCGGCGGTTCGGAAGACTGATTCTTAACGGCTTCGATAACGCGCTCCACCTCGTGATCGCTGATGAAAGCTCCCTGGATACGGGTGGCTTTGGTCGCGCCGATCGGCCAGAACAGCATATCACCGCGGCCGAGCAGTTTCTCTGCGCCGACCGTGTCGAGGATCGTTTTGGAATCCACGCCGGAGGATACCATGAAGGCCAGACGCGACGGGATATTAGCCTTGATAACGCCTGTTATGACATCTACGGACGGACGCTGCGTCGCAACGACCAGATGCATGCCGGCAGCGCGGGCCATCTGCGTCAGACGCATGATCGCCTCTTCCACTTCTTTGCCGGCAGCCATCATCAGGTCCGCAAGCTCGTCGATGATGATTACGATATGCGGCATGTTCTCCGGGATCTCTTCCATGGTATCCGCTTCGGCCCTGCGGTCGCGCAGTGCTTCGTTATAACCCTGGATATCACGGACGTTCCAGTCAGCGAAGGTCTTATAGCGTTTATTCATCTCGGAAACGGCCCAGTTCAGGGACGCTGCCGCTTTACGGACATCTGTGACGACCGGAAGCAGCAGATGCGGAATGCCGTTGTAAATACTGAGCTCTACGACCTTGGGATCGATCAGGATCAGCTTGAGCTCTTTCGGAGAAGCCTTGTACAGGAAACTGATCAGCATCGAGTTGATACAGACGCTCTTACCGGATCCGGTCGTGCCCGCGATCAGAAGGTGCGGCATCTTCGCGATGTCAGCGACCTTGATTTCGCCGTCGACCGTCTTGCCCAGACTGAAAGTCAGGCGGGAAGGCGATCTTCTGAACGTATCGCTCTCAATGATATCTCTCAGGAACACCGTATCCGCGACGGAATTCGGTACTTCGATTCCGACCGCGCTCTTACCGGGGATCGGCGCTTCGATCCTGACGGAAGGCGCCGCCAGATTCAGACGGATATCGTCTGCAAGGCCTACGATCCGGCTGACTTTGACGCCCTGTTTCGGGATCAGTTCATACCGGGTAACGGTCGGTCCCTTGGTGACCTGTGTTACGGTGGCCTCTACGCCAAAACTGTACAGAGCTTTCTCGAGCTTCTGCGCGTTCCTGTACTGCTCGTCACGGCTGCCCACAGACTGCGGAGTCGATTTATTCAGCAGCTCGATTGACGGAAATACATATTTGCGGGCTTTCTGAGATGTGGAAAGCTTTTTCTCAATGGAAGCGTCCATCTGATTCTGCTCTCTTGCCGTGACAGGAGCCGCTTTCTGAACAGCCTTCTCCCCGCCGGGCACACCTGTGCGCATCGGTTCCGTGAAGGAATCAAGCGGTTTCTGAGGAACATGCTCATCATTCAGGGAAAGCTGTTCAGGACGGAAAGCCTGGTCCGTCTGTACGGTATGTGAAGTATAGGATGTCTGCTCCTTCTGAACGTTTGCAGCAGTCTGCATCGTCTGAGAAGGCTGGTCTGCCGTTGCGGCAGCAGCTGATACCGGAATCGTCACGACAGCATCCTGCGGGTCATCAAAGAACTGCAGTTTCCGGTCGTCGCGGACCGGAACGGATCCATCGGCAGGCTGCTTCTTGCTCTGATAATCGTTATAGGAGATCAGCGGAATATCCACTGCTCCGTCCTTGATCGGACGGCGGACCTCCCGGATCACTTCTTTGATATCTTTCTCTTCCTGGACCGGCTTACGTTTCATCCAATCCGGAATATCATCGGAATCATCCACATAATTGCTGGTCTTAGCGATCGCGCGGATCCGTTCGCGTTTCTCATGCAGGTCCGGGATCACTTCAACCGGCTCAGCCGGCATCTGGATCGCTTCCTTCTGCTCAAGCCTCTCGTTACGCTTCTGGACTTCATACTGATGGATCCTGTCCTTTACGTTATCCGTAGCGTTTTTGGTAGCTTTCCTGGCATGGATCCAGGCCGCGATAGCGGCGGAAACAGCGGATTTCTCCGTGATCACGACGATGCAGATCACGAGGACCGCGAGCAGGATCAGAATCGTCCCCGCCTTACCGATCATCGACATCAGCCAGTTGCCGCAGGCCGCGCCGATCACACCGCCGGAATACCAGGGAGCGTTATTATAGAGTTCCTTAGCCGCGACAGTCGGGTCTCCGCCGACAACATGCATCATGACGCACATATCGAAAAGCAGAACGATCCAGGCGAACCATTTGCCTGCCGGCACGCGGAATTTCTTAAAGAAAAGACGGATCGCCGAGAAAACGATCAGGAACAGGCTGAACAGATAGGCTCCGATGCCGAAGACGCCTACGATCCACGTCCGGATCACATTCCCGGCCTTGCCGAATCCCGATCCGAAACAGATGCACAAAAACACCAGCACCATAAGAAACAGGAGAGCCAGATACCATGCCTCCTGCCGGATGGAGCCGGAAATACGCGTCTGCTTGACCGGCTGTCTGGTCGGCTGCTTCGCCGTCTGTCTTGTACCCGTCCTGGATCTTGCTGACGAGCGGGAAGCGCCTGAAGATCTTGCTTGAGCGGTCCGGGTGCTCTTCGCCGCTTGTGAACTCTTCCCTGTGGTTGTTTTCCTGGTAGTAGTTTGCTTCTTGGCAGCCATTGTTCTCCCCGTCTGTTAAATGAAGAATCCGGCGATCACCGCAACCAGTCCGATCGCCGCGCAATAATATCCGAAATAATAGAATTTGCCTCTTTTAAGGATTCTGAGCAGGAAACGGATGCACAGATAACCGGAAACCGCCGCGATAAGAATGCCGACAAGATACGGACCCGCGTTCACGGCAAATGAATCAAATCCGGCATCCAGCAGATTCAGGAGCGCCGCGCCGGCGATCGCCGGCAGAGAGATCAGGAAAGAAAACTCCACAGCGAACTCCGGATTCAGTCCGGCTGCAAACTCCGTAACGATCGTGGATCCGGAACGGGAAATGCCCGGGATCGTCGCGAAGCCCTGGACCGTCCCGATCGTCAGGACGTCGCGGATCTTCATATCTTCCAGTTGCTTAGTACCTGCCGGGATCTTCTTCGAAAGGAACAGGATCGCCGCTGTGATGAGAAGCGCGCAGCCGACCGCTGTCAGTGAAGACAGGAACAGGTCTTCAAGGAATTTCTGGACCAGAAGTCCGATAATCGCCGTAGGAACGCTCGCAAGGATCACATAGAGAGCGAGCAGCCTCTCCCGGTACATCCGGAACGGATTCTTCGTCCTGTTGACAAGATAACGGATCCCGTCCACTACAAGCAGTACGACTTCCCGGATCAGGACCCAGACGTCTTTATAGTAGACTGCACATACCGCAAGCAGTGTGCCGACGTGCAGCAGCACATCAAAAAGCGGACCCACGTCCGTGTTGATATGAAAAAGCATCCCCGCGATCGCGAGATGTCCGGAACTGGATACAGGAAGGAACTCGGTCAGTCCCTGCAAAAGCGCAAGCCAGATCGCCTGCCAATAAGTTATCATTGCTTATGTTCTCCTCCGTATATTTGTATTAAAGAACATAGTTACATACATAGTTTATTATACATCCAAAAGTCAATTGTGTAAAGTCCGAGCTTGTGAACAAAATCCGAACTATAGCAGAATCTTTTCGACTTTATATGTACTGCCGCTGACCGTCAGGACAGCCATTGAAGGCGGGCTCATCTTCCTGCTCATCCAAGCGCTGCCTGGATTTAGGAACAGCACTCCGCCGCTCATCTGTTCGGAATACACATGCGTATGCCCGTGGATCACGATATCCGTCTCCTCCGGGATCTCATGGATTCTGTAACGGTTATGGACCACAAAGAAATTCACTTCTTCGATGGTAAAACGCAGTGTCTCCAGCTGTCCGTACGGGATGAACATGTCGTTATTTCCCCTGACCATATACATCGGAGCGATCCTGTCGAGCTCCTTGGCTATTCTCTCCGTATCAAAATCTCCGGCATGGATGATCTTATCGCATTTCTGAAGGATCCTGACCGCACCGGGACGCAGGATTCCGTGTGTATCCGAGATCACGCCGACTTTTGTCATAATTGCCTCCGCAATGATTTGTCTTCTGCAGTAAAAACGAAAAGCTGCCCATCCCCGGGGGGACAGACAGCATTACTTGCTGTTCGTAGAACCGAATCCGCCGGTACGCCGTGCTTTTACGGGCATATCATCGTCCGTCAGGTAATACTTCTGCAGGATGCCTTGCGCAAAAGCATCGCCTTTACGCAGGGACAGTTCCTTCCTGCCTCCGTTATAGATTCCGACCTTAATATGTCCCTCGTTGTCCGCTCCGGCATAGTCCGCATCGATGACCGCTGTGGAATTGAGCAGTCTTACCGAGTATCTGAATCCGAGACTGGAACGGATATAGATCCCGAGCCAGAGATCTCCCGGCATCAGGATCCTGAGCCCTGTCGGGATCACTGCTTCCTCTCCCGGCTTCAATACAAAGTCAAACGGCGTCCTCAGATCGTATCCTGCAGAAAACGCCGTTCCTCTCTGCGGGAGAGAAATGGCGTCGTATTCGGCCCGCAGGAGATCTTCCGATTCCGCGTCCCCGGCTCCGTCCAGCATCGGGAGGCGGTCCTCCCGATACTGACGGTAGCTTATTTTTTCAAATTTAGTCATCAATGGTTCCTGCGGTCGCGGCGGTTGTTATTGTTCTGACGACGTCCGGAATCATGATTCTGATCTCCGCCCTCACGAGGAGGCAGCAGAGCCTTGCGGGAGACCTTGACCTTGCCCTGATCATCGATACCGATGACCTTGACCATGATCTCATCGCCGATCTTCAGAACGTCTTCGACCTTGTCGATCCGCTCATAGCTGATCTCGGAGATATGCAGCAGCGCGTCCTTACTTGGCGTCAGCTGTACAAAAGCTCCGAAAGTGGCCAGACGTACGACCTTAGCATTGTAGACCTCATCGATCTCAACATCCTTCGCGATGGACTCGATGATGGCGATGGCCTTCTTGGACATCTCCTCATCCGCTCCGAAAACAAATACGTGTCCGTCGTCCTCAATGTCGATCTTGGTGCCGGTCTCGGCAATGATCTGGTTGATGACCTTGCCCTTCGGGCCGACGACTTCGCCGATCTTCTCAGGATTGATCTGAGTCTGATAGATCTTGGGAGCATACTTGGAAACGCTCTCTCTCGGCTGGGAAATAACGGGCAGCATGATGTTGTTCAGGATATACTCACGGGCGGTACGGTTGCGTCTGATCGCTCCTTCGATGATCGCACGGGTCAGACCGTGGATCTTGATATCCATCTGGATCGCCGTGATGCCCTTGAAGGTACCGGCGACCTTGAAGTCCATATCGCCGAAGAAATCTTCCAGTCCCTGAATATCGGTCAGCAAGATGAAATCATCCTCGCTCTCGCCTGTTACCAGACCACAGGAGATACCGGCTACCGGAGCGGAGATCGGAACGCCTGCCGCCATCAGTGCCAGCGTACTGCCGCAGATGGAACCCTGGGAAGTGGAACCGTTGGAGCTAAGGACTTCAGATACCAGACGGATCGCATACGGGAAATCATCGACAGAAGGAATGACCGGGAGCAGTGCACGCTCAGCCAGAGCTCCGTGTCCGATCTCACGGCGTCCCGGGCCGCGGCTCGGACGTGTCTCGCCTACAGAGTAGGAAGGCATGTTGTAATGATGGATATATCTCTTGGTCTCTTCCAGTTCATCCAGACCGTCAAGCTTCTGCTGTTCGCTGATCGCACCGAGCGTTGCAACGGTAAGGACCTGCGTCTGTCCGCGCTTGAACAGGCCGCTGCCATGAGTACGCGGCAGAATGTCGACTTCTGCAGACATGGGACGGATCTCGTCCATCGCACGTCCGTCGGGACGCTTGCCGTCGATCTTGATCATCTTGCGGACTGTCTTCTTTTCATACTGATAAACAGCATCTGCAACATTGGCATTGTAGATTTCCTGTCTGTCTTCCGGAAGGGTCGCGATATACTGCTGGAACTCTTCGGTCAGAGCCGCGACAGCCTCTTCTCTCTTGGCCTTGTCGTCTGTGAAAACAGCGACTTCCATACGCTCCTGCGGGATCACTCTCTCCAGATCCTCGACGACTTCCGCCGGAATCACATGCTCCTGGTAATCATGCTTCGGCTTGCCGACCTCAGCAACGATCTCATTGATGAACGCAACGATCTTCTTATTGACTTCATCGCCGAAGAAGATAGCTTCCAGGACCTTGTCCTCGGGAACTTCCTTGGCGCCGGCTTCGATCATGACGACCTTGTCTGCTGTAGAAGCTACGGTCAGATTCAGTTCGCTCTTCTCGCGCTGTGCGGACGTCGGGTTAATGACCAGCTCTCCGTCGACCAGACCTACGGATACAGCACCGATCGGGCCATCGAACGGAATGTCGGAGATCGAAACCGCGATGGAAGATCCGACCATTGCCAGGATCTCAGGCGCGCAATCCTGATCCACACACAGAACAGTGTTGACCAGCGCTACGTCATTGCGGTAATCCTTGGGGAACAGCGGACGCATCGGACGGTCGATGCAGCGTGCGGTCAGAACGGCATTCTCTGTCGGACGTCCTTCTCTCTTAACGAAACTTCCGGGGATCTTGCCGACAGAATACAGTCTCTCCTCGTAATCTACGGACAGCGGGAAGAAATCGATGCCTTCTCTGGGAGCCTTGGACGCTGTCGCCGTGGACAGAACGCAGGTATCTCCGTAGTACAGCAGGACCTCTCCGTTAGCCTGCTCTGCGACCTTGCCGATGACGGCACGCAGGGTGCGTCCCGCAAGTTCCATTGTGAATTCTCTTGCCATGTGTTTTTCCTTTTCCTTTCCTATACCTGTACTTCCAACACAGAAAAGCACCCGCTTTTCTGCAAAAACAGGGCGGATGCAATAACTACACCCGCCCTTGTCGGCTTAGTTTGCTTCCGAAAAGAAACCCGTGATCACCGTCTGATGTTCAGGCGCTTGATCAGATCACGATACTTTTCGATATCCTTGGACATCAGATAATCGAGAAGCCCACGTCTCTGTCCTACCAGCATCAGCATTCCGCGGCGGGAATGATGATCCTTCTGATGTTCCTTCAGATGAGCTGTCAGATGATTGATACGCTCGGTCAGCAGAGCGATCTGTACGGATGTGGATCCCGTATCCTTCTCGTTCGCTCCGAACTCTCTGACGATTTCCTGCTTTCTTTCCTTGGTCATAACAATATCCTCCATTAGAAATTATAATGATCGCCGGCAGCTTCGCAAAGGTTGGAGAGTCCGAAAGCGAAGCCGCGGTTCACTCACAAGACGGTATTATAACATGCGGAAATCCAAAAGTAAAGAGCAAAATTCACGATTTTTTCGCGGAATCTGCAGGATTTCCGGCCCGCATTCCTCTTATGAGATCACGCGAACCTTCAGAACGCCTTCCTGCGCCGCTACCGCTGCTGCGGTCTCAGCAGAAGGCTGCTCGGAAATGTCAAGGATCGTAGCTGCCAGATCCTTGCGGCTGCGGTTATTCATGTTCTCAATATTGATGCCCTGCTCGCCCAGGACCTGCGTGATCTTGCTGACCATGGACGGAATATTCTTATGCAGGACCAGGATACGCGCGGGTGAAGTAAGCGCTCCCATGTCGCAGTCCGGGAAATTGACGGAATGCAGGATCTCGCCTCTCTCCAGATATCCGCGGATCTCGGATGCAGCCATCTCGGCGCAGTTATCCTCGGATTCTTCCGTAGAAGCTCCCAGATGCGGGATCGCGATAACGTTCTTGGCACTGAGAATGCCGGAACTTGGGAAGTCCGTGACGTACTTGGCAACCTTGCCGGACTCAAGGGCAGCGATCAGAGCAGATTCATTGATGATGCCGCCGCGGGCAAAGTTCATGATGCGGACGCCGTCCTTCATGGCGGCGATCTCTTTTTCGCCAAGGTAATCCTTTGTCTGCGGGGTCAGCGGAATATGGATGGAGATGTAATCCGCCTCTGCCAGAGCCGCGTTGAGGTCCGTACCATGGCTTACGCGGCTGTCGATGCTCCAGGCAGCGTTGACAGAAACATACGGATCGTATCCGATAACATGCATATGCAGACGTGCCGCCAGATTGGCAAGCGGGCCGCCGATCGCGCCGAGACCGATGACAAGAAGTGTCTTGCCCTGCAGCTCATAACCGGCAAAACGGGACTTGTTGGCCTCGATCTCCTTCTCCGCGTCCGGATTGCCGACAAGCGTCTTGGCGTACTCGATGCCGCCGATGACGTCACGCGCGGACAGAAGCATTCCAAGGATCGTCAGCTCTTTGACCGCGTTCGCGTTCGCGCCGGGAGTGTTGAAGACAACGATGCCGGCATCACTGCAGCGGTCGATCGGAATATTGTTTACGCCGGCGCCTGCGCGGGCGATACATGCGAGTTCCGGATTGAACTCGAGGTCGTGCAGCTTGGCGCTGCGGACGAGGATCGCGTCCGGATTCTCAACGGAATCCGAGAACTCATATGTGGAATCAAATACCTTGAGGCCTGCCTGCGAGATCTTGTTGAACAGCTTGACTTTCATGGATACTCCTCCTGTCTTATGCATAAATATTTGCAAAAACGTACTGATATAGAATATACCTGTTCCGGTATTTTGTCAATGATTATTTATCTTCGATCTGCCAGTCGATCGGAGCGATCCCGTTCTGTACGAGGAACTCGTTTGTCCTCTTGAAATGACCGCAGCCGAAGAATCCGTTATACGCGGAAAGCGGGCTTGGATGCGCAGCTTCGAGGACCAGATGCCTGGGTTCCGTGATCAGTTTTTTCTTCTCGCGGGCATTCCGTCCCCACAGCAGGAAAACAACAGGCTGCCGTCGCCGGTTGAGCATGCGGATAATGTCGTCCGTAAAGAACTCCCAGCCCATGCCGCGGTGGGAATTCGCCATTCCCGCCCTTACGGTCAGCACCGCGTTAAGCAGCAGGACCCCCTGATCCGCCCATTTTTTCAGATAGCCCGTATGCGGGATATAGCACCCGAGCTCATTCTGCAGTTCTTTATAAATATTCTGCAGCGAAGGCGGGACCTCGATCCCCGGTTTAACCGAGAAGCTGAGGCCGTGCGCCTGCCCGGGTCCGTGGTACGGATCCTGTCCGAGGATCACAGCCTTGACCTGCGAATACGGTGTAAAATGCATGGCATTGAAAATATCATACATATCGGGATAGATGACCCGTGTCTGATATTCCGTCCGCAGGAAATCATGCAGTTTCAGATAATACTCCTGCCGGAACTCCGGCTGCAGGAGATCTTCCCAGTCATTTGCGAAATGCGCTCCCATTTTTTACTCCATCCAGATCTGTTTTTCCGCTTTGATCCACTGCCCGCTCCTGGCGGATTCTTCTGTCAGCAGGCCCAGATAACGGTCCTGCATAGCCTCCGCGAGACTGTAGAACGCCGGCGCGCCGTCCAGATACTCGCCCATTCTGAGCATACAGGTCGCGACCGCGATCTCATCGTCACCGAGTCTCGCCGGCATGAAGGGGTTCTTATAGACAAAGCCCTCCGGACCGCGGATCCCGCGCAGGAAGAATCCTTCCAGGTTCGTGCCGGACCCCGTCATCATGCGGTCCAGGTTATACTGTACGGGCGTTTCATAGTCCTTCATCCAGCGGACTTCGTTATCATAGATCTCGCCTTTTGTCCCGCGGAAATTGTAATGTGTCTTGCGGAACCAGGCCCGGCACTGATCTCCTTCGAGATCGTTAAAGGCCTGCTTATCGCCGTAATCGAGCTGAAAGACCATCTGCTTCACCTCGATCATCTCTTCACCGGCAGGATCTCCGGCACGTGTCGGGCTCGCCATACGGTGATGCACATATTCTTTGCCCCAAACGCACGGCAGCTGCATACCGGCGCCAAGCGCCCTGCGGTGCACACTGATCGCGTGATAGCCGTTCGGCAGCTGCAGACGGCTCTGATAGACTGTCCCGATCTGTCCGGAACGCGCGACGGTAAGTCTGGCGGCGGTCTCAGGCTGGAACTGATACTGCTCCGCGACCTGTATCTTCGCATTCCGGCAGGCTTCAAACATCGCAGCCAGCTCTTCCGCCGTATCTCCAAGCGCTGTCTCCATCAGGACAGGTACGTTTCTCTCCGCCAGTTCCCGGACGACTTTGCTTGCGATCCCGCCTTTGCGTGTGACCGCGACTATAACGTAGTCCGGCTTGTTCTCAAGCAGAGCGTCCACATCCTGATACATCGGATAACCCCATTCCGCGGCTCTCTGTCTGCCCGCTTCCGAATGCCATACTACACCGGTGATCTCAAAAAGCTCCGGCAGAGCCTTGGCGGCGCGTACGAAAAAGCCCATTCTCCAGCCTGTGCCGATCAATCCAATTCTCCATCTGCTCATAAGTGTAACCCCTTTTCTGTGGTTTTAGCGGATCTCGCGGTTATTATATACCGAAAGTCTCCCGATTTGCAAGGAACTTCCCGGCTCCTCGTGATTTTCCTTTACTTTTGCCGCGGATTTGGTATAATAACAGCATACAGAACAGTAACTCCATAATTATATCTATCATAAGGAGGTCTTTTCATGTCAGGAATCGACCGTCATGAGACCGTAGTACCGTTTTCTCCGGTAAATGAATACTGGGACGCCTATTCTCCCTTCTCTGTCGGAAACGGTGAATTCGCTTTTACTGCCGATATAACAGGCCTGCAGACTTTTTCTTCGTACTATGAGCCGGGCATTCCGCTCCTCACGCAGGCACAGTGGGCATGGCACACTACTCCTTACAGCGAAGACCAGTACAGTTTCGATTATCACCGGATGGCCAGAGTCCTGTATTCAAACGGAATGCGCGACGTTCCCTACACCACGCGTCCCGGCTACCAGAATGAGGAATACGACTGGCTCCGCAAGAATCCGCATAAATATCACATGGGCCGGCTTTCTTTCCAGTTCCCGGGCAGTGATCCTGTTCCGGACAGGAAGACGATCGAATCGCCTTATCAGAAGCTATCGCTCTGGGAAGGCGTTCTGACGAGCCGTTTCACCTGGCAGGGCGAGACCG
Source organism: Bacillota bacterium (assembly GCA_017441925.1). Classification (GTDB taxonomy): domain Bacteria; phylum Bacillota; class Clostridia; order Lachnospirales; family Bianqueaceae; genus RUG12817. The sequence continues at coordinate 546,739 of JAFRUE010000007.1, forward strand.
TCGAGGTCCGCAGCTGGGTACATCCGTCTCATGACATGCTCTGCCTGATCATCCGCACACCGTTATTCGAAAAAGGTCTGAAGCTGGCGCTGGATTTCCCGGCTCCGTTCTACGGCCGGACCGGCGCGGACTGGGATCATCCTGAGACCCATACAAGCGCCATTACCAAACAGAGTGAATCCCGTACGGAGATTCTCCGGGTTATGGATCAGGATCGTTATTTTGTTACGCTACTGACCGGCAAAGACACCCATGTAACCCGCACGAAGAGCCATCATTTTGAGATTGAGAACGACAATGATATCTTAGGTCTGCAGATCCTTTTCACCCCGCAGCCTGCTGTGGAGGATCTGCCGAATCTCGCGGATTCTCTGCGTGATACGGCTGCTCATTGGGAGAAATTCTGGACGACCGGTGGTTTTATTAAGATCGGCGGAGGCGGCGATCAGGGACGTGAGCTTCAGAGAAGGATCCTGCTCAGCCAGTATCTGACCGCCATCAACTGCTCCGGCAGTCTGCCGCCCCAGGAGACAGGACTTACCATGAACAGCTGGTATGGCAAATTCCATCTGGAAATGCATTACTGGCACGCGGCGCATTTTGCCTTGTGGAACAGACCCGAGTTGCTGGAACGAAGTCTGTGGTACTATCAGGCCATCCTGCCAAAAGCCAGAGAGCTGGCCGCAGGACAAGGATATCTTGGCGCACGCTGGCCCAAGATGACCGATCCCTCAGGCGTGGACAGTCCGTCCCCCATCGGTCCTCTTCTGATCTGGCAGCAGCCACATCCGATCTATTATGCAGAGCTCATCTATCGAGCCCGTCCGACACGAGAAGTACTGAATACTTACCGTGACATCGTGCTTTCAACTGCGGAGTTCATGGCTGATTATGTACGTTGGGACGATGCCCGGAAATGCTATTGTCTGGGACCCGGTATGATCCCCTCCCAGGAGAATCACAATGCGCGCCTTGTCGTCAATCCTCCGTATGAGCTGGAATACTGGGCTTATGGACTGAACACGGCTAACCGCTGGCTCAGCCGTCTTGGAGAACCGGAGAATCCGGACTGGACACGGATTGCGGCTTATATGGCTCCTCCTCCGGTCAGTAAGGATCTCTATCTGGCTCACGAGAGGTGTCCGGATACCTATACGACGCTTTTTAACCGCGATCATCCGTCCATGACGGCGGCTCTTGGCATGCTGCCGGGACACAAGATCAATCCTGTTGTGATGGAAAAGACACTGGACATGGTCCTGAACGGAGGTTGGCAGCTCGACGAATGCTGGGGATGGGATTTTCCAATGCTTGCAATGTGCGCAGCCCGTCTCGGACGACCTGAGACCGCTGTCCGCTGTCTGCTTTTCAATTCAGCGAAAAATATCTATCTGAACAACGGCCATAACCGTCAGGCGGATCGTGCAGATATTCCCGTATATCTGCCGGGTAACGGCGGACTGCTTCTCGCCTGCGGAATGATGGCTGCCGGATGGGATGGTTCTACAGAACCCGTTCCCGGATTCCCGAAGGATTGGGATGTACAGTTTGAGGACATTCTGCCTCTCCCCTGATATAAGATACAATCATAATCGCGCAGTGTCTTAACGGATACTGCGCGATCCAATATAACCCGAAAAAGGAGAATCTTATGAAAAAAATGCCGCCCGTTCTTCTGCATGGTGGAGACTATAATCCGGATCAATGGCTTGACCACCCGGATATCCTCGCCAAAGACGTGGAGTTGATGAAAGAAGCCAATATCAACTGTGTGTCCATGGGTATCTTTGCCTGGTCCGCCCTGGAGCCAGAGGAAGGTCATTATACTTTTGACTGGCTCGACGAGCGGATCAATACATTATATAAGAACGGTATCTATACTTTTCTGGCCACGCCCTCTGCGGCCCGTCCCGCCTGGCTGGATGAAGCGTATCCGGAAGCCATGCGAGTGGCGGCGGACGGAACCCGCAACCGGCACGGCAACCGCCACAACAGCTGTCTTTCTTCTCCGGCTTACAGAGAGAAAGTCCGTCAGATCGATACACAGCTGGCCAAGCGCTATGGCAGTCATCCCGGTGTGATCCTGTGGCATATTTCTAACGAATTCAGCGGCGAATGCTTCTGTCCGCTATGCGTGGAGCGTTTCCGCGGCTGGCTTAAGGATCGTTATGGTAGCATCGACAAACTGAATCATGCCTGGTGGACCTCCTTCTGGAGCCACACCTATACTTCCTTTGACCAGATCGAACCGCCCTACACAAACGGAGAACGCTCCGTCGAGGGCCTGATCCTGGACTGGAGACGTTTCACCACCTGGAATACGACAGAATATCTACAGATGGAAGTGGATACGCTGAAGCAGTATGCACCGGACGTTCCGGTTACGACGAATTTCCATGCGACGGATTCACTGGATTATGCGAAGCTCGCCGAGCCAATTGACGTGATCTCCTGGGATTCCTATCCCTTCTGGCATAAGCCCGATGAAACGCTGCCATATACCGCAGCCGTTACGAGCCTCATGCATTCCAGAATGCGCGGCTACAAAGCCGGACAGTCCTTCCTGCTGATGGAAAGCGCTCCTGCTCTCGTGAACTGGCAGCCCTACAATAAAATACGCCGTCCGGGCATGCATCGTCTTGCTTCCTTGCAGGCCGTAGCGTGCGGTTCGGACAGCGTATGTTATTTCCAGATCCGTAAAGCCAGGGGCAGCGCGGAACAGTTCCACGGCGCTGTCATCGATCATCTTGGAACCAATGAGACAAGAATCTTCCGCGAGGTTAAGGAGCTGGGAGCAGATCTACAGAAACTGTCCTGTCTGCAGGGTTCACGGATTCACTCGAAGGCCGCCATGCTGGCGGATCGACAGAACAGCTGGGCTCTGGATCTGTGTCAGGGCTTCAGCCGCAACCGCAACTATCAGGAAACGTTGGACAGGCATTTTGACGCTTTTACCACCGCGACAGGATGCGATCTGGACGTGATTTCCTTTGGAGAAGACCTGTCTCCTTACAGTCTTTTGATTCTGCCGATGTGCTATACCCTCTCCGAGGAGGAAGCGCAGCGGATTCGGGAATTCACGGAAAAAGGCGATACGGTTTTCGCCACTTATGCCCTTGCTTATGTGGACGAAACTCTGCTGGCCCATCTTGGCGGACTGCCGGGCGGCGGACTGAAGGACGTCTTCGGCATCTGGAATGAAGAAGTCGATTCCCTGTATCCCGGCGAAACGAACCACACATTCTATCAGGGACAGGAATATACGATTCGCGATTTCTGTGAAGTCCTCCATCTGCAGGGCGCGGAATCGCTTTGCTCCTATGAAGAGGACTATTATGCGGGAAATCCTGTTCTGACGAAGAACAGCTTCGGTAAGGGCTCCGCCTGGTATCTCGCCGCCCGCACGGACGATGCTTTCCTGCGCAAGGTCTATTCGGAGCTTGCCGCCGCTGCCGGACTGCCGGTACAGGCCTTGCCCGACACGGTGGAAAAACATGTCCGTACAGATGATTCTCATCGCTATACATTCTATCTGAACTTCAGTACGGAGTCTGTTACTGTGGATGTTCCGGAAGGGACGGATCTCCTGAGCGGAAATCCTTGCGGACCTTCTGCCGTACTTCCGGCTTATGGCGCTATCTGCATCAAGGAGGATCTGTGATGGAAATCTGGGGAATTGTTGCCGCAGGTGGTTCCGGAAGCCGGATGCAGTCCGCCGTCAAAAAGCAGTTTCTGACATTGTCAGACGGCATACCGATTCTGATTCACTCCCTCTCCGTGCTGGAAGCCTGCAACGAGATTCAGGGGATTGTTCTGGTATGCGCACCGGAGGATCGTGAGACCTGCCAGGCCCTGATCCGGGAAGCCGGTCTTACCAAGATCCGTCTGTTTGCCGACGCGGGAGCCACAAGGCAGCAATCAGTCTATAACGGACTGTCTGCTCTCCCACAAAGCTGTGATTACGCCGCGATCCATGATGCCGCCCGTCCCTATCTGACATCTGCGGACTTGTCCAATGTCCTCGCAGACGCGGTGCAGTACGGAGCATCCTGCCTGGCGGTGCCCGTCAAGGACACGATTAAGATTGCCGACAAGAACGGTTTTATCGAATCAACGCCGGACCGCAGCCTGTTATGGGCTATGCAGACCCCGCAGGTTTTCCGTAAGGACTGGATTCTGCAGGCACATCAGCAAGCTGCCGACGCTGCGGATTATGCCTGCACGGATGACGCGCAGGTGCTGGAAAAATACTCTTCCCACCGGGTGCATCTCTGCCCCGGCAGCTATACGAATATCAAAATCACCACCATGTCCGATCTGTTTTGATTCAGAAAACCAACTCCCACTCCAACCCTTCCGGAACTGTTATCTTCGGCTCTTCTCCTCTGCGCTGAACGCACCGAACCACCCCGTAAGGCGTCGGGAAGGCCACATCCGCGTAATCCAGTCCGAAGAGCTTCGGAGCCAACCCGATCTTCTTAAATCCAGATTTGATCATGCGGAACCCTGTCAGCAGCAGCGGAATATGATAAGCCGGCGTTCCGCCCCAGGCGTGGCTGTGGTCAAAGGAATACGTCGGCTCTGGCTTGATCCAGCCTTCCGCAAGGCCTTTGGGGCATTCTCTCACCATGGGCTTCCATTTCTCAAACTGGGACAGTCCGTACTCTTCTTCCAGTCCCGCATGACATACGGCCTGCAGGACATAATGCATGAAATAGGGCTGAACCGGCGGCAGTTCACTGTTATCATCCGTCGACAGCCGGGTTAAACGCACCACATCATCCAGCGGACATAGATCATACAGAGCCGCCAAGGTATTCGCGTAGCGGGAGAAATGTTTTCTCGCCACATTAGCAGGCTGCCATTTGCTCGCTACCGTAGGATCCGACAACCCGTCGATATACATTCCAGCCTCACGGTCATAGAAGCAACGATTAAAAGCTTCCCTCAGGCTGTCTGCACGTTCCTGCCACAACAACGCCTCCGCCCAACCGTACCGCGTTCCGATCTCGGCAGCAGTCCTTACGGCCTTGTAATAAAACGCGTTCAATACGGTCTGCCCCAGATATTTAGGCGGATGATGCATGGAATACCCTTCCGTAACCACCCAGTCCACAAACATATAATCCGGAGGATTCTCCAGTACGCCTTTACCGCCGATATAACCGTTAAATCTTTCCAGCAGCTTCTGCAAACCGCCGCGGCATCTTTCGACCAGGCCGTCATCACCGGTGTATTTCCAGACAAAATCGAGCCACTGCACCCAGATCAGGCTGTAATTTGTATGAAACATCCGGCCATCATTATATTCCAGCCAGCGGGCGGTGCGTTCGATGTCCAGCGCCGCAAGCCGCATATCGCCGAAGGTAAAGGCCGTCATCATGCTTTCAATATAATAATCGCCCGTACAGGCCAAAAGCTCCTGGTGCTTCGGGCTGTCCAGATGAAGGGTCTGTCGACAGATCTGAAGCGTCCATTTGCAGACGTCAAATACCTGATCCAGCTCAGGATCGTTCGTATGGAGATACCCTTCCTGCGATACCGGATAATGGCAGAAATACAGATAGGGACGGATCTGCACGGATCCGTCGGATTCCAGCGCTTCGATCCGTGTCATGCCGATGCTTTTCAGATGGAAGCTCCTGTATTCCCCTGCTTCTGTTAGCGTAATTTCTTCACAGCCCACGCTTAAGCCGCTGGTCTCAAAGCACTCCACCTTAATCCTGCAGGGCCGATCGCATCGCAAAGCAAAATACGCCGAATAGATTCTGTCATATTCGATCTCGACCTGCTCTCCCGGTTGCAGACATATCTGCTCTTGCTCTGGTCGCATGGGTTTTACAAGTGCATAATCCAGTGGCGGAATCGGCGCAGGTATCAGTTTTCTTTTATCCCCGGTAGGTACGGCCCTGCGCCACGGTTCCGGATGATTCGCTCCATTATAACTTACCGGAGAAACAAACCTGTTGTCCGGCCTTGCTTCCCAGGTAGAATCTGTCCCGAAAGCTTCGGTACTGCCATCTTTATACTCTGCCTCTCCGTACAGATAGAAACCGCCCTGCCCACCCGTGATTTCAGTCAGTGCCCGAGGCTTGAGCCTCACCTGGGCTTCCATCTGCAGCTCCTTAATATCTGGTTGCAGCGTCTTACTGTCCGGATACAAAACATACTGATCCGCATAGTACCATGGAAGCGTTCCTTCCAACAGAAAATCACCGCCTGCGGAGGCCGGTCCCTGTCCCACAAAGCTCCCATTCACATATAACCGGTAAATGGCATCTCCACTGACTGAGAGTTTCACGGACTCCGGTATTCCGGAAAGATGTACGGTCTTCCGAAATACCGCGACACAGTCACGACCCGATGTATCTTTCCCATACTGGCTGTTTTTCTGAAGCTCAGGATATACAGCCGGATCGATCCATATCCATTCAGCGTCCATCGTATCACCTCTAAATGGCTGTTCAGATTTCAATTCATGACTATAGCTATATTGTATTATACCGCATCCGGAAGGGCTTGACAATGACCCGATCCATGATATAATGCTCACATAAGCAGTTGGGATGCCGAGCTTTTTCGGCGTCCCTTTTTTTCACTCCGGCAGCAGAAAGGAACGGTCCTATCATGAAGCTATTGCTAAGACTCTCTCGGGAAGCGATCAAGTACAAAGGCTTGTACATCATCGCGATTCTTTCCACCCTTTGCCTGACACTGATCAACCTGGCTGCGCCCCGCGCGCTTTCCCGCATGACGGGTATTGTCAGCGACGGCGTCACAGCGGAATCTCTCCGGCAAATCGGTACCCTGACGGTACTCCTTATCGGCCTATATCTACTCCGGATCCTGTTCCGGTTCCTGAGCAACTACCTGGCCCATAAAGCCGCCTGGTACCTGGTGGGCGATCTCCGCACCAAGACCTACGACAAGATCGAGCGTATGCATCTTGGCTTCTTCCACGACAAGCAGACCGGTGATCTGATGAGCCGAGTCGTCAATGACACCCGGGATTTTGAGCTGCTCTACGCCCACATGATTCCGGAATCCATCACCAACCTCGTTACCTTCACGGGAGCGCTGATCATCCTGCTGTCGATCAACTGGAAGCTCGCGCTGATCACCTGCGCCCCCATCCCGCTGATCATCATCTCCGGCTTTTTCTTCTCCAAAAAGGTTCGTCCCTTCTTCCGAATCCAGCAGAAGAAGATGGGCGAGCTGAACGGCAAGCTGCAGGACAATTTCTCCGGCATTCATGAGATCCAGTCCTTCGGCCGGGAGGAATACGAGACCGGCAGAGTCAATGAACGCAACTTTGAGCATGTAAACGCGATGCTCAATGCCCTGAAGATCAGCGCGGTTTTCCATCCGTTTGTGGAATTCACTTCTTCTATCGGAACGATTCTCGTGGTGGGAATCGGCGGCTATCTGGCCTATACCGAAGGCCTGCAGGTCGAAGCCATCGTCGCGTTTCTTCTGTATCTGAGCCTCTTCTATGCGCCGGTTTCCGGCCTTGCCAACCTTCTGGAGAATATGCAGCAGTCCCTTGCCGGCGCGGAACGTGTCGTGCAGATCCTGGATACGCCTGTTGAGATTGCGGACCGTCCGGGTGCCGAAGATCTTAAGGATGTCAAGGGCGAGATCGCTTTTGACCATGTCAGTTTTTCCTATGACGAAAGCATCCCGGTACTGAAGGACATCTCGTTCCACTGCGGACCCGGCAAAATGCTGGCGCTCGTCGGTCCCACCGGCGTCGGCAAGACCACCATGACACAGCTGATCTCGCGCTTCTACGAGCCGAATGAAGGCAGCATTCTGATCGACGGCCATAATATCAACGACGTCACGATCGAGAGCCTCAGAAGCAAGATCTCGCCGGTGCTGCAGGATACGTTCCTCTTCAACGGCACGATCGCCGAGAACATCGGCTACGCTGCGCCGAACGCTTCGATGGCAGAGATTGAGGAAGCCGCGAAGGCTGCCAATATTCATGAGGATATCATGGCGATGCCGGACGGCTACGACACTCAGGTTGGCGAACGCGGACTGCGCCTTAGCGGTGGCCAGAAACAGCGAGTCGCTATCGCGCGCGCTATCCTGCGCCGTTCTCCGATTATTATCCTGGATGAAGCAACAGCGTCTGTAGACGTTGAAACAGAACGCCAGATCCAGAAGGCAATCGCCGGGATCGCCGGCAGCCGCACGATCATCGCGATCGCACACCGCCTCTCCACCATCCGCAACGCTGATCAGATCCTTGTCATTGAGGACGGCAAAGTAACGGAAAGCGGTACGCATGACGAGCTGCTCGCGCAAAACGGCAGTTACGCACGTATGTACAGAATACAGTCCACACCTATCGGAGGGGTCGCATAAATAATAAACACATTCCTACAAAACTGCTGCTCACGCAAAAAGTTTTTGCGGGAATGTGTTTTTTTATCTGTGGTGTCCTGATTCACGGATTAATCTTTTCTTTTCCAGAGGCGGCCTGTAAGACGGAAGGCCATAGGATATACAGCGATGACCACGAAAATCACAACCGCATACCGTACGGTCCTTATCAGATGTGCGGCAAGTGCTCCCGATTCCAGCAGTTCCTTTGGGAAAGGCAGCTTCAGCACTTCATTAAGTCCGAAATACAGCACCGCTCCGCCTATAGTCCGCAGCACACACCGCAGGAAACAGGAAGTGTTCTCGAATCTGACATATCTCTCTTCGAACGGTTCTGCCAGAACGAATCCTGCAAGCATGCCAAAAGAAGTATAATAATCGTTGCTGGTGCAGTAAAAGAAACCCGGAACGGATAAAAGCAGCAGAACCGCGTAAAAGATCCAGCGGCTGCGGATCGTCCGCCGCAGCCAGGGAATCAGTACTACGATCAGCGCTCCAAGCAGCCAGCCGCAGAGTACATCTGTCGGGTAATGAGCACCGACGTATACCCGTGAAATGCCGACAAGAAGCGGCAAAACGATAGCCAGCACCCACAGCAGTCTGCTGGTTTTTTTATGCGCGGCCAGAGAACCGTAAACAGCCGCCGCACTGGATGAGTGTCCGCTTGGGAACGAATAACCCTGCGCAGCCACATCCATGGCGTCCGCCTTACTGTCAATGAGCCGTAACAGCTTAACGTTATAATTCTCGACAAAATACGGCCGCAGACGCATCACGATGTTTTTGACGAGCGGATTCCAGACATTGACAGCAAGAACGTTTATCCCCACGTATTTGCCGAATTCTTTATCCAGTCCCCAGTACAGAAATCCCATGATGACTACAAGCATCTGCTCACCGAACGCAGACATGTTCGACAGCAGCCAAGCGCCTATACCGGTACTGCCGATATGATCCTGCAGCCATTCCATCAGCCGCATTTCCCAGTCATAATACAAAATAACTCCTGTTGTTCCGTCCATTCCAGAAAGCCTATTTACAGATTTTCTTTATCTAGCGCTGTTTTTTACGAGAGCTTCCCAGAGGCCGAGGAGATACATCGCGCCGAGTGCGCGGTCGTACAGGCCGTAACCAACCATAGCCTCTTCTCCCCAGATCATGCGTCCGTGGTCGGGACGGATCGGTCCGTCAAAACCGCTCTCATACAGTGCTTTCATGATCTCGTACATATCAAAGCTGCCGTCGCTTGACAGATGTGCCGCTTCTTCGAAATCATCCTGGGAATTGAACTTCAGATTGCGCACATGGGCAAAATGGATCCTGCCCGCAAGCTTCCGGATCGTATCCGGGACATTGTTCTTAAGGCTTGTGCCGAACGCGCCGGTACAGAAGGCTACTCCATTATGCACATTATCGACCATATGGATCAGCCGCAGCAGGTTCTCCTGCGAGTTTATGATCCTCGGCAGTCCGAAAATGGACCAGGCTGGATCATCCGGATGGATCGCCATATTGATGTCATATTTGCCGCAGACCGGCATGATCGCTTCCAGGAAATACTTCAGATTCGCGAAAAGGTCCTCTTCTCCGATATCTTTGTACACTTCGAAGAGTTCTTTGATGCTGTCCATGCGTTCCGGCTCCCATCCGGGAAGAACGATATCGGAATCATCAGGCGTCATCATATCGAACATCTCCAGCGGACGGATCTTGTCGATCGCCTGCTGATTATAGGCGGATACTGTGGATCCGTCGGGACGGACTCTTGCGAGTTCAGTCCTTGTCCAGTCAAAAACCGGCATGAAATTGTAGCAGACCATATGGATGCCCTGCTTGCCAAGGTTCTCAAGCGTCTTGATATAATTCTCGATATGTTCATCTCTCTCCGGGAGAGCGGCCTTGATCGCGTCGCTGACGTTAACGCTCTCGATACCGGAAATATGCAGACCTGAAGCGGCTACCTCGTCGATCATAGCCTTGATCTGCTCTTCTGTCCAGACGTCGCCCGGCTTCGCGTCATATAGCGTCGTGATGATACCCGTAACCCCGGGGATCTGTCTGATATCACGAAGCGATACCGTATCATGTTTAGAACCGTACCATCTGAATGTCATTTCCATTTTTAAGTGATCCTCCTCGCGTCCAGACCTGCCAGGTCCAAATACTTTGTCTGACTGTATTATAGCCTTTTTACCGGCAAAAAGCAATATTCCGTCCGCTTCTTTCCATGGTTGACATTTTGCGGAAGAACATGTATAATATCAAAGTAATCTGTCTCCGTAGCTCAGTAGGATAGAGCGTCCGCCTCCTAAGCGGGGGACATTCGGCGGAAAACCGCCTATTTAAGCCATTTTCTATATTTCTGTGTGTGTGAAAGTGTGTGAAAATGCATCTCGCACCTACGTCCCAGTAGCTCAGCTGGATAGAGCGCGCCCCTCCTAAGGGTGAGGCCGGGGGTTCGAATCCCTTCTGGGACGCTTCAAAGAAGCCGAAGATACGGCTTCTTTTTCTATTATACAGCTAAGATCCCGAAATCATTTTTTTACGTATATCATCTAGACGCCGTTTGTCAGAGTAAGAATAATACCGCTCATTGGTTTGCATATTGTGACCCAGAATCAAGCATCGTTCGAGCGAATCAAGTCCTTCGTTAATCAGCTTGATATTAAATGCAATACGAAATCCGTGATTACGTGTTACCTTAATTCTGAATTCTCCACATACTCGCCTTAAATACTCCATATAGTAATCTTTGTTAACAGCTCTACCTTCTTCAGTATGAAGAATATACTCTGATTCGCCCGGAAGTTTAGCTGCTATACGTAATACTTCTTCAATACCGGGAGTGATCGGCAGATATCTACCATTTTGGGGATGCATGCGTTCATTTTTCGTATACTCGACATCCACAAAGACCTGATGGCCATCCCGTTTTCTTCTCACTTGTTGTCCATGAATATGTAGAAAACCGTTTTCTATATCATATTTTTTTATAAAAGCCAATTCTCCTGATCGCATCCCGGTTTCAATTGAAAGCAAGATACCAACCGCTTGCGGATTCTTTTGGTGTTTTAGAGCATATTCTCTTAAGATTGCCGTTTCTTCCTCGGAGAAAAACTTTTCTTCATTCGGCTTAGTATTCAGATCACACATGTTTGCATAATCCGCATACCTGATAAACTGCATAGGATTATCAAAGCATATTTTTCTCTCCTGCCCGAAACTAAAAGTAGCTTTTATGATCTGAAGCACCTTTTTACAGCCTTCCGGTTTAGGTTTTGTCGGTAAATAGGATGTCACTAACCATCTACGCAAATCCTCGTCCGTAATATCTGTAATTTTACGGGAACGTATCGTAGAATCCAACTTGCTGAAATGTCGCCGATCCTCGTACAACGTAGCATCGGTTCTACTTTCCAACCTCTTTTTCTCCTGCAGCATGAAGAAAACGTCTTCCAATGTCTTTCCAGCATCTTCCTGCTTTTTGTAGAAATCATACAACCAGTCGTATATTTCTTTTTCTGTTTTTCGAAGCACCTCCCGCCGTTTTCCATCCTCATAGACCATAGTTCTCCATCGGCCATCTTTGTACCGATTGGTAGTATGCATTTGGGATATAGCCTGAGTATGTTTTGTTCTTACATAATTACGCTTTGCCTCAGATACCAAATTCGTCACCGCGGCATTTTCGGGCCCACCGTGACCTAAATATATCACAATGTCGTTTAGAAGTCCAGAGGGCATGCCGTTGTATTCACTTTTCAAAGGTCACACCCTCCTTTCTGGTGATCGCCGTTATTTAATAGCCTTAATCCCTAAGGCATTATTTGAAGAGATCCGTAATCCCTGAATCGATATAGTCGTTATAGTGTGTGCGCATCCATTTAATTGTATCTGTGTTAGGATTGTAGTATTCTAATCTGTTCTTCAGCAACGTAAAGAATCTATCAATGCTGCCTTCCTCGATTTCTTCTATTTTGTAAAGGAATGCCATTAGTCCCGATTTATTAATCAAATAATCTAAATTCTGTTTTAGCGACAAGTCCTTATATCCTGATATTGTGTAATAGTATGAACTAGGTCGTTTTATAGCATCTCTCAGAGACTTTGTTATTGCGTGGTAATGTACCTGTTCATCTTCTGTCTCTGTATAACGAAATGAATACTTATTATTAATACATAAAGCAATGAATGATAGCAGTTCCTCTTCACTTGTGAACTTATATAATTCGTCCGATAGGCTGTGTGCATAGTCACCGTGAATCTCATTTTCAACACGTACCCAGTCAGTACTTTTTGCAGCTAATTCGTATTGTGTGCCATGTGTTTGCAGCTGTTCCTTTTTCTTGTTGTATATCCGTAGCATCGTCTTTGTGTTTTTTTCTCGCGTTCCAATATATATGGTGTCTGTTATACCGTTCTGATTAATATATCGGATACTAGAACCATTCTTCCGACCGTTTTCATAAAATATCCCGACATTGCCTGTAGTGATCTGTTCCTGTATATCGTTTACACTTATTCCCTCGTTTATATAATCCACAGCAAAATCAATTCTAGAAAACAAAACTTTGTAGTCAGGTAATGCTTCACGAAGCTGTCGTAACATATCGGGGACTGAATGTATAGGTTCTAAACTATTAATCAGATAGAAACGTAGCGCCGATGCTGAAAAACGTATGACAACACCCATAGAATGAACTGCTTCATGATAGCATACGCGAAAATAGAAAGGGTGACGGCCATATTCATAACCTACAGAATACCCTTGCACATTTGATGTATCGGCCTGATAAGCCTCTCCCATTATCTGAATCAGACAAATAGCATTCTCTATCAGTCTGATAATATGTTCTGCAATTGTCGACCAATCCACTTCCCTAATACGTTCCTTGATTCTTTCCCCTGGCAGTACAATAAACGTAACTTCGTCGATGCCTAACGTAACCATTTCATCACCTCCATTCAGAACCATTTCTTCGTGGACGGGGGTAATTACATTACCCCCGTCTCACAAAAGATATTAATCGTCATAAATGGGCTGATGGGTAACGATCTTCAGCGCAGTCACAAAGACATTAAAATACGCAGAATCGAGGCCCCAGATGTAGTCAAGATCGATTTTACTATCATATCCATCTGCGCAGAGCTCTTTGGCAATATTAAGCATCCGATGATCCCCACTTGTCATCCATTCGACAGCCGGAATACGGACGGAACATGTGCCATTTTTGAAGATCATTACTTTATCAATATCCTCGACAGGTGTGACTGCAGATACGATATACGCTACAGCTACTAAGATTTCGTGTCCTCTTATCTCAGGATGCTGCCGACGGATGACGCCGTAAGTTTCTTCGTGCCACTTATTTATATACACCATGATGATTTCACTCCTTTCTTAATTTTTTTGCTGCCTGAGCAATGTCAAACCGTAATGTTGGGAAAGCACAAATTTTTGGTTTTGAGCCAAAGCCCGGTGCATGGATCAATCCTTCTCCAATATCAAAAATGCGTTTCGGAGGATCAAAGCCTGCGCCGTAAGTAGTCTGATAGGTTGTCGGTTCCGCCATACCCAGTACAATCTTTATTGGGAGATTGTCTCTCAGTGCCGTAGGAATCAATTCTGCGTCGCTCTTCTGCATACATACAACAAGGAAAAAACCGAGCTGCCGGCCAAGCAGTACAATATCTCTAAGATATACATTAATCTGATCCCTTGTTCCTTTATCCAGTGTTTTGACAACGCCCATAAAAGATGCGAATTCGTCAAACACGAACACGAAAGGTTCCATCTGAAACGTCCTATAGTCCGCATCAATTTGATCTGCTAAATATCGCTGCAGTTTATGTCTGCGTTCCATCATCTTCTGGTGAAAAGCACGAAGAGCAACAATAATATCATCTACTGACACAGCGTTTGTCTTGATTCCCAGTATCTGCCCAAGAGCATACAGCGATGATCCTTTGGGATCTGCAAAATACAGATTGTATGTAACCGGTTTAAGTAGCATCTGCAGGATTAATCCGTATAGACTGTAAGTCTTGCCTGTCCCGGTTTGGCCTACGATCAGCATGCCCTGCAAAGCCAATTCTGTACGAGCATCGATCTTCAGTCGATACGGCTCATCAGATTTGCAATACTCGGCATACTCTCTAAAGCTGTTGAAGATCTGGGAGTTAGCCGTTCGAAAATCGTATATCTCATATACAACCTGATTACGATCCGCTGCCCCATAACTTCGCTCTACTACGTACTTACCAATGCCTGCGGACAAGTCCAAATCTTCAAGACTTCGATCAAGTTTTATGCAGTTTTCGATTCGTATACAACCAGAAGTCAAGTCCTGTGAGAGCGTGAGTGTGATCTTCGGAAGTCTGATCCGTCCTGCTTTGTCATGCTGATAATAGCCTGCATCCAAAAGCTGCTGTTCCAGCTTAGACATGACGGTCGCGTAAATACGCCCGTATCGAAATCCTTTATAAAACTTATTCTGAACCGCAAAGGTTCCTGTAATGATAACAAAGATGATGATTGCTCCGACAAGCGATACCGTATGCAGGTGGGAGAAGAGGGCACCCACAAGTCCCTCTTCCCCGTAGATACCAGATACGATGTACAGGGCAACCATGCAAACGAGGATAGCGATAGATCCTCCATAGAACCGCTCACGCGGTGTTATATTTTTCATGCTGTATTACCCTTCCTTAATCTTCTTGATACCGCGGAAACGCATGATCAGATCGAATCCGATAACATAGCTATTGGCCATGTCAAAGTCCTGCAGGGAAACCAGATCTCCTTTGGTGAGATCAATCGTGGTTTCACCAGTAAGAATCGTCGCCTCGAACGTTTCCAAGGCATTAGACTCACGCGGTTTGCCCGTTCTTTTGTCAACGCCGTAATCGGTTTTATCGTCCAGAATCAGCAATGTGACAATCACGCCATCCATGCCGATCTTTCCCGATTTGTCAAGGAACGGCCTCTGTCCTACATACTTATAGGCATTGCCGGTTCCTTCAAGGAATTTCTCAGCGTCGATGTACGTCTTCGTAAACAAAAACGTGTTTCTCATCTCACTTACCTCCTTTCTGCTAGTATTGTTAAATATGTATGGCCTGTGACCATGATTATCCAGATTCTGACCGGAGTATCAGCATCTAGATGAGTTTGCGGTGTACACACGAGTCAGCGTATCTATTAACCGCCCTAATAGACCGCTGTTTATTCTGTATTCTATTTCTGTACAAGTATATTGTCTTGTTATCCAGATTTTATTCTGTCACCACGTTACTCCAGCAACGCCTTAACAAACGTCAAATTGAAACCAATCCAGTGGGTATATTGCCATATTATGCAACAATATGATTCGTATTCAAGATGGCATAAACACAAAAAAACCTGAAGAATCCCATTTAGCGGGTTATCCTCAGGTTTCTATACGCGCTAGTCTACGAAAGAAATAGCGTTCCGATATATTATTATACCAAAACAAGGGGTCGTGTTTCCCAACCTCTTGTTAACGCGTCATACCATAGTATAACGATCCGTACCAATATTCTCGCTGCATACATCAGTTCGCAGCTTTCCGGCTAAAATACAAAGTCTTAAAGGCCGACAAACATCGACCATGAATAGGCAGCATACTGAAATGTAAATCAAATACCCCTAATCACAATGATAATATAGCATACTTTCAAGATCCTGTCAAGTCTATTTTGTTTTACCTTCTTTTTCTGTTATAATCCCATCAATCAGACAAGACAAACTGCTTCGTCCGCTCTCCAAATAGCTAGAATCATAGAGATTCTATGGTTATGTTTCCAGTTGATCTTTCTTTTTGGAATTGCAAGAAGGACATAAGACTTGTCCATTCTCGACTTCTGTTTTACCGCCTTTGCTCCACGGAATAATGTGATCCGCTTCCCAGTCGTTCCATTCACATATTCTTCCGCATGCCTGACATATTCCCTTATCCCTTCTGAATATAACCTGCCGCTGTGCGTCATCAAAGTTCCTTTTGGGATCTTTCTGAGGCAAGTTCCTAACAGAGGCAAGAAGATTCTCTTTCAAGAAGTTGTGTCTATAGGTAAGAGAATCCATCGTATCGGAAGAATTCGAAACACGTTCATGATAGATCACGAGTTTGGGATCTTGCTGTTCAGGTTCTTTCAATTCATCCTGTGCACGCATATTCTCAAATTCAATAAACCATTGAGCAAGATCCTGTTCTCGGTTCCTGATATCATAGTTCGGCATTAGATCCATCAATAAGATAAACAGCGAAATAACACTGTATCTTTTTAGCTCCGGTGCTTTTGAAGGAAACATAGAGTCTAAATAATCAAGAATTCTATTAATTGCTTTTGCCTCTGAAGAAGACTCATCAAAGTTTTTTTGTGACTCATACATTACGTTAAGGTCTCTATCTTTGATATTACAGATACCGGAATTCTTGTTCAGATACAGGAGCGTCATTTGTGCCGCTATCAAATCATAAGTAAACCTACTGTTTGAGAAATAGACTTTTGTAAAGAATGGATGCTTTGCAAGATTGCGAACAAAATCTCCCATTCTGCCAGGCATAGCATTTCTCTTTTCCTGTGCTTTAAGAGAAGTTCCATTTTGAAGGCGAAGGAACATTTCTCTGATTTCATCATCGTCTACATAATCTAATACGACGAAATCCAAGTTGTAGCTATTAATTTTGTCCTGCATATCAAAGTCTAACTCGTCATATTTCTTTCCTTTGATCTCACAGCCATTTACATCTTCAGCATCTTTTGCAAGAGCAAATCCGCCTTCAAAAAACTCCCAGATCGCTCGGAGCCGTTGTTGCCCGTCGATAACATCATACGTATCTTTCCCGGTCCGATGCAGATAGAATTTAGGAACATCATAATCTCGAAGCATTGAATCAATAAGAAGCTGCTTTTGTGCACGCGTCCAGACAGCAGGTCTCTGATAATCTGGATTAGTATCTATTCCCTTCCTTCTTCTAAAAGAGGATTGTGCCGTCCAAATCATTTTGCTAATACTCATTTTGTGCTCCTTTTTGCGCTGTCCTGTTCTGACATATTGAGTTCTTTAACCTTTTCCTGATACAGCCGCATCAGCCATGCCACACATGCTGCTTCATCCGTCTCTTTGATCGGCATACCATAAGCTTCCATTACAGCACGATCGTTCGCTTGGTGGGCCTTGCGGAGTTCGGAAGGCATAGTTAATTCATCATAGAGATCTGCAAGACTAGCCTCCGGATACAAAACTCGAGCATTAAGGATCCCCTGAGCAGTTTGTTCGATCTTTGCCTTCTGCGCTTCGGTGGGCATGGGCCAGGGGAAGTTGTTGTAGACGATATCCTTGCTATAGCGATAATCGCTCTTTAACCGACCACATACTGCCCTCATCCATGCCATATGTACATTAGAGGTAAGAATGCCAAAATGATATAGGGTGGCATCTGGGATAATCTGTGTAGCATCTGACGAAATAACATCTGGAGACATGAAGCCAATAGGAACATATCTTCTCCGTTCCGAAGATACACGAGGCACAAGCAAATACGGAGAATCTGGCTGTCTAATTTCTCCGAATAAAGCAGGATATTCGGCCATTTTTCTTGTCCCTGATCTACTGCTCTTCTCTCGTACGGCTTTTACATTTTGAATCGCTTCAACAACCGGAGGAATCGCTTTGATTACTGCAGGACTAACATTTTTCAGCCATAGGCACCAACGCAATTTGTTGTTTATAAACTCTTCAGCACCCAAAAACTGTTTGAAGCATTGTTGAGCAGCAGGGTATTGAGTACAGATTGAGCGTTTATCTTCGTCTGTGAATTTACTTAAATACCCATTGTCGTTAGCCATACTTCCGAACATCATGCTTGGGACATCACAGATGGGATTTACACGACTTTGTATAAAAACATTGTCAGCATCTAAAAGATATCCGTTGATATTGGAAACTTGCTTATGGCTATCGTTTGAGTAGATAATGCGTGGTTTTAGATTTACACCGTTACTAAAACCGACTATTACACAATGCACATGGGCCTTTATAGATGCTTCACTGTCCCAACGGAATGTTCTATGCGCAAAATCTAAATGAACTCCATTCTCAAATAGAGGTTTCCAAAGATTTGCAACCGTTTCTCCTTGGCAAACAGAATTTGTGGAAACAAGCGCGCATCTAATATTGGTATTCTTTGTTAAATCTGTAGCCTTTTTATACCAACAAGAAACATAATCAAGATTCCCCGCATTTTTCCATTTTGATCCGAACGTATCAAAGACATCTGACTTCTGATCGGGACTCATTAAACGCGCCCCTACAAACGGAGGATTACCCATAATGTAACTCAATTCTTCCTTCGGCACAACATCATTCCAATCAATCCGAAGAGCGTTTCCTTCTACGATGTGAGCATTTGTCTTCAAGGGCAGGAAATCAATGTTCATACTGATGATAGACTCGGTTTCTCGCATCATCTGGTTTTCTGCAATCCAGAGGGCAGTCTTTGCTACCGTTACAGCAAAGTCGTTGATCTCTATGCCATAGAACTGACTAATGGATACCTGGATCCAGTTGATGTTTTCATCCCCTAAACCAATCTGTCCTTCAACAGTTTGCTTGCGCATATTGAACAGATCTGCGATTACATTGTTCTCCAGCTTGCGGAGGCTCAAATAGGTCTCCGTAAGAAAGTTTCCGCTTCCGGCAGCCGGATCCAGGAACTTCAGCGAAGCCAATTTCTTCTGAAAGGCCTCCAGCTTAGACCTTTTCGTCCTGAGCACATCTATGAAGCGGACGCTCTCATACTCCTCTTTCAGGTCATCTAAGAACAAGGGATCTATGACCTTATGAATGTTCTCGATAGAAGTATAGTGCATACCACCACTTCTTCTTGTCTCCGGGTTCAAGGTGCTTTCAAATACGGCACCGAAAATAGTCGGACTGATCTCAGACCAATCAAAACTATCGGAGGCATTACGAAGAATCAGATTCAATATCTCATCTGTGATGGGTGGAATCTCTATGTTCTCGTCTGCAAAAAGCCCACCATTCACATACGGAAAGGCTGCAAGCTGCGGATCATCATCCGAAAGATACGGATCACGCTCTTCCGGCTTCTGATCGAGGACTCGAAACAGGTTGCGAAGACCTACACGAGCATGAGAAGCGTCGAACTGGACCATATAGTCATGGAACATATTCTTTCTTCCGAAGATACCGGAGTCTTCTCCGTACAGGCAGAAGACAATACGGACACAAAGCTTATTGAGACTTTGAAGAGTCTTCGGATCCTCTGGATCTCGATACTGTTTCAGAAAAGCGTCGTAGATCTCTCCTACAAGACGGCCCGCGTCCAAGGAAAGTTTCATTTCATCGGTGATTTTTTTGGTTTCTTTGTGAGTCAGAAAAGAAAGCATATGATACTTGGACTGTAATTCGTCAAGATCAATCTTAACAGGAGCAGGCTTGCTCTGCTCCATATCATAGATCCAGATTTCCGCAAAGTTAGAGGTAACGATCCAGCGAGCCTTTTCGCTGCTAATAAGACCGTTATCGTACATCTTGGCCTGTTCATAAGGAGTCATACCACTATGACTGATCTGCGGCTTATCTAAAGCTATACCAAGAGATTTCTGCTCGATCAGAACATGCGTCTCCGGGATATAGACATCGATCTTCTTCACATTTCCATCCGATCCGAAGACTCTCTTCTCAAAATCAAGGCGCTGCGTTACATTCTCTACGCCGAGAATGTCTGATAATAATTCGATCCAATAAGACCTTGCATCTTGATCTTCCTGCCCTTTTCCATTCCATCTATAGTAAAACTGCCGTGCGGCTTCTCTCTGCTGCGCATCTGTCATAACTCTCACCTGTTTTCCTATCCATATAATCCTACTTATTATTAGTATAACATAGAATCCGCGGAAAAGCGATAAAAGAAAAAACAGCTAGACACATTTTTTATGAATAGCTGTGTGAAAAAACGTTTGCGGGGGCCGGAAACGCCTTTCCTTCCTATGTTTTTTTGATGAGCGTCCGCCTCCTAAGCGGAAGGCCGTTGGTTCGAATCCAATCGGGGACGTACAGAAGACCGGTATCCGACAGCGTTCAGATACCGGTCTTTGTTTTCTCGTAATGGAGCGTGCGCTCTTCTCGTGTTAGGGTCTTGCCGTCATTCGGCAAACAGACAGTCCTGTCCGTCGACCCATGATTCTTGCGGAACATCGTGGATCCGGTCGCCTTCTTCATAATTGCCGATCAGGAAAGGCGATTTCGGATCATGAAGGAGGCTCTGCGCGAGAACTGTCTCCGGCTCGGCATTGGCATAACAGTATCTGCAGAGGTGTCTGCAGGTATTGTATGCGCCGATATCGCAGGAAAGATAGCAGGCGCACTCTGATCTCGCGCCTTTCTTTTTCGGAGCGTTCAGCCGTTTGCCGATCGCCTTTTCATAATCGCTGATCTTCATACATCCGCTGCAGTCTGCGCCGAACTGTGCAAGCTCGCTGCCCTCGGCGCAGGGCTTGAGCGTCATACCGTGAGCTGACGCGATCTTTACCATCTCTCTGCCAAGCGACAGCCGCTGTTCCTTTGCGACCTCGCGCGCTTCCGGGAAATTGCGTCTGACCTTCGGATACAGGTCGATAAAACTGATCACGACGGTCTTTGTATAACCCTCGAGCACGGCTGCCATCTTCTCAAATGCCCGGAGATGATATTCCGGCGAATACTTATCTGTGATGAAAACAGGGTCATAACGCCAGCCTGTTGAATCGATGCCGACAATATCAGACAGCGTTCTGAAATCTTCAAGCAGCTGATGCTTGTCTTTCACATTCGGTTCTATATCGCGTCCATAAGGAGTGATCGTTACGAACCAGTATTGACCGTAGTCTTTCAGCAGATCCATATACCTAAACATAGGCGCCGGATTCTTGGTACAGAAGCCGATGCAGTCCACGACAGACGGATCAAGCCGATAGCGGCTGACCTGGCCCGGATCATACGGATTACGCACACAAACAAAGCCCTCCTTCAGCCTGTTCGCGAACCACTCGGCGTAAAAAGCGGGGATATCTGTTCTTTGTCCTGTATTCATGATCATACCGTATCACCGTCCTCCGCCGGCCTTTTGCATCATTTCAGCTCCTTGTCCGGCATACAGCTTCTCTTCCTAAATCTCCACATCTACGTAAGCAGCGGAATGATCGGAAACCGGATAATAATAATCCGGTGAGTACCGCTCGAAGCGCTTTACCGTGCCCGGAGCGGCGCCGTATACAAGAATATGATCGATAGCGCGCTCAAAGGGCCGGTCATAGTAGTATGTCTCAAATCCGTCCGGGAAGCAGTAATGATAGCCGACCGCTTCTTCCGCGTACTCTTCAGCGATATCATGCGCATGACGGAAGCCCGCCCGGAGAGCCGTCTGTACCGCCGGAGTAAGATAGCCGGTATTGAGGTCGCCCACAAGGAATGCCGGGCAGCCGTATTTTCCGTAATACTCCAGGGTTCTGTCCGTCAGCAAGGCGAGCTGCAGCTCTCTGGCTCTGTCCGATCCCTCCTGCACATTACGTCCGGCAGGATTCTCTGCGGTCGGTTCCGTCTTCCACCAGAGATGCGTTGCTGCGAAGAGGAAAAGCCGCCCGCTCTCCTTCACCCTGAATACGGCAATGTTCCAGGATTTGGAACGTACGTCATTGAAGGAGCCTTCCATCCCGTCTATATGCTCCGGATAGGTGCCGAATTCGGAATCCACAAGCTCCAGCCGGTCCGGACGGTACAAAATAGGTGTGAATCGTCCCCAGATCAGCGTATAATTCATCCCCTCGGCTGTGAGTCCTTCTTTCAGAAGATCCGCCATCCTGACCGAAGCCTCCTGACAGCCGATTACATCAGGCTGCGTCTCACGATAGACTCTGAGAAGGCCATGCACCCTTACTTCAGCTGAGCAGTCAAAACCTTTCTCCGCCCACTGAGGAGAATTCTCGTCCCGATTCCAGATATTATGCGTCATCAGCCGCAAACGTCTATCCATATTCTTCCCTCCTGCAGCACGCCTCTGCAAGTCCTCAAAGCAGCGGCGCGAAAAGCCGCAGCAGCCGCCCTGTCAGGATCTCCAGCCGGCTGAACCTGTCGTATTCTGCCATTGTAATCTCCTGTGACTGACTGCGCGTCTGAATAAAATCCCTCTCGGCGTCCAGTACAGCATCCATGCCGAAGAAAAGCACAGCATTTTCAAAATGCAGATACAGACTTCTGTAATCCAGATTGATGGTCCCGACGACCGCCTGCCGGTCATCCGATACGAATGATTTGGAATGAATGAAGCCCGGCGTATACTCAAATACGCGGACGCCTGCTTCAAGCAGGACCTTGTAATAGGTCCGCGCGACCAGGAACGCGTATTTTTTATCCGGAATATGCGGCAGGAGGATCTCGACGTCTACACCTCTCTTCGCGGCAAAAGTCAGTGCCTGCACCATTTCGCTTCCGATTACAAGATACGGCGACATAATATGCACGTATTTCTTAGCCGCATACAGGATATCCAGATACACATGCTCTCCGATATCCTCGTCATTGAACGGATCGTCCGTATAGGGTACTGCGTATCCGTCCGCCGCCATGACAGGCTGCGGAGGATTCAGGTACGGACGATAATTCTCCTGCTGGCTCTTTTCCGCGACGTTCCACATCTCAAGGAAGGCCAGTGTAAAGTTCCGCACCGCTTCTCCGCGGACCAGCAGCCCCTGATCCTTCCAGTGCCCGAAACGCGAATGTATATTGATATATTCGTCGGCCAGATTCACGCCGCCGGTAAAAGCCGTCTCTCCGTCGATGACAACGATCTTGCGATGGTCCCGGTAGTTCTGCATGCCTGTCAGGACCGGATGGATCGGCGCGTAGATACGGGTGTGGATACCGATATTCTCAAGGATCCTTGAATAACCGGCCGGCAGTTTCAGAAGCTCCGACAGTCCGTCATACAGGAAACGGATCTCGACGCCTTCAGCGGCTTTTCTGGAAAGGATATTCAGGACTCCGTCCAGCATTTCGCCCTCATTGACGATGAAATACTCGATAAAAATGTATTTTTTCGCAAGAGACAGCTGCTTCAGGAGTTCTTCATAATAATGCTCTCCGGATGAAAGATACGTCACGGAAGTATTCTTCCATGCCGGGAAACCCTGATCTGCCAGATATCTGCAGACACCTGCCATGTCGCTGTCATCTGCGATCCTGATCCCGTCGGCGCCCGGTATCGAGTGCAGGAACGGTTTTGCCTCCGTCTTGACCGTATTCAGCCGCTTGCGTATATCCCGCATCGCAGGCTGGAATTCGAAGAAGATATAGAACAGTCCGCCGAAAACCGGTACGATCGCAAGGATCAGTACCCATGTGATCTTATAGGCATCCTGACCGTTCCGGTTGATGATCGCGATGATCAGTCCGAAGCTCAGGACCGATGAAATGATCGTAACGATGCGGCTCGGAGACAGGAACAGATAGACCAGTACCGCTATCTGAACAAGCAGCAGGATCAATGTCAGAATCGTCCTGCCGAAAATAAGACGGTAACCGGCCTTCCGCGCACGGAAACGCCTTGTACCGCCCTGAGGATCTTCTCGCAGGTAATTTTTCTCCTCCATTACGACCGTTCCTTTCCTATGCCCTCTTAAGAAAACCGGAGCCCTGCATTACAGGCTCCGGTCTGTTCACTTATAGAGATCTTACAGATGATCTTACAGATTGTCCTTCTCAAACTGACGCATGAACGCCGCAAGCTTCTCAACGCCCTCAACCGGCATCGCGTTGTAGATGGAAGCACGCATGCCGCCTACGGAGCGGTGTCCCTTCAGATTGGAGAAACCGGCCGCGATGGATTCCTTGACGAACTTGGCATCCAGATCCTCGTCTCCGGTACGGAAGGTAACGTTCATCATGGAACGGTCGACCGGATCCGCTACAGCCTTGAACAGCTTGCTGGAATCCAGTACGTCGTAAAGCATAGCTGCTTTCTTCTGGTTGATCGCCTTCATGGCTTCCAGGCCGCCGAGACTCTTGATCCATTCAAGCACGAGCTTGCAGACGTAGATCGGATAGCAGGGAGGCGTATTGTACATCGAACCGTTCTTGATCTGAACAGCATAATCCATCATGGTCGGGGTGCCGGGCAGTGTGAATCCGGCAAGATCCTCACGGATGATGACGACCGTCAGCCCGGCGGGAGCGATATTCTTCTGAGCGCCGGCATAGATCAGACCGAACTTGCTGACGTCAATAGGCTCGGACAGAATGCAGGAGGAAAGATCTCCGACCAGCGGAACATTGCCGGTCTCGGGGATGTAATGCCACTTGGTTCCGTAGATCGTATTGTTGAAGCAGATGTGTACATAATCCGCATCCGGCGTCAGATCCAGCTCATCCTGCGTGGGAACGCGGGAGAACTTCAGAGGCTTGGTCGTCGCGGCAAGATGAATATTCTCGCTGAACTTCTGCGCTTCGTCATAGGCTTTGCCGGAGAAGCTTCCGGATACGACATAGTCAGCCTTGCCGGTACGCAGCAGGTTCATCGGGACCATCGCGAACTGCAGGCTCGCTCCGCCCTGCAGAAACAGTACTTTATAATTGTCAGGAATCTGCATAACCTCGCGGAACAGTGCCTCGGCCTGATTGATGATCTCATCGTAGACCTTGGATCTGTGGCTCATCTCCATGACAGACATACCGCTGCCGTTGTAATTAAGCATCTCCTCTGCGCACTGTTTCAGAACAGCCTCGGGAAGCATGGATGGACCCGCTGAGAAATTATAGATTCTGTGATCAAACATGATAGCTCTCCTCTCTTTAATTGCTTAAATATACAGGCATTCTATCATACTTGGTCAGGAATATCAAGAGAAGAATGAAATTATTTCTCTGCAGGCTTGTCTGCAGATTTAGGTTCTGCACTGCGCAGGAGTCCGGCTTTCTTCAGGACAGGTGCCAGCGAATTGTAAAGCACAACCGCTACGATAACGGCAAGGACAGCGTTTACCAGCGTCGTCAGCGCAGACCATTTCACAACGATATTGGCGAGCTTCTCATCCATGCCGAGCAGATATCTTTTCCTCAGATAGGACATCACAGGATCGACGATCACGTTGAAAGCCATGCCGGCGGCAGCTCCGAACGCAGACCATTTCAGCTTATCTCCCGCTGCCGTCCTCTCGGACAGATGGCCGACTTTATGCGCGACCAAGCCGACGATAAAACCGATCATGAACTTCATGATAAAGGTCTGGGGCGAACTGGAGACATATCCGCTTGTCAGATCCGCGATCGTCATACCGATCGCGCCGGCAAGACCGCCCTTGACGCCTCCGAGCAGGAGCGCTGCCAGAACACAGAACGCGTTCCCGAGGTGAAATGCTGTCTTGGAATCCCCGACGGGAATATCGATCCGAAGGAACTGGAATCCGACATAGCAAAGCGCCGCAAAAAGCGCGGTCTGGGCTACTGTTTTCGTTACTTCCGATGAATTTCTCTCACTCATTTCAAATCCTCCTTCAGGGGGCGGGTCTGTTTCTTCCGCCGTCTATTGGTGCAAGGATACACAAAAAAAGGTCCGGTCGCAATAGCCAATTTGATATTATTGCACCGGACCAGATTGCTTTCGTATTATCTCAAAGACATTCTCACTTGTTGTCGCGCGCAGCGTCTTCCGCTATCAGCTGCAGCGCTTTCTCGAGATCCTCTTTCTCGATCGTGACCAGATCTTCATTGGTTACACTCTTGTAGGATACAAGACGGTTTGCCTGCTGCGTGATCGTCTTCTCAAAGAGGTTGCGCGCGTCACGGGCGTTCGCAAAGTTCTCGGGTTTATTGGCGCATCTGTCGGTAAAGTAAACCGAGAGCGCTTCTCTCATCTCATCCGTAAGCTGATACCCGTTCTTCTTGCAGAAGCTCTCATAGATCCTGGTCAACTCGTCCGCATCGTAATCCTCAAAGAAGATGAACGTATTGAAACGGGAACGGAGTCCCGGGTTGGACTGCAGGAATTTCTCCATCAGATCCGTATATCCGGCTACGATCACGACAAGATCGTCACGGTGGTCTTCCATTGCCTTAAGCAGCGTATCGACCGCTTCCTGTCCGAAATCGTTGGTACCGGTATTCGCGGTCAGCGTATATGCTTCATCGATGAAAAGGATTCCGCCGAGCGCGCTGTCCACAGCGTCCATGACCTTGCCGGCCGTCTGTCCGACATAGCCGCTGACAAGTGTGGACCGGTCCGCTTCCACCAACTGTCCTTCAGAAAGGATCCCCAGGCCGCGGTAGATACTGGCCAGCAGTCTCGCGACCGTCGTCTTACCGGTTCCTGGATTGCCGGAGAAGACCAGATGCAGACTCATAACAGCCTGCGGCAGCCCGCGTGATTCGCGGAGCTTACGGATCTTGAGCAGATTGATCAGGTTCCCGACCTCAAGCTTAACACGCTCGAGACCGATCAGGCTGTTCAGCTCCTCTGTCAGCTCATCGACCGACTTGTTCTGATTCTCCGGAGGAGGCGTCACAACGGCCTTGCGCTCCGAATCATCATCGGACGCGCCGCCCGCACGGCTGCCGGAACCGCTGCCGGAGCGGGATCCGCCGCTCGTACCGGGCTTGCGGTTATGTGCCCTTTTCACGGGTTTCAGTCCCTCGGCCGCATTACCGTCCGCAATATCGTATTTATCGATATACTCCTGCAGACTCATCAGATAGCTGGTCATATTCTCCAGCTCCGTCGTATCGGAAGGCCCGCTGTCCTCGATCATCGCCTCGGCAAGTTCACGGTATACGTTAGCAAGATCCTGCGCGTAACGTGTCTTCTTGCCGTTCTTCTTGGCGCGCACATCCATCCGCACGAATTCCTGTATGGATTTGGGGATGACGGCATCATAGTCATTGTTCAGTTCTCTGTCATAATAATACATCATGATCTGATCCTTAGACAGATACATGCCCGTTATCATATTGATAAAACGGACTTCTGAATTAAGGATCCGGTGCTGATAGCACGCGACATAGATCAGATACAGCAGGATCTCCAGCTGTACACACTCCCGGAATGTCAGCTTCTGTCCCTTGAAGGCGCTCTCCTTCATCTGCAGATAATCCGCAGCGTGATAGATCCTGTCACATTCCGCCCGCATTTTTTCCAAAATTACTGGTTCCACTTCAGCCCTCTCACTTCCGGTTCCGACTTCCGGCATACGGTATGCAGATTTACCGCAGCCTTACTGAAAAATCACTGACAGCATACCATTAATCACGGTAAACGTCAAGTATGATCCGCCTGTCTCCCGTTCGCGCCTGAATTTCTCTCAAGAAAAACACCGTTCTCAAATCCCTGGATCCTCTTTGAATGCTCAGCTTCCTCAAGCCTTTTCTGAGCCAGCGCGCAGTAACCGGGATCCTGTTCGATTCCGATAAAGCTCCGGCCGAGTTTCTTTGCCGTCACGCAGACTGTCCCGGATCCCATAAACGGATCGAGTACAAGATCCCCTTCCGAAGAACTGGCGAGGATCAGCTTCGCGATCAGTTTCTCCGGCTTCTGAGCCGGATGATCCGTATTCTCCGGCATGGACCAGAACGGCACCGTGATATCATCCCAGAAATTGGACGGACATGTGTCGCGGTAACGCTCTTTTCCGGATTCCTGCCAGTCTTTGGGCTGCCCGTTCTCACGATAGGCGGCAAGCACCCTGCGGCGGATCTTTACTGCATCCAGGTGAAAAGTGTATCTGTCCCCGACGGTCCCGAACCAGATATCCTCCATGCTGTTCTTCCAGTTGGAAGCCGCTCCCCGGCCTTTTTCCCGTCCCCAGGTGATCCGGCTGCGCAGACGGACCCGCTCCGCCAGAAGCGGTCCGATAATCAGACTGCTCCTCCAGTCACTGCAGACATACAGACTTGCAGTCGGTTTCAGAAGCGGCAGCACAAGATCGAGCCATTTCTCTGTAAATGCTCTGTATGAATTGGCGTCCGATCGGCTGAAGATCTTTTCCCCGTACTGTTTTGTCAGATTGTAGGGCGGATCCGCGATACAGAGATCCACGCTCTGTTCCGGTATATTCCGAAGCACCTCAAAACTGTCTCCGCAGACTGTAACATCCCTGGCGTCCTGCGGAAGAACATCCCGGATGCATCTGGCAAGATACGTTTCCGTTTCCTCCGGGGAGAGTCTCAGCGTCCTGTTCCTCGATGCCATTACGCTTCTCCCTTCTGCGATGCCGCAAGCGCCTGTCCCAGAATATCGTTCTTCGGGTTCCTGTTCGTCTGCTGCAGCCTGTCGCGGATATCCTGTTCTGTCTGACGAACCAGATCATGCAGTTCCTCCGCGGACATTCGCAGCGCTCCGTTTCCCAGTACGATCCGCTGCTCCGTCGCATCGGACGTCGCTACACGGACCAGATTATGCCTGCTGATCTCAAAAGATGCTTTTTCGATATAGGTATCCGCGGTCTCCGCTTCTTTGGTATAGACGATATAGATATTGTGGTATTTTATGACGTCCGCGATATCGCGCGGGACTCTGTACGCGTCAAAAACCAGTATGCAGGTCTCCTTGCGGAATCCGTGGCAGTTGGACAGCCGGTCCGCGAGGCTCACACGTGCCGCGTCCATATTGGTCTCGGCAAGCCGTGCAAGCTCCTCCCAGGCGTGAATGATATTATATCCGTCCACAAGGAGATATTCCCTTTTCTCGGGAACTTCCCTGATCTCCACGTGATCCGGTGTCTCCTTCTGTTTCTTTGCGACCGGCTGGAACCTATGCGTCTCAACCTTACCGTAAGTCCGTTCAAAAATCGCCTGGAGCTCTTTGTCTTCTTCCAGTGATCCCGGACGGACGGCAGAAGGCTTTGGCCTGCTCTCATAGGAGACGGCTGTACCGGCTCGGTCCGCGAACGAACCGGCGGAATACAAGGCCGAGTCATCTTCCGGGATACCGTCTTCATCATCGGAATCGATATCTCCGGCACCCTCCAGATGCATGAAATCCGGCACCCTGTCCCATGGCACCAGGAAACCCGCGCCGTGGCTGCAGAAGATCGAGTCCGGAGAATTCTCCAGATCCGCGACCGGATCATATCCGGTCTCTTCGATGACCTCTTCTTCGTTATGGCATGGCAGATATCCGTAGAAAGTATATGAAAGCAGTCCTTTCCCGTGCGTATAGGATGCCACTTCAACAGGATAATGCATCATTTCACTGACCGGAGCGCGGCCTGTGAGGACCGCGGTATCGCCCTCTGTCGTCTGCTCATATACAGCATTTCTCGTCAAAAGATCCGTCATCGCGCGGCCGACGTTCTCAAGCGGCACCTCAAGCCGGAATGAATAATACGGCTCAAGCAGACGGCTTTTTGCCGACATCAGTCCCTGACGGACCGCTCTGTACGTTGCCTGGCGGAAATCCCCACCGACCGTATGCTTGATATGTGCCCGCCCGTTCACAAGCGTGATCTTCATATCCGTGATCGGAGAACCCGTCAACACGCCGAGATGCTCTTTTTCCTTCAGATGCTGCATAACAAGATTCTGCCAGTTGGATGCGAGCACATCCTGGCTGAGCGTGCTGTCAAACTGCATTCCGCTGCCCTGTGCGCCGGGCGACAGCACAAGATGGACCTCCGCATAATGGCGGAGCGGCTCATAATGGCCGATCCCTTCGACCTCGTTCAGAATCGTTTCCCGATAGACGATCCGTCCCGTTCCCAGGCTGATCTCATAGCCAAAACGGCTTCGGAACCATTCTATCAGCACTTCCCGCTGGACCTCGCCCATCAGCTTGACGTGCAGTACCCGCAGATGAGGATCCCACTCGGCTCCGAGCTCCGGATCCTCTTCCTCAAGGATCTTCATATTGCGGTAAGTCTCTTCTTCCTTGCCTTCCGGCGGGATCACCTGATAGGACAGGAAACTCTCAAGACGCGGCTCACGGAGCGAATTCTCGCCGCCGAGGCCTTGTCCCGCGTATGTCTGTGTCAGACCGGAAACCGCGCAGACCATACCTGCTTCCGCTATCTGGCACGGTGTGTATCTGGCTCCCGAATAGATCCGTATCTGATCGGCTTTCTCATCGTTGTCGAGGACGGTCTTCACAGGGAGTACTCCTCCTGTGATCTTCATCCACGTCAGCCGGACGTCGTCACGCGTAATCTTAAAAACACGCGCCGCGAACTCTTTCTTATATTCCGGGCTCTCCGTATAATCGGCAAGTCCCGTCAGGAATTCCGTAACACCTTCCATATGCAGCGCGGATCCGTAATAAACAGGATAAATGCTGCGCGCGCGGATCAGCCTGCGAAGCGTACTGTCCCCGAGACGTCCCTCAGAAAGAAACTCCTCCATTGCCGCTTCTTCCGTTGTCGCCGCTTCTTCGTCCCTGACTGCAACATCTCCGCTGAAATCCACACAGCCGGCGTCGAGCCTGCCGAGATCCGCAAGCAGTTTCTGCCTGTCCGTATCGGGCAGATCCATTTTGTTGACAAAAATAAAGACCGGGATCCTGTATCGTTTAAGCAGCTGCCAGAGCGTTCTCGTATGGCTCTGTACACCGTCTGAAGCGCTGATCACAAGGATCGCGTAATCAAGCGCCCACAACACTCTCTCCGCCTCTCCGGAAAAATCGACATGTCCCGGTGTATCGAGCAGCGTGATCTCAAGATCCGGCATCCGCAGTACCGCCTGCTTGGAAAAGATCGTGATCCCGCGTTCTTTTTCCTGTCTGTCCGTATCCAGGAACGCGTCCTGATGATCGACTCTGCCTGCTTTACGGATCGTCCCGGACATATAGAGCATGGCTTCCGATAAAGTGGTCTTCCCGGCATCTACATGCGCCAGGATCCCGATCGTCCGTCTGTTCATCTGTCCCCTGCTTTCTCTTCTCTGAAAAGCCATGCCGCGGCCTTGGCGATGCGCCGGGGCACGTCTTTGAAATGTCCCCCCGGATTCATCTCCAGAAATGACGTTATGCCCGGCTTGGCCTGAAATTCCGTATATAAAGCCCTGGTCCTGTCTTCGATAGTGGACATGACCGGATTCTTGGTCTTTGCCTCTTTACCGCCGAGTGAGAAATAGACCCTCGCGTCGGAAACGCAGATCTCATGGTCTGCACAGTATTTATCCAGATCCGGATACCAGAGCGATCCGGAGCAGGTCGCGCACAGTCCGAATGCATCCGTCCTGTACAGGCTCCAGAAAGCGAAAAGCCCTCCGAGCGAGTATCCGAGGATAGCTGTCTTAGCCGGCTCCGCTGTCAGGCCGAATTCCTTTCTGACGGCAGGAATGCCCTCCTCCAGTATCGAACGCAGCGTGTCATCCGCGCCTCCGCCGAAATCTCTCTGTTCCCGGAATACTCCGGCAGCCGGCCACGGTGCGTAATCCGTATCCCATTCGACAGGCGCAAGAGTCAGAATGACCGGAGCAGCGGCAGGGAAAGCGCCAAGTACAGCTTCAACTTCTGCCTGATGGTCATCTCCGGCCGCAAGAACAAGCAGTCTGTCGCCCGCGTCTTTCGTATAAGAGGCGATATAAGTGAACCGACCGGCTGTCTTAAGCTTTTTCTCCTGATACTCCATCTCTCTGCTCCTTTCTGCTTTTTCCATCTATTATACAGGAATTTACCGATTTGACAAGAGACAGGTTGTACAGTATAATTCCGTTTATATTCCGGCCGGTACCGTTATGCTGTACCGGGCTGCAGGAAAGAAGGGGTCATTACGCAGGTCTTTCTGTATATTCTCTCTCATAACATCGCACCGATCCTGCTGATCGTCTGCATCGGCTATCTGCTCAGCGGCCATTTCAAGCTGAACGTTCAGACGCTCAGCAAAGTCAATTTGTATGTGTTCGTCCCGACATTTACGTTCTATCAGATCTATA
Organism: Bacillota bacterium; assembly: GCA_017441925.1. Lineage (GTDB taxonomy): Bacteria > Bacillota > Clostridia > Lachnospirales > Bianqueaceae > RUG12817. The sequence continues at coordinate 579,068 of JAFRUE010000007.1, forward strand.
CGACCGTACTGCCGGAATCGATTCTTAAGGTCTTCCTGTTCGCAGTCTCCTTGATGCTGATCAACTATCTGGCAGCTCAGATCATCGGTAAACTGCGCAAGCAGGACGTCAGCATGCGGAATGCCTTCAGCAACGCGATGATGTTCTATAACAGCGGCAACATCGGGATCCCCCTGATCACTCTTGTCTTCAGCGGTATTCCTTTTGTCGTCAACGGAGAAACGCCGTACCTTGACGCCGCGCTCTCGATCCAGGTCATCGTACTGGTCGTGCAGAATTTCACGACAAATACGGTCGGATTCTTCAACGCGAGCCGCGGGCAGGATATGAACTGGAAACAAGCGCTCGGAAGCGTTTTCAGGACACCGACGATCTATTCTGTTCCGCTCGCCTTTATCTTCAAATTCCTCATGAAATACGATCTGCATGATTTCTTCCTGTGGCCTGCTGTCGAATATATGAAAAACGGCCTGGTTCCGGTCTCCCTGTTCACTCTGGGTGCACAGCTCGCCAAAACCAGGCTCACGCAGCTTCCTTCCGCGGACGTATGGATCGCGGTCGCAGGACGGCTTTTCGGAGGTCCGCTGATCGCTCTTGGACTCACGTTCCTTTTCCGGCTGGATCCGCTGACCTCGCTGGTACTGATGATCTCCTCCTGCGTCCCCACCGCTCTGAATACCGCGCTGATCGCGGTCGAGAAAGACAATGAGCCGCTTTTCGCGTCTCAAACAGTCCTTCTGACGACGGTCCTCTGTCCGATCACGATCGCGGTCGTCGTCTATATCTCACAGTTCCTGTTCGTTCTATAACGGAATCCTGCGCGTTCATTCGCGCGATGACGGGAACTCTTTTATAAAGATCACCGCATCCTCCGTCGGATTCTCATAATAACGTTTACGCACACCGGCTTCCGTGAAGCCGGCTTTTTTGTACAAATGCAGAGCCGGTGAATTGCCTGCGCGGCATTCAAGGATCACTGCCGCAACGCCTCTCCCTGCAAAATCCTCCTCCATCGTCCGGATCAGCATCACGCCGATACCCTGTCCGCGGCGGTCGCTTCTGACCGCGATATTCGTGATCTGCGCCTCATCCAGCACCTGCCAGAAGCCTGCGTACCCGACCACTTCCCCGTCATCCTCGGCGACCACATAACCGGCCTGCGTCATAGGTTTATGAAGCTCCCGCTCCATATCCTCTCTGGACCAGTAGTCGGTAAAACTTGCCTGCTCGATCCGCATAACGTCATCGAGATCTTCTTCCCTCATGGGACGGTACAGGATCATTCAGACGCTCCTTGTGCCGCGAGCCTTTCTTCGCGTTCACGCTCTGCCTGCGGTTTGCGCAGGTAATGGATCTCCAGTTCGGACCCGGACACGGCTTTGCCCTCGGCAAACAGCTTCGCGCCGATCGCTGCCACAGTGGCCGCCCGCGCGTGCAGCAGATGTGCAGGGGCCAGTTCCACCTGGTCTCCGAGCATTTCGCGCACAGCCTCATAATAGACGACAGCTCCGTCTCCGGTGAGGAGCGCTCTGCGGCCGTCTTTGCGGATCTCCTCTGCCAAAGCTGCCGGGGCATAAGTATCCTCCGGCAGGATCAGGGACATTTCACCATCCCGCGGCTCATAGATGCCGGCATAGACCTGATGCCTGCGCGCGTCCATCATCGGGACGATCAGATCATCCGTCCCCCACAGATTCATCGCCAGCGCGTACAATGTCGGTACCGGCAGGACAGGGATCTGAAGCGCAAGCGCCAGGCCTTTGGCTGTTGCTGCGCCGATCCTGAGTCCGGTAAAAGACCCCGGACCGTTGGTCAGTGCGATCGCGTCAAGCTCTTCCGGTGCCGCGCCAGCGTCCTGAATCACTGCCTCGATCATCGGCATCAGCGTCTCAGAATGCGTCAGCGTCCCGTTCCGCATCTGTTCCGTCACGATCTGTCCGTCCCTGTACAAAGCCGCCCCCGCAACTTTCGCGGAGGCTTCCATTCCTAAAATGATCATATTGTATTCTTCCTCATTCCGGTCTTGTGACCGTGATCCTGCGGTAATCCGGACCTTCTGACGGATCCTTCTCCATCCGGATCCAGACCGTCTCCTCCGGCATGGCGCCGGCAAGCTGCGAAGCCCACTCTACCAGACATACTCCGCCGGCCTCAAGGTATTCGTCCCATCCGATATCATAGAGCGCGTCCTCGTCCGGCAGCCTGTAAATGTCAAAATGATAAAGCGGCAGCCGTCCGCTGCGGTATTCGTGCACCATTGTAAAAGTCGGACTCGAGACCGTACCGCTGATGCCAAGGCCCCGGGCGAAACCTCTTGCCAGGACCGTTTTGCCGGTCCCGAGGTTGCCGTCAAGCGCATAGACCTCGCCCGATCGCGCTCCCTCGGCCAGTTTTCTGCCGAAGCCCTCCGTCTCCTCTTCCGACCGGGAGATCAAAATCTCGCTCTTCCCGCTCATAACGGCATACGTCCCTGACCGGCCTGTCTGCGTCCCTGCTCTTTCAGCGTATCCTGCTTCAGCTTCTCCAGATCCTGATCATACTTCTTCATCAGGTCCTCAAGATCGTCCTCTCCGCCGTTCGTACTGAGCTTGCGGAATGCTTTCAGTTTGTCGATCTCTTCCTGCAGCTCGTTCACCTTATCCAGCGAAACATACAGAGAATCCGCGTCAAAGCGGAAATTGGACCCATTTGTTTCAAAATACGCGAGTACATTGCTCGCCTCTGCATACAGCTCCTGCAGCAGACGGATACAATCGGAGTAACGCTCCAGGATCTTGCTCTTGGCAGGCTCCCTCAGATACGGATCATCCATCATACGGCGCGCTTCCTGTTTCTTCTCCCGGATCTCGTCCTGGATCGAAATCCTCAGTCTGCGGATCTTGGCAACGTTCTCGTTCACGCCCTCTCCGCCGCCGTACGGTGACTGCGTCCTGGTATCCGTACCGAATCCGGACCATTTTGCCGTCTGCTCCTCGTTCTTCTTCTCGGCAGATGATTTCTTAAGAGACTTAAACCCGTATGTCAAGAAACTGATCAGACCGCCCGCAAAGGCTCCGCCGCCGAAGATCATCTTCCAGAGTGTACTGAAAAAGTCGCTCGGATCATAGATGAAACAGAGCCCGATCAGAACGGTGAGAGAAATCCCGAAGTGAAGAAACGTCTGGTCCTTAAAGAACCTCTTAAAGTCGATCTTGCCGGTATTCTGATTCTTGTATTTCGGAAGGGAAAACAACGCACGGACCAGCAAGAAAGCCGCGACCATACCCGCTAAATTTCCCATACTCTATCCCTTTCTGCCGTGCCGGATCATTCCCGCACGGTCATTTACCATTATACACGATATGCGGCTTTTACGCAATCCTAAAAATGCGGTTGTATCATTTCTGAAATATCTGCTTGACATTTGCCCGGCACAGGTATATGCTTAAGACAGTTCTTCAGGGCAGGGTGCGATTCCCTACCGGCGGTACAGTCCGCGAGCGCTTCCCGCGCAGATCCGGTGCAACTCCGGAACCGACAGTATAGTCTGGATGAAAGAAGAAGCTGCATTTTCGGCTATGACGCCCGGGGGATACTCTTCCGGGCGTATATTTTTGCCACAGCTCCAAGTTCTGAAGACATAATATTCTACTGAACAGGAGGAATCATTATGTCCCAAAAGAAGCCGTTTTTCTCTGTATCGAATCTGGTCCTGATCGCAATGTTCGGCGCGATGGCTTTCATTCTGATGTATCTGGAGTTCCCGCTGCTTTTCCTGGCGCCTAACTTCTACAAGATGGATTTCAGCGAGCTGCCGGTCCTGATCGGAAGCTTCGCGCTTGGGCCTGTCGCCGGCATCGTCATTGAAGCGCTCAAGATCATCCTGAAGCTTCTCTTCAAACCGACCTCCACCGCTTATATCGGAGAGCTTGCGAACTTCCTTGTCGGATGCGCTCTGGTCGTTCCGGCCGGTATCATCTACAAAATGAACCACACCCGCAAAGGCGCGTTTCTCGGAATGATCACCGGGACCGTCTGCATGGCTGTTGCCGGCGGACTGCTCAACGCGTTCTTGCTGCTGCCGTGGTATATCGCCAATTTCTTCGGAGGCAGCGCGGATGTGCTGATCCAGATGGGTCAGGCTGTCCACAAGAGTGTCAACTCCGTCGCGACCTTTGCGATCCTGCTGGTCGTGCCGTTCAATCTCTTTAAGGCAATCGTGATCAGTATTCTGACTCTGCTCCTCTATAAGCATGTCAGCCGCCTGATCCAGACGACGATCAAGAAGAACGAGAAGTAAACTGAGACTGTAATTCCAGAGAACTTGTAATTTCCGGTAGAAAGTGCTATTATTTATATATGAATTGCGCTTATAGATTCACTGCATTTCATATATACAGCATAAACTGGAGGTAATATCATGTCCTTTGCCGTATTTGCGGACGGTACCGCAAATCTGCCTGGCAGTCTGCTGGATGGGATCACAGTCCTGCCCTGCGAATATACCATAGATGGTAAGCCCGATACTTATCTCGGCGACCTTGACCATTTTAATGCCCGTGATTATTACGATAAACTGCGCAGCGGTCATATTGTCAAAACTTCCCTGCTCAATACAGACCTGTTCCTGACTCAATTCACGCCTTTGCTCAAACAGGGGCTCGATATCATTTATGTATCCATGAGTTCCGGTATCAGCGGCACGTATAACGCTGCGGTCGCGGCGGCGCATGAGCTGATGGAAACATTCAGCAGCCGTTTTATCCATATCGTCGATTCCCTTGGATGCGGTTTCGGGAGCGGAATGCTGGCTATCCGCGCTTCAGAACTGAATCGTAAAGGAACAGAGGCTCGGGAGGCCGCTGCTCTGCTGGACGCCGAGGTCCCGCATACCTGTCAGTATTTTACCGTAGATGATCTCAATTTTCTGAAGCGTACAGGCCGGGTCAGTGGCATTACAGCCAAGATCGCGACCGTGCTCAATATCAAGCCTATTCTGTACGGGAACAGTACCGGCCACATCGTTTCCTGCGGCAAGACAAGAGGCCGCCGCAGAGCTATTGAAGCTCTTGTGGAGAAATACAAAGAAAAACGTCTGGATGATCCGAATCCGACCGTATATATCTCCCACGGCGACTGTCTTGAAGACGCGGAAACTCTGTCCGATCTGATCAAAACCGTTACTCCTGACGCTTCTGTCAACATCTATCAGCATGAACCTTTTTCCGGCGCGCACGTCGGTCCGGGTATGCTGGGGCTTTTCTTCCGGGGACGGGAGAGATAAGTGTTCTGTCATAGCAGGCAAAACTCCGTCAGACGGTCTGACGGAGTTTTTTGTTTGTTCTGACGTGCAGTATGAACAAGGCCCCGGCAGTCATTTGCCGGAGCCCGTTGTTTATGACTTTTCCGCCTGGAGTCTGCGGAGATGCTCCTCGGCATCATCCGGCATTTCGTCCATACCGGTCTCATCGATGACGACTTCTTTCAGTTCTTTCCTGGAGAAAATGTCGTACATGACCGGAATAATGTAAAGTGTCATCAATGTTGCGTACAGCAGACCTCCGATAATGACAAGCGCGAGTCCGCGGCCGAGCTCCGAACCGACATCCTTGCTCAGCAGCATCGTGATCATGGCCAGAACTGTCGTCAGCGTCGTCATCAGGATCGGCCGCATGCGGGTCTCGCCTGCAGCAACGATCGCTTCTCTTTTGTCCAGTCCGCCAAGCCGCAGCTGATTCACATAATCGACGAATACGATACCGTTATTGACGACGACGCCCATAAGGATCAGGAAACCCATCAGAGACATCATCGACAGTTTCTCCCCTGCGAGGATCAGTGCGAACATACCGCCGGTAAAGGCCAGCGGGATCGTAAACAGGACGATGAACGGACTGCGCAGGCTCTGGAACTGCGCGACCATGATCAGATAGATCATGATCATCGCGAGAAGCAGCATCTGGACCATGCTGGAGACCATATCCTTCAGGGATGAGTTCTCGCCGGCGATCTGGCAGATATATCCGTCCGGGATCTCTACATCGTCCAGGATCTTCTGCACTTCGCCCGCAAGGAGGTTTGTACTGTATCCTTCAGCAGTCGATGAATTGATCGTTACGATCCTGGAGCCGTTTTCCCTGTTAACAGACAGGAAAGCCGGCTGCATCTCGACCTTGGCGAATTCGGACAGCGTATGCTTCTCCTGTTCTGTTTTTCCGGACAGATCAAAGGTCTGCGCGGTGAATTCATAGTTCAGGATATTATCGAGATTCGGTACACGCGTCTCATCTTCCACAATGACTTTATACTCTATCCCGTCAAAAGTCAGACGGACTGCAGTTGTACTCTTTGTCAGGGCCATCGCAAGCGTCTGGTAGATCTGCGCGACCGTCAGATTGTTCTCACGGACTTTATCCTTATCGATCACGATATGGACTTCTTTATCGGCCTCACTCTCACCGTTTGAGATATTCTCGATGCCTTTGATCTCCTTCATGCGTTCCATGATCTCGTATGAGATCTCACGCAGCTTGTCCATGTTCTGTCCCATGATCTCGATCTCGATACCGGAGCCGGTCAACAATGAGATGTCCATGGAATTTGTCGTGGAAACGGTAAGCGTTACGTCCATGTTCTCGCTGATCTTGTTGATATCGTCGATAACGCGGTCCTGATGCCTTCCGCCCTCTTTATCAAGGATCATGTAATACGTATAGGAATTGCTCAGGCCGCGTGAAGAGCCAAATCCTGCGATTCCGGAAATAGCATTGCCAGCGTTCGCGGAATTCATCGCGCCGACACGGTCGACTCCCTTGACATCTGCAAGAGCGTCCATCGCGCGGTCCGCGTACTCAAAAGCTTTATCCCGCGGTGTATCTTTAGGCAGGATAAGCGTTGCGGAGATCTGATCCGACGAGAAAGAAGGCAGTATCTGCATGCCGTAGCCGATCAGGCTCGAAGCGGAGACGACAAGCAGAATGACCGCAAGACCGAGCGGCACCCATTTACGGCCCAGGCTCCAGCGCAGAGACCCTTTATAGGCCTCCATGACCTTATCCATTATCGGATGCTTCTGTTCTTTCTGCTTCTGCAGAACAGTGCTGCCGGCCGTCGGGACGAAGGTCAGCGCGATAAAGAGCGATGCCAGCAGGGAGAAAGTGATCGTCAGAGCCATATCCATCATCAGCTGACGGATCAGTCCCTGCGTAAAGAACATCGGCAGGAATACGCAGATCGTCGTCAGCGTCGAGCTTACGATCGAGCTTCTGACCTGCGCCGCGCCCTGTACGGCGGCTGTCGGAGCCGCAACGCCCCTCTGCCGCAGCCTATAGATGTTCTCTATGACAACGATCGAGTTATCGACGAGCATTCCGATACCCAGCGCAAGTCCGGAGAGTGAAACCATGTTCAGCGATATCCTGGAGAAATACATCAGGACCAGCGCGAACAGCACGGACAGCGGCATGGAAAGCGCAACGACCACCGTCGGCTTCCAGTCTTTCAGGAAGAACGCCAGGACGATCATGGCCAGTATCGCGCCTTCGATCAGGTTCGTCAGAACGCTGCGCAGGATCATGTGGATATACTCGCCCTGATCCATGATAACAGTCACATGCAGATTCGGATCGGCTTTCTCAAGATCCTTGCCCAGCTCATTGCAGGCGTCCGCGACCTCGCTGGTCGAAGCGGTCGAGCTCTTGTAAATAGACAGCAACACAGCCTGCTCCCGGTTCACTTTAGCGTAATTGTCCTCGGAATTGTCCGTTATTTCGACATCGGCGACGTCTATAATTCGGACGCTGCCGATCCCGTCGACTGTCGCAAGGATCAGATTCTCCAGCTCATCCGCGCTTGCGATCTCGTTGCCGATCTTGATCACATACGAGTTATCGTCATCCTTGCCGCCCTCGATATATCCGGCCGGCATCGCGAAATTCTGCGCATAGATAAGCTGTGAAATCGTCGTGATATCCAGGAGGCTGTTCGCGTTTGCGTTTGCGAGCGCCTCTTCTCTTGCTTTATTGTACTCTGCCAGCGCAGCGTCATACTGCGCTTTGCCTTCGGCATATTTCTGCTCGCCTTCTGAAAGGGTCATGGATCCGAGCGTCAGTTGGGCATTCATTCCGGACATGATCAGCTGAGCCGCCTGATCCCCCAGGGAAGGATCCATCGGATTCGCCTGGTAGCGCGCAAGCATCCCTGTCAGATTGCCAAGCATCGTACGCGCGTCCGAAAGGTTGATGGAAAGGTCCTCCGCGCGGCGTTCCAGATCCTGCAGACGCTCATATGTTGTAATCGCTTCCTGCAGTCTGGCGTCAATGTCGGAAAAAGTACTCATGGTCTGCTCGATCTGCTCGGGCGTCAGATTGCCGATAGAATCAAGCGTGGAAAGCTCTGCCTGAATGGATGCCAGGTCAGAAGAAGCCTCGTTCAGCTCAGTCTGTTTGGCTTCCAGATCAGCCTGCAGCATGGAAAGCTCAGCCTGCTTCTCGGCAAGTTCTTTCTCCAGTGCCTCACGGTCGATGTCAGGCCCACTGCTCTCTTCGACAGGAACGGATTCTTCAGCGGAAGACTCAACTGCCGCAGACTCAGCCGATGACTCAGGTGGTACAGATTCTTCCGGCACAGACTCTTCAGCCGCATCCGCTGCCAGCTGCTGCTCGATCTGCAGGATCTCAAGCTGCAGTACAGCCTCTTGCTGCCCAAGTCCGTTCACCTCTGCCGTAAGCTGCTCTACCTTCGCAGCAGCGGTCTCCTCTGAGGCTGTCAGTTCTTTGATCCGCGATTCGGACGCACGCGAAACAGAGGCTTCGAGCGCTGCCAGCTTATCCGGCGAAGACATCGCGTCCTCCCAGCTGGCCGGCATCGATTCCGCGTCATAATCCGCGTCAAAAGCCTCCAGATATGTCATTAACAGTTTATAGGAATCAGAAATACCGTTCGGATTGGGCAGCGAGGAAACGATCTCATCGAGCCGGCCGACCATCGCGTCCATCGATGACTGCGCCGAATCCGCCTGTTCTTTTACGGATTCCAGACTCTTCTCCAGACTTGCAATCTGACTGTTTGCCCCGCTGATCGCGTTCCGCATCTGCTGGCCTATCTCTGCCTGCTGTGCCTGCAGTGCTTCCTGTCCCGCCTCAAGCTGGGCTTTGCCCTCATCGATCTGTTCCTTCGCGGCATTCAGCTGTTCTTCGACCGCGTCCAGCTGTTTCTTCGCTTCATCCAGCTGTTCATTGACCAGCGCAAGGATCCTGTCGTTCAGGTCGTCGATCTTCCGCTTGCTGATCGTGATATGGACTTCCTTCTCCACAAGGCCGGAAGCGGATACGCTGGCGACTCCGTCGATCCTCTCGTAGTAAGGAATGACGTTGCCGGAGACATACGAAGAAAGCGCCTCCAGATCCTTTCCGGCGTAATCGATCGCGACATACTGTGTCGCGATCATGTTCGGATTGATCTCAAGGAGTGTCGGTGTCATTGCGGTCTCCGGCAGCTGGCTCGCCACCTGGTTAACCGCCGCCGAAACTTTGACCATAGCGCTGTCCATGTTGGTGCCTTCGGCAAATTCCAGCATGATCATCGAGAAATTCTCATTGCTCCGGGACGAGACGTTCTTGACGTTCGTCACTGTTGAGAGCTGATCCTCCAACACTTTGGTGACGTCCGTCTCGATCATCTCCGGAGAAGCGCCGGGATCTACGGTCGCAACTACGATATATGGCAGGCTGATCTCCGGCAGCATGTCAGTCGTTTCATTCAATATACTGACGACACCGAGCACGATGATCAGGATCACGCCGACCAGAACCGTGTAAGGTCTTCTTACACTGTATTTTGTCATCTGTCTGTCTTCTCTTTTCTATTTGCCTTTAGCCAAAAGCAGCCAATTATCTCTTTACGGCCGCTCAGCCTTCATTTTCTCAATAAACTGACGGATCAGCAGATCCATCGCTTCATGCGTATGTCCGATGCCCGGAAGCTCCGTGAATCTGTAACGGTAAGGATTGCCCGGCACCTTCTCGAATTCTTCCTTGACCAGGTAGTTCATATCCAGCCATGGATCCGCTCCGCCCCAACCATGGTCGACCATCGGGATCGGACGTCCCGACAGCGGAAGCTCACGGATTTTCTTGCGGACGCAGTATTCAGAATCCTTCATATCTCCTTCGCCGAACAGACGGATCTTCTCCTCCATTCTGTTGGAGAAATCCGCGTCAGCCTTATCTCCTGCCGCATACGCTCCGATCACGCCGAAGGTCTCCGGGAAGGAAAGTCCGACCTCAAGCGCGCCGTATCCGCCGTTCGAAAAACCGCTGATCCAGTTATCTTCGCGGTCCGAGGAAAGCTGCGGGAACAGATTGCGCATGATCTTCACATGCTCGTCGCCGACATAATCCAGGTATCTGCGGCCGTTTGCTTCATTCACATAGCAGGAATCATTGGAATTGACCGCGATCAGCGCCAGATCCGGCGTCTTCTCGACATAGGACGCGACCATTGTGTGCAGCAGCCAGTCAGTGTGATCACTTCCGCCGCCGTGCAGGATCCACAGCACCCGCCACGGACGGTCGCTGGTCGTATCCGGAAGCATCGCCCAAGTATCCATACGAAGATGTAAAAGCCTAGAAGCTAAATTAAACTGTGCAAAAGTCATTTTTCTGATCCCCCCTATCTCTGTAATGATTAACAATCTTATCGAAAAAAAAGCGTGCTGTCAATATTTCCGGTATGCCATAAATTTGAACAAATCGTGAATAGTCCAATTCCTGTTACTGTAAGGATCGTATCGTTTGCTCCGTTTTGGCCAGTGGATCCATGCTCCGGTCTGCCTGGAAATACTTGACATAAGAAACCATGACGTATCGATCTGGATCATTGATCTTTTTCTCCGCCGGCTCAAAACCGTTCTCCTCTGTCAGATACAGATAATCCGGCAGTCCGGAGCCTTCATTCTTCCAATAAAGATACGCCTGTCCTGTTTCGTCCTCCATGATAACGGAAATGGGATCTACACCTCCTGCGGAACAGGATTCGCGTGCGTAATACAGAATGAGCTTTCCGTCTTCATAACCGAAAACTCTCTGATATGCCGCATTCGCCCATGCATTCTCTTTTGACATATAGCCGCAGAATAGCTCATCCTCTCCGTCTCCGTTGAAATCCGCCAGAACCGCGGATACCAGACCGTAATAATGGATACTGTCCGGATAACCGGATCTGCTCTCCAACAGTTCTTTCCCAGGTCCATAAATCGTCCGAATCATATCGATAGCCAGCAGATATGCTTCTTCTCTCGATTGCGGTTCGGGAATCATATATTGTTCCGCAGGATTTCTGGCCTGTTTGATCAAATAAAACATCGTCATCTGCGAGTCCAGAAGCTGTTCTTCTGTCGGAACGGCAGATTCTTCTGCAGCATCCTCCTGTATCAGCTCTGCTTCGCCTGTAAATGTATAAGTCTGACGATAGTTTTCCCCGTCAAACGTTGCATACTCGATATAAAGATTCGGGATACCGTCTTCCGTATCCACCAGTCTGACGGCTGTCAGACCTGTGAATACCGACGCGTCTGTGTATTTGCTTCGTCCCTCCTGTATATCAAAATCGAGAAGCTTAGACCATACGATGTCCGCATACGCATCAGCCCATTCATAGGGACCCTGCGGGATCTTGTCTGCGTCCGGCTGATCCGTCCTGTTCTCGACAATGCACTCCGTAAGCGGTGCCGGCTCGTTTTCTTCGTGACTATCAATATAGCGGTAAACTCTCTCCGACCACTCACACTCTTCCGAAGCGATCATCCCATATGTGTAATTCATGTACAACAACCGCTGTACGACCGGGGACGTTTCATCGATTTTCCGGAAAGATCCATCCGTCAAAGCATAATAACCGGATTCGCTTCGCAGAAAGATTCTGCCGGATTCTGTCTGTATGATTTTCAAAACAGCTGTCGCATCTGACTGAAGCTTCTGCTGATCTTCAAACAGAATATCCGCGGAAAACGCACCGCCATACACAGTCTGGATTATCACACTGTTCTCCCTGTCATACCAGCCCAGATACAGTTCTTCCTTCTGATCGTTGTCAAAATCGATCAAACGGATGACAGTATCTCCAACAGAGAGCCTGTCCGCAAAAACATCCGCGTTCATATCGATTTTCTGCAGAAAATCATAGATATCCTGGATCCACACCGTTTCCGTTTTCTCCGATTCACTCTCTGTGGATATAGTATCAGCCTGGGAAATAACCGATTCCTGTAAATCCGCTGTACTGGATTGCTGTGCGTTCTGATCTGCACATCCGCACAATAGCAGAACGGCTGCTATAAGACCGATTATATATTTTTTCATCACTGATTCTCCTGTATAAAAAAGCATTGTGTTTCTTTACATCTATCATAGCATTCCCGCTGCAGGAAGTCCACTTCCTTTCTGTTAAATCTTATTACATTTCAATGAAAGATATAGAAAAAGGACTATGAAAATGGATCCATAGTCCTTAAAAACTGTACGGATTTTTTCAGATTTCTTACGCCCACACAAGACCTGCAAGGATCTTGCGCAGGAACGTGGAATCGCCTGTTCTCTGGAAATCCAGATGCTGGAATGCGTACAGACGGTTGTCTCTGCCTGTCAGAGCCGTACGGACGATCACTTTCTGATTGTTCTCCATCGTGAATTCCACGGTATAGAACAGTGCCTTGATCTCTCCGATCGTATCAAGCTCCGGATCGGTCAGGACCGAGACACCCTTGCCGGCATCCAGGAACATTGTCTGCAGTTCCTTCATCTGCTCCTTGATCCCGTTAAGAGTATTATCCGTTACCGTCTCCTGCATCGGCAGATAGGACACCGACAGCAGATTACGGTTTTTGGAGCTTCCCTCTGGACTTGCGAGGATCCCGAGGATCTTCTCGTCCGCCGAATCCGCAAAGGCACTGTAGACCTCCTGCGCTGTTTCCCCGTAATCCTCAATGGAGAGCTTCTCCCATCCGGGCTCGCACGGGAAAGTCATGCCTTCCATCGCGTAGGACGGCCAGTTCGCGGGGACTTCCACACTGGAACGTCCCCGGCATGCCGTAAGACAGGTGAAAACACACAGTACCGCCAGTACCGCACACAGACGTTTTCTCATCTTATGGCCTCCTCCCGTCCTTTGCCGGACTGTAATCAGATCTTCGCAACGCCGAAAAGCACGTCCTCGCCGTTAACATTCCATTCTTTCGCGTATGCTCCGTCTTCCGGTGCTCCGGCCTGAACGGATTCCGCCAGAACATCATGCGCGACTTCCGCGCAGTTCTCCGCGATGTACGCGGCAGCTTTCTCACTGCCCTGATAGGTCACGCGGATATGATCGGTAACTTCAAAACCGGCTTCCTTACGCATAGTCTGCAGTTTGCTGATGACTTCGCGGACGAAGCCTTCCTCCAGCAGCTCCGGAGTCAGGTTCGTATCGAGAACGACAGTCAGATCTCCGTCGTTTACCGCCACAAATCCTGGCAGATTCGCGGATTCGATCAACAGATCATCTTCAGTCAGTTCAACAGCCGCGCCGTCAAAATCAAACGTCAGCTTGCCGTTTGCCTGCAGCTCGTCCATCGCAGCATTGCCGTCCAGATTCTGCAGGGCAGGACGGATCTTGCCAAGCAGCTTGCCATACTTGGGACCGACAGTCCGCAGCTGCGGTTTGAACGTATATGTTGTAAAGTCGCGGACGCTCTGTGTGAAGACGATCTCCTTCACATTCAGTTCTTCCTTGATGATATCCTGATATTCAGCCGGAAGAGCCGCGGCTTCCGTCTTGACGAACATCCTCGCGATCGGCTGACGATTCTTGATCGCAGCCTCGTTGCGGCAGGCACGTCCGTCTGCGACGATCCGCAGGACTTCTTCCATGGAAGCTTCCAGATCCGTGTCGATCAGGGACGCGTCACTCACCGGATAATCGCACAGATGCACGCTCTCCGGTGCGGACGGATCCAGTCCTGCGACCAGATTCTGATAGATCTCCTCCGCCATGAACGGGATCATCGGAGCCGCGCACTTGGCGACCGTAACAAGTGCTTCATAAAGAGTCATGTAAGCGTTGATCTTGTCCTGCGTCATGTTTTTGCCCCAGTATCTCTCACGGGAGCGGCGGACATACCAGTTGGACAGTTCGTCGACAAAATCCTCCAGGGCTTTGGCAGCCTCAGGGATCTGATAATGATCCAGACGAGTATCGACCTGCTGAATCAGTGTATTCAGACGGGACAGCAGCCATTTGTCCATGATGGACAGCTGTGACCTGTCAAGAGTGTATCTGGTCGGATCGAACTGATCGATCTCCGCGTACAGCGTATAGAACGCATATGTATTCCACAGCGTGCCGAGGAACTTACGCTGGCACTCTTTGACAGCTTCATCGTGGAAACGGCTCGGCAGCCACGGTGCGCTGCTGGTGTAGAAATACCAGCGGATCGCGTCTGCGCCGAATGTTCCGAGAGCATCCAGCGGATCCACCGCGTTGCCCTTGGATTTGCTCATCTTGTTGCCGTCCTTGTCAAGGACAAGGCCGAGAACGATAACGTTCTTGAACGCAGGCCGGTTGAACAGCAGCGTCGCTTCCGCATGCAGAGAGTAGAACCATCCGCGTGTCTGGTCGACCGCTTCGGAGATGAACTGCGCCGGGAACTGCTGCTCAAAGAGCTCTTTATTCTCGAAGGGATAATGCAGCTCAGCATAGGGCATCGCGCCGGAATCGAACCAGCAGTCGATAACTTCCGGAACTCTCTTCATCGTCTTGCCGCAGTCCGGGCAGGGAATCTCCACCCTGTCCACATAAGGACGATGCAGCTCGATCTTCTCGTTCTCCGGATCACCGGAAAGCTCCGCCATCTCTTTACGGCTGCCTACGGCGATCTGCTTGCCGCAGTCCGGGCATTCCCAGATATTGAGCGGAGTACCCCAGTAACGGTTACGGGAAATGCCCCAGTCCTGGATATTCTCCAGCCAGTTGGCGAAACGTCCCTCGCCGATCGCCGGCGGGATCCAGTTGATCTCTTTATTGTTGCGCACCAGGTCATCCTTGACAGCCGTCATCTTGATGAACCAGGATTCTCTTGCATAATACAGCAGCGGCGTACCGCATCTCCAGCAGTGCGGATACTCATGCTCGAACGTCGGCGCGTCAAAAAGCAGTCCGCGCCGATCAAGATCCTTCAGGACCTCCGGATCCGCGCTGATCGCGCCTTTCTCGAGCTCTTTCTCCGACGGTTTGCAGCGCATACCGGCAAAAGGCGTCTCCGGCTTGAGGCATCCGTTCTCATCGACGAGCTGTACAAAAGGCAGATCATACTTACGTCCGACACGGGCGTCGTCTTCACCGAATGCCGGTGCTTCGTGGACGATACCGGTACCGTCGGTCATGGTAACATAATCGTCGCACTCGACAAAATACGCCTTTTTGTGCTGTCTCTCGACGATCGGTACGGAGCACTCATAGATCGGCTCATACTCTCTGTATTCGAGATCCTTGCCGGGCATGGTCTCAAGAACCTCATAAGCCGGTTCCCCGTCCTTGGCCAGCCCGCCGAGGACCTTGTCAAGCAGCGCCTGAGCCATATAATACGTATAGCCGTCAGCAGCCTTGACTTTCGCGTATGTCTCGTCCGGATTCACGCAGAGCGCGATGTTGGAAACAAGTGTCCACGGCGTGGTCGTCCATGCCAGGAAATACGCGTCCTCGCCCTTTGCCTTGAAGCGGACGATCGCGGACTTTTCCTTCAGGGTCTTATAGCCCTGAGCGACCTCATGAGTGGACAGCGGAGTTCCGCAGTCCGGGCAGTACGGCACGACCTTAAAGCCCTTATACAGCAGACCTTTATCCCAGATCGTCTTAAGAGCCCACCATTCGGACTCGATATAATCGTCATAATAGGTTACATAGGGATTGTCCATATCGGCCCAGAAACCGACTTTGCCGGAGAAATCCTCCCACATCCCCTTGTAGCGCCATACGGACTCTTTGCACTTGTCGATAAAGGGCTCGATACCGTATTCCTCGATCTGCTCCTTGCTGTCGATGCCGATCTCTTTCTCGACCTCGATCTCGACCGGAAGTCCGTGCGTATCCCAGCCGGCCTTACGGGGGACCTGGTATCCCTTCATCGTCTTGTAACGCGGGATCAGATCCTTGATGACACGGGTCAGTACATGGCCGATATGCGGCTTGCCGTTAGCGGTCGGAGGGCCATCGTAGAACATGTAGGTCGGATAACCGTCCCTCTGCTCTACGCTCTTCTCAAAGATCTTATGATCTTTCCAGAACTGTACAACCTCATGCTCACGGTCGACAAAACGCAGATCCGTCGCAACTTTCTTATACATTACAGTATCCTCTCTTATTCTTCTGCGGATTCTTCCTCATCGATATCCCAGTTATGCCATACGTTCTGGACATCGTCGTTCTCTTCCAGCATCTCCAGCAGGGATTCCATCTGCTCGATCATATCCGGATCGCTGATCTTGGCACGGTTCTGCGGGATCATGCGGATCTCGGCCTCGGCCATCTCAACGCCAGCGCCTTCCAGATTCTCACGCACCCCGGAGAAATCCTCCGGAGACGTGTAGACGATGACCGCGTCATCTTCACTGATCATGTCCTCGGCACCGGCCTCCAGGACCGTCTCCATCATGCTGTCTTCATCCATGCCGTCCTTGAGCTCGATGATGATCTCGCCCTTCTTGTCGAACATGAAGCTGACGCAGCCGTTCGTTCCCAGGTTGCCGCCGCCCTTGCTGAACGCATGACGCACGTCCGCAGCCGTACGGTTGCGGTTATCGGTCAGGCAGTCCACCATAATAGCAGTTCCGCCGGGGCCGTATCCCTCATAGGTGATGGACTCGTAATTGATCGAATCACCCTCGCCCGCCGCCTTCTTGATACTGCGTGCAATCGTGTCGTTCGGCATGTTGGCAGCTTTGCACTTGGCAATAACGTCGCGCAGACGGCTGTTGCCCTCAGGCGTCGCTCCGCCCTCCTTGACCGCTACCGCGATCTCACGGCCGAGCTTGGTAAAGATCCGGCCTCTTGCGGCATCGGATTTTTCCTTCTTATGCTTAATGTTTGAAAACTTGTTATGTCCTGACATAGTATTCTTCCTCTCTTCCAAATCAATGCATATACGTTAAAATTATACACACATGCCGGCAGTTCTGTCAAGCATTATCCCGATAAGAAAACCTCTTCACGGGAAGAAATGCCACTTGCCGTCAAGATACGCCGCGTTCACGGCTTCCGTCTCTTCCGGGATCACAGTCCCGTCCGACACTTCCGTGATATGGCGTATAAAACTGTCCCGCTCCTCTGCCCTGATCAGGACCTCCATGCGGATCTTGTCGGTGTATTCCGTCCCGATAACGGAATAATCCTTCTGCGCAAGTTCGTACTGGATCTTGCCGAGCCTTGTATAATCCAGAGACAGACTCATTTTCAGATATGCTCCGACAGATAGGATCCCTGCAGCCTCGCAGCCTTTACGCGCGGCAAGAGTATAAGCCCGCACAAGTCCACCGGTTCCGAGCAGCGTTCCGCCGAAATAGCGGATCACCATGACGAGGATCTTGGTCAGTCCTTCTTTCTTCAGATACGAAAGGATCGGGACTCCGGCCGTGTGGGAAGGCTCTCCGTCGTCCGTCGAACGCTCTGTATGTGCAGGCTGTCCGATCCTGTACGCGTAGACAACGTGACTTGAATCCCAGTATTGTTTGCGGCATGCCGCGATCCGTTCTTCAGCCTGCTCTTCCGACTCGACCGGCAGAGCGATGCCGATAAAACGGCTCATTTTTTCGATGATCTCATCCTGTCCTTCCGACAGGACCGTCCGGTAAGAAGCCACCCTCACGCCTCCCTTTCCTGTGGTTTTTATACATTATATAAGATACAGAAAATGAATTCAAGAAAAAACTCTTTCTTTTATATGCGGTTTCTGCTATAATAGAGAGAACATTGGATCCCCAATGTTAGAAATCATCTGTAAAAGGAGGGCCAATATGGATTACAGCAAACAGTCGAACGCACGCAAACGGCTGGAAAAAACTGTAGATCAGGAAAGGCTTGCCACAAAATTATGGCTGAATATCCTGCGCATTATTGCGGTCGTGATCCTGGCGGCGATCTTTGTCGTTGCCGGCGCGCTGCTCGGTGCCTTCAAGGGTATCATAGACGGAGCTCCGATACGGGACAGCTACGATATCACAGACTTCACTTCCTACATATATAATGCGGACGGCTCGCCCGCTACGGCGATCATGACGTCCGTCATGCGTTCCGAGGTCAGCATGGACGAGATTCCTCTGACGATGCAGCACGCCGTCGTCGCGATCGAGGATGAACGATTCTACGAGCACAACGGCATCGATATCGAAGGTATTCTCCGCTCCGGCGTTACAATCCTTCAGGGCGGCGATATCCAAGGCGGTTCCACGATCACACAGCAGGTCATCAAGAATATCGCGCTGACTTCCGATACTTCTTACATCCGTAAGGCGCAGGAATGGTACATGGCTCTGCAGTACGAGTATCAGCTGACCGAAGAGATGGGGGCTGCCGCTGCCAAGGACCACATTCTTGAGACCTATCTGAACTATGTCAATTTCGGCAACGGACAGTACGGTGTGCAGTCTGCTTCCCATTTCTACTTCAACAAAGACAGTAAAGATCTGACTCTGTCTGAATCGGCTGTCCTTGCGGCTGTCGTTAATGCGCCTTCTTTCTACGATCCTCTTTCCGAACAGTGGGCCTGCCGCAACCGTCAGATCCTGGTTCTGGACAAGATGCTGGAGCTTGGCTACATCACGCAGAAAGAATACGATACCGCCAAGCGCGACAATGTTTTCGGCCGCATTACCGAGAACAACAAGGAACCTGAAGAAAGCGAAGAAGGCGCGGCTCCCGATGTAACTTATACATTCTATGAAGAAGCCGCGATCTCCGAGGTCGTTGAGGATCTGCAGGAGCAGCTTGGCTACTCTGAATCTGCCGCTATCCATGAAGTGTATCACGGCGGTCTGACGATCAATCTGGTACAGGATCCCGCCATTCAGCAGTCTATTGACGACGCGGTCGCCTACCTGCCGTATACGGATTACCCGACATACTATCAGCTGAATTACGCGCTCAGTATTTATTCCGAAGATTTTCAGTCCTACGAGAATTTCGGTATGTACAACCTGCTGTACTGGTATATGGATGATCTGAACGCTGCGCTTGACGCATACCGTGAAGAACATCTTGCCAGATACGGACTGACCCCGGAAGATACCGAACGATATGCCGAGAGCATTACGATCTCTTCCGAGCCGCAGTGCAGTATCGTCCTGATGGATTATCATAACGGTTACGTTATGGGCATGAGCGCGGGACGCGACCCCAAGATCGTCGACATGGGTCTGAACCGTGCGACTGATTCGCTTCGTCAGCCCGGTTCCTGCTTCAAGGTCATCTCAACATTCGCTCCCGCTATCGACGGCGGCGGACGTACAGCCGGTACAGTTTACGATGACGTTCCGATCGATCCGGACTGGACCGACGGATGGTCTCCCAAGAACTGGTGGAAGACGACAAAGTATTTCGGCTTTTCTACGATCCGTATGGGTGTTGCACAATCCATGAACCTGATCGCGGCGCGCTGCATCATCGATATTTCTCCGGAACTCGGATATGAATACGCGACAGAGCATTTCGGCATTACGTCTCTTGTCGGCAAGTCTTCTGATTCGCTTGGCGATGTGACCGCGACGATCTGCCTCGGCGGACTGATCAACGGCGTCTCCAATCTGGAGCTTACCAATGCGTACGCGACCATCGCGAATTCCGGCAATTATGTCAAGGCCACCTTCTACTCCACGGTCTATGATCATGACGGCAATCTGCTGCTTGACAAGCGGGACGGCGGAGCCAATCAGGTCCGTAAAGATCATTCCCTTACCGAGCAGAACGCCTGGATCATCGAGAATGTCTGCGAGAGTACGACCCATTACAAGTGGGGATATGAGACTGGTACCGAAGACGTTCTGGAACGCGGTTTCCCCGTTGCCTGTAAGACCGGTACTTCCGAAGAAGACAATGACTACTGGATGTGCGGATGGACTCCTTATTACATCTGCACGACCTGGTGCGGATATGATATGATCCGTTACTCAGGCGATTACGGTTCTCTCAGCTATGTCCCGAGGAAACCGGACCGCCGCCACGAACTGTGGAAGATGGTCATGAACGATGCTCACGAAGAGCTCGAGTATCAGGAATTTGAACCGATGCCGGAAGGCATCGTCGGCTGCTACATCTGTTCCAAATCCGGCAAGCTTTCCGGAGGCAACTGCAGCGGCACGACCTATTATGAGTACTTCGTCGAAGGGACCGAACCGACATCGTACTGTAATGTTCACACCGCCACAGAAGTCTGTTCCGAGACCGGCCTGAAGTGTAATCCGGACGGAACCTGCATTCCGACCTACCAGTACGGTGTATACCGCAGCTATAGTCTCTCCGAGCTTGCTGAGAAAATCAAGAATCTGACATACATCGGATTCGAGCCCGGTTACGTCGACGATTATGTCCCCGAGCCGTCTGAAGTCTGCCCGGGACATCCGGAACGTGCCCAGGAAAGCGGTTCTGAAGAAGAAGGCGCTGAAGAGGCTGAAGGAGACGACGGCGAGTGGGATGACGGCCAGTAAAGACCTCTGATACAGAATCATATTGTTTCACCGATCAATTAATCCCGGCTTGTATTCACGCTCATTATCGAGCATTTGGGTACAGACCGGGATTTTTGTGTGTAACTGATGTGCTTATCGGTTTTCTCTCATTCAGGTCTTGATTGATCGAAATGAAGAAAATGAAAAAGCACTCTCCGCCAGTTTTACGGAAAGTGCTTTTATATTCCGGTCAGAGCTTCTGCAGCAGCACCGGCAAGTCCGCGAACTGCTTTACCGCAGGGACTTTGCGTTTTGGTCTGCCGAATCCGTATGCCGCGTGAATAAACGGAACACCGGCTTCATATGCCGCCGCTTCGTCCATATCCGTGTCCCCGACATAGACTCCGTTCGCGATGTGGTTTCGCTCCAGAATCAGGCGGATATTCTGCGACTTTGGCTTCTGCGTCCTGCCGAAATACTCATAATCGTCGAAATAGCTCCACAGTTTATGTGCCGTCAGGAATGCTTCTACATAGCCGTCATTGCAGTTGCTGACGATAAAAAGCCTGTATTTGCCGTGAAGGATCGCAAGTGTCTCCGTCACCTTCGGATACAGCCGGCCGCCCATACGCTCCAGCCATTCATTCTCACGGGTGACGCAGTCATCAAAAAGCTTCATCCCCGCAGCCGGCTCCAGCTCCGGGAACAGTTTCTTTACGATGTCGGCAGGCATTTTGCCCATGACCGCGTGCTGATCACTGACGGATAGCTTCCGGTCGAATCCCTGCTCCTTCAGGACTTCGTTCCAGGATGCAGCGACTGTCTCCGCGGAATCCCATAACGTACCGTCCAGATCAAAACATACTGCCTGTATCATTCTTCATCCTCCCAAATTCTCGTAAACGCGTCTTCGACGATCTTAAGCCCCAGGCGAAGTCCCGGAAGCAGACTGGCGGTTTCAACGTATTCTTCTCTTGTATGCGCTCCTTTGCCGCGGTAGCAGCCAAAGCAGACTGCCGGGATGCCCATGGACAGCGGGATATTGCAATCCGTGGAACCCGACCCGCGGGACGGCTCCACCCCGCCGTTATACTGCTTCATGCGCGCGATGCAGCGATGGGCAAGCTGATCAAGAGCCAGTGGATTCACATTGCCCTGACCCGGTCTCTCTCCGATCCTCTCGCAGGTAATATCCTCTCCGTGAGGAGCCGCAGCGGTCAGCACTTTCTTCAGATTCTGCTCCATATAGGACAGATTATCCGCTCTCTCGGAACGGTATTCGTAGAGCATATACGCTTCCTGCGCGATCGTATTGATCGACGTGCCGCCGTTGATAATACCAACGTTATACGTCGTATATCCTTCCCGCGGCAGCTTCGTCTGATACAGCTCGCTGATGATCTCCGCAAGCTTGGCGATCGCGTTCGGCCGGCCGAAGTTCCCATAGGAATGGCCGCCTTCTGTGCGCACTGTGATCTTATAACGATGTGATCCGACCGCCGTATCCACCATCGCTGCCAGACCTCCGTCAAGCGCGATCCAGGACTCTACACGGCTGCCGTATTCTTTCATGATCTCACGGGTGCCCTTCAGATTACCAAGGCCTTCTTCACCGGTCCCGAAGACAAGCAGAACTGTCCCTTTACGCGGCACCCACTGCTCCCTCCGCGCGACCATGGCCGCGAGCATCAGAACACAGAGATTCGCCGTATCGTCTCCGACGCCGGGGGCGTAGATCTTCTCCTCGTCTTCCCTGAGCGGCAGTTCATCGGTATCCGGGAAAACCACGTCCATATGCGCATTGATGACCTGAACAGGATCCCCACTGCCGAAAGCCGCCCGGACATTGCCTGCCGTATCGATCGCACAGGACACATTATGATCCGTAAGCCACTTTGCGACCGCTTCAGCCCGTTTTTCTTCATGAAGGGACGGTGCCGGGATCCGGCACATCCTCCGCAGAAGGCTAAGTTCATCCTGCTCCAGAATCGAAGCCCACATATCCGTAGTCATTTCCGCAAGATCCTTTCCGGACAATATGATATGTCCCATAAAGCAAAACCGGCGGTCCGATCAGCTTTGTTCCTGAATCTCCCGCCGCAGTCATTCTCCTGCACAGCCGCCTGCGCGGCTCATTTCTCCATCTCAATGATCTCGATCTCGAGATACTGGAACGGAATATGCTCCACAAAATGATCCTGTCTGAACTCGGTCTTGCCGAAACTGTTCAGATCCTGAATATTCTTCTCCATCCAGATCGGCCGCGGCAGATCGAAACTCTGACAGATCTGGTCCAGACAATCCTCGACTCTCGCGAGATTGCTTATCCCGGTATTATCATTGGCTGCCACCATATCTCTGATCATATGGCTGCCCTTCATCATTTTACCCCAGATACGAAGCATCGGCGGATTTATTCCTCCGTTTCAGGTGTTTTTGTCTGTATCATTATAATCTGATTCAGGGACTTCGTCAATCCCCGCTGGTGAATCCCGTCAGAAATCATATTGACAATCTGTCCCAAAAAGAGTAGACTATAAGAAAATACAGATCGGAGGTACATTCTATATGTCTATCTTAACTCAGTTGGATCATCCGCTGCTGCAGCATAAACTGTCCATTCTTCGCAGGAAAGACACCGGAACCCGCGAGTTCCGTCAGATCACCCGCGAGATCGGCATGCTGATGACTTACGAGATTACAAGAGATTTCCCGCTTGCACCGGTCGAGATCGAGACACCGATCGCCAAAACAACCGCATACGAACTGTCCGGCAAGAAGGTCGCCATTGTTCCGATCCTGCGTGCAGGCCTCGGAATGGTCGACGGCGTGCTGGAGGTTATCCCGACCGCCAAGGTCGGACATATCGGTCTTTACCGTAACGAGAAGACCCTGCAGCCCGTGACCTACTACTACAAGATGCCTAAGGATATCGACAAACGCACGGTCATCATTACCGAGCCGATGCTCGCGACCGGCGGATCCCTGATCGATGCCGTAACAATGCTTAAGAAAGATAACGTCAAGGACATCAAGATCATGTGCCTCGTTGTCGCAGAGCCCGGTGTAAAGGCTCTCGAAGCAGTCCATCCCGACGTACATGTTTACTGTGTAGGATATGACAAAGAACTGAACGATATCGGATATATCACGCCCGGTCTGGGTGACGCAGGCGACAGACTCTTCGGTACAAAATAACCTGATTCTTATCTGAACAGAATAAGCCCTCCTTGCAACACGTTACCTAAGTTGCTCGGAGGGCTTTTCGTTCAGATAAGAATTTCTGCTTTTGCGCGAAAAGTCTTCGCTGCGTTAGCCAGACCGGGGTCTATCCATTGACTGCTCAAATCACTTCTCCCAGGAAGACTCAAAGCAGTTGATATGGACAATAAGAACAGGCAGGGATCAGTTTGAAAGAAGCGCGCTGTAAGTTCCGGGGCGGCGGTATTTGGCGCCCATA
The DNA here is from genome assembly GCA_017441925.1 of Bacillota bacterium. Taxonomy (GTDB): domain Bacteria; phylum Bacillota; class Clostridia; order Lachnospirales; family Bianqueaceae; genus RUG12817. The sequence goes on from JAFRUE010000007.1 coordinate 603,194, forward strand.
ACGTCTTCTGCTCTGTGCTTCCGGAGCTGATCCAGGTCGAGATCCGCAGTATAGACACCGGGATCCCCCGACGCTTCAAACACGCACATATCCCGGACTCCCGGTTCATCCGGCAGCCACGGCACTCCGTCAAATAACGTCGAGTGTCCGTTACAGTCGGGCTGGCCTTCCGGATAGTTGCAGGTGGCAATGGCTGCCATGTTCTCATATGCTCTCGTTCTAAGAGCGGACAACCGGTTGATCTCCATGGGACAGGCATTCGGCGCCAGGATCAGCTCAGCTCCTTTAAGCATCAGGATCCTCGCGCTTTCCGGGAATTCTCTGTCAAAGCAGATCATGGAACCGATCCTGACCGTACCGCCTGCATATTCCAGATCGGCGGTATGGAAATCTTCTCCCCCGGACAGAACTTTCTCATCATCGAAAGCACAGATATGCACTTTGGAATAATGCAGGATCTCTTTGCCGCGCCGGTCGAAAATGACGACAGAATTAAGCGGGCTGGGCTCATGTTTCTCCAGGAACGTTATACCGATTGCCATCTCCAGCTCTGCGGCGAGCATCGCGAAGGCCTGCACAAAAGAACCGTCCTTGCAGACAGCCAGCCGCCTCAGCACGTCCGGATCCTGCGGGAGACGGTAGCCGTCGCTCCACATCTCCGGGAACAGCGCGATATCCGCGCCTTTTGCCTTGGCTTCTCTGCAGGCTTTGATCCCTTTATCCAGCTGACCGGCAAGAGTCTCTCCCGGAAGCAGCTGTAGGAACGCTATTCTAAGTTTCATCCTGTCCTCCTGTCTTCTATAGAACCGTTTACAGCAAAAGACCGGCAGATAATCCTGCCGGTCTTCTTATAGTGCAGCTGGCGAGACTCGAACTCGCAGGCCGCTAATTGGGCATTAGATCCTTAGTCTAACGCGTCTACCAATTCCGCCACAGCTGCACGCCTTGCAACGTAAGGTATTATAGCACAGCTTTATTCAGAATGCAAGTATTTTTTTTGCAGGATTGCAATTTCGTATGAACAGATTTATAATACGGTCAAACAGGTCCGTTAAAAACAATTCAGGAGGTACATCATGAGCGACATACCTTTCCGTCATTTCGGTACGATGATCGATGTTTCCCGTAATGCGGTCCTTTCTGTTCCCGCTGTTAAGAGATGGATCGATATCACTTCCGATCTGGGCTATAATTCACTGATGCTTTATTCCGAGGATACTTACGAGATTCCCGGGCACCCTTATTTCGGACATTTCCGCGGCCGCTACAGTCAGATGGAGCTGCGTGAACTGGATAGCTATGCGCTTGATCACGGAGTTGAGCTGATTCCCTGCATTCAGACACTTGCGCACCTGAACCAGATCATGCGCTGGCCGCAGTACCGTAAGATCCAGGACTACGGTCCGATCCTGCTCGCTGAGGACGAAGGCACCTATGAGCTGATCGACGCGATGTTCGCCTCTCTTGCGGAGACTTTCACCACACGTCTGATCCATATCGGTATGGATGAAGCGCATATGATCGGACTGGGCAGATATCTGGAGAAGCACGGACTGAAGAACCGTCACGAGATCCTTGTCAAACACCTTGCCCGCGTCGCTGAGATCGCGAAGAAATACGGCTTTGAGACCATTATGTGGGGCGATATGTTCTTCCGCATCGCGACAGGCGGCGAGTACTACTCCGACAACATCCATGTAACGGACGAGATCCGTGCGATGATCCCGGATAATGTTCGTTTGGTCTACTGGGATTATTACTCCACCGACCGCAAACGTTATGAAAAGATGATCGAGGCTCACAACCGGATCAAGGACAAGAGCTGGTTTGCCGGCGGACTGTGGACCTGGACAGGTTTTGCTCCGCACAACCGCTACAGCATCGAAGCGACCAAAGCAGCGGTCGCTGCCTGCCGTAAAGAAGGCGTGCAGGATGTCTTCTTTACGATGTGGGGCGATGATGGCGGTGAAGGCTCACCTTTTGCGCTTCTCCCTGCTCTCTATTATGCTGCAAAATGCGCGGAAGGCGAAACGTCCCGAGCTGCGATTGAGGAAGGTTTTGAGAAGAAATACGGTATTCCGTTCAAGCAGTTCATGCTGCTGGATCTGCCGGGGACGGACAATTCTCCTTCCGGCGTGCGCGGCAGGAAAAATCTCAAGATCACCAACGCCGAAAAATATATGTTCTACAACGACGTTTTCATGGGAATGCTGGACAGCACCACTCACGAAGGCGGTGCGGCCGAGTATGCTTCCTGCGCGAGGAAACTGGCATGCGTGCCGAAGGATACGGAGTGGGGTTATCTTTTCTCCTCCATGCAGGCACTGTGCGAAGTCCTCGCAATCAAGTACGACCTCGGTGTACGAACCCGCAAGGCCTATTCCGCGATGGACCGTGAAGAGCTCTACCGCCTTGTAAAAGACTACAAGAAGCTGGAGAAAAAGCTTGCGGCTTTCTATGAAGTCTATAAAGCCGAGTGGATGCACGAGAAGAAACCGCATGGATTCGACGTTCAGGAGATCCGCATGGGCGGACTTGCGCTGCGGATCAAGGAATGCCGCAAGACACTGGAAGCTTACCTGGCCGGCAGACTGTCCCGGATCGAAGAGCTCGACGAGCCGAATCTGGATGTGCGCGGAGGCGGTACCGAGATGGGCGGAGAGCCGATTTCCTATAACGGCTGGTCCGGTATCGTTACGGCAAACGTGATCTCTCATTGAGGCTGATTAACAAGTCAAAACGAAGAAGACCGGCTGGTTTCTCTTTACCGGCCGGTCTGTTTTTATTTTGTCGGTTTATGGTTTACTCTACGAACCGTCTCCTGCTGTGCGGGAAAAGATACTCGAACGGTGCGGTCACATAGTCTCCGGGCTGTATATCCGTCCCTGCCGTATCAAAGAGTGAATACTGTGTACCGGCACGTCCGAGAAGCGGCAGACGGCTGCCCTTGTACAGTACCGAAGGTGCCTTGCGGAAATCTTTGAAGACGTGATAACCGTTGCGCAGCAGATTTCTGAAACTGAACGCGTCTTCCGGGCCGGAAAGCATATATCCGCTTGTATGTCCGAGCGCGACAACAGCGGCACGCGTCTCCCTCTTTGCCTTGTAATCACAGGCGTAGCCTGTCGAATCGCCGGGCATCAGGGTCTTGACCGCTACGACCTGCGCCTTATAGACCGCGGCGCGTTTCAGCGGGACAGATACCTTGACCGGAAGAGCGCCGACAAGTGCGGAACCGATCCGGACCGCGTCGAGTCTGGTCTCCGGGAAACGGAGAGCCGCGCAGCTGTTCGCGATATGCCTCATGCCAACGGAGACACCTGCTGTCTGAAGGGCGTCCAGTGCTTTCATGAAGCGCCCGAACTGCACCTTAGTACGGCTGTACTCCGCCTCAAAAGACTCAGAGAAATGTGAGAAAACGCCTTCGCATTGAAGGCCCTGCAGCAGATAGACCTGCTTCATCTGCTCCACATCGCTGTAACGGATACCGAAACGTCCCATCCCTGTATCGACAGCGATATGGACCCTGACCGGGGACAGTTCTGCAGCCGCATCTGTCCGCATTACGTCCAGATAACGTTTCGCACCGTCAAGATCAGAGACCGTCAGGATCACACCTGCCCGGACCAGATCCCGGATGATCGCGGGATCCGCGACAGGTGCGAGCAGCAGGATATCCTTCCCAAGCCCCAGTTCATGCACAGTCAGCGCTTCTTTCGGCTCGGAGACCGCAAACATCGCGGCTCCCGCCCTGTCCCAGATCCTGGCTGCCTCTTCGATGGACACTCCGTAGCCATCGCATTTCAGCACACCCATCACCGGCACGCCGACTTCGCTGATCACAGTTTCTGCATTACCGAGCAGCGCGCTTCTCGATATCTCAAGGTAATTGAGTTCATCCGCAAATGTATCCATAAACAGTCAATCGCTCCGTACTTCTATCATCGGCGCTTTCTTAGGCTCTTTGCCCTCGCGGAAAACAACCATCATCTCATTGGTCAGGCTCAGGTTGTCAGGCTGTCCTTCTATATCCGCCCGCTCTACCCAGCGTCCGACCGCAAGCTCTCCGTCATCCAGACGGATCGTATCGTCTCCGTCCACATCACAATAGAAACCCATCAGAAGGTCATCCACGATGCCCCAGGGCTGTGACTTGTAATAACGGATATTCTTGACTTTCAGACCGACTTCTTCCTCCACCTCACGCTGTACCGTCTCCTCAAGCGTCTCTCCGATCTCGGTGAAACCCGCGACCAGCGCGTCATGAGCGACAGGTCTGCGTGCATAACGGGTAATCAGGAGCTTGTCACCGTTCGTCACACCGACGATGACAGCCGGTACGACACGCGGGTAGATACGCCGGCCGCAGTTCGGACACACGATCGCACGCTCATTATCGGCAAGTGCTGTCTCCTGTCCGCATCTGCCGCAAAAACGGTTGTCGCGGTACCAGTTCGCAAGCTGCATCGCTGTATAGCCGGCAAAAACCAGATATTTGCCGGTCTTGCGGGAGGAACGAAGCTCCCGCACCGTCATCCGGACACTGCCGTCAGGCACCTGTGTCCCCTGCGGAGCCAGAAAGAACTCCTGCGAATCAATCGAAAAAAGATAGATCAGTCCTTCAGCCTGACCGTCTGTACCGAAAAGATCCTTAAACGTCGGAAAACGCAATCCGTCCCCGTCCGGCAGAAGCGCGAAGCTTCCGTTTTCATAACAAAGGACCGTTGAAGCCGGACCTGCCTTCTTGTCCGGCTCATAACGGTTATGCATCACACGAGGCAGTATATCCTGGATCATTCAATATCTTCCTTCTGTCCCCACTTCTCTTTTGCGCTCTCTGCAGCCTTACCGGCAGCGTCGGAAGCCTGGCCGAGTACATCGTTGATCTTGCTGTCAGCCTTATCGCTTGCACCGTGTACACTGTAGCGGAATCCGAAGAACAACCCGCAGATCAGCAGCGGAACGACGACCCAGAACATGAAGAGCGCGCAGATCACCAGCGCCAGCAGCGGAACGGTAAAGACATGCTTGCCGTTTCTCTGTACCTCGAACATGATCTTGCTGCCTCTCTCAAGCAGTGTTCCGGCGTTCTCAAGCGCACTGTCGAATTTCTCGGATTTGGATTTTGTATTCTCTTCCCCGGAGAAATCTCCCTCTGCGGCGGTCTTGCCGGCAGCCTTCAGATATCCGGCAGCCTTAACGATATCCCAATCACAAGCGTTCAGTGCGTTTTTCGCATCTTCATAGCTGACCCCGAGCTTCAGGACCAACTGTTCGATTTTTTCATAGCGATCCATCAGAATGCCTCCTTCTCTGATTTAATACAAGTGAATAATACCATATGAGATTCTGAAATGCAAGTACACAGAACGTACCCGCGCCGAACGGCTCTTAACCGCGGGGCAGATACATCAGGCTCAGGATCCACTCTGCTGTACGGTCCGGCAGGAAACGCAGGATCAGCATGAGCAGTTTGTAGACGAGACCGATCGCCACACGGACCGGCGGATTTTCCTTGCCCGCAAGTTTCAGCGCGACCTCCGCTACAGATTCAGGCGGTTTGCCGTGCTGCTCGTCATGCGCCATCCGCGCGATACTCTTCTCGCAGACCGTCTTATACGGCGAATCTTCCGGAATAAAGGCGTTCCTCGTGGCTGTAAAACCTGTCCTGGTGTCGCCCGGTTCGAGCAGGCTTGCCCGGACTCCATATTTACGCATCTCCATACGGACAGCTTCCACATAAGCCTCGATCGCGTATTTGCTCGATGAATAGTGGCTCTGCATCGGGATCGGGACTTTGCCGGCGATAGAGCTGACGACTAAGAGCAGCCCCTTACCCTGCTCCCTCATGCGCGGCAGCACCTCATGGCAGACCCGGATCACGCCGAAATAATTGACGTCCATCTGCTGCATCGCAAGATCGGCCGGGACTTCTTCAGCCGTGCCTGCGATCCCCATGCCCGCGCAAAGGATCGCGATATCTACGCGCTGCATGTCTCTCACGACAGCAGCTACAGAACTCTGATCTGTAACGTCCATCCTTCGCATTGTCAGTGAACCGCCGCCTTCAAACTCCTCCCGGCTGCCTTCTTCGCAGTGTCTCGCGACTCCTGTGACGACGCACCCGTTCTTCGCGAACGCAAGCGCGCAGGCCCGTCCGATACCGCTCGACGCGCCTGTTACCAGTACATTTTTACCATAGACATTTACCATCTGTGTCACCTCGATCAGATAGATTCGAATCACTGTCCTTTTATATCAGATTATACTCTTTTATACAGGATTCGTAAAGGAGTCAGCCGATATAAAAAAGCGGGGACCTGCAAGATCCGCCGCATGGATTAATCCGCAATATTCGCAATGTGCCTGCCGAGCAGCCGTACCGTACCGGTCAGCCGCAGGCTGCCGTCTTTATCCGTCTCGATATGAAGTGTCCCTCCCGGCTGTTTCAGCGATGCCGAAACACTGCCCTCCTGTGCCGCAAGGAACGCGCCGACCGCTGTAGTCCCGCTGGCACAAGAGTGCTCCCAGAACAATGTTTCCGGCTCGGTGACATAGACAAGCGGTGAAAGCATCTGACTTTCCCTATCGAAAAGCATGATCCCCAACGCGTCCATATTCAGATAACGGCACCATTCGGGGGCAATCCTTTCTGCTCTCCCGCGGGACAAAGGAGATTCGACGATAACATGACAGATTCCGTTAAAACGTACCACCGGAAAAGCCTCTCCGTCGGGAAATGTTTCCGTGCTGATTCTGAAAGGCTGCGGCATCGTTACAGTCCCCTGCAGGATCCCGTCCGATAGCTGCTTTACAGAAACCGCCACAGGAGCCGGCGTCCCGGCGACCGTAACATATACTGTCCCGTCAGCAATGCCCTGGTCCATCGCGGTAAGCGCTGCTGCACTCATCGCCGCGTTCCCGCAGAATTCTCCTCCGGCCATCCGCAGGCAGCTACGGCCTCCGTTTATGCTGAAGAAGCCGACCTGTTCAGCGGTCGGCTCAAGCTCCATCAGTTTTGCCGCAATACGCGGCTGATCTCCGGCGGGAACGGATGTCTCCACGAGAATCGTGCGGTTCCCGGTCGGATCAAGCAGAACATACTGTATCTTTCTCATTGCGTATAGTTGCTCAGGAATCTCCTGGTGCGTTCCTGCTGCGGATTCCCGAAGACTTCTTCCGGATGGCCTTCTTCGATGATGAATCCGCCGTCCATAAAGATCACTCGGTTAGAGACCGCCCGCGCAAACGCCATCTCATGTGTTACAACGACCATGGTCATATGATCGTCCGCAAGCTGCCGGATGACCTTCAGTACTTCACCGGTAAGCTCCGGATCCAGAGCGCTGGTCGGCTCGTCAAAATACAGGATCTCGGGCTCAAGCGCCAGTGCACGGGCAATGGCAACCCGCTGCTGCTGACCGCCGGAAAGCTGGTACGGATAGGCGTCTTCCTTTCCCTCCAGTCCCATCTTCTTAAGCAGCTCCTCCGCGCGTGCCCGGACCTTCTCTTTATCCTGTCCGCGAAGGACAGGCGGTTCACAGATGTTCTTCATGACCGAATAGTGCGGGAAGAGATTAAAGTTCTGAAAAACCATGCCGAAAAGAGTACGGAACTGATTCAGCTCCGCTTTTCCGGCATATTCGCCGTCCTTAAACGCATATTTACCGTCATAAAGAATGTCTCCTCCATTCGCGGTCTCAAGGAAAGACGCACAGCGCAGCAATGTCGATTTGCCGGACCCGGACGGACCGATAATGGACAGAACGTTACCGGGATCTACGGACAGTGAAATATCCTTCAGTACCGAGAGTTCTCCGAATGATTTCTGCAGTCCGCGGATCTCAAGGATCGGAGTGACATCCGCTGATCCGCTTTTTTTGATCTCAGACATATGTTTCACCTCGCTCACTTATAGTAATTGAGGCGTTTTTCGATCAGTCCCATCACCCGGTCGACGATCAGGTTGAACAGGTAATAGAAAACGCCGGCAACGACAAAGGGCACAAAGCTCGTCTGGGAATTCGCGATCTGCTTGCCGATCGTGAACATTTCCTGATAGGAGACCGTAAAGGCAAGCGACGTGTCTTTGACAAGTGTCACGACTTCGTTGGTCACACTCGGCATGATCCTTTTAACGACCTGCGGCAGGATGATGCGCAGGAAAGTCTGGGTCTTGGAATACCCGAGGACCTCCGCCGCTTCATACTGTCCGGCCGGGATCGACTCGATCCCTCCGCGATAGATCTCGGCGAAATAGGCCGCGTAATTGATCGCGAACGCGATAACGACAGGGATCAGCTTATTACGCGATACACTGATGCCGAAAAGATAATACGGTCCATACGTAACGGCGAGCAGCTGCAGCATCAGCGGTGTTCCTCGCAGGATGTTGATAAAGAAGCGCGTGACGGACGAGATGATCTTATTCCTGCTCATCCGGAGCAAGGCCACGATCATGCCCAGGGGCAGGGAAAACAGCAGCGTCAGGAAAAAGATCGCGCAGGTCTTCCCCAGTCCCTCGCTCATCTTAAGTATCATTGTCGTTAATGACATGAAAGACACCTCGTATACTCAAGTATCTACCGGCTCCAGCCGGCTGACAGCATCCGGGCCGTAACGGATCAGTCGTTCAGGAAAAGCAGATTGTTGACGATGTCCGGATACTTCTCTGCGATCTTGGCGTAGGTGCCGTTCTCGACCAGAGCGGCAACCGCCTTCTCGATCTCATCGCAAAGAGCCTCGTCTCCGGAGCGGAAAGCGATACCGTACTGCTCCGCGCCGAGCTGTTCATCGATGATCTTATAGCCTTCATGCTCTGCCGCATAGCTCGCAGCTACCGGCATGTCGACAAATACGGCGTCGACCGCGTTGCCCGCAAGCTCTGTGAAGCATTTCAGGAAGCTGTCGGCAGTGATGACATCACCGAATGTAGCGGCAAGATCGGCAAGATCTCCGTTCAGCAGAGCTTCGCCGGACGTTCCAAGCTGTACAGCGACAAGCTTGCCGGCAAGATCGGCAGAAGAATTGTATCCGCTGTCAGCCTTGACGACTATGACCTGTGTATTATCGTAATAAGGCTTGGAGATCACATATCCGGCTTCTTTCATACTGTCAAGAATCGTCATGCCGGACCATATGCAGTCACATTCGTTCGAATCGAGCTGGATCAGTTTCTCATCCCAGTTCACGCCGAAGATCTTCATCTCCCAGCCGAGATAATCGCACGCGGCCTGGCAGATCTCAACGTCAAATCCGGTATAATTGCCGTCCTCGCCCAGAAAGCTGAACGGCGGGTATTCAGGGTCGATGCCCATGATGAAAGTCTTTTTCTCCGCGGATCCGGAACCGGAATCCTTGGCTCCTGAACAGGAAACAAGTACGGTAAGCATGACCAATGCCATAATCAGTGCAAAAATCTTTTTCATGTAAAATACCTCCGACAGATTTGCGGCATTCCTGCTTCAATTCTGAAGCTGGCCGCTTCTATTCTGTGACAAAACTCCTGTTCTGTCTACTTTGGTATTTTATCATACTAAATCGCTAAAGTAAAGAGTCAAATCATTATTCTTTTATAAAAATGCAAAATCTTCTGTGCCCTGCCCCTGCCGGAAGAGTTTTTCTGCTGTCCGACGGCAAAAAAAGAACTGTCCGGGAGGGACAGTCCAAGATGTGTCATTAAACTATAGTTATACTGTTCCGCTCTGCTCCGTATATCAGAAATGAAGCGTCTGCCCGGCCGGAACAGGAACCATCTCCCGATCGACGTCGATCCAGAGTGTATAAGCCGTCGGATTAAAGGCGAATGTACCGTCCGCGCTGAATTTCATCTGCTTCCACGCCTTCATGTAGTCCACGATCTCAATGTTCGTGGCATACCAGATATCTTCCTGCCCGCCCATCATACGGCAGAACTCCTCAATGCGATCCCAGTTGTCATTATTGGTGAATTCATAGGAATGTCCCCAGACATACATCATATAGAGATACTGTGTCTTATGGAGCGCAAGGAATTCCCGGCCCAGATCAAACAGTTTCGGATCATTATGGTGACAGGTCGGATCCCACTCCATATAATTCTCCGGCATGGCGAAACTGTGCGTGGAACGAACCGTGCGGGAATACTCAATGCCGCAGGCCTCCATCGCAATCTCGACCTCTTTACTGAATGATCCGTTTGGATAGGACATGCCGCGCACCGGATAACCGGCATATTTTTCCAGCTGAATACGATCCTCCAGTGTCTGCTTCACGACCTCTGTAGACGGACAGCGGGCAATCGTCGGATGCGTATAGGTGTGGCAGGAGATCTCCATCCCCTTATAAAGCTCCGGGATCTGCTCCTTAGGATTGCGCTGATACTGCGGATCATCGTACAGACCGGAATTCAGATGAAATGTCCCTTTGATCCCGTTTTCCTTAAAAATGGATATCAGACGCACGTCCTCCGGACGCCCGTCGTCATAGCTCATTGTCAATACTTTATGCTTTCCGCCCGGGAAAGCCAGAAACAGTCTTCTCATTTTACGGCCTCCTTCATCAGCTTGTATTTGATCTGATTATAGCGCGCCTTCAGAATTCTGTAAAGCTGTACGGTAAGGTCACTCCTCACATCCGATACCGGCATAGGAGATGTTGTGGATCAGGCAATCCTCTGCGTCCTCGAAGTCTTCGTGATCCGGCTCCTCGCCTTCCCGCGCAGTCGATCTGCTGTCATATAGTTCAGAGCATACTTACCTGTCGAAAAAACAACACGAAGCCGACGACGGCGTGTTTACATGTGAGCGGCTTACAGATCCGCCCTCTGAAGCTTCTGAAGGTATAGCAAAACCCGATAATAAAAGCAAGAAAAAACCTCTTCTGCCTTGGTAGACAAAAGAGGTTTCTTTGATGGTTAAAGATTGCTATTTCAACAAAATCGGGGCTATCGTTAAATCTCGTAACACTCATATCAATCCATCGGTTTTCTGGAGTGCAGGTATTCTTGAAGTATTTCTTCCACCTCCGCTTCATTCGGCTCGTAGGAATCATCAATTTCGTTGCAGATCCAGGCATAGTAACACATGATCGCTTCAATGAATGAGGTCAGGATCTCTTCTATCGTCCAATGCTCTTGGCGCACCGCAAGCCGCAATTCAGGGATATCTGCAGGATTATCAAACACAGGATAAGAATCGAAATCTGACCAGTAGAACAGATACCCTACGCGTTTGCCATCACTTCTGATTAAGTAATGCTTATAATCAAAATCCACCCAAAAAGTAATTGGAATGCGATAATTACGCTCAACCCATTCAACAAAAGTGAGCAGTTCGTACTTAGTCGCTTCGGGAATCTTTCTATCAAACCCAATATTGAACCTTGGCTCTATTTCATTTGCTACAGATAATTGTATTGTCTGAGCCCGTCTCCAAACGCTGGTTTTTGGAATCATTTTTCTACTCCTTTATAATTGAGAAAATAGGGTTGCTACCTTTGTCAAGATAGCAACCCTATTATGATGGAGACGGTGGGAGTCGAACCCATGACCTCTTGAATGCCATTCAAGCGCTCTCCCAACTGAGCTACGCCCCCATGAACAGATAGTATTATATCGTACTCCCGGACGATTGTCAAGAGGAAAGATAAGGTTTTCTTGTTCACAATCTGTTCATGTTTCCTTTCCGGTTTGTTTGCAAAATAGCCTCTGTTTTTAAGGTTCCTTAAAGGAACAGGCCCTATAATGCAGTTGTACTTCAGGAAAGGAGTTATAGACATGGCAAACGTCAAGAACGCTTTTAAGCGGTATGAAAAGAAATTCCTTCTCACCGAAAGCCAGATGAACGAGCTGCTGCCGCTGATCCGCGAACATATGGATCCGGATCCCTATTGCAGGAACGGTGAGACTTATACGATCTGCAATGTATATTTCGATACAGAAGATTCCGCGATCATCCGTCACTCGCTCTCCAAACCTTTCTACAAAGAAAAGCTCAGGATGCGCAGCTACGGTACTCCGGAAGATGAAAACAGCATAGTCTTCCTGGAGCTTAAGAAAAAGATCCGCGGTGAAGTCACCAAGCGCCGTGCGGTTCTTACGTACGGACAGGCACAGAGGTTTCTCAGAGACCGTACGGTTCCTGCAGATCTGGATTACATCAATCGTCAGGTTCTGGCTGAAATCAGCTGGTTCCTGATGCAGTACAAGGTTCGTCCGATGGCATACATCAGCTATGACAGAACGGCATTCTTCGATAAAGAAGATCCTGAGTTCCGCCTGACGTTCGACGAGAACCTCAGGACACGCCGCAAAGACGTCGATCTCATGAAAGGCAACTCCGGAGAATTGCTCCGTCCGCAGGATTTCCGCCTGATGGAAGTCAAAGTCTCCGGTGCCTTCCCGCTCTGGTTCGCGGACAGGCTCTGTGAGATGGGTCTCTACACCGCCACCTTCTCAAAGTACGGCGCGGAATACCAGAAATGGAAGACCGACGCTCTTCTGTCCAACATTATCTATCTTCCCGGCCGCGAATACGAGACGGCCGGTAACAGATCCGATTCCCCTAAATTTACATTCAATACTTATCCGGAGGCGCAAAATGCTTGAATCGATTTTCTCTACCACACTGGCTAATAATCTCTCTGTTCTGACTTTTCTGTTCCTTCTCGGCGTCGCGCTGATTCTCGGCTTTGCGATCAGTCTGCTTTACGTAAAGACCCATGAAAAAGAAGAATATGCCGCGACTTTCCCGACGACACTGATCATGCTTCCCGTCATTACCGCGGTCATTGTGCTGCTTGTCGGAACCAATCTTGCTTCTGCCGTCAGCATCGGAGGTACTTTCGCACTGATCCGTTTCCGGAGCGCGCCGGGAGACCCCAAAGATATCGCTTATACATTCCTTTCCGTCGCGATCGGTGTCTGCGTCGGCGTAGGCTTCTGGGCTTACGGAATCCTGTTCACCCTGATCATGTGCGCAGTTCTCTACTCGATCACCAGGAACTCCTGGGGCGTTCCAAAGACTCATCAGATGCATCTGAAGATCGAGATCCCGGAAGCCATGAATTATGCAGGACTCTTCGACGACATCATGAGCAAATACACTGTATCCAGCTCACTTAAGACCATCAAGACCGCTGATTTCGGTTCTCTCTGCGAGCTGCACTACATCATCACTCCGGCAGCCGGATTCGATTCCAAAGCTTTTCTGGATGCGCTGCGCTCGCGGAACGGCAATCTGAACATCTCCCTGAACCTGGCCCCGACCGTAAGTTTTTCCTCGTAAGCAACTCCTTATTACTCCTTAGGAAAAAGTATACATGGTCACATGACCCGCTCACCGCTGCGCAAACGGTTCACATAGAAACAGGGCTGCCGCGCCTCCCGGTGCAGCAGCCCTTCTTGTTGAATTATGACCTTACAGTGCCTGATAAGCAGACTGGATATTCTCTTCCTGATACTGCTGAGTATACAGATCGTAATAATATCCGCGCTTTGCAAGCAGTTCTCTGTGCGTTCCGCTCTCGATGATCTTGCCGTCCTTGACAACGAGGATCACGTCTGCCTGACGGATCGTGGAAAGACGATGCGCGATGACGAACGACGTCCGTCCCTTCATCAGGCTCTCGATCGCGTCCTGGATCAGTTTCTCCGTCACTGTATCAATGGAGGAAGTCGCTTCATCCAGTACGAAGATCCGAGGATCCGCGAGGATCGCGCGGGCAAAGGACAAGAGCTGCTTCTCGCCGGTCGAGAGGAGATCTCCTCCTTCACCGACCTGACTGTCATAGCCCTTATCCATACGCGCGATGACTCCGTCCGCTGATACTTTGCGTACCGCGTCCTCGATCTGCTCCATCGTCGCGTCCGGCTTGCCGTAGAGCAGGTTCTCTTTGACCGTGCCGGAGAAAAGATGCGGTGTCTGCAGGACGTATCCGATATTGCTGTGCAGCCAGAGCTGCGACCGCTCACGGGCGTCGCGTCCGTCGATCAGGACCTGTCCCTCGGTCGGCTCAAAGAACCGGCAGACCAGATTGACAAGTGTCGATTTGCCGGCACCGGTCTCTCCGACGATCGCGACGTTCGTCCCCTGCGGAACCTTCAGATTGAAATGCTCCAGGACATATTCGTCACCGTCAGGATATTTGAAGGAAACGTCCTTGAATTCGATATCGCCGTGCAGCGGCTCCCAGTTCTCCTTCTTAGGTTCAAAGGAATCGCCGTACTTTTCGATAACTTCCGGCGTATCCTTTACGTCCGGGACTGTGGACAGCAGCCTTGTCAGACGTTCAACATTGACCTGTACCTGAATCAGACTCGAGATCGCGCGCACGATCCACTGGATCGGCTCCATCATGCCCAGTGCATAGGACATGAATACGGAGAGCGTACCGATCAGCATCAGTCCATCGAGCGTCAGGATGCCGCCGCGCCACAGGACGAGCGCCAGTGCCAGATAAGACGCAAAACTGATCAGCGATCCGAACATCGAGCGATAACGCGCCGCCTGTACAGAAGTTACCTTCATCTCTTTGGATGTGGCGTTGAAATCCTGCTCCATCTTCTCCTCAACGACCAGTGTCTTGGTCGTCTTGGCTCCGGTTATGCCTTCGTTGAAGTTGCCTGAAATCTGCGAGTTGATCTCGCGGATCTTACGGTTCAACACGACCAGATGTTTCTGGAAGTAGACCGAGACCACCGTCGTGAACGGTACGATGATCAGAACGATCAGCGCGAGCTTCCAGTTCAGAAGCAGCATGGAAATGATTACACCGATCAGGTAGGACAGATTCCATACACTGTCCATCAGATCCCAGGAGACCATTCCGCCGATCCTGCCCGTATCGCTCATGACACGTGCAAGGATATAGCCGACACTGTTCTGATTGAAATAAGAGAAAGACAGATTCTGCAAATGGTTGAAACTCTCCCTCTTCAGATCGCGTCCGATGTACATCTCGATCTGTCCCGCGTAGGAACAGGAAATGTAGCTCATAAGGACCTGGATCCCAAGACAAAGCACATACAGCAGGATAAAGACCGGCAGGCCTTTCAGTGTCGTATCTGCAATGAAATGATTGATCGCGTACTGTGTAAACAGCGGCCAGACAATATCCATACCGCTCGTTACAACACCCATCGCCATCATGGTCAGGATCTTGACCCGGTAAGGCTTCATGAAAGGAAGCAGCTTGGGTATGCCGAAAAACGGAAGTTTCACATACTCTTTGTTTTCATCCTGCTTACTCATTCTGCTTCACCTCCTCTTCCTCGGGCATCTTCATCTGCATATCATAGATCTTATGATAGATGCCGTTCTCAATGTTGAGGAGTTCCTCATGCGTGCCCAGTTCAGCCACGCGGCCCTTATCGAGGACAAGGATCTGATCCGCTCCCATAAGGGTCGTGACACGATGCGAGATCAGGATCACAGTAGCGCCGCTCAGGTTCTCCTTAAGAGCATGCCGGATCGCCGCGTCCGTCTCCGCGTCGACCGCCGAGAGCGAATCATCGAAGATCATGATCGGCGCTTCCTGTGTCAGCATACGAGCGATCGCGGTTCTCTGCTTCTGACCGCCGGACAGCGTGACTCCTCTCTCTCCGACGATCGTGTCATATCCCTTTGCAAACTGCGTGATCGAATCGTCCACCGCCGCGATCTTGGCCGCGCGCCGGACCTTTTCGATCGGCATGTTGTGCTGCGTTATACCGATATTCTCTGCGATCGTACGGCTGAAGAGGAACGGTTCCTGCAGTACGATTCCGATATTGCGCCGCAGCCATTCCGCCTTGATATCTTCAATATTGACGCCGCCGACCGTGATTTCGCCCTGATCCGGCTTCAGACCGTAAAGTCTGTCAAGCAGCAGCATCAGGGTGGACTTGCCGGAACCGGTCCCGCCCAGGATACCGAAAGTCGTTCCGGCCTTGATCTTGAACGAAACGTCCTCTACGACCGGAATGTTCTCCTCATATCCGAAAGAAACATGCGAATACTCGATGTCTCCGTGCATGTCCGCTTCTGCCGCTCCCGGCTTGTCCTGCTCTATCGGGGAATTCATGATATAGATGATACGGTCGATCGAAATACCGGCCTTACTCATCTCGGAAATCACCCGGCCAAGCGCGCGTACCGGCCAGGTCAGCATGGAATTGTAGGAAATAAAAGCGATAAAGGTACCGGTACTGATCTCTCCGCGTACGCAGAGAACGGTGCCGAATACCAGGACCAGCATGACCTGCAGGCCGGAAATGAAATCGCCAGAGCTCCAGAAGAGCGCCATCAGATTCATCAGGCGCACCCACAGTCCGGCGTATTTCTCGTTCTGCGCCTCAAAACGGTCCTTCTCGAACTTCTCCCGTCCGAATGCGCGCACGACACGCACACCAGTCAGATTCTCCTGCGCGATGGCAGAGAGCACACCCTCCTGCACATCGCATTCGCCGAACCTGGATCCGATCTTGTTGTGGAAATACATCGAATACAGCACGACGACAGGCAGGCTGAAAGTCGCGAAGATCGCCAGCTTGATGTTCATGCTGTACATAAAAGTAAGACTCATAATGACCAGGATCACGATACGGACCAGAGAAACGAGCTGCTCGGAAATGAAGACACAGATACGGTCCACGTCCGAGGTGCATCTCTGGATGATATCGCCGGTCTTGTTCTGCATGTGCCAGGCGAAGGGGAGCTTCTGGATGTGCGCAAAAAGAACATTGCGCATCCTCTCCATCAGAGTCTGTGCTCCCTTGTTATTCATTAAATTGACAGTGTAACGGAATACCGCGGCGACAAGCGCGATCACGACCAGAACGACCGCAAACAGCCAGATGCGGGCCTTCAGATAATCCAGCCCGCCCCAGCTGAGCATTACTTTTCCGACGGTATTGACCTCCTGAGACGGATCCGCTCCCAGCACGTTGTCGACCATGAAACGGACGACCTGCGGCATGAACATCTCAGAAAGCGTTACGATAAACGAACTCAGAATACTGAGTACGAAAAAATGCACACTTCCATGCAGAAAGTACGAAACCATGGACAGGCGCTTATACTGCACTGCCTGGTTCTTCTGCTTATTACTCATATAAACCTCCGTGGCTGTAGCAGCACGCGGCAGATCCTAAATCAGCTGCGCGCAGACAGCACCTTCTTCTCGTAGTCTTTAATGGCGTCGAGCCATACGAGGCCCTCGCCCTTATTCTGCGATGCGCAGTAGTAATTCCATACCAGGGTCAGCATTCCGCCTGCCTTGTATTCCTGCACCATCGCAAGTCTTGCGCTGACATCCCCCTCCTGCTCCACTTTGCGGAGAGCATCGATGGGCTGCAGCATTGCGGCCATCATGGCCTTGCGGACGTTGCGCAGTCCGGTCGCCCACGCCACCAGGCGGTTGACCGAAGCGTCGAAGAAGTCCGTCGCTACATATGTGGCATCCAGACGGTTCATGCGGACAAGCTCCTCCATGATCGTCTTGGTTTCATCGTCATAAGCTACAACGTGATCGGAATCCCAGCGTACCGGACGGGATACGTGCAGCAGCACATTGTCCGAGAACGCGAAGATCGCGCCGAGCTTGTTGGAAACGACCTCTGTCGGATGATAATGTCCGGCATCCAGCGTCATAATGATATGCGGGCAATGCTTGGACATAACATAACTCGTGCAGAACTCGTGGGAACCGACAGTATAGCTCTCCATACCGATACCGAAGAGCTTGGACTCGATGCCGTCCACGACTCCCTTAACATCCTTGGTCGCCTCAAAGATCTGATCCAGACTGTCCTTCATCCGCAGTCTCGGAGAAAGCGTATCGATCGGGAATTCCTTGTCGCCGTCCGGTGTCCAGTGGTTGATCACGCAGGGGCCGCCAGTCTTCTCTGCGAAGACTCCGCCGATGCGGCGGCAGGCGATACCGTGCTCGATCCAGAACTTACGGATGCTTTCATCTGCCGCGGAAAGTGTTCCGTGCTCGGAAAGCGGATGTGAGAAATACGTATCGTTGAAGTCAAGGCCGATTCCTTTCTCCACCGCCCAGTCGATCCAGTTCGCAAAATGCTCGGGAAGGATCTCGTTGCGCGGGACCGCATGGTCTGCTTCCAGATAGTTGGCGTGCAGGTTCAGACGGGTCTTGCCCGGGATATACTTCAGGACTTCTTCGATGTCCGCACGGAGCTCTTCTGCATTCCTTGCGCGTCCCGGATAGTTGCCGGTCGTCTGGATGCCGCCGGAGAGGCTCCCCGCGTTCTTCTCAAAACCAATGACGTCGTCTCCCTGCCAGCAGTGCATGGAGATCGCTTTATCATTCACCTTGCGGATGACTTCATCCGTATCGATGCCAAGTTCTTTGTAGTATGCTTTCGCAAGTTCATAGCCTTTCTGAATATCGTACATGTTCATATCCACCTTTCTTTATTATTATCAACAAAGCCTCATTACTGATTATATCCGTTTCAGGCTGTAAAGTCAATCATTTGCCGTCAAAAGGCGGGATAAAGCTTTCTTTTGCCGTTCCGCCCGCCTGTATGTATGCATTTTCGACGCCGAGATGCATCGCTTCGTCCAGGATCCGCTCATATTCGCGTCGGTGAAGCTTACGCGCCAGCTCCGGATAAGCCGGATCCTGCAGCACGGGAGTATACTGGTTCATCAGGCTCATATAGATCCTGTCCCCGTATGTTTCATGCAGATAGTGAACGACCGCAAGTGAATCCTCCCGTCCGCCGGGCAGCACGAGATGCCGCACGATCACACCTTGCCGCATCATGCCGTTCTCATCGAATATCGGTTCCGACTGCTGCCGGATCATCTCCGCGATGGCAGCTTTTGCCGCGTCCGGATAGTCTGCCGCATGAGAGTATTTCTGCGCGCGCTGCGGACTGAGATATTTCAGATCCGGCAGATAGACGTCCACAAGTCCCTCCAGCATCCGAAGCGACTCTACGCTCTCATATCCGCCTGAATTATAGACGACAGGGATCGTCAGCTTCTGTCCCCGGACCAGCCGGAGCGCCTCGATCACATGCGGCAGGAAATGACAGGCCGTGACCAGATTGATATTATTGGCACCTTCCTCCTGCAGCCGTAGGAACGTCTCCGCCAGATCTTCCGGCGTATAGATCCGTCCCCGCATTTCAGAACGGATCTGCGCGTTCTGACAATAAATACAGCCAAGCCCGCATCCACTGAAAAAGACGGTTCCCGAGCCTTCCGTCCCGGACAGGCACGGTTCTTCCCAGTAATGCAGTGCCGCGCGCGCGATATAACAGTCAGCGGCGGCGTGACAGGCGCCGGTCTGTCCTGCAAGGCGGTTCACACCGCATCTGCGGGGACACAGACGGCAGGAAAAATACAGTTCTTTCAGTTTCTCATCCACACGCGCATCTCGCCTTCCTGCCGGTTCGCCCAGGCATAATACGGTATCAGTGTCAGTTCTTTGGAGATCCATTTTCCGGCCTCAGCCTTACGGTAGAGATCCTCTCCCCAATCGCCTTCGAGATATTCTCCCTGCGTCCGTATCACCGCGATACCGGATAAGAGATCCGGCTCATAATCGACCGTAAAAGGCGCGTCAGTCAGACGGATCCTTGCAAGCTGGCCTCCGTTGTCCGCTTCTTCAACGCAGTAGACGACCGGACCGCGCATTACGGCGACCCGTCCGATGTCTTCACGGACTCTCGGGTTGGCCTGCATTTTCTCGACCGGCATGTCAAGCTCCAGCTCAATGATGTCGCCGTCGCGGAACTCTCTGCTGATAAACGCGTATCCGTCCGTGAGCTCTGCCGCAGCAGTCTCTCCGTTTACGCTCAGCGCATATTTACCGCACCATCCCGGGATCCGCAGGGCAAGCTGCCAATCGGCCGCTTCGTCGGTATGCACTGTCATCCGCACATTGCCGTTCCACGGATATCCTGTCTCGACCTCGAGACAGGCAGGGATCCCCTCTCCGCGCAGGTCAACCGTGCCGCCAAGATACAGATGTGCAAAGACCGTCTTATCCCGTACACCGTAAGCGTATTCCGGAAGAGATGTGATCAGCCGGGCCAGATTCGGCGGGCAGCACGCGCATCCGAACCATTTCTGCCGCTGCGGTTTCACATGGCTGTAAACATAGGCTTTCTTACTGGCCTCCGGGATCACTTCCAGCGGATTAACGTAGAAGAAACGGGTGCCGTCAAGCTGCATGCCGCTGATTGAGCCGTTGTACAGGACCTTTTCCAGGACATCGGCGTACTCTCCGCGCGGCTCGATCTCAAGCATCCTGTGCGCCCAGAACGCGAGACCGATCGCGGCGCAGGTCTCTCCGTAGACCGTATCGTTCGGCAGATCATAATCATAGGAGAAGGACTCACCGTAATCGGAGGCACCGACGGATCCGGTGATATACATCTGCCGCCCGGTCGTGTTCTTCCAGAGCGTGCAGAGCGTCTGATACAGGCCGTCATCCGCTGTCTCTTTCGCCACATCGGCAGCTCCGGAATACAGATACATCGCACGGACCGCATGCCCCTCCGCCGCGATCTGCTCACGCAGCGGCTTACCTGCCTGATAATACTGGAATTTGAAATAGCTGTTCGCCCAGTAGAAATTGCGTCCTTTATTCTCTTCTTCAAAGTAATTGGGACTCTGTCCCCGTTCATCGATAAAATACTTAGCGAGCCGCAGGTGCTTCGGATCTTTCGTGATCCGGTAAAGCTTCATCAGGGCAAGCTCGATCTCCTCATGTCCCGGATAACCGTGCTTCTTGTTCTCCTCCGGTCCGAAAGTACTGTCGATCAGGTCAACGAAGCGCAGCATGATGTCGAGCAGGCTTCTTTTGCCTGTCGCGCGGTAGAAAGCGATCGCGGCTTCCAGCATATGGCCGCAGCAGTACAGCTCGTGGTTGTTCAGCAGATTCGTAAAACGCTGATCCAGCCCTCTAATGATATAATATGTATCCAGATATCCGTCCGGCTGCTGCGCTTTGCCGATCAGCTCGATCACATCGTCCAGATCCTTTTCAAGAGCGGGATCCGGATGATGGATCAGCGAATAGGACGCTGCTTCGATCCATTTGGCGAGATCACTGTCCTGGAAAACATAGCCTCCGTGCTCGCCCTTCTCAAGTCCGGCAGCGACACGGAAATTATGGATACAGTAGCTCGGCGCGGCGCCTTCCACCTTATCGTTCAGCGCTTTCCACTGATAAGGGATCATAGACGTCCGTACGACCTCCATATAACGGCTCCAAAAACTGTCCCGGACCCGGATTTTCTCCATCGGAACCGCTTTTGTGAAATTCTTTGTATTCATGGTGTAACCTCCGGTGCTTTTTTTGTATGATATTCCATTCCGTCGGAAAAGTCAACTTGACATCGGCAATTCCGCTGTTTATAATAAACTGTATTTCTTTTATTATTCAGTTTCTGCCGGAAAGGAGGGCTCCGAGATGCAGGAAGTCAATGTCCGCAATCTCACGATCGGCCGCGGCAGACCCGCTGTCTGCATTCCTCTGACACCCTCTTGTAAAGAGGAGCTTGCGGTGCAGCTTGCCTGTGCGGTCCAGTCTCCCGCAGATATGTGGGAATGGCGTATGGATTATCTGCCTTCTTCTGCCCCTTTTGACAGAATCTGCGCAAAGATCCGCGAAGCCGCCGGGGACAGGCCGCTGCTGGCGACGTTCCGGACCCGCACAGAAGGCGGGATGCGTGTTTTCTCCGCCGAGGAATATCTGCGCACATATGATGCCGCTATCCGGTCCGGAGCCGATCTTGCCGACGTGGAATGGTCCCTCGGTCCGGAGATCCTGCATGCCGTCAAGGAGACCGTATCCTCGCGTCATGTTCCGGTCGTGGTATCCCGGCATTATTTTGACCACACGCCGTCCGTGCAGGAAATGCTTGATGTCCTGCAGGGGATGGACGATACGGACGGAGATATCAGCAAACTCGCTGTAATGCCGCAGACTGCACAGGACGTCCTGGATCTGATGGAAGCTTCAGCCCGGTTCGGCGCGTCCGGACCGCGCAAGCCCTATATCACGCTTTCCATGGGCAGTCTTGGCAGAGTTACCCGGCTCGCCTGCGATATAACAGGCAGCTCGATCACTTTCGCGGCGGCTTATGCCGCTTCCGCACCCGGGCAGATGTCCGCGGAGAGTGTATCCGCGTTCCTTTCTTCCGGGGCCGTACAGACAGAGAGAAAACAAAACAGGAGGTAATCAATGGGTGGTTTTTTTGGAGTAGCCAGCAAAGAACACTGTATTGAAGATCTTTTCTTCGGTACGGACTATCATTCTCATCTTGGGACCCGCCGTGCGGGAATGTGCGTATATTCCCGCGAAGACGGATTCGTCCGCGCGATCCACAATATCGAGAACTCTCCGTTCCGCACCAAATTCGACCGGGATATCGATGAAATGAACGGCAACATGGGCATCGGTTCGATTTCCGATTTTGAACCGCAGCCGCTGGTCGTCCGTTCACATCACGATACCTATTCCATCGTTACAGTCGGACGGATCGACAATACGGAAGAGCTCGTCGCAGATATCTACCGTTCCGGACACATGCACTTTCTCGAAATGATCCAGGGCGAGATCAACGCGACGGAGCTTGTCGCCGCCCTGATCAATCAGTGCGATAATCTGATCGAAGGAATCCGTTACGCCCAGGAAAAGATCAAAGGATCGATGTCGATCCTGCTCCTGACCTCCCGCGGGATCTATGCAGCCCGCGACAAGGTCGGCCGCACACCGATGGTCATCGGCAAGAAAGACGGCGCGTACTGCGTTACCTTTGAGAGTTTCGCATATCTGAATCTCGGATATGAGTTCTGCAAGGAAATGGGCCCCGGCGAGATCGATATCATCACACCTGAAGGTTGCCAGGTGCTTGCCGCTCCCGGTACGAAAATGCGGCTCTGCGCTTTCCTGTGGGTCTATTATGGCTACCCCACTTCCACCTATCAGGGGCTGAATGTTGAAGAAGCCCGTCACCGCAGCGGTATTGCTCTGGCGAAACGCGACAGGATCCGCGGTGTTCTCGGTCATCCCGACGTAGTCGCCGGTGTACCGGATTCCGGCACAGCGCACGCGATCGGATATGCCAACGAGTCCGGCATACCTTTCTCCAGGCCGTTCATCAAATATACTCCGACCTGGCCGCGTTCCTTTATGCCGCCGAGTCAGCGCGTACGCGATTTCATCGCCAGGATGAAGCTCATCCCGATCCGGGAGCTCATCGAGGGCAAGAGCATCCTGCTGATCGACGATTCCATCGTCCGCGGTACACAGCTTAAGGACACGACCGGCTATCTGTTCCAGAGCGGAGCGCGGGAAGTCCATGTACGTCCGGCATGCCCGCCGATCCTTTTCAGCTGCAAGTATCTTAACTTCTCGAGATCCATGTCCGACATGGACCTCTTCACCAGACGTGTCATCGTAAAACTGGCCGGTCCCGAAGCCGATCCGCATGCCTATCTTGATCCGGACAAGCAGGCCTATCAGGATATGGTCGACATGATCCGCCGGACGAATGGCTTCACTTCTCTGTCCTATCAGCGGCTTGACGATATGCTGGATGCTTTCGGCATTGACCGCGAGCTTCTCTGCACTTACTGCTGGGACGGCAGGGAATGATCCGTCTGCGGACCGGTCCGGTCCTAACGGATCGTCCGTCAGATAAAAAACTATATTATTCGTTTACAAACTCCGCGAGTTGTGGTAAAATACAGTAAAGCTATTTGAACGTTATAATAAAAAAGGAGTGTTTTTATCATGGATCATCTGAATCAAATCAAGGCTTCGACAAAAATCTGTGCCGCTGCGGCCGCTGTTATCGGTCTGCTGTACATGATCGTTCCTGCCTTTACAAGGACGCTGATCGCTATTGTAGCCGCTGCCCTTCTGATCTACCTCGGTGTGATGAAGCTCATGGCATATTTTAAGGCTTCCCGCAACCCCGGTCTGCCGGAGCTGGATCTGGCGCTTGGCGGCTTCCTGATCATCGCAGGGATCATCTTTATCATCTACCGCGGAACTGTTTCCAGTATCGCGATCCTTGCCATGATCCTTGTCATGTGGCTGGTCATCTGCGAGATCGTACAGCGCACCTATGATTTGTACAGACTTCATGCTCCTCTGCAGAACGTCGGCATTCTCGGCGGAAGCGCACTGCTCGTTCTGATCTTCGCGATTCTGGTCCTCTGCAGAGTCGGCGGCAACGTCGTTCTTGGACTTGGAGTCATCCTTGCGGCAGTCGCTGCGATCTTCTGTGAGATCTGGGTCCCGATGTCTCTTAACGCGCCTCAGGCTCCTGCAGCAGCTCCTGCACAGCCGGCCGCTCCTGCTTCTCCTTCCGCCTCTGTCGAAGAGATCCTCAATGTCGATGCTGCTCCTGCGGATGACGCGCCGGACGCGGCTGATCTCGACGATCTTCAGAAATAATGTTATCCGAGAACAGAATCTGGATCGGCAGCGGCGATAACCCTTGTTATCTGTTACCGCACATGGCGAACCGCCACGGACTGATCACCGGCGCCACCGGTACCGGTAAAACGATCAGCCTCAAGGTCCTTGCCGAATCCTTCAGCGATATGGGGGTTCCCGTATTCCTGGCTGACGTTAAGGGAGATCTGGCCGGCATGTGCCTGCCCGGTTCCTCCAATGAGTCGCTGGAGAAGCGTCTTGCCGGTTTCGGAATCTCGGAATTTGCCTACAAGTCTTTTCCCGCCTGCTATTGGGATCTGTACGGGATAAAGGGTCATCCGATCCGTACGACGGTCTCCGATATGGGTCCGCTTCTGCTTGCGCGGCTGATGGATCTGACAGAAGTCCAGTCCGACGTTCTGGATACGGTATTCCGGATCGCTGACGATAAGGGACTGCTTCTGCTCGATATCAAGGATCTGATCAGTCTGATCCAGTATGTCACCGCGAACCGGGAGGAATTCCTGCCTATCTATGGCAACATGAGTCCGCAGAGCCTCGGAGCGCTGCTCCGCAACGTTCTGGTCCTGGAGAATAACGGCGGCAATCTCTTCTTCGGAGAGCCTGCGCTTGACATTCTGGACTGGCTCAAATACGACATATCCGGCAGAGGCTACATCAACATTCTTGATTCCACCGAGCTGTTCCTGCATCCGACCATGTACGCGACGTTCATGCTCTGGCTGCTCGACGAACTGTTCGAAACGCTGCCCGAAGTCGGCGATCTCGACAAGCCGAGACTTGTCTTCTTCTTCGATGAAGCGCATCTGCTCTTCAAAGGCATGCCTAAGGCGCTGCTGCAGAAGATCGAGCAGGTCGTCAAGCTGATCCGTTCCAAGGGCATCGGTCTGTATTTCATCACGCAGAGCCCTGCCGATATTCCGGATGGTGTGCTTTCACAGCTTTCCAATAAGATCCAGCATGCACTGCATGCCTATACGCCCAAGGATATCAAGGCTGTCCGTCTGGCTGCTGAATCGTTTCGACCGAATCCCGCGTTCAACACTGCGGAAGAGATCGGAAATCTCAAGACGGGTCAGGCGCTGGTCTCCATGCTGGATGAGGAAGGACGGCCCTCCGTTGTAGAGAAGGCAATGATCCTTCCGCCGCAGAGCCAGATGGGAACGATCCCGGATGAAGTACGTTTCGACGTTATGGCCTGCAGTGAGATGGGCGCCAAATACGACACGGTTGTCGACCGCTACTCTGCTTATGAGGATCTGACGCATCAGCAGGATCTTGAGAAAGAAGCGGCTATTCAGGAGGCTGAACGTGCCGAAGCGCTCCGCGAGGAGGAAGCCCGTCTGAAAGAAGCTGAGAAAGAGGCTGAGATCCAGCGTAAGACTCTTGAGAAACAGCGTGTCGAATATGAACGCAAGCTCGCTCAGGAGGCTGCCGCGGCAGAGCGCCGCCGTCAGCAGGAACTGCGCCGTCAGGCGGAAGAACAGCGCAAAGCGGAAGAACGCAAACGTAAAGAATACGAACGGCTGTGGAACAGAGCCAGTTCCAGTTTTGTCAGTTCCATCGGCCGCCAGCTCGGCAATTCCATTTTCCGCGGAATTCTGGGCGGTAAAAAGAA
Source organism: Bacillota bacterium (assembly GCA_017441925.1). Lineage (GTDB taxonomy): Bacteria > Bacillota > Clostridia > Lachnospirales > Bianqueaceae > RUG12817. The sequence continues at coordinate 629,223 of JAFRUE010000007.1, forward strand.
ATAGAATCCTTCTTATAAACCGGAAAGAGCTGTGGGATTTCTTTTACCCGCAGCTCTTTTTGGTTTGTTCTGTATTCAGTTACCGTTCAGTTGTCAGAAAGATCCGCCGTGGCCCCCGTGGCTGTGTCCTCCGCCGGAGAAATGCCCTCCGACGCCCATGCCGCCTCCATGGTGGCCTCCGAATATATTGCCGTTAAAATGCGATCCGCCGTTACCGATGAAGACTCCGCCGGTATGGCCTCCGCCCGGTCCTCTGAAATCACCGGTACTGATCCTTGTCCTTGTCGTATGTTCATTCACAAGCACATCGTCAGCCTGCAGCAGCCTGTATGAACCGGGACGGACATAGGCTCCTGCGCCCGGACGGTTCGCTGAATGTGATGTTTTGGAGCGGAAGAACGTCAGGATCCCGGAAAAAGCAGCACTGATCAATCCGATGAGCGGGAGTCTCTCCGCCGCGTTCGAAACCCGCATCCCCAATGTTACAGGAACTGACGGATTCTGGAATTTCTTCTGGAATCTGATGAACTCCCTGGCGCTGTTATACCAGTCATTTGCGGATAACCGGCTCCGCACCTTACTGTCAAGCTCTGTGAACAGGCTTTCCGTATACCATTGCTGAACTGTCCCCGATGTCGAATACCAGTATTGCCTCGAAGTTATATCGACCGCGAAAACAATGCCGCTGCCATGTGCTTCTTCATATCCGAACCCGTTCTGATCGTACAGATCGTCCGCCGCGTCACGCAGCTGGTCCGGCGTATAGCCTTGATCATAAAAAACAATAATGATATCGAGACCGTGATCTGTCCCGATCTTGTGCGCGTATTTCTCAAGCTTTGCGGCCTCGCTCTCACTGAGTACTCCCGCCTGATCATATACGAACCGCTGGGAAGGATTCGCCTGCGCTCTTACAGGACGGACAAATGCAGCCAGCAGGAATACCGCGCAGCAGACCGCAAGGATCCGGATGCTGTTTATGATGTGGTCCTTTCTCATAGGAACATCCCTCCCGCAAAAAGCACTATCGCCGCGGCCGCTGCATATTTAAGAAAGTGCAGGAGGATCCGTCGCCGGTCCTGCGGAGGCGTCCCGACGACTTTACCGGTCTGACCGTTCATAGAAAACTGGTAGATCTGGTCATTATAACGGTAACGGTGCACCCAGACCGGAAGCAGCGTGTAAGTCGCGTTATTGGCCGTATAGAAGTTCCGCCGCTGCACATTTGTGACCGAATTGAAACCGATCACCGACTGTGATACGCGGTCCTGTGTAAAATCATCCAGCCGCGAACGGATCCGCGTGAAAACTTCATGCGGCGTCCTGTCGTATTTCTCCGCCTCGTATCCTGCCAGATACGGCATCTCAAAATCAGTGAGTTCGTTGTAATCATACGGCTCGAGCTTATCCATCATATCGTCGTCCATCCGTTCGGAGCCGTCTGCCGGGACCTTATCATACTGCAGTGCCGCCCGTCTGCGGATCAGGAACTGCTTTGTATTCTGGTACAGATAATGTCCTACGACATAACTGGAAACGCGTGTCCCGCGGCCGATCAGCGCGCCCTCGATCGTGCAGTCAAAAAGCCAGAACGGCACATAGATGCCGGTGAGCTTCTCCATCTCCTGCGGCGCAGCAAAATCTTTAGGCGTGAACCGTCCGTCGTGGCACCATTTGCGGAAAGCCGTCTGCGCTTCTTCTTTGGAAATTTTGAAAGGAATAATGGCGGCCGGCCGGTAGATCCCCGACAGTTTTGCCGGAATAATGGCAGCCGCACCGCAGTACGGACAAAAAGTAGCGGACGTATTGGCGTCCGCAATGATCTCTGCTCCGCAGCTCTGACAGCTGTAAGCAGTTATCTGGCTCTCGAATTCCAGATCGGCCTGCGTCGGAGGCACCTGTTCAAATCTGCCGTCATAAGCCTGTGCCTGTTCTGCCTGGGCCGGCGTAAACGTCGAATGACAATGATCGCAGCTCATGAGAGCCTTGGCGGCATCGTATTCCAGGACCGCTCCGCAGTTAGGACATTTATAGATCAGTGTCTCGTCCATCGTTACTCCTCTTCTGAATCCTCCGCCGTCTCGTCTTCATCCTCAGCTTCGGCGTCTTCTTCGGACTCATCTATGGACTCATCTATGGATTCTTCTCCGGATTCATTTTCAGAACCGGCAGCTGATTCCGCAGCGGATGCCGCGGTATCTCCCTCCAGAACCGGCTGACGGTTTGGATAAATCGCTGTCAGCACAGAATTGATGCCTTCTGTCATCTCTTCGGAGAAAGCCTTGATATAGCCGTTGGAGGTAATCTTATCGTAGTCGCTCTGATCCGTCAGATAAGCCATCTCGATCAGTACGACCGGCACAGTGGTCTGGTTGAGGATCTCATACCGAGCTTCGCTCACGCCTCTGTTTTCGGTCTCAAGAGCTGATACCGCTCTTGTCTGCAGCTCTTCGGCGATCTGTCTTGCGAGTTCCTGAACAGTCGTCTTCTTACCGTCCTCGAGCTTGATCTTCGCTCCGTCCGAATTTCGCAAAAACGCAGCTGTTCCTCTCCGCTCAGACGCGCCGGCAAAATAATCACAGTGCAGGCTGATCGCAAGATCCGGTTTTGTTTCATTGATCAGATCGATCCTCTCCTGGCCGGTCAGCGCATGATCGCTGGTCCGCGTCATGACGACACGGATCTCCGGATGCACCTCTTCGATCTGCTTGCGCAGCGCAAGTGCCGCCTTCAGGTTGATCTCTTTCTCCCAGACACCGCCGATTCCAGGGTTGCCGTTCTCTGTCCCACCGCAGCCCGGATCCAGAACGATCGTATACACGATCGGGACTTCTTTGACCTGTTCCTCGGCATTCCTTGCCTGCTCGATATCGTAAATCGTACCGACAAGAGACGCCGTAAAGTAAACGTTCTGGCGGGCCGCATATTCAGCGGGCTTCTGACCGTTCAGATCCGCCGGCTGTTCATATTCCCGCGCCGAAGAGGACTGTGACGAAGCCTGTCCGTCCTGCGCAGGTTCTTTCTGCTTCGGATGGGTACAGGAACGGATCAGCATGACCAGAAGGATCACAAAAATCCCCAGCATAAGAAGAAACGTGATAAACTTGATCGGATCCTGCAGTCTGTAACGTTTTGCCATCGAGTGTCCCCTCCTTTTTTACTGATTTACCGGACTGATAACAACAGATTTACCGCATACGCGGTCCGTGGATCACTGTGCCTGAAGCTCCAGCAGGCTGTAGGGCTGCTTCAGAGCTTTCAGCATATCCATTTCCCTTTTCTGGCAGGTAAAGATCAGGATCTGCCGCTCAGCCGCTTCACCCGCGAGGACCTTCAGTATCTGCGCCAGACGGTCCTCGTCATAACGTGCAAACGCGTCATCGAGGATCAGCGGCAATTTCTCATCCGGGCTCAGACAATCCATGATCGCAAGCCGGAGGGCCAGATAGATCTGATCCTGCGTCCCCGCCGAAACCTGATCGATCCCGAGGACACGGTTGTCAGCAGTAAAGATCCGCAGCTCGCCTTCCTCCGAGAGTATCACGGAAGGATACCGTCCATCCGTGACTTTGCCGAGAGTTTTTTTCATGCCGGCAGCGAGCGTAGGCGCAAATTCATGCCGGATCTCGCGGGACAGTGAACGGATCGCTTCCGCCGCCGCAAGCAGAGAATTCCTCTCCGCTTCCAGTCTTTCCATCTCCCGGCCTGTATCCGCAAGTTCTCTGCGGATCTCGTTCATATCGCCTGTATCCGCAAGCGCCTCGATCTGTTCCGCAAGCTGCGATCTATGTTCAGAAAGGATCGTATCCGCCGTCTGGATCAGCCATTCCTGTCTGCGCCGGCACTGGTCCTCAAACTCCTTTTTCAGTTTGCTGTTCGCGTTATTCTGTTCCAACAGATCCCTGTATTCTTCAGGCGCGGCTGCTCCCGCTTTCGCAAGGATCTGAGCTTTCTGTTCCGTAAGGGCTTTCAGCTCGTCTGCCGCTTCTTTCTCAAGATCCGCATAACTCTGACGCACGTCCTGTTCAGCCTGCGCCGCGCGGATCTCCTCGGCTTTACGGGTATTCTGCCAGAGGATCAGGACAAGGACCGCTGCGGAAGCACCGATAAAAGCGGCTCCCCACACATGTTCCAGCACCATCATAACGATGCCGAAAACGAGTACGGCAAGCAGCGGTATGCCACGCTGAAGGGTGTTCTTCTTAAGCTCTGCCGCCGCGTCCTCGACCGGACTTACGTAACCGGCAGCACCGCCTTCCTTCTTAAGGCGGTCCTTGGCGGCTTTGCTGCGCTCTTCCGCGCTCCGGATACTGCCCGTAAGCGCCAGGAGCTCTTCATATTCATCCCGTGAGACAGCAGGTGTCTCCGTCAAAGATTCGATCTGTTCATAGAGGGCTTTTGTCTCATCATTCCAGGCGGCAAGCCTTTCCTTCTGATTCCGGCTGCCCGCGTTCTCGACGATCCAGGACGCGTCTTCCTCTTTATCAACTTTTTCAGGCAGTGCGCGAAGCTCCTGCTGCAGACGCTCCCACTGCTTCTGATTGGCCTTGCTGCGGCGGATCTGCTCTGTCAGAGCCGCTTCCTGTGCCTGCAGCGCACCGAGTCTGCCCTCTGCTTCCTCAGTACCACCAATAACGGAAAGCCTTTCCTGCAGGCGTGCCATCGATTTGCGTACGGATGCCGTATCGCCGCCTGACGCCCGTTCTGCACTCTCCTCCAGATCTCCGTGCACAGCCGTAAGGCTTGCGTCCGCATGGCCCTGCACTACACTCACCGCGTTCCGGTAAGCTGCCGGAGAGATCCGGAATCCCGCGTTATCCGGTGAAAGCCTCTCGATCACACCGTCCTTTGAAAGATACGGCGTCAGATCCTGTCCTGACTCAAGATCCGTCATTACAAGTGTATTCTCCGCGAAATCTCTCGTGACCGCGATCTTATGTCCCTGACAGTCATATACAAGCGTGCCTTTATAGCTTCCGCCGTCCCATGGCCTGTATTTCTCCCGGTCCTTGGCAGCTTCCTCGGAAACAGCATCCGAGAATCCGTACAGCACACTCTCGACAAAACGCGTCATCGTTGTTTTGCCGGATTCATTCTTACCATGTATGACGTTCAGCCCCGGCTGCAGAGGGATCTCCCTGTTCCGATAGGTCCCGAATCCTTCGATCCGTGCTTCAAGCAGTATCATCGTATCCCTCCTCCGTCTTTACTGAAATACCGACTTATTTCATCAGGCGCCAGCCGCGCTGATATTTGTTCTTGACCGTACCGTTCCGGCTCTTGCCCCAACCGAGGGGATAACCTCCGTATGTCAGAAGGATCCATCCATCCGGATAATCTCCGGAGAGCGTCTCGCCCTTCAGATAGCGGTTTGATTCCGTTTCGCCTCTGTCCCGCAGATCTGCAGCGGCACGCACATGCTCCTTCCGCAGGACCATCGCCAGACTCTGCGATGGTTCGAACCTGTCATGCCTGATCTCTCCAAGAAGCAACCCCGGAGAAAGAACACGCAGGCCTTTCATTCTGTCCCTGTCGAGGAGCATCCCATAGACTCTGTCGCCGGTCTGCCGGATACCTGCGTTTACAGGAAGCGCTTCTCTCCAGCCTTCCCGCAGACTCTCCCGAGCCCAGGCTGCGAATGCTTCCGGGATCAGATCCGTCCCGTCTGCAAAGCCATCCGTCCGTTCCAGGAGAGCGTCTCCGCTGTGCTGCAGCAAGGCTGCGAAATGGCCTTCTCCCCGTACGTGATGCGGCCAGAATCTTGCGCATTTCACGAGCTCCTGTCTGCCGCTTATCGGGAAGCCGTCCTGGATCCCGCCTTTCTTCGGCAGCTCCAGCAGCGTCCAGTCCGGATGCGCGTCCAGGAATTCAGCGATTACTTCTTCGTCTTCATACAGCGAATATGTGCAGGTCGAATACAACAACATCCCGCCCGGCGCGGTCATCTCCGCAGCGTACGGGAGGATCTCTCTCTGCAGTTTTCCATAATAAGCGCTGCCGTACTGCTCCCAGCTGCGGATGATGGACGGATCCTTACGGAACATCCCTTCCCCGCTGCACGGAGCGTCAACCAGTACTTTATCAAACCATCCGCGGAATACCGGCGCCAGCCTGTAAGGGGCTTCTGCCGAGACCGCGGCGTTGGGAATGCCGAATAACTCGATATTCTTGATCAGGGCCTGTGCACGGGAAGGACTGATATCATTCGCGAGCAGGAATCCTTCTCCGCCCAGCTTTGCGCCGAGCGCCGTCGTCTTCCCTCCGGGAGCCGCGCACAGATCCAGTACCCTGTCCCCGGGATACACCGGGAGGAAGGAAGCCGGCGCCATCGCGCTCGGTTCCTGCAGATAGTACAGACCTGCCGCATAATACGGAGATCCCGACATCGCCGGAGCCCTGTCGGAAAGATAGATCCCTGCCGCGCACCACGGCACGTCTTCCTCAAGATATTCTGTCGGGAAAAGCTCCCGCAGCGTCTTGGGATCAGCTTTCAGCGTGTTCGCACGAAGAGCCTGTACATAAGGCTCTTCCATCGCCGACAGATACTTCTCTGTCCCTTCCTTGCCGATAAGTTCCGTAAGCTCCGACAGATAGGATTCCGGCAGTTTCATCACATATCAGATCCTTGCACGGGAACGTCCTCCGCAAGCTTCCTTACGGACTGCATCGCGCTGACAGCCTTCATGATACCGATCTTACCGTGTTCCCAGGTCAATGCTCCCTGCAGGAAAGCCGTATAGGGCTCACGCATCGGAGCGTCTGCAGAAAGCTCGATCGTCGCGCCGGAGATGAAGTTGCCGGCTGCCATAATGACCTGGCTCCCGCCGTAGCCCGGCATATCCCACGGAATCGGCGTCACAAAGGAATCAACAGGGCTTGCCTGCTGGATTCCGGCGCAGAATAATTCCAGAAGCTTCGGATCCCGGAGCGTTATACATTGTACGATATCATGTCGGGCCTCATCCGGACCCGGCGTTACTTCATAGCCGAGATCCTGGAAGACCTGCGCCGCGAAAACCGCTGTCTTAACAGCTGCTTCCACAACGGCCGGTGCCTCGAAAAGACCCTGATAGAAGGACCTGTTCACACCAAGAGTCGGTCCCTGTTCTTTACCGAGTCCGGGTGCTGTCAGCCTTACCGCGCAGCGTTCGATCAGGTCGCGGCGTCCTACGATATATCCGCCGATCGGAGCGAGTCCGCCGCCGAGATTCTTGATCAGTGATCCTACGCACAGATCCGCTCCAACCTCTGTCGGTTCGATGATCTCAGTGAACTCACCGTAGCAGTTGTCCGTCATGCAGACAATGTCGGGCCGCACAGCCTTGACCGCGCGGAAAACCTCTCCGATCTCGGAGACAGCGAGTGTCGGACGAGTCAGATATCCCTTGGACCGCTGCAGCGCAACGATCCGGGTCTCCGGACGGATCGCGGCAACAATGGTCTGCGGATCCAGATGTCCATCCGCACCGAGCTCAGCCTGGCTGTAAGTGATGCCGAACTCCGTCAGCGCGCCCAGTTCCTCCCGCAGCCCGATAACGCCCTGCAGCGTATCATAAGGTTGTCCGGAACCGTACAGCAGGTTGTCGCCGGGACGCAGGATCCCGAATAAAGCCGTAGACAGCGCGTGTGTCCCGCAGATCAGCTGAGGACGCACAAGAGCGTCTTCGGTACGAAAAACGTCCGCGAACACAGCTTCCAGTGTATCGCGGCCCAGATCGTTATAACCGTATCCGGTTGTCGTTTCAAAATGGTTCTCCGCCACCCGGTTCTTCTGGAAAGCGGCAAGCACCTTGGCCTGGTTGTATTCCGCAATCGCTTCGATCCGTTCGAACTGCGGGCGCAACTTGACTTCCCGCGCATGGCAGAAATCATAAACGTTCTGCGGGATCCCCAGGCTCTGCAAAATCTCTTCCGAAATCATTCCGCTGCGTTCTCCTCTTTGCAGGGACTCATGAAGGAGACCGGATGCATCGGCGCGATCGTGGAGATCGCGTGCTTATATATCATCTGCTGTCTGCCGTCAAGATCCATCATGACAACGAAACTGTCATATCCCTTAACGCAGCCCTTGATCTGATAACCGTTTGTCAGGAATACCGTCACTTCTGTTTTCTCTTTACGAAGTGTGTTCAGGAACATGTCCTGAAGATTTAATTGTTTTACCATGTCCATACCTCCAAAATTTTAGATAGGAAAATAAATAGAAAAATACTATCTCTCTATTACCATTATACAACGAGGGATGTGTTTCCACAAGAAATATTTTTTAAAACTTCTTCAAGCGGGTCAGCCGCGTCCATATTGATCCAGATGGCGTCTTCCCTGCGGAACCAGGTCAGCTGGCGCTTTGCAAAATGCCGGGTGTCCCTCTTCAGGATCCGCACGGCTTCCTCCATAGAAGTCACGCCATCCATCGTGTCAAGGATCTCTTTATACCCCAGCCCCTGCATCGAGACCATCTCCCGTGTACAGCCGGAATCCCGCAGTTTCTTCACTTCCTCGACAAGCCCGTCCTCGAGCATTCTGTCGATACGCCGCTCGATCCTTTCATAGAGGATCTCGCGCGGCCGTGTAAGCACAAAATACTTCAGATCATACGGACTCTCCTTAAGCCGCAGCCGGCTGTTGTGCTCACTGATCCGCTTTCCTGTCTGCCTGTAGTACTCGATCGCGCGGATCATCCGCTTACCGTTATTCGGATGAATGATACGGGCCGATTCCGGATCGGCCTCACAGAGCTCCGCGTACAGCTTCATCCTGCCTTCTTCTGTATCGATCTGCTCCTCGAGTTGTCTCCGGAGCTCACCGCCTGTCTCCTCCGGTTCAAAATCCGCTCCATACGCCAGTGCGTGCAGATAGAAACCTGTCCCGCCGCAGACGATCGGAACGGCACCCCGCGCGCAGATCTCTTCCGCAAGCCTTGAAGCCTGTTCCACGAACAGGGCAACGCTCCACGGCTCCCACGGCTCCACGACATCGATCAGATGATGCGGGATACCGCGCATTTCTTCCGCCGTGATCTTAGCCGTCCCGATGTCCATGCCTTTATAGACCTGCATGGAATCCCCGGAGATCACTTCTCCGCCGATCTGCTCCGCGAGCCGTACAGCAAGATCGGATTTTCCTGATGCGGTCGGCCCGGCGATAATGATCAGCGGGATTCTGTCTTTTTTCATACTCTCTGACATCTCAGCCGCCTTACCGTATCAGACGATACGCTTGAAAAGCTTCTCAAATTGCGTTCTGGTCAGCGTCAGGATCGTGGGGCGTCCGTGCGGGCAGTTGAACGGATTCGACGTATGGAACAACGCTTCAAACAGCGCTCTCGCCTCCTGTTCGGAGTAAACGTGCTCCCCTTTGATCGCGGCTTTGCACGACATCATCGCCATGCGGTCCAGCAGCAGATCGTGACGGGAATTCAGGCTTCCGGCCGTTACCGCGGCTGCCATCCCGCGAAAATCATCTTCACTCATCGGTCCGTTGAAAATATACGGTACGCAGCGCAGGATCACGGTGTTCTCACCAAATGGCTCCACGTCAAAACCCATCTGCGTGAACTCCGGCATCGCGTTCATCACGCTGTTGTAGTCCGCGGGGCTCAGCGTCACCGGAACAGGTTCGAGCAGGATCTGTGAATCCAGGCTTCCTGTAGTGAGCTGTCTGGTGATCCGGTCATACATCACGCGCTCATGCGCCGCATGCTGATCGATCAGGTACAGCACGCCGGCGTCCTCAGCGATCCAGTACGTCGCGAAGACCTGTCCGACGATCCGCATCGTTCTGACGTCCGGGAAACTCCGGGTACGGTATACGGCCGTATCATCGGCCAGAACCGTTGTTTCGGCAGGCACCGGCTGTGCAGGCGTCGGCTGTGCAGGCGTCTCTTCCGATGTGCGGACAGGGATCTGCCCGACTTGTGCCAGGCTCTGCTGGACGCCCGTATAATACTCGGTAAAAGCCTGTTTGGCAGGCGTTTTCTCTTCTTTAACCTGTTCCGGAGCTGTCCGGATACCGGCTATATCGTTCTGCGTGGCGGCAGCCTCGACGACTTTTGTCTCCAGGCTGTCCTTCTGCAGTGTCTGCGTTACCGCCTTATAGACTTCTTCCAGGATCCATCCGTCATTTGCGAAACGCACCTCGGTTTTGGCCGGATGCACGTTTACATCCACGAGCTGCGGATCGAGCGAAAGCGTCAGGACCGCCATCGGGAAAGAACCCGGCATGATCAGATCCTTGTAGGCTTCTTCCAGCGCCTTGTCCAGTGTTTTGTTGCGGACAAGCCTCCCGTTGATGAAGAAATGCTGATAGGTGCGGTTCGCGCGGACAAGCTGAGGCCGTGAAACATAGCCTGTCACCTGGATCCCGTCACTGTAATCCGCTTCCAGCATCTGTCCCAGGATCTCTTTGCCGTATACCGAATAGATGCAGTTCTTCATCTGATAATTGCCCGGCGTATGCAGCACCCGTACATTATTGCGCATGTACTGGAAGCTGATCTCGGGGTGGCCGAGCGCGAAATTCTGCATAAGCTCGGTCACTGCGGCCGCCTCGGCAGGCGCTTTCTTCAGGAATTTACGTCTTGCGGGCGTGTTAAAGAAAAGGTCTTCGACCTTGATGGTCGTTCCGGAAACCGCCGCAACTTCCTCCATCAGCATCTCTTTGCCGCCTTCTATGAGGTAATGAATACCGGTCAGCGCGCGCTGCGTCTTGGTGATCATCTCGACCTGCGCTACAGCCGCGATACTTGCAAGCGCTTCTCCGCGGAACCCCAGACTTGTCACAAGGGACAGATCTTCAGCCGAACGGATCTTACTCGTCGAGTGCCGCAGGAAAGCGTTTCGTACGTCGTCAGCTTCGATTCCGGAGCCGTTGTCCGTCACGCGCAGATAAGTAATCCCGCCGTCCCGGATCTCCACAAGTATCGAGGTTGCTCCCGCATCGATGGAGTTCTCCACCAGTTCCTTGATGATGGAAGCCGGCCTCTCGATGACTTCGCCGGCTGCGATCTTATTGATGGTTCCTGAATCCAGTACCTGTATCTGTGCCATTTATTCGTCCTCTTCGATCCTGCCGGCTTCCCGGTTCAGGCCGTATAATGTCTCAAGCGCCTGTATCGGCGTCATTTCCAGCACTTTCAGCTTACGAAGCTTCTCGATGATCCGCTCTTTCTGCTCGTTTTTCTCACTTTCAAACAACGTCATCTGCAGATCCGCGTCCTCTGCTCTTGTCCGTGCTTCGATCACCGCCGCGCTTCCCGTATTCAGACTGTTGGAAAGCAGGTTCCGCAGGATCTCCGTGGCACGGTTCGTCACCCAGCCCGGCAGACCGGCCAGCTTAGCGACCTCGATGCCGTAACTGCGGTCTCCGCGGCCTTTCTGGATCTTGCGCAGGAAAACGATCCCGTCCCCTGTCTCTTTGATCGCCACGCAGTAATTATGAACGCCGGCAAGCTGTCCCTCCAGCTCTGTCAGCTCATGATAATGCGTCGCGAAAAGTGTCTTCGCGCCGATACGTTTCTTGTCGCTGATATATTCGACTACAGCCCAGGCAATGCTCAGACCGTCATATGTCGACGTCCCGCGGCCGATCTCATCCAGGATCAGCAGGCTGCTCGATGTCGCGTGCCGGAGGATGTTTGAAACCTCCGCCATCTCTACCATGAACGTACTTTGGCCCGCCGCCAGATCGTCCGAAGCTCCGACCCGTGTGAAAATACGGTCAAGCACCGAGAGCTTCACACTGTCCGCAGGCACGAAAGAACCCATCTGTGCCATCAGACAGATCACCGCCACCTGCCGCATATAGGTCGATTTGCCCGCCATATTGGGACCTGTGATGATCGCGATCCGATCGTCGGTATTGTTCAGATATGTATCATTCGGAATAAAAGCTTCGTCCTTCATCATGCGCTCGACAACAGGATGCCGGCCGCCGTGGATCTCGATGACGCCGCTTTTATTCGTCAGGATCTCAGGCTTTACATACTGATGCGCGACCGCTGCCTCCGCAAGAGAACGCAGCGCGTCAAGCTCCGCTATCATACCGGCGGTCTTCTGGATCCGGACAAGCTGCGCGGCTGTCTGATTCCGCACTTCAGTGAAAAGATCGTATTCCAGACTGACGAGTTTCTCCTTCGCTCCCAGGATCGTATCTTCAAGCTTCTTGAGCTCCTCGGTAATATACCGTTCGCCGTTTGCGAGTGTCTGCTTGCGGATATAGCGCTCCGGCACCTGGTCCATGAACGATTTTGAGACTTCCAGATAGTAGCCGAAGACATGATTGTATCCGATCCGCAGAGTACGGATCCCTGTCGCTTCTTTTTCCCGCGCCTCAAGCTCTGTCAGCCATTTCTTGCCGTCCACATCCGCGTGCCGCAGCGTATCCACTTCTTCTCTGTAACCGTCGCGGATCAAGCCGCCTTCGCGTACGGAGATCGGCGGATCCTCAACGATCGCGTCTTCCAGCAGCTCCCAGATATCCGAGATCGTGTCAAAAGAAGCCTCCATCTCGCGGTACAGGGCCGCAGGCAGGACGCCGAGCAGTTTTTTGATATCGGGCAGGACTGCCAGAGACTGCCGCAGCGCCGCAAGCTCACGGGCTCCCGCGCTCCCGTAGGAGATCCGTCCCATCAGCCGTTCGATATCGTAGATCCGGCTGAGCAGGTCTTTGCACTCCTCCGAGAGGATCGGATCGGAGACAAAATTCTCCACCGCGTCCAAGCGCCGTACGATCGCGGCGGCATCGATCAGAGGCTGCTGCATCCACCGGCGCAGGAGACGGCCGCCCATCGCCGTTCTGGTATAGTCAAGGACCCACAAAAGCGAACCGGTACGGTTCTTGTCACGCAGTGTCTCGGTCAGCTCCAGGTTGCGGCGCGTTGCCGTATCCAGCATCATATACTGATTGACCGAATACGCGGTGATCCGTGAGATATGGGACAGGTCTCTTTTCTGCGTGTCCAGCAGATAATCGATCAGGGCTCCCGCGGCGCTGACGCACAGCGGCATATCCGACAGACCGAGTCCATCCAGCGAATGCACATGGAACTGCCGGACCACCGTATCCGTGCTGTGATCAAGCCGGAAATGCCGGCCGTCATATACCGCCACAAAGATCCCGTAATCCTTCTTCATCCGCTCCGTATCAAAGGTCTGCAGATTCTCTTCATTCAGAAGGATCTCTGCGGGATGATAGCGGGCGATCTCGTCCCAGAACCGGTTCTCTTCGTCGATCTCGGTCACGGCAAATTCACCGGTCGTGATGTCGCAGACAGCCAGTCCGATCCCGTTCTCGATCCGGTTCGCCGAAACGATATAATTGTTGCGTTTTTCGCCGACATCATCGGCATTGATATTGGTACCCGGCGTAACGATCCGGGTGATCTCGCGCTTGACAAGCCCGACGGCTTTCTTCGGATCCTCCATCTGCTCGCAGATCGCGACCTTATAGCCTTTTTCGACAAGCTTCTGGAGATAGCCCTCGACCGCATGATAAGGCACGCCGCACATCGGGGCCCGCTCCGGCATCCCGCAGTCCCGGCCTGTCAGGACCAGATCGAGCTCTCTTGACGCGGTCTTCGCGTCTTCAAAGAAACATTCATAGAAATCTCCGAGCCTGTACATCAGCAGGCAGTCCGGCACTTCCTCCTTCGTCCGGAGGTACTGCTCCATCATCGGTGTGTATTTAGGCATTGCAGGGCCCTCCCACCGGGTGTCCGATCAGATAATAGGTCATCTGTTCATCGATCTCCACCGGTATGATGCGGCCGATCTGGGACGGATCTCCCTTAAAATGCACCAGGAGATTCTCAGCACTACGTCCGGTCAGCATGGACTTGTCGTGCGAATTGATCTCTTCTGCCCGTACATACAACGTTTTGCCGATACGCTCGGTGTTCCTCGCGTTCATAACATCTTCAAGTGTCTTATGGATCCTGTCGAACCAGACCTTGGCAGTCTCTTCCGGGATCTGATCCGGATAGGAAGCTGCCGGCGTTCCGACCCGCCGCGAATAGATGAACGTAAACGCATTGTCAAAACGTGCCTCGCGGATCACAGAGAGCGTATCCTCCACGTCTTCCTCTGTCTCGCCGGGAAAACCTGTCATAATATCCGTCGTGACCGCGATCTCAGGCACTGCCTCGCGCAGCCTGCGGACGATATCCAGATACTGCGCCTTGGTATAGTGACGGTTCATCCGCGCAAGGATCCTGTCGCTCCCGCTCTGCAGCGGCAGATGGAAATGCGGGCATACCTTGGGGCAGTCCCGCATCGCGGCGATCAGTTCATCCGAAAGATCCTTCGGATGCGATGTCATGAAACGGATCCTGTCGATTCCCTCGATCTTGCTGACTTCATACAGAAGCTTTGCGAAACTGACCGGCTCCTCCAGATTTTTACCGTAACTGTTGACGTTCTGTCCAAGCAGCTCGATCTCACGCACGCCTTCGTCCGCAAGTGTACGGATCTCCCGCAGGATGTCCTCAGGCTTGCGGCTGCGTTCCCGTCCCCTGACGTACGGAACTATACAATATGTGCAGAAATTATCGCACCCGAACATAATATTGACGGACGCTTTAAAGGTATGCTTGCGGATGCTCGGCAGATCCTCGACAATCCTGTCCGCTTTGTCCCACAGCTCGATCACCTGCCTGTCCGCATCGTACATCTCCTCCAGAAGCTCCGCAAAGCGATATAGATTATGCGTTCCGAAAACCAGATCGACCCACGGATAGGATTTATTAAGCTTCTCGACGACGGTCGGCTCCTGCATCATGCAGCCGCACAGGGCGATCCGCATCTTCGGATTCCTGCGCTTATAGCCCTTCAGATAGCCAAGCCGGCCGTATACTTTAAGCTCCGCGTTCTCCCGGACACAGCAGGTATTGTACAGAACCAGATCCGCGTCCTCTTCCCTTTCTGCCTCCGTAAAGCCTGCATCGCTCAGGATTCCGGCAAGCTTCTCCGAATCGTGCGCGTTCATCTGACAGCCCAGCGTCGTGATCCGGTAGGTCATATTCTGACCGGAAAACCGCTCTGCAAGGCGCTTTATCGCTGCTTCCTGCTGCAGGCCCCTTTCACTGCGCGGAGCCATGATCTCTTCTCTCATCAGTTTCCTCTTCTGCCTATGGTTATTTTTCTCTGAATCTGGTATACTTAACGTTGGATATCGTAGTCCATGTTCATCAGATCACGGATCGTTCTGGCATCGTCCGTAATGTTGGCGTCGCCGTGGATCGTATGTTTGATCGCGCTTGACGCGACGGCGAAATTGACCATGTCCATGGGTTTGTAATTCTGCATCATGGCGTAGATCAGCCCGCTCGCAAAAGCGTCCCCGCCGCCTACACGGTCCAGGATGTTGAAGGTGAACAGTTTGCTCTCAAAGGTGTGTCCCTTGTACCACATGAAGGCCTTAAGACTGTTCTCGCTGCCGCTGATCGCGTAGCGCACATGCCGCGCGATGCAGGAGATATTCGGATACCTTCTGACAAACGCTTCAAAGACCTCGTCCTGCTGTTCATAGCTCGGATGGAACGGGATATCATCCTTGATGTCGCCTTTTGAATGGTCGTTCTCGTCCTTCCATAGATGATACGGCTCGGTCCCGAACAGCACGTCCACGTAGGGCAGGCACTGTGTACAGAAGTCTCTCGCTTCCTCCCAGGTCCAGAGCGCGCTGCGGAAATTGCCGTCAAAACTGACCGTCAGACCTTTTTCCTTTGCGATCCGCATGGCGTCAAGCGTCAGCTTCGCGCAGGCCGGTCCGAGCGCCGGCGTGATCCCGCTGACATGCAGCCAGTCGAACTCGCCGATCAGCTTCTCCAGATCGACTTTGGAGAAATCATATTCTGTAATAGCGCTGTGCTTGCGGTCATAGATGACTTTGCTGGCGCGGATCCCGTATCCGGTCTCAAGATAATAGGTGCCGAGGCGGTGCGTCGGCGTCTCTTCCGGCGTTGAAAGGATCACCGGTGTGCAGTGCACGTCGTTGCTCCGCAGCATCCTGATCGCGCTTTTGCCGATACTGTTGTCCGGCACGACACTGAAAAAAGTACTGTCTATTCCAAGGTTGGCAAGGGCAAGCGCGACATTCGCCTCGCTTCCGCCGTAACTGGCTTCAAAATTGGTCGCCACTCTGATCGATTCGTAGTCCGGAGGCGTCAGCCGCAGCATGATCTCACCGATCGTAAAGAATCTCTGCGGACTGTCGTTATTTCTGAGGATCGGATTATAATGCTCCATTGCAGTTCTCCTTTCACCAACAGTTAAAACCATTATACCATAAAAAATCCAAAGGTGCACATGATATGCGAAACATAAAAAACCCCGTCAGCCTTTCTGCCGAGCAGAACGAAAAACTCCTGTCCCTGCTTCCGCCCGGTACCGGTCCGGAACGGATCGTGTTCTGGGATATCGAAACGACCGGCCTGTCCCGGATCTATGACAGCGTCTATCTGATGGGATATCTGTACTGGGAAGGCCGTCAGATGTATATCGAACAGCATCTGGCGTCCGCTCTGTCGGACGAGCCTGCGATCCTGAGGGATTTTGTCGACAAATCGGAATACTTTGAGAAAATCGTCACCTTCAACGGGGACACTTTTGACATGCCTTTTGTCAGAGAACGGCTGCGGCGCCTGCACATCCCCGGAGAGATCTCCGCGATGCAGTCCGTCGATCTGTACAGAGAATTCCGTCCCTATGCGTCACTTCTGGGACTGCCGGACTGTAAGCTTAAGACGGTCGAGAAATTCCTCCGTATCGAACGGCAGGATGTCATGAGCGGCGGTGAGCTGATCTCCGTCTATGATGAATACACACGGACTGACAGTCCGGATCTTGAGAAGATCCTGCTTCTGCATAATTACGAAGATATTCTGCACCTGCCGGAACTGCTTCCTGTGCAGAGTCTGATCCGCTGCCTGTACCACACGGAGATCTGCTCCTGCAGTGCCATACAGCAGTCCGGTTCCGTCACATTGACCTTCCGGACGTCAGATACGGTCCCGCTCTGTATCCGCACCACTTATCCGCATAAAAAACTGCAGTTCCCGGTAACGCTTGAGACGGACGGGCTGCAGATCAGCTTAACCGTTCCGCTCTTTAGCGGCACTCTGCGGTACTATATTCCCAATTATAAAGACTACATCCTTCTGCCGGACGGTACTCCGCAGCTGAAGGCCTTCTCTGTCCCCGTGGCGGAGAAAGCCACGCGGTCCAACTGTTTCCTCCGGCGTGAAGGGGCATTTCTGGCATTTCCAGGGCAGACGGAGCTGCCCGCAGGACTCCATCTGTTCCGTCAGGATCTCCGGGACAGGAAACAGTATCTTCTGCTCGAAGAACTGCCCGTATTCCTCTCTGCCGCCGGTCCGGAAGACCTGCGCAGCCTCCTGACATTTTTCCTGATCTGATTCTTCTGTAATCTCTCCAGACCGTCTACAGCGAGCAAAAAAGGCGCAGTTCATAGAACCGCGCCTTTTGTCTTATCCAGTAATACTCTTACTGCTCAACAGTCTCCTCAGAAGCCTCTTCTGTAATCTCCTCGGCCGGGATTTCCTCTTCCTGAACTTCTTCCTCAACGTACTCTTCCTCAGGAACCTCTTCCTCGGCAACCGCGTCACGCAGGCTCAGGCTGATCCTCTTCTGCTCGGGGTTCAGATCGATGACCTTGACCACGACGTTCTGATTGATCTCCAGGACCTCAGAAGGATGCTTGACGAAATGATCGGACAGACGGGAGATGTGGATCAGTCCGTCCAGACCCTGCTCCAGCTCTACGAAAGCACCGAAATCGGTGAAGCGGACGACCTTGCCCTCAACGAGAGAACCGATCGCGTACTTCTCCTCGGCGTTGTTCCACGGATTGGTCTCCGGAAGCTTAGCCGTCAGGCTGATCTTGCGGGTCTCGGGATCAAAGGACTTGATCATGACCTGGACCTTCTGTCCGACGGTGAACAGCTGGTTGGGGTTGCGGATCGGGCCCCAGCTCATCTCGGAAATGTGAAGCATTCCGTCGATGCCGCCGAGATCTACGAACGCGCAGTAGCTCATCAGAGTCTTGATCGTGCCCTCCATGCGGGCTCCGACTTCGATCTTGGCAAGAGTCTCTTCTCTTCTCGCGTTCCTCTCGTCGAAGCATACGCTCCTGCGATCGCCCATGATGCGGTTGCGGCGGCGCTGCAGACGGATGATGCGGAAGGAGATCTCCTGTCCTTCAAGAGTCTTGGGATCGATCTTGTGAATATCCAGCAGGGAAGCCGGAATGAATACACGGTAATTCTTATACGCGGCAACAACGCCGTTGTCCATCGTCTCGGACACGGTGCCGGACAGGACCTGATGATTCTTATAAGCCTCTTCCAGTTCGAAATAAGCCTGATTCTGCAGATATCTCTTGTGGCTGACAAGAACGTCGGGATCGCCGATCTTGGCAACAATGACCGGAATCTCGTCTCCGACCTTAACGGTCTCTTTCAGGTTAATTCCGGAATCCGCGGAATACTCATCTTTATACATCGTAGCATCTGCTTTGTAGCCGATATCCAAAGTAATCTCGTTGTCTGTTACCTGTACGACAATTCCTTTCACGACGTCTCCCGGATGAACCTCTGGATGCAGATCTTTCAGATCCTCCTGCAGCATTTCTCCAAAGTTCTCACTCATAATGTTTACGACCTCCTGTAATATATAATTAGGGGTTGAAGCTCCGGCCGTGACTCCTATACGCTGGATCGTGCCTGATTGGATCTTCTCCCGGATATCCGGATGCGTCCGCAGATATTCCTGAACGCCCTCTGCGTTTTCCGCAAAACAGACGGCCGGGCAGTGTTCCTCACAGATCTCCGCCAGCTTCCTCGTGTTGGAACTGTGCACTCCCCCCACGACGATCATCAGATCGGACTCGGAGGCAAGCTCCTCTGCTTCCTTCTGGTGGGACGCCGTGGCACTGCATATCGTCGGATATACACATAAATTATATCGCAGTTCTTTAAATTTCTCAACTATTTTTTTAAAATTTTCAATCTTAAATGTGGTTTGCTCGGCGATCACGATCTTCTGCCCGGGGTTTTTCCGGATTTCTTCCGGAATTTCATCATCAGGAGACTGCATAAAGAGGCATGGTCTGCCAGCCCAGCCCTGGATCCCGATGACTTCCGGATGATTGGGGTTGCCCAGGATCAGCAGCGTATTGCCGGCGGCACTCTCCTTCTCCGCGATCTTCTGTATCTTGGAAACAAAAGGACAGGTCGCGTCGATGATCTTGGCGCCGCGCTCCTCGAGCTTCTCATAAACTGCCTTGCCGACGCCGTGCGCCCGTATAATGACCCGGTCGCCCGGCAGCGCCGCCTCCGGCGCATCCAGTACAACAACACCCTGTTCCTCAAGTCTGCGGATCACGTCCGCGTTATGGATCAGCGGTCCCAGTGTACAGAGCCTGCCGGAGATGCTCTCCTGACCGCCTGCTTTTACGGCATCCTGCCGCTTTGCGATCTCTGCCTCTGTCATAGACATCGCATTCCGCACGCCAAAACAGAACCCGGCTGTCTTTGCTACTTTAACCTGCATTTTTACGCTGAACGGCAAGCTCCACGATCTTCTGCGCCGCCTCATCCGCAGTCATGTGCGTCGTATCGACCTCGACCGCGTCATCCGCCTTGCGCAGCGGCGCGATCGCACGGTTCATATCCCGCTCATCCCGCTCCCGGACCTGCTTCTCGATCTCTTCCAGAGAATTGGTGCCCGGATTCTTGGCCTCAAGTTCCAGGAATCTGCGTTTAGCGCGTTCTTTGACATCAGCAGTCAGATATATCTTAAGCTCCGCGTCCGGCAGCACGACCGTACCGATATCCCTTCCGTCCATAATGACCTCATACTGTTCGGCAAGCGTCCTCTGGCAGGACAGCAGTTTGTCGCGCACACAGCCGTAGACCGCTGTTACACTGGCCATCGTACCGACTTCCTGTGTACGGATCTGCTTTGTCAGATCCTCTCCGTTTACCGTCATATGCTGTACGTCGTTCTGATAACGGATGGCAACGTCGAGTGACGGAAGAGCCGCTTCCACAGCCTTTTCGTCTTCCAGATCGACACCCAGTCTGTACAGCGCAAGTCCAAGCGTCCGGTAGATCGCGCCTGTATCGACGTAGTGCATATTCAGCTTCTCCGCCGTAAGTCTGGCAACTGTGCTTTTGCCTGCTCCTGCAGGCCCGTCCAATGCAATTGCGAACATATTATTCCGCCTTTCTGTTTAGACTTCCGGCTGCCGCCCTGCCTGCGCAGGCGCCGGTCGAGAACGCGATCTGCAGGTTGAATCCGCCTGTTTCGGCATCAACGTCCAGCAGTTCGCCGGCTATATACAGTCCCGGGACAAGCCGGGATTCCATTGTTTTCGGATCGATCTCGGAGGTCCTGACACCGCCTGTCGTAATAATGGCTTCCTCGATCGGGGCGTCCTTCGTGACCGGAAAAGTCAGATCCTGCAGTACGCGTACCAGTTCTTTACGTTCTTCACGCTTCAGCTCTCCGGCCGCAGCCGACGGCAGGATCCCGGCCTGAAGGAGTACCGGTATGATCAGTCTCTCCGGCAGCAGCTGTTTTAAGGCATGACGGATCTGTTTTAATCTGTTCTCCTGCAGATCCCGCAGCAGACGCGCGTCAAGCTGCTCTGCAGAAAGCGCAGGCTTGAGATTCAGATGCGCCGTGATCCCTGCCTCTGCAATCGTCAGATCCTTGCTCCGTGTATACTTCTGCAGGAAGCTTGTCGCTGTAAGTACGATCGGGCCGCTGATCCCGGAATGCGTAAACAGCATCTCGCCGAAACCTTCGGTGATCTTTTTGCCGTTCCGATCTGTAAAAGAAAGCGCCACATTGCGCAGTGACAGGCCTTCCAATGTTCCGATCCAGTCCGCTCCGGCTATGAGCGGCGCAAGTCCCGGGCGAAGATCCGTCACCGAATGCCCGAAGCCCTTCGCGAAGCGGTATCCGTCTCCGGTCGAACCGGTACGCGGATAGCTCAGGCCTCCTGTCGTCAGGATCACACGCTCTGCTTTGTATTGCGCCGAGCCCGTACGGATCAGGAAACCGTCCCCATCTCTCCGGATCTCTTTGACCTCTGCTTCGTTTTCGATCCGGACGTGATAACGGTGTGCGAGCCGTACCAGCGCGTCGATAATGTCCCTGGCTTTGTCCGAGACCGGAAAGACACGGTTCCCCCGTTCGGTCTTGAGCGGTACGCCTGCCGACTCGATCATCTCCTGCAGTTCCGTATTCGTGAACTGATGCAATGCAGAAAAAAGAAACTTGGGATTCGTGATGATATGGGGCATCCAGTCAGCGATCGCTTCGGCATTCGTCACGTTGCAGCGGCCTTTTCCGGTGATTCCGATCTTACGGCCCACACGGGTGTTTTTCTCAAGAACCGTCACCTTTTCCCCGCACATTCCGGCCTGGATCGCGGCCATCAGCCCGGCTGCTCCGCCGCCGATCACACAGATCCCGGCGTTTTCATTTTGTTGTATTGTAGGTGCCATACACAGTATCCTCGGCGGAATTGCCTTCATATACATCATATTCGCGCCAGATCTCCTCAAGTGTCCGCAGCGACTCGGCAATCTCCTTACTCTTTGCCTCCGAGACCGCCAGAATCAGAGCGTTGATCAGAGACAGCGGCGCGACCAGACTGTCGACAAAGGATACCATATCGCTTTTCGCCAGCAGACAGCAGTCCGCGATCGGAAAGAGCGGAGACAGTTCACCGTCCGTGATCGCGATGACTTTCGCGCCGCGGGACTTAGCAAATTCCGCGGAACGGACCGTACGTCTGGAATACCGCGGGAAGCTGATACTGATCATGACGTCCTCTTCATTGATCGTCATCATCTGCTCAAAGGTCTCGCTGACGCTGTTCGTCTGGATCTCTCGGACGTTCTGGGAGATCAGGTTCATATAGAATGACAGGAAGGACGAAAGCACGCTGCAGCTGCGTATTCCGAGAATATAGACTCTTCTGGCGCCGAGGATCGCCTTGACTGCCTCACGGAAAGACTCCTCGTTGACGTTCTCCAGAGTATTCTTGATATTCTCCATATCCATCTCAAGCACAGAAGAAAGCAGCCGGTCCTGATTAACGCGTGACTGTGAGACCTCCATCCGCTGCACAGCGGTCAGCTTGTTCTTGACAAGATCCTCCAGCGCCCGCTGCATTACGGGATAGCCGTCATATTCCAGCTCCATTGCAAAACGCACGACTGTGGATTCCGAGACATGTACGACCGCGCCAAGCTTTGAAGCTGTCAGATATACAGCTTTGTCATAATGCTTCAGAATATAATCCGCAAGCTTCTTCTGACTCTTGCTCATTCTGGGGTAATGTGTCTGGATCCGGTATAATACATCTTCCGAACGTTTCATGTGAGTGTGCTCCGTTTCTGTGTCATTGGTAAAGACTAACTGGCTGAATTATACAGCAAAACCGGCTATTTTGCAAGCCGGCAGGTCGTTTCATGCAAAAATGCGCGGACAGCATTCCGGCTGTCCGCGCATTCCGTTCATTCTGATTGATTACGCGGGATAAGTCTTATCCTTTGTGTCCGCGATCGTCTGATCGATCTTGTTCTGCTGTGCGTCGCGGTATTTGAAGAAATCTTCGGCAACCTGCGGGAACAGAGCGTAGGACAGAACGTCCTCATCCTGCTGCTTCCACTGTTTCATCTTCTCTTCGAAAGCGGGCAGCTCGGGCTCGATCAGGTCTGCCGGACGGCAGGTGATCTGCTCCTCGTCGCCGATGACTTTCTGCTTGATCTCCTCAGAGATCGGAGCCGGCGTTCTGCCGTACTCGCCTCTGACAAGAGCCTTGGACTCCTTGGTGCAGTTCTTGTAGCGCTCGCCGAGAACGACGTTGAAAACAGCCTGTGTTCCGACGATCTGGCTGGACGGGGTTACCAGCGGAGGATATCCGAAGTCAGCACGTACGCGCGGGATCTCCTTCAGAACTTCGTCGTACTTGTCTTCAGCATGCAGCTGTTTCAGCTGAGAAATCATGTTGGAAAGCATTCCGCCGGGAACCTGATACATCAGGGCGCGGATATTGACGCCGAGGACCTTGGGGCTCAGCAGTCCGGACTCCAGAGCCTGCTCGCGGATCGGCGCGAAATGATCGGCGATCTCAGCCAGCAGATTATTGTCCAGACCTGTGTCATACGCTGTACCCTTCAGCGTCTCGACCATAACCTCGGTCGCGGGCTGGCTGGTACCCAGAGCAAACGGGGAAATCGCGGTATCGATAATGTCGACACCGGCCTCGATCGCCTTAAGCAGTGTCATGGAGCCCAGTCCGGTCGTATAATGCGTATGCAGCTCGATCGGAACGCTTACGGTGTTCTTCAGCAGGGTAACCAGCTCTTGCGCCTGGTAAGGCAGCATCAGGCCGGCCATATCCTTAATGCAGATCGAATCTGCGCCGACGCTCTCCATCTCTTTGGCGAGCTTGATCCAGTATTCCGTCGTATGGTACGGGGACAGTGTGTAGGAGAAAGCGATCTGAGCATGTCCGCCTTCCTTCTTGGTGGCCTTAACAGATGTCTCCAGATTGCGCATATCGTTCAGCGCGTCGAAGATACGGATGATATCGATACCGTTCGCAACGCTCTTCTGTACAAAGTACTCTACGACATCGTCTGCGTAATGACGGTATCCCAGAAGGTTCTGTCCGCGCAGCAGCATCTGCAGCTTGGTGTTCTTGAACTCTCTGCGCAGGATACGCAGTCTCTCCCACGGATCCTCATGCAGGAAACGGAGGCAGGTGTCAAACGTAGCGCCGCCCCAGCACTCTACGGCATGATAGCCGACCTGATCCATCTTGGGAATGATCGGAAGCATCTGGTCGATGGACATACGTGTCGCGATCAGACTCTGCGGACCGTCACGCAGGACGGTATCCACGATCTTAACCGGTTTTTTAACTATATCAGACATATTGGGCTCCTCTCTTACTGTAAGAATTTAAGGAATACACCGGCTGCAACGGCAGAACCGATAACACCGGCCACATTCGGACCCATCGCGTGCATCAGCAGGAAGTTGGTCGGATCGTCCTCCGCGCCTACCTTCTGCGCTACACGGGCCGCCATCGGGACCGCGCTGACGCCGGCCGCACCGATCAGCGGATTGACCTTGCCGCCCGTCACCTTGCACATGATCTTGCCGAAGATAACACCTGCGGCGGTACTGATTGCGAAGGCTGTAACACCAAGCGCGAGGATTCCAAGCGTCGAAGCGTTCAGGAATGTCTGCGCTTCAGCGGATGCTCCGACCGCCATGCCCAGCATGATCGTGATGATATACATCAGAGCATTGGATGCGGTCTCCGCGAGCTGTCTGGTAACGAGGCACTCCTTCAGCAGATTACCGAACATCAGCATACCGATCAGCGGTGCCGTATCCGGCAGGATCAGGATAACAACGATCGCGACAACAATCGGGAAAAGGATCTTCTCCTTCTGCGTAACAGGACGAAGGTTATCCATGCGGATCCTGCGTTCCTCCTTGGTCGTCAGAGCCTTCATGATCGGCGGCTGGATGACCGGGACCAGAGCCATGTAAGAATACGCGGCAACCGCGATCGGCGCAAGATAAGCAGGCGCCAGACGGGAAGTCGTCAGAATGGCCGTCGGGCCGTCCGCTCCTCCGATGATGCCGATGGAAGCGGCAACCTTCAGATCAAATCCAAGACCCGGGAAGATCCATCCAAGCGCAAGGGCTCCAAGGAACGCAACGAAGATACCGATCTGCGCCGCGGCTCCGAGAAGGATGCTCTTGGGATTGGCGATCAGCGGTCCGAAATCTGTCATCGCGCCGACGCCCATAAAGATCAGGGACGGGAACAGGCCTTTCAGATTGTAGAACGTACGCAGAATACCTGTCTCACCGTTCACATATTCAGAAACAACACTGTACAGTTCCGGGACCCCGGCATTCTCCGGCAGCTCGGCAAGATGCACACCGTTCATCATTCCCGCAAGAGGCAGGTTGGAAAGCAGCATACCGAAAGAAATCGGGACCAGGAGCAGCGGCTCGTATTTCTTGGCGATCGCAAGATACAGGCATACGCAAGCCACGCCGATCATGATCAGATTCTTCCAGCCGCCTTCCGCGAAGAACGCTGCAAATCCGGATTCCGTAATGAACCGCAGAAGCACATCGCCGAGGTCGGACCAGAAATTAAAAGCGACCAGATTCATAGCCTTATCTCCTCTTCAAGTATTTTCCGATAAGGCCGGAATCAGTTCATTGTCAGCAGTACGCTGCCGGTCTCGACAGAAGCACCCTTGGAGGTGTCGACGGAAGCGATGGTTCCGTCCTGAGGAGCTACGATCTCGTTCTCCATCTTCATGGCTTCCAGGATCGCAACGACATCACCGCGCTTAACGCTGGCACCGGCTGCGACCTTGACGTCAAGGATCTTGCCGGGCATCGGAGCGGTGATCTTGACCGCGCCGGCACCGCCTGCCGGAGCAGCCTTGGGAGCAGCGGCCTTGGGAGCCGGAGCAGCCTTAGGAGCAGCAGCCTTGGGAGCGGGAGCGGCAGCAGGTGCAGCTGCAGGAGCCTGACCGGCGCCGACTTCTTCTACTTCTACTTCGTATGTATTGCCGTTAACGGTAACATTGAAAATTCTAGACATAATTGATCCTCCTGTGAATGATCGGCACTTATCTGCCGTTTTTCCTACCGATACGTCTGAATGAACGTACTACAAATCCGCCTTCATGTCCGGTCCCGCCGCCTGCTTCGAGCATGCAGCTGATAGCTGCCGTGATCGCGGCGATAAGCTCTTCATCAGAGCTCTCTGTCTCTTCCTGTACAGGCGTCTCCACTGCCGGCACGGCCTTCTCCGGAACGGGAGCTGGCGCCGCCTTCTGCTCGGGCTTCTTATAGAAGACCTTACCGAAGCCGTACAGAATGAAGGAGATCAGAATCAGAACAAGAAATACGATCAGAATTCCGCCAAGTGTAATGCCCAGGCCCTGGATAAAATTCTCGGAACCTGTGCTGAGCAGTATAGACTCTACCATGCCGCACCTCTCACAGAAGCGTGCTGCGCTTCTTGGTAGGAACTGCTTTCTGTTTACCTGCCAGCATTCCGAAATTCACAAGCAGATGTTTTCTGGTAACGGAAGGTTCGATGATATCATCGACGCTGCCGCGGGAAGCTGCCGCAAAAGCAGTCTGCAGAGCAGCGACCGCCTCGGTCTTCTCCGCGAGGTCGGCACCGGCAGCGATCTCGTCCGCATAGAGGATCCTCGCCTCGGACTGCGGATTCATAACGGCGAACTCAGCCTCAGGCCATGCAAGGACCACATCGGCTCCGTTCTCCTTGGAATTCATGACCATAGCCGCGCTGCCGTATGCCTTACCGGCAACCAGCGTGACCTTGGGGACTGTCGCTCCGGCAAAAGCGCCTGTCAGCGCGGCTGCCGCCTGGGCAAGTCCTGCGTTCTCCTCTTCCTTGGAGACCGCGAATCCCTCTGTATCCACAACTGTCAGAACAGGCAGTTCATAAGCATCGCAGAAACGGATGAACGCGGATGCCTTCCAGCATCCTGCCGTCGTCAGTCTGCCGCCGTCGACCGCACCGTTATTGGCAACAACACCGATGGTGCCGCCGTTCAGACGCATGAAACCGGTAACCATGCTCTTGCCGTATGCCGCGCGGACTTCCAGGAAATCTCCCGCGTCCGCGAGCTCCGCGATTACAGGAAGAATGTCCATGCCGGCGGAAGCAGCCTCGTCAAGCGTCTCGGAAACACGGTTCAGATCGTCACGGTCATCATAGATCGGAGCGTCTTCTTCGTTGTTAGCCGGAAGCATATCTACAAGCGCGCGGACCTTGCCCGCAGCCTGTTCAATATCATCACATACGAAATCGGCAAGTCCTGTCTTCTCGGCATGTACGGCGCCGGAAGCGATCTGATCGAAGGAAGTGCCTTTCTCCATAGCGTTCGCGCTGGATACGAAGAGCTTTGAATCCTTGGCTGTCATGACGGTGAAATCACACAGTCCCGGAATCAGTGCCGCTCCGCCTGCCGCCGTGCCCGCAACGACCGCGATCGTCGGAACGACGCCGGAAGCCTTGGCAAGAGCCGCGTAGATCTTGCCGTATCCTGCTGCCGCATCGATCTGTTCTGTCAGACGCAGACCTTCCGAATCCAGAATACCGACAACCGGTGCTCCGGACTCCATCGCTCTCTTGATCAGAGAAGCGATCTTCTGCGCATGCATCTCTCCTACGGATCCGCCCATAGAAGCCGCGTCCTGGCTGAATACAAACACCAGCCGCTCTTCAATGGTACCGTAACCAGTCACCACGCCGTCCGCTGCGACATCCGCTGCTTTGCCGTTGAAATCGGTGCTTCTTGCTTTTACAAAAGCGCCGGTCTCGACAAAACTCTCCGGATCCAGAATAGCCTGTATCCTCTCACGGGCCGTCTTGGCGGTGGCTTCGATGGCAGTTCGTCTGGTTCTGAGTTCCTGAATCTTGTCCATCTTGTTCGTCGAACCTCCCATTTATTATTCCTGACAACGCAGACTGTACCGTCTGCAGAAAAACAACATACTGTGACAAACCGGGGAAACAACCTTTTATCCGGATTGTACCAATTACAATTATATCCTATGCCCTGTAAAGTTGCAAGAGCAAAAACAACAAAAGAATAAGATAAGCGCAATAAAAAGCACCGCGGAGCTGCCTTGCGGCGCCGGGCCCGCGGTGCGGTCATGCATGATCTGTTAACAGCAAAACTGTATCAGGGCTGATACCTGTTCTTGATGTCTTCAACCTGTTCCTGCTTCAGAACGGCATAATGCCCTTCCTGCAGATTGCCGAGCGATAATCCCGCAAAGCCTGTCCGTTTAAGACGAAGCACTGGATAGCCGACTGCCTGCGCCATCTGACGGACCTCGTGATTCCTGCCCTCATACAACGTAAATTCAACATGCGTCGCGTTCGTCCCGGACTTGAGGATCCTGACGACTGCAGGGGCACTCTTCTTTCCCTTCGCGAGCTTTACGCCAGACTCCAGTTCCTGCAGTGCATCCGCTGTCGGATGTCCGCGGAGCACCGCTTCATAGACACGCGGAATATGATTCTTCGGATGCGTCAGCAGATAGTCGAGATCGCCGTCATTTGTCAGCAGCAGGAGGCCCGTCGTCTGATAATCCAGCCTTCCGACCGGATACAGCCGCACACCCGGAATCCTGACCAGCTCACAGACGTTCGGCCGGTTGAACTGGTCTCTCACTGTCGTCACATAGCCTGCCGGCTTATGCAGCATGACCGTGATCTTACCCGCTGCCGGGCGCAGCACTTTCCCGCGGAAACGCACTTCGTCCCTGTCCGGATCGATTTTCGTTCCAAGCTCAGCGACGACCCCGCCGTTTACGGAGACCTGTCCCTGAACGATCCATTCTTCGCATTTGCGGCGCGAACCTACACCGCAGTCTGCCATGAATTTCTGCAGCCTTACCTGTTCCGCCATCGATCAGAACCCCATGTCCTTAAAAACGCCTTTCAGCGCAGGATAGATCTTGTGGAACGTCTGATAGCGGGCTTCGTACCTTGCCGTAAGCTCCGGATCCGGATAATCGGTATGCACGACCTTGATCAGCTTGCCGCAGGCTTCCGCAACGCTCGCGAACTGTCCGCAGGCAACCGCCGCAAGGATCGCTCCGCCGTAGCCGGGACCTTCTTCGCAGGCAGGCATATCGACAGGAATACCGAAAATATTCGCGATCATCGTTCTCCACAGCGGACTCTTGGCTCCGCCGCCGCAGATCATCGTCCGCTCGATCTTAACACCGAGGCTCTTGGCGACCTCATAGGAATCGCGAAGCGCATAGGCAACGCCTTCCAGCACAGCCTGCGTCATATCCGCGCGGGTCGAATCCATTGTCAGACCGGTGAAAGTTCCGCGGGCAGACGTATCGTTCAGCGGAGAACGCTCTCCCATCAGATACGGCAGGAAGTAGACATGGTTTTTGCCGAGCTCGCCGATCTTAGCCTGCTCGCCGCCGAAATCATCCGTCCCGAGAATATCTTCCATCCACCATTTGTTGCAGCTTGCCGCGCTCAGCATGCAGCCCATCAGATGATAGGAACCGTCAGCATGCGCGAAAGAATGCAGTCCGTTGAAACTGTCTACGCCGAATTTGTTGCTCGAGATAAAGATCGTTCCGGAGGTCCCGAGCGACAGATTACAGGCTCCGTCGCCGATCGTACCCGTTCCGACAGCCGCGGCCGCGTTGTCTCCGGCACCCGCCGCCACTACGACATGATCGGAAAGCCCCCAGGCATCCGCGATCTCTTTCTTCACGAAACCGACCTTGTCATAGCTCTCGTACAGATCCGGCAGCATCTCTCTCCTGATCCCGCAGATCCGGATCATTTCTTCGGACCAGCGCTTGTGCTCAACGTCGAGAAGCAGCATGCCGGAAGCATCCGAATAATCGGTGCAGTGTACGCCGGTCATGCGGTACGCGATATAGTCCTTAGGCAGCATGATCTTGCAGATCTTTGCGAAATTCTCTGGCTCATGCTTGGCAAGCCACAGGATCTTGGGCGCGGTAAATCCCGCGAACGCGATATTGGCCGTGTAAGCCGAAAGTTTGTCCTTGCCGATCACGTCGTTCAGATAATCTGTCTCTTCCTGCGTACGTCCGTCATTCCAAAGGATCGCGGGACGGATCACAGCGTCATTCCCGTCCAGTACGACCAGACCGTGCATCTGCCCGCCGAAACTGATTCCGGCCACCTGCGCCGCGTCCACGCCGGTCAGCAGTTCTTTCATGCCTTCACAGACACCGCTCCACCAGTCTTCCGGATTCTGTTCAGACCAGCCCGGGTTCGGGAAGAAAAGCGGATACTCCCTCGACGCGATCTTAACGATCGCTCCGTTCTCGTCCATCATGACCAGCTTGACTGCAGAAGTTCCCAGATCCACACCGATATAATACATTTTCATCCGCTCCTTATCCGTTATTTATGGTAAGCACAGCATCCGGCAGTCCCTCACAGGATGCCGTGATCCGCGCAATCCCCTCTCCGTTCCTGTACACCAGCACACCGAGCCTTCCCTGATACAGCTTCAGACTGTCCCTGCCGTAAAGCTCCGGATCCGAAAGATACCCGTTGTCGAGTGACTCCGTCTCCGCAGGACCTTCTGCAATGATCTGTATTCTGTTCTGCGCCCGGAAACACAGATTCCCATCCTCATCGACACATCTGATCCGGAACATCCGGTATTCTCCGGGTTCAACGGACAGCGTCTGATCCGTCCCTGCCTCTTCCCAGACCAGCCGTGACGCCGGACCGGGCGTATGCAGATGGAATTCAGCCACTCTCTTGCCATTCCTTATGCCGTAGACGTCGATCTGTCCCGCCTGCCAGGGAATGAACCCTTCGATCACGCGATCCCTGCAGTCCGCAGGCCGCGGCGTATAGAACCGCTTGCCATTCAGATACAGCTCAACATCATCGCAGTTCGTCGCGATCCTGTATGGGATCACGATCCTGCGGAACATCGGAAAGTCCCAATGCTCCTGATACGGCGGTACATCCCAGTGCTCTTTGACATCCTCATCCGGCACCGTATAATCCAGCACGGCGAAATGCACCATCGGTTCTTCTGTCCAATAACTCTGCAACTGGAAGAACATCGGCTTGCGCACACCGTTCGTCCGGATCGGCGAGCCGCTCCATCCCTGCGTCGGATAAGTTCCGGCTTCGCCCAGATAATCATATCCTGTCCAGATGAAACCTCCGATGCACCACGGATACTCCTCCGCCTGCAGCGACGGGACACGCATTGTATAGTTCTGCATCTGCTCGGGATCACCCAGGAAATACTGGAAGATCTCCGTCCCCAGAATCAGTTTGTCCGGCACGGCATCGTGGATCTGCGGATACCACTGCTCTTGATAATTGCAGCAGACACAGTCCGTGATCTCGGCGATTCTGCGGATCCTGCCGATCCTCTCTGCGATATCCGTGATCTCCGTTTCATCCGCCTCATCGACGAATTTCTGAATATCCTTGATTCTAGCCGCGTCAATCCCGCTTTTCTTCTTGAAATGCGGATTCATCGCGTAGCAGACAGGTCTTGACGGATCCAGCCTGTGCGCTTCATCCACCAGTGTCCGCAGGATCGCAAGCATGCTGTCCTGTCCCTGATTCTCGACTTCGTTTCCGACGCCCCAGAAAAGTATGCTCGGATGATTGCGGTCTCGTTCGATCATCACCGCAAGATCGGCAAGCGTCTCTTCATAGTACCGGGCATGAGCCCCGGCTGTCCATTTATCAAAGGCTTCTTCATACAGATAGAAGCCCATCTCGTCACACAGTTCCACGAATCCGCTGTCATACAGGTGATGCGACGCGCGGATGGCATTGCATCCCATCTCTTTGAGCGTGGCAAGCCTTTCTCGCCACAGTTCCTTGTGAAAAGCGATCCCGCAGGCGGCATAGTCCTGATGTATGCACACACCGTGCAGCCGGACCGGTCTGCCGTTGATATACAGCCCCTTGCCGGGAACGAGTTCTTCTGTCCGGATCCCGATCCGCATGGTCACGCAGTCCGAATCATTTTCGATCCGCAGCTCATATAGATAAGGATCGTCGGTAGACCACAGTCTGGCATTCTTAATTTGCAGCCGGACCTCGCCTTCGCCGGAAGCCGAATTGTCCCCGATCGACGCGGTAAACGGAGTACCATCACCAGCTCTGACCGTAACGGCCGCGTCTTCTCCATCCCTTTCTGTACGAACAGTGATATGCCGCTCATCAAGGGGATCCTGTCCCGTCGTGATCAGCTTAACATCCCTGTATATCCCGCCTCCGCTGTACCAGCGGTCCTTTGGATGAGCTTCCGCACGGATCTCCACTAGAATCGTGTTAGCGCCGTCTACAAGAAACGGCGTAATCTCTGTCCGGAATGCACTGTAGCCGTAACCCTGGCTGCAGGCGGGCCTATCATTGACATAGACGGTGCAGTTCTCCATCACTCCGCCAAAATCCAGATAATACCGCAGGCCATCTTTCGGTGAAATATCAAGTTCTCTCCGGTACCGGACAATGCCGTATGCCGCGCGGTAGCCTTGTGATCCGCCCTGTTCCAGCTGCGGATCCAGTGCTGTGCGCAGGACATAGTCATGCGGAATCCTTACCGGACTATAGCTCTCTGGACCGTCGTACGAAAACTCCCATCCGTCACGTAGGAATTGCTCCTGTCTCTTCACTGTCTCCGTTTTCCTGTTCACGCGTAAACTCCTCCATATGCGGCAGCTGCGACAGATCCGACAGATTGAAATAACGCATAAAACTCTCTGTCGTGCCGAACTGGATCGGACGTCCGGGTGTCTTAAGCCGTCCTTTCTCCTCGATCAGGCCGTATTCGGCAAGACGGTTGACGACCGCATCCGAATGCACACCACGGATATCTTCGATCTCTGATTTCGTGATCGGCTGACGGTACGCGATGATCGCAAGTGTCTCAAGCTGTGTTTCTGTCAGTTTTACGTTCTCCATCTCTGAATGAAACAGTCTGCGGACATACGGATACCAGGCAGGGCGGGTCGTCATCTGCAGTCTGTCTCCGATCCGGATGACCTGCATGCCCCGATTCCGCTCTTCATAATCAGCCGTCAGTGACTTTGCTGCCTTCTCGACAGTCGGAAGATCCACGCATAACGCCTGCGCAATAAGTACCATGGGGACACTTTCTCCTGATGCAAAAAGTAAAGCTTCCATTGCCTGCTCGATCTGTGTCTCCGGTACCGCGGCGATCTCTTCCTCAAGTACTGACGGCTCGGGCTTTTTTTGGGTCAGTTCCTGCTCCGTCTCCTGTTTCATTTCCAATTCCATTCTGTTCTCCTTCATCTGTCTCCGGCCCGGATTCGGGTTCCGGCTCAGGACCGGACTCCGGGGCAATATCCGGCTCCGGTTCAATATCAGCTGCCGGTCCAGTGTCGGGAAGCGGCCCAACGCCCGGCTCCGGCTTTATGTCCGGCTCGGACTTTCCGTCCGGCTTGACTTCAGCAGATTCCTCCGGCTCTTCCTCTTTACGTGAGACCAGGATATCGGCAAAAGCTTTTTCCTGCCTCAGCGTTACCAGATTATTCCTGTCGAGTTCAAGCAGCGCGAGGAAATACATGATCTCTTCCTGACGGGAATGACTGGCTCCGCGGATCTTCATGAAACTGATCGTATCCAGTGCCTCGAGCGCGCTCATCAGGTCTTTGATCTTGTCTTCGATCGTGAAATTCTCACGCTCCACCGAGCGGAAACTCGCACGGATCGGATCTATACTGTCGGCTTTGCTCTGCAGGACTGTGCGGAACATGTCCGCAAGCTCTTCCAGCGAAACACCTTCGAGGATCCGTTCCGGTGAAGGATAATAGCGGTATTTCTTCTCATCTTCCCGCTCGCGGATGACCGTCAGACGGTCGGGCGGCGTCTGCCATTCCTTCATCCGGGCAGCAGCCTCTTTATACCGCTTGTAAGCAAGGAGCCTCTGGACCAGCTCTTCTCTCGGATCCTCTTCTTCCTCTTCTTCATTTTCCGGAGGAAGAAGCATACGGGCTTTGATCTCGATCAGAGTCGCCGCCATCACGATAAATTCGCTCGCGATCTCCATATTCCGGTGATTCCACTCGTCCAGAGCTTCAATATACTGCTCTGTGATCTCGTGGATCGGAATATCATATATATCGACTTTATTCTTTCCGATCAGATAAAGCAGGAGATCAAGCGGTCCTTCAAACGCCGGAACACGCACCTGTACGGCCATTTCTCCACCTCCTGCCCCATTTTGCATACTTTATTTATTATAAGAGCCGCCCTGTATTTTGTCAAGGCAAAGAAAAAGCGCAGAGACCGCGAAGTCCCTGCGCCTGACTGTCCGGAATGATTATTCCTTGATTTCCTCAGCAGCGTCTTCTGCTGCTTCTTTAACTTCCTCAACAGCTTCCTTTACTTCCTCAACAGCCTCTTCGACCTTCTCTTCAACGGCCTTCTCCGGAAGCTTGGCTCCGCACTTCGGGCAGAATGCCTGATCAGCGCTTACAGCCTCGCCGCAGACCGGGCACTTTACAAGGCCCTTCAGATCATTGATCTGATTGCGAAGATCAGCGATCTTAGCCTTCGCTTCGGCAACCTCAGCGATGATCTTGGCATAGGGGCTGTCCGGATCGTCCTTGAAAGCCTCAAAATACTGCTCGCCGATCTTAAGGAAAGACTCGCGGATCTTGGACTCCTGACCGGTAATCTCGTTCTCAAGCTTTACAGTAGAGATAACGTCCTTAGCCTTCTTGCCGAGCTCTTTGCTGGTAGAATTGAAGATATCCGTAATTTTGTCAAATAATGCCATAATGAAAACCTCCTTTGACCTTGTTATCTGAAGTGTAGCGCAAAAGAATTATTCCGTCAAGACCTGCAGGAAAAAAGTCACTGATAATTTACAATTATTTCCCACTTTATAGACAATTTTACCAAACAGATTTTACTGGATCTCTGCGGCAGCTTCCTCTTTAGCCGCTGTAAGGGCTTCCTGTACGCGGACTGCGTTCTTGCCGCCGCCCTGCGCCATATTCGGACGTCCGCCGCCGCGTCCGTCAACGATATTCATTGCTGTCTTGATGATCTTGCCGGCATGAACGCCCTTCTTTACAGCTCCGTCTGTCGCCATAACGACGATCGACAGAGCATCCGTGCCGCCTGCAAGAATAACAACGCTCTCGCCGAGCTTCTCCTTCAGACTGTCACCGAGGCTCTTCAGTGCGTCCGCGTTCATCTCGGATCTGTAGACCGCAAGGACCGCGATTCCGTTCTTCGTCTCGGCTTCCGCAAGCATCTCATCAGCCTGTCCGGCCGTCATTTTGCTCTTCAGGGACTCCAGTTCCTTCTGCAGTTCGCGCACCTGTTTCTGCAGAGCCTCGGCTGCCGCTGCCACAGAATCCTTCTGCGCCTTCAGCACACCGGCGGTCTTATCAAGCTCATCCTCGAGCTTCTCTACTGCCGCAAGAGCGCCCTCTCCCGTAACCGCCGTGATCCTGCGGACACCGGCCGCGGACGCGCTCTCGGAAGTGATGCGGAAATAACCGATTCTGGACGTATTGGTCAGATGTGTTCCTCCGCAAAGCTCCTTACTGTAATCGCCCATGCATACGACACGGACAGTATCTCCGTATTTCTCGCCGAAAAGCGCCATGGCTCCGGTCTTGCGGGCTTCATCGAGCGTCATGACCTCGGTCCGGATCGGCAGAGCCGCCAGGATCTCCCTGTTGACTTCGCGTTCGATCCTGCGGAGATCTTCCTTGCTGACCGCTTCAAAATGAGTAAAGTCAAAGCGCAGATGCTCGGCGTCGACCAGTGAACCGGACTGCTGTACATGGGTCCCCAGGACATTACGCAGCGCTTTCTGCAGCAGATGTGTGGCGCTGTGGTTGCGGGAAACCGCGAGACGGTATTCCTGATCCACCAGCATCTCCGCCTTCTGTCCTTTTTCGATGAATCCTTCCGTGACCTCTCCGACATGCCCGGTCTTGCTGCCGATCGCATGGATCGTAGCCGTAACCTTGACCGTACCGGTCTCCGTACGGATGTATCCGATATCTCCGGTCTGTCCGCCCATTTCCGCATAGAAAGGTGTCTTATCCGTGAAGACCGTTACACTGTCGCCGGCGTTTGCGGTATCCAGCAGCGCGGTGTCTCCTGTCAGGGCAATGATCGTGCTGTCAGCCTGTTCCATACGGTCATATCCGTCGAATTCTGTCTCCAGAGCGGCATCCAGCTGATTGTAGACTGTCGCTTCGGCGCCCATATAGTTAGTCTTCTTACGGGCGCTGCGCGCACGTACGCGCTGTGCCTCCATCTCGGTACGGAAGCCCTCTTCATCAGGCTCCATTCCCTGCTCCTCCAGGATCTCGCGGGTCAGATCCAGTGGGAATCCGTAGGTATCATACAGACGGAAAGCTTTGGATCCGTCGAGTCTGGTGCTGCCGGCCTTTTTCGCCTCGGCGATGTCGTCCTGCAGGATCGCAAGTCCCTGATCCAGCGTCTTGTAGAAGTTCTCTTCTTCATTGGTAATGATCTTGTTGATGTATTCCTGTTTCTCGCGCAGCTCCGGATACGCGTCCGCGGAGCATCCGATAACGGTATCAGCCACTTCAACGATGAAAGGTCTCGTGATCCCGAGCAGCCTACCGTGTCTGGCGGCTCTGCGAAGCAGACGGCGCAGCACATATCCGCGTCCTTCATTGGAAGGAAGGATTCCGTCAGAGATCATGAAGGTCAGCGAACGGACATGGTCGGTAATAACGCGGACGGAAACGTCTGTCTTGGCAGTCGCTTCGCCCTGCTCATAGCCGACGCCCGCGATCTTGCAGACATCTTCGCGGATCGCGCGCAGCGTATCAACATCGAACATCGAGTTGACGTCCTGCACCGCAACGGCCAGACGCTCGAGGCCCATACCGGTATCGATGTTTTTCTGCGCAAGCTCGGTGTAATTGCCCTTGCCATCACCGTAGAACTGGGTAAAAACGTCATTCCAGATCTCCATGAAACGGTCGCAGTCGCATCCCGGAGCACAGTCCGGTTTACCGCAGCCGTACTTCTCGCCGCGGTCATAATAGATCTCAGAGCACGGGCCGCAGGGGCCTTCGCCATGCTCCCAGAAATTATCCTCTTTGCCGAAACGGTAGATCCTCTCTGCCGGAACGCCGATCTCTTCGTTCCAGATCTTATAGGCTTCGTCATCATCCGTATAAACAGAAGGATAGAGACGGTCCTTGTCCATCCCTACGACCTCTGTCAGGAACTCCCAGCTCCAGTGCAGTGCTTCTCTCTTGAAATAATCTCCAAAGGAGAAATTGCCGAGCATCTCAAAGAAAGTACCGTGACGCGCGGTCTTGCCGACGTTGTCGATATCACCGGTACGGATGCACTTCTGGCAGGTCGTAACGCGGCGGCGCGGCGGGATCTCCTGTCCTGTAAAATAGGGTTTCAGCGGTGCCATGCCCGCATTGATCAGCAGAAGGCTGTTGTCGTTTTTAGGCACCAGTGAGAAGGACGGCATCCTCAGATGCTCCTTGGATTCAAAGAACGCAAGATATGCTTCACGCAGCTCGTTAAGTCCCATGTATTTCATACGTTGACTCCTCTTTCTCTCCGTCAGTTTGATCGCAGACAGCCGGACTGTACCGGCAGCCATACATCTATTTATTCTATCACTACAGTCCCGATTCGTCAACCGGAGAATCAGGACAGATGTTCCGTTTTGTGTTTTGTCATGCGGTACTTCAGCTCTTTTTCATCGATTGCCCCGAGTGTGAAGAGTTCCAGCGTGAATCTTCTCTGGTCGGCTTCTTTTTGTTCCTGACTGCGCAGATCTCCGGTAAGACGAGGCACCAGGAATCGTCCGATCGCAAAAACCGCGCAGCATCCGAAGCAGATCAGGATATCCGCTGCCAGGTACTTTTTTGTCAGACTGAACGTCACAAAACAGGCCCAGACATTCAGCAGCAGGACCGCAAGAGTCGTTCCGGCAAGCTGCGGGATCTCTTTGCGGAGAAGGACAAGGACCGCGTTCAGCACCAGCAGTACAGTCCCCAGGAGTGAGAACAGTCCTGTGAAGTCGCTCTTTAGCGAAAACGGCAGCAGATCCTGCAGTGCGGACAGTGCCCGGTAAGCCAGTACCGGTACAGGCGCCAGGATCATGACAGCAGAGATAGAGCCCAGTATCGCACCCCTCCTGCGTCTGCGGACAAGGTCCGGCGTCAGTACTTCCCGGACCGGACCGTCAGATTCCCTGTACTGTTCCAGAACGGCTGCCTTCTCCTGTGCCAGGCCTCTCTTCTCAGCCTTACGCAGTTCTTTTTTCATCTCCTTCGGGTACGCTGCATAGAACAGTTCGTTCCCGACACGGAAATGATACTCGTCTTTTGCTCTTTTCTGCGGGATGTAGATGCCGATCGCAAGCAGTACCGCCAGATAGGCAAAAATCAGCGGCAGCCCCCACGGACCCGTATTTACGAGGATCTCGATAGCCAGATATGCAATGGCTCCTCCGGAGAGTCCCATCGGAAAGACAACAGCCATGATCTTCCACAGACCGGCGGCATTCCGCCCGGATCTGCGTTTCTTAAGGTTTCCGTCCATGAATGCCCTCCTTATCTGCAGTTTCTGGATCTGTCCGGAATATTATAGCATATTTCCCGGCTGTTGTCCTGCGGATCTTATGCAAAAGACCGGCTCCGCCTTTCGGCAGAACCGGTCTATATGGTTTTCTGATTCGTATGATGAATCAGCCCTGCATCTGCTTGGCAACTTCCTCAGCGAAGTTCTCCTGCTTCTTCTCGATTCCCTCACCGGTCTCGAAACGAATGTAGGACTCGATCTCGATCTTGCTTCCGATATTCTTGGAAACCTGATCCAGATACTTGGCAACGCTGATCTCCTGATCGCGGAAGAAGAGCTGGTCCATCAGGCAGAGCTCTTTCATTTCCTTCTTCAGACGGCCTTCGACCATCTTCGCAAGGATAGCCTGCGGCTTACCCTCGGAGGCAGCCTGCTCCATCAGGATGGCGCGCTCATGATCCAGAACTTCCTGCGGAATGTCAGCTTCGCTCTTGTACTCAGGCTTCATGGAGCAAACCTGCATCGCAACATTCTTAACGGCTTCCTTGAACTCATCGTTGACAACATCGCTCTTGGCAGCGACCAGAACGGAGATGCGTCCGCCGCCATGTACATAAGATCCAACGTAGCAGTCGCTCTTGAGCATCTGCACGCGGCGGATCTTAAGGTTCTCACGGATAACGGAGATCTTGTCGACCAGGGCGTCGTTAACGGTCTTGGTCTCATCCAGATGCCACTTGCTGTTCAGGAATGTGTCAATATCGCTGGTATCGGCGATCAGGACCTGATCCGCAACTTCCTTGACGAAAGAACGGAAAAGATCGTTATTCGCAACAAAATCCGTCTCGGAGTTGACTTCGACAACGCCTGCGGTCTTGCTGTCTTCGCTGACGATAACAGCGGTCAGTCCCTCGGCGGCAATACGTCCGGCTCTCTTCTGAGCAGTCGCAAGGCCTTTCTTTCTCAGCTCGTCGATAGCGGCAGCCATGTCGCCGCCGGTCTGCTCGAGAGCCTTCTTGCAGTCCATCATGCCGGAACCGGTCTTCTCACGCAGTTCCTTAACCATTGCAGCTGTAATATTCATACTGTATCCTCCCGAAAAATAGAATTATTCCTCTTCAGCCTCAGCTTCTTCTGCTGCTTCCTCAGGCTCCTCGGCAGGCGTCATCTGCTCGCCCTGGTTCGCCTCGATAACAGCATCAGCTACTGTACCGGCAATCAGCTTGACCGCGCGGATCGCGTCGTCATTGCCCGGGATCACATAGTCGATCTCATCCGGATCGCAGTTGGTATCAACGATACCGACCAGCGGAATGTTCAGGATATGTGCTTCCTGAATCGCAATGTGCTCCTTGCGGGGGTCTACTACGAAGATCATGTCAGGCACCTGCTTCATATCGCGGATACCGTTCAGGTTCTTCTGCAGCTTGTCCAGCTCAGCCTTCAGATTGAGGACTTCCTTCTTGGGAAGAACATCGAATGTTCCGTCCTGCTCCATCGTCTCCAGAGCGATCATGCGGTCGATACGGCTGCGGATCGTCTTGAAGTTGGTGAGCATACCGCCAAGCCAACGGTTGTTTACATAGTACATACCGCAGCGCTCAGCTTCGGTCTTAACAGCTTCCTGCGCCTGCTTCTTGGTTCCGACGAACAGAACCTTGCCGCCCTCTCCGGCAATCTTCTTGACCGCGTCATAAGCCTCGTCAACCTTGCGGCTTGTCTTCTGCAGGTCAATAATGTAGATCCCGTTGCGTTCCGTAAAGATATACGGAGCCATTTTGGGATTCCAGCGACGGGTCTGGTGTCCGAAATGCACACCCGCTTCCAGAAGCTGTTTCATAGAAATTACGCTCATACTACACCCTCCATTAGTTTTTTCCTCCTCATCCGGTCTGCGCGGCCCACTCCCTGCGGGAGCACTCCGGCCGTTATCCGGAAAAGTGTGGATTCTGTGCCTTTTTAAAGGCCGTCTATCAGTATACTAAATACAATTTGAAAAATCAAGTGTTTTTTTGAGGAAAATAAAGGTTTTTCTGACCTTGTCAGTCGGAATAGAGTCCTTTCTTCTCCATCTGCCTGCGCAGGTCTGCGATCGTCTTTTTGTAGATGCTCGCCGCCCGGTATCTTGAGATCCCCGTCTCGCGACCGGCTTTACGGATCGATTCCCCTTTCCAGATCACATGATGCAGCAAAGCCCGCTCCTCGTCCGGAAGCTGTTCCACAAGCTGACGAAGCTCTCTGGCGGTCTCTTTTTTTGTCAGCGATGCCTCCGGAAGCCCGATTCTGCAGATCACCTCTTCTGCTCCGAATCCGTCCTGCAGAACCGTCTCTGTCCGCCGTCTGAACCGGGTGTAGATCTCAAGGGGAATTCCCATTTCAAACGCGATCTCTTCTTCTGTAGGGTCTCTGCCTGTTGTGCTTCTAAGCCGTTCGCGGACACATTCCTCCTGCCGCAGTCTGTGATAGATCCTGCGGGATATCCCCATCGCCCTGCTGATCCCGTCCTCGACCGACCCGCGCATCATTATGACCGCATAGGTCGAAAAGGCAGTCTCCATACGCGGATCATAATGCTCCAATGCCTCGATCAGCCCGATCTGTGCATATCCGACGACATCTTCATACCGGATACCGTTCGGAAGTCTGGACGCATATACAGAGACAGTGAACTGCAGCAGCTTCTGATTCCACATAACCAGCTGATTCCGCGATTCTATATCACGTTTTGCACAAAAAGCCGCCCATGTCTTCTGATATTCAGCATGAGTTACACCGTACGGCACATATTCTGTAATAAATCCTTTCCCCATATTCACAGGAAAAGGTTATCCGCAAATCTGCGGTCCTGATCAGATAATTAAAACGTTAGCGTCTCAGCTCTCTGCTTTCTCGCTGTAGCCGCATTCTTTGGATGAACAGCAGTATCTCGTCGCTCTTCCTGTCTTCTCGACCATATAGCTGCCGCACCTCGGGCATTTCCGTGCAACCGGTTTATCCCAGGAAATAAAACTGCACTTCTGGGAATCCGCGCATCGGTAATATGTCCGTTTTTTCTGGGAAATACAGACTTCTATCTGTGATCCGCACAAAGGACACTGAACACCGTTCAGATACTCATGATAGGGTACCGTGTTGCGGCATTCCGGGAAGCCGGAACATCCGTAGAACTTGCCGAAACGGCCGTTCCGCAGGATCATTCTCCTGCCGCATTTATCGCAGATCTTATCGGTCAGCTGTACCGGGACCTCGACTTTCTCGAGTTCTGTCTGAGCTTTCTGAACATGCGGTTCAAAACCACTGTAGAAATCCCCGATGACCTTCCTCCACTGTACTTCGCCCTCTTCGACTCTGTCGAGCTGTTTCTCCATCTCTGCTGTGAAGCCGATATCCACGATATCCTTGAAATAGCTGCCGATCATCTGATTGACGGTCATTCCGAGATCCGTGACATAGATGACCTTTTTTTCTTTTGTAATGTAGGCTCTTGTCAGAAGCGTCGTCAGGATCGGCGCATATGTACTCGGCCTGCCGACTCCGTTCTCCTCCAGTGTCCTGATCAGAGATGCCTCTGTATAGCGTGCCGGAGGCTGCGTAAAATGCTGATGTCCTTCAATATCACGGATTACGACCGTATCGCCCTCCGCAAGTCCCTGAATGGTATGGAATTTCTCTTCTTTATCCTCTGCGGAATCTTTATAGACAGTGAGGAAACCGGGAAAATCCAATGTTGAACCGGCTGCGGTAAATTCAAACTCGCCTCCGGTCAGTGTGATCTGCATCGTATCATAAACGGCTGCTGCCATCCTGCTTGCGACAAAGCGGTCATAGATCAGCTTGTAAAGGCGGTACTGTTCTTTTGTCAGATCTGCAGCGATAACGTCCGGCGCATTATTCAGGGATGTCGGACGGATCGCTTCATGCGCGTCCTGAATTCTCCTCGCAGAAACAGCCTGCGTACGCGGTCCTTCATATTCTTTACCGTATCTGGCGATGATCAGATCCCTGGCAGCCTTATCCGCTTCTTCGGAAATGCGGGTCGAATCTGTACGCAGATAGGTAATCAGTCCCTGAGAAGTCCCGTTGACGCTGATTCCTTCATATAACTGCTGTGCTACCTGCATGGTCCTTGCAGGCGTAAATCCAAGATAACGGGATGCCTCCTGCTGAAGTGTGCTCGTAGTAAACGGCAGCGGAGCCTTACGTGAACGTTTGCCTGTCCTGATCTCTTTTACCGTAATGGGACCGCAGTTACGGATCCGGGTGATCAGATCCTCTGCCTCCGTACCGGTCGGGATCTCTGCCTTAGCGGCTCCGATTTTAGTCAGTTTTGCATGCAGTGTCCCGCGCGCTTTATCCTTCACAAAGTCCGCTTCAACAGACCAGTATTCCTCCTGAACGAAATCCGCGATCTCGCTCTCCCGGTCACAGAGCAGCTTTAGAGCAGCCGACTGTACGCGCCCCGCGCTTAATCCTCTGCGGACTTTCTTCCACAAAACCGGGCTGATCTCGTATCCGACGATACGGTCGAGCACACGTCTGGCCTGCTGGGCATCGACAAGATTCTCGTCAATATCTCTGGCATTCCTGAAAGCATTCTTGACCGTATCTTTTGTGATCTCGTTGAACGTGACCCGCCTTGTATTCGACTTATCCAGTCCGAGCGTATTCATCAGATGCCAGGAGATAGCCTCTCCCTCGCGGTCAGGGTCCGTCGCGAGATATACACGGTCGACTTTCTTTGTCTCTTTCTTAAGATTGCCGACAAGCTCCCCCTTACCGCGGATCGTGATGTACTTCGGCTCAAACCCGTTCTTGATGTCGATCCCGAGCTCGCTCTTGGGAAGATCCCGGATGTGTCCGTTAGATGCGATGACCTTATAGGTCGAACCCAGGAACTTCTGGATCGTCTTCGCCTTGGCAGGTGATTCCACGATCACAAGATTCTTAGCCATACAAAAACCTCTCTTATCTTAATCTGATGATATCTTTATTGGGCAGTGTCTCGATATAACCCTGCAGTTCCAGCATCGTCAGGACCGGCAGCACCTTCTCAGGAGGCAGACTGCAGTCTCTGATGATATCGGCAGTACTGCGCGCTTCCCAGCTGATATTCTCCCAGATCTGTTCCGCTGTCTCGTCCGGGAAAGAAGGACCCGGACCCTTACCGCTGTTGTTCCCGGCATGCTCCTCTTCCCGTATCGCTTCAGGATTCATGTCCCCAAGCGCGATCGGAATGTCTTCCCATCTGAGGACCAGTTCCGCACCGTCCCGTATCAGAAGATTTGTCCCTCTTGACGTCTCGGAAAAAATCGGTCCCGGAACGACCAGTACCGGGATACCGCTGTCAGCCGCGATAGTGACCGTGATCAGCGCTCCGCTTCTCTCTGCCGCCTCTACGATCACAATTGCCTGTGAAAGTGCCGCGATGATCCGGTTCCGCATCGGAAAGGAACCTGCAAGAGGCCTGGTCCCCGGAGGATATTCGGACAACAGAAGACCTTTTGCTGCTATCTTATTATACAGTGCGCGGTTACCCTGCGGATAGCATATGTCTGCTCCGCAGCCAAGGACCGCTATGGTACCCCCGCCCGCGTCCAGTGCGCCCCGTCCCGCACAGGCATCGATTCCATAAGCCATACCGCTGACGATACCGTATCCGAAACGGGCAAGATTGCCTGACAGATAACGGGCAGCCGCAGATCCGTAATTCGTGCATTTACGGGATCCGACGATCCCGACATTCTTCCTCTGCAGCAAAGAAATGTCCCCTTTAGCATACAGCAGGAATACGGGCGGATCCGCCCGAAGCAGACTGCGCGGAAAGACAGCCGATGACGGTGTCAGCACCGTGATGCCCTGTTCTGCCCATCTCTCAGCCTGTCCGCGGATCTTCTCAGGATCCTTGCCGGTACACAGGGCTTCTGCTTCCTTCTCCGAAAACCGTTCCCGCAGGTAATCCTGTCTGGAAGCCTCAAATACCTGTCCAACCGTTCCGAAGCACTGCAACAACAGGCTCCGCCTGACCGGCCCGATCCCCGGTACACTGCACAGCCAGATCCACTGCAGATCTTCCGAACTGTACATGATTATCCCTCGCTTTCTGAACTGATTGTCAGCATCCTGTTCCGAACGCGCTGGAAATCTTGTCAGATTATTATAACTGAGGCTTTCAGATTTGTATATAGCACTGACAAAAATATTTTCAGGAAAATTTTGCAGAAAAACCAGCCAAAATGAAACGACGTTACATAATAAGGGTGTCAGCATCCTCTTCCGGACCGTGGAACGGGATCGTAATTTTTCAAAAGGAAGTGTCAGTATGTTCTGTACCATTCATACCTGCACACAGCAGGCAGCAAGCGGTATTCCGACTACAGTTG
The DNA here is from genome assembly GCA_017441925.1 of Bacillota bacterium. Taxonomy (GTDB): domain Bacteria; phylum Bacillota; class Clostridia; order Lachnospirales; family Bianqueaceae; genus RUG12817. Next base: position 673,790 of record JAFRUE010000007.1, read on the forward strand.
AGACCGCGTTGTATAACGGAATGCCCTATTTCAGCATAGTAGGCCTTCCCGGCAATACCGTCCGGGAGTCCAAGGAACGGATCCGGGCGGCGCTTCTAGGCTGCGGACTGCCTTTCCCTTCCAGGAGGATCACCGTCAATCTGGCTCCTGCCCATATCCGCAAAGAAGGAGCGTCCTTTGATTTCCCGATAGCAGTCAGTATATTGGCCTCAGAGAAGACAGTGCCATCTGATACGGGCAGTCTGCTTTCCGAATCACTCCTCGCGGGAGAGCTGTCTCTGAGCGGCGAGCTCCGCCCAGTCCCGGGCACTCTTGTGATGGCTGTCTGTGCCAGATCCATGGGACTTAAGCGGATCCTCCTGCCTGTCGAGAACGCAAAGGACGCTTCCTATGTCTCCGGTATTGAAGTGATCGGTATCCATACCCTGTCAGAGGCTGTCGACTACCTGCAGGGCAGACGTGATATCGCACCTTGTCCGCACCGCCGGCCTGTTCCCGGACATCAGGATCTGACCCCGCTGATGGCGATCCGCGGACAGCCGGAGGTTCAGCGAGCTCTGACGATTGCGGCTGCCGGGCATCATTCCGTCCTGCTATGGGGCCCTCCCGGTACAGGCAAGACTATGGCTGCCAAAGCACTTCTGTCTCTACTCCCTCCTCTGCGGGATGAAGAGTTCCTTGAAGTTGCGGCGATCTATGACAGCATGGGACTTGAGACACCTTCATCGCGCCCCTTCCGTGCTCCTCATCATACGATTTCTCCCTTTACTCTTGTCGGCGGACGGTATCCGGTAAAAGCCGGTGAAGTCACTCTTGCGCATAAGGGTGTACTTTTTATGGATGAAATCGCAGAATACTCCCGTTTTACTCTGGAAGCTCTCCGGCAGCCTTTAGAGAGTCACCGTATAGAGATCGACCGGACAGGTCAGTCTGTAGAGCTTCCGGCGCATTTTATCTTTATCGCGAGCATGAATCCGTGTCCTTGCGGATACTATCCGGACCGTACCCGATGCCAGTGTACACCGGGAGAGATCCGCCATTATCTGAAGCACCTGCAGAGTCCTTTGTTTGACCGTATCGATATCGGGATACACATGGACGTCCCTGATTATGATGCATTATGCAAAGCTCCGGATCCGGTCTGCACATCGCTCGCAGCCCAGGTGGAACAGGCAAGCCGTATTCAGGAGGAGCGGTTCCACGGCCTTGATTTTTCCTGCAACGGAGAGATTCCGCCGGAGAGGATCCAGGATTTCTGTGCACCGGATTCCGATGGTGAAAAAATCATGCGTCAGGCCTATGAAGTCTATCAGCTCAGCGCGCGGGGATATCACCGGATCCTCAAGACCGCCCGTACCATTGCGGATCTTGCCGGAAGTCAGGAAATAAAAACAGAGCATCTGTGCGAAGCAATCTCTCTTCGTTCGCTTGATGCTCTGTCCAAAGTTCCTGAAACATATTGAATTCTGCGCAGATTTCTCTTTAGATCTCTTCCAGCAGACAGACAGCCTCGGCAGCAATTCCTTCTCCTCTGCCCGTAAATCCAAGATGCTCTTCCGTTGTGGCTTTCAGATTGATACGATCCTCTCCGCATCCCATATGCTGAGCCAGTTTTTGTTTCATGGCAGGGAAATAAGGACCAAGTCTTGGCTGCTGGGCGATCACAACCGCGTCCACGTTCCCGATGCGGTATCCGGCCGAAGCGACTTTCTGCATGACTTCATCCAGCAGGAGCAGACTGTCAATATTCAGATATTTTGGATCCTTATCCGGGAACCATTTTCCGATATCGCCCTGTCCGATAGCTCCCAAGAGCGCGTCCATCAGAGCATGTGTCAGAACGTCCGCGTCAGAATGTCCGTCCAGCCCTTTTTCATAAGGTATCTCGATACCGCCAAGGATCAGTTTCCTGCCCTCAACGAGTCTGTGTACATCATAACCGATTCCGATACGCATCCGATATCCTTCCCTTCTGCCTGTATGCCTGTTTTCTGGATTCTTCTCTATTATATACGAAAAGCCCTTTTGAATAAAGAGGATTTGCACAGAAAAACTTTTAGCCGGCAGAGAGACAAATACGGACTTATCCCAGCAGACTCTCCAGTCTGCGGGCAGCTTCTGCGGTATCTTCCCTGCTTCCGAAAGTCGAGAAGCGGAAATACCCTTCTCCGCATTTTCCAAATCCGGCGCCGGGTGTTCCGACCACCTGAACCTCATTCAGCAGCGTATCAAAAAACGTCCAACTGTCCATTCCGTCCGGGCATTTCAACCAGATATACGGAGCGTTTTTCCCGCCGCAATACCAGGTTTCGGTCTTGTCCAGCGCTTTCATCAGAATTCTGGCGTTTTCTTTATAATACTGTATGTTCTCCCGGATCTGCAGCTGACCTTCCGATGTGAAAACAGCTGCACCGCCTTTCTGGATGATGTAGGAAACGCCGTTTGTTTTTGTCGTGCGGTTACGGATCCACATTTCATTGAAGCTCATTCCATCCCGGATCAGTTTCCTCGGAATAACAGTATATCCGAGTCTCGTTCCCGTGAAACCTGCAGTCTTGGAAAGAGAACAGATCTCGATTGCGCAGGTCTTTGCCCCTTCGAGTTCAAATATACTGCGCGGCACTTCCGTGTCCTCGATAAAAGCTTCGTATGCGGCATCAAACAGAATAACCGCTTCGTGTGCATTCGCATAATCTACCCATTTCTTCAGCTGCTCTCTGCCGAAGACCGCGCCGGTCGGATTATTCGGAGAACAGATATACAGGAGATCCGCATGTTTGTTTTCCGGAGGATCCGGCAGGAAACCGTTCTCTCTGCCGGACGACAGATGAACGATCCTGCGGCCGGCGATTACATTCGCGTCGACATAAGCCGGATAAGCCGGCTCGATAACCAGAGCGGAGCTGCTTCTGTCAAACAGATCCAGAATATCGCCAAGCTCATCGCTCGCGCCGCTGGATACAAAGACTTCATCATCTTCGATATCCACGCTTCTTGATCGGTACTGCTCTGCAATAGCTGTACGCAGGAAAGGCGCGCCTGTTTCCGGCATATATCCATGGAAACGTGTAATGTCCGCCTGATCCTCGACGGCTTCATGAAGAGCCTGTATCACAGCCGGACACAGCGGCCGCGTAGCATCACCGATGCCGAGCCGGTACAGATAAGCTTCCGGATGTGAAGCAAGATATGCTTTGGTTTTCTGCGCAATGTGATAAAACAGATACGAATCCTTCAGTTCCGCATAATGACGGTTCGGTGTAATCATATTTCTGCTTCCGCCTCATATACCGTTACGGCAGGTCCTGTCATATAGGCTCTACCATCTGAAGCAATGACGATTTCAAGCTTTCCGCCATCCAGCAGAACAGAAACCGGTTCGTCCGGATGACAGTATCCCTTACTGACCGCGGCTGCTGCTGCCGCGCAGGCACCGGTCCCGCAGGCCATCGTAACACCACTCCCGCGTTCCCAGACCCGCATCCTGAGACTGTTCTCTGAGAGGATTTGGACAAACTCCACATTCACTCCATCCGGGAAGTTTTTGTGGTGCTCAATGTCAGGACCGATCGACGTCACAGGAGCCTGCTCCGCGTTATCCGTGAAAAGCACGACGTGAGGGTTTCCGACAGAAACCGGTGTGCATAAGACTTCTTCGTTCCTCACTGTCAGTTTCAGATCATCGTCTGCTGCAGTTATTCCCATATCGACCGTAACAGTCTTAACCTTTCCTTCTCTGATATGAAGATCCAGCTTTCTGATTCCAGATAAAGTATCAATCATCAGGATCTTCTTATCCGTATAACCTTTTTCATAAACATACTTACCGACGCAGCGGATCCCGTTGCCGCACATTTTCGCTTCAATGCCGTCCGCATTGAAGATCCGCATACGAAAATCCGCGGCAGACGATGGAGTGATATAGATCATTCCATCTGATCCTGCTCCGAAGTGACGGTCCGAGAGCTTTACGCAGATGTCGCGGATATTGTCCGGCACTTCTCCGTAAACGTACAGATAATCGTTCCCCAATCCCTGCATCTTCGTAAAATGCATAATCTTCTCTCCTTTCGGTCTGGTACTGCTGTTTTCTTATATCTCCGAAAGCTTCTGTTCAAAACGGTTCTTCTTGGCCTGCAAAGGCACGGCGGTCGGATATTCACCGCTGAAACAAGCTTCGCAATGTGTTCTCTCTTCAGCAAGCTCTCCTAACCGTTCCACCGGAAGGTATCCGAGAGAATCGGCTCCGATCATGTCGGCAATCTCGGGAACTGTATGTCTGCAGGCTATCAGTTTATCCTGGGAGTCGATATCCGTCCCGTAATAACATGGGAACAGGAACGGCGGCGCTGATACCCGCATATGGATTTCACTCGCGCCGGCTTCCCGGAGCAGTCTGATGATCTGTCCGCTCGTTGTGCCTCTGACAATCGAATCATCTACCAGAACGACTCTTTTACCCTGGACTTCGCTCTCTACAGTCGCCAGTTTGATCTTGACCTGATCCAGTCTGTGATCCGGCGCAATAAACGTTCTGCCGATATATTTATTCCTGATCAGTCCGATTCCATACGGAATCCCGGAAGCGCGACTGTATCCAAGAGCTGCATCCAGACCTGAATCAGGGACTCCGATCACGATATCTGCCTCAACAGGATGTTCTTGCGCCAGTATTTCGCCTGCTTTCATTCTTGCCTGATGGACAGAGATTCCGTCGACGACGGAATCCGGTCTGGCAAAATAAATATACTCAAATATGCAGATTTTCCCAGGCATTTTCTTACAGTGTTCTCTGCGTGATTCAACTCCCTGAGGACCAAATATCAGAATCTCTCCGGGATCCAGATCCCGGATCATTTCCGCTCCGACTGCTCTGAGCGCACAACTTTCCGACGCGACAATATATGTACCGTCTGCCATCCTGCCATAACACAAAGGTCTGAAACCATGAGGATCTCTGACGCAGATCAGTTTCTGCGGCGACATCAGGATCAGCGAGTAGGCTCCCTCAAGTATGTTCATCGCCCGGCTCACGGCATCCTCTATGGAAGATACCAACAGCCGTTCTCTTGTCACAATATACGCGATCGTCTCCGTATCGCTGGTAGTATGAAAGATCGCTCCGGCCAGCTCCAGTCCGGACCGCAGCTGCTCTGCATTGGACAGATTCCCGTTATGCGCCAGTGCCATGTGCCCTTTCTGATGATTAATCTCAATGGGCTGACAGTTCTGTCTGTTCGTTCCGCCGGTCGTTCCGTAACGGGTATGGGCAACCGCCATCGATGCATGGGGGAACGCGGCAATCGTCTGTTCCGTAAAAACGTCTCCAACCCGGCCGAGATCCTTATGCGAGTAGAATACTCCATCGTCATTCACGACGATCCCGCAGCTCTCCTGTCCTCTGTGCTGCAGGGCATAGAGTCCGTAATAACAGATATTCGCGGCATCACCTGAATGATCGGAGTATACGCCGAAGATCCCGCATTCCTCATGAATGCTCACGCCTTCACCTCTTTATACTTCTCAATGGCTGCTCCGATAAAGCCCTTGAAGAGTGGGTGCGGCTTGTTGGGACGGCTCTTGAATTCAGGATGATACTGAACGCCGACAAAGAAAGGCCGATCTGTCAGTTCGATCGTTTCAACCAGATTTCCGTCGGGAGAAATTCCGCTCAGCGTCAGTCCGTTCTGCCTCAGCTGTTCCCTGTAGTCATTGTTCACTTCGTAGCGGTGACGGTGCCGTTCACTGATCCTTCCGGAACCATAGCACTTCTCCATCGTCGTACCGGATTGGATCACACAAGGATAGGCTCCAAGTCTCAGAGTACCGCCCTTATCCACGTCATCGCTCTGACCCGGCATAAAATCAATGACTTTATGCCGGCACTGCTCATCAAACTCGCCGGAATTGGCGTCGGCGATGCCCAGCACATTGCGGGCATACTCGATGACTTCGATCTGCATCCCCAGGCAGATCCCGAAATAAGGGATCCAATGAGTTCTCGCATATTCTGCAGCCAGGATCATACCTTCGATCCCGCGGTTCCCGAAACCGCCCGGCACGATGATCCCGTTTAGTCCGGACAGCATACGGTCTGCGCTTTCGCAGGTGATCTCTTCTGAATTGATCCATTCGATGTCAATATGCACGTTGTGATGGAACCCTGCATGACGGAGCGCTTCCGCGACCGACAGATACGCGTCGTGCAGACCTACATATTTTCCGACCAGTCCGATCTTTACACTGTGATCCCATGCCTGATGGATACGCTCGACCATCTCTTCCCATTCCTTCAGATCCGGCTGCGGAGTCTGCAGATTCAGTTCTCTGCAGACGACTTCCGAGAAATGCGATTTTTCCAGCATCAGAGGAGCTTCATACAAATTCGGCAATGTGACGTTCTCGATCACGCAGTCCTGCTTGACATTACAGAACATGGCGATCTTCTGAAAGATGGATTCCTCCAGCGGCTCATCACAGCGCAATACTATAATATTTGGATTAACCCCCATTCCCTGCAGCTCTTTGACAGAATGCTGCGTCGGTTTGGACTTGTGTTCTTCGGAACCGTGCAGATAAGGTACAAGTGTCACATGAATAAACAGACTGTTCTCCCGGCCGACCTCAAGGGATATCTGCCGTACAGCCTCAATAAAAGGCTGTGATTCAATATCACCGATCGTTCCTCCGATCTCGGTAATGACCACGTCCGCGTTTGTCTTTCTGCCCACGCTGTATACAAAATCTTTGATCTCGTTTGTAATGTGCGGAATGACCTGGACCGTCGACCCGAGATACTCGCCTCTCCGCTCTTTGTTCAGAACGTTCCAGTAGACTTTCCCAGTCGTAAGATTCGAGTATTTATTCAGATCCTCATCTATAAAACGCTCATAATGACCAAGATCCAGATCCGTCTCGGCACCGTCTTCCGTCACATAGACCTCCCCGTGCTGGAAAGGACTCATCGTACCGGGGTCTACATTGATATACGGATCCAGTTTCTGCGCCGCGACTTTCAGCCCGCGCGCTTTCAGGAGCCTGCCAAGAGAAGCGGCTGTGATACCTTTTCCCAGACCGGATACTACTCCGCCTGTAACAAAAATGTACTTAGTCATTTTTACCTCCCGCCGTCTGTTCCGCAAAACAAACCGCCTGTTCTGATGCTTACCGGATAATGATGCTGTCCCTTTCCGGCCCGACCGATACATACTTGATGGGACATCCGATAGCGTTTTCGATAAACAATACATACCGGCGCGCCGCTTCCGGAAGATCTCTCCACTCACGGATCCCGGAAATGTCGCAGTTCCAGCCTTCCAGATAGGTAATGACCGGCTCTGCCGATTCAAGCTCTGTCGGAAAGGGGAAATCATCCGTTATTTCACCATGGACACGGTACTGTGTACACACCGGGATCTGCTTCATATAACTCAGCACGTCCAGCTTTGTCAGCGCAATCTTTGTCGCTCCCTGCATATTGACACCGTACCGTGTACCGACGATATCAAGCGGGCCCACACGGCGAGGTCTGCCGGTCTTGGCCCCGTATTCAGCACCGGCTTCCCTCAGTCTGTCCGCTTCTTCACCGGACATTTCACCGACAAAGGGTCCTTCCCCGACACAAGTCGAATAAGCCTTTACAACTCCGACCACATCTGTCAGCTTAAGAGACGGCAGTCCAGACCCGATCGGAGCATACGCGGCCAGCGTATTGGAAGATGTCGTATACGGATAGATCCCGTAATCCAGATCTCTTAACGCGCCGAGCTGCGCCTCAAACAGGATATTTCTGTCTTTCTTCTGCATATCGTACAGGATTCTGCCTGTATCTGTAATGAACGGAACGATCGGCTTGCAGTACTCTTCCACCCATTGGTCCAGTTTCTCCATCGTATAAGGCTCTGCTCCATAGACTCCGGTCAGGATCAGGTTCTTCCATTCCAGCAGCTCCTGAAGATGTTCTCTCAAGACAGCAGGATCCCGCAGTTCACCTGCCAGAACCGTCTTTTTCTGATATTTGTCGGAATAGAAAGGCGCGATGCCCTGTTTTGTCGATCCGTACTGCCTATCCGCAAGCCTTGCTTCCTCCAAAGCATCTAGATCGCGGTGCCATGGGAGAAGCAGCGATGCACGTTCGCTGATCTTCAGATTGGCCGGAGTGATCGCGACTCCCGCGCGGGTGACTTCCCGAATCTCAGCCCACAGATTCTCCGGATCCAGCGCAACACCGTTTCCAAGTATATTAATGACACCTTCGCGGAAGATTCCTGACGGAAGCAGATGCAGAGCGAATTTGCCTTTCTCGTTGATTACCGTATGTCCTGCGTTCCCTCCGCCCTGATACCGTACAACGGCATCAAAGCTTTCTGTCAGCAGATCCACCATTCTGCCCTTTCCTTCATCGCCCCAGTTGATTCCGACGATCGCACAATTTCCCATGCTGTCATCCTTCCCTGTGTTAATTATTTAAAACCATCGGTATTTTATTCCACTGTAACTGATTTTGCAAGGTTTCTCGGCTTATCAATATCACATTTGTTTTCTTTTGCCGTATAGTATGCGAGCAGCTGGAGCGGAATGATCTCGATAACAGCAGCAAATACCGGATTCACATCCGGTATAAACAGAAAGTCATCTGCTGCGGAAACGATCTTCTGATTGTTCCGGAATGTCAGTGCAAGGACTTCGGCACCTCTTGCCTTTACTTCAATTATATTGTTCATCGTCTTCTCCATCACGGCAGGATTGCAGCATACTGCGATGACCGGCTGATGATCTTCGATCAGAGCAATCGTCCCGTGCTTAAGCTCTCCGGCGGCGTAGGCTTCCGCGTGAAGATAGGATATTTCTTTCATCTTCAGCGCTCCTTCCAAAGCGATGGCATAATCCGTATTCCTGCCGATAAAGAAAAGCGAATGGTTTTTGTGATACTTATTTGCGAGCCGCGGAATCCGGTGATTCATATCGATCGCCTGCTGAATATACATCGGTATTTGCTGCAGTGCCGCAATCATCTCCGCCGATCTCCCCACGAGATATCCCAGCCTATCCGCAAAAAGAACCGCCAGGAGATACAGGACGGAGAGCTGTGTGGTAAATCCTTTCGTTGTAGCGACCGCGATCTCAGGGCCTGCCCATGTATAGACTGCATAATCCGCCAACTGAGCGATCGTGCTGCCTACAACGTTAACGATGGCAAGGGTTCTGGCGCCCCGCTTTTTACATTCCTTAATCGCTGCAATCGTATCTGCGGTCTCTCCTGACTGAGAGATCGCGATCAGCAGAGTATGATCGTCGATCAGCGGATTGCTGTAGCGCAGTTCACTGGCCAGTTCCACTTCCACCGGTATACGTGCAAGCTGTTCCAGCACATATTTGCCGGAACAGCCCGCATAATAAGCAGATCCGCAGGCTGTGATCACGATTCTGGTAATCTGCCTGAGCTCATCATCCGACAGTTTCAGTTCTTCGAAAAAAACTCTGCCGTCCCGGATGCGCGGTGTGATTGTAGCCTTGACCGCTCCGGGCTGTTCCATGATCTCTTTCAGCATGAAATGCTCATAACCGCCTTTTTCCGCAGCCTGAACATCCCAGGCAATCCGTGCGATCTTTTTAGGGATCGGCTGTCCAAGGCAGTCATAGACTGAGACCTGATCTCCGGAAATCTCTGCGAATTCTCCGTCTTCCAGATAAATGACGTTCCGTGTATGGTTTACCAGTGCAGTCACGTCAGATGCAAAATAGTTTTCCTGGACACCGACTCCAAGGATCAGCGGACTTGATTCTCTGACTGCATAGATTTTACCCGGTTCTTCACTGCAGATCACACCAAGTGCGTATGATCCGTGCAGACGGTTGGATGTCCGGATTAGCGCTTCTTTTACATCCCCATGATAATACATTTCCATGAGATGAACGATGACTTCCGTGTCTGTCTCGCTTTCAAAAACATAGCCCTTACTGATCAGTTCCTCCCTCAGAGCCCTGTAGTTCTCGATGATCCCGTTATGTACGACCGCGAATCTGCCGTCGTTTGACAGATGCGGGTGCGCGTTTTTCTCTGTCGGAGCACCATGCGTAGCCCAGCGGGTATGTCCGATACCGGTAGAACCGGGAACTGCTGCTCCGTTCTGCGTCTTTTCACAAAGATTGACGATCCTGCCCGTCACTTTGCTGACAAGTATACGGGAATCCTCCATTACTGCGATCCCCGCAGAATCGTACCCTCTGTATTCCAGCTTCTGGAGTCCCTCCAACAGAATGGGAGCAGCTCCCTGTACTCCGGTATATCCGACAATTCCGCACATAATGATCCTCCATATGTTTATTTCCCGCTGTTTCCGTAATTTGCCAGTACTCTCGCAGACGGATCGTTCACATTACAGCCTTCCCATGTTCTGTTTGGCATCCAGAAATCCACGATCATCTCCGCCTGACCCGGATAGCAGTCTTCGAAAATCTCTCTGTACAGCAGTGATTCTTTTGTAAAAGGTCTGGCATAATCGTATTTCATCCGAAGTTCTTCATACTCTTCGTCAGAATACAAGGTCTCCGCATATTCTTTCAGATCATCGACCATAGAGTGTCCGACCGCGTCCGAAAAAGCGGCTTTTTCTCGCCAGAGGATCGTATCCGGCAGATAACCCAGCCCTTCAAAAGCATGACGGAGCAGGTATTTCCCGATCCCGTACCGGTTGACTTTGATCTCCGGATCCAGGCTCATCACATAACTGACAAAATCAAGATCGCCAAACGGCACTCGCGCCTCCAGGGAATTTACGGAAATACATCTGTCTGCACGAAGCACATCGTACATGTGCAGTTCCCTGATCCGTTTCTGCGCTTCTTTCTGAAACTCTGCCGCAGACGGAGCATAATCCGTATATTTGTATCCGAAAAGCTCATCCGAGATCTCTCCGGTCAGCAGTACACGGATATCTGTCTGCTCATGAATCGCTTTGCAGACCAGGTACATGCCGATACTCGCCCGTATCGTCGTGATATCATATGTACCCAGCAGACGGATTACATCCGGAAGCACTTCTATAACGTCATCCGGTGTCATATAAACTTCCGTATGATGACTGCCTATATATTCCGCAGCCTGGCGTGCATACTTGAGATCGATCGCATCTCCGCTCATTCCGATCGCAAATGTCTCGATCGGTCTGCTGCTTTCTTTGGCTGCAATCGCACAGACAAGGGAGGAATCAAGGCCTCCGGAAAGCAGGAACCCGACCTTCGCGTCTGCGACAAGGCGTTTTCTGACACCTTCCGTCAATTTCGAACGGATCATACTGCAGGCTGTTTCGACATCGTCGGCTCTTGTTTCCGCAACTGCAGATATGTCGCAGTAACGGGTAAACAGACCGTCGTCATAGTAATACCCAGGCGGAAACGGACGGATCTGAGCGACCAGCCCGATAAGATTTTTCGGCTCACTTGCAAAAATGATCGTCCCCTGCTCATCATATCCGTAATACAGCGGCCGGATCCCGATAGGATCCCTGGCCGCTATATACTTCTTGTGTTCACCGTCATACAGAATACAGGCAAATTCAGCATCCAGTATGGCAAACATGTCTGTCCCGTATTCTTTATAAAGCGGCAGGAGGATTTCACAATCACTGTCTCCGGCAAAGCCATAACCTTTTTGCCGCAATATTTCCCGTTGTTTCTCAAATCCGTACAGTTCTCCGTTGCAGACTGCATAGCTGCCGTCCAGTTCAAACGGCTGCATGCCGGAAGAAGTCAGATCCATGATGGAAAGACGATGGAATCCCAGAAGTCCATTCCCGGTATCGATAATCCTGCTGTCGTCAGGTCCTCTGGAGAGAGTACGTTCAAATGCCTTCAGAAACGCGGCTTTGGAATATCCGGTACCGCAGTATCCCATGATCGAACACATCTCATGCCGCCTCCCCTCACTCGACGTCCTGAAGAGCGTCGTATCCTTCTTCTCCGGTCCGGACTTTTACGACATTTTCGACATCGTAGACAAAGATCTTGCCGTCGCCGATATGTCCTGTATACAGAACTTTTTTGGCTGTTTCGATCACATCACGGACCGGTACTTTACTGACGACGATGTCGACCTGGACCTTTGGCAGAAGATTTGTTTCCACCGCGACGCCTCGGTAATACTCGGGCTTGCCTTTCTGCTGACCATAGCCCATAACGTGAGATACCGTCATTCCCGTGATTCCGATCTGACTCATCGCTTCCTTCAGGACATACAGTTTCTCTTCTTTGAAAATGATTTCAACTTTGGTGAATTTAGGTGTTCCTGCCTCAAAGGACGGAACCTTTTTCACCGGAATCGCTTCTGCAGCGGGAGTCGTGCCCGTTACAGCCACGATATTATCCACCGGCCCGAAATCCGCGTATTTCTCCACTGAAGGCGCAAAGTCGGCATATGCACTCGGCAGGCCGTGTTCTGTACTATCCAGTCCCTTAAGTTCCTCCTCCGGCGTAACGCGCAGACCGTGAGTCTTCTGGATCAGCCAGAAGAAAAGCACCATGGCGGCTGCAGCATAAACCGCGACGCTTACAAATCCAAGCAGCTGGATTCCGGTCTGACGGAATCTACCGGTATAGAACAACCCATCAAGAGCGGCAGGCGCATTCGGATTTGCCAGCAGACCTACCGCGACAGTACCCCATATGCCGTTTGCCATATGAACACCGACAGCACCGACGGGGTCGTCGATATGCAGTTTCAGGTCCAGGCCTTCTACGACAATTACAACAAGAATACCGGAAACAAGCCCTACAACTGCTGCTCCGACCGCATCATATGCATCACATCCGGCTGTTACTCCGACAAGACCCGCAAGTGAAGCATTCAGGCACATTGAAACATCCGGCTTCCCATTGCGGATCCAGGTGAAGATCATCGTTGCGACAGTTGCAACGGACGGTGCGATCGTTGTTGTCAGGAAAATCGAAGACAGTTCGCTGACTGTCGTAGCGGCGGCACCGTTAAACCCGTACCAGCCCAGCCACAGAATGAATACGCCCAATGCGCCGAGCGGGATCGAATGACCGGGAATCGCATTGATTTTCGTGACCTTACCGTTCCTGTCCGTGACATATTTCCCGATACGCGGACCAAGGTATACTGCACCGATCAGTGCTGCGATCCCGCCTACCATATGAATCGCGGTCGACCCTGCATAATCATGGAAACCTAAGCCGGCAAGCCATCCGCCTCCCCAGATCCAGTGCGCTTCTACCGGGTAAACGAGCAGCGAGATGACAGCCGAATAGATACAATAAGCAGAAAACTTGGTCCGTTCCGCCATCGCTCCGGATACGATCGTAGCCGTTGTCGCACAGAATACCAGATTGAATACAAATGTGGATGCTCCGGTAAATCCGCCGTCTGACGGACTTGCGATGAACTCCTTAAAATCCGTGAAAAGATCCATATTCGGCAAACCGATCAGTCCGAACAAAACGTCTTCTCCCATCATCAGGCCGTAGCCAAGCAGGGAAAAAACGATCGTACCGATACAGAAATCCATCAGATTCTTCATGATGATGTTCCCGGCGTTCTTGGCTCTGGTGAAGCCGGTTTCGACCATTGCAAAACCTGCCTGCATCCAGAAGACCAGTGCAGCTCCGATCAGATACCAGAATTCAATTGTCATGACAAACTCCTCTTTTCTCTGTATTAGCTTGTTCTATCCCTTAATCATTCTGTCCGGCATTGTATTTATCTTACACTGAACAGGATATCGCCATAGGACGGATACGGCCAGTAGGATTTAGCTGTCAATGTCTCCGCCTGATCGACCAGGATACGAAGTTCACTCATCTCGGGAAGCAATCTGTCACGGATCGCATAACCCAGCCTGATCGTATCATTTATTTCCTGAAGACTGACTACGATCTCTTCGAGTGTGGCAGTTTTGGTCATGATCCCATCATTCAGACAGGACAGTTTCTTAAGAACTGTGCATTCATAGCCGTACGGAATATCGCTCTGCAGATCTTTTTTAAGCCGGATCGTATTCGCAAGGGATGCGGCATATGCGGAAACTGCCGGAGCGATCTCTTCCTTGACCATCGCGATCATCGTATTCGCTTCGATCTGTACAGCCTTGTTATAGTTATCCAGCATGATCTCACAGCGGGATTCCAGTTCCGCTCTGGTAAACACCCCAAGACCGATCAGCATATCCGCGTTCTTTTTATCGAGCAGATGAGGCATGCAGTCCGGGGTTGTGCGGTAGTTCAGCAGGCCGCGGACCTCTGTCGCTTCCTTGATCCAGTTATCGTCATAGCCGTTTCCGTTGAAAATAATCCTCTTGTGGTCTCTGATCGTCTTACGGATCATCTCATGAAGGGCGGTCTCAAAGTCATCTGCCTGCTCCAGTCTGTCCGCATAGATCCTCAGACTCTCCGCCACCGCACTGTTCAGCATGATGTTTGCACAGGCAATACTGTTGGAAGAGCCCAGCATACGGAATTCAAACTTGTTGCCGGTAAAAGCGAACGGAGATGTCCGGTTGCGGTCCGTCGTATCCCGGTTGAACTTGGGCAGTACATCAACGCCAAGCTTCATCTGTGTTTTCCGGACACCGGCATAAGGTGTGTCGCTTTCGATCGCTTCCAGAACCGCATTCAGCTCATCACCGATAAACATCGAGATAACAGCCGGCGGTGCTTCATTCGCGCCGAGACGGTGATCGTTGCCGGCGGTCGCGACCGAAATACGCAGCAGATCCTGATAATCATCCACTGCCTTGATCACCGCACACAGGAACAGCAGGAACTGCGCGTTCTCATATGGAGTATCCCCTGGAGAAAGCAGGTTCTGTCCGGCGTCTGTAGCGATGGACCAGTTGTTGTGCTTGCCGCTGCCGTTTACGCCCGCAAACGGTTTCTCATGCAGCAGACAGACAAGGCCATGCTTTGCAGCGACTTTCTGCATGATTTCCATTGTCAGCTGGTTGTTATCCGTAGCGATATTTGTCGTCGTATAGATCGGAGCCAGCTCATGCTGTGCCGGGGCAACCTCATTATGCTCGGTCTTGGCCATGATGCCGAGCTTCCAGAGCTCCTCATTCAGCTCCACCATATAAGCAGCTACACGAGGTTTCAGGGCTCCGAAATAATGATCGTCCAGTTCCTGTCCCTTGGGCGGTTTGCTGCCGAAAAGCGTACGGCCGGTATATCTCAGATCCGGACGTCTATCGTACATCTCTTTTGTAATAAGGAAATATTCCTGCTCCGGTCCGACGGAAGAACGGACGTATTTCGCCGAACTGTTTCCGAAAAGACGCAGGATCCGCAGAGCCTGTCTGTTCAGCGCTTCCATGGAACGCAGAAGCGGAGTCTTCTTATCAAGAGCCTCCCCTCCATAAGAAGCAAAAGCTGTCGGAATGCACAATGTATTTCCTTTTACAAATGCATAGGACGTCGGATCCCAAGCAGTATAGCCTCTTGCTTCAAATGTCGCGCGCAGGCCTCCGCTCGGGAAAGACGAAGCATCCGGTTCGCCTTTGATCAGTTCTTTTCCGCTGAATTCCATGATTACGCTGCCGTCCGGTGACGGAGAAATGAAACTATCATGTTTCTCCGCCGTAATGCCGGTAAGCGGCTGGAACCAATGTGTAAAATGCGTCGCACCGCGCTCAACAGCCCAATCCTTCATCGCTTCTGCGACAGCATTGGCTACCGTAATATCCAGTTCTCTTCCTTCATCAATAGTCTTGCGGAGCGACGCATAGACATCTGCCGAAAGCGTTGCTCTCATAACGCGGTCATCAAACACCATACTTCCAAAATAATCGGATACTGTACTCATTTTCATATCTCCTCTCCTGCCGGAAATAAACAAAGACAAAGGCGCCTTTCGTGGATATCCACCAAAGACGCCTTTGCCTTATGCAGCGCATTATACTCCGACCGTAATGACTTGTCAACACTTTTGCAGGAAAAATTTTCATTCCTGCAGAATTTATATATTTTTAAATCAATTTCATGATTTTTCTTGACAAAATGAAATTCTGCACATATAATAACTGCAAATGAGCAAAGGCGTTCATGAATGTGCAGAAACTGTGCATGTCGAACACCTTTGCTTTTTCTTTTCAGAAAGGAAGAATACCATGAGGAGAGAAGGTCAGATCCGTATTCCTTCCGGATGCGCGATCGCTGCGGTAATATCCCGAAACGGAAACCGGATGACCGGTGAGAAGATCATTGAATCTATGAAGCCGATGCATGACCGTTCCAACGGGCTTGGAGGCGGATTTGCCGGATACGGCATCTATCCGGAATACAAAGACCTGTATGCGCTGCATCTGTTCTTTGACAGCCGTACTGTACGTAAAGACTGTGAAGCATTCCTGAAGGAATACTTTGAGATCGTTGCTTCCGAAGTCATTCCGACCCGCAAGATTCCCGCCATCACGGATGAACCGATCATCTGGCGGTATTTCGTCGCCCCGCTCCATTCCATGCTGACGAACCTGCAGCTGGATGAATCAGAACTTGTCGCGCAGACCGTCATGAAGATCAATACGGAAATGAATGGTGCATATGTTTTTTCCAGCGGGAAAAACATGGGAACCTTTAAAGCCGTCGGTTTCCCGGAGGATATCGGCGTTTTTTACCGTCTGGATGAATATGAAGGCTATTCCTGGACTGCTCACGGCCGTTATCCGACCAATACTCCCGGCTGGTGGGGAGGAGCTCATCCCTTTACTCTGCTCGATTATTCCGTCGTCCACAACGGAGAGATCTCTTCTTATGACGCCAACAGACGATATATCGAAATGTTCGGCTATAAATGCACACTGCAGACCGATACGGAAGTCATTACCTATATTATGGATTATCTGGTCCGCCGTAAGAAACTGACGCTTACGGAAGCGGCAAATGTGATCGCGGCGCCTTTCTGGAGTACGATCGAACGTTCTCCCGACCCGGAATTCCGTGCCCGCTGCACCTATTTACGAACGGTATTTCCCAGTCTTCTGATCACAGGACCTTTTTCCATCGTTCTTGGATTTACCGGAGGAATCATGGCGCTCAATGACCGTCTGAAGCTGCGTTCCATGGTCGTCGGAGAGAAAGACGACAAGGTCTATATTGCCAGTGAAGAAGCGGCGATCCGGGTCATGGAACCGGATGCCGAACACATCTGGGCTCCCGCGGGCGGAGAACCCGTGATCGTTCAGGTGAAGGAAGGAGCTTACTGATGGGTATCGATTATTCTTATCCTGAATTTGAAGTCGTCAGGAACGAATCCCGCTGTATCACCTGCCGGGTGTGCGAAAGACAGTGTGCAAATGAAGTTCATTCGTTCAGTCCGGAACGCGGGATCATGATCAGCGATGAGTCAAAGTGTGTCAATTGTCAGCGCTGTGTATCCTTGTGTCCGACGCATGCACTCAAGATCGTTAAAAGCGACTGTGCTTTACGCGATAACGCGAACTGGAACAACAGTCTGATCCGCGAGATCTATAAACAGGCCTCGAGCGGCGGGGTATTGCTCTCTTCTATGGGCAATCCGAATCCGCTTCCTGTCTATTGGGACAGGATCCTGATCAACGCTTCCCAGGTCACCAATCCTCCGATCGATCCGCTGCGTGAACCGATGGAGACCCACGTTGCGCTGGGCAAGAAACCGGACAGTATCCGCAGAGACGTACACGGCAGGATTATTACAGAACTCCCGCCCCAGATCCGGCTCTCCATGCCGGTCATGTTTTCGGCAATGAGTTACGGATCGATCAGTTACAACGCCCACTCATCGCTTGCGCAGGCGGCGACAGAGCTCGGAATCCTGTATAATACCGGCGAAGGCGGACTGCATGAAGATTTCTATAAATACGGTCCGAATACCATCGTTCAGGTGGCAAGCGGTCGTTTCGGTGTTCATGAAGATTATCTGGAAGCCGGGGCAGCTATCGAAATCAAAATGGGACAGGGAGCAAAGCCGGGTATCGGCGGACATCTGCCCGGTGCAAAGATTGTCGGCGACGTCTCAAGGACCCGTATGATTCCGGAGGGTTCCGACGCGATCTCACCTGCTCCGCATCACGATATTTATTCCATCGAAGATCTGCGGCAGCTGGTCTATTCTCTTAAGGAAGCGACAGAATACCGCAAGCCTGTTATCGTCAAAGTGGCGGCTGTCCACAATATTGCGGCTATCGCAAGCGGTATCGCACGAAGCGGCGCAGATATCATAGCAATCGACGGATTCCGCGGCGGTACAGGCGCAGCACCGACCCGCATCCGGGATAATGTCGGCATCCCGATCGAACTTGCTCTGGCAGCTGTCGACCAGCGGCTTCGTGATGAAGGAATCCGCAATAATGTATCCCTTGTCGCGGGCGGCTCTATCCGCAGTGCCGCCGACGTCGTAAAAGCCGTTGCGCTTGGCGCGGACGCATGCTATATCGCTACCGCCGCGCTGCTCGCTCTCGGCTGTCACCTTTGCCGCACCTGTCAGACCGGCCGGTGCAACTGGGGTATTGCAACACAGCGGCCGGATCTTGTCAAGAGACTGAATCCCGAGATCGGCAGCAGGAGACTCGTGAACCTGATGACCGCATGGCGTCATGAGATCATGGAGATTCTCGGTGGTATGGGCATCAACTCCATCGAAGCACTGCGCGGCAACCGGCTTATGCTGCGTGGTGTAGGGCTGAACCAGAAGGAACTGGAGATCCTGGGGATCTCTCATGCAGGAGAGTGAGATAATGAAAAGAGTCTATGTAAATGAAGAATGGTGTCTGGGCTGCCATTTGTGTGAATACAACTGCGCGTTCGCAAATTCAGGCCTTACGGATATGGTCCTTGCCCTCAAAGGGAAACCTCTTTTTCCGCGGATCCATGTTGAAAGCAGCGGCAGGATCACTTATGCCGTATCCTGCCGGCATTGCGAAGATCCTATCTGTGTCAAAAGCTGTATTGCCGGCGCGATTTCCAAAGAGAACGATATTATCCTGATCGATAAAAACAAATGTGTCGGCTGCTTTACCTGTATGCTTGTCTGTCCCTATGGAGCTCTTGCTCCTGATGAAAACGGCGTGATGCAGAAATGCGAACTCTGTGTCCAGAATGCGTGCGGAGAACCGGCCTGCGTAAAAGGCTGTCCGAATCGCGCGATCGTTTACGAAGAAAGAGAGGCCTGATCATGAAAGAATATGTGATCATCGGTAACGGCGCAGCGGCGGCCGGATGTATAGAAGGCATCCGAAGCATCGATCCGGATGGGCCTATTACGGTAATCTCAGCTGAAGACCATGCTGTCTACTGCCGTCCTCTGATTTCGTACTATCTTCAGGGCAAGACGGATCGTGACCGTATGCACTACAGAAGCAGCGATTTTTATGACCGTATGAAATGCCGCGTACTTTACGGCCGATCAGCTGTCCGGATCCATAATGAAAAACATGAAGTCCGGCTCGATAACGGACAGATCCTGCCCTACTCATCCCTGTGTATCGCAGCAGGCTCCTCTCCGTTTGTACCTCCGTTTGAAGGTCTTGAGACCGTCAGAGCCAGATTCTCCTTTATGACGCTTGATGATGCGCTTGCTCTGGAGAAAGCGCTTCGGAAAACGTCCAGAGTCCTGATCGTCGGCGCCGGTCTGATCGGTCTGAAATGTGCCGAAGGCATCCTGCACCGCGCCGCGCAGATTACTGTCTGCGATCTGGCAGACCGGGTCCTTTCCAGTATTCTGGATGCGGATTGTGCCGCAATCGTACAGAAACACCTGGAAGAATCAGGCATCCGATTCCTGCTGGAAGACAGCGCTGTACGTTTTGACGGCCATAAAGCATACATGAAAAGCGGTAAAGAAGTGTCCTTTGATGTACTGGTCCTTGCTGTCGGTGTGCGTGCCAACACCGCTCTTGTAAAAGATGCGGGAGGAACTGTCAACCGCGGCATTCTGATCGATACGCAGATGAGGACATCTCTTGAGGATATCTATGCTGCCGGTGACTGTACCGAGGGCGACGATCTCTCTTCCGGTCAGAAAAGAGTCCTTGCGATCCTGCCCAATGCCGTAATGCAGGGACATACAGCCGGTATCAATATGGCAGGCGGCAGCGAAGTTTTTGATAAAGGTATCCCGATGAATTCCATCGGATTCTTCGGTCAGCACATCATGTCTGCAGGTACCTATGAGGGGGAAGTCTATGAAGAACGGACAGAGAATTCTCTGAAAAGACTGTTCATCAAGGACGATCGTCTGAAGGGCTTCATACTGGTCGGACGTGAAGAACGTGCAGGTATCTACACTTCTCTGATCCGTGAAGATGTCCCGTTGTCAACGCTGGATTTCGAAAGCATGAAAAAAGCTGCGTCCACTACTGTGTTTTCTTCAGAAATCCGTAGAAAGAAATTCGGAGGTGTGGTATGATTATACAGGCAGACGGTTTAGATCATCAGGCATTGAATGATATACTCCGCCGGAATCCCGGCGACTGCAGGATCGAAGGCTGCTGCGGCCAGAGGTTTATCGCCGCAGGAATGAAGGATCAGAACATCACAGTCACGGGAATACCCGGCAACGCGCTCGGCGCCTATCTGAACGGGGCATCCATCACAGTTTGTTCCAACGCGCAGGATGCTGTCGGTGATACGATGAATGACGGCCGGATCATTATACACGGCAATGTCGGTGATGCTGTCGGATACGCTATGCGCGGCGGCAGGATCTATGTAAAAGGCAATGCGGGCTACCGTGCCGGCATTCATATGAAATCGTATAAAGATAAAATTCCTGCCATGGTGATCGGCGGGAGAACAGGCAGTTTCCTCGGCGAATATCAGGCCGGCGGCATTATCGTAGTGCTGAATCTGCATACTCCGCAGGAGAGGATCGTCAGCAATTTCCCCTGCACCGGCATGCATGGAGGCAAGATGTTCCTGCGTTCTGAGTGCACGAACGTAACATTCCCTGACCAGGTTACCGCACGTCCTGCAACCGTACAGGATCTGGAAGAGCTGCAGCCGTATGTCGAGGAATTCTGCGCTCTTTTCGGCTTTGATCCTGTCAAGGTTATGTCCGGGCCTTATACGGTTGTCGTTCCGGACAGCAATAATCCCTACCATCAGATGTATGTAGCAAACTAAAGGAGATCAGTTATGAAGTATTCGAAAGATGAGGTCATGCAGTATGTTTTCGAAGAGGATGTCAAGTTCATCCGTCTCACTTTCTGCGATGTGTTCGGCCGGCAGAAGAACATCTCTATCATGCCGGATGAACTGCAGCGGGCCTTCACATACGGCATCGCGTTTGACGCCTCTGCGATAGACGGATTCGGGGATGAGGTGCACAGCGATCTGTTCCTGCATCCTGACCCGGAGACATTGATGCCTCTCCCCTGGCGGCCTGAACACGGCAGGGTCGTGCAGATGTTTTCCGATATCACGCACCCGGACGGTACTCCGTTCGCGTGCGATACACGCAGTCTCCTGAAAAAAGCTGTCCAGAAAGCCAAAACCGCAGGCATTGAATTCACGTTCGGCGCCGAGCAGGAATTCTATCTGTTTCTGCGGGATGAAAACGGCCGCGCGACAAAGATTCCTTGTGATACGGCCGGATACATGGACATCGCTCCGGACGATCACGGAGAAAATATCCGCCGTGAGGTCTGCCTTACGCTTGAAAAAATGGGAATCCATCCTGAGAGCTCTCACCACGAAGAAGGTCCCGGGCAGAACGAAATTGACTTCCGTTATTCGGATGCTCTGACTGCGGCCGATAACGCCCTGACTTTTCGAAGAGTCGTACAGACGATCGCACAGCTCGGCGGAATGGCTGCGGACTTCTCCCCAAAACCGCTTGCGGATAAGCCCGGCAACGGCTTCCATATGAATCTGTCCCTGCGGAATCCTTTTGACGAGAGTATTCTGTCGCAGATGATTGCCGGCATCCTCGAAAACATCCGTCCGATGACCGTCTTTCTCAATCCTGTTGAGGCCTCCTATCAGCGTCTCGGGAATCACAAAGCGCCCGGGTATATTTCCTGGTCGGCCGAGAACCGTTCCCAGCTGATCCGTATCCCGGCCGCTGCCGGCGAATACAGGCGCGCGGAGCTGCGGTCGCCGGATCCCGCCGCCAATCCGTATCTTGCATTTTCCCTGCTGATCGATGCCGCGTTATACGGTATAGAGAACCGTCCGGCTCTGCCGGAACCGGTCAACGCAAATCTCTATACAGCCGATCCGCAAACACTGCTGCACCTCTCCCGTCTTCCTGCCGCATTGGAGGAAGCGAGGGAAGCAGCCCTCTCCAGCGATTTTATCAGTAAGAACCTGCCTGCGGAGATCCTCGCGATCTACTGCCGCCGCTGATCTGCCTTGTGACAGTATGGAAAGGAATCTACTATGAATCTGCAAGATCGGGTCTACAGTATTCTGGTGGTCTCTGCTGCAGACAAATATAACACGGTTCTGTCCTCCTTTCTGCCGGAATCCCGCTATCGGCCTGTACGGTACGTTGCCAACGTAGGAGCCGCCCGGAGAGCCTGCGAAGAACAGGATTATGACTATGTACTGATCAATTCGCCTCTTCCGGACGATCCCGGCATACGGTTCGCGATCGACGCCTCGGCAGGCCGGAGCACGGTCGTACTCCTGATGGTGCGGGCAGAATTCTATGACAGCCTGTATGATCACGTCGTAGATCACGGTGTTTTCGTCATCGCCAAGCCATTGTCACGGACCGTCTTTCAACAGGCACTTGACTGGATGGCAAGTGCCAGGGAACGGCTCCGCAAGCTGGAGACCCGGACACTTTCTATCGAAGAGAAAATGGCTGAAATCCGGCTCGTCAACCGTGCGAAATGGCTGTTGATCTCCGAGCTGCATATGGATGAACCTCAGGCACACCGGTATATCGAGAAACAGGCTATGGATCAATGTGTCCCGAGAAAAGAGATCGCGGAACAGATCATCCGGACGTACACATAAAAAACTGCAGAAGACCCGTGCCGGCACAGCCGCGCCGCAATATAGGATCCGCTGCAGTTTTATTATGCCCTGATCAGGCTGTCAGAATCCACTATGATCGTAATCAAATCCACAGTGGGAGAGGAATTCCCTTGCCATCAGCGTAGCGCCGACCTGATTGGGATGTACTCTGTCCCAGGCGATATATGTGGAATGCCGGACCTTGCAGTAATCTGCGTAAAGCTTTTGAAAATCCACAAAAACACAATCATGCTTTTCCGCCAGTCTGCGGCAGATTTCCACATATTCATCCATGCGTGCCCGCATGGCATCGTTTTCATTGGGTTCCATGTAATAGGGAGACAGGATGAAAATCCCCTTTACTTTACCCTTTACCGCCAGAATCATTTTCTCAATATTGCTCTCATACTCATCCGGCATGACCTGAGCATCAAACATAGCCGGTGTATCGAACTGACGCCATACATCGTTGATCCCGATACAGATCGAAACCCAATCCGGATTCAATAAAACGACATCCCGGTCGAAGCGTTCAAGCAGATCACGGCTTGTATTGCCGCTGATGCCGGAATTTGTTATCCGCAGATTGACCTCCGGATAGACAGCGGATAACATGTTCTCCACGATGCGAACATAACTCCTGCCTACGTTGTCAAAGAGCCCCTCTCCTACCGGCTGGGCAGAACCCATATCCGTGACGGAATCTCCCGCAAATACTATACGGTCTCCCTGTTCAAAAATCATTTTTCCAGATCTCCTTTCCCGATAAATACCCTCCTGACAGCTTCAAGATACCCGTAACCATTCAGATCGTCGGGTTCCAGATAGCTCGTCTCCGTCCATTCGTTCCAGCTGTTGATTGTTACAAGCGGGAGACCGCGCTTTTCGGCAAACTGCTTTGCTGCGCGAAGCGCTTCCTCAAAGGCTTCCGGTGTATTATTCCGGACGATTCCCGGCCGGAAATCTTTGAAGCGCGGATTATTGTCCCATCCGATCGAAACATGCGGATAGTAAGGAATCGCAAATTCCCGGTCGATCTTGTCCCATTCCTTGTATACATCCGGCAGGATCTCGCGGTAGTCACGGTCGATATCCGCAAAATGGACGAACTGATAATGCGTCAGCGAAGAAAAGCCAAGCTGACTGACCAGTTCCGGCGTTGTTTCGATGACCTCTCCATCGACGCCTGTCAGATTTTCACTCTTCCCGTTCCAGCGGATAAACTGGAAGTGCACACCCGGAAGGCCGGTTTTTACGGCTTCTCTGTTCAGCCGTTCCATTGCCCGCTTCGTCTCTTCTGTTCCTCCGAAGCTCCGGACAAAATTGTTCAGATCATAGATGCTGACGACCGGTTTCCCGTCGATCCGGTAATAATTCTCCCGGCAGAAATAATCCTGTATCCAGTGTTTCCCGATTCTTTCAAAATCCTCCGGACTGCAGGTGCCGCGCCAGACTGTACTTTCCACGCGGCCGGCATTACGTTTATCCCAGGTATAGCCGGCATCATGATTGGCCCACATCAGATAAAAACGCATGTCCCGGCTGTTCGCGGCTTTCAGGAAACCGTCATTCAGGCAGTTTTCCAGAAAAGGTCTCCCGTCGTACCAGTACCAGTCATAGATAAATACGTTCACACCGTAGTTAAGAGCCTCTCTGATCTGAAATTCCATCACTCCGGGATCCGCTTCATTCTGATACCCCCAGAGCGGCTTCCTGTTCCAGAAATATCCGTTATCTTTAGGTGCGGTATTCTTAACTGTCTGCCATTCTCCGATACCTTCTTCCCAGAAGATCCGGGTTCTGGGCTCATCTCCTGTATAAGAAGGCCAGATATAGGCCGCCACGTCAATTCTACCCATTATTCCGTATCCGTCAGATTCCGAAATAGTCCAGTGCCTTCTCGATCGTCAGATCCCAGAAACGCCATTCATGCTTGTAGCCGGGAATCTCTTCAAACTTAGCCGGCAGATTGATCTCTTTCGCATGCTCCTTGAAATGCAGGAATCCGGGATAAAGACCGTCATCCTTGCCGCAGGCAAAATAGAGTTTCGGCAAATCAACGCCCTTCTCTACCGCCTCGTCCAGAACACGCCATGTATTCTCGTAGGAAGCAAGATAGGCTTCCAGTCCGCCGCGGTTATCAATGCTTCCCTGCGTCCGCTTAAAGAATCCCGGATTCTGCGCCTTATCCCAGGCAACATCCCTTGGAGCCGCCGAGAGGATGGCTGCTCCCGCAAAAAGCTCCGGCCGGTTGAACGCGTACACGCATGTACCGCGTCCGCCCATGGACAGCCCTGCGACAAAGTTGTCCTCTCTCTTGCGTGAAACCGGGAACCAGCCGTAGATCAGAGGCATCAGCTCTTCAAAGAAATAATCGTACATATTGTAGCCGATGCTGAAATTCTCCCAGTTGGCATAGTTTGCGTTCAGTCCGCTCGGCATTACGACCACAAGATCCCGCTCGCAGGCAAAAAGCTCGATCCGGCTCTTGCGGATCCAGTCGGAGTGATCGCCGAACGTACCATGCAGAAGCCACAGGACTTTGTATTTCTTACCGCTTCCATAGAATTCCTCGGGTGTCACGCTGCGTTTCTTGTCAGGCAGGATTACCGAGATCTGTGTGTTGCCCTGCAGATACGCACTCTCAAAATCAAATTCCAGATATGCCATAATAAACCTCCTGTATAAAAAGTATTCCTATCTCAGACTTTTTAAGTACTCCTTATGCTCTTCCGTCACCCGGAAACTCTCAACGGCTTTCTGAATGGCCTTCCTGTGCACCCATTCATCCAGCCTGTGCTCTTCCAGATACGGTACTGACGCATCATACTGCTTGGCCAGAGCCGTAGCGAAATACCAGGCGATCATCATTTTCAGATAATAGTCATCACCCTTTTTGGATGCTACAAGTTCCGGATACTCTTCACTGAAATCCCTGTCAAGGAATTCATTCATCAGCATCCGGATCCCGAATCTCGCCGTATAGACGTGATCTGACGCGATCCATTTCCGGATATACGGCAGGACCTTCTGATGATTTTTCTTAAAAACTTTCGGCGTCGCCTGATCCGATACCGGCCAGCAGTCGACATAAGGCAGGAACGCCTCGACTGCCTGCACGCATTCATCAAAATCCCGGATCATCGCGAGCACAAAGAAATGGATCAGATTTTCTTCGTAATATGCATGTGGCAGGTCGTTCAGAAAAGCGTCTCCGTTCCCGCTCTCATAAACCTCTTTGGCAACACGCCTAAGCTCCGGTGTCCGGACGCCCAGAATGGTCTCCGGCGGAATATTCGGAACCAGTTTAGCCTGAAATTCTCTGTACTTATCGTCCTTAACTTCTATGAGTCTGTCATATAATGTCATGTCTGTTCTCCCTGTGTCTGTGTGTCCTCGAGTCTGGCCTGGCGCACATTGTAGATCAGGACTGTTCCGAGAACGATAACTGCGCCGATAAGCGCTAATCCTGTAATTCTTTCTTTATAGAAGATGGCTACAAGGATCGGATTCAGGACCGGCTCGATCGCGGCTGTCAGGCTGGCCGTAACGGCATTTACGGTCTCGAGGCCTTTTGCCATGAAGATATAGGCAAGCGCAAGCTGCAGCAGACCAAGCGCCGCCATCAGCAGAAGCACAGATGCGCTGAAATCCGTCTCCTTAAACACAAATCCGATACCGATCACAGCGCTGAGCATCTGTCCGTACAGTATCGAAGATAGAGAATCGGACTGCTCAAAACTGTTCATCATAAAGACGCCTGCATACGCGATTCCCGACAAAAGCGCCAGAATATTTCCCAGTTGGTTGCCTGCACTGATTCCGTCTATAAAGAAGAAAATGATACCGACAAAAACGACCATGCAGGTGATCACATCTATTCGCTGGGGCTTTTTGCGCAGCAGGAACCATGTCATGATCATCGCAAAAATCGGTGCCGTAAACTGCAGGATGATGGTATTCGCCGCGGTCGTGAGCTTATTGGCCAGCGTAAACAAGGTCGTAACGGCACACATACAAACAGCGCCGAAAACAACGGCCCGGTTCATTCTGAGCTTATGCCCGGTCAGCTTTATATACAGCAGCAGGACCGGTACAGCGATCAGATTGCGCCCGCCGTTGATTGCCATCGCGCCCCAGGGTATCATCTTGATGCACAGTCCGCCGATCGAGAACAGCACAGCGGCAAGCATCACATATATCGTACCGTTTTTCTTCATTCTGCACCTCTTGTATAAGCAAAAACCTCTCTTGTCCGGGGACAAAAGAGGTTTATTGATGCGCGCAGTAGGATTCGAACCCGCGGCCTTCTGGTCCGTAGCCAGACGCTCTATCCATCTGAGCTATGCGCGCACGAAGCGGGTGATGAGAATCGAACTCACCTGGCCAGCTTGGAAGGCTGGTGTTCTACCAATGAACTACACCCGCAAAGATCGCGGAGTGCCCAGAACCGGAATCGAACCAGTGACACGTGGATTTTCAGTCCACTGCTCTACCATCTGAGCTATCTGGGCTTATAAATGATGTACTGAGATGCCGGAGACCGGGATCGAACCGGTACGGATTGTTAGATCCGCAGGATTTTAAGTCCTGTGCGTCTGCCAGTTTCGCCACTCCGGCGGGCTGCCAGTATGCGGATGAAGGGACTCGAACCCCCACGCCGGTAAGCGTCAGAACCTAAATCTGATGCGTCTGCCAATTCCGCCACATCCGCGGAATCGTTAAAACTAACCGCGTTCTCAGCGACGGTAACAATCATACCACACACTGGCCGTAAAGTCAACTCTTTTTTGAAAATTTTCAGAGAGCAATTTGAAAACGTCTCAGACCCCGTACTGCTCCCTGTAAGCAAGCATACTGTTCAGGTACTCAGAGCCGGGAATCAGGTCATGCTTCAGGCAGTCGATGATGTCCTCGATCGTTACGATCGGATAAACTTTCAATCCGAAATCGCGGTATACTTCCTGCACCGCGGAGAGCGTCCCCCGTCCCCGCTCTTTGCGGTCCACGGAAATGACCATGCCTGCAAGACTGACATTTGCAGCAGCCTGCAGCACGGGCATCGTCTCACGTACAGCGGCACCGCTTGTGATCACATCTTCCGTGATCAGGACACGGTCACCGTCCTTCAGCTGATGTCCGACGATCACACCGCCCTCACCATGGTCTTTGGCTTCCTTACGGTTAAAAGCGTATTCCACGTCCCTGTCGTATTTGCGCGCCAGAGCGGAAGCCGCCGAGATACAGAGCGGAATTCCTTTGTATGCGGGTCCGTAGATCACCTGCGGTTCCAGATTGTTGTCTTCGATGCAGTCCGCGTAGAACTCGCCGAGCCTCGCGATCTGACGGCCCGTCCTGTAATTGCCTGTATTGATAAAGTACGGCGCTACGCGTCCGCTCTTCAGCGTAAACTCACCGAAAGTCAGAACGCCCGAATCGCACATAAAACGGATAAATTCCTGTTTGTAATCCATATCTTCATCTCCTCTCGTTTTCTGATATTATATCCTGCCCCGTCGGAAAAGTCAAAGCGTCTCCGGGAAAAACTACGCTCTCTGCCGGCAAAATCATTTGAAAACGACCGCCGTCTGTGCTATACTTTTATCAAGAAACACAGAAAGGACCCTAGTTTATGGCAAAAATCAACACCAAGAACATCAATTTTCTGAAGGGCCCGATCCTCTCGAAAATCCTGCTGTTCTGTCTTCCCATCTTCATCGGTTCCGTATTCCAGACGTTCTA
This sequence comes from Bacillota bacterium, assembly GCA_017441925.1. Classification (GTDB taxonomy): domain Bacteria; phylum Bacillota; class Clostridia; order Lachnospirales; family Bianqueaceae; genus RUG12817. The sequence continues at coordinate 702,482 of JAFRUE010000007.1, forward strand.
TAATCTGGTCGACTCGATCATTGTCGGCAATTATGTCTCTGCGGACGCGCTGGCAGCTGTCGGCACCACCGCGCCGGTATCCAATCTGTTCGTCGGAATGATGACCGGTTTTTCGACCGGTGCTTCCGTCGTCGCGGCCCAGCTGCTCGGCGCGAACCAGAAAGAGAAACTGAAACCCGCGATCTCCACAACACTTTACTTCATGGTCGTGACGGCCGCGATTCTGATGATTGTCGGGCTTGGTCTCTCATCTTATATCATGCACTGGGTCAACGTACCGGATAATATCTATGAAGCGACCCGGACATATTTCCGGATCTACGTTCTGGGACTGCTGTTCATGGCACTGTACAATTTCTTTGCGGCTTTCCTGCGGGCGCTCGGTGATTCGACAACACCGCTGATTTTCCTGATCATCTCGAGCCTGCTGAATGTCGTCGGCGATCTGTTCTTCGTACTTGTCCTGCACATGGGCGTCGCCGGTGTTGCCTGGGCGACTGTTATCGCACAGGGCATCTCCGTCCTCCTCTGCATTGTCTACGTGCGCCGAAAGATCCCGTATTTCCAGTTCCGCAAACATGAATTTGTTTTCGACAAAGCTCTGTTCCGCAACATCCTGCGGCTCGGCATCCCGTCCGGCATACAGGCCTCCGTCACCGGACTTGGCTTTGTCGTCGTACAGGGACTGATCAACAGCTACGGCTCTGTCTGCATCGCGGCTTATACCGCTGCCAGTAAAATGGAACAGATCGCGAACATCGCCATGATGAGCGTTTCCCAAGGATTCGCGATCTATGTCGGTCAGAACGTCGGCGCGGCAAATATCCCTCGCGTTAAGTCCGGCCTGCGTCAGGTGCTGATTTTCGGTACCGTAATCAGCCTGATTATGACGGCTGTGATTTATTTCTTCGGACCTTCCCTGATGCGGATGTTCGTTAAAGCTTCCGAGATCGAAGTCATCAATGTCGGAGCCGCCTTTATGAAACTCTGGGCACCGCTCGTCGTCCTGCATGCGCTGCAGGAATGCGTCGTTGCGACGCTCCGCGGAGCCGGTGATTCGATCTTCTCGATGATCTCGATGTTCTTTGACCTGATCATCCGTATGGTCATGGCATATGTCTTTGCGTTAGCTTTCGGGATGGGATTCATGGGAATCGCCTACTCCCTGCCCTGCGGATGGTTCGCAAGTCTTGCCTGTGCGCTGATCCGGTATTTTACCGGCGCATGGAAAAAGAAAGCCGTCGTATAATTGACAACGGTCTGTTTCTCCGTTATAATTTAGTCAGATAATTGTCCGTTTTCAATATAATAAGGAGGTTTATATATGGTAAATCTGAAGGAAAAGCCCTACTATCTGAAAGACGAAGACATCAAGTGGGTGGAAGATACCATTGCTTCCATGACCACTGAGGAAAAGATCGGCCAGCTGTTCATGAACATGGTGGCTGACCGTTCAGAAGAAGCTCTTCGCGCAAGTGTCCGCAAGTATCATTTCGCCGGCACCCGCTATCGCAGCGTTTCTCCGGAAGAACTCTATGAGCAGAACCGGATCCTGCAGGATGAGAGCCGCATTCCGCTGCTTGTCGCTTCCAACTGCGAAGCCGGAGGCAACGGCGGTGTAGGCGGCGGTACGCCTCTTGCGAACGGCGCTGCCATGGCTGCTATGAACGATGAAGAAGCCGCCTACAGAGTCGGCTTCATGGGAGCTACGGAAGGTGGCGCGATCGGCTGCAACTGGAACTTCGCACCTGTTTCCGATATTCTGTTCAACTGGAGAAATACCGTTGTACAGGTACGTGCGATCAACAACAATACCGACGATGTATGCCGTCTTGCCAAGGCTTTCGCTATGGGCGTACAGGATGCCAGCCTTGCCGCCTGCATCAAGCACTTCCCCGGCGACGGTACCGAGGAGAACGACCAGCACCTGATGATGGGTCTGAATGACATGACCTGCGAAGAGTGGGACGCGACATTCGGCAAAGTCTATCAAACCATGATCGACGCCGGTGTCATGACCTTCATGGCCGGACATATCGCACAGCCTGCCTATCAGAGAAAGCTTGCCGGCCGTGAACTTAAGGATTCCGAGATCCTGCCCGCTACCCTCTGCCACGAGCTGATTACCGGGCTGCTGAAAGAAAAGCTCGGCTTCAACGGCCTTGTCGTTACGGATGCTTCTCACATGGTCGGTATGACCTCTGTAATGCCGCGCCGTCTGCAGGTCCCGACCGCTATCGCTGCCGGATGCGACCTGTTCCTGTTCTTCGACGAGCAGGATTTCGGCTTCATGATGGACGGATACAAGAACGGCATCATCACCGAAGAGCGTCTGAGCGATGCCCTGCACCGTACACTCGGACTGAAGGCCGCTCTCGGACTGCACAAGAAGAAAGCCGAGGGCACCGTCATGCCGCCTAAGGAAAATCTCGCGAAGATCGGATGTCCCGAGCATATCGCCGCAGCTCATGAATTCGCAGACCGTTTCATCACGCTTGTCAAGGATACGCAGAAGGCTCTGCCGCTCGATCCTGCCAAGCATAAAAAGATCAAACTGGTCTATATCGGCGGGACCAACCGTGTCGTTGCCGGCAAACTGATGGCTGCAGACGACCGTACGCCGGACAACTTCAAGAAAGCTCTGGAAGCTGCCGGATTTGAAGTCTTTACGCAGGATCCGGAAGGCGTGAACAAGAGCAATATGGCCAAAGTCAAAGAGACCTATGATGCCGTCATCGTACTGGCGAACTGCATCGGTTTCGCGACATTCAACTCTATGCGTATCAAATGGGATAATCCTGCGAATCAGCCGTGGTACGTGGCCGAGCTGCCGACGATCTTCATCTCGACGACTCTGACCAACCATCTTGTGGACTTTACCATGAGCCATACCTATATCAATGCGTATATGGACAGCCCGGTCGTCATCGAAGAGCTTGTCAAAAAGCTTACCGGTAAGACCGAATTTAAGGGCCGTTACAACGATAACGTCTGGTGCGGCCGCTGGGATACGAAGCTGTAAACCTGACAGCAGATACTGATTCCCGGATCTGACAGCAAAACGAATGGCCCGGCGCCTTTACGGCGCCGGGCCGTTTTGATTGATCTGCAAAGCCATTGTACCCGCCTTATCAGCTGATCGCCCGCATATAGCAGCGGAATGAATAGAAATCTTTTCGGAGATTTTTATTGCCCATGGTAAAGATGTCTCCCGTCACCTTCAGATGGAATCTGCGCATCTCCTTGTTGCGCAGCCTTCTGATCCTTTTCCTGCTGTACGCGTCTGTCTGCGCCTGCCGGACGTAGTATCTCGCTTCCTCTTCCGACACGGTCGGCAGCGTCCTGGCAAGTGCCTGGGCAATATCGCCTTCCGTACCGTCATATCCTTCCAGATAACCTGTGTAATGCAGATCCTCCAGGATCCATGAGAAGATCTTGCGGACGCTTGCGAGCCGGTAATATAGGATCGAGATCAGACGGACAAAGAAGAAAAGCGCGGCAGCCGCGAGCGGGATCCCCGCCAGCCAGAACAGCCATCTGAACCAATCGACTTCCATCATTTTCTCAAACCAGCTCTTCTCTCTCGGCAGGATCTCGATCGGAATCGGGATTACCTCTTCAGGCTCTTCATCCTCCCAGATCTCCATATCGATATCAAGCGGCACGTTCCACTGCGGAATAACTTCAGGCTCCACCGGCTCCTCTTCTTCCTGTTCCGTTTCGCCGATTTCGATCTCCTGAAGCTGGATCTCCCGGACCTCCTCATCCGCGGCATAACCTTCCAGGTTCCACTCTTTTTCGGACAGGTAGCCGGAAACCAGGGACAGATTCATGCCGGGAACAGAGTCATGTGTTGAAATCCTGCCGGGCGTCAGATCTACAGGCGCCCAGCCTGCACTGTCTGTAAGGATCTCCGTCCAGGAGTGAGCGTCTTCTTCCGTCAGTCTGGCATGATAGAATCCATCCGTCTCCCTGCGGAAGGATTCCGGTTTGGCCCGGTAGCCCGATACGTAACGGGACGGAATGCCGTAATACCTGTACATCAGTGTCGCCGCGGACGAAAAATGCTGACAGTATCCGCGCCGGCTTTCGAACAGTGCGTATTCGACCGGATCCGCACCGATCGGTACAAGTCCGGGCGTCGTCGTATAAGCCGCAAGATGATTCAGACAGTATGCGATAAAAGCTGTCGTCTCCTCTGCGTCACCGACCTCCATAGGATTCTGCCGGCACAGTGAGAGCAGTCTGGGAACCTGGTCCTCAGGCACAGACAGGTAACGTGAAGGGGCAGCCAGCATGTAATACCGGTAGAGCTGTACCATCGTTATTTCACGCTGCAGATCCGGATCTTCCACAGCGGCGGAATAATCCGGCTCCCCCATAAGCTCCATAAAAGCATCCGCAGTATCCTCATTAAAAGCCAGTTCTTCGCGTTTCAGCCATTCATAGATCCGGGTCTCATCATTCGCCTTAACTCTGCCGCTCCAGGCAGATTCCATGTCCGGCTGCATTTTCCCGACCGCCAGATCCGGCCACATATCCCGCACATTTGAACTCAGGATCCTGATGGCCATCTGGGCCGGCTGCTGCTCTTCCGTCAGCATCGTATTCAGATCATACCAGAGGACCGGAAGCATATTCCGCGCCTGTTCCAGTTGATCCGGCACCAGTGTCTCATCCTCTGCCTGAGCTTCTCCCTGATCCGTCGACTGATCAGTGAACTGCGGAGCCTTAAAGTCCGCCAGAACACCGCTTTCATCATCTGTACACCAATAGCCGCCCTGATAGTCCTTCCCGATAAATGTCCTCAGATAGACGGTTTCCTTCGGGCGTTCCCTCAGTATGACTTCGTACAGCGGCACGTGTTCCGGATAAATATTACCGCGGTTGACGATCCCATCGTAATCCGACGCACGTCCGTCTTCCCTGCGGAAAGTATTGACGATCCAGCCTTCGGCTTTATTGGCTGCCTGATAGAATGTGTTCGCATACCTTCCGACAAAGAACCAGGAGATCAGTGCAAACACCAGGCAGAATCCGACAGCCGTAATGACCGGCATAACGGAAAAACTGCCCTTCTTGCGGTTGCTTTCCCGGGCCCAGAACGCGACCTGGAAGATCAGCATGAACAGTACCGTCAGAAATCCCGGAGCGATGCCGGCCAGACAGATTCCGATAAGCAAAGCCGTCGTCAGGATATACAGGATCCAGTAAACATGCAGTACGCCGGTCAGAAGAAAGATCAGATACGCGAAAACCGCTGCCGCAAAGCATACCGCTGCGGTTATATTTTTGATCGGCTCATGGATAAAGTTTGTCCCGAACAGATGATTCGTTAAAGCTGTAAACTCATTCTGCAAAGTATGATTGCGCAGTGCAGCCCAGGCCGCCAGCAGCGGGATCAGAACAGCGATGATCCACTGGTATTTCTTCGGCAGGAAGCGCAGTGCGGCAAACAGCATCGAAGAGATGACGACTGCGAACACAAAAACCACCGCCCGGCTGTACGGCAGCCTGACGGTATCTCCGATGATCAGCAGAAACGCAAAAAGTCCTGCCAGCCAGAACGCAAGGTTAAACCACGATTCGGCGGCTTGTGATCTCTTCTTCATAATGCTCTCTCGAAAAACTGAACAGCATCCTGCCCTTATAGTGCAGTGACAGGTCCCTGTCAAAATAAAACTCGCCGACTGCCATTTCATCCGCTTTCAGCGTACTTGGCGGTCTCCTGCGGATACCGGCAGCCCTTCCTTCCTGATACAGCCGTATCATAAAACGGTCCAGCTGCTCCATGCTCCCGATACGGACAGGATTTTTCCTGCCCGCAGCACTGCCCGGATGGATCCGGACATCTGCACGCAGTTCCAGCAGGCCCATCACGATCGCGTACAGAACTTCATACCAGATGCCGCGCAGATCTATCGGCACCTCTTCAATCGGGCAAAGAGAAATTGCCGGAATGTGCAGGTTCTCTTCTTCGTATCGGCGGTACCAGATCTCATCCGTCCGCGCGCTGATGTTCCAGTTGATATTGCGAAGCGGCTGTCCGTCCTGATATTCTTTCAGTTCATAACGGTCGGATAATGGCGCATCTCTGCGGGAAGCCTGCTCCTCCTCTTCTTCGGTCAGCAGCCTGGACGCGGAAAAAGCGATCTGTGCTCTCCGTACAGGCGGCAGCACAAACACATCTTCCGTCTTCTGCTTCGGACGGATGCCAAGACGGAACAACAGCAGCCAGTCATAGATTTTGACACCACGGATCCTGCACTGAAGAATCCCGCAGGAAGAAGCATCGATCCCGTAATCAAGCAGTATTTCCTCTCTGCCGTCTGTCTGCAGGACGCGCGTCTCCAGTTCTGTGATCCGTCCCGATGTATCTTCTTTATCACAGGTAACTTCGATTCTTCCGCTCGGGAGGATCCCTTTGTTCCTGACCTTGACCTGCACATTCACATTCCGTCCTTTGCGCGCTCCGATACCTTCGGCAGTGAAACGGATGTCCTCAAGCAGCGAAGTCACGATCAGGACCAGGAAGGATCCGGCAAACAGAAGCAATTCTGCAAATGCCAGATACATCAGCGCCTGTGATCGAAAAAGCCCTGCCAGATACCAGGTCCCCAGTATCAGCAGTAAGAACAGAAAACGTCTCATATCTCAGCGGCCGATTCCCGGTTTCTCGGTATCTTCCAGGATTTTACCGGCAACTCTCTCGGGCGTCATGCCTTCCGCATCGCTCTCCTCTGTCAGTGAAATTCTGTGCTGAACAACATAGCAGAACTGATCTGCCGCGTCTGAAGGCGCTACAAAATCTCTGCCGTCCAGATAGGCGGACGCACGTGCCATTGCCGCCAGCGCAAGCGAAGCACGCGGGCTAGCTCCGAGTCTCAGGTCTCCGGCAGTTCTGGTCTTACGGATCAACTCAGCCATGTACTCCACGATACTGTCCTTGATATAGATCTGTTTGACTTCCTGACGCATCAGAGCAAGTTCTTCAGTGGTCAGGACCGGTTCCAGCTTCGCGATCTTCTCACGTGCATCGATCTCTCCGCGAATCAGTGTCATTTCGCTGTCCTTATCCGGATATCCCATAGAAAGAGAAATCATGAAACGGTCTGTTTCGGACTCGGGCAGTCTTACCGTTCCGGCGCTGCCATACGGATTCTCCGTCGCGATGACAATAAAAGGCGACGGCACCTGACGGGTGATGCCCTCTACGGTAACATTCCCCTCCTGCATAACTTCCAGCAGAGCGGACTGAGTCCTTGCGGATGCCCGGTTCAGCTCATCGGCCAACAGCAGATTCGTAAAAACGGCTCCCTGCTGATATACAAATTCTTCTTTATCTCTGCGGTATATGGAAAAACCTGTCAGATCTGACGGGAGGACGTCCGGTGTAAACTGCATCCGGCGGAAATCCAGATTCAGCAGCTTTGCCAGCGTCAGAGCCAGTGTCGTCTTTCCGACGCCCGGAATGTCTTCCAGCAGAACATGTCCCCCTGCCAGTATCGCCAGTACTACCTCTTTCGTTTCTTTTTCTTTGCCAAGAATAACCTGATTCATACTGTCAAGCAGTCGTTTCAGATTCTTTCTCGCCTGATCTTGCTGCAGCTGCGGCATATATGTCCCCTTCCTGTCGTAATAAATAAGTATACATCGGCAGTGAAAGGATGTCAAGACAAGTGCTTAACCGGCAGTTCCGCCAAGCCGCTCAATACATTCTTTCCCGGTCTCTATCCGCTTTCGCTTCCTGTCATAATGATAAACCTGGTCAGAAAGCCTCTCCGCGGGTTCTACCACCTTCTCGTTGATCTGAACGATCATTGACTCGAGATCGTTCACTCCCGGAGCACACGGTTCCGGGAGGATCAGGATCTCGTGGACAGATGAAGGAATGATGTAGTAATCTCCGTTGATATAGTCTGCTGCAGCCTCGGTGAAACCTGGATAAGCCATGACACTGGCTCCGTATGCCCGGCTCTGTACTGTCGCCACATATAACGGACTTTCTCCTGTAATTATACATTGTTCCGGATCCGCAAATTCCTTCAGCATCTCTTCCATCTTGCGGAAAACAGGAGGCTCATTGAGCGGCGCAATTCTGAATGTGTCCCGGAACAAACGCTCTTCCGTAACGCCCCATTGCTGCAGCATCTCCCAGGTAACCGCGGTACTTGTACACGCAGATGAATAATTATGCTCCTTGATCCGGCAGATCAGTGCCATGTCGAGAAACACACGGTAGGGATACTCTTTCAAAGCCGTTTCGTTTCCTTTTGTCATCATGATCTGAAACGTCAGTTTCCTGCGCTCCCGGGCATATTCTTCCGAAAAGTTTTCTGCTTCCAGTGCGGAATTATCGGTTCTGTCCATCAGTTTATGTCTCCTTTTCTGAATCTGTCAGTCTTCTTTTTATAGAGAACGATGAGTATAATGCCGCAAACAGCAAGTGCCGCGGAAAATACGAATGGCCACACGACTGTGCTGTCGCCGGTCGGAGGAGCAGAGATGATCGTGAAGGTCTGGCTTTCATCATCCGGATTCTCGTGAGAAATCGGTTCGCCGACCGGCGTGATCACTTCTGTCTTTTCTTCCGTCTTTTCGGAGTCCGGCTTCGTCTCCTGCAAAACCGGAACCGCCTTCTCAAACACAACATATTTGCCTGGATCCAGCTTCAGTTCACCGAAATCAAGCACCCACTCGCCTGCCTTGTACTCCTCGGCTGTTACGACCTCGGAAGCTTCGGCAATGATTACGAGCGTGCCGTCTTTCTCGATCTTGACAAGTTTTCCTTCCAGTAGATACTTGCCGCCTTCGAAGAATTCGTAGTAAACGATGTCCTTGACAGCGACCGTGGTCTTGTCCGCGGCCTGAATGAGCTCGACATGCTTCTCATCGGCGGGAACTTTTCCGTTTGCGGAAACAGTCGTATGCATCACAGGTTCGTGTCGGTCAAACATCACGATCAGAGTACCGTCCTGCAGAACGTATTCTTCACCGTCCAGTACAGAAACCTGTATTTCGTGCTTGTCATTAACGGATACCTTGAAGGAAATGGTCTCTGCAACGAGATAATCTTTCGGGGCGGTGAGCTCGGTAAGCGTATACTCGCCAACAGGCAGCGTTACTTTATGAGGTTCGTCGGTGGAGGTCCACTTCTCTATTTCCTTACCGTACTTATCCTTGATGATGAGTACAGCACCGGGCAGCTCGTCGGTTCCGTTAATGGCTTTCTTGGAAACTTCGACTTCGGGGATCTCGACCGTAACGGTCTGGTCTTCATCTTCGATATCGGTATGAACAGCGACTTCCTTGCCTGTCTCGGTCTCTTCTATATTCTCAAAAGCAACCAGCGTTGTCTTCTCGGATATCAGGATTCCGGGGAAGGTGAAGGTGATGTCTACATAGCCATCAACGGTTTTAGCCGTGAAGGTCTCAGTAGCGGTGATTTCGTTTCCTTCTTCGTCAAGGAACGCTTCACCAGTTGCCCCGAGTTCCCCTGGAACTCGTTCCATAAGGGTTCCGGTAACGGTGTAATCCTTGCCGACTACAAGGCCTGTGTACTCAACACGGTCAATGAGGGTAACGGTCTCGTATGCGGAAACGGTCTTGCCGTCTTCATCAAGAGAAATGCCTTCTGTTCCGAAGAGCGTGGTCCTGATCTCAACCGGGATGTTGGTAACAGATTCGCCGTCATTGAATACCAGTTCAACAACGTCTTCATCCTGTCCTTCATAAGCGGTTTCAAGGTCATATTCGCCTTTGTCAAGGATGTAATGGCTGTCTGTGGCAGTCTCCTTGACATAGACTTTTGCGTCTACAGGAAGGTCAACATTGAATATGATCTTGCCTTCTTCGTCAGGGCTTGCAGTTCCCAGAAGTCCATCTGCGGGAATGGTTTTAGTTCCTTCGGAACTAAGGCCATCGGCAGCGACCATTTTCTCTCTTGCGTACAGACTGAATTCGACATTCAGTAAGGCTGCGTCAAGATCGATGTTTCCGTCTTCATCTGCCTGCATTTCTTTCAGAATGGAGAGCTCAAACTTCTGTCTGTCATTCGTGAAGGAAATCTGTTCAAAGACGACTTCAACATCCTGTCCGCCGTAGGTAAACTCAACGGTCTGGACTTCCTCGTTCAGTACCATTCCATAAGGTGCGCTGGTCTCACGGACTTCGTACTTGCCGAGGTACAGTTCAACAGAGGTGGCGGTTCCGTCTTCACCCGTGGTGATGGTGTCAACGACTTCGCCTTTCTCCGCTCGGAGTGTTCCGTCCGGAGTGTAGATATCCGTCGCAGCCGTGATCTCAAAGGTCGCGCCTGCAAGCGGCATCATTTCGTAAACCGGAACGTACAGATCGCCATCCTGCTCTACGGACCGGAAAATCTCGCCTTGCTTTGTGACAGTGATCCGTCCCTTTACAGGTCCGTCTGAAACCACAATCGTGATCAGCATCAACCCTTCGTCTTCCCGGACATTCTCTGCGTTCACAGTAAACGGAACCGGACTTGAATACAGAACATACCCCTCCGGAGCTTTGACTTCTTTCAGATTGTATTCTCCATAGGGAAGCCTCACCGGAGTAATAAACGAACCTGTTTCATCCGTAACGAAACTCGTCAGAATCTCTTTTGACGGATAAGTGATCTGAATTGCTATCTTCTCGCCGTTTTCATCATAAATCTCAAACTCTGTTCCCGCCAGAGGAATCGTTTCTCCTGTTTCCGAATCAACTTTGATGACCTGGATATAACTGCGGAAAGTCTCGTTATCGAGCAGATAATAGTATGGTTCTTCGGGATCGGAATCCTTGTCGATCACCACATCAAAGTCAGGCGAGTTCTTCCGGCCTTCCCATCCAAGAGTCTGATGAACAGTATATATGCCATAAGGCAGCTCTTTGGAGACCGCGATTCCCGTACGTCCGATCGTCAGAATATCACGTTCCGTTTCCGGTGCATCAACGTAGGATCCAGCCGCTTTCAGATAGACTTCAAACTGCGCCCCTTCTTCCGGCACGAGTTTAACGTCGATACCTGTATCTGTTACTTTGTTGATCATGATCTTTCCGGTGACGACTTCTTCCTTGGATTCGATCTCCTCATTGCGGATCTCGATCTCCTGCGTTCCTTCGACTTTGCCTACCTCATACTCGGTCTCGTCCAGCTTGTAGCCTTCGGATGCTTTCGTCTCCTTTACTGTCCAATCGCTGTCGCAGATATAGTCGTCGGAAGTGAACTGTCCGTTCTCGTCTGTGGTGTAGACCTTAACGGCAGCGCCGCCCTTGAACAACGTGTACTCTGCTCCGGCAAGACTTGCTTCGGTCCTTTCAAGACTGTCGGCGTCAACCTTTGTCAAAGTAAAGTTGAACTTCTTATAGGTCTGGTCGAATTCCTTCTCCAGCTCATCCTGCGGGAGCACGGTAAATGTCTGCGGCTCCGGCAAAATGTAGTTATCGGTGATTCCGGGTACTTCGATTTCTTCAAGGCAATAGGTTCCGGGGATCAGTCTGTTCAGAACGATCTGTCCGTTCCCGTCGGTCGGGGAGGTCTTATCGTAGATCTCGCCGTTGTCCAGAGTTCCGATGATGTGGAACTTGAATCCGGCCTTATTGGTGTCGGTCAGAACATATCCGACATTCGTAAGATCCTCGAACACCTTTGTGATGGTGATGTCAGCAGGTTTGGGCTCGTCAGTTGATGTTACCTTGACGTTCGTGATTTCGATGGACTGTGCGGAGTCAACGGTTCCGAAGCTGTATTCCGTGGGGTCAAGCTGATAGCCGTTCGGGGCCTTTGTTTCCTTGATCGTCCATCCGGTGTCTTCCCAGTAGGTGTCGGTAGTCAGTTTTCCGTTCACGTCCGTCGTATAGGTCTTGACCGGGGCGCCGTTCTTATAGACGGTGTACTCGGCTCCAGACAGCGGGAAGTCAGGATAGCTCTTTCCGTACTTGTCAACCTTGGTAAGCGTCAGCTCGAACTTCTTGCGTACCTGGTTGAAGGTATAGGATACGGACTTCCCGGCCTCAATCGTCTCTTCCTGCGAATCGGGGATCAGATAAGGCGTGGTCTTTCCGTTCGCAAGTTCGGTAACCGTATAAGTGCCAGGCAGCAGACCCTCTACAGTGATCTCGCCATTCGCGTCAGTCTTGAAGGTCTTGTCGTACTTTGTTCCGTCAGCAAGTGTTGCCGTAATACGGAACTCGAAACCGCTCTTGTCTGCTTCGGTGATCTCATAACCAGCCGGAGCAGCTTCAAAGTTCTTTTCGATCTTCAGAGAGCCTGGCTGTGCGGTCTCCGGGGATGTCACGGTATCTGTACGTTTCTCCTTATCCTGTGAAGGATCTACCGCGCCAATGGTGTAGACAGTCGGATCAAGTTCAAAACCCTTCGGAGCCTTGGTCTCTCTGATCGTCCACCCTTCTCCGCAGATATAATAGCCAGTCGTGAACTTGCCGTTCGCGTCCGTCGTGAAGGTAGCAACCTTCGTTCCGTTCCTGTAGAGCGTGTACTCTGCACCTTCAAGAGAGGTTCCGGGCCAGTCAACGGTGACGGTGGAACTTGATCCCTTGGCGATCTTGATAAGGTCTACTTTGAACTTCTTATAGACGTTCGTGAAAGCGAAGGTCGCAGTCGCACCGTTTGTTACGTCGTTCTCCTGCATTTCGGGAACGATGAACGCATTGGTCTTTGTGTTCTTCACTTCCGTGACCTTATAAGAACCGACAAGCAAATCGTTGATGGTGATCGTTCCTGTCGAGTCCGTAGTAAAGGTCTTGTCGTAGGTCGTTCCAAGTAAGGTCGTACCCTGTACACGGAACTGGAATCCGTCCAGCGTGATCGGGTCAATGCTGTAGCCGGAAGGAGCCTTCTCTATCTTCTTCACGATCTTGATGGATCCCTTCTCGGCATCGTTCTCGAAGTCCTTGTCTACGTTCGCGTTCGTGATCGTGACAGTCGCTTCGGTGGTATTCAGCGTCAGTCCGGCAGGAGCTTTCGTCTCCTTGATGCCGTAAGTCCCCATCGGGAGAACAGTTCCGGTCGTAGCCTTGCCGTCTGCACCTGTCGGTCCGATATGCATGACAACTGCGCCAACCGCATAGGATGTGCCGTTTACTACAACGGGATTCGCGCTGCGGTTGATAATGTCATACTCTGCTCCGGCACGGGCCTTGCTTAGCTCTGAATCCGTTTTTGTGACAGTTAATGCATAAGCAAAAGGTTCTTCCGTAAACAGAATTGTCCCATCGGACTGCCGGGAAAATGTGTTTCCCGTCAGGTCAAAGCACGCATCTCCTCCGGAAGACACCTGTATGATCCTGCCTTCTGCCGCTTTATTGTTGAGTTTGTAGCCTGTTGGAGCTTTGGTCTCTTCGATCGTTAGGTAACCCAGCGGGAACTGTATGATCCCTGAAGCATCAGTCTCATACGGGATCGTTCCGGACTTCAGATGCGGCTGGTCCAGTATGATATAACCGTCCTTATCCGTCACAAATACTGCAGTCCATGCCGGTGTCCCTGAAGCAGACTCGCTCATATAGTAATTCAGAGTAAATTCAGCGCCCTGCAAGGAAGCGTTTCCGGAAGGCGTCGGCGTTCCGTCCGTATTGACCTTACGCAGCCTGATCCATTCCGGATCCCGTACAGGCGCGTCTGTCACGTTGAATACATTGTCATCCGCTGTACCCGAAACCGTCAGGCTATTAACAGCTGTATTCAGTCTGTATCCCGCCGGAGCCGTTATCTCTTTGAGATAAAGTGTCTGTCCTACGGCATAATTTTCAGATGAGGCCGCCGTGCCGTCTGCACCGGTCGTCAGTGTTTCCAGACGGCCGCGGTCAGCCTTTGCGTCTGCTTCAGATGCATACAATCCGTAAACCGCACCGGAGAGCGAATACAGTGGATTATTCATATAGCAGTCTGACATATCAGCAGAAGTCTTCTTTACAGATACACGGGAGACCTCCATCCGGAAAGCGACATACTGATAGACCGGATCGGCTGCCGCATTGGCTGCGATGATCTGTCCCTCATAAGTTGTCCGTGTATCACCGATCCCTTCTTCTCCATAAACGATGTAAGACGGATCTGCGGAAGTACCGGTATCCGTCTTCTTCAGGGCATCCGATACTTCTGTATCTGTGATCGCGGAATCAGCCGTAAAAGTTATATTGTTCCCGTTTCTGGAATAACCCACATTCGTTCCCGGAACCGTACCGGAAACGGCAGGCAGATACTTAGTCCAGACTTCGTTTGTATCAGTCAGGGTCTTGGTCCATTTCCCTCCTGCGGTACTATACTCCAGCGTAATAACATTGGATGCAGAGACTGCGTCTGAAGCTGTAGCGGATGCAAAATCCGTCCTGTCTTCGTAATGTACGAGCTGTCTGTCCATCTCTGCATAGATTGCTCGAAAGATCTCGGTATTACCGGTAGTTATACTGTCATATATCGCGGAGTCTGAGCGCATGCCGGTGAATGCATCCCTGTATCCTGACCCGATCTCCCAAAGGATCACCTGCGCCGCGCCGCAGATCTGAACCTTTGTGTATCCGCCAAATCCCCGAGCCATCAGTGTATCCGCGATCCAGATAAGACGGCACATCTCTTTATACATGGCCGGATTTTCTCTTCTGATCTTATCCGCATATCCTGAAGCATAGTTCTTGGCTTCTTCATAGGTATCGCCCTGTGCTGTCGTCGCGTTCGGCTCGAGACAGTATCCCCACACAACCGTTTCATTCTGAGCGTTCTGCAGTTCATGAGTCATAACAGCAGACACGCGTCCTGAATCCAACGGATTATCGTCCGCTACGACCAGTGGATAGAGGCGGATATCTGTCCCAAGGTTGAAATCCACATAATTTTCCTGCAGTTTCAGTTTATCTCCGGCCGCCGCCCGTGCCGTGTCCGACGGAAGTATTCCCATAAAGATCAGTATCGCAAGTAATACCGCCATGCCCTTTTTTATCCTGTTCTTGATCATCATTACATCCTTTCTGCATGTTCGTATTTCATGTCTATTCTTTCACCGCGCCGCATTCTGCGCACACATAAACGGTTTCATATACAGCATCATGGTGAACGGTCTCTGTGTGCGTCTCCGCCGGATGATGAACCGTTTCGGTATGAAAGAGCGGTTCGTGATGAACTGTTTCTTCATGTGTGACAGCATCATGATGGATTGTCTCCTCATGCGTCACAGCTTCATGATGGACCGTTTCATCATGCGTGACAGCGTCGACATGCGTGTAGACATATTCGCAGGAATCCGCATAGCCGCCGTGCCTTGCAGCCTCTGCGTCCCACTCGGCGAGCATTCCGTCTTCCCACTGTCCGTTATCGATAATGGCATAATATTTTGCATCAACTTGTTCTGTCATAGCCTTCTGATGTGCATTGACCGCGATCGATCCGTCCAGCCCATCATCAGCAGCAGAGAAAAAAGCTCCGCAGCGGCATCTGAAGCCCGGGATCTCTTCTGAAACATAATCATAGGCTTCTTCGTCAACTATCGTTACTGTTTCATCCCAGGCTTCCTGATCCACTACGGTTATGACTTCATCCCATGCCTCCCTGTCTGTAACCGTCACTAATTCATCCCAGGCTTCCCTGTCTGTAATTGTCACAATTTCATCCCAGGCCGCCTTATCCGTCACGGTTACCGTTTCGTCATAAGCGTCTGCCATCACCCTCTGTACTGTCACAAAAGTATGTACGTGAATGCTCTGTTCTTCTGAAACTTCCGGTATGGAATCATCCGGTCTGGGATCGTCCGGTATGAGAACGGCAATGGAACTGCATGTGTTCTCATCCGCGGAATACTCCTCTCTGCATTCTTCGGCGGATTCAGAAAAAACGTCTCCTGGCGCGTTCTCCTGATATGAGACATCCCTAATGCAGGACACGCATGAAAAGACCAAAATAACAAGCAGTATGGCCCGGATCCATCCTTTATGCTCTCTGAATTTCCGAATCATTTTTTCACTCCTGCTGTTCCGGGTCTGAGGATACGGATCACCGCTTCCTGCCGGAACCATTCTTTCCTGGACAATGAACGCAGTTTATGTACCTGATATGGTTCCGGCTGGATGTGCAGATAGTCAGAGACCGCAGACAGCTGATCCTGCAGGTCTTCTTCCAGAAACGATATCTCATATGCCGTCCCAAGCGGGATCTTGCCTGAGCTCAACCGATTCTGCCAGTCTTCCGACAGCAAAAGCAGCCGCATCCGCCGCTGCGCCTGTCTCGGAGTCAGCGAGGTTTTTGCCTTCAGGAACAGTTCTTCCGTATCCGTGTTTGCTTCTTCCGGCGCGATACTTGTCCGGAAATACGCTCGCCACATCCTGTATTCTTTAGCCTCCAGAATCTTGTCGGAAGCTCCGTGCCGCTGGCCTGTTATACGTTTTTCCAGCCAGAAAGAAGCACAGGCGTCCACCTGCAGATCCCTGAATTCCGAGCTCAGTGCTTCCATACCTAAAGCTTCAGCCGTCTCCTTCCACGAATGATGCTCCAGATAATGAAGACGAACGAGATCCGCCTGCTTCTCCGGCATACGCTCCAGTGCCCTATAAATTGCGCTTTCCTGCTGTCTGATCTTCTCTCCGTACATAAGGATCTGTTCATCCATTACATCGTTCTCCCGGACACGCAGTGTTTCATCATCCATCTCACCGATATAATCCTGATAAATGCCTTTCCGTGAGATCAGGCCGTCATAATCCTTACATATCTGCGTATAGGAACGCAGATACTCAAGCCCCATCTGCAGATCTTTTTTCTCCTGTTTCACTCTATCATCAATGCTCCTTCCGCATTCTCTCCGTCCGGTTTCTTGATCTCATTGACAAAACGTTTCCCGAGCTTTGTAATACGGCAGATCTGAGCGACCGGCAAATGGTCTTCATATCGCAGTTTTCGGACAAGCTGAACGATCTCAGACTCCTCCAGCCTCGCTATGGTACGGACATCTCTACCGCCGAGTCTGCGCATGATCATTTCCTCTGCCTCCCTGTCGTCCTTTCGGATAGGGATAGGCCTCTGTTCCGCGACAAAAGCACTCTCCCCCTTCCACTCAAGCTCCATGTAGTCGGTATACTTCCAGTCTCCCAGGCATTCCCGCATCTTAGCGGTATCGATCACAGCGGTCTTGTCCCTGACGTATTCCGCATAACTTGAGTACGGATAAAGATCCATGTATTTAGCCAGATCCCGTTTAACAGGCAGTTGATGGATATACCGGATCAGACGGATACATGTAATATCATCCTCTACCGGATAGCTGACGTACCGTCCCCGAAACAGCGGACCTTCTTTCTGATATGTAGAGTTATACCAGTGTACATAAGAAATCCCGATCCTCCTCATGAATTCCGATACGGTATCCTCTTCTTCTCCGATCATGAAATAGGCCTCGTTATCAAAGAAGCAGTATGCGTACAGCCTGATTTTACCCTCCTGGTAGTATTTCTGCAGAAGTCCGATATAATGCAGCTTCTTCAGTCCGTTTTCAAAGATCTCCGACTTGTGAGGTCCCTGCACGAGGACCAGATACATGCCGTTTGCGCTCCTTCTGCGCGCCGTTCTGGACAATTACAGTCTCTCCTTTCTGTGTATCGCGGCGGATCCGTCCTGGCGCATCCGCCGGGCCTCTTCCGCGGCCTGCCATTGTGTATAATACAAGTATAAGAAAAAACCCCGGTTACGGAGTTTCCAAATCCGTAGAACCGGGGCTGATAATTGACCAGCTGTCAACTTTAATTCATTTATGTTCAGATTTAATTCATTTCGTTTATTCTTCAGCCAGAAGCGCCTGCAGAAATTCCTTCGGACGGAACGGCTGCAGGTCTTCGATCTTCTCTCCGACACCGATATATTTGACAGGGATCTGCATCTCGGACGCGATCGAAATGACGACACCGCCCTTGGCCGTACCGTCAAGCTTGGTCAGGATGATTCCGGTGATCGGAGCGCTTTCCGAAAAAAGACGTGCCTGCTGGAGCGCGTTTTGTCCCGTTGTCGCATCCAGTACGAGCAGCACCTCTCTCCGGGCGTCCGGAAACTCCTTCTCCAGGATCCTGAACAGCTTGGACAGCTCGTTCATCAGGTTCTTCTTATTCTGGAGACGTCCGGCCGTATCGCAGATCAGGACGTCTGCATGGCGCGATTTGGCAGCAGCGGCCGCGTCATACACGACAGCACCGGGGTCCGATCCTTCCTGGTGGCTGATCATCTCTACGCCGGCACGGTCTGCCCATACCTGCAGCTGATCGATCGCAGCCGCGCGGAACGTATCGGCAGCCGCCAGAATGACTTTCCTGCCGTCTTCCTTAAGCTGCAGCGCGAGCTTGCCGATCGTTGTCGTTTTGCCGGCGCCGTTTACGCCGATCATCATCAGGATGGACATCCTGTCATCATCGACGATCGTATTGTCCTGCTCTCCCATCAGCTTCTCAAGATCCTCGAGCAGCATCTTCCTGACCTGTGCAGGCCGTGTCAGGTGCCGGTCGATCGTCTCCTGCTCAAGCTGCGCAACGATCCTGGCGGCCGTCTCCATTCCCATATCGGAAAGGACCAGAATCTCTTCCAGTTCCTCAAAGAAATCGTCATCGACTTCATCATAGGCTCCGAACAGAACGTCAAACCCGCTCATCAGGCTGTTTCTGGTCTTGGCCAGGCCTCTTTTCAGACTTTCAAAAAATCCCATACTGTACCTCCCGGGTCTCCGGCTTTTTATCCTTCCGGCTCTGATCACTCAAAACGGACAGAAACACATTTGGAGACGCCTTTTTCCTCCATTGTAATGCCATACATCGTGGAAGCCGCTTCCATTGTACCTTTGCGGTGCGTGATGATGATGAACTGCGTCTTGTCCGCCATTTCTTTCAAATAGTCGGCATACCGGTATACATTCGCGTCATCAAGCGATGCCTCGATCTCGTCCAGTACGCAGAAAGGCGCGGGTTTAAGCTGCTGGATCGCAAACAGGATCGAGATCGCTGTCAGCGTCCGCTCGCCTCCGGACAGAGCCGCCATATTCTTAAGCGTTTTTCCGGGCGGCTGAGCGATAATCTCGATTCCGCTCTCCAGCGGATCTCCTTCCTCAAGACGCAGGATTCCGCGTCCGCCTCCGAACATCTTCTGGAAGACCTGATTGAACTGCTCGGAGATCTTGCCGAAACCTTCTCTGAACTGCTGCTCCATCTGTTCTGTCAGCTGGCCGATCAGCTCACGCAGACTTTCTTCGGCTTTTCTGACGTCTTCCAGCTGTGCTGTCAGGAAACTGCACCGGTCTTTCAGCGCGGCATATTCGTCGATTGCCTGCAGATTGACGGGCTCCAGCTCTTTCATGCCGGCTCTCAGCTCGGAAATCCTGCGGCGCGCCCACGCCTGGCTTTCCGGCTGGGGCAGATCCATTTCCCTCGCACTGTTATAAGTGACTTCATATTTGTCCCAGATCTGATCCTGCAGATCCGTCAGTTCCTTACGGACGCGTTCCGTCTGTGAATCCAGACGGACCTGCTCGCGCTCCAGACCTGCAGCGTCCTCCGCGGCACGTTCCGCTTCGGTACGCAGACGTTTCTCGTTCTGTTCTTTATCATCACGGTCGGCTGTCAGCGCAGTGATCTCATCGGAAAGCTTGCGGATCTCTATTCCGGCGTTCTCGATCTCCGTCTGAGAAGCTTTATTCTCCTGCTCGAGGCGCTTCATCTCAGCGTCGGCAAACCGGATCTGCTCCTGATAATGGACGATCTGGTCCTGCTGTTCGGTAATATCCGTATCCTCGCGTTCCATCGAATTCTGCATGGAACGGATCAGCTGTTCGGAAGTACTGATCTCGATGCGGTTGCGCATCAGCTGCGTGTTGTAATCGGCGAGTTCCTTCCGGGCTTTCTCATCCTGACGCTCCCAGTCCTGCATGGCCGCGGAAAGGACTGTCTCCTGGTTCTCCATCTTCTGCAACTCGTCCTGCATCCCTGCAAGTACGGACTGGTCTTCCTGAATGCTTCGCTCAGCCGCGAGATTCTTCTCCTGCTCCGCCTGCAGCTGTTCTTTGCTCATCTGCAGCATCAGCTCGGCCTGATCATAATCGGACTGTCTCGCTGCCTGCGTCCCGGAAGCCTCTTCTCTGCTATCGGAAAGCTCCTGCATCCGGACTGCCAGACGGCTTCTCTCTTCCCTCAGAGAAAGCGCCATAGCGCTCTTGTCGGCGTTTTCCTTCTCGGCAGCCTTAAGCTGCACCGTCAGCGTATGCATCTCGCCGCGGCGGTTCAGGATACTCGCGGTCCTGCCTCCTGTACTTCCGCCGGTGATCGAACCGCCGATGTTGAACAGGTCTCCGGAAAGCGTGACCACACGCAGATAGCGGCCGTAGCGGTTCGCAGCCGCAGCGGCGTTCTCAAACGTATCCGCGATCACAACGTTTCCGAGAAGCCGTGAAAAGATCTTCTCATACAGAGGATCTGTCTCTATCAGATCCGTCGCGTATCCGATGATTCCCGGCATGTGCTCGAGTTCAGGATCCTTACGGACATCCCGTGCAAAGACGGAATCCACCGGCAGGAACGTTGCGCGGCCCATCTTCTTGCTGCGCAGGATCTCGATCATCTGCTGAGCCGTCGACTGCGTATCTGTAATAATATTCTGCACGGCTCCGCCAAGCGCGATCTCGACTGCGGTCGCCAGATGCTGCGGCAGGCGCATCAGATCGGCAACGGTGCCGTGTACTCCGGAATACCGATCCGGATCCGACATCTTGAGCTGCATGATCGTCTTAACGCTGCCGGCATAACCTTCGTATTCTTTTTCCAGCTCTTCGATCCAATGGATCCTGTTGCCCAGCTGCTGGACTTTCTGACGGGAATTCTGCGCGTCCTGCTCCGCCTGGGTCATTTTCTCCCGCAGAGCACTGATCGTGTCGGTCAGCTCGAGGATCTGCTGCTGATAATCCTGTACAGCGGCTTTTGCTTCTTCCAGCAGGGCGTTTTTCTGCTCTGCGTCTGTCTGGCGTGCTTCAACTTCTGCCTGCAGCTCCTCCAGATGAACGGCGCGGGAACCCTGTTCCCCTTTCACCTGCTCATGGAGCGTCTCCTGACGGACCAGATCCTGACGCTTCGCGTTGATCCCGTTTCTCAGTTCTTCCAGCCGCTGTCTGAACGAAGCAAGCTGCTCCTGTGCTCTCTCCGCGGCTTGACGGATCTCGTTCCCGCGGGCGGCAAGCTCCTCCTGCTCCTGTGTCTGCTTTTCTTTCTGCTGTTCAAGTCCCGCAAGCTGCTCCTTAACCTTGACAGCTGTCTCCTGATGACGTTTCAGCGCCTTACGGGCGTCTTCCAGACGGATCTCTGCGTTCTTTCGGTCCTTCTCATTCTGCTCTGCCTGCGACTGGAAAAGCTTCTGTTCTCCAGACCGGCTCTCCCGGAAAAGACGCAGATCATTCATCTTCTGGATCGTTTCCGCCAGCTTGGCGCCGGCTGCTTCAGCGTCTGCCGAAGCCTGCTCGGACTGCTTTCTGATCTCTGCGAGATTTGCCTTAGCCTCTTCGGTCTGCGCGGTCAGATCCGCAAGTCTGTCCAGAACAGTCTTGCTCTGTCCTGCCAGCTGATCATACTGCCTCAGGAAATTCTGGATCTCCAGCTGACGGAATTCCGCATACAGCGTCTTATATTTCTCCGCGCGCTCGGCACTCTCGCGCAGCGGCTCCAGACGGCTGGAAGCTTCTTCCAGAATATCCGTCACACGCTGCAGACTCGTCTGCTCCTGCGCCAGCTTCGCATTGGCTTCTTCCCTGCGCACCTTGAACTTAACGATTCCGGACGCTTCCTCAAAGATCGCCCGGCGGTCCTGCGGCTTATTGGACAGGAGCTGATC
Organism: Bacillota bacterium; assembly: GCA_017441925.1. GTDB lineage: Bacteria > Bacillota > Clostridia > Lachnospirales > Bianqueaceae > RUG12817. Next base: position 724,344 of record JAFRUE010000007.1, read on the forward strand.
GATCCGTCCCTGCCCGATCATGGAATAGCCGTCCTTACCGATACCGGTATCCATGAAAAGCTCCTGGATATCGCGGAGACGGCATCTGGCTCCGTTGATCATATATTCACTTTCGCCCGAACGAAACATTTTGCGGCTGACCGCGACTTCATCGTAATCGCAGGCAAGCGATCTGTCTGAATTATCCAGTGTCAGAACCACCTGCGCGAAACTGACCGGTCTCCGGCGCTGCGTTCCCGCGAAAATGACGTCTTCCATCTTGACCCCGCGGAGAGATTTGGCGCTCTGCTCTCCGAGGACCCAGCGAATGGCGTCCGCTACGTTACTCTTTCCACTTCCGTTGGGTCCGACGATTCCCGTGATCCCCTTCCCGAAATCCAGGACGAGTCTGTCGGCAAACGACTTGAACCCAACCATCTCAACACTTTTCAGCTGCATCCTTACCTCTCGCTTCCGGCAGTGCCATTCTGGCTGCCTGCTGTTCTGCTTCTTTCTTCGTACTCCCGGTCCCCTGGCCGTAAGTGTGTCCCTTCCATCTGACTTCCGCTGTGAAAACCTTCTTATGCGGGGGGCCGCTCTCACTGATCAGCACATATTCAGGGATCAGTTCCTCTTCTTCCTGCAGGACCTCCTGCAGCATTGTCTTATAGTCCTTAAGCGGCATGTCCTCCCGCCATCCGGACAGAACCATCCGCTCGATGACCTTGGCCGCCTCTTCCAGCCCACCGTCCAGATAGACCGCGCCGAAAAGGCTCTCCACCAGATCTTCGAGTACAGCCGGCTGCGTCCTTCCGGAAGTCCGCTCCATACCGTGACTCAGCAGCAGGAACCGGCCGAGTCCGTAGGCTGCGGCTGTCTTCGCAAGCGATTCCTCACAGACCAGCCCTGCTCTTGTCCTGGACAGCAATCCTTCCGGAGAATCCATTCTGTCAAAGAGAAAACGGCTCGTCACAAGCTCCAGTACCGCGTCGCCGAGGAACTCCAGCCGTTCGTTCGAGCGGGACAGGTCCTTCAGTTCCTCATTGGCATAGGACACATGCGTAACCGCCTGTTCAAGCAGGGATTCGTCATTGAAATGATACTGCAGGATCTCCTCGAGTTCTTTTCTTCTGTTCGGATTCATCTGTCCGGATCCTCGTCATAGTCCCAGTTGCCCGTCACAAGCGACACCAGATCGCCGGCTGTATGGATCTGCCGGACAGTTTCAGGCTCCTCCTGCTCCTGTCCGAATTCGATCAGGACAGCTGTCATCAGCTCCAGTATATCGATCGAATTTGCGTCCAGATCCCGGTACAGATTCGTTTTCTTCTCGATCTCATCCGGTTCTGTGACAAAATACTCCGCCACGATCGCCCGGACTCTATCCCAGTCTGTCATTCTTTTGCCTCCTGAGCAGCCTCTGCGCTTTCCTGCGCTTTCTTCGCGGCGATCATCTCCGTGATCTCACCGTTAACGTTATTCTCCAGATACGCGATGCATTGTTCGATTGCGCTCGCAAAAGCCGGTCCCTTGGAATTGCCGTGCGCTTTGATCACGACTCCGTTAAGACCGAGCATCGGCGCTCCGCCGACAGCGCTCGGATCCAGTTTCTTCTTCATCTCCCGCAGCGCAGGCTTCATGAGAAGCGCTCCGATCTTGTACAGCAGGCTGCCGCTGATCGCTTCCTTCAGGACGGACATAATATAAGCTGCAGTACCTTCCGTCGTCTTAAGCATGACGTTGCCGGCAAAACCGTCCGTCACAATGATGTCCGCGGCATTCTCGAGGATCTGGTTCCCCTCGATATTGCCGATGAAATTGATATACGGATCCTCTTCCAGCATCGGGAATACGGTCTTGCAGAGCTCATTGCCCTTAGCGGATTCCGTACCGATATTCAGCAGACCGACCGTCGGATTCGCCTTACCGCACTGTTTACGGTAATAGATCGTCATCATCTCGGCAAACTGTACCAGATACTGCGGCTTACAGTCAACATTCGCGCCGACGTCCAGGATATAGACCGGTCCTTTGCGTCCGGGAAAAGCGATCGCAAAAGCGGGACGCTGTACGCCGCGCAGGCGTCCGACATGGATCGTCGCGCCGGAGAGCACTGCCCCCGTGTTGCCTGCGGAAAGCGCGGCATCTGCCTCCTGCGCGCGAACCATCCGCATGACTGTCATCATGGAAGAGTCCCTGTTGGAACGCGCGGCTTCTGCCGGATTATGCTCGTCATTCGGTACGACCGCGTCCTTATGAAGAACCGTAACACGCGATCCGTCTACCGCAAATTCCTGCATAGCCGCACGGATCTTATCCTCATGGCCGACCAGGATCACGGAAAGCTCCGGATGCTTCTGCAGCGCCAGTCCTGCGCCTTCCACAGCCGCTTTCGGCGCGTAATCGCCTCCCATTACGTCAATCGCGATCTTGTAATTCTTCATTGCGCTTCTCCTCTTCTTTCACTTTATAGTACTCTACGACTGCCTTCAGATAATGCAGCTGCACTCCGCCCGCATGCATCGGGATCCGGAATCTCTCTTCAAAGACCGTCCGCGAGATCGTTTTGGAATGCTTATGCACACCCGCCTTGTCAAAATACGTATTCAGCACCTCGAACGGCAGCAGATAATAGGCGTCATCTTTTGTAAAATGCACGAGCAGGAACGCGAGTCCGCCCTGCCGGTTGAATTCCCGCATGAAATCGACCTGATGCGGATGTACGTTCGCGACCGGCAGATTGGTCTGCGCCGTTTCTTTCGCGTCGAAACAGATCCCGATCCCCTGCAGGATCCCGATATAGTCGACGGTGCTCCGCTGCTCGAAATACGCAAGTGTGATCGTCCGGCTGTTTGAATCGAATTCCATCGGTTTGATCGGTGTAGGAATCTTCTGCACCAGCGCGATTCCCAGCTTCCGGTATGTATCGTTGGAGAGATTGATCAGTTCCTCCAGTGTGCTGCCGCGCAGCCCTCTTGCCTGAAATGCCGTCATATCAGTTCTTATAGCTGTGGACCGGCGCCGGGATCCGTCCCCCGCGGTCGATGAATTCCTGGCACGAATACGGATTGACACCGATAATCGGTGCTGAACCGAGCAGTCCTCCGAACTCCGCGTGTTCACCGACGGTCTTGCCCCATACCGGGATCACACGGACCGCTGTCGTCTTGGAATTGACCATGCCGATCGCCATTTCATCCGCGATGATACCGGAAATCGACGAAGCCGGCGTATCGCCGGGGATCGCGATCATATCAAGACCTACGGAACAGACGCAAGTCATGGCTTCAAGCTTCTCGATCGTAAGGCTGCCGGCCTCGGCCGCCTCGACCATTCCTCTGTCCTCACTGACCGGTATAAAAGCACCGGACAGACCGCCGACAAAAGACGACGCCATCAGGCCGCCTTTTTTGACCTGATCGTTGAGGATCGCAAGCGCTGCCGTCGTACCCGGCGCGCCGGCATATTCCAGACCCATTTCCCTGAAGATCTCCGCAATACTGTCTCCGACAGCCGGTGTCGGCGCAAGGGACAGATCAATGATCCCGAAAGGCACATCCAGCATTCTGGCCGCTTCCTGCGCGACCAGCTGGCCGACCCGCGTGATCTTAAAAGCAGTCTTTTTGATCGTCTCGCAGAGGACTTCGAAATTCTCCCCACGCACACCCTTCAGCGCGCTGCGGACTACGCCCGGTCCCGAAACGCCTACGTTTATGACCGTATCCGCCTCTCCTACGCCGTGAAAAGCTCCCGCCATAAAGGGATTGTCATCCGGCGCGTTGCAGAAGACGACGAGTTTTGCACAGCCGATGGAATCCCGGTCCGCGGTCTTCTCCGCAAGATCGCGGATCTTCCTGCCGAGCAGGCTGACCGCGTCCATATTGATGCCGGAACGGCTGGTCCCGACGTTAACGGAAGAACAGACTGTATCGGTCGAAGCGATGGCATCGGGTATGCTCTCGATCAGCAGTCTGTCCGATCTTGTCATACCTTTCTGTACCAAGGCGGAAAACCCGCCGATGAAATTGACCCCGACATCTTTCGCCGCCTGATCCAGCGTCCGTGCAAATTCCGGATACTGCGGATCCTCACAGGATGCCGCCACCAGCGCGGCCGGCGTGATCGAGATCCTCTTGTTGACGATCGGGATCCCGTAACGCTCGCTGATGATCTCGCCGACACGGACCAGATTCTCCGCTTTACGGGTGATCTTGTCGTATACTTTACGGCGCAGCACAGCCGGATCCGGATCACAACAGTCCAGCAGCCCGATCCCCATTGTAATTGTACGGACATCAAGATTCGCTTCTTCGATCATCCGGTTCGTCTCGAAGACATCGTCAAAAGTCAGTCCATATTGAAGCATGTCCCGCAAGCTCCCTTCTCAGATCCGGTGCATCGACCGGAAGATCGTATCACTCTGCAGCTTGACCTGAACGCCAAGCTGTTTCCCGCATTCCGTCAGCTTCATATCGAGCGTGTGGAATACTTCATCGGACTGCTCCATATCCACGACCATCATCATGTGAAAATATCCGCCGGTTATGCTCTGGGAAATATCCAGCACATTGACATTGCTCTCCGCAAGCAATGTGCAGATCCCCGCAATGATACCGACGTGATCCTCTCCGACAACTGTGATGATACCTTTCATTGAGTTACCTCCCCGTCTCCGGACTCCCGGAGATACAGATTTCCGATCCCGCTGTAGATATGCGACGGCGTCGGTGTCAGCCCGCCTCCGACCGTCTTTGAAACAATGACTGCCTGCCTGGAATAATACAGCGGACAGACCGGCAGATTCTCGAAACAATACCGCGCTACTGCCTGATAGGCCAGAATTCCTTCATTACGGCCTCTGGCATTTGATACGGCCCCGATCAGCTGGTCAAGGACTTCGTCTTCAACACCGCTGTAATTATAGACACCGTTACTGGTAAGCAATGCCGCGAGATCTTCATGTCCGCGGATCCTCGCCTTACCGAACGCAAGATCATACTCACCTGCCTCCAAAGCTCTCTGCAGCTCTGCTTCCGGCATGGCCTGCAGCCGGATCCGCATGCCGACATCCTCAAGATTATCGGCAACGATCTCCGCCTGCGCCGTACTGACCGGATCTGCCTCGTCATAAACAAGAACGAGCTCGGACTGTTTCCTGTCCCCCAGAAGACTGTAAGCCGCTTCCGGATCAGTCCCGTAGCTGTCCGTAATTCCATCGTCCGCAAGCCAGGACGGTATCACCGATTCACTGACCGTTCCCTGATGCACCTGCGTCTGGTCCACCAGTTTCCTCGCGTCAACCGCGTACATCACAGCTTTGCGGAATGTACCGTCCGCAAGAACTCTGCCCTCCCTCTCGTTCATATATAGGAAGTTCAGGATCTGTGTTTCCGTCTGATAAACAGAATGATGATAGATGTTCTCCGTGGATAGTCCGCTCGGTTCCTCTTCATATAATATCTGGATCAGTCCCTGTATGAAAGCCGCGCGCGGGGCGTCCTCCGATCTTGTCAGAGCGACCCGGATCCTGTCAAGATACGGTCTCCCGCTGTAATACCGTTCATTGGCAGCCAGCAGAATTTCCCGAGTAGGCGTCACTTCTTCCACACGGAACGGCCCGCAGCCGACGGCATACCATTCCGGAGCTTCAAGCGTATCGTAGACATGGGCCGGAATCACCGGAATCATCAGGACCTGGATCCTCTCCGCGTCCACCGGCGAGCTGAAAAACACATTTACCGTATAGTAATCGGTCTGTTCGGCACCCAGAATGGATGCAAGCTGGTCTTTCCAGCTATTGTCCGACTCGGTCTCAGCAAGAATGTACAGCGTATAAAGAACATCCTCTGCTGTGACCTGCATCCCGTCGTGCCACAATGCGTTCCTGCGCAGATTCAGTGTTACGGTGTATCCGTCCTCCGAAATCTGATAAGAAGCGGCAAGAGAATCCGGTGTGGTCTTCCCTGCTTCATCTGTCTCGAGCAGCGGCGAATAGATCAGCATCTCCAGCTGAACCGCATCTGCGCGGACAGTTCTGCGCACATCAAGTGTCTCAGGGTCCAGTACCGCCATCGTAATCTCTCCGCCGTAGTGCGGTTCATCCGGGGCAGACTCATCCGGTCCGGATGTCCCGTCCGGTAAGGTCTCTGATTCATCTGCAGACTCAGCAGCAGATTCCGCAGCGGATTCATCAGATGGCTCTGCCGCAGAGATCTCGGCTTCCTGCCCGGAATCCCCGGGAGCAGGAATCTGTTCCGTACAGCCTGCGAACAGCAGGATCCCGCACAGCAGCCAGACCATATATTTCACGAATCTATTTGCTTTCTTCAAGCTCTGATTCCCTTTCTTCATCACAAAGCGGACATGTGTCCGCGAGAATGTCTTCCATCATCCGGTCAAGCAGCCGGTACTCCTCTTCAAGCGGCAATCCTCCGTCGATCAGACGGTCCGCGGCTGCCTTAAGCTCTTCCTGCGGGAACTGGGCATTCAGCCGTGCTTCCGCTTCTTCCCTTGTCAGATTCTGACGCTGCATGACACGCTTCACGCGCACTTCATCCTTAGCCCAGACGACCCAGACCTCATCGATCATATCCTTAAGGGGACTGCGGAGCAGCTCGATCGCCTCGATGAAAACCACCGGCGCCGTGCCTTCCTGACGTACCGCTTCCGCCCGTTCACGGATCCTCCGGCAGATCTCCGGATGTGTCAGACTGTTCAGATCCGCAAGGCCGGCAGGGTCGGCAAAAACAATGGCGCCGAGCTTCTTACGGCTGATTTTGCCTAACCTGTCAAGTATATCTTTTCCGAAGCGGTTTGTCAATTGCCGGTACATTTTCCTGTCATCCAGGACCTCGTGGCCGACCTTGTCCGCATCGATCAGGACCGCATGATATTTATCAACAAGATACTGCACTGCTGTACTCTTGCCGGCGGCTATCGATCCCGTCACCCCGATCACAGGGCATTTCTTATTTTGCATGATACCAGTCTTCTCCCGTCTGGATCTCAATCGTGAGCGGAACAGCAAGATCAGCCGCGCCTGTCATTCCTTCCTGCAGAATCGCAGCGACCTGCTCTTCCTCTCCCCGTTTCGTCTCGATCAGCAATTCATCATGGACCGTAAGCAGCAGCCTGCTCTCCAGATGCTGCTCTTTCAGCGCCCTGAACACGCGGATCATCGCGATCTTCATGATATCGGCTGCTGTACCCTGGATCGGCATGTTCTTTGCGACACGCTCACCAAAGCCACGCATCGCAAAATTGGAAGACTTAAGCTCATCGATCACCCGGCGTCTGCCGAACAACGTGACCCCATAGCCTTTTTCCTTAGCCTGAGCAACACAGCCCTCAAGATAATCCCGGATCTGCGGATACTGTCTGTAATATTTTTCGATGTATTCCTTAGCCTGCTTCTGTGAGATATGCAGATCATCACTGAGCGCAAACGCGCTGATACCGTAGATAATGCCGAAATTAACAGCTTTCGCGCTGGACCTTTCGGCCGCGGTGATCTTTTCCGGCGGAATGCCGAGCACCTGCGATGCCGTCAGCCTGTGAATATCTTCTCCGCTGCGGTAGGCTTCGATCAGTTTCTCATCGCCTGACATGCTCGCAAGGAGCCGCAGCTCGATCTGAGAATAATCCGCATCGGTAAAAATATAGCTCTCATCGCTTGGAACGAACGCTCTTCTCAGCTGTCTGCCGAGCTCCGTCCGGATCGGTATATTCTGCAGATTCGGATCCGAGCTGGACAACCGCCCGGTTGCCGTAACGGTCTGATTGAAACGGGAATGGATCTTGCCGTCGTCGCGGATACAGGGATAGAGTCCGTCCACATAAGTCGATTTCAGCTTGGTCAGCTGCCGGTAGCGCAGAATATCCTGCACGATCGGAAAATCCGGAGCAAGCTTTTCGAGGACGTCAGCCGATGTCGAATAGCCGGTCTTGGTCTTCTTGCCGGCAGGCAGCAGCAATTTCTCAAAAAGGATCTCCCCGAGCTGTTTCGGAGAAAGGATATTGAAAGTCTCTCCTGCCTGCTGATAGATCCGCTCCTCGATCCGCGTGATATTTGCGTCCAGATCCTTGCCGTATTCTTCCAGGACCTTACGGTCCACACGGATCCCGTAGCTCTCCATCGAAGCAAGCACCGGTATCAGTGGCAGCTCGATCTCATCAAAGAGCTTTTCCATTTCTTTATCCTGCAGGGCTTTGCGGATCACAGGCGCGGCCTCCGCAAGGATAGCTGCCCGCTGGCTTCCGTAAGCAGCCCGTTTGTCCGCGTCAAGATCCCAGACCGTGATCTGTTTTTTACCCGTTCCGAAAATCTCCAGATCCGAGGGTACACTGCGGTCCAGGAAGATCTGGGCGATCTCATCCGTCCCGTAATGATCGATCGACGGATTCAGCAGATAGGCCGCGATCATCGTATCCATACGCAGATCTTCATAGCCGATGCCGTGCGCCGCGAGATATTCCATATCCCATTTGACGTCATGTCCGGTCTTCGGAACAGCCGGATCTTCAAAGACCTTGCGGAAATCCGCGAGACCGGCTTCGTCCTCCTCGATCCACCAGTTCCCGCCGTCCGCAGTGCATACAGCCAGACCGTATACGCTGCTTGCTTCCATCAGGCTGATCTGTTCCGGTTCTTTATGAAACAGCAGGTAGGCAAAACCCTTGCCCATCTCCTGCAGCATAGCTTCCTTCTGTGCTTTGTTCTTAACGGTCTTAAGTCCTGTATCAGCCGGCTTCAGCTCCGTGTCCGTGCGGATGTCCGGTGTGAATTTCGCAAGCAGCGACCGCATCTCATATTTTTTCAGAAGCTCCAGAACTTCCTGACGGCTGAAACACGCCGGGTCAAATTCTCCGGGCCGTGTCCCGATCTCCGCATCGGTTTTGATCGTCGCAAGGACAAGGCTGAGTCTGGCCTGATCCGCGAATTCCGTCAGATTCTTAGCCGCTTTGGGCGGTTTGATCTCGGAAGCGTGCCGGATAGCCTCTTCCACCGTATGGTATTTCTGAATGATCTGGCTTGCCGTCTTCTCTCCGATCGACGGGACCCCCGGAATATTGTCGGAAGCATCGCCCATCAGAGCTTTTTCTTCGATGAATTCCTGCGGCGTTACGCCATAATGCTCCTTTACTGCCTCCGGAGTGAAAACGAGGAGCTCTGTTCCGTCCTTCTGTGTATGCGGCAGCAGGATCGTGATCCTGTCATCCGCAAGCTGCAGCAGATCGCGGTCTCCTGTAAGGATCATGACTTCCGCGCCGGCCACAGCCTCCTGCTTGGCCAGACTGCCGAGGATATCGTCTGCTTCGATCCCCGCCTCAAGGATCACCGGGATCCCGGCCGCCCGCAGAAAATCCTGGATCATCGGGATCTGCATATGCAGTTCATCCGGCATCGGTTTCCTTGTACCTTTGTATTCTTTATATAGCTGATGGCGGAAAGTCGGCGCCTTCTGGTCAAATGCGACCGCAATATGCGTCGGCTCCTCGTCCGCCGTAGTCTTGAGCAGTGTATTGATAAAACCAAACAGCGCGTTTGTCGGAACGCCCTGGGAATTGGAGAATCCCCTCACTCCGTAGAATGCGCGGTTCGCAATGGAATGTCCGTCGATCAGCAGTACCTTTTTCAAGCTTAAGCTCTCCTCCTTCCGGTTAGGAAGCATGTATAAACACTTCAATCTATTATACACAAATTTCCCGGTTTTGAACAGTCTTTCAGCCGGAAGAACAGTGGATTTTTACGAAATATAGTAAAAAAAGGGCTTGCATTTCTGCATTATTTATGATAGAGTTATGAGTTGTCGGAAGATGCTGTAAGAATCGGAAGATCATCTCTGCGGATATGGCGGAACAGGTAGACGCAGCAGACTCAAAATCTGCCGATGGTGACATCATGTGGGTTCGATTCCCGTTATCCGCATACTCAAAGTAGATAATACTTTTAAGAACAGGAGAATCAGTATGAGCATTGAAGTAGGTCAGGTTGTAAAAGGCAAGGTTACAGGAATTCAGTCTTTCGGAGCTTTTGTTGCCCTCGAGGGTGAGAAGACGCAGGGTCTTGTTCACATTTCCGAGGTTTCCAATACATATGTTAAGGACATTAACGATTTCCTGCATGTCGGTCAGGACGTCGAGGTCAAGGTTATCAAGGTCGATGCTGAGAAGAATAAGATCTCTCTGTCCATCCGCGCTCTGATGCCCAATCCGGAAGGACGCCAGAAGAGAGAGCAGGCTGCAGGCGACCGTCCGCAGCGCCGTGCTCCCAAGCGCGGAGCTCTCGGCGCACGTAAGCATGCCGCTCCGCAGCAGTACAATACCGATCCCGACGTAGAGGGTTATTCCACTCTCGGCGACGCTCTGAAGGAAGCTCTGAACAAGTAATTCCAGTTTCCGTCAGTACTGTCACCCGGACAGTAAAAACAGCCGGTACCCGTAATGAGTACCGGTTTTTTGTTGTATCAGGAGGTCAGGCGCCGCTTACAGCTTTGTAATGCGGACAGCCATATACTCGCGGCCAGGCAGATCGATCGTAAACTCCGGTCCGAAGATGCCTTTATCCTCGATCTTCATATTCCAGGTATCGATCGTTTCGACATGATAACGTCCCTCTTCCAAAGAATACTCCAGGAACGAAGGTGTGGATTTGCCGAGATACTCCAGGTGAACCCAGGTATCGCCCGCCATCCTGCGCTGATTGACGGCCAGTCTGCGTCCCGAAAACTGCAGTCCGCCCTCAGGGAGCTCCTCTAAAATCCCTTTCAGGAAACGCAGCCTCGCTGGGGATTCGCCGTGAAGCTTCCCACCGTGGGACCACCACAGAATATCCTCCGGATGGACGTAGGTCTCGCCGTGTCCGGCATACCCGCCGCGCATCGTCGTCTCCCAGAAGCGTCTTGTCATCTCCTGTGCGCTGATGCAGCCCCAGGCATTGTTGATATTGCCTTCATAGCAGAGCTCGTCGATCACGATTGGCTTCCCGTACCTGTCCCGCCACTGGTTGGTCATCTCGACCGGCATGGTGTCCGGCTGACGCTGGATACAACAATGTGTGATCCACGGCTTGCTGTAATCATAGAGCGTATGGCAGTTATGGATCGACCGCAGATGCTGTACGTGATCGTTCTTCACGACGATGTCAGCGTAGCGCTCCCAGTCTGCGATCGTCTTATCGCGCAGCAGATCCCATTCATTGGCAAAAGACCACCAGACATTACGGTACGCGGAAAAACGGTTCACGACATAATTCCAGTACAGGTCGTCCTGATCCGGCTTCATGTGAGAGAAACCCCAGCGGTCATACGGATGCATAACGATCAGATCCGCTTCGATACCAAGCTTCTGCAGCTCCAGAATGCATTTCTCGATGTGGCGGAAATGCGCGGGATTGAATCTGTAGAAATTCCAGTGATTCCCTTTGTCCTCTGCTCCGTACTCGCGGAAATTCTTCTTATTCATGCCGGTCGTATCTACCGGCGTGCCTTCATAAGGATACGAGACCGGCTCGTGGAAGTTATAGATATAATGCTTCGGGAAAATGCAGAAACGGATCTTGTTGAAATAGCCTTTGGCAAGTTCTTCAAGCGTCTCTTTCTGCAGCCTTGCACTCTGCAGCTCCCACACATAGCAGGTCGTGCCGACAGGATAGTACATCGTCCCGTCTTCATACGCAAAATGATATGTGTAGGCGACGCGGACAGGTCCGTGATTGCCTTCTCCCGCAGGTGTTACAGTAAAGCTGCCCTCCTCGGCTTCCGGCAGGAATCCGGCCTCGATCCGGAAGGTGTACTCTCCTTCAAAGGACGGCATAAAGCGGACCTTGTAGACTCCATCTCCGTCATAGAAACCGTTGACGATCACGTTACTCTGTCCCGGACCTGTGAATGTGCCCCGGACCCATTGCTCGGTGAAAGGATTCCCCTCCGCCGGTCCCTGCAGGATGATCTCCTGCACGCCCCAGCGTTCCGTCTGTCTGCTGTATTCCACGGTTCTGCCCTCCTTGAAATGATGGCCGGCCATCCGGCCGGCCTGTATTTTTGATATCTGATTTACCCCTGCAGCCGGATATGCGACAGCTGATGCAGCGCGCGCGTGCACAGCACATAATGTGTCAGCTTATCCTGCATCGTATCGATCGCAACTACACCGTCGTACTCCAGTCCCTTTGCAAAATAGACCGGCATGACCGGTACTTTGGCCGGATCGATCTTGCGCGTGTCTTCGTTCATCAGTTCTGTCTCATGCGGCATCAGGCCCGCAATAAACTGTGCCTGCGCCTGATTCTCGGTCAGAACAGCAAGCCGTTCCGCACCTGTCTTCCGCATAATATCGAGCTCTCCGCGGATCAGGTCTGCGATCCCTTCCGTCAGCCCGGAAGAAAGCTCGCGGACCGGCGTACCCGGACGCTCGATCGTCTGGACCGGACATTTCAGATCTTCTGTCAGATCACGCATCGCGTATTCCATGATCTCACGGGTACTGCGGTAGCTTGTCGAAAGATGATGCTCCTGCGTCTTCTTGCGGACAGACGGGATCGCGGCTTCTTTCCATCCGTCCAGAATGCTCGGGAAACGGACTCCTTTTATCTTTTGACGTTTGTCGCCGACGATCGTCATACTCTCCGTGCCCGTCAGCCGGATCAGAGCAGCCAGGCCCAGCGCGCTGATATCCTGCGCTTCATCCACCACAACATGGCGTACATCAAAAAGGCCTTTGCCGTGAAAACGAGCCGCGACATACAGCATTGCCCAGATATCTTCTTCCGTCCAGGGCTCTTCTCCCTGTCCGATCCACTCTGCGTACAGGTTCTCCGTATCGGGGAGCGCGTACTCCTCACGCAGCGCCTTGCGGAAATCATACAGATCCTCCATGAGCTCCTGGATCTTCATATCGCCTTCATAGCGGAGACTGTTCGCAAGGTCCTCGTCGTGTTCTCTCTTCGCCTCTGCGATCCGCGCGTTGTATTCCTTCTGGATCCGCCGTACGGATTCGTCCCGGAAGATCCTCAGATGATTGATGATCACACGCTTGATCCGCAGATTTCTCTTATCAACAGGCATACTACGGTATGAATCAAAGAAGAGCTCGTTGCCCTCCTCTGCCTTAAGGATCACCTGTCCGCGGAACGAAATATCGCTGGTCCTGCGCTCGGACTCCTCATACTCGGCAATCCTGCTGTCAAGGAATTTAGCATAGGAAGCTTCCGCACGGCGGTACACCTCGTCTCTCCAGGCAGCGTCTCTGCCGTCAAGCAGTTTCTCGTAGTACTCCTGAGGCCGCATGACAGGCCGCTTCAGCGGAAGCACTTCTGCCATCAGCGTGCGCAGAGTCCTCTGATAGGTATTGCCTGTCTCTCCCAGATCCGGCAGGACTCCGGAAATGTATTCCATAAAGAAACGGTTCGGTCCAAGGATCAGGATATTGTCCTTGAGCTGCGCTCGGTAATTGTACAGCAAATAAGCCACCCGGTGCAGCACGATCGTCGTCTTGCCGCTCCCTGCGACTCCGTCCAGCATCACATTGTCGCCGAGCGGCGCGCGGATCAGATCATTCTGCTCCCGCTGGATCGTCGCTACAACCTCTCTCAGACGCTCTCCGCTTGAACCGGAAAGCACCATCTGCAGGATCTCGTCCTGAATATCCATCGCGGAATCGAACATTCCTTTAAGTTCGCCGTTCTTGATCACATACTGGCGTCTCTTCCGGAGATCGACATAGATCACGCCCCCGGGTGCCGTAAATGACATTTCTCCCAACCGCTGCTGATAGAACAGCGAAGAGACCGGCGTACGCCAGTCCAGAATTACGGGATCGCCGTTCTGCGTCAATCCTCTCTTGCCGATATAATACTTCTCTGTATCGGAATCAGACAGTCCGTCCTCGAGAAACTCTATCATACCGAAATACGGATTGTAGTACATGTCCGAGAGTTCCAGCACCCTCTGATATGCTTCCGTGTACTGGTCCTCCTTGACATCCGATCCGACCATCATCTCGTGGAACCGGTTCCTCGCGACTTCCTCAGACCAGTATTTCCGGTTCTCGATGATATCTTTTCTCATCACGCCGAGATCCTGCAGCAGACGGTCCGATTCTCTCTGTATGATCTGCTGCACCCCGGCCAGATGCTGTTTCTCGGCTGTCAGGTCCTTTTCCATGCTGTGCGTGCCCTTTCTGTTTTTTCTCTTCTCTCTGTCTGTATGATTTATCCGAAATGATCCAGATTCTCGTATGCGCTTCCGCCGATAAACTCGCGGAGCAGCGATGTCTGCGGCACTTCTTCGCTCGAAACGCCCTGGAAATAATCCAGGAACTTGATCAGACGTCTGGCCTCGGCATATTCTGGCGTCCCGTGCTGGATACGGAAAAGCATCGGCTCGGCGAACTGCTTGAGGACCGCCATCTCATACGGGAGCGCGGAGTTGAACATGACGTCGGCTTCTTCCTGATACGGGAAGATATTCTTGTCTTCGCCGCGTCTGACGCTCTCCCATCTCGCGATCGTCTCCTGTGCGGAAGTACCGCGCCGCGCATTGTCTCTGACCATTCTCCGCAGCAGACGGCCGTCCGTCGTCGGGATCCGGTTGTGCTCATCGATCCCGAGCTGGGTCAGAGCGCTGATATAGACCTTGAACTTCTCATCCCGCGGGATGTTGCGGCTAAGCTCCTCGTTCAGACAGTGGATGCCCTCAAGGATCAGGATATCATTCTCGCCGAGAGTCATCATCTGGCCTTTCTCTTTGCGCTTTCCGGTCATGAAATCATAGATCGGGACCTCAACGGTCTTGCCGGCGAGCAGTTTCTGCATATCGTTCTGGAACAGATCGACGTCAACCGCGCTGAGCGCTTCATAATCGATCTCGCCGTTTTCATCCGGCTTAAGATCCGCCTTATTGATAAAATAGTTGTCCACGGAAATCAGATGCGGGGTCCTGCCCTCTGCAAGCAGCTGGATCGCCAGCTTCCGCGCGAATGTGGTCTTGCCGGACGAGGACGGTCCCGCGATCAGAACAAGTCTGATATTGCCGCGGGCAACGATCTCTTCCGCAATATTGGAAATATGCTTGGCGTGCAGTGCTTCCGAAGTATAGATCAGCTGCTGCAGCTTGCCGTCCGAAATCTGCTCGTTCAGCGCGCCGATATCCGATACATGCAGGATACGGCTCCACTCTTTGGATTCCTCAAACACGGAGAAAAGTTTGGGCATATCCGGCACCGGCGGCACGTCATGCGGATAGACGCGGGACGGCATCATCAGCATCATCCCGTCCGCGTATGCTTCCAGATCGAAATGCCCGAGCCTTGCCGAATTGGGCAGCATGAATCCGTACAGATAATCCTCATAATGTCCGAACCGGTACATGTGCACATAGGAGAACCGGCGGTAGGTGAAAAGCCTTGTCCGTCCCGGCATGTTCTGCTCTTTGGACAGATCGATCGCGTCCGGCAGGTCAAGCAGCATCTGCGAGATCGGCTCCGGATGCTCGACATAGTGCCACATCCGTTCTTTAATGCGGCGGACACAGTCCTCCGGATTCTCGTCCATTTCTTTGGAACCGTCCACATCGCAGTACAGTCCGTGCTTAAGCGAATACTTCACGTAGACCTGAATATCTTTGCCCAGGATCTCATACGTGCAGCGCAGCAGCAGCATGAGCAGGCTTCTCTGATAGATGCGGTAACCGTCCATATTCGCCAGGGTCAGGAAAACGACTCTTGCGTCCTCGATCATCGGGAACGAAAGCTCTGTCATTTTATCATTGACCATCGCGGCCATGACCGGGGAAGGGCTGTCGACCGCGCCCGGCATCTTGCTGATCTCTTCCAGTGTCGTACCCGCAGGCACTTCTATGACCTTGCCGGTATGTAATGTAAGACGCATGATGTTGCTCCTTTCTGCTGTGAACGCATCCCTGGTGCTTGCCCGGTCAGACCACGGTAAAAGGATCCCGTGCTTCCCGGTACGGCAGGACGGTCAGGGTCTCGTCCTGCTGCTGCAGATACTGGGCGATGGCTTCCGCGATCGGAAACTCCGTCCCGAAATGCCCCGCATCGATAATATGCGCGCCTGTCGCGAGCGCTTCTTCCGCCTCGTGATAGGTCACGTCTCCTGTCAGATATATTTCGGCGCCGGCCATCCGCGCCGCTTTATAGAATCCCATCCCCTTGCCCGTACAGAGGGCTGTTTTCTGAATGACCGCGTCCGGATCCGGCGAGATCATCCTGACGGAAGGGATATCGAACACTTCTTTAACAAGTTCCGCGAACTGCCGGACCGTCATCGCGGCCGGCAGCCGTCCGATCCTTCCCATGCCCGCGCCGGAATCATCTCCGGGGACAGGTTCGATCGGTATAACGTCCGTAAGTCCCAGCTTCTCTGCAGCGATATCGTTGGTCCCGCCAAGCGCCGCGTCCATATTCGTATGGGCCGCGCAGACCGCCAGATGATTCTCGATCAGCATAAGCAGCCGCGCTCCGTCCCGGTCGCCGTCCACGATCGTCTTTGCGCCCCGAAACAGCAGCGGATGGTGGGAAACGATCATCTGCGCGCCTTCTCTGACCGCATAAGCGATCGCGCCTTCCGTCACATCAAGAGCTGTTACGACGGTGTCGACGGCTGCGTCCTCATGACCGATCAGCAGGCCGACGTTATCATAGCTCTCGGCCCATGAAGGATCTGCCCATTCTGCCATCCAATCAGCAATCATACGGACTGTGCATTCCATGAATTCAACATCCTTTCTGCCTGATCCAGCTCTTCGCGCAGCTTTTCCGCATCACTTCCGTCATTCAGCTGACTGAGGATCCTCCGGTCGCGCGCCGCGATCCTCACAAGGAATCTGTAAAAGACCGGATCCCTGCCTGCGAAAAGACACCGTCCAAAACGGTATTCCGTATCTTCATACTGTTCGCTGCCCGGAACGGCGCGGATCACCGTATACAGTTTGCCGCGGTCCTCAATCATCCGTTCACGTTCGATCCGGAACCCGATAGTGTGGATCTGCCTGCGTACACGGTCAATTTCT
The DNA here is from genome assembly GCA_017441925.1 of Bacillota bacterium. GTDB lineage: Bacteria > Bacillota > Clostridia > Lachnospirales > Bianqueaceae > RUG12817. The sequence goes on from JAFRUE010000007.1 coordinate 741,353, forward strand.
GACTGGGGCTGAACAACGAGCTGCGCTGTCATCTTCAGCCTGCCCTGCATGGAAGCCCTTTCCAGAAGCTCAGCGATCAGATATCCGCCCATACCGGCCATACAGACCGCTTCTGCCTGTTCGGGACCGATCCCGTCAAGTCCGTCGGACAGCACGGCTTCGATCCTGTCCGTCAGGCCTGCCGCCGCGATATGCGCCGCAGCCGCTTCTAAAGGTCCTTTCCGGACGTCCGCCGCGACGGCTTTCTCAAAAATGCCGTGCTGCACGAGTGAGACCGGCAATCCGGCATGATCGGTACCGATGTCCGCAAAGCACCTGCCGGGGACAAAAAACCCTGCCACGGCTTCCAGTCTGCGGGACAGTTTTACCGGCTGATCCATCAGTCGAGATAATCTTTAAGCTTCTTACTGCGGCTCGGGTGACGGAGCTTACGCAGTGCTTTGGCCTCGATCTGGCGGATACGCTCCCGCGTTACATTGAACTCCTTACCGACTTCTTCAAGCGTACGGTTGCGGCCGTCATCCAGTCCGAACCTCAGCCGCAGCACCTTCTGCTCGCGGTCCGTCAGTGTGCCCAGCACCTCGAGGAGCTGTTCGCGCAGCAGCGTATATGTCGCCGCGTCCGCAGGCACCGGCGTATCGTTATCGGGGATGAAATCGCCCAGATGGCTGTCTTCCTCTTCGCCGATCGGCGTCTCGAGCGAGACGGGATCCTGCGCGACCTTGGAGATCTCACGGACCTTGCTGACCGGGATCCCCATCTCCTTGGCGATCTCTTCCGGACTCGGATCTCTGCCGAGCTCCTGTACAAGCTGCCTCTTGACGCGGCTCAGCTTATTGATCGTCTCCACCATATGAACAGGAATACGGATCGTTCTCGCCTGATCCGCGATCGCGCGCGTGATCGCCTGACGGATCCACCACGTCGCATAAGTACTGAATTTATAGCCCTTGCTCCAGTCGAATTTCTCAACGGCTTTGATCAGGCCCATATTGCCCTCCTGGATCAGATCCAGGAACTGCATGCCGCGGCCGACATAACGTTTGGCAATGCTGACGACAAGACGCAGGTTCGCCTCGGCCAGTTTCTGCTTGGCCTCCTCCTCACCGTCTTCCATCCGCTTGGCCAGCGCGATCTCTTCGTCCGCGCTCAGCAGAGGCACTTTGCCGATCTCCTTCAGATACATGCGCACCGGATCGTCGATGCTGATGCCGTCCGGAAGGGACAGATCGATCTTCTCCTCTTCGATTGCCTCGTCCATGATGCCGATCACGTCGATGTTGTTGTTCTCAAGATAGGAGTAGATCTTCTCCATGTTCTCCACACTCATCGGGATGTCCTGGAAAGCGTCGGCGACCTCCTTCTTCTCGAGGACGTTCTTATTCTTCCTGGCTGTCTCCGTCAGTGCCTTGAGCCGTTCCATAACCTTCTGCATGTTGGGCATTGGTGTTTCCTGCATGATTCCTCCCGTTCTGCCGCGCCTTTCTAGCGCACGGCCGCCTGGACATCCCAGGCTGTCTCAAGTCTTTCCAGCTGTTTCTTCTGTATGATCAGATCCTGCATCTTGCTGATATCCTGGCACTCCCGCAGCTGCCGGTCCAGGGACGCGCCCCGGATCACGCGGACGGACTCCGCCGCAAACTTGGACAGCTCTGCAGTATTCTCAGGAATCTGTACCGCCAGGACACGGGACAGAATATCCTGCTCCTTCTCATCTTCTGTCAGGATAAACAGATCACCGGCCAGCACTTTGCCGTCCGGCCGTTCTTTCAGATAGCGGAACGCTGTACGAACGATCTGATCCTCCTCGGGAAAATCCGTCTCGGGGATCCTCTCTGCCATCTGTCTGCGCATCGCGGGGAAACGCACCATCAGCGCCAGTATCTGGCACTCGGCGATCCTGGTCCCGCCCGGCTCCTTGCCTTTTGGCCGGACCGCGTCCCGCGCCTTCCAGTAATCCGCGCTCTCATAGCTCCTGCGCGCCTCTTCGACTTCTCTTGCCAGCGTAGCCGGATCGATCTGGAGTCTGGACGCGACATCCCGGATATGAATCTGTCTCTCTGAATCATCCTGGATCCGCATCAGCCTGTCCTTCATCGTGCGCAGTGCCTCGACACGGCCGTCCACCGTATTCATATTGGACAGGGACAGCTCGAACGACACCGGATCCATCGCGGTCTCGATCAGCTGCTCGAACGCGTCATGCCCGTTCGCTTTGATATAATCGTCCGGATCCTTATTGCCCGGCACCTGCATGACACGAACCTTAAGCCCGGCCTGCTCCAGGATCGGAACCGCCCGCCTGGCAGCGTTTGTCCCTGCCGCGTCGCTGTCATACACGACACAGACCTCTTCAAAATACCGCCGGATGAGCATAGCCTGCTCGCTGGTGAGAGATGTGCCGAGTGAAGCGACCGCGTTGTCGAATCCTGCCTGATGGAGGGAGAAAACATCCATATATCCCTCGACCAGCAGAGCTTCTTTGCGCCGGCTGCGCTTCGCGATATTCATCGCGTACAGATTCTTGCGCTTGTTGAAAAGCTCCGTATCCGAAGAGTTGAGATATTTGGGTTCGCCCTTGCCGATCACGCGGCCGCCGAAAGCGATCACGTTGCCCCGCACGTCAAAGATCGGGAACATGACACGGTTGAAGAACCTGTCATAATACTTGCCGTTATCGCCGCCGATCAGGTTAAGGCTCTTCAGCAGCTCTGCGGAATATCCCTTGTCCATCAGATATCTGCAGAGCTGATTACGTGAGATCGGGGCGTACCCCAGCCCGAACTTCTTCAGATACTCTGTCGTGACTTTGCGGGAATCCAGATAATCCCGCGCCTGCTGAGCGTATGGACTCTGCGTGAGCTGCATGTAGAAGAAACGCGCCGCGTCGCGGTTGGCAAGACGCATCTTCTCCCTGCGGTCGATACGGGCCTTCTCCTCCGGAGACATTTCCGTCTGCGGGAGCTCGATATGAGCCTCCTCCGCGAGCTGCTCGAGCGCTTCAGGGAACGTGATGTTCTCCATCCTCTGCAGAAATGTGAATACGTTGCCGCCCACGCCGCATCCAAAGCAGTGGAAGAACTGTCCCGGAGCGTTTACCGAAAACGACGGGGTCTTCTCGGAATGAAAGGGACACAGACCGAAATAATTGTTGCCGCGGCGTGTCAGAGATACGTACCGCGAGACGACACTGACGATATCGCTTCTGTCGCGGACCTCCTGGACCTTCTCGTCCGGATAATACATCTGTCCCCCTCCTTTCCTGCATAAAAGAAGCAGAATCCGGCATGGACTCTGCTCCCCATTCGGATGCTATTATTGTTTATTCGACATGAAGCATCCGCATCCTTTTTTATTTTTACGTCAAATCTCAATCCTTGGAATAATTGTCAAAATATCCCTGGATCAGAACGATCGGCGTTCCCTTGTCGCCGCTTCCGCTTGTCAGATCCGCAAGGGATCCGATCAGATCGGTCAGACGTCTCGGTGTCGTACCTTCGGAGATCATATTGCCCGTCAGGTTCTGCGCCTTGCGGTCTTTCTCCTTGATATACTCGGTGATCGCGTTCTGCAGCTCTGCTCCGGCAAGATCGCTGAAATCATTGTCCGCCAGATATTTAAGCTTGACTTCGTTCGGACGGCCCGCAAGTCCCTCGGAATATGCCGGAGAAACGACCGGATCGGCCAGTTCCCAGATCTCGCCGACCGGATCCTTGAAAGCTCCGTCGCCGTAGATCATGACTTCGATATTCTTGCCGGTACGCTCCGCGAACATCGCGTGCATACGGTCCACGACCTCCTGGCAGTGGATCGGGAACAGCTTGACGCGGTCCTCTGTAGCCTTGTTGGAGCCAAGCAGACCGTACTTGTCATTGTAGCCGCTGCCGTCGATACTCTTATTCAGAATATCGGTCAGGGTATAAACCTTCTCCGCGCCTGCATTCTCAAGGATCCTGCGGGTCCTCTCGCGGGAATGAATGTCGCAGGTCAGGACATTCCTGGTATACGCGAGGATCGCCTTGGGGTTATTGGCAAAGATGATCTCAGCCTCTGCACCGGCTTCCTCGATAACGCTCTTGTAATAGGTGACATAATTAACACCGGTGAAAGGATGGCACGGATCTCCGAACGTATCCTTGAACTGCTTCTCATCCAGCACGTCGCTCCACGGATTGACTCCGCTCTCGTCCAGCTGATCCAGAGAGATCAGGTGGTTGCCGACCTCATCGGAGGGGTAGGAAAGCATCAGAACGACTTTGCGGCAGCCCTTGGCGATACCGCGCAGGCAGATGGCGAAACGGTTGCGGCTCAGGATCGGGAACAGTACTCCGACCGGCTCGTCTCCAAACTTCTCATGAACGTCCGCGGCAATCTGGTCGACTGTCGCGTAATTGCCCTGTGCTCTCGCAACAACGGCTTCCGTAACCGCGACGACGTCACGGTCTCTCAGCGCGAAGCCCTCTCCCTCGGCTGCTCCGATCACGCTGTTCACAACGATCTCGGCAATGTCGTCACCCTCACGGATGATCGGCGCGCGGACTCCTCTTGAAACCGTACCTGTCATTCTTTTCATCGGCTTATCTCCTTTTTATAATATATTGATCTTACGGGACGTGTACAGACCGTCCTGCTTCTCTGCTCTCAGTACAAACGGATAAATGCTCAACTGTGTGCAGAAGTCAAAATCCGCCTGCGGATAGATATGCTGCCTGTCCGGATCAAAGAAATGCTTCCCTCCGTCCTCGCGCAGCAGTGGGATCTTTTCCGCGATCGGGTATTCCCCGCCCTCAAGCAATGCGCGCAGATACTCCGCACAGACCGTATCTTCCAGACTCGGAGCCTTGCCGGCCCGGCCCATGCAGACCAGCGAAACCGTCTCGGGATTCTGCCTCCTTATGTATTCGACGATCGCTGCCGCGTTCACCAGGCTGCCGGTAATGATCTCGTCCGCTCCGGACGCGTTCACGATTCCCTGCGTCCCGGCTCCTGTCGTATGCACGATTACCCGGCCTGCGACATCCGCGTCCATGCACTGCGTCGGCGAGTTCCCGTAGGCAAAACCCTCGACCCGCGCACCGTGGCGCTCACCGAAAAGGATCCAGTCCGGATGCTCCGCCTTCAGAGCAAAAGCCTCTTCCACCTTTCCGACCGGATGTATGGCAGCGGCTCCTTTGGCCGTCAGCAGACATTCCAGCGAGAACGCGCGGAATACATCGATAATCACGGTCAGGCCTCTCGCAGCCTTTGCCCCTTCGATCAGGTCCAGAATCTGTATCTCCACAGGCGTCTCCTTTCAGACATTCTTCAAACCTTTATAATTTTACCACACTGATTCCCTCTGTCAAGATTTTTTTATGAGGAAGAATACCGAATTACTGACTATTTATTGATCCGTACAGCCCTGGGCAGACACGCGGGGCAACTTGCCGTTTTCGCTTGACAAAACCGCAAATTGAGAGTACGATATCGGCATATCATTTTTACACAGGAGAGATTGCAGATGCTGGATATCAGATTCGTCCGGGAGAATCCGGAAGTCGTTAAGCAGAATATAAGAAACAAATTCCAGGACGCCAAGCTGCCTCTGGTCGATGAAGTCATCGAACTGGACGCGCAGGCAAGAGCCGCTCAGAAGGAAGCCGACGACCTGCGCGCAAGCCGCAACAAGCTGAGCAAGCAGATCGGTATGCTGATGGGCCAGAAGAAATTCGACGAAGCCAATGCCGTTAAGGAGCAGGTTACACAGAATGCCGCGCGTCTTGCCGAGCTCGAGAAGTCTGAAGCCGAGCTTGCCGAGAAAGTCAAGAAGATCATGATGGTGATCCCGAATATCATCGATCCGTCCGTCCCGATCGGCAAAGATGATTCCGAGAACGTCGAGGTTGAGCGTTTCGGCGAGCCTGTTGTCCCAGATTACGAGATCCCGTATCATACCGATATTATGGAGAGCTTCGGCGGCATCGATCTCGACAGTGCGCACCGCGTAGCCGGCAATGGTTTCTACTATCTGATCGGCGACATCGCGAGACTCCACTCCGCTGTCATCACATATGCGCGCGATTTCATGATCAACCGCGGATTCACTTACTGCATCCCGCCTTTCATGATCCGCAGCGCCGTTGTAGACGGTGTCATGAGCTTTGCCGAGATGGATTCGATGATGTATAAGATCGAAGGCGAAGATCTGTATCTGATCGGTACCTCCGAGCACTCGATGATCGGCCGTTTCATCGACCAGATCCTGGACGAGAGCAAACTGCCGCAGACCCTGACCAGCTATTCGCCCTGCTTCCGTAAGGAAAAAGGCGCCCACGGCCTGGAGGAGCGCGGCGTCTATCGTATCCATCAGTTCGAAAAGCAGGAAATGATCGTTGTCTGCAAACCCGAGGACAGCAATTACTGGTATGACAAGCTGTGGCAGAATACTGTCGATCTTTTCCGCAGCATGGACATCCCGGTCCGCACCCTCGCCTGCTGCTCCGGCGACCTGGCCGATCTGAAGGTCAAGTCTCTGGACGTTGAGGCCTGGAGTCCGCGTCAGAAGAAGTATTTCGAAGTCGGCAGCTGCTCCAATCTCGGAGAAGCACAAGCCCGCCGTCTGCGTATCCGTATCCGTGGGGAGAAAGGTACCTATCTGCCGCATACCCTGAATAATACCGTCGTGGCTCCTCCGCGCATGCTGATCGCGTTCCTCGAGAATAATCTGCAGGCTGACGGCACAGTTAAGATTCCGGATGTCCTGCAGCCCTACATGGGCGGCACCAAGCTGCTGGTCCCGAATAAATAAAAAACGCGAGGTTCCGTTTTATCCCGGACCGATCGCAAAAAATAAGGTATGGCTGCCAGCCATGCCTTATTTTTTGCCGAATGCGCTTATTCCCGTTTATCTGTCCGGAATTTCTCTGATCCGCTGTGTCAGCCGCTCCGCGATCTGCGCTACACCGTAAATATTCGGATGCACTTCATCCGCGGACATAAAAGACATATCCCCGATCATATCCAGCCCGTTTATATATGTCACATTCGGATAACCCAACTCCTTTACGACCAGTTCGATACATCTGCGCCATTTCTGCCCGTGACCGGCCGTATCGAAATCATCCCCGCAGTAATAGAACGGTGAAATGACGACGACCGGTTTGTCCGGATTCCTGCCGGCGATCTCGCGGATCATATTTGTCACGCGTCCGATGATCTTGTCTTCTTTCCATGCCAGAACATTGATGCCAAGCTCTAATGTCGTCAGATCCCAGCGTCCTTTTTCTCCCTCGGATGCGATATAATCTGCCATTGCGGGCTCCAGAGCGCAGCCGCCTGCCATACCGAGATTCCTGGCATCCATGTTCAGATTATGCGCCAGAAGAGAGACCCATGAATGAGAAGCATCGATAGAATTTGAACCATGCGTAATGGAGGAACCGTATGCCAGCAGCGTCCTCTGCGGACACTGTCCGGCCGCGGGCGGTTCTATATCTCCGATGATATCGTGTATCTTAAAGAATCCTCTGTCAAAAATGATCCTGATGACTGCCGGATCCCAGTCTGTCCCGCTCTTCTCCGACATCACCTTTAGGTGGTCGGGATTAGCGGATCTGGTGATCACGTAATCCTCAACGGCCGTGCTGACATGTTTATGGACTTCATGATCATCCCAGCTGCCCTGAATGCCGCCCCGATACACGTGGAAGATCCCGTCGTCTTCTCTGGTGCTCATCCGGATCACGGCCTGTTCCCCTTTCAGAACGAACCGCAGCTCAACACCGGTGGCTGAATCCACCATCCGCCTTCCGTGCGCGCTTTCCATTTCCGAACAGACAGCAGCCGGTACTCTCTTCCAGGAAATGCTGCCGTCATCGTTATTAACGATCTCCGCCGCGTTGTAAAGTTCAGCGTTCTTGAATATCATGGTTCTCTCCTCTTATTCTGAAAGAATTCGGATCAGGTCATTCCTGCAGTTTTTTAACCTCATCCATCTGTACCGGTGTGATATGGCAGTATCCGCTCGGATTTTTTTCGAGATAATCCTGATGATACTCTTCAGCGGAATAAAAGACATCAAGCGGTGCGAGCTCGACATAGAATTTATCGTGTTTGGCTTGTTCCGCGTCGTAGATCTCATGGATCGCAGGCAGATCGGCATCGTCCGCGTAATAGATGCCTGTCTGGTACTGTGTACCGATATCATGTCCCTGCTGATCCTTAACCTCAGGATCGATCACCAGGAAATAAGCCTTAAGAATCGTCGAGAGAGCAATCGCTTCCGGGTCGTATTCTACCTTAACGGTCTCACGATGTCCCGTCGTATCCGTGCAGACCTCTTTATAAGTCGGATTTGCAGTATGTCCGTTCGCGTAGCCGACAGTCGTCTCCGCAACGCCGCGCAGAGATTTGAAAACCCGCTCTGTCCCCCAGAAACATCCTCCTGCCAGATAAATCGTTTTCATATACTGTCCCTTTCTGTCTAATCAATATCGCAGATAATTATTCCAGCGGAAGCCGGTCGATTACGATCCGTCCCTCGTGGAAAAAAGTCCTGTGCAGAAGTTTTCCGTCCGGAGCATACTCCAGTGCTTCTCCTTCTGCGGTTCTGCCGGCAAACGGACAGACTGTATGGATCTGATCCGTCCCCGGATAATACGTCGTCAGCACATGCGTTTCCGGATCCGCTTCCGAAAGGATCGAAAGCCGCGGGAAGCCGTCCAGATTCCAGACCTTGCTCTCGCCCTGACGTTTGCCGAGATGATAATGAGAAACAGCCCGTACACGGCCGGCTGTATCATACTCGGTCTCTTCTCCCTCGAGCAGGAACCTGCCGTCGTCAGCGATGCCTCCGTGATATACAAGCCGCAGCGAACCGTCCTCGAAATACTCTTTATATTCCTGCACTCCGTCCGGATAACCGGCAGCACAGCCGCTCATGAGTTCCTCTTCTGCCGGTTCTTCAGACTCCGGCGCAAGCAGCCAGGCTTCATTGAACTCAAAATGCAGCAGAGGCTGTACATTCGTCGCGACCAGATGGATCATGCCGTCCGGACTCTGACGCAGAACGCAGTATCCAAGAGTATCCGAACCGTCAAAAAGCCCCGGATTGTCCTTGCGCGGCTGTGTCCCCCACAGTTTTTTGAAATGCCAGTTCTGTCCCTCATCGTCCGACCATGCCGCGTAGCAGTCCCTGTCCGTACTGCCGGCAGGTCTGCGGCCGAGTTTGTCCTGATAATCGCCGCACATTACGAGCCGTCCGGAAGCAAGCCGCAGCACACAGGGCCGCTGGCCGGAATTCAATGCCGTGAAAGGCGATTTCGTGATTTCGTAACTGTCCCCTCCGTCACGCGTCACCGCCTGCGGCATGTATCCGTCTATATCGGAATTCTTTCCGCCGAGACAAAGGATCGAACCGTCCTTCAGCTCGACTGCCGTGGTATGACGCCCCGCCGTCCGTCCGACGGGATTCTCCCAGGTTTTCAGGCCGTCTTTGGATCGCCAGAGGACGGAGGACGCTTCGAGAGAACTGTCACAGACGAGATAGAATGTCCCGTCCTGCGCATGGACACAGGTATTGACCGGCTGACGCACGACGTATTCCGCTTTATTTGTGAACAGCGGGAACTGTGTATCACTCCATGTCACGCCGTTGTCCGTTGACTTTTTGAACTGGAACGGGAATGAATCCGGCAGCTGCTGCCATCCCCAGAACTGGTAAACTGTCCCGTCCGTATCCGTATAAAGAAGCGGCGCGTGATCATTCACACCGACCGGATTCAGGAAAAGATCCGGCAGATCCCATCCGTCCCTGCCCTTACGCATCCGGACAGCAACAAGACCGGATTCCGCGTCATATTCATGGAATGTCGAATAAACCGAGAGCAGCAGATCACCGTTCGGGCAGACGGTAAAGCCCGGACTGTGGTGATGGTGACGGAATCCCGCAGGAAAGCCCGCTGCGATGGATTCCGGAACAGCCGTATTATCCGGCGGGATCGTGAAAAGCTGCCGCTTGCGGTAATATGGCTTCGAGGCATCCGGCGCGGCTTTGATAAAATCTTCCTGATCCTGACGGACACCGACCGTAATCAGAGACAGAACCTGTTCGCCTTCCGGCTTCACGGATTCTCCCCGCACAATGCGGAAACCGATTGGATGCCGTCCGAACGGATTGTTCTTGTCTTCGCGGTAATGACGATAGGACGGCGGCAGCGCACAGCGCATCCAGAGCTCCAGAGGTTCTTCATTATAACGTGCCGGATTGTCAAGATAACCGCCGCGGACGCATTTCCAGTCACCGGAGACGGGTCCGGCCGGATCTGCCGCGTCCTGATGCGTATACGGAGCAAACCAGTCATAGCACCATTCACGGATATGTGCATCGCATATACGGTCCAGATTCAGTTCACCGCTATGACGCGCGGCATATTCCCATTCTGCCTCTGTCGGCAGCCTGTACGGGAGGTTTTCTTTGACGGAAAGCCATTCGCAATATGCGGCGGCTTCATGCCAGCTGACTCCGAGCACGTAACCCCGGTAATCCGTAACGTCCGGATCTTCAGCTTCGTTTCCGGTATGCATATCCCGCCAGAATTCTGCAAAATCCGCATACCGTACGGGTTCTTCCGCGATCCAGTAACCTTTGCTGATCGTAACGTTATGAACCGGCAGTCCGTCAGGACATTTTACGATGTCCCCGCCGCCCATCTTAAACGTCACCGGCCTGATATAGACCATTCTGGTACCTGTCAGATTTGTATAATCTCCGATCATCTGTACTCCTCCATCTTATGAATCACCTGCCGGCTGCCAAGGCCGCCGGATTTTGCAAAGATCCGCAGCCTGCCGCAAACCGTGTCCGCCAGGCACACCGAAACTCCGTCCTCGATCTGACCGGTCACCCGGATCTGTCTCCAGCCAAGTGCTGCCAGGATCCCTTCCAAAGTGTCTCCGCCGAAAACGGCCAGATCCCGGCATCCTGATCCACGGATCAGTTTCACGGCGGTCTGTGTCATCCGTTCCATCAGTTCTTCGTGATAAGAAGCCGGTACATTTCTCTGTACTTCTTCTTCCCGTTCGGCCGCCGCTACGATCGCGGTCCCTCCGGAACGCAGAACAGACAGAGCCGCCTCTGCCTCATCCAGCCGGAAGAGCGGGATTTCTCCGCGATCCGCAAGCTGCTCAAATGTTATCGGATTCGCGCTCCCGCTGAAAATCAGGAAACCACCCTGTACTTCGGTTTTGCCTGTATCTTCTGTGCTGTCGGATCTTCCGTCCGCCTCCGCCAGCAGCTTTGCGTAAACATTTCCCAGTCCCGCGCACCCGCTGATCAGGCGATAGTCTTTCCGTATTATCTCACGGGCCCTGCTCTCCATGGATCCCTCTGTTGAACAGTCATAAAGGAAGACCTCGGGTAATCCTTCATCCAGGCCGTCAGAAGCCTCTGACCATGCGCCTTCCGGAACTTTCCGCACCCGCAGCGGATAATCCATCCGCAGCAGATCCGTCCCGCTTGAGACCCGCATCGGCGAACGCGGATCCTTTGCAAAGACTGACTGTTCCAGCAGCTTTTCTCCGATATAGACTGTGCCGTCCTTAAGCATCCTCCCGATCTGCGGATAGGCCGGCATCGCGTGCAATGTCTGCCCGGTGGTACGGACCGCCGCCGCGGCCGCTGCCGAGATATTGCCGCGCCATGCGGAATCCGTCTTCAGGAAAATGCATCCGGCCCGGTCTTTCCACTGCTCAATGATACGGGCTGTCGTCTCATAAGCCTCTCCCGGCAGCATATGCCGCGATCCGGACGCGAAGACCAGGACCTCCGGATCGATATCCTGCATAACCGCATCAAGAGCGGCCGGCAGCAGCCATGTCCGGAAGCCGTATTTTGCAAAGCAGCAGCTTGTATCGAGCGCACCTGTAAAATCATCCGCGATAATCAGAATCATTGAAACATCCTTCCCGGCTTCATATCTGAAGCATCATTTCATCCGTGATCCCCGCCTCGCCGGCGACAGTTTCCGCAAGTTTCTTGTAGGCGAACTGCGCCGTTCCATGCAGGTCGGATCCGTAAACAAATGTGCATCCCTCTTCCCGAGCGATCGTATAGAATCTCACCCACTCGCTGCGGACAAGCTCTTCCGGCGAGAATCCGTGCACGGTAAGGGAATTGATCTCAAGCGCTATCCCCTTATCCCGCGCCTCCCGGACACATTCACGGAACTGCGTGTCAGGTATCCACCGCAGGATCTCATTCTGATGTTCTCCGTATCCAACGGGTTCAAAAGGATGCGCGAGGACGGTGATCCTGTCCGCGAGAGGATGACTGGTCACGCCGCGGAATGTCTGCACCATATATTCTGCGCATTCTTTCCAGTGATCCGTATAATCGTGCGGGGCCGTCACGCCGATATAATTCAGGTGCGAATGCGGTACGACGACGTAATCCAGCAGGGACAGATCTTCCTCTGTCAGCGGGATCGTCCCGTCCATACCGTATTCGGACTCGCAGCCTGTCAGGATTTTCAAAGAAGTCTCCTCCTGCAGCATCCGGACAGCCTCCCGGATCTCCCGCAGTGTCTCCGGGCCACGGTCCTCATAATACCGGCCTTTTCCCGGAAAAGCCCTGTTCCAGTAATGTTCCGAGAAACCGATCGTCTCAAGTCCGTTCTTTCTAGCCGCGGCAGCGCACTCCCTCATGACACTCAGCCGGTCCGCCTGTGCCGGATAATCACTGTGTATATGCAGATCTGTTGTGAAAAACATCTTGTACCCTTTCCGTACTTGCTTTTTTATTGAATCAATGATATAATAATCAAAACTTTGGTGTAGACCAAAAGGAGGAAAAACTAAAATGGGAATGAGAAAAGAATTCAAGGAATTCGTTCTCCGCGGCAACATGATGGATCTGGCAGTCGGCGTTATCGTCGGCGGAGCTTTTAACGGTCTCGTTACTTCCTTCGTCAACAACATCATTATGCCTGTCATCAGCCTGTTCACCGGCAAGATCGATTTTGAGAACATGTTCGTAGCGCTTGACGGATCCAAGTACGCTACGCTTGCCGAGGCTCAGGAGGCCGGAACCGCTGTTATCGCTTACGGAAGCTTCATCACGGCTATCATCAACTTCCTTATCCTTGCGCTTGTCGTATTCTTCCTGGTTAAGGGAATCAACAAGATGAGAGCTGCCACCAAGAAGGAAGAGGCGCCCGCGGCACCGACGACCAAGGTCTGCCCGTTCTGCAAGACCGAGATCGACATCAACGCTACCCGCTGCCCGCACTGCACTTCCGAACTTCCGGCAGAAGAAGCAGCCGAATAACTTCTGCAGACCGAATACTTCTTATGAAACGGGCAGCCTGGAGCTGCTCGTTTTTTATGTTCTTATGAAGTAAGAGCTGTGACGCACATCTGCATGCATACCACAGCTCTTACGCGGCATTTATTCTACTTTAACAATCTTGGCATAAAGAGCCTGCCGGCCTGTCTCATAATTCTCCGAATAGTTGCAGGTCGAGAGTGTCAGGATCTTATCCTCCGCCGTGATCTCCACGTCCGGGAAAACAGCTTCTGACAATGACCGCATCTCTTCAACATAGTTCAGGAAATCCTCGTCGCTTTCAAAATCCAGTCGCAGATAATCCTCAAAAACCGTTGTACGGTACGTCGAAAAGATCTGGCATTCGTAGACCGCGTCCGGCATGATATACCAGAAGACCGGGTTCTGATCAGCATTCTCCTGACTCAGCAGTCTGCGGAGCTTGCCCATCATGGACCCGTCCGCCATACTGTGACCGTAGATCACGCAGTTCCGGCTCTCGCCCCATTCACTGCGCCAGTCCATGAACATCGTGCCGGCGTATTCAATATCACCGTAGATATTCATGTGCAGATATACGTCGTTGTTGTAGGACTGAACGACCGGATGATTGACCTCCGCCACCGGGATCAGGAGCCATCCCTGAACGTCCGGATTCAGCTCGAGCAGCTTGGTAAAATCGTAATGCGGCAGTTTCGGCTTACGTACGCCTCCTGCGCCTTCGTTATTTACAGGCAGATTCTCATCGGTAATGACCTTGGAGCTCTCCTCCGTCTCCCCGGGCTCATCTGCCGTATCCGAGGCATCTGTGAAGAACATATCCTTGACTTCCCGCTGTACTTTTGCGTTATGCGCGTAATTGTACAGGATCTTGCCGAGCCGGATTCCCGAATAGACAAAGACTGCCGCGAAAATCAGGATCAGGATCAGCAGAATGACACTCTTCTTATCTTTCTTCTTGCTTTTATCTATATTATTGCTCATATATTTCCTGTCTGTCCCTTCAAATTGTTACTCTGAAGATGAATCCTGCTGTACAGGCACTTTGCGCCAGGACGGCAGGACATGCGTGATCTTCTTGGACGTCACCATCGACTGCATATAAACGCCCAGTCCGAAGAAGAAAAGCGCGATCATCCATACCAGCCACTTGGGAGGCGTCTGCAGCTGATAGATCATTCCGTACAGGAGGAGATGTGCAGTCAATACTCCCCCGCCAAGAGACATCGTGATAATGGTAAAACCTTTATTCGCGGCCTGAATCAGGAAGGCGACAAAGATCCCTGCTGCAACGGAGATCACCATAGCAAGGCTGTGCTGCTCCGGTTTCAGGAACGTACCAAGCACCTGAACCAGCACCGTGTATGTCGACAGTCCCGACAGCAGGAACAGTCCGATGCGGACCGATATGACCGACAATGCCGCCAACAGCACTCCGATGGCGGCTGAAATTACAAGTACCGTCACAGGCTTCCAGCCCGTATCCCGCAGCAGATAGATCCCTCCGAGCAAGCCGAGGACAAAAAGCCCTGCCGCTGTAAAGAACCGCAGGAAGCGGTAGCCGCAGCACGTATAAATCAGCGACGCAGCGAGCAGAATCAGTAGAAAAAGCCATACAGGCTGCGCCTGCAGGGCACTCAGCAATGTTTTTAGCGATTCCGCGAGCATCTTAATCCCCTCCGTTAACCAGATTTCACGATATAATCTTACAATATTATACTAGAGGATCGCCTGTCCGTCAAGTATTGTGACAAATCCGGGTTATTCATAACTTTTCCCGAATCAGGCTTGCCTTCCCGCATCATATCTGTTATAATTAGTAAGATATCTTATGAAAGAAGGGCAGATACCGCTTATGAAAACGATTACCGGATATCTCAAGCCTTATATCCCCCGTATGATCCTCGGCCTTTTTGTAAAGGTCCTCGGAACGTTCATGGATCTGGGGCTTCCCTGGGTCCTCGCGCATATTGTAAACGAAGTCATTCCGCTTAAGGATTACCGTATTCTGGCAAGGTGGGGCGTGATCATGCTTCTCCTGGCCGCCGGCGCCCGGATCTTTAATGTAGTCGCGAACCGCATGGCTTCAAAGGTCGGTCATGATACGATCATCCAGATCCGTCATGATCTGTTCGCACGTATCCAGCTTCTGTCCGGGACGGATCTCGACCGCTTCAGCATCGCGTCCCTGATCTCCCGTATGACGACGGATACCTACAACATCCACGGCACGATCGGCCGTATCCAGCGTCTTGGCGTACGCGCGCCGATCATCCTTTTCGGCGGCATCATCATCACCTTTACGATGGAGCCGCGCCTGACCATGATCCTCCTGATCTGCATGCCCATCATCGCGATCGGCATCATCCTGATCTCCCGCAAAGGCATCCCGATGTACGCGGCATTGCAGAAGAAAGTCGACTCCATGGTCCGTGTCGTCCGTGAGAACGTCACCGGCGTCCGCGTCATCAAGGCTCTTTCCAAGAACGAATACGAGCGCACCCGTTTTGAACAGGTCAATCAGGACGTCTGCTCGCAGGATTTCCGCGCCGGCCGCACGATGGGTGCGATGAATCCGATGATGAATATGGTCCTGAACAGTGCCCTGACCGTGATGATCGTTGTCGGCGCCTACCGGATCAATGACGGCTATACACAGGTCGGTACAGTCATGGCTTTCCTGCAGTACTTTACAATGATCCTGAACGCGGTCATGTCCTTTAACCGTCTGTTCATCGATATTTCCAAGACCAGCGCCTCCTCCGCCCGCGTGCGCGAGGTGCTCAATACTCCGTTCGATCAGCCCAGGATGGACATTCCCGCAGTGGAGACGCCTTATCATATCGAGTTCCGCGACGTTACCTTCAACTATCATCCGCATAAACCGTACGAAGATGTTCCGGACTGTCTGTCCCACATTTCCTTCTCCCTGAAAAAAGGCGAAACTCTCGGTATTATCGGTTCGACCGGTGCTGGTAAAACGACCGTCATCAATCTGCTGATGCGTTTCTATGATCTGGAATCCGGGCAGATCCTGATCGACGGACGCGACGTCCGGAGCTTCGAACTTCCAGAGCTCAGAAGCCGTTTCGGCGTCGTATTCCAGAACGACATCCTGTTTGCGGATACCGTCGCCAACAATATCGCTTTCAGCCGCGACATCACGCCCGTAGAGATCCGTCAGGCAGCCGAAGACGCTCAGGCGCTCGGCTTCATCGAGCAGATGCCTAAGGATTTTGATAGCCAGGTCGACGCGAAAGGCGCCAACCTCTCCGGCGGTCAGAAGCAGCGTCTCCTGATCGCGCGTTCTCTTGCCGGCAAACCCGAGATCCTGATCCTTGACGATTCGTCAAGCGCTCTGGACTACAAGACCGATGCAGACCTCAGACAGGCTCTGCGCAGCCATTACGCCGGCACGACCGAGATCATTATCGCCCAGCGTATCAGCTCCATCTATCACTGCGACCATATTCTGGTCCTGGAAGACGGTGCCTGTGTCGGTTACGGCAAGCATGAGGACCTTATGGAATCCTGCGCGATCTACCGCGAGATTCATGAGTCCCAGATGCAGATCGAATAAGGAAAGGAGGAAACAAAATGCCACAGCCTGCAAGAGGTCCCAAGACATTCGGCGCCGGAGGCGGACACGCGAAGAACGCTAAGTATACGCTTCACCGTCTCGGCGGTTATATCTGGCAGTATAAATACCTGTTCCTCCTCGCGATCATCGTCAGCCTTGCAAGCAACCTGTTCGCACTCGTCGGCCCTCTCCTCTCCGGTTATGCGATCGACGCGCTGGAGCTTGGCAAAGGCCGTGTGGATTTCCCCAAAGTCTTCCACTACGCGACGCTGATGATCATTTTCTACATCGCTTCCGCTCTGCTCTCCTACACCCTTTCCGTCCTGATGATGTATATCACGCAGCGGATCGTCGGAAGGATGCGAAAAGATGTCTTTGACAAACTGATGCGGCTCCCGGTCAGCTACTTCGACAAACAGCTGACGGGCGACATTTTGAGCCGTATGTCCTACGATATCGATACAATCAACGTTTCACTGTCGACGGATCTGGTCCAGATCTTCTCCAGTATCATCACGATCGTCGGATCTTTCGTGATGATGGTCGTGATCTCGCCGTATCTGGTCCTGGTCATGCTCATCACGATCCCGCTCTCGATCCTCTACACGAAACACACGGCGGCCAAGCTCCGTCCCCTCTACGTGATCCGTTCACAGCGCCTCGGCGAGATGAACGGCTATATCGAAGAGATGATCACGGGACAGAAGACCATCCGTGCCTATGCCCGGGAGAAGAAGATCACAAAACGTTTCGATACAATCAATCAGGCCGGTGCGGACGCTTACTACAATGCCGAATACAACGCGGCCGTCATGGGTCCGACCGTAACTTTCATCAACAATCTGTCCCTGACGCTCGTCACCGTCTTTGGCGCAGGCCTTTACATGGGCGGAATCCTGACGATGGGGAATATCGGTTCTTTCGTCCAGTATTCCCGCAAATTCAGCGGCCCGATCAACGAGATCGCCAACATCATCGGTGAGCTGCAGTCTGCTCTTGCCGCGGCCGAGCGTGTCTTCACCCTTCTGGATGAAGAGGAAGAAACAGCTGATGCTCCCGGTGCAAAAGATCCGGGCACGATCGAAGGCGACGTACGTCTGGAAGACGTAGATTTCCGGTATCTGCCGGAGATCCCGGTCATTCATGATTTCAGCATGCACGCGAAGCCCGGTCAGGTCATCGCGATCGTCGGACCGACCGGTGCCGGCAAGACCACGATCGTAAACCTCCTGATGCGTTTTTACGACATCGATTCGGGACGGATCGAGATGGACGGGACGGAGATCCGCGAAATCACCCGTTCCGGCCTGCGTCGCCAGTTCGCGATGGTCCTGCAGGACACCTGGCTCTTTGACGGTACGATCTTTGAAAACATCGCCTACGGCCGGGAAGGCGCTACGATGGAAGAAGTCACGGCAGCTGCCAGAGCCGCTCACATCCACAATTTCATCCGCCGGCTGCCGGACGGATACAATACGATGATCAACGGCGACGGGGTCAATATCTCCAAGGGACAGAAACAGCTCCTCACAATCGCACGAGCCTTCCTGCTGAATGCGCGGATCTTGATCCTCGACGAAGCGACTTCCAACGTCGACACCCGTACCGAGATCCAGATTCAGGACGCCATGCAGCAGCTGATGAAAGGCAAGACCTGTTTTGTCATCGCGCACCGCCTGTCCACGATCCGCAATGCCGACCTGATCCTTGTCATGCGGAACGGCAACGTAATCGAACAGGGAACGCATTCCGAACTGATCCGGCAGAAGGGTTTCTACCATCAGCTGTATAATTCGCAGTTCCAGTAAGATAAAGCATATAATAATCCCCTCCGCAAAACAGTTGCTGGCGCAAAAAGTTTTGCGGAGGGAATTTTATATGCTACCTTTACGGAACTGACGAAATGGCTGCGGTATGGGCTTTTTGTGTCCACAGAGGATTTCTGTCGGATTTATCTGTATTCGTTGTCTGGGACAGCTTTGTATGATATACTTGTTTTGTTATTCTGTTTCTGCAGGTGATTTATATATGGAAAGTGATATTCTGATTCGTCCGTACACGGCCGGGAACGAGACTGCTTTTTCGCAGTTGATTGCCGATACAATGAGGATCAGCAGCCGGAAAGACTATTCTCTGGAATACATCGATAGGATCATACAAGGTTATTCTCCCGAGTTTTTTACCGGGCACGCAAAAGATACACATTTTTATGCCGCTCTTGACCGCTGTAGGATCATCGGATGCGGCGGTGTAACAAGGTATCACGGCTGCACGGATGAGAGCTATCTGCTGTCGGTCTTTGTTCTGCCGGAATATCAGGGGCAAGGCATCGGTAAGCTGATCGTCGAAGCCCTTGAAAAAGACGAATACTCCCTGTGCGCCGAGCGTATAACGCTCGCATCCTCCACTACTGCCGTCGGATTTTACAGGCAGTTAGGATATGAATTCGTTGACGGTCTGTCCGAGCCTGACGGACACGGCGTTGTCAAAATGGAAAAACGGAGGCAATAACGGTGAAAACGATCTATACGGTCCAGCATACGCAGTCTGTACATCACATCAACGGAATGGTCGGATCGTGGACGGACTGGGATCTGACAGAGCTCGGCAGACAGCAGGCGGACCGCATCGGCAGAAAACTGCAGGAGGAGCTGGGTGGTAAGCCTCTGATCCTTTATACTTCAGATCTCAAACGCGCCAGACAGACGGCCGATCTTATTGCTGCCCATCTTGGGACAACACCGGTCATCAGACCTGAGCTTCGCGAACGCAACCTCGGAAGATGCTGCGGCAGATCCGTACAATGGCTTCGTGAGAATCTCAAATGCGACGAAAAGACCATCGATGACAGGCTTTTCCCAGATGCGGAGAGCCGCCGCGACGAATGGAACCGCCTGAAGCCTTTCTTCAGCCAGATCATGACAGAAAACATCGAGAATATCATCCTCGTCTCACACGGAGATCTGCTGGGCGTTTTTCAAGCGATGTTTCTTGGATTCGAAGCCGACGCACTGAACAGCCATGATTTCTCCGGTTTCGTCGGCGGAGTGTCTCAGCTCGCGATCACAGATAACGGCAAACGCATCGTCAGGCGCTTCAGTGACAGATCATATATCCTATAGCTTTATGCGGAGACGATCATGGAATATCACATCATAAATGCTTCTCAGATCAATGCTTTATGGGATCTGCAGAAATGCTATAAGGCCGAGATCGGCGAAGATGAGCCCTGTGCCGAAGATAAGACTTCCCTGGCAAAGGCTATGGCCGATAACAAAATCACCTTCTACGGTGCCTGGGAGGAAAACCGGCTGATCGGCTGCTGTTCCGTCACCATCGGCTTCTCGACATTCAATTACCATCCGAGCGGCGTTTTTGAAGACTTCTATATCCTACCCGGATACCGTCATCAAGGTATCGCACGCCAGCTGGTTCAGTTCGCATACCGCGAAAGCGGCGTCTCTTCCCTGACCGTCGGCTGTGCAGACTGCGATGTTCCGATGTATGAGACACTTGGATTTACGATTCCGCTTGGGAATCTGCTTGCATTGGATATTTGAGCTGCTGATCTGTGAATGACGGCAGACTATAAATCATAAATAAGATCCTGTCTCTCTCAAAAACAGTTGCTTGCGCAAAAAGTTTTTGAGAGAGACAAGTGTTTATTATCTATGTATATTCTGATTTACAGATCAGCGGCATCCCGGCATGCAAAACCGACGATACCCTCCTGCCCGGATTCGCACTCAGGCCTTTGTCATTGATTTTTGACTGATCGGTAACAAGGAATATAAAGAGCCCCTCTCCTGCAAAAACCCTTTGCGCAAGCAACTGTTTTTGCAGGAGAAGGGCTCTTATATTTCGTTAACTAACTCAGTCAAAAATCAATGACGGCCCTTACGCAGGAACACCGGAATATCCACCGGATAATCATTGTCGCTGCGCTTCTGCTGCGGCTGGCCGTATCCAGAATTTCCCTGATAGCTGCTGCTCGCGGTATTGAAACTGGATCCTACGTTGGGAGCGGTCTTGGCTTCCGTCTTGGGAGCAGCGGGATCAAGCTCGGACAGATCCTTGGCTACATCATTGTCCTTAACGTTAATCTTGGGGACAGGATTGAATGTCGGTGTCTGCTCGCCGAAGTCCGTAGCGATAACCGTAACGATGATCTCGTCCTGCAGATTCTCGTCAACAGATGTTCCGTAGATGACCTCTGCGTCCGGATCGACATGAGAAGTGATCATGTTCGGGATCTCGACCGCATCGTACATGGTCATATCCGGTCCACCGCAGATGTTGATCAGAACGCCCTTGGCTCCGTCGATCGTGGTATCCATCAGCGGTGAGCTGATAGCCATCTCGGCTGCCTTATGCGCCTTGTCTTCACCCTTTGCGCGGCCGATGCCCATGTGAGCAACGCCCTTGTTCTGCATGATCGTCTTAACGTCGTTGAAGTCGACGTTGATGATACCGGGACGGTAGATCAGATCGGAAACGCCCTGTACGCCCTGACGCAGAATGCTGTCGGCCAGACGGAAGGCATCCTGGATCGTGGTCCTCTTGTCTGCGATCTGGAGCAGCTTGTCGTTGGAGATGCAGATCAGTGTGTCGACTCCGTCACGCAGTTTCATGATGCCTGCCTCTGCGGTACGCATCTTGCGCGCGCCTTCGAAAAGGAACGGCTTTGTTACGACACCGACCGTCAGAATACCCATCTCACGGGCGATACGCGCGACAACAGGAGCAGCTCCAGTACCGGTGCCGCCGCCCATGCCGGCTGTTACGAATACCATATCGGCTCCGCTCAGCGCGTCCTTGATCTCCTCTTCGCTCTCCTCGGCAGCCTGTGCGCCGATCTCGGGGTTGCCGCCGGCACCCAGTCCGCGGGTCAGCTTCTGTCCGATGAGAAGCTTGTTCTCAGCGGTTCCCAGACGCAGGACCTGCGCGTCCGTATTTACAATAAGAAAGTCAGCGCCTTGCAGTCCGTCATTTATCATACGGTCTACCGCGTTATTACCGCCTCCGCCGACTCCAACTACCTTTATCTTAGCCTTATTCTCAGTCAGGTCTTCTGTCCATTCGAAATCCAATTCAACTTCCTCCTTCGACAAAAACTAGTACCATTATCATACCTGTTTTATGAACAGAAATCAATAGTACATTTCAAAGTTTTTAAAATTTTTACAATCGCTGTAACAAATATGACTCAGACGTTCTTCTCCAGATAGATCTGTCCATCGATGTCTTCCAGATGCAGGATTCCCTCCGCGTCCGGTGTTTTTTCCAGGATCGCGGCAAGCGCCTGCGCCTTCCTGTCGATATCATAATCCTCGCCGAAACGGATCTCAAGTCTCCCCGTATACAGGCGGATATCCGAGATCCTGGCCAGATCCATGGAAACGATCTGTGATGAGATCCCGTATTTACGCAGTGCTGCGCAGATCTCCATAACAGTCTGGGAGACTGAAGCGCTGGCTGTATTCAGCGGCTCGCCAAGGCGGAAATTACGGATCTCCACGCCCTGCACGACCGGCATTTCGTCCGTCAGATAATGCGTCGAATCCACGACATATCCTGCTTCATCGATGCAGAGATACGTCCCCATGTATTCGACATATCCGATGACCGTACGTTCTTTTACGTCGATCACAAGTGTCCCCGGCCAGTCCATATAAATATCCAGTGTCTCGATCCGGGGAGAGATCACGGGCTTCTGGATTGATTTTGCGATCAGGAAGCGGATACTGTTCATCCCGGGTTTCACACCGAGACTCTCGAGCAGTTCTTCTTCCGAAACCGTCTCGCATCCGTTGACTTCGATCTTCTGGATACGGAACAGGAGCGAACTCAGGATCAGAAGGAGCGCGATGACACACAGGATGATCAGCCATCTGCGGCGGCGCTTTCCTGCGGCGTTAAAACGGTACTGCTGATCCAGTCGGATCTGTCCTGGCATCTTCTCGCCTCCTTTCTACTGTTTGGCCGTCGCCACGGAATAACGGGATATGTTCAGCAATATCCCCATGGAGACGAGCAGGAAAACCAATGATGAACCGCCGTAGCTGATGAACGGCAGCGTAACACCGGTGACCGGTATCAGATTCACATTAACCGCAATGTTGATGATCGCCTGCACTGCAACCTGCGCGATCAGGCCGGACGCCAGACAGCGGGTGAAAAAGTTTGGCGCATAGGACGCGATCCTGATCCCGTTTACGATCAGTCCGACGAAAAGCAGTATTACGACGAGTGCTCCGAGAATTCCAAGTTCTTCACAGATGACGGAAAAAATGATGTCATTATGAGCTTCCGGGATGTAGCCGAGCTTCTGGATGCTCTTGCCGAGTCCTTTGCCGAAGAATCCGCCGGACGCGATCGCGTACAGAGACTGTACGGTCTGATAACCGATATTGTCCGAATACTTGAACGGATCGAGCCAGGCCTGTATACGCAGTGTTCTGTAATAGAATTCATTCAGGATCGGCTGCAGGAAGCGCGGTGCCTGATTGATCTGTATGATCAGCGGCAGGACCAGTATGAACGTCACGGCCAGACCGCCGAAAGCGACAAGAGCAACAATGTGGCGGATCTTCGCTCCACCGGCGTACAGGATCATCAGACCGATCGAGAAATTAATGACCGCCGTAGAAAGGTTTTCCTTCAGGATCAGAGCTGTCGGGATCAGCAGGATCACGATGATCTGCATGAATGTTCCCGGATGTGTGATCCTGTCTCTGTAGCGGTTCACGAGCCAGGCCATGAACATGGCCGTCGCAATCTTGGTGAATTCGGACGGCTGGAAGCTGAAGAAGCCCAGATCGTACCAGCGGCGTGATCCGTTGATCTCTTCTCCGAGGAAAAGAACACCGATCTGCAGTATGATCGCGCCGATATAGGCGAGCGGCGCCAGCGTCTGATACGCACGGAGCGGGAAATAGAGAGCCGCAAGAGCTCCGAACAGACCGGCAGCAAGCGCGATCGCCTGCTTTCTTGTATAAAACAGACTGTCGCCGCCGTTATATGCCGAGTAGATACTCGACGAAGTGACCATGATCATACCGAAGACACACAGAAGGACAAGACAGGCGATGAAGACGAAGTTGGTCTCTTTTCTGTGCGGAAGGCCCCAGGATTCCTGTTTATCCTGCCGGTATTCCGGATCAGAAGCGAAATTCAGGAGATCCCGGAAGAAACCGGCAAACCAGTTCCGGATCCTTACGGAAATCCTGGTCTTAATGATTCTCGCATCAGTCATACTGTCCCTCCTTTCTCCGATATTATATGGTCTGATATTGTATGAACCGGCCGCGGCTCCCGCAAGGAAGCCGTGCGGCTTATTTATGCTCTCTTTATGCGTATTATGCGTAGACTCCGATGAAGCACAGGACTGCCGTCACGATCATGAACATCGCGACGATCTGTGTCTCTTTCATGCCGCTAAGCTCAAAATGATGATGGATCGGCGCCATTTTGAAGATGCGTTTGCCGTGTGTCAGCTTGAAATATCCGACCTGCAGGATGACCGACGCGACCTCCGCGACATAGATGAAGCCGACAAGGAAAAGGATGATCGGATCATCCAGAAGAATCGCCATAGCGCTCACGAAACCGCCGATCGCAAGCGATCCGGTATCACCCATAAAGACTTTCGCAGGATTCGCGTTAAACAGCAGGAATCCGAGAAGCGCGCCGATCATGGCCATCGTGACGGATACAAGCGCGGTCTCTCCCATACGGAATCCGACAAAAGCAAAGAATACGGCAATGACCACGGTGACGCCGGACAGCAGCCCGTCCAGTCCGTCCGTGAAATTGGTCCCGTTCGTAAATCCGAGAATGTACAGGAACATGATCACATAATACCAGGCGCCCAGATTCCAGCGGATCTCGGTGAAAGGCACACGTACTGTCACCGGCTGATCCTTGGTGATGAACAGGAAGATCCCGACCGCCAGGCACTGCAGGATCCATTTCTGCCAGACCTTAAGACCTTCGTTCTGCTTATGGCGCAGCTTCAGAAAATCATCCAGGAATCCGACGATACCAAGCATGAAGACCAACAGCAGGACCGAGAAAACGCGCTTGTCAAGCGGCGCCGCGATCAGGGACGCCGCCAGGAAAGACAGCAGGATCATGATTCCGCCCATAGTCGGCGTACCGGTCTTCTTTTTGTGCGCTTCCGGTCCTAATTCACGGATATACTGCCCGATCTTCAGACGGTGCAGCATCGGGATCCCTACAGGACACAGGATGAGCTGGAGAACAAACGCGGCCAGCAGCGCGATGAGCGGCATAACATTCATTTTATGGTTCCTCTTTTCCGACCGCATCTGTCTGCGGCCCTTTTTCAAGCAGCGGCACCAGGGTGTCAAAAGCCATCCTGCGCGATGCCTTGACCAGTATTATATCACCGGAACGGACCCGCGAAAAGAGGTCCGCCTTTAATTCTTCCAAAGTTTTGTAGGAATGGATCTCTGTCCCTTTGTTCTGCGCGGCGGCTTCCTCCGCTATGTACCTGGAATCGCTGCCTGCCGTAAGCAGCAGGTCCACGCCCTTCTCCGCGGCATAGGCACCGACCTCCCGGTGTCCGGTCTCGGAATAGAAGCCCATCTCGAACATATCGCCGAGGATCGCGACCGCGCGGCGGCCTGCCGCGGCTTTCTCCTTGCAGATCACGTCGATCGCGGCCTTCATGGAAGCAGGGCTCGCATTGTAGGAATCGTCGATGATCCGGTACTGATCTGTCGTAATGCTTTCCATCCGCATGCCTGTAGCGGTATAACCGGCAATGCCTTCCCGGATCTGCTCCGGCGTAAGCCCGGTCAACCGTCCGGCGGCATAGGCGGCAAGCATCGCATAGACCATATGATTGCCGATCGTGTTTGCACGCACTGTCACGGCCGGCTCATCAAGGTAACGGATCTCCGCTTCCAAAATGTCCCCGTCCTGTTTTGACGCGGTACAGCGGACGTCATTCGCCTCACCAAAGCCGTACATAAGGTGCGGGACCTTGCAGGATGCCGCGTATTCCGCGAGCAGCGGATCGTCCCCGCAGAAAAGCATCATATTATGACTGTCCATCTCTTCGAGCATCTCAGTCTTGGCCTGCAGGATACCCCGCTGCGAGCCCAGGAACTCGATATGAGAAACGCCGATATTCGTGATCACGCCGATGTCCGGTCTCGCGATATGCGCAAGATACCGGATCTCGCCGAAATGATTCATGCCCATCTCGATCACAGCTGCCTGCGTATCCGCCTCAAGGCCGAATACCGTAAGCGGCAGTCCGAACTGGTTGTTCAGGTTCGCAGGTGTCTTGGCCGTTTTGAATCCTCCGGAAAGCGCTGCTGCGATCATGTCCTTTGTCGAAGTCTTGCCGACGCTTCCCGTAACACCGACGACAGGGATCTGAAACTGCCTGCGGTACCATGCGGCAAGATCTCCCATCGACAGAACCGGATCTTCACAGATTACGAGCATCCGTCCCTCGGGAACATCGATCTCATGGGAAGAAGCGAATTCACGCGACGCGAAAACACAGCCCGCTCCGGACGCGTACGCCTGCGCGATGAACCGGTGACTGTCGACGTTCTCGCCTTTCATCGCGACAAAAAGCGCATTTTCAGTCACTTTCCGAGAATCGATCACAACATTTGCAATCAGTGCATTCAGATGTCCCCGGTATTCTCCGGCGACTGCCTCACGCAGCCCCTGCTCCTTGATCGGAATCATTTTTCTTTCTCCTCAAAAGCTTTACGGACTTCTTCCACATCATCCAGATGATGCTTGGTCCGGCCGATGATCTGATAGTCCTCGTGTCCCTTACCGGCAACCAGTACAATATCGCCCGGCTGCGCCTGTTTAATGGCTCTCGAGATCGCTTCACGGCGGTCCTCCACGACCTCATACGGACAGCCTGTCTCTTTGGTGCCGGGTTCGATCTCCGCAAGGATCGCGAACGGATCCTCCGTGCGCGGATTGTCGGAGGTCAGGATCACATAATCGCTGTACTGTCCCGCGATCCGTCCCATAACGGGTCTCTTGGTCCTGTCTCTGTCTCCCCCGCATCCGACGACCGTGATCACGCGGTTGGTCTTGAATTCGTTAATGGTCTCCAGCACATTCTGCAGCGCATCCGGAACGTGGGAATAATCAACGATCGCAGCAATGCCGTCGGGGCCATGCAGGATCTCCATCCTGCCCCGAACAGACCTGTCGGTCCTTGCAAGCTCCTTCCGGATCACTTCCGGATCGATTCCGAGCTCCAGGCAGACCGCAGCGGCTGCCAGCGTATTATAGACGTTGAAACGTCCCGGCACGGGATAAGAAACCGGGAAGCATTTTCCGTCCGGTGTCTTCAGGTCATAACGGATCCCATGCACGTCCATCTTGAGGTTTACGGCCTGATAATCAGTCTCGGTATCCACGGCATATCCGCGCATCCTGCAGAATCCGCATTCCCGCACGATCCGTCCTTCCGGGCTGTCCATATTGGTCAGGCCCATACGGCACATTCTGAACAGCTGAATCTTGGCCTGCAGATAGGCTTCCATTGTTTTGTGAAAATCCAGATGGTCAAGGGACAGATTCGTGAAAACGCCGATCTCGAATTTCATCCCGTCGACACGGTGCAGGGCCAGCGCATGCGAAGAAACTTCCATCGCGGCAGCCTGTACGTTTTCGTCTTTCATCTGCTTAAGCAGTTCTTCCAGGTCAAAAGCCTGCGGCGTCGTATACTGGGACGGATAGACATCCTCGCCGATCCGGTTCTCGATCGTGCCGATCAGGCCGGCTTTCTGTCCGGCGGCAAGCAGGATACGGTAAATCAGCGTTGTAGTCGTCGTTTTCCCCTTTGTGCCTGTCACACCGATCATTGTCATCGACTCACAGGGTTTCTCGTAGAAATTGACGGCCATGACCGGCATGGCCTCCAGCGTGCTCTCGACCAGCAGCACCATCATTCCTTCCGGATAAGACGGCAGCTCATGTTCAACGACCGCCAGCACGGCTCCTTGTTCTGCCGCTTTGGCAACATAATCGTGGCCGTCAAAAGCGGTCCCTTTGACCGCCGCGAAAGCACTGCCGGGGCCTGCTTTTCTCGAATCATATGTGATCGAGGTAATATCCGCTTCCGTCCCTGTCGCGAGCACTTTATACTTCACTCCGTTCATGACTTCTTTCCAGTTCATATATGCCTCCTGTTAGTCTTCCGGATACAGATTCATGTACGGCAGCGTTTTCTTGAAAACCTTGGCCGCGACTCTCTGCGCGACCGCGCTTGTACCCTCATCCGCTTCATCCAGAACGATCAGTAATCCGACCTCGGGATCCTCGATCGGAGCGAATCCGACAAAGGAAACCACGTATCTTTTATCTTCATAGTCTTTCTCTGCGGTACCGGTCTTGCCGCCGATATGATAGCCTTCCAGCTCGCCCCAGATACCGGGTTCGCTCTCGACCACAGCCTCCATACCGTCTCTGATGATGCTTGAAGTCTCCTGAGAGATCACCTGCCGCGCGATCTGCACCGGTTTATCCTCCAGGAGGTTCCCTTCGGCATCCGTGATCCCGGAAACCACCCGCGGCTGTACCAGATATCCGTTATTGACGCATGCAGAGACAGCTGTGATCAGCTGGATCGGCGTCAGATTGAATCCCTGGCCGAACGACGCCGTCGCACGCTCAACCGGACCCATTGAATACTTGTCATAGACCAGCGTCTTTGCCGAAGCTTCTCCCGGCAGATCGATCCCTGTCCTGCGGCCGATCCCGAAAGCATCCTGATACGCGCAGTACTCTTCTGTCGTGATCTGCTCACTGACCTGGATCATACCGACGTTGCAGGAATTCTGAATGATATCCCGGATCGTTTCAAGTCCGTGAGCCATATAGAAGGCGCACTTGAACTCGATATCGTAATATTGATAGACCGCGCCGCATTCAAAAGTGTCATACTCGCTGATCGCCCCGCAATCCAGTGCCGCTGAAGCAAATACCGGCTTGAATGTCGAACCGGGTTCATAGGTCTCGCTCACGAC
This sequence comes from Bacillota bacterium, assembly GCA_017441925.1. Lineage (GTDB taxonomy): Bacteria > Bacillota > Clostridia > Lachnospirales > Bianqueaceae > RUG12817. The sequence continues at coordinate 770,271 of JAFRUE010000007.1, forward strand.
CGGGTTATTCCACAGAGCCGGCAGGAAAGACTCGGCTCTGACTTCTTCCGGTTTATACTTGGACGTCAGTCCGATCACGTCCTCAACGTCGTTCAGATCGAACGTCGGATAACCGGCCATCGCATAGATCTCTCCGGTCTTGGGATTCATCAGGATCCCCCACGCCCTGCGGCAGTTCTGCTCCTGCATGACGTCGGCAAGCGCCGTTTCCAGATAATACTGGACCGTACGATCCAGCGTGGTGATCAGGTTCTTGCCGTTGATCGCCTCCACGACCTGCGTCGAATATGTCCCGTCGGACATCTGAACGGTCATGCGGCGTCCGGACGTACCCGATAACTCTTCGTTGTAATAGTATTCCAGTCCGTAAGCTTCGTTAAACCCGATTACATGCGCGGCAAGCTCTTTCTCCGGATAACGGCGTTCCTGGATCTCTTCCATCCAGACGCCCTTGATCACGCCTTCGGAAATCCTCTGTTCGATCAGAGCATTTATGGATTCCGATACGCCCCGTCCCGCCGAGAAAAGCTCGTAACGGCTGTTCTTGTAGGACGGATCCAGATATTTTGTAAGCAATGCATCGTCCTTGATCCGCAGGATATCCGTCAGTTCCTTGATCGTATACTGCTGATCTACCGGTGAAGCGTCCTGCAGGACCTTCGGATCGATGATTACGTTGTATACATGTTCGCTCTGCGCAAGGACCTGTCCGTTGCGGTCATAGATCGTTCCCCTGAGCGACTGGATCTCCCTGTCCTCGGACGTGCCGATCTGTCCCTTGATCGCTTCGCTGTAAGCTTCTCCGTGAACGATCTGCAGATAGATGATCCGTCCGACCGCAGCAACAAAAAAGAGGGCGATAACAAGCGTAAAAACAAAAAGTCTCAGTCTGAATGAATTCTCTTTCTGTCTTTTGGTCATATCGCTCTCTCCTCAAAGAAAAGGGCCTGATCGTCAGACCCTTTCGGATTCCAATTATTTGCCGAACCAGTGGATGCGGATCTCGGTGTCTTTCCTTTCTTCCTGGATCGTCTGCACCGTATACACATCGACAAGCGGGCCGATAACGACATATTCGCCCGGCTGTGCCTCCCGCATTCCATAACGCTCTACCGCATCCTTATAGAGATCGGACATCGACAGGACCGTCTCGGCCTTATCCTGCAGGACCGCTGTCTTCTTCCGCTCTTCCTCCAGCTTGTCTCTGGTGTCCTCATATTTCTGACGCGCGGCGTAGACACGGTTCGCGTCTGTCGTCATATACATCAGTGTAAAGCCAAAGAGGATGAAAAGCGCCAACACCGCGGCCTTCCCGAAGAAGGATATCGGACGGACTTCTGTCTGCGGAACTTGTGAGACGACAGGCTCCTCGATTACAGGAGTCTCGATCTGCGGCTCTTCCGGCAGCCAGTCCGGCGCCTGTTCGGCAGCGGACTGCTCATAGAAATAGTAGGCAGCATTCAGGTCTCTTGCGAGATTGCCTTCCGTTGCCGTGAATTTCTCAGCCATACTGCCCACCTCTTTTCTTATCGTAATAATGATCTTACGGATGCTTTACGCCCTCGGCCACACGCAGCTTCGCGCTTCGCGACCTGGGATTGTCCGCAAGTTCCTCTTCTGTCGGGACGATCGGTTTCTTTGTAATGACACGGATGACAGGTTTCTTGCCGCAGATACAGACCGGCAAGGTCTTAGGACAGGTGCACGGATTCTCCAGGCGTTTGAACGTCTGTTTTACGATCCGGTCCTCCAGTGAATGGAAGGTGATGACGCACAGCCTGCCGCCCGGAACGAGCAGATTCGCCATATCGTCCAGGGCCTGTCCCAGTATCGTCAGTTCCTGATTGACCTCTATGCGGATCGCCTGAAAAGATCTCTTCGCGGGATGCGGCCCGTCCTCGCGGGCGCCCTTAGGCACCGCGTTCTTGATGATCCGGACCAGCTCCCCGGTCGTTTTGATCGGTTTTGCCGTCCTTGCTTCTGCGATAAAATCAGCGATCCTGGAAGCCCAGCGCTCTTCTCCGTATTCGGTCAGAACACGCCGCAGCTCCTCTTTGCTATATTCATTTACAACATTATAGGCGGAAAAAGCAGCTCTTTCGTCCATCCTCATGTCAAGCGGCGCATCCTGCATATAGGAAAAGCCCCGCTCCGGATCGTCGAGCTGTTTAGACGAGACCCCGAGATCCAACAGGACCCCGTTCACCTGCTGAATCCCGAGTTCTCTTATAATGCTTTTGAAATTCCTGAAATTATCACGTACGATCGTGACATTCGGTAATCCGGCCAAACGCTCTTTGCCGGCCTGAACAGCCTCTTCGTCCTGGTCGATCCCAATGAACCGGCCCTGCGGAGACAGCCTTCTGCAGATCTCGGCGGCATGTCCCGCGCCGCCAAGTGTCCCATCGACGTATACACCGTCGGGACGGATCTCCAGATTCCGGATGCATTCATCCCTCAGAACAGAAACATGTCTGAATTCCACGTTCTCAGCCTCGTTATACTCTATAGATGCCCTGTTCCTTAGAAGCCCAGTGACCCAAGCGTTTCGCTCCAGTGGGACCCGTCGTCCTCATCTGCCGCCTGGTAAGCCTTCCAAGCATCCGCGTTCCAGACCTCAATACGCATGTCCATTCCGATCAGCTTGACATCGTGCTCGATCCCCGCGTATTCCTTCAGCTCGGGAATGATAAGTACACGACCCTGTTTGTCAAGCGTCGTACTCTGTGTGCTGGAGAAAAACTTTCTCTTCATGCGGCGGACCTGCGGATCCTGTTCACTCATCCCCGCAAGCTTGTCGCGCAGCATTCTGTAATTATCTTCCGGCCACAGATACAGGCAAGGCTCCTGTGCTCCCATCGGATCCCACAGATTGGTCGTAATGTAGAAACGGCGAGGATACCCGTTATCGCTGCCTCCGCCTGCCAGTTCTTCTCTGTACTCCACAGGGATGATCAGACGTCCCTTATCGTCAATCGTATGATTGTATTTATTGCAGAACAACGAGTCTCACCTGCCTTTCGTCTCCAAACTGTCTTCACTTGACTCCAAATAATAGCAATTTGCCTCCATACGCCCCCATTATATCATAAATCTATAATTTTGCAATAGATTTTGTTGATTTTTTTGCAAAAAAAGAGGACGAAAGGCCTTATTTTATAAAGTCTTCCGTCCTTGACCCCGTCATCGAGGACCTCTGCCGCTTTTATCTGTCAAGATCAGTCCTCGTACAGCCAATCCAGAGTCTCAAGAGCTTCATCACGGATCTCCGCATTCCGGGGAGTGACCGGCTGATCCGCCTTGATTATGCCGGCCGCCAGGAAAGCTCCCTGATCGAATGCCAGCTCATGCCTGCCTTTCTCATACCTAAGCATGTGGAAATTGACCTTAGGACATCCTGTCACGTTCATGCCGTTCTTATAGACCGGCTCAAGTCCGCCTCTGTCATCGGCATGTGTATTCGTCTCGAGATCCGGGACCTGCAGCCACTGTACAGCCTTTTCCCGGAAATATCCGATAATGATCCGGCTGTCCTCCTCAAGGTTCACCGTGAAGCGGATGCCGTGATTCACCGCCTGTTCCTGTGAGAAACGGATACCGGTAAGCCCGGCAAGTTCCGGGATCATTTCGACAATGCGCTTATCGGAACCACCGGCAAACGCCTGCGCGCCTTTCTGTATCGTATAGGTCTCAAGCCCTGCCTGCGGCTCGAGGGTAAAAGCGGCCGGAATAAGCGGACTGTAATTATCCGCATCCGCAGATGCCTGCGGATACTGTCCCTTTTCCATTTCTCTGATGTGCCGGCAGAGATTCCGGTATTCTTTCTCGTATTCCGGCAGGCAGTCCCTCCAGTGTCCGTAAATCTCAGCGTTTGGGAACGGGATCTTTCGCTGCGGTGTGATCATGCTCTGGGCATAGAGATAGGTTTTATCCGTGAGTTCCGTCACTTCGCGGTATGCCGCGAGACTCTTCTCCAGAAAAGCAGCCGCTTTTTTCAGGAACCGCAGATCTCCCCGCATGTTCTCGTCCATGGAATACTTGTATTTCAGCACTTCACAGGCTGCTTCGATCTTACGGTTATAGGATTCCGTAATCAGGCAGAGAGCTCGGATATCGTTCTTCCAGCCTTCGAAATCATCTGAATCATTACGGATGCCCTTCTCTGCTTCCTGTATGGCGGCCCAAGCTTTAGCCGCCAGCCGGTCAGTCTCTTCCGCCATATCGAGCGGCGTTTCCCCGAGATGTCGGATATGGCCGAGTTCACGCTCTGCAAACAGATCGGGCTGCTCTCCGCGTCCGCCCACCGAATTCCACAATTCGGGATTGGGCCGGTAGCGGACAACGTTTGTCAGCTCGCTCATGCTCATACCAAGGCTCCAGGTCTGGCGGTTTCCCTCCGTGATACCGACCCTGCGCAGACTCCGCGGAGCAAGCTGTCCGGCTGCCTCCGCCGCCTCCAGGAACAGAGCGGCTGTTTCTGGACTGCATCCATATTTTTCCTGCAGACGCTCCCGCCAGTACAGCTGCTCCGTTTCCTCGTCACGGTAAGGATTCCACGCATACCGGAACCATGTATCATACCATAAGCGGTCCCGTACAAGCTGCAGTGTTCTGGGTTCGGTCTTGTCGGCCGAATACGGCCAATCCCAGTAAAACAACGGATACAGATGCAGGCTGTTGCCTCCCAGCCGGTACGCGCCGGCCTGCACGCAGTGCTGGATGAACCGGGGCGCCATATAGCGGAAAGGTTCCAGATCCGCCACAATGTGTACGTTCAGAATATGCGCGCCGCCGAGTGCAGAGAGCTGCAGATGCTCCTTCTGCCAATTGCCCCTCGGTTCATAGGTCGTCAGCCCTTCTCCGTTGTATTTCCACATGGTATACAGGTTGTGATATAACGGCAGCGCCCTGTTCATGGCATCCACCGGATCACAGTCGTGTCCGCGGAGGATCAGCGGAGGCTCTTCTGTCAGTCCGGCCTCCCGGATCCCGTCTTTAACACCCGGAATGATCGTCTCGATGAACCACCGAGTCTTGGCTTCCAGCCCGCGCAGCGCTTCTCCGAGGCAGACCATGAGCCCGATATGCGGATAGGAACGGATAAATGCGGCGATGGATTTGCGAGTATAATCGGCAACCAGCGGATGAATGCTTGTCTGATGCGGGTCAAGGCCGTGATAGACCGCAAATTCGTATGGAATATGGATATTGTAGAATTTCAGGACCACCCAGATCCCGCGGCGGTCGCATTCCTCCGTCAGCCAGAGGAAAACTTCCCGGTTCATTTCCAGTTCTTCTGCGGTGACTTCCAGTGCTTCCGGATATTCCGGTACGCGTACCAGCGACGCAAAAGGATGCCCGCTCCAGATATACAGTACGTTGCAGCGGTTCTCCAGCATCATTTCGAGGTAGTCCAGCCACTGTTCTTTATCGTAGAACCACGGGAAACGGTCCGGTGTGATCGGATATTCATAGGTGCGGCGCGGCGGCTCGATATGTGTCTTCTGCAGGCCAAGCACGGGACCGCGGAGTCTGAATACAGGATGATCGGCAAACGCGAGCTCCTCAGGGACCTCTCCGGCTTTGCGGAAGCGGCTGATCCATTCAAGGCATCCGTACAGGCAGCCTGTAGGATCGGTCCCTGCGATTACTGTCAGATGCGGCGGTATAGTCGAGAGATAGAAACCTTCTTCCGCAGGCGGTTCTGTATGATACAGCAGCAGCTCCTCCTGTTCCAGCCAGTTCAGGAAACCGCTCTGACTGCGGATCCCGGCAAAAACCTTTTCTCCGGGATATTCGCGATACTCCGCATATTCCTCAAGTGTCCGTATTTCAACAGAATAGCCGGCTTTTTCCAGCACGTCTTTTATCCTCTCCAGGCCGAACTGTATACGTTTATTGCCTGTTTCGTCCCGGATGACGGTGATCTGTTTCATGGTTTATTCCTTCCCCGTAAAGTAGATTTCCGGATCGTCTGCCGTACGCACCGGAGCGGACAGCGTGACCGTTACGATCGTATCGGTTTCTTCACGCAGTCCTTGCGGGAACTCCCAGCTCAATGTGTCAGCTTCCTGCGCAAAATCAACCGGAATTCCATGAATGCTGACACTTTCAACAGAGTTCTCAGCCATTCCGAACGGCATCCGGACGGGACCAAGAGCCTGGAACGCTCCCCTGTCCAGAATATGGAAATAGATTGTATTATCATGGTACGTGGTGCCGAAAACACGATCAACAGGCTGCACCGGGCCGCCGCGGGTACCATAGACAGCTTCCCCGTTTTCCTTAAGCCATGCACCGAATTCTCTGGCACGGGCTGCCACTTCTTCCGGGATGGAACCATCGCCTCTCGGGCCGATATTCAGCAGCAGGTTTCCGTCCCTGGCTATGACGTTGACGAGCATCGTGATCAGCCTATCCAGCGACAGCGGCGGATCATTCGGGATCCATCCCCAGGACGTCCCGGAACAGATGCACATACTCTTCTCCCACGGCACCGGGATGATACTCCCCTTGACCTCATGAGAACCCTCGTCGCAGTAGAAATCACCTTCCCAGCCGGACCTCGGATTGATGAGCATATCCGGATTATAGCTTCTGGCCATGGTATTCAGTTTTACCGGTTCCCAGAGCCAGGCAGCCGAGGTGTCGCTTCCTTTATGTGCAAGCCATGATCCATCGTACCACAGGATATCTACCTTGCCGTAACGGCTGCACAGCTCCCTGACCTGATCATAAGCCTGCTGTTTCATGCGCAGAGCGCTCTCCGGCTTCCCTTCCGGGTCAAAATATCCCGGGAATCTCCAGTCCATATTGGAATAGTAAATACCGGTATACAATCCGGCTTCATGACACGCGTCCGTATACTCCCGGATAAAATCCCGGTGCGCCGCGCTGTTCATGGATGTGAACGCCTTGTAGCTCCCGGGACTGTCCCACAACGAAAAACCGTCATGATGACGGGCCACCATGACCATATAGCGCGCGCCCATGTCCTTAGCGAGAGAAGCCCATTCTCTCATGTCGCAGCCGCTGCCGTCAAAACGCTCCGTCAAAGCCTCATATTCATCATCCGGAATCTGCTCGTTGAACCGCACCCACTCTCCGCGGCCCACGATCGAATACAGTCCCCAGTGAATGAACATACCGACTTTACAGTCTCTCCACCATTGCTTTTTGCTGCCGGGAAGTGTAAGGACCGGTGAACGCATTCCTCCAAGACTCTTGAAATTGACACTTGATTTCAGCATGGAAGCGAGCTCCGCTCCGGTCATCATACGCGGCAATCCGGAATCTGACATGTTTCTTTCCTCCGATTCTATATGCTGTTCTGAACATACCTTATTTCGCCGTTTCTGTCAAGCAGAGCATACAGCGATATCCGCCGGAAACCTGTCCGACCGGCCGCGCACGCTTCTGTCCGACCGTACATGCATTTCTATTGACGAATCCCCCCTGATGTGCTATTCTGTCGTCGTTCTGCCGTTTGCATTTTGCGGATGAAAGCTGAAGACATCTATCGAAGAGGAGCCTTGTTATGAATAAACATCTGTCTGTGTTCTCGGATCCTGTCTTCCGCCGCCGGCTGCTGATGAGTGTCGCGGGCGTACTGATCTGCGGTCTCTCTGTCGGGCTTTTTAAGAGAGCGGCCTTCGGCGTGGATCCATTCCAGTCGATGATGAGCGGTCTTGACGCCGTCATTCCGATACCTTTCGGGACACTTTACATGATCGTCTGCGCGGTATTTCTGATCTTCTCTCTGGTCTTTGACCGTTCAAAGATCGGCATCGCCACTTTTATCAATCTGTTCCTGCTGGGATATGTGGCCGAGTTTTCCCTCGGACTGCTGACGAAGCTGTTCCCCGCGCCTTCTGTGCTGCTGCGGGCAGTATTCCTGGTCCTAGGCATCGTGATCATGTGCTTCTCCGCTTCGCTCTATTTCACAGCGGATCTCGGCGTATCGGTGTACGACGCGATCGCACTGATCCTTTCGGAGAAACAGTCCCGGATCCCGTTCCGCGTGCTGCGGATCATGGCCGACTTTATCTGCGTACTGATCGGCGTGCTCCTGTGCCTTGCAGCAGGCTTCTCCTGGCAGAAGATCTTTGCCTCTGTCGGCATCGGCACCATCATCACCGCGTTCTTCATGGGGCCTCTGATCGACCTGTTCTGCCGCAGGATCGCGCAGCCGTTCCTTGATAAAGCGCGCATGGATTAAAAAAAGCATACCAAAGCAAAAAAAGCTCCCAAAAGCTGTCTCATTTTAAAGGCCAGCTTTTGAGAGCTTTTCTTTGCTATAGATTCATCTTGTATTAATTCATGTGTGCCCAATTAACGGACCAACTTTCGGTCTTGCTTTTTCCAGCTAAATGTAGCCGTTTAAATCATGCGTGCTTTACAGGATTGTTTCCATGCCGACTTTATACGGCTTCATACCGCATGCTTCGTAGAAGCGCATTGCCTGCGGATTGCAGCTCCACACATTCAGGGTCATATGATAGCAGCCCTGCTCTTTCGCGAATCGCTTGACATATTCATACAACTGCGTGCCGATATGCTGTCCGCGCGCATTCTCGTCAACACAAATATCGTCCACATAAAGTGTCCGGATATCGGTAAGCACATGTGAATCCGTATTCTGTTCAAAGATACAGAACGCGTATCCGGCCACATGCGGTCCGTCTCCACTGTCCGTTTCGAAAACGAATACCGGCCGCGTGTCATCGGCAAAGATCTCTTTGAGCTCCTCCGTCGTATACTTGGTCGCGGGTCCTTTGAAGAGATCCGGCCTACCATTGTGATGGACCATATCCACCTGTACAAGGAGCCGCAGTACATCATCGGTATCGCCGGGACACGCCCTCCGGATCCTGCCCTCTGCAATCACTGACGCATCCACTGATTATTTCTTGGTGCTGTCGTACAGAGAAACCTTGTTCTCCTTGCAGAACGCTGCCAGATTCTCTTTATAGAAATCAAATTTGTCCTTCTCTTTGCCCTTGAAGAACTCGATCGGCTTGCCCAATCCGCGGACCGTCATGGAGATCTTCTCGGAATCCTTGCGGAACAGGCCCTCTTTGCACTTATCGAACGCAACGCTCGTGATCTTGTCATAGGTAATATCACGGAGCACAGGACGCTTGCCGCTCTCGTCAACGACCATCAGCTCTGTCTTGTCAAAAACGATTTTATCATGTTTCATGTTACTGTTTCCTCCTCCAATTAATAATATACCTTAATAAGTATAACACAGACAATTCCAATAATCAATAGCAAAAATCCCCGGGATTAAAGTCCCGGGGATTCCGTTTGTCAATCAGTAATTGTACTTCCTCTTGCGAGCCGCTTCAGACTTCTTCTTGCGTCTTACGCTGGGCTTCTCGTAATGCTCTCTCTTGCGGACTTCCTGCATGATACCAGCCTTGGCACAGCTTCTCTTAAAGCGACGAAGGGCGCTGTCTAAAGACTCGTTCTCCTTGACGATTACGTTCGACATATCTTCTCACCCCTCCCTCTGCTGCAAATGTGCATGCTAAACAAAATCTTCTCAACATACCGGAAATGATTATAACGGAAATCCGGCGATCCGTCAAGCCGTTTTTTGAAAAAATCTAAAAGCCTCAGCCTCATGGCTGCCGCGCTCAGTCCTTCTTGGAGAAAAGGCCTTTCTTTTTCTTCTCGCCCTTCTCGAGCAGATACTGATCATACTGATCCAGCTTGTCCTCTGCCAGGTCATCGCCGATGACAGCGTCAGAAGGAGCCTTCTCCGGAGCGTCCTCTACGATCTTCTGCGTAAGGTCGGGTTCCTTCTTGGCCAGGATCTGGTCTCTGCGGACCGGAATGATGATGCCGCGGTTTACGCCGAACTCAACCATCAGATTGTCGTTGATCACGTTGACGACCTTACCGTACATACCGTTATTGAGCAGTACCCAGTCGCCGCCGGTGATCTCGTTCTGCATCTTGGCGGTCTCCTTCTGCTGCTTGCGCTGCGGACGGATCATAACAAAGTAAAGGATCGCGAAGAAAGCAACATAGATCAGAATCAGCGGAAGCATGCTGCCGCCCATTCCGCCGGCTGCTGTAAGCAATGCAAAGTTCATAATAATCCCCCTTAGATTTCACAATAAATGTATTATATACTTTCAGCAGCTTTTTTACAAGAGTCTAATTGTTATTTTTCTGTGAACCCGCCGTCTTCCCGGCAGAAATGCACGAACTGCGCTCCTACAGCCGCTGCGAGATCCTCCGGACGCAGTGAAAGCGTCGTCCCCCTGCGGCCGCCGCTTACATAGATCTTATCCGCAAGTTCAGCCTCTTCTTCGACAAAAACCGGAAAAGGCTTCTTCAGGCCGATCGGGCTGACTCCGCCCCGGACATATCCGCTGACAGCCTGGATCTCCTTAACATGCAGCATTTCAATGGATTTTTCCCCTGCTGCGCGGGCTGCGGCCTTCAGATCGATCTCTTCCTCGACCGGAAGCACGTAACAGTAGATCCCGCCGCTCTTGCCCCGCGCGAGCAGCGTCTTATAGGAGAGCTCCCGAGGCACGCCGGTCTGGTCGGCAACATGGATCCCATCAATAAACTCGTCACATTCATATGTGATCAGTCCGTACTCGATCCCCGCGCGTTCAAGGATCCGCATCGCGTTGGTCTTAAGTTCTTTAGCCATTACAGTCCGAACTCCTTATAGCCTTCGATCCTCTCGTCGGCAAAACTGTCATACCGGTGCTCTTCGATCGCTCTGCGGGCACGCTCCATCAGATGGTTGTAATAATACAGGTTGTGCAGCACACACAAACGCATTCCAAGCATCTCGTTCGCTTTCAGCAGATGGCGCAGATAGGCGCGCGAATACATCCTGCATGTCGGGCAGCCGCAATCCTCATCGATCGGACGGTCGTCCCGCTCATATTTTGCGTTCCAGAGATTCAGTTTGCCTTTGTCCGTATAGACATGTCCGTGACGGCCGTTCCGCGCGGGCAGAACGCAGTCAAAAAAGTCCACGCCTCTGCGGATTCCTTCCACAATATTGGCAGGCGTACCGACCCCCATCAGATATGTCGGCTTGTCCTTGGGAAGCTCCGGAATGACGGCGTCAAGGATCCTGTACATCTCTTCATGCGTCTCGCCTACCGCAAGTCCTCCGATCGCGTACCCGTCAAGATCAAGACTGCGGATCTCCTTCGCGTGCGCTATCCGCACGTCTTCCAGAATTCCACCCTGATTGATCCCGAAAAGCATCTGGTGCGGATTCAGTGTCTCCGGCAGACTCTTCAGCCGTTCCATTTCAGCCTTGCAGCGGTAAAGCCAACGGGTCGTACGCGCGACGGAAGTCTCGATGTAGCTGCGTTCCGCTTTGCTCGGAGGGCACTCGTCAAACGCCATCGCGATCGTCGAAGCGAGATTCGACTGGATCTGCATGCTCTCTTCCGGTCCCATAAAGATCCTGTGGCCGTCGATATGAGACGCGAAAGTCACACCTTCCTCTTTGATCTTACCGCGGAGAGACGTCAGGGAGAAGACCTGGAATCCGCCTGAATCGGTCAGGATCGGATGGCGCCAGTTCATAAAACGGCCAAGCCCTCCCAGATCATGGATCAGTTTGTCACCGGTCCGTACATGCAGATGATAAGTATTGGAGAGCTCGACCTGACAGCCGATCTCCTCCAGATCCGCGGAAGATACGGCACCCTTGATCGCACCGACAGTTCCCACATTCATGAAAACGGGCGTCTCTATATCCCCGTGGACTGTGGTCATATGCGCTCTTTTGGCCCTTCCGTCTGTTGCTGTTACAGTATACACGGCATATCCTTTCTATTTGTATTTTCTCTATTGACAAGCTCTCTGTGACCCGTTATAATGAGAGCATACGTTTAGTTTGCCTAAACTTATTTTTTAGAAATGCGTAACACGGCATGTTTCGCAAGGAGGTTTATACGCAATGGATATCGGTAAAAAGATCCGCGAACTCCGTATTCTCAACCAGCTGACACAGCAGGAGCTGGCTGACCGCTGTGAACTGTCCAAAGGATTCATTTCCCAGCTTGAGAACAACCTTACCTCGCCTTCCATCGCTACCCTGACGGATCTGCTGCAGTGTCTCGGGACCAATCTGCGGGATTTCTTCAGCGATGAGCGGGATGACCAGGTCGTCTTCCGTCAGAAAGATTATTTTGAGAAAGACGACGAGGACGAGGGTGTACTGATCCGCTGGATCGTTCCCAATGCGCAGCGCAATATGATGGAACCGATCTGGGTGCAGCTTGCGCCCGGCGCTCAGACCGAGACCGACGTTCCGCACGACGGCGAGGAATTCGGCTACTGCCTGTCCGGCACGCTGATGCTGACGATCGGCTCTTCTTCCTATGCGGTGCATCGCGGCGAGACGTTCTATTACCGTCCCGATCAGCCGCACTTTATCCGCAATAACGGAACCACGCCGGCCCGTTTCATCTGGGTCACCACGCCTCCTAATTTCTGAGCCGGCATCCGGACTGCCGGCCACCGTCCTGTCAGATCTTTGCCGGATCCAGCGCAAGCGCTGCTCTCTCCCGGAAAGCCGTCTGCGGCGGGATCGTTCCGTTCACGTTCTCCGCGAGCCAGTTCATATTGAGGATCCCTTCTACGTCCAGGAAGCTTCCGGATGGTACCTGAATCTTCCCTTCGTTATCGCGGATCTCACCTTCAAAGATCTGTATCGCGCGGTGATGGACCATGCGCCGGAGCATCTCCGCCAGGCGTCTGGTCCTCTCCGGCAGCTTCTCACTGTAAATGATGTCGATCACGTGGCTCGCCATGCCCCACCAGTAGTTGATCGCTTTGCCGGATCCGTCCTGTTCGTCATAAGATCCGTTCTCCAGACTCTCAAGGATCTTCTCATAGAAAACGCCCCAGTTGAAGACAGGCATCGCCAGATTCCATATCTCTCCGTCCGGGTTCTTCTTGAAGACACCGTATCGGCGCGAAGCATGCGTCGGAGAGATCATATCCTGCATGGACATGATGTCCACGCCCAATCTGTCCAGACGGTCCGCCGGCCTCTCGGTCCTGTCCTTCAGAGCCGTATACTCCAGATAGATCTGCGCGCGGGGATTTACAAGCTGCGCTCCAAGCGCGAACGCGTTAATGCTCGCGATCGTCGGTGCTGTCGGGAAATCCGTGATATAGCCGATCTTGTCCGTCTCCGTCATCGATCCCGCGATCGCGCCGGAAATATACTTGGCTTCATGCATCCGGCCGCTGTAGGTCCGCACATGCTGATACGGCAGATTGACCGAACAGTTCAGGAACCTTGTCTGCGGATGCAGGATAGCCGCTTTTACACTTGGTGTGATCAGCGTCGCGGACGTTGTGAAGATCACGTCGAATCCCTGATCTGCGATCCTGCCGAGCTCTTCGCTGCCCTTGTCCGGGTCGGTCGACACATTGTCGAACCGCTCCGTAATGACGCGTCCCTGCATAACGTCTTCCACATGCTGTCTTCCCAGTTCATGCGCGTACGCCCAGCTTACCTTGTCGGGCGAATCCGCATAAACAAAGGCAGCTTTTATTGTTTTAGGCTGTCCGGTAAAAAGCGACGAAAGAATGCTCTTCTTCACCGGTTCAGCCGGCTTCATGCTCAGATCGACAGGATTGTCGTCAGACTCGAACTGCAGCTCCGGCCAGAGAACAGCAAGATTCTCACGTATTTTGGCTTCCGTCTCATCATACAGCGTCCTATAGCCGAAAACATTGATATATTTAAGGAAAGCGTCACCGGTCGTGATCCTCAGTCTGTCCCGGTCGATATCTTTATAGATCTTACGGAACTGATAGTAATTTGAATGGAAACGGGTCCTGGCGTCCAGATCCTTCCACGCTTCCTCGGTCTGCATGTCCACGGCGGCGCACAGAGATGCGAAGGAACCCTCTTCCGTGAACCATACGTAATTGACTTTGCTGATCTTATAGAAATCCAGGAACTCAAAATAAATCCGGACCGTCGGGTCATCCGACCGTTTGGGCATGATCCTTGTCACACGGCCGGGAATCGTCTCCGCGTCAAAAAACTTCAGGACGCTGACACGCTTGTTGCCCTCGACCACATAATACAGATTCAGGAACTCATATACCTCTATCGCTGTACGGATACCGACCTCCAGATGGCTTTCGCATAGATTGCTCCACTTGGAAGCAAACTCCGTCCCGTCCGGCAGGATCGGCATATAATTTCTCGCAAATGAAAGACTGCGCGCGTGCGCACTCGTTCCGACGATTTTGCCGAGCGGGATATCCACTACTCCGAGGCCGATCTCATTCTGTGTATCAAGGCCTTCCCTATCCTCTTCAAGGACTCTCAGATAGGGATTCTCACCTCTCGCCCGGGCTTCTGCAAAACATCTCTTACCTGCCTTAAGAGCATCCGCATAATACTCACTTGCCATAATAACTCCTCCTTACTGCTTTGCTCCGGCGAACGTTATTGTACCATCTCCGGACTTTTTTCGCAACACCGACCTGCATTTTGGCACGGCAGACTTGCATTTTGGGGCAACTGCCATTATAATATCTGATACGAAGGAGTGATTGCTCATATGTTATGTCAGCTTTGCCGCAAGAATCCTGCGGTGATTTTCCTGAACCGTCTTGAGGACGGACAGACCAAACGGTTTGCGCTTTGCATGTCCTGTGCGCGCAAACAGGGAGTGAATATGAAACAGTTGTTTTCAAGCGCCGGCATGACCGAAGAACAGGCCGAGCAGCTCAATAAAGCGTTATCCGATGCTCTGGAGGGCACCGATCCGCGTACACTGCAGGAGGGTCTCGGACCCCTTGCCAACATCCTGCCTCCGGGCATGCTGGAGATGATGACCGGTTCCACCCCGACAGGCGGTGAGGACGAGAACGGCGACATGCCTGCTGAAGAAGGCATGCATAATCTTGCCGGATTGTCCGGTGAAGAGGACGATAACCTTATGCAGCCGGGCCAGAGCCAGGACACGGATGAAAACGGTGACCCGACGGAGAAGCGTCGCTGGGAACGCAAATATCCGTATTTGTCCAAGTTCAGCACCAGCATTACGGACGAAGCCCGCCGCGGCGAGACGGATCCGATCGTCGGCCGCGATAAAGAGATCGAGCGCGTCATGCAGATCCTGAACCGCCGCACCAAGAACAATCCTGTTCTTCTCGGCGAACCGGGCGTCGGCAAGACCGCGATCGCCGAGGGCCTTGCCCAGCGTATCGCGCAGAAAAAAGTCCCTGTCAAGCTTCTGCATAAGGACATCCGTCTGCTCGATATGACCGGGCTTGTCGCGGGCACACAGTTCCGCGGCCAGTTCGAGGGCCGTATGAAAGGGATCCTGAACGAAGTGACCAAGGCCAAGAACATCATCCTGGTCATCGATGAGATCCATAACCTGATCGGAGCCGGCGACGCGCAGAACGCGATGAACGCTGCCAATATCCTTAAGCCGGCGCTGGCCAAGGGAACGATCCAGATCATCGGCACGACGACGCTTGAAGAATACCGCAAGTATATCGAGAAAGATTCCGCTCTGGAACGCCGTTTCCAGCCGGTCATCGTCGACGAGCCCTCTCCGGAGGAGACCATCGAGATCCTGAAAGGTCTGCGTCCCGTTTATGAGGAATACCATAACGTCAGTATTTCGGACGCTGTCCTGGAGGAAGCGGTCCGCATGTCCGTCCGCTACATTCACCAGCGTTATCTCCCCGATAAAGCGATCGATCTGATCGATGAGGCTTCTTCCCGCGTCAATCTGCATAATGACTTTCTGGTCCAGATCGATGATCTGGAGCGTCAGCTCGAAGCCGTTGAGATGGACAAGGAGATGGCCGCTCAGAAGAATAATTTTGAGGAAGCCGCAAACTGCCGTGTGGAAGAACTACGCCTGACGGATGAGATCAATAAGGCCAAGGCTCTGGGAACGCATGTGCCGCTGTCAGAGGAAGACATCGCAGGCGTCGTCGAAGCCTGGACCAAGATCCCGGTCCACCGTCTGACCGCGCAGGAGGCCGACAAGCTCATGCATCTGGAGGATCAGCTGCATAAGCGTGTCATCGGCCAGGAAGAAGCCGTGAACGCGGTCTCCAAGGCGATCCGCCGCAGCCGCAGCGGATTCCGCAAAGAGCGCAAACCCGCTTCATTTATCTTTGCCGGACCGACCGGCGTCGGTAAGACCGAGCTCGCCAAAGCGCTTGCGGAAGAGATGTTCGGT
The DNA here is from genome assembly GCA_017441925.1 of Bacillota bacterium. Lineage (GTDB taxonomy): Bacteria > Bacillota > Clostridia > Lachnospirales > Bianqueaceae > RUG12817. The sequence goes on from JAFRUE010000007.1 coordinate 786,497, forward strand.
TCCGAAGACGCTCTGATCCGTGTCGACATGTCCGAATATATGGACAGTTTCACGTCGTCCAAACTGATCGGCGCGCCTCCGGGATACGTCGGTTATGATGAAGGCGGCCAGCTCTCCGAGAAGGTCCGCCGCCGCCCGTATTCGGTCGTGCTGCTGGACGAGATCGAGAAAGCTCATCCTGATATTTTCAACGTACTGCTGCAGATCCTTGACGACGGACGTCTGACGGACAACCAGGGACGCGTCGTGAATTTTGAGAATACGATCGTGATCATGACGACCAACGCCGGATCGCAGAATCTGAACCGTACGCTCGGCTTCGGATCCGGAGAAGGCGTATCTCTCTCCCAGTCCATCAACGCCGCGCTCAAGAACGCGTTCCGTCCGGAATTCCTGAACCGTATCGACGAGATCATCACTTTCGAACCGCTGAAGCGTGAAGAGATCAGCCTCATCACGGATCTGATGCTTAAGGATATCGACAAGTCCGCTGCTGCTCACAGCATGACGGTTCATGTATCCGATGAAGTGAGGAAAGATCTCTCCGAGCGCGGATACAGCCCCGAATTCGGAGCCCGTCCTCTGCGCCGCCTGATCCAGCGCGAACTGGAGGATCTGATCTCGGAGAAATATCTCTCCGGAGAGGTCAAAGACGGCGATCACGTCGAAGTCGTGCTGGCGGAAGACGGCAAAATCGCCCTTCAGACGGTCCATATCGATATCTCGGACGCATCTGTGATCGAATAATCAAGAAATTTTTAAAAAACGAAAGATTTTCCTTGCTTTTTCGTTTCTCATCTGTTAGAATAGACACGTTGCATATTGAGGTCAATATCTGGAGCCTTTGCAATAGTCGATAAAAGGAGGTGCACCCATAGTTATGGCAAAGTGTGATATTTGTGATAAAGGAGCTCATTTCGGAATTAAGGTCAGCCATTCTCACAGACGTTCCAACAAGATGTGGAAGGCGAACATCCGCACCGTAAAGGCGATTGTAAACGGTACTCCTATGACTCTGCATGTCTGCGCGGATTGTCTGAAGTCCAACAAGATCGTACGTGCGTAAGTTCGTTCTGAGAAGATAAGAGGACGTTTCGTTGAGAAACGTCCTTTTTGTTTTCTGACGAAGGGGGTATTTTATGCTCGAATGCAGAAATCTTACACTTACGCTTCTGCTTGACGGACGGAATCTAATAAAAGATTTCTCCTTTACCCTGCAGCGAGGGGACAAAGCCGTGATCATCGGCGAAGAGGGAAACGGCAAGTCCACGCTGCTTAAGACGATTTATAACGCGGATCTGACCGCGGATTACTGTGAAATGTCCGGTCAGATTATCACAAAAGCCAAGCTCGCCTATCTGCCGCAGAGTCTGCCGGAATCCGATCTTTCCAGGACGCTCGCGGAGTATTATGCTGATGTCGACGTCTTCCACCATCTGGCGGAATTCCGTCAGATCGGGATCGATCCGGAGCTTACATCAAGCAGCCGGACTCTCGGGTCTTTCTCCGGCGGAGAGCGGATCCGGCTCGAAGCCGCTCATCTGCTCTCGCAGGATCCGGACATCCTGCTGCTGGATGAGCCGACCAATGATCTGGATCTGGAGGCTCTGGAATGGATGGAGCAGCTGATCTCCTCTACCGAGCTTCCTGTTCTCTATATTTCTCATGATGAGACACTGATCGAGCGGACCGCCAATGTGATCCTGCATCTGGAGCTTACACACCGTAAGCAAAACTGCAAGATGACGGTTGCCCGCGTCCCTTATTCAGAGTATCTGGCACGGCGCTCCCGCGATATGGAGCACCAGGATCAGGTTGCTGCCAAGCAGCGCGAGGACTACAGGAATCAGATGGAGCGCTACCGCAAGATCCGGGACAAGGTAGATCACCAGCAGCGGACAATCTCCCGACAGGATCCCTCGGGCGGGCGGCTGCTCAAGAAAAAAATGCATTCTGTCCTGTCCATGGGCGCCCGGTTTGAACGTGAGAAAGAAAATTTCACCGAGTTCACGGATCCGGAAAAGGCAATCCTGACGAAATTCGACCCATCGATCCGTATCCCGGCCGGCAAAACCGTCCTTGAAACAGTGATTCCCGAGGTGACCGCCGGAGGGAGAGTTCTGTCCCGCAATGTTTCTCTTACCGTACGCGGCCCCGCGCATGTCGGCATCATCGGACGGAACGGCTCCGGCAAGACAACACTGCTCCGCCGCATCCGTGAAGAACTTGCCGGACGGCGGGACATTCACGTTTTCTATATGCCACAGGATTATCAGGAAGTACTGGAATATGACAGGAATCCGATCGACTATCTTGCCGGGCATTACGCGAAAGCAGACGTAACACGCGCCCGCACTTTTATGGGCAATATGCGGTTTACGCCGGACGAGATGCTGCAGCCGATCCGTTCGTTAAGCGGCGGACAGAAGGCCAAGATCCTTTTCCTCGAGGCTGTCCTGCGCGGCTCGGACGTACTGCTGCTCGATGAGCCGACCCGCAATTTCAGCCCGCTCTCTGCGCCCGTGATCCGCGAGACTCTGCAGGCTTTCAGCGGCACGATCATCAGCATCTCGCACGACCGGAAGTATCTTACCGAAGTCTGCGATACTCTCTATGAACTGACTCCGGACGGACTGGTCTCTGTCAGGCCGGACCGGTTTGAGTGATGCTTTTCATGAAGACATCCTGATTCATGTTCCAGACGGCAGTTCCCTATGGACTGCCGTTTTTAATAATTCTTTCCTGAGAATCTGCAACCTTTCCGGATAATGCAAGAAAACAGACATGGTCATAACGGCCATGTCTGTTTTTTTGTGAATCATGAATCGGATCTCTCTGAATGACAAATCAGAACGTGATGAAGTCCGGATCACGCATGGTGCTCCACTCGCCTTTGGTCTCGCTGATCAACTTCACGTCTTCATCAGACAGTTCAAAATCAAAGACCTTTGCATTCGCCGCGATTCGGTCTGGGTTGACGGACTTGGCAAGCGGGAGATAACCCATCTGCAGGCTGTAGCGCAGGCAGATCTGGGCGATCGAACGGTTGTATTTCTCTGCGATCTTTTTCATCTCTTCGGAGCTGAAGATCGAGCCGTGTCCCATCGGACTGTACGCCTCGATCAGCATCTCACGGCCGCGGCAGTAACGGACGGTCTCCGGCTGTGTGAGACCGGGGCCAAGCTTGATCTGGTTGACCATCGGTCCGACGTTCGCAGTTTTGTAAAGCTTGTCCAGATGATGCGGAAAAAAGTTAGAAACGCCGATCGAACGGACATAGCCTTCCTTATACAGCTTCTCAAAGGCCTTCCAGGTCTCTGCGTTCTTCTCTTCCCAGCAATCGTGGAAATCGCCCGGCACCGGCCAGTGGATCAGATACAGATCGATGTAGTCCAGTCCCAGCCACTTGATCGAATCATTGAAAGCGGCGAGCGTGGACTCGTATCCGTGCTGCGGGTTGCGGAGCTTCGTCGTGACAAAAAGCTCATCACGCGCAATACCGCTCTCGCGGATCGCTTTGCCGACGCTCTCCTCGTTGCCGTAAGCGGTCGCGGTATCGATGTGGCGGTATCCGCTCTCGATCGCGGCCCTGACGGACCTCTCCGCTTCCTCACCGGACGCGGCCAGCCATGTGCCGAATCCGAGGCACGGAATCTTTACTCCGTTATAGAGGGTATAGGTGTCTGTTAAACTTTTCATTTGTGACCTCCTGTATATTGTATTTTGTATAAACTGATGAATAACTGCTGCCCACGATCAGGCCGTCCGCAATCACACCGTCCGGCGGATCCAGTCGCAGCACAGATCGATCCATCCGGCGACTTCCGGGATGATCATCTCGGGATCGCCGTTGCAGGTATGCTCGTTCGCGAGCGCAAGGCCGTGCTTGCCTTTCGGGTAGATATGCAGCTCAAACGGAACCTTTTTCGCGGAAAGCGCTTTGCTCATCGCCAGCGCATTCTGTACCGGAACGGCAGGATCCGTTGCCGTATGCCAGATAAAGGTAGGCGGATTTTCTTCCGTCACGTGGTTCGGGATAAACGCGAACTTGAGCATTTCCGGATCACTGATGCTCTCGCCGCACAGCCGGCCGGCAAAAGGTCCGGGATCCGACTCGTCCGGTCCCGCTGTCACCACAGAATACCCGAGGAAAACGCCGTTCGGGCGCGCTTTGCGGCCCTCGATGCCGATCTCGCGGATACGCTTATCGTTCCAGAACGTCGCGATTGCAGCCGAGAGATGTCCGCCTGCGGAGAATCCTCCGATCACGATCTTATCCGGATCAAGGTCCCACTCCTCCGCATGATCCCGAACCGTACTGATCGCTTTAGCCGCGTCGAGCAGCGGTTTGGGGTACGTTACCGGCTTCAGGGAATAGCGCAGGACAAACGTTTGGAATCCTTTCGCGGCAAATGCCATCGCGATCGGTTCACCTTCCCGCGGGGACAGATGCGTATAGCCGCCTCCGGGGCAGACAATGACGGAAGTAAAATGCTGCGGTGCTTCGCCCGGCATTTTTTCCAGCAAATAACAATCCAGTACCGGATCGCCATGATCCGGTGATGCGTCCAGGTGAATACTGAATACTCTCATGATTACTCCTTTCTGAAACAGACCGTCCTGTCCGGCCTGAGCGTTTACAGTGTTACTGTTCAAATGTAATCTCACAGCATACGGGGTAATGGTCAGAAAGATACACGCCGTCCTCTATGTCTTCCCATTTCTGGGCTTTTCCACAGTGCAGCGCTCCGCGCGTTACGATATAGTCGATCTGCGTGGGATGCGGCGCCATGCCGTATCCGTGATACGTTATTCCGGTATCCAGAGTCGCAACCGTAAGATCCGGATTTTCAAAGAGCGGTGCCATTTCTTCACTGTCAGGCTCGGCGTTAAAGTCACCCGCCAGGATCATCGGCGCATCGGCAAAAGCTTTCACGGACGGTGTATACTTCAGGACCTGCATCAGGCCGAGCTTTCTGGCCTCCGCGCTGACATGGTCCAGATGCGTATTCAGCACACGGAAGATCTGTCCGCTCGCGTCTTCCATCAGAACGGTATCGGTACAGATTCGCGGACAGCTGCTCTGTCCCGGATAGATGCTGCCGGGCACGTCCGGCGTCTCTGAGAGCCAGTATGTATGCATTTCCAGCAGCTGATAACTGTCCCTGCGGATGGCGATCGTCATCTGCTCCGAGTCCAGCTTCACTCCGCGCCCGCAGCCAAAGACCAGATAATCCGTCAGGTTGTTCTTCAGCCACAGTGCAACGTGCGGCAGCACTTCCTGGAAACAGATGATGTCGGGCTTCTCCTGTGCAAACTTCCTGAGGATCAGACTCTTCCGGTTATCGAAACAATTGTCTCCGTCCTGTCCGTGATCACAGCGTATGTTGAATGTTACAAACTTCATAGCCGCCTCCAAATGTTTCCGTGAATATAACCCGGCTAAATCGCTTTACTCCAGTCCAAACGTCCTTACCAGCCAGTCTGCGGAAAGAGGCAGCCATTTGGCGACTTCCGTGATGTTCCTCTCCGGATGGCCCTGCATGACACGGCGGTTCGCAAGTGACAGGCCATGACCGCCGCTTGGGAAAACGTGCAGTTCACAGGGGATCTTATGAGCGGACAGCGCTTCAGCCATCATCAGACTGTTCTCAACAGGGACACCGGCGTCCGCTGCCGTGTGCCACAGGAACACGGGCGGCGTATCGTCCGTAACGCGTGTTTCCAGCGCCATCGCCTCTCTGAGTTCTCCGATCCTGTCCCCGAGAAGGTTCTCGACGGAACCTTCATGGCAGAGGCCTTTTTTCGTCGTGATAACGGAATAGCCGAGAATGCAGGCATCGGGACGTGCTTCCTTCGGATCGATGCCGGCTTCCCGCACCTCCGGACTATCCCACAGACAGGCAAGCGTAGCCGCTGCATGTCCGCCTGCAGAGAAACCGAGGATCGCGATTTTCTCCGGATCCACTTTCCACTCCTCTGCATGCTCGCGGATAATGCTGACCGCCCGTGCGCCGTCCAGCAGCTGAGCCGGATAGTACGCGTACGGAGCCAGACTGTAATACAGTACGAAAGTCTGGAATCCGTATCCCGAATAGGCCATCGCTACAGGCTCCGCCTCATGCGCGGCCAGATGTGTATAGCCTCCGCCGGGATAGACCACGACCGCTGGAAGCTTCTTCTCCGGATCTCCCGGCATCGGTTCCTGCAGGTAAGCCGTCATATACGGCTCATGTTCTCCTTCCTTATCGGACAGCGGAATATCAAAAACTCTCATTCGCTTTTCTCCTTTTATAAACCTGTCTGCTGCGTTATACGCATCCGCGGATCTCATTGACGTCACGGATGCCGAGCCTGTTAAGCGTTTCTTCGAGCTCACCGAGTATGCGCACCGGTGCCTGCGGATCCGTCAGGCAGACGGTCCCAAGAGCCACTGCTGTCGCTCCTGCCATGATCATCTCCACAACGTCTTCTCCAGTCGAGACTCCGCCCATACCAAGGACCGGGACGTCCACAGCATGGCTGACTTGCCAGACCATCCTGACCGCGACGGGCTTGACAGCCGGTCCCGAAAAGCCGCCCACGCTTCTTGCGAGGATCGGCTGTCTCCTGCGGATATCGATCCGCATACCGAGCAGCGTATTGATCAGGGACAGGGCGTCCGCACCGCCAGCGACAGCCGCCCGCGCGATCTCGGTGATATCCGTCACGTTCGGGCTGAGTTTTACGATCAGCGGTTTATCGGTGATCCGTTTCACCGCTTTTACGACCTGCTCCGCCATCCGCGCGTCCGTGCCGAAAGTCATCCCGCCCTCTTTGACATTTGGGCAGGAAATATTGAGCTCGAACATATCAATCCGGTCCGCTCCGCAGAGCATCTCCGTTACGCGTTCATACTCTTCGATGCTGTGTCCGGCAAGGTTAACGATCACTTTCGTGTCAAATTGCTCCATATATGGGATCTCGTGTGCAAGATACTCCGCCGCTCCCGGATTCTGCAGTCCGACGGAATTAAGCATTCCTCCGTAGGTTTCCGCGATACGCGGTGTGGGATTGCCCTGCCAGGCCTCTGCGGAGACGCCTTTCAGCGTAACCGCGCCGAGGATCGACGGATCGTAGAACTGTCCCGATGCTTCCGGATTATAAGTGCCGGAGGCCGTAACAAGAGGATTCTTCAGCGGAACACCGGCAAAATCCACTTTCAGTTCGGGTTTCATGCGAAGATCACTTCCTCTCCGTTAAATACAGGTCCATCCTTGCAGACCGACGCGAGCCGCTCTCCGTCCCCGTCCGCGCCGGGCACACGCAGCCTGACCGGACATCCGGCACAGGCGCCGTATCCGCATCCCATACGTGCTTCCAGAGAGAAGAAACTGTGCATTTCATACCGCGTCTGCCAGTTCTGCAGTGCCTTAAGCATTGGGACCGGACCGCAGGAATACAGTACGCCCTCATGATCCATATCCTTGGCCATGACCTGGCGGTACTCCATCGCGTCGATCACGTTGCCCATGAAGCCGGACGCGCCGTCGTCACTCGCAGAGAAGACTTCTCCATATGGCTCGAAATCCGCCTCGATCCACGGTGTCGAGCGGAATCCGTTGAAGATCCGGATCGGTTTGTCCGGATAACGTTTGTATAATTCTTTCGCCAGGAACAGCATCGGCGGGACACCAAGTCCGCCGCCCACGACGTAGATCTCCGTCACAAAAGGCGAATCCGCCTCTTCGAGAGGATATCCGTTGCCGAGAGGTCCCGATACGCGGATCATGCTTCCGTCCGCAAGCCGGCTGAAATGATCCGTCCCTTTCCCGACGACCGCATAGATCAGGCGGACGGTTCCCTTCTCAGGATCCGTGTCGCAGATGCTGATCGGTCTCGGCAGGAGCAGCGAAGGATCTTCCGTATACAGATCGACGAACTGTCCCGGAACTGCTGTCTGCGCGATTTCAGGCAGATCCAGGATCATCTCGAATATCCCGTCCGCAAGCTTCCTTTGCCGGATCAGACGGGCTTTACCGTAAAACATAGGCTGCCTCCTTTACAGGACACTGTTCAGGTCGTTCTTCATATCGATGACAGCGGCGCGGGCAGCTTCCGCAAAGTGCTCTTCGCCGTAGTCCGCGTATTTCTTGTTCTTCCAGGCGCCGATCAGCCCGCGGCTGGAGTTGACGACGGCACCGTAACCGTTTTTGTCAAAGCACCTTGCGACATCCTTTGCCGTAGCGCCCTGTGCGCCGTAGCCTGGTACGAGGAAGAAGGTATGCGGCATCTTCTGACGCAGCTCGCTCCCCTGCTCCGGATAAGTCGCTCCCACAACAGCGCCGATCTCGGAATATCCGAACCATCCGCGTGTCGGCTCTCCCCACTCCTCGACGAGGCGTCCGACATGCTCGTAGAGCGGGATCTTATCATCCCCGACCAGCATGTCCTGGATCTGTCCGCTTCCGGGATTGGAGGTCTTGACCAGTACGAAGACCGCCTTGTCAAACTCCTTCATATCTGCGAAATACGGCTCGATACTGTCGTATCCGAGATATGGATTGAGCGTGATCATATCTTCATCGAACATCATGTAACGGTGATCCTCGACCGGAGCCGCTCCCAGATGGCCGTTCGAATATCCGGCGGCCGTCGAGGCGATATCTCCGCGCTTTACATCTCCGATAACGAGCAGCCCGCGTTTATGCGCATGCAGGACCGTCCTGTAATAAGCTTCCACGCCAAAGATCCCGTACCGCTCATACATCGCGATCTGGGGCTTGACAGCCGGGAGCAGATCAAACGTTGCCTCGATCAGCGCTTCGTTAAAGAGGAACAGTGCTTCGGCAGCGCCGCGGGGCGTCTGTCCGTACTGTTCGTAAGCTTTCATTCGGACAGCTTCCGGGATCAGGTCCATTCTGGGATCCAGCCCCATAACAGTCGGGTTCTTCTTCTCCTGAATGTGTTCTATCAAAAGATCTATCAATGTTCTGCCTCCTCTAATTCTTACATATCATTCTTCTGTAAACAGCGTACAGCCTTGTCTGATGTACTCTCTGATCTTCTCCCTCAGCCGCTCCTCCGGTACGCGGAAAGCCTTCGCCAGACACTCGAGACACAGGAATTCTGTACTGTCCCGGCTCACCAGCCGCTTATACAGCCCGGTCTCATTATGCGTGAGCTGCTTCCCGCATTGCGTGCAGACTGCCATAATGAGTAGCTCCGCTTTATTCGCGGACGACCTTGGCCCGGAACAGCGCACAGTCGTAAGCGTCCACCGGCAGCAGGATCGTGGAATTGGTCACTTTCATCGTCTGATGTGTCCACAGCTCTTCCATCTCCAGCGTACGTCCGGTGGAATGCGGCAGCCCTAGCTCGTCCAGATTCTGCCGGAACATGCACTTTGAATCGGTCATATTGAAGAATCCGAGCGCAATGTCTCCGCCCGCAAGCTGTCTGTAATAGACGTAAGTGTCATCGTGTTTCCAGATCGAATTCAGCAGCACAGGTTCTCTGCTTGCGATATCCTGGTTGACCGCGATCACATCGGGATTGAGCAGGATATCAAGCGCCGCATCACTGATATTGCGGACATCGCAGCCGATCATCAGCGGGGAGCCGAGAAGCGCCCACATGGTGAAATGCGTCTTGTACTGCGTATCCGTGCAGCCGGCCAGTCCGACGTTGCCTTTGCCGTACATGCCGACGATCAACATGTCCATGTCGTTGAAGCATCCTTTGCCATGATAGGGATGAAGCGCAGGCTGCTGCGCCGCGAGCCTTTTCACGGATTCCCAGCTGTCATTGATATCGCCGGTGGAACGCCACATGGACGCGGAGGTTTCCTTGATCCATTCATGTGTCTCGTCCGCGCCCCAGCTGCACGCGCTGAACAGAATGTCCCGGCCGCAGTTCTCGAGCGCCAGTCCCATTCTGCGGTACAGGTATTTACCCGGAATGATCGGGGAATGATAACAATAATCGTATTTCAGGAAGTCCACGCCCCACTCGGCAAAGGTCTCCGCATCGACGAATTCGTGCTCAAAGCTGCCCGGATACCCGGCGCAGGTCAGATTGCCCGCGCAGGAATACATGCCGAATTTGAGCCCTTTAGAGTGCACGTAGTCCGCGACCGCTTTCATACCGTTAGGGAATTTATCCGGATCCGGGACGATCCGCCCGTCCTCTCCACGCTCCTTAAGCGACCAGCAGTCATCGATGACAAGATATTTATAGCCGGCATCGCGGAGTCCGGTCTCGACCATCCTGTCCGCTGTCTCAAAGATCAGCTGCTCATTGATGTTTTCTCCGAATGTGTTCCATGAGTTCCAGCCCATGGGAGGTGTCTGCTTTACCATAATGAATCCTCCTGTATGATCAGTGTTCAGATCAGAACGGCTTTACGAAATCGCTGTGTATATCAGATTGCGCACCTGCGGCAGATGATCCGGCTCCAGGCTCGGAGCGGCCTGCTCCATATAGACTGCGGAAAGACCTGTAGCAGGATCGATATAGACCATCGTTCCGGCCTTGCCGGTCCAGCCGAATTCTCCCATGACACCGCCGTCCATCCAGGGATCCGTCATCACGCGCACACCCAGGCCGTAACCATAGCAGCGCATGTGCAGCCAGTCAAAATCTTTTCTCTGGGCAGGCGTCAGACGGTCCGACGCGTACAGCCGGACGGTCTCCGGCGCCAGAATGCGCACGCCTTCAGCCGAAGTCCCGCCTCTGCGCAGCGCTTCCGCGAACTTCAGATAGTCGCCGAGTGTCGAGATCGCGCCAGCTCCGCCGCGGTCCATCAGTGCATCAGGTTCGTACAGACGGTCTTCCCGGTCGTTCACGGTAAAGACGCCGTTTTTATAGTCATAGAACTTAGCCAGACGTTCGTCGCGGACTTCCTTCGGGAAACGGAACGCGGTATCGTTCATGCCAAGCGGTTTGAAAATATGTCTGTCGACGTAATCGCTGAATCTTTCTCCGGAAAGGACCTCCACCAGGCGTCCTACGACCTCGTGCGAAGTGCCGTAGCGCCAGTGCGTGCCCGGCTCAAACGCAAGCGGTGCTTTAGCCGCGGCTTTCACATACTGCTCTGTCGTATAATTCAGAGACTGTGCCGTAAGCTCGCCGAGGATCCGGTGGAACTCGCGGGAAGCATAATCCGGTGCGTTGTCGTATGTCAGGCCGGAGGTCATGCTCATGATATTTTCCACAAGGATCGGATTGCGTGCTTCCTCAAGCTCGACGATCCCGTTCGGACGGTGCACGGCGACCTGCATAGACCTGAATTCCGGCAGATACTTATACAGCGGATCCGCCAGATTGAAAAGCCCCTTCTCATACAGCTGCAGCAACGCGGTACAGGTAAAAAGCTTCGTCATCGAATACATGCGGAACATTGTATCCGGCGTGATCGGTTTCTTCGCCTCGATGTCAGCGTAGCCCGAATAGTTCTCATAGACCAGCTTCCCGTGAAGCATCATCGCAAAACTGCAGCCTGCGATTCCTTTGTCGAACTGTGATGCAAAATAACGGTCAAGATTCTCTGTTTTCATGAATGTGCCCCCCTGCCGCGGTCAGTGTGCCGCGGTTTTCTGTATAAAATTCCAGCTGTCAGCGCACATCTCGGCGAGATTCTTCTCTGCCTTCCAGCCAAGTTCATTGTAGGCCTTGGCCGGATCCGCATAGCATTCCGCGATGTCCCCGGGCCTTCTCGGATCGATCACATACGGCAGCTCGTGGCCGCAGGCCTTTTCATACGCATGGATCACGTCCAGGACGGAATAGCCGATTCCTGTTCCCAGATTATAGATATAAACGCCCGGCTGATCTTTCTGCAGCGCCGCGATATGTCCGAGCGCCAGATCCACGACGTGGATGTAATCCCGTACGCCGGTACCGTCTGCGGTCGGATAATCATTGCCGAAAACATGTACGAGGGGCAGCTGTCCTGAAGCGACTTTCGCGATATACGGCGTCAGATTGTTCGGAATGCCGTTCGGATCCTCTCCGAGCAGTCCGCTCGCATGCGCGCCGACCGGATTGAAATAGCGCAGCAGCACGATGTTCCACTCCGGATCAGATCTGTGGAGATCCTGCAGGATCCGTTCGATCATCAGCTTGGTGCTGCCGTACGGATTCGTCGTCGAGAGAGGGAAATCCTCCCGGATCGGGACACTCGCCGGATCACCGTAGACTGTAGCGGACGAGCTGAAAATGATCCGTTTCACATTGTGGCGCTGCATCGCCTGACAGAGGTTCAACGTACCGGTAATATTATTGTGATAATAGCGCAGCGGCTGCGCGACCGACTCTCCGACCGCCTTGAGCCCCGCGAAATGGATCACGGCATCGATACTCTGTTCAGTAAAGACCTTCTCCACTGCGTCCGCGTCCAGGAGATCCGCCTCATAGAACGGGAAATCCTTTCCCGTAAGAGTCCTGATCCGATCCAGCACTTCCGGCTTGGAATTTACGAAATTATCCAGGACCACGATCTCATATCCGCGGTCAAGCAACTCCACACAAGTATGGCTTCCGATATAGCCCGCTCCGCCTGTAACAAGTATCATAATCTTTTCTCCCTTTATATTGATTCATTTATCCGGACGTCAGGTCCTGTCAGCGGCCCACATTCCGATCATCCGGCGGATCAGCCGGACCGCTTCGACCGAAGCCTGCGCGGAGAACTCCGTATAGCTGACCGCCGCGGCATCGTCGCCGTTGTCCGAGATCGCGCGGATGACGACCCACGGGACGTTATTTCGGACACAGCACTGTGCCACGGCCGCGCCTTCCATCTCGGCGCAGACCGCTCCGAACGTACCTGCGATCTTCCGTTTCAATGCCGGATCCGATACAAATACGTCTCCGCTTGCGACCGTCCCTGAATGGACATGCAGTCCTTCTTCTGTTCCTGCGCGGACCGCCAGATCATGAAGCTCCTTGTCGGCTTCACAGAACGGCGAATCATTCCCCGGGACAACGCCTGGCGCGTATCCGAGTCCTGTCACATCCATATCATGCTGAACGGTCCTCTCCGCGACCACGATATCGTAGACCGCAAGGCCCTCTCCGATACCGCCCGCCGATCCGATGTTCACGACAGCATCCGGATGGAAAGTATCGATCATCGCCTGCAGCCCGATCGCCGCGTTGACTTTGCCGATGCCGCACTGCATGGCGGCGACCTTAACACCGTCCGTCTCTCCGACAAGAAAACGACAGCCGGCCGGTCCGTCCAGATCCTGAGGACTCTGCAGAAACTCGCTGAATCCGGCAAGCTCCTGTTCCTCTGCCGCGATGACTGCAAAACAAGCCTGATTGTTCATCTAAAGTACCTCCGCAAAGGCTTTATTTTGTTCTATTTTACACTATTTCAGGATAAAGAGCAAGAAAAAACTTGTCTTATCCCTGTTGTTTATTGTCGTTTGTGTTCATTTGTGTTATAATACAGAAAATCTGTAAAAAAAGGCAGGCGAACCCATGATGGAATACAGAGAAGGTAAATTCTGCTATATCAACGGCTCCGTCCTTACTGCTGAAGAAGCAGCCGCGAAGCATCCAGGTATCCGTCCCGATCCGGCGGCTACCATGAGCCGTCAGATTCTTGATACCCACAACAAGTCTGACGATCCGTCCCAGATGCGGATCACATTCGATTCACTTGTCTCTCACGATATCACTTACGTCGGCATTATCCAGACAGCCCGCGCGAGCGGACTGACCGAGTTTCCGATGCCCTACGCGCTGACCAACTGCCACAACAGTCTCTGCGCGGTCGGCGGGACCATCAATGAAGACGACCACGTCTTCGGCCTCAGTGCCGCGCGTAAATACGGCGGCATTTATGTCCCTGCCAACACGTCCGTCATTCATCAGTATGCCAGAGAGCAGCTTGCCGGCTGCGGCGCGATGATCCTCGGTTCGGACAGCCATACGCGTTACGGAGCTCTCGGTACGCTCGGCGTCGGTGAGGGTGGTCCCGAGCTTGTCAAACAGCTGCTCGGCAACACCTATGATATCCCGACTCCGCAGGTCGTGCTGGTCTATGTGACCGGCAGACCGCGTCCCGGCGTCGGTCCGCACGACGCGGCGATCGCTCTGTGCGGCGCGCTTTTCCCGAAAGGCTATGCGAAGAATAAGATCCTTGAATTCGTCGGCCCCGGCATTGCGAATCTGTCGATGGATTTCCGCATCGGTATCGACGTCATGACGACAGAGACCACATGCCTGTCCTCCATCTGGGAGACAGACGAGGCTGTCGCGAACTATTACCGCATCCACGGACGCGCTGACAGGTACAGCAAGATCACGCCTGCGGAAGGCGCCTGCTACGATGCGATGATCGAGCTCGATCTGTCGAAGCTCGAATCCATGATCGCTCTGCCCTTCCATCCTTCCAATGCGTTTACGGTCCATGAACTGCTGGCAAACGCAGGAGATATCCTACGCGAGACGGAGCTTGCGGCGGAAAAATCCTGGAACGGCAAGGTTTCCCTGCGTCTGACGGATAAGATCACCAAGGACGGGATCCTGATCGATCAGGGCATTATCGCCGGCTGCGCAGGCGGTATGTATGACAATATCTGCGAAGCCGCTTCCATCCTGAAGACAGGCTCTGCGGGCAATGGCTATTTCTCCTTGTCCGTCTATCCTTCCAGCCTTCCGGTACAGCTTGCCCTGCTGAAGAACGGTGTGATCGCCTCCCTGACCGAGTCCGGCGCGATCCTGAAGCCCTGCTTCTGCGGACCGTGCTTTGGAGCCGGTGATGTGCCTGCCAACAACGGGCTTTCCATCCGCCATACGACCCGTAACTTCCCGAACCGCGAGGGTTCCCGTCCCGGTGACGGACAGCTTGCGGCTGTCGCCCTGATGGACGCCCGTTCGATTGCGGCAACAGCTGCCCGCGGCGGATTGCTCACCGCAGCGACCGATATTGAATATGACGCATCTCATGCGCCTTATACCTACGATCCCGCGCCGTACGAGCGCCGTGTCTATAACGGATGGGGCAAGCCTCTTGCCTCTGAAGAGCTCCGCTTCGGTCCGAATATCACGGACTGGCCTGAGATGAGTCCTCTTGCGGATTCCCTGCTGCTCCGTCTGTGCGCAGTCATTCACGATCCGGTCACGACGACGGACGAACTGATCCCGTCCGGCGAGACCTCAAGCTATCGCTCCAACCCGGAAAAACTGTCCCAGTTCGCCCTTTCACGCCGCGTCCCGGACTATGTGCCGAAGGCCAAGGAAGTCCGTAAAGCTGAAGCAGACCGTAAAGCCGGCCGGATCGATCCGGAGTATGCCGCGGCTTATGAAGCGCTGACAGGGACAGCTCTTACGGCAGCTGCTGATGAAGCCGGCAAGCCGGCGGCCGTCGGTTTCGGTTCTGTCATCTTTGCCAATAAGCCCGGCGACGGATCCGCCCGTGAGCAGGCTGCTTCCTGCCAGAAAGTCCTCGGCGGAATGGCGGATCTGTGTTATGAATACGCGACGAAACGTTATCGTTCCAACTGCATCAACTGGGGCATTCTGCCGTTTACGATCCCGCAAGACGATCCGTTCGAATACGAATCCGGTGATTTTATCTACATTCCCGGCATCCGTAAAGCTGTACGGGACGGTATTCCCGAGGTCGAAGCCAAAATTCTCTCCGACGGCAAGATCTATCCTCTCACGCTTACACTGACAGGTCTGACTTCCGACGAGATCACGATCCTGCTGGAAGGAAGCCTCATCAACTACTATGCACTGCAGAGAAAGGAAAAACTCGCATGACACGAATTCAGATGAACCCCATCGTCGAGATGGACGGCGATGAAATGACCCGTATCCTCTGGAAAAAGATCAAAGAGACACTTCTGGAGCCTTTTGTCGAACTGAACACGGAGTATTATGATCTTGGACTGCCTCATCGCGATGAGACCGGCGACCAGGTCACCATAGATGCCGCAGAGGCGATCAAGCGCCTGCATGTCGGCGTCAAATGCGCGACCATCACGCCGAATAAACAGCGCGTGGAGGAATACAATCTGCATCAGATGTGGAAGAGCCCGAACGCGACGATCCGCGCGATCCTCGACGGTACAGTCTTCCGCGCCCCGATCCTGACTGCCCATATCCGTCCCTACGTCGGCAACTGGACACAGCCGATCACGATCGCCCGTCATGCGTACGGTGACATCTACAAAGCCTCCGAGATCCGGGTCACACAGCCCGGTCACGCGGATCTGGTCTTCACTGCCGCAGACGGTACCAAGACAACGGTTCCGGTCATGGATTTTGCCGGTGCGGGCATCCTGCAGGGCATGCACAATACGGATAAATCGATCCGTTCCTTCGCTCACTCCTGTTTTGACTACGCGCTCTCCGTACGCCAGGATCTCTGGTTCTCGACAAAAGACACGATCTCCAAGCAGTACGATCAGACCTTTAAGCTGATCTTCGCCGAGATCTATGAGAACGAGTACAGGCAGAAGTTTGAAGAAGCCGGCATTTCGTATTTCTACACGCTGATCGATGACGCCGTCGCGCGCGTGATCCGTTCGAACGGCGGATTTGTCTGGGCGCTTAAAAATTATGACGGCGACGTCATGAGCGACATGGTCAGTACCGCCTTCGGATCTCTGGCGATGATGACAAGCGTCCTCGTCTCTCCGGATGGCAATTATGAATATGAAGCCGCTCACGGCACGGTCACACGCCATTATTACCGGTATCTGAAGGGCGAAACGACTTCGACAAACCCGATCGCGACCATTTTCGCATGGTCGGGAGCGCTTCGGCGCCGGGGCGAGATCGATGGAAATGCCGCGCTGACCGCTTTTGCCGGTACGCTGGAAGACGCCTGCCTTGAGACCATCAACAACGGTGATATGACTAAGGATCTGGCGCTTCTTGTCCACGACATCGAACCGCGGACGCTGGATACCGACGGATTCCTTGCAGCCATCCGCAATACCCTTGATCAGAAGCTGGCAGCTTGCTAAAAGATCACCCGCTTGGCTGAAGCCAGCGGTACGCTAAATCGTTATCATCTGAAATACAAACGCTCCATCCCCAATGCAGACCGGCTTTAAAATGTCCGGTTTGTCATTGGGGTGGAGCGTTTTTTGTATCGTAGATAATTAACGTGTTTTCGCGTGCCGCCGTCTTCAGCCAAGCGGAATCTCGACGACTTCCGCCATCCGCGTCAGGAATCCGTCGATCTGTTCGGAGATCTCACGGCCGAGCCGCTCGGTGATCTCGTCGTTCTTGTCTGTTTCAAGCGTCGCCATCAGTTTTTCTTTAATTTCTTTGGTGATCGTATGGATCCGTCCCGCAAAATAACCTCTCGGGATCAGCTTGCGGATGGGCTTAGGGATCTTTGCGTCCAGAAAAGCCTTCTGGATCGCTTTTTTGCCGAGGAAAAGCACCAGCAGCGAGATCGCCGCACCGCTGAGAATTCCTGTGATCCCGCTTGAGATCAGCGCAACCCCGCCTCCGCCGCACAGGAGTCCGATGAGGACGGATACGATCGTATTCATGAGCCAGGTCATTTCCTCGACCGCAAAGACTTTCTTCGCGTCCAGCTGGATCTGTATCTCCTGATAGGACAGATATGAAGTCAGGCTCATGGCCTGATACGGCACATTGTGACGGATACAGATCGGGATGGTGTGCTTCTCGATCTCGGAAGAGACCGGCTTCATCCAGGCTGAGACCGGCCGGACCAGCAGTTCCCCGACCTCATCCGAGCGCAGATATTTCTCGATCTCTTTCTGCAGAACCGCATCGATATCGGACAACCGCTCGATCTCCCCGCTGCGCCAACGGTCAAAGACCGGCAGCGCCGCGTTCTCAAGGATCGGCTCGACCAGTGTATCTACAGCTTTTTTATACAGTTCGTCAATGTGATCCCGTACGATATCCTCTACCACGGATGAACTTCGCAGTTCATCGATGTCCGCCTTAAAGAGCCGCAGCTCCTCGTCCGTCTTGCCGCACCACGCAAGTCCGCGGCTTACGGAGAATTCCGGTTCGGCAGCGTTTATAACGACTGCCTCCGGGAACGCTTCGCGGCACCACTCGGCAACAGCCGGTATTCTAGAAACGCCGCCGGTCAGGAAGATCAGTTCCGGAACACCCTCCGCGGCGCTCTGTCTGGCAGTCTTGAGACTCTCCGTAAAGACCTGCCGGAATGAACGTCCGCCAAGATAGGAAGAAGCGCCTTCAAGCAGTCTGTGCGCAATTTCCGAGTCGATCCGCATGTTCAGCTTACTGCGGCCGTGATACAGAACCGTCACCGTTTTGCTGCACTCGTGATCTGTCCAGTATTCTTCATCGGAGAAATACTGTTCTTTCAGCCTTCTGGCGGCAAACTCGCAATAGGTCCGCCAGGGATCGCTCTCCGCGAAGACTCTCTCCAGCTTATCGCGCTGGCGGCTGTTCTCAACGCAGATATCCAGCAGCATCTCGTCCATTATGCCGCCGCCCAGCACCACTTCGCCGCCGGTCTTAAGCTCCACTTCGCGGCCGCCCGCAATATAGGCAAAATCAGTCGTTGAGGAACCGATATCCACGACAAGAACAGGTTTGCTCAGAATATCATAGCTGAGCTGCAGATGTTTAGAATGCACGGCACTGACGAGCGCCGCCCTTGATTCCGAAATGATCTTGACCGGCGGATAGCCGACACGTTCAAAGATCTCGCGATAGCGCTCCCGGACGTTCTTATTCCAGCCGGCCGGACATCCGATATAGAAACAGCAGTCCTCGTTCTGCACCAGGTTTCCGTTCCCGTACAGTTCTCCCAGCACGCCTGCCGCAAAAGCCTGTACATCCCGCTCCGCGTCCGGATCCGTCAGAAAGCGGCTCTTGAAGCGGAGTCTTCTGGCCGTAACGTCCGAAGCATAACAGGCACTCTCGCCGATCAGAAGCTCCCCGCCTGTCGTGCGGGCATACGCAGTGATAAAACTCTTCTGGTCCTTGACCGGAAGGATCTCCGGTGTCGTCTGATCATTTGCGTTCAGCCGGGAGACCGCACTCTCCGCATCTCCCAGATCCAGTCCATAGAATCGGTTCATCCTTTTCCTCCTGCTGCCAGGCCTTTCTTGAGCAGCTTTCCTTTGCAGACCATCGCCGGGCGGATCAGCCCTCTGCCGTCCTTCAGGAAGTCCTGGGATGCCGGCAGCGTTTCGAACCAGTCCGGATGTTCTTTCTGTGAATCCACAAGCTCCACACCGATCCGGTGCAGATGGAATTTCAGCGATTCCACTGCCTGCAGCGCGTCCTCGCCGTCATCGGCATACGAAGCCTCCAGCATCTGTGCGTACAGCTCTGTCTGCTCTTTTGTCAGAATTTCGTCCTCCGGGCCGGTTTTGCGTTTCATCGCCTCAAGCTCCTGTCCGATCTCCGACAGGCTGTGATCGATCGTCAGAGCTACGGCATACAGAGCCTGCCAGGCGCTTTCCGCATCGATAAGGATCTCCGCCTTCTGTTCGGCTGTATTCGCGGTCGTGCGGCGGATCATCAGAAAGACCTGCAGGGCGGCCACTCCCATAAAAGCCGCGACAGCCGCGATCTTCGCCTGCTCTCCGCCTGTAAAAAACAGAAAGACGAGCGCGGCGATGATCCAAACGTCGATGAGCAGCCAGAATGGAAAAGCTTTTTTCTTCTCTCCGGAATGCTCCCAGATCTTGGCGTCCTTAGCCGCTTCCATGACCGGAACGGTCCGGGACACACTGCGAACGAGGCCTGCTGCGGCGCACTGCAGCACTGGATCCGCGCAGTCCTGATTATACAGGACCAGCAGCCTGTCAAGTTCATTCTGGAGGATCTTCCGTACAGGAACAGTCCCAAGGTCAGAACGCATCAGCGTCAGCAGCCTGTCCTCGTCCTGCTTCAGATTGTCCGCGAAATTCATATAAGGATCCCTTCTTCCGTAATCGATATGCCTAAAGTCAAACTGCCTGCAGAATGTTCCGCAGGCAGTATATTTTTATTCTTCAGCAGTTTGCCCGGCATCTTTTCCTCCGCCGGGTCCCATATTAGTCCCTGCGAGAGCTTTCTTCTTCCAGTTGCCTTTCGCGAACAGGATCGCTGTCAGGACCGCTCCGATGATCCAGGATGCCAGCATGGAGATCCACAGGCTCTGATAAGCTCCCTGCGGACGTTCAGCCGTTCTGGTGAGCCATACAAGACCGTAAGCCAGCGGAACGCGGATACCGACCGTCGTGATCAGAGAGATCCACATGGGCGTCATCGTATCGCCCGCGCCGCGCATAACGCCGGACAGACACTGCGTGATCGCCATCGCGATATAGCCGACCGCGAGGATCCGCATCATGTTGTTGGCAAGCGTGACCAGTTCGTCCGTCTTGGTAAAGATTCCCATCAGATATTTGCCGAAGATCACGATCAGACCGGTAATAACTGCCGAAATAACTGTCGCGATCAACGTGCCCTGTCTGGTACCCTCTGCGACCCGGTCATATTTGCCGGCTCCGACATTCTGTCCCGCAAAGGTCGTCAGCGCTGTACCGAACGAGAAGTTAGGCATCATCGCAAATCCGTCGACACGCATGATGATAACGTTCGCCGCAATGACCATCTCGCCGAAACTGTTGGTCAGGGACTGGACCGTGATCATGGCCATCGAGAAGATCGCCTGCGTGATCCCGGAAGGCAGTCCAAGGCGCACCAGCATGCGGACATAGACTTTTTCCAGCTTCAGAAACTTCCACTTCAGATCAAAGATATTTGTCATCTTGCGAAGCTTCAGGAAGGCGAGGACCGCGGACAGAAGCTGCGCGATGACCGTCGCGAGCGCAACGCCCGGGACGCCCAGTCCGAATGCCGCAACAAATAGAATATCCAGGAAAATGTTCAGGAAACAGGCGATCAGCAGATAGATGAGCGCGGAGACAGAATCGCCGAGTCCGCGCAGGATTCCGCTGAAAATGTTGTAATATGAAGTACCCGCAATGCCAAGGATCAGGATCATCAGATAGTTCGCGCACCAGTCGATAATACTCTCAGGCGTGGAAAGCAGCCGCAGCAGCGGTTTCGTAACGATTGTGCCGACGACCATAATGATCAGGGATACGATAGCTGTCAGAGAAATGCTGGTCCCGATACTCTTGGACAGGTCTTCCCTGCGCTTCGCGCCGAAATACTGGGAAACCATTACGCCCGCGCCGACCGAAACGCCCATGAACAGCACGAGCAGCAGCATATAGATGGGATTCGCGCTGCCGACCGCTGCAAGCGCGTTATCTCCGACATAGTTGCCGACAACGACACTGTCGGCTGTATTATACAGCTGCTGAGCGATATTGCCGATCAGCATGGGGATCGTGAAATTAAGGATCTTCTTCCATGGAGTCCCTTCCGTCATATCAGAAGGTGCGAACATTGATTTTAAACTCATCCGATACTCTACTCCTCTCTGTCACAGACTTCTGTCATTATATTATTATAAAAGATTTCTATAGGATTCGCAAGACATATTCCCGGCAGAACCGCAATATTTCACAACCGAAACACCTGCCTGCCGGATAAGAAAAGGGACGGTTTCCCGTCCCCCGTCATGCTCAACGGGCTGACCGGCCGGCTGCCCGGCCTACGGCATCCGCTGCTTATTGTTCCATTCAGATCTTCACGCCGTTGATCACGACTGTCTCGCAGGTTCCATCGATATCAAACGGGGATCCGCTGAAGATCACGACGTCGCCGTCTTTTCCGACTTCCAGACTGCCGACGCGGTCTGCGACGCCGGCATGTTTTGCCGGATTGATCGTAATCGCTTTAAGCGCGTCAAAAGGATCCATGCCGGATTTCATCGCAAGGCCTGCGCACAGCGCCAGGTACTGCTGCGGGATGACCGGCGAATCCGTAATGATGGAGACCTGGCAGCCTGCCTTGGCAAGCACGCCGGGCGTCGTCCAGGACTTGTTCTGAAGCTCGAACTTGGAAGCATGGGTCAGGCTCGGGCCGACCGCCATCGGGATCTCCGGATACTGACCGAGGATATCCGCGATCAGATGCCCCTCCGTAACATGCTCGATCGTCAGAAGGACGTCATATTCTTTCGCGATGCGGATCGCGGTCAGGATATCGTTCGCCTGATGCGCATGCACTTTCAGCGGGATCTCTTTGCGGAGAACAGGGATCATGGCCTCACACTTCATGTCAAAAGCAGGACGCTTGAAAACATCGTCGCCGGCAGCGTCTTTCTTCGCAAGATACTCCTTGGCTTTGCTGAGCATGTTGCGGATATTGTAAGCTGTTGTCATGCGGGCCGCATTGCCCTTGTCCCTGTAGCAGCGCTTCGGATTCTCACCGAGAGCGCACTTCATGGCGATCGGATCCTTAATGATCATATCGTCGACGCATTTACCGACCGTCTTGACAGCGATCCAGGTCCCGCCGACCGCATTCGCGCTGCCCTGTCCTGTCGCTACCGTCGTCACGCCGGCAAGCGCCGCCATACGGACAGAAGGATCCAGCGGATTGAAACTGTCGATCGCGCGCAGCTGCGGGGTGCACACATCATTATACTCGTTATAGTCAGCGCCTTCAAAACCGATTCCGTAACCGTCCAGTCCCAAATGGCAATGTGCTTCTACAAAACCGGGATATACGTCCTTACCGGCGGCATCGATGACTTCGCCTTCCTCCGGCAGATCTGTCCCGATCTGCACGATCTTGCCGTCCCGGATCAGGATATCCGCTACATATGGCTCTTCATGGACCGCGTCATGGATTCTTCCGTTCTTGATCAGCATTTCAGATAACCCCCTTGACATATTATTTCATGTTCTGTATTGGTTTTATTATACTCTTTTTTTCTCAGAACGCAACAGGCTGGACAAACTGTCTTCCGTCCATTATAATGGAATTATTCCTGAGAACAAGGAGGACAAAAATGGATAAGAATCTGCTTCAGCAATATAATGAGTGGGAAAAGCGTGTCGCGGCCTACCAGATGGCGCTTTCCCTGATCGAAGTCGATAAACAGACCGTCGCGCCCGCAGCCGGCGCCCGCTATCGTAATGAGAAAGCGGCCATCCTTTCCGGTGAGCAATTCTCTCTCCGTACAGATCCCGCGCAGGCTGAGCTTCGCGCAAAGCTCCTCGCCATGCCGGATCTGCCGTTTGAGGATCGGCGCCGCATTGAGCTGACCGACAAAAAGATTCGGAACACCATGGTCATCCCAAAAGACGAGTTTGTCGCCTTTGCCGAATTCCGGAGCAATTCGTTCGTAGCGTGGCGCCAGGCCAAGCAGGAGAATAATTATGCTCTCTTCGAGCCGTATCTGAAGCAGATGATCGAATATAAGAAAAAAATCTACAGCTACAGGAACCGTCCCGAACCGATCTACGATCAGATGCTCGATGATTACGAGCCCGGTATGGATATGGTACAGTATGACGCGTTCTTCGGACTGATGAAAGAGCGTCTGCTCCCCCTGATCCACGATGTGCAGCAGGCCAGACCGATTGAGGACAGTTTCCTCTATCAGGATTATCCGGTCGCCGGACAGAAAGAATTCATGGAGACGATCCTCCGGTATATCGGCGCGGACCGTTCGTGGTGCTATCAGAATGAGACGGAACATCCTTTCACGTCATGGCTCTGTGAAAATGACATCCGCCTCACGACCAAATATGTCCCGAACAACGTCTCTGCCGCGGTCTTTTCCACTGTTCATGAATCCGGTCACGGATATTATACGCACAACGTCGCGCCGGAATACGACGGAACCGTCCTTTACAGCGGCATTTCATCCGGTATGCAGGAATCCCAGTCCCGTCTGTGCGAGAACTATCTCGGCCGCACCAAAGCCTTCTGGGAAGCCAATTATGCCAGGCTGCAGCAGATCTTCCCCCGGCAGCTCGGCAGCGTCTCTCTCGATGATTTTGTACGCGCGGTCAATGTATCCCGTCCCACTCTGGTCCGTACCCGTGCCGACGAGCTGACCTATCCGATCCACGTCCTGATCCGGTATGAACTCGAAAAAGGCCTGTTTGACGGGTCGATCCCGACAGAGGGACTCGACAGGACCTGGAATGAAATGTATCAGAAATATCTCGGTATCAGTTCTCCGACCGCGTCCCAGGGCATCCTTCAGGACGTTCACTGGGGCGAAGGCCTGATCGGGTATTTCCCGACCTACGCTCTCGGCAGTGCGATCGCAGCACAGTTCGTCCGCACAATGCGCCGTCAGCTCGACGTTGACGAACTGCTCCGCACAGGACATTACACGGATATCATCGCATGGCTCAAGGAAAACATCCATCAATACGGCTGTCTCTATGATGCCCGCGACATCCTGAAGCGTGTGACCGGCGAAGATTTCAACCCGGAGTACTACGTAGAATACCTTGAAAACAAATATAAAGCCCTGTATGCTCTGTGAGCGTACAGGGCCAGTTGGCCGGTCAGTCTTGACGAAGCAATTCGTCAGGCTGTTTTTTTATCCTCCGCTGGCGCAGCCGGCTGCGCGGGACGGATATTCTTGACCAGGATCGTGAAGACCAGGAAACTGAATGTGATCATGATCGTCGCGTATATCGGAAGCGTCCGCCACGCTTTTGTCATACGCAGGGACAGTCCCAGGAGTACCGGTGTGATCGTCTGCGCGGACATACTCGCCGCATAGTAATAACCGGTGAATTTGCCGATTTTCTTGGCGGAACAAAGCTCTACGACCATCGGGAACGAGCAGTTATGGACAAGTGCCATGCCGAAGCCTTTGATGCCCCAGATCAGGAAGGCAAGCACCGGGAACGCGAATTCGCCGTTCGCTCCGGTCACTCGTCCCGTCGGATATACAAAGCACATGATGGCCAGTCCGAGCAGAGTGACTGCCAGACCTGCGGAAATTGTCCATTTCCGGCCGATTTTGTCGGCAATGGTCCCGGCGACGGCAAAACCGATGACCGACATCAGGCCGCCTACGATCGTCATGATCATGGTCGCACTGGAAGCTGACTGCAGATAATAAATGACGTAGTTGCCGATATATGTCCCCAGTGAATTGTCGGCCATGAACCACAGGAATTCCGCTCCGAGGATCGCAAGCAGCATATTGCGGTTGGCTTTTGACATCGGCTTGTCGTCATCGACAGGCGTCTCGACGGCCGCCATCTGCTCGCCGAGCTCAAGCTCGTCTTTGATGTCTTCTTCGATCTTGTTCTCCCTGATCGTAAAGAAAAGCACGAGCGCGGAGATCACCATCAGAACGGAGGCGATCAGGAATGGCAGCTCGATGATCCAGACGTTGCGCGCCTCGTCGGGCGAATTGATGTATTTGGAGAGCACCAGGAAAATGCCCAGCACCGTTGCGAACGCGCCGCCGAAATATCCCATGATATTGATGATGCCGTTTGCCTTCGCACGAAGCGGTTTCGGCGTGATATCGGGCATCAGCGCGACCGCGGGGTTGCGGTACATCATCATGAAGATCAGTACGATCGCCATCATGATGACCATTCCGACGATATTGTTACGGTGAAAGAACAGCGGGATAAACGGGAACGCGAAGGCGGACACGAATGTACCGATCAGGATGTAAGGCATTCTCTTGCCGATGCGGGTATGCGTCTTATCCGACAGGCTGCCGAAGATCGGAAGCAGGATCAGCGCGGCCAGGTTGTCGCACGCCATGATGATGCCGACGATCCACTGCACTTCCAGAATATGGTCTTCATTGCCGCTTGCCTTCAGTTCAAACGAAGACATATTGAACATTTTTCTCGCGAAAATATCAGTCAGGAAAGTCGGGCACCAGGAATCGTAGACCTGCCACAGCAGCAGGATGCCGAAAAATGCGAATCCGATCAGAGCCGTCCGCTTGACGTTCAGTTTCAGGGCCGGCGCGGTCTTGGTATCAGCGTTCAAGGAAATCTTCCTCCTTCAGAGTATAGTTTTCAGCGGGCTTCAGCCTTTCATGATGCGGAGATAGTCCGCGAGGGCTTCCTCGATCGGGGCAAGCTCGGGATGCCACTTTCTCTCCCATTCCAGTGAGAAGAATCCGTCGTAGCCGTCCTTGATCAGGCGCTCTGCGATCTCGCGGGCGGGAATGTCGCCTTTGCCCTGATTGACCAGCTGACCCGTAGCACGGATGTGATCTTTGATATGTACATGTTTCGTATAAGGCAGAACCAGATCATAATACGGCTCCCAGTCGTCATGATAGATCATGTCGGAGTGTGAAATGTCCCAAAGCATGCCAAAGCCCTTGACTCCGTCCAGTTTGTCGAGGATCTTCTTGGTGCGGTCCACGCGGTCGATATCTCCATGGCTCTCCAGCAGGACCGTCTTGCCCTGCTCTGCCGCAAGCTCGCTCATCCGGCGAAGCTCGAACGCGATATGCTCATATTCGGCCTCATTGTCCGGATCCTTCAGATTATTGCCGAAAACGCGCAGATACGGGAAGCCGACCGCAACAGCGATCCGGAGATCATTCCGGAACTCGTCGAGCGCCTCGTCCGTCTCCTCCATCGCGTCGCAGCGGATGGACGTGTCGAGCGCGGCAGGAACCGTCACCGCATTGATCCTGGCAGCTGTCTCAGCGATCCTGTCCTCTGCGAATTCAGGGATCTCCGCATTCTGCACAAAACCGCTCATGCCGCGGACTTCAATACCGTCAAGGCTGTAATCCTGCACTAATTTAAGGGCCTGCTCCAGTGAATAATCCACACAGCCCAGTGTTGATACGCACAGTTTCATCTGTAATTCCCCCTTATAGATTGTGTCCTGAAAAAATCTGTCTATATTATAGACGATTCTTCTTTATTTTACAAGTGGATATGTTATAATAGAATACGCAGCAATTGTATCGGAAAAATAAGCTGCGCCCACTAACAGGGAGGTAAAGAGCATGTTTAAGAAGTTCAGCGCTTTCTGCCGCAAGAAAGACGTTTATTTTTCCGCCAAGCGCTACTTTGTCAACGCGATGAGCGCGATGGCGATGGGCCTTTTCGCGTCGCTTCTGATCAGTACGATCTTTGATACGATCGCCGCGCGGGTCGGCTGGGCATGGCTCGGGACCGTCGCCGGATACGCGAAGAACGCTAACGGCGCGGCAATGGCTGTCGCGATCGGCCTTTCACTCGGCACGCCGCAGCTCGTAACACTTTCCCTGGCAGCTGTCGGTGTCGGCGCCAACGCGCTCGGCGGACCGCTCGGGACGTTCATCTGTGCGCTGGTCGCTGCCGAGCTCGGCAAACTCGTATCAAAAGAAACAAAAGTCGACATCCTTGTTACGCCGACCGTTACGATCCTGTCCGGATGCGCGCTGGCGGCTCTGATCGGACCTGGCGTCAGCCTGGTCATGACCGGGCTCGGCAATATCATCATGGAAGCGACAGAACTGCATCCGCTGTGGATGGGCATCATCGTATCCGTCATCGTCGGCATGGTCCTTACGCTGCCGATCAGCTCCGCGGCGCTCTGCGCGTCTCTTGGCGCTGCCGGCCTTGTCGGACTTGCAGGCGGCGCCGCTACAGCCGGATGCTGCGCGCAGATGATCGGATTCGCAGTCATGAGCTTTAAGGAGAACCGCTGGGGCGGGCTTGTCGCGCAGGGCTTGGGTACTTCCATGCTGCAGATCGGCAACATTTGGAAGAATCCGTGGATCTGGCTGCCGCCGACCCTGGCCGCGGCGATAACCGGGCCGGTCTCGACCTGCCTGTTCCGCCTAGAGAACGCTAGCGGCGTCGCAAGCGGCATGGGTACCTGCGGGCTCGTCGGACCGATCGGGATCATCGGGGCCGAGTCTTTCGGCGGCGCGATGGACTGGATCGGGCTGGTACTCGTCTGTATCGTTCTGCCGGCAGTTCTGACCTGGATTTTTGCCGAGATCATGCGGAAATTCGGGCTGATCAAGCCCGGTGACACAAAGCTTGACCTGTAACCGCACTGAAATGAAAAAGCCGTATCCGGTTCTTCGCCGTGTACGGCTTTTTTACGTTATGTCCGTATCTCAGAAATAGATAACCTTGTTGCCTTCCGCAGATTTGAAAATCGCTTCCATCAGACGCATCAGCTGGCGCTGCTGGTCATGCGTAACAATCGGCTCGGCTTCACCGTTGACCGATGCTGCGATATTCCGGTAATAATCATGAATATCCGACGGGACTCTCGGCAGCGGGAGCTCCCGAATCGTTTCAGGCGTACGCGGCGCCATCGTCTTTGTCAGACCGGCAGCCGTGATGATCGGAACCGCATCATGCTTCTCATCTTCAACAGCGATAACGATCTTGCCGTTGCAGGCAAAATCCATCACTTCTGCCGTTCCGTTCAGGCCTTCCACATACCAGCGCGGCAGATTGATAAAGTTGCTCGTGCCGACTTCGACGATGAAATCCGTCCCGTCGTCATACACGAACTCGGCGATAAATCCGTCGTCGACTTCTTCGTTTGTCACATTCGAAAGCCGCGCGTAGACCGAGACCGGCATGCGGCCCATCATCATATTCATCTGATCCAGCAGATGAACGCCCCAGTCGAGGACCATGCCTCCGCCATGCTCTTTTGTATTGCGCCAGTCGCCCGGGATCCCACGGGATCCATGCACACGGCTTGAAATACGGAAGACACGGCCCAGTGTCCCTTCTGCGATGATCCGGCGGACAATGCGGTAATCCTCATCCCAGCGGCGATTCTGATGCACGGTAAATATTATGCCGTTCCTCTTAGCCGCCGCGATCATTTCTTCCAGATCCGCTGTGCATAGTGTCACCGGCTTCTCGGAAATGACATTTTTGCCGGCCTCCATCGCCTGGATGGCAACGGCCTTATGTGCATCATTCGGAATCGCGATCGTTACGACGTCGACCTCTGGATCCGCGAGCAGCTCCTCAAGACTGCCATATGCACGGATTCCAAGGCTGCGCGCCGCTTCATTCCGTTCCGGCTTAATATCATATACACCCTTCAGACAGACTTCAGGAATCTCGGCAATACGATGCGTATGCCAGGTTCCCATACCGCCGTACCCTACTACAGCAATACCAACGACTCTGCCCATATGCAACCTCCTGTAATAAGAATACCTTCAAGAGTAGTATACACATTTTTACGGCAGATACAATCCTTTTTCAGCCAAAACTCAATTTCAGCAGATTTTCCCGCCTGCTGTATCAGCTTTTGTCTGTTTTTTGTCCAAAAAATACTATTAGCTGACATTCTATCCCCAAACGTGTCAGCTATCTCTGCATTTTCTGTAATTTCAATGCTTTTTCGGATACAAAACGGAGAAACCGCCTTATTTCGAAGGCTCTGGCCTTATCTTCGTGTCAGCTTTTTCTTTGTTTTTTATTATTCTTATTCAAAAGCTTGCACGATTGGGGAGAGAGTCTCTATTTGTGTCGGCTTTTGATGTGAATCTTGAAGAAAACTATCAATAGCTGACACGGAATTGGGA
>JAFRUE010000008.1 GCA_017441925.1 Bacillota bacterium
CCCTACTCGGGGAGCTGGCCGGTGATGATGCGCCTGTGGGAAACACCCGTTCCCATACCGAACACGATGGTTAAGCCACAGGCGGCCGAAGGTACTTGGTGGGTAACTGCCTGGGAGAATAGGAGATTGCCGGCCTTTTCTATTTCCGCATGTCGCTGAGCATCCGCTCGGCTTTTTTTGTGCCGTTGAATAGACAGCATAATAAAATCCCCGCACTTTGTACGGGGATTGATGACGGATTCGTGACGGTTAGGTCATAGAGTCTCAGTATTCCTGATCCAGATCGGCTGCTTCGGTCACACCTTCTACGGAAGGATTGTTTTCGACGACGAGGATCAAGCCGTCCTCGGAGACCCGGCGGCTGTGCCAGGTCGTTTTCGTGACGTTGTAGATCTTATAGGGCTCGAGTTCCGTGATATCCATCGGGCCGGGTTTCTCAGCCTGACCGGCCGTAAAGAGCGTGCAGGAGCCTTTCAGCAGTACGAAGACTTCGTCGGTCATCATGTGGCGGGTCATTCTGCGGATCGGACGGTATTCCGGAGATCCGCCGGACATCGCAACGCCCCACGTGCCATACTGAACCAGCATATTGAACCGGCTTCCTTCATATTCATATACTTCCAGACCGTTGGTTTCCTGTGTTTTCATGATAAATGCCTCCTGTGATCCCTGTTCTGTGTTGCATCTATTATATCAGCCGCAGGGACAGATGTAAAGCTAAAGGGTGGCTGCCGGCAAGAGGGCAGTATGCAAACAAAAAACCCGGGCATAGCCCAGGTTTGTGTCTGGTATAAACGGATCAGGTGTTATCCGAACCGGCTTCACCGGCGTCGGATCCATAGCCATAACCGTCGAAGATGTCCTGCAGCCATTTACCCCAGTCATCCAGAGTTCCCCACGGAATCTGTTCTTCGGACTCTTCGGAATCATTGTCTCCTGAACTTCCCGGGAACGGCAGCTGCGGCTGTCCGGACTGTCCGTGCTTCTCGTCGGACGCGGCAGAATCTTCCTTATTATTCTGCTGAGCGGTGGTGCCGGTCTTTTCGTCCAGCACGAGAGCCACATCCTCGGTCTTCTGTGTCTTGCTGTGGTAGATCGTAAGAATGACTTCATCTCCTGCAGAATGCTGCTTCAGCAGAGCTTTGAGCTGAGTCGTACTGACAACAGGCGTACCGTCAAAAGCCGTGATCATATCGCCTTCCGCGAGACCGGCTTTGTCAGCCGCGGAACCCTCTGCGACAGCCTGGATGTAGATGCCTTCCGGCAGACCGTAATACTGTGTCACTGCGGAAGAAAGAATTGCCGTTGAGATACCGATGGACGGACGGCCTTTGACGTATCCGTACATCAGCAGATCCTGAGCGATCGACATCGCGTCGTTGATCGGAATGCAGAAACCGATTCCTTCAACCGACGCGTTGCCGGAGGTGACAGAAGTCGAATATTTCGCGGTTGTGATACCGACTACATTTCCGTTCATGTCGAAGATCGGCCCACCGGAATTGCCGCTGTTGATCGCGCAGTCCGTCTGGAACATATTGATCGGAGTTCCGTTTTCGCTGATTTCACGGTCAAGAGCGGATACATAACCGACAGTCAGGGTGTTGGTCAGCTCACCCAACGGGTTACCGATCGCCGCTACCTGTTCACCGACCTCGATGTTGTCAGAATTGCCGATCGAAACAGTCGGCAGGCCGGTTGCATCGATCTTAAGCAGCGCAACATCGTTGTCTTTGTCGCCGCCGATGATCTCGGCAGTATACTTTGTGCCATCCGTCGTTGTGACGGTGATCGTGTTGGCATCTGCTATAACGTGATAATTGGTCATGATATAACCGTCTTCTGTAAGGATAAATCCGCTGCCGGAAGAGGCCATCGGCGTGATCTGACCGAAGATGTTGGTCGTTGTGCCTTCGTTGGCGATTGCGACGACCGCGTTTGCATAAGCCGCGTATACGCTTTGCGGCGTCATCGCGGCAGTCGTCGGATTGGCCGTGACCGTAAGTGTCCCGTCCGCAAGACTCAGCTTGTCTGCCTTAGCTTCAGAGACGGACTTCAGACCGGTGCCGGCCGACGCCACGGCCTGACTGTGCAGCATAATGCTTGAAACAGCGAAACCGCTCGCTCCGCCGACGATCGCGCAGATGAGTACTGCCGCCAGGAATTTACGGAAGCCGTGTTTTTTTATTTTACGGGCTGTTGGACGCTCGGTGTTGTTTCCCATCGAATTCATATAGTTCTCATAGTTCTCCATGACAGATAACCTCCTTCTTGTTTCTTCTATCATCATGTCCCAGTATAGCAGCAAAATATGAAGAATATTGAACGTAAAAATGAAGAAACTGTTCGGAATTGTAAATTTTTATGAACGGCTTTCCGACAGAACAGCTTCAGGACTGCTTTCTGCGGAATTGACAGAAACGGGCTGGAGACTTATAATAACAGCAGAAGTGAATGCAATGAAAAAACGGAGGATATTATGGAACAGCGAAGCAAAGACGAACGGGAGCTGTGGGCGCAGTTTGACGCGCTGGAGCTTGGATCCGGATGGACTGAAGATGACGTCCGCAAGCCGCAGATCCTGATTGAAGACGTATACGGAGACTCTCATCCTGGCAGCACGCATCTGAACGGACTCACAGACGAGGTGCGTTTCGGCGTGCTGGAAAAAGGCGGATTCGGCGCGAAATATCACGTTACGGACATCTGTGACGGATGTGCGCAGGGACATGACGGCATGAACTGGGTACTGGCTTCCCGTGAAGCCATCTGCGACATGGTAGAAGTCCATGCCGGAGCGCTTTCCTGGGACGGAATGGTGCTCTCAAGCTCCTGTGACAAATCGATTCCCGCGCATCTGAAGGCTGCGGTCCGCATCAATATCCCGACGATCTATGTCCCGGGCGGATCTATGCGTCCGGGTCCGGATATGACAACGTCCTTGGTCGCGGGGGACATTTCTCTGCGACAGAGAAGAAAGGACAACATCACTCCGGAGGAGATCCGTGAGTATAAGATCACGGGCTGCCCGAGCTGCGGCGCCTGCACGTTCCTGGGGACAGCGTCCACAATGCAGTGTATGGCGGAGGCGCTCGGCCTTGCTCTGCCCGGAAGCGCGCTGGTCCCTGCGACCATGCGGGATATCACCGAGTATTCACGCCGTGCCGGACGTCAGATCATGGAGCTTGTCAGACTCGGCATCCGTCCGCTTGATATCGTCACGCCCGCCTCGATCCGCAACGCGATCATCGTGCACAGCGCGATCGGCGGTTCGACCAACGCGATGATCCATCTGCCTGCGATCGCGAGAGAAGCAGGACTGGAGTTGCCGATGGAATGGTTCGACGAGATCAACCACAGGATCCCGCATCTGGCGAATCTGAATCCGAGCGGGACACAGCTGACAGAGAGTTTCTGGTTCGCGGGCGGCGTTCCGATGATCCAGTATTATCTGAAGGATGAGCTTGATCTGAATGTTATGACCGTAACAGGACATACGCTCGGAGAAAATCTGGAACGGATCGAAAAGGACGGATTCTTCCGCCGGAACGTCCGTTATCTGCATAATTACGGCCTGGAGAGAGAAGATGTTATCGTCAGACCCGAAGACGCGAAGGAGAACGGTTCCGTTGCGCTTCTTAAGGGCAATCTCGCGCCGGACGGAGCTGTTTTCAAGTATTCGGCCTGCGTTCCGGAGATGAGGAGCTTTACCGGTACCGCAAGGGTATATGACAGTGAAGAAGCCGCGCATGACGCAGTCGTCGCGCATGAGATCAACCCGGGAGAAGTCGTGATCATCCGGTATGAGGGTCCGCGCGGCAGCGGCATGCCCGAGATGCTGATGACGACGGAAGCGATCTGCTGTGATCCGCAGCTGAACGGTACGACCGCGCTGATTACGGACGGACGTTTCTCCGGAGCGACGCGCGGTGCGGCAATCGGCCATGTATCGCCGGAAGCGGCCCGCGGAGGCCCGATCGCTTTTGTCGAGACAGGAGACCTGATCACCTGTGACCTTGAGAAACGCACGATCAACGTGACGGGTATCGCCGGACGTCCGGTCAGTCCGGAAGAGGCGGCGAAAGTACTTGCCGAGAGGGCGGAGAAGGGCTATAAGAAGCCTTCCGGACGCAAGGGAATGTACCGCCGCTATACGGAGAACGCGCTGTCCGCGATGGAAGGCGCAGGGTACTGAGCCGGCTGCCGTTCGGGACAGAATAATCAACAGGAGAATAATCTATGAAGTCAGAGTATATCACACCGTCGGTCACGTTGTTCAAGGAAGACGGAAGCCTGGATCTGGCGAGCCAGGAGAAGCATTACCAGCGGCTGATCGATGCTGAGATCAGCGGAATCCTGATCCTCGGAAGCATTGGCGAATTCTTTGCTTTGCGCATGGAGCAGAAAAAAGAAATGATCCGTCACGCGGCTTCCGCAATTAAAGGAAAAACGCAGTTCCTGATCGGAACGGGCGGGATGCAGCAGGGAGAGCTGCAGGAGCTGACAGCTTTCGCCTTTGAGAACGGAGCAGACGCGGCAGTCGTGATCTCGCCGTACTATTTCACAATGAATGAAGACAGTCTGCGGAAGTATTACGGTGCAGCGGCAGAGGCGGCATCCGGAATGCCGGTGTATATTTATAACTTTCCGGACCGCACAGGATATGATATCAGTCCGGCGCTGATGCTTGAGCTTGCCCGTACGTATCCCAATATCCGCGGGGTAAAGGATACAATCCCCGGTGTCGCCCACACGCGCGATATCGTTAAGACCGTCAAGGCGGAGTTCCCGGATTTCCGCGTATACTCAGGGTTCGACGATAATTTTGCCTACAATATCCTTTCGGGCGGGAACGGATGCATCGGCGGGCTGTCCAATGTGATTCCGGAGTTTTTCCGGGACTTCCGCAAAGCACTTGAAGATGAGGACCTCGGCAAAGTCTCAACGATGCAGCAGACTGTCAACAAGCTGATGGATATTTATAATGTAGGCGTACCGTTCGTGCCGTACATCAAAGCCGCGCTTTACGCACTCGGGTATATCGGAAGCGCCCAGTCGACCTTCCCGCTGCCCGGAGCATCCGAGGAGCAGATCGGACAGATCCTGTCGATCCTGAATTATTCCGGCAAAAATCAATAATTCGAAGGCCACAAGAGGACGATAGCGGCCTGAAAATAAGGCTTTTGACCGTAAATTTGTTCAAACCGCACAATTTTTAAGACTTTTTTTGGCGAAAAAACTTGACAAGTTTTCTATGCTGTGAGATAATACGGGTAGATTTCTATCGGTTTTTTTGGAAATTGTTTTTTTGGAAACGGATTTGTTCTATTATTATTACAAAGGGGGGGCTGTTGTTGAGCAACGGTACTGCAGTTCAGTCAAGCACAAAGAAAACAAAAGGACAGAAACTGCTTCAGGCCATCGGGAGAGATTGGCAGTTATACATCTTCATTCTTCCCGCAGTTGTCTTCTACATTGTTTTCCACTACCTGCCGCTGTACGGTATCCAGATCGCCTTCAAGGACTATAAGGCTGTTCAGGGTATCACAGGCAGCGCGTGGGTCGGGTTAAAACATTTCAAGACATTCTTCAGTTCTTATCTGGCCAAGCAGCTGATTGTCAACACTCTGGCAGTTAATATCTTCAACCTGCTGTGGGGATTCCCGCTTCCGGTCATCCTTTCACTGCTTCTTAACAGACTGCCTTCAGAGAGATTCAAGAAGTTCAATCAGACCGTCA
This sequence comes from Bacillota bacterium, assembly GCA_017441925.1. Taxonomy (GTDB): domain Bacteria; phylum Bacillota; class Clostridia; order Lachnospirales; family Bianqueaceae; genus RUG12817. The sequence continues at coordinate 5,740 of JAFRUE010000008.1, forward strand.
TTTACATTCCTCACTTTGTTTCAACGGTTGTTCTTGCCGGTATGCTTTACATCTTCCTGGATCCCAACAACGGTATTGTCAATAAGCTCATTGCCTTCCTGGGAGGCACGCCGCAGTACTTCATGGCTGAGAGCAAATGGTTCCGTACCGTATTCGTAGCTTCTTCCATCTGGCAGAATACAGGTTGGAATACCATTATTTACATCGCTGCCTTGACCGGTATCGATCAGGAGATGTATGAAGCAGCCAAGATCGACGGCGCTACGATCCTTCAGCAGATCTGGTACATCGATATGCCGAGTATCATTCCGATGGCGATGATGATGCTGATCCTTAACTCCGGACAGGTTATGGCGGGCAACATGCAGAAGACGCTTCTTCTGCAGACGTCAGGCAACAAGGGTACATCCAATACGATCGGTATGTATGTTTACTCCATGGGTCTGACACAGGGCCAGTTCTCCTATACCGCGGCTATCGGACTTTTCCAGAATGTGGTCAGCTTCCTGATGGTTATCACGGTTAACACGATTTCGAACAAGCTGAGTTCGATCAGTATGTTCTAAGGGGAGGAGGACACTATCATGGCAAAAGAAAAGACTGTCAGAATCCATAAAGAGAACAAAGTCCAGCTGACGATGGGCGATAAGATCTTTACCGTTATCAACCATATCATCTGGGTACTGGTTCTGTTCATCGTTCTGTATCCTCTGTACCTGATCATTATCTCTTCTGTTTCCGATCCGTATGCGGTTCTGAACGGCGATGTCGTCATCGTCCCGATCGACTTCTCACTGATCGGTTATGAGAGAATCCTGCACTATACGACACTGTGGCGCGGCTACCTGATGTCCATCATCTATACGGTAGCAGCTACGGTCCTCGGTATTTTCCTTACGATGCTGGCAGCTTACGCGCTGTCCAATAAGTTCCCGGGCAAAGGCATCTTCAACTTCATGATCATCTTCACGATGTTCTTCAACGGCGGTCTGATCCCGACCTTCCTGGTCATGAAGGATATCGGCCTGTACAACAATCCGCTGATCATGATCCTGATGGGCGCGATGAGCGTTTGGAACACAATGATCGCGAGAACGTACATGCAGACTTCGATCCCGCGTGAACTGTATGAGGCGGCTGAGATCGACGGTTCGTCGCATTTCCAGTACTTCTTCAAGATCGTTATTCCGCTGTCCAGCACGATCATGGCGGTTCTGTCGGTTTACTACGCAGTCGGCAAGTGGAACGACTACTTCACCGCTCTGGTATATCTGAGAAACCAGGCGTTCTGGCCGATGCAGACCGTTCTGCAGAAGATTCTTGCCGCGCTGACAATGTCTGCCGGAGACGTTGCCGAGATGTTCCAGGATAACTACACAGACGTCGCTGAGACGCTGCGTGTTTCCAACGTCGTTAAGTACTGCGCGATTATCGTTTCCACGGTTCCCGTAACTGTCCTTTACCTGCTGATGCAGCAGTACTTTGAGAAGGGCGTTATGATCGGATCCCTGAAGGGATAATCCGGTCCGGTCCATTATTCTGTATCGATCGCCGCAAGGCGTACCGATAAAATAGTATTTCATTACTGGAAAGGAGATCTAAGTATGAAAAAGTTTGTTGCGATGCTGCTCGTTCTTGCGATGACTGCTTCTCTGCTCATCGGATGCACGGGCGGTGGAAACAACTCCAGCAAGCCCGCTGAGTCCAGCAAGGCCGCTGAGTCCAGCAAGGCCGCTGAAGAAAGCAAGGCTGCTGAGGAAAGCAAGGCTGCTGAGGAAAGCAAAGCTGAAGAGCCGACAACGGAAGTTGTTAAGACTCTGACGAACTGGGATGGCACTACCATGGATCTGCCGATCGTTTCTGACGGATCCGTATCCTTCACTCAGCTGCAGGGTATCCGTGACACGGATGCTTCGACTCTGAGCCCGGATTTCTGGTATTGCAAGAAGTCTGAGGAAGACACCGGTATTCATGTTGACTATACTCAGGTCAATATGTCTGACTGGAACAACCAGGTCAACCTGATGTTCGCTTCCGGAGAATATCTGGATACGATCAACAGAAGCTCTGGCGCTATCGACACCGAAATGTACGGTGTTGACCAGGGAATCCTGGTAGCTGTTGATGATCTGCTTCAGTACATGCCTGTTTACAAGGCTCGTCTGGATGCCGACACCGCTTCCTGGAAGTCTATCATCCGTTCCGACGGCAAGATGTATGGTATCGCCAAGATGTCTGATGATGGAACCCGTCTTAACAACGCTTGGTTCATCAACAAGACCTGGCTTGACAACCTGAACATTGCTATGCCGGAGACCACCGATCAGCTGCTTGAAGCTCTGCGCGCTTTCATTAAGGAAGACGCTAACGGCAACGGCGATGCTAATGATGAAGTTGGTTATGAGGCTGTCTTTGATGAGATGACCACCAACATCTTCAATGCTTGGGGAATTCCTGAGAACAGCAAGCACATCGGACTTGATGACGATGGAAAGGTTGTTTTCCATCCGTTCAACGAGAACTATCGTGCAGCTGTTGAATGGCTTGCTACCCTGTATGCGGAAGGTCTGATGGATCAGGCTAACGTTACGCAGGATGGTAACTCCAAGATCGCTACCTACAACAAGACATGGGATGCTGAAGGAAAGCACAGCGTATGCGGCTTCGTTACCTGCCATCGTCTGAAATCCATGGGTTGGGATGTACTGCAGAACGACCTCGTATGGATGCCTGGTATCCATGCAGAAGGCCTGTCCTTCAAGAACCAGACCGGTATTGGCTCTGCTGGTGATGCTTTCTACTTCACCGTATCCAACGAAGTTCTGGAATATTCCGCTAAGTGGGTTGATTATCAGCTTTGCGACCAGTCCATGTATGAGACATACTACGGACCGGAAGGCAACATCTGGAACTGGAACGCAGATCACAAGTGCGAGCTTGGACCGGCCGGAGACCAGGGCGTTATGGAGTTCTCTCTTGGCGTTAACGGAATCTACTATCTGCCGGCTTGGTACTACAATGAGACATTCGTACAGCCTGACTACCGTGTAGAGCGTATTGAGTACAACCAGTACTATGCTGAGCACGGATATCAGGAGAAGAATCCTTATGGTATCCTGAATGGCGGAATCAGCCTGACTCCGGATGCTTCTGCTGAGATCGCTCAGATCTTTGCGAACATCGAGACCATCTACGATCAGAAGATCGCTGACATGATCATGCATGGTGTTACCGACGACGCTTGGACCAGCTTCGAGACTGAGCTGACCAATGCTGGCGTTGAGAGATACCTTGAGCTCTATCAGGGACCGGCTGACGATTATCTGGCTGGCAAATAATCAGAGTTTGATCTGATCAATACCTAACAGGTAAAACGATTCCCCTCCGGACTATCCGGAGGGGAATTTTTAGTGTTTATTCGATAATAACAGGTAAAAAAGACCGCTCTCCGGGTCACCCGGAGGGCGGTCTTTTGATGCGGTAGCAAACTGAAGCGTTACGGCGTAAACTCAACTTGTTCTACGACGATCTCGAATCCTTTGTTTGAGAAGAGTGCCTTAACGTCATCTGCGGACGCGGATCCCGGAAGCTCAGCAAAAAGGGGAATTGCAGTAGCGGAAACCGTGGAATCATCACCCTGGAAGAATGTGATCAGAACAGGATGCGCGTTTTCAAAGACATAGACGAAGATTGTGTTTTCGGTCAGATCATATGAAACAAAAGTCTTAGCGGCTGTACAAATACTTGCTGCCGCGATAGCGGCGGAACCGTATGCATTGTTGATCATTGAGGATACGGTCAGGATCATACGCCCCTGCATGTACTCTTTCAACGGATCGGAAAGGGACGCGCCTCCGCCGGAGGAAGCGATTGCCGCATCAAGATAAGCGGCGAGATTCGGAACAGTGACTTTATAAACAGCCTGCGGGGCCGAATAATCGCCTTCGGCGAGCTTGGCGATCTCTTCGGAAACCGCCGGCGAGCTGCCCATGTAGACCGAGACATATACATTGTCTGTGACCATGTCCGAGATCAATTCGATCAGATCCATCCCATGCTCTGCAAGAGATTTGCTTGGAAGAGGCTGTGCTGGAGGTGGGACAGCACCAGGGGTAGTCGAGTCAGCGGGTACAATAGGAGCAGCGGACGAAGCATCAGCAGCGCCGCCGGAGCCGCTGCAGGCCGAGAGGAACATGGCCGCAGCAAGGATCAGGCACAGAAGGGCAGCAGTTATTTTTTTGCCGGTCATTCAGGAGCCTCCTCACTTGGTCAGCTCATGATAGAGCTTTTTGACAGTGTAGTAGGCGAGTTTTGGACGACGGTATTCGTCCACGATACCCTTGTTGTTCATCTGACGGGGACGCATCATCGCCCAGCTGCGGGTCACACGGACATCGCAGAACTGCCAGATGAAGATTCCGCTGACCGCGGGATTATTCAGGACGGCGGGGATCTGCTTCGACAGGACTTCTGCCTGATTGTCTTCTGTCCATTTATCCATGTTCGGATTGCGGTATCCGTAGATGCCGCCGGCACCGATCTCCGTGATCAGGAAAGGCTTGCCGGCCCCGGGCGTTGTCTGTATCCAGTCGAGCAGCTTCTGCAGCTGCACCTCAGGGGATTCCATGCCTTGGAAATCATACCAGCCCGGATAGATGTTAAAGGATACGATGTCCGGCAGATCCAGGCAGATGTCATTGAAGTGCTTGCAGCTTGCAAACGACGTCGGACGGCTGTGATCCAGCGATTTGAGCAGCGCGAACTGCTTCTCATAGCAGCCGCGGCCGTATTCGGTCTCGCTCGCACACTCGTTCAGCAAGCCCCAGATGATGATGGACGGATGATTGTAATCATCACGGATCATCTCACGGATCACGTTCTCACACTGGTCTTCAAAATGCGGATTGCGCATCTTGTCCTCGCGGAAACCGCGCGCATGGTTCTCCTCCCAGACCATGATGCCTTTTTCATCACAGAGGTCCAGGAAAAGCGGGTCCTGCGGATAATGGGATGTGCGGACCGCGTTCGCGCCTGTATCCAGGAACAGGTTCAGGTCAGAGTCCATGATCTGCGGCGGGATCGCGCAGCCAAATGCCGGATGATATTCGTGGCGGTTGAATCCGCGGATCTGCAGCTCTTTGCCGTTGTAGAGGATCTTGCTGCCCTTGACCTCGATCGTGCGGAAGCCAACACGTTCTACACGGTCGTCATAGATAGAAGAATAAGACTCTGCATCCGCGTCTTCGGGGATCTCATCCGGATCCGGATCACAGATATAGACCGCGACTTCATACAGCTTCGGATGGTCAGGAGAATAGGTCTCGGCACCAGCGGCAGCGACTTTCCTGCAGATCGTGACGGACGCGCCGGCCGCAAGCTCCTGCGGCTCACTGATCCTTGTCGTTTCATCGAGGAAATCCGCCTCGGCTTCCAGATAGAATTCCTGAGGATCTTCCGATACGTTGCGGATCACGGCCTCGATCTCAAGCGCCCAGGCGTCGTTCTCGCGGACCGGTGTCAGATGCAGGCTCTGCACGTACAGGCTGTCGAGCTCTTCCATATAGCAGGCACGCGTGATGCCGCCAAAGGTGTAATAATCGTTCTCGGTGTGCAGTGCGGATTCTTCGTTGAATTCATTGGAAACATGCACGGACAGGCGGTGAATGCCCGGCTCAAGCCCTGTCGCGATGGCTTCGAACGCTGTGAAAGCGTTGTAATGGTGCGCCAGCAGCTGATCGTCCAGATAGACGTCGGCGGTATGGCTTACGCCTTCAAAGACAAATCTGGTCTCTTCTGTGCAGAGCACGTCGCGGGAATAGACAGCCTTGCCGCGATAGCTTTCGTAGCCGGGATAGGTCTCCCATGCGCTCGGAACATAGACCTGGATCGGTTCGCGGCCTTCCGCCTGGAAGGTCCACATACCGGAAAGTTCAGTCGGCTGATTTAAGGTATGGATAGGAAAACTTCTGAACATAATGCCAATTCCTTTCTTAATGATTTTACAGATCAGAGCATAGCTGCCAGAATCCGGTCGGTCTCTGCGCGGGAACGATGCACGATCCCCTGCATGCCGAGCGCTTTTGCCGCGGCAATGTTATCCGGATTGTCGTCGATCATGACGCATTCTTCCGGAACCAGACCGTAGCGGTCCAAAAGCGCCTTATAGATCCCGGCCTCCGGCTTGATGATCTGCACTTCGTAGCTGATCAGGGCTCCGTCGACCACGTCAAGAAAAGCAAACGGCGGCGTGGCATTCTCATAGGAGAGGCGGGAATAGTTGCTGAGCAGATAAATGCGGAGGCCTTTGGCACGATAGCCGGCCAGCCATTCCTTTGCGAAGGGATATTCGCGGCAATTTTCGCCGACGCGGGTGAAATACTGCCGGATCTCGGTTTCATATTCAGGCGCGAGCGCAGCGCAGCGGCGGATGATTTCTTCATTAGGCAGCAGGCTTCGGTCGAATTCATTCCACCAGGGACCCTGGACGGTCGCTTTGGCGATCCGTTCAAACATCTCGCCGGTGTAACCCATCTCGTGCATTAGGTCCTTCCAGCGGAAATCCACCAGGACCATTCCGATGTCAAAAACAAGATTCTTAATCATAGCGGATACTTAGGCCGGATAGCCTTACAGCCCGGGGACAGCCGTGATGCCGATGCCGGGCGTCTGGTTCATGTGGATCACCGGGCCCGCATAGTCCGGTCCGCCGGTATACGGATCGATCCGGCAGAGCCCCGGCCCGTCAAGATCCGCGCGTGTGATGACGGATCGTGCCGCGGCCAGATGCGCTCCCGCGCTGACGGCGAGTTTGCTCTCCAGCATGCATCCCATCATGCATCTGACGTTGTAGATCTCTGCGATCGAGCAGATTTTAAGCGCTTCGTAGATGCCGCCCGTTTTCATCAGCTTGATGTTCACAAGGTCGGCCGCGCGCATACGGATCACATTGATCGCGTCTTCTGCGGAGAAAATCGACTCATCCGCGAGGATCGGAGTATAGGTGTTCTGTGTTACCATCTGCATGCCGGCAAGATCGTGTGCTTTGACCGGCTGCTCGACAAGGTCGATGCCGATCTCAAGATCCTCGAGACGGCGGATGATGCGGACTGCGTCCTTTGGCTCCCAGCCCTGATTCGCGTCGACACGGATCAGTACGTCAGGACCGACGGCTTCGCGGATCGCCTGAATGCGGCCGATATCCGCAAGTCCTTCTTTGCCGACCTTGACTTTGAGGATGCGGTAACCCTCGCTGACGGCCTTGATGCTGTCCGAGACCATCTTTTCAACGGTATCGACACTGATCGTCAGATCCGTCTCCACGGTATCGGAGGAGCCGCCAAGCACCTTATAGAGCGGCTGTCCGAGTGCCTTGGCATACAGATCATAGACCGCCATATCAACGCAGGCCTTCGCAGAAGTATTCTTCAGGATCGAAGCGTGCAGGCGGGTCATGATGGTGTCAAGCTCCAGAATATCGATCCCGACGATCGACGGCACGATAAAATCGCGGATCGCGGTCACGATCGAGCCCTTGGTGTCGCCGGTGATAACGGCGGTCGGAGGCGCTTCACCGTAACCGACCGCATCCGTATCCGTCGTCAGTGCGATCACGATATCGTTCACTTCATCGACACTGCGCAGAGCGGTTTTGAACGGAGTGACCAGCGGAATGTGGACTTCTCCGATCCGGACTCCTGTGATTTTCATAAGGTTTCAGCACCTCCTGTAAGAAATATCCTGATGGCGGCAGATATTAATGGTGGAACAGGCGCAGTCCGGTGAAGGACATGACCATGTCGTGGCGGTCGCAGGCTGCGATGACATCGTCGTCACGGACAGAACCGCCCGGCTCTGCGACGTACTTGACACCGCTCTTGAAAGCGCGCTCGATATTATCACCGAACGGGAAGAAAGCGTCAGAACCCAGCGCGACGTCCTTCTGCTGCGCGATCCAGGCTTTTTTCTCCTCGGCGGTGAAGACCGGCGGCTTCTCGGTGAACGTGTTCTCCCAGACGCCGTCCGCGAGGAGGTCCATATACTCGTCGCCGATATACAGGTCGATCGCGTTGTCACGGTCCGGACGGGACAGATCATCGCGGAAAGGCAGATTCAGGACCTGTGGGGACTGGCGCAGCCACCAGTTGTCAGCTTTCTGGCCGGCGAGGCGCGTGCAGTGGATGCGGGACTGCTGTCCGGCGCCGATACCGATCGCCTGGCCGTCCTTGACATAGCAGACAGAGTTGGACTGCGTGTATTTGAGTACGATCATGGAGATCGCAAGGTCGAGCATGGCTTCTTCCGGGATCTCTTTGTTCCTGGTTACGATATTCTGGAAGAATTTGTCATCGATATTGAGCTCGTTGCGTCCCTGCTCAAACGTGATGCCGAAAACCTCGCGGCGCTCGAGCGGCTTGGGGACGTAATCCGGGTCGATCTGCAGGACGCAGTAGGCGCTGCCCTTCTTGGCCTGGAGCATCTCCAGTGCCTTGGGCTCGTATCCGGGAGCGATGACGCCGTCGGAAACTTCACGGCGGATCAGTCTCGCGGTCGCGACGTCACAGACATCGGACAGAGCGATAAAGTCGCCGAAAGAGGACATGCGGTCGGCGCCGCGGGCCCTTGCGTAGGCAGAGGAGAGGGGTGTGAACTTTTTCACATCGTCGACCCAGTAGATCTTCTTCAGCGTGTCGGACAGAGGACGTCCGATCGCGGCGCCTGCAGGAGAAACGTGCTTGAAGGACGTCGCTGCGGGCAGGCCGCTGACGGCCTTGAGCTGCGATACGAGCTGCCAGCCGTTCATGGCGTCGAGCAGGTTGATGTAGCCGGGGCGTCCGGACAGGACGGTGATCGGCAGATCGCTGCCGTCTTCCATATAGATGCGGGCCGGTTTCTGGTTCGGATTGGTGCCGTACTTAAGCTGCATTTCGTTCATAGACGTTTTCTCCTTATTGATTTTTATTGACGATGCGGGTCTCTGTCAATCCGGTCGCGATGTCGATCGTGCGGACGAACAGGGACACTTTGTTGTCTTCGTTCAGGCTGTTCCAGATAAGCTGCGTCAGCGCGTCGATGTCCGCCTGCGGAAGCTCGAGCAGAGTCGGCTCGCCCTCGAAGCTGGGCAGCGGATTCCCGTCCCCGGCATAAGTGTGGATGAAACGCGCCTCGCCTGCCTTCGGGTTTTCATATGTGAAGGTATAGCGCAGGCAGTTCGACGGATCGCCTTCGTCGGATTTAAGAATCGACATGGCGTAGGAATATTTCCCGCCGCGGACCTCGAGGATGCCGGAAATGCGGGGCGTATAATTCGGCGCATCGGGCTCAAATTCGCGGCCGCGCAGTGCCTGCTCAAAGGTCTTTCCTGCGGTCAGGCCTTCATAGATCGTGTCGGTCTGATCGCCGTTCGTTACGATGGTCGTATCGCCAAGGACGCGGACCGGCGCATAGATAATCAGACTCGGATCGGACATCAGGGAAGGATCGAAAGCCTCTGTGCGGATGCCTTCACCGTCGGTAACAAAAACGCGGTTGCGGCTGTTTACACTCCGCCCCATGATGAAATATGCGGTAAAGGCTTTGGTACCGTCGGCTGTCCTGCCGATCATGATCCCTCTGCCCGGATAAGTATTGCCCTGCAATTCTGACTGGATCGACTGAATCTGCATACGTTTCCTCCTTATTTGTTGAATGCGGTACAATCATAGCATATTTCACGAGGGTTTACAAGGCAGAAATAAAATGTCCTGCCGCCGCTGTTTCTGCTTTTCAATTTACCGCCATATCCGTTTTTCTTTTCTTTTCCCTCATCCCAATTCGTGTCAGCAATTGCTTATTATTCTATGAAATTCTTCGGATTTCTGATAATCCCGTATGAATTTTGTCAGCATTGTTCAGGTTTGCTTTGTAGAAAATACAAATGCTGACACGAAACAGGCAATCTGATGCATTAATTTGTATCAGAAAAAACTCTGAATTATAGGCTGCCGTTCAAAAAACTGACACACTGGAGGAAGATAACCGGCAGGGACAGTTCCGCAAAAGAAAAAAAAGAACAGATCAAGCGGCTCCTGCAGGCTTTTTCTCGGTTTCTGCAAGAATGCCGAAGATCTGTCCTTTTTTCTGCATATAAAATACACCTGCCATTGAATTGCAAGAATCAGATCAGAAAACACCACGCGCATGCAGCATCTGTTCGATCTCTACAAGGTCAATACGTTTGCCGTGCGTTTTACTGATCAGCAAATCTATGCCGTCGACGAAACCGTCGTAATGATACCGCATATATTTATTCTTCCAATCCTCTGTATAACCGGCTTCATTCAGCATTCCGAGGTGCTCATGATAGACAGTCCGGCCGTCTACGGTATACTTAAAGTCTGGATAAATATGCCATCCGCCGATGTACGCCCGCGGTGCATATTCGAAATGAATATGGCGTTTATGCAGCATTTCGACAATTGCAGCTTCGCCTGTTGAGCAGACGTAGATATTATTTGTATAATAAATATACTGATCCGCGTGACGGCGGTCGATAATGGCAAGTTTTGCTGCCAGGCGCCGGCGGTAGCCCGGCAAGCCCAGCGAAGCCTTGCGGATTCTTGTCAAAGCCGAACGGATCAGCTTTTTCTTTTTTAGAAGTTCAATCAGATTCGCATTCCTTTTCAAGGAAAGATATTTGTCCTGCCGCTTATGATTCATGCACGTTTGCATGCTGTAATAGACCCGGTCTCCGCGGCGCCGCACAGCAAGTGTCCCTCTCGGCAGAAAACGCAGTTCATACAGCAGTTTCGCATGCATCGTAACCAGGTCCTCGACCTCAAGCGACTCGATGACGACTTCCGGCTTTGGCACCAGCAGCTCGGGTATTTCCAGATAAGGCGCAGAAAAAACATCGTAAAGATCCATTCACCATTCCTCCGTAAAACATCTATACCCTTATTATGTTACGTTTTTTGAAAATGGCTGGCGAAATGCTGTTTTTCCTGAAAAAGAATATGTTGTTCTGTCAGAAAACTGTGCTATAATGACTATATTCATGGCGTTTTCTGACAGATATAGGCTGAATCCGGCCGCAATGGATCATATTTAGCCGGATCAGACCTAAACAGGCAAAGATGGACAGAACTGAATTGAACGGACATACAAAAGGAGGAAGATCTTATGAAAGTCGGGATCTGCGTACAGTTTCGTAAGGACCTGGATATGGCGGAGGAATTCCGCAAGGCCGCGGCAGAGGGATTCGATAACTGCCAGCTGCTTTCCTGGGATCCGGAGACATGGACCGATGAGAACGCGGCTCTGATCCTTCGCTGCGTGGAAGAGAGCGGTGTGCGGATCAGCGGATTCTGGTGCGGCTGGGAAGGCCCCAAAGTCTGGAATTCCTATGAGGGACAGGAGACGCTTGGACTGGTGCCTCCGGCATACCGCGAGATGCGGGTCCGCAACCTGTGCGACGGTGCGGATTTTGCGAAAAAAATCGGCGTCACGGATGTGATTACGCATATGGGCTTCATTCCGGAATATCCGAACGATCCGCGCTATAAGGGCTTCTGCGACGCGGTCCGGACGGTCGCGGAGCATTGCGCTTCCAACGGGCAGTGGCTGCTTTTTGAATCCGGGCAGGAGACGCCGACAACTATGCTGCGGAGCTTTGAGGACATCGGCTGCCCGAATCTCGGCGTGAATCTGGACACGGCGAACGTGATCCTGTACGGCCGGGCCAATCCTGTCGACGCGCTTGACGTTATCGGACGGTATGTCCGGAATCTGCATATGAAGGATGGTCTGTATCCGGTAAACGGCCACGATCTGGGGCGGGAAGTCCCGATCGGGCAGGGCAAAGTCGATTTTGTGAAGCTGATCGCGCGGCTTGGCGAGCTTGGTTACGATGGACCGCTCACGATCGAGCGGGAGATCACGGGTCCGCAGCAGACAGCGGATATCCGTGCGGCAAAAAAATATCTGGAGGCGATCCTGAATGCTTAAAGTTGCGGTTATCGGATGCGGTAATATCAGCGGGAGCCACGTCCCCAACTGGATGAAGATGGAGAATGTCCGGCTCACTGCGGTGTGCGATCTGGAGAGGGATAGGACCGAGAGATGGCTCGCGAAGTATCCGGACCTTCATATTTATACTGATTATGCGGAAATGATGGACCAGGAGAAGCCGGACATTCTGGATATCTGTCTCCCGACATATCTGCATGTGCAGTATGCCGAGGACGCGATGCGGCGCGGAGCGCATGTGCTGTGCGAAAAGCCCGTCGGGCTGACCGAGGATGAGGCGAAAAGCGTCTACAGAACAGCACGCGAGACCGGCCGCCTGTTCATGGTCGCGCAGGTGCTCCGCTTCTGGAACGAATATAAGTATCTGAAGGATGTCATTGAGACCGGCCGTTTCGGCGCTTTGCACTATGGCCGGATGTACCGGAACGGCGGCTATCCCAAGACGAGCTGGCACGGCTGGATGATGAAGAACGAACTGTCCCGCATGGTGCTGCTCGACCGGCATATTCATGATCTGGATTTTCTGGTCTACGCGATGGGCAAGCCGGAGCATTTTGACGTGTTCCGCCGTACGAAGGGCGTGGAGGATATTCTGACGGTCATCTACCGGTATGGGGACGCTTTTGTCAATGCGGAATCCACCTGGTATCTGCAGGAAGACGTGCCGTTTACCGCGGGTTATTTCTTTGCGTTTGACAAGGCATCACTTGATTATGACGGGAAAAAGCTGACCGTATATCCGGCCGAAGGAGGGTCGTTCTGCCCGCTGAACCGCAATAATGCCTATGAGGCGGAGATCCGCTATTTCGCGGAATGCGTGGAGCAGGACCGTCCGATCACGATGGTGACGGAAGACAGTCTCCTTGCAGTCATGAATGTCGTCGACGCGATCGATGGCCGGTAAGTTCGAATATCGACAGATCGACTGCTGACAAGATCGGCAGCAAGACTTGACTTTTTATACAGTTTCTCTTATAATTTTCTCTATCTTGTATATAGAGGCGGACCGAACCGCCGGAGAGGAGAAGAGAAATGCCGTACAGATATGATTTGGTCACCGGTAAGAACGGATTCTGGGAGAATACGGATCCGGCTGCGCTTGCGGCCCAATATGGAACTCCTCTGTATGTTTATAATGAGAGGATCCTCAGAGAACGCTGCCGCGAGATGCGGGAGCTTGTAAGCTATCCGAATTTTCATGTTAATTATTCCGCCAAGGCGAATACGAATCTTACTATCCTGCGTATTGCGCGGGAAGAGGGACTGTACGTGGACGCGATGTCTCTCGGAGAGATCACGGTCGAAGAAGCGGCGGGATTCGACGCGAAGCATATTTTCTTCATCAGCAATAATGTCAGCCGGGAAGAGATGGCGCAAGTGATCCATAAGGGGATCTACGTCGGCGTCGATTCGGTCTCGCAGCTTGAGATGTTCGGACAGCTCTGTCCGGGCGGGAAAGTCTGTGTGCGTCTGAATACCGGTGTCGGGGCCGGACATAGCGCGGCTGTCGTTACCGGCGGACATGAGACGAAATTCGGCATCGATCCGGACCAGTACGATGATATGAAGCGTACTGCTGATAAATACGGACTGCATTTGACCGGAATCAACCAGCATATCGGGTCGCAGTTCATGACTTCTGACGATTTTCTGGAAGGGACCAGACGGCTGCTCGAGGTCTGCATGCAGTATCCTGAGCTTGAGATGATCGATCTCGGCGGAGGCCTCGGCATACCTTACCATAAAGCGGACGGAGAAGGACGTCTGGATCTCGCGGCGCTCGGAAAGGCTCTGGACAAGATGTTCAGGGATTTTGCCGCGGCTTACGGACGAGAGGTCGAGTTCAAGCTTGAGCCCGGCCGGTACGTTGTTGCGGAATGCTGTGTGCTGCTCGGCAGAGTCCATGACACAAAGACCGTCTATGAAAATCGCTTTGCGGGGACAGATCTCGGATTCAACGTGCTGGTGAGACCGGTCATGTACGGTTCCTGGCATGATGTCGAAATCTACCGTGCAGACGGGGACGATACAGGCATCCGTCAGGTCGTCAGTGTTGTCGGTAATATCTGTGAGAGCGGAGATTATCTGGTGACGAAGCGCGAACTGCCTGAGATTCTCGAGGGGGATCTGATCGGCGTCATGGACGCGGGTGCTTATGGTTATTCTATGTCTTCTAATTATAACTGCCGGCTGCGTCCGGCCGAGGTTCTGATCACAACGAATGGAGAAGTGAAGCTGATCCGCCGCAGAGACCGTTTGGAGGATCTGCTCGCCGGATTTGAAACATGCTGATACTGGAAATTCTGTGCATACTGGGCGGGATTTTCTGCCTGGGATATTATATCGTACTGACGATGACAGTCGGATTCGGGATCATTTTCTCCGGATTCTGGCCGGTCACCGCGGCGCTGCTTGCGGCAGGGGCTTTCTGCTGCCGGAAAGTCCGTACAGGAATATGGAACCTGCCCATGGGGTGGCGGCGGACGATCTATGTCATTGTCACCGTTGGGATCATTGTTTTTGCGGTCCTGCTCCTGTGGATCATCCGGACCGGCCGGCAGAGACCGTCTCCAGGCGCGAAATACTGTATCGTGCTGGGCTGCAAGGTTAATGATGACGGTCCGTCTCTGTCGCTGTATTACCGCATCAAAGCGGCCGAGGAATATCTGAAGGCATCGCCGGAGACAGTCTGTATCGTTTCGGGCGGCAAGGGCGGCGACGAGCCGGTGAGCGAAGCCAACTGCATAGCGGAGGAGCTGATCCGGCGCGGCATCCCGGAAGAACGCATCATACGGGAGACGAAGTCTTTCTCAACAAAAGAAAACATCACCAACAGCCTTGCGCTGATGGACAGCCCTGACGCTGAGACCGTGATCATTTCAAGCGATTATCACATGCTGCGCGCGCTTCTGATCGCGCGGAAGACGGGTCTTGCCAATGTGCATGGGTGCGGTGCTTACGCGGGTCCGGCGATGGGCGTGAATTATACGGTACGGGAAGTTCCCGCGCTGATCAAGGACTGGATCTGCGGGAATCTGTAAATATAGAGATCTATAAGTGCGGATACAAGAGGAGGTATGGCAATGAAACTGATTCTGCCAAAGCATTATGATCCGAAGCTTACAGTCAGAGAGACAGAGCGCGCGATCAAATATATCAGGGACACTTTCCAGCGGGAACTCGGCGAACAGATGAATCTGGAGAGGATCTCCGCGCCGCTTTTTGTCGGCCGGTCGACGGGACTGAACGACAATCTGAACGGAGTCGAGCGCCCGGTTTCTTTTGACATCCCGTCTGTTCCGGGAGACGAGTACGAGGTCGTGCATTCTTTGGCCAAGTGGAAGAGAATGGCGCTCGGACAGTACGGTTTCAAGCCCGGAGAGGGCCTGTATACCAATATGAACGCGATCCGGCGGGACGAAGAACTCGACAATCTGCATTCCTGCTATGTCGACCAGTGGGACTGGGAAATGGTAATCACCAAAGAGGAGCGGACCGAGGAGAAGCTGAAGGAGGTCGTCCGGAAGCTTTTCAAGATCATGAAGCATATGGAGCATGAGGTCTGGTACCAGTATCCGCAGGCCGTTAAGCATCTGCCGGAGGAGATCACGTTTGTAACGAGCCAGGAGCTTCTGGACATGTTCCCGGATAAGACGCCAAAGGAGCGCGAAAACGCGATCACACAGCAGTACGGGTGCGTTTTCGTCATGAAGATCGGCGATAAGCTGTCAGACGGCAAGCCGCATGACGGGCGGGCTCCGGACTATGACGACTGGGAGCTGAACGGGGACATTCTGTTCTGGTATGATCTGCTCGGCTGCGCGCTGGAGATCTCCAGCATGGGTATCCGTGTGGATGAGAAATCGCTGCGTAAACAGCTGGACAAAGCGGGCTGCCCTGAACGGGCAGAGCTGCCTTTCCACAAAATGCTGCTCGAGGGGCAGCTGCCTTATACGATCGGCGGCGGCATTGGCCAGTCGAGGCTTTGCATGCTGCTGTTGAACCGCGCGCATATCGGTGAAGTGCAGGCCGCGGTGTGGCCGGAAGAGATGCGCAGGCAGTGTCTGGAGGACCGGATCGAACTGCTGTAAGTGGGACTGGATACAGAAGCAGCTTTGTGGAGGACAGATATAACAGTGCCGGAGGGATACAAAATGTACGATATGCAGCAGGATCTTGACAGAATTGAGGCCGTGATCGTGAAAGGACCGTACAAGGACAACTGGGAATCGCTCTCAGCCTATACCGTGCCGGAATGGTATAAACAGGCCAAATTCGGCATCTTTATCCATTGGGGCGTATACAGCGTGCCGGCTTTTGCCAATGAATGGTATCCGCGGAACATGTATATCCGGGGCACGAAGGAATATGAGCATCATATCGGAAAATACGGCCCGCAGAAAGATTTCGGCTACAAGGATTTTATTCCGATGTTCAGGGCTGAGCGTTTTGACCCGGACGAATGGGCCGCGCTTTTCAAGGAAGCAGGCGCCCGCTACGTTGTTGAGGTCGCTGAGCATCATGACGGTTTCCAGATGTACAAGAGCCGGATCTCGCATTGGAACGCCGCGGAAAAAGGCCCGTGCCGTAATGTGATGGGAGATCTGGAATATGCCTGCAAACGGGAGGGGCTGATCTTCGGGACCTCAAGCCATCGCGCCGAGCACTGGTTCTTTATGGGCGAAGGCCGCCGATTTGACAGCGATATTCATGAGCCGCTCGAGCGCGGCGATTTCTACTGGCCGTCCATGCCGCTTGAATCCGGACATCACGACCTGTTTGCCAAGCCCGTCCCGACCGAAGAATATCTGAATGACTGGCTGGTCCGGACCTGTGAGATCATCGATACATATCAGCCACAGATCCTGTATTTTGACTGGTGGATCCAGGAAAGTATCTTCAAACCGTATCTGCAGAAGCTTGCAGCCTATTATTACAACCGTGCTGCAGAGTGGGGACGCGGCGTCGTGATCAACTATAAACATGACGCGTTCCTTTTCGGTACAGCGGTTCCGGACATCGAGAGGGGACAGTTCGCAGCGATCCAGCCTTTCTACTGGCAGACGGATACGGCTGTCGCAAAGAATTCCTGGGGCTATACAGAAGGGAATGAATACAAGGATCCGCGCGATATCGTGCAGGATCTTGTCGATATCGTGAGCAAGAACGGTAATCTGCTGCTTAACGTCGGGCCTAAGCCGGATGGAACGATCACGGACGAGGATGCCGAGGTCCTGCGCGGGATCGGAAAATGGCTTGCAGTGAACGGTGAAGCGATCTACGGCGCAGGGATCTACCGGAAGCCGGGAGAAGGACCGACCGCAACGCCGGAGGGGCAGTTCTCAGACGGGGTCAAGAAAAACTATACCAGCGAAGATTTCCGCTTTACGACGGCAAAAGGCTGTCTGTACGCGATCGCGCTCAAGGCGAGCGAGGACGGGAAGTACTGCATCCATACACTGGACGAGAGGGATGCTTCGCGCATGGCCAATTTCCACGGGATCATCGAGGACGTCGGCGTGCTCGGCTGCGATGAGAAACCGCTTTGGCACAGGGAAGAAGACGGCCTTTATCTGGAAACTTCTTTCCGGTCCGATTATCCTGTCACCTTTAAGATCAGACTGAAATAGAACACGATAACAGAACAGGGACTGTGAGCGCTGATCGAAGCATCGGACGCAGTCCTTTTTCAGTAAAAATGATCTGTGGATTCGGAATATCCGAGATTGACATCCAACGGTTGTGAGATTACAATAAGATAGTCTTTATTACCGTAAGCAATAAGAATACAGAGGGGGCGTAATATGAGCTACAAAGAAACCGCGGACAAGGTACTGGCGATGCTGCAGCATGCGGACGGGAATGATCCGTCACATGGCCATCTGACTATGAATAACTGGGAGTGGCCTACCGGAGTCGCACTGTACGGTATTTACAAAACCTACCAGATGAGCGGGGACACTTCGATCCTGGATTATCTTAAGGGCTGGTATGACGATATGCTCAGCCGGGCGGAGAAGCCGCACCGCAACGTGAATACGGTCGCGCCTGTACTGACGCTGACATGCCTTTATGATGAGACCAGGGATCCGAAGTATCTGCCGGTCATCGAGAGCTGGATCGACTGGGTCATGAAAGAGATGCCCCGCACCGAGTACGGCGGACTGCAGCACTGCACGGTCTGGAATAAGCATTATCAGCAGCTCTGGTGTGATACGCTTTTCATGGTCGGACTGTTCCTGGCTAAGGCAGGGACGGTTCTTGACAGACCCGAACTCATCGAGGAGGCGGAGTACCAGTTCCTGATCCATATCCGCTATCTGCAGGATAAGGTGAAAGGCCTGTTCTATCACGGCTGGACTTTTGACCGCAGACACAATTACGCGAATGCGTTCTGGGCGCGCGGCAATGCGTGGTTTACAGCCGCGGCGATCGAGCTGTACGATATTACCCGCCGTGAAAACGCTGCGATGCGCATGATTCAGTCGGCGTGGAAGGATCAAGTACTTGCGCTTTGGAAATACCAGCGTGTGAACGGGTTGTACAGTACGCTGATCGATGTAGAGGAGTCCTATTGTGAGACCAGCGCTACGGCGGCGATCGCTTATGGCGTGCTGAAGGGAATCCGTCTCGGATGGCTGCCCACAGAAATGTATCAGGCAATGGGTAAGCTCAGCGCGGATGCGGTACTGGCCCAGATCGACGAGACCGGCGCTGTACAGGGCGTTTCCGGCGGCACAGGCATGGGCCATGACCTGCAGCACTATAAGGACATTATCGTAACACCGACAGCATACGGGCAGGGCCTGACGTTCCTGCTGCTGACGGAACTGATGATACAGGAAGGCTGAGAACGGCGGCAAAGCGCCGCAGATCATAGCAAGGAGGGTCACACAATGTTCGAATATCAGGATAAGATCACAGGCTACACGATCCGCCAGTATACGGAAGGACCGGAACGCAACGCGAAGCTGTATTTCACCTGCGAGAATTTCTCGGTGGATGACAGGTATTTCTTCTTCACGAAGCAGGAGCTTCCGGGCAAAACGAACGGTGGCTGCTACAGAGCAGATGTTGAAACGGGCGAGCTCACACGGATCGCGGACAGCCGTTTTAAGGGATTCGCGACGGACAGGGAGAAGAATACCGGTTACGTCTGCAAAGACGGGACGGAGGTCTATGCTGTTGACCTTGCGACGGGCGAGATGAAGAAGGTCGGTGACCTGCCAAAGGGCTGCGATATCACCGGACATCTGACGGCAGCGGATACCGGCAGGATCGCCTGCGGAGCGCATCTGGCCAATAAACTGTACGCGCTGGTCATCCTCGATCCCGGCAAGGAAGCCGAGACCGTCTATCTGACCGATCAGCATCTGGGTCACGTGCAGATCTGTCCCACCGATGAAGATCTGATCTTCTATATCCATGAGACCGGCGGTGACGCTTTCCAGCGTACGTGGATGTACGACGTGAAAGAACGTTACGCGCGTCCTTATTATGTTGAGCATCCTCATGAGTGGATCACCCACGAGGTGTGGAGCAGCGACGGAACCGAAATGGCGATCATGAAGCTGGATCCGCCGGGATTTGTAGACGGTTCCAAGGGAGAAGTCCATACCGGCAACATCATTATCGGGGATAAGGACGGCCGCCATTTTGACGTCGCGGCATCCGGTGTACAGTGCCTGCATCCGGCATTCAGCAGGGACCGCAAGTGGCTGTGCGCGGACGTTATCAGCTATCTGGGGACAGATATCCAGGAAGGCGTAATGCTCTTTGAGCGTGCGACCGGAAAGGGCAAGATGGTCGCGACGACCAATACTAACGGAGGCAGCCCGGATCATCAGCATCCTTCGTTCAACCGCAGGGGAGATATGATCCTGTTCTCCAATCCGAACGCAAACGGCATCGCGCAGGTCAGCACGATCGATCTGAAGCAGGTCCTGAAGGACTGGTAATATCACAGCAGAAGGGACAGTACGGAAAATAACAAAACCGGTCTCAGCCGCATTGAACGGCGGGACCGGTTTTTGATGGATCGAAAGACAGCAGGAGGCGGATGCTTCCTGCAGACAGAACGCGGTTACAGAATATAATTCGGCGCGTCTTTAACCGAGAGATAGAGATCTTTGACCTTGGCAAGCTGCTCTTCG
This sequence comes from Bacillota bacterium, assembly GCA_017441925.1. GTDB lineage: Bacteria > Bacillota > Clostridia > Lachnospirales > Bianqueaceae > RUG12817. Next base: position 25,896 of record JAFRUE010000008.1, read on the forward strand.
TCGCCTTTGCACAGCAGACGGACAACACCTTCATATCCGGCAACACCGCCGGCGGCGATCAGAACAGGACGGATCCCGCACAGATCCTCGATGGCGTCAAGCTCCGTATAGGGGATGCCCACGGTCGGATAGAGGTGCGGACCGTTGACGGACGGGTCGTTGACAAGCTGGGCAAGCTCATAGACCGGCCTGTCCACCCTCTTCTCCAGACCGACCGGATGGATCAGCGTGGTGCGGCGGCCGACAGCTGCTGCCTGACACGGTCCGATCGTTCCGGTCTGCGGATTGCCGATCAGAATGCCGGCAGTGCGGCTCTCCGGATGGACAGCGTTTGCCCCTTTGAAGATGATATCCTTTGATCCGAGAGAGGAAGCGATGTCATAGATCGTCTGGCCTTCTTTCCATTCTCCGCGGACCAGAACAATGTCCTCGGCCCTTGCCGGAACGGGTGGTACAGGCGGGAAAGTCGGCACCGGTTCCGCAGGCTTTACGATACCCCTGTAGAAGCCGCGTTTCTGGAAGAGAATGTCCTGCCTGGCCAGAATCTCCGCCGCGATCTCCGCGTTCGTGGTACCGCTGATGATGACAACGATGTGATTCTCCAGCGCGTCCTGTACGTCCGCACGGCTGAGAAGGCCTTTTGCGATCAGCTGTTTACCGGCTGCGGGGGTGATTTCCAATTGGATTCCCTGTGTCATGATGTATCCTCCTTATAAGAAGTGTTTTCAGACTGATTTATAAAAAATCGTAAAAAAGTGTTCGCGTTACGTCAAAGTATGGTAAAATAGAAGAAGCAAAGTACGGAAACTGTATTGCAATCAAAGGGGGAAATAGTATGGAAGCATTCTGGAGTACAGTCGTATCCGGTATTACCAATTACGGCGGCAAGATCCTGCTTGCGCTTGTGGTCTTTATCGTCGGCAAAATCGTTATCGGCAAGATCGCCAAACTGCTGGATAAGGTTAAGGGCGTCGGCAAACTGGAAGCGACCGTGAAAACATTCCTGATCAACGCGATCAAGACTGTTCTGTATGTGGTTCTTGTTATCGCGATCGTCGGCATCCTGGGCATTCCGATGGCGTCCGTAATCGCGATGCTCGCGTCGGCAGGTCTTGCGATCGGCATGGCACTGCAGGGATCTCTGGCCAATTTTGCCGGCGGGATCATGCTGCTGATCTTTAAGCCCTTCAAGGTCGGGGACTTCGTTGAAGCGGCCGGTACGACCGGTACGGTCAAGGAACTGACGCTGTTCTATACAGTATTCACAACGCTTGACAACCGCCGCGTTATGGTTCCGAACGGTTCGCTGATGAATTCCAACGTCACGAACTATTCAGCGGAAGGAAAGCGCCGCGTCGATCTGACCTTCGCCTGCGCAAAGAGCGAGGAGCCGGCCAAAATCCAGGATATGATTCTGGAAGTCGTCAATGCCAACGAGAAGGTGCTTAAGGGTGAAGGAGCTCCTGCCGAGCCGTTTGCCCGTCTTTCCGGAGGGACCAACGAGGCTATGCAGTTCACGGTCCGCGCATGGTGCCTCAATGCCGATTACTGGGATGTTTACTTTGATCTGACGCAGGCGATCACCGAGAAATTCGGCGCGCAGGGCGTACAGGCACCGGCAGTCCGCATTATCTCCGATCAGAAATAAGTACAGAAACGGCTGCGGGATTATGCCGCGGCACACCGGATCCGTTCGGGAACCGGACAGAACGCACACTGCGTCTGTCCGGTTTTTCTTATGTTACAGACGCTTCCCGACCTCGCGGAGAATGTCCTGACTGGGTCCGGGGATACGGCCGAGCGCGTCCGGACCAACGTTCAGCAGGTAGTTGATGCCTCGTTCATTCAGATGGTTCTTAAGCTCGAGGACCTTGTCGGCGCTCTTCCAGTTCTGATCGAAGGATTTGAATCCCCAGGTGTCGTTCAGTGTCGCGGGCGTCTCCACAAGCTCATCACCGAAATATTCGTCAGCGATCTGATTGTCGCCGAGCGAGCGGTAATCGCAGACGCCGTTCCCGATACGGGAGTTGATCAGACAGTCGGGCTGATAATGCTTGACCATATCATACAGCTCCTGGCTCTGTGCCATGGAGATGACATTTGGAGTGTCGAACCAGATCAGGAGCAGGTCGCCATACTGCGTCAGGATCTCCTGAACCTGCGGCTTGATCTTGTTCTCAAAGCATTCCGCGTAATCTTTGTGCGCATTATCCGGGAAATCCCAGTCATTCGTCCAGAATCTGGGTACACCGTTGACCATACGGGACTTGTTGTATCCGCCGCCGTTCGGCTGCTCCCAGTCCAGTTCCTGTGAGTAATACAGACCGAGCCTGATGCCTTTTTTGGCGCAGGCATTGGCCATTTCGTAAATGACATCGCGGCCGAAAGGACTTGCCTTGACGATCGTATAATCGCTGGCCTTGGAGTCGAACATCGCGAATCCCTCGTGATGCTTGGAAGTAATGACGATATATTTCATGCCGGAATCCTTGGCAAGCTGTACCCAGTCGTCCGCGTTGAAGAGGATCGGGTTGAAAGCCTTCGCCAGGGGCCGGTATTCCGACAGCGGGATCTGCAGATCATGCAGGATCCACTCGCCGAGACGGTTCGTCCTGACGCCGTTCCATTCGCCAGCCGGCAGACAATAGAGGCCCCAGTGGATCATCATGCCATACTGTGCCTGTTTGAACCATTCCTTATTGGACATGAAAGCATTGCTCCTTTTCTGCTATCGTATCATTATGCTCCTATATTACCGAATCCGGACTGGAAAGTCAATACCCTGGAGCATGAACTTTTATGAATTTATTTTTTAAAAAACACTTGACAGGAAGCGGAAACCGAGTATAATACAATCAAAAGTTCTTAAAAGTTCATGTTTGGAAAGGACCGGTTCAGATGAAGAGCTTCAGTGATAAGATCAGAGACGCGCGGGCGTCGCTTGGGCTTTCCCAGGCGGACGTGGCACAGGCGGCCGAGGTCTCGGTACGTTCCGTTGCAGCGTATGAGAACGGGGAGAAGAAGCCCCGTCAGGGTACGATGCTTAAGCTTGCCAAGGCACTTCAGGTGTCGGTGACATTTTTGACGGATGACAGCTGTGAGGATCCTCTGGCTGATATAGATAAGGATGGATATATCGCAGAGGCCAGAGAGCATTACGGCGCGTCCGGAGTCAGGGACATGCAGCAGCTCATGCGGGAGAACGCGGCGTTTTTCGCGGGCGGCAGCATCTCGCAGGAGGAGAAGGATATGCTCTTCGAATCTCTGGCGCAGGCTTATTTTGCCTGTAAGAATGCGGCCAAGGAGAAGTTCGGGAGGAAAGAACCGTGACCTATGCGCAGATCTGCGAATCCGTAGCGCGCCTCCGGAGACGGTACGGAGATTCGGATCCGGCGAGGCTGTGCCGGGAGATGGAGATCCAGCTGCTGTATCAGCCGCTGGGCAGCCATCCGGGCGCGATCAAGGGATATTTTATTGTATGCAAAAGGATCAGGGCCATTACGGTCAATATGGATCTGCCGCCGGTGATGCAGCGGATCATCACGGCACATGAGCTGGGACACGCGGTGCATCATAAGAGCAGCCGGGCGCAGGCGTTTCATGACGTCGTTCTGTTCGATCAGACGTCCGCTCTGGAGAAGGAGGCCAATCTTTTTGCGGCGGAGCTTCTGCTGACCGATGAGGCTGTTGTTGACGTGCTGAATCAGGACATGACCTTTTACTCGGCGGCATCACAGCTGCAGGTCCCGATGGAGCTTCTGGATTTCAAGTTCCGGATCATGAAGTGGAAAGGGTATAAACTGACCGAACCGCCGGAGGCTGCCAGCAGTACGTTTTTGAAGAATATGGGGGTTCCGCAGGATGGATACAGCGAGGACGGATTCACCTAAAGTCTATGTTGCCGTAGCGGCAACTTTTACATCGGACGGGACTATGCTGCCGAGAGAGATCACATGGGAGGACGGCCGGCATTACCGGATCGACAGGATCACGGGAATGCAGCAGGCCGCGGCCAGGACGGGAGGCGTCGGAGACAGATATACGATTTGGATCGGACGGCAGCAGAGCTATCTTTTCTTTGAAAGGAGCAGCGCGCTTGTCGGCAACCATATCGGCAGATGGTTTGTGGAGCGCAGACAGTAAAGCGGAAGGAGGGGACAGAGATGGCGGATCCTGTATATATCGCGATCGACCTGAAGTCTTTTTATGCTTCGGTGGAGTGCATGGACCGTGGACTCGACCCTCTGAATACAAATCTCGTAGTGGCGGACGAGTCGAGGACGGACAAGACGATCTGCCTGGCGGTCTCACCGGCCCTTAAAGCAATCGGCGTACCGGGCAGACCGAGACTTTTTGAAGCGAAAGAAGTAATCCGGGAGCGGAATTACCAGCGCAAACGCGTGGCACCGGGCCGTGTTCTGACCGGAGAATCATGTGACGCGCGGGAACTGGCCGTTTCTCCGCAGCTCGCGATCGGATTTATCACTGCAGTCCCGCGTATGAAGCGCTATATGGAGTACAGTGCAAGAATCTATCAGCTGTATCTGAAATACATCGCGCCCGGGGACATCCATGTCTATTCGATCGATGAGGTTTTTATTGACGCCACGCCTTATGTCAAAATGTACGGGAAGACACCGTATGAGCTTGCAATGATGCTGGTCCGGGAAGTGCTGCGTGCTTCCGGAGTGACTGCGACGGCCGGGATCGGAACGAATCTGTATCTGTGCAAGATCGCGATGGATATTGTGGCAAAGAAGATGCCGGCGGATCAGGACGGTGTCCGTGTGGCGGAGCTGGATGAGATGTCATACCGCAGACAGTTGTGGTCGCATCGGCCGCTGACGGATTTCTGGCGGATAGGGAGCGGATACGCAAAGAAACTGGAAGGCCACGGACTGTTTACAATGGGGGATATTGCCAGGCTTTCCCTGCAGAATGAAGACCTTCTGTATCAGATGTTCGGCATCAACGCAGAGCTTCTGATCGACCACGCCTGGGGCTGGGAGCCCTGCACCATGGCAGAGATCAAATCTTATGTACCTTCTGCCAACAGTATCAGCTCCGGACAGGTGCTGGCGGAACCGTATGATACGGAGAGAGCTAAACTGGTCATCCGGGAGATGACGGACTTCCTTACTATGGATCTGGTGGAAAAAGGCCTGCTGACCCGGCAGATCGTGCTGACGATCGGATATGACGTACGGAATCTGATGGACGAGAGGATCCTGAAACAGTACACAGGTGCGGTCCGGGCCGATCATTACGGCCGGCTGATACCACAGCATGCGCACGGATCGGTTAATCTGGGACAGTATACCGCGTCTACGGAACAGATCCTGCAGGCGGTATCCGAGCTGTATGACAGGATCATAGACCCGCGGCTGTGGATCCGCAGGCTCAATGTAACAGCAGCCGACGTGATCCGGGAGGAGGATGCCGGCAGTACAGAAGCAGTTACACAACAGCTGGATCTGTTTACGGATTATGAGACAGAGCAGGCAGGACAGGAGCGGATGCGCAAACGGCAGGAGCGGGAGAAGAAGGGACAGAAAGCGATCCTTTCGATCCGCAGGAAATACGGAAAGAATGCAATACTCCGGGGAACGGATTACAGAAAAGGCGCAACGCAGAAGGATCGGAACGAACAGGTCGGAGGGCATAAGGGATGAGCAGAGAAGACAGGAACTACGAGGACATTATTTCACTGCCGCATCCGGTGTCCAGGAAGCACAAACAGATGTCCATGCATGACAGAGCAGCACAGTTTGCGCCGTTTGCGGCTTTGACCGGTTATGAGGACATGGTGGAGGAGACGGCGAGACAGACTGATCCTTGCAAAGACCTGGAGGAAGACGCGAGAGAACTGCTGGACGCGAGAGTAGCGTTGCTCTGTGCATATGAAGAGGTGCATCCGCAGATCCGGATAACATATTTCAATGCGGATAAATTGAAAGACGGCGGAGCCTATCTGACAATAAGCGGGATACTGCAGTCGGCAGACACAGAAAAAAGACTGATCCGGATGCAGGACGGCAGAAAGATCAGCCTTGAGGATATAGTTGATATTGACAGTCCGCTGTTTTTACAGACAGAATGGCAGGACGAGCATAGAACAGATGAGGGTTCCGGCAGAGTCACAACGTGACGGCAAGACCGTCATAGGCGGTGCGGAAACCGGACGCTTCACAGATTGCCGAGGTTTCCGCGTGAGATTTATGCAAGGTCCTTGCAAGATGGGAGATATATACGGCCGTATGGTCATCGATGGCCCCTACAGTACGGAATGACGGCAGCATGAGACGGATCATGGGGATACTGTTGTGCTCTCCCAGACGGAAATCTCCGACATAATCCCCACAGGTGCCATCCAGCACCAGCATATCCAGATGAGTATCACGGAGCGCGTTGAAAGTGCTGTTCAGGATCCATGCTCCATCCAGTGCATAGTACAGCTTTTTGCCTTCAAGTTCGATCAGCAGATGCTGAGGATATGAATCTTGTCCGTGATTTGCAGGCAAGCCGGTGACCGTCAGGCTATCGCCGATCCTGTATGTTTCATGGAGGTGCATGCGATGGAGCTCGACATTGGGGATTTCCGGAAACGGAGCATCTTCTCTAAGCCATATACGAAGCGGAGGCCTGTCTCCGGCGGCAAGCCGATGTACACTTTCCGGCTGAAAATGATCATTGTGAAGATGCGTAAAGAAAAGATCTGTGATATCGGTAGAGCTGATTCCAGCGATCTGAAGACTGTTCAGCACATGCGGACCTGCATCGATCAGGAAGCGGCCGGTCAAGAGGGCTGCCGATGCACGGCGTGTATCCGGATCAAACCGGTCGGGGAAGTCTTCCAGAATGGATCTGGAGTAGTCGGCAGCTCCGGTGCCAAGAAACTGTATGGTCATGGATTACTCCTTTGCTTTAATATAGTATAGCAGAAAGATTCTGATAGCTTTATTTTACGACAGGACAGGATTTCCTTCAATGAGGTATACAAAGCAGATTGTAAACAATTTGTGAAAATTAGCACTCACCTCTTGCGGCTGCTAATAATTGTGGTATAATAGGATCAGATCGAAGGAAAGAGAGAAATTCCCGAGATCCCTACAATACCATCAAATGGAGGAATGACATATGTTACCGAGCATTTTTGGAGAGAATTTTCTGGATGACTGGTTCGATTTCCCGAGCACCAAGGACATCTTTGCGCATAATCCCGTATATGGCAAGCACGTTAAGGATCTGATGAGAACGGATGTCAGAGAGACCGAGAACACCTATGAGCTGGATATCGATCTTCCGGGATTCAAAAAGGAACAGATCGAGGCTGTGGTGGAGAACGGATATCTGACCATCTCTGCAGCCAAGGGTCTTGATAAGAACGAAGAGGACAATCAGGGCAAGTTCATCCGCAGAGAACGTTATACCGGATCCTGCAGCAGGAGTTTCTACGTAGGAGATTCTGTTACGGAGAAGGACATTTCCGCGAGATTTGAAGATGGCATCCTGAAGCTGTCCATCCCGAAGAAACCCGAAAAACCGGTCGAGACACGCAGGACCATTGAGATTCAGTAACCTGCAGGAGCAGACCAGGGGACGGAATCCGATTCCGTAACACACCTGGGGAGAACGTAAGTGAACGACAGGCCCCGGACAAAGATGCCCGGGGCCTGTTTTTTTGCACTTCGTGAATCCGCTTCACAGGATACTTTCAAAAAAACATAAAAATCCATGAAAAACATATAAAAAATGAAAGAAACCTATTGCAATTATTCAAAAACAGAGTATACTGTTAAGAAGTTAGTTTATAGAAAGGGAGTGGAGATTTATGGCATATGTAGACGATATTTATGATATCGTGGTGAAACGCAATCCTGGTGAGAAAAACTTCCATCAGGCGGTACGCGAGGTGCTTACGACACTTCGTCCCGCGGTAGAGGCTAATCCTGCGTATCAGAAGGCTGCGCTGCTGGAGAGAATGGTGGAGCCGGACAGAGTTGTTATCTTCAGAGTTCCGTGGGTCGATGACGCGGGCAATGTACAGGTAAACCGTGGTTTCCGTGTACAGTTCAACAATGCGATCGGACCGTACAAGGGTGGTCTGCGTCTGCATCCGACCGTAAGTCTCGATGTTGTTAAATTCCTCGGCTTCGAGCAGGTCTTTAAGAACTCCCTGACCGGACTTCCGATCGGCGGAGGCAAGGGTGGTTCTGATTTTGATCCCAAGGGCAAATCCGACAGAGAGGTTATGGCTTTCTGCCAGAGCTTCATGACGGAGCTCTATAAATATGTCGGGGCGGACGTTGACGTTCCTGCCGGAGATATCGGTGTCGGCGCCAGAGAGATCGGTTTCCTGTATGGCCAGTACAAGAGGCTGACAGGCCGTTATGAAGGCGTTCTGACCGGTAAGGGCCTGTCCTACGGTGGATCTCTTGCCCGTACCGAGGCGACCGGTTATGGCCTTGTATATCTGGCGGAAGAGCTGATGAAGGATCACGGCACGAGCCTGGAAGGCAAGAAGGTATGCGTCTCCGGTTCCGGAAACGTTGCGATCTTTGCAGTACAGAAGGCCCAGCAGCTTGGAGCAAAGGTTCTCACCATGTCTGATTCCAACGGTTCGATCTATGATCCGGAGGGCATCGATCTTGATCTGGTAAAGGAGATCAAGCTCGTCCGCCGCGGCAGAATTAAAGAGTATGCTGATGTTAAGACGAATGCCGAATACAGAGAAGGCAAGCGTGTATGGGATATTCCGTGCGATGTGGCTCTGCCCTGCGCGACCCAGAATGAACTGGATCTCGAGGATGCCAAGAATCTGCAGGCTAACGGTGCTTACGCGGTTGTAGAAGGCGCGAACATGCCCTCTACGCCGGAAGCGATCGATCTGTTCAATGCCGCAGGCATTCTGTATGTGCCCGGTAAGGCTTCCAATGCGGGCGGCGTAGCCACTTCCGCACTGGAGATGACACAGAATTCCGAGAGACTTTCCTGGAGTTTTGATGAAGTAGACGCCAAGCTGCACGGGATCATGAAGAATATCTATGCATCCATCAGTGCAACAGCAAAGGATTACGGCCAGGTTGACAATTTCATGATGGGCGCGAATATTGCGGGATTCCGTAAGGTTGCGGACGCCATGATTGCTCAGGGCGTGGTGTAAGATCCAGGATCACTATCCTAACACTGTAGAGTTTGTTTCTTCCTCAGAATTTCAAACAGAAGCCTCTCAAAAAAGGCTTCTGTTTTTTCTTGTAATATTTTAAGATTATGCTATAATGTATTTAGGGAACACAGCCTCTTTTTAACATGAGAAGGGGGATAAAGATTCTATTTGAAATTGGGGAGTGAGTGGCTGTGTCGGCAAAACAGGAAGTATTAAAAGTATTGGAGAATAACCGCGGACAATATGTCTCCGGAGAGAAGATGGCAGCAGATCTCGGCATCTCGCGTGCGGCAATCTGGAAAGCAATTAAGGGACTGCAGGATACGGGATATATGATCGATGGCGTCAGGAAAAAAGGATATTGTCTGACGGGACAGAGCAACCGGCTGTCATTATATATGATTCAGCCGCTGCTCAGAGAGAAGTACAGGGGAGTTCATATCTATCTGTATGATCAGATCGATTCCACTAACCGTGCTGCAAAAGAAATTGCAAACGGCGGCGCACCGCACGGAACCACACTGATCGCCGATATGCAGTCAGCCGGAAGGGGCAGACTCGGACGCAGCTTTGTGTCCCCGGCGAACAGCGGCCTTTATATGTCCATTATTCTGCAGAAAGGTGTCCTCAGCAATAAAGCGATCAACGTGACAACGATGACAGCGGTTGCGGTCTGCCGTGCGATCGAGAGGCTTACGGACAAGAAACCGCAGATCAAGTGGGTAAATGATATCCTTGTCGACGGGAAGAAGGTCTGCGGAATCCTGGCAGAGGCTTCCATGGATGTGGACAGCCAGCGGATCAACCGGATCGTGATCGGTATCGGATTGAATATCTCGACCAAAGCAAGCGATTTCCCGGAAGAAATCCGGGGCGTTGCCGGTTCTCTGTACGAGAACGGCTTCTCGCCGATTTCCAGGAATCAGTTCGCAGCCGCAATCATTAATGAAGTCCTGGACGGCGCGGAGCAGATCGAATCCGGCGAGTATATGGAAGAGTACAAGAAGAAATGCGTCACGATCGGGCAGCGTGTATTCTTTGAGCAGGACGGCATCCGGTATGAAGGAGAAGCCGCCTCGATCGCAGATAACGGCGCATTGATCATCCGGCAGGACAGTGGCGCGGAGATACCTGTCAGTTTTGGAGAAGTGTCCGTGCGGACTGTGGAATAAAACCAGACAGCCTCAATATGAATCCAAGTAAAAAAGTCTTCCGAAATTTTCGGAAGACTTTTTTTATGCTTTCAGCAGTGCCGGGTTCAGGCATCCTGAGGCGCAGCAGATACATCCTGCGCCTCAGCAGCTTCAAGCGCTTCCTGCTCATCGAGCGCTTCCGCGGCCTTGACCATGATCGCGCATTCGATGCGCTTGCGGTGCAGTTCGCAGCCGAATTCATAGATTCCGGTAAGCGATCCTGTCGCGTGATACGCATTTGCCGTGCAGCCGCCGCCGCAGAACATTTTGGCGAAACAGTCCTTGCACTCCTTGCGCGCGTATATGTTGCAGAGTTTGAATTCGTCCTGCAGATCCGTATTCTGTACACCGTTAAAGACGTCGCCGAGCCTGAAGGCTTCGTTGCCAACGAACTGATGGCAGGGATAGAGGTCGCCCCAGGGCGTCACCGCCATGTACTCCGTACCGACTCCGCATCCCGAGATCCGCTTGTACAGGCAGGGACCGCCGGAGAGATCGATCATATAATGATAGAATGTGAATCCATTGCCGACGCGGTCGCGGCGCAGCATTTCCTTAGCCAGGATTTCGTACTGTTCCTTCAGAACGGGCAGATCCTCCGGACGCAGTGCGTACGGCTCTGACGGATCGGAGACAACGGGCTCCATCGCAAGTTGTTTGAAGCCCTGATCTGCAATATCAAAGATGTCATTTGTAAAATCTGTATTATAATGCGTATAAGTGCCGCGGATGTAATAACCTTCCTGGTTCCGCAGATCCGCAAGCTTCTTGAAACGGGGCAGGATCCGGTCGTAAGTGCCCTGGCCGCCGAGCGTCTTGCGCATGCGGTCGTTGGTCTCTTTGCGGCCGTCAAGGCTCAGAACAACATTGTAGCACTCGCGGTTTACAAATTCCATGACCTCATCGGTCAGCAGCACGCCGTTGGTCGTCAGCGTAAAGCGGAAATTCTTGTTATATTTCTTCTCGATCTCACGCGCATACGCGACGATCTGCTTAACGACTTCAAAATTCAGGAGAGGCTCTCCGCCGAAGAAATCGACCTCGAGGTTGCGGCGCCTGCCCGAGTGCGCGATCAGGAAATCAAGCGCGGCCTTGCCGACCTCGAAGCTCATCAGAGCTTTGCTGCCCTGGTATTCGCCCTTGCCGGCAAAGCAGTACTGACAGGTCATGTTGCAGTCGTGCGCGATGTGCAGGCACAGCGCCTTGATCTCGGTTTTGCGCTTCTTGTAGTCAAAAGCGAGATTCTCATAACGGTCCGTCGAATAGAGACGGCCTGCGGCTCGCAGCGCCTCGATATCTTCAAAGACTTCATTGATCTCTTTCTCCGTAACGTCCTCGCGGTCCGCGTACTTCGCAAGGATCTCAGCGGTCACTTCCTCGCGGGATTTGTTCTCATAGAGACGGATCATATCGTAAGCGACCTCGTCCACAGCGTGAACGCTGCCGCTGTTGCAGTCCAGAATGATGTTGTAACCATTCAGCTGGTAGGCATGGATCATGTGGGTAATTCCTCTTTTCTGAAAATAGACCGCACAGGAACGCGGCAAGTGGTGCAAGAACGGTCCGGGCAGTTACAAAAAAGCTGTATGAAAGCACAGGAATATGGCTTCCATACAGCTTTTTATATGTCCTGTTCTTACTCTTCCTCTTTCTTAAGCTGCTCGCACTGCTGGTTAACGATACCGCAGGATGTCTTGCATGCAGACTGGCAGGAAGTCTGGCACTCTCCGCATCCGCCGTTCTCAACGGACTTGGCGAGGTCACGAGTGTTGATGGTAACGATTCTCTTCATGAAAACACCTTCTTTCAATGTATGGTTCACATCGGATTTTATTATAACGGCTTTTAAGGAAGCTGTCAATAGATTTACGATCCGTTTTTCAGAGCTTGTGCGATATCTTCCCAATAAACCGTGCCGAACACGGGCCGGGTGACCGCCGCCATCAGATCCAGCTTTTTCTTAAGCAACGGCGCGGCTGTCAGCGTATCATATTGCTCCAGATAATCCTGACCGTCTTGGAAGAAATATTCAATAATCGTAGCCCGGTCTTCGTGCATGGCATAGGTTGAGTATTCCTCTACAAAACTGGAAGCATCGCCTGCGCCATAGACCAGAATGGTGCTTCTGTCCGTGGGCAGCGGTGTATCTGTTTCATCCCGGTAAAAGAATCCGTCCGGATTATAAGACGACCATTCCGTGTCAGAAATAATAAATCCGTCCCCTTCCGCGCGTTTCTCCACGGCATGCCAGATTTCATGATGAATCACCGCGTCCGAAGAGTTGTTCACATCCAGGAAGATGTTGTACCAGGCCGCTGTCTGGACAGTCACACCGGCCGCTATCAGATCCGGTTTCCGCATCGAAGCGAAGAAACCGAACCGCAGTCCGCCCAGACCTGTTTCCGTCTTAAAGGTCTCGTAGAATTCCTGAGGGTAGACCGAAAGAATCCCATCCAGACGGTTAAGGGAAGAGATAAGAGCAGCGCTTTCCTCGTCCGGGGACAGTTCTGTGGTGGAATGGACCTCATAGCCGTCCGGCGAAAGGGGATCAGCCTGTGTGCTCAGCCGTATGCAGATCCCGTACCGTTGTTCCAGCGTATCAGCCAGTGCGCGGGCTTCCTTCAGATAGTCCGGAAGGGTTATCTCTGCTTCCGTTGACGGTTCCGGAAGGACTGCCGACTGCAGCTCTTCTGATTCTGTGAGGGCAGAGGGATTGATGATCAAAACCTCGCAGCCGTCGTCGGTGCTAGCTCCGACCAGGATGCATCCTGTCCTTTCATCATAGGATGTTACGAGATAACAGCCGCCATTATAGGCCTTGACCGGCAAGCAGGCGCCGTTTTGCGGATCAAAGAGAGATATCGCACTAAAACTGTCTCCACTGTCCGTATAAGTATCTGTATGGATCAGCGTCAAGGGAGAAGCAGCGCAATTCTCCAGCTCCATCTGGCTGGAACAGCGGTAGACGGCCGGCTCGGCGTTCTTTTCGATACCGTACACCAGCAGCGCGCCGTCCGACATGGGATCCATCCCGAGTGCAGAGAAGGAGAAACCCGTCACCGTCTTGCCCGCGAATCCGAAAGAACCGTTGTCTTCGATCGTATAAAGGAGCTCTTTATCAAAGGTATAGACCAGATAATGATAGAGGAGGATACTGCTTTCCACGTTCTCGCGGACCAGGACGGATTTCGTTTCCGGATTGACGGCTATGATTTGCGCCCAGTTGTGGAAGGAGAGGACGGCCTCCGTCGTTCCTTCCGGCGAAACACGGACCAGATTACCGCCGTTCAGGATATAAGCGCAATTCTCTGAAGAACTGTAGACAGCAGCGGAACCCTGAACGGGAATCGTTTTGACCAGATGAAAATCGCTGTCCAGGCAGCAGAGTGCACCTTCGTCCGGATCCATGGTCAGGACTTCGCCGTCTGCCCGCACCGCAAAAGGAATTCCGAAGGACTGCTCCGTTTCGCTGCGGGTAATTACCATCTCGGATTCGGGATCCACGAGGCAGTAGACGGTACCGTTGTCCGTATCGCCATAGACGAGGATCCTTCCGTCCTGTGCCGGAACGATCGCTTCAATCATATTCAGGTCCTGGAGGCAGGCAAGCTCGCGCAGCGCAGGGTATTCTGTCTCCGCAGACGGGGATTCTTTTTCGGATGTATTCTGGGATTCTGCTTCGGATGCGGCCGGGATGCTGCTGTCAACAGTAGTATTGCTGCTCGTATCTGCCGGCGCGCTGCAGGAGGAGACCAATACTGTGAATGCGATCAGAAGTGCCGATAATTTAATCTTCATGTCGAACTCCTTAAAAACAAGGAGTGGCAGAAAAAAGCCACTCACCTGTATTCTTTATATCTTGTTTTCGTTATATAGCTGATTTAGTTGATTTCGTACTCGACGACGTGGACATAGGCCGGAAGCTCGCCGTAGGTGGACTGCACCGTGATTCCGTCCTGAATCAGAGATTCGATACGGTCGATACTGGCTTTCGTGATCTCCTCGCCCGGAACGACCAGCGGGATTCCCGGAGGATAGGCGAAGATGATCTCGCGGCTGATACGTCCCTCGCTGTCTGCCAGGCGGATTTTGTCGTCTGGCATATCCTTGGCCGCGCTGATCGTCATACGGGTCAGAACGTCCTGAATCGGAGGCGGAGTAGCGGGCTTGGTCGGTACGTCGGTGCCATACTCGCGGTCGATTTCGATCAGAGCATTGAGCAGCCGTTCAAAACCTTCGTCCGTGTCGCAGATGCTCGTCAGTGCCAAGCCGTAATCTGCGGCGATCATTTCCAACTCGATCTTGTATTTGTTGAGCATGATGGACTCAAACTCTCCGCTTGAAAGAGAAATATTCTTGATGCTCATGACGATCTTGCTGGGATCATACGCGTAGAAAAGCGGATGGTTTTCAATGCTGTCCAGACCCTTGCAGAGGATCCGGATATGCTTCAGCTGCTCGGTCTCCCGCGCGAACTTGTTGATTCTGCGGATATACTCGTGGAAAAGCGACTCCTGCTCGTCATTCAGCAGATGGACGCAGTTGTCCATTGCCGCCATGAAGATATAGGACGGACTCGTGCTCTCGAAAATCGACAGAGCGGAAGCCACATTGCGGCACATGTCTTCGAGACGGTCGCGATTCTTCCACAGGCTGGAGCACAGATGCAGCAGAGCAGTCTGCGTGGGGCTCGGCAGCGTTTTGTGGATGCTCTGGATGACAAGATCCGCGCCCTCGGTGATCGCGCTCTTCGGGAAGGACGGATGGAAGCCGAAATGCGGGCCGTGCGCCTCGTCTACGATGAGCGGCACCTGATGGTCGTGCAGGACACGGCTGATCGAGGCAATGTCGGAAACAACGCCGTCATAGGTCGGAGAGGTGATCACGCACAGCTTGATATCCGGATATTCATCCAGCGCGGCCTTAACCTGCTCCGGTGTAATACTGGCGTTGACGCCGAAATTCTCGTCAAACGGCGGGAACAGATAGATCGGCTGCAGTCCGCAGATGTGCATCGCGTTATAGACGGCCTTATGGCAGTTGCGGGCAAGCAGAATCTTATCACCGCGGCGGGACAGCGAGAAAATCGCGGAGATCAGTCCAACCGTGCTTCCATTGATCAGGTACCAGCATTTATAGCTGTCGAAAACGCGCGCTGCCAGCTCCATGGAATCCTTGAGGATCCCCTGGGGATTGTGCAGGTTGTCGCTGCCGGCAACCTCTGTAACGTCGATTCTATAGGGATCGATTCCCTGCATAAAATCGAAGCGGCGCTTGTGCCCGGGCATGTGCATCGGGTAGATGTCCTGATCATAGTACTCGTTCAGATAATCCAGAATTCTCAAATCCGTTTCTCCTACTCTAGATTGATATTTTTACAGAACCGTCCTGCAGAACCTTGTAGAACCGTGAATCAAAACTTATTTGTCGGAAGAATCTTCCTTATAAGATGCCAGCTCGGAGAGCTCCTCGGTCTCGATCTCGTCGTCGGAGGTCTTGCGTGCGGCGGCTGCCTGCGCAGCAGCAAGCGCCTCGGCCTCATCGGCGATTTCGTCCTCCAGCGGAGCGCTCAGATAAGCGGCTGCCGTAGAGTCCGAAGAGTCCGTCAGATAGGCTTTATATTTCTCAAACTGTTCCTCGACCATCTCGCGCGAAACGGTATTCATACCGGTGATCGAGCTCTTGCGCGCCATATCGAAGAATTCGGCTGCAGCCGGATAATTCTCCCAGGCGGCGTAGATCAGACCGAGATGGTATTTGCTATCGACCATTGTGTCCTTGAGATCCAGAGCCCTGCGGAAATATTTTTCTGCTGTCTCGAGATCTCCCTGCCGGTAGGCGATCTGTCCCAGATTGTCGTAAGCAGGGCCGCAGGATTCGTCCATCTTCAGCGCTTTGTTGGTGTATTCCTCGGCTTTCTCGTAATCGCCGGCTTCAACGTAGAAATACGCGAAAGTCGTGAAGAAATCGGCGCTGAAATACTGATATTTACTCTCCATATTGCCCATGATCTCAAGCGCGCGGTCAAGCTCGCCGCACTTCCAGCAGGCGATCGCGAGGTTCTGCTCCGAATACTTGACGAGCAGCGGAATGACCTTGGGATCGGAAGCAATCTTGTCGAAAATGTCCCTGGCCTGCTCATAGGAGCCGTTCTTAAGAAGATCAAATCCGTAGGCGACCATCGCGTGCGCACACTTTGTATCATGCTCGGCAGCGTATTTGTAGAGCTTCCCGACGAATTTGGGCTTCCTGAGGAAACCGTCGAGCAGATACGCGGTCCATCCGACTGCGGTGCCGAGATGCGTGACGTAACCGACGATCCCGTAAGCCAGGAAGATCAGGACGCACCAGCCGAACGGGATCTTCAGGACGATACACAGTAAAAGAAGAACAAATGTTATGATCAGATAAGGATGCTTCTGTATAAAGTTCAAGGCGTGTTCCTCCTTTATAGAATGCGGAAAAAAGGGGCAAGTCACATCATAACATGATGCCCCGGATTCTGCAAGAGTCAGGGGCATATTAGTTTAGAAATTTTAAGAAAAAAGTTTAAGACCGGTTGACCGGCCAGCCGCGGCTTTCAGCCGGGGATCATACAAAATAAGCGGCCTCGGCATTGTCGTGCAGGATCAGCTGCTTTTCGTCCTCGGACAGTTCCGGAGCTTCCTCATAGATGTTGATGAGTTCGCGGTAGGTGTTGCGCACCAGATTGGAGGGAAGATCCGTCCCGAAGATAAGGCGGTCCGCGCCGAGGATATCGATCGCGTCCCGTACGAAGGAGCGGGTGACCGGGTACGGCGGCTCGTCGGGCCTTACATTATGGGAGAGAGATGCAAGATCAAACCATACATTCGGCAGCTTCAGTGCGCGCAGGCCTTCTTTCATCTCTTCCCGCTGATCCTGACGCGGCGCGAGCAGATGGCAGACGATCACGTGCATCGTGGGATGCTCCAGAATCATGCGGCGCAGCGCCGGAATCTGGCTGCTTTCCGAACCGAGCTTGCCGATATCGATGACAAAGACGAGTCCGTGCTCATCGGCATATTCGAATTCGGGCTTCATGATTTCACCGTCAAGCGGGAGCGTGTGATGGTTGGCCATCAGACCGGATCCGGTGGAGACTTCCCATTTAACAACGGGAATCTTCAGATCTTCAAAGAAATGCCTGACAATCTCGTCACGGTTGCGGGAGAAAGGATCGTAGGATACGGACGCGAGGAAACGGTCCGGGTATTTCTGCGACGCTTCATACGTGTACAGATTCTGATAGCCGATATAGTTGCCCTGCAGGCAGACAGCCTTTTCGACACCGTTCGCGTCCATTTCCTTAAGGACGGCTTCGGGCGTCGCCTGATATTCACCAAACTGCGGCGGGATCAGGGTGATGATTTTGCCATCGTCGTACTGGGCCTTGCCGCCGCCGATCGGACGCAGCACACCGTCCGCGCCGATTCCGGCGATCTCCTGCACCAGATGGACGTGGGCATCTATAACTTTTCTCATAATGTCAGCTCCTCACGTATGATTTCGATTCGTTACAGAAATTATAGCCGTTTTGGCAGCAGGTGTCAAGAAGACAGCACAACCGCTTGACAGAAACGCTTTCCGGCCCTATAATATTAAATGTAGATACATACATTTTTTTGCTTTATTATCTTTATTTTTTTGACAGGGGGTACAGAAATGGCAGAATTTTTCGGCAGAAGATCCCCGGAGCTGGGCTTTGGTCTGATGAGACTTCCCCGCGATCCGGAGACAAAGAAGATCGACGTTGAGCAGGTCAGCAAGATGGTCGACGCGTTCCTTGACGCGGGACTGACCTATTTTGACACCGCATATGTATATGAGGGCTCCGAAGAGGCGACAAGAGAGGCTCTTGTAAAGCGTCATCCCCGCAACACCTATACTCTGGCCAGCAAACTGAACGCGAACGCGGCCAAGGACGAAGCGGACGCGAAGAATCAGATCTATGTCAGCCTGGAGCGTACGCAGGCGCAGTATTTTGATTATTATCTGCTGCATGCTCTTTCCGAGAACAACATTCAGAAGTACTATGATTACAATCTGTTTGAGTATGCAAAAGAGCTGAAGGCCAAGGGCCTGGTCAAGCACATCGGCTTCTCTTTCCACGGCTCACCGGCGCTGCTGCAGCAGATTCTGGACGAGCATCCGGAGCTGGAGTTCGTTCAGCTGCAGCTTAACTACATCGACTGGGAGAATCCGAAGGTCGCTTCCCGCCAGAACTATGAGATCGCGGTCGCGCACAATATGCCGATCGTTGTCATGGAGCCGGTAAAAGGCGGCACGCTGGCAGCTCTTCCGCCAGAGATCGACAAGATCTTCAAAGATGCTGAACCCGAGATGTCCACAGCATCCTGGGCGATCCGCTATATCGCTTCCCGTCCGGGCATCTTCACGGTCCTTTCCGGCATGTCCAATATGGAGCAGGTTGAGAATAACCTTTCCTACATGGCAGACTTCAAGCCGCTGACCGAGGATGAGGAGCAGAAGGTCGCGGATGTTGTCAATGCGCTCAACAGCGTAAAGACCGTTCCCTGCACGGCCTGCCGTTACTGCACCGAAGGCTGCCCGATGCAGATTCCGATTCCGGATATCTTCCGTGTGATGAATGACTATCTGGTATATCAGAATCTCGAGAGAGCCAAGAACGGCTATGCGCGCATCACGAGCAGAGGCGGCGGCAAGGCGTCTGACTGTATCGATTGCGGACAGTGCGAAGATCAGTGCCCGCAGCACATCGAGATCCGCGAGCAGCTTAAGAAGGCAGCGGAGCTGTTCGAATAAGATTTGCGAAAGAATCATCGAGGCACCTGTTTCGAGAGAGACAGGTGCCTTTTTCTGTCCCGGAAAATATGCCGTGAAGCCCTTTTTCCTTGACTTTTAAGCCAAAACAGAGTACAATCTGTCTTTGGATTATACTCTTTGGAGCGGGCCGCGGGAACAGCTTTCCCGACATATTTACAGGCTGTTCACAACCTGTTCAAATGTGTCCGCTATAATGAGATAAACTGATAATCAGGAGGAGAAGACCTTGATAGAAGTAAAGAATCTGGTTAAGAGATACGGTAACCACCTGGCACTCGACAACGTATCTTTTACCGTAGAGAACGGCGAGGTCATCGGTTTCCTCGGCCCTAACGGAGCCGGTAAGTCCACAACGATGAATATCATCACGGGTTACCTGTCTTCTACAGAGGGAGAGGTTCTGGTGGACGGCGTCAGTGTCCTGGATGAGCCGGAGAAAGCAAAAAAGAAGATCGGCTACCTTCCGGAGATCCCGCCGCTGTATACCGATATGACAGTGGATGAGTATCTGCTTTTTGTCTGCCAGCTTAAGGGCGTTGCCGCGGACAAGAGAGTCGAGACCGTGACGAGGATCGCGAGACAGACGAGGATCGCGGACGTGAGGAAGCGTCTGATCCGCAACCTGTCAAAGGGTTACAGACAGCGTGTCGGAATTGCGCAGGCGCTGATCGGCGATCCGGATGTTCTGATCCTGGACGAGCCCACCGTCGGACTGGACCCGAAGCAGATCACAGAGGTCCGTTCTCTGATCAAGGAGCTTTCCGAGACGCATACGCTTATCATCAGCTCCCATATCCTGGCTGAGGTGCAGAACGTCTGCACGCGCGTCATCATCATCAACAAGGGACGTATCGTCGCGACGGACACGCCGGAGAATCTGGCCAAGTCTTCTGTCAAGTCCAATAAACTCGAGATGCGCATCAAGGGACCCAAGAACGACGTGCTGAACGGTATTACCGCGATCGAGGGAGTTACGGCGGCTGAGATCGTGCGGATCCGTGAAGAAGGCTCCGTCGACATCGATATCGATACCGATGAAGAGCATGACGTCCGCGAAGCGATCTTTGAGTTCTGCAGCGAGAACCATTATCCGATCCTGCAGATGAAGAGCCTGGAAGTCAGTCTGGAAGACATCTTCCTGCAGATCACCGGTGAAAGAGAGGGCAGAAGATCATGACAGCTGTATATCTGAAAGAACTCAGAAGCTATTTCAAAACACCGCTAGGATATGCGTTCATGGCGTTTATGCTGGTCCTTTTCGGCATCTATTTCATGCTGTACGGACTGTTCTATCATAACGCGGATTACAGCATGGTGCTGAATTCCGTCACGATGCTGATCCTCTTCGCGCTGCCGCTCCTGACGATGCGGATGTTCTCCGAAGAGATGCACAATAAGACCGATCAGCTGCTCCTGACTTCTCCCGTATCGGTCTGGAAGATCGTCCTCGGGAAATACCTTGCGGCGATGACGCTGTTCGCGCTGGTCCTTGTGATCACGATGTTCCAGCCTCTGGTGCTGCACGCGCTCGGCGGGAACGTCCCGACCGAGAAGGTCATCGGCGGCTACATCGGTTTCCTGCTGTACGGTTTCGCGTTTATTTCGATCGGCATGCTGATTTCTGCGCTGACGGAGAACCAGCTGGTCGCGGCGCTTGCGAGCATCGGCGTATTCATGCTGATCTTCCTGCTCGACGGCATTACGGCCCTGCTGCCGACTTCTCACTTCTTTGCGATGATCTGCCTGATCATTGCGATCCTGCTGGTCAGCTTCCTGATCTACCGTGCGATCCGCAATATCTATGTGACAGGCATCGTCGCGATCGTCGGCATCGCGGCAGCGGTACTGCTGTTCTTCCTGGTGCCGTCTTTCTATGAGAATCTGCTTACCAAGGTCGCTGACTGGATCAGCCTTGTCATCCGTTACTCCGACTTCTATACGGGAGTCTTTGACTTCTCGAATGTGGTCTTTTACATCTCCTTCTCGGTCCTGATGATCTTCTTCACCGTGCAGATCATCGAGAAGAGAAGATGGAGCTAAGAGGAGGGTACAGACATGGCTAAACTGAATTACAAGAATGCCGTCCGCGGGAACAAGAACCTGAAATACGGCGGATATATGACCATCATTATGATCTTCGCGGTGATCGCGATGATCGTTGTGAACCTTCTCTTCCAGCAGCTCCGCTTCAAGGTCGACCTGACGCAGGAGCAGCTCTATACGATCGGAGCCAAGACCAAGATCATTCTGGATGATCTGGATCAGGACGTTACGATCACCGGACTGTATGTGACCGGACGCGAGACGACGGAAGCGGTCACGCTGATCGAGGATTATACCAAGAACAGCAGCCATATTTCCTACAAGCAGGTGGATCCGTACACCAATCCGGATTATGTCGCCAAGTATAAAGAAGATACCGAGACGATCGCGGCCAACAGCCTGATCGTTGAGAATGTCGAGACGGGCAAGTTCAAGATCGTTGCGCAGAATGATCTGTATCAGTACGAACAGACAACGGGCTCGAACGGCTACAGCACGAATTATGAGATCACGGCGTTCCGCGCGGAGGAAGCGCTGACGTCCGCGATCCAGTATGTTACGAATGCCAATACGCCGATCCTCTATACATTGACCGGACATGGCGAGAGCGCACTTGCTTCCGGCATGTCCACTATGCTGAAGAAAGCGAATTTCGACATCCAGAGCTTTAATTTCATGAATCCCGATCAGAAGCTTGAGGCCAATAACTATACGGTTCTTCTGATCAATAACCCGATGCAGGATATCTCGGATTATGAGCTGGAGGATCTGGAGAACTATCTGGAGGCCGGCGGGGCTCTGATGCTTAACCTTTCCGTCAATTATCCGGGACTTGCGAACTTTGACGCCCTGATGGAGCGTTACGGTGTTCAGGTCGAGAAAGGATCGCTTGTCGAGTCCGATCCGAACTACTATTACTACTATTCAAATCTGCTGATTCCGGAACTGGGTTCGCATGATATCCTGAAAGATATCGGCGCCAATACGGTTGCCGTTCTGACGCCTATCGCGATTACACAGCGCGAGAACCGCAACAGTGCGACTGAGATCACCGAGCTGCTGACGACATCCGATCACGCGATCGTTAAGAAGAACGCGGAGAGCAAGGATCTGGACTATGAAGAGGGCGATCTGCAGGGTAAATTCGATCTGGGCCTTCTGATCAACGAGGCCGTTTCCAAGGACGGCAAGCTGTATTACACCAAGTTCGCGCTGTTCGGCAGCTCCTATATGTTTGACAGCGACGTTGGATACATGACCGCAGGCAACTACAATCTGTTCCTGAACACGCTGAATACGCTGCAGACAGAGGTTGACACCCTGTATATCGATCCGAAGGAATACGTTTCGACGGATATGATGGTATCGGCAGGACAGCTCGTTGTATGGAGCGGAGTATTCGTTGTTGCGATTCCTCTCGGAATCCTGATCATCGGTCTTGTCGTCTGGTCACGGAGGAAGCGTCTATGAGCAAAGGCAAAAAACTGCTCATTTTCGGGATCATTATCGTGCTGATCGCCGGAGCGACAGCAGGTATTTCCATCCTGCGCGACCGCGGCGTTATCCCGGATCCGGAGTCTTCTGAAGAATCTTCGGTGCATTTTGAGAGCTCCAGCACGCAGATCCTCGATTACGATGCTGAGGATATCGAATCCATTAAGGTCAAGAATACGGCAGCGGCTTATACGCTGGTGTCTTCCACTGCGACGGAGAAGGATTCGAGCGGCAACAGCGTCAGCGTACAGAAATGGACAATGACGGAACATCCCGACTGGGAGCTTTCTACCGACGCGGTCAAGAATCTTGTCGGTATCGCGACGGGGCTGAGGCAGGTCGCGATCGTCGCAGAGGATAAATCGACCGCCAATCTGGCCGGTTTCGGACTTGCGTCACCGGTCGCGAATGTTACGATCACTTATTCGGACGGAAGAGAGGTCACGCTCAGCGTCGGCGATACGACACCGGACGGAATCTACCGCTACGCGATGCTTTCCACGCTCAATGAGATCTTTACGGTCTATAAGAGCGTTGACACGTATGCTGAATATACGCTGACCAATCTTCGGAATATCGTTATCAACGCGATCCATACGGATGAGACGCTGTATTATCTGTTCGCGCAGAAGAAGGATGAGCGTCCGATCGAGATCGAGTATTCGAAGGATGAGCGCGAGAACATTTACGATCCATCCTATCTGCGGTTCATTTCTCCGTATACGTGGGATTCCGCGATCGTGAGCGGCAATATTCCCGAGAACTTTACGAAATATGAGACGCCGACGATCTCCGAACTGATCGAGAGCGAAGCGGCGGATCTTGCGAAATACGGCCTGGCAGAGGATAATTTTGAATATCATCTGAAGCTGACGACACGTATGGAAGTCCAGACGGATTCGTCCGCGGCGCAGACGGAGAGCTCCGTCAAAGCGGAGAAGACGTACGAGTATCATGATGTCGATTATTACTTCGGCACAGACGCCGGAGACGGGCTGATCTACTTCCGTCAGGGCGATTCTACGGATGTCTATACGGTCGATTCAAGCGTCCTTAAGAGCTACAGCTTTGAGCCGTTCGACTATCTGCAGCATCTGCTGTATCTGTTCCCGATCAATGATCTGGATTCGTTCTCTTTCACCGCAAAGAGGACGCCTGACGCGGCTTATGAGACGCATAAGGGATCCGTGCTCAGACAGGACGAAGCAGATGTCGCAAGCACGGAAGATTCTTCCGCAAAGCGGCTTGAGGTCTATTATTTCGACGAGATCCTTACGGATGAAGATCTTTTCAAGGATATCTATCAGCTGCTGATCGGTATCCGGCTGGATTACGAGATCCTGGACGAAAAGCCGGCATATGATCCGAACGATAAGATCACGATCAAATATACTTCGGTAGGCGGAAAGACGGTTACGGTAGAACTGTACCGGCTCAGTGATCTGTATTATGTTACGCCGTACGGCGACACCTGGATGGCCTGCAACATGCAGCAGATCAAGACGCTGTGGGAGAAGACCGACCTGGCGCTGGCTGAGGAATAAAAGGCACAGTATATGGGAACACAGGCGGATTCTTCTCTCGCGAAGCACATCTTTACGGGGGAAGAATCCGTTTTATCATAAGGAGGGCAGTGTAAATGACAGCCAAAGAGAAGGTCCTGCAGGGCGAGACTACGCTCGGACTTGAGTTCGGATCCACCAGGATCAAGGCGGTCCTGACGGACAAGGAGGGACAGATCCTCGCAGAGGGCGGACACTCCTGGGAGAACCGCTACGAGAACGGTATCTGGACCTACAGCATGGAGGATATCGAAACGGGCTTCAGAGCCTGCTACGCGGAGCTTGCCGCGGATGTCGCAAACCGTTTCGGTGTACCGCTTACCACGATCGGCGCGATCGGCATCAGCGCTATGATGCACGGTTATATGGCCTTTGGCGCGGACGGAACACTGCTCGTGCCTTTCCGTACGTGGCGCAACAACAATACCGGAGCGGCTTCGGAGAAACTGACGGAGCTCTTCGGATATCCGATCCCGCAGCGCTGGAGCATCGCGCATCTGTATCAGGCGATCCTGAACGGAGAGCCGCACGTGTCGGAGATCAGCTATATTTCGACGCTTGCAGGATTTATTCACTGGAAGCTTACCGGCCGCAAGGTTGTCGGAGTCGGAGAGGCCATCGGAATGTTCCCGGTCGATCTTGAGTCCGGCACTTATAACAAGAAGATGGTCGGACAGTTTGAAGAACTGATCAGGGATAAGGCTTATCCCTGGAAACTCGAAGAGATCCTGCCTGAAATTCTCTATGCGGGACAGGAAGCGGGTCGTCTGACAGAAGAAGGCGCGCGCTTCATCGATCCGACAGGGACACTGCAGCCCGGCATCCCGTTCTGTCCGCCGGAAGGCGATGCAGGGACGGGAATGGTCGCAACGAACAGTGTTGCGGCCTATACCGGCAACGTTTCCGCAGGGACGTCCGTTTTTGCGATGATCGTCCTGGATAAGCCGCTTTCAAAGCCCTATCCGGAGATCGACCTGGTCGCGACACCGTCCGGCAAGCTCGTCGCGATGGTGCATTCCAATAACTGTACGACGGCGCTGAACGCCTGGATCGGACTGTTTGACGAATACGCTAAGCTGCTCGGTGTGGAACAGACGACGGACGAGCTGTACGGCAGGCTGTACCGCAAGTCGCTCGAGGCGGCTCCTGATGCGGGTGGACTGCTTGCTTACGGATATTACAGCGGAGAGCACATCACCGGATTCGAGACCGGCTGCCCGCTCTTTGTACATCCGGAGTCCGCAGACTTCACACTTGCGAATTTCATGCGTACACATCTGTATACGTCGATCGGAGCGCTTACGATCGGCATGGAGATCCTGAAGAAAGAGAACGTACGGATCGACAGGATCCTGGGCCACGGCGGACTGTTCAAGACAAAAGGCGTCGGACAGCAGATGCTTGCGGACGCGCTCGCCGCGCCGGTCTCTGTCATGCCTACAGCAGGAGAAGGCGGACCGTGGGGAATGGCAGTCCTGGCAGCCTATATGAAGTACCGCGCAGAGGGAGAGACTCTGGAAGAGTATCTGAACCGGGCCGTTTTCTCCGGCGTTGAGAGTGAGACACTGGATCCGCAGCCTGAGGGCACCGCAGGATTTAAGACATTCCTCGAGAGATACCGCGCAGGACTTGGAATCGAGCGGGCGGCTGTAGAGAGCAGCCTTGCCGGTCACGAATAAGGAAGGACAGATCATGCTTAAGAAACTGAAAAAACAGGTTTACGACGCGAATATGGCGCTGCCGCGCCACGGCCTTGTGCTCTTTACATGGGGCAATGTGAGCGGGATCGACCGGGAACGCGGTCTGGTCGTCATCAAGCCTTCGGGCGTCGATTACGATACGATGGAAGCCGACGATATGGTCGTCGTCGATATGGAAGGCAATGTGGTAGAGGGACATTATAAGCCATCGTCCGATACAGCGACGCATCTGGAGATGTATAAGGCTTTCCCGGAGGCAGGCGGTATCGTCCATACGCATTCCACCTGGGCTACGATCTACGCGCAGGCAGGACTGGAGATCCCTGCGCTCGGTACAACACATGCGGATTATTTCTACGGACCGGTCCCCTGCACGCGCAGGATGACGCCGGAAGAGATCGCGGAGGATTACGAGAAGAATACCGGGATCGTGATCGCAGAGACCTTTGCAGGCAAGAATCCAAGCGATGTACCGGCAGTGCTGGTCAACAGCCACGGACCGTTCACCTGGGGCAAAGACGCGGACGAAGCGGTCTATCACGCCGTCGTGCTCGAGCAGGTCGCGAATATGGCCTACCATACCGCTGCGCTCGGCGCAGTCACAGCAGCCCAGCCCATGCAGCAGGAGCTTCTGGACAAGCATTTCCTCCGCAAACACGGTGCGAACGCATACTATGGACAGAAGTGACGTGGTGAAAAAGAAAGCAGGCGGCAAGTCCGCCTTGACAAAATGGCTGCTCGGTCTGTGTATACTGGCGATGGCAGCCGGATTCTTCCGGACGGTCCCGGTGAAAGCAGCCGGTCAGGAGGTGTCGCTCACCTTAAGCTCCGGCGAAGTCCAGGTCGGCGACTGGGTAGAGGCAGAACTGGTCTTTACCAGCGACACAGAGCTCGCGGGCGTGTACGCGCACATCACCTACGATCCGACAGTGTTGGAATATCTGGACGGCGACGCGGAAGGCGACACCGGATCCCTGACGATCAGCCGGATGGAGGAGAACGCCGAGCGGACGCTTTCCTATACGCTGAATTTCAACGCGATCGGACAGGGCAATACCGAGATCAAGGTCACCGAGACCGGAATGTACAACGCCAACGCCGAGAATATCGGTTCGCCGACGGCCTCGGCAGCACTTACGGTCACATCCGCAGAGCAGCTTTCGTCCAATTCGGCGCTGCAGAATCTGATGCCGTCTTACGGGACGCTCAGACCTGCTTTTGCAGCGGATATCTATGACTATTCGCTCGAAGTGCCGAACGAGATCGATTCCGTCGTGCTGACAGCGGTCGCTTCGGACCCGACGGCGGGCGTTGAGGTCGGCGGCGTAGGCAGTCTGGCGGTCGGAGAGAACCTCCGGCCAGTCACGGTCATCGCGCAGGACGGATCGACTTCCGTCTACACAGTGCATGTGTTCCGGGCAGAGTCTGAGGAATCTGTCGAGGAAGAGTCTTCCAGGGAAGAATCAGGCGAGGAAGAATCGCATGAGACGGCTTTCTTCAAGGTTTCCGGCATGACGCTGTATCTGCAGTCCGCGCCGGAGGACGCGGTTCCTCCGAAGGGCTTTGATCTGATGACGATCACGTATGCGGACGAGAATTATCTCGGAGCCATCGCGCAGGAAAGCGGTGACATCCTGCTGTACCTGACGGATTTCCGCGGGGAGAACGGTGCTTTCTACTATTATGACTCGGAGTGGAACTCCTGCCGCAAGGCTGCATATGTCGAGCAGAACGGCAAGCTTTATATCCTGCTGAATGCGGAGGAGGGCGACACGGTCCCCGAGAGCGCGCATATCGAGACGGTCGAGATCGGCGGATATCCGGTGGAGGTCTATATTCCGGACGGAAGCACGGCGGCAGATGCGACAGAATACATCGTTTACAGCAAACATGATGAGAAGCTCTACTCCTACAGTACCGCCACCAGACGGCTCTCGGATTATGTACCGCCGGCAGCCGATGAACCGGAAGAATCTTCCGCACCTGCAGAGGAGAGTGCTGCGGAGGAAAGCCGTGCGGATGAAAATACATCTGCTCCGGAGCCGGCTGAAAGCAGGCCGGACGATCCGAAGCAGGGACAGAGTTCAGGGGGGATTTTTGGAGTGCTCAGCAGATTTTCAGGGTTTGTACGTTATATCCCGTATTTGATGATCCTGCTTGCCGTTATCGCGCTGATCCTGCTGCTTATGATCATTATTCTTGCGGTATCCACACGCAAGCGCGGCAGGAAGGCATCCAGATCCGGTAAGGGGACAGTATCGCAGGAGACTCGCAGGCTGCAGTCCGGCGGCGCGGATACAGCGGCTGCGGCAAACAGACAGAATACTGCTGTAAGCGCGCAGGCGCCGGAGGATCCCGAGGATATTCCGCTTGATCCGGGCGCTTTTGAATCCTGGAGAGAGACCACCGGCCGGATTCCGGTCAGCAAGATGACGGAGGTCCATACTACGCGGTTCGAGACGATCACCAAGATCCTGCCGGATACCAGTGAAGCGGATGCAGGCAAGACCGGCAAAGACGGGAAGAGGCGCAGAAAGTGAAACTCCTGGACCGTCTGAACCGTAAATTCGGGAGATTCGCGATCTCCAACCTGATGCTCTACATCGTCATCGGGAAGGCGGCGGTCTATATCGCCGGATTCTTCAATATGTCGATCTCGAGCTATCTGATGCTGGATCCGGTCCTGGTCAAGCAGGGACAGGTCTGGAGGCTGCTGACCTTCCTGATCGTACCGAATTACGTCTCGTTTACTGATATCTTCTGGCTCGCGATCAGCCTGTATTTTAACTATTTCATAGGAAGGATGCTGGAACGGGAGTGGGGCGCGTTCCGGTTCAATATTTATTATCTGATCGGCGTGATCTGCACGATCGCTTTCTCCATGATCTTCAATGTGCCGGGCAGCACGTTCTTCCTGGATGAATCGCTGTTCCTGGGATTCGCGACGCTCTATCCGAACGTGCAGGTGCTGCTGTTCTTCTTCCTGCCGATCAAGGTCAAATGGATGGGATTTGTCGTGGGGGGTCTGCTGCTTTTCCAGTTCCTCTCGGGAGGCTGGGCGACAAAACTGATGATCTTCGCCGGACTGCTCAACTATATCCTCTTCTTTGCACCGGATCTGATCGCAAGGATCCGTAGCGGGATCAGGAGGGAGCGTTTTGAAGATCTCTCCCGGCCGGGTGGCAGGTCCGGAATGTATAAAAAGACCGGCGATAACGGCAAAATCATTACGGACGTTACGTTCCACCGTTGTGTGGTCTGCGGCCGTACGGAAAAAGACGCACCTGACATGCAGTTCCGTTACTGCGCACAGTGCGACGGCAACAAAGAATACTGCATGGATCATCTGTACAATCACGTGCATTACAGAGATCCTTCACTGCATCCTGAGGATGCACAGCCTGGAGCCGGCTGGACCCCGCCTCAGGGGAAATAACACGAGCTAAAAGAAAAAGGCGCTGTACAGAGACGATAGGAATCTCCGTGCAGCGCTTTTGTTCTGCCTGTCCGGCTGTTTATTTTTCAAAATGTCTTTTCACGATGGCTTCGGCAGGCTTGCCGTATACCTCGTAATTCATCTCTTCTTCGATCTTATCGGGCGGATAGAGTTTGTGGCTCCATGACCAGAAGACTTCACCGCCGACCCAGCTGCGTTTATCACAGGCGGAGAGCATATCTTCATACCAGTCGGCCTGTCCCTTAAGGTCTGAACCGGTCCGCATGCTCCAGTCATTGGGGACAGTATTGGAGCCTACTGTGGACATACAGCCGGTCTCCGCAAAGAAGAAAGGCTTATCATAAGCCTTTACGACTTTTTCAATACGGTCGAGTTCCTGCTCCCATTTACCGATAGGGTAATAGCCGCTTGAGCAGATTACATCGACACAGTCCCACCAGTGGACGTTATGTTCCTGGTATTTGTCACAGTTGTAAGTCACGATTCCGGAATAAACCCTGCGTATATCCGAGATCAGCTGCCGCCATTCCTGTTCCCGGTGGTCCGCCATGACCATTTCACATCCGGCAGAGACAAAAGGCGCGAAAGAGAAGCCTTTTACAGGTTCGAAAGATTTCATGATGCGTGACCTCTGTAATGTTTTCTCAAAAGAGGGAGGCATCTCCGGACGGAGAGCCTCCCTCAAAACTGTGCTTGTTTAGTCTGACTTAGTTTAGCCCGACGGGCTTACCCAAGATGCAGTACCAGTGTTATAATACGGAAGATGAACAGAGCAGCTGCGACCCACATGACCGGGGGTACATCCTTGACCTTACCGGTGCAGACCTTCAGGATGATCCATACGAGGAATCCGAACATGATGCCGTTCGCGATGGAGTAGGTGAAGGGCATGAAGATCATGGCGACGAATCCGCCAACGACATCCGCGATGTCTCCGTCGAATTTCATCTTCAGAACGGATTTGGTCATCAGCAGTCCGACGAAGATCAAAGCCGGCGCGGTAGCGAAGCCCGGGATCGCCAGGAAGATCGGGGACAGGAACAGAGCCAGAATGAACAGAACACCGGCGGTGACAGCAGTCAGACCGGTACGTCCGCCAGCGGAAACACCGGCTGCGGATTCAACATAGCTCGTAACGGTAGAGGTACCGAGAACAGCACCGACTACAGTACCAAGAGCGTCAGACATAAGAGCCTTGCCGGCATTCGGCAGATGGCCTTCCTTGTCGAGCAGGTTGCCCTGATCCGCAACACCGATAAGGGTGCCGACGGTATCGAACAGGTCAACGAACAGGAACGCGAAGGTGATGACCAGGAAGTTCGGCAGATTGGATACGACGTATCCGAAGTTGAACTTGAAGAAGGTCGGAGCCAGAGACGGAGGCATCAGACTGGTGAAGTTGGGCAGCAGAGACAGTCCGTCATACCAGCCGATCAGCTGTGCGCAGATGCCAAGGATCCAGGTGGCGATGATGCCCCAAAGGATCGCGCCTTTGACCTTGAAGTAATACATGATGGAGATCAGAACCAGTCCGATCATAGCCAGAGCGAATTCAGCGGTACCGACAGCACCAAGGGTCACCAGTGTGGAAGCGTCGTCAGCAACGATTCCGGCACCCTCAAGAGCAACGATAACGATGAAAAGTCCGATACCGGCGGAGATACCGTATTTCAGGTTCGCGGGCACGGAGTTAACAAGAGCCTCACGGAATTTGAAGATCGAAAGGATGATAAAGATGATACCTTCGACCAGGATCGCAGTCAGTGCGATCTGCCAGGGATTCTCGATCCCCTGTGCGGCGATGGCGGGAACTACGGAGAACGCGAAGTACGCGTTCAGGCCCATTCCGGAAGCCAGAGCCACAGGATAGTTTGCAAGGAAGCCCATCAGAATGCTGGCGAATGCCGCGGAAACGGCCGTAGCGGTAAAGATTGCACCCTGATCCATGCCGGCAGCGGAAAGGATGCTCGGGTTGACTGCCAGGATATACGCCATTGAAAGGAATGTCGTAAGTCCGGCAACGATCTCGGTCCTTGCTGTCGTGTTGTGTTCCTTGAGCTTAAAGAAGTCCTTCAAGAAATTCACGCTCCTATCTGAAAATAAAAATTCCGTGCCTGACTCTTGGATGGATCAGGACAACAGGTACTTTAAGTATACCATTTCTTCATAATTTGTCAATGCTGAAATTCATAAATTATTCATATTTCATAGAAAGAGTAATGACCGCGCTGCCTGTCTTTTCCTTCAGAAAGAGCAGCTGGTCAGCGTGTCCTGTCGGATCCGTCAGCTCCCAGGTCAGGGTGACAGTGACCCGGCCGAAAACATTCTGCGTCTGTCCCTTCCCGTCCCGTATCAGTGCGGGGATATTCGCCTTGAGGCCATTGATAAACGCGTTGACCCTGGCATAGCTGACGTAGCCGCCATTCCAGAGCGATGCTTTCTGAGACAGTACATACGCAAGGATTGCGTAACGGCCGTCGGCCGGCAGCACATAGACGGCGGGATCATGAAGATCCCAGTTCATGGTGACAGCCTGCAGGGTATCGTTCTCTACTTCGTAAGATTCCGTGTATCCGGAATGGACCGGAACGACATCGATGACAACAACGTTTTCTATATCGCTGCCGTATTGCGGGTTTTTATAGTAGGCAACGTTTTCATGATACTGCTGTACCGTAAGCGGCCAGCGGTTCGGCGGATATTTGGCATATTCTGCGGCACAGAAACGGCCAAGCCCGATCAGCAGTACGCTGAGGATAGCGGCAGCAGCCCATATCCTGCCGCGGGGCAGGAATTCGATCTCGTTATGATCGTCCCATTCCAAGCTCTCGCCGTTTTCATATTGCCGGTAGCTTTTGATAAGACGCCAGATCCGGACGATCGGCAGGTCCAGACCGCGTCCGTACAACAAGCGCTTCCAGTTCCGCTGATACGCCTCCTGGAAAGTCAGAAAACGGCCTGTATCATGGATTATGCGTTCTCCGAGCATCCATTTGCCGAAGGTAAAACCGGTCCGGGACAGAAGAAAGGATTCCGCGAGAAAATACAGTGCCAGATAGAACAGGATTCCCAGCAGATAAAAGAGCGGAGAAGGCCGGTCGACATACCGCACACCGAATACGACAAATATCAGGAACATACAGATAAGGATATAGAGATGGCCGTCTAGAAAAGCGGCAAAATACCGGCGGAACGGATGCGGCGGATCATAGACTACATCCCTCGCCCGTATGGTCCTGTCGGAATATGTCTCGCGGGAAGGCTTCTTGTGCGGCTCGGCCGGTCTGTCCATCATCTGCAGATAACGCGCGGCATCCAGTGCGGAATACGTCGCATGTTCTGTCTGGATGGTTCGGCAGATATTCTCCTGCGCCTGCAGATCTTCCTGCTCGGCGGCAATGGCCTGCATCCGGCTGTCCACGATAAACTGCAGCGAGACCGTGTCCTCCTGCAGCTGACGGATCTGTTCAACCGAAATCTTAAGACGGCGCAGCAGGCGGATCTTCAGCAAGGTCCGGACGTCTTCGTCGGAATAATCCCTGTAGCCGTTGGCCCGGCGGACGGGCGAGAGCAGGCCTTCTTTTTCATAGTAGCGGATATTGGGACGTTCAAGTCCTGTTTTGATTTCGACTTCGCGGATATCCATTGAGATCCTCCTTTCTGACCCTCGGTCTGATTGTACTGTACAGTATAAAGCGGCTTTACAGTCAAGCGTTTTTTGTAAATCGGTCCGGAATAAATGAATTTTGCCCTTTTCTGTATTATAACGTACTTTTCGGGATCTGGCTATTGAAAAATAATGCAAAAAGGTATATTATCTTTAATTGCGGCTGCAGCCGAATACAGAGACGGTATAGATACAGAGAGATGGCACAGCCGGAGAGAAGAGAGGTATTATGCAGATTTCAAAGCTCATGGAGAGACAGAACAAGCCTACCGGAAGATCCGGCCTGAACGGCGGCAATATGCTTTTCAGCCCGGCGGACCTGCGCAGGCTGATCATACCGCTGCTGATCGAGCAAACGCTTGCGATCCTGGTCGGCATGCTCGACACGATGATGGTGTCTTCGGTCGGAGAGGCTGCGATTTCCGGTGTTTCGATCATCAATGAGATCAACGCGCTGATGATCAATCTTCTTGCCGCGCTCGCGACAGGCGGAGCGGTTATCGTGTCCCAGTATCTTGGTGCGGGCAACAGAGACCATGCCAATCTGTCTGCTTCACAGCTGATCATGACCGCGACGGGCGCGTCCATGATCCTGATGATTATCTGCGAGATCGCCAACCGTCAGATCATTCAGATGATCTACGGCTCGATCGACGAAGAAGTCATGAAAGCGTCCGTGATCTATTTCCGGATCACGGCCATATCTTTCCCGTTCCTTGCGGCGTATAACAGCTGCGCGGCTCTCTACCGGTCAATGCGCAAAACGAGCGTTACGATGTGGGTCTCCATGCTGATGAATATCATCAATCTGGCAGGCAACTATATCGGTATCCATGTGCTGAAGCTCGGTGTCGCGGGCGTTGCCTGGCCGACATTGATCTCACGCGCGGTCGCCGCGATCATCATGATGAATCTGGCGTTTAACAAGAAGAATCCGGTCTATCTGAACTGGAAAGGTATCTTCAGCTGGAACGGCGGGATCATCAAAGAAGTGCTTGGGATCGCAGTTCCGAACGGCATTGAGAACGGCCTGTTCCAGCTTGGCCGCGTCATGGTCGCTTCGATCATCACAACATACGGAACGACGCAGATCGCCGCGAACGGTGTCGGAAACAACGCCGGCTCGATCGGAATGGTCTTCTGTTTCGCGATCAATATGGGGACGGTGACGGTCATCGGACAGTGCATCGGCGCGAACGAATACGATCAGGCCCGATATTATATGAGGAAACTGATCTTGATGAATACGGCCTTTACCGCGCTCGCAAATGCGGTGATCTGGATATTTACGCCGCAGCTTGTCGGAATGTACAAGATCACGGAGGAAGGCGCAGAGATCGCGCGGACCATGATCCTCTGGCACTGCATTGCTACGCCGCTCCTGCATCCGATGGCCTTCACGCTGCCTAACGGTCTGCGTGCGGCCGGCGATGCCAAATATACGATGATCGTCGGCGTCCTGTCGATGTTTATCGCGAGGATCGGCGGCTCGTATGTGCTGGGGACACTTCTCGGCTTGAAAGTCCTCGGAACCTATCTTGCGATGTTCCTCGACTGGGTCGTGCGCATCGTCTTCTTCTATACTCGTTACAAGTCGAACAAATGGACAAAATACCGTGTCGTAAAGGATTGATCCGCTGAATGATCGGCTGAAGAACTGGTTGGACAATGGATTGGAAAACCGGCTGAACAATGGGTTCGCTGAACAGCGGATTGGTTGAAAAACTTCGGAGTTTACTGTCCCTGACGGTCTGTTATTGGGTCGGAGGGACGGTTTCCCTCATTTTGGATATGCGGGCGGCGGCTCCGGCTGAAAAAACAGGGAAAAACGCAAATAGTTCAGTACAAGGATGGCTCCAGGTACTGAACTTTTTTATAAAATTACCGATAATTCAGCCAGTTAGCCTGTTCGACGGCCTCAAAAGCAGAACAAACGAAGAAAACTGCAAATAATTCAGTACAGAGAAGGCGCCGTGTACTGAATTTTTGCGAAAAAAGAGCTGAAATTCAGCCGGCCGGGTTATGCTGGACCGATCAGGGAGAGTTCGGCACGGGAAATGGACTCCTGCGTATTCACTAGGGACAGTTCAACATGGAAAACGGGCCCAATAAGCTTGCCGGGGACAGTTCAGCCGGGAAAGGCCGGCCAAGGAATCCAATCGAAGAGTCCGGCTAGGCAATCAGTTCGGCCGGAAGCAGTTTGTTTCGAGCCGCAGGTTCTAATATGCGCGGCATGTATCCGCCGGGGACAAAAAAAGAAATCGCCTTCCATTAGCAGAAAGCGATTCCCATGTCCAGTACACTCTGATCTTATCAGCCGATAATACGTACGTTTACAGCACGCATCTTGCTGCTGTTCTTGGGATCAGTCTCAACGTCGAAGGAAACCTTCTGCTGCTCGTTGAGAGTCTTGTAGCCGTCAACCAGAATAGAGGAGAAATGTACGAATACGTCATCTCCGCCCTCGTCAGGAGAGATAAATCCATATCCCTTCTCCGGGTTGAACCACTTAACAGTACCAGTCTTCATGAGAACACCTCCTTACTAATATTGCCACTGTCTGTATTCATCAAAAAATCACATGCGTAAGCGATATGAAACCCGACTTACAAACATGTGAAATCAATGAAACATATGGATACAAAAAAAATATACAATAAAAGAATCCGAAAGTCAATATGTAAAACAAAAAATTTTAAATATATATAAGAGATCCGGTTTACAAACTCAAACCGGGAAGATGCTGCCGCAGGCGTACAGCTCCTCGAGCAGGTCCGGACGGAAATCCGGATCCGCGGGATCGAGGCTGTTCACGACGACGCCGTAATATCCTCCGCGCGAAGTGGAGTGGACAAAGCGGTCGCCTCCGAGGCACATCGCGACATGTCCCGGGAAGAAGAAAAGATCGCCTTTCTGTACTTTCTCACGCGGGATCGGATGGACGGCAAAGCCTGCCGGCATCTTGGCGTCGCGGTAGATCAGTACGCCGTTCAGCATGTACGAAACCATGCACAGTCCGGAACAGTCGAGTCCAAGAGGACTCCTGCCGCCCCAGTGATACTGCGTGCCCAGATAGGAGAGAGCAGTCTGCGTCACAGAATCGCGGAACGCCGCTTCGTCGATATCGGAGATGGCGCGAGGCGCCTGATACGGCGCAAGGAAACGGAAGCGGATATAGCCCGCGCGCCCGTCAAGCAGACGTACGCATACCCAGCCTTTCGCGTCCGGCAAAGACAGGCAGACCAGCCGGGAACCGCGTACAAGACTGATCAGAGGACGTGCGGTAATGTCCGGCGCGGAGAGAATATCGGCATACGAATGCCCGAGTCTCCATTTGGCGGCGTCTTCCCAGGCTTGCGTCCCGGGATCCGCTGCAAGCAGCTCGTCTTCCGCGATCCAGCCCTCATAATGATAATGTGTCCGGACACGGCAGCGTCCCGAAGCGGGGTCGCTCTCCAGTATCCGGACTTTATCGCCGTAGAGTACTTCGTCGGTCTGTCCTGCGGAGGCCGCCGGACTTCCGTACAATACTCCGATCGGAACATTTACATAAGCGGTTTTCATAACTACAGTATTACTCTTCTGCAAGGATTTTCTTGTATTCTTCAAGTTCCGCCTTGTTGCCGTGGACAAGGTGGCCGGGAAGGATCTCGGTCACGAACGGCTTGTCCGTCTCGTAGTGGTGCATGGACGGATCATAGACCGTCAGGACTTTGCCGCGCTCGTGCTCGGGATCGGGCATCGGGATCGCGGAAAGCAGTGCACGCGTATAAGGATGCAGCGGATGTGCGAAGAGCTCTTCCGTCTCGGCGAGCTCGACGATGACGCCCTTGTGGATGACGGCGATCCGGTCGCAGATGAAACGCATGACGGACAGGTCATGGGAGATGAACAGATAGGTCAGCCCGCTCTCACGCTGCAGTTTTGCCATCAGGTTGAGCACCTGGGCACGGATCGACATGTCCAGCGCGGAGATCGGCTCGTCCGCGATGATGAATTCCGGATGCATGACCATCGCGCGCGCGATGCCGATACGCTGCCGCTGTCCGCCGGAGAATTCATGCGGGAAACGGCTTGCGAACTCGGGCAGCAGACCGACGGAATGCAGCGCTTCAGAGACGATGCGCTCTTTTTCTGCCTGGGTATATTTCTCCGGGAGGTTCAGCAGACCTTCAGAGACGATATAATCGACTTTGGCTCGCTCGTTGAGGGACGCCATCGGATCCTGGAAGATCATCTGGATCTTGCGGGTGACCTCTATGTCGAGCTGACGGGAGATCTTGCCGTTGATCTTCTGACCGTTGTACAGGATCTCACCGGATGACGGATAGATGCGGATGATCGCGCGTCCGATCGTTGTTTTGCCGGAGCCGGACTCGCCAACAAGGCCGAATGTCTCACCCTTATAGATCTGGAAACTGACATGGTCGACAGCTGTGAAAGGATGGCGGCGGGATCCGAACTGTACGGTCAGATCGCGAACGTCGATCAGGACTTCCTTATTCTTTTCAGGCATGGGAGGCCCTCCTTTCCGCCAGTTTGCGGATGTATTCCGGGGGGTCTACTTTGGGAGCCCGCGGATCCAGCAGCCAGGTCCTGGCCTTGTGTGTCGGAGAAACTTCGAAGAACGGCGGCCTTTCGATATAGTCGATTTCAAGCGCATAGGGATTGCGCGGGGCGAAAGCGTCCCCGACGATGCCCTCGTGCAGGATCGGCGGCGTACCGGCAATCGAATACAGATCTTCGCCCTTGATGCCGAGCTGCGGCAGAGAACTCAGCAGAGCCCAGGTATACGGATGCCGAGGATCGTAGAAAAGCTCTTCGCAGGTCGCGACTTCAATGATGTCACCGGCGTACATAACCGCGATGCGGTCCGCGATATTCGCTACGACACCCAGATCGTGCGTGATATAAATGGTCGTCAGATGGTATTTCTTCTGCAGGCCGCGGATCAGGTCCAGGATCTGTGCCTGGATCGTGACGTCGAGAGC
The DNA here is from genome assembly GCA_017441925.1 of Bacillota bacterium. Taxonomy (GTDB): domain Bacteria; phylum Bacillota; class Clostridia; order Lachnospirales; family Bianqueaceae; genus RUG12817. The sequence goes on from JAFRUE010000008.1 coordinate 63,995, forward strand.
CGTTGTCGGTTCGTCGCAGATCAGAAGGCGCGGGTTGCAGGCAAGCGCGATCGCGATAACGACACGCTGACGCATTCCGCCGGAGAATTCGTGCGGATACTGTTTGGCGCGGCGCTCGGGATCCGGGATACCGACATCCGTAAGCAGCTCGATGGCGCGCTTATGCGCTTCTTCTTTGCTGACCTGGTTGTGCAGGAGCACGGTCTCCGTGATCTGTTTGCCGATCGTATTCAGCGGATTCAGAGAGGTCATCGGGTCCTGCATGACCATCGCGATCTGGCGGCCGCGGATGCGCAGCCAGTCTTTTTCCGTCTGGAAAGACGCGAGATCGACGATATCGTCCGGATCGTCATCGTTCATACGGAACCAGATATGACCGCCGTCAAGATAGCCGTTCACATCAAGCAGTCCCAGGAAAGTCTTTGTAAAGACCGATTTGCCGGAACCGGATTCGCCTACAATTGCAAGGCTTTCACCCTTGTGGATGTCTAGACTTACGCCGCGGATCGCGTGCAGGATCTCACCGCGCAGGTGGAACTTAACATGCAGGTCTTCTGTGGAAAGGATTACGTTAGGATCCATGCCGCGCCTCCTTACACATGATTCTTGGGGTCAGCGGAATCCGAGAACGAATTGCCGATGACGTAGAATGAAATCGTGATGATCGAGACGATCAGCGTCGGGAAGATCAGCTGATACCGCAGGCTCGGGCTCATCATCAGAGTACGGCCGACATTGACCAGATTGCCGAGGGATGGGATCTCGATCGGCAGGCCCAGGCCGATATAGGACACGAAAACCTCACTTCCGATCGCGCCAGGGATGGCAAGGGCCATACGCAGCATGATTACGGAAACAAGATAAGGCAGCAGGTTCTTGAAGATAATGCGGTGTACCGGCGTGCCCAGACAGCGGGAGGCCAGGTTGTAATCGCGGTCCCGGATCATGAGGATCTGGTTGCGGATGAAAAGCGCCATGCCCAGCCAGTTCGTAATACTCATCGCGAAGATCATCGTGATGATGCCGCGCTTCATGATATAGGAGAGCAGGATCAGGACGATCGTCGACGGGACGTTGTCAAAGACGTTATACAGTTCTGTGAAGAAGAAATCCAGCTTGCGGACATATCCCCAGAGCACGCCGATCGCGATGCCGATGATGGCCTGTACGATCGCGACGGAGAAACCGATCAGGAGAGATGTACGGGTCCCGGCCCAGAGACGGCTCCAGAGGTCCTGTCCGGCATTATTGGTGCCGAACCAGTGCTCCGCGCTCGGGCCCTGGTTGGAAAGCGCGATGCCGCCTTCTCCGAAGAAGATCTCATTCGGATTGGCCTGTCCGGGCAGGAGCGGCTGAATAAATGTGAAGAGGAGCAGTGAGACCATCACGATCAGCAGTGCGACCGCGACTTTACGGTGCATGAAGGTCCGGAAGGTCGAGCGCCAGTAGGAATAGTCGGTGTAGCCGATCCGCTCCGCGTCTTCGAGATTCTGGTTCGCGAAGGAGAAAAGGTCTTTTTCCGACAGATTCTTCATTCTGCGGTCTGCATTGGAGAATTTAGACATCAGCGGGCACCTTCTTTCTTGACAAAGGAGATACGGGGATCGACCAGTGTCATCAGGATATCGCCGAGGATCATGCCCAGGATACTGATGGCGGCGTAGATTATGACAAGTGCCTGTACCAGTGAGTTATCCTGTGCCTGAATTGCGGACACGAGCAGTCCGCCCATACCGGGTATTGAGTAGAGGGACTCGACGTAGATCGAGCCGACCATCGTCAGCAGCAGTCCGGACGGAATATATTGAACAAGCGGAACGAAAGCGTTCCGGAAGACATGTTTCATCATCAGGTCCTTGGAGTTAACGCCCTTGGCAACGGCAAGACGGACATAGTCTTTGTTCATCTCGTCGACCATGTAACGGCGTAGCCACATGCCGTAATAAGCGATATCTCCGAGGGAAAGAGAAATAACGGGAAGGATCCAGGTCCTGGGATTGTCCCTGGAGAAGAGCATGCTGATCTTAAAGATATCCGTGCCGTACATCTGAATGAACAGATAATAGACAGCGGAAGGAACAGCCTCGATAAAGACGATGAAGACTGTCCCGAGATGGTCCGGCCATTTGTTCTTGCGGCGGGCCATCCACGCTCCGAGCGGGATCCCGAGGAGCAGTGAAAGTATCATCGAGGCGACACCGAAAGCCACAGACAGCGGGAACTTGGTCCGCAGGATCTCTGTGATCGGTACGCCGGCACGATAACGGTTGGAAACGCCGAGATCTCCATGAAGCAGATCACCATAGAAACGCATGAGCTGCTGGGGAAGCGGATCGCTCAGCCCCATGCGGGCAAGCTCGCGCTCGAGTTTCTCAGGCGACATTTTATCATAATTACTGAAGTATCCTTCGATCGGCATGAGGCGCAGCAGCGAAAACACGATCGTTATAACAATAAAAAGCGTAAGAAACGATCTCGCGACTCGTTTGATCAGATACTTGGCCATAGAGCGGCGCCCCCTTTAGGAAAAGTTACGTTACGGTACAAAACGGAACGATAAGGGGGCAGCACCGGAGCGCTGCCCCCGCAGTTAACTTTCAAAGTGACAATTTAATGCAGTGGTTAAATTTACGAATATCAGTTGCCGGCAGCCTGTGCGCGGTCCTTCTGCCACTGAGCATAAGCGGCATTGAACTGTTCCGTGTTCAGAGGCTTCTCCAGAATGTGCTGATATTTATAACGCTGAGAGGTAACACCGTACGGAGCATAGCCCGCCTCGAACGGATTCAGGAAGGAAGCGGTGTAGCCGCCGCTGACATCGAACGGGATGATGAGCGCGTGCTCGATCAGAACTGCTTCCGCCTCGGCCAGAGCCTGATAACGGGCATTCATATCATCGGTGCCAAGCGCGTTGGCAGCTTCGCATTTATCCTTGAATTCCTGAACGATCGCCATCGTATCCGGATCTTCGGACAGATAGTAGAAGGTGTAGGTGTTGTCCAGAGCAAACGGTCCGCCCATCAGATAGGTGTAAGGATCCGCGTAGTCGCAGCCCCAGTTGGTCTTAAGCAGAGCGAACTTGCCGGCGCGGCGTACGTTGGAAAGGAAGTTCTGGGTCGGTCCCTGATCAACGATAATGTCGATATAATCGGTGCCGAGCAGGCCTTCCAGCTGCTGCTGTACATACATGCACTCAGCATCCCAGTCGGAAACGTTCGGATTGTAAGGAAGGATGATCTTTACAGGAAGAGTAGCGCCCTTAGCGGTCAGTTCCTTAATCGCCTGCTCCTTGTACTCAAGAGCCTTCTCTTCATTGAAGTAGACGTCCTTGGTCTTGGCGGGATCATTGACGAAGAGCTTCTGGAAAGCTTCGAAATCAACATAGTCGCTGCCGCCGGATACGCAGAAGTCACGAGGTGTGACGGTGTTCTGGATCATGACATCGGCATTGGTCTCGTCAGAGATCTTGATGGCGCCGATACGGTTCAGGCCGTAGAAGATGGACTTACGGAAACTCTCAACGTTGACCGCGATCTTCCAGTTCTCAGGCTCATATTCTTCATCAAACTGCGGATTGAAGTTAAAGCTGAAGAAGTAGGAGTAGTCAGGCTGGATACGCTCGGGATGTACGAAATCCTTCTTCTCAGAATCCGCCATCCAGCTCTTGGCCATTGTGCTGGTAATGTCAGCAGCCTCCAGCTCTCCGCGGAGATACATCTCGGGAGCGATGGTGTCAGCTTCCTTGTTATAAGTGCTCTGTACTTCCGTGATGAAAATGTTGTCGGCATCCCAGTACTTGGGATTCTTGGTCATGACGTATTTCTCGGAAGGAGAATACTCGCTCAGATAGTAGCTGCCGCAGTACCACAGCTTGGTGTAATCAACGCCGTCAAGGACCTCGGAGAAAGCGGACCAGTCATCGGGCGTCCAGCTTGCGCGGTTCGCGAAATCCGGATAGTAAGCCGTCAGGCAGTCTGCGGAGATCGGCATGAAGCAGCCGTAAGTCGTGCAGCTCAGGAAATACGGACAAGGCTTGTTGAGCGTGAACTTAAGGGTCGTATCATTAACGGCCTCAACTCCGACGTTTTCAAAGGTAACGCCTTCTTCCTGCTCCAGAAGCTCATGAGCATTCAGAATACGGGCCTCTTCATACATATACGCGGTATCGGTATAGTAGTTCAGTGCATACTCAGCAGCAGTGACAAAATCGGCAGCAGTCAGCTTGCCGACCTCTTTACCGGTGTAGTCAAGCCACTTGATATCATCACGCAGAGTAAAGGTCCAGGTCAGCTGGTCATCGGAAACTTCCCATTTGGTAGCGACAGCTTCCTTGATATTACCGAGAGGATCATACTCGATCAGGCAGTCCTGCGTGTTGGCCGCAAGGGACATGTCGTATGTGTTGCCGGTGTTCAGGTAGTTGAGAGTCTCAACATCCGAACCGTGCAGGGTGCGGAAAACAGTCTTGCCGCTGTCGGCAGGCTTGCTGCCGCCGCCCTGGCATCCCGCAAGTACGCCGCAGGCGAGAACCGCGGCGATCACGATTGCCAAAAACTTTTTCATGGTTATCCTCCTTAATGATGGTATTTCTATGCCGTCTACTATACTCTTTTTTATCGGAAAGGTCAAGACTTTTATCGGGATTTGCATTTTTTTGAACGGATTTATTCAATTCGCAGAACAAGCCAGATCACGGGAAACATCCTGGATGCAGCGTTCAAAAACAGGAACGTCCGTATGCTCGGAGAGGAAGCAGACTATGAACGGTTTTTCTGTATAAATGATACCGCAGTCATGTGTGATGCCATCGTCTTCGCCGGTCTTGTGGGCGATCGGGATCCCGTGCAGCCAGAACGGGATCTTGCCGTTCAGCCGCTGATCACGCAGGATCTGAAGCATTTTTTCTGAATAAGGAAGCTCTCCGTCCTGCATTTTATGCAGAAGCAGGGCGATGTCATAGGCTGTGACGGTATTCTCGATCCCCCGCGCGGACGCCTCACTGTCGAAAAGCAGACGGCGCAGAGTGATCCCCTGACAGCCAAGTGAGCGCATCCTGCTGTTTACACTGTCCATCCCGACCCTCTTAATGAGCAGATTGGTCGCAGTATTGTCACTCAGGATGATCATCAGTGTTGCAAGATCGAGCGCCGAGACCTGCAGACCGGTATGCATATAATTCAAGGCACCGCAGGACGGCAGCTTGTCCTCTTCACGGATCACGAATTCCTCGTCCGGGAAAAGTGTACCTTCATTCATCTGTTCAAAAAACTCCACGAGCACAGGGATCTTGATGACGCTGGCCGCGACGATCGGCTCATGTTCCTGAAAGCCGGCTGTACTGCCGTCCGTAAGGTCACGGTAATAGAAGCCGACATGTCCGGGCTGCAGGGAGATCTTCTCGAGTGCAGCCTGTACGGTTGCGGAAAGACTCATTTTTTCAACTCCTTTAAGATGGACAGAATAGGCGGAATACACAAGCGTCCCCGCTGCAAAGCTCACAGCAGGGACGGATAAAACAATGATAGCGTTACCGCGTCGAATGCGGGTTCGCTTTACGCCAGGGAACCCATCGGATCCCAGGGCTCAAGCTCTTTCGGTTCGCTTTCGTAGATGTCGAGCTCTTCTTTTGTTAAATACTTGCGGTTCACGACAACCTGATAGGTGAATTCGTCGAACCAGTTGTCGTTCATGACATAATATCCGTCGACGCCGGCATCCTTGCCCCAGCTGTTTTCCACACGCCAGCGCTCCGGAGTGCCGTCATCCTTCAGGTTGACACCGGTCAGCACCATCGCGTGCGTCATCAGACTCTGGCCGTAATCAAGCCGTTCCGCCTTGTTCATCTTCCACGTGGTATCAAAGAGGTCATCGGTCTTGAGAACGTCCATGTCCATGATGCCGCCGTCCCGTGAAGAGAACGCGCCGACATCGCAGCCGAACCATACCGGAGCACCGTCCTGCATCTGCGCGATCGCGGCCCGTTTCAGGACGTCGACCGGCACGTTCAGATAGCGGACAGGGCGGCCGTCCCGCACGTTGCCGAGGAATCTGACCGTATAGGAGTGATAATACGGTTTGTCGGCGGTCGGAGCATTGATCAGGCTGACATAATCACGCAGATCCATCCCTACGTATTTGCTGTAGAATTCCTTAGGAGTGATCCCTGCGTCACGGATGAACTTATCGTCCTTGTCCCGGACTTCAAAATCAAAGGTCTCCGGAGGCTGACCGAGGCAGATGCAGAGCATCCTGTAGATCGTAGAGAGCATCGCGTTCTTCTGGGTGCGCAGGGCTTCGACCGACGCGCCGTTCCGGTAAGCGGAACGCAGCGCACAGGCATACTCACGGAGCTTCAGCGTCATCCAGCTGTTCATCTCGCGTGTCGCGGAAGAACTAACGGTCTCAGGCATCGCGTCCTTGGGCACAACACCGTATTTGTCGACCAGTGCGCACAGCATATCCCACTGTCCGCCGTCTCCGAGCGGAGCAGAGAGCAGCCAGGAAATCAGACGGCCTTCCGTCGGCTCGTCAAGCGTCTCCAGAATGTTCTCCAGGAAGTAGTTGGATTTCTCCAGCTTGTCGTAAAAAAGCGTATAGTTCTGGGAAAGTTCGAAGGTCTTGAGGTTCAGCTTCTGCAAGATCTCGTAGCGCATCGTATTGAGCGCGGCGAACATCCAGCAGCGGCCGCTGGATTTCTGATTCGTAATGTCGCCCTGATGGATCAGCACGGAGTATTCCTGACGGTCCGCACGGCCTGCCTGGTAATTGATCGCGGATTTGTTGACGCCGTTATTGACGACGGCCCGCATGGCTACGATATGCTCCGGCCTGGACAGGAAATCCTGCTTAAAAGCGGCGAGCTCCTGCGCGGTGATGGATTCTTTCATAATATAACCTCTTTTCTGTAGAAGATACGGGATGCCCCGAGTGCGCTCAGGACATCCCGTCCGGTTATTTCTTAATGACCTGCAGATATTTAAGAATGGAGTAGATAATGCCGATCGTTACATAAGCATCGGCGAGCCACCGGATAATCCGGGCAATCACACCGATCACGCCAAAGGGGATAAAGATTCCGAGGATCAGATGGACCACGATCGCTCCGATAATATAGATCCCAAGCGAGATCAGCAGGGACCGGAACAGAGTCGGGCGGATAAAAGCACTGGCCGGAAAGTATTCGTCAAGTTTTCCGGCATCCGGCATTCTCATGGTTAAAGACTCCTTTCTGATTGTTGCTTATTGTTGATGCTTGCTGAAAACGGACCCGTAACTGCGGCGGATCAGGAACGCTGCGGATACTTGCCCTCGGCAGCGATTCTCTTGTTCAGCTCGGACAGATACAGCTCTTCGTCAACCGGAACGTCAACAGGCTGGCCAAGCCAGGAGGAAAGCTGGATCGCGTTGGCGATCATTACGCCGTTGATACCGTCCTGTCCGCGTGCGACCATAGGCGTTCCTTCCAGAATATGTCCGGCAAAATCGCGCAGAACCTTGGCATGTCCGGTCTTTGCAAGCTCTTCTCTCGTGAACTCGATCGTCTCTTCGCTCTTGATGAAGTGATCTCTCTGTTCCGGAGCCATCATTGCGATACGGGCACCCATCGGGTTGCCTTCCTCTTTATTGATCTCCTGCTCTGTCATCTGCAGGCGGGTAATACGTGCGGTTCTGGAACCGTCGACGATGATCTTGCCGCCGTCGAGAAGGATCTCAAAACGGTCCGTTCCCAGGAAGTCATGCGTGCAGGTGATGAAAACGCCGGTCGCGCCGTCGCCGTAATCGAAGACCGCGTTCGCGTCATCTTCGGTCGCGATGGCACGCTGATAGCCGTTCGTGTCGATGGAGAAAACTCTCTTGGGCATGCCGCAGATCCACTGCATCAGGTCGATCTGGTGAGGAGCCTGGTTGACGAGGACGCCGCCGCCTTCGCCGCCCCAGGTCGCGCGCCAGTCGCTGGAGTTGTAATAAGCCTGTTTGCGGTACCAGGTCGTGATCAGCCAGTTGGCACGGCGCAGTTTGCCCATCTCACCGGACTGCACCAGATCATGGATCTTGATATACAGCGGGTTGGTTCTCTGGTTGAACATCATGCCGAAGGTCAGCTCCGGATGCGCGTCCGCGCAGGCGTTCATCGCCTCGACCTGCTTGACGTATACGCCGGCGGGCTTATCGGAGAGCGCGTGAACCCCGTGCTCCAGCGCGAAAATAACAACGTCCGGATGATAGTAATGCGGAAGTGTCGTTACGACAGCGTCCACATTGCCGGAGAGGATCATTTCCTTATAGTCCTCATATACCGGAACGTCCGGGAAGACCTTCTTGGCCAGCTCTCTTTTGGCAGGATCCACGTCGCAGATCGCCGCAAGAACCATATTCGGAACCTGCGGACCGGCCGGAGCTCCGGGACGGTTGGGACGGGGACGTACGGATACGCCGGTGATGAGACCTGCGTAATTCGTTCCCTGGTTACCGAATCCTACGATACCCATTCTGACTACATTTGCCATAGTAACTCTCCTTTATTTTTAATGTATTTTAGAAACCGAGAAGAATCAGAAGTCCGGACGGATGGACTGGACAAGCGGTTTAAGTCCGCGTCCCGGATGCTCCTGCTGATGATAGATCTGGCCGTCATAAGCCGGCAGATCGTTGCCCTCTACGAGAACAGGGCCGTTCGGCGTGATCGCGACGTCCCAGCCGATATAGCCCATGCCGGGAAGCACGCGCGCCGCCTTCTTGCAGAGCTCGACCGCTTCCGCGAAATAGGGCACTTTGAAGCCGATGAAAGAAACGCCCGTGTCCGGATGATCGTCATGATAGAGACCGGTCTTATCGGACAGCGCGGGTTTGCGGATGATGCCGTCGCCGCAGACCAGCGTGGACAGGCCGCCGCTCGTCGTATTGTCGATATGCGCGCCGCCGCGTCCGGTACGGATGAAGTGGTACAGGACGTGAGGATTGCCTTCCGGATCGAGCAGCGTCACGATACGGATCGTGTTGACGGAATCCGGATACAGACGGCTCATCTCAGGATGCTGCGTGATCGCTTCCTCGACCAGCAGGAAAGTGTTTTTCTTCCACTCGGAATACAGCGCGGCCGCCGCTTCCTCGGTCAGATCCGCGGGAACTTCATAACGGCGCACCTGCAGGCCTCCGAAGCTGTCCGGATTCTTGATGAAGACGACCGGATGCTTCCTGAGAAAATCATACAGAGCCTTGGCGTCGTTCTTCTCGAGGTTCAGGACCTCGCGTCCCAGATAATCGCGGAAAGCCTCTGTGAAATCCAGCTTGTTCTGGAAGTAGTGGATCGTGTCGGGGCTGTTGACCATGCGGCAGAGACGCCAGTTGTCGTTCATTGTGAAGAACGTCCTGCGGTCGCTCGGCTTCGGGATATGGATGAAGCCGAAAATGTGATAGTCAAAGAAACCGACGTGATAAGCCGGGATGCAGTAGAGCATGTCCAGCAGAATCAGGAATTTGGGAAGCTTTGTCTCCTTCTTTACGTCGTTCAGATATGTCGTCATCCGCTTCAGGCTGAAGCCCTTCAGCCGGCGGAAAAACAGCGAAACGTCAAGTTTAGCCATTCCAGCGGGTTCTCCTTTACATGTTTACTGCCGGACCGGATATCCGCCGGCAGACAAACGGTTTATTGCACATCTACAAAGATACCATTTTTCACGGGAGATGTCAATGATTATGTGCCCGCGGGAGCATACCGCAAGTATGTCCGGCAGATTTCCGGAAAAGCCGGAACGTCTTATCTGCAGGCCTTTTTCACAGCATCGATCACGATCTCGAGAGCCTTGATGCGCGCGTATTTCTTGTCGACGGATTCGAGAATATACCACGGGGCGAAATCGGTACTGGTCTTCTCGAGCATTTCGTTGACCGCGTTCTCGTACGCGTCCCATTTCTCACGGTTGCGCCAGTCCTCATCGGTGATCTTCCACTGTTTCTCCGGCGTGTTCTGCCGCTCGGTAAAGCGTTCAAGCTGCGTATCCTTGTCGATGTGGACCCAGAACTTGATCACGACCATGCCGCCGTCGGTCAGTTCTTTCTCAAATTCGTTCATCTCATTGTAGGCGCGCTGCCAGTCGTTCTCGGAGCAGAAACCTTCCAGACGCTCGACCATAACGCGGCCGTACCAGGTGCGGTCAAAGATCGCGATGTGCCCGGTCTTGGGCAGACGCGTCCAGAAACGCCACAGGAAATGCCTTGCCTTCTCGTGCGGCTCGGGGCTTGCGATCGGCAGCACTTCATAGCCGCGCGGATCCAGTGCCTCGGCGATACGCTTGATATTACCGCCTTTGCCGGCAGCATCCCAGCCTTCGTAGCAGATCACTACCGGGATCTTCTTACGGTACAGTTTGTAATGCAGCTGCAGCAGCTCGGCTTGCAGAACATCGAGCTTCTCTTTATATTCCTCATCCGACAGGACTTTGTCGGCAAATGAAACGTCCGCGAGTTTAGGCATCGGAACCAGACGGAACGGGTTCTGCAGGATCGGGACAGCCAGCGAATGGTTCTTGAGAGCAGTATCGATGCCCTGGTTCAGGAAGCGCAGGACCTGGAGCTCGACGCTGCGGGGGCTGTCGGCACCGATGATGTACCATGGTGCGGTGGGATTGTTCGTATCCTCAAGATAGCGGTCATAGACGTCCAGATATTCGTCGTAATGCTTGTTCTGGAAAAGGTCCGCTTTGCTGACGCGCCAGCTCGTGTCCTTATCCGCGAGCAGCTCGTCAAAACGCTTTTTCTGCTGCTTTTTGGAGATGTGCAGGAAGAATTTGAGGATCAGATAGCCGTTGTCGTGCAGGGAGCGCTCGGTCCGGTTGATACTTGCGATCCTCTTTTTATACTCATCCTCCGGCAGATCGCCCTTGACCGCGCCGTTCGTGACTTCCTCCATCCAATAGGAGTCATAGAACGTGAATTTGCCGGCCTCCGGGATCTCCATCAGATAGCGGCGGAGGAAGGGATAGCGTTTCTCTTCGTCCGTCGGATCCGCGATCGTTTTGACCTTGAAGAAACGCGGATCGATATTGTTGATGACTTTGCCGATGACGCTGCCTTTACCGGACGCGCCCCAGCCCTCGAAAATGACCATGACGGGGAGTTTGGCTTCCTTAAGACGCATCTGATAGCCGAAAAGGCGGTCGCGCTCGGCCTTGATCTCCTGTTTGAGTTCTTCTTTGTCCGGGAGAGCCGGACTCACGTATTCCTTCAGCATGATGATGTCCTTTCTGGCCGGCCGTAAAGCGGTGCCGGCGATCATAAAATTGTTGCGGTCAAGGTATCTGTTGTTTTGATTTTATCAATAAAAAAGCGCTGTGTCAACTGTGTGTCCGCTTGTCAGAGGCCCGTATTTGTATTATAATAAAACCAGGAACATGCGCAGCCTGTCTGCAGTGTGTTCCGGTCAGGAAAGTATGTGCTAACCCCCGATTACAGCAGAGGAGGCTTTTCATGAGACATTATCTGAATCCGTTGGATTTAAGCGTGGACGAGACCTACAGCGTCCTGCGGCTCGCGGAGGAGATCCGTAAAGATCCCGCAAAGTATGCGCACGCCGCGGAGGGCAAGAAGCTCGCCACGCTTTTTTATGAGCCGAGTACCAGGACGCGCCTGAGCTTTGAGGCGGCGATGCTGAATCTCGGCGGGCGCACGCTCGGATTCCCGTCCGCGAACGTCAGCTCCGCGGCAAAAGGCGAGAGCGTCGAGGATACGATCCGCGTGATCTCCTGTTATGCGGATATTGCCGCCATGCGGCATCCCAAGGAAGGCGCGGCGGCGGTCGCTGCGGAGTACAGCGGAATCCCGCTGATCAATGCGGGCGATGGAGGCCATCAGCATCCCACACAGACGCTGACGGATCTGGTGACGATCCTTTCTCTGAAAGGCCGGCTGCATGATCTGACGATCGGTCTCTGCGGAGATCTTAAGTTCGGCCGCACTGTCCATTCACTGATCAACGCGATGTCCCGCTATACGGGAGTCCGTTTTATCATGATCAGTCCGGAAGCCCTGAAGATCCCGACATATGTGATCCAGGACGTGCTTGAGCCAAGGAATATCCCTTACGAGGAGACGACGGATCTCGAAGCCGCGCTGCCGCAGCTGGATATCCTGTATATGACGCGCGTACAGCGGGAGCGCTTTGCAAGCGAGGAAGAGTATCAGAGACTCAAGGATAGCTATATTCTGGACGCGGAGAAAATGAAGCTCGCGCCGGAGGACATGTATGTGCTGCATCCGCTGCCGCGTGTGAACGAGATCACGATGGAAGTCGACAAAGATCCCAGAGCGAAGTATTTCTACCAGGCGCAGTGCGGCGTATACGCGCGCATGGCATTGATCCTCACGCTGCTCGGGCTTGCCGATACGAAGCTTGAGGACCGGGAGGTCTGGAAACGGCCCGCCGCTTCACAGAGGATCGTGAACCGGTTCGCCTGCAGGAATCCACACTGCATCACAACGATAGAGCCGCAGCTGGATCAGGTCTTTGTCGTGACAGATCCGGAACGGCAGATCTGCCGATGCCTGTACTGTGAGACGAAATATGACGGCAACTGATAAAAGGACGGACAGACGGCGCGGTGCACAGCATGGGACAGAACGGTCCTCCGGCACGCGGCAGGAGCAGCGGCCAGGCGTACAGAACGGCGCAGAGCGTCTGACGTGGAAGGGCGGGACGATCGAGGCGCCGCTTCCCGCAGTGCTTGTGACGAGCGGTACGATGGATAAGGCAAACGTTATGACCGTGGCATGGACGGGGATCGTAAACACTGATCCGCCGATGACCTATATTTCAGTCCGGCCGGAGCGCTACAGTTATGAGATCATCCGGGACAGACGCGAGTTCGTCATCAATCTGCCTACCGCACAGATGGCGCGGACCGTCGATTACTGCGGAGTGAAGAGCGGCCGGGACACCGATAAGATCGCAGCCTGTCATCTGAATCTTCTTCCCGGTGAAATGGTGCGGGCTCCGCTGATCGCGGAGTGTCCGCTGCAACTGGAATGCAGGGTGCGCCAGGAGATGGCGCTCGGTTCCCATCACATGTTCCTCGCGGATATTCTTGCGGTCCGAGTCGATCCTTCTGTCGTGGATCCGTCCGGGAAGCTGCGGATCGATCAGTGCGGGCTGCTTGCGTACGCGCACGGACAGTATTTCGCCCTTGGCAGGATCCTCGGGAAGTTCGGCTATTCCGTCGCGAAGAACAACAAAAAACACAGATAACGGCTGCAGAAATACAGACAAAACGGAAAGGAAAAATCATGAACACATTTACTGATTATCCGGGAGGCGTTACGGTAGAGCGGTCCGCAGCATCTCCGACAGGTTATGAAGCGGTATTTGTCTACGTCGAGAAGGAATCCTACATGACAAAGGACGGGATGCAGATCTGTACGGCAGAGCATCCGGTCCAGAGCGTCGTGCTCTACAGCGACTGCATGATGCTTTTTGACGGCGAAGGCGGGACAGAAGGCACGATCTCCGGCAAAGACGCGTTGATGCCGGACCAGTACCGGCCGGGCTTGTATCCTGCGGGAGGAACGCCGGATACGACCTATTCCGCGGAGATGGAGAAGCTCGGAGAGGGGCGCTGGGGCGTACGTGTCCCGCTCAGCTCCGGCGCTTTTGTCTATAATTTCCGCCTGACTTTTGAAGGAATCGAGGAGCCGCTGGGGCGGCAGGACGATCCGTCCAATCCGACGATGGTGAACTCCGCGACGGGGATCCGTTCTCTGTCCAGCATGGTATATGTCCCGTATGATCCGGAGAAAACGGGACACGGCGCGTGGGCGGACCGCAGCGTCGAGGTCCCCTGTCCGGACACGCCGAAAGGGACGGTTGAGACCGTTTCGTATACGGGTGCGGACGGCACACAGCACGGTCTGGCGGTCTATCTGCCGGCAGGCTATGATCCCGAACGGGCGGAGCCTTATCCGGTCCTGTACATTTCCCACGGAACGTCAGGGGACGTATACGGTGACGAGCTGCGCTGGATGAACGAGGGCTGCGTGCCGGTGATCTCCGACAACCTGAACGCGGCCGGCAAAGCGGTTCCGGCGGTCGTTGTCGCGATGAATAACCAGCAGTACAGCAGAGGCCCGGGACATCAGGGACCTTTCTGGGATTATGCGCTGGTCGAAGAGGACCAGCTGCAGTACATCATGCCTTATGTCGAAGCGCATTACCATGTGTCGCACAAGCCGGAGGATACGGCGTATGCAGGGCTTTCCATGGGCGGATATATGACGTCCGATATGCTGCTGTATCACGCGGACCGTTTCGGCTATTACGGGATCTGGAGCTACGCGGATGCCAACGGGCTGGAGAATGCCGAATCCCGTCAGAGGATCGCGGACAATACTGCCGATATCCACGTCATGCTGGAAGCCGGTAAATGGGACTTCGGCCTTGAGCCTGTAAGGGCTTTCGGCAGAGGCCTTGATGGTCTCGGAGTGCCGCATCTGGACCTCGTCGTACCGGCGGGCCATGACTGGGAGAACTGGCAGATGGTCTACGCTTACGCAGCGGAGAATTTTTTCTTCAAATCATAAAAAAGACGGGAAAAATAGCCCCGATACAGCCCCGGAAAGCATTGACAAAAAAAGCTTTTTAGGCTATAGTAACGGAAACACAAACAGGGAGGATATGTTATGGCTTTTTATTACAGTGAACCTTGCCACACCTTCAGTGAATACCTTCTGATTCCCGGATACACTTCGGAAAACTGCGTGCCCGAGAACGTCAGTCTGAAGACACCTTTGGTGAAGTTCCGCAAGGGAGAGGAAGAGCCTGCGCTGACCATGAATATACCCATGGTTTCCGCGATCATGCAGTCGGTTTCCGGCGAGCGGATGGCGATCGCCCTGGCAATGGAGGGAGGCATCTCCTTCATCTACGGCTCTCAGTCGATCGAGTCCGAAGCGGCGATGGTCGCGCACGTTAAAGCATATAAGGCCGGATTTGTTACGAGTGATTCCAATCTGCGGCCGGATCAGACATTGGCGGATGTTCTTGAGCTGAAAGAGAAAACAGAACACAATACGATGGCCGTTACCGACAACGGCGGGCCGGACGGCAAGCTGCTCGGCATCGTGACCGGCCGTGACTATCGCGTCAGCCGCATGGATCTGTCTACCAAGGTCGCTGAGTTCATGACACCGTTCGAGAGCCTTATCACGGCTCAGGAAGGTATCACCCTTAAGGAAGCCAACGACGTGATCTGGGAGCACAAGCTGAATTCCCTTCCGATCATCGACAAGGATCAGAAACTGAAGTATTTCGTTTTCCGCAAGGACTACGATACGCATAAAGAGAATCCGAACGAGCTGCTTGACTGCAACAAGCGCTATATCGTCGGAGCCGGCATCAATACCCGTGATTATGAGCAGCGGGTTCCGGCGCTTGTCGAAGCCGGCGCGGACGTGCTCTGCATCGACTCTTCCGAGGGCTACAGCGCATGGCAGGCCAAGACGATCGCGTTCATCCGCGAGAAATACGGCGACAGCGTTAAGGTCGGCGCGGGCAACGTGGTTGACCGCGACGGATTCCGGTTCCTGGCCGAGGCCGGAGCCGATTTCGTAAAGGTCGGTATCGGCGGAGGTTCGATCTGCATCACCCGCGAGACCAAGGGTATCGGCCGCGGACAGGCGACCGCGATGATCGAGGTCGCGGCAGCCCGCGATGAGTATTTCAAAGAGACCGGCATTTATGTCCCTGTCTGCTCGGACGGCGGCATCGTTTATGACTATCACATCACGCTGGCACTGGCGATGGGAGCCGATTTCGTCATGCTCGGCCGTTATTTTGCCCGCTTCGATGAGAGCCCGACCGACCGTCTGATGATCAACGGCAGCTATGTGAAAGAGTACTGGGGCGAAGGTTCCAACCGCGCGCGCAACTGGCAGCGCTACGACCTCGGCGGCAAGAAGGGACTGACTTTCGAGGAAGGCGTCGATTCTTATGTACCGTACGCCGGCAGCCTTAAGGACAACGTCGGTCAGACCCTGTCCAAGATCAAGCACACCATGTGCAACTGCGGCGCTCTGACGATTCCGGAGCTGCAGGAAAAGGCTCGTCTTACGCTGGTTTCTTCGACCAGTATCGTCGAAGGCGGCGCCCACGACGTTATCCTGAGAGACTCCACCAAAGTAAACAACAAATAAGAACGGCAAAGCCTGTGAAAAGCGCGGCGCATAACGATGTGGCCCGGACGCTTCTCACAGGCTTTTCTCTTTTTCGCGGGGGCGATTCTTTGGAGACTGACAGGTCTTGAAGCAGCGGCAGCCAGGCAGAAATTCTCTTTTGGGCCCCGAGTTTCCGCTTGTGTTCGTTGCGGCGGTAAAAATTCGATTCATGCTGTTTTTTACCACCGGTTTACATGGATAGACCACTGCTTTTGGGGCCGGAGTTCTGTTTTTTCGTTGTTTTTTCGCTGCTTCTGCGCTTGCCCGGCAGAATAATTCATTTAATTCACTGTCTTTTCAGCTTTTGGGTCGAAAAATGGCGGTAAATATAAGAATAATAGGCGCTTTTACCGCCGCTGCCGGGTACTGCGGCTGACAGGGACAGTTCCGGCACAGCACAGATGCAGCAAATATAAAAATGCGCGGCACAGACCGCGGCAGTACGGTTTTTACAATTACATATAGGGAGGGATCAGCATGCTGGTCAAATGGAACAGAGAGGAACTGAAGGACAAGATCTATGCCTGCTGGCAGGGCAAGAATATCGGCGGGACGCTGGGCACTCCGTACGAAGGCAAGACGGAGATCCAGGACATTCACGGATTTGCTTCACCCAAAGGTGAGCCGCTTCCGAATGACGATCTGGACCTGCAGCTCGTGTGGCTGCGGGCGATGCAGGAAATCGGCCCCAAGGCACTTGACGCCAATACGCTCGGATGGTACTGGCTGAGGACGATTCCGCCGAACTGGAACGAGTACGGAATCGGCAAGAGCAATCTGCGGATGGGCATCCTGCCTCCGATGTGCGGAGAAGTGAAGAATGCCGGCTGGAAGACTTCTAACGGCGCGTGGATCCGATCGGAAATCTGGGCCTGCCTGGCGCCTGGCTTCCCGCAGATCGCGATGACCTACGGTATCATGGACGCCTGCATCGATCACGGGATCTCGGAAGGAACGATTGCGGAGATGTTCACGGCGACGCTCGAGAGCGCAGCGTTTTTCTGCAAGGACGCGCGGAGCGCAATCGAAAAAGCGCTGACCTTTATCCCGCCGGTGAGCCGCGTAAGCCGCCTGGTCCGTCTGGTCATGGAGGAATATGATAAGGGCACTCCGTGGAAAAAGACACGGGAAAAAGTCCTCGAGGCCAATGATCTCGGATGGTTCCAGGCACCTGCCAACATTGCCTATACGGTGATCGGGCTGATGTACGGAGAAGGGGATTTCAAGAAATCCGTCTATACCGCGATCGATTGCGGAGATGATACGGACTGCACTGGAGCGACATGCGGAGCTGTCATGGGTATTCTCGACGGGACAAAAGCGATCCCTCAGGATCTTGCAGAGTATATTGGCGACAGGATCGTAACAGTCGCGATGGACCGGACTTTCGGCCGCACACCGGCGACCTGCAAGGAGCTGACGGAGCAGGTCATCGACATGATGCCGGAGGTGCTGCACGCATACGGAGTGACCAGCGAGTGGACGGACGGCATGACGGAGATCAATCTTGAAGCGGCGGAGAAGGTGCCCGGCAGAGAGCCTTATACGGTGGCTTTCCTGAACCGCAGTCCGTATTCCTACGATATCAGCCAGAACTGCCTGTCCGCTGTGGTCGAATATGCGACAGAACCTTTCATCCGTCCTCTGGCGGAGGCTAAAGTGGAAGTGACCTTCCGCAACGTGGACTCAGATCCGCACTGGGAATCCGTTGAAGTGGTCTTGCCGGACGGTTGGACCGCAGTATATCCGCATAATCAGTATCTGGAGCACCGCAGCGCGCAGACCAGCGTCTATTCGAAATGGAAGATGACCGTAACTGCCGGCGAGAACGTCGGTCCGGTCAACCGCGGGATGATCGTCGTTACGTCGGAACACCGCCCGCTTCCGTTTGTTATTCCGCTTGTATGGCTTGGATAAAAAGGAGAAGACATCATGAACAAGAATTTTGACAAAGTTTTCCGCAATCCGGATTCTTCGTACCGCGGCGCGCCGTTCTGGGCGTGGAACTGCAAATTGGACGCGGAGACGATGGCTCATCAGGTCGAATACTTCAAGGAGATGGGGCTCGGTGGATTCCACATGCATCCGCGGACTGGCCTGGATACACCGTATCTGAGCAAAGAATATATGAAGGTCATCAAGGCCTGTGTTGAGAAGGCCCACAAAGAGAAGATGCTTGCCTGGCTGTACGATGAGGACCGCTGGCCGTCGGGAGCTGCCGGAGGACTGGTGACGAAAGATCCGAAGTACCGTGCAAGGTATCTGGTCTTTACGCCGGTAAAACAGACAGGACCGTTGCCGCGGACCAAGCGGTTCGGATCGAGCATGGGTTATCTGCAGCAGCAGGGGAACGGCAAATATCTAGCGAGCTATGAGGTGGAGATCCGTGACGGGGTTCTTGCCGGATATCGCCGCCTTGACGGAGAAGATACGCTTCCTGATAACTCCGCTGACGGAGATAAATCCGTCTGGTATCTGTACGAAGAAATCATGCCGGACAGCGGATGGTTCAATGACCAGGCGTATCTGGATACACTCAATCCCAAAGCCGTGCAGCGCTTCATAGAAGTGACGCACGAAGCTTATTATAAAGAGGTTGGTGACGAGTTCGGCAAGACGGTGCCGGCGATTTTCACCGATGAACCGCAGTTCGCGCATAAGACTACGCTCGGCTTTGCGGAGGAGAAGAAAGACTGTCAGCTGCCGTATACGGATGATTTTGACGAGACATACAGAAAACAGTACGGAGCGGAATTCCTGGACACCGTGCCGGAGATCTTCTGGGAGCTGCCGGACGGGGCTGTCTCCGTCAGCCGCTACCGTTATCATGATCACATCGCGGAGCGTTTTGCCAGCGCATTTGCGGATACGATCGGCAAGTGGTGTGAGCAGCATGGCCTGATGCTGACCGGACATATGATGTCAGAACCGACTCTGACCTCACAGACGGCGGCACTTGGCGAAGCGATGCGCTCCTACCGTTCCTTCGGACAGCCCGGTATCGACATGCTTTGCGATAGGAGGGAGTATTCGACGGCGAAACAGGCTCAGAGCGCAGTGCATCAGTACGGTCGGAAGGGTATGACCAGTGAGTTGTACGGCGTTACCGGCTGGGATTATGATTTCCGCGGACATAAGCTGCAGGGCGACTGGCAGGCGGCGCTCGGCGTGACGCTGCGCGTGCAGCATCTATCCTGGGCGAGCATGGCCGGAGAAGCCAAGCGTGACTATCCGGCGTCGATCTTCTTCCAGTCACCGTGGTACAAGGAATATCCGTATATCGAGGACCATTTTGCCCGAGTTAATACGGCGCTGATGAGCGGCAAACCGGACGTGCGGATCGGTGTGATCCATCCGGTCGAGAGCATGTGGCTTGCGTGGGGGCCGCAGGAGCAGACCGCGGCAGCCAAGGCACAGCTCGAAGAGCATTTCCGGGATACGATCGACTGGCTGCTGCGCGGTCAGCTGGACTTCGACTTTGTCGCGGAATCGCTGCTGCCGGCACAGGATCCGGTGCAGAAAGGCCGCAGATTCCATGTCGGAGAAATGGCCTATGATGCGGTCGTGGTGCCTGGCAACGTAACGCTCCGCTCGACAACGCTTGAGAAACTTGAGGCATTCCGCAGAGCCGGCGGTCAGCTGATCTTTATGGGAGATCCGGCACGTTATGTGGACGCAATTCCGTCAGACCGTGCACAGAAGCTCGCGAAGAAATCCGTCCGGATCGCGTTCAGCCGGACGGAGCTGCTCGCGGCACTGGAGAATGTCCGCAACGTCTCGGTATTCCGCGCAGACGGAAGCCGTGCTGGGGAGTATTTGTATCAGATGCGTGTTGAGCGAGACGGAAAATGGCTCTTCCTGGCGCAGGCGGATCAGGAGAAGAACCGGGATGTACCGAACAGACAGAATGTTGTAATCGAGATTCCGGGAGTCTGGAATGTGGAGATATATAATACGCTTGACGGAGGACAATATCCGGCCAAGACGGAGATAAAGGACGGCAGCACGCGGATCCGCTATACGCTTTATGATCATGACAGTCTGCTGCTCCGTCTGACTCCGGCGCCGAAAACGATCGATATACCGGCGCGCGGAGATAATAACTCCGTCAAAGATTGTATCCGGGTGCAGCGTCCCTGGGGCAAGGTTCCGGTAACGTTGTCAGAGCCGAATACACTGCTTCTCGATATGGCGGAGTATTCGCTTGACGGAGAAGAATGGGCAGAGCCGGAAGAAATCCTCCGCATAGACAATATTCTACGTGAGAGACTCAGCTGGCCGCTTAAGGTGGAAGCCTTTGCGCAGCCGTGGACACGTAAGAAAGAAAAGGCGGAGCACACGCTGGCGCTCCGTTATACGATCGACAGCGCACTGGATATCCGCAATGTGAAGCTGGCGACCGAGCATCCGGAGGATCTGACGATTTCCTGGAATGGCGTGGAGATCGATACAAAAGCGGATGGCTGGTATGTGGATCCTGCGATCTGTACGATTCCGATCGGGGATGTCCAAGAGGGACAGAACACACTGATCATCGAAATGCCCTATAAGGTCGAGACAAACGTCGAGTGGTCTTATCTGCTGGGTGATTTCGGTGTGGAGGTACACGGTGATCATTCAAGGATCACGGAACCGGTCCGCAGCCTGTATTTCGGCGATTGGACCGTGCAGGGACTGCCCTTCTACGGCGGGAATGTGACCTATCATTTCGAAGTGGAAGGCAATGGCGGCGAATGCCTGCTGGAAGCCAGCAAATACCGGAATCCACTTCTTAAAGTCCGCGTTGACGGAGAAGAGAAGGGCGTGCTCGCTTATGCGCCGTACCGGATCTCGCTTGGCCGGCTTGACGGAGTTCACAAAGTTGAGCTGACGGCTTTCGGCAACCGTGTCAACAGCTTCGGCCCAGTGCACCTTTGCGACGAGAAAGAAGCCTGGTGCGGTCCGATGGCCTGGCGCAGCGAAGGAACCCGCTTCTGCTATGAATATCAGCTGAAGCGGACAGGCATACTGTCCGCACCGGTACTGCTGCTGGAGAAGGAAGAGTGAGCACGTTCTAGCCGATCAGATCCTATAAGATTCCTGGCAGAAAAATCGGTCAATTCAAACCGAATTTCTGCTTTGGCAGAAAATCATGTCATTTTCGGCTGTTTTTCTGTTTTGGGTGCTGTCTCGTGCAGAATTCTCTGTCTGTTTGACCAGCTTTTCTGCTTTTCCCATTGCAGGAGAACTTTGAAAGCAGAGAAATAGGCCATTATCACATCCTTTTCTGCTTTTATGAAAAGATTATAGGGCCTCCGGCAGAAAAACAGACTTAAAGCCATGCTTTTTCTGCCGGAGGCTCTGTTTGCAGACCGAAAATGAGGGAAAGCGCTCTGTGATCGCATGCTGAAACAGGCCGATGAGGATATATTGATAGGAAAGAGCTCCTCATTCCGTAGGCGCTGTCTTCAGTAAGGGTACTACAATTTCCAAAGCATAAACACCGTTGCATGTGTCCGTATACAATCTTCCACGATATGAGCGGAGTGCGGAGCGAACCAGAACATGACCGTATTTATACCTTGGACGGTCGTGCTCTGGTTCGTTTTTTGTTCTGCAAGAAACAAAGCAATTCATGCCGTTCATGCCAGAATCAAAGCCTTTCGTGCCAAAAAGAAGGATTAAGCTCCAACATGCGGTATAATATAAATAATGGAGTTTTTTCTTTTTACATCCGAATGCAAAGAACCTTTGCGTGACTTTTTCGGGATGATTCCGTATAGTGAAGATGTAAGGCATCTAGCCGCGACGCGTTTTGCGGCAGGTCATTTTACGGAAAGGGCAAGGGTGACGCGAATGAATGACGTAGCGAAGAATATCCGAAAAATCCGATTCGCAGCCGGCATGACGCAGGAAGAGCTGGCGGAGAAGATGTTTGTTACAAGGCAGACGATCAGCAACTGGGAGAACGGGAAGAGCCAGCCGGACGTTGAAACACTGACTAAGCTGGCGGAGCTTTTTCGTATAGAAGTGACAGAACTGATCTACGGCAAGAGAAACTCATATCGGAGTTTTCAGAAAAAATACATCATAGCAGCGGCTTCCGCTCTTTGTGTTGTTCTGGCGTGGATCATCTGGGAGCAGACCTGGTATCGGCCACTGACGCAGGGACATACAGCAGGCTTTGCGAATGTTTTCCTGCTGGGGATTTTATATTTTATCGTAAAACCGCTCGGTTTCATGGCGCTTGGCGTGTTTTTCCTGTCCATTCTGTCCTTCGGAATCGATACCAGGCTGGAAAGGCGTACCCGGATCCTAATCCTGATCGTTGGAATCATACTGGCAGTTCTGTCACTCTGGATAGCCATCGAACTGATTCTGGTGTTCTTAGCGCCGCAGGTGCTTCCGGGGTTTATTGTTTATTCCTGGGTCTATCGCTCGGCGTTCCTAAAGCAGGTCTTCTTGTGCGGAATACCGTTTATCGCCGGATGTATGCTGTTTCTGGGCTTTAACAAGAGAGGCGGCAGACAATGAGGAGACGAATTACGGCCATTCTGTATGCGGCTTTATTGGCTGTTCTGTCCTGCGTTACGGGGTGCGTACAGGGCGCGGAAACGGAGCCGGAGTGGACGGATCCGTTTTATTTGGACGATGAAGACGCGAAGTATGTTTCGGTTTCTTTTTATCTTCCCGATTCTTACGGGAAGCGAAATGTAGACTGGGAAGTTGTGCGGCTGCCGCAGTTTTATCTTGACCCGCTGAGAGAAAAGACTACGCCTAGGGAGATGAGCTCTGATCATTCTTTTACGATAAAGCTGTCCACAGAAGCCAGAGATTTGTATATTATTCCGCCCGGGATTGCGCGGATAGAGGAGATAGAAGAGCAGCTTATCAGCATGGACCAGGACGCGCCGATCGAGACGGAGCTTTTTACGGTGGAGGCTGTATATATCCCGGAGCTGATCGGCGGAGAACCCTTGAAAAACGTGAAGCTTGAGGAGAAGGGCGTGGTGGTCTGCGCCAGGCTTTTTTCCGCGGCGGAGCAGTACCCGTATGCGATGTCTTTGCAATATGACGGGAAAAGCTATCCGCGGCGGAGTGTTTACACAGAGACTTTGGATGTCGTGGAACCATCTATTCAATACCGGAGATTTGATTGGGTGCTCCCGGATCTGTATACCGCCGCGATGGCAGTCAAATACGGGACGCTGAGCTATAAGAAGCTGTGGTCGGTCGAAACAGCCGAGGATGTAGTGTTTGTATGCGATGATGAGACGGTGAAGATACATCTGCTGGGCGCGGCATACGAGTCGGACTGAGATATGCACAGAGGTCTTGATCTGAGTTTTTTAAGATTTTCAGGAACTGCCTGAGATTTCTGGCATCTTTTTGCGAGTATAAAAGTATCAGGGTATGGAGTGTATTATGATGATAGAAGGTGTTTTTGCTATACCTTTGTCGCAGGGAGGTGTTTTAGATGCAAAAGAAATGGGCATGTCTATTCATATGCATATTCCTATTAACAGGATGTGTTACGCCTGCTTCAGAAGATCAGTCCGACAGTAAAGGTGTTTTGCAGCAGAGCGCTGTGGCTGAAGAAATGAGCAGTTCGGAACCGGCCGAAGAGATGAGCCATTCCGAACCGGCTGCGGAAGATGTCCGGCCTTCGGAGCCGGCGTATGTCCCTGGATATTTGGAACCGGATACGATTGGAACCGCCTGCAGGGGGGAGATGCCCGCGTTTCCGGCCGACTTTGAGATGCTGGAATATGCTGCCGGAGATATTTATATACGCAAGGATTCTCCGGAAGAGGGATACGAAGACGGTTATATTTATTATCGGCTGGTACATACAAACTGGAAAAAGGGAGAAGACGGCAGTTATCTTGGGAGACAGGAATACAATAAAGATCCGGAGATGCTCTGGGAGAAGGATCCCTATTATTCTTACAGTCAGGATTTATCGGTGGGTGAAGGCAAGGACGCCATACAGCTTCATATTGAAGGACTGGTCAATTTAATCTGGGAACCTGGCTGTCGGCAGATGATCCAATTCCGTTCTGTTGCCGATGATCTTGGCCCACGCAAAACCATGATGATAAATTATACAATATGGATGGAGGTCCCTTTTCGGACAGCTTCCGGAGAAACCCGTCATTACTGGGTATTCTGGGACCCGGAGATGCAGTGTTTCCATCCGTTTGCAGAGCAGTCACATCTGTGGGAAGCGGCGATTGAGGAGAACTATACACTCGAGGTAGAGGAGATAGAACGATCCGAAGCAGGCCTTGAAAAAGTTGCCGTGTATTTCGCAGGGGACAGTGGCCGGCGGCTGCGTCTGCTTGGTGAACCGTCTCAGGGAATTGTTGTGCCGGCGGATGATCCGATACTACTGCGGGAAGATCCTGGAGATGAACAAGGAGAAACGGCGATCCGACCGGCAACAATATCTGAAGACGGTGTCTATAGCATTGATCTTCACGGCAATACGTTTCGGTTCCGAACGGATTTTGACGGGAATATGCCTGCAGCTGTTTCTGCGGATCCGGGCGCTCCTGTTAAAGCGGAATATACTCTGCATCATTATTTGGACAGTACCTGGCTTGAACTGAATGCTCCGATTACGGAACAAACGGTGTATCCCAGTGATGTCACGTACTATCTTTATTGGAACAAGGCATCCGGACGATTTGAGGATGCGCTGTGGAGAACCGATATCTGGTACAGAAGCCTGGAATCGCCGCTCACAATTGTTGATATCCGGACAGACGATATAGATAGTGAAAGTGCGCGCCTGCTGTTTAAAAATGAGAGGCAGCAGTATTATTTCCTGGATCTTATGATTATGCGAGAAGCCTTCTTAATCAACCAGCAGGCCTGGGGCATAGGCAGAAACGCATCGGATGATCCGACAGGGGCAGAGTACGCGATACAATCGCAGCCTGCTTTTGTGACGCTGCAGGAGGATGGCGTAACAGCCGTATATGATGCGAAGAAGGTAGATGCGTTATCCGGTGACGAAGCTGAAGTCTATGAGCCGGCAGAGGAGCACAAACGTTCTTCTGCATGGTTTGGTTATTTACAATCGGATTATTCCATTAACAGGATCAATGCGCTGTCGCTTTTAATCATAGGAGATCCGGGTCTATATCGATTTATTGTTGAAGATATGGGCGATCCGGATGTCCGGCACTATACAGGCATGGTATATTCGCCGAAGGAAGGCTGTTCTAAAGAGATTGTTTTTACGGATGATCTTGCCGGAGTCCATATACATGAATTCTGCCTGAATCCGGGAGATGAAGCGGCCGAAACAGAATGGATGAAGATTAATGTCGGCGGAGAGGCAGTTATGGTTCCCTATCCTCCGGAAGATAAGCAGATTCTAAGGATGCCGGGTTCCCCGCATCTTTACAGCCGGCGAAGGATTCCGTATAAACCCGGCTATTCCGAAGGAAGCGGTTATTATGTTTTACAGGGAGATGCGTGGGTTGAGGTTCCGGAAACTGAGCTTGTGCAGACATTTACGATACGTGGGATTGAATATGAAGCACACATGCTTCTGACTGTGGATGACGGATATCTGCTGCAGATCAGAAAACAGAAGATCTTCGCGGAAGATTCGGAATATGATACCCACTATTTATTAACGTATAGAGACGGATTTGCTTTTCTGGAAATTAGGCCAGCTTATGCAGATCTGGGAACAATCGATCCGGTCCGGAATGTTTATTTCCCATGGAATTCGGAAACAGGGCAGTTTGACGATATTTTCGCGGATTCCAACTACTGGGATATTGCTAAAGACGAAGTTCTGACATTACAAAGTGTTTCGGAAGACGGGACAGTATTTATCTTTGAAGGGACAAGCGGGAATGGAACAACAAACAACTACCGCGTGGAATGGCCGGAAATGCGCTTTGTACAGATGAAACAGGAGGAAGAGGATTTGGGCAGGCATTAAGAGAAAAAAACAGATTCAGGAAAGAAACACTTGACAAACCAGGTCGATAAATGTAGACTATGGTTGGGGTCTAAAGTTATAGACCGCGGAAGGAGTCTACACCATGAGTATCGAACTGACAATGGCACAGGAACGTTTTGCGGATATTGTCTGGGCACACGAACCGATCGGATCCGGAGAACTGGTCAGAATCTGTGCAAAGGAACTGAACTGGAAGAAATCCACGACATACACCGTACTTGCGAAAATTTGTGAAAAAGGCCTTCTGCAGAATATTAACGGCCTTGTGACATCACGTATTTCCAAAGAGGATTTCTACTCATCCAAAAGCGAAAAGATTGTCGAGGATTCTTATGAGGGATCTCTGCCGGCATTTGTCGCAGCTTTTATTGCTCGGAAAAACCTTACGGTTAAGGAGGCAGAGGAAATCCGCCGTATGATTGACGCCTTCAAGGAGGAATAATCATGAGCGGGATTTTTCTTAAAATACTCAATATGAGCATAGCGGCTGGATGGATGATCCTTGCTGTTGTGCTGATGCGTGGAATCCTACGTAAAGCACCAAAATGGACGATCTGTTTGCTCTGGGCAATCGTGGCGGTCCGGCTGATCCTTCCGTTTTCTTTTGAAAGTAGGTTCAGCCTGGTTCCAAGCGCCGAAACAATACCGCAGAATATTACAGAACAGCAGGAACCTGCCATCAACACAGGGATTTCAATTATAAACGAAGCGATCAATCCCATAATTGCGGATAATTTTGCTCCGACAAAACCGACGGATACACAATCGAAAGATTCGGTAAAACAGGACGTTCCAGAGATGCCAGCAAGTCAGATTCATACGGAATCTCCAGCTCCGGCGGTCCCGGAAGACCCGAAGAAGGCAGATGTTCCCACGATCATCAAACCACTGCAAAGAGTTTTAAAAACAGCATCGGTGATCTGGCTGGCCGGGGTTATTGCTATGCTCATCTATGCCCTCATCAGTTATTTGAAGATCCGCAAAACGGTTGCCATGTCCGTCCCGGCAGGGGACAGATATGAAGAAATACTACCGGCCGGGATTCGGATCAGGGCCGGCGATGAAGTGAAATCGCCGTTTATTCTTGGCATTATCCGGCCTGTTGTCTATGTACCTTTTGCTGTGGACGGCGAATCTCTGAACTATGTGCTTCAGCATGAAGCTGCGCATCTGAAGCGGCGTGATCATTGGTGGAAGCCTTTGGGATTCCTGTTGTTAGCGGTTTATTGGTTCAATCCGCTGTGTTGGCTTGCTTATATCCTGCTGTGCAGAGATATAGAAGTTGCCTGTGATGAAAAAGTAATCCGGGATATGGACAAATACTCGAAGGCCGCCTATTCAAATGCATTGCTGAATTGCAATTACTCACGGCAGAAGGTTGCCGTGTGCCCGCTAGCCTTTGGAGAAGTCGGCGTAAAACAACGGATCAAGGGTATTCTGAACTATAAAAAGCCTGCATTCTGGAGCATCCTGATCGCACTGATTGCCTGTCTTGTGGTTACGGTGTGTCTGTTGACGGATCCGGTTTCAGGTTCCGGCAGAGAAGTATCTGAAGCAGATTCAAGCGGAGAAGATTCCGATGTGATTTCTCACAAAGATGAGATTCAGTATGCCGAGACTGTCGATGAACTGGAGGAGGCGGCGGGTCATAAGATCAACAATATAGAGAGTTTTACAGTAATAGCCACATCGGTTTCTGCCGATAGCTGCGATCTGACGTATTCCAATCAGACGGAAAGGCTGTATGACGCGGGAGCTGAGTTCTGGCTGTACGCAAAAAACGTGGAATCCGGCTGGTACAGGCTGCCCTATAAGGAATCCGATATTCCGCTGGCTTTCCCGATGTCTGCTTATCCGGTCGCTCCGGGCAAAGAGCGGACTGATCATTATAATATTGAGGCATATTATGGGACGCTTCCGGATGGCGAATACTGCATGGTTATCGGTGTGCAGCCGGAACGGGACGATGACCGGTATCCGGAAGAAAAGAATGTAGACATCACGCAACTGGAATCATATTTCACAGTATATTTTACAATTCCGGCAGAGAGCCAGACGGCAGAAATGGCCGAATGGAACGCGTATCTTGCGTCGATGGCGGATGAGGCAGAGCTATTTACATCCGTCGATTTCGTGACGATCTATGACGAGCCGTTGAAAAGGACACTGTATCAGTACACAACGGAGGAAGGGGAAACCTTCACTTTCACGGATCAGAAAGAGCTCCGCTCATTCACTGTAGAAAACTGGTGGGAGGAGATGCCGGACGATCTGCCGATTCTCGTGAAGACGGCACAGGATGCCGTAGACGCCTTTATTGAACAGTATGGGATGGTGATTCCAAATCTGGAACAATATAAGATAGCCAGATACGACGATGCAGCAGACTTCAAGATGTGGGAGGTCATACTTGCCAGAAAACGCGGAGAATATCTGCAGGATGAGATCAATATAAAAGTCCGGAAAGATGGGAAAGTCGTGGGTTTTATCCTTTCGATGCCCAAGATCGGCAACTATTCGGAAGAACAATACACACGGGATTATAACGAAGCGGTGGAAGCCTTAAAGAACCTGCATCCGAAACAGAACTTAGAGCGATGTGAGCTGGCGGATTTACGATTTGATACTTATGATGACGGGATCTGTGCGGCCACGTATACTTTCTACTGCAGTACCAGCCAATTCATGAATGGAACGAAATACGAGGCAGCCTTTGCAGAAGAATGCCGGATCATCGTCAGACCATAGTTTTGTATGGATTTCCGGTGGATTCTATGAATCTGCAAATGCGTGAAACAGATGAGGGGTGATATGTATGGCTAAGTCATTTGGAAAAACGCTTAAGCGTTTCTGGTGGGCGATCGTCCTGCTGGCCGCAGGGCTGTTTTTGGCGTACACATTTATCCGATATCCGCTTAAGACCACGCTTTCCAGACTTGCGCACATGGATCCGGACAGTTGTCGGATTGTGTTGTGGCATTGGGGCAAAGAGGCTGAGATTGCCGATGAAAACGCCAGAACGTTACTGTTGGATTCCCTTGACGGTGAGCTGAAAAGGCGTGCTGTCGGCGACTGGATCATGAAGACGGCCGGCGGCGACTGGGTCCTGAAGCTTTCGGACGGGGAGAGAGAGGTACAGCTGATCCTGTATCCCGGTCATTCAACGGATATCGCAACCCAGCCTTTCATCAAATACGGACACTATGAATATGCCGTGGAGCGCATGATTTCCTATGAAAAACTGAACTGGCTGTTTGAGGACGCGGTTTCTTCGGCGGAAGCTCCGGGAACCCTCCCGGCAGTCGAGGTCGTTCATGAGCGGATCTCCATGTCCGAAGCCGCGCGAAATCAGTATCTTTCCGTTGATGGATTTGTTCTCTGTTATGATTACAGCGGCCAGGACTGGGACGGCGAAAAAGGCGAGTCGCTCGGCATGACAGAGGAAAAAGGTCCGACATGGGTGGCCGAGAGTCTGCCGGCGTACATGCCGCCTGATCGTTCGGACCGGAGCTATATTCTGGTTGAAAAAGACGGAGTGCTGCAGATTTACGCTGCCGGCAGTATTGCAGGACGTTATGGGGAGGGCAGCGGTGACAAGTATACTTTCGGCCAGGTGCTGGATCTGCTGGGGGAAGATGATGCTTCGGAAGCCAGGCGGATCACGATAGAGGAGGTTCCCGGATGGCCGGATTATTACGAATCCAGAGTCATCACGAAAGAAAAAGATATCAGAGATCTGGTTGAAGCTTTCCTTGAGATGCCCAATGTGTCACAGGGCGAGTACAATGCGCATAATGCTGTTACCGGCGAGGCGAATTATCTGGAAGGGGCAGCCGATCCGGGAATTGGACGCCTGAGGGAGAGGACGTTTACTGTTCAGTTCTCGTCAGGGAATCGATACAAACTGAAGCTGGATCCAGTTAGTGGATATATAAGTATCACCGGATATATGAGTGTCAGTGGTGAACCGAGCAATTGGGGGACCTATAAAGTGTCCCCGGAGTTGTGCGATCAGCTGATCGAGCTTGCCGGAATCGACTTGGATATGGAGAAACTATATGCATTGGGCGAAGAGCGGACTGCTGCGGGAGAGGCTTTCCGTGCGATAGACCGTCGGTTTATTACGGTCCGGGATGGTGTCCGGGATGGTGGGTACTATGCCGGTACGTGGCTGACGGGGACGGATGTTGAGGTCTGGCTTACGGATGCCGCAACAGAGGAAGACGTTGCGGCGATCAGAAAAACCGCGAACTATGACAAGGTCATTTTTCATAAGGCGCGATACACCTATAAAGAGCTTGGCGACACCAGTGGACAGATCCGTCGGGATGCCGAGGCCGGACTGCTGCCGTTTGTCGTATCGAATATGATGCTGATAAAAGAAAACCGGGTCGCAGTGGAGATCTCCGAGAACACGCCGGAGAATCTCCGGAAACTGATGGAGTATGTCCCTGACGGTAATCCGGCAATGCTGCATGTTCAGATATACCAACCGCTGCCGTTACTGGGGGAATAAGCTGTTATCTTGATATCTGAAATTGCGGCCGGATCAATACACAGCTGATCGTACATGATTGCTCTTGATTGCGCAAAAAAAACCGCCTCTCAAATACGAGAGACGGTATATTTTTGTGTTTTCGCGTTTTGTGCTGCCGGGGACAGTTTTTTACTGATCCAAGCACAGCGACATCGTTCCCTGGAAGGGATGGAACGGATCGCGGCCGAGGGCTTTGTACATGCCGACGGGGATCTCCGTACCGGATTCGTTCAGCAGGATCGACGTGCAGCCGGTGTCGGCGAGCAGGGATGCTCCGAGCTCGTCCGTGAAGGGCAGACTGCATTCCCGGATGTGCAGTGTGTGGTCGTGCAGCGTGTAGGCTGCGTAACCGATGCGGCCGTCCTGTTCAAAGCAGACGACGTCGCCTCCGAAATGGCGGAGCTCCTGCAGGATAAAGTCGGGACACATCAGCCGAAGCTGTGTGCGCTGTTTCTGCAGATAAGCCGCGCGCATGACGGTGAAATCGATCGCGGACGGCGTCCACAGTTCGTAATGGGAGTAGGGAACCAGATCGTCGATGAATCGTTCGGACCGGTAGAAACGGTAAGTGAAACCGTGTTTGTCCAGAGCCGCTGCGATACGTTCGTCCGATGGTGCCGCGCAGAGGAAACGCGCGCCTTGAGACGCAGCATAATCCTGCGTCATGGAGAACAGCCGGCTCATCAGACCGCCGGACTGCAGCTGCGGTTTGGTCGCCGCGGCATACAGAAACGAGCCCGGTGTATTCTGCAGCCGGGCTGGTATTAATGTGATCATGGAAACCGGCGTCCCGGAGGGATCACGCAAAAGCAGTGTCTCGCCGGGACGGTAACTGTTCTTCAGGAAAAACTGCGCGTCCTCACGTGTCTGCCCGAAGCATTGCTGCCACATGGCGGAGAGAGTCCGGTAATCACCGGGCCGCGCGAAATCAAAGGACGTATCAAGATCCATCATAAGGCTTTCTGTCTGTAAGGACATCGGTCCGCGTACTGCCGCAAGCAGAGCGGATGAAACGGAATATCAGTAATCCAGGTTGCCGACGGTCCGCGGGAACGGGATGACGTCACGGATGTTGCCCATGCCGGTCACATACATGATCAGGCGCTCAAATCCGAGACCGTAGCCTGCGTGCGGGTTGGTGCCGTATCTGCGCAGGTCCAGATACCACTTGTAATCCTCTTCCTTGAGGCCGAGTTCGCGGATGCGTGCGAGGAGCTTGTCATAGTTCTCCTCACGCTGGCTGCCGCCGATCAGCTCGCCGATGCCCGGTACGAGCATGTCGGCCGCGGCGACGGTCTTGCCATCCGGATTCATCTTCATGTAGAAGGCCTTGATCTCCTTCGGATAATCGGTGACGAAGACGGGCTTCCTGAAGATCTCTTCCGTCAGATAGCGCTCATGCTCGGTCTGCAGATCGCAGCCCCAGTACGGCTTGTAATCGAACTCTTTGCCGCTCTCGGAGAGCAGACGGACTGCCTCGGTGTAGGAGCAGCGGGCGAATTCATTGCTGACGATCGAATCCAGCCGGTCAAGCAGCGTCTTGTCAACGAACTGGTTGAAGAAAGCGAGCTCCTCGGGAGCATTCTCCAGCAGGTAGTTGACGATATATTTGATCATGGCCTCGGCGAGGTCCATATCGTCGGACAGATCGGCAAAAGCGATCTCGGGCTCAATCATCCAGAACTCCGCGGCATGGCGGGTGGTGTTGCTCTTCTCCGCGCGGAAGGTCGGTCCGAATGTGTAAACGTTGCGGAAAGCCGCGCAGTAGGTCTCGACGTTAAGCTGTCCGGAAACTGTCAGATTGGCCGGTTTGCCGAAGAAATCCTGTGTGGTGTCGGGCTTGCCGTCCTCGGTCATCGGATACGCGCCGAGCGGCAGCGTGGTGACCTTGAACATCTCTCCGGCGCCCTCCGCGTCACTGGACGTGATGATCGGGGTGTGGACGTAGACGAATCCGCGTTCCTGGAAGAAGCGGTGGATCGCGTAAGCGCTCAGGGAACGGATGCGGAAGACTGCCTGGAATGTATTGGTACGGGGACGCAGATGCGCGATCGTACGCAGGTATTCCATGGTGTGGCGCTTCTTCTGCAGCGGGTAATCCCCGGCGGAAACGCCGACGAGCGTGACCTCACGCGCGTGCAGCTCGAAAGGCTGCTTCGCCTCGGGCGTCAGAAGCAGAGTTCCCTTGACAGCGATCGCGGACCCGACGGTCAGCCGGCTGATCTCGCGGAAAGCGTCCGCCCCGGAGAGCTCTGTCCCTTCTGTATCTTTATATGTCAGGCCGTCTGCGATCTCGTAAACGATCTGCAGCGTCGAAAAGCAAGTGCCGTCATGCAGCACGATAAAACCGAGTGATTTGGAGTCGCGGACAGAACGTGTCCAGCCGCTGACCGTGATCTCGCTCTCCGCAAGCGCGGCGGCCTTTTCCTGCCTGCCTGCGAACAAAT
This sequence comes from Bacillota bacterium, assembly GCA_017441925.1. Taxonomy (GTDB): domain Bacteria; phylum Bacillota; class Clostridia; order Lachnospirales; family Bianqueaceae; genus RUG12817. The sequence continues at coordinate 97,143 of JAFRUE010000008.1, forward strand.
CCTTCAAATATACAGATTCCATAAGAGAGCTCCTTTCTGAAAAAAGCTGAATTTCATTATACTATGAAGGCTGTTCTGAAACAAGAGTTTTTATCAAATTTCATGTTGCATTTTCCGGGAAAAATGTTATACTAGGGCTTGCGACGAAAACTGCAGGTTTTTGTTGTCTTTATGCGCCTGTTCGCAACTCTTTCACGAAAGAGAATCTTAACGTCTGGGGAGGAATGTACTATGGCTTTAAAAGCGGCTGTAATTATGGGTTCTGACAGCGACTGGCCGGTTGTGAAGAAGACCGTGGCCCAGTTAAAAGCATTTGGAATTGAAACGGAAACACATGTGATGAGTGCACACCGAACACCGCAGGAAGCCTGTGCATTCTCTGAGAACGCTGAGAAGAACGGCTTCGGTGTCATTATCGCGGCAGCCGGGATGGCTGCTCACCTGGGAGGCGTACTGGCTGCCCATACGACTCTTCCCGTGATCGGGCTTCCGCTTAAGTCTGCGCAGCTCGACGGGCTTGACGCGCTGCTTTCGACCGTCATGATGCCGCCCGGAGTTCCGGTCGCGACTGTAGGCGTCGACGCGGCTGTAAACGCAGGCGTACTGGCTGCTCAGATCCTTGCTCTTACGGATCCTTCCGTCAAAGCGGCGCTTGCTGCCCGCAAGCAGGAGATGGCTGCATCCGTCCGGGAAAAGGACGCCAGGATCAGCCTGGAAGCATCGGAAATTTAAAGACAACGGAGTTAAAGTGCAGAGATGAAGAAGGTCGTAAAATTCGGCGGCAGCTCTCTGGCCGATGCCGGTCAGTTCCGCAAAGTCGCCGCTATCATTATGTCAGATCCGTCCCGTGTATATGTCGTTCCGTCCGCTCCCGGCAAGCGTTTTAAGGGAGATACCAAGGTGACGGACCTTCTGATCCGCTGTCATGAGACCGCGCAGAAGGGCGGAGACTGGGAATCTGTACTTGAGGAAGTCAAGGACCGCTATTGTGCGATCCGCGGCGAACTTGGCCTGCGCAGCCCTCTGGAAGAGGAGTTCGCGCTGATCGCCGAGCATCTGCGCCTCGGCACGACGATCGATTATGTCGCAAGCCGCGGCGAGTACCTGAACGGTATTCTGCTGGCGGAATTTCTTGAATATGAATTCATTGACGCCGCGAAGCTGATCTGGTTCGATGCCGACGGCAGATATGACGCGGATAAGACCAGACAGGAATTTGAGCGTGTCCTGAACGGACGTGAGCACGTCGTGATCCCGGGTTTCTACGGAGCACGTCCCGACGGGAGCGTAAAGACGTTCTCACGCGGCGGATCCGACATCACCGGAGCGATCGTATCGCAGGCCGTCAATGCGGATATGTATGAGAACTGGACGGATGTGTCCGGTTTCCTGACCTGCGATCCGGGCATAGTAGCCAATCCGCATCCGATCCGTACGATCACGTACCGCGAGTTGCGGGAACTGTCCTACATGGGCGCGACCGTACTACACGCGGAGTCGATTTTCCCGGTAAAGGAAGCCGGAATCCCGATCAATATCCGGAATACCAATGATCCGGAAGCTCCGGGAACGATGATCGTCGCGCACGCCGGACAGGATCCGGACGGTGACGTTATTACGGGCATCGCGGGCCGTAAGGGCTATGTCGTCATCCGTATCGAGAAGGACATGATGAATGAGGAAGTCGGTTTTGCCTGCCGGGTACTGGACGTCCTGCGCAGCTTTGACATCAGCTTTGAGCATCTGCCGTCCGGTATCGATACAATGTGCGCCGTTATTTCCGAGAAGGAAGTCGAAGGACGCGAGAGCGATATCCTGAACGCGGTTTCACGCGCGGTCAATCCGGATTTCATCTGCATGGACCGCGGGCTGGCGCTGATCGCCGTTGTCGGACGCGGCATGCGTAACATGACCGGTACGGCCTCGAGAGTTTTCTCCGCGGTTGCGGATGCCGGCGTCAACATCAGTATGATCGATCAGGGCTCCAGCGAGATGAACATTATCATGGGTATCCGCGAAGAGGATTTCGACAAGACGATCCAGAATATCTACAAAGCGTTTTATTAAGACCATACAGCTGAACCGGAACGGCTGTGCGGAAGCGGGAAGCTTCTGCACAGCTGTTTTTTTGTGTCTGCAGCAAGGGAAAAAGGTTAACGCATGTCATAACAGTAAACACTAAAAAGTTTATATATGGCCGCCAAAAGTCTTGCTTTTGGCGGAACTTAGTGATATAATTCATGATATTCTGGTATAATACTATGCTTCTGAGGGGAGGACAGCCGGAAGGCTATTGCAAATGTCCTGTTATAACGTTGATTTTCTGGGACATAAAAGTTTACATAAAATGGCGAAACCGATACAGATCCGCTGCCTCCTTGTCCTGATGACAGTCTTTTTTATCCTTGCGGGATGCAAGAGTACAGACACGAGAGATCCGGGAGCACTCACCGTCAGAGACGGCAGACTTACGGATCTTGCAGGCAATCCGGTCCAGCTGCGCGGGATGAGTACGCACGGTATCGCGTGGTTCCCGCAGTTTGCCGGGACGGAAGCATTTTCATTTGTGAAAAAAAGCGGAGGCAACACTGTCCGGATTGCGATGTACACCGATACCGAGAACGGATATCTGGCGGATCCGGAGCGCAACAGTCAGCTTGTACGGCAGGCGGTGTCAGAGGCACTTGAACTCGGGCTGTACGTGATCATCGACTGGCACATCCTGTCGGACGGGAATCCGATGGACCATGTGACAGAGGCTGCTGATTTCTTCCGCAAGACCGCGGGTGAGTACAGGCGGGAACCTCATGTGCTGTACGAGATCGCGAATGAACCGAACGGAGTCGGCTGGGACGTCATTACTGAATATGCGGATAAGATCATTCCTGTTATCCGTAAAGAAAATCCGGCGGCCGTCGTGATCGTCGGAACGCCGGAGTATTCCTCCGTGCTTGACAATGCCATGCGGAAGCCGCTGCCGTATGAGAATATCCTGTACGCGTACCATTTCTATACAGGGGAGAAAATCTCTTACCGCGAACTGAACAAGGCTGTTGAAGAACATTTTCCCGTTATGGTTTCCGAGTGGGGGATCGGTCTTGACCGGGACGGAACTCCTGCGATCGAGGCAGGCCGCAGTTTTGCTTCATACCTGAACGGACAGGAGCTCAGCTGGTGCGCCTGGTCGTTCTGCAACAAAGATGAGTCTTATTCCCTCCTGCGGCCTGATTGTGATAAGACGGAAAGCTTTACGGCTGATGACCTGTCGGAAGTCGGCCGGGTCTACGCTGAGGCCATGAGAGGAGAGCCATGAACAACACTGCTAAGAAGATCTTCGCCGCCGTGCTGACGCTCAGTACTCTGGTCTATCTAGGATGGAGAGTGGTCTATACCATTCCCTACGATCACAACGCGGTATCTGTTGTCTTTGCCTGGATACTGCTCCTGACCGAGGTCCTCGGAGCGGTGGAGCTTATCTGTTTCTTTTGGTTCTATCTGGCAGAAGACAGACATCCGGTGCAAAATAAAGCCGGTGCGAGTCTGCCGGCGGTCGATGTCATGGTCACGACTTACGGAGAGCCGGCCGCGCTGCTCGAGAGAACACTCCGTGCATGCCTGGACATGCGGTATGAAGGAACTTTCCGCGTCTGGCTGCTGGATGATGCTTCACGACCCGAGATGAAGGAGCTTGCCGAGCGGCTGCAGGTCGGATATCTTTTCCGGCACAAACATGAGAATGCCAAGGCCGGCAATCTGAATTCAGCCCTGCGGAAGACCAAAGCTCCACTGATCGCTGTCTTTGACGCGGATATGGCGCCGCGTCCGGAATTCCTTGAGAAGACTGTACCGCTCATGACGGACGGGATAGCATATGTACAGACACCGCAGAGCTTCAAGAACAGGGATCTGTTCCAGAAGGCGTACGGCGGTGCCGGCATCCCGAATGAACAGGACTTTTTCTACCGCAGTATCGAACCGGCCAGGAATGCCGTGAACGCGGTGGTGCTTGCCGGTTCCAATATGCTGCTGTCCCGGAAGGCGCTGGAGATGGTCGGAGGATTTGTGACAGATACGTTGACAGAGGACTTTGCGACCGGCATAGCATTACAGAAAAAAGGCTACAGAGGAGTCGCTCTGACCGAGACCCTCGCTGATGGAGAAACGCCTGAGAGCCTGGGAGCACTGATCCGCCAGCGAGTCCGCTGGGCTTCCGGATGCATACAGTCCGGCAGGAAAGAGCATATCCTGTTTGGAAAAGGACTGACCTTCCGGCAGAGAATGTCGTATCTGATGGCCGTCAGCTACTGGTATTTCCCGGTAAAAAGGCTGATCTACCTGCTTGCTCCGCTCTTGTATTCTTTCTTCGGAATTGCGGTCATGCGCTGCGATCTGCGGTCGGCCGCTATGTTCTGGCTGCCCATGTATCTGCTGTCAGCGGTCGGGATCCCGCTTTTTTCCGGACGCACACGCACCGTGGGGTGGAGCATGTTCTACGAGACCTGCCTTACACCTTTCCTGCTCATTCCGGTCGTCCGGGAATCCTTAGGGATCCGGCAGAAGGAATTCAAGGTGACCGACAAGTCCGGCAGCCGGGACTGGCGCTGGTGGATGACGATCCCGCATGCACTTGCCTGTCTGATCCTTGCCGCAGCTGTTGTCTGTTCCATACAGCTGAGCGTCCGGCAGCAGACTTTCCAGTATGTCATGCTCGTGCTTTGGAATCTGTATCACCTGTACCTCGCGTTTGCCGGGGAACTGTTTGTTCTAAACTGTAAAAAAAGCAATTCAGGACCAGTGGAAGAAGAGCTGCCGCACAGGCTTTCCAGAAGAGAGCTTGCGGCACTGAAGCTCCCGCGGCTTCTGGCTTCGCTTTTAAAATAAGCTAAAAATACGCTAAGGAGATTTAGGCTATGAAACGAAATCTGAGGAAGTTTTCAAGTCTTGTTCTCGTGTTGATCATGCTTCTTAGCACGGTCAAGCCCGTCTACGCAGAGGGTCCCGCTGATGGACAGAGCGTCCCGCCTGCAGAGATGAGCCAGACAGAGACAGATGAAAACAACGAAGAGGCAGCCCCTGCTGAGTCGGTTAAGGAGACCCCGGCAGAAGAGGACAACGAGACTCCTGCCGAGGAGGTCAACGAGACTCCTGCCGAGGAGGTCAACGAGACTCCTGCTGAGGAGGTCAAAGAGACTCCTGCCGAAGAGGTCCAGGAGACCCCTGTCGAGGAAGTCCAGGAGACCCCTGTCGAGGAAGTCCAGGAGACCCCTGTCGAGGAGGTCAAGGAGACCCCTGCAGAGGAGGTAAAGGGAACTCCTACTGAGGAGGTCCAGGAGGCCCCTGCTGAGGAAGTCCAGGAGACCCCTGCTGAGGAAGTTAAAGAGACTCCGGCTGAGGAAGTCAAGGAGACTCCTGCAGAGGAAGTAAAGGAAACTCCTGTCGAGGAGGTCCAGGAGACTCCTGTAGAGGAATCTGAGGAAACTCCTGCAGAGGAGCCTGAGGAAACTCCTGCAGAGGAGCCTGAAGAGACTCCTGCGAAGGATGATCAGCCTGCGCTTACCAAGAACATGTTGATGAAAGGCGCGCCTATTCTGAAGAACGCGGATCCTTCCGAAGAGCCTGTTTTTGATGACAGCACGAATCCGTTTACCTATACCCATGGAGATATGGTGCTTAGCTGTTCCAAATTGGGTGATGGAGAACTCAGCATATCGATTACGAAAGCTTCAGGAGATGTTGTGATTCCTGAGAAGATCGGAGACTATACCGTTACGACGGTCTACTCTGTGCCTAAAGATGTTGCGGCCGGCATTACGAGCCTGACGCTGCCGGATACCGTAAGAACGATTCCCGGCAATCTGTTCGAGTTCCGGCAGTATAAGAACGAGAATCAGACGGAAAGATGGAATATAAAATCCAACTCTACCATCAGCTATTCCGTTCTGGATACCGATGCTCTGGAAGCGGCTGTTCCCGACTTTATTAAGAACAACTACGTTGACGGTGCCTATTACGCGGGAAAATGCCTTGTCCGTGTGGATCCTTCCTACAGTGGCAATTTCACCGTTAAGGACGGCACGATCTGCGTTCTGGCAGGTGCCTTTGCCGGTTGCAAAAACCTTGGCGCGGTAACGCTTCCCGATACCGTGGAGTATCTCGGCGTCGGCGCCTTCCAGGATTCCGGCCTGACTTCCATCAACCTGCCCAAGGGGTTGGACGCGCGCAGCGCACAGGTTCGGGACAGAATTGAGAGCGGCGAGATCACTTACATCAATGATCTCACGATTGAAACGCTTACGTTCTATGGCTGCGAGAATCTGAAGACCGTCACGATCGACGCGGACAACATCTATTCCGTCGGATTCATGGCGTTCTTCGGTTGCACGGCCCTGGAAGAATTCGATATGAGGAAGGTCAGCTTGGTCAATTCCCTTTCCTTCGCTCTGGCGTTTGCGGAAGGGTATGAGCTGGATCTTTCCGAAACAGAGGATCTCAGCTGGTTTAACAGCCAGGGAGGCGACTGGAGCAGCTGTGCCTGGGGACCGTTCCTGCAGTCCGGCCTTTCTTCCGTCAAGTTCGGCGAAGAGCATTTCGGCATTATTCCTTACGAATGCTTCTGCAGCTGCCCGAATCTGGAGACGGTGACGTTCACTCCCCATCAGATCGAGTGCTGCACCCGTTCGTTCTACAACTGCGGCAAGCTGACCGGCGATCTGTTCGCCGAGAACAGCGGAATGGTCAAGCTGGAGTATCTGGCTTTCGGCAAAACAGGACTGACCGAGATCACGATTCCCGAAACGATGCTGTATCTGTGCGGCGGAGTATTTACCGAATGCCCGAAGCTGAAAACGCTGAACTGGAAGTCTGAACTGTTCTTCGCTCCCCAAGAGAAAAAACCCGAGTACTCGCTTTATAACGGCAATTACAGTACCGGTCAGCTGTTTGCGATTCTGGACAATTCAACCGATGCCGCATTCGGCAAAAAGGGTCATTATGAGTCGCAGTACTCCTCATATGACTATCGTTCCATGGGTAATTTTGCGGAAGCCCTGGAATACGCTTCCAACATGGATTCTTACGAGGATAAAACGACCCTGGAGACGCTGAACATCTACGTCAGCGACGATGCGTTTGTCCGTTACAACAGCACCTTCTGGGAGATGCAGCCCAACCTTGAGACCGTCAATATCCATGCGGTATGGAAGACCGTTCCTTACTGCGCGTTCCAGGCCTGCGCCTCTCTGAAGAACTTTAATATGGATTATCCCGAACAGCTGGAGAACGTCTATGAGAACGCGTTTGCCATCTGCGGATTTGAAGAGCTCGTGCTTCCCGGAAACGTTTCATACGATAAAGGAGCGTTCTGTTTCAACCGCAACCTGAAGAAGGTTGTGATCGAGGAGGGCGTTACCGAGCTTCCGTTCCTTGCTTTTGAGCGCTGCGAGAAGCTGACGCAGGTTTCGATTCCAGAGTCGTTGGAAGCTTTCGGCGTAGCATCTTTCAAGGGCGCCGGAGATCATCTGACAATCTATGTTCCGACGAAAGTAGAAGTGATTGAAGATGATGCTTTCACTTATGGAAACAGTTCAGCGGAACGGATCGCGCTTATTCTGATGGATGATCCGATTATTGAGACATATCATTTAGGAGTGTCCGGAGGTGAAAACAAAGCAACATTAGACAACCGATCCGTATATCGTATCTATACAAATCAGGGTTCTAATTTCATTTCATATGCATCCAGTTCTTCTAATCTGACAAGCGATATCCGCCAGGTGCCTGCCGACAAGGTTACAATTACCAGTACGGAGAAAAAAATCTATGTCGGCGAGACACCGGATAAGAGCAAAGTAACCGTTACGCTGAACGGAACCGAGCTGACGGCAGAGCAGTTTGATCTGGAATATGACGAGACGGACAAGACTGTCGGAACCCACCACGTTAAGGTCATTCTGACCGGCGAGACTGCAGAGAACTATCTGCTGGGCAACGATATTTCGGCTGTCAATTTCTACAAAACAGCGAAGAGCGGTCCGGTTTATGACGTAGTCAGTGCTGACAATCTCGGATATGATGTTGAGGTCGTGAAGGCTGTCTATACATTCACTGAAGGCGGCGGAAGCACATATACCAAGCATCAGGATACGGGAACGCTTGACTTTAAGGTAAACCGTGAAGAGGATGATGAACTGACCTTTGCACGCTTTACCCGTCTGCTCGTCGACGGCAAAGAGCTTGCTGCAGAGAACTATACGGTATCTGAAGGCAGTCTGAACGTCAGCTTGGCGGAAGATTATCTGGAGAACGCTGTCGTCGGCACACACACCCTCAAGGCAGAATTTACCGACGGCGAGGCAGAAACCGAGTTCACGATCGACTCGATCCCGCCGAAAACGGTCGATACGGAAGATAACGTTGAGAAGGGCATCACGCTGAATCTGTTCGATTACCACATCGCTTCCGACTGGTGGCAGTACGGCGACCGCTGGGCTAACCAGGGCGGACAGTGGTCATACGGCGGCATCAACGATGCTTCTAATCTGAAGTTCTACGGCCACGGCGGTGATGAAGTGCTCTCCGGCAACAGTAATATGTATACCGGCGCTCCGATCGCCCGTCAGGGTATCGTACAGCCGCTGCTCGGTGAGAACGGATATCCGGTGATGACCGAGTTCGGTCAGCAGAATCTGGAGCTTCTGTTTGCACCAGAGACGGTCGAAGGACAGAAGACCGTCTATAAGAACGTAAATCATTTCTTCCAGCTGGATAAGCAGGGCAACTATTATTACAACAGCGATCAGAATTACGCTTATTATGATCCTGAACAGGGCGACGAAGGGGATTATAAGGTCTATGACGGCACTTATGTTGTCAATATGACCAACCCAGAGAATGAAGCGACGTCCGAGAAGGTCAACGTCGGTTATTTCCCGTTTGACGACTGGAACGAAGCGAAACAGAACGTGGCTCCTTCCGATGATCTGGCAGCACAGGGCATCGAGGGTTATAACCACCAGCACGGTCTGACCATGAGCTGCAATTTCTTCATTCCGGAAGAAGGTACGCTCGATGGAGAAGATCTGGTCTTCAGTTTCAGCGGCGATGATGACGTCTGGGTATTCGTGGACGGCGTACTGGTTCTCGATATCGGCGGTCTGCATCGTCCGCTCGGCGGATCCATCAACTTCAGCACCGGTGAAGTACTGGTTGACGACGCGGTAGTCCTTGCGCCTTACAATGGCGAAGTGCCGACACCGGAGACCAATGGAACCTACAATACGCTGAACGACATTTTCGCAAAGGCCGGCAAGACCTTTGAGACCGGCAATGTAAAGCACACACTGAACTTCTTCTATATGGAGCGCGGCGGCTGCTATTCCAACCTGTCCCTGATGACCAATATCTGGAAGGTTACAGGCGACGAAGAGTACACGCAGATCCATGTAACCAAGAAATGGGAAGATGAAGAAGACCATTCCGGAGATACCGTTACCGTACAGCTTCTGGCTGACGGCGAAGACGTGGAAGGACGTACTGAAGAAATCTCTGCGGAAAACGACTGGACCGCGGCTTTCACCCGCCTGCCCAAGTATAAGACGGATGATGACGGCAATCAGACAGAAATCGTTTATTCCGTACGTGAAAAGCACGTCGATGATTACTTCACCACCTATAAAGCCGGCGGAAAGCTGCTTGTTTCCAAGAACTACTGGGTACAGGTAGATCCGTCCGAACTCAAAGACGGTGAGATCTATGTAATCACATCCAACTACTGGATCGACGATACGTATGATGATATTCTGTACCGTGCTGCCGGCAATAATCTCGGGTATATCAAGGCGAATATCCGCGAACAGGAAGTAACGGATACGGAAGGCAATAAGTATGACACCATTCTGGCCGGTTCGATTCAGTCCAGCTCACAGTGGACGGCACAGCAGGTCAAGCCTGAACAGACTGAGCCTGCAGAGGGCGGAGAAACCGGTGACGGCGGAGAAACCACAGAACCTGCAGAGGCCGAAGTCCGCTGGATCCTTTCCAATAACGGCAAGGCTTTGACACTGGTAGGACATAATGAGTGGTGGTGGCATAATTATTCCTTCACCCTGACCGACCAGACTGGTTGGAACGGTGCTGAAAACAACAATTATAATAACGAGCTGTCCATCACTCCTGATGCGGACGACAAAACCGCGACCATTCATGCCTTTGAACTCTGGGGCGACTATTCGGGCAATCTGGTTCCGGATCCGGAGCAGTACATGCTGCTGAACGGCGACAAGACTATCGGAGCTACCAACAATCCGGACTGGGCCGGACATTACCGCTTCTTCAAGCAGGTGACGGAAGAGACCGAGATCCCGCTTGAGAAGGACTGGACTGTCGTGAACAGCCCGGCAGGCGACCTGACCGTTAAGAAGGTCGTAACCGGTCCCAAGGTTGCGGATCACGAGTTCACTTTCACCGTTGAGCTGAGCGATAATACGCTGAACGGGACCTTCGGCGATATGGAATTCACCGCCGGCAAGGCAACGTTCAAGCTGAAGGACGGGGAGAGCAAGACGGCTCAGGATCTGCCGGCTGACATCACTTACACCGTCAGCGAGACACCTCGCATCGGTTATACAACGACATCTGAAGGCGCATCCGGAACGATCGTCGCGAAGGAAGAGCAGGAAGCTGTATTTACCAACGCTGTAGATGTGGTAGAGGTTCCTGTCGAGAAGATCTGGAACGACGCGGACGATCAGGATGGCGTACGTCCGGACTCCATTGAACTGACGCTGTACGCCAACGATGCGGAGAAGGATATGGCGACCGTTGAGCCGGATGAAAAAGGCAGCTGGAATTATACATTTGAGAATCTGCCGAAGTATGACGCGGACGGACAGTGGATCCATTACAGTGTAACCGAGACGCAGGTTGACAAGTATGACGAACCTGTGATGGGAGGATCGATGACGGATGGATACACGGTCAAGAATAACCGTACACCTTCCAGAATCAACATCATTGTTGAGAAGGTATGGGATGATGCGGATAATCAGGACGGAAAGCGTACAGAGAGCGTAACGGTCCATCTGCTTGCCGACAGTGAAGATACCGGCCTGAGCGCTGTTCTGGAAGAAAAGAACGACTGGACCCATATCTTTGAAGGTCTGGATGAATTCAAGGATCACGGTACAGAGATCGAGTACTCTGTTACCGAGGAGTCCATCGGAAACGATTACACCGTAACAATCAGTGACCCGGTCAAGGTCGGCGAAACGACGGCTAAGCTGAAAGTCACGAATACGCATGAAGTCGCGAAGACAGAGATCACCGTGAGCAAGGTTTGGGATGATAAGGACGATCAGGACGGAGCACGTCCGGGCGAAGTCGTTATCGAGCTGCTTGCGGACGGTGAGAAGACCGGCAAGGAAGTGAAGCTTTCCGAAGAGAACGAATGGACCGACAGCTTTACCGATCTTGATGTTTACGCGAATGGTGTTGAGATCGAATATACTGTAACAGAAGTAACGGTTCCGTACTACGCGGCGGAGATCACCGGAGATGCGGAGATTGGCTTTACCGTGACCAACTCTCATACGCCCGGCAAGACCACTGTTACCGTTGAGAAGGTCTGGGATGACAAGGACGATCAGGACGGCCTGCGCCCGGAGAGCGTCACTGTCAAGCTTCTGGCTGACGGAGAGGACACCGGCCTTACGCTGGAGCTTTCCGAAGAAAACAGCTGGAAGGATTCTTTCACCGAGCTTGATCTCAACAAGGCCGGCAAGGCTATCGAATACACGGTGGAAGAGGAAGAGATCGCAGATTACACTGTAGCCATCAGCGGAGACGCGGAGAAGGGCTTTGTCATCACGAATACGCACGAATCTGAGAAGACAGAGATCCCTGTAAGTAAGGTTTGGGACGATGTGGACGATCAGGACGGCGTACGCCCGGATGAAGTCGTTATCCTGCTGCTTGCGGATGGCGAGAAGACCGGACAGTCGGTTGTCCTCTCTGAGGAGAACGGCTGGAAGGATACTTTCAAAGATCTCGATGTCAAGAAGGATGGCACGAAGATCGCTTATACGGTGACAGAAGCAACTGTTCCGCACTATGCGGCGGAGATCACCGGAGATGCGGAGAAGGGCTTTACCGTGACCAACTCTCATACGCCCGGCAAGACCACTGTAACGGTTGAGAAAGTCTGGGATGACGAGGATGATAAGGACGGCTTGCGTACGGAGAGCGTCACTGTCAAGCTTCTGGCGGACGGAAAGGACACCGGTCTTAAAATGACCCTGTCCGAGAAGAACGGCTGGAAGGATAGCTTCACCGAGCTCGATCTCAAGAAGGATGGTGAAGAGATCAAGTACACGGTAGCTGAGGCAAAGGTTGAGGGCTATACGATAACTATCGACGGAAACGCGGTGGATGGTTATGTCATAACGAATACACATGAGCCAAAGCCCGAGGAGTCTTCTGAACCTGAGGAGTCTTCTGAGCCTGAGGAATCTTCTAAACCTGAGGAGCCCTCTAAGCCCGAGGAATCCTCTAAACCTGAGGAGTCCTCTAAGCCGCCGGTGCCGGCGACCGGTGACAACAGCCGTCCGGGAGTTTATGCCGGTATTATGATCGCCTGTGTACTGGGTGCAGCGCTTGCGCTTCTGGTCAGCAGGAAGGAAAAACAGCAGAACAGCTAACGGCTGTTTTAGGAAACGGCCTTCAGACATGATCTGAAGGCCGTTTTTTTGCTGACAAAACGGTATTGTCGTAAACTGCTTTTGGAGATACAATAATAGCGGAAACAGGAAACCGTTTCCAACTGTATGCAGCAGGGAAGGAGGACGGCAAAATGAACCGGATAAGGCTTTTTTGGAAAAATGGTTCTCTGATTATGACTTCAAGACCTTTGCCGCTGCCGGGGGATCCCTGCTTGTGACAGTGTTTTTTGCCTTCTATAACGGATATCTTGGCATCCATTACGAATCGATGTGGTACGGCACGATCTGCGCCTATTACATCATTCTCGCGCTGCTGAGGTTCATGGTTGTCCTGGCAGAGCGGCGGCTGAACGGCAGACCGGACGTGGAGTGCGCGCGGGCCAGAATATTCGCTGCGGCATCCGTATTGCTGCTGATCCTGAACATCAGCCTTGTTATACCGGTATCTCTGATGGCCACACAGCAGAAACCGGTCCATATGACATTGGTCCCCGCGATCACGATGGCAGCCTATACAACGTACAAGATCACAATGGCTTCCATCAATCTGAAGCGGCGGGAACGTTCGTCCAACTGCCTGACGAAGCTGCTGAGGACTGTAAGTTTTGTCGATGCACTTGTATCTGTACTGACGCTGCAGAATACGCTGATCGCGGTCAATTCGGCGGACGGAGGGACGGAGCGGCCGATGCTCATACTGTCCGCCGTCACCAGCGCTGTGATTTTTCTCATGATCATGATTCTGACAATTGCAACACTGATCCAAAGCATTCAAAGCATTAAATCAGATAAAAAACACAAGGGGGAACAACAATGAAAAAAGAAATCGAAGTTACCGTACGCCGTGAAGTGCAGAGCCTGGCCGCCGACATCGGATACAAAACGGTCGGCGACTGGTTCAACGGCACGCTGCGTACATTGACAATGGACAGCATTCTGCCCAAGCACCGCGCCGGGCATGCCCCGCAGCCGGTCATTGTCTGGCTGTGCGGAGGCGGTTTCACGCAGGTGAATGAGCATATCTGGCTGCCGGAGATGGTGCGTTACGCGCAAGCCGGGATCACGATCGTTTCGCCCCGGTACCGCACGGCGAACGAGGCTCCATATCCGGCGCAGCTTCTGGACGTTAAGGCTGCCATCCGCTTTGTGCGGGCCAATGCGGAGATGTTCTGCGCGGATCCCGACCGGATCTTTGTGATGGGTGAGTCAGCAGGTGCTGTTCTGTCGCAGCTCGCTGCGGCAACGCCAGATGATCCGCGGTTTGTGGAAGGCGCGTACCCGGAGGTTTCGGACGCGGTAGCCGGAGCGATCCCGTTCTATGGATCCTGTGATATGACGGTACAGAATAAAAAGTCGAACTGGCGCAGCATGGCTTTCTACGGGGGAGAATTTACCGAGGAACAGACGAAGGCGGCGAGTTCGCTGACATATCTGACTTCTGACGCGCCTCCGTTTTTGATCTTCCATGGCTCGGAAGACGAAAAAGTGCCTGTGGAGCAGAGTGAGAAGCTGTATGCGCGGCTGACGGAGCTGGGCGTGCCGGTAGAGTACTACCGCGTGAAAGGAATGAACCACGGCAACGACGGCTTTTACCAGGACGAAATCGCGGATATCATCATCCGGTTCGTGAAGGCGCACTGAATGCGGGCTCTTTGGACTGGGTGATCCGGAGACGCTTCGCGCTTATCATAGGCAGCTTCTGGAGAGCCGGAACGGATTGCTCGACTGCGGCGACCTGCTGCGCGTGAATGTTGAGGCTGGTGGGGAGAAAAAACCTTATTGCGATGCTATTATCCGCGAGTGCATAGCGCTTGTTGAGAAGATTTTATATGAGAAAGAGAAACTGATGGGGGGACACATCGATGATACAACTGCATTTTCCTAAACTATCAAGCCTGGTGCGGAACGAGGTCTGTCAGATCGCGACGCCGCACCCGCAGGGGACACTTTGGGACGTCCGGAATATCAGCGTCTGCGGTGCGGACGGGCCGGTGCCGACGCAGAATATGGCCACAGCGCTGTGGCCGGATGGTTCTGTCAAATGGATGCTAACAAAATTCATCGCGGATCTGCCTGCAAACCGCGGGACAGATGAGTATTCTCTTGCGGAAAGTCTGACTGTGCAGCCGGAATACCCGGCTTCCGTGGAAGTCAGGGACAATTCTGCTCCGATAGGCTCTGCCCAGACGAATACTGCCCTGGCAGGATCTGCTCGCATTGACACCGGTGTACTGTTGCTGGAGCTTGGAGCTCCGGGAGAGGCCGTGTTCAAGACCGCGGAATTTGAAGGTGGGATGTTCGGCGCAGATGAGCTGCAGGGACCGTTCGTCAGCATTAACGGAAAGCCGTATCAGGTTCTTGTCGGGCCGGATGGCTGGCAGATCCTGGAAAAAGGCCCGGTGGCCGTGACGGTCAGAACGACTGGGCGGCATACGCCTGTCAGGGACATTTCCGCCAATACAAAAGACCTTTCTGCCGCAAGCTGCACGGAGCCTTGTCTGGACTATCAGCTGCTCATCCGTGCCTGGGCCGGTAAGCCATACATTGAGATGGAATACCGTTTCCTGCATAAAGAGAAGACGGCGGAGCCGCTGATGCTTTCCGATATGCGTCTGGATCTGAAGCCTCATACCGAGGGCTTAAGCTGCTGCATCGGCCATTCCAACTACGACACTAAATTCATCCGGAGCGACGGCGGACCGATCGCGCACGAGATCGACAACGACTATCTTCTCTATACCGCCAACGAACAGATGCCGCAGGTCAATTTCGGTGCGTATTTCGCGAACTGGCAGGACGGGGAGAAAGGCCTCTGCGTCAGCGTTTTTCAGGCTTTCCAGAACTATCCGAAGGGATATAAGGCGGATCGGGACGGACTTACAGTCGGCCTGATCCCGGATGATTTCGGCGAGATCCGCGTGGAGCAGGGCATGGCCCGCTCGCAGAAAATGCTGCTGCATTTTCATCCGGCCGCGATGCCTGAGCAGGAGCTGAATTTCCGCTCGCTGCAGTACAATATGCCTGACAAACCGGTCATCGACGCGCATGTCTACACGGATGCGGGCCTGTATCAGGAATTCATCGGCACGAAACGTCAGATGAACGTGGAGCTGTACATCAAGAATCTGGGTGAATCCACGGCCTATGCATACGGTATGATGCACTGGGGCGACGCGCCGGACATGGGCTATACGTCGCAGGGCCGCGCGCATGGGGATTATGTCTGGACCAACAATGAATACGATTATCCGCATCAGTGTATGATCGAGTATGCCCGCACGGGCAACCGCGCATATCTGGACCGGCTGATCGTCGCGGCAGAGCACTGGCAGGACGTCGATGTCTGCCATTACTCCGAGGATCCGCTGCTTGCGGGCGGTCAGCATATGCATTCCCGCTATCATGTGGAGCTCGGCTGCAAGCCTTCCCATGAGTGGGTGGAAGGTCTGTGGGACTATTATCATCTGACCGGGGATCCGTTCACACTGGAGACGGTCATGGGGATCGCGGAGAACGTTGAATACGTCCTGACGCATGAGATCTTCACACTCGACAAATACACCGCCGCCCGCGAGGCCGGCTGGGCGCTGAGGACTTTCTGCGCGATGTATACGGAGACCGGCGACGAGATCTGGCTGCAGCACTGTGACCGGATCGTGGATTACTTCGTCCGCTGGCGGGAAGAATACGGCGCGTGGCTGCAGCCGTATACCAACCACACGATGGTCCGCGTTCCGTTCATGATCTCGGTCGCGTGCATCAGTCTGATGATGTACTACCGGATCCGTCCCTCAGAGCTTATCAAAGACCTGATCGTGACGGCGATGGACGACGTGCTGGAGAACTGCTATTCCTACGATGGCGTCCTGTATTATAAAGAGCTGCCGAGTCTGCAGCGGACAGGGCTGAACCCGATCGCGATGCAGGCGCTCACGTATTGCTATGAGCTGACCGGGGACAGGACTTATCTGGAAAAAGCGCTGGATATGTTCAAGCTCGCGGTCTTCCTGAAAGGCCGCGGCGGTTCTACCCATCATGGGAACAAGACGGCAGGCCATGGCTGTATGGTCTGCGGCGGCGATTCACCCAAGGCTTTCGCACAGAATTATCCGTGCCTGGCGACACTTTACAAAGCCCTGATGGACAACGACATGCTGCCTGCCGGATTCTGCACCAGCGCGATGTGGTGAGAAACGGTTTTCCCTCATTTTGAACCCGACGGCAGATGCGCCGGCGGAACAAACCGATAAATCCGCGAATAATTCAGTACAGAGCAGGCCAAAAGTACTGAATAAAATCGAAAAATCGGCAAAAGTTCAGCCGGCGCGAGTGCTTCATGGACGCAAAAGCTGAACAATCAGCAAAAAAACAAAAAAGTTCAGTACAGAGAAGGCGCTCCGTACTGAACTTTTTTAGTTTTTTGATAAAAATTCCGCTGGCCGAGTTTCCGGATGATTTTTGCGCAGTCTGGTCGACCGGCCAGCCAGGCTATCAGCACAGGCATCCGCTCACAGCTTCAGCAGCGAGCTCGCAATCTCGAAATATAGGAGCAGGGACAGCGCGTCAACGATGGTCGTGATGAACGGGCTCGCCATGACGGCCGGGTCGAGTTTCAGCTTCTTCGCGAACATCGGAAGCGAGCAGCCGACGAGCTTGGCCAGCACGACGACGATGACGAGCGTCAGGCAAATGACCAGAGCAACCGGCAGTTCGATGCGGTTAAAGAGCAGCAGCCGCAGGAAATTGGCGGCAGCCAGTACAACGCCGCAGAGGATGCCGACGCGGAACTCTTTCCAGATAACACGCGGCAGATCTTTGAACTCGATCTCGTTCAGGGACAGTCCACGGATGATCGTAACGGAAGCCTGACTGCCGGAATTACCGCCTGTATCCATCAGCATGGGGATGAAAGCGGTCAGGACGACCTGCGCCGCGAGGGCCTTCTCAAAGGATGTAATGATCATGCCGGTGAAAGTCGCCGAGATCATCAGGATCAGCAGCCACGGGATCCTCTGCTTGAACGTCGCGAAAATACCGGTCTTCAGGTACGGACGCTCGGACGGAAGGATAGCGGCCATCTTTTCAATATCCTCTGTCGTCTCTTCCTGCATGACGTCCATAGCATCGTCGACCGTGACGATACCGACCATACGGCCTTCGGCGTCCACAACAGGGATCGCGAGGAAATTGTACTTGTTGAACATCAAAGCGACCTGCTCCTGGTCCGTCGTCGTCTGGACCGAGATGACGTTCTCTTCCATGATGTCGGAGATCAGGACGTCAGGCTGAGCGAGGAGAAGCGAACGGGCGGATACGATACCGATCAGTTTCCTGTCGGTCGTGAGGACGTAACAGGTGTAGATCGTCTCTTTGTCGATGCCGTTCTTGCGGATCAGATCAAGAGACTGCGCGACGGTCAGGTGGGGACGCAGATAGACGTACTCTGTCGTCATGATGCTGCCGGCCGAATCCTCCGGATACTGCAGGATCTCATTGATCGTCTTGCGCAGCTCCGGCGTTGCCTGCTTCAGGATCCTCCGGACGACTGTTGCCGGCATCTCCTCGACCAGATCAACGGCATCATCGACGTACAGTTCATTGACGACGTCGTTCAGCTCGCGGTCGCTGAAGCCGCGGATCAGGATCTCCTGCGCGTCCTCGTCCATTTCGACAAAAGTCTCGGCGGCCAGTTCTTTCGGCAGCAGTCTGAAGAGAAGCGGAAGCGACTGTTCAGGCAGATCCAGGAATACCGCCGCGATATCCGACGGGTTCAGCGTAGTCAGTAAATCCCTTAAGGACGCGTATTTTTTCGCGTTCAGCAGGTTTTCGATCATTTCATAAACAGGTGTTTTTACTTCTGCCATATGGCCACCTCCTTACGAGTATATCTGTAGGTCAGATTCAGAGATTGATATCAGGAACTTTCGCTTCCAAAGCCTCCTCCAGCTGGGAAGGATCGTTCAGATACTTACGGAACAGGCGCAGGGACTTTGCAAAATACAGTCCATCGCAGAAGCGCTCGTCCGCGACAAGGCCGAATCCCATCGACTTGACAGGGACCAGTTCGCCGTTACGATAGACGGGAACCGTCTTCTCCTTGCCCATCGCGAGGAAAAGGCCGGTCGTTCCGAAATTATAGACGTGATGATAGATGTGGTTGATCCCGAGGGACTTCAGATTGGTCAGGAAGAACGACGTGTGGAAGGGGCTTGCCTCCATGATGAAATGCGGCAGCATATTGTGTTTATCGGTCCACATCAGGAAATTGATCACAAGTTTGACTAAAAAGCTCGGAGTCTTCATGAGAAGATCAGCGACCTTGTCGGTCTCATTGGACTCCGTGTGGGAACGCTCTTTTTCAATACTGTCATTGATCGCTTTGACAATCTCCTTAAGGGTCTCTGTCCCCTCAAAGCAGAGCTTAAGCGTCGTCTCGACGTCCTCATCCACGAGCCGCCGATGGATCGCGAAACTGACCCAGATCTTGTCGCGGGCATACAGCCTGCCGTTCATGACAAAACGGTTCAGCTTGGGCCGGGTCGCGAGGATCCGGATCATGGCCGCGATCACGATGTGCATATAGGACATGGGAAGTCCGTTTGCGCGCGACGCGCGGATATACTCATCCATCGCGGCGCAGTCAAAAGAATCCTCAAACATGACCATCGAGTCGCTTCGTTCTTTCATGATATACGGGATGATCCGGTCAAAAGGATTCAGTTTTTTCAGTAATCTACCATCTGGCCTCTTTCCGAACATAACGGCAGCCCTCCCGTTTCGCGTATTCGCATAAGTGTATAAAGTATATCACTGCACGGCCGGCTTGTCAACCCTGCAAACGGCTTGACAATTGTCTCTGAGGCCTGTATAATCGTTATATCTTGAAAGGAAACGGAGGCTTGACGCGGGATGAGAAAAGAAAAAGTCCGCAAATTTCTGATGGAGCTCGTGCTGTGCCTGGCACTTGCCGCCCTGGCCGTCGTTGTCGCGTATTTCGGTTACACGCTTCTCTTCGGAGAGACCGGTGCTCATCTGGCAGAACTGATCAACGGTTTACTCCCATGAAGTATTATATAGCAGCGCATCAGCACATTTATCCGCCGGAAGAGCTGTACCTCGAGGCTCACGCGTCCACGATCGAATCGCTTTCGGACGGGACGCTCGTGGCGGCGTGGTTCGGCGGCACCAAGGAAGGCAATGACGATGTGGCGATCTGGTGCAGCCGTTATGTGAACGGCCGCTGGGAGCCACAGCGTAAGATAGCGGACGCCGAAGGAGTCCCCTGCTGGAATCCGGTCTTATTTGATGCCGGTGACCGGCTTGTTTTGTATTATAAGGCCGGCAAACCGATCCCGCGCTGGCAGACATTTTACGCGGAATCGAGGGACGGCGGGCTGACCTGGAGCAGGGGCAGAGAGCTCGTTCCAGACGATATCGGCGGACGGGGCCCGGTCAAGAATAAATGCATCCGCCTGTCGGACGGGGCGATCCTCGCGCCGGCATCGATCGAGACCGAGACAAGCTGGGATTGTTTCGCCGACCGGTCCGAAGACAACGGCCGTACCTGGACACGCAGTCCATTTGTTCCGCTCGATCACAGCAAACTGCAGGGGAAAGGCATCATCCAGCCGACGCTCTGGGAGAATGACGCGCATCTCGTACACATGTATACACGGAGCACCGAGGGACGGATCTACCACGCCGTATCGGGCGATATGGGACGGACTTTCGGTCCGGCAGCGCCGATCGCGCTCCCCAATAATAACAGCGGTATCGATCTGACGAGGCTTGACGACGGCAGGCTCCTGCTCGTGTACAATCCTGTCCCGGGCAACTGGGCCGTGCGGACACCGATCTGTTTTACCGTTTCGTCCGATAACGGCAAGACCTGGGAGAAGGATCAGTATCTGGACCATTATCCGGCCGAGGAGAAACAGCGGGATTCGACTTTTGCCTATCCGGCGGTCATCGCGAGAGACAAGAACGTTTATATTACCTATACGTGGAAAAGGCAGACGATCTCGTTCTGGCATCTGGTGATGCTATGATCGGGGGAATACTGCACAGAGCTCTGAGCGACGTCCTCGCGCTCTGGAATCGCACGCCGTGGGCCAGGGAACTGCGGACGAGCCGCTACAAGATCACTTCAGCCCGCATACCGGAGGCTTTTGACGGATACAGGATCGTGCAGATCACGGACCTGCATGGGAGAATGTTCGGAGAGGGGCAGGCCGATCTTGCCGATTGTGTCCGGGAGCTGCGCCCTGATCTGATCCTGATCACGGGCGACATGACCACCGACAGATATGACGGGGAGCAGCGGGAAGCCGTCCGTTCGCTTTACACCGCTATGAGCGGGATCGCGCCGTCATACGCGATTCTGGGGAATCACGAGATTGTGTCGACGCGGTTCATGACCGTTCTTAAGGATATCGAGAACAGTCCGGTATGGCTCTTGCGGGGCGAATCCGTTCAGATCGAAAGGGGCGGTTCCGCGATCCGGCTGGCAGGTATGGACAGCGGGCCCGCAACCGGCATGAGACGGACGGCAGGTGATCTTGATTATGTAGAGAAGCGCCTGCGGGACTACCTGCCGCGCACAGAGCAATATACGATCCTGATGAACCATAAGCCGGAAGCATTGCCGTACTGCGCGCGCTGCGGAGTGGATCTCGTCTTCAGCGGACATGCGCATGGAGGGCTGATCCGTCTTGGCGGCGGCAGATCGCTGATCGCACCGGATCAGGGATTTTTCCCGAAATACAGCAAAGGACTGTACCGGGAGGGACACACGGTGGAGGTCGTCGGGACAGGACTTGGAGGCCCGAGGATCGCGATCCGGCCGGAGGTCGTTCTGGTGGAGCTTCACAGCCGGTCCGGCAGATAACTGGTCAGCCTTCTGACCGACAGCATGGCTGCCTGCTCACAGCCTGCCCGAAAAAGTAAATTCACGCTTGTCAAAACACCGTTTCTATGATAAGATGAAATCAACGAAACGGTGTTTTTGTTATTGTAATTTAATACGGAGGGGATTTATATGATCGGTAATGTGATCGTCGGTCAGTCAGGCGGCCCTACAGCCGTTATGAATTCAAGTCTTGTCGGCGTTTATAAGACAGCGCATGATCTCGGCCACGGCAGTGAAGTCTACGGCATGATGAACGGTATCAGCGGTCTGCTGAAGGAGAATATCGTGGATCTGTCAGAGCATGTCCGGGATGACCTGGATATCGAGCTCTTCAAGCGGACGCCGTCCGCGTATCTCGGCTCCTGCCGCTACAAGCTGCCGGAGATCGGAGAGAACGACGCGATATACAATCAGATTTTCGGAATCCTATACAAATATAATATCCGCAATTTCTTTTATATCGGCGGGAACGATTCGATGGATACCGTCTACAAGCTCTCACAGTACGCGCAGAAGATCGGAGCGCCGATCTCCTTTATCGGCGTACCCAAGACGACGGACAACGATCTGATGGTGACGGATCACGCGCCCGGTTACGGCAGCGCGGCCAAGTATATCGGAACCATTACAAAAGAAATCATCAAGGACGGATACGTCTATGATTCCGGCATGGTCACGGTCATGGAGGTCCGTGGCCGCGGCAGCGGATGGCTTGCCGGTGCGGCTGCTCTCGCTAAGGGCGAGGACTGTGAAGGCCCGGATCTGATCTATCTGCCGGAGATGCCGATGGATATCGATGATTTCCTGGATCGGATCGGCCAGCTCCGCAAGGAGAAGAAGGCAGTGCTTGCGGTTGTCGCGGACGGTGTTAAGCTGCCGGACGGCCGGTATGTATGCGAACTCGCGAAACCGACGCTTTTCTATGACGCGTTCGGCAATCCGTCGCTGTCCGGTACCGCGCAGTATCTGGTCGACCGCATCATCGAGAAATACGGCTGCGAAGCGCGCGCGATCGGTTTTAACGGCATGCAGCGCTGCGCGTCCCATATTGTATCCCGCGTGGATATGACGGAAGCGTTCCAGGTCGGCGGAGCCGCTGTACGTGCGGCTTTTGATGGCGAGACCGGCAAGATGGTCACTCTCGAGCGCCTGCTGCAGGATCCGTATCAGTGCGCGACCGGACTCTGCGATCTGCGCGATGTTGCCTGTCAGTCACGTCAGATCCCTCAGGATTGGATCGATCCTTACAATATGTATGTGGATCCGGAGTTCCTGCGTTATGTACGCCCGCTGATCCAGGCGGACCTCCCGCCGATCATGGTCGACGGACTCCCGCGGCATGCTTTCTTCCGGGAGAAGGAGCAGGGCTGGAATCCGATGATGCTGTAAGGCGTACGGCAGGATTTCATAAGACTATCGTAAATCTATATAACAGGATATTCAGTTGCGCTTTATAGCAGAACCTCCGCCCATCGAAACGGGCGGAGGTTTTCTTGACAGGACCAAACCACAGAACTATACTTAAAATACAGAATCAGATGTTTACATAGATACAATCGAAAGGAGCGCTTACGAATGAGATTCATCTACAGATATGTATTACTGGCCACAGCCGACGAGACGGAATACCAGAATATACTGGACGCGTTAAGGTCAGCAGGTATTCCATATAAAAACGAAATCGCCCATGAACGGTACGTTGCGCCGCATTCCGTTGTTGCTCCCGGAAGGCAGATTATGGGAAGATCAACCAGTCCCATGCAGGATAAGGTCGGCAGCACAACAATATACAAGATCTATGTTAAACCGGTTGATAAAGAAAGAGCGGTTCGAGCGCTGAATGCGAAGTAAAGCGCAGGGTCCGGGTTCCGTATTGGCATGGCAGATCGGCATAGTCATAGAATAGCGGGAGATCCTCCGCTTTTATAAAAAAATGAAAATAACTATTGACAACGAAAGTCTATTGGAGTAGACTACAGTTAAAGTCTATCAGAATAGTCCGATGAAAGGATAAGTTGAAAATGAATGTAGAACTTGGCGCAGTACAGGAACGTTTTGCGGATATCGTTTGGGCCCATGAGCCGATCGAATCCGGAGAACTTGTTAAGATTTGTGAAAAGGAACTGAACTGGAAGAAATCGACGACCTATACCGTCCTTCACAAGCTTTGCGATAAGAAATTGCTCCAGAATCAGAAAGGGACAGTAACCTCGCTGATTTCACGTGAGGATTTCTATGCATCCAAGAGTGCACAGATCATTGCGGAATCGTATCAGGGTTCGCTGCCATCCTTTATAGCAGCCTTTGTCTCTCAGCAAAAACTATCTGCAAAGGAGGCAGAGGAGATCCGGAAACTGATCGGCTCCTATGAGAAAGAGAGCTAAGCATGAGTACTTTGTTCTTAAAGATACTCAATATGAGTATCACAGCCGGATGGCTGATACTTGCGGTGATGATCACGAGATGGATACTCAGAAGAGCAACACGACGGATCATCTGTTTGCTGTGGGTATTTGTTGCTGTCCGGCTGGTTCTGCCGCTTTCCCTGCCGAGTCCGATCAGCCTGATTCCAAACAGGCAGCCGATTCCGGAAAGCATTATTACTGCCACAGAACAGGAAAACGAAGAACCTGTGACGGATATGGCGACATCTGCGACCGATCAGGAAGCTCATACGAGCAATGAGGCGACAGAATTCAATACACCGGAAACATTAGTCCCTGCTGTTAATCCGGATCCATCAATCGATCTGAATACGGCCGCCAGTGCGAACCCATGGCAGGCTGCTTTCTCCATCGCGTCTATCGTATGGGTTGTCGGGATCTGTGCCATGCTGCTGTATGCCGTCATTCACTATTTGAAGCTTAAGAAATCGCTCGCAGCCTCGATCGAGTACAGAGAAGCCGGGACAGATCATTATACAGGACAGATCAGGATCTGCGATGAGATCAAGGCGCCTTTTATCCTGGGCATCCTGCATCCGGTTCTCTATATCCCGTCCGGCCTGAACGGACAGGCATTGGAATATGTCCTGCAGCATGAACAGGCGCATCTAAGACGAAAAGACTATCTGTGGAAGCCGCTTGGATATCTGATTCTCACGATTCACTGGTTCAATCCGCTGTGCTGGGCCGCATATCTTCTGTTCTGTCAGGATGTGGAAATGGCTTGTGATGAAGCTGTGATTTGGGACATGGACCGAGAACATATTGCGGATTATATGAGGACACTTCTTGCCTGCAGCCAGTCTAATAGATTGAATGCGGCTACTCTTGCATTTGGCGAGGTTGGAGTAAAACGGCGTATCCGGAATATTGCGCAGTATAAGAAACCAGCCTTTGGAGCGGTTGCAGCCATAATCGTGGTCAGCCTTGGAATGGCAGCCTGTCTGATGACGGACCCGATAGACAAAAACGTCATTACAGGGGAAACATCCTATAAAGTATTTGTTACACAGGCAGAGAGACCGTTTTCGGACGATAAACCCTATGTAAATGATCGGACGAGACTGTATCATTTTATGACGAGGGACGGATCTGCTTTTGCACAAGGGACAGATCTGCTGCAGTATATGGAGAAAGGCTCGAACGACTGGCACGTTCTTTGCAAAGATTCGGACTGTCTGCATGCATCGGAAGATTGTCCTGCATATTATGTCGGCCGGCATGAGATCCTGGATATAGATTCGAATAACCATATCCGGGTTCTGGAGTTTGCGAATGCCGGACACCAGCTCGTGATCTGGAAAGTGAATACACGTACGTACATGAAGGATGCAGCAGCGTCTTTTGATCTGGATGAATTGAGTGGAACGCGGAAGGACGGATCAATCCGACTCTCCGACTTCTGCGAATACAACGATAAGTTGTATCTGACCTATCCGGCGGAGGAACAGAACACGGACATAACATGGCTTATTCGAATTGATCTGAAGACATTTCAGGCTGATAATATTGTTTGTATTCAGCCATCCATGCTGCCCGTGGATTATTCCGTCATTCACCGGTTTGAGTATGTCGAGGACGATATTGTTTATCTTATGCTTGAAAACGCTGTTTCCGGGCAGATGCGACTGTACGGATTTGATATGGAGCAGTTGGAATTTGCCGACACCGGATTTGAACTGGCATATGGCACATCCTATTGCCTGGCGGGCCCTCAGGCTGTATACATTGAGCAGGATGATGAGCAGTGCTATTTGGTTAAAACGGACGTCCTGACCGGTGAAAGCACGCTGCTTGCGGATACTTTTATTGGTACCAAGATTAGACCTGGAACAGTGCCGTATCTGGGCTTTGTAAATGTATCCACATGGGAGCATCCAAAGAGCACCTATTATCAGCTGAACATGAATACCGCGGAAATGACTGAGTATTACAAAGCAGGATCTCAGATCTATAAGTCCAGCGGTAACGGATATGCTGCCTATCTTGAGTATGAAGCCGACTATAGCTATAAGCTTGCCATAAAGAAAGCTAGTTGAGGATGCTGTGAGGATATTAATGCATCTGAAGATGCAGGTGTGGTTTTTGTTGCCAAAAAAACAGAAGGGGGTGATTCCGACGGGCTAATTATTTCAATATCATTGGGCAAAAAAGCAACACTTATAGGCAGTAATACAAATATAGAATACGACAGGAGGTTACACCTATGAAGAAGAGTATTATGAGAAAGGTATTTGCGATAATGGTGGCGATGATTGTATCCATATGCTCATTTACCGCAAATGCAGGGACGATGGTGGAAATTGACTATGGTTCAACAACGATCAGTCCTGACTGCGGTGGAGATATTTATGTGAATTATAGTGTCAGGTATGCGGGAGCCACTCATTCTGCATCAGTAACGGGATGGAGTTATTCATTGGACACTTATTCCTTAGGCGTACAACATGGATTTATTCCTTCAAGTGTGCAGGTAACGAGTGAGTATGCCACTTATTTTCTGATTTCTGCAAGTGGTGGAACATGGTTTGTCGAGACGATTTTTCCATTTGATATATGGCCGGATGTAAATTATGAAACAACACATAGCCATTCTAGAACGGTAACTTACTAATCATTGTTATTGCCATGAAACGAGTGGGCTATTACATTATCATGCTGCAGCTGACCATTCTTTTAATGGTAGGCTGCGGCACTAAAAGTATTGCGGTTGATGATGACAGGCCGTATAGAGTGGTTCAGACACTGGGTTATACTGAACGATTGGTGAATGAGGACAGAGTTTACGCTTTTTTGTTTGAACCGGGCGAACAGTTCTTTATCGGAGGGGGTATTCTGAAGTATAAAGAGAAAAACAGCGGAGGATGGCAGACCTTGTGCTGGAAACCGGGCTGTTCTCATACATCGGAAGACTGTCCTGCCTATTACGAGTATTCACACAGACTGCTGAATCTTGGCGACAAGGGAGAAGTCCGGATTCTGGAATTCACCCGGCCAGCCGGACTTGCGGTCTGGGAGATCAATCCGAATCGGTCGACAAAGACGAAACTGGCTTCGTTCGACCTGGCAGAGATGACGGACAGCACGAATGATATGGGTTATATGGAATACGATACCTGTGAGTATGGGCATAAGCTGTATTTATTCTATGAAACGTCCAGTGGAAGTGGAGACGAGCGGGAAATTGCGAACTGGATTCTCTGTTTTGATCTGGAAACGCTGAAGGCCGAAGAGCCGTTATGCCTGCAGGAAATCGGGTTGCCCGAAGCATTCCCGTTCGTGTATCATTTTCAATTGATTGAAGATGGCGTGCTGTACTGTTGTCTTGCGAACCAGAACAAATATGAATACAATGGCGATGAAGGAATAAGACTGCGTATCTACCGATTTTTTTTGGCTGATCATACATGGACGGATACGGGTTATGAAACGGATTGGCTTGCCCAGAACCAGATGGGTCATGTGATAATCGAGAAAAGAAAAGACGGAGACCGGTATTATCTGACCAGTGTAGACCTTCTGACAGGAGAGACTGCTGTGATTACGGAAGTCCCGGGAAGCATTACATATACACTGACCGCTTCACAGTACATTCACCGGATCAGCATTCTGGATACCGCGGATGTGTCCATGTACGAGTATGACATGGACACAGGAGAGAAACACTTTTTTCAGGATTCCTACTGCATCGCATACGGAAATGGCTACTGTGCTTTTGATTCAATGACATCGGATGGCAGCGGAACACTTCGGATTGAGAGGATTACCCCATGAGACATATCAAAAAGCTTTTGCTGATCAATATAATCCTGATAGTGACAACTTTTCTATCTGGCTGCTCGCGGAACAAAGGTATCGCGGCAGAATATGGGACGCCATACCGGGCTTTCAGAGAGTATGCTGTAAATGATAAGGATCATTTGTATCAATTCCGAGAGCAGGGACGGGTCAATACACCCGGAGGAGGATTGCTGAGCTATGTGAATAAGGGATCGGGAGATTGGCAGATTCTGTGCTGGCGGCCCGGCTGCCTTCATGCTACAGAGGACTGTCCTGCTTATTATAATGCAGGACACCGTTTGTTGAACGCAACCTTGGACGGGCGGATCCGGGTTCTGGAATTCAAGAAGAAGGGGCATCAGCTTGTGATCTGGGAGGTCAACACCCATAAATCAACCAAAAACAGAATAGCGTCTTATGATCTGGATCAGCTGAGCGACGGGAAAGGGACAGAATACATTTCTACTTTGGATTTTTGTGAGTACCAGGGCATCCTGTATCTTATCTTCCCTTCAACATATATTGGCGAGAAGGGCTCCAGAATCACAACGACATGGCTTATCCGTATTAATCTGGAGACATTAGACACAGAGGAGAGCATCTGTCTTCAGGATATGCAGTTTCCGGAAAGCTTTCCCGTGATTCATAAGATCCTGCTTATTGAAGAGAATAAGCTTTATATTGTGCTGGCGGACAGAGAGATCGGAGAAGAAGGAGCCCCCAGTCCGGAGCTGCGGCTTTATAGCTTTGATCTGGATACACGGACTTTAGAGGATACCGGATTCGCCCCGGAAGATGATGCTTTTTATTGTCTGATAGGGCACCAGGTATTCTACAGAGAACCTTTAGGGGACGGAATGTATTCCTTGATCAGAGAAGACCTGTATACAGGAGAGAAGCAGGCTATATTGGAGATGCCTGACGGAGCCATTTTTGCAAACGAAGAACAATACCTGGGATATGTCTCGATCACTTACCGGGAAGCAGGAGAAACTATTCCCTATCCCTATATGATCGATCTGAATACCGCAGAAAAATACAAACTATGGGTACCGGGATCGAAGGTATACGTATCCTATGCCAACGAATATGCGGCTTATTATGAAATCTTGGAAAATCCGGCTACGTTTACGCTTGGAATCGAGAAGGTGTCGCCGTGAGACCTGAATGGACAAAAAATACGATTATTGTTTCAATACTTATCTTAATCTTTATCAGTATTGGAAGCGGTTGTCAGCGACAGGAGGCATTATCAGATGGTCAGATTGCGGCGCTTCGTGAAACATATCCGGCAACGGGACTGACAGGAAGCGAGTTTATGGACAAAATATCTCCTACCATGGAAGAGGCTAATAAAGTCGTTGAATTCTGGGCACAGGTAAAATGTGTTGGCGCTGCAGAGGATATCTATATAAGCAGTAATCCCGGGAACGATGATTCTGCAATTGCAGCTATTGAGAGCAAACTTGGAGCCGAGATACCAGCAGAACATCATTTTATATGTTATGAAATGGAAATCATAGAGTGCTTTTCCGGGCCTAAAAAAGCGGGAGATAGATTCATTCTGATGGTAGAAGATTTTGATTTATCTGTTGCACCGGATTTTCTGAATGGGAAGACTTGGATCGTCGGAACCTATCATACACATCTTTCTTCATTGGCAGACCGTGAGGAACTGTATTTATTCTATTCTGATCTGACGTTCTATGTAACAGAGGATAACTATGTTCTGTCTGTGTCAGGGTCGGAGAATAAAGCTGATTATTCGGGAATTACAATCCGCGAGTGGGAGGAACGACTTAAGATAATACTAAAATGAGACCTGAATGGACAAGAATTCTGGGTAGTCGCAAACTCTGGATCATCTGGCTGGTGATACTGGCTGTGGTTTTCAGCTTTGCAAAAATACAGCTGGACACTGCGACAGATCCGGATGATGCAGAAACAGCAGCCCTGGAATATCAACAGTATCTGGATGCATACCCGTCCTACTTGGACGAAGTCAGACAAAGAGCGGACGAGATCCAGAGCAATCCGCTCTTTGCTGAGCCGGGATCGATTTCTTATCTGATCGCCGGACGGACAAGAGAAGACTATGCCCGGATCGATCCGGACTTATTGGAAGCAGTACCGATCACATCCTGGAATATTCTCTTCGGGCAGGGAATAGAAGAAGCGGCATTACTGATCATCTGTTTTACAGTGGTTTTTCTGATCACAGACAAGCAGAAGAGCCGCAAATCCCTACTGATGGCATATTCCGGAGGCAGATTACCGTATGCGCTGCAGCATCTTGTAGTTCTGCTGTGCACGGCAGTAATCAGTGTGGTATCCGTATATGGCTGCAAAACACTCGTCGCAGTAATATGGGGAGGCGGCTTCCTGCAAGGATCGGCTCCGGTACAATCCGTCCCGATGTTTAGAGAATGCACGCTGGCCATCAGTCTGGATCAGATGGCGGTACTCTTTCTATGCGCAAAAGCCTTGGCAATGTTTTTGCTTGGGATTATCCTCTGGATTGTTTTTACCGCGAGCTCACACTGGCTGTTCAGTATTGCGGTCCTGGGGATTCTGTTCGGGACGGAATACCTGCTGTATCGGAATATCGGAACGATCAGCTCGCTGGCATTGTTCCGGCAAGCGAATCTGATGCAATGCTTTCGGACGCAGGATGTTTTTACCCGATCGGACTATCTAGTCTTCGGACAGAAGATCGTATCCGTTCGTGGCTTCCTGCTGGTTCTGACGCCTGTGCTTATAGCGGCACTTGCGGTTGTGGGCCTTGTCTGCGACTGCCGCAGACCGGGACTCCGGACACCCAGAATTCTCCGGTGGCTGGACAAGGTACAGCAGAGGATACAACGGGCGAGTACTGTCCCGGGTCTGTTCCGAAACGAATTGCGCAAAGGATTATGGGTGCAAAGTGGAATCTGGATCCTGATAGCGCTGGTCCTGGCACGGATTTTCTGGTACGATCCGGTGCGGCTCATTCCGCTGAATACTTCTGAATTCGCGTTGGAAAGCTTATATAAGCAGCTGGAGGGCCCGGTCACAGAGGATAAAATTACGTATCTGCAGGACAGCCTTGACAAAGCAGAGGCCGAGATCCTGGAGTATATGAGCTCCGTGGACGCGGGCGGGGACAGTACAAAGCTCCTTGAGCTGGAGGAAAAGGCCGGAGTGATCCGGACGGTACTGACGGAGGCGGAGGAGAAGCTTGCCCGCCAGGGGGAGACTGGGATTACCGCCTATCTGCTGCCGCAAAATGATTACCGTAAGCTGCTCGATCCGCTTGTTAACGCGTTCTTCGCGGGGCAGGAGAGCTTGCTGGCGCTCGGGGTCCTGATCCTGTGTCTTGCCTGGGTTGGAGCATATGAGCAGAACCAGAACATGAACGGACTCTTCCGGAGCTACGGGGCTGACAGGAAGGTATTAAGGGCTAAGATCCTGTACATCCTGCTGATCGCTTTCCTGACTTGGACGGCAGTCTATCTCCGTCAGCTGCCGGGCAGGGAATATCCGCTGCCTGAAGCACCGGTACAGAATCTGAATTTCATGAAAGAATGGGGCTTAAGGGTTTCGATACGGGGATGGCTGATCCTATTGTATCTATATCGGTTGATCATCCTGTGCTTAACCGGCCTGCTGATCGGAGGGATTTCATCCAGATGCCAGAATACGCTGTGGGCTTTTCTCCTGGCAGCGGTCCTGCTCCTCGTACCGGGTGTGCTGCAGCTTGCAGGCATGATATCCTGCCGATTCCCGACAGCAATGAGCATTCTTGACGGCAACCTTGCTTTTCTATCCGGAGGTATCCCATGGAACTGAGTTTTAAGGATTTGACCAAATATTACGGCAATCTGTGCGCACTGGACAATTTTACAGTGGATATGCGGCCAGGTATCTATGGCCTGCTGGGCCCGAACGGCGCGGGTAAGAGCACGCTAATGAAGCTGATGACGGATCTGATTCCGAGAAGTTCCGGATCGATCCTGTATGACGGAGAGGAGATCCTGACCCTGGGAAGGCGATTCCGTCATAAACTTGGCTACATGCCGCAAAATACTGGTTTCTATGAAGATTATACGTCCAGACAGTATCTGCAGTATATCGGCAGTGTGAAGGAACTGGACCGGCATCGCGTGACAGAGCAGATTCCGGAGCTTTTGCAGACATTGAATCTGTCCCCGCAGGCAGACCGGAAGATTAAAAAACTGTCCGGCGGCATGCGGCAGCGGGTGATGCTGGCGCAGGCGATGCTGGGGAGCCCGGAGATCCTGATCCTGGATGAACCGACAGCCGGACTTGATCCGGAGGAACGGATCAATATCCGCAATCACCTTTTTGAAACGGCGGAGAATAAAATTGTCCTGATGGCAACGCATATTGTCAGTGATCTGGAGAGTATTGCGGACTATATTCTGATCCTTTCTCATGGCAGGCTGATTCAGCAAGGGACACCGGCTGCACTGATCGACGGATTACAGGGAAAGGTATGGGAGCGGATCTGCGAGCCATCTGAGCTGCCCGAATTGCAGAAGCAATACGAGGTGAGCCGTATCGAGACAACGGCGGAAGGGATTCTGGCACGTTTTGTCGGGGACAGACATCCGGAGGATGCCGTTACAGTAAAGAACAGGATATCACTGGAGGATGTGTATCTGTTTTACAACGGAGTTTTATAATATCGGAAAAAAAGTATGCAAGGTGTGAAATGGCCTGCGGGATTACCTGCGGGCCGTTTTTGTTGCGGCAGTAGGCGGCTGCCGATCTTTTTTTCTGAACACTTGCATTTCTGTGGGGGCTATGTTACAATCAAATCAACATAAAACAAATCAAAACAACATGGAGGCGTGATGATGAAACAACATGGTGCATATCTCGCGTTTGATTTTGGAGCTTCGTCCGGCAGACTGATGCTGGCCCGGGTAGAGGAGGGTAAGATCGCTCTCGAGGAGATCCACCGCTTCCCCAACGAGCCGGTCTGGATGAACGGACATTTTTACTGGGATTTTCCGAGGCTTTTCCATGAGATGAAGCAGGGCCTCAAGAAAGCCGCGCGTATGGACGTGCAGGCGGAGGCGATCGGCATCGACACCTGGGGCGTGGATTACGGTTATATCGATCATAACGGACAGCTGCTGTCCAACCCGGTCTGCTACCGCGATCCGAAGAACGCGAAAGCCCTGAAGGAAGTCTGTGAGGCCTGGGATTTTGAGGAGATATACAAGATCGCGGGCATTCAGAACCTGGATTTCAATACGATGTATCAGCTCTATTATGATAAAAAGTACCGGCCCTATGTCGTCGAAAATGCCGAGAACGTCCTGTTTATGCCGGATCTGTTCGCGTATTTCCTGACAGGGGAGAAAGTCTGCGAGTATTCGATTGCTTCTACGGGCATGCTGCTTGACGCGAAGAAAAGAGACTTCTCCGAGAAGATTCTGGACTTCATCGGCATCCCGCGCAGCCTTTTTGCACCGATGGTACAGCCGGGGACAGTTATCGGGACGCTGACCGACGCGGTCTGCGAGGAGACGGGCATGCCTAAGATTCCGGTCATCGCGGTCGGATCCCATGATACGGCTTCTGCGGTCTGCGGAACGCCTCTGGCCGGCGAGGACAGCATCTTCCTGTCAAGCGGCACCTGGGCTCTGATCGGCATGGAACTGCCCCAGCCCGTTATCACCGAGGATTCCTACAAGAGCAATTTCACGAATGAAGGCGGCGTGGAGGGCACGATCCGTTTCCTGAAGAACATTACAGGCCTCTGGATCAACCAGCAGCTTAAGAAAAAATGGAACGAGACCGATCCGGCCCTTGGGTATCCGGAGATCATCGCGGCTGCCCGGGCTGCGGAGAAACAGGACTATACGATCGATCCGGACGAGGATGTTTTCACCGCTCCGCTCAATATGGTGACGGCGGTGCAGGATTATTGCGAGGCCCATGGACAGGGCAGACCCGAGACGATCGGAGAGATCGCGGTCGCGGCCTATAACGGACTGTCCCGCAAGATCGGCGTCCACGCGCGCAATCTGGAGAAGCTGACGGGCCGCACGGCGACGGATATCCACATGGTCGGCGGCGGCATCCAGGACGCTTTCCTCTGCGAGAAGATCGCCAAGGAGAGCGGGATCAAGCTTGTGACCGGACCGGTGGAAGCCGCGGTCTGCGGATCCGTGCTGATGCAGATGAAGGGGCTCGGACGTCTGGACAGCCTAAAGGACGGCAGGAACATGATTGCCGCGTCCTTCCCGATGGGTGAGTATCAGCCGTAAGAGGATAACGGTTATTCGGACAGTTGCGCGGACTGCCTGCGGGCGGCCGCGGGCAGCTTATAAGCAGGAGGGCTGACAGATGGAAATGCTGGCGATGGACCGCCGTAACCTGATCCTGGAGCGTATCCAGAAGGATACGAGCGTACGGGTCGGGGATCTGGCGAAAGAATACAATGTTACCGAGGAGACGATCCGCCGGGATCTCGAGAAGCTCGAAAAAGACGGTCTGGTGACGCGGACCTACGGCGGAGCGGTCCTCACGCAGACGAGCGGGACGTATGACTTCTCGTTCCGCGTCCGCGAGACGCAGAATGTCGAGGGTAAGCGCAGGATCGCGCTGAAAGTTGCTGAGATGATCGAGGACGGGGACACTTTAATGGTTGATTCAAGCACAACAGCCATGTTCGCGGTCCGTGAGCTGAAAAACAGATCCAGCATCACGATGATCACAAACTCGGTCAGAATCCCACAGGAGGTCGCCTTCCAGGAAAACATGAACATCATTGTGACCGGAGGAACACTCCGGCCAGGCATCATGTCGCTTGTGGGCAATGTGACGGAGGACGCGCTCAAGCATTATTACGTCAATGTCGCGATCCTCGGCTGCAAGGCGATGGATCTGGCGGAGGGCACCTTTGAACCGCACGAGCAGGAGGCTGTGATCAAGCGCAAAATGTGCGAAAACGCGCGTCAGGTGATCGTTGTGGCCGATCACACCAAGTTCGGTAAGCGGTCCTTTGTGCGGACGCTGTCGCTTGCGGACATCGACGTTCTGGTGACGGATGAACAGCTGCCGGAGCAGGTCGAACGGACACTCGCGAACGCCGGCGTGAAACTGGTCTACGCCTAAGGAGTGAACCGGACAGGATAAGAGACCGTGGAAAGCGAAGGCTTTTCACGGTCCTTTTTTGGGCTGGTCGACCGGCTGGTCGCTGTGTCGACCGGCCGTTGTGTCGTTATGTCATTATGTCGTCGTGCAGAACTGTCCCTTCTGGACTGAAGCAGAAAAAGTCGTGTTAATCTTGAGCTTTTCTGCTTTTTGTGTTCGTTTCATCGGCAAGAACTCCATTTGTTGAGGATATTACTGACAGAAAGGGGCTTAAGTTCACTATGAAGCACGAAAGTCTGACTTTTAGTTTGCTTTTGCATTCATAATCTGAGTGCCAAATACGCCTTCAGGCAGAAAAAACAGTGAAATCTGTTGGATTTTCTGCTAATTGGCTTCCGGCGAAATTTCGGGGACGGATCTCCCGGACCGAGGGACAGATCTCCACAGCCCAACGGAGAGGGTGGAGGCAGTTTGGCTCCGTTGCTCCTCTGTCAAAGTATATCCGATTCATCAGAAATCAAACGAAAACAACACGAGCCTTTGCCGGCGGAAAAACAGGACGGAGAAATTGCAAAAAGCCTTGTGTTTTCTCTGAAAAATCCTTGACAAGGCTGCGGCTTTTTGATATGATGAACCCAAAACAAAGAAAATCCCACGGAAACGGACAGAAACAGACAGATTAAGCGTTGGATTTCCTTAATTCACATCAGGAGGTTCTTTTGATGGCCAGTGAATATGAGATCAAAAAACAGATACTGGATATCGGCCGCCGCATCTACAACCGCGGTATGGTTGCCGCCAATGATGGCAATATCAGCGTAAAGCTGAACGATCATGAGATCCTTTGCACGCCGACAGGCATTTCCAAGGGATTTATGACCATGGATATGATCTGCAAAGTCGATGAGAACGGCAAGGTGCTTTCTTCTCATCCGCCGTATCGTCCGTCTTCCGAGATCAAGATGCATCTCCGCGTCTACAAGCTGCGTCCCGACGTTAAGTCCGTCGTACATGCGCATCCCGTACACGCGACTGCATTCGCGATCGCGGGCATTCCGCTGACACAGCCGATCATGCCGGAGGCGGTCATTTCTCTGGGCTGTGTACCGATCGCGAAGTATGGCACACCGTCAACGGATGAGATCCCGGACGCGGTAGAGCCTTTCCTGGAGCATTTTGACGCGGTACTGCTCGAGAATCACGGAGCGCTGACCTTCAGCGATTCCCTGCTGAACGCGTATTACAAGATGGAAGCTGTTGACTTCTACGCGCAGCTTCTGCTGCTCTCCAACCAGCTCGGCGGACCGCAGGAGTTCTCTGAAGAGCAGGTACAGCGTCTGTACGATATCCGCCGCAAACTCGGCATGACCGGCAAGCATCCCGCGAACCTCTGCCAGAACATCAACGGCGGATGCCACGCGCTGAATCATAAGAGCAGTGTCGGCGGCTGCGGCAGCTGCGGCGGATCTTGCAGCACAGGCGCGGCTAAGCCGGCGGCAGCCAGCGATGACATGGTGGCTGAGATCACCAAGAGGATCCTCGCGGAGCTGAATCACTGATAGAACACAGTCCCTGGAGGGACGGAGTCCGGACAGAGGGAGGTGAGCGGTTTCTGTGCAGGATCAGATCTATACGAAAAACGGAGACGGCGGACAGACTTCTCTCGGCGGACGGCATGTCCCCAAGACGAACAGCCGGATCGAGCTGATCGGCGCGCTGGAGGAAACAGAGAGCGCTATCGGCGTCGCAAGGATGTTTGTCCCGGCCGGTGACGGTCTGGCACAGGATCTTGCGGAAGTGACCGGTCACCTGATCCGGATCCTTAAGTATCTTCGCGGAGAGACTGCAAGAGGCGAGTCCCTCGGTGACGGACCGGTCGCTTTTCTCGAAGAAAAGACCGATTCCTATGCGGTTTACCACCAGGACTTCGACCCGGACAAGGCCGTGATGAGCTGCCGGACAGCAGCGCTGCTGATGCAGGCCCGCGCGGTGGCAAGACGTGCCGAGCGGATCTATATCCGCGCCGATATCGCGGTCGGATCTAAAGAATCCGCGCTGCAGCGCAGGTATCTGAACCGTTTGTCGGATTATCTCTGGGCAGCGTCGATGTATCTCGACACGATCCGCAGGGAAGGCATCCGGACGGCGGATGCGCAGAGCAGCGGTGCCGGCGCGGACGTCCGCAAAGGCCGGAACGCTGTTAATCCGATGTCCCTCGCGAATATAAAGATCTTCATGCAGGCGCTTGAGAACGAAGCGGCCGCTCGCGGTCTGTCCCTGGTGGTCGCGGTATGCAGCCGGGAGGGCAGGCCGGTATCGGTCGATGTCATGGACGGTGCCTACATTGCAAGCTATGATATAGCCGTTAATAAAGCCTGGACTGCGGTTTCCCTGCAGATGCCGACAAAGGAGCTTACCGCGCTGTGCGCTCCCGGGGGCAGCCTGTACGGACTGCAGAATACCAATCAGGGACGGATCGTGATCTTCGGCGGCGGAGTTCCGCTTAAGGACCGAGATGGCAATATCCTGGGCGGGCTCGGCGTCAGCGGTTCGACGGCTGAGAATGATACGATGATGGGAGATGTGGGAGGAGAGCTTTTCCTCCGCATGCAGGAGCTATAAAGACCGTTAAAGTACGGGAGGTGCAACATTGGCAGTATCTGAGAAGGAACTGGAAGAAATCGTCCGTTCTGTACTGGCCAGCATGGATGCATTCCGTCCCTCCGAGCAGGAGGAGACCGGCATCTATGATACAATGGAAGAAGCAATCGCGGCTTCGGTACGCGCGCAGAAGGAGATCCGCCGCATGCCGCTTGAGTTCCGCGAGAAGATCATCAGCAATATCCGGAAGCTGACCCTCGAGAATCTGCAGCCGCTCGCGGAGATGGGCGTCGCGGAGACAGGCATGGGCCGTGTCGGGGATAAGATCATCAAGCACCGTCTGGTCGCGGAGAAGACTCCGGGCACGGAAGATCTGTCGACGATCGCATGGTCCGGCGACAGGGGACTGACGCTTGTGGAGCAGGGACCTTTCGGCGTCATCGGAGCGATCACGCCCTCGACGAACCCCAGCGAAACCGTCCTCTGCAATTCGATCGGAATGGTCGCGGCGGGCAATACCGTCGTCTTCAATCCGCATCCGAGCGCGATCGGTGTTTCGAGCTTCGCGGTATCGCTTGTCAACAAGGCTTCGATCATGGCAGGAGGTCCTGCCAATATCGCGGCAACTGTGAAAGTCCCGACGCTGGAGACAGCTTCGGTCATGTATAAGAGCCCGGACATTCCGCTGCTCGTCGCGACGGGCGGCCCGGGAGTCGTAACGGCGGTTCTTAGCTCCGGCAAACGCGCAATCGGCGCCGGCGCGGGCAATCCGC
Source organism: Bacillota bacterium (assembly GCA_017441925.1). Lineage (GTDB taxonomy): Bacteria > Bacillota > Clostridia > Lachnospirales > Bianqueaceae > RUG12817. The sequence continues at coordinate 135,472 of JAFRUE010000008.1, forward strand.
CGGTAGTCGTCGATGAGACGGCGGACATCCCGCACGCGGCGGAGGCGATCATCAACGGCTGCACGCTGGACAACAACCTGCCTTGCATCGCGGAGAAGGAAGTCGTAGCCGTAGCGAGCATTGCGGACGAGCTGATCGACGAGATGCAGAAGAACGGCGCGTATCTCCTGAGAGATCAGGACAAGATCGCGAAGCTTGCCGAGATGGCAGTCGTCCCCAATAAGAGCGGTAAGATGACCGTATCCCGCGACTGGGTCGGAAGGGATGCATACAAGTTCCTGAGAGCGCTCGGCATCGACGCGGATCCGAGCATCCGCTGCATCATCTTTGAGGCGCCGGAGGATCATATCCTGGTGCAGACAGAGCTGATGATGCCGATCCTGGGCATTGTCCGCGCGAAGAATGCGCAGGAGGCCATGGAGATGGGCGTGCGGCTTGAGCACGGCAACCGTCACTCCGCGCACATGCATTCCAAGAATATCGACAACCTGACGAAATTCGGCCAGATGATCGACACGGCGATCTTCGTCAAGAACGGCCCGTCCTACGCGGCGCTCGGCATGGGAGGCGAGGGTTTCCCGACTTTCACGATCGCGAGCCGCACTGGCGAAGGCCTCACGTCCGCCCGCACTTTCACCAAATCACGCCGCTGCGTGATGACGGACGCGTTCTGTATCCGATAAAACAGACAGTTTCAATAAATTGAGCCAGAGAGGAGCTGGAAGGATGGAGTACAATCAGGAAGCGATTCAGCAGATCGTGGCCAAAGTTCTGGCAGAAATGCAGGGCAGAAAGACAGTCGGCGCTCCAGCAGCGTCCGCTGCGGCAAGCCCCGCCGCAAGTCAGTACCAGATCCCGAAGCGCGCCCGCGTCGCGATGATGACGGAGAAGCGCAAGATCGAGCTGAAGGAATTCGACATCCCGGAGATCGGGGATAACGAGATGCTCGTCAAGGTCGAGGGCTGCGGAGTCTGCGGCACCGACGTTCATGAGTACAAGAACGATCCGTTCGGGCTGATCCCGGTGGTCCTGGGCCATGAGGGAAGCGGTACGATCGTCAAGATGGGCAAGAACATCACACAGGACACAACGGGCAAACCGCTGCAGGTCGGCGATAAGATCGTTACCTGCACGATCCCCTGCGGACACTGCGACGCGTGCCTCAACATGAGAGACCGCGACAACCTGTGCGAGAATTCCGGAATTTACGGACTGATGCCGTCGGATGACCACTATCATTTTAACGGCTGGTTCTCGGATTACCTGGTGATCCGTCCCGGCTCCACCTTCTTCAAGGTCAACGACATGAGCCTGAAGATGCGTCTGCTGATCGAGCCCGCGGCGGTTATCACGCACGCGCTCGAGAGAGCCAAGGCAACCGGTCTGATCACCTTCAACTCCAATGTACTGATCCAGGGCGTAGGCCCCATCGGTATGATGATGGTCGCGGCTGTCCGCACCATGGGCGTTGAGAACATCATCGTCGTGGACGGAGACGAGAAGCGTCTGCAGATGTCCAAGCGCTACGGTGCCAAGTATACCGTCAATTTCAAGAACTATAAGGACTTTGACGAAGAGATGCGCCGCATTAAGGAAGTCACCGGCGGACGCGGAGCCGATTTCGTGTTCCAGTGCACCGGAGCGCCTTCCGCAGCGGCAGGCGCGTGGAAGATGGTCAAGCGTGGCGGTGGCATGTGCGAGATGGGCTTCTTCACCGACAACGGCAACTGCACGATCAACCCGCATCAGGATATCTGCAACAAAGAGATCACGGCGATCGGCTCCTGGACCTACAAAGTCAGCGATTACCCGATTACGATGGATTTCCTGCGCAGGGCTGTAGGGATCGGACTTCCGATCGAGGACATGGTCACACACGAGTTCCCGCTGGAGCAGATGAACGAGGCCATGGACGTCAACATCAAGCAGCTCGGTCTTAAAGTCGCGTATATCGCGAAGTAAGGCGGCGCGGCATGGACGCGGCGGGAATCCTGGAAGTTATGGGAATGACGGCGGCGTATGTAGCCGGCGACGCGGGATGCAAAGCCGGTAATGTGCGGATCGAGGCCATGGACAAGAACAAGCCGGTCAACCCGGATAAGTATCGGGTGCCACTGCTTGTATCGATCAAGTTCCGCGGATCCGTGGAGGACGTCAAAGCGGCCATGGCGGCTGCGGAGGAAGCAGCCAACAAGGTCAGCGAGGTCTATCAGAAGCACATCATCGCAAGGCCGGACGAGCAGACGGAAGCCATGCTCGACATCAGCTGCCTCGGCAAGTACAAGCCGATGGAAGTCTGATCGCAAAACAGTTTTCAAATTAAAAAATCATATATTTTATACCTTTGAAGGAGGAAAACATCATGTTACAGGCATTAGGAATGATCGAGACCAGAGGACTGGTAGCAGCAATCGAGGCAGCAGATGCCATGGTCAAGGCCGCCAACGTTACGCTCGTCGGAACCGAGAAGATCGGATCCGGACTGGTCACCGTTATGGTCCGCGGAGACGTCGGAGCCGTTAAGGCCGCTACCGAGGCCGGTGCAAGCGCCGCGCAGAATCTGGGCGAGATCATCGCTGTCCATGTGATCCCGAGACCGCACAACGACGTAGAGAAGATTCTTCCCACGCTCGACTGATCGGTATAACGGAGACGGACAGACCGGCAGAAAAGGAAACCAAGAAGCATGAAAGGAGGCGGCTGCTGTGCAGGCTATCGGTATTTTTGAACTGCAGGGATACGTACCGGCGGTGGCAGCCGTCGATGCCATGCTTAAAGCCGCGGACGTCAAAATGCTGACGTGGGAGAAAAAACTCGGCGGCTGGCTTGTTTCCATCGTGATCACGGGTGAGGTATCGGCTGTACAGGCGGCTATCGACGCGGCCAGAGAGACCTGCATCCGGACGGTCGCCGCTTACGCGGTGATCCCCAATCCGCATCCGGAGATCATGAAACAGATCGAAATCAGCAAGAGTAAGTATCACTTCAATTTTGAGGAGGATTAAGAATATGGAAGCTCTGGGACTCATTGAGACAAGAGGACTGGTTGCGGCGATCGAGGCCGCGGATGCTATGGTCAAGGCTGCGAACGTTAAGCTTGCAGGCACCGAGAAGATCGGATCCGGACTGGTTACGGTCATGATCCGCGGAGATGTCGGCGCTGTCAAGGCCGCTACTGAAGCCGGCGCTGCCGCTTCACAGAATCTGGGCGAGATCATTGCGGTTCACGTGATCCCGAGCCCGCACGGAGACGTCGAGAAGATCCTTCCTCATCTGGATTGATCCATCCGCAGAAGGATAGGTGATTCAATTGCAGAATGAGGCTCTGGTAAAGGAAATCACAGCCCGCATTCTGGAACAGCTGGGAGGCCGCAGTGTATCGGCCGCGGATCCCGCCAAATGCGTGAAGGTTGGTGTGTCCGCGAGACATATCCACCTCTGCCGCAAGGATATGGACATCCTGTTCGGACCTGGATCGGAACTGACGCCCCTCAAAGAACTGATGGGCGGTCAGTTTGCGTCTAAAGAAACGCTTACGATCATCGGGCTGAAGCTGCGTCCGATCGAAAATGTCCGTGTGCTCGGTCCGCTGCGCAAGCAGACGCAGGTCGAGATCTCGGCTACGGACGGCATCCGGCTCGGCGTAAACGCGCCTGTCCGTCTGTCCGGAGATCTGGACGGCTCAGCGCCGATCATCCTTGTGGGACCTAAGGGAGCCGTATCGCTGGAGCAGGGGTGCATCGTTGCACAACGCCACATCCACATGTCGCCGGATGACGCGAGACGTTTCGGCGTGCATGACGGTCAGGTGGTAAGCGTACAGGCGCCTTCAGAGAGAGGCGGACTGCTCGAGAACGTTCCGGTACGGGTGGATCCTTCTTTTACGCTGGAAATGCACATCGACACGGATGAAGCGAATGCTTTGGGAATCCGCCAGGGGGATATGCTCCCCATCGTCTGCGGGTGAGTGTGGTTTTTATAGTCTGGAAGGAGATCTGTAAGTGATTATCGCGAAAGTTATAGGGACGGTCGTGTCCACACGGAAGAACAGCAACCTGATCGGAAGCAAGTTCATGATCGTAGAGCCTCTGCCCGTGATGCACAGTGATGTGCAGCGGCTTGTGGCCGTGGATCAGGCAGGCGCCGGTATCGGCGATTATGTACTGGTCTCTGTCGGAAGCGCCGCGAGAATGCTTTCCGGCAGCGAGGCTGCTTCGATCGATGCCGCGATCGTCGGCGTCATCGACAGTCCGGATGAAATCGTCGTCAAGGAGTAACAGATGAAGGCGGAGGACGGATACCGCGCACTGGGGATGCTGGAGCTCTCCAGTATCGCGCACGGTTATGAAGCAGCGGACCAGCTGGTCAAAACGGCCAGCGTGGAATATGTAACGGCGCAGCCGACCTGCCCGGGTAAATTCATTGTAATCATCCGGGGCAGCATATCGGCTGTAACGGCGGCTCTGGAGCGGGCCGCGCAGACCGCGGGGGAATCCCTCGTGGATACGTTTATGCTGGGCAATCCCGCGGATGCCGTCTTTGACGCGCTGACTCAGGAATTCCCCTACAGACAGGTAAACGCGATGGGCATCGTGGAGACCTGGACGGCAGCGTCCGCAATCGTCGCGGCGGATCAGGGCGTGAAGGCGGCTGAGACAGAGCTTGTACGCCTGGGGCTTGCAAGCCATCTGGGCGGCAAAGGCTATGTCATCTATGTCGGAGAGGTCGCGGCGGTACAGGCAGCCGTCGATACAGCGGCCGCGGATCCGCGCGTTGCGGCCAAGCTCATCACGACGACCGTGATCCCGTCCCCAAGCCCGCAGCTTTGGGATCTCATGAAGGACAGATAAGAACAGTCGGAGTAATACGTACCCCTTCCTGCCGGACAGCCGGCAGGGAGGGGCTTTATAATATAGGAATACCAACAGATGATTCTGAAGAGGCTTTGTATATGACGAACACAAGTCTGAAGAAAAACACGTGGATCTTTATCGGCTTCCTGCTGCTTGCGGGGTTCATGAATCTGCTGACGCGGACAGATAAGCCTGTGATCGACGTTATCATGGCGTGTATGCACGATATGATCTTTATCGGACTGCTGCTTTTCTGGCAGCAGTCGCTGCGCATGCGGATACTGGTCTCAAAAGTCAGAGAATATATGATCTGGATCGCCGGATGGATGCTTGCCTATATGCTTGTACGGATTTTCCGGTATAATATCGCGCAGGGCATTGTCGTGACACGGTATTTTATCTATACCTACAGAGTTCCGCAGATGATGATACCGGCGTTGTTCCTGATGATCTGTATCCGCATTCACAGAGGGGAGCAGCCCGGCCGGTGGAATGAAACACTGCTCCTGATACCGGCTGTTGTTCTGTCGGTCATGGTCATAACCAATGATCTGCACAATCTGATCTACAAGCCGTCTGTAGAGTTGTCACAGTTTGTTGTCGCGACAGGGACATATACGTACGGTATCGGCTTCTATCTGCTCTATGTCTGGATGATCACCATTACCGTGGCAGGGCTCGCGCTGCTGTACCGTGAGATAAGCCGAAGACCCACAGGCGTGATCCGGGGACTGATAGGTATCGTCATAATATGGTTCGCAATCGTACTGCTGAATCTCCTTGTCATAGACAGATCCTTAACACACGGATACAGAATGTACGGCATACCGGAGACCGATATTTTCTGTATGCTTGGGATTATCGAGGTCTGTATCCGCAGCCGTCTGATCCCTTATAACGAGAATTATCCGGGCTTTTTCGGCAATCTCCGGATGCCTGCCATGATCACAGATCTGGAATACCGGCCGGTCTATCATTCGCGGACAGCATTTGCCGCTGACCGGAAAAAGCTGGAACTGGCTGTGAACGGACCGGCTGCGCTCACGCCGGATCAGAAGCTTTGCGGCATTGAGATCCGGGGAGGATACGCATTCTGGATCGAAGATGAGAGCGAAATCCACAGAGCACAGGAGGATCTGCGCAAGGCCAACGAACTGATAGAGCAGGAAAACGACCTGATCCGTGCCGAGACCGAGCAGAAAGAAAGAGAAGCTTATCTGCAGTCGCGCCATCATATCTATCACGAAATAGCCGCGGAACTCTACCCGTGTCAGAAACGGATCGCGGAGCTGCTGGACCAGGCAGTGCCCGGTACAGATGATTTCAGGGACAGGATCGCACAAATCGGTGTCTTGAATGCATATGTCAAAAGAAAGACCAATATGCTTCTGCTGGCATCGGAGAGCAGTATGATCAATTCCGCGGAGCTTGTGTATGCGCTGCAGGAATCTGCTGTCTATCTGACACTGGCAGGCCTTCAGACAACGGTCGCAGAGAGCGAAGGGAGGCAGTATCCGTCAGAACGGATCATTGCACTCTATGATGCTTTTGAGATCCTTGTGGAACAGCTTCCCGGCAGAACGACAGCCATGATGGTGACATGGAGGAACGGGATACTCTGTCTGGCCTTGCAGATCGAGCAGATTCCGGACCCCGGAGGCATCAGTCTACCTGTATCTGTCCGAAGAGACGAAGATATAGTTTATATCAGCGTTCTCGCAGAGGAAGGAGGCATATCCGCATGAATCTGGAACAGCTTGTCAGACAGACTCTATATGAACCTCTGGCAGCGGCAGCATTGCTTTTATTGACAATGCAGATGGCGCTTGTGCTCGCATCGCTTCGCGACAGAAGAAGTACCAGGATCAAACTGCTGTACTCAGTGCATTTCAGTCTCACATTTGTTTTGATCTATCTTCCGTTTCTGATCCTTATATGGAAGAATTACAAGGCCTATACTTACAGATCTGAATTTCTGTCGGATCTGGTCAGCAGATACGGAGAGACCGTCCCCGCATCGGCAATAGCGCTGTATGAGGCGATCAGTATATTGATCGTGATCGCCGCGTTCCGGGAGTATCACGCATACAGGAAGAAACATCTGACAGCGGACAGCATTAAGGAAACGATGGATCTGCTTCCCGCCGGTATCGCGATCGCACAGCCGGAAGGGACGGTGGTGCTGTTTAATCGGACGATGAACAACCTTGCGCGCAGGCTTACCGGAAAAAGGCTTTCAGACATCAATGTTTTCCGTGAAGCTGCCGGCGGGACACATACGACCGGGTCGAATTCCTCGTTCCAGCTGACACTTCCCGACGGTGCCGGAGTCTGGCAGATCTCATCCGAAGAGCTGGAGACAAATGGGGAGAACTATACTCAGGTCACAGCTTCAGATATCACGCATCAGGCTGCGATCACGGCGGAACTGGCTGAGATGAACGAAAAACTCAGAGATATCAATATGCGGCTCAGTATCTATAACCGGCAGGCTGACCGTATGATCGTGGCGCAGGAGATGCTGACGGCAAGGATGGCGGTACATAACGAGGTCGGCAGCATGCTGCTTGAGATCCGGCATTATCTGAAGAATCCGGCGTCTATCGATGAGGAATTGCTTCTGCAGGCCGTCCGGAATACGAATACCTATCTTCTTAGAGAGTACGAGGAAGACGATACGGAGGTCGATCCCCTTACTGAATCCATCGAAATGGCGAAGGTGATCGGCGTGGAGGTCGTTATTTCCGGCATCATTCCCTCAGCGGAGCCGTACCGCGGCATCCTTGCTTCCGCAATCAGTGAAGCTGCGACCAATACTGTGAAACACGCAGACGGCAACAGGCTGGCGGTCAGTATCACTGAGGAAAAAGGGACGGTCGCTTTCATCCTCAAGAGCAACGGACGGAAGCCGGATGGGCCGGTCCGTGAGGGCGGAGGGCTTATGTCCCTGCGTAACCTTGTAGAGAAGCACGGAGGAATGATGCGGACCGAGACCGGACCGGAGATGCAGCTGATCATTGAACTTGGGAATATAAACGGATCGGTGCTGTAAAAATGGGCCGAATGGCTGATGTAATGTTTTGACGGAATTATGTATAATACCTGTAGTAGGTATAAAGATGGGGGAGTTTACTCTTCCGGATACATGATTCCGTTTTTTGATGAGATAAATGAAAGAGTGGTGATGCCTCTTGGACGGCAAGACGCGAGTACTGGTCGTGGACGATCAGTATGTGGCAAGAAGCTTTTTTGAGATACATGTTCAGATGAATAAGAAATACGAACTTGCCGCATCCCTTTCCAACGCGGAACAGGCGGTCGTGTGGTGCGCGGAGCACCCGGTCGATCTCGTGATCATGGATATTATGATGAAACACGGACTTGACGGACTGACCTGTGCCCGTACCATCAAGAGCAATAATCCTGGGATCCGGATCATCCTGACCACTTCGATGGCGGAAACAAGCTGGATCGACAAGGCAAGAGAGGCAGGCATTGAGAGCTTCTGGTTCAAGGAGTATTCTGATATACCTCTTTCGGAGGTAATGGACCGCACGATGAACGGTGAATCGGTCTACCCCGGGACAGTACCGAATCCGGACTTCGGAGAGGTGACCAAAACAGATCTGTCTGAACGTGAGCTGGATGTGCTGCGGGAACTGACCCGGAATCTGACGAACGATGAGATCGCGGAGAATCTTCATATCTCGCCGCATACGGTCAAGCGGCATATAGAGAATATGCTGAACAAGACAGGATACAAGAACCGCATCGATCTTGCGGTCAATGCTAAAACATTGGGACTGGTCGTTCATGAAGACGACAGGACCAGAAACGGAGGGTAACAGTATCATGAAAATTGCCAGGAAACTTATAGGCCTGCTGCTCGCGGCAGCGATGATCCTTGGCCTCGTTCCGTTTACCGGCAGGACAGAAGTCCATGCAGCCGGAGTCATCGAGACTCATGATGCGGCATATATCAAGGAGCTGCTGGAGGGCGAGGGCGACGTCAGCATCAAGCTGGACGATCACGCCGATTACAGTATGACAACAGCAGCTACGGAATGGTGTGAGCTTGGCAGCGGTGTCAAAACTCTGGATCTGAACGGATATGATCTGCATATCAAGCAGGAAAAGGATCTGGACGGCAGGACGTTCACCATGATCAAGATCTATTCCGGCGCCACTCTGATCGTCAACGATTCGTCAGGGTCGAATAAAGGCGAGCTTGTAGCAAACGGCTACATCGGAAAATGGGTCAGAGGAACAGCCGGATCGCATCGTGCGGCTTTTTATAATGATGAGGTCCTGTACAGGGATATCATCGCTGTAAACGGCGGGAAGCTGATCTTCAACGGCGGCAAGATCACAGCCGGCCGGAAGAAATCCCAGTATACGGGTTACAGTGTCGAAGAGGGCTGGTTTGAGGAAACACTTTCGATGTTCAGCTCAGGCACTCAGAACTTTGTCGGTTTTAATGTCCGCCATGACGGTGATGTCGACAAGATCATCAACGGTTCAGGAATTAAAGTGTACAATGGAGAGGCCATCATCAACGGAGGCATCGTCCAGGGCCGCGGCTTCAGCAAACTGGAAATGACGAACGAGGATAACCGGTTCGGCTGGGAAATGAAAACAAACGCGGCTATTAAAGCGGAGGGCGGCAGGATCGTCATCAATAACGGTTATATTGAAGGCCTGAGCTGCGCAGGCGCGCTCGGCCACAGCCATAATTCGGAAGCGGAGATCATTATCCGCGGCGGTATTTTTGAAACACATAAGAACAGTAAAATACTGATTCCGGTGATCCGTGAGTACTTCAGTAATGATAGAGTGCTCTTTGGCGGCAGTCTGCTTAGTATCTGCCCGATCTATGTCGACGGGTGGTACGGCGGTGTCGGTGTCGAAGATTCCTACATTGACAGTGAAAACACAGAAATTGAAAAAGATGACCACAAAGTCGAAGTGACTCCCAAGAAGCATAAACTGATCGATCTGTACAACGAAACGTACGGAGCGGAAGTCGGCGATTCGATTGAATGGGACGGTACATCCGATGTGATTCTCAGCGCGGACATCATACCGTACTGGCCGGCAGGGGAGATCCCTTATAATCAGACCAAGGGCAATGGATTGATCCATTATTTCGGCGCGCTTGCACAGTCCAGTAAGGAGCTTGGCATCACATCAGCCATCAGTATCGGCGGAATGACTGTTTCTGAGGGCGGAGAGACGACGGCGGTCGAGAAACGCCTGAGCCAGTCTGCTATGGTCGATTACGAACACATGAAGCTTTCTTTCAATCTGAAAGACCTGCTTCCGGACGGTCTCAATATGGGAGACAGTTTCCTTGTTTCGGTCAGATGGGCTGATATCCTGTATAATTCGGAGAACGATCCGTCGCTGACGATGACATACAGAAATGCCTTCACGGTACAGCTGACAGAGACGGATATCGAGATCGTCAAGAATCCGGGAAACAAAACAGGCGCGATAGACTCAACGGTTACGCTCAGCGCGCAAGCGGACAATGCAGCCGGTGCGATCTGGGAATGCGTTTACCCGATCAGCGAGATGCTGGACGGTAACTTTGACAACAGCACCGGAGAGGCAACTCTTGATGTGAAGGTTGAATCCATCCGTAAACGTTATGTCTGCCATTTCAGCAATGGCTCAGGACAGAAGACCACAAGCGCCGCGATAGTAATGCCTCCGGTTACCGGCGGTGGTATTGAGACAGAGGGGACCGTGACAGAGGTGACCTGGTGGAAGAGCAACAGCTTTAACCACATCATTCCGGGCGGGACTATTACGGCGGATATCAAACAGATCAAGAGTGCGGTACGCTGGTACTATGGAACAGATTCAAGTGATGTCAACCAGCTGATCGAGCCGGATGCGCATATCGGTACGGAGATCGGGACCGGTGATCTTGTCGCACAGAATGTGGTCGACGAAGACGCGGGATACTACCGTGTGGAATATGATTATGAAGCAAATGACGGTACTGAAACATTACGAAGCGGATTATATCATGTAACAGTGCTGGATGTGCCGGATGATACCGAAATTTCGGAAGTCACCATTTACGGACTGGAGGATCTGCATGTCGGAGATATTGCCCCTGAAGCGGCAGATCTGTATACAGATGATGCTCGGGTCAAGGTTTCCGATATTGACTGGGGCAGCATCAGTGCCGGAGACAAGATCAAGTCCGACACCCTTACGGTCAAAATAACACTGACGCGGACAAGTGATAAGGTCAAGTGGGCGCTTAATTCGGACGGAAAATTCATAGGATATATCGGAAACGGACGTCAGGCTACAGCCGAGATGGCGCCGGGCGACGGTCCGATCACTGTCAGCTACTCCTATTCCAACACGAATCCGATCCCGACTCCGCAGGAGAATGTTGTTGTTACGGGATGCCTGAAGAACGGAGAAGTGGTGGAAGGAACCTCATTTGCGCTTACTGAAGGCGAGGAAGTGGACATCACTTTTGATTATTACGTACAGGAGAGCGCAAGACCGCAGCCTTCCGGAGTCAGTCACGTGACGGGTCTGATAGCGGGCGGACTGCCGGATGGTCTGACATTTGAGTATGATGCAGAAGGGGACGCATGGCATATTCGCGGCACACTGACACAGGCGGCGCAGTTTGATCCGATCGTTTCGCCGATCACCTTCAGTCTGCAGGATGATGACGGGAAGGATACCGGTACAAAAATCGTTCTTTTCCGCTTTATCATCACGCCTAAGATCAAGGGCATGAGCCTTCCGGTCAGAATTCTTGATCTGTTCCATGAGCACGAGTACGGCGAGTGGACGGATGCCGGGGATGGAGCAACGCATATCCATATCTGTTCAGGCTGCGGCAACGAAGAAGCACAGCCGCATTCCTGGGATGACGGCGTCGTCACGACAGAAGCGACCGGCACCGCGGAAGGCGTTATGACCTACACTTGCCAGGTCTGCGGAGCGACCAGAACGGAACCGGTCGAGAAGCACAGCATTGTAATGACCGAAGAAGTTCCGGCGGACTGCACGATCGAAGGCTCTAAGCCGCACTATGAGTGTGAGGACTGCGGTATGGCTTTTGAAGACGCAGAAGGCACCAAGCAGATTACAGACATGTCTCTCCTGCAGATCCCGCTGACGGATCATACCTGGGGCGAGTGGACAGAGGACGACGGAGAAACGCATTCTCACGTCTGCACAGTCTGCTTAGCAAAAGAGAGTGAAGAGCACAAATGGGACAGCGGTAAGGTTACGAAGGAAGCCACTACTGAGGCAGAAGGTGTAAAGACCTATACCTGCACGGACTGCGGAGCGACCAAGACCGAATCCGTCCCGAAGAAGGTCACGATCACTTATGACGTCGGAGAAGGTATCAAGGGCGAGGACTGGGTCGATACCTTCGATGTGGATTACGGTTACAAGCTTGAAGCCGGCAAGATCATTCCACCGGATGAGGCGCTGATGAAGGCACCGGACGACATGGAATTTGCTGGGGTAGAGAGGGACGGAGTGACCTATCTTGTCGGCGATGACGCATCGGAATATGAGATCGTTAAGGACATCACGATCAAGTATCTGTGGAAGGCTGTTCCGTTCGAGTACACGGTCATCAGCGCAGGCACCGTGGACGGAGAAGCCGGAAGCTGGACCAAGGGCAGCGGTGCGGACTATGAGATCGTCGTAAAGCGCAGCAATCTGGATGAAAAATGCTTTACACACTTTACAGGGGTGAAGCTGGACGATACAGAGCTTGTCAAGGATACGGATTATACGGCCAAAGCGGGCAGTACTGTGATCACGCTGAAAGGCGCGGTTCTGGAGAAGCTGGAAGCGGGTGAACACAAAGTGACAGCAGTCTTTGAGGATGGTGAAGTCACTTCGACGGTCACAATCGCGGAGAAGAAACAGGAGGAATCAAGCGCCTCTGAGGAATCCAGCGCAGCTGAGGAATCCAGCGCGGTCGAGGAATCCAGCACAGCCGAAGAGTCAAGCGCGGCCGAGGAATCCAGTGAGTCTTCCAAGCCTGAAAGTTCTAAGGCACCGGAATCCTCCGCTGAGTCTTCTAAGACAAACGGATCGCCGAATACAGGAGACAACAGTCGTGCGGGTATCTGGATCGCGGTATTTATGAGTTCGATGATCGTACTTGCCGGTGCTTTGGTAGTATATAAAAAGCGCAGAAACGCTTAAGGCGGCAGATGCCGGCTGACAGATCATAAGCAGCCGGAACCGGGCTTTGTATCCGAAAAAGGGTATGAAGCCCGGTTTTTTATGCTCTTAATCAATTCTTAAGGATTCGCCTGCTTGTTTCTTAAACGCCTGAACGCGTATACTATAGCCATGCACAGCACAGTGAATATGGCGTGCGGAAAGGAATTCTGTATGGAAACACTCAAAACTGTCAACTGGCTGATCGGGATCGTCTTTTTTGTATGCTATGCGTATCAGTTCCTGTACATACCGGCTGTCTGGCTGCGCAGGGCAAAACCGCACAGCGTGGCTAAAGCAAACCGTTATGCCGTACTGATCTGTGCCAGGAACGAACAGGCAGTCATTGCTGACCTGATCGCGAGCCTGCACGCGCAGACCTATGACGCCGGACTGATACGGATTTTTGTCCTGGCGGATAACTGTACGGATGATACAGCACGTATTGCTCGGACTACCGGAGCTACAGTATATGAACGTTTCAATAAAGTCCAGGTCGGCAAAGGCTATGCGCTTGAGGTTCTGATGAAACATATCCGGACGGACTGCCCGGAAGGTTTTGACGGTTATTTTGTGTTCGACGCGGACAATATCCTGACACCGGATTTCATTGAACAGATGAACCTGACTTTCTCCGACGGATATGATATCGTCACAAGCTACCGGAATTCCAAGAATTACGGCGACAACTGGCTGAGCGCCGGTTCCGGGCTCTGGTATCTGCGGGAGAGCCGGTATCTGAATCATGCCAGACACCTGCTCGGAACGAGCTGCGCTGTCGGAGGGACGGGTTTTCTCTTCAGCCGTAAAGTTGCGGAGGAGATGGGGGCATGGCCTTTTCACAGTCTGGTTGAAGATATTGAATTCTCTGCCCATGAAATCGTCAAGGGGCGGCGTATTGCTTTCTGCCCGGACGCGGTCCTGTATGATGAACAGCCGTCCGACCTCAAGCAGTCCTGGCGGCAGCGCAGCCGGTGGTGCAAAGGGGCGCTGCAGGTCTTTTCCCGCTACGGCCTGGAGCTGATCAAAGGCGCTGCAAAGGGCAGTTTTTCGTGTTTCGACCTGACCATGTCCACCATGCCTGCATACGTTCTGTCCGTCGCTGCGATCGTCTGCAATGTGGTACTGGCTGTGTACGGCGCGGTCGTTGGCGATGATCTGATGATCGCGGTCCGGTCCATCGCGGAGATGGCGTTCAACATGTATCTGACCGTCTTCATCCTCGGCGCGATCACAACCGTTACGGAATGGAGCAGGATACGGACAAGCCCGCTCAAAAAAGTCCTGTACACATTTACGTTCCCGTTATTCATGTTTACTTATATTCCTATTGCAGTTTCCGCGGTTTTCTGTAAAATAGAATGGAAGCCCGTTGAGCACCGAGTCTCCGCCGCCTCGCTGAGAGCGCGCGGCAGACAGGAAGCACTCCCCTTTTGATTAATCTTACCGGAGGCAGCATGTATAATATATTAGTTTGTGATGATGAGAAAGATATCGTATCGGCTCTGACGATCTATCTGTGCGCTGAAGGGTATCAGGTCTTTGCCGCGTATAACGGGCTGGACGCGCTTGCTGTTATGAAACAGAGAGATATCCATCTGGTGCTGATGGATATCATGATGCCCGGCATGGACGGGATCACCGCCATGACGGAGATCCGTAAGACGAGCAATGTGCCTGTGATCCTGCTGACGGCGAAAGGGGAGGACACGGACAAGGTCCTTGGACTCAATGTCGGAGCAGACGATTACGTAACGAAGCCATTTAACCCGGTGGAGCTGCTCGCAAGAGTCAAATCCCAGCTGCGGAGATATCTGCAGCTGGGCGCCGGAGTTGTCAAGACGACAGCGATCTCCGTCGGTACGATCCTGCTGGACGATGACGCGAAGACGGTGACCGTTGACGGAGATAATGTCAGCCTGACGCCCCGGGAATATGAGATTCTGAAGCTCCTGATGCAGAATGCCGGGAAAGTCTTTTCCCCGGCGGAGATCTACCGGCAGGTATGGCAGGAGGACTGTATCGGGGAGAATCCCGTCGCCGTGCATATCCGGCATATCCGGGAGAAGATCGAGATCAACCCCGCGGAGCCCCGGTATCTGAAGGTCGTCTGGGGACAGGGATACAAGATGGAGAGTGACGTGCGATGAAGAAATGGCTTGATAAGACCTGGGCTAAGGTGCTGTTCTTTTGCCTGATGATTGTATTTACCGTGCTGACGATTGCCGGCGGTGCGGGAATCGTCTATTTGCTGGATTATAATGTGTATCAGGACGGGGGCTCTCAGCTGTACCGGCATATTTATCAGACTTCCGCTTATTATGAAGGCGAGCATGTCTATACCTATCTCGTGGAAGCTGAACCGGCCTTTACGATCCCGCCGACGGAGAGTTACGCGGAGATGTTCGTCCGGGATTTCGAAGGCGATATCTGGGCGATCGAGGTCCGTGAGGGAGAGGATCTGCTGCTGACCAATTACGATCAGGCAATTACACCTGTATATACGGAGACCTTTGAATATAATTTTTATGCAGAAAAGACACTGTCCATCACAGTTTCTATGGATCCGATGCATAGAGGAATGCGTTTTATGGACGCCTTGATGGTACAGGTGATCCTGCGGCGATATGAGCTGATCGCCGTGACCGCTGTATGCTTCCTGATATGGCTGTACTGCTTTATCTTTACACTGGCCTCTGCGGGACACTGGAAGGGACATGAAGGGATCCATCTGACATGGCTTGACAAGATACCGATCGAGGTCTGGCTTGCGGCGATAGTATTTGGACTGTATCCGGATTTCCTGGATCTGCTCCGGGCGTTCACGCTTGTCTGGTTTGGACTGTTGTTCTATTTCTTCCTAACGGTATTTGCCGCGCAGTGCAAGGCGGGGACCGTGATCAAAGGCAGTGCCTGCGCCTGGGTCCTTCGAGGCTTGCGGCGATGGATCCGGTGGTTCGGCAGCATCGTGGTCAGCATTCCGCTGGTGTGGAAGACCTGTGTCGGACTGGCAGTCGTGTTGATCGTGGACCTTGTCTGTATCAGCAATCACTGGGATGAGGAATTTCTGGTTTTTATGGTCCTGGTACATGTTGTTCTGGGGCTGTTCCTGCTCTATGTTGCTATCGGGCTGCGCAGATTGCAGAAGGGTGGTCAGGCCTTGGCGGCGGGGGATTACAGCAGCAGTGTCGATACAAGGTATCTGTGGGGCGATTTCCGCCGCCACGGCGAGGATCTGAACGCGATCCAAGAGGGCGTTCAGAAGGCTGTGGAGCAGCAGATGCGTTCCGAACGGATGAAAACGGAGCTGATCACGAACGTCAGTCATGACATCAAGACGCCGCTTACTTCGATCGTCAACTATGTGGATCTGCTGAAAAAAGAAAAGATCGACAACCCGAAGGCTGTTGAATATATCGAGGTGCTGGACCGGCAGTCCAACCGCCTGCGCAAGCTGACAGAGGATCTGGTGGAGGCGTCAAAAGCCGCGAGCGGCAATATCCCGGTCGCTTTGGCGGATACCGATGTCAATGTGTTCCTGACACAGGTGCTGGGCGAATATCAGCAAAGACTGACGGAAGGGAAGATCGAGTCTGTATTGACACTGGACAAGACGGACCCGCATATCAATGCAGACGGCAGGCTGCTCTGGCGCGTCCTCGACAATCTGCTCGGAAACGTCTGCAAATACGCGATGCCCGGGACGAGAGTCTATCTGTCCAGCGAGACAGAGGACGGGCACGTCCTGATAACGCTCCGGAATATTTCGCGGTACCCGCTGAATATATCTGCTGATGAACTGACCGAACGGTTTGTCCGGGGCGATGCGTCGCGCTCCACAGAAGGCAGCGGTCTGGGGCTCTCTATCGCGATGGGGTTGACAAATCTGCAGAAAGGGGAGTTCAGACTTTCGGTCGACGGAGATCTGTTTAAGGTGCAGCTTGCATTTGATCAGGTGCTGTCGGAGGAATAAATCCGTCGTCTGTTTTCTGAGCCGTTCGGGCCAGATCGACTGAAGAAAAATCACATTCCCAGATGGGAAATTCGGGGGAAAATCCTGAAAGCCGCATAAATGCTGGGCTTTCTCGAACACAAAACGCCGGATTTTTACACTGGCAAGTGTAATTACGACGAAATACAAACCTATGACGGAGATAAGCAGACAACAAAATAGCCTGCAGACGGAGAAGATAATTCTCTGCCCGCAGGCTTTTTGTTGCTATAGAGGATTGACGGAGATGATCGGCGGAGATGTCTGCATTTGTCAGCAAATCATTTCCACAGATCCGTCAGGAAGGCATCCGCAAGCGTTACCCAGAGGTCGAAATTCGCGAAAGGTTTGGCGCCGGTGATCCGGATACCGGCCTGGCCATGCGGAACTCCGGCGAAGGTATGAACCTCGACCGGTACGTCATGCGCAAGCAGGCTCGGAACCATATAATTCAGGTTCTTCATGGCAGGATCTTCCCGGCCGACCGCAAAGAACGTCGGGGGATATTTAACCCGGGAATAATCATAAGGCGCTCCGTCAAAACGCGGCCCGTACACGCAGAGAAAAGCATCAGGCGCGCCGTAATAACTGTCATATTCGTCCAGTTCGTAATCCGGGAAGGTTTCCTTCACGGTCTGTTCGCCGGAGTAATACTGGATACAGGCGTCACCGGTCAGACCGCCGTTCGAGAAGCCTGCGTAAGCAACCTTATCCGGGGAGATCCTGTATTTCGCCGCATTCGCGCGGACCATACGGATCGCGCGGGAAGCGTCGGCGCCGGCCTCCTGAGCACTCCAAGGATTGTGATTCGGACGGTTCAGCAGCAGGAAGCATTGATAGCCGAGCGCGTTCAGATCCAGACAGGTCTGATATCCTTCAGACAGAACACAACTTCCGTGGTCGCCGCCCGGACAGACGACGACGGCACCTTTAGGCGTCTGATCCTCCGGGATCAGCAGCGCGAACATATACGGCGCAAAGGACGGACCGTGATTGAAACGGTAGTCTTTTTCATCTGTGTATTCCGTTAATGTCGGGATCTTGCCTTCAGGCCAGAGATAGATCCGTTCCGGCGCGTCGCTCTTCCGCTTGACAGCTGCGAGCAGTCTGTGGACTTCTTCAATTTTCGCAGGCCGTTCCTCTGCAGGAATCCGGCGAAGCTCCCATCCGATATTGGCTACAGGCAGTATTGTCTCCAGTGTGTAGCATGGCGCGTCATTGCACAATAGATTGATGGCACGTTTTTCCGGTCCGATAGCCTCAGCTTCACGGCGCTGACGTTCGATTACTTCTTCAAAAGCCATGATGTATGCCTCCTGTATGATTGTTTAACGGTCAGATTCTGATCTGATTATACCGGGACGCAGAATGATTGTCAACCTGACGGAAAGGTGGTATAATAAACACAGAATCAGGAGGCAACGAAAAATGAAATTAGCTGCGGTTTTTAGTGATCATATGGTCCTGCAGAGGGACAAAACGGTGTATATCTGGGGACAGGCTGCTCCGGGACAGACAGTACATGCCGAGATCCAGAAGCAGTACGGAGAGGATACCGTTAAGGCGGACGGTTCATTCTGCATCGGGATCGGTCCGCTGCAGACATCTTGGGCGGAGGAACTTGCGGTAATCTGCGGAGATGAGAAGGCCGTGATCCGCGATGTGCAGGTCGGAGAAGTCTGGCTTGCCGGCGGGCAGTCCAACATGGAATATCTGATGAGCCATCAGCAGGGAATCGAGGAAGAACAGGAGCTTCTGCGCAGGCTTGGCCGCAAACCGGAACTGCGGTTCTTTGATGTGCCGGAGATCTCTTATCCCGGAGAAGAAGAACAGTACGACTACAGCCCGTACGGTTTCTGGCGGACCTGTACACCGGAGGATATCCCGTATTATTCCGCGGTGTCGTATTTCTTCGGCCGTATGCTGGAGGCGGAGCTGGGCGTTCCGGTAGGCATTATCGGATGCAATTGGGGAGGGACACCGAGCTGCAGCTGGATGAGGGCGGAGACAATACATGCCGTGGGCGGAAGTGTGTGGATCGATGAATATCTGCACGATCTGGATTCGATGAACGTGGAGGAGGAAGCGGAGAAGTATAAAGCCGATCCGGCGAACAATCCACTGATCCCGCTGAACGATCCGTCGTTTGCGCGGGTGCTGTATCCGGGTCTTACCCGCGATCAGCAGCTTGCGGTGATGGGATTAACTCCGTCAGCAGCCGCGCCTAAGGGGACCTGTCACCCGTGGAGACCTGCAGGCGTATATTATACGATGCTGCGGACGGTGATACCTTATGCACTGCGCGGAATTATCTATTATCAGGGCGAGAGCGACGATAAACATGCGGAGTTGTATTCCGCGATGCTCTCCGGTCTGATCCGTCAGTGGAGGGAAGATTTCCGCGATGACGGACTTCCGTTCCTGATGGTACAGCTTGCACCGTTTAAGGAATGGATGGACTGCGTCGGAGACCGGTATCCGGAACTCCGCGCAGAGCAGCAGAAGACGGCAGATACGATTCCCAATGTATATCTTGCGTCCAATGGGGACGGAGGCATGTACTACGATATTCATCCGAAGAACAAGCGTCCGGCCGGCGAACGGCTTGCGAAGCTGGCTCTCGGTCATGTATACGGCAAAGACAACGTCTGTGATGCCCCCAGGTTCAGTCATGCGGAATGGCAGGGAGATACGCTGGTGCTGCATTTTGACCATGCGGAGATCCTGCAGTATTCCACACTGCGGACACAGCCGGATGAGAAGTACTACGGCGGAGAAGACGATCCGGAACCGCTTGCGACATCTCCGTCAGCACTGATGGCGGAGATCGGAGGAAACACGCTGCGGCTGACTTTCGCCGACGGGACGGATCACGCGAAGGTAAAAGTCCGCTATGCACAGACGGCTTATTATAAAGTAAATCTGTATAACGAAGCAGGTATTCCGCTGCTGCCGTTCTCCTGGGACGGCGCGGCACAAGAGGAGGCATCCAGATGAAATACGATCCCAAGACAAGATTCCGCACAAAGGTTGAGAGCACCTACGGAGAAGAATTCGTCGAGTTCGCGCGGAATTACAAAGGCTGCGTGCAGGGAGAGCTGAAGCGGTTTCCCAAGGTCATGCGGGAGAATATGGGATTTAACCGCGGTCTGACGAAATACGGCGGAGACCAAAAGGGCCTGGAGCGGCGTAATCCGCTGATTGTCGTACTCGGAGACAGCGTGACGGCAGGGCATTTTGAATTCATTGCCGAGAGCCGGGCAGACTTCCCGCGATATATTGAGGCAGGGCTGCCGGTTGAGGTCGTTGATGAGCGTGTCAGTTATCCGGAGGTTTTCCGCGACAGGCTGTCGGATCTGTATGATTCGACCTCCGTCAGCGTGATCAACGCGGGTATTGCCGGCGGCAATATCCTGGGTATGGAGGAAAGGCTGACACGCGATGTGATCAGTCACGATCCGGATCTGGTGATCCTGAACGGCTCACTGAACTGGGGCGTGGGGGAGGAACAGCTTACAATCTATACAGCTGTGCTCGAACGTGTCGTAAAACGGATGAAAGCTGAGACAGACGCGGATATCGTGCTTCTGACCCCCAATTTAATGGATCCTGCGATCGCGACGGAGGAATCTGTGGAAGCGCTGGAACAAAGAGTCGCTGTGATCCGGGAGATGGCCCCGCGGCTCGGAGTATGCCTTGCGGATGCATACAAGGTCTGGATAGATTTCGTTGGGGACAGATTCGCGCCGGGAGAGCTCCTTGCGAACGGACAGAATCATCCTACAATGGCGGGACACCGTGTCTACGCGGAAGTCCTACTGCATCTGCTGACGGACTGATCTTTCGTGGTGGTATATGACCTGAGACGGGCGCGCATAAAGAAACCCGGTCTGCTGACTGTGCGGCAGACCGGGCTTTTTTGCTTCGACAGATCGGAATATGTTATACGGGCGTCCTGGTACTTCTTTTGAGAAGCATAAGATATTCCGCAGTACCTTCCTCCGGCTTCTTTTCTCCCGAAAAGACAAAACCGTTCCTTTCATAGAAGCGTATGGCTTTAGTGTTCTTTTCCAGCACCCACAGATGATCCGCATGGTGTTCTTTCACTGCGTATTCCAGCAGCTGAGAACCGATGGAAGCATTCTGCAGAACAGGTTCAACGAATAATCTGGCAATATATGTCCCTTCGATCTTGATAAAGCCTTTAACGACTCCGTCATCATACACATACAGGCTGTCAAGCTCGGGCTCATACTTGTGCATGACGGAAGGGACCTGCAATTCGTCAAAATAAAATTTGTCGTTCTGAAAAATGGGATAGAAGTACAGGCGATAGTTAAAGACCTGTATTTCCGCTATGCGCGGCAAGTCTTCCTTCTGTGCTTTTCTGATCATGACGGAGTTATTTCTGCGTGTGCCTGTTGAACCACTCTGTGATCTCCGTCAGACGGCGGACGCGGTGGAGCGGTTTACCGCTGCGGCTGAGCTCGTGGTTCTCGCCGTGGAAGATGCACATGCGGGTCTCGATGCTGCGTACAGCGAGCGCCTGCATCATCTGCATGCCCTCCGGCAGCGGGCAGCGGTAGTCTTCGTCGCTGTGGATGAAGAGTGTCGGGGTCTTGACCTGATCGGCGTATTTCAGCGGAGAATGCCTCCAGAGCTTTTCCGTGTCGTTGTACAGATCCGGAGCCGCGCACTGATCCGGCCCGAAATAGAAGCCGATATCGCTGATGAAGGACATCGATACCCAGTTGGAGATCGAGCGCTGGCTCGCGGCCGCACAGAAGCGGTCCGTATGCGTAATGATCCAGTTTGTCATGAATCCGCCGTAGGAACCGCCGGTAACACACATCCTGGTTACGTCAATATTGGGACAAACCTTGAGGCACGCGTCCGTGAAATCCATAAGGTTCTGATAATCGATGAATCCGTATTTGCCGCGGATATCCGCGTAAGCGTCTCCGCGTCCGTCACTGCCGCGTACATTGCAGAAGAAGACAACATAGCCGGCGGATGCCCAGAGCTGCATTTCGTGGAAGAAGGTTTCCGTATAGATGCAGCGCGGGCCGCCGTGGACGTCAAGAATCGCCGGATACTGTCTGTCCGGGTCGTAATCTTTGGGAAGCAGGATCCAGCCATGTCCGTCTACCGGAACACTGCTGCCGTCATCGAGCTGCTCCACGGAAGAATAATCGACGCGGACCGGCTCTGCGATATAACGGCCGGCCAGCATTTCGTCGTTCAGTTTCGTCAGACGGCGTATGTTCTGCCCGTCGGAGTCCATCGCATAGACGTCAAAGGGACGGTTCCATGGAGCGTATGCGAAGTAGACAGTCGAACCGTCAGCCTTACCGCAATCAAGGAAGGCAACCTCACCAGGCTCGTCAAACAGCGGCACAAAATGGTCAGGATCCGTAAAAGCATAGATCGCGGAACGGTCTTCGATAGTGACGACCGTGATCAGACGGTCTCCGGAGACACGGGACCCATTGCCGCCCCCAAGTCCTGTATCGCTGCATGCGGAGTTGTACAGAGAGAAATCCGGTTTGGCAAGCGGAGTTATAACTCCGTCATGATACTCGCAGAACCTGCCGGTTTCGTTGAGACCGTACTCTTTCATATCGGAAGCGAACAGACAGAGGCTGCCTTTCCAGAAGAACAGATCGCCGATCATAAGATCATCTCCGTCATAGAGCGTTGATAGAGCATTGACGGAGGGATCATAGCAGTATAGGCGGCTTGTCAGCGACATGCGGCGTTCGCGAGTCGAACCGGTATAGTAAACAACTCCGCCTTCAACGATGAAATTGTCCAGCGAGAAGTCCGGCGGAGTTACGCGGCGGATCTCAGGATCGCCTTCGGCATCCTTGCGGACCAGGAAAAGCCCTGTGCGCTGACCGTTAATGAATCCTGCACCGTTATGCCAGTACGGGACCTCGTCGACGACCTGATAATCGGCCTCATGGCCTTCTTTCTTCTTGTCTGCCTTCTTCTTGCGGGTCTCGGCATCGTCCAGATAAGCATCCGGGTCTGCAGTGTCAAAAGAGGCAGAAACGGCATAGAATCCGGGCTCGATCTGTTTCATATCGCTGATGGAGATGGGAAGCTTCATATACGGCATGGCTTCTCCGCCGCGGATGTCAAGGCAGAAAAGCTCCGTTCCTTCGGCTTTATCCGGATCGGGCGTCCGGGAGAGCAGGAGGTGTGTATCATCGGTCCAGAGGACGATGGAAGCGCTGAGCGTGGCTGTCAGTTGTCTGACCGAGTCGTTTTCAGCCAACCAGATGTCGCGTTTGTAGTTGTTCTTGTCCATGTCCGCGTACGCGACCTGGAAAGCCGCCGCGGTTCCGGAAGGATTGACGGTCAGATTCTCCGGCGCGCGGTATTTTGTGATATCGCTGATTTCGATTTTCTTCAGTTCCATTGCAGGATCTCCTTGTATGTCAGAATTCTATTACTCAGATCCGTCGGGTCAGATGCTCTCGCACTGACGGATCAGGAAAAGCTTTGCTCCGTGCGTCGGCACGATCGCGTCGATAGTCTCTCCGTTATAAGGGACAGATTCATGAGCCCAGAGGTCACGGACTGTAGCGTTTTCCAGACGCAGAGGCCAGGACAGATGCTGCGGAGTCGTCCAGGTATTGAACAATGCGACAAGCGTTCCGTCCTTGCGGCCGGCCGGATCCAGATGATCCGCCGTCCAGATGACGGACCCGGATCCGCTCGCGGCTTCCCTGGCGTTGTCCGAATTCTTCAGCAGGTCGAGGACCTCCGGATTCGTAAGCAGCGCAAGTGTCCAATCGTCGTTATCGCGAAGCTCCCCGCCCATCATCAGCGGTGAACGGAAAAGGGAGAAAAGCGTCATCATCGTGATCTGTTCGTCATGTGTCAGCAGGCTCATCCGGTCAGAACGTCCGTGCTCAACGGAACGGATCCCGATATGACCGAGAGGCAGCATATCACAGTCCGGCCATGCGCCGGGCCGTCCGACGCCCTGCCAGGTACGGCAGCGGTCGAACATCTCGGACAGCTGTGCCCAGTCATCCCAGAGATCGCCTGTCATCCGCCACAGATTGGCGTTCGCGGCGAGATGTTCCGCCTGCTCACGCAGCGCGGGTCCCGGAGAAAGGCTCAGGACCATCGGACGGCCGCACCGGTCGATGGCACGGCGGATGCACTCGATCTCGCCTTTGCCGGAATACAGGTCGTGTGCGCCGGCGATGACGCAGATGTCGTCGACCTTGACATAATCAACGCCCCAGGAGGCGTACAGCGCGAAGATTGAATCATAATAGGCCTGCGCGCCGTATTTGGTGCTGTCAATGCCGTACATATCGGTATTCCAGCTGCAGATCGATGATGGATGAGCAATATCACGGACCGTAACATCTGTCCCCAGGACCGGGCAGCCGGCATGTACGGCCTGACGCGGGATGCCGCGCATAATATGGATCCC
Organism: Bacillota bacterium; assembly: GCA_017441925.1. Classification (GTDB taxonomy): domain Bacteria; phylum Bacillota; class Clostridia; order Lachnospirales; family Bianqueaceae; genus RUG12817. The sequence goes on from JAFRUE010000008.1 coordinate 159,998, forward strand.
GAATTTAAGCCCCATCGCGTGGATCTGATCGGCGACCGGCTTGAATCCGGCTCCGCCCCGGCTTGACGGGAAGCGGTTTTCCGCGGGGATCAGTCGTCCGTATTCATCCATGCAGAGCGGTACAAAAGGACGGTAGGCTGAGTTCACGGCACCTGGTTCGGACCACTGGATATCGCAGACGATATACTCCCAGCCGAATTGTTTCATGTGATCCGCCATATAGCGGGCGTTTGCAAGCAGCTCGTCTTCGCGGACGGAAGCACCATAGCAGTCCCAGCTGTTCCAGCCCATCGGCGGTGTCAGAGCAACATTATCTTTAAGCGGCATAAGATTACCTCCAGGCAAAGATTAAATATCGGTCAGACGGTATTGGTACTGTTTCCCGCGATTCTCCGCGCGGGCGATGATACCGAGTTTCTGCAGAACCGACAGCGAATAGCTGCACGCGCGTCCCTGCATACGCAGGGCTTTGCCGAATTCACGCGAGGTGAAAAGCTCCGGCAGCTCCGGCAGGATCGCGGCATAGTCCGCAGGTCTTTCCAGCAAAACGGATTCTCCGATTGCGGTCGGGACGCGGTCGATCCGGTGCGAGCCTTTTTTGCCGTCACGGCTCCAGCCGTCGGTCAGACGGTATTCGTCGACGTCGATCAGGATCGGAAGGAAAGTCAGTCCCGGTTCCTGCAGATACGAGGAAACGCGGTACAGCTCCGGCAGGATATCTGTCAGGGCGCCTCTCAGCGGAGAAAGCCGCCCGCCGGTCAGTTCGCCGGTCTCCGGATCGCTCCAGTACAGGCGTTTCTTCCGGATGACAGGATGAATGACGGTGACGGGAAACTGCGGCAGGAAAGCCGCGAGCTTATCCCTAAGCGGTCCGAAGCTGCCTGTCTGGATCTCGAGGACCTCCTGGGGATCGTCGTGATAGATATCCGCGATGAAAGGCTCGACCGGGATCTCCTGCCTGTCGGCGTCCGGCTCAAAATAGAATTTCAGGACAGAATGGAGCGTCCGTTCTCTCTGCATGCCGATCCCGTTCACGAACTGCCGTCCCTGTTCCGACAGAGAGATCGCCTGTTCCAGTCTGAACTGCCGCTGCTCAGGGGTCAGTTCCCAGAATGGCAGCATCCGGACACCTCCTTTCAACTGCTGCAGCTGCCGGCTCGGGCCGGATGATCCTGCCTTGTTGGGCTGTGCTGCGGCCGGCAGTCTGATATCTGATATTATACGCTTTCCGGGGTCAGATTGCAATGAAAACGGCCTTGTACATTTTCTTGAAAGATCGGCAGAAATATGATAGAATACAGACAACATCACGAACTGTAAACAGGAGGATATAATATGCTTACGATCACATTGTCAGCAGCAGGATATACCGCGGTCTTCGCCCCGGCTAACGGCGGCGCGATCCTGAGCCTCAAGAAGGGCGATACCGAGATCTTCCATCATCTGGGGACGGATGAGCAGATCCTTGCGAAACCGACGTCCTACGGACTGCCGCTGCTGTTCCCGCCGAATCGTCTTGACGGCGGCACTTTTACCTTTGAAGGCGTTAAGACCACGGTTCCGATCACCGAGCCTGCCAGGAATACATCCTGCCACGGGTTCCTGCATACCCGTCCGTGGCAGGTAGCGGGCTATCAGGAGAGCGAAGATACCGCAGAGATCCATCTGGTCTTTGAAGGCGATGAGAGCACGGATTTCTATCAGAATTATCCGTATGAATTCGAAGCGGAGCTGATCTATAAGATCGATAAGGACGGACTGCATCAGCAAATCAATCTGACGAACCTGAGCGGCAAGAATATGCCTTACGGACTTGGCTGGCACAGCGCGTTCGCAATTCCCGGCTGGGATCTGAACAAGGCTAAGGACGCAAAGGTCCGCGTTTCTGTCGGAAAGCGCATCATGGTCGATGACCGGATGCTGCCGACAGGAGAAGTCAAGGACCTGATCCCAGAAGAAGCAGAGTTCCGTTCCGAAGCCGGCGGCTCGCCGCTCTTCCGCATTATGGATGATCACTATACCGTGGAGCCGATCGAGAGAGATGGGAAGCCTTTCCACGGCGCGGTCCTGACCGATCCGGACGGACGTTATGAGGTCGTCTACCGTGTGGATGATTTCTATAAGCACTGGATGATCTGGAACTGCCGTCAGGAAGGCAGCTTCATCTGCATCGAGCCGCAGAACTGGCGGATCAATGCTCCGAACCTGGATCTGCCGCGTGAGGAGTCCGGTCTGGATGTTCTGGCGGATCAGGAGACCCGGACGATCTGCGCCGACGTCTGCCTGAATGAGCTGAAATAACCGACAGAGAACGCTGAAAGGCATATACATGAACTCATCAGAGATCATCAGAGAATCCCTCGGGCAGCTGCCTGAGGGAATTCTTGAAAAAATGGAAAAAGCCGCCCGGCGCGGCGGCGCGATCATGCTGAGCGCGGAGAACGCGGACAAGGACGTTCACGCGAAGCCGGGCACAGCCAACTATGTGACAAAATACGATTCGCTCGTGCAGCAGGCAATGCGGGAGGAGCTCTCCCGGATCTTCCCGCAGGCGGGTTTCCTCGGGGAAGAGGACGGTGCGGACATCGTTGGGAACGCGGATTGGGAGTGGATCGTCGATCCGATCGACGGCACGACCAATTTCATCCACCGGTATCATCACAGCGCGGTTTCGATCGCGCTTGCCTATCACCGCGAGAGTATCGCCGGCGTGGTCTATGATCCTTATACGGATGAGGTCTACAAAGCGGTCCGCGGAGGCGGCGCATTCCTGAATGACAAGCCGGTCTGCGTGTCGGATCTGCCGCTTGCCTCCGGACTGTGCGGATTCGGGACATCACCGTATCACAGGCATCTCGCGGACCGGACATTTGAAACGGCCAAGCAGCTCTTCCTGCATGCGGCCGATATCCGCCGCAGCGGATCGGCGGCCAAGGATCTGTGCGACATCGCGGCCGGACGGCTGGATCTGGATTTTGAGATCATCCTGCAGCCGTGGGATTTCGCAGCGGCAAAGGTCATCATCGAAGAGGCCGGCGGCTGCATGGGACACCTGGACGGGACAGAACTCGATCTGTACGCGCCAAACGAGATCCTTGCCGGCAATCCGAAGTGCTTTGAGGAGTTTGTCCGGCTCGGGATCGGAGCGGGAAACGGTAAGGAATCATGATTACGGTACGTCCGACAAGGGAGAGCGATGCGAACACGTTGTGTGAGCTGCAGAAAGCCGCGTTCCGGCCCATTTACGAACAGTATCACGATGCGGGGAATCCCTGCCTGCGAGGTTCCGAAGATATCCTGAAAAGGCTTGAAAATGCGGCTTTCCGGTATTTCACGATCCTGCAGGATGAGGAGATCGTAGGCGGCATCCTGTACAGGTGCGAGGGCAGCACTCCGTTTATACAAAAGCTGCAGGCTGGTGAGTATTATCTGCTGCGGATCTATGTGAGCCCCGGGCTGCAGAGCCGGGGGATCGGAGCGCAGGCGATTCTGCTCTGCGAGAAGGAATTCCCGGATGCGGTGAAGTTCTATGTCGATTTCCCCAAAGAGCTTGCAAAAAACAGAAAATGCTATGAAAATGCGGGATTCCATGACAGCGGGGAAGAGCTTGAGGCAGAGCCGGGCCTGATCCTTTCCGCGTATGAAAAATCTGTATAAAAAGGAACGGGCAGAAATATGAGTATCACAGTGAATCTCTATTATACGGGAAAAGACGGCGCAGCCAGGCGTTTTGCGGAAGAGATGGTCTCGAGCGGAACGGTCCGGGATATCCGTAAGGAGCCGGGCAACCTGCGATATGAGTATTTCTTCCCGATGGAGGATCCGGAGACAGTTCTCTTGATCGACAGCGGAATGCCGGAGACGGATCATCACTTTATCAGAGAATAATCTATACGGAGGGGCACAGATGGGCAAAAAAATCGTAGTGGTCAATGCCGGACCGAGAAAAGGCTGGAATACGGATACGATTATTTCGGAAGCCGCCCGCGGCGCTGAAGACGCAGGTGCGGAGATCGTCCGCTTCGACCTGTTCAGGATCGAGAAATATACCGGCTGCATCTCCTGTTTCGGCTGCAAGAAGGAGAAATTCAAGGGACATTGTGTCTGCCGCGACGGTCTGACGCCGGTCCTGGATGCGATCCGCGAATCCGACGGACTGATCATCGGTTCGCCGAACTATCTGTCGGAAATGACGGCCTCGTTCCGCGCTCTGTACGAGAGGCTGATCTTCCAGAATCTGACCTATAACCGTGAAAATCCATGCTGCAACGAGCATCCGGTACCGGTCCTTCTGGTCATGACAAGCAACGCGCCGGATACGATGTATCAGAAGCTGCTCGACGGCTATCAGCGTACGTTCAATACTTTTGTCGGGCCGACAGAGGTCCTGGTCTGCGGGGACACGCTGCAGGTCGCGGATTATAGCAAGCTTGACTGGGGGTGGACGATGTTCGATCCCGAGCACAAGAAACAGCGCCACGAGACCGTTTTCCCGCAGGAGCGGCAGAAAGCCTACGAGATGGGTCGGGCGCTGGTGTAAGGACAATAAAATATTGAAGCAAGGAGGAGGGAAACCATGGCATCTTTGGATATGAATAATGATGGACATGTATCGAATGTGGAATTTTCCGCCGCCTTAAAAGAAGTGGACGGGGCCGGCGGGAAAAGTCTGGCCAGGAAACATCCGTTAATTGCCAAGATCCTTTTCGGTGCGGTTGTTCTCTTCCTGTGCGCGGTAACATTCGGCGCCGGCTGGCTTCTCTATCGGTATCATATGATAAAGGAGCTGATCATCGGGATCGTTATTGTGTCGATCATTGTGATCTATATTGCGGTCACTTTGATCAAGGGGTACCGCAGGCGGAAAAGAATATCCCGCAGCGAGCCGTGAGCGGCGCGATGATTTGAAACAATACAACTGGTAAAGAAAGGTGAGAGCCATGTTCCGGGAGATGAGAAGATTCAAACAGCAGGTCAGCCGGGAGGAGTGCGTCCGTGTCCTTACAGAGCAGAAGCGCGGCGTTCTGTCTGTGATCGGTGATGATGGATATCCGTACGGCCTGCCTATCGACCATTGGTACTGCGAAGAGGACGGACATATTTATTTCCATTGCGGGAAAGAAGGCCACAAGATCGACGCGATCCGTAAATGCGATAAGGTGAGCTACTGCGTGTATGACGACGGTGTACGCAAGGACGGGGACTGGGTGCTGCATTTTGTCAGCGTTATCACGTTCGGACGGATCCGGATCGTCGAGGACGAGGAAAAAATGCGCCGGATTTGCACGGAGATCACAAAGAGATTTACAGACGATGAAGAGTACCTGCAGAAAGAGATGGAGAGCGCTTTCTCCCGCGTCGCCTGTCTGGAGCTGATTCCGGAGCACATGACGGGGAAGCGGATCACGGAGTCGTAAACCGCATGGGGATTCCCGATCCGATCGGGGACAGAATTAAAGCAGAAAATCAAAAAAACTGCGGCAGAATGAGGGATCATCTGACCGCAGTTTTTTGTATGCTTATGTTTCCGGGAAAAGCAGCTCTGCGAGATGGACTGCGTCGGCGCCGCCCTGTTTCAGAGACGTGATACAGGTGTTGCAATAGAGAATGACAGGCTTGCTGCCGAATTTCCGCGCGTGCTCTTCATAGTAGTCCTGCCATTTCTCCGGCGGCAGGACATGCAGATGCGCAGGCAGATATTCTTTGAAGTAATGAGGAGCTTCGGCCTGGTTCTGCGCGTAAGGCGGATGCAGCAGGAAAGCACCGTCATAATCCGCTTCGTCCCGGGAGGGCCCGGCTTCCTTATAAGAAACATGCATATTGCGCAGACAGTTCCGTACAGCATCCTGCAGCTCGTGACAGCCTCGCGCGCGGAAGCAGTCCTGCAGGAACATTTCTTTTCCCTGCAGATCCGGCCAGGGGAAGCCCTCGCGGGTCAGCAGGAGTTCGTACAGGCCGATCACCTTACAGTCGGGACGCATCTCCTGAAGCAGCCGGTAACAGGACATACAGACCGTCACGATCGTTTCGCCGGCAGCAGGGAGTCCGTTTGTTACATGACAGCAGCCTGCTATGGCGACGTCCGGCTGCGTGGACAGATACGCGCGGATCCGCCGCGCCGTATCCGGGAAAAGCTTCTGAAAATTACAGCTTGGATAATAGTAGTACATGATCTTTCTCCTGTATCTCAATGACCGGCTCCGCGGCGGTCACGGTGTATCGATCTCCATATCGTAGATCCCGCAGATCCCTTCGCAGGCACAGAAGCCAAGGTTCAGGCTTTCCGGCAGATCGGGGAGATAGAGGTCCAGCGAATGACCGCCGTCCACAGTCAGTTTTACACGATGGGACAGGATCTCGGCTTTGAGCGTATGGATGGTACTTTCTTCAAGGGAAAAAGCGGCTCCGAGCGTCAGGTAATGTCCGGGGACGCGGCTGTTGGTATAATGCCGCCAGACGTTCAGACCGTATTTCCAGATCACGATCTCATAATACTCCAGCGTGCGCACGTGGCCCTCGTCATCCAATTCATGCTCCCAGGAAAGCAGCAGCATCGGCGCGGCCAGATTCTCGAAACGCATTTTTACGGAGAGGGTGGTGCCGGGACCGTAACGCTCCGGCGTCATGAGTCCCATGTAGTCAAAATCGTTTTCAACATCCGGAATCGGATTGTTTTCGATGCAGTCCGCTTCCTGGCGGAACTGCGGGAATCTCTCAAAACGCCATGAATAGGCGTACTGCAGGCCTTTGTCCTCCCATGCGCCGGGTGTGAATGTGTACAGCATGTTGTTTTCCTCCTGAAGATGTGTTGACTACAGTATAAACAGGCCGTTTGGGAAAGTCAATCCGGCGGTCGTTCTCTGGAAGGTTGACCGCCGGGCAGTCAGTCTCCGGACGGTGTGACACGCAGAAGCTGCTGGTCGTCTGCAGGCAGATACGTGATCTCGACAGCACTGCCGCGCAGGCGGTAAGGAATCACGGTATCATTGAGGGTGACACGATAAGAACAGGCGGCTGCGGAAGCTGTCTCCGGGCAGAAAAGAACTGTCACCGGACGCTTCGGTCCGAAGTGTCGCAGAGTGCAGGAATCGCCGGTCTGCGCATAGATGGCGGTATCGAAACCGACCGTTACTGTCCCCGGCCGGTAGTAGGCATCCGCCCAGAGGAGCAGCGGAGCGGAGAGGCCGCCGAAATTGTGGAACCAGCCGCCGCGGCCGGTCTCCGCGCTGAGCATTTCGAAGGTGTAATGTGTCGCGTCGACTTCGGATTTCCAGGATTCGAGAGCTCTGTGCGCGATTTCCCAGGCAAAACCGGCTTGCCCGAGATCGAGCATGGTCCGCCACAGCAGCCACTGATACGGGAACCAGACAGAACCGTTCCAGTAACCGTCGTTCCGGTAATAGGACGCGGTGCGGTCGACCGTCGTAATGCCGTAAGGCGTGAGCATCTCAGCGGGATCCTGCAGATGCGCAAGAAGCCGTTCTTCCTGTTCGGGAGAACAGATCCCGGCAAGCAGCGGAATGACGCCTTCTGTCCCTTTGTTGTAATTCTCGCCGGATTCTGTGCGCAGGATCGCAATCGGTTCTTTATTATCGGAATGAACGACGTAGCTGTAATAACCCGCGTCCGGATCCCAGGAATAACGGTTCAGGGCTTTATCCAGCCGGTCGATGTCCTGCAGATATCCGTCCCTGTCCGCAAGATAAGCTGCAGCCTCCGGAAGCTGTGCGAACACAGGGTCCTCGAGGGCTTTCAGCAGGATCCGTGCGCAGCGGATGGTCATTACAGAACTCACGACCGGAGCCGTGCGAGAACGGAGACCGAGCCTGTGCATCGCTGCCTGGGCAGGATAATCATCCATGCCGCTCGAGGAATACCAGTAATCATAGGTCGTCAGCAGGCCGCTTGCAAAAGGCGAAGTCGCAGAACCATGCGTTTTCCCCATCAGGAAGCGATAATATAGCCGCAGCCTTGGGTAAAGCGAAAGGATTTCTGCGTGATCTGTCCCTGACGTGCGATCGAGGAGTTCGCTGAACAGGAAGAACTGTGTCGGGACGACGGATCCATGATGGAGAAAAGCGTAGTCCGGGTTGTTCTCATCGGACAGATAGGTGTCCAGACTGTACTCAGCATAGGACCTGCAGATGGAAGTCATCCCCAGACCGATAAAGCCGGAATCCCAGGTGTAAAGACTGTCCCAGCGTTTGCCGGGAGTATGGTGCAGGATCAGGGAGCCGTGCTTGCGGATCGGATAGACGATATTTGTGAGCAGTGCCGCGCGGAGCAGCGACTGCGACAGCTCATAGCGCGCGCCTTCACCGGGATAACTGAGCCGCGGAGCCTCAGCCGGGATGCCGGCGGGAAGGGCAGGGACAGTATACATACTCTCTGCAGTGTCCTGATGATACGTAAGGATGGCATCAACAGCGACAGTTTCATGCGGCTTGACTAAAATGGAGTGGACGAGAGGATTCAGGAAGAAACCGTCGTCGGAGTGTTTGTCGCGGAAAGACCGGGAGAAACTCGCCCGCAGCTTATCAAAGCTCGGGTCAGGGTTGGAGAGGCGGGCCGGGACACAGTCCTCCAGACAGCCGCTGTCGACGGTACGCAGACGTGCAGCGTGGCCGAACGAGCGGAAAGAGAAGCAACCTTCTGTCCCCGGATAACGGAAAGAGAGAAGGACAGCGTTATGATCGTCAGCTGCTTCGGAATACTCATAAACAGGCTCATATTCCGGCAGGATCCTGCGGATCCGGATACCGGAGACGTCTTCCTGCTCTGTAACGCACAGAAAATCGAATTCGATACCGTTTCCGCCTTCGGAAACAAATTCCAGACGGACAGCGTCAGACATGGCAGGCGTCAGATTTACCAGAGGGATACTCAGCAGAGACAGTTCCGAGGCATACGGGAACACGACCGGAATGCCGTTGATGCGGAAACGGGTATCGGTCTCTGGCTTCTGCACGCCATCTTTGTTTTGTACGGACCGGTAGCGGATCGTGAGGACCGGACGGCTGTAGGAGTGCCTCAAGGGCACAGTATAAGCTGCGAGATCGCCTGCGGTCGCGCCGAATGGCGGGAATACCGATGCCGGCGCATTGTCGCCGAGTCCCGCTCCGTCTACGAATTCAGCAGCAATGATCTCACCTTTCCGCAGTCCATCAGGATTCTGATGATCCCAGGGACGGGGAATGGCGTACGCAAAGCGGTCATATTGCAGCGCAGGCAGATCGTCTGATTTCTCAGGCAGGTCCACGGCGGTACGGTACGCGGCGGGATATTCCAGCGATAGGAAATAATTCACCAGACAGTCCTCGGTCCGTTCCGACCGATTCGTCAAAACCGTGCGGATCCGGATATTTTCACCGTCGCGGACGTACAGGATATCCGCGTATACGTCCTTGCCGGAGAGCTCCTGCCGGTACTGTACAAATGAATAATCCTCCGAGCAGTCCCATGGGTGACAGCCGGAAGGCACTGTGACGTTCGGGACGACCGCACGGCTGCCGCGCAGTGCAGGCGCCGTACAGACATCAAAACGAACTCCCGGCATTATGGAAGAATCCATAATCCGGGAGTATCCCATGTATTTTTTGCCGTAAGGACCCCACACGGGAAAAGGTTTGGTATTCATCAGTCTGCTGTGTAGTTGATCGCCTGGCTCCAGTACTTCTGGTTGTAAATATCCGTGAAGACGTAGGTCAGGATCATGTTCGATTCGTTCAGATAGACGTCGCTGATCATGAGATTGCTGTCGACGGTGACCGGATCTCCGAGCAGATAAGTGTCGTCAAAACTGCCATCCGCGGCATAGTAGTCGCAGAGGAACTGCAGCACGTCGCCTTCTTCCAGAGAGATCTGGCTCTTCGCGACCGTCTGCGCGGAATCTTCTTCGTACACAGGCATAACGCCGGAGATATAACCGTACGGATTGGCGTTGTCAAAGGTCAGGATCAGATTGACGCGCTCGTTGTTGAGCAGCGCGGGAACGTAGCCGGCGATCATGTAATTCTCACCGTCGTCTACCGTATCCAGATGATAGTACGCGACAGGCTGCTCATTGATCGCGATCCAGGTGCACTCGGTGTCGGCGATCAGATTACCCTGATCATCGAAATCATAGAGATTGTCCATACCGAGATCGATGTATCCGCCTTCACCGTCATCGTAGAAGATGTTCAGATCCAGCATATGAACGAGTTTCCACTGTTCATCCGGAAGGGACATTGTGAACCGGTCGCCGTCGTAATTCCAGACCAGCTGGCTCGGATCGAAATAATTATCCGCCAGGTAGGAAACAGTGTCTTTCTCGGAAAGCGCGCGTCCGGTCAGGAAGCTCTCAAGACCTGTCAGACCGGAGATCGGGCTCTGACTGCCGGAAGAACCGCCGCCCATGAAGCTCGAAAGCAGATCGCCGATCATGTCGTAGTTACCGGAAGAACCCTGTGTCATTCCGCCGAGCAGAGAGAAGATCGGCGAAGAGTTCAGAGAGCCGCCGGCCGCGACCTGTCCGCTGACCTCGAGGCTCGCGAAGGCGCGGATGCATTCCGAATACGCGGAATCCATACCGATCTGTTCGTAGGTATTAACAGCGGTATCGACGTAGCTTGCGCGCTGGTACGGGAAGAAGATCGCAAGACCGTAAGCATTCGTGATATTGGAAGAAGTACGGTTGTATTTGACGGAACCAAGCAAGGCCTCAGCCAGCTGCTGACCTTCCTTGTTGCCCATATTCTGCGCCAGATGCACCAGGTCGACCTGATCGATCCGGGAGCTCGTACCGAACTCGCGGGTCTGGTAACGGGCGTTAGAAACCGTCTGATAATTCTTGTTCTTGATCATGCTGGTGATGGACTGCGAGAACGCCGTCAGTTTGGCAGGAACCTTTGCGGAAAGCTCTGCCAGATCGACGAGCGAGAGCGTCATCTTCTGACCGCGGCACGCCTGCTGGTTCGCGGAGATGAAATCATCCGCGATCATCTTGCCGATCTCAGCCGTCGGCAGAGAAGTGTTGCTGCCGAGCTTGGTCAGCCAGTTGGTGTAATACCAGCCGGTACCGGGCTCAGTCTCCTCGGACGCGATCATGTAATCGGCGTACGGGTTGAGCATGAGACCATTCTCAAGCGTGGCCATCAGGCACGCGTCGAATCCGACCCAGTCGAACTGCATCTTGCTGTCCTTAAGCGCCTTCTGGATCTCGGAAAGGTCCATCGAACCGTCACGCGGATATTTTTCGTCATAGCCGTAACCGGTCACGGAACCGCCGCCGTGATCCCAGAAGATCAGCATGTTGCGGTTGGCCGGATACTTTTCTTTACAGAACTGAAGGAAAGAGGTCAGCGTCTTGGGATCGGTCATCGGGGATGTGCCGGCATTCTCGACCAGTCTGAGGAATTTGCCGTCCTTGATCTGATAGATCTGGTTGACACTGGATGAAACCACGTTATTGCGCCAGCTCTTGCAGCCGCCGGTATAAATGATGACGGAAACGTTGTCGCCGTACTTAGCCTGCGCGATCTCAGAGAGATCGGCGGTACCCATGCCGCTCCTGGACTCCAGATCGGTGCCGCACATATAGATCATGATCGTGACGGTATCCTTGCCGCCGCCGAGGATCTGCGTGTATTTGCTGCGGGCGGACGCTGAGACGTTGGTGTCAAGCGCTGCGGTCGCATTGGACGTGGTCGACCAGCCGCTTGAAACCGCCGCGTTGCCCTGGTAAGCGTTATGGGTCGTCGTGCTGGAAGAAGCCGGCGTCCAGTCAGTCTTGCCGGAATTCTGCGAAGTGCCGTTCTGGGCGGTGCTGTTCTGCGAAACGGAGTTCGTATCCGGTGTGAAAGGATTGAAACCGCCGGAGCCGGAACCGCTGCCTGAATTACCGATCGTGCGGATGACAAAGAAAACGATAACACCGATGATCAGCAGCATCGGAATACCGCCGAGGCTCTTCTTAATGGAAGGTTTCTGGGAGGAGTATCCTCCCATGGCTCCGCCTAAGAGACTGCCTGCGTTAAAATCGTCGTCATTCGGATTCTGGTTTAAACCGGTATTCTGACTGTAGTTCTGGTTGATGTTCTGATTATAGTTTGTATTGTAGTTCTGGCTATGATCAGAATCCTGGTTGTAATTTGAATTATTGTTGAAATAACCCTGATTGAAATTCGAACCGCTGCCGGCATGGTAGCTGCCCGAATTGCTGTGGCTGTCCGGAGCGGCCGACTGACTGCCGGGACGGCTTCCGGAACCGACCGGGGATGAACTGCCCAGGCCGCTGCCTTTCTTCTTTACGTCTTTGCCCTGCCCGGTGATATTCTTCTGCCTGCGGCGGGGTCTGTTTGTATCAGCCATTTTTATGCCTCCGAAATTAAAGATCATCTTTATTTTAGCACAGACGGCGGATTCTGACAAGAGTTTACGGAAAGACTTGACGAAAAGCCGGATCGGGCATATAATGTTTACAAACAGGAATATATGAATAGGGGGTAGAGCAATGAAATATAGGGTAGGCATTGTCGGATGCGGCGGTATCGCGCACGTTCACGCGAAGAGCCTGGAACAGATGGACAATGTGGAGATGGTTGCGTTTGCGGATATCCGTCCCGAGAGAGCACAGGAATTCGCAGATGCTTTCGGCGGGAAGGCATATACTTCTCTTGAGGCGATGCTCGACGCGGAGAAGATCGACGTACTGCATATCTGCACTCCGCACGCGCTGCATGTCCCGATGGCTGTAGAGGCTGCCAACCGCGGGATCCAGGTATTCAGCGAGAAGCCTGCCGCGATCAATCCGGAGCAGATGGACCAGCTGCTTGAGGCAGCCAAGAAGGTTCATGTCGGCATCTGCTTCCAGAACCGTTACAACGACAACGTTCAGTATGTAAAGAGAGAGCTTGCGGAGGGCAAGGCCGGCAAGATCCTCGGCGCCCGCGGAATCGTGAACTGGCACCGTGAAGCTCCCTATTATACAGAGAGCGGCTGGCGCGGAACCATGGCGCTTGAGGGCGGCAGCGTTCTGATCAACCAGTCCATTCATACACTGGATCTCCTGACCTATCTGATCGGCGATCCGTGTGCCTGCGATGCGATGATGACCAATCATACGCTGAAGGGCGTTATCGAGACCGAAGATACGCTCGAGGCCTATGTTGAGTTCAAGAACGGTGCAAGGGCCAGCTTCTATGCGACGAACGCGTATATTTCCAACGCGCCTGTCCTGATCGATCTTGTCTGCGAGAAGAAATCATACCGTCTTGAAGGTCCGGACCTGTATGTACAGGAAGGGGACGGAGCGTACGAGAAAATCCAGCTTTCCGCAAAGGTCGCTCTGGGCAAGGGCTACTGGGGAACCGGTCATCCGAGCGCGATCTCCAATTTCTATGATTCGCTGACTGACGAAGCAGAGTTCCTGGTCCGTCTGGACGAGGTCGACCGTACGATGCGTCTGATGTTCGCGATCTATGATTCCGCGAGAAGCAAATAATCAAATCCTGGACGAAACCATCAAAAGAGGGACAGAATTGACTTTCTGTCCCTCTTTCTGTATAATTCAGATATTGTATGCCGACAGCGCCGCAGCGGCTTTTCAGAGCCCGACGATCGAGTAGACGATCAGACCGACTATGCCGCTTCCGAGCATGACGAGGATCGGACTTATCTTGTATTTCCGCAGAATGAAAAGGCACACAGCGAATGAACCGACAGCGCAGAGGTCGACGGCATCGCCGGGCAGTCCGATAGACGCAAGTCCCGGGATCAGGACGGAAGCACCGCTTCCGGAGAAGAATGACGAGGAGAACATGGTGATCGCGGCCGTAGCGATCAGACCGACGACAGCCGGACGCAGACCGCGCAAAGCGCCTTCGATCACGCGCAGTTTCCGGTATTTTTTATAGACCCAGGCAAGCGCAAGTACGATCAGACATGCCGGCGCGATGCATCCGAATGTTGCGAAAAGCGAGCCGGGGATCCCGGCCATACGCGCTCCGACGAAACTGGCGGCATTGAGGGCGATAGGTCCCGGCGTCATCTGCGAGATCGTAACAAGGTCGGCGAACTCGTCGACGGCCATCCACTGATGCAGTGTGACGACCTGTTCCTGGATCAGGGGCAGAGCAGCATAGCCTCCGCCGAAAGAGAAAAGGCCGATCTGCAGGAAAGACCAGAAGAGCTGAAGGAGTATTTTCATCCGTGCACCTCCTGATCCTTTGCGGACGGCTTGCGGCCGTATACCAGAACGCCGTACAGCAGGCAGACAGCGATCACGAGCATGACGTTTACGGACAGAAGGCCGACAGCCGCAAAAGCGCCGAGCGCGATGATGAGAGCTGCCCAACGGCTCTGCTTCCAGACGGTCTGCGCGAGCGTTATGACCGCGTCACAGATCACAGCGGCGACACCTGCCTGCATTCCAAGCAGCAGACAGCGGACCGCCGTGATGCCGATGAACCATTTATATATGTAGGAGATCAGCGTCAGCAGTACGAGCGGCGGCAGGACGGTCCCGACGACCGCGGCGGCGGCTCCCGGCACGCCGGCGATGCCGTATCCGACAAGGATCGAGGCGTTCACCGCGATCGAACCCGGTGCGGACTGTGAGATCGCCGTATAGTCGAGCATCTGTTTATCATCGATCCAGCCGAGCTTCTCCACGAACTGCTTGCGCATCAGGGAGACGATGACGTAGCCGCCTCCGAATGTGAACGCGCTGATCTTGAAAGTTTCCCAGAGGATCCGCATATAAAAGGAAAGCCCGGCTGATTTGCCCGCAGACGGCTGCGGCCCGGATTCCTTTGACATAACCGTCCCTCCCTTCTGATACATTATTCATGGATCTGACCGCCGGATGCCGGCAGCCAGAACACAATGCATTATACACTTCCTGCCCGAAAAAGACAAGAAAGAGGCCGACATGAAAGAAAACGCGAAACAGTCCGATTTCGGATCCGGGAGCATGCGCTCCAATATTCTGAGGCTTGCGGTGCCGCTGACAGCGGCGCAGATCATCAATCTGCTGTACAATATCATCGACAGGATGTTCATCGGACATCTGTCGGAGAATTCCACGCTCGCGCTGACAGGACTCGGGCTGACTTTCCCCGTCATCTTGCTGATTACCGCGTTCACGAATCTTTTCGGGATGGGCGGGTCCGCGCTTTTCTCCATTGCACGCGGGCAGAAGGACCTGGAGCGGGCGGAGAATCTGGAAGGAACGGCCTTCGCGATGCTGCTTTTGACAAGCATAGTCCTGATGAGCATCAGTTATCTTGTAAAAAGACCGCTGCTGTATCTTTTCGGTGCGAGCGACCAGACCTTCCCGTATTCGAATCAGTATCTGTCGGTCTATCTGATCGGTACGCCCATGATCATGCTCAGCCTTGGCATGAATACCTTTATCAATGCGCAGGGATTCGGACGGAAAGGCATGATGACCGTTGCGATCGGCGCGGTGCTGAACATCCTGCTCGATCCGCTGTTCATTTTTGTTCTGAAGATGGGCGTGCAGGGGGCTGCCGTCGCGACTGTGATCTCGCAGACGGTTTCGTCCATATGGGTGCTGACAACGATTACCTCCCGCAAAATGGCAGTGCCGCTGCGGCTGAGAGCGGTCCGTGTACACGGCAGGCTGCTTGCCGAGATCGTGAAACTGGGATTCTCCGGGTTTGTCATGTCGTTTACAAACAGTCTGGTCTCCATCGTCTGCAATGCGACGCTGCAGAGATACGGCGGGGACATTTACGTCGGTGTCATGACGGTCCTGAGCTCGATCCGGGAGCTGGTCTCCAAGCCGGTCTCCGGCCTTACAGGCGCAGCAGAGCCGGTGCTCGGCTTCAATTACGGAGCCGGTAAGTACAGCCGTGTCAAACAGGGTATCCGGTTCATGTCGGTCACGGCGATCGTCTACACAACAGCAGCGTGGATCCTGCTTCTGTTGTTCCCGAAACTGTTCATCTCGATATTCAACACGGATCCGGAGCTCGTCGAGCGGGCGATTCCGTCCCTTACGATGTATTTCTTCGGATTCTTTATGATGAGCCTGCAGATGGCAGGTCAGGCGACTTTTGTCGGACTGGGCCGGGCCAAGAGCGCGATCTTCTTCTCGATCTTTCGTAAAGTCGTGATCGTGGTGCCGCTCACATTGCTCCTGCCGCGGTTCTGGAACCTCGGCGTGAAAGGTGTTTTCCTGGCGGAACCGGTCTCGAACTGGATCGGCGGCGCGGCCTGTTTCATCACCATGATGCTGACGGTCTATACGAAGCTGCCGGCCGACCGACAGCCGGAAACCGTGCCGGACTCCGATACGTAACGCAGGACGAACATTTTTACATAATAAAAGGATGAAACAAATGTTTATCAATTATGCACACCGGGGCGCTTCGGCTTATGAGCCAGAGAACACGATGGCTTCATTCCGGAAGGCTTTGGAGATGCGCGCGACAGGGATCGAACTGGATCTGCAGGGCACAAAGGACGGAAAGATTGTAATCAGTCATGACAAAACAATCGACCGGCACTCCGACGGAACCGGCAGGATATCGGATTATACATATGAAGAATTACTGAAGTTTGATTTCGGCAGCTGGTTTGATAAACAATATAAAGATGAGAGGATCGTACTGTTTGAAGACTTCGCGCGGGAGTTTCTGCCGAAGAATCTGACGTTCGCGATCGAGCTGAAGCAGGTCGGGATCGAAAAAGAGACGCTTGAGATTATCCGGAAATACGCTGTGCATGACGACATCTATGTCTCATCGTTTGAGTATGAAGCGCTGGAGAATATGAGACGGTGTGATGCAGATCTCAAACTGTCCTGGCTGATCAGGGATAGTATTAATGAAGATAATACGGAAAAACTGCTGCGGATACAGGGAACGCAGATCTGTCCCAAAGCAGAGAACGTTACGCCGGCGGGTATAGAGCTGGCGGCCGCAAAAGGGCTCAGAGTCAGGCTCTGGGGCGTTTCGAACGAAGAAATCATGCGGCAGGTCTATCCGCTGGATACCGACGGGATGACCGTAAATTTCCCCGATAAACTGAGAATATTGATGGAAGAAGACAGACAGCATACGGAGGGTGGAACAAGATGAAATTTCAGAACGGATACTGGCTGCTGCAGAAAGGCGTGACCGCGATGCCGGCTGCGCAGGTTGCCGATTATCGGATACAGGACGGTGTACTTACCGTCTATTGCGCAGTCAGGCCTGGCGCTTCGCGCGCTCAGTCGGTGGACGCGCCGCTGCTGACGTTTGAAATGACGGCGGCAGGCCGCGATACGATCCATGTGAGGGCTTATCATCATCTGGGATACGGAGAGGGCAGACCGGCGTTTGAACTTGGAAAGGCAGAGGTACAGGGACAGTTCCGTACAGAAGGCGACGGCGGGGACGGAGGCCTGCCGGAGAAACTGATCTTTACGGCCGGATCGCTGCAGGCTGTGATTCATACAGCTCCGTTTTCGATCGATTATGTCGAGGACGGGACAGTTCTCACACGATCTGAGGGGCGCAGCCTCGCCTATATGCAGATCGAGGGACAGAAGCCCCGTATGAAAGAAGAACTGAGTCTGGATGTCGGAGAGCTGGTCTACGGCCTCGGTGAGCGTTTCACACCGTTTGTCAAAAACGGCCAGAATGTCGAGCTGATGAATGAGGACGGCGGCACGGCCAGCGAGCAGACCTATAAGAATATCCCGTTTTATGTCAGTAACCGCGGATATGGCGTCATGATCGATACGCCCGCGCCGGTTTCGATGGAGATCGGTTCAGAAAAGGTCGAGCGTGTCCAGTTCTCCGTCGAAGGTGAGGAGATTTCCTATTGCGTTGTCGGAAACAGCGGAAGCGGCCTGAAGGGCGTGCTTGCGAATTACGCGGAACTGGCCGGAACCGCCGCGCTCCCGCCGAGATGGTCATTCGGGCTGTGGCTTTCCACATCGTTTACGACAGATTACGACGAACAGACCGTCATGAGCTTCCTGAACGGCATGCAGGAATACGGCATCCCGGTAGAAGTGTTCCATTTTGACTGCTGCTGGATGAAAGAGTTCGAGTGGTGCAATTTTGAGTGGCGGGACGACTGTTTCCCGGATCCGGAAGGGATGCTTGCAAGGATCCACGAGCGGGGAACGCGGGTCTGCGTCTGGATCAATCCGTATATCGCGCAGAAATCGCCGCTTTTTGCTGAGGCCGCGGCTAAAGGCTTCCTTCTGAAACGGAAGGACGGCAGCGTGTGGCAGACAGACCGCTGGCAGGCCGGCATGGGGATCGTGGACTTCACCAATCCCGGTGCGGCGCAGTGGTACAGAGCGCATCTGAAAAAGCTGCTCGATATGGGCGTCGACTGCTTCAAGACGGATTTCGGCGAAAGGATCCCGATCCGGGAAGCTGCCTGGTATGACGGGTCCGACCCGGTACGAATGCACAACTACTACACATATCTGTACAATCAGGTGGTCTACGATCTCACGGCAGAGGTCAAGGGAGCAGAAAACGCCGTTGTTTTTGCCCGCTCGGCGACGGCCGGGGGACAGAAATTCCCTGTCCACTGGGGCGGGGACTGTTCTTCGACCTACCGTTCCATGGCAGAGTCGCTGCGGGGAGGTCTGTCCCTCATGCTTTCCGGATTCGCGTTCTGGAGCCATGATATGGGCGGATTCGAGGATGATACCTGTGATCCGGATCTGTATCAGAGATGGACCCAGTTCGGCCTGCTGTCCTCCCACAGCCGTTATCACTCCAGCAGACGATATAAAGCACCGTGGCTGTTCGGCCAGGAAAGCGTCGCGGTCAGCCGGGAGTTTACAAAGCTGAAACTGTCCCTGATGCCGTATCTGTGGGCGCAGTCAGTCGAGTCCGTAAGGGACGGGATTCCGATGATGCGGCCGATGCTGCTGGAATTCCCGGAAGACGAGATGTGCTGGTATCTGGACCGCCAGTATATGTTCGGCAGCTCGCTGCTTGTCGCGCCGGTCTTCCGGCAGGACGGAGTCTGCCGTTTCTATCTGCCGATGGGTAGCTGGACGCATCTTCTGTCAGGCAAGAGCTATATCGGCGGCAATTGGTATACGGAGAAATACGACGCGCACAGTCTGCCGGTATTTGTACGGCAGGGGACGATTCTGATCCGCGGGACACAGACGGACGGATCTGTGGAGTATGATGACAGGAAAGGCGCAAGGATCTGCCTGTACGATATTCCGATGGAAGGCGCGGAGGCGCGCTGCTATGACCGATTCGGACGAGAGACCGCGTCTGTAAGGGCTTCCCGTGATGAAGAGAGCCTCAGGATCGTCGCGCACGGTTTTGACGCCGATACCAGAGTCGTGCTGGAAGGCGCTGAATATCCGCTTTTCGGAGAGGTGCTGGTGATCCAGTAAGTCCGGAGCGTTGCAAAAACGGGAAAAATTTAAAGGTTTTTCATATTTGCGTTTGCGGATCGATCTGAATTGTGTTATAA
Source organism: Bacillota bacterium (assembly GCA_017441925.1). Lineage (GTDB taxonomy): Bacteria > Bacillota > Clostridia > Lachnospirales > Bianqueaceae > RUG12817. Next base: position 179,450 of record JAFRUE010000008.1, read on the forward strand.
TACTTTTCAGGTTAAAAAACTAAAGATAAGGAAAGAGGGTTTTTATTATGGCAAAGCTGCAGATCGAGTTCCAGGTTACAAAGTCCGGTATTCCGCTTGAGATTTCCGATCATCTTTCTTCGCTGCTCAGCAGCAAGAGCGATCAGATCCCGCCTGCATACATGTGCAATCATGAGAAACTGGTTTTCATCCTTTTCGATAAGCTTGACAAGAAGCTTCGCGAATATCTGGGCGAGATGGGCACCGAGAAGACCGCGAATATCGCTTATATCTCCACTTTTGGCGAAGGCCTTGACGAAGTATGCGAGATCTCCCGGAAGCTTGGCGTAAATGTTGCCGGAACTCTGAATCTGGGCATTAAGAAGAGCCTGTTCGGCAAGGGCAAACTGACGGACGCAGACGTTCAGAAGGCTGTTGAGTTCGCAAGAACGACAGCACAGGGCCTGTTCACGACCCTGAAGTTCTGATCCGGGACACTGTTACAGACCGGACGGCAGTAAAACGTTATGCAATCGGTTTCGGACCGGAGGGTCCGGGACCGATTTTTTATCAGACAGAAGGGCGGTGAGGGACGATGAAGCGGAGAGGCAGAAGATTGCCGCTGATTTTTTACGCGGCTGTGCTGGCTGCAGTCCTGATATTTCTGTCGCCGATAGGATCTGAACTTCGGAGCATGATCGTCATGAAAGCATATTCAGCGTGGTGCTACCGGACGAGCCTGGCGGAAGAGCAAGGTTTCGAAGTCCGCATACCCGGTGGGAACGCTTCCGCAGGGACGGAATGGTATCCGCTGATGCTTTTCTATGATGCCGGAGATGAATACGCACGCTGGTCAGGGACAGATACCCGCCTGAATGTGTATTATGCTTTCCCACGGTTCGATATATGGAAAGGCCGCTCGCTTCTGTATGATACGGAATCCCCTTATTACGGAGGTTTTTACGGTGCCTATGCGGTGAGCGGCGAAGCAGACGGCTTTATCGAGGCGGAAGATTCTGACGGAACAGGGGGAAACGTTCCGGTGCCGGAGGAGATCGTGGACGTTGTGAGGTTTGATCTGTTCGAGCTTGTTCTCGACGATTTCGGGCTGACAGAAAAAGACCGGGTTTTCTCATATGAGGTCACAGGACTACAGGAGAATGTGGCGATTGCGGGATTTGAAGAAGGGTTCCGGCTCGATGCCGAATTGATCGTCAACGGGACAGATCACGCCAGGGTAAAAGGCTGCCGGTCCTATCTGCAGTACGGAAAGGCTCCGGCTGAAAGCGCGGAAGCATTCGCGCCGGTCCGGATGTACGGACGCGTTTACGGAATCCGCCTGCCGGAAAAGGATGTCAGTATATTCTTTTATATTCTGGCAAAGGATCCAGACGTATTGGAAACAACAGACAGAGAGCTCCTCTCAAAGGCGGAGATCCATATCACTACGCGGTAAAATCGGCATTCTGGCGGAACGCCAAAAAAACTTTAAAATATTTTAAAAAAGGTGTTGACAAAGGGGGAGGGTGGTGATAGAATAGCATTCGCGCACTTGAGAGATCGGGTGTACCACCCGATTGAACAGGTGTGTTATTTTCCCCAGGACGCGTCACAGACCGGAGCCATGCAAAGGCGAAGGAAAGGGACGGATCCGATAAAGGGAAGCTTCCGGAAGGAAGCAAAGGGACCTTTGAAAATCCAACAGTGCAGCATCTTAAGCTAAAGTAGTGGTAAGACGAAAGAATTACCCGAAACAATTTTTTTGAGACCCAAAAAAACAGTAAACAACAGTGAGCGAATCACTGTGGAAAAGAACTTTATTATGAGAGTTCGATCCTGGCTCAGGATGAACG
>JAFRUE010000009.1 GCA_017441925.1 Bacillota bacterium
ATGTTTAAGACCTATCTGAATTAACAAGGCTCTCAAACGGTCTTGCTGTCAAGATCTTTGTTAGACTTGTTTAAGACCTATCTGAATTAACAAGGCTCTCAAACGTCAAAGATATAGTCACAGGTGCTGCATCTGTTTAAGACCTATCTGAATTAACAAGGCTCTCAAACCGATTCGCTGTATATACTCCTGCGAAAGCTGTTTAAGACCTATCTGAATTAACAAGGCTCTCAAACATAATGATCGGCTCGTTCTTCTTGACATGTGTTTAAGACCTATCTGAATTAACAAGGCTCTCAAACAACGTCTTCCGCTGGGCGATCCGAAATAACGTTTAAGACCTATCTGAATTAACAAGGCTCTCAAACTCAATGCCGAGCGTATTCAGAAACAGCAATGTTTAAGACCTATCTGAATTAACAAGGCTCTCAAACGGAACTCCATGCAGATTATACGGCAGCTGTGTTTAAGACCTATCTGAATTAACAAGGCTCTCAAACGCCAGTCAAGCACCGCATCTTTAGGATCATGTTTAAGACCTATCTGAATTAACAAGGCTCTCAAACGAACAACGGCGATACTGATAGCGCAAAGGCGTTTAAGACCTATCTGAATTAACAAGGCTCTCAAACACATCTGCAAGGCATTCATCGAAAGTGTTAGTTTAAGACCTATCTGAATTAACAAGGCTCTCAAACAATATATTTATGGACATTTATTAGCCGCCGGTTTAAGACCTATCTGAATTAACAAGGCTCTCAAACCTCAAATTCGGTCTTCCCCGAGCCTATACCAGGTGCGAACTGGTGTTAATTCAAATCAATTATACTGCGATCTTTATCAATTATCCATGCTTTTTCATCATAAACCTTATAGCTATATAGATTTTCAATATTAATCAGTCTGATTTTCTCATATCTGATAAATTCCTGAAGCCCAATAATTTCTTTTTCCGTCATATAATTCTTGATGTTAACGCATATGACCGTTTTGATATTGCATATTCTGCTGAATGCTCGTAAATAATCAATTAATTGATCATTATACGACTCCGTTAGTTGATTCAGCTTTACATCATAGATTTTAAGTAAATCTGAAATATCGAGCTCATAGTTATATGATAAATCATAGGGGACTGTCTCTGTCAGTTTTTCTATATACGAAAGCATAGTTCCTTGCAACAAACTGAACTCCTCAGCAAGGACATCTTGTGCGTTTTCATTGAGTTCTTTGTACAGTCGAGTCAGTATTCTTCTGTTATTTGCATTAAGATCAATCAGATTAAATATACAAAGGATATGATCCTTAAAGCCAAGTATCGTCTCTTTTTCCGACAAGATAATATCTCCATCTCGTCCCTGATCTTTCTCCCATACAGCTCCAATTACTCTTCTAAAATCCAAAGGATTTTCAATACTGATGGAGTGAATTATGCCTTCTTCAATAATATTGTCAAAACATAACCATGGGATAATCAATCTCATAACTCTACTAGCCTTTCATCCGTTGTTAAGACTTCTCCTCTCTTATTTCCAAGAACAAACTCCATATTTGAATATTGTTTTTCTGTAACTTTTAAGACCTGTATGAGACCTTTCTCTGGTATATTTTTTCTTATATTCTGAATCAGACTATCCGCAACAGTCCCGTTTGGTGCTAATTTACTGTACACCGATTCCTGTTCCATAATATATCCTGATTTGATCAGGTATTTCCGAAACAGTCTGTATTCTCTTTTATTTTTCCCTGTAATTGTTGGCAAATCAAAAAACACCAATACTCTCATATACCTATAACTCAACAGAATAAAACCGGATCAGCGATGTATCTCCTTCATTCAAAGCGTCAAATACGCTTTTTGTATAGATCTTGATTGCATTGCTGATATATTCCTTTCTGACACTAATTGTAACTTCTTGCTGAAGCAGCTTTAGTACATTCATTTTTTCTTCATGTTCAAACTTTTCCGGCATCATCTGAAATACAAGCCTGTCATTCAACGGACGGAAAGGCTCCATTAAATCTGATGCAAGATTAAACTGATTGAACATATTGTCATGAAACAGTCCAAGCTGCGTAATATATCCGTTGGCTGTTATTTCCCTTGTAAAACAAGACAGAATAATACCATAGCCATAATTCAGAGCTGCATTAATACTGTTCTCAAGCGATCTTGAGAAGCTCTTTCCAAACAAAGCATTAAAATATACTTTCGCTGCATGCCCTTCTCTGTTGCTCTCATCACCGAACTGCAACTCATCGAGATATTGGTTTAATAGGGAACCCTCCTCTTTATCCAGTTCTTCCAGGAGTTCAGCCTGTTTGCGGATCTTTTCTGCAACGATTTCTGTCCATACAGCTTTCTTAATGTCATCACTCCATGCAATCTGCTTGCGGATCTTAGCGCTTGTATCATGACTCCCATAATAGGAAACCAATTCACAAGAGGGGTTGCGTTTTTCATCACAGAATATGACCTTAATCTTTCTTTTGCTCAACTCATTGAGGAGTGCTGCTGTAAATGAAACTGCCGTAGTCTCAATTATCAGAATGGAGATTTCGGAGAGATGAATCTTAAGGATTTCATCTCTCCGAACGACCATATATCCCATCTGATAATCTAACTTTGCACTGTTGGAAATAACAACGGTTCTCCAACTCATACTGTCAACAGATCAACTCTCTGTTCCTTGAGGCCGGTAATAGATTGATTAATCAGAACACACTCTTTCATACCACTGATTTTTTTAGGAATAAGCATCACTCCCGTTGCTTGCGATAGCTGCAAGAGTTTTAGATCCCCTTTACCAGATGCTACAATTGCGCTCATATTAAGAATCTGGATCAATACTTGAACTTGCTTTTCCAAGTCTAACTTACAGAAAACTTCATATCCATCTTTAAGCTTCAGTCCAACCGGATTTGGACGGTTCTTATATATTCCAGAGATATGCTTGTCCACCAATTCCAGATATAGCCGGCAGTTTTCTTCTTTCGAAACACCTTCATCCAGATAGTTTTTCACTGTATAGTTTTCTATTTTTTTAATGTAGTCGACGAATGATGTATCAAGGCATATGCTTGTCGCATTTCGCAAAGTGAGTCTATCAACGGTTTTTCCGGTAACATGAATAAAGTATCCATCCTTCTTTATCAATGATTGAACTTTGATCTTCCTTACTCGAATCGATGGATTGATCAAACCTAAACTCTTTATACAGTATTCTTCCAGTAAACCTGGCTCTTTTTCGATTCGATCTGCAAGATAGACCGGAACTGTTTCCAATGTTCTTACACGCTTATTCTTTTCGTCAGACTCTACCAGGAAAAAATATGCTGTAGAAACGTCCGAGAAGCCCCCATATTCTCTTATATCGAGCCTGGAATCAGAAGTCTTAAATGGTAAATATCCGGAACCTTTTCTCGCTTCTTCCGCGGAATGACGTGTCTGCTTTGTTATCCCACCGTGATTGACGTAATTCATGCGAGTAAGGATTGGAGTGTTCTTCTTCAACATTTTCTTAACTGTAATGATTGTACCCTTCTGTGGAAAAGATCCATCCTCCAGCTGCTTTCCACAACCCTTCCATGCCCCTTTCACGTCATACTCGAAGAATTTACCCATATGATAGTTCCGATCAGATTTATTCATCTGATGCTGCTTCGCAATAAAGTTTCTGGGGTTATCCGTAAACTTTGCATAATAAGCATTTCCAACCACGATATTCAGATATGCATCATTTGCATGATGGAAATCGTTAATCAGCCGGCTCTTCGGCAAACTGAACTTTTGACGAAAATCCGAAACATTCTTTGCTTTAGAATATACTACTTTACTCTCCGGGAGCAGCTGTTCCAGAATACGTGTAATGCCTTTTGTTGCCTGTCCGGTCTCAACGATCTGCCGTGCAATAAAACCTTCCAGTTGTTCGTCTGTAAATTCTGTATTTCCTGTCAGGCGCTTGTATTTCTCCTCATTCATAAAGCCATTCTGACGGAGATCCAGCCATAATGGCATGCACGCTTTCCTTATACTCTCTTCCAAAGGATACTTGTCCTGTTTATGATTATTGCTGGATTTATTGACCAAGACCATATTGTTATCCAGATTATCATCTTTTACGAAACTTTGAGGATAAATATGATCAATATCATAAAGATTATCATCAAACAATGCATCCAGGGAAATCGGCTGGCCTGTATACATATCCTTACCTTTTTGCATGAGATACAGATACATCTTCTTACTGCGGATTGTTCCATCACTCTCCGCTTTTACGATAATATCCTGCCAATCATGCATCTCATCTTTAACGTTTTTGTAGAGGTCTAAGAACTTGTCTTTACGGCTGACAGTGTGCCTGCCCTTCTCGCCATCAGAACGTGTTGTCTCTATAAAAACCCTGTTAGGTTCATGCCCCATTATCTCTTTGATCTCACGGACAAGTAAAACCGTCTGCCATACCATACGCTTGACGGGTGCAGAGAATCCCATTTCATCCAGTTCATCGATACTAATGTCTTCAAGAGCAGAGAGAGATTGCGTGGTCTTTGCTTTCAATTCCTCCGCAAATGTGAACTGATCGCTATTGATCAGTTCCATCATATTCATCTGATAATTCCACATAGCATCTATCAGCGTCAAGACCTCTCCGGTCTCTTTATCAACGCCTTTCAGCAGCAAAAACTCTTTGGAGAATTTACCCCAGTCTTTAAAGCTAAAGCCTTTGATTCGCTTGATCTGCGCTTCCGATAATTGATCCGAAAAGCTCTCTTTGAGTCTCTCGACAAGATACTTCTTTGAATCCCCATACACAGTGCAGAAAAAGATTATACTCTCAACCATGTCGCGATAGGAATCCAGCTTCATTGCATCCTGTCCAAATACATTGACAAATTTTGCATAGTTTGCCAAAGAACATTTCTCCATATCATCAATTCCGGTAAGCTGATCTGCCGTCTCGAGCAGATTTCTGGCATATAAATACTTCACGATCATGTTTCTGGAAACCGGTTTCCCGGAAAGGAACAATTCATTGTAAATATCCTGTTTTAACTGAACCGGGATACGCTCTCCATCTATTGCGATTGTATTTATTTTGTTTAATACCATGTATTTCTCATAAAGAAGCGATGCCTTAGGCAATACAGATTCACCCGAAATATAAGTACATCTCCGAACAAGTCTTTGAATGAATTGTTCGTTAGTACCTTTGATATCGATTTTCTCGTTGATATTCCAAGGAAGTACTCTTCCTTCTGCCTTTCTGACAACCCAACCTGTTCCGCCATTCTTCTCACTTTCGCTGGTAATCGGCCCGATATAATAAGGGATTTTGAAAGAGAAAATAGAAAGGATCTGTTCACTTACATTCAAATCACAATCCTCTGTTTTCTCTTTCAAAAACGGAAGATATTTCTCCGCATTGTTAAGAATAGCTCTCAACTCTTTATAATGTGCCTGATAAGGAATAACTCCATTAGAATCAGTAAGCTGTTTAGGCATATAAGTTCCCGCAGCAATATCCTGTTTTATAGAATCCGTATCATCTGAATCGGGCAGCTTCTCCAGTATTCTTAAAACCTCTTTATAAAAATCATCCCGTTTGTGCTCTCCGTTTCTTCTGGTTTTCTTGCCGGAATTGTTCGACCCAACATAATCTCCATATGTTCCTTTTTCATCAGTCCGGAACATATGATTATAGATATCTTCTGAGCAATTCTCCCGAATCACTTTTTTTAGCTTTTTTAAGTCAGAATTATGTTTCTCATAAGAAGCTATGCGAGACTGTGACAGGTAATCAAACCCTTTAATAATGCTGTTCCACGCACAAGCATCATAAATCTGTTTCATTATAGAAATAATGTCATACTGCACCTCTTCCAGAGAACTCTCCAGTTCCATAACCTTTTCTTCATAAGAGACATCTGAAAAATCAACTTCTATTTTCTCTTCTGCATCAAGATTGAACAGTTTCCTGGCATCCGTTTTAAGCCCGCAGAGGGCACGGATGAATTCTGTAGCCTGCTTATCTTTCTTAGTAACGTTTAATAATTCGGACAGAAGAGCAGCTTTAACAGATCGGGACTTGTGCATATCACACATAATCTCATCAAAGTGATTGTAATCAATTGTTTCCGGGAAACTGACGCCCTTATAATCTGCTTCTTCGTTTGCTGTTTCATCTGCAACTGCATTTCTGAATTGCACATAAAGCTCTCTCACATCAATGTTAACATCTTCTGTACTCAAACTTTCATTAAGAAAATGACCTCTATGCTTAAATATATTCAAGATTGCCAGATACACCAGCCGGACATCATGAGGTTCTTTATTCTCAATCAAATCCATGATCAAATGAAAAACAGTCCTATATTTTTCCCTGTAATCCTTATCCGTAAATTCAGGATCATTAAATATAACGTTCTTATAACGAACACTTGCTTGTTTGTCTTTTTCGTGATAGAAACTGTTATCCATACGAATAAAGAAATCTGGATCAACCTTATCGATCTCGTCCTTAAAATAGTCTCTAAGCAGACCGATCCTTACTTGCTCTCTTTGTTTCCTGCGACGTGCAGTTCGATAACTGCGGCGTTCTGCTGCTGTTTTAGCTTCATCAAACTCACGTATTCCCCACATATCTTTGCCTTTAGCACGCAGTAATTCATATTCAGTATTGGTAACTGCCCAACCCACTGAATTCGTTCCCATGTCCAACCCCAGATAATACTCTGTCTTATTCATTTTGCCCTCCGATATAAAATAATAGTTGACAACTCATCTGTTCTATGTTATTCTATAGAAGAATTAACAAGGCGAGTTCAAATAAGGTTTCCTTTTTTGGAAAAGCCGACATCTCAGCTGCATGGTGTAGCCTTAATCCGACGCAAGTCGGATTTTTTGTATTTAGACTTCTCTTGAGCGGTATGATCGACAATGCCAAAATGTCATTAGTGATCCTGGGGAATAATCAGCATCAAAAATGCCAAACATCGAAAACCTTTATATAATAATTCAATTATATCTTAAATAAGACCGCTATGCAACAGTGAATCATTGTCATATTCTGTATTGACGGCTAGAACCGTCATGCCCCGTATCCATTTTCTGAAATCATCAGATCTTCTCATAATAATCGAATGGCCTATATTTATTCAAGAGTATTCTCTTAACAGAACAGCTGCTGGTACATACAATAGTATCAATTGATACTATTATGTAAAGAGGCGTTTGAATCATGAAAACGGCCGGACTCGGACATCGGATCTGTCCTTGTTGTATGGAAGATACAGCTATTATGGATACTGTGATTGACCGTTTCAGACGAGGCAGCTAATCCGAGATCGCAGAATCAATATGCAGGGATAAAGCCTATGTCGAGACACTTCCTGACGATATCATCAGATTCAGATATGTGTCAGCCTTAAGCCTATCGTAATCATCAGGGTCCATTTCCATTTGAACAGTATCTATTCATACAAAAAACCTCCGGACAGGTTTCTTTCTCCATCCGGAGGCTGTTATTTTACTGCTCTATTCTTTTCTTTAGTCGACGTGCTGATTGGTCTCGACCGGATTGCCGTCGCTGTCAGTAAGGATCGTAAATCCGCCCGCGCCATTCGTGTTGCCGACACGTTTGCCGTCCATCGTGTAGATATCATTGCCGTGCTTGAGGTAGGTATTGCCGTCGCTGCCCGTGATCTGCTGCGGTCCGGTGAGCACCCATACGGCTCCGACGAAGAACACAGCTATCTTGGCTGTAACGCCGAATCCTGTGATAAGCATACTGATCAGGAGAGAACCTTTGAGGAAATCAGGACACTTGGCCAGAGTGGACAGATAGATCAGTACCGCGATTGCCAGGAAACCGATTCCTGCCAGGATTGATACCAGCTTGGAGCCGATCATAGGCTTGTCCATAAAAGCCAGCACGATGGAAGCAATTCCGACTGCCAACATATCGATAAACAGATATGCCTTAAGTCTACCATAGACTCCGAACGCTTTAAATGTTCCGGTTACTTTGCTCTCCCTGAATGCACAGATAATAAGCAGAACTGCAGGGATAATGAGTAAAAACTGCATTTTCCGTCCTCCTAAACATTGATTATTATACTTTGCCGCGCCTTCCGAACAATAGTATTTAAGGTATTATATGCAGATTTTAAAAAAATGTCAATACACTATTATATTTCCGTATAATTATTTCACCTGGATGATATTATTTCATAAAATACAAATTGCTGCCTACTATGGCCGGTTTCTCTTGCTCCATTCCCCCCACAGAAAAAGCGCCGGCACTATACCGGCGCTTCCGTATGTTTACTGATTCAACTGTTAACCGTCTTACCCAAGCACAGGCTGCGCGCTGGCCTCCGGCAAGGCCTCAGGCTTAGCTTCAGCCGGAGCTCCGGTTTCCTCCTCGTCCACCAGGGCGGACTCACGCAGGAACGCGTTGTGCTGGCTCGTGTAGAGGTCGTAGTACAGGCCCTTCTTCTCAAGCAGCTCGTTATGGCTGCCGCTCTCGGCGATGCGTCCGGCTTCAATATACATGATACGGTCGCAGTTCTGGATAGTTGAGAGACGGTGTGCGACGATGAAGGACGTCCTGTTCTTAAGCAGTGCGGCGATACCTTCCTGAACGAGGCGCTCGGTATTTGTATCGATCGAAGATGTTGCTTCGTCAAGAATCAGGATCCGCGGGTTGGACAGAAGCGTGCGCGCAAAACTGATCAGCTGGCGCTGGCCTGCAGAGAGCCCGGCTCCGCGTTCGCTGGTCGGCGTATCGTAGCCCTGCTCCATCGTACGGATAAATTCGTCCGCATGGACGGCTTTTGCCGCCGCGATGCATTCCTCGTCGGTCGCGTCGAGCCGGCCGTAGCGGATATTATCCATGATCGTGCCGGAGAAAATAAACGTATCCTGAAGCATGACGCCCATCTGCTGGCGCAGCGAACGGATCGTGACCTTGGAAAGATTGTGTTCATCGATCAGGATCTGTCCCTCGGTCACATTATAAAAGCGTGAGAGCAGGTTCACGATCGTGGACTTGCCGGCGCCTGTCGGACCTACGAGAGCGATTGATTCGCCCGCCTTGACGTGGAAATCGACGTCCTTAAGGACCGGATTGCCTTTCTCGTATTCGAAGTTGACGTGATCAAAGGAGACAGAACCTTCGATCTCCGGCAGCGGATACGCGTCCTCTGCATCATCGACCGTAACAGGCTCGTCCAGTACCTGGAAAATACGTTCCAGATAGGCGGCCGTATCCATCAGCTGGTTGTAGATGTTGCCGAGCTGCTGGATCGGGCCCCAGAAACGGTTCGAATACGCGACCATGGCTGTGATCGCGCCTACCTGTACGACTCCGCCGATGATGAAATCTTCGCGGAAGACGTAAATAGCCGTGATATAGATCGCCATACGCACGATACGGGACAGAATGGTGGAGATAGGCCACATTCCGTGCGCCAGATAAGCCGCGCGCAGGGAGTACTTCTTCGTCTCTTCAAGCAGCCCGTTGAAGATGCCTTCGTTCATCTCCTCGCGGACAAAAGCCTGCGTGACTTTCTCTCCGTTGATATTCTCCGCCAGGTAAGCGGTCGTATTGGACTGCTTGTTGGCGCGGAGCTGACGGAAGCGGCGCTGCTTCGGTTTGGTGATCCTCACATAGATGATGAAAAACGGCAGACCGGCCAGGACGACCATCGTCATCTTGACCGAGATCGTCAGCATGAAGCCGAAGATCAGGAGCAGGTTGATGATCTGCAGAACGGCGTTGATCATACCGTTCGTGAGGAAATCCGCTACGTTGTTGACGTAGTTGATGACACGTGTCAGGATCTTGCCGTGCGGACGCGAGTCATAATAGTCAAAGCTCAGCTTCTGCAGGTGCGCGAAGACGTCCGTACGCATGTCCGTGATGATGGACTGACCTGTTTTGGAGCTGATCTTGCCGCGCAGACGGTTGATGAAAACGATCGCGACACTGACGGCGAAATAACTGACGCCCAGGACGATGATCCAGTTCTTAAGATTCTGCGGGATCAGTTCATCGATAACGTATGCCTGGATCTTAGGAGTGAGCAGGCCGAGCAGGCTCGCGCCGACGCTCAGGAGGAACATTGCGGCAATGTTCTTTTTATATTTTTTGATATAGACAAGGGCTCTCTTGAATTGCGACCAGTTAAATGGGACTTCAAGCTCTTCGTCGATATTGAACTTATTGCGTGCCATTATTCCTCACCTCCCTTTCCGGCGGTTTCATCCTCTACATAGACACCGTTCTGCAGCATGCAGGTCTTGTAATAATAGCCTTTGTGATTCTGCATCAGCTCGCGGTGCGTGCCCTCTTCCGTGATCTGTCCGTTCTCGAGGATCACGATCTTATCCGCATGCATAACGGATGAAACACGCTGTGCGATGATGACGGTCGTTGCCTTGGTGGGAAGCTCGCGGAGCTGTCCCTGAATGTACTGCTCGGTCTCCATGTCGACGGCCGATGTCGTATCGTCCAGGATCAGGATCGGGGCGCCGACGGCGAGTGCGCGTGCGAGAGAAATACGCTGCTTCTGTCCGCCGGAAAGGCCGGTCCCGCGTTCGCCGATGATCGTGTCATAGCCCTCGGCCATGTCCTTAACGAAGCTCGAGACATCCGCGGCTTTGGCGGCCTGCTCGATCACTTCCATCGGAGCGTCCGGCACGCCGTAGGCGATATTGGACTCAAGCGTATCGGAGAAGAGGAAAACGTCCTGCATCGTCATGCCGATCGAACCGCGGAGCTTCTGCAGATTGTAATCCTTTACGTCCACTCCGTCGACAAGGACCTTGCCGGAAGAAGTGTCGACGAAACGGGAGATCAGGTTGATCAGCGTGGTCTTGCCGGAACCGGTCGGGCCCATAATGCCGACCGTCTCGCCGGGTCTGATCTTAAGGTTGACATGCTTCAGTACTTCGGTCTTGCCGTAGCGGAGAGAAACGTCCCGGAGCTCGATCGCGCCTTCGACTTTCTCAGGAGACAGATCCTTGTCCGGGCTCTTGATCTTGATGTTGGAATAGTAGAGATCCTGGATCTTCTCGACAGAAGCGTAGAAACGCTGGATGTTGTTGACGATCATTCCCATCATGTTCATGGGCTCGTTCAGCGCCCAGGCAAGGCTCAGGAAAAGCGTCAGCTCACCCATGGTGATCTTGCCGGAGGCTACGAGGATACCGCCGACGGTCAGGTTGACGACCGTGAGCAGTGAGCTGATGGACTCAATGATCGGACCGTAGCGGAGCCACAGATAGACGGCGTGAATGTTGAGTTCCTTATACTTCTGGTTCTCTTTCTGGAACTTCTCCATCTCGTAGTCTTCGCGGACAAACGCTTTGACGACGCGGTTGCCGCCGATGTTCTCCTGAACGACGGTGTTGAGCGAAGACAGCTGCTCACGTGCCGCGCGGAAAGCAGGACGGACCGTCTTGGAGAGCTTGCGCGCTACGATCGCGGTGAGCGGTGTCACCGAGAGCAGGATCAGCGTATACTGCCAGTTGATGCTCATGAAAACGGTCAGCGCGAAGATCAGCATGAAAATGCACTCGATCGTGTGCGGGAGGATCCAGTTCAGGAAATGCGCGATCATCTCAACGTCGCCGGAGCATTTGTTGATCAGATCGCCGCCTGTGTTCTGACGGTAGAAATCAGACGTCTGTCCCATCAGCTTGTGGAACAGGGCGCTCTTCAGGTTACGGACCGCTTCCTGGGACGCCTGCTCGGCAAGGATGTTGACAAAATACCGTGTCGTGACGAACGCGACTCCGATGCCGAACGCCAGGGCCAGCATGGGGACCAGCTTCTCAAAGTGCATCGGCATCAGGACCTCGTCGACGATGTCCTTGAACACATACGGTTCATATGTCATCAGAGATACGCCGACCACATTGAGGATGATCGATAGGATCAGCTTCCATTTGTGCTTCCCCATCCATTGGGCGGCCCACTTCATAGCTTCCATAAACAGTTACTTCCTTTCCTGTGCTTATCGTCGGATGAGCGGCTTGTAAGTACGGGTACAACAAGGCTCACAAATTGGTAAGGTAACTTTTCATTATTATACTAGTCCGGCAAGAACTGTCAAGCAAAAACCCAGATTGTAACGAAAAAAACACAGAAAACCCTTTTTTGTGACGAAACTGCAAGAAAAGTACAGCCGGGGCGGCGGCACGCGGCAGTCTTACCGCTGAACAAAAAACAGGCGGCCCTGACCGCCTGTCCGTCACTTATGATACGGCTCTCCCTTCATGATCTTGAAGGACCGGTATATCTGTTCAAGCAGGATCACGCGCATGAGCTGATGCGGGAATGTCAGCTTCGAGAAGCTGACCTTTTCATCCGCTCGGGACACGATTTCACGTGAGAGTCCGAGCGATCCGCCGATCACGAAAACGATATGGGAATCGCCGTGATTCATCCGCTCCGAGAGCCAGGCCGCCATTTCTTCGCTCGATCGCTGCCTGCCGTCGATGCAGAGCGCCGCAATATAGGCATGTTCCGGCATCTTCGCCAGCATCCTGGCGCCTTCCTTAGCGATCGCCTGATCCTCCTGACCGGGCAGGTTCCGCTCGTCCGCGACCTCGATGATCTCGAGCGAACAATACGGAAAGAGACGCTTGGCATACTCTGCCAAAGCGTCTCTGTAAAAAGCTTCTTTCACTTTGCCTGCGCAAAGGACCGTGATCTTCATCCGATCTTCCCTTCTACGACGACGGGCTGATTCTGCTCGTCTCCGTCATACCAGATATCCGCGCCGAGCACGCGCAGTTTCTCGATCATGGATTCATATCCGCGGAAAATATACTTGACGTTGTCGACCGCGGTCACTCCGTCAGCCGCCAGTCCCGCAAGCACCATCGCTGCGCCTGCGCGCAGGTCGGTCGCTTCGATCTCGCAGCCTGTCAGCTTCTCAACACCCTTGATGACAGCGATACGTCCGTCCAGATGGATATCCGCGCCCATCTTGACGAGCTGGTTCACGTAAGAGAAACGGTTGTCCCAGACATTCTCGGTGACAATACTTGAACCCGGAACGAGTGAGAGCATTGCGACGAAAACAGGCTGCATATCAGTCGGGAAACCGGGATACGGAGCCGTTTTGATCATCAGTTCGGACAGCGGTCCGTGAACACTTACGCGGATCGCGTCGTCGAATTCCTGAATGGTCGCGCCGAGATCGACGAGCTTCGCTGTGATCGCGCTCATATGCTTGGGTATGATGTTGCGGACCGTTACGTCGCCCTTTGTAATGACGGCAGCCGTCATATAAGTGCCGGCCTCGATCTGGTCCGGAATGATCTGATAATTCGCACCGTGCAGGCTCTTGACGCCGCGAATCACGATACGATCCGTGCCGGCGCCGGAAACGCGCCCGCCCATGCTGTTGAGGAAATTGGCGGTATCAACGACGTGAGGCTCTTTCGCCGCGTTGTTGATGACCGTCTCGCCGTCCGCGAGGACCGCAGCCAGCATGATATTGATCGTTGCGCCGACGCTTACGATATCCAGGAAGATATTCGCGCCATGCAGATGGTCGGTCTCCGCATAGATCAGATCCCCGACTTCGACCTTGGCACCGAGCGCCTCAAATCCCTTAAGATGCAGGTCGATCGGTCTCTGTACGAAATTGCAGCCTCCGGGATAGCCGACAGCAGCCTTCCCGTAACGGCCAAGCAGCGCGCCGATCAGATAATAGGACGCGCGCATCTTGTGAACAGCTTCGCTTGCGAGCGCCTGATTCTGCAGTCCGCGGCTGTCGATCCGGATCGTGTGCTCATCCAGATACGTGATGCGGACCTTCAGATCCTGCAGGATCTGGATCATATTTGTGATATCCGCAATGTGCGGAACATTCTCGAGAACGACTACGTCATCTGCCAACAAAGCTGCCGGAATAATGGCGAGCGCGGCATTCTTCATACCGCTGATCTCTACATCACCGTGCAGCGGATGCCCACCCCTGATGTATATATGTGACATATTTAACGACCTCTCATTCTTTACAGTTGCTCAGACTAATTTCACAACAAATTTGCCGCAACCCCCGTTCGGCATTTTCATTGTAACATACGCGCCCCGTCAAAACAACCCCTTTTTACGAAAAACTGTCCCTTACAGGGGCAAAACTTACCGCACCGCGGATCCGGACATCAGGCACCGGGTACCGCGCGGAGCGGATCCCGAGTCGGGACATCCGTCACCGCATCACCCGGTTGTGGACCGCGTCCATCCGCACGGTACGGCCGTTCGCAAGCACGAATTCAATAACATATACAGCCTCTCCGTCACCACTTACGTCGTACCCGTACCGTACGTCCACGATGACCGCCGTACTGTATCCGTCGGAAATGCCCCTTTGCGCAAGCGTGTCCGCCGCGCCGAAAAGCAGCTCGTTCAGAGGACATATCGCGTATTTCTTCTTCGTCATTCCGTCAACGGTATAGCTCTGCAGCGTGACGCTTTCCGTCCCATCCGCATACAGACGGATCACGGCACGGTTCATGTAATAATACCGGCTGTCCCGCTTCTCGGAGAAAACAAACTCGCCGTATTCACCAGCCATCTGCTCTTCCGTGAGCTCCATTTCAACATCTTCGTCATAGATCTTCTCCAGAAGCGCGGCCGCCTGTTCGCGCAGGCTTTCCGCGTTCCAGGCAGCGATCTCGGCGCCGGTCTTACGGTACTGCACGCGATGCGCTTCAGGATCCAGCTGCACCGTTGCCGTGTCGGAATAATGCCGGCTGCGGCGGGCATCCAGGTAAGTCGTCTCATATTCGCTGCCAAGAAAACGCTCCACGATCCCGGTATCGATATTCTCTGCTTCACCGGTGACGGGAACCGTCTGCGGATTACCCTTGCGGTCCAGTACACAATCGATCAGGACCGAATTGCTCTCCAGATATTCCCGGATCTCTTCCATTTCCTCTGTGCTGACTGTATAGCGGCTGTCCGTCATCACGCGCCGCGCCCAGAACAGAACGATATTCGCGACGATCAGCAGAATCAGTACTACAGTCCGGATCACTCTCCACGTCATCGTGTTCACCGTCCCTTGATATAGGACTTAACGTCCCCCTGCAGCAGTTCCCAGTACGGAACCGCTGTACCGTCCTCTATCCGGTAGACCAGACTGATGTTGTCATAATGGCCGCGGACCATTCTGCCGATGATCGAAAAAGCGCTTTCCGTCAGGATCTGCGTGCGGTAGGCCGCGCTCTCCAGGCGGATCTTAAGGCACTGGTAACGGTACACTTCTTCTCCGCGGATCTCAAGCTGCAGACCGCTCTGCATCCCCTCGGACGCCAGAATGCTCTCGTCGGGATAGACCGCCCTCCCGTCTTTCTGATAATTCCATCGGAAAATATAGCCGGTATCCGTCGCCTCCCAGCCGTCCAGATAGAAGGAGATCGGCTGTCCGTCATTTGCAAGATCCGCGACGACAAAAGAAACCGCGATATCGTAGGCATCGGCTACGGACAGTCTGACGGCAGAATCCGCCTGCCCGGCGGACGGTGTATGAATATAGTACAGCATCCCGTTTCGTCCGATCCGTACACTGACCCTGTCATCGGTAAAGATCCAGGTATCCTCGTCGGGCTGTTGAGCCCGCACGACTTCCGGATAGGAGAAAAGATCACGGACGAAGCGGAAGACCGTTTCCTGCGTAAAGTTCTCATTCCAGCGGATCCTCCATGGCGTGTAGACCTCCGGATCGTTCTGATCGCGCAGGAGCATATGTCCGGTGAAAGCCTCCGGATAGAAGACCGCGCAGTCAAAATACCGTTCACTGACCTTGCCGCAGACGCCGCGCATTTCTTCAAGCAGTTCTTCTGTCCTGTCCCTGCTGATCCTTGCGTTCAGCCGTACAGCAGAATCCTCTCCGCCTACAAGATACACGTATGAATCCTCCCGGGCATTCTCTGCCGGAACGATCCAGATCGAGGAATACCGCCCCATATCGCGGACTGCCGAGAAGCCAGAGATCAGGGGCTCCTGGGGGAAAGCCTGCAGGAACATTTCTCCGTCTCTGGGCGTTGTGTACAAATACCGGCACACCGGCCGGTTCGTATTCAATTCATCACTGCCGACCGTCTCGGCCTGCGGCCCTGCCCCCATCATTTCCGTCAGGAAATCCCAGGATGCCGCGTACACGTCATAATAAGCCTGGATCTGCTGCGTCACAAGCGCGGCACGGCCTTCCTGACGGCCGGAGGATACCGCGATCTCAAAAGGCTGCATCAGCTTTGCTTCGTCATAGACTGTCGACTCTTCTGTCTGTTCCTGATCGCTGCCTCCGGTCCAGGAATTCAGCAGACCATAATACTGCTGCAGCAACAGCAATGCAAGAATGACGACCAGTACGGTATAGACAATATCCAGTCTCCTCTTGCTGGTCATGGCATGCAGGCCTCATAAAGATTGATCCGCAGATCGATCAGCTTCTGTTCGGTCAAAGCGCTCATCCGCTCGATCTGGTAAACGCAGCCGTACAGACTGTCCCCGTCCTGCACGACGATCACGTAATGATTCTCGCCGGTACGGGGAAGCGTCAGTTTCTCCTGTATGAAACCAGCCTGAGGGACCTCTGTGATATGGCTCTCCCAGAGGCTTACGGTTCCTTTTTCAACAATAAAAGTACCCATGTACAGGACCGAGCCGGAGGCCGCGGTTCCCGTCACGGTTATTTCATTCTCAAACGTCTCTTCGCCGTACAGGCTGCGGCTGGTAAAATGAAATGACCCGAGCGTGTCAGCCTTGGTCAGCCATCGGATCTCGCCTTCCGGAACTCCGAGTTCCGCCGCCATCTCGTCCTGCAGGCTCTCCGCCCGCACCGGCAGCTGCCGTACTGCGCAGAAGACCAGGACCAGTATCAGGAAAGCCGCCGCAAGCAGACGGCTTGAAGTCTGAAGGCCGTATATCTGTCTCTTCATCATGGTCTGTCCCCCTCGAGCGGCAGGATCACGTGGAATGTGCTGCCCTTGCCGGGTGTGCTGTCCAGTTCGATCCGTCCCTTATGCAGCTCGATCATTTCCTTCGCGATCGCAAGACCAAGGCCGGTTCCGCCCGAGGACCTCGAGCGGGCTTTATCGATCCGGTAAAAACGCTCAAATACGCGTTTCTGCTCTTTATACGGAATGCCCACGCCCTTATCCTGAATATGCAGCACCGCTTCATGGCGGGCGGCGTCTTTGCTGCTCCATACCGTAATCTGCGTATCTTCCGGGCTGTAGTTGATCGCGTTTGCCAGAATATTGCCGACGACCTGCTCCATACGCGAACGGTCGCAGAGGACCGGCAGTCGGGGACAGTCGGGCCGCATCACCAGCGTCTGGTTCTTTTGCGCGGCGATAACGCTGTAGCGGCGGATACCGTCCGTCAGCAGATCTGTGAAATTCATACTCTCCAGATTGAGCTGTACCTGCCTGTTATCAAGGCGCGACAGCTCCAGCAGGTCCGTGATGAGTGCTGTCATGCGGTCGGACTCATGATCGATGACCTTGAGGAACTGTGTCCCCATCTCGGGATCCTCGACCGCTCCGTCAAGCATTGTCTCGACATAACTCTTGATCGTAGTGATCGGCGTCCGCAGCTCATGGGACACATTAGCCACGAAATCACGCTGCATTTCTTCCGCACGCTGCTGCTCCGTAACGTCCTGCAGCACGGCGATCAGACCGTCCGGCTCGTCTTTCTCACCGCGGTAGGACGCGAAAACAGCACGCACCAGGCGTTCGCTGAACGTCAGCATGCGCGTCTCGGTCCGGTTCACGGTACTGCTAAGGATCTCGTTGAAATCTTCACGCGGGAAAATGTCCCTGAACGTCTGGTTGTGGATCCCGGCTCCGGCAAGTCCGACAGCCTCTTCGTTGCACTGCTCGACATTGCCCTCCAGGTCAAAAACGACCAGTCCGTCCGCCATATGCTGGAAAACGGCTTCCAGCTTGCTTTTCTCGCTGCCGGCCTCGGAGAACATCCGGGCCAGCTCCGATGCCATGATGCCGAAATTCTTCTCAAGCTCCTGGATCTCGTCTTCGGCCGGTCCTCTCTTGCCTGTCTCCGTTGAGACCGTCTCCAGGTTGCCGGAGATGCTCTCAAGGTCTCCGGAAGCCATTTTCTGCGTCTGTTCGGTCAGTTTCTCGATCGGTCTGGCGATCCCGGCGGCAAGCAGATACGCGAAGAAAGCCGTCACCGCGATAGCGATCAGGGATGCCATGATGACGGTCATTACGTTGCTGTGCATCGTCTGCTGCACGTCGCTCATATCCGAGCGCAGGAACAGGATATACCACAGCTGTCCGTTCCGGTAGACAGGCTTCGCATAATCGCCGACGGTCCGCTCCGCACCGTCCGTAAAGACCACGTTATGCACATACAGAGACTCGGATTCCTTACCGGAGGCCGCTGCCAGAACGGTCCGCGATGACAGGTCTGATGCCGACGGTGCCCCGCTGCGGCTGTAGAGAAGCTGTCTGTCCGGCGCAAGCAGATACAAAAGAAGACCACTGCCTGTCCCGCGTTCGGTCAGTACGCCCGAAACGACCTGGGTAAAGACACTGGTCAGCGTCTTCTCTTCATCCGTATAGAAAATCTCGACCGTATCCGCTAGCCGTCCGGCTGTATACTGCATCTCCGAATAGCGGGTACGGTACAGAGACCTCTGAATATTGCCGATAATGACGGTTCCGATCATCGCAATGACAAATACGACCAGAACCGCGTACAGAAGCATCAGCTTCCACTTGATACTGCCGCGGGAACGGGACTTTTCCATAGGATCACTTATCGGTGAAATAGTATCCGACTCCCCGTTTTGTCAGGATATAGTTGGGAGATGAAGGATTATCTTCGATCTTCTCCCTCAGGCGGCGCACTGTGACGTCGACGGTACGTGCATCGCCGAAATACTCATAACCCCAGACTTTGGACAGCAGGTATTCTCTTGTGAAGATCTGTCCCCTCTGGTACATGAAGAACTTCAGCAGCTCCATCTCACGGACGGTCAGCTGCAGGGGCCTGCCTTTCTTCGCAGCCGCATATTTGCTGACGTCGACCTCGATATCGCCGGAACGCAGGATCTCAAGCTTCCCGGCCTCCGCCTCCGCCTGCACCGTACTGCGGCGCAGATTGGCGCGCACCCGCGCCATCAGTTCGCGTACACTGAAAGGCTTGGTCACGTAATCATCGGCACCGAGCTCGAGTCCCAGGACCTTGTCCACTTCTTCGGTACGGGCTGTAAGCATAATGATCGGCACTGTACTTTTCTCACGGATCTTGCGGCACACGTCATAACCGGAAACGACCGGCATCATGACGTCGAGCAGCACCAGATCCGGATTGCAGCGCTCAAAAGCCTGCAGCGCTTCACCGCCGTCCATGCCGGTAAAGACCTGATATCCTTCCTTCTGCAGGTTGTATTTCAGAATGTCGACGATGCTCTTCTCGTCATCCACTACCAGAATCTTCTCGTTCAAGCAGACACCTCCGATTCTATAGAAAATACCGGGAAGAAGGGTCTTCCCGGTATCTGTCGCGCACCTTGTCACGCGACAGGGCGGCCCTTCATGTTCTTATTCTTACTCAAGCTCCGAGATCGGCGGGATCTGCAGAACATCACCTACGTGCAGAACGCCGTCCGGCTCCACATCATTGTATTCGCAGAAGGCCTGCAGCAGGTCTTCGCTATAGTCGTCATAGTAGTCGATCAGGATGCTGTAGTAGCTGTCACCCTCGGCTACGGTATAGGTCGTACCGGCCGCGGCTGCCTGACTCTCCTCTGCCTGACTGGATTCAGCCTGGCTCTCCTCCTGACTCGACTCGGCAGCACTGGATTCTGCTGCGCTGGACTCGGCCGCGGAGCTCTCCTCTTTGGAGGATTCCTCCACCTTGCTGCTCATCTCTGCCGGCTGGGAAACCTCTTCCGCAGACGATTCAACAACGGATTCGACCTTGGATCCTTCAGGTTTGGAGGAAGTGTCTCCGCCTTTATTCTTATTGCAACCCTTTGCAAGGGTGGAGAACAGAATGACCATCAGGACAAGGATCACTACGACACCGAGAATCGAGAAGATCAGCTTGGGATTGCCGAAGATCCTGTCGAGGATCGTCATTTCCTCGTCATCGGCATTCTCCTGCTCAGGCTCCTGTGCTCCGTCCTCAGGAGCTTCCGCCTCAGGCTGTCCGGCCTCCGCCGCAGGCGCCGCCTTCTCTTCAGGCTGTGCCTTCCTGGGCGCAGGAGCTGCTGCCGCTGCGGCTGCCGCGGGCTTCTCCGCTGCCGCGCTGCCGATCGTATCCTCTACCTCCAGAACGATGATGGACTTGTCGTCGTCATTCTTCTCCTTAGCCATCTGCATGAGCTGCTGGGCGATCGTCTCCTTGGAAGCGTCCTTGGAGGCGCGTACGACGCGCTCGATCTCCTGATTGGAGACCGCATCGGTAATACCGTCCGTGCAGATGATGAAGATATCTCCGGGATAGAAGATGAATCTCTTGGAGAACACCTGGCTCTCCACATCGTAAATATCGTACATGCCGAGCGTCGCGGTGGGCTTGCTTGAAAGCTTGTGGACCTCCGCCTGCTCCTGTGAAATGACGCCGAGCTTATACAGATCGGTGGCTTCCAGATGGTCCTCGGTGATTTGAAGCATCCTGCCGCCGCGGATCACATATACGCGGCTGTCGCCGAGATGAACGACGATACCTCTGTCCTTGCAGAGGAAAAGACCTGCGAACGTGCTGGTCAGATTCTCTGAACCGGCCTGTCTCTGCAGATCGCGGATCCTGCTGTTGGTGTCGCACAGATACGTCCAGACCTTGTCGCGGGATACGCTCCCGTCCATGCTGAGGATGGACTGCAGCTGCTGTGTCTGCTGCATAACGGTAACAGCCGGCGAAGCCTTGAGCACGACTCCGTCCGCGTTGTCTCCGTCGCAGACCGCGTACATCTGTAAAGGTACATTCGAGGACTTGGTAATGCAAACGTCCGGCTCGTTGCTGTCCGGTGCAAGATATCTTCCGTTAACATAAATGTTATCCAGATTCATGTCCCTTCCTCTGGAGGAAAGGGCAACTGCTGATATTCTTAATTCGCTTCCCATTTTATACCACCTCTGAAATGAATCTATTCCTGTTAACCATTATACGACAAACAGCGGACGAATTCAAGAATTTTTACAAAAAAACTGAATGAAAGCAAAACGAATGCTGCACCGGATGCAAAAACAGCTGCCGGACGGTCAGATCCGGCAGCTGCACACACCTTAATCCCTAGGCGTCAGATTCCTGAAGCCGTTATAATCCCCGAAGGCAGGGCCTTTTGCGTACGCCGCCGCAAGATACGACATCATCTGCGCCAGCATCTCAAAACGCACTCCGGCCATCTTCGGTTCATAGAAGAGATTCCGCCACTCATCCGGATCCTCCTGCAGGTCATAGAGTTCTCCTTTGAACGGTGTGTTGTCCAGTACTGTCCCTTCACGGAAGAGGATCAGTTTGTAACGGCTGTTCCTCCACATGTATGAAGGCGCCACCTGCGGCCATTCGTTCCCGCCGCCGTGGAATTCGCAGAACGATCCGTCCCTCACGGTATCCCCCAGCAGATCGATGCCGGGCAGTCTCGGATCGCACGGAATGCCCGCATATGAGCAGATCGTCGGCACAACATCCACCAGCATAGCCGGACGGCTGTCGCAGGTCCCCTTCTTCTCTTCCGGGACCGGATCACCGGCAAGGATCAGAGGCACCCGGACACTTCCATCATACAGACAGTATTTGCTGAAGCGGTAGTCCCTTGTACCCATCATTTCCCCGTGATCCGACATGAACAGGAACAGCGTATCCTTGTCCAGTCCCTTTTCATGGATCTTCTCAAGGACATTCCTGATGAAATAATCCATGAAAGTACAGTTCGCATAATAACGCAGCGTCGTCAGGCGCTTCTGCTCGTCCGGCAGGGTTTCCCAGACCTTTTTACGTCCCTCATGGACGTTCGTCAGCGATGTGCTTACCGCCATCGCCGCGCGGATATGGGTGTCCGGCTCATCCTCCCACGGCGGATGCGGGATCGGCGGGATCTTGTTCAGATCATACAGATCCTCGAACTCAGGCGGGACATTATAGCCCGCGTGCGGCTTGATAAAGGACAGATACAGGAAAAGCGGTCTGTCGTCCGGCTCATATTCATCCAGGAACTCCATGCATTTTTTGTAGATAAAACCGTCCCTGTGATGCTCCTTGGGAAGCGTGCTCCGCTTGCCGAGATAGCCGAACGCGTTCTCCTCGCCGCCGCCGAACTCTTTGGTCTCCTCATAATAGTCCGCGAGTCCCTGCGCGTCCTCATCATCCATCATGACCGCGCCTTCCTCATACAGAACGGAATTCCGGCTCTGTCCCTCCGCGCGCACATCAAATCCGCGCCTCGAACCGGGCTTTCCTTTCGTCGTGTGATTCCAGTGCGTCTTGCCGAAGCCTGCGCAGAAATACCCGGCATCATGCAGGATCTGCGGCAGCGGCTTTGCCGGCAGCCGCGTCTCGTCCAGAAGCGCTCCGCTGTTCGTCCGGACTCCGGTCTGCGAAGCGAGCATTCCGAACATCAGCGAATTGCGGCTCGGAACGCACATCGGGCAGTTGCAGACCGCCTGATCATAGCGGATCCCGTTCTGCGCGAGAGAATCGATCCCCGGCGTGATCACCAGCGGGTTGACGCAGCCCATCGCGTCCCACCGCTGCTGATCGGTCATGATCATAACAATATTCTTTTTACCCATTATTTGTCCCCTTTGGTCCTGTCGTGCAGGAGCTGCTGGAAATGCGCTACCTCCATAT
Source organism: Bacillota bacterium (assembly GCA_017441925.1). GTDB lineage: Bacteria > Bacillota > Clostridia > Lachnospirales > Bianqueaceae > RUG12817. The sequence continues at coordinate 22,860 of JAFRUE010000009.1, forward strand.
AGTTCAGCGCCCACTGGGATACGCCGTTCGTAGTCAGGGAATGGACCTCGACTGTCGGGACCGGAGCATCCAGCGGATTGACCGGATCTTCGTTAGCGCGTCCGTCCTGCGTGAACATGGGTGTGCCGCCGCGTCCCGCCATGCAGTCAGGATCGTTCTTAGACGGGATCATCTTGTTCATCGCCCGCTCGACCTTCTCCTCACTGCCGGTATAATACCCGTCAAATGCCAGCATGCGAGGCGCAAAGCCTTGACCGCCCCAGGCGCGCATATTCTCGTCATTGAACAGACCGCCCGACTTCTCCGTCCTCTCCTCCGGCGTCATGAAGTAATAAGACGCCAGCTCCGCGACCATATCCGTGAATTCCGGATCGTCCAGAATGTCGGCAAGCTCAAAGAAGGTCTCCGGTCCGCCGAAGCAGATGACCATGTGCTGCTGGTAATTGCCGTCTCCGAGATGCGTATGGCCGGCCGGATTCGGCGCTCCCATATAGTGCATCTCGCCCGTCTGCGGATTGTAGTGGAAAGTGGATCCGGACGCCAGGCGCAGCGGCGCCTTCTTCATTGTCTCAAGGCCTGCCAGGATCTTGTCGCGGTACTTCGTGTCTTCAAAACGCTCCCACTGCGTCATCCAGTTGCTGACAAAGCTGGACCAGTCGGGGCCGATGCGGATGTGCGAGAAATTCGGATGCGGCGGGAAATATCCGCCCATCGGATCGCGGCCTGTCTCATTCAGCGTGGACAGATCCACATCTTTCACATATTCCATGACGTCGCCGACCCGCTCATCGCCGGTCAGATAGTAGAAGAAACGATGATGCCCGGCCATCGAAATGCGCGCTTCCTTGGCTCCGCAGCCCCAGTGGCGCACGTTGTGGCGCGTCCCGAGCATCGCGTATTTGCCGGCGTGATAGGTGTCAACCTCGCTGCAGTGGCGGCTCATCGCCCTTGCGAAGCGATAAATATCATAGGCTCCTGTCCTCAGGAAGACCAGCCAGTTCACGTACGTGGGACAGAGCTCTGTATTCTGCCACGCGCGGCCGCCGGTATCATACAGCCAGCAGTGCCGTACGATATCATAAGAATGCATGACGTCGCCGTAATCCCAGAAGCCGTACCATTTCCTGCGCTCCACTTCGTCGATATAGAAACGGATCATGGAGGAAAGCGCGTCTTCGCAGCCCTGATCTCCGGTCTCTCCCTTGGTAACAGGCGCCCAGTAGCTGCCGAGAGCCTTCGTCTTGATATACAGTTCCGGATCGCCTACGAGCAGCGAATCCGTCTGCAGATCGTCCGCGAAATCCCAGATCGCCTGCTTGCCGGGCATTTTATCAAAGAGTCTGAAGACAACCTCATTCGTATTGGCGATGCCGTATGGATAATTGTTGATTCCGCCGTAGGAATACTGATGACTCACTGTGTCGTACGCGCCGAAATCATAGCTCTCTCCGTACCGGCTGTAGAGCCATGCCGTCATCTTCACAGTATCTCCGCGGCCGCCGCTGACCTCAAGCGCCGTCGGTGCTTTCTGCCAGAAATCCCGGATCCCGATTGCGGTAATGGATGCCTCGCTGCCGAAGAACATCGCGCCCTGGCTCCTGCGTCCCTGCGCGATCTGGATCATGGCGCAGCCTTTCTGCGTGCGCTTGCTGATCGAATAATGGTCGCAGCTGTCCTGATTCAGCAGGAAGCGGTCCCATGCGGCGTTATCGTCGACATGCGCGCTGAAACGGTCTCCCTCGATCCTCTCCATCTCCACGAACTGTCCCTCGTCGAGCTGTCTGCGATAGATCTCCTCATAACGGTCCGAAGGCTGAGGATGCGCCTCTTTCTCTTCCGGCGAACGGTAATACGCGCTTGCGAACATGCACTGCACGCCCTCATAGAACATTCCGGTATCTCCGGTGAAGCCGACATGGCGGTTGAAAAGCTCACCCCGTACCGCGGATTCGGCTGTGACGGCAATACCGTGCAGGAGCTCCTCCTTCTCGCGGATATCCAGGATGAAAGAATGGACCAGACGCACTTCTTCACTGCCCGCGTAGACGTACAGCCTGACATCAAAAGGCAGGATCTCGCGGCCGTGGCCGACATGCTTGCCCCGGATCCTGACGACAGCACGGACCGGTCCGCATTCCTCAAGCGTTACAGTGTCATTGCGTCCGTCAAAACGATAGGAAGTGCGGGTCTCATTGCCGTCCTCCCCGTTTTCCTGCTCCAGCAGCGCGCTAAGCGAGAGCTTAAGCGGTTCCTTGCCTTTGCGTTCCAGATGGTCTGCAAGTGTCCCTCCCGGACGCACACATAGTCTGACAAGACCGCTCTTCACAATAACAGTCCCGTCCTCCGCTACTGTGCCGCATACCGGCTCTGCAGGAGCCGCGGGGGTTCCTTTCGCGACGTCAAAACCACTCTCTGCCGTATCGAGCACACCTTCGAGAGCCATCCATTTGATGGAACCGTCCGGCCAGTACGCCAGCGGTTTCTGCTGAACGGGATAGGTCTTGCCGCTTGCTCCTGTCAGGGAAAGTTTCTCTGTCCGGTCAAGCGTCCCCCGCTCCCACGGTGTTCCGAACGATACGGGAACCTGCGCTTCTTTGCGCGAAGTCAGCCAATGCATCTTCATGATTTCGTCCCTTCTTTCTCTGTATTCAGATACTGTGCGATCCAGGCCAGCATTACAATTGCGTGTGATCCCCACTGGCCTGTACCGTTTCCGCTTAAGAAACCTGCTTCATCGATGGGTTTCTGGACTCCGGCTCCATCGATATGCCGTATGACGATCGGTACCGCTACCGCGTCGTGCTGGCTGTGATCTTCGTCCCTGAGGAGGTCCGCCCAGCATTTCTCAGCAAGCGCGGCGTTCCCGGTCTTGCCGGCGACATAGGCCGCGACGCCGTTCGAATAGGTCGAGACCGCCTCCTCTTTCTCAAAGATCAGGCCCGCCTTCATAAAAGCTTCCCACAGCTCAGGATCATCCAGCACGTTCAGGACCTCCGGCCAGACATATTCCGCGCCGAAACAGTAATTGAACGGTGTGATCCGGTCTTTCTCGAAAAGCTCCATCTTGCCGGTCTGCGCCGTATAGCCCCAGATGGATGACGCGGCAAAACCCTCTTCGCCCTTAAAATGCTCCAGGAGCTTCAGGATCTTGTCTCGGTACGCCGTGTCCTTGGTCCTCTCCCAGTGCGTCAGCCAGTTGCCGACAAAGACCATCATATCCGGGCCGAACCGGACGTGCGCGGAATACGTCTCGCCGGGTGAATAATAGGCCCGCAGCGGATCCAGCGACGCGACCGCAAAGTCGACGTCTTTCTCCATCTCAAGGATCTCGCCCGTCCGCTCGTCTCCTGTCAGATAATAGTACGGCTTGTACATCTGCGTCAGGCCTACGCGGCATTCCTTGCAGCCGCAGCCCCAGTGCACGACGTTGTGCCGGCTGCCCAGCATCTTATAGGGCCCGAGATGATACAGATCACACTCGGAAGTATGCCTCGTCATGGCCTCTGCCCATTCGAAATAGTCCGGCCGGCCGCTCCGCAGGAAGCTGAACCACAGCCACAGATTCGGCACGAGTTCCGTATTCTGCCAGGCGTATCCGCCCATATCGTACAGCCAGTTGTGGCGGGTATAATCGTATGTATGACGGATGTCTCCGTAGTCCCAGAAACCGTACATGTCAAACTGCTCACGTGTACGCTTGTGATGCGTAAAAAGGTCTTCCAGATAGTCCTCGATCCTGGAGGCTTCAGGCGTAGTCCTGTTTACCGTTCCCCAGGAATCCCCAAAGGCTTTGGACGCGATGATCTCCTCCGGCGGAACCAGCAGCAGATCCCTCTCCTGCCAGTCATGAGCCCGCTCGACCATGGCTTCGTTGCCGGGATAGGCGCCGAAAGTCTCGATGACCGCCTCATTGGTATTGGAGATCCCGTAGCCGGACGCGCGCATCTCGTTGAATCCCTCGTAGCAATCCTCCACATGCGTTTTATCGTCATATCTCCGCATATCGATCGCAGGAGCTTCGGGACTGTAGAACCATATCCGTGCAACGGCTTCCGGCGTATTCATACCGCAGATCTCAAGCATGGACGGCGATTTCTGCCAGAAATCCCTGCGGAACAGGCCGAGTCCGCCGTTTTCTCCTCCTGCATAGGCAACACCGAGAGAACGTTTCCCGGCCGCGCCTTTGACCCAGACACAGTTCTCCTGCGTCCTCTTGCGGATCTCGTAATGATCGCTGTAATGCTGCAGGATCTGATAGTCGTTCCAGACCGTCATATCGCCGGTCAGGATCTCCTGCGTCTCCTGTGTTATCTCGCCTGCCAGCTGCCTGCGGTACATCAGCTCGCGCTGGCTGGCATAAGCAGTCTTACGGGAATTCTTCCAGACGCTGCGCGGCGACTCACAGAAAAGCCCTGTCTCCCCGCCGAAGCGGACAAAACGGTTCTGCAGCGCGCCTGCCATCGGCAGCTTCCACTCCAGACCGTAACCCTTGATAAAATCCTCTTCTTCACGCCCGTCAAAAGTAAGCGTATGGATCATTTTTACTTCTGCGCTGCCCGCAAAGAAGCAAAGCCGCAGGTCAAACGGCGCCCATCTGCGCGGTCTTGGCCCGCAAAGCAGCACGTGTGATCCGTGCAGCCTTACGACTGCGTTCAGCGCGCCTACCCGCTCCAGTGTGATATTCTCCACCTCTCCGTAACAGGGCATGATACGGACTAATGTATCGGTCCCGCCTGTCTGCAGGCGGTTCTCCAGCTGCAGGATCAGCGATCCCTGCGCCGTGTTTCCGTTAAAAGAAATCTGTATCGGAATCCGGCTGCCGCTCTCCATTGTCCATACGGCAGCTCCGGTGTCCACTGTAATTCTCTTCTCTTCTCTGGTGATCACAAGCGGAGAAAAAGCCGCCTCCTCTTCCGGAGCCTGATCCGTGACTGTAACGCTCTCCGGCTTCTCTTTATAGACCGTACTGTGAAGCGACCACTTTACGGATCCGTCCGGCCAGAATGCCTGCTGCTCTGTCTGCAGCGGCAGACTGCGGCCATCCTGGCTTTTCAGGAAAAGCGGCCCGCCGGAATAGACACCTTTTGCCCACGGGATGCCGAATCTCGTCCCCTTCCAGGCACTCCGGAGCTCTTGGTAATGGCTCTTTCTCATCCAGTTAAGCTTTCGTTCCATCCTGTTCCCCCTATGAATACATGAACAGCCGAGCTGTAAGCGCCCGGCTGTTCATGTTCCTTTCGAATGACCGTTCTGTCAGATCATCCGTCTGATTCTGTTAAAATGTTCTGCCGATTAATTGCCGGCGTTCAGAGCGCGCTGCAGAGCAGCGTTCTGGATCTCAAGGCATCTGTCGATATTCATGGACTTCAGTTCGGCAACAAATCCTTCCCAATCATCCATGGACTTGACACCCATGATGAACTGGTCAAGGTTCTCGTCGACCTTGGTCTTGATATCGTTGTACAGTGCATTGTACTCTTCCGTCTCAGCATCGTTCTTACGAGCGATGTTCATGTAGTTGTAATCGATGTATCCGCCGTCCTCGTACAGAGCAGCTGCCTCACGTACCAGATAACGGGTATTGTCGATAGGACTGGTAACGTTGGAGATACGGACCTTGTTTTCCTCGAGCGTAATCGCATTGGTGAAGAATCCGCTTACATCCTCAGTGTAAGGCAGGGTCTTCTCTGTCTTCTTCTGGGTGTATTCGGGCTTGTCGCGGCGGATGCCTTCCTCATCAACATAGTAGTTGTAATCTTCAATACCCCAGCTGATCTGCTGTCCGTCCGGAGTAAAGGAGAATTCAAACATATCCAGAATACGTGCGGCCTTGGCTTCATCAACGTTCGTGAAGATACCGTAGTACTCACGGCACAGCGGATAATGGATCGTGGTGGTTCCATAACCCTTGTCGCCTTCAGAGGGCTGCAGCGGCGGGATCGCTACATAGTAACGGTCGGTGATGCCAAGTACTTCGAACTGCTGATTTGCCCAGTTGATACGGGAAGAAGCATTGTCGTGCGTCAGGAAGATTCCTCCCTCGGCCGCCAGCAGGTCTTCCTGCCAGATGGACGTATCCGTGGTCGGATATTCCTGATCGACCAGACCCTGTTTGTAAATGTCGATAATGTAGTTCATGACATTGACAAAATCAGGCTCAAGAACGCCGAATTTGACTTCCTTGGTATTCTTGTCGACATACCAGTCTTCCTTCATGCCGGAGAAACCTTCGCACAGACGCTGTGTCAGGCCTGCACGTTTCATACGGGTCTCATACGGTGTGATGGTGCCGCCGGATTTCTCCTGAACCAGCTTGAACAGCTCTACGAAATCCTCTTTGGTCTTATACTTGGAGATATCAATGCCCCACTCGGTGCACAGATCCTCACGGACCAGCAGGGTATCGCCGATGTACTGCTCGCTCAGCTTAGGCAGTACGAAATACTCGCCGTTATCGTTTCCGACCATCGCGCGTACGGTGTCATTCTGATAGTACTTCTCGTTCAGGAACGGATAATCGGGGCTGTCCTTAACGATAGGATCGATAACCATCCATGCTTCCTGATACTTGTTCATACGGTCAAAATTCTCCATACGGACAACATCCGTGACCTGCTTGGACGCCATCATCAGGTTGAAGTTCTCTTCCTGGTTCGCATTGGGCACACGGGTGTAATTGATCGTAATGTTGAACCTTTCCATGTACTCATTATCGCCGATGGAGTACTCACCCTCAGGGAAATCCTCCAGGTTTGCAGAGGGATGCAGAACCGTATATACGGAAATATCCATATGATCCGCATACTTGTCAGGCTGCACCTCTTCCTGCTTGGAACTCTCGGCCGGAGCAGGCTCTGCCTGTTTGCTGGACTCTGCAGCTTTGCTGCTCTCTGCGGGCTTAGAGGAATTGTTTCCGCCTCCCGTACAGGAAGCCAGCAGGACAAAAGCCATCATGAAGGCAACGAGAGCCATCAGTTTGCGATGCTTTTTCATTTTCTTACCTCCTTGGTAAAGATAAATAATATTCCTACGCCTAACGGCGTTAAGGACAGATCGGGATCAGCCCTTGATGGAGCCGATCATAACACCCTTTACGAAATACCGCTGTACAAAAGGATATACACAGAGGATCGGAATTGCGGAAACCATGATGACCGCGTATTTCAGCGTCTCGGCACTGGAGTTCAGCTGGGCTTCGTCCTCGATGTACATACCCTTCTCCAGTGCTTCCAGCTCGTTGGTGTTATTCTCGATAACGATCTGGCGCAGCACAAGCTGCAGCGGGTATTTGGTGGATGTACGGAAATAGATCAGCGAATCGAACCATGCATTCCAGTGGCCTACCGCGTAGAACATGCCGATGGTCATGATGGAAGGAACGGAAAGCGGAAGGATGATGCGAAGCAGCACCTGCATATCCGAAGCGCCGTCGATAATAGCAGCTTCCTCCAGCGCGTCCGGGATTCCCTGGAAGAACGTTCTCATGATGATCATGTTCATGGTGCTGATCGCGCCGGGAAGTACGATTGCCCATACCGTATCGTAGATTCCAAGGTAGTTGATCGTCAGGAACGTCGGGATCAGACCGCCGCTGAAATACATCGTAATCGCGATAATGATCGTGAACACGCCTCTGCCGTAGAAATCCTCGCGTGAAAGCGGATAGGCGCCGAGCATGGTCATGATCAGATTGATCGCCGTTCCGAGAACCGTATAGTAAATTGTATTCCTGTAGGAACGCCAGATGACTTTGTAACCAAGGATGGCCTTATAGGCATCCACGTTAAAACCTTCCGGAATCAGGCCGACACGGCCTGCCTGAAGAGATGCGCTCGAACTGACAGAACACGCCGCTACGTACAGGAACGGGTACAGCATCACGACGCAGAGCAGGATCATGAATATGAAATTGAATACCTCAAATGTTTTTCTGCCGGCACTTTTTTTCATCTGAATTCACCCTCCCTTCTTACCAAAGGCTGGTCTCGCCGAGACGCTTGCTCACAGTGTTTGCAATCGTCAGCAGGATCATGGCGATAACAGAATTGAACAGTCCGACAGCTGTTGAGAAACTGTAGTCCGCATCAATCAGACCGACACGATAGACATAGGTTGAAATAACGTCTGCCGTCTCGTAAGTGGAAGGCGTATACAGCAGCAGGATCGTATCTGCTCCGACCGACAGCAGCTGGCCGATACGCAGGATCAGCATGATCGTGATCGTCGGCAGGATGCCGGGGATCGTAATATGGATCGTCTGACGGATCCGTCCGCCGCCGTCTATGATACAGGCCTCATACAGCTCCGGATCGACGCCTGTCAGCGCCGCCAGGTAGATGATGGAACCCCAGCCGATACCGGCCCAGATACCCATGCCGGTATAGATTGTCCTGAAGTACTGCGGATGAATAAGATAATAGATCCGCTCTTGTCCGAAGGCCGCGCGTATATTGTTGAACAGACCTGTCTCCGGTCTCAGGAAACTGATCAGGATACCGGCGATGATAACGGAAGAAAGGAAATGCGGCAGATAACTGATTGTCTGCGTTATTTTCTTAAACGCACCGTCTTTCAGCTCATTCAGAAGCAGTGCCAGAAGGATCGGCGCCGGGAATCCGAAGATCAGTCCGTAGAAGCTGATCAGGAACGTATTCCGGATCAGACGCCATGCATATACAGAATTGAAGAATCTGGCAAAGTTCGCAAACCCGACCCACGGACTTGCGATGATTCCCTTGAACGCGTTGTATTTCTTAAACGCGATAACAATACCGACCATCGGAACGTACTTGAAGATAATATAATAGATAAGTACAGGGGCGAACATCACATACAGCCATCTGTTTTTCTTGATATTCTCCCATCTGCGCTTCCTGGCACGTTCTTTCTGGGCAGCGGTATACTTGACTTTTGCACCCATCCGGCCTCAAGTCCCCCTTCCTGATTTCCGTGTGAATCAACACAAACGATTCCACAACCTTTCTTTTCAACACAATGGCTTCTTACCGGCAAAGATGTTACTGTCTGACAAGTCCTGTGTCGAAAAAAAACAACAAAAAAACGAAACACGGTTTCAAATGATAAACTGATTATAAACCCTATCTTTTCATCTGTCAAGAAAAAAACACCGGCATTCCACACATGGAATACCGGTGTCCGGAATCACTTGAAATATTACTTAAAATATGCGACACCTGACTCAAAGAGATGCTGATCCTTATTGCCGGGCACGTTCTTGAGAACGTTTTCGCCGCGGCGTTCGGAATGTCCCATCTTGCCGAGTACACGGCCGTCCGGGGACGTAATGCCCTCGATCGCCCACAGGGATCCGTTCGGATTGTAGCGGATATCCATGGTCGGCTGACCCTGAGGATCGACGTACTGCGTCGCGATCTGTCCGTTTGCCGCAAGCTGCTTAAGGACTTCTTCACTCGCGTAGAAACGTCCCTCACCGTGCGATACCGGGATCGTATGCACGTCTCCCGGACGCGTGCCGGCAAGCCACGGGGACTTGGACGAAACGATGCGTGTAACTGCCATGTGGGATACGTGGCGTCCGATCGTATTGTAGGTCAGAGTCGGATCGCCGGCTTCAAGCTCGCGGATCTCGCCGTACGGTACAAGTCCGAGCTTGATCAGTGCCTGGAAGCCGTTGCAGATACCAAGCGCCAGGCCGTCTCTCTGCCCAAGGAGCTCCATGACCGCTTCTTTGATCTTCTCATTACTGAACACGGTCGCGATGAACTTGCCGGAGCCTTCCGGTTCGTCTCCGGCGGAGAAACCTCCTGGAATCATCAGGATCTGCGCTTTATTGATCCTGCGGACCATCTCGTCAACGGATTCCAGAATATCGGCTCCGGTCAGGTTGCGCAGAACATAGACGTCAGGCTCCGCGCCGGCCATACGGAAGGCGCGTGCCGTATCGTATTCACAGTTGGTTCCCGGGAATACGGGAATGAAGACGCGCGGACGTGCGGCGATCGGATCGCCCGTATAAATGTGCGGTGCTTCCGTGCAGAGGAAAACTTCTCCGACTGTGCCCTTGTCGCCGCGGACCTCCGTCGGATAGACCTTCTCCAGACGTCCCTGATAAGCCGCGAGGACTTCATCGAAGGATACGAATTCCGTCCCCAGACGGAACTGCGCGTCATCGGTCACGATACCGAGGAACTGTCCAAAGACGTCAGCCGGTGTACCTTTGCGGATCTCGAGGACCATGCTGCCGTAGACCGGGCGTGCCACAAGCAGCTCAGCCGCGTTCTTATCGAAGCGGAATCCGAGACGGTTGCCGAGGCACATCTTGATGACGGCTTCCGTAACACCGCCGCAGGCGACAGTGTAAGCAGCCTTAATCTGTCCGTTGCGGATGCCTTTCTCGACAAGTGTGAAAAGCTCCTTCATCCTTGCGAAATCATAGACTCCGTCCGCACCGACGGGAAGCTGCAGCAGGACAGCCGCGTCCCCAGCTTCTTTCATTTCGGGCGTCAGGATATCGTTCGTATTCGCCGCCGCTACAGCAAGGCTGATCAGGGTCGGCGGAACATGCATTTCATCGAAAGAGCCGGACATGGAGTCCTTGCCGCCGATCGACGCCAGTCCCAGCTCCAGCTGCGCGCGGTAAGCGCCGAGCAGTGCCGCAAGCGGTTTGCCCCAGCTGGTCTCGCTGGTCATTCTCTCAAAGTACTCCTGGAAAGTCAGATGGATCTTGTTAAGCGCTCCGCCGGCTGCAACGATGCGGGCAGCGGATTCAACGACCGCCGCCATCGCGCCGTGGTACGGGCTCCATTCCGTCAGATACGGATCAAAACCGTATGCCATCAGCGATGCCGTCGTAGTCTCACCCTCAACGGGCAGTTTGCAGGCCATCGTCTGGATCGGCGTCAGCTGCGTGGCTCCGCCGTAAGGCGTCAGGACCGTCGACGCGCCGATCGTGGAGTCGAACATCTCGACAAGGCCCTGCTGGCTCGCAACATTCAGATCGCTCATAACGGCAAGTACCTGCTCGCGGAAGGACTTACCGGCCTGCTTCTCCGGCAGGGACGGATCAGGCTGCGCCGCGGGATCGGCAACCACAGCCTTCGCGTATGCGGGAGCTCCGTTCGTGCCGATGAAAGCTCTGGACAGATCAACGATCGTCTTGCCGCGCCAGTGCATGACAAGTCTCGGGGACTCTGTCACGACCGCGACCTGCACGGCGTTCAGGTTCTCTTCCGCTGCAAGCTTGAGGAAAGCCTCTGCATCCTGCTCTGCCACAACTACAGCCATGCGCTCCTGGGATTCGGAGATCGCAAGCTCTGTACCGTCGAGTCCGGCGTATTTCTTAGGTACAAGGTCCAGATTGATGTCCAGACCGTCTGCCAGCTCGCCGATCGCGACGCAGACACCGCCCGCGCCGAAGTCATTGCAGACCTTGATCAGCGTGGAGGCCGCAGGATTGCGGAAAAGTCTCTGGATCTTGCGCTCGGTAGGAGGATTTCCCTTCTGGACCTCCGCTCCGCAGGTATGGATTGATTCTTCAGTGTGGACTTTGGAGGAACCGGTCGCCCCGCCGATGCCGTCGCGTCCCGTATCTCCTCCGAGAAGGATGACGACATCGCCCGGCAGTGCCTGTCCGCGTACGACATTCTTGCGCGGTGCGGCGGCGATTACAGCGCCGAGCTCCATATGTTTGGCCATATAGCCGGGATGATAGATCTCTTTGACATAACCGGTCGCAAGACCGATCTGGTTGCCGTAGGAACTGTATCCGCGGGCTGCCTGCCGTGCGAGTTTGCGCTGCGGCAGCTTGCCGGGGATCGTGTCGCCTACCGGTACGGTCGGATCCGCGCCGCCGGTGATACGCATCGCCTGATAGACGTAGGAACGGCCGGAAAGCGGATCACGGATCGCGCCGCCAAGACATGTCGCGGCGCCGCCGAAAGGCTCGATCTCGGTCGGATGGTTGTGTGTCTCGTTCTTGAACATCAGCAGCCATTCTTCGGTCTTGCCGTCCACATCGACGGGAAGCACGATACTGCAGGCATTGATCTCATCCGTCTCTTCCTGATCCGTCAGTCTGCCTTCTTTCTTGAGACGGCGCATCGCGGCAAGCGCGATATCCATGAGACACAGCGGCTTCTCCTCGCGGCCAAGCTCCTTGCGGGTCTTCAGATAGTCTTCATAAGAAGCCTTGACCGGTGCAAGCAGCGGGCTGCTGCCGAATTTCACATCCGTCAGGATCGTGCCGAAAGTCGTATGACGGCAGTGATCGGACCAGTATGTATCCAGCACGCGGATCTCCGTCACGGACGGATCCCTGTGCTCTGTATCTCTGTAATAATCCTGTGTAAAAAGAATGTCCGCGCTGCTCATCGCAAGACCCATATTGCTGCGGATCTGCTCAAGCTCTTCAGTGCTCATCGCGGTGAAACCGTCCAGGATCGCCACGTCGTCCGGTACACCGTACTCGGCCTTCAGCGTCTCCGGCTTATCCAGCGCGGCTTCACGGGAATCCACGCGGTTGATGCAGTATTCCTTGACCGCGTTCTTCTCCTCGTCCGTCATCGTCCCTTTCAGGATATAGACCTTGGCATAGGCGGTCTCCGGCTCTTCATGAGCGGCGAGCAGCTTGATGCACTGCATCGCGGAGTCCGAACGCTGGTCGTACTGTCCCGGCAGGTACTCGACAGCGAAAACAAAATCATCCGGATCATACGGCGCGGTCTCTTCATAGACCGTATCCACCGGAGGCTCCGACAGGATCCGCGTTACCGCGCGGATATACGTATTATCCGAAATATTGTCCAGATCATAACGGTGCAGGATCCGCGCGCCGGTGAGCCCCTCGATCTGCAGGTTCTCCTTCAGATCCTGGTACAGCCCGTCCGCCTCAACACGGAAACCTTCTTTTTTCTCGACATATACACGACGTACCGCCATTCGATTATCCTCCTTATCTGATCACAAACAGCCTGTAAAGTACTGAAAAAAGCTGCCGAACGGGCAGCTTTTGCAAATTATCTGGACTTTTTGGCAGACTTGTCCGCCTTATCCTTCTTATCCTTGCTGAGGCTCTCGGATACGCCGCGGAAACGCGCCGCAAGCTTCTCGCGCCACGTGAGCTTCCTCTTGACCTCAGGCTTCTTCTCGCCCTTCTTGGCAGTATTATAGCCAAGAATATACGCTCCGGAGATCTCCAGATGCATATTGCGCTTGACCGGAAGAGACTCGTACACAGCCGAATCGACAAGCATCGTGATGATCTGCGGTCCGACCTTGACCTTAGCCATCGGAAGCTTGCGCGCCTTCAGATAGAACGGTATCTTCTCCGAAGCCGCCTTGGGGAAATTAGCCTCTGAGAGCTTCATTTTCTTCTTATCGATGACATATGCCTGCACAGTCTGACGGTTCTGATCGATCGCCTTCTGCGCCTCGCCCTGCTTCTTCTGCAGATGTCTGCCAAGGAAAAACAGACCGGCAATGATAGCGGCAACGACTAATACGACGGTAAAGATGATTCCTAGTGTATCCACTTTGTTCCCTCCGGTTTATATGAATTTGCGGGCTCAGTTCTCCAGCCCGAATCCTGTCCTGCTCTTGGAATCCCGCACGTTGATCTCGACCTCGTGCGAGCCGGTATACTGATTGTTGATGTCAAGCGCGTAATTGACCTTGATCTGCCAGTTGTGCTCGTCCAGATCCATCTTGAGAGTATTGGTCGTAACGCCCATCTCCATGACGCCGAACGGTGTCCGGTACACGGTCAGATTGCGCCTCATCGGCTGGAAATGCATCTGGCTTGCCATCTCTCCGGAACGGGAAACGAGCAGTCCGTCCTGATCGACCTTGACCATCGCGCGCACGGGTTTATCCTCATGAGCAAACTGCTCCTTGTAGGAAACGATATGCTGCCCGTTCTTCTTGTAATACTTGCCGGCCGAAACGACCTCTACATCGTGGTCGTATCCGTCCTGATCCATGTACTGATGCAGTCCGCGGATCGAAATATATACGTCACGCTCCATATAACGGTTCCCTTTCCAGCGCGCTCCGGATCAGCAGACGGATCTGCTCGGAAACGGGCGTGCCCTTGTCGGCCCACAGCATCGGCCACATGCTGATCGGTGTGAAACCCGGGAAGGTATTGATCTCATTAAAGATGACCTTGCTGTCGCGCCTGCGGATGAAGAAATCAACCCTGGCCAGTCCCCATCCGTCAACAGCCTTAAAAATCTCGACCGCGTCGCGCCTGATCTCTTCTCTGACACTGTCATCGATGTCAGCCGGAATCACGGTCTGTGAATCCGCGTTCGCGTATTTTGCTTCATAATCATAGAACTCGGCGGCCGCGAGGATCTCTCCGACGTTGGAAGCCTCCGGTCCGTAATCGCCGCGGACCGCGCACTCGACCTCGCGTCCGTCTATGCACTCCTCCACCAGTACACGGCGGTCCTCCGCCGCCGCTTTGAGCAGAGCGGGAACAAGTTCCTCAAGCGTATGGACCTTGGTGGTGCCGACCGAAGAACCCGCACGCGAAGGTTTTACGAATACCGGGAATTCCGGGAATTTCGCAAGAATCCTGCCGACTGCGCCTTTCGGATTCTCACGGATCTCGCGGCGTGTCAGATCCACATAATCCGCCTGGCAGATGCCCAGATGCGCGACGATCTTCTTTGTAAAGACCTTATCCATGGAAACGGCGGATGCCAGCACTCCGCATCCCGCATAGGGGATACGCGTAAGCTCGAGCAGTCCCTGTACCGTCCCGTCTTCCCCGTTCAGTCCATGCAGGACCGGGATCACAACGTCCGTCACGAGCGTCGTCTCCCCCTTCGCGGAGACTGTGATCAGCGCGTTCTCGCGCATGCCGGGTCTGACTGCGACCGATACCTGATACTCACCCCGCGGAGCCTCCGCGAGTTTTGTCAGATCTCCTTCATACAGAAACCATCTGCCGGACCTGTCTATATAGATCGGATATACAGTGTATCCGTCCGCAAGCAGCGCGTCCATAAAAGTCTGCGCTGAAACGCAGGATACTTCATGTTCCGATGATACTCCTCCAAAAAGCAGAGCAACCCTGAGGGTCTTATCCAAAACAAACACTCCTTTGCATTGATATGCCTAACTATCATACATTAAAACCGCACAAAAATCAATCCCAAATCCATAATCCGCCGGGTGTTTTTTATCAGCGCAGCCGGCCCGTTTTATCTTTGAAAAAAACGCGGAAACCTCTTGACTTTCCGTCCGGATCCTCTATAATGACCGCATCAGACGGGATAATAACGAAAGGGACCGATGGAGGGATTTACCATGAGTCTTTTCAGAACGTTCGGAAAAAGGATCGGAGTATGGCTCCGCAGCTCTGAATACGCCCGGCTCTTTCTGGACAGGAGCGATGAGACAAAGGGGCGTAAATGCCTGATCTACAACACACTGTTTGCCAATATCGCCAATATTTTCATCTCAGGGACATTCTATACGATCTTCCTGACAGTCAGCGGTATCGATATCGTCCGGGTCGGAGTCATCAATTTCATCCCGTATATTGCATGGATCCTAAGCCCGCTGTCGCCAATGCTCTTTGCCCGGGTCAGAAAACGCAGAGGTCTCCTGCTGTTCAACCATATTTTCTATTACGTCTGTGTCGTCTTCGCTACAACACTGATGCCTGTCTTTGTTCACGATCCCGCATGGCGCACGCTCTGGTTCGGCATCTTCCTGCTGCTCGGACATTCATCAAACGCCCTGCTCGGATCCGGGACGATGGCGTGGCACATCCGTTTCATTCCTGAAGGACGCGACCGTAATCTGTTCTTCTCACTGCAGACCCTGATCAGCTCCGTTGTCGGCACGATATCGGCGCTCGGCGCATCTGTCGCCGCGGAAGCGCTCAAAGGATCTCCCGCTCAGGACACCATCATTATCATCCTGCGTTACGCCGCCTTCGCGATCTTTGTGCTCAGCGGTCTGATGGTATACCTCATCCCTAAAGAATATCCTTATCCTAAGCCGAAGCACCGCACCACCGTCAAGGAACTGATTTCCCGTCCTGTCCATTCTTACAAATTCATCCGAATGGTCCTGATAGGAATGCTGTGGAATTTCATCTGCAATATGAACGCTTCGACCTGGGTCTATTATCTTCTGAACACAGTCGGCATACCTTACGCTTATACTTACATCGTAAGCATCATCTGTGCTCTCGGCAATATTTTCCTGCTGCACTGGTGGCGTTCCATGATCAGCCGCCATACCTGGTTCAGGATGCTTTTCATCACGATCCTCTGTACAGGTCTTCTGGAATTCCCGCTTGGATTCACAACCGTGCGGACTATCTGGGTCTATGCCGTTGTCAGCGTGATTCAGGGGTTTGTCGCGGTCGGAACCAATCTCGTCTTTGCAAGCATGTTTTATATTAATCTCCCGAAGGAAGAGAATACCGATATCTTCATCACATTCTGGAACCTCACGATGAATATCGGCGTCCTGCTTGGATCGATGTGCGGCACATTCCTGCTTGCACGGATGGGGGTTTTCGGACATGTCATGCTGTTTGGGCTGCCGTTCTACGGATCCCAGTTCCTCACCTGGTTCAAAGGTCTGCTGCTGGCAGCACTCGCCATATTTGTACTGAAGATCACGCCGAAAATTAAGCCGGATGTCCCGGAAGATGCCTGAAAGTACGCAAAAACGCCGTACCGCTCTGCGCTTTGCAGGTGGCACGGCGTTTTTTATTGTCACCGGTCTTTTTCAGCAGGTCTGTGTCTCGTTCGGATCAGCCGATCTGGGGCAGATGAGAACGGAATACCGCCAGTTCCTCATCGGTCGGGACATAATCCGTCATCGTGCCGTTGTTGTAGGCTTCATAAGCAGTCAGATCGAAGTATCCGGTACCGGTCAGGCCGAACAGGATGTTCTTCTCTTCACCGGTCTCCTTGCACTTCAGCGCCTCATCGATCGCGGCCTTGATCGCATGAGAACTCTCGGGAGCAGGCAGGATGCCTTCCACACGTGCGAACATCTCCGCAGCGTCGAAAACATCCGTCTGTTTCGCGGAGACCGCACGGATCAGACCGTCATCATACAGCTGGGACAGGATCGGGCTCATGCCATGGTAACGCAGACCGCCGGCATGGTTCGCGGATGGGATGAAATCACTGCCGAGCGTATACATCTTGGCAAGCGGGCAGACTCTGCCGGTATCGGCGAAATCGTACGCATACACGCCTCTGGTGAAGCTCGGACAGGACGCGGGCTCGACCGCGACGATATCATAGTCGGCCTCTCCGCGCAGCTTCTGGCCCATGAACGGGGAGATCAAACCGCCGAGGTTGGAACCGCCGCCGGCGCATCCGATGATGACATCAGGCTTCACACCGTATTTGTCAAGTGCGGCCTTGGCTTCCAGACCGATTACGGACTGATGCAGCAGGACCTGGTTCAGAACGCTGCCCAGAACATAACGATAACCCGGCTGGGTTACGGCTGCCTCAACCGCTTCGGAGATCGCGCAGCCGAGAGAACCTGTGGTCCCCGGATGCTCCGCAAGGATCTTGCGGCCGATCTCGGTCGTATCGGACGGGCTCGGCGTTACATTCGCCCCATAGGTCCGCATGACCTCGCGGCGGAACGGCTTCTGCTCATAAGAGACTTTAACCATGTAGACTTTGCAGTCCAGGCCGAAATAGGCGCAGGCCATGGAGAGCGCGGTACCCCACTGTCCGGCTCCGGTCTCGGTCGTCACGCCCTTAAGGCCTTCCTTCTTGGCGTAATAAGCCTGAGCGATCGCAGAATTCAGCTTATGGCTGCCGCTGGTATTGTTTCCTTCAAATTTGTAATAAATATGCGCGGGAGTCTGCAGCTTCTCCTCCAGGCAGTAAGCGCGGACAAGCGGCGACGGACGGTACATTTTGTAGAAATTGTAGATCTCCTCGGGGATCTCGATCTCTCTGTCATTGTTGTTAAGCTCCTGCGCGACCAGTTCCTTACAGAAAACCGGTGTCAGCTCCTCTGCCGTTGCCGGCTTGCCCGTACCGGGATTCAGGAGAGGCGCGGGTTTATTTTTCATATCCGCGCGGACGTTGTACCATGCCTTCGGAATCTCGTTCTCTGATAAATAAATCTTGTACGGGATCTCTTTGTTAGCCATCTTCTGGGCTCCTTTCTATACCGCCGCTGTCTTACACAGCTGCCGCGGTCTACTGCCGGGACAGGAATCGGATAAAAAAACTGTCCCAACACGAAATGCTGGGACAGGATATATCTTCCTGCGGTGCCACCCGGCTTGACGCATACGCGCCCACTTATGCATACCATCATATGCAGGCTTTTGATTACGGAGAGCCATCTCCGTCTCCCATACTTGCCTTGCGGCTTTCTGTTCGCCCTCGAAAGGCCATTCAGCTCTGTATTCTGTACCGCGCTCTCACCGCCGGCGGCTCTCTGTACGCAGAAGAGACAGGGCTTACTACTCTTTCTCTCAGGTTTTACAGTATTCTATCACGGGTTGGATAATCTGTCAAGAAGAATTTTTAAAAATTCTTGGATCTTTGATCCGCCCGTTCGGCAGGCCTTACAGTCTGGAGTATCCGAAGCTGTTGACAAGCGCGTCCAGACGCTGTCTTCTCTCGCAGAACGGGCACTCGCTCGGCGTATATGCCTGATATCCGCCCGGAATATCGTTCCCGGAGAAAAGTCTGTCGATCTTGTATCCGTCGATCTCCTCCAGATCGGAGAAAACCGCAGAGATCGCCGTTACCTTGCCGCCATAATATGTTACGCACTCGATGCAGCGGCGGATCGTCTTGCCGGTCGTCGCGGAAGCAAGCAGAATCAGGACGTTCTTGCCATAGACCGCGGACTCGACGTTGTCACGGAAGATCATCTGGCGGTTGAAATCGATCTCCGGCGAAATGATGCTGAGCGAACTGTTGGCATTAACGGAACGGTATCCGTTCTGGGTCAGCGCGTCTGCCAGATACGCACCCATCACTTCCATACCGTCCATGCAGACGATCGTATCGATCTGCGTTGTCATCGTGTAATTAGACGCCATCTTAGCCGCGCACTCCTTCGCGTCCTCCTGATTGATCTTCAGCTTGCTGATATCAATATAGCAGTTGATATGGGAATGCGTCGTCGCGAAATGTCCGGGAATGACCCGGAGCGCGATCTTTTTCGAGAACGAAGACGGAACGATGATTGCTCTGTTTTCCATATAAAAA
Organism: Bacillota bacterium; assembly: GCA_017441925.1. Classification (GTDB taxonomy): domain Bacteria; phylum Bacillota; class Clostridia; order Lachnospirales; family Bianqueaceae; genus RUG12817. The sequence continues at coordinate 42,068 of JAFRUE010000009.1, forward strand.
CCTCCTCCAGTATTAAATTGATACGTGTCATTCGTCACTGATATCATTATACAATAAAATCCGGGATTACGCAAGAGGCTCTTATGAAAGGATGATCATTTGAGGTCTTCTATGGCCGTGCAGCCGTTGAACTTCGCAAATCGCATAAGCGTCCGGCTGATGGCAGCGCGGAGCTCTTTCGTCAGGCGGATGTCCGGTTCGAACCAGATATTTTTAACGCGGAGGATTTTGCTCGTATGATCCGCTGCCGCTTCGATCCTCCCGATGAACCGTTCGCCCCAAAGCACCGGCAAAGTGTAATAGCCGTATTTCCGCTTGTCTGCAGGAGTATATATCTCCCAGGAATAATGGAAATCCCAGAGCGCGGCGATCAGAGCTTTGTCCCACAACAGAGGATCCAACGGCGCAAGGAACTCCAGACGCCTTCTCCTGTCGATCCTTCCCGAAAGTACATCCTGCATCAGAGGGTCATCCTCCGAACGATAATAAAACAGTGCTCTGATCCCTTCGATCCGTACCGGCAGGATCGTTCCTTCCGCCTCCAAAGCAGAGAAAGTCTGCCTCCGCTGTTCTGCGTTCATCTGAATGCCCAGAAAAGCCATTGAATTCTTGTCCCAGAGAAGACCGACCGCACCGATCCGCCGGAGGACCCGCCAGCGAAGAAACGCGTACTCATCCTCGCAGGGAGAATTCGCCGACAGTAATTCCGGATCGAGATAACGCTCTGCCAGATCATAGAACTTGCGGGAACCGTTTTTGTGATGGATCACAAGGATCCCGTCCGTATAAAGCTGCTCCAGCACAGAGCGCGCCGCCTTCGAATTCTTCTCCCAGTTTCCGCTCCAATGGATGGAGGAATGCCAGAATATCTCTCCGTCTATTGGAAGTGTGTCGCTGGAGACCGGACCGTTCGATCGGATATAAGAAAGCGCTTCGCTCTCCAGCTCGGCGAGGCCCGGGAAACCGGCGCCATGAACGCGGCTGCGCTCCCGAAACACGGAAAAATACGGCCAATCCCTTGTTGGCCAGATAGAAAGCTCTTTATCTGTATAATCCACAAGAAGGCGGTCCTGATATAATAACTCCGCCAGCATGGTCTTCTGAAAGCCTTTTACACGGGACTGGAGCGTCAGTTCCGCATTTTTACCGCATACGTCGACAGGATCATACTGAATGCATCCCGCCTGCTGTACATACTCGTAAGCCCCGGCCTTGCCGTAAAATCGATAGCTGCCCAGCAGGCCCTGTTTTGCAAGGATAAACTGCCGCGCCTGTATTTTTGTCAGTTCAGTCATTTTACCATCTGTCGCTGCTGCGGCTTTATCATCAGACCGACCGTCCGCGCAGCTTTTTCATTATGTCCGACTGCCTGCCGAAATATTCGTGAAGCTCCCGGTAAATGCCGTACAGCTCGTCATAGATAGCTTCATTCCCCGCATCCGGCTCGACTGTCTCCTGTACCGGCGCTTTCATGACCTCGGAAGCATCGGTCAGGCTATCATGTCCGCCGCCGGCAGAACCTGCCGCGGCTGCCCCGTACATCGCGGCGCCGAGAGCAGAACCGCTCGCTGCGTCCAGAATATGGATGGGCTGATGCAGTACGTCCGCGTAGATCTGCATGGCCATCCGGTTCTTGCGGCTGATGCCGCCGGTCACACGTATCTCCTCGACCGGTACACCGCTTGCGGCAAAATTATCATTGATCATGCGGGTCCCGTAGGCTGTCGCCTCAATTTCCGCACGGTAGAGCTCTTCCGGCAGGGTATGCAGCGTCAGACCGACGACCAGTCCGGAAAGATTCGCGTCATTCAGGATCGAACGGTTGCCGTTCAGCCAGTCGAGCGCCACAAGACCGCTCTCGCCGGGCCTTAGCTGTTCAGCTTTCTCCGTCAGCAGCTGATGTATCGTAATGCCGCGTGCCGCAGCTTTCTGTACGTACCTGTCGGGGACAAGATTCTCCGTGACCCAGGCAAAACTGTCCCCAACCGCGCTCTGCCCGGCTTCATATCCATAAAATTCCGGAATAAAGCCGTCAACCGCTGTTCCGAAAGTACCCGGAACAGCTGCTTTCTTATCAGAGATCAGCATATGGCAGCTTGACGTTCCCATCGTGATCACCATCTGTCCCGCACGGTTCAGTCCCGCCGCCGGTACTGCCGCGTGCGCATCGATGCCGGCAGCCGCAACAGGAGTGCCTGCCGCCAATCCAAGCCATTCCGCCGCTTCTCCGGTCAGCTTCCCTGCACAGGAAAAAGCCGGCAGCACATCGGGGATCTTCTCCTCCATTATGTCTGCGAGTACAGGATCTACCGCCGCGTAGAAATCATGATCAGGCGCGGGAGCCATTCCTCCGCGCAGATACTTGTAACCGGCCGCTGTCGCATTCAGGCCTTTTGTCCCGCAGAGCTTCCGCACGACCCAGTCTCCGGCTTCCATGAAACAGTCTGCAGCGTCGGCTGCTTCCGGTGCTTCGGCAGCTGTCTGCCAGATCTTGGGGATCGCCCACTCACTGGAGATACGGCTTCCGTAGTACGGCAGCCACAGCTCTCCGCGGGTCTTCGCCTTTTCTGTCAGACGATCCGCATATGCCGCTCCGGCGTGATGTTTCCACAGTTTAGGCCAGGCATGTGGATTGCCGGACCATTTATCCGTCAGACACAAAGCGTTGCCGTCCCTGTCGGTCGGAAGCACCGTACTGCAGGTGAAATCCACTCCGATCCCGACGATCTGTCCGGAACGGATCCCGGCCGTGCAAACAGCCTTCCGTACGGCTTCTGCCATGCAGTCAAGCCAGTCCTGCGGATGCTCAAGTGCCCAGTCCGGACCTGGCAGAGCCCGTTCAGAGGCTCCGGCAGCATCTGTCGGCAGGACGCGATCGATTACGCCGTGCGGATATTCGGAGACTGCTGATGCGGCTGTTCTCCCGTTTTCCGTATCGATCAGCACCGCGCGGACCGACAAAGTCCCGAAATCCAGCCCTAATGCATATCTGCGCGTGTTTTTCATTTGTTTTGCTCCGTCCCTGTCATATACCGTTTATATGGAATCCGTCCCCGTCTCAAAAGCTGTCCATGGCACCGCGACAGGCTTCTTTTCGACAACGATTTCATAAATGTGGCGCAGCAGCGGGAAATCCTCCGCCCGCAGTTCACCGCGCTCGATCTTCTTCTGTACGGCACGGGCGGAACGTTCCGTGATAACGATGGACTCAAGCGTTATGCCCGCAAGCTCTGCAAGCGCCTGATCCATTGTCATCCCGCGGCCGAGAAGAGTCCCGATCTTGCGTGTCCTGCCGCCGTAGACCGTCACGTACAGATCACCGATACCAAGCATCAGACTCTCCTCACGCGCGCCCATATAATCGAGCAGCTTTTTCATCTCCTTCGCGCTTTGGCCGAACAGCGCCGCCTGCGAATTGAAATGCAGGGCTCCGATTTTACCGTCCCTGCGTTCAGCAAGTCCGACCGCAAGTGTCACGGCCAGCGCATAAGCGTTTTTCATTGCGACAGAAGCCTCAACGCCGATCACATCATCCGAAATACTGACGTGATAATAATCCGTCTCAAACAACGACCGGATCCACGCGAGCAGCTTCAGATCCTTGCCGCAGAAAGTCACCTCTGTATCGTCGTGATCCGCAAGCTCATAACTCGTGCACGGTCCGCCGACCGCGTTCAGCTTCAATCCGCGGCATCCGGATTTCTGTTCAAAAATCTCCGGATACACATGCAGATTACCTTCTGCGTCGTCCTGCATGCCCTTGGTCACCGTCAGGATCGGAAGCTCAGGATCCACGGTCTTCAGCACGTTTTCACAGAACCAGTCGATGCCGAAAGAGCTGACTCCCCCGACCATCAGATCGGCGCCGCGGAGCGCCTCTTCCATCTCTTCGAATTGGTAATACTTATAGCTGTCAGGCAGCTTTCGCTTCAGTGTCAGATGCTCACCCGTCTGCCGCGCATGCTCAATGATCTCCCGGTCAAGCGGCGTTCCGACAAGCCGCACCTCATGGCCGTTTTCGGCCGCGGGGATACCGATCGCGCTCCCCATCATGCCCGATCCGATAATCGTTATAATACTCATTCTGTCTCCTCTGCTTGCATTTTTCTGTAGTCTGCCAGGATCGTCCGTCCAGGCGTTCTGCCCGGATCGTCCGCCCCAAATCATTCTTCCGGTGACAGTTCTCTTGCTTCCAGCAAAGTGTCCCCCTGATACCGCAGTTTCAGTGAAAATGTCCCCGTCCGCTCCTCCATCAGCCGGAACATCACTTTGTCGCCTTCCCATAGGTTTAATTCCCCGATCCTGTCCTTTTCCACCCATTCCAAAGTACCTTCATCACAAAGAACCGGTTCGCCGTGGAACCGGTCTGCTGTATACAGGAAAATGATCTCCGGAGCCTGCGCATCACTGATAAACGTCAGGATCCCGCGGAACTGCCAGCGGTCAAGCGTGTATCCCGTCTCTTCCCGCACCTCTCTGAGCAGGCATTCTTCCGGTGCCTCTCCCTCCAGGAAATGCCCGCCGACCCCGATCCATTTATCGCGGTTGACGTCATTTTTCTTGGAAACACGGTGCAGCATCAGGTATTTCCCGTCTTTTTCGATATAACAAAGCGTAGTCTGCAGCATCTTAGTCCTTTGCCGGCGGATATTCATTGCAGAGCAGACGGTACGCAGGCTCGTCCTCTTCGATCTCCGGGAAACGCCCCATCGGCGGATCAAAACGATTGTCCGTGTTGTCATCATTGCACTGGCTGACCTCTCCGAGCAGGACCGGTCCTGTCCCCGGCTCGACGTCAAAATCGTGATACAGTCCCGGTGTTACCGTAATGCTCTCACCGGGCGTCAGGCGGATCTGCGTCCCCGCTGGAACGACATACGTGCGTCCGTCCGTATGGACCTGCACCGGACTCTCTTTGTCGACGGATTCGTCCGGGTTTGAATTATACACGCGGATCAGGACATTTCCGCCGCCGCGGTTGATGATGTCCTCAGTCTTGAACCAGTGGAAATGGTTCGGCGCATACTGTCCCTCTTTCAGATACAGCAGTTTCTCCGCGTAAACCTTAGGATACTTGTCTGCCATCAGGCGGTTGCCGTTGCGGATCGTGATCAGCGAAAAGCCAAGCTCGTCGAATTTGCCCAGGCCGTAGTCCGTGATGTCCCAGCCAAGCATACAGTCGCGGATCTCATCATACTCATGGCCTTTGCTCTTCCATTCCTCCGGCGTAAAATGACAAAACGGCGGCAGATAGCAATGATATTTCCCACACATCGCCTCCAGCTCTTTGAGTGCGGCATTGATCTCAGATCTTTTCATCCCGAATTCCTCCGATTTATTATGATATTGCGTTGCAAAACAGTCTCAGAAACTGTCCCTACTCTATCACATTTCGGTGAAACTTGCAAGATAGGATCGGTCCGCGATGACCAGCCGGCTTCAAACCTCTTTTTGCCGGCTGCAAGCTTCTTTATGACGATTGCCGAATTCCTTGTGTTGGTTGCGGCGGTAAAATATCAATAAATGCTGTTTTTTACCGCCAATTTGGGGCTCTTCCGGCTGAAAAATAGCCGAAAATCTTCGTTTTTTCAGCCGAGGCGCCTCCCGCCGGCAGTAAAAATCCAAAAAAGCCCTATTTTTACTGCTTTTAAGCCATTTTGAGGTCTTCAGGAGCGGTCCTCCGGCGGTAAAAAAACGAAAATAGGCGTTTTTACCGCCAGGTCCCAGAACCCGGCCTGCACGGCATTCCTTTTTCCACAAAAATATGCTATAATCAGTCCCAACAGCAAACCAACCCTTCGAAAGGAATCAAAACATGCCTTTACGTTCATCATATCCGCGCGATTCGAGGTCTCGTTCGACCGGTCCCCGTGCAGCCGATCCCCGAGCCAGCCGGTCCCGCACCTCCGGTTCCCGCACAAGCGGCTCATGCGAGCCCCGTCCCCGCACGCCTCAGAGAAAAAAGCATCCTTTCCTCGTCGTCCTTATCCTGCTGGCCGCGGTCGTCCTGATCATCCTGAGCCGCAGACCCGCCCCGGAAACCAAAAAGAGCCCCTACTTCTCTAAGACAGAGGACCTGACAAAGCGGACAGACGATATCAGGGAGCTTCTGAAGAAGCAGGAGAACTGGACTGTCAAAGACGATATCCGGATCATTTTCGCTGACTATGAAGACCGGTCTTCAGACACACCGGACGCGACCCGCAAGCGGAGCGAGCGTCTGCAGAGTGAATTCGCCGATGCCCTGGCTAAGAAAGAACCAAGCGTCTGTGTCATCGGCTGGCACTCCAGTATCCTTTCGGGTTACTCCAACAGCTCCACACCCGGATATGACAACGGCAGTTTCCGATCGCTCCCCTATAGCAGTTTCTGGCTTAAATCCTATAGAAGCGGTTCCTCCTATCTGCCTTCTGAAGGGAGCAGTCTCGGCGTCCGTTTTACTCTTTATGAATTTGAATACTACGACATGACGGATCAGGAGATCACCGCGGCCAAGGCTGAAATCGATGCGGAAACGCAGTCGATCCTCTCCTGCATCCCTCAAGGCGCGGATCTCTGGCAGAAAGCCCGGACCATACATGACGAGCTGGTCGCCCGCCTTTCCTATGATCATGACTTTGAAGATCACTGTCACGATCTCTACGGTGCTTTCGGCAAACACAAGACCGTCTGCGAAGGCTACGCTCTTGCTTTTCAGTATCTGATGGAGCGGGCCGGCGAGTCCTGCAATGTTGTCATCAGCGACTGGGATGAGACCACGGATGTCAGTCATGCCTGGAACGAGCTGCTGGGCGTATATGGAGATGACCGTTATATCGATGTGACATGGGACGATTTGGATTATGCCGATGAAAACGGCAATCCTTACATTCTGTACAATTATTTCGGACTCACGCTTGATGAGCTGAATTCCATCGACGCGCACAGTGTCGCCCATACGACCCAGACCACCTGGTCTGAAACTCCTCCGAATAATTTCAATTACTATCGTCACGAGGGCTATGAACTAGCGGAATTTGACGCGGACGCTGTCGTCGGGGCCTTCCGTGACCAGTATGAACGCGGCGCCAATTCTCTGACAGTCCGTTTCAGCAGCGAGGAAGCCTATAAGGAGGCCGTAGCCTATCTCTCTGACGGCAATACGCTGTACCCGCTTCTCAACAATATCGGATACGAAGGGAAGCTCTGGTATACCTTCAACGAAACAACTTATACCTGTACCTTCGGTCTGGGCGAATACACAGAAAGCTGAGACAAAAACCATTTTACATCCGTACCGTAATGCGTTATAATTCATCTATCAACCAACAATCAAGGAGATCACAGAAATGGGAGTCTTTTCTAAAGTTCATCGTTTCCGCGAAGCCGGAGATCCGGCTAACGTCAATAATGTCGAGCGTTTCGGACAGCCGGTGCGTTCTCTTTTCACCAGCACAAAGGTACTGACGCTGCATCACAAGATCGAGATCACAGATGACAGAGAGAATGTCGTATACCGTGCCGAGACCAAATTTCCCTCACTGCACGATAAAACCGAGATCTATGACGCAAGCGGACGTCATATCGCGCATATGCAGCGCAAGATCTTCACGCTGCATGAGCGACATTTCATCACGATGGACAACGGCACGGAATTTGAGCTCTCCAACGAGCTTTTCCATCTGATCAAGGACATCACCAATATCGAAGGCCTCGGCTGGCAGCTTCGCGGCAACATCCTTGGGCTGAACTTTGAGCTGTATGACGCGGACGGCAGCATCATCGCTGTCATCGCGCAGAAGATGTTCTCACTCCACGACAAATACAGTCTGGATATCTACAGACCTGAATATGAAGAGACCGTCGTCGCCATCCTAATCACGCTGCAGCACATGATCGCGGACCGGAACGCTGCTTCGTCAGCCGGTTCCGGCTCTTCTTCCTCATCGAGCAACTAAAACGCGTCCGCTGTATGCCGGCGACACAGAAATGTACAAAAAGCCGGTCTGGTCCCAGGGCTCATCCCCGGAGATCAGGCCGGTCTTTTTTGTAGAATTATAGGCCTTTTTGTTGCAATCCTGCCGGATCGTTATCTGCGGACCTTCCCGGCGGGTCTTTTTATTGCGCTGAGCAGCTTCTCCCCGCCGACAGCAAGCACGGAAAGAACCGCTCCCAACACGATTCCCACGACGCCAATGGTCCTCGAGGACGCGTCCTCCGCCGTAATAGAGGCCAGGAACTGCTCCTTCGAAATCAGCCCGGCCTGAACCTGTTCCGCTTCGCTGACCGGCCCGTCTTCCTCAAGAACAAGCTGATTCCCGCGCTGCCGTCCGATCACGGTCACCGGTTTAGCCCCCTCCAGCGTCTCATAGGAGAAGACCACATGTACCGATCCGATATCGTCGCCGTTTGACAGCATGCCGTCCCCGTACTGATTCTCATCGACCCAGAAATCAATCCCGCTGTTTCGGACATATTCTCCGCATGACTCAAGCAGCTCATCCGGAGTAAACCCTCTTTCCTCGCGCACAAGATAATCTGAGACATCCGCGGGACTCACCCGGAAGCCGCCGATGGACAGCGCCCCGGAAGCATACAGGGATTTCATATTGACCGCCGGAGGATTCTCATATTTCGTACCGGAATTAACAATGACCGCTTCACGATCAGCGGAGGCAGGGATCCACGTCTTCACGACATAGTACTCATATTCCACCACATCATCGACCGGTGAATACTTATCTTCGCCTTCGTCTACGATAACTTTCCTCTCCTCTTCCTCATAGACCTTCTGATAAGGAACCCTGGAATAATAGACAGCATTCTCGACCTGAAGACCTGCCTCCTTATCGGCAATGACTCCGCCGTCCGAAAGCGTAGGAATCCCGGAAACGATCACGAGCTTGCCTTCATTTTCAGGCAGCACTTCCGTCGTCTCGATCAGCTCGTTGCCTATTTCAGCCGCTCTGCCTTCTCTGTTTGCGGACATGATTGCGATACTGAAGCCCAGTATGACGATGCCGACAATCAATAAGATCCATCTGCCCTTTGTCATTTTTCACCCCGCCTTTTATCTCAGATTTCCTTTTCAGGAATCCCATTCGCTTATTCCCAACCGCTGACGTTCAATTGCCTCTTCCATGCTTATCGAGGGAAGGTCGTCATTCAGATAGGCCAACAGTTCGTCTATTCCTTCCCTTGTCTTGTTATTGACTTCGAAAATGCGGTCGCATCCGGCGTTTTCCATCCACTGACGGATCATCGGAACATTCGCGTACGCAGAATCCGTTTTGGTGATTATACCGATCAGCGGGCGGAGAATAAAAGTATGCAGACAACAGCCAAAGAGATTAAAAGGTTCATCGGCTGCCTGCACCAGTCCCACAACATCGGCCTCAAAAGAAAAACACGCGAGTCCTACCGAAAAGCGTTTGGATTCGGAGTATTCGCCGGGCGTGTCAATGGTATCATCATTCAGATTGGTATACTGCGTTTTGATATAATGCAGCTCTTCACCGTTCAATGCCTGGATCAAAGAGGTCTTCCCGGCTTCACTCCGGCCCATAAGAAACATTTTTTTCATAAGACAAACCTGTTTAGTCAGTTTACAGTAACCTCGGCGGTCTCAAAATGCAGATCATCTCTGAAAAAACGGACGACTTCCTGCACAGCGGTCCTCACTTCGGTAAGACCGCCCGTTAATATGAGCGTACCGCAGAAACGGTCCATGAACCCGATCTGTACATCGGCAGCTTTCATAGCACAGTCTGCAGCAGCCACAACGGCTTCCCATGGAGTAAAACGGATGAGCCCGATCGCCTCGCCTGTATGATCCTCTCCCTCATGTGTTCCGATATGAAGGCCAAGATTCTGATAGATACTCGGATCGGAAGGATTCAGGACATGAGCCATACACACTTCCTTGCCCGGAATGCGCACCCTGGTCATGCGAAGAGTCTGTCCCTTGAGCTCTTCGTAATCCTTATGGAAGATCTTCTCCAGAAGCTCTTCTCTCGTGATCTTTTGTGCTGTTATCATATAAAAACAAAGTTATTTTCTCGTCAGACGGCAGACAACATAACCCATTTCCGACTTGAAAAAATCAAGGATCTCAAGCATAGCGGACTCTACATCCGCGAGTTCGCCGGTTATGATCAGAGTGCCTGTGAAACGGTCCGCAAATCCCAGATATACATTGCCGCTCTTGACGGCAATATCCGACGCGATGACGGCAGACTCCGGCGGCGTCATATTCATAATGCCGATTGCGGAAGTACCATAATCGACCTGCGGGTTTAGGCCCAGTTTCTGATAAATGACAGGGGCGGGACTGCCCATAATATGTGCAAAAGTGATCTCTTTACCGCAGACGGTTTCCTGAACGATCCTGATCTGCTCACTGTTATCCGGCATGGATTACCTCCGTGAAAATCAATCTCTGCCCTCATTTTAGCATATGCCGCTGAAAAACACAAGACAACGCCCTGTGATTCGCTGTCGATGACGGATATTGTTTCGACATATTCTCCTTAATCATACTCCGACGATAAAGATAAGAGCGTCTGCATTGCCTCGTTCATCTCTGATGACAGATGATATAGTCCTCTGCCGTCATGGGTCATTGTTCCGTCCCAGTCCAGACTATACCAGGTATCCCCAATGATGATTTTGTATGGCATGCTGCAATCATATAACACATCACCATATGGTAAAGGCCGGACAATGTCCTGTACCAAATGAGCCACTTCACCCTCGATCAGTCTGGAATTATTAGCATGATATGAGTCAACCAGGGTTATTTTGTCAACATATTCCTTCTTGTTGACGTCCGACTCATAATCCAGAGAAACCGTGCCTTCCTCCGTAACCAGATAGACTTTCCTTAACGAAATATAGGAGGGATCCTCCGCCTCTTGCGTATGATACTCTATCTCCAGAAGACCGTTATACAAAGCACCGATCTGATCCTCCGGCAGCAGGACAAGATTGACGGATTCCTTGTTAAACTTAGCCTTTCTCCCGCTTTCAGATACCGTCTTCTCAATCGCATTCAGCGCACTGCCGGATTGAACGGCTTCCACAAAAGCCTGCACCCTGCCTTCTCCGATCCTGTTAAGTCCTTCCGGAAACTCTTCTGTCATATGCCGTTCAAACGATGTAATCTGACCGCTATCGATGACAATGTCGAGTCCGTCCCACACCGTCATACCCTCGATAACGCGGAAATAATGGAACGCCCGGATTCCCTCTCCTATATCCTCAACAGACAAAGTATACTCCTCTATCGGAATAAACTGACCGGCGGTTTCCTCCGCAAGGCTTTTATAGCCTGCCGGATCGGGATTATCTATAGCATCTGTTTTTTTCGGATAAACACCATCTATCTCTCCGGTATCGCGGTTTATAGAAAACCACCCTTTAGGGCCGCCATACATGTCCGAAATGTACAGATTCCCTTCCGTTACGGCAGAATACTGATAGGATCCTCTGTATGTAATTCCGCAAAATTCAATTTTCGCGGTCCTGGCTGGGTCCTCATCCTGATGCGGGTTGGTCTGTTCGTACGACCATAAATAAAACACATCCTCTGCTTTAGCTATATTATCATATTCCCCCAGAGGAAAAGCAGCCAGAGGCGCTAATGTATATTCTGCAGTTTCCTGACTCTCAACAGCAGACTGCTCATTGGCGGAAGCATCCATGCTTTTCTCTGTCCCGCACGCGGAAAAGAAACAGCTAAGTAATAGTGTGATCAAGACTAAACCGACTATACTTTTTTTCATTTCATCATCTTCCTATTATATTTCAGTACGGTCATTATCCCGGATCTTTGGCTTATTTTATAGTAAATATGACAGGCGACAAATCAGCCGCCTGTTTCCAGGGCACGTCATTCGACGGCGTAATATTGTAGGTGTAGCATATAAAGGCAGAAATATTCACTCTGCTGGTTACGCAGATGATTATGTCATCATCCGCATACTGTCTGACAATACCCTCGATAGCCGCCATGTTCCTCTTCAGCAGACTTTCCCACGCTTCATTTTTCTGAATTTCATTGAACCGTTCATCTTCCGCGATATCCAGATGATGATATTGGTTGATGATCTCTGCTGTATGCCGGCACCTTGTATAAGGGGATGTGATAATGGCTGTTATTCTTAAGTTTTTCAGTCTTTCAGCTAACAGCTCAGCCTGTCTTCTCCCCAGATCCGTAATCTCATCGAATGTTCTTTCCTGCGTCCCCCCAGGCCGCATGACTGTTTCGTTCTCGTTCTGCATGATGCATATATACTATTTTCATGGATTCCACCACTTTCTTTGCTGCGGTAAAACCTCTAATGGTCTTTTTCTTCTGTTTCTAGCGGCGCGATCCGTATCCGTTCAATGCTTTTTCAAACATACGCTTCAGTTCTGTGTAGGATACCATATTATTTGCAGTATATTCATAATGGCCAAAATAAATACTGTAATAAGCACTTGGGCGTAATCCCAGTCCAACCTGCTTTTGCCCGTCAGAAAGGATCAGCGCCCAGTCTGGTCCGCTTGTATGCATAATCCAATCACCGACAAGTTTCCGTTCTATCTTCCCTTCAAGAGAATGCAGCAGCTTCTGTCTCGCCTCTTCATCCTTGATGACAGCTTCTTTCCCCCAACGCCACAGTTTAAGCTCACATTTTGCCGGATCCATATGAATTAGGCGAGGCACAGTAGATCGCAGCGGATATCGGATCAGCGTATACAAAATAAACAACACTGCAAGCACAAGCAGTCCTCGGCCTAGAATCTTTCCAAGTTTTTTCAAAAACGTGATGAACATGATTGCCGTCCTATGAAAGTACTAAAACAGTCTTCAAAAAAATGAAAACCAAAGAAAGACAAAGACTCCGACAGGATCCCGATGTTACTTAAAGCTGATGAACCTTTTGCCCGCATATGTGAGTATGCCGGTCTGTTCTTTCTCCCATCTGCAGGGAACTTCAGCCGAAACGACAAACTTCCGGATGATTCCCGTATCCTGCTCCCGGAACCTAAAGACCCTGTGTTCCATTACGACTGTTGTATTGCCGGATGCTGCTCTGCCCCTGTCCCAGACTTCCACCGTGCCGTTCACATTGTCTTCGCCTTCAAACACCGCCGTTACAACCTTGGCATTTCCGGTCCTTCCCGAAATCAGGCGAACAACATAAATAATCAGCAGCGTAAGAAGAATGGCGCCGATCAGGGCGGGAAAAACATAGGGATGCTCCGAAAAAAACATCGATAAATTCTTCATTGTGATCACCTCCACTATTATATGTGCTTATTGTTACTTCGTATAATACCAAATTCACACTCGAGAATCAAGTTTGACGCTGGCATTCTGTAAGAATCATCAGAATCGCTAACGTTAAAAGCCTAAGATGATAAATAGAATATCTGTTCCTTAGCGGCCTCCATTATTCAGCAATACTTATGTGCCACAGTATTTTTACAATATACTTATATACTCTGTAAACAGAGTTAAAAATCTCAGTCAGATTGGCAACAAATTACGAAAAAACAGGGAACCCTGTATTTATCAGGATTTCCTGTCGATAATCAAACGGAGAAGGAGGGATTTGGACGAGGTCTGGATCCCAAAAATCCTTTATTTATGCGGGTTCATGACATCATCATTATCGAAAAGTCATCAAAAGTCATCAAAAAGCCGTTACACATTTACTCCACAGAAGAGAGGAATGTGAACGGTCTTTCATAAATCGTCCCCTTATCTGCAAAGTCTGTACTTTGCATTCAGCACCAATTCTTTACTCTGTGCTGCCAAGTTTGCTTTCAGCAAAGCGGATCATATTCTCTGTCAGTTTCTCCATGGGTTCGTTTTTTCTTTTCCGGTAAAAGACGAATCCATCCTCTTTTTTTATGATGCGATAGCCTAATCTTTTGTAAAAAGCATTTGTCCGCTCATTCCAACATGGGGTATCCAGATCAAATGCAGCAGCCCATGGAAAATCCTTTTCTATACATTCCATTAAACGAATTCCGTAACCTCTTCTATGATAGACGCTGTCTATAAAAATCCTGCCAATGTATACGCTGTTTTCTGTTTCATCCGTGAATACGATGGCTGCCCCTACCATGTCATTATCTATCATTGCTTGATACAAATGTCCCTCCCGGGCCATTTGTTTATGCCATTCTACTGAATCAAATTCAGGCGGACAATCACCCTCCGCCCCGCCAACATTTACATCTGTTTCAAAAGCTCTGATAGACATATCTACGATTTTTTCTACCTGTTTTGCTTCTGCTTTGACAATATACATCCCACTTCTCCCGACTATCTTACAAACAGCGATTATTCTCTTTACTATTGCACA
>JAFRUE010000010.1 GCA_017441925.1 Bacillota bacterium
CGAAGGCCAGAAAAGCTGAAGACAGAGGCATGTACCTCCTGACGATTCCGATGCTTCCGAAGATCAGCATGGACGTTATAAACATCCATATGGATCTGCGGTTGTTTCCGTTCTGTTCCACGATCCGTCTGCCGGTCATTCCGACTTGCCGGACATGAAACTTACGGTTAAAAAAGCCATTATTTTACTCCTTATGCACAGCGTGATTGGCCCGCTCGGCGATCTCGATACTGTAAAGCAGGTAAAGGATAACTCCGCCCAGTACAAGGATCCCTGCAAGTATAACAAGATACCAGATATCCTCCTGCAGATAGAGCCAATCCTTCGCGACCGCGCGGTAGATGAAATCGCCTATCAAAGATATTCCGCAGAGCACCATGACCGCGACCAGGCTGCGGCAGACACGGATGATCCCGTGCATATAGCCGGGACGCTCCATCGGTTTCAGGTCATAAGGCAGACTCATAAGCCCCATCAGCAGGTACAGCAGCGGGAACAGCGCGACCGCCTGCGGGACCGCGACATAGACTGCCCATGCCGAAGAGTGATTAAAGATCTGGCTCCAAACAAGAAGGCCTGCCAGGATCACGCCGCATACCGCTGACAGGATCAGCTTCGTACGGACCGCTCCGGAGCTTCCCATCAGACAGAACCAGGGACCGGTGTAACGGGCTTCTTTACGCTCCCGTCCCTTCTTGTCCTTGACGGTCACAAGCTCATAGTCGGCGGTGTACTTGTGCCAGAGGTCAGGTGTCGCCTTCATACTTTACTGTCACGGATGAAAAGGACACCGAGCGTATTCCTGCCGCAATGAGAAGAGATCGTGCTGCCTGCACGTGTGACATGTATCTCTTCAAAATCCGCGAGACTCTTGAGCTTATTCAGGCAATCGTCCACAATCTCCTGATCGCATCCCGCATGCGTAATGAAAATACGATGTTTCTCGATGCCGGTCCCATCCCCGACCTGATCCGCGATATACTGCAGCAGTACCTTATGGAAATCGCCGCGGTATTTCTTGGCAACGGACATCGCGCCGTCCCGCACGACGATGCAGGGCTTAAGCTTCAGCAGATTCGCGCCGAGCATCGCAACCGATGAACAGCGGCCGCCTTTGTGAAGGAATTCCAGATTATCGATAACAAAAGATGCGCTGATGCGTTCCCGGATCTCTTCGCATTTTGCGACGATCGTCTTAGCGTCCTCGCCGGCCTCAGCCATCTCCGCTGCGGCAGCCACAAGCAGTCCGCCACCCGTGGACAGATTCCGCGTGTCGACCACATATACGCCTTTGACTTCTTCCGCCGCAAGCACACAGTTCTGATAGGTGGACGACATCTCCGAACTGATCGTAAAATGAATCAGCTCGCATCCTTCCTCTTTGGATTCTTTATAGAAAGAAATGCACTCGTCGATATTGGGAGCCGCGGTCTTGGGCAGCTCTCCGGTCTTATTGTAGACGTCATAGATCGTCTCCGCGTCCATATCGATCCCGTCCTTATAGCTCTTCCCGCCAAGTGAGATCCCCAGCGGAAGGATCCTGATCTGGAAACGGTCGATAAGTTCCTGCCCCAGATCTGTCGTGCTATCACTCGAAATAACGACTTTGCGTGCCATTTTCATTTCCTCTCTTATTTGCTGAAAAATCTTCCTGTTTCGGAAGATCTTGTCTTTCAGTATAGATCTTCCAAAAATCTTCCTGTTTCACTCATTATATGCTCTCCCGGGCCTCTTGTCAATGTAAGCCGGGAAAGAACGCCTTTCTCAGAACCACTCTACCGTATACTCGCAAGGAACGGCGCAGCGCAGCGCGATCGTCCGCGCGTCGGCGTCGTACTCGATCTCTGCGATCTTGTCCTGCGAATCCAGATCGACGCGGAAATACTTCGTGACCACATATCCGCCGACCAGCAGCTTCCCGCGGCGCGGGAGCAGGACCGGTGACGGATGCCGCGTCAGATTTGCAAGTGCCCGGCGGGACAGTTCTGCCTTCTGTTCGGGAGTCGCACCGGAGATATGGCTCTCGGTCCCGACGTTCTTCATCTCGTAATAATCGATCAGGTCGTCTTTGCCCCAGGCCTTCGCGGCCGCCAGATACAGGTGCGAATGATAGACCGGTACGCGGCGGTCAAGCTCCCCGTGCGCGATAAACAGCGGGCTGTACAGATTCCTGACAAGCGAAAGTCCCGAACGCGCGGCATAGGCCATCGGATCCAGATCCGGATCTTTCCCGACCCAGATATCCATCTCGTCGCGGAACTCTCCATCGGCATCGTTCCGGTACCACATTCCGTAATCGCTCATGCAGTAAAGAGCGTTGACCGCTGCGAAAAAGTCCGGGAACTTGCCTGCGATCGCGAGCGCGTTGCCGCCTCCGCCGCTGCCGGCTTCAAAATAGACGACCTCCGGATCGCTGACATAGTCCGCATACCGTTCTCTCGCGTAATTCACCGCATCGATGACGTCCTGTAGCTCATAGCCGTTGCAGTCCGGCCTGCCGTCGGAAAAAGCTCTGCCGCGCATATCGACCGAAAGCGTCAGGAAAGGGCTGTCTCCCGGTGTTTCCATGGCTTCAAATTCTACCGCCGACATATGCCATCCGTGCGTCTGCACCAGGATCGGACCCGGTGCCGCCGGCTTGTCGACGCGCATTGCAAGCTTCAGAGAACTGTCTCTGGAGGACGTATAATATACAAAATCACAATAAGGAGACGTTCTGTCGACCCGCTCCGTGATCTGTTTCACAGCCCGGATCTTGTCTTCGAAATGATCAGGATTATAAGCCATGATACCCTCCGTAATAAATGTATGATCTGTCCCGGATTTGACGAGGACGTCCCGCAGGTGTAAAATAGGGACACATGAGACCCGGCAGTATTGCTTCCACCAGTACGGTCCGGCTGAAAGGAGACTTACCATGAAGAAGATCGCAAGTTTCACCGTCAACCATGACAAGCTTAAAAAAGGCATGTACACTTCCCGCGTCGACGGGGACGTCATCACCTATGACATCCGCATGAAAACGCCGAATGCCGGCGATTACCTGTCAAATCCCGCACTCCACACGATCGAGCACCTCTTCGCGACATACGCGCGCAACAGTGCGTTCACGAATCAGGTGATCTATGTCGGGCCGATGGGATGCCGTACTGGATTCTATCTGCTCCTCCGCGACAGCGTATCTCAGGAAGACGCGATCCGTCTTGTTCAGGATTCCATGCGGTTCATTGCCGGCTTCTCCGGCGAGATCCCCGGCAGTCACCGCGAAGAATGCGGCAATTACCTGGAGCACGATCTCGCAGGTGCACAGGCTGTCGCCCGCGATATGCTGAACGTCCTCGCGGACTGGACGCCTGACAGACTGGTTTACGAAGCCTGAACCGTATTTACGATACCGACAAAAAGCAGTGATCCGTCCCTGGCTGTCACGCAGAAAAGGAACGGTCTGTCAACTACAAAAGGAATCGGTTCATCCTCTATAAGCGCTGCCGTCGCTTTTGCCATCATTACGGTGAAAGCCGCGCCGATCACGCCTTCTTCATCGGCCATTACCCGTGCAGCGTGCGTGGCTTCGGACAGAACAATGCTTTGATCGTCACACAGCGGTGAAAAATCCGCCGCATCGTTCATCACGTCTGTTACGCCAAGCTCCTGCAGGCCTTCTAGCAGCGACATCTTCGCGTTGACGTCAAAAACCGGCATGCTGAGGGCAAGTCTGGCGGAATCGGTCTCATTCATCTGTCCGCAAAGCAGATCCCATACCGTACCTTCTTCAAGGATCTCTTCCGCGTCCTGTCCCTCGTCAGGCAGAATGACCCACATCTCTCCGCTCTCTTGGAGCGGAAGGGCCGCCGCGCGGAAATCTTTCCCGTCATAGTATCTGAACCATGCTGTCCGGTGCATCATATTGACGGTTTCATCGCCGTCCACGCCGTGGAAGATCTCCTCGGCCGTCGCGTTCTTGCTGAACTCGTCTTCCCATGTGGCTTTATAGTAAAGCGTTGAGGCAAGAGCCAGAACTGTCTGCGGATCCATCTTGATTCCCTTGACGGCATCCTCGAGCAGCCCGCCGGTTTTCTCATTCAGCCAGCCCTGCAGCATCTTATCGTATTCTTCAGAGCCCATAACGCCGGCAAAAGACTCCGCATAATAATCCGCCGCGAGCCTGTCGAGAAGCTGCTGCTTATAGGCACCGTCTGCCGAGAGCCATACAGAATTGGCCAGCAGACAGGTGACCACTTCGTCTTCTTCATAATTCGCACGCCAGAGATTGGCGACCGTCGTCTGCAGTGCGTCCGTGTTGTCTGCCCCCAGCAGATCCAGGACCTGCTGTCTGGTTTCACCCGCTGTCGTTTCCGCCAGCATCGCAAGAGCCATATAGATGTTGAGCGGTGAACAGACGGCATTTTTTTGTTCTTTCAGGCCGGCCTTGAGGAAGACCGGCGTCGAAGCCCGGTAATACGCGGCAAGATCCGAAAGATTATTCTCCGTCCCTTCTCTCCGCTTTGTCCATTCGTCCACCCAGGCGGTCATCGCCTTCTCATAGGCATCATAATCCAGATGTCCGGTCTTGTCATATTCGACCCGCGCAGGATAAGAAACCGACTCGGGATATACGACTGCCGCAAGCTGCGCTGCTTTCGTATCATCCGGCAGGCTGACGACCTTGTCGTCCTTGCTCTCTGTACCACCGTTACTGCCCTCAGCGCTTCCGGAATTCGTATTGCCGGACGGTGCTGTGCAGGAGCACAGACAGCATATCAGCGCAAGAAATAATGCCGTGAGTTTTTTGAGTTTCATTTTGTATTGCCTTTCCATGGAGTTACTCGGAATGCCGGAATCCGCCGCAAATCAGAGCCAGATCTGCAGCATCAGCCGGAACAGGAATTCCCGCACCGTATCAAGCGGTCCGTCAAGAAGATTCGAATACAATAACACTACAAGTACGATCGTGCCGTACCGCTCATAGCGCATCAGACTGAAATACAGCCTGTCCGGAAGAACCGCGCCGAGTATCTTTGACCCGTCAAGCGGCGGGATCGGGATCAGATTGAAGGTCCCGAGTCCGATATTCAGGAAAATCGAATAATACGCCAGCAGCAGCAAGTATCCGGACACACCCGCTGTATTGCCGCCTGTTCTTCTCGCAAGCCAGATATACAGTCCGGTAAAAAGGAATGCGAGAATAAAATTCGCCGCCGGCCCCGCCAGCGCGGTCAGCGCCATCCCGAGCCTGGGCTTTTTATAATACTGAGGATTGACCATGACCGGTTTGGCCCAGCCGAAATGGAACAGCAGCAGGCAGATCGTACCGATCGGGTCGAGGTGTTTCAGAGGATTGGGCGTCAGACGCCCGTCGGAACGCGGCGTCGGATCGCCCAGCGCATACGAAACCCAGGCGTGCGCCATCTCGTGCGCGATAAGCGCGATCAGCGTCGCCGGGGCCGTATACAGGAACAGCCGTAGCTGTTCAAGAATGTCTTTCCATTGACTCATGAATTCAGGTTTTTCTCCAGTGCTGCAATCAGGCGGTCATAATCACCGCGAACCTGATGATACAGGTCTCCGCCTTTTTTGGTTCCCAGAGCGCGGCGCAGGAACTGGTAGAATTCGTTCTTGGACTCTGTGCCGAGGATTGCTTCAGCGACCATCTTCTCATTGACAGTCTGATTACCCTCCGGCAGATGGTCCTTTACGATCTCGCGTACGTCCACCGCAAAAGCCGGCGGTACGACCACAGGACGGCGCTTCTGCTTGGGCTGCTCGGTCTGTTTTGGCTGTTCGGGCGCTTTCTGCTCTGCTGCCTTCTGCTCAACAGGTTTCTGCTCGGCAGGTTTAGCCTGTTCTGCCTGCTTCGGTTTCTCGGTCTGCTTCGGCTGTTCAGGCGCTTTCTGTTCTGCAGATTTCAGCTCTGCTGCCTTCTGTTCGGCAGGTTTCTGCTCTGCCGTTTTAGCCGGCTCTTCAGGCTTTACCTGTGCAGCAGCTTTCTGCTGGCCGTTCTTTTTCTGCTCGGATTTGCGCGGACGGCCGCGACGGCGCTTTACAGGCGCAGCAGCAGGCTCAGCTGTTTTCTCTGAATCAGTGTTTTTCTCAGGTTCTGCAATTTTCTCAGGCTGAGCGGCCTTCTCTACCGGCTCTTTTGCCGGCTCCGCAGCGGTCTCCGCTGCAGGCGCAGCAGGCGTATCGATCGCAACAGCAGCCTCCGTCTCTGTCTCCGCAGCTTCTGCGGCAGCCAGTGCAGCTTCTTCCATAGCCGCGGCCTCGGCCTCAGCCTTCTCCTCCTCAGGCTCGTCCTTCATCTCGGCAGGATCCGCGACGACGACACGTTTCGCCGCCTCTTGCTTCTCCATATTGCTCCAGCGGTTAAGAGCCTTCTGGATAGATCCGGCAAGCAGGACATGCACATCCAGCGAGCCCGCGGAATGATCCATGAAGAACTCAACAGGGGACACATAGCCGTTGTCCATGCTCGTGATGCAGAACTGTCCCTTGCGCTCGCTTCCGATCAGGAAGCCCAGCAGCGCGACGATCTGGAAATCCATCGCGTTGTGGCCGGAATGCAGCAGGTGGACATACTCCACTGTCGCCTTGGAACGGTTCATAGCCTGAATCGTTGAAATCGTCAGTGTGTTGGCGTTTTCACTGTAGAAAACGAAAACGCGGTCGTCCGCCTCCAGACGGTCGATGCCCTGCAGCCCGGCGCTCTTAACGTTTTCCAGGTCGATCAAAAATGTTCTCATACTCTAAAAATACTCCTGTTTTTTTGTTATGTTCATGCTGTCCGGCAGCCTGCCGGAACCGATGGACATACATAATTAATATAACCCAAAGCCCGCATATTGTCAAGTTTTGGCGTTTGCATTTGAAGCGGATCCGCTCAAAAATAATCCCCCAGATCAGAGTTTCCTTTGACCTGAGGGGGATTTGGACAGTTTCTGTTAAACGCTCAGCTTCCGCTCCATAATCTCTGCCGTGACGACATACATGATCGCGGAAAGGACCAGTTCGACCGCGACATAGACGAGCAGTGTAGCGACGCTGCTCATCGTATCGGGTATCAGGCCGAGAAGCTTGGCCGCGCCCCAGTTGAGCAGCAGGAACAGCACGAAACTGATCAGTCCGTTGAATTTCTTTCCGTTCAGGAGCGCCGCGCTGATTACGACTGCCAGATAGGCCGAGACAATAGTCATGATCCAGCTTGTCAGGATGTTGAGAAACGTAGCAGCCAGTATCGGCGCATCGATCTCCAGCTGGCGCCCGTTAATGGTAATATGGGAAAGGAAGTTCTGAATCATCTCCCACAATGAGTTCAGTCCCTGTTCACGGGCAACGGCAAGTGTGATGTCCAGCGCGCCCAGTGCAAAGACGAAAGCTCCGGCGAGCAGGATGGACAAGCCGCATTCCAGTACCTTCGCTCCCAGGATCTTATAGCTGCTGTTGGGCGTCATGAACAGCATATAGCTTTGCCGGGTATTCATATCCCGATGCAGGATCGTGATACTCTCCAGGCCGACAACAAAGACGCCGAGAAAAGACAGGAAAACCAGCGCTACGATGGACAGACCGGCCGTCATGTCATAATTGCCGTACAGACCGATCAGGAAAGCAATTTCAGCGATGGCGATGATCGCGAGAAGAATCAGCTTCGTCGCCTGTGTCTTCCGGAATTCATATTTCATGAGCTTAAACATTGCTTGTTACCTCCTCATGTCCGTAGATCTGACGATAACGATCCGCCATAGAAATACCGTACTCCGTGCGCATGGTCTCCAGATCCACGATTTCCTCCAGATGACCTTGTTTAATAAAGATCGCTCTGTCGGCTACCGCTTCCATTTCTTCTACCAGATGACTGGACAGAAGCAGGATCTTGTCCTCTGAAGCAAACTGCAGAATGCAGGTGCGGATCTCGTCACGGGCCAGCAGATCGATCCCGTTAAAAGGCTCATCCAGCATGTAGACCTTAGCATCCCGCGCCAGGGTGACGGCGATCTTCAGCTTCGCCATCATGCCGGAAGAAAGTGTTCTGGTCTTCATGTCTTCCCGAAGCTCCATCCGGCCGATCAGCTCCTTGTAACGCTCCATCGAAAAATCTTCGAAAAAGTCCTCATAGTATCGGCCTACGTCCCTGATCGTCATCCAGTTGTAAAAATACGGTTCCGTGGACATGTACGCGATATGACGGCGGCTTTCCACACCGACCGGCCGCTCCTCATACAGGATCTGTCCCGATGTGGGCTTGATAAGACCTGCAGCCATCTTCATCCATGTGGTCTTGCCGCTTCCGTTTGGGCCCAGCATCGCATATACATGACCGGCTTCCAGCTTTAAGGAAACATGGTCCACTGCGACGACGGAGCCAAATGATTTGGTCAATTCTCTGCTCTCCAGCATAATTCCTCTCCTATTCCATTTCAGAAATCATCTTGACGGCTTCTTCTTTCGAAACCCCAAGCGAATCAATTTTTACCATAAATTCCTGTACCGCCTGCCGTGCAAGTTCGATTCGCAGTTCTGTGATCCGCTGTGCGTCTCCGGTCACAAAGGTGCCCATTCCGCGCCGGGTCTCACACAGGCCCGCTTTCTCCAGCTCCTGATATACACGTGCCGCGGTATTCGGATTGATCCCGTAGAGCATCGCCAGATCACGGCCTCCGGGCAGCTTCTCCCCCGGCGCGCGCACTCCCGTAACAATGCTCGTTTCGATCTCACCCATCACTTGCAGCCAGATCGGCCGCATAGGATCAAACTGCATGGTTTCAGGCTCCTTTCTTTAGTGTCATAGTGCACTATGTGCATAGTACACTATGATTAGATTTTTGTCAAGCCCCTTTTTAAAATATTTTTTCATGGCACTGCATCTGTCCCGAATGATATGACGGCACACAAAAAGGGACCGTTTTCACAGTCCCTTCTTTGTCATTTTGCTGTCTCTCCGACCGCACTGCATGTTCCGGAGAACGCTCACTCCTTCACAACGCCTTTCTGCAGCATGATATTCGCGTACAGCGCAGTCTCTCCGGTCGCGACAATGCAATAGGCCTTACGTGCCTCTTCATAGAACGCGAACCGCTCGATCGTCCCGATCGCCGCCTCTCCTCTTGCATCGGCCGCGCGGACGATCTTTTTATATTCGTCCCAGATCGGCGTCTCCACCGGGTCGCCTTTCATGACCTCCATCAGTGAGACCGGATGATCAACATAGCTGTCCAGCGGGAAAAGCTTCAGGACCGCCTCCAGTAGCTCCGGCACACCGTGTCCGTCGCAGCGCACTACGATCGCGTTCTTTCCGACACTCTCCGTCGGGAAATTGCCGTCCGCGATCACGATCCTGTCACCGTGTCCCATCTCGCACAGGACCTTAAGAAGCTCCGGCGAAAGGATCTTGGGAATTCCTTTTAACATATCGCCTTCACCTGTCCCTTATCTGTACATCGGGCCGTAGCTCTCGCAGGCACGGTAGTCAGCGCCTTCCGCATCCATGCCGTACGCGTTCCAGCAGGCCGGACGGAAGATCTTGTCTTCCTCTACGTTGTGCATGCAGACCGGGATCCGCAGGATCGAGCACAGCGTGATCATATCCGCTCCGATGTGTCCGTATGTGATCGCTCCATGGTTGGCGCCCCAGTGATTCATGACCTCATACGCGGAAGTGAACGGTCCCTTTCCGGTCAATCTCGGTGCGAACCAGGTGCACGGCCATGTATAGTCCGTCCTCTTCCAGAGGGTCTGAGAAACATCTTCCGGCAGATGTACGGTATATCCCTCAACGATCTGCATCACAGGACCAAGCCCCTTGACCAGATTGAGACGGCACATCGTCACAGGCATCTCCGCCTTTGTCTCAAAGCGGGAGCTGAAGCCGCCGCCGCGGAAATATCCGAGATCCGCATAGTTCCAGGTCGTTGCGTCCATGCAGGCCTTCATATCCGCTTCCGTCATCTCCCAGAACGGCTTCATCACAGCATTGCCTTCCGCATCCTTGACCTCTCCGCAGGCGTCAAGACATGCCGCTCCGGAATTGATCAGATGAATGAATCCCTGAGATTCCTTCGCACGGCCTTCCAGCTCATAGCCGGTCGCTTCTTTGACGGATTTGGGGCTCCAGTATGTCCGGACATCGGCAAAAATCGACGCGCGGTTCGTAAGCAGCTTCTCCAGCAGCATCGTCGCCGAATTGAGCGTATCGTTCTCCGTCGCGAGTATATAGGTCTCGCGCGCTCCGTTCCAGTCGAATGTCGTATTGAGCAGAGCCTCTGCGAAATCGCAGTTCGGATAGTAATCCGTCCACTGTCTCTGTCCCTGGAAACCGCCTGCGATGGCGTTATGTCCGACCATTTCCTCCTCGCATCCTGCCGGGAGATCCTTCTGGCCGTTGAAAAGGTCCTTGATGATGCACATCATCTTGACAACGAACTCCCAGTCCGCGTCCTTCTGTTCGCGGGTCCTCTGCAGCTCCTCCGGATTCTTATCAAAGCCTTCTTTGCAGTATTCCTTGGTCCAGGCAAGAGCCTTCTGATACTCGGCCTCGCTGTAGATGCCCTCGTTCATGCGGCGAATGATCTCGACCTCGTCGACGGATTCGACCCGCATACCGAGATACTCTTCAAAGAAATCCGGATCGATCTGGGATCCTGCGATCCCCATCGTAACGGATCCGATCTGCAGATAGGATTTGCCTCTCATCGTCGCGGCTGCCACAGCGGCGCGTCCGAAGCGGAGCAGCTTCTCCTTTACGTCATCCGGGATCTCCTTTGCGGTCGCGGGCTGTACGTCCCGGCCGTAGATGCCGAATGCCGGCAGACCTTTCTGTGCGTGAGCTGCCAGGACCGCAGCCAGATATACGGCACCCGGGCGCTCCGTCCCGTTGAATCCCCATACGCCCTTGATCGTCATCGGATCCATGTCCATGGTCTCTGAACCGTAGCACCAGCACGGTGTTACGGAGAGCGTGATATCAACGCCTTCCTTCTTGAACTTCGCGGCGCACTGCGCGGCTTCCGCCACGCGCCCGATCGTCGTATCGGCAATGACCACCTTAACGGGTTCTCCGTTGGAATAACGCAGGTTCTCGCGGAAAAGCTCTGCCGCCGCCTTCGCCATATTCATAGTCTGGTCCTCCAGAGATTCACGGACCTTAAGCACTCCCCGTCTTCCGTCAATGATGGGACGGATCCCGATGACCGGATACTCGCCGATCAGTCTGTTTTCTGCCATATCGCCTTACATCCTCCTTTATAGATTGTATCTGAACATTCATAACGGTCTTTTCTGTTATTATACTCCCAGAGCGGGGCAAATAGCAAGAACGAACTGTAAAAATCAGTCTCCGATCTTCTCGTATATCTCAGTAAGCGTTGCTTTCATCACAAGTTCCGCATAGGGTTTGCTTGCGTTCAGCAGTTTCTCCACCGTGGCCTGATCCGGCATGCCTCCGGCGGCGACGGTATCCCGCAGCTGCGCAAGCAGCGGATCGATCCGGTCAAAAGCCGCGAGCAGCGTTTCACCGTCTTCTTCGTAGGCTTCAGGCAATTCCTCACCGTCCCGGATCCGCGCGGAAACGGCAAGCATCCGCTCTATCGCTCCCGTAAACGCCTCGCGCTCCTCTTCCGTCCAGTTCTTATTGTTGTTCTTAGCGTCCAGATAAGCCACCGAGATCGTCTCCGGACCGGTTACAAGGTATTCGGAGATCATCTCGGCCGACAGCTCTGTGCCCTTGTTCTTCTGCACAGTCTGGATAAGGAACGAGATGCCGAAGATCGCGACGACGACAATTGCCGCGATCCCGGCCGTGACAAGCTGCTCCTTGCGCTGTCTGCGGTCGTATTCTCCCGTTTCCACCGCCGCGCCTTCCGCGATCTTTGCATACGGAGAACCGGAGAGCTTAGGCTTCATGACAAGACCCAGTCCAAACATCGCAGCTGCCGCAAGCCCGAGCAGGATCATCAACAGCATAAAGGGTATGCGCACCAGATAGAAACTGACGCTCACAAGCGCGATATCGACGATCGACAGCACATTCACGATCGCATTCGCGTCGTTGCGGAAAATCGTCTGATACGATGTGACAAGCGCCTGGTTCTGCGCCTGCTGTGACGCGTTGAAATCAGCGAAATATGCCGGCAGCGCATCCAGATCCCGCTTATCCACGGCTTTAAGAACATTCTCCTGCGCCTGCAGCTGATCATAGCAGGCATCCGCATAATCACAGAAGAAGACCAGATCGGCCAGCGTTTCACCCTTAGGGATCCTGACGAACGGTCTGGAATTCACTTCCTGCAGCGCAGCTGACGCCTGATGCATCTGCATGAGCCAGCTTGCGTTGCCTACGTTCTGCTCATCGATCGAATTCGCCATCTGCACGTATGCTTCGTTGGCCGCTGCATTGCCCGCAGTATAATTCTTTACCACATTTACGGCAACGACGGGATAGAACAGCCCTATCGCGATCAGTACAAAAAGCACGATCGGTTTCAGGTTGTCCTTGATCTTGTCCATAAGAGGTTCTCTCTCAAAAGGATTCTTCTCCTCTTTCTTAAGGATCTCGATGCCTTCCTTAAGTGTCGACTTCGGGATGTCCGCAAGCTCCCGCCCGCAGACCGGGCATTTATCCATGGTCGTATCGACAGGCAGACCGCACTGCGGGCACTGCTTCGCCCCGTTGAAATATTTCCGGTTCTCCAGCAGGAGATACCGTCTTTTCTGATAATACAGGATATAGTATCCGGTAACGCCTGCAAGCAGCAGACAGACGCACGCGATCCGCAGGATCAGAAACTCGCCGGTCGCTGCCGCACGGATCTGCTCCGGCGCCGCAAAGGATCCGAGCGAGCCTCTCCAACTCTGTACAAGAGCCAGCTGAGGGATCAGTACAGCGGCCGAATCCACCCAAAGCGTCGTCAGGCTTGCGATCACGCCGAATCTCGACAGACGGAACAGGAAATACACCGAAACGCCCGTGAAGACAAGGATCATGACCCGCGGTGCCCATCCGCTTGTCCTGTAAACGCATACAGCCGCGTAGGCGATCAGGATCGCAAACAGCGCGTAATGGCCCTTCATTTCCGCAAGCTTACGGTACAGGTAGACTTTGCCCGTCCCGCGGCGCTTGATGAAGAAAAGCCATCCCGCCGTAACGACGATCACCGCGGCAAAAAACAGCCAGAATCGCGACATCAGCCGGCTGAGCTCTCCGGAAGTGTACTCCAGTACCCAATCGTTCAATTCATTCATAAAAACTGCCTCCAGGGGTGGATTTATGCTAAGTTGATGGATTTGTTCTCTAAAAATGTTTATGGCAGCACTTCTTTACGGATACGGTTCAGCACATGCTTCTTGTCTCCGCTCCACAACGGCGCGATCAGGATCTTTTTGTCCCCGTCGCCGGTCAACCGGTGGACCACCACATGATCCGGGATCAGCGGAACGCATTTTTTAAGGATCCCGATATATTCGTCCTCCGAAAGCACGTGGATCCTGCCGGCCCGGTATTCCTCCGCCAGATCCGTCCCTTTCAGGATGTGAAGCAGCTGCAGCTTGATCCCGTCCGTTCTCCCATCGCAGACATACCGTACGGACGCGCACATATCCTCTGCGGTCTCGCCCGGGAGTCCGAGGATGAGATGGGTGATCACCTCGATCCCCCTCTGTTTCAGAGCTTTTACGGCTTCGTCGTATACGGTGAGCGGATATCCGCGCCTGATGTATTCCGCGGTCTTCTCATGAATGCTCTGCAGGCCGAGTTCGACCCAGACAGGCTTCTGCCGGTTCATCTCTTCGAGAAGATCAAGCACATCATCCGGCAGACAGTCCGGACGCGTAGCTATGGAAAGCACTGCGATGTCCGGATGGCGGATGGCTTCCTGATACAGTTCCCGCAGTCTGCCGACCGGAGCATAAGTCCCCGTATACGCCTGGAAATACGCGATATACTTACCGTCGCGGATCTTGTTCCCGACCCGCTTTTTTCCCTGCTCGATCTGCTCCGTAATGCTCAGTTTCCTGTCTCCGGCAAACTCTCCGCTTCCGCCGGCAGAGCAGAAAATGCAGCCCCTATCATCCAGTTTCCCGTCTCTCACAGGACAGGTAAACCCGCCGTCCAGCGCTATTTTATAGACTTTTCCGCCAAAGCGCTCCCGCAGATATTCATTCAGTGTGATCATGCCGTCGGTGTGCTGTCCGGCTCCGGTTCAGCCATCCAGGCTTCAAAATAGATCCGGGTGCCTTCATCAACATCAAGATCCGCGCCGGTATTCTCGATCATATATCCGATCATCCGGACCGGGATCGTCGGATTCTTCAGCTTGAGCTCACGCTTCCGTGAGCGGGCCATCTCTGCGATCACTTTCCGCAGATCCTCTTTGCCATAAGCCGTGCGGTACAGCTCGGCGTCTTTCTTACGGCGGTACAGACAGCAGGAATTATGCGCCCACCGCAGCAGCAGGGCCGTGCCGCATGCCGCGCCGAAAATGACCGGCATCGATACCCAGATCGGCGCCCGTGTGACAAATCCGTAGAAATCGTTCCAGCCGCCGTTCTCCTCTCCGATAAAAACCACCATTACGATATAGACCGCAGCATAGATCAGGATGGGAACGTGTGCCAGCACGGTCTCCCTGGTGCGGACAAGATGGCTGTTGATAAAGCAGCAGAACGTAATGATGGAAACGACGGGACAGACACCGTGCAGGAAGAACCTCGATCCGGTGAAGATCAGACGGAATCCCTTGACCGGCGATAGGATGAAAAGCGAAACGAGGAAAGTCAGCGCGACCGCGGTGACAGTGATATACATCAGGACAACGATCCAGTCCGGCAGATGATAATTGCCTGTGCGGAGACCGTCGATCGTATACGGGAGACAGAGCATCATGGATACTCCGGCTATGATATTGGAGTTGACCGTGAACATGCAGAAGGTCCGGATCCCCATGTGGTCGAAGTTCTCGTCATACAGGGTGACCAGATTCATCGTCACGCCGATGATGACGCACACGGCTACGATGCTGGCGCCGATCAATGCGCACAGACACTGCATACGGTTGCTGCGGATCGCCGGATCTCTCATGGCAGTTTCCTCCTTTTGTCGAATACATCTGACTGAATAGGTTGATTATATCATATCCCCGGAGGTGTATCAACGAAAAAATCTCTCCGGTCACGGCTGACCGGAGAGATCTCTGCAATGCGCCTCCAGGGGCTCGAACCCTGGACACCCTGATTAAGAGTCAGGTGCTCTGCCAGCTGAGCTAGAGGCGCGGACAAATAGTATTATAGTCATTTTCCGAAAAAAAGCAATAGTTTTTCGCAAAATATTTACTAAAGGCTTGACGCTTCCTTGCCAAAAGGCTAAAATTTAATCAGTTTTTCAGTAAGGCAACTGTAACTTAAGACAAATAAGCTGACAAAAGAGGTGTGGCTGTTCTATGAAGGTAACTTTACAGCATCTGACCAAGAAATTTCCCAGCCGGGATAAAAAAGATCCGAGAGATGTCATCGCTGTCAATGATTTCGACTTTGAGATCCCTGACGGCAAGCTGATCGGCCTGCTCGGCCCGTCAGGCTGCGGCAAGAGTACGGTCCTTAACATGATCTGCGGCCTGCTCGCGCCGACTTCCGGCCGGATCTTCTTCGATGAGGAAGACGTTACGGATCTGCCCGCAGAAGAGCGCGGCGTCGGTATGGTCTTCCAGAATTATGCGCTTTACCCGCATATGACGGTCCTTCAGAATATCATGTTCCCTCTCGGCAACTTCAAGGGCGACAAGAAGCTCTCAAAGGCCGAGATGCGTGCCCGCGCGGAGGAGGTCGCGCGTCTGGTGCAGATCGACCAACTGCTGAACCGTAAACCCGGCGAGATGTCCGGCGGTCAGCAGCAGCGTGTCGCCATCGCCCGCGCGCTGGTCAAAATGCCCCGGATCCTGCTGATGGACGAGCCTCTGTCCAACCTCGACGCCCGCCTGCGCCTGCAGACCCGCGAGGAGATCCGCCGCATCCAGAACGAGACCGGGATCACGACCATCTTCGTCACACACGATCAGGAAGAAGCCATGAGCATTTCCGATATGATCGTCGTCATGAAAGACGGTATTTTCCAGGAGATGGGCCGTCCGCAGGATGTTTACGATGATCCGAAGAACCTTTTCGTCGCGAAATTCCTCGGCACGCCCGCGATCAACGTCTTTGACGCGGAGGTCCGGGACGGAATGCTCCGTATCGGTGATGAGGCGGTCCTGTCTGTTCCCGGAGTCCCGGATCAGCCTGTCTGGGCCGGTATCCGTCCCGAAGGCTTTATTCCGGATCCGGAGGGCCCGTTCACGGCAAGCCTTGACCGTGTTGAAGTCATGGGCCGAGATTACAGCATCATCTCCCGGCATCCTGCCTGCGAAGCCCCGGTGATCCGTTCGATCATCGATTCCACCATTAAGATCGATACGGAGGCGGAGACGATCCGTTTCCGCCTGAAGCCGCGCAAGGTCCATATCTTCAGCAAAATCACGGAAGACCGGCTGTATTTTGACGAGGCGGCATTATGATGGAGCGAAACGGTAAAGCCTGGCTCTACCTGCTGCCGGCGCTCATCTTCCTCGGCGTGTTCATGGTCTATCCGCTCGTCGACGTATTCATTTATTCGTTTGAAGAAGGCTACAACTCCGCCTCCGGGACCTCTTTCGGGACAGGTCTGTACAATTTCTCTTACGTCCTGCATGACACTTACTTCCTGCAGGCGGTGAAAAACACCTTCCTGATGGTCATCATCACTGTGCCGCTTTCCACAGGTCTCGCCCTGCTGATCTCGCTCGGTCTGTCCTCCATCAAGGCTCTGAAGAGCGCGTTCCAAACGATCTATTTCCTGCCGTACGTGACCAATACGCTCGCGGTCGGCCTTGTTTTCATGATCCTGTTCAAGAAAACAGCCTACACAGACGGTCTGGTCAACCTGCTGATCCACTGGTTCGGCGGCAAATCCGTCGATTTCATTGACGGACCGTACTGGGCCAAGATGTTCGTCATGTGCTTCTACATCATCTGGGTCGTCCTGCCGTTCAAGATTTTGCTCCTGACGAGCGCCCTCGCGTCTGTCAACGAAAACTATTACAGTGCGGCGCGCGTGGACGGTACCTCTCCGAGACGGATCTTCTTCCGCATCACGCTGCCCATGATCTCCCCGACGGTCTTCTACCTGATCATCACGGGCTTTATCGGCGCGTTCAAGGAGTATTCCGACGCCGTCGCGCTTTTCGGGACGGATCTGAACGCGGCCGGCATGAATACCATCGTCGGCTATGTCTACGATATGCTCTACGGCGACAGCGGCGGATATCCGTCCTACGCGGCCGCGGCAGCAATCATTCTGTTTGCGATCGTCCTGACCATCACGGTCATCAACCTGATGGTCGGCCGCAAACATGTCACCTACGCGTGAAAGGAGGCACCGTACTATGACCGATTCTACAGATCCGAGAGTCAGAGCCGCCTCCGCACGGCGCACCGTCCGTCAGGTCGTCCTGTACACGCTGCTTGCGCTCTGGGCAGTCATGGTCCTCTTCCCGTTCTACTGGATGGTCCTGACCTCCGTCAAAAGCTACAGCGCGTACAGCTCCGAATATATCCCGCAGTTCTTCACACTGTCTCCGACTTTGCAGAATTATGCGGATGCCTTTACTACGGTCCTGCTCGGCCGCTACCTGCTGAACACACTGATCTTCACCGTCATCACGACCGTCGTGATGGTCGCCGTTGTCACTCTCGCAGCCTTCGCGTTCGCGAGGCTCCAGTTCCGCGGCAAAGACCTGCTGTTCACGCTTTTCCTGTCGCTGATGATGATCCCGAATGAACTCGTGATCATCACCAATTTCGTCACGATCACGAACCTGGATCTGCGCAACACTTTCGGCGGACTGATCCTGCCGTCGGTCATGTCCGTCTTCTATGTCTATCTGCTGCGCGAGAATTTCGCTCAGGTACCGGATTCTCTGTATTACGCGGCAAAAGTCGACGGTACTTCCGATATGAAATATCTGCTGAAGGTCATGGTCCCGATCTGCCGCCCGACACTCGTTACCATCACGATCCTTAAGGTCATTGAATGCTGGAATTCATACGTATGGCCGCGTCTGATCACGGATGATTCGCTGTACTACCTGGTCTCGAACGGCATTCAGGAGATCCGCGAGAACGGCTTCGGCCGTGAAAACATCCCGGCCATGATGGCGGCGGTCGTGGTAATCTCGATCCCGCTGATCATCCTGTTCCTGATCTTCCGCAAGCAGATCATGGCGGGCGTCTCCCGCAGCGGGACGAAGGGGTGAGAGTTATGAGAAAACATTCTATCCTTGCCGTCCTGCTGGCTGTGATCCTCATGGGGACACTTCTTACCGGATGCCATGGGCAGGTCTCGATGAATTCATTTGAGATCCCGGATGCTTTTGACACGAGCCGGACCTACGAGATCACTTTCTGGGCTAAAAACGATACGAACAAGACGCAGACCGCGATCTATCAGCAGGCGATCGATGATTTCCACGCGCTGTATCCGAATGTCACTGTCAATCTGCGCCTCTATACCAATTACGGGGACATTTACAATGACGTTATCACGAATATCGCGACCTCTACAACACCCAATGTATGTATCACCTATCCGGATCATATCGCGACGTACATGACCGGCTCAGAGGTCGTCGTACCGCTCGACGAGCTGATTGTGGACCCGAAATACGGACTCGGCGGCAGCGAACTTGCTTTTGACAGTCCGGCAGCGGACGAAGTCGTCCCGCAGTTCCTGGAGGAATGCCGGATCGGCGGCACGACTTATGCTCTGCCCTTCATGCGTTCCACCGAGGCCTGCTACGTCAACAAGACTTATGTCGAAAAGCTCGGCTACACGCTGCCTGACGTGCTGACCTGGGATTTCATCTGGGAAGTCTCGGAAGCAGCGCTTGCCAAAGCCGACGACGGCACTTATGCCCTTAACGGCCAGAACGTCATGATCCCGTTCATCTATAAGTCCACTGACAATATGATGATCCAGATGCTGCGCCAGCTTGACGCGGATTACTCGACCGATGCCGGCGAGATCCTGCTCTTCAACGATACGACCCGCGCCTTGCTCCGCGAGATCGCGAAACACGGCGAGTCCAGAGCTTTCTCCACATTCAAGATCTCGAGCTACCCTGGTAACTTCCTGAACGCCGGGCAGTGTCTCTTCGCGATCGATTCCACGGCCGGCGCGACCTGGATGGGGACGGACGCGCCTCTTATGGACATCAGCCCTGACAAGATCGTTAAGTTCGAGACAGCCGTCCTGCCGGTTCCGCAGTTCGATCCCGCGAATCCGAAAATGATCTCGCAGGGACCGTCCGTCTGTATTTTCAACAAGGAAGACCCGCAGGAAGTCCTCGCGTCCTGGCTTTTCACCCAGTATCTGCTGACCGACAAAATGCAGACGGCCTATTCCGAGACAGAAGGTTACATTCCGGTCACGACCCATGCACAGAATTCTGCTGAGTACCAGGAATATCTCTCACTGATCGGGACGGATACCGATCACTATGCTGTCAAGATCCAGGCTTCCGAGCTGCTGCTTGACCATATCGGGGACACTTTTACAACGCCTGTCTTTAACGGATCGGCGTCTCTGCGCGACGCGGCCGGCCAGCTGATCGAATCGGCCGTCAAATCCGTCCGCCGCGGCACTGTGATCGATGACAATTATATCGATCAGCTTTACCGCGACACGCGCCAGCTCTACCGTCTCGGTCAGATGAACGTGTCCGTCGGCAAAACCGATCTCGGCCCGCTGCCAAGGACTGCGGTTATCCTGCTTTCTGCTCTTGTAACTGTATGGATCGGCATCCTTGTATACCTGCTCATAGAAAAAATACGGCAGAAGAGACAGTCCTCCGAATAAAAAAATCTCTGTTTTTCTCTATTATCTATGGATATTTTCGGAAAACAGGTATATAATACTCTCTTGTGCGGATGCACATTTCATTTATCTTTTAGGAGGAGAAAACAATGAAAAAGGTATTGGCTATGCTGCTGGTTCTGGCAATGGCTGTTTCCATGATCGCCTGCACCCAGAAGGGCGGAGACGCGTCCAAGGCTGAGGAAGTCACCGGAATGACGAAAGCCGAATATGACGCGGCTGCTGTTGACAGCGAGGTCGAGGTCGTAACCTATGTTCAGGCTAAACAGGGCTGGTGGGAGAACGAAGGCGTCGGCATGGCGACTTTCTATACCCAGTCTGAAGACGGAGCTTACTTCCTGTACAATATGCCCTGCAGCAAGGAAGACTACGACAAGATGACCGAAGGCACCAAGATCAAGGTCAAAGGCTTCAAGGCCGAGTGGTCCGGCGAGGTCGAGATCATCGACGCGAAGTACGAGATCCTGGACGGCAGCTATGTTGCAAAGGCATTTGACGCTACGTCCCTGCTTGGCACCGACGAGCTGATCAAGCATCAGAACGAAAAGGTTTCCTTCACCGGTCTGACTGTAGAAGCCGCTAACGACGCGGGCGCTGCTTTCCTGTACAACTGGGACGGTTCCGGTTCTCAGGGCAACGACCTGTACTTCAACGTTTCCGTTAACGGACAGACCTATTCCTTCACCGTAGAGTCCTATCTGTGCGGCGCTGACACCGACGTTTACAAGGCTGTTGAAGGCCTCAAGGTCGGCGACACCATCGACTGCGAAGGATTCCTGTACTGGTACGAGGGAGCCAATCCGCATATCACCGCAGTTACCGTAAAGTAATTGCTGCGGATCGTGATCTAAAACATAAAACAAGGAGCTATGGGATCCATAGCTCCTGTTTTTTTGCTTTTCCTGCGTCTGACAGACAGATCTGCAGACAAAACGACTGTTCCAAACAGCGTCTGTTTTACGAGTTTGTTTTCTTCCGGTACTCCATGATCAGCTGCCAGTCCTCGCGGCACAGACTGTGCGTACCGCGGCGTACATGGTAGGCGATCCGTCCCTCATGATAGGCACGGCCGATCTGAACGGAGACATAGTCCCAGGTCGCGAGTTCTTCCTGCTTTTTGTAGATGGAACGGCCCGGCTTGAGGAGCAGACCTTTCTCACCGTACTGTTCATAGGCCGGGGAAGCCGCCATGCAGGCGATGATCTCAGAGCAGGGATCCGCCCACAGGTCCTCCTGCGCGTTCGCAACGTAGAGACGGCGCGGCGCGATCAGACTGATCACAAAGTGCTGGTCAAACGGCAGCTCGTCTTCGCGGTCTGCGTAATCCGCGAAATTCCCGCAGAACCAGAAGGGGAAACGCTCCGCCAGATCGTTGACATGCTCACCCTCTTTGCCGCGGTAAACTGCTGCTCCGCCCGCTCCGGAATCGTTCGCGATCGTCAGTCCGATCCGATCGTCCAGCGCGCCGCAGTACAGTGCGGTCTTGCCAAGGCGCGAATGGCCGATCACAGCGATCCGGTCCGGATCCGCTTCCGGCAGCGTCAGCACATAATCCAGTGCTCTGCTGGCTGCATCAGCCCACAGCGCGATCTTGCCGGGATCCTCTTTACCCTGTTCGCGCGGGAAGAAAGCGCTGATGCCGCCCTCGAATCCGTCGTCCTTGTCCGGAGCGACGTCCTGATAATTGATATACGCCAGCAAGTATCCGTTGTCGATCACTTCTTCCGCGACCCATCTGGAATGTTCATTATTAAACCCGATGTACAGGAAGACCGGCAGCCTGCCGTTTCCCGGCCGGCTATCTGCTTCGAACACCTGCGCAGTCGGAGTAAATGTCGTAACCAGGTACGTGAACTCCTTTTCCCCTGAATGCAGCGTGATCTCGACGTCCGACTGCTCCGCCTTCGCGCCGAAAACTTTTGCTGTTTTCTTTACTTCCCATGTCATATCGACAGGCAGATCCGGTACGAATCCGTACTCATACTTGCCCAGGATCCGGATGATCTCCTTCCTGCGGAGCTCCCAGTCCGCAGCGGACACAACCGGCTTACCGGACTCAAGACGCATCAGTTCCGGCAGTTTTCTCGCCTTCATTTCTTCGTTCAGATAACGCATGTTCAGTCCTCCTCAAAATAGTTTACTGTCCGTCTGTATGATCATCCGGACCGGCCGCAGCCTTCCGGATCAGCTCCACCGCTTCGGCCACATAGGCAGTCATTGTTTTGCCGCCGCATCCGCATATCGTGATATCGCACTTGTTCAGCGGAATCAGGATCTTCTGCGCGGAACTGCCGCCGACGGCATTCGCCATTGCCGGTGTGATCTCACCGAGCAGCGAATCCGCGATCGCGATCCCGACCGCGCCGACAATGATGTCCGCCGTCCGGCAGCCGACGATCACAGCATTCTCCCCTGTCGCAGCCTCTTTCGCGCCGGCCTTGAGCATCGCGCCTGTAGCGATGCTGTTCGTACCGATCGCTGTGATCCGGATATTCTCTACGTCTTTAAGCGACGAGACCAGCAGCTTGCCGAGGCCTCCGCCCTGACCGTCGATTACCAGTACTCTCATATATGTCCCTCCATTTACTGCAGTCCGGAACTGCTCAGAAATTGCGGTACGCCGACAAAGCAGCGCCGCTGTGCACCAGTCCGCGCAGAGGCCGTCCGCACGCTCCGGCTCGGGCGATCTCAGGCTCCGGCATGCCGATAATGATCTTGCCGCGGTCCACCGTCGCCGTATAGATCTTCTCCATATCGTTCAGCTCCGGCTGCGACATATTGATGCCGCTTAAGTTCTCTATTTCGCAGGCAGCGCCGATAAAATGGTCCCCTTTCCCGCAGAAATGCATACATCCTCCAAGCTCGCGGAATACCCGCGCATCATACGGCATCGCGAATTCACGGTACATGTTCTCGGAAATATTGACGACGGAATCGTTGCGCAGCACGGTCAGACCCTTGTGCAGCAGGCCCCATTCGACGGAATAGCCTCTGCCGTACACCGGGAAACGTTCCTGCCACCTATGGGAGAAATCGATATAGATATCCGTCATGAAGTCAAGCGCGTCATGCACAAGCTCCGGTTCGTCATAGAACGCGTAATACAGGTCGCTCCCCGCCAGGGAATCCACAAGCGAGAAAGGTCCCTGCAGGTCCGGATTATACAGGTATACAAAACGGCTGACATTCGGGTAGGGAGCCGCCGCTTCCTTCCAACGGTCACCGAACTCAAACACCCGCGGCACCAGTCCTTTTGAATAGTCGAAATTCCGGGCATCTGTCACCGTGCGCAGGGCTTCGACCCCGTCATCCAGATGCAGCGCTCCCGGAAGCATATCTGCTTCATCCGGCAGGAACAGCAGTTCCGTCCCGAACACGGACGGTATGATGGCCGTACCGTAATTGGCCCGCACACAGAGCATCAGTCCCCCGCCTTTTTCCAGCACGTCCGAGACTGTCTTGAGCTGCGTGTAGATCATCAGTTCCATATCATTGAAAGCATGGTTTACAGGGACTTTGGGCCATTCGATCCGCGGAGGCGCAGGAACACGCCGCGGCGAAAAGAACTCGTCCCGGCATTTCAGCTCACAGAAATTCTCCCAGTCCTCCGCGATCACCAGCTCCTGCACCGGATCGATACGTGCCTCCACATCTTCAAAATACTCGCGCAGATCTCTCATCTGTCTGCCTCCGATAGTATTGTTTTCCATTTCCATAATTCCTCGTCATTTTCCATTATATCATCTGTCGGCAAAACAGGCAACAAAAAACCTCTCCTGCCGTATGCAAAAGAGGTCTCTGATGAATGCGCCTCCAGGGGCTCGAACCCTGGACACCCTGATTAAGAGTCAGGTGCTCTGCCAGCTGAGCTAGAGGCGCATAGAACTGGGTAGGAAGGACTCGGACCTTCGAATGCAGGAATCAAAATCCTGTGCCTTGCCGCTTGGCTACTACCCAAGGGTCGGTCCTGCGTCTTTCGTAAACCGCCTGAATCAGGCGAGGGTGGGTAGGGGGACTTGAACCCTCGATCTCCAGAGCCACAATCTGGCGCCCTAACCAACTGAACTATACCCACCATATATGAGCTGCGCAAAGGCAAGCTCCTGCCGCCTCTCGGCGGACTTAAAACGTCCTTGCGGACGAACGTGCCTACGGGGATTCGAACCCTGGACACACGGCTTAGAAGGCCGTTGCTCTATCCAGCTGAGCTATAGGCACGTAAGCGGGTGATGAGAATCGAACTCACCTGGCCAGCTTGGAAGGCTGGTGTTCTACCAATGAACTACACCCGCAAGAATCGGGGTGACAGGACTTGAACCTGCGGCCTCTTGATCCCAAATCAAGCGCTCTAGCCAAACTGAGCTACACCCCGGGCAAGTCTTTGCTGCACAGCCAACCCCTCTTGTGCCGCTCCCTGCAGCAAGAATGATTATATCGGATTTCCGGCGCCTTGTCAATGCTTTTCTTTTTGTTTTCGGGATATTTTTCTGTGAATCTTTCTCTTGCATCAGTTTGCGTGAAATGGTATAGTATCAATATACAGAACGTTACATCCGCTGATCAAGGAGGATATAAAATGGAATCTTACGCAGGCAAAACCATGAAAGTCAGTATCATGACCGGTATCCGCAAGCTCGGATGGGATGAGCGCCCTATCCCCCAGCCGCAGGCGGACGAGGTACTTGTCAAAATCGAATACGTCGGAGTATGCGGCTCTGACCTGCATTATTATGAAAGCGGAGCGATCGGTGATTATATCGTCAAACCGCCCTTCGTACTCGGCCATGAGGCTGCCGGCACCGTTGTTCAGGTCGGCAAGGACGTTACGCACCTTAAGGTCGGCGACCGTGTCGCGCTCGAGCCCGGACGCACCTGCGGGAAGTGCATTTTCTGCCGCACCGGACGCTATAATCTCTGCCCGGACGTCCAGTTCTTCGCGACCCCTCCGGTCGACGGCGTTTTCCAGGAATATGCCGTACATGAAGCAAAGCTCTGCTTCAAGCTGCCGGACAACGTTTCCAGCATGGAAGGCGCGCTGATCGAACCTCTGGCAGTCGGTTTCCACGCCGCTAATCAGGGCAGAGCGCACGTCGGTCAGTCCGTCGTTGTATTCGGCGCCGGCTGCATCGGTCTGATGTCGATGCTCGCGGTCAAAGCCATGGGTGTCTCCAATGTTTACGTTGTCGACGTTATGCAGAACCGTCTTGACAAGGCGCTCGCCCTCGGCGCGAAAGGTGTCATCAACGGGATGGAACAGGATGTCGTTGCCGAGCTTCGCAGGCTCACGGACGGACTGGGAGTCGATCTGGCGATCGAGACCGCAGGGACAGAGATCACGACCAACCAGGCAATCGATGCAACGATAAAAGGCGGCACAATCGTCCTCGTCGGCTACTCCAAGAGCGGCATGGTCAATATTAAGGCCAGCAACGCGCTCAACAACGAGCTGACCTTCAAGACCGTTTTCCGCTACCGCCACATCTATCCGATGGCGATCGATGCTGTCGCTTCCGGCGCGATCGATCTGAAGGGTGTCGTCACGGATGTATTTGATTTTGACGAACTGCCCGAGGCGCTTGAGAAATGCGTCACCAACAAGGCAGAAATCGTGAAGGCCGCGATCCGTGTCGACAAGAATGTCTGAACACGGCAGCGGTCCAGTGATCTCGTGCAAAGTCGGGACGCTTGAGGACATCAACGAGCGTTTTGATCACATGGCGGATCTGGCGGACCGCAAAGAGACCTGGCGCGTCTGGAAAGAACGGGCCATCCGGTTTTTTCTGGAGGGCAAGCGCCGCCAGTACATTCTGCAGGCTGACGGACGGAATATCGGTGAAGCTTTTGCCGCGCTCACGCCGGATGCCTGTTCCAACAGCGACAGGCTTGTCGGGCCGCATACGGCCTATCTATTCGCTTTCCGCGTCGACGAAGATCTGCGGGAGCACGGATATTTCACACGGCTTTTTGAATTCATGCTGGACGATCTGCGGGGTCTCGGCATCACGCGGGTGACCGTCGGCGTCGAGCCGCGCGAGCTGCGCAATAAGCAGATCTACCGGCACTATGGCTTCACGCAGTTCGTCAAAACGTCGTTTGAAGAGGATCCGCCGAATGAGCCCGGCGAGATGCCCTACCGCTATCTTGTCGAATACTACGCAAAAGATCTGTAATCCATTGTCAAATAAAAGAAGGCTTTCCGGCATCACCGGTTTGCCTTCTTTTTTTGGATTTCGCACACATCGCCGGATCCGTCCCGCTGTCTGGGCATCAAGGCGCAGCTTTGACCTCGAGTCACAGTATCAACCCAAAGCCTCAGTTATGTACTGAAAAAGATTTCGTTTTCACGTTTTGTTCCGTACGACATACAGAACAGATCGACATTCAAGGCTTCTTTCTTTCCAAATCCCCCAAAATGCATATCAGTTCTGCTCATCCTGTCCCGGCATGTACCAGTAGGAATGCATGCCGCTCATGAAGGTCAGGCTTCCTTTCGGCATCTGTGTCAGTGCATGATAGATATTGATGTAATCTCCGGCTCCGGCAGCGATATTGCCGAGCGCCCAGATTCCCAGCCAGAACTGTCCCGGCATGAAGAAATACAGGATATACGGCACAAACCCCAGTACGATATTGGGACACAGACTCATCAGGACAAAACGGGTCTTTGTCATATCTTCCGGTCCGACAACAAAAGCCAGGCCTTTCCTGAAATAGGTATAAAACTCTACTTCACCTTTGAAGACGCTTGCGTGCAGACATTCGTGTACCGGAATCGTCACGATCTCAAGGACAAGCAGCAGGATCAGCTGATCAAGGCCAATCTCAAATCTGCCTGTTTTGATATAACCGATCATCGCCAGAACGACCGGTATGGCAAAGATGATCGCGATCCCCACGGCAAGGAGATTGGCGACCAGACTTAACTTCTCCATGCTCTCATACTCTTTGAACTGCACAGCGCCCGGGACTTCCCTCTTCGGAAGCTTTTCCAGATCTCCGTCAAAACCCTTCTTAAATGTCAGATGCATTCCTGTTTACTCCTTTATCAGTACTGTTGCTCCAACCTTTCTGATTATTATAAACCAATTCAGGTGTCTTGTAAAGAAATACTAAAAGAGCCGGGCTCTGCAGCCCGGCTCTTTTACACGTTCTCTGTCACATCAGGATCAGTTCTCCTGATCCTCTTCTTTCTTTCTCTTCACGGCTGTCAGCAATGCTGCGCCCGCAACAGCCGATGCGCCGAACAATCCTGCCCACAGCGGTACGTTTGAAGTATCGCCGGTTGACGGTCCAGGCTTAGAAGACTCCTCAGGTTTGGAAGACTCTTCAGGCTTGGATGATTCCTCAGGTTTGGAAGCCTCTTCGGGCTTAGAAGACTCCTCGGGTTCAGAAGATTCTTCCGGTTCAGAGGATTCCTCGGGCTCGGAAGATTCCTCAGGCTCGGAGGACTCTTCGGGTTCAGAGGATTCTTCGGGCTCAGAGGATTCCTCAGGTTCAGAAGATTCTTCAGGTTCAGAGGATTCCTCAGGCTCGGAGGACTCTTCGGGTTCAGAAGACTCCTCGGGCTCAGAAGAATCTTCGGGTTCAGAAGACTCTTCGGGCTCGGAAGATTCCTCAGGTTCGGACTCTTCCGGTTCGGATTCCTCATGCTCCTCCGGCGTATGCTCATTCGTCAGCGTTGTTATCGTTCCGACCTTCTCGCTGCTCTCCAGCTCATATCCCTCCGGCATCTCGCCCTCCGTCCATGTATACTCGATCTTTTCGCCGTCTTTGAACATCGGCAGCTTCTCTACCGCCGCGCTCCATCCGTTCTCCGCAGTCAGAACGACTGTCTGAACCGTCTCTGTTCCGTCGCTCAGCACGACCTCAAGCTTCTCAGGCCGGATTCCGTCCTGATCCTCCCCGTCATTCCACACCTTCTTTACAGTCAGTGTCGTCACTGCCGGGACGTGCTTGTTGACGATCGTTCCGCCATCCTCCGTCTCATCCGGTTCCGCGGCATATCCGTTGATCATATCTTCCTTCACGGAATAAACGATCTCTCTGTCTTCCGCTATCCTCGGCAGTCCGCTGTACTTCACCGTATAAGTGCCGTCTTCGTTATCCGTCACCTCAGGCTCGTACCCGGTCACTTCTTCGCCGTCCGTCAGCACGTGCAGCTTCGCGGCAAACTCTTCAGCGCTCGGGCGGATTCCGTCCTGATCATCCGCATCATCCCACTGCTTCGTGATACTGATCTCGGTCGTCTCCGGCACGTGGACATTGGTGATCGTTTCTCCGTCCTCCGCTTCATCCGGTTCCGCGGTATATCCATCGATCGCGTCTTCCTTCACGGAATAGACAATCTCCTGATCCTCCGCGTACTTCGGCAGTTCGCTGTACTTCACCGTATAGGTGCCGTCTTCGTTATCCGTCACTTCCGGCTCGTACCCGGTTACCTCTTCGCCGTCTGCCAGCAGCCGTAGCTTCGTGGCAAACTCCTCTGCACTCGGGCGGATGCCGTCATAGTCGTCCTCATCGTCCCAGACCTTTGTTACGGTGATCTCCGTCAGTGCATCATCCGTGACTGTTACCTCTTCGGTCTCTTTTTCATCGACAAGGATCCTGCCGTTATATGCCGTGAAGGTCATATCCTCCGCGGCCGTATAACCATCAGGCGCTTCAGCCTCGTGCAGCACGTACTCGCCGCCCGGGATCTTCTTCACCTGGATCAGGCCGTTCTCATCTGTCTCGAAGATATGTTCTTCTTCACTCAGACTTCCGTCTGCCTGCAGGTACCTGTCTCCCTGTTTGATCGTGAATGCCGCTCCCGGAAGTGTCTCCAAAGTGACGCTGTCCTTCTTCACGACCTTCAGATCCGAAAGC
>JAFRUE010000002.1 GCA_017441925.1 Bacillota bacterium
CCGAGGTGCTCGTGATAAACCGTCCGCCCGTCGACCGTGTATTTGAAGTCCGGATGGATGGTCCAGCCTCCGATCTGCGTCGGCGGAGCGTACTCAAAGCGGACCCGATGCTTGTGAAGCATCTCGACGATCGCGGTCTCAGCCGTAGAACAGACGTAGATCTTATTCGTGTAATAGACGTACTGCTCCGCGTGCCGGCGGCCGATGACCGCATATTTTGCGGCCAGGCGGCGCCGGTAGCCTTTAAAACGCCGGGATGCCTTCCGAATCCTCGTCAGGGCCGACCGGATCAGCTTTTTCTGCTTCAGAAGTCCGATCAGAGAAGCGTC
The DNA here is from genome assembly GCA_017441925.1 of Bacillota bacterium. Lineage (GTDB taxonomy): Bacteria > Bacillota > Clostridia > Lachnospirales > Bianqueaceae > RUG12817. Next base: position 330 of record JAFRUE010000002.1, read on the forward strand.
CTGTTTCAGTGAAAGATATCTGTCCCTGCGGACATGCGCCATCGTAGTCTGGACGCTGTAATAAGCCCGCTGACCCCGGCGGCGTACAATAAGCGTCCCTTCCGGCAGATACGGCAGCTCAAACAAAAGCTTCGCATGCAGCGTGACCATTTCTTCGACAGGCATCGATTCGATATCCAGCAGCAGATCCGGCACGACCAGTTTCGACATATCAAAATGCGGCATTCGGCAACCTCCATAAACCAATCTACCCTTATTATGTAACGTTTTTCCGTTTTGGCCGGCCGTTCCGCAAAATATACTTTCCGACTTGACAATGCAGCCGGAATTCGTTATATTCTAATGAGAATCTACATCTGAACCGACTACAATTCATCTTGTGAGGTGCAATAATGACCAAAGAAAATATCCAGGCTCTCGTCAATCAGCTGACTCTAGAAGAAAAAGCCGCATTCTGCGCTGGCAAAGACTTCTGGCGGCTTGTCAGCTGTCCCCGGCTCAGCATTCCTGAAGTCATGGTTTCAGACGGACCGCACGGACTCCGCGCCCAGAAAAAAGCGCAGGACAATCTCGGCATCAACGATTCCATCGAAGCCGTCTGCTTCCCAGCCGGATGCGCGACCGGCTCGAGTTTTGACCGTAATCTTGTCAAGGAGATCGGCAGCGCGATCGGTACCGAGGCGCAGGCCGTCGATCTCAGCGTCGTCCTCGGACCGGCTATGAACATCAAGCGCAGCCCATTGTGCGGCCGCAATTTTGAGTATATTTCCGAGGATCCGCTGCTTGCGGGTGATCTCGCTGCCGCCTTGATCGAAGGGATCCAGAGCAAAAACATCGGCACGAGCCCCAAGCATTTTGCTGCGAACAGCCAGGAATATCACCGAATGTCCAATTCGTCCAATATCGATGAACGCACACTGCGTGAAATCTATCTGGCCAACTTCGAGCGTGCTGTCAAAAAGGCCCAGCCCTGGACGATCATGAATTCCTACAACAAGATCAACGGCACCTATACCTGCGAAGACAAATGGCTCCTGACTGACGTGCTCCGTGATGAATGGGGCTATCAGGGCCTTGTCGAGACCGACTGGGGCGCAATGGACAACCGCGTCGCCGCGCTTAAGGCAGGCTGCGATCTGGAGATGCCCGGCCCCGGAGACAACAGACAGGCGATCATCGATGCTGTTCAGAACGGGATGCTTTCTGAAGAAATCCTCGACATCAGTGTTGCCCGTATTCTGGATCTGATCTTCAAGTATACAGAGAACAGGGAAACATCTGCTGTCTTCGATTATGAAAAAGACCATGCTCTCGCCGCAAAAGCCGCGGAACAGTGTCTTGTCCTGCTGAAGAATGACGATGCTATCCTGCCGCTCAAGACGACACAGAAAGCTGCCTTTATCGGGCAGTATGCCCAGAAACCGCGTTATCAGGGCGGCGGCAGTTCCCATATCAATTCGTTCCGCGTGGAATCCGCTCTGGAGGCGGCCGCTGAGCTTATCCCGGAAGCTTCTGTCACCTATGCGAGAGGCTTTGACGATTCGGTCGATACTGTGGATCCCGTTCTGATCGCAGAAGCTGCAGAAGCAGCACGCGCAGCCGATATCGCGGTCGTTTTTGCCGGCCTGCCGGATTCTTATGAATCGGAAGGCTATGACCGGACGCATCTGCGGATGCCGATGGGACAGGAAATGCTGATTGAAGCCGTCGCGGCTGCCAATCCCAATACGGTCGTCGTCCTGCATAACGGTTCAGCCATCGAGATGCCCTGGCTCGGCAAGGTCAAAGGTGTCCTGGAAGCCTACCTCGGCGGCCAGGCCGTCGGGCGCGCGGAGATCCGCATTCTCTACGGTATGGCAAATCCGAGCGGCCGTCTTGCCGAATCCTTCCCGCTGCGCCTTGAAGACACTCCGTGTTATCTGGACTTCGGCGGCGAAGACGATGAGATCCGCTACAGCGAAGGCGTTTTTGTCGGATACCGCTACTACACTTCCCGGAACATGCCGGTGCTCTTCCCGTTCGGATATGGCCTGTCTTACACGGATTTCGCTTATTCGGACCTGCGTGTCTCCGCTGAAGCGATCCGCGAGTCCGAGCCGCTTACGGTTTCGGTCGACGTCACCAATACTGGAAACAGAGCCGGCGCGGAGGTTGTCCAGCTCTATGTCGGCGCCAAGGGACGCAAGCCGAACGGCATCATCCGTCCCGTCCGTGAACTGCGTGGATTCGACAAAGTCTATCTTGAACCGGGCGAAACCCGCACGGTCACATTTACGCTCGACAGCCGGGCTTTCGCGGTCTGGAACACAACACTGCATGACTGGTACGTCGACACACGCGAATACACCGTCGAGATCTGCGCAAACGCTTTTGACGTCCTGCTCTCCGCGCCGGTCACCGTCACGGGTGAAAAAGTGATCCCTTACACCTATACAATGAACTCGATCGTCGGACGCCTGATGCATGATCCGAAAGGCGCGGCGATCCTCGAGAATCTAAAGGAAGTCTTCGGCGGCGGCGAACCTGCTCCCGAGGGAGAAGACTCTGCCGTCTCCAGTGAAATGGCGATGGCGATGATGGAAGGCATGCCGCTGCGTTCACTGCCGGGCTTCGTGGATTCGATCAAAAAGCCGATGCTTGAGCAGCTGATCGATATGTTGAATGCAGACAGCTGATATAAATGATATCCATTAAAGGAGGCATTTCCATACCATGAATGTTTTTGAATCCATTGCCGACAGTCTTGAGCGCGGCAGAGCCAAAGAAGTATCTGCAAAAGTCACAGAAGCCCTGGATAACGGTGTTTCGCCGGAACAGATCCTGAACGAAGGACTTGTCGTCGGCATGAACGTTATCGGCGAACAGTTCAAGAATAACGAAGTCTTTGTACCGGAAGTTCTGGTCGCCGCGCGCGCGATGAACGCTGGGCTTAAGATCCTGAAGCCCTATCTGCAGAAGGAAGGCGTCGAACCCGTCGGCAAGGCTGTCATCTGTACGGTCAAAGGCGATATGCATGACATCGGCAAGAATCTGGTCAAAATGATGATCGAGGGACAGGGCATCGAGTGCATCGATCTCGGCGTAGATGTTGATCCGCAGAGGATCGTTGACGCCGTCAAGGAAAGCGGTGCCAAGCTCGTCTGCCTTTCTGCTCTGCTTACGACCACCATGTACGGACAGAAGGACGTAATCGACGCGCTGAAAGCCGCCGGTATCCGTGACCAGGTGAAAGTCATGGTCGGCGGCGCGCCTGTAACGCAAGCTTTCGCCGATGAGATCGGTGCGGACTGCTACACGCTTGATGCCGCGTCTGCAGCGAAAGCCGCCCGCGCGTATTTTGACTGAGCCATCGGAAAGGACATAACATGAATTCCAAAGAACGTCTGGATGCTTTTATTGCCGGCAGCGCTGTTGACCGCCGGCCGAACCTGACCATCGTCGGCAGTACCGTCTGCCGTATGAACAGAATCGATATTCCGACCTATTGCAAAGAATGGCGCAGGATGGAAGAGGCTGCCGAGCTTGCGGCGCACGAGTACCGACTGGATTTTATCCAGGTAGCTTCCGATCTTGTACGCGAAGCGGAAGGATATGGTACGGAAGTTGCTTTCCCGGCCGACCGTCTGCCGTATGCCGCAGGATATGCCCTGGAGGATATTACCGACGTCAGCCGTCTTCATCCGCTGAAAGTGCAGGATATCCCCCGTCTCTGCGATCTGGTGCTGGCCGCTCAGAAAGCGGCGGAATGCGCTGACATCTACCCGATGACGCTTGCTGTCGGTCCGGCGACCGTCGCCGGCAATATCCGCGGCGTCGAAGATCTGATGATGGATTCTCTGGACGAGCCGGAAGCGGTAGAAGAGCTGCTCGATATCGTGACCGAAACATCTCTTGATTTTCTGAAATGTCTCGCTGAAACAGGCCAGAAGTATTTCTATGTCGCGGATCCGGTCGCGTCGCTGCTCTCTCCGCGCATGTATCTGAATCTGATTCTGCCCCGCCAGAAAAAGATTTTTGACCGTGGCCGGGAGCTTGGACTGACCGGACGTCTGCATATGTGCGGCAATACGACGCATGTTATCGAATACACATCGCAGCTCGGAGCCGCGATCGTCGACATCGATCATATGGTCGATTACGGCGAAGCGCTTGAGAAAGCGGCCGGCCGCTGCATTCTGAACGGGAACATCGATCCTGTCGCGGACGTTTTCTCCTGCGATGCAGCTCATACACATGACACCATCCTCGCGCTCGGTCAGAAATACGCCTCCGAAAAGGCGATGTTCATGCCGGGCTGCGAACTTCCGACAACTACCCCGACAGAGAATATACTTGCGATTGCCGATGCCCTTGCTGAAATCGGCTGAAAGGAAATATCATGACAAACCGTGAACGTGCGATGAATATCCTGCACTACAAATCCGTAGACCGCTTCCCTGCTGTTCATTTCGGATACTGGCGCGAACTGCTGGCGGAATGGGCCGCGCTTGGCAAGATCCCTGTGGAGCTTTCCAAAGGCTGGAGCGACGGCAACCCTGTCGACAAGGAGCTTGACAAGCTGATCGGATGGGATTTTGACTGGACTCCGCGCTACAGTCCGAGAAACGGCCTCTTTCCGGCGTTCGAGGAAAAAGTCCTGGAGGTCCTCCCGGACGGCACCAAAAGAACGCTGAACGCCGATGGCCTGATCCAGCGTTTTTCTCCGGGCGTCGTATCGATTCCCGCCGAGGATGACTATCTGCTGAAGGACCGCGAAGCATTCGAGACGCTGTATAAGCCGAAAATGCAGTTTACACCGGAACGGATCAACTATGAATACCTGAAGGACTTCAATACGGAAGTCTATGACAAGCTGGATTATCCGGTCGGTCTGGGAGTCGGTTCCGCGATCGGCACGATCCGCTCGATGGAATCCGTCGTCGGCATGAGCTATCTGCTGTACGATGAAGACGAAGATCTTTTCGGCGATATTATCGATACGTTTGCCGAACTGCAGTATCAGTGCACCAAAGCTGTCCTCGAAACCGGCGCGCACTTTGATTTCGCGCACTACTGGGAGGACATCTGCTTCAATTCTGGCCCGCTGCTGAATCCGAAGATCATCGAAAAGTACTGCCGTAAGCATTATGAGAGGCGCAATGAGCTGCTGCATTCCTACGGCATCGACATCATATCGCTTGACTGCGACGGCGTCACGCGTGATCTGCAGGAGCTCTGGGTCGATACCGGCGTCAACGTACTCTTCCCGATCGAAGTCGGTACCTGGGGCGACCAGTTCGGACCGGCGCGCCGCAAATACGGCAAACGCCAGCTCGGAGTCGGCGGTTTCAATAAACTTGCGCTCCGCGAGGACAAAGCCGCTGTTGATAAAGAGCTGGAACGCATCCGTCCGCTGGCTATGGAGGGCGGGTATCTCCCCTGCCCTGACCACAGGCTCATGCCCGGGACCAAGTTCGAGCTTGTCCAGTACTATGCTGAAGAGATCAAGAAACTGAAAATATGAGTAACATCGTTACCATCCCGGAAGAAGCCGCGGGACAGAATCTGCTGCATTATCTGCGCGGTAAAGGGATCGGACTGCCGGCTGCCTGCGGCGGACGAGGTGTCTGCGGCAAATGCAGGGTACGGCTTCTTTCCGGTGAACTGTCGCTTAAGCCTGATCCGGACGGGTCTATACTCGCCTGTCAGGCTTTCTGTACGGAAAATGGCGCTGTTATTTCTGTTCCGGATTCTGACGGAACAGGTCTGACCGATTTTGCTTCGAGAGCATCTCAAAGCGATTCTGCAGACCTGTCCGGAATAGCCCGTCTTGGCGCCGCGCTTGATATCGGTACAACGACTCTTGCGATGGCGCTCGTAGACCTCGATTCCGGGAAAGTGCTCCGGACGGTCTCCGCGCTGAATCCGCAGCGCAGTTATGGGGCAGATGTCATGACCCGGATCACCTCCGCAAAACAAGGGGACCTGCAGAATCTGCAGGATGTATTGCTGAAGTCCGTTCGTGCTCTGCTTCTTCAGCTGACGGAAGGACTTGCCGGGGACACTTCTCCGGAGCTTCTGATTGCGACAGGGAACACGACAATGCTGCACCTTTTCCTCGGCATTTCGCCGGAAGGAATGGGACAGTATCCATTTACTCCTGCATTTACGGATATCCAGACGCGTACAGGTGCAGAGCTTGATCTGCCCATCGGCAAAGTCCTCACCATGCCCTGCGCATCGGCTTTTATCGGCGCGGACATCGTCGGAGGGGCACTGGTTTCCGGTTTTGGGGAGACGGATGATACGCCACGTCTGCTGCTGGATATCGGAACAAACGGAGAAATGATCCTCTCGGCCAACGGTAAGCTCTATGCCGCTTCCACCGCCGCGGGGCCGGCACTTGAAGGTGCGAACATCTCCTGCGGCGTCGGCGGGATCCCCGGTGCTGTCGACCACGTCAGTCTGGCTATGCGTGACGGCAGGCAGACAGTTACCTATACGACGATCGGGGGGAAAGAACCCATCGGTCTGTGCGGCTGCGGTCTGATCGATCTCTGCGCACTGCTTCTCCTGACCGGGGAACTGGACATGACCGGACGGCTTGCCTCTCCCTATACGATTCCCGGGACGCCCGTAACGCTGGACCAGGCGGATATCCGCCAGGTACAGCTCGCAAAAAGCGCTGTCGCGGCCGGTATTCTTGCTTTGACCGATTCTGCGGAGACAACACCGGATGCAATCAGTCAGGTGAAGATCGCAGGCGGCCTCGGATTCTATCTGAATACGCAGAGCGCCTTCGCGATCGGACTGCTCCCGCCGGATCTTGGCCGGAATATCGAGAGCATCGGCAACAGTGCTCTGCACTCTGCCTGTGTCTGCCTGACGGATCCCGCGAAACTGGAAAGCGCGAGGCAGATCGCGTCAGCCTGCAAGGTCATCGAACTGAACCTGAGCCCTGTGTTCAACGAGGCTTTTATCGACAATATGCTGTTCGGCAATGAGGAGGATGAAGAATGAGTCTCCGTGATAAGATCGAAGCGTTCCTGGCTGACCGCTCTCTGCAGCCATGGCCGATCCACGAATCCGGCTTTCTGGTAACAAAAGACATCCCTTTTGATCCGGGTACACGTGATGCCTGCAAGGCGAATTACTGCGGCCAGTACGGCCGTACATGGGCCTGTCCTCCGGGCTGCGGCACGTTTGAGGAGCTCAAAGAGCATTTTATGGGCTATTCCTGTGCTTTTGTCTATACGACAAAACATGATCTCGAGGATTCCTACGATATCGAGGGCATGGGCGAAGGCCGCAGGAAACACGCTGAGCTTGACGATGCTTTCATTGCCTATCTAAAGGATGAAGCCGATCCGCACGAGCTCTGCGATGCCGGCGGCTGCAGCATCTGCAAAAAATGCACCTACCCCGACGCGCCGTGCAGATTTCCCGACAGAATGCGACGCTCCATGGAATCCACCGGCATCAACGTCATGAATCTTTCCAAAGAACTGGGGATTCACTACATCAACGGCGTCAATACCGTTACTTATTTTTCCATGATCTACTTCTGATCCAATTTAATCTTGTACGGATTCCATAATTCATGTTATAATCAGTACAGTAACTTGCAAAGGAGAAACACAATGGACTACTCACTGGAAAACTTCGTGAAAAAGCATGACAAGGTTATCTGCATCGATTCGGACGGCACTATGATCGACGCAATGAACGTCAAGCACCGCCGCTGTCACGGCGCAAGCTTCATCGATCTGTGGCAGCTGAACGATAAGGCTGATGAGGTCCAGAAGGTCTGGGACGGCATCAATCTGTTTGAAAAGAGCCGCGGCGTCAATCGTTTCATCGCGCTCGAAGAGATGCTCCGCCGCTGTGAGAAGCGCGGCTGGATCAAACTGGATCCGGATGATTTCAAAGTCTACTGTGACTGGGTCGCAAAGGGCAAGATCTCCAATAAGGATCTGGTCGCCGAAATGGAGCACAATGATTCCCCGCTGCTTAAGAAGGCTTACGACTGGTCTGTCGAGCTGAACAGACGCATCGAATCCGTAACGTCCGCTGACAAGCCGCCGTATGAAGGTGCGCGTGAAGCTCTGGAATATGCTAAAGGTAAGTGTGATATCGCGATCATTTCCAGTTCCAACATGGCTGCTATCGTAAAAGAATGGTCTGACCACGATCTGCTGAAGTATGTCGATGTCATCACGAGCCAGGAGATCGGTTCCAAGAATGCCTGCATTGCCCGCATGCTGACCAAGGGATACGGCAAAGAGGACGTTCTGATGATGGGCGATGCCTATCCGGACGTTGACGCTTCCGCTGAGAACGGTGTCTGGTACTATCCGATCCTGACCCGCCACGAGAAAGAGAGCTGGGACGATTTCCACTATAAGTATTTCGATCTGTTCCTGGAAGGCAGATATGACGAGTGCCAGCAGGAACTGATGGACAGATTCGAGAACAATTTCGACAAAAACGCATAAAACAATACGAAAGGGGTACACAGTATGGAAAATTTCCTGTACAACACACCAACCCGCGTCTATTTCGGCAAGGGAACCGAGAACCAGGTCGGACAGCTGGTTAAAGAGCAGAAATGCAAGAAGGTCCTGGTCCACTACGGCAGCGGATCCGTAATCCGTTCCGGTCTGCTCGACCGCGTCAAAAAGTCGCTTGACGAGGCCGGTATCGCTTACGTAGAGCTTGGCGGCGTCGTTCCGAACCCGCATCTGTCCAAGGTATATGAAGGCATCGATCTCTGCCGCAAAGAAGGCGTTGATTTCATCCTCGCTGTCGGCGGCGGTTCCGTCATCGACTCTGCAAAAGCGATTGGATACGGCCTTGCAAACGAAGGCGATGTCTGGGATTTCTATGCGTTTAAGCGTGTACCGACCGCCTGCGCTCCTGTCGGCGTTATTCTGACGCTTGCGGCGACCGGTTCCGAGATGAGCAACAGCTCTGTTATCACCAAAGAAGACGGCGGTATCAAGCGCGGCTGCAACACCGAGTACGGCCGTCCGCGTTTCGCGATCATGAATCCGGAACTGACCATGACCCTGCCTCCTTATCAGACAGCTGCCGGTGCTTCCGACATCATGATGCATACAATGGAGCGTTATCTGTGCAAAACCGATCCGACGCTGGAGCTGACCGACGGCATCGCAGAGCATCTGCTGAGAGTTGTCATGAAGAACGCGCGTATCCTTGTCGATGATCCGGCCAACTATCAGGCCCGTGCTGAAGTCATGTGGGCAGGTTCTCTTTCCCACAATGGCCTGACCGGCTGCGGTACGGACGGCGGCGGCTGGGAATCCCATCGTCTGGAGCATGAACTGAGCGGAATGTTCGACGTTACGCACGGTGCCGGACTGACCGCGATCTGGGGCAGCTGGGCACGCTACGCGATCGACTGCCGTCCCGCACGTTTTGCACAGCTTGCGATCAACGTTGCCGGCGTCAAGGCTCCGGAAGGTTATGAACTCGGCAAAGACTCAGCCTGTGATAAGGAGATCGGCCTTAAGGGCATCGCGGCTATGGAGGACTTCTTCCACTCCATCAACATGCCTGTCAACATGAAGGAACTTGGCATCGATCCGACGGACGCGCAGATCGACGAGCTCGCCGACAAGTGCTGGAAAGCCTGCACCGACGGCAACAAGACCTCTCTCGGCTCCATCCGTCCGCTGCTGCGCGACGACATGAAGGCGATCTATGAGATGGCCAGAGGCTAAGCCTCGCAGATAAATCCGTATAGACCGGTCCGCTGAATATGCACAAAAATATCCCCCAGAGCGGTGATCAGCCACTCTGGGGGTATTTTTTCTATCGTTTTCAGGCTCCTATGATCTCCCTGGCGTATGCGATCTGCTGCTCGACCGATCCGACACTGGTGCCGCCCGTACTGGTACGCCGCGCGACACAATTATCGAGATCCACCGCATCATAGACGCCTTCGTCAAACAGCGGCGAGAAAGACCTGTATTCCTCGAGCGAAAGATTTTCCAGAGTTTTCGTGTTTTTCTGAGCGTAGGCAACGATCCCGCCCGACAGCTTGTACGCTGTCCTGAACGGCAGGCCTTTACCGACAAGATAATCGGCGAGATCGGTCGCGTTGATAAAGCCGCCGGCTGCCGCGGCGCGCATGTTGCTGCCGAGTGCCTTCATCGTCCCGATCATCCCGTTAAAGACCTCCAGACACTTCTTGACCGTATCGCAGGCGTCAAAGACCGCCTCTTTATCCTCCTGCATATCTTTGTTATAAGCAAGCGGGAGTCCTTTCATCGTTGTCAGAAGCGCCATCAGATCACCGTAGACCCGGCCGGTCTTCCCCCTGACAAGCTCGGCGATATCCGGATTTTTCTTTTGCGGCATGATCGAAGAACCGGTCGTAAACGCGTCCGAGAGCTCGATAAAGCGGAATTCAAAGCTGCTCCAGAGGCAGATTTCCTCGGAGAAACGCGAGAGATGCATCATCAGAACCGCGATGTCCGAGAGCAGTTCCAGTACAAAATCCCGGTCCGAAACACCGTCGATCGAATTCAGCGCGATCCCTTCAAAGCCGAGTTTTTCCGCTTCGTAAAACCGGTCCGTAGGATAAGTCGTCCCTGCAAGGGCACAGCATCCGATCGGAGAAACGTTGATCCGCCTGCGTGTGTCGGACAGACGGTCGATATCACGCAGCAGCATCATGACATAAGCCATCAGATGATGCCCGAACGTTACCGGCTGCGCGCGCTGCAGATGCGTATAGCCCGGCATGATCAGCGATTTGTACTCCTCTGCCTTATCCGTTACCGTCCCTGCAAGCAGCTTGACGGCCTCTATGATCCGGTCGGTCTCTTCACGCAGATACAGGCGCAGATCAAGCGCGACCTGATCGTTGCGGCTGCGGGCGGTATGGAGCTTCTTACCGGCTTCACCGACACGCTCCGTCAGGATCTGCTCGACAAAAGAATGAATATCCTCTGCCGCCGGATCAAAATCGATCTTACCGCTATCCAGATCCTCCAGGATCCCCGACAGGCCGTCGATCAGCACCTCTGCCTCCGCTTCGGTTATGATGCCTGTCGCTCCGAGCATCGCGGCATGCGCCATGCTGCCGGTAATATCCTGACGGTAGAGCCTTTTGTCGAACGGAAGCGATGAATTGAATCCGTCCGCGGCAAGGTCGACCGCTCCGTCTGTCCGGCCCGCCCATATTTTAGCCATGATGCAAACCTCCTTACTGAATCACGCGAACTGTCTCTGTCTACGAAAAAACCGCCTGTTACCAGGCGGCTGTTTCTTATTTCTTACCATCCACCATCGCCTGTACTTTGATCGGCAATCCGTAAAGATTGATAAACCCTTCTGCATCCTTCTGGTTGTAATCGCTCTTGCCGAAGGTCGCAATGTTCTCGCTGTAGAGCGAATATTCACTCCAGACGCCCGCTTTGATGATATTGCCCTTATACAGCTTCAGCCTTACTTTACCGGTGACTTTTTCCTGTGTTTTGTCGACGAAAGCAGCAAGCGCTTCGCGCAGCGGCGTGAACCACTGGCCGTTATAGACAAGCTCCGCATAGGTCACGGCCAGCTTCTGCTTCTCATGCATCGTCATTTTGTCGAGGCAGACAGATTCAAGATATTCATGTGCCTTATACAGGATCGTACCGCCTGGAGTCTCATAGACGCCGCGGCATTTCATACCGATCAGCCTGTTTTCGACGATGTCCAGCAGACCGATCCCGTTCTTGCCGCCGAGCTCGTTGAGCTTAAGGATGATCTCTTTCGCGCTGAGTTTCTCATCATTAAGAGCTGTCGGAATGCCCTGTTCAAAGTCGATCGTCAGATACAGCGGCTCATCGGGAGCATCAAGCGGGGAGACAGACATCTCGAGGAATCCGGGCTTCTCATACAGCGGCTCGTTTCCGGTATCTTCCAGATCAAGTCCCTCGTGGGAAAGATGCCAGAGATTTTTGTCCTTTGAATAATTTGTCTCACGGTTGATCTTAAGCGAAACGTTATGCGCTTCGGCATAATCGATCTCCTCTTCCCTCGACTGGATCGTCCATTCCCTCCAGGGAGCAATGATCTTCATATTCGGCGCGAAATGCTTAATCGCCAGTTCAAAACGGACCTGATCATTGCCTTTTCCGGTACAGCCGTGGGCGATCGCGTCGGCGCCTTCCTTTAAGGCGATCTCAACAAGCCCCTTCGCGATACACGGCCTCGCGGTACTTGTACCAAGCAGATAGTCTTCATATACCGCGCCGGCCTTCATCGTCGGGATGATATATTCGTTTACATATTCATCGGTCAGATCAAGGACATAGAGCTTGGATGCTCCCGTCTTAAGGGCTTTCTCCTCAAGTCCCTCAAGCTCGTCCGCCTGGCCGACGTTGCCGGAAACAGCGATAACTTCGCAGTTGTTATAGTTTTCCTTGAGCCAGGGAATTATAATAGAAGTATCGAGTCCGCCGGAATAGGCAAGAACGACTTTCTTAATATCGTCATTGGGCATATATATGCACTCCTTTTCTTTGTTTATGCATAGATTATACTCGTTCTGCTCCTGTTTGTCAACAATTATCCGAAATATTTATAATGATGACCGTTTTCTTCCGTCGGAAATACAAAAAACTGTCTCAAAGACATTTTGCATACACAGCAGTCTTTGAGACAGTTATTCTTTATACGCGTACTGATTTCAAAAATGATCAGAAGGTCAGTCCGAATCCGTAAACGTATTTGTTTCCGTCAGTATCAATGAGTGCATATTCCTTGCCGTCCATGTAAAGGCTCTTTTCGAAGCCCGGCACATCATTCGGTGAAGCGCAGATCGTGTTTTCGTCGACCGCGATGACATCCTGTCCGGCAGGAATCGTAAGCGAAAGTCTGCCGCAGGGAGCGAAGCGGCCGAAGATCACGTCGCAGACAGCCTTTATAAAGGTGCCGTAACCGACAGTCAGCGCGTCGCACTTAGGCTCGACATCTCCCAGCAGGAAAGGCATCGGCAGATTGACATGGCAAATCAGCTTGCCGGCAGCCGCACGGACCGCGTCCAGACGCTCGGTATCGATACCGGTACCTTTGCCGAGTCCGAGATCCAGATATCCTTCGGTAGCTGCGAAGTAGCTGCCGCTCTGCGGATTCAGGATGGCAATCGCGATATCCGCGCCTTCGGCTTCGTCAACCCAGCAGACGTCCGGGAATGCTGTCTTGGCCGCCGCGCGGAATTTCTCTTCCTCTTCGGCACGCTTGCGTCCGCCGCCTCCCATCGGGGCTCCTTTGGTCTCTTCCTGCTCAAACAGGGCCAGATAGACCTTCTTTCCTGCCAGCTTATCCGCTGTCAGCGGAAGCAGCCCGTCGTGGTTCTTAAGCAGCGTGACAGACTCCTGATGGACCTTGTAGGCTTTCTCCATGCCTTCCGGAGATCCTGTAAGCGCAAGCTCCTCTTTGCAGGAGTACGGATTCTCGAACAGCCCGAGGCGGAACAGCTCGCACAGAAGTCCTGAAAGCGCATCGTGCAGGCGCTTCTCGTCGATCAGTCCGGCATTGATCGTGCTGACGACGTCCTCCGTCTTATCACTGATTGCGATAACGTCGGTTCCGGCATTGATCGCTTTCGCAATGCGCTGCTCCATCGTCAGGTCCTCGACACCCCATGCCATACCCTGCAGGATGCCGGAGTCCGAATTGACATAGCCCTTAAATCCGAGCTTGTCCCGCAGCAGATCCGTAACAATCGCCTTATTGAACGCCATACCGACCTGCTCAAACGGCTCGTCGACCGGCGGATGCGGCGGAACGGATTTCTCTTCACTCGGGATCGCGTAATACGGCATCATGGATGTCGTACCTGCATCGATCGCGGCCTTGAAGCCGGGGATATGATACTTCTCCAGGCTGCCGGGCGTACGGTATACATTGTACTTGCCCTCAGCGTAATGCGGGTCAAAACCGTTCTCACGGGCACCGCCGCCGGGGAAATGCTTCGTCGTCATGGAGACACTGTTTTCGCCCAGCTTATCTCCCTGATGCGTCTTGATCAGCTCTGTAATGATCTTCGCGATATCCTGCGGATTCTCGCCGAAAGTCTCATGTGTGCGGAACCAGCGCGGATCTGTCGCGCAGTCTGCCATATACACATAACCCTTGCGGATATTGCTGGACTTGAAGTTGATGTAGCTCTCCGCTGCAAAATCCGATACGGCCTGCGGATCGCTCTGTCCTGCCGCGGTAACGCCGAGGTTCTCCGGATACATCGCATATCCGTCAGGATTTGCGCTCTCATCCCAGACAACCGCGCCGTTATTGTTGCGGGCGTTCGACATGATGATCGCGGGGATGCCGAGACGTGTGCCTTCGCACATTTCCTCGAGCGCGTCCGCCCACTCCGCCATGTCCTTGGGATTTTTCATCTCACGGACGATGTAATGGCGCAGCTGCTCCTTCTCGATCATATCCGTCGTGCTCTTCGTAAAGCGCGGCGGGCGGCCGGGCATAAGCGGAATCTCGCCGGATTCTTCACTGATCAGGCCGTTATGGCTTGTTTTTTCTTTGTCTTTAACAGAAATACCCATCCGGGCCTGCGCGACCAGGAGCATTCCTGCTTTCTCCTGGACCGTCATGCGGCTGATCAGATCCTCAGCGCGTTCTTCCGGTGTCAGACGCCAGTCCTCGTACGGCTTCAGTTCGCCGTCGCCATACAGATCCTTGAACTTAAGGCCATCGACTTCGATGATCTTTTTGACACGTGCTTCGATTTTCTTCTGTTCCATCTTAATCCTCCTTATTTACGGATTCTCATTCAGCTGATTTCAGTATACCATATCATCAACGGCAAATAAAGACCTGCGGGCAAAAAAAACGGAGCCCCTGCCGACTCCGCTTAGTTCTTTCTTTTGTTGTCCGAAGAAACCGATTACCGGGCTGTTTTCTCCGGCTTAGGCAGATGATACTCGCAGCCCTCGTCAAACCGGACGCTTTCCGGCGGCTGCTCCAGCACCTCCGGATGCTCCAGATAGTAACTCATGTCTTTGAAGAAGCGGGCGTAATGCGCGCCGGAACACACTCTCTCGTCTGCGGTGATGCCGATCGGCAGATACCGTTTCATACGTGTCTCACCGTTCTCGACCTCCGCGACCTTCTCGATCATACCCATCCCGTAGAACATTCCGACGTTGCCAAAATTATAAATATGATGGTTTACGTCATGCAGTCCGATCGAAGCCATGTTGGTAACATACAGGCCGACATGGAAAGGCAGTTCTTCGATCAGGAAGCCCGGGCACAGTCCGTAACGGTCCAGCAGCCGCACCAGGCCGACGACAAAATTAGGCAGTCCGGGAACCTTGAAAAGCCCCGCGGCCAGTTTATCCAGGAAGTTTTTCTCCTGCACGCCGCGGTTCTTCTCGATTACACCGCTCATACGGTCATAGACATCATAGATCGTATCCGTCAGATCAAATTTGAGCTTGATGACCGTCTCGCCCTGATCCGCGTCGTTCGGGTTATTCAGCATCGTAAACGCCGCCGAGCAATTATTCCGGGCATAGTACTGCTTATTCATGATGAAACGGTTGACATTCGGATTCCGGCTGACCGCCCGTACATACGCCGCAAAAACGATCTGCATATGCGTGAAAGAAATCCCCTCCTCCGCACGTTTGGCGCGGATGTAACGGTTCATTTTCTCCAGATCCACGCGGTGCTTCAGCAGAACCTGAGCGTCACAGCGCATCGGCATGATATACGGCGTGATCTGCACGATCGGGTCGATTTTATTGATTCTGCGTCCGTCCGGTCTTCTTCCAAACATGTTCCGTCCCCCTCAAATCGCATACGTTTTTATACTGTAACTGTACATTAAGATACATCCGATTCTCAAAAATGTCAAGATGATGAATCATCTTGCGTCCCCGGCCCGTCTATGCTATGATATGAAAAGAATGACTGCAGGAGGTAATCATATGGCCGAGAAGAACAGACGGGAATTGGATTTTTACGGCAGCGGCAAAGCTCTCTGCACGCCTGTTTCCGATGAATATCCGGGGATCCGTAACCCCGGAGATCTGTATACTGTTCTGCGCGGCATCTGGTGTCCGGAGACCTGTGCGCCACGCATGCGCAAAGACTGGACTGTGTCAAATCCTGCGCTCGGGCAGTGTTCCGTCACCGCTTTCCTGGCTCAGGACATTTTCGGCGGGACAGTCCGCGGGATTCTGCTTCCGGACGGAAACTATCACTGCTATAATGACGTATCCGGATGTGTTTTTGACCTGACCAGTTCACAATTCGGCGCGGATGCCGTCAATCTGTCCTATCAGGATAATCCGGAGCAGTTGCGCACTGTGCATTTTGCCCGGCAGGAAAAAGAAGAACGCTATCATCTGCTCAAAAAACTGCTGCAGGATAAACTGCGTGGATTGTATACAGCCGTCGGATCTACTGAAAGTCTATTCCCGTCAGGCGGCGGGACGGTCCTTACGATCGGCGAAACAATGGCAGCTTTCACACCCGGCGAAGCAGGCAGTCTCCGGTATGTCCGCGATTTCCGGATGAAAACAGCCGGAGCCGAGAGCAATACCGCAATCGGTCTGGCGAAGCTCGGAATCTCAGCGGAATGGTACAGCCGGATCGGCGATGATGAATTCGGAGCATTTCTGGTCCGTGAACTGCAGGCAGATGGGGTGTCCTGCCGGCATGTGATCCGGGATGCTGCCCACCGGACCGGAATTATGTTCAAGGAATTGTCCCCGTCCGGTACAAAAGTATACTATTACCGTGAAAACAGTGCTGCAAGTCACCTTTCTCCGGATGATATCCGTCCCGAGCTGTTCGAGGGTGTTTCGCTCCTGCATCTGACAGGGATCACGCCAATCCTCTCCGAATCCTGCCGCGAAGCCGTTTTCCGTGCTTTTGATCTCGCTGAGGAAAAAGGCATTCCCGTGAGTTTTGATCCGAACATCCGCAAACGCCTCTGGAAAGGCTGCGATCATTCTCCGCTGCTGCGTGATCTGGTCAGCCGGTCCACGATCGTCCTTGCAGGGCTTGACGAAGCCGCGGTATTGTACGGGACAGATACGCCGGAAACCGCTCTGGAAGCCATTCTTAACACCGGACCTGCTGTCGCGGCAATCAAGGATTCCTCCCACGGAGCCTGGATCGCGGCCGCATCCATGAATAACCGCCCCGTTTTCATTCCGCCCTATCCCTGCAATCCTGTCGAACCTGTCGGCGCTGGGGACGGTTTCAACGCAGGGTTCCTGGCCGGATTGCTGCAGGGTAAAGATCCGGAAACCGCCGGTCGTATGGGAGCAGTCTGCGGAGCTCTCGCAACGCAGGTCTCCGGCGATACGGAAGGGTATCCGGATGCCGCACAGCTGAACGAGATTCTTGCCGGCAGCGACCCGGTACTGCGGTAAACTGCCGTTTCATTTTCCTAAGAAAGGACTGATTCTATGGACGCATATAGAATCGTTGCGGAAAATCCGCTGCTCGGTATCCTCCGCAACGTCCCGACCGAACAGGTCATTCCTTATATCGAAGCCGCTATGCGCGGAGGCGTGAGATTTTTCGAAGTCGCTTTGAACAGCAAGGACGCGCTGAAACAGATCTCGATGCTTCGCGAGCATTTCGGAGACAGCTGCCTTATCGGCGGCGGCACAGCGATCACTGTCCCTCTTTGTGAAAACGCCATTGCGGCCGGTGCGCAGTTTCTCCTGACACCCGGTACTCCGCCGGACGTTTTCCGTTACTGTGCGGATCATGACGTAATTCTGATTCCCGGAGTCCTGTCCCCGACCGACGTTGCTGTCAGCTTCGAATATGGCTACAAGACCATGAAGCTTTTCCCGGCAGGCAGTATGCCGATGCGCTACGTGAAGGATCTGAAAGGTCCGTTCGACAATGCCGAGTTTATGGCGATCGGAGGCGTTTCACCTGATAATATCGCAGATTTTCTCAACGCGGGATGCCTCGGAGCCGGCCTCGGAAGCGCTCTGATGCCCAAGGAAGCCGCCGCGCGGGGCGATTGGGACACTTGTACTGAATATGTGCGGGATCTGGTCAGCCGGATCCCCGAAGAGCGAAGAAAGTTCGCGGAAAGGATACGTGCATCACAATGAAGATCACAGAAGTCAATACTTATCATGTAAGACCGCGCTGGGGGTTTGTGGAGATCCTCACGGATGACGGATACAGCGGCTGGGGCGAAGCGGTCCTTGAGGGACACTGCGATACTGTCCTCGCCTGCGTTCAGGAGATGAAGACCTATCTCATCGGCCGGGATCCGCAGCAGATCGAGGATATCTGGAATGTCCTCTACCGCGCCGGCTTTTACCGGGGCGGCGGCGTCCTGATGAGCGCGATCTCCGGCATCGATCAGGCTCTTTGGGACATCAAAGGCAAGTACTTCGGCGTGCCGGCATGGCAGCTCATGGGCGGACGCTGTCACGACAAAATGCGCGTCTACAGCTGGATCGGCGGGGACAGACCTTCTGATGTCGGAGCGGATGCCTTGGAAAAGAAAAACGCAGGCTTTACCGCGATCAAGATGAACGCGACCGAGGAACTGCAGATGGTCGATTCCTACGCAAAGATCGACGCGGTCCTTGAGCGCGTCGCTGCCGTCCGCGAGACCTGCGGCAAGTATTTCGGCATTGCGATCGATTTTCACGGACGCGTCCACAAGCCCATGGCCAAGATCCTCGCGAAGAAGCTTGAGGAATTCGATCCGATGTTCATCGAGGAGCCCGTACTCTGTGAAAACATGGAGCTGTTTCCGGAAATCGCCGCAGCCTGCAATATCCCGATCGCGACCGGTGAACGCCTATTCTCGATCTATGATTTCAAACGTCTCCTGCAGATTGGCGGTGTCGATATCGTCCAGCCGGATCTGTCCCACGCCGGAGGCCTCACTTCTGTCAAGAAGATCGCTTCCATGGCCGAAGCGTACGATGTGGCGCTGGCACCGCACTGTCCGCTCGGTCCGATCGCGCTAGCAAGCTGCCTGAATGTCGACGCGACCTGCTACAACGCGGTCATTCAGGAACAGTCCATCGGCATCCATTACAATGTCGGCGCGTCCGTTCTGGATTACGTAAAGAATCCGGAAGACTTCCGCTTTGTGGACGGCTGGGTCGAGCTGCCGCACATCCCGGGCATCGGCGTCGAAATCAACAAACCGTTGGTGCTTTCCGAAAACGAGGACCCGCACGAATGGAAAAATCCTCTGTGGCGTCATGAAGACGGCAGTGTGGCGGAGTGGTGAGATACAAAAGCAGGGGCTGAAAGTTGTCTCATTTTAAAGGCCAACTTCAGCCCCTGCTTTTGTATTTTTTGCAGTTCCAGGCTATACTTGTTTAAAGGCCAATTTCGGCCTATGTTTTTTGTATTTTTAGCATGTCTCGAGGATTTCATTTCAGGTATAGAAATAGCCCGGCGATTAGCCTTTCAAACGAGGCAATCACCGGGTTTTTATATGTCTGTTATTGCTTCTTGAACATTCCGATGAAACGTTTGGTGAATCCGCCGGCATCCATCGACGTGATCACTTCGTCCGGATATCCGGGAATCTCCGGCATGGATTCGTAGGTACTGCCCTCCCGATAGAAGATGACCTGTCCGTAGCACGGTCCGTTATCGATGCAGGTATAGCAATAGACGTTCATCCTGCCGGTGACGGTTTCAGGCCAGATGGCACAGGCCATCGCGACCGCATCCGGAAGATCGATCATATCCTGTCCCCTTGTCTTGCGGTTGAAATCCAGCAGCACCGCTGTCGCATCTTTCAGGAAAGCGCCTTGCGGGGAGGAAGCAGCGATCTCCGCGAGTTCATCGAGGTCGATCTCGATATCGCCGACACACAGATCAAATCCCGCAATCGATACTGGGATGCCGGAATCCAGCATGATCTTATACGCTTCCGCATCAATAAATACATTGAATTCCGAAACCGGCGTGGCGTTGCCCGGTCCGAAGCCCGGTGTGCCCATCGACCAGATCCGTTTGACGCGGCTCATCGTCTCGCGGTCCCGCAGGATCGCGAGTGCGATATTTGTCACAGGGCCCAATACAACGATTTCGATCTCGTCCGGATATTCCGCAACCGTATTCAGGATATAATCGACCGCGTCACCAGGCGCGAACCCGCCTTGCGGATGGATCAGTCCTTTATCGCCCATACCGTCCACGCCGTGTACGCTGATCGTTTCTTTGCGGGAATGCATCAGCGGCTGTTTTGCTCCAAGGAAAACCGGCACATCGCTGCCGCAGACTTCAAGCGTCATCTTGGCGTTCCGGCCTGCCTGCTCCACAGAAACATTGCCGGCCACGACGGTCACACCCATGATCTCGATATTCTTTGTCATACACGCCATCATCAGCGCGGCGCAGTCATCCGAAGCCGTATCCGTATCGATTATGAATTTTCTCATTTTTCAGCACCTCAGGAATTGATCGTGATTCTGCCGTCAAGATATGCTGTCAAGTGTGCATGCGTGTTGAAATACTCCTCCACCACGTCATAATCCGACGTAGTGATCACGCGGCATCTCGGATATCCTTCGATCTCTGCAGTCGGGATGCCCAGGCATTCCTCAACATTCTTGAAGTGGTATTCCTGGATCGCGACATTATAGACCTTGCCGTCGTCAAGCGGTACTCCATCGACCGTGATATCGATGACTTTTGTGGTGCGGTTATATGTGATCCGCACATTGCGTGAAACCTGATAAAACTCAAAATGCTCTGTATCAAATCCGTCCCTGAGCATATACTGCATAGCTTTACGGAATGTCGATCCCTGCATCGGTGCGAGGAAAACTTTACCCTTATACGGGAAGAATTCCATCAGATCCTGCATCGTGACGGCCTCTCCGAGGACGGTCTTGCGCAGACTGCCCGATCCCATCAGAACAATATCCGACTTCAGCATATCATAGATGATATCAGCGAACATATTGCCGAGCTCTGTCTCCTGGCAGCGCTGCGGATGTGTCAGAATGTGGTCGAAACGGGTCAGGATCCGGCCGTATTTCTCGTCAGTCTGGGACTTATAGCCTTTCAGAAGCTGCTCGATCGCGGCATCCTTTTGTGCCGTCTCTGTATCAACGGGATACAGTCCCCATTTCCACGAAGCGACACTGTTGGTATCCGTATCGACTTCGATATCAAAACGTCCGATCTGATCTGTCCCCGTCCCTGCCTGAACGATCAGGATATCGTTGACTTCAGCCGGTTTCTCCGGGAAAGTATGGGAGTGTCCGCCGATAATGATATCGACGCCGAGCTCCGGAGGGAGCTTGGAAGCAAGCTGCTGGTCTTCTTCAAAACCGATGTGCGTCAGCAGGACGGTCAGATCGATATCTTCCGTCTTGTAACTGTTGATAATACGCTCCACCTCGATCAGCGCATCATCCGTATCGACAAATGTCCCAAGCAGCGGATCCATCTTGATGTCCTTCATCGTCTCCTCTGTTACGATACCGATGAAAAGGATCTTCATACCGTCGATATTGAGGATCTTATGCGGCTGGAAAAGTCTTGTCCCTGTCGTCGTAATGAAAAGATTCGCGTTGATGATCGGGAATCTCGCGCATTTCTCCAGGAAAAGCAGATGTGACAGACCGTAATCAAGCTCGTGATTACCGAGACAGACGATGTCCGGCGCTACAAGATTCATCATCTCGATCGTGGAAATGCCACGGTATTCACTGTCGATAACGGAACCGCGGAACATATCGCCGGCGATTGCATAAATCGTATTTGGCTCTTCGGTACGGACCTTGTTCACGTAACCGGCCAGATAGGAAAGACCTCCTGTATACTTATCGTCCAGAACGTCCTTCTCTTCCAGAAAATCTCCATGCAAGTCATTGGAATGCAGAATCGTAAGTTTTTTCTTCATTAGCGGTCCCTTCCTTTGATTTGATATAAATACATAAAGCCGATTTTATTGTACAGAAAACAAAAACCGTCTGCATCCCCCGAAAGGTGGATTTTACAGACGGCTGTCTTTTTCTGTGTCAGGCACGCGTTTCTGATTTGACATATGTCACTTCATCCGTATCCAGGCAGTACGCTGCGAGCGCGCCGCCAAAGCAGCATCCGCAGTCGATATCGATATTCCCGTGGCTGCGGTAGACTTCTGTGCTGCCGTTATAGCGGATCGCCTGGACAGGTGTATGACCTGTGACCAGAACGGTCTGCGGATCCTTAAAATACCTTTTTTCATAGTCAGGCCGTGCGAAAAGGAGATCCTGCGGTCCGTACTCCTCCAGTGCCTCACCGTGTCTCTCGAATCCGGCAAGGCCGGCATGCACCAGGACAAATCTGCGTCCCCGGACTGTCAGGTCTGCATACAGAGCGCATTCTCCCAGATAATCCAAAAAAGCTTCCCTCTGCTCCGAATCCAGCTGCCGGAACTGACGGATAGTCACGTCTCCGCCATCCTTCATCCAGTAGCTGTAGCTCAGGAGATCATCCGCTGTCAGGTAATCCTCCGCGTTCTCGTCTGTGATATCGACAGACAGCCGGCGCAGCACGTTCAGCGCCATGAATTCATGGTTCCCGAGCAAGGGGATCACATTCGGCCGCGTCATCAGGTCCATCGTCAGCTGTACAGGCTCCGGTCCCCGGTCCAGGAAGTCACCGAGCACATACAGTTCATCGTCATCCGAAAAACGGATCTCCCGGAGAAGCCTGCAGAATTCCGCATAACAGCCGTGTATATCGGCGATCACATATTTCATGTTTCCTGTCCTTCCCGCATTCTTCTGATCAGTCTGCCGCCGTATTCTTTAAGCCAGCTCCGCTGCAGACGATAGTCCGGCAGGACTCCTCCGACCTCCGCCCAGAACCTGGGAGAATGATTCATCTCTTTCCGGTGGCAGAGCTCATGAACGATCACATAATCCCGCACTTCCGCCGGGCACAGCATCAGCAGGCAGTTAAAGTTCAGATTGCCCTTTGCGGAGCAGCTGCCCCAAAGCGTAGCCTGATTCCGGATCGTGATCCGACCGTACTGTATGCCCATGATCCCGGCAAAATGTTCTACTCGCGGAGGGATCTCCCGACGCGCCTGGGCTGCAAGCTCCCTGATCTCGCTTTGCGTGATCGGAACTTCCTCTCCGAACGCTGCGTATTGTTTGTCGAGCCTTTCCCGCATCCGGGCAAGCTTCATGTCGATGATGGACTGTTTCTCACGGACCATGCGCCGAATCCGCTCATCCGGCATGGTATACGGGACTCTCACGATCACCCGCAGATCCTCTGTGATCTCGATAACAGCAGTCCGACGGCGGCTCCTGACAATCTTATAATCTGTCATAACCGTGCAAACTCCTGATCAAAGACAGCGTGTCAGTGTCCTTCGGACAGCTCCGGGACCGGCCGTCTCCTCTATGAACAGTTTTTCGATGGTGTTCCCGAGACCTGCTTCATACAGATCGCTGCCGAAGACCGAAGCGTTCGAGAGGATCGGCGCAAGTGCACTGTGCGCCTTCTCTGCACTGCCGACAGCTTCCCGGACTTGCGCCTGCAGCTCGTCATTCATCGGATCGGGAGACAGTTCAAAAGGCTTACCCGCATCGTCAATGGCCAGCAGATATCGCAGCCATCCGGCAATTGCGAGCGCGATCCCCTGCAGTCTCTCCGCGCTGCCGTATTTGCGGACGCAGGC
Source organism: Bacillota bacterium (assembly GCA_017441925.1). Lineage (GTDB taxonomy): Bacteria > Bacillota > Clostridia > Lachnospirales > Bianqueaceae > RUG12817. The sequence continues at coordinate 23,986 of JAFRUE010000002.1, forward strand.
TTTGATCGTTTCACCGAATCGGATCCCGACCATCTGGGAGGTGTCGACCGCGATCCGCTGAGGCGTATCGCCCAGATACGGATTCGGGAATCTCTCGTACAGGCATTCCTCGATAAAAGCCTGCGGAGACAGGATCCCCGGATCTTCCACAAATTCCATTCCCTCACCGAAACCGACTTTTTCCGCGAGCTTCGCAAGCTGCGGATCCTTCATCTCATCCGCGAAATACGCAAAGCCGAGGACGCATCCGTAAGGCGCGAGCGCTGTATGGATCGGATTCAGACAGGCCGTCACTTTCATCCTCTCGGATTTGCGGACAGTCTCCCTGTCCGTCATATATACACCGGCCTTCTCAAGAGCCGGTCTGCCGTTCGGGAAACTGTCCTCGATGACAAGATACTGCGGCCCTTCCGCATTCGCGAACGGAGCGATATATGTCTGTTTCGCGGTGATGACAATGTCCATGTCCTCCACGCCGGCTTCTTCCAGGGCTGCCTGAATCTGCGGCTCCGGCCGCGGCGTGATCTTATCGATCATTGTCCACGGGAAAGCCACTTGTGCCTCATCCGAGAGCCATCCTGGATAATCCGCACCGGCAAAACCGCTTTTCACCCATTTATCTGCAATCTCCAGCACCGCGTCGCGCAGCCGCTCACCGTTACGGGAACAGTTGTCCATCGAAACAAGCGCAATAGGAAATCCGCCTGCCCGATACCGTTCCAGCAGCATCGCCGCTACGATACCGATCGCCGTGCGGGCCTTGTCCGGACCTTCTGCTATATCCTGCCGCACAGCCGGCAGATATCCGCCTGAAGCATCGCGCAGTGCATAGCCTTTCTCCGTAATCGTGAATGAGACCATCTGCAGGCTCTTGCCGCGGAAGATCTCCTTCAGCCGTTCCCGGTCTTCTGAAGCTTTGACCGCCTCCGCGAAACATCCGAAAACTTTCCTGTCCTGTGTCCCGTCGTTCCGCAGAATGACAGAAAGGACCAGATTATCATAAGGCCGGTAAATCTTGTCCACGATCTCCTCGTCAAAAGTCTCCGCGCAGGTGATCCCGGTATCCATATAGCCTTCCTCGAGCAGACGGTCCGCAATGCTTCCGATAAAGATCCGGAAGATGTTTCCGATCCCGAAATGCACCCATGCGGGGGCTTTAACGGATCTCTCCGCTGTCTGCGTCACGTCGTAGCCGGGCAGTGTAATACCGGCAGCAGCCCAGGCTTCCCTGCCGCGCAGTCCGTCAATTGTCAGTTTCATGATCGTTTCTCCGTTATTCGCTGATGTGATCCATGCCCTGCCCGATGATCGTACGGACATGATCGTCCGCGAGCGAATAGAATACGCTCTTTCCGTCCCTGCGTGACTTGACGAGCTTGTTGCGCTTCAGAATGCTCAGCTGATGAGAGACCGCCGACTGTGTCATATTCAGCGCTTCCGCAAGATCGCAGACACAGACCTCCGCCTCAAACAGCACGAAAAGGATCCGGATCCGGGTGGAATCCCCGAAGATCTTGAAAAGCTCCGCCAGATCATAAAGGCTGTCCAGATCCGGCATTTTCGCGTTGATCTGCTGCAGGACGTCCTCGTGAAGCTCCGTCACTTCGCAGCATTCGACTCTTTCTATCGGACTCATATTCTGATATCTCCTTATAGATTCTTCACACGCAGCGCGCGGACCGCGTTCAGGACCGCAAGCACCATCACACCCGTATCCGCAAAGATCGCCGCCCACATATTCGTGATGCCGAGCGCTCCGAGGATCAGACACAGGATCTTGATCCCGATCGCGAACCAGATGTTCTCATAGACGATCCGGATGCATTTGCGGGAGATCCTGATCGCTTTCGCGATCTTGAGCGGATCATCGTCCATCAGGACGACATCAGCCGCTTCAATAGCCGCGTCTGACCCCAGCGCGCCCATCGCGATACCGACGTCTGCACGGGACAGGACCGGCGCGTCATTGATCCCGTCCCCTACAAAAGCAAGCCTGCCGTTTCCTTTCGCTTCGGTCAGGAACTGTTCGACTTTGGCGACTTTATCCGCCGGCAGCAGCTCGCTGAAGACTTCGTCGACGCCAAGATCCGCCGCGACCGCATCGGCCGCTTTTTCCGCGTCGCCGGTCAGCATCGTCGTCCGTTCGACGCCCGCGTCCTTAAGCGCACGGATCGCTGCCTGCGCCGTAGGCTTCACAGCATCGGAGATCAGGATATGTCCCGCGTATTCTCCGTCAACAGCCGCATGAACGACCGTACCGACACCGTGACAGTCTTTCCACTCTGAGCCGACTGCCTGCATCAGCTTACTGTTGCCGACAGCGACGGTTCTGTCATCCACCCGGGCTGTAACGCCCTGGCCGCTGATCTCGCTGACATCCGAAACCCTTGTCTCATCGATCTCCTCACCATAGGCTTTGCGCAGACTCGAGCTGATCGGATGTGTGGAAAAAGCCTCGGCATGCGCGGCCAGTTCCAGGAGCTTCCCGGATTCCATCGAATTGTGGTGCACGCCGCTGACTTCGAAAACGCCTTTGGTCATGGTGCCGGTCTTGTCAAACACAACGTGACGCACCTGCGAAAGCGTCTCCATATAGTTCGATCCTTTGATCAGGATCCCTTCACGGCCTGCTCCGCCGAGCCCCGCGAAGAACGTCAGAGGAATGCTGACGACCAGCGCGCAGGGACAGCTGATGACCAGGAATGTCAGCGCACGGTATACCCATACGCTCCAGTCTCCACTCATCCCGAGCAGCAGACGGATCACAGGCGGCACAAGCGCCAGCGCCAGCGCCGATATACACACAGCCGGCGTATAGATACGGGCAAATTTCGTGATAAAGTTCTCGGATCTGGACTTGCGGGAGCTTGCGTTCTCCACAAGATCAAGGATCTTGGAAGCCGTAGACTCGCCGAATTCACGCGTTGTCCGAATACGGATCAGCCCCGACAGATTGATGCTGCCGGAAAGTACTTCACTCCCCACAGCAGCTTCTCTCGGAACGCTCTCGCCTGTCAGCGCCGCGGTATCCAGAGATGTCGTACCTTCTGTAATAATACCGTCGATTGGGATCTTCTCTCCCGGCTTGACGGTAATGACTGTCCCGATCTCGACCTCGTCCGGATCGACCTGCTCCAGACTGCCGTCCGCCTGTTCGATATTCGCGTAATCCGGTCGGATATCCATCAGTGCGCTGATATTCCTGCGCGACTTGCCGACCGCATAGCTCTGGAACAGCTCGCCGATCTGATAAAAAAGCATAACGGCAGCAGCCTCGGTATATTCACCGAGCAGGAATGCCCCCACCGTCGCGACGCTCATCAGGAAATTCTCATCAAAAGGCTGCAGATTACGGATTCCTTTTGCGGCTTTGATCAGGATATCATATCCGATGATCAGGTAAGGAGCAAGGTACAGGATCAGCTTCCAGGTCCCTTTGATACCGGAGATCTCGATCGCAGCAATCAGAACGGCCGCAAGAAGGATCCTGAACAGGACTTTCTTCTGCTTTTTGTTCATGGCGGCACCTCTGTTTACAGGAAGATCTCGCAGTCGCTCTCCACTTTCTTACAGTTCTTAAGGACTTCCTGCATAACGCTCTTTACGTCGGCTCCGTCCTCAAAATAAACGGTCATTTTCAAGGTCATGAAGTTGACAGCCGCGTCCGCAACACCGACAGTCTTCTTTGCGGCTTCTTCCATCTTGTTAGCACAGTTTGCACAGTCTACGTCGATCTTGTACGTCTTCTTCATCGTCTGTTACCTCGTCGTCTATTCATTTGAACATATATTCATATGTTCAAACAGACTATACCATACGCGGTATAGTCTGTCAAGTAGATTTCCGTATTTTTTTGTGCAGCCGGACCATGATCCGCGGCTTAATAATCCGCCAGACTGTAGCCGTTCTTCATGCGCGTACTGACTTCATACAGTACTTTGTTCAGCGTACTGATCGTCTCTTCTTTCGCCATGGCGCTGAGCTTCTCATTAGCCTGAACGGCCAGCTTTGCGTCGCCTGTCTCCGCGATCTTCGCGTCATATTCCAATACGATCTCACGGCCTCTCGTCATCACAGCATCCTGATACCTGTCGATCATCTGGATGCAGGCGGAGTAATGCGGATCCGCCAGCGCGCCGATCAGACGGCTCCCCCAGTAGAAAGTATCCGTCGATACATCCAGCGATACGTCGCTGAGATACTTCGGCAGTTTCGGCACATTCGGATAAACGGGAAGCAGCGCGTCAAAAGTCGTGGACCCGAAGCAGACCCATTCAAGTCCTTTGACCGCGTCCGGCACGTCACTGCGGATCTGGCAGACGGTCATGACGCCGGTCCGGTTGATGCCGATCGAACGGTACATACCTCGTTTTCCGGTATCCCGGTTCAGGTACGGATCATAATCCGTACCCTGAAAATGCCCGGAAAGCAGGTATTTGACGTCTTCGACCGCAATCTTGCGCTCCGGTACCAGCGACCACGGGATATCATCACTCTCAGGCGTGAAGTCGGCATCCGGCCCATCCCAGCGGTACCTGCGCGGTGCGAGGAAACGTCCCATGAACCAGGCTCGCGGCGTGTTATAGAGATGATCTCTGTCCCTGTGCGATCCGAAAATATCCCTTGGATTGCATTTGCCGTCCTGATTCAGATCCAGACGGTATTTCATGATGAACTCCCGCAGATCCTTAGAGCACATATTCTCTTTGGCTTCCCCGTATGCGTCGTCAAAATCAAATCCGTCCATTCCGAACTGGTTGGGATTGATCACGACGACATCATCCGGAACGCGCCGCGCCATCCAGTGATGCCCGCCGATCGTCTCGAGCCACCAGATCTCATTCTCATCGTTGAACGCGATACCGTTCGATTCATAGGTCCCGTACTGCTCGAGCAGGCTGCCGAGACGCTCTACGCCCTCTCGGGCCGTATGAATATAAGGCAGGACCAGCACGACAAAATCCTCTTCCCCGATACCGCCGGGCGTCTCCTTGCCGCGCGGCGTTTTCGCCTTGACAAGGTCAACATACGGATCCGCCGCGAGTACGCGCGGGTTGGAAGTGATCGTTTCCGTCGCGGTCATTCCGACATTCGCTGCATTGATTCCCGTCGCCGGCCAGATTCCTTCTTTAGTATCGACGTTCGGACACATCGTATAGCGCATCGGGGCATCGGGCAGATCGACCTCCACATGCGAATTCACGCTCTTATAGTGTTTTTTCTGATCTTTGGGCTCCACGACGATGATCTTCTTTACGTCATAATGACCGTCATCCGTTCTCGCGATCATCGTTGAATTGTCGTTGCTGGCCCTCTTCCCTACGAGTACCGTTGTACATGCCATAGTATGCTTTCTCCTCTGCTGATTATATTGATGCGGTATCGGCTATTATTCCGGCTTCCTGGCCGCGAACGCGGCGCACAGCCTCCGGAGGATCTCCACGTTCCTGACCATCGACTGGATCGGGACATATTCGAACCGTCCGTGAGCGTTCTCATAGCCGGCGGAAAGGTTCGGGCACGGCAGTCCGCGGAAAGTGAGTGCCGCTCCGTCCGTGCCGCCGCGGAAGGGTTCGCAGACAGGCTCAAGCCCGCTGTCCCGGATCGCCTGGCAAAGCGTCTGGGCAAGCCACGGCACCTGCTGCAGCACTTCTTTCATATTGCTGTACTGATGATGGATCGTCAGTGCGACACGGTCTTTTCCATATGTCTCTGCGAGACGCTCCGCGCATTTCCGCAGATGATCCTCTCTCGCCCGGAATCCGTCCTTATCGAAATCACGGATGATCAGCCGGACCTCCGCGTGCTCACAGGCCGCGCTGCAGGAGATCACATGGTAGAAACCTTCTACACCGGCGGTATACTGCGGTTTCTCCCGGGGCGGGAGCATCGCAAGGAATTCTCCCGCGATATCGGCTGCATTGATCATGATGCCTTTCGCCGTGCCGGTATGGACACTTCTGCCCTCCATCGTCAGTTTCGCCTCAGACGCATAGAACGTCTCATCCTCATACCACCCCAGATGATCTCCGTCAAGCGTATAGGCGACCTTAGCCGTCAGACTGGAGAGATCGACGTCCTTGGCCAGTCCGCCGACCTCTTCATCCGGAGTAAAGACCAGATCGATCGCAGCATGCGGCTCTTCCGGATGCGCCGAATACCACGCTGCCAGAGTCATCACGGCAGCGATGGATGCTTTATCATCACCGCCAAGCAGCGTCGTGCCATCCGTCAGGATCAGATCCTGCCCGATATACTGTCGGAGATTCGCATAATCAGCGGCTTTCATGACGATGCCCTTCTCCCGGTTGAGCACAATGTCTCCGCCGTCGTAGTTCTCAAGGATCCACGGCTTTACATCCGTCCCGCTCGCATCAGGCGCAGTATCCATATGCGTGATGAAAGCTACTGCCGTTCCCTCTCCCGGAGACAGATTCGACGGAATTGCCGCGTACAGCACACAGTTCTCCTCATCAAACCTGACATACGGCACCCCTATCGCGGCTAGCTCGTCCTGGAGCAGGATCGCCAGATCCCTCTGCTTATCCGTCGTCGGCCACTTGCCGCTGTAAGGCTGAGACTGCGTATCCACACGGGCATAGCGCATCAAACGCTCTGCGGTCTGTTGATAGATCTCCCTGTCCGCTGCTCTCCAGTCCATCATGTTCTCCTTTTATTTGCTCTTGATAACGTCCTTGACCTTGGGAAGCGCTGTCACGTCTTCCGGCACATCCGCGAGATACAGCTGGATATAGCCCGTAGAGTTGCTGTTGTAAAGCACCTGGCGGTCGCCCGGCATCAGCCTTGGATGCGGATGGGAAGCCTGATGGAAGAATCCGCCGTCATGCATGGCCAGGATTCTGGCGTCGTCATAATCCGTACCGTTGAACCGGTACAGCTTGATCGTCGAGCCGGCATCACTTACGATCAGATTGAAATCATTGGAATGAATATGATCCGGACTCGGGAAAGGAACGCAGAGCGCTTCCATCTCATTCTTTCCATCATAGTCTATTACGCCGAAATACGAAGTGCCGGCTGCTCTTCTGTGCACCTGATAGCCTACGCGCAGGCCGTCCGCGTACCAGTATTCATGTCCGATCATCTCCTGATCGACCTTGCGGGGACGCAGCATATACGGCTTACAGGTCTCCGTATCCAGGAACCAGATCCGCTGATCGACCAGATTCCACGGGCCCTCATGGCAAAACGTCAGGAAGGTCGGCTGCGTCGGGGAAGGATTGACATGCCCGATCCAGCATTTCTCCTGCCAGAGCACATCGCAATGACCGCTGTCCACATCGATCCGGATGATCCGGCTGTCGGGATGCGCTGCAAACGTCTCGTTAAAGCCGATATAGCTGGCGCCCATATTCGTATAGATCCGTGATGACAGATCTTCGCCAAGGACACAGTAGACATAGCGTCCGTCCGCACCGGTAAGTCCGCCGCCGAGCTTGAATCCCTCCGGCGCCGCATAGAGGAAGCGGGACTCGAGTTTCTCCACATCGTAGGCATAGATCTTGTTCTCGCGCAGATAGTATATCTCCGGCCGTTTCGGATTGAAATCATTGACGAAGCTGACCGGTGTCCTGTCTCCAGGCTGATAATCGGTCAGGCGGTTGATGACGCCGCTCTCCAGATTAACGGTGAAAAGATTGCGGGCATTCCCACGGTCGGAAATGAACAGATATTCCGTCCCGTTCTTCCACAGTCCGTTATTCGTAAAATAAGCATGATGGCTGTCGCAGTAATATGACGTCAGCTGACGGACCGTAACTCCGGATACTCTGTCCTTAAAGACATTCATTTCGGACGGATAGGTTTCAAATGTTTTCATAATCAGTCTCCTTTTGTAGATGGAATTTGTGTTTCCGGTTAGAATTTGTGTTTCCGCCTGGCTGCCGGCCGGTTCAGCGGCCTTCAATCAGGCTGTAGTCTTCTTCTGTCAGCTGCAGATCAGGTGCTGAGAGCGAATCCGCAAGCTGCGCGATACCGGAACTTCCGAGGATCGGCATGACGGAAGGACCCATTCCGGTCAGATACGCGACACCGATCGCCGCTGGCGATACCTTATATTTCGCGCAGAGCTGCTCTACCGCGATTGCACGGCGGCGGTTGTCTGGATCCTGGTATTTCTTCAGGCCGCCGGATGCTTTAAGGGCATCATAGCCCGCTGCCGCTGTCGGGCCTGCCGCCATGATCTTGCTGAACAAGCCGCTTGCCTGTGAAGTATAACACATCACCAGCAGCCCGCTCTCCCGGTACAGCGGGATTTCTTCCGGCTTCATCGCGAACTGCGTCTTGTCGCCGGGATTCTCGGATTCATCGTATTTAGCCATGCTCCATTCGATCTGGAACGCGGTAAAGGGCGTCAGCCCGTGCTCTGCAGCGTATTTATTGGCTTCCATGATCCGCGCGAAGCGCCAGTTGGAAGCACCGATCGCTCTGACATAGCCTTTCTTCACAAAATCATGCAGTGTCCCCATAACTTCCGCCATATCCATCTGCGGATTGTCGCGGTGCAGGAAATACAGATCGACATAATCCGTCTTCAGATTCCGTAAAGACTGCTCCAGGTCGAACCGCAGATCTTTCTCCGTCAGACGGTTGAACGCACGGTCCTCCATCGGCGGATGCGCGCCTTTTGTGACCAGGAAAATACTCTCTCTGTCGCTCCTGCCGGCAAGATACCGGCCGATCATGGATTCGGAATAGCCGAATCCGCCGTCCGGTGCGTCAAAACCGTATACGCGGGCCGTATCGATCACGTTTACGCCCTGTGAACGTACGAATTCTATGGCTTCAGCCGCCTGATCCGCTGAATACCGTTTGCCGAACGCAGTTGTTCCAAGCGCGATCGCGGAGAGCTCTCTGCCCTGAAACTGAATTGTTTTCATAACGTGGCCTCCTGTCTTTCTGTATATGATCTGTTATTGCTGATTATATCACAAAATATCCCTACGGCAACGTTCAGAATCCGATGTAACACTTTTTTTATTTCTGTCCTGTTCCTGCAGGATTCCTGACGGCTCCTTGATTTTTACGCTGCAAACGCATATACTGTAAGTGTTACGGATTCCGATATCATCAGAAAGAAGGATCTATATATGATCAGTTTCATTAACGCTATACGTTTCCGCAGATCTGCGGCGTTCTGCCTTGCGGCACTGCTCGCCGCGGCTATACTGCTTGCCTCCTGCAGCAGCGGACCACAGCCCGGCACTTCATCTTCAGATAAAAAGAACGAGGCTTCCGCTGCGGATCCCTCAAAGGATGCCGGCAAATCCGCCGACAGCCAGACAGCTGAAAACAGCAAGAGTTCAGCCGCTTCTGCTGCGCCGGACGATTCCATCCCTGCCGAGCCCGTTCCTGAAGAGCCCGCGGCTCTGCTGACTGACGCGGCAGATGCAGTCTGGATCAACGATGCCGTCTATGATTATCAGGATGTCACGCCGGTCTGGGCAGCGGATTTCTCGGATATGAGCGGCCGGTATATGACCGGTTCCGGAGCGCTGATCCGCCGGGAAGCCGCATCCGCTAACCGCGTGGATCTGTATGAACTTGAGATCGAGTCCTATTCTCCGATTGACGAATACTACCTGTATCTGCCGGCGGATTCGGATGTCTGGCGTTTCTTCTACATGCCGGAGCTCACCGCTTCCGGTGATACCGGATGGGACGGAGAAACATGGAATCTTGTGGGGGCTGCTCTGCCGAATCTCTCCGGAGCGGACGGTATCTGGTACGGAAACTCGCCGACAGGCCGCGAATCTCCATGGGATCTGCTGCTTTTCGGCAGCCGTGTCACCGGCATTCCTGCTCTTGTGTATGATAAAGTGTCGGGGATCTCCTACCTCTATATTGAAAGCCAGATGGGCGACTGCGCGATGCGTCAGCTTGAACCGGATATCCTGCATAAGCCCTACCGTGCGAATATCGAACATACCGTCGATCATGACGCCCTTCCGGAAGACATCTCCGGATTGCTGCTCTGGCAGAGCGTCGATGAGACCGGCGGATATTATCCGCAAGGGACGGTTTATACGGCGGAACCTTATGTTGAGGCCGTCAGACATTCCTCTGAACCGGTTGTCTTTATCGGGCCGGACGCAAAACCGCTTCCGCTCGGCCGTGAATATACGAATGCCGGCTGTTTCTCCTTCGGATACGCTGCTGTCGAGGCGGACGGCAAATGGGGCTATATCGATGAAACCGGCCGCGAAGTCATCCCCTGCGAATATGATCCCGCTCCGGATTACGGCTTTCCTGCGGATCCTGCAAAAGGACATGATTTACTTCTGACCGCCTATCCTTCGACCAGCGGGACCGCTGTTGTTTTCAGGGACGGTGAATGCGGCCTGATCTCAATGGACGGGACTCTTCTGATCGGTTTCGGCGTATTTGACAATATGGCTCCCGCCTACGAAGACCAGCTGTGGGTCGAGACGGCAGAAGGCTGGCGTCTGCTGGATCTTGCGGCGCTCAAAGCTCTCATGTGATCCGGTCCGGGAGGAGGTAACGATGGATAAACATATACAGGAACTGCTGGACGGAGCTGCTGTCGCGACAGAATGTGCGCATGCAGCCTCGCAGCAGGAACTGCCTGAAGACTGGTTCGAAGACCATTACATCGCTTACGCCGACAGCCTTGCCGGTGCCTGCAGTCTGCAGGATTATCGGATAAGACTTGTTTCAGGCGATGCGCATATCGATCTTCTCAAGGACGGATGCGCCGTGTATGCACTGCCGGAAGATAAGGAGCGCTTCCGTTACAGCGATCTGAAATTTGCGGCGGACCGGATGCTTGTGCGGGGCATCAACCGTTTTATCCTGCCTGCAGCCTGTGAAAACAGTCAAGCCGCTCTTACTGATTATCTGCAGCGTATGTCCTATCTCTTTGAAGGCGGCAAAAGTGTCCCTCAGGCGGCTCTTTTGCACTGCGAAGATGTTCTGCAGAGCGGTTATGCAGGCGATCCTCAAGTCACTGCCGGCGCGCTGAACGAGTCTCAGATCGGTTATGATATCATCTCTTCCGATCTGTTCGCAGAGCACCGGGTGGACATGATCTACGACCGTCTGATCATCAACGGCAACCGCTATCAGGCACTTATCGTGCCCGATTCCGCACGTATAACCGCTCCTGTGCTCGGCTTTGTCCTGGCTGCGGAAGAAACGGATTTCCCGGTCATCTTTACCGGGCAGCGTCCTTCCGGCATCCTCGGAATGGATGTTTCTGATGCCGCGCTGATGCTGCTTGCGGATACCGGCACTCTCACAGAGTGCTCCGGGCTTGCCGCAGAGCTGGTCTCCCGGGGGATCCGGGATGTTCGTCTGACACCTGTGTGCCCCGATATCGTCAGCTTCCATTACCGCCGCGAAAACCACCTGTACCTTTTCCTGAACGAGTCTGCGGATCAGACTTACAAGGGACAGATCTATATGCCCGGCTATCAGGAAGCAGCCGTCTATGACGCGGAAGCAAATACCGTCCTGCCTCTCTCTTATCAGCGGGCGGAGAAAGGCATCCTCGCGGACGTACGGATCAGGCCCCGCGAACTCCTTACAGTCGTTTTCGGCTGACCGATATCGTTCCCCGTTTTGCACACAAAAAAACTCCGGCTGATGACCGGAGTTTAATTTTGTTGTCTCAATACAGACCTTTTACCTTGTAATCCCGCTCGGCATCGCGGCGCTGGTCCTTCTTCGCGATCGATTCCCGCTTGTCGTAAAGCTTCTTGCCCCGTGCAAGCGCGATCTGGATCTTGGCATAATTGCCCTTGAAATAGACCTTGACCGGAACGATCGTATAGCCGTCGGCACTCACGCCTGCGACAAGCTTGCGGATCTCGTTCTTATGCAGCAGCAGTCTGCGCGTCCTGACCGGATCGCGGTTAAAGATATTGCCCTTCTCATAAGGGCTGATATGCATGTTCAGGATAAAAGCCTGTCCGTTCTTGATCTGGATATAGCTCTCCTTCACACTGCATTTGCCGGTACGCAGAGCTTTGACCTCTGTCCCGGCAAGCTCGATCCCCGCCTCATAGAGTTCTTCAAAAAAGTACTCGTGCGAGGCTTTCTTATTATGCGCGATCAGGCGGTAGTATTCCTTGTCCATACCCTCTCAGGTCCTGCGGACAGGATCAAAGCGCCATCCTGCCGACGATGATATACAGTACGAACGCCAGTACAAGAAAGATCGCGCCAAAGATCTTGGTCCACTTCTCCAGCTGTCCTTCCATCGTACGGGAACGGTTCTTGCCGAAATACGACTCAGCCGCGCCTGTGATCGCTGTGGAAAGGCCGGAGCCCTTGCCCTGCTGCAGCAGCACGATCAGCGTCAGCGCGATACAATCAAGTAAAAGTAAGATCGAGATAATAATCATTAAAGCCTTCATCTAATTCACTCCTCATAAAATACATACAAAAGCGCAACAGATAAAGTATATCATCATCCGCGCGGTTTTGCAATACTTATCTTTATTACTTTTCGTAAACGGACCGCTTCAGAACGCCGACAAAAGGCAGATTGCGGTAGTCTTCCGCATAATCCAGTCCGTAGCCGACCACGAATTCATCCGGGACAAAGAATCCGGTGTAATCGACGTTGACTTTCCTCTCGCGTCGGGCCGTTTTCTCGAGCAGTGTGCAGATCCTGACGGATACAGCGCCGCGGTTGATCAGATAATCGTACAGATAAGCCAGCGTATTGCCGGTATCGACGATATCCTCCACGATCAGGATGTGACGTCCGGTTACATCCGCGTCCAGATCCTTGATGATCTGTACCGCGCCGGAAGAACGGGTTCCTGATCCGTAGCTGGATACCCGCATGAAGTCCAGCTGCAGCGGCAGATCGATCCAGCGTACAAGATCGGAGAAGAAAAGCACGGCGCCCTTAAGCGTTGCTACGACGGTGAGCGGCTTGCCCTCATAATCCTTTGTGATCTGTTCAGCAAGTTCTCTGGTGCGTTTCTGCAGTGCTTCCTGATCGATCAGAATCTTCTCAATGTCCTTTTCCAGTCTCATAAGTGAACCTCCCTGTTATTCTCCCTTCAGTACTATAAGCTCCGGATCCTCCGGCCAGGCATTTACGAAATACATTGAAATCGTTCCCGGACCGGTATGGCAGGAAATAACGCTTCCGATCACCGACTCGATATACTGCTGTACGCCGAGCTGCTCTGTGAGCATCTGCTCAAGCTCCGTTACAAATTCATAGCAGTCACTGTGATTGATGCCGATGATCTGATGGGAAATATCCGAATTCAGAGATTTCTGACGGACCATTTCCACGATCCTCTGCATGGCGCGCTTATGGCCTCTCTCTTTATATCTCGGGATCAGCTTGCCGTCTTCCATATCCATGACGGGCTTGATATTGAGCGTATCGCCGACAAAAGCCGAAAATCCGCTGATCCTGCCGCCGCGGCGCAGATAGAGCAGTTTATCGACACTGAAAACATGCTCCTGATGCTGTGCGTAGAATTCGATTCCTTCGACGACCTTCTCCTTGGGCAGCCCCTTGCGGACAAGCTCCGCCGCACGCATGACGACCATTCCGAATCCGAAAGAAGCACAGAGCGTATCGATGACGGTGATATCCGCGTCCGGATATTCCTCCTTCACAAGCTCCGCTCCAACACGTCCTGACTGGACCGTCCCGGACAGACCGCTGGAGAAACCTACATAGATGACGGATTCTCCTCTTTTGACGCATTCCTCGAACACTTCTCTGAATCTGTCCGGAATGACCTGGGTCGTCTTATAGACCTTGCCTTCACGGACTGCGTCGCATACTTCCTTGGATGTAATCTCCACTTCATCATCCAGCAGTCTGCCGTCATCCGTTACAACGGTCAGCGGGATGATAATGACCTCCGGATATCTGTCCTTTACGCTCTGCGGCATATCTGTCGCGGAGTCTGTCACGATCCGAATGTTTGCCATATCATGTTACCTCTTTGTATATATTAATGATTGGGATTGATCTCCTGTCCGTCCCGCACGATCCGCCTGACCCGCTTCTCAGCCTTCTCTCTCGGGAGGATCACTTCGTGCCCGCAGCCCTCGCAGCGTAGGCGGAACTCGATCCCGACCCGCAGCACCAGCCAGGTGTAAGATCCGCAGGGATGCGGCTTCTTGAGCCGCAGTACGTCTTGCTCGCGAACATCCATCCGATATTACCCTTCCGGAGTGATGACGATCGTATTGCCGCGGTTGTCTCCGCAGGCGAAAACGATCGGTCCCGCCGCCGGGTCGATCGCTTCCATGATACGGATCCGGTACATCTGTCCGTCCGCCTCGACGACATAAGACCGGCCGGCATCCAGATACTGCAGATACCCCGCTACATCCGTCTCAAGCGTCCGCATCGCGACCGCGTGCACCGGCGTCACATAACGCATCGTAATGCCGGAATCCGTCCACTGTACAGCAAACCCATAAGCCTCGGCATTCCTCTTAAGCCATTCTCCCGGCTGCGAAGATGCCAGATCCGTACCGTCCGTCATGGCCGCTTCCAGGATCATGCCTGTCTGCCGCGGATCCGCACCCGGCTGACCGTAATCATACAGCGCGAACCGCGACGCCTTGTCCTCCGGATATCCCTCTCCGACATATTCCTGCTTGCGTGTCTCCACGTCCGCAGTCTGCTCTTCATAAGAACGGTATCCGCTGACCAGTTCAAATCCTGCCGTATCCACACCGTCGAACTGCATGCCGCGCAGTATGGAGAGCCATGCCTCAGCGGCTTCCCTGGCCGCGAATACGCCGGATCCCGCTTCCGTCAGATTCTCCGGGACAAATCCCGGCGACAGCAGATGATCCTCGTCCACAAGCCACAGATACCCTCCTGCCGGGCTCTCGGAAAGATTATCATATCCGGTTGTAATCACAGTCTCCGCAGAATCCTCCGCGGCCGAATCCGTCACAACGTCCACAGCCGTACCCGCTACGCCGACAGTCTGGCATCCGCAGACTGATACGGCGATCATGATCAGTACCGCAAGCAGGGCTGTGAACCTGCCGTACGGTCTGTTTATCCGTTTATCTGTAAAAAACCGTAAAGGTTTCATTATAACAAGTCCTTTTCCGTCTGGAAATCTGCATATCCGCGGGCATCCCCTGCGGTTCCCGCCGCAGCCCGGATTGCCCGAATATATACATAATAATTATATCATTTTCCGCCTGTTTTTACAACCATAAATTGAGGCAAAATTATGTCCGCGGTACGGGATGATCCTGCCGGAAACATAGAAAAAGGACCGGCTTCCGGAGGCCTCCGGACATACCGGTCCTTGCTTTGTGCTTACCCTGCGGTCAGGCTTTGCCGGCGCAGCCAAGAACTTCCATCCGCCCCAGCACGTACTGTTTTACGTTCGCAAGCCCCGCTGCGCCGTATTTCTTGGGATCATAGACCTCCGGATCCTTCGCGATATAGGCTTTGACGCCTTCCGTGAAAGCGATCCGCAGATCCGTCGCATAGTTTACCTTGCACATACCTCTTCGAATGCATTCCCTGACCTTGTCGTCCGGAACGCCGGAGGTGCCGTGCAGGACAAACGGTACCGAAACAAGCTTCTTCACCGCGTCGATCCGGTCGATGTCCAGCACCGGCGTCACTTTGTATACACCGTGCGCTGTACCGATCGCGATCGCAAGCGAATCCACACCGGTCCGCTCCACGAATTCGCAGGCCTGCTCCGGATCCGTATACGGGCTGTCGTCCCCGTTTACAAGATCATCTTCCTTGCCTCCGACCTTGCCGAGCTCTGCTTCGACCGGGATCTCGGCTGCATGACAGGCATCCGCGACACTTTTTGTCAGCCGGATATTCTCTTCAAACGGCTGTTTGGAACCGTCGATCATAATGGAACTGTATCCTGCGCGGAAGCAGTTCATCGCGGTGGCAAAACTGTCCCCGTGATCCAGGTGCATCACAATAGGAACACTTGCCCGATCCGCGGCTGCCTTGACCATCGCGGCGAACATCCACGGCTTCGCGTATTTCAGCGTGCCGGGCGTCGTCTGCAGAATTACGGGGGCTTTGGCCTCCTCTGCAGCCGCGATGACTGCCTGTACAAATTCCATATTCTCGACGTTGAAAGCTCCTACGGCATACTGTCTTGCCTGGGCATCCAGCAGAAGCTCCCGGGAAGTCACATACGGCATATCAGATCATCCCTTCAGACAGAATAGATTACATGCAGGTGTAACCGCCGTCGACAGGAAGTGCGATACCGGTTACATAGGTGGATTCGGGAGCCGCCAGGAACAGCGCTGCGCTGTCAAGCTCTCCTTCATGGCCATAGCGCTCTTCCGGAATGAATGCCTTAGCGTTCGCCTGGAAGAATTCGGTGTCCAGAGTTGCCTGGGTCAGCGGGGTATAGAAATAACCCGGGCAGATGCTGTTTACGGTGATGCCGTACTTGCCCCACTCTGCTGCCAGAGCACGGGTCAGGTTGACAACGCCGCCCTTTGCGGCATGATACGGAGCGGATCCGGCGATCTTGTTGCCGACCAGTCCGTACATGGAAGCGATATTGATGATGCGGCCGTATTTTGCCGGGATCATCGCGTTCTTGGCGACCGCGCGGGACATACGGAAGGTTCCGAACAGGTCGATATTCATCTCATTGTCAAACTGCTCATCGGTGATGTCCTCAGCCGGAGCAACAGCGCCGGTACCAGCATTGTTGACCAGAATATCGATGCGGCCGAAACGCTCCATAACGGCCTTTACGCAATTATCCACGTCCTCGGTGCTGGTGATGTCGCAGCGGATGCCGACAGCCTCTACACCATATTCTTTTTTCAGGTTCTCAGCGACCTCGTCGATCAGATTCTGACGGCGCGCTACAGCTACGATATTCGCTCCCTGATTGGCCAGAGCCTTAGCCATCTGTACGCCAAGTCCTGTAGAGCATCCTGTAACGATCGCTACCTGTCCCTTAAGATTAAAGTACTGTTTCATTAAACTATTCTCCTGTTGCATTAAGTTTTAAGAGCATTTTCAGTATACACTGATACCTGTATTAAGTCAAGATGTTTGACAGAAAAATATCAAACTTACTTGACTTCGTTCTCGCGGATATAATCCCAGTTCAGATCATATCCCAGGCCCGGCTTCTGCGGGACGGCTACATATCCGTCCTTATCCATCGGATCCATCGGCGCGTTCAGCCATGGCGGCGTATTGTTGTATTCAAGGAACGGATGCAGCATACCGCGCTCATAGTAACGTCCGGGGACCATCATCGCAGCCATTACGTGCAGAGCGCCCGCACCGCGCCCGTGGATCTCCAGCGGGATCCCAAAGGACTCGCAGGTATGGACAGTCTTCATAAGAGGCGTGATACCGCCGACGTCGCCGCAGCCGCTGCGGGAAATATCGCAGATCCCGTTCACGATCCACTCAGCTCTCGTCCAGTATTTGCCCTTCATGACCTCCGGTCCGATGATCGGGATCTCCAGCCGCTCGTGCAGCCATTTATAGGATTCGATATTGTACTCCTCCATCGGCTCCTCGTACCACAGATAATTCAGGTCCTGCAGCGCTTTACCGAGCTTGAGCGCGTCATAACGGTCATAATAATGGAAACAGTCCACCATCAGCTCGATATCCGGGCCGACCGCCTCGCGGACCGCTTTGCATGCCTCGATATCTTTATTGACGTCCGGATGCCCGTAAACATGGTCTCCCGACCAGTCATCATCCGCCCACGTGTGCAGTTTCACGGCACGATAGCCCTCGTCAACGCACTGTTTCGCGAACCTTGCGTATTCCTCCGGTGTGCTGAGTCCCCCGGCAAAACTGTCCCCGACCATCGTACTCGCGTACGCGCTGACTTTCTTACGGTGTCCGCCGAGCAGCTTATAGACCGGAAGTCCGCAGTATCGGCCGAAAAGATCCCACAGTGCCTGGTCCACGTGATTCATCACGCCGTCCGACAGGCCCGCGTTATTGTTGCTGCGCTGCATCTTGTACAGCATATGGAAGATCTTCTCCCGCTCAAAAGGATCCTGTCCCACAATGACCGGTTTGACCTTCTTCAGATAAACGTCGTCCGCGGCGTTCTGCGTGCTCTGGACGGCTTCGTTGCTGAGATCCTTAAGCGATGCCGCGGCATTGCCTCCGGGGACCTCGATGCCTTCCCTGATCGTATAGAACGCATCCGAACTCAGACTGTAGCCCGTAACGCCTTCGTCCGTTTCGATCGCGTACAGCGTCACGTTTGCCGGTCTCGGCGGACACGGATGCTGATGTCCGATATGGTCCGGTTTTGTGCAGACGGTACTCCTGAACCTTGTGATCTTGAGATCTGTGATCTTCAAACTGACCAACCCCCTTATCTGTATTTGTTTTTCTGCGTAAAAACGTTCTCATTTGATTTCAGTATAGCTTTGGCGGAACGTTCTGTCAAGCTCCGCATGTGCCGCGTCGGATAAATTCAGCCGCTTTTCAAAAAAGTTCTTGCGTTTTCAATTCAAGAATGTATAATTATAATGTTTAGATCCGAACGGGAAAGGAGGGACACGCCGTTGAACAGAGTCGAAAGAGATTTTGTCATTCCGGCATATTACAGGTATTTTTCCTGTAAAGCAGACGCCTGCCGGAATACCTGCTGTAATCTCAGTAAAACAGTTTCACTGGAAGAATATCGGAATCTGGTCGGTCTGTCCTGTCCGGAGGATATCCGCAGGGATCTGGACGCGTCTTTCTCCCTCCGCAAGGATGCTGATTCCTATAAATATGCAGACATGCATCAGAATTACTTTGGAAACTGCTATATGCTGGATTCCGATGGTCTCTGCCGTCTTCAGTCTGCCTGCGGCGAAGAAGTCCTGCCCTCTCTCTGTCGTTATTTCCCGCGTACTGTCAAATTCGGTCCGCTTCCGTTCTGCTGCTGCGGCAACGGCTGTGCGCGGAAATGATGACCGTCTCCGGGAAAACGCTCTTTGGCAGGCTGGATCTTATCGCGCGTCTGATCAGGGATACAGAGCCGGTCCCGGAGGACAGTCTGATCATGATGGAAGAGCTTCGAATCATTCTCGACTATGCAGGCAGACAGTCCGCAGCACTTACAGAATTCACGGAAGCTGCCCTTCGCCTTGACAATTACCGTTATTACGATATTATGTTATTTAAGGTGCCGGAAAAGATCTGCCGTGCTTATCCGTCTTTTGACCGGTTCTTAAACCGTGTCCTCGCAAACGATATTCTGTTTCGCGGGTTCCCTTCGGGCGATCCGAAAATTACACCCGCCCGGAGTTTCCGTGTGTTTTACCGCATGGTCTATGCCCTGCTGATGCTCGTAAGCGCAAATCTGGACCGACTGGCCGCGGCGGGAACGGACGGACTGATCGCGCTTTTTGTAGAATATTTCCGTCTGGTGGAACTGACCGATTTTGACACGGCGGTCCTTGCTCTGATTGGGGACGGAGACAACGGAAACGATAACGGCACCGACAACAATACTGCTGCTTAAGTCCGTAAAATATACAACTCAGGAGGAATCATTATGAGAAAGAATCTTGGAAACAAGCCGCTGATTTATCCGCAGCCTGTCCTTGTGATCGGGACCTATGACGAAGCCGGGAATCCGGATGCCATGACGGCTGCCTGGGGCAGCGTCGGCGATGACACGCAGGTATTTCTGTGTCTCAGCAAAGAGCATAAAACAACGGAGAATATTCTGAAAAGCGGCTGTTTTACAGTCAGTATCGGCACACTTGACACACTTGCCGCCTGTGACTACGTCGGAATCGATTCCGCCAACAAGGTGCCCGATAAGATCAGAAAGGCAGGGCTCACGCCGGTACATTCCGAAGAAGTCAATGCGCCTTATTTTGAAGAGCTGCCGCTTGCGCTCTCCTGCACATTGATCTCCTATGAGCCGGAGCACTGTCACCTATTTGGCGAGATCGTCGGCACAAGTGTTGATGAAAAGATCCTGACCGACGGCAAGATCGATCCGGCCAAGCTGCAGGCGATCGCTTTCGGAATCGGCGACAACAGCTATCTGCTGGCGGCTGAGAAGGTCGGGGACGCTTTCCGCGCCGGGCTTTCGCTTCGCTGAAACCGCGGTGGCCAGGGAACAGCTATGATCCGCATTCGGCCCTATAAAGATTCAGATGAGGCGGCCATCCTGAGCTGGTGCAGAGATGAGGATGAGTATTACAGGTGGACGGCCGGCATTCTGGGCAGGTATCCGGCCACAAGAGAACAGTTCCGTGAGACCGGCAAACTGATGCGTTTTACGGCACTGGACGATAAAGAACCGGCAGGCTTTTTCACGGTCAGGAATCCGAAAGCCACCCTTGACGAGCTGCGTTTCGGATTCGTTATCGTCGACCCGGCTAAGCGCGGCAAAGGCGTCGGCCGGGCGATGCTGCGGCAGGGACTTGAATATGCCTTCCGGATCTATCAAGCGGAACGCGTCACGCTCAGCGTGTTTGAGGCGAATCTCCCCGCGCGCGCCTGTTATGCATCAGCCGGTTTCCGTCAGACCGGTCTGAAAGAAGTCTATTTCGTGAAAGGTGAAGCGCAGACAGCCATCGAAATGGAATGCCTGCGGTCAGAGTTTATGTAAGTATACAGCAGCCGTGACACACAGATAAGGCTTGTGAAAAAACGTAAAACCGCTTTCACAAGCCTTTTTATGTACTCTGGTCATTTCGACAGAAACAGCAAACTTTCCCCCCCCCCCAAAAAAATTAGAAAAATTACATAATATATGTTGACAGCCGACATATGTCGTGTTATGATATAGTCGTCAGACGACATATCATGATATGACATATCAGGAGGTGACATATATGAAGCGAATTGAACCACTGTCGGAAAGTTATTATTACATCCTGCTCTGCCTGGCTAAAGGCGCCAATCACGGCTACGGCATCATGCAGATGACAGAGAAGCTCTCCGGCGGTGACGTTAAGATCGGCTCCGGCACTATGTACGGAGCGACAGGCAACATGATGAAAAAAGGATGGATCCGCGAGATCATGTCCGATGAGCCGGGACTGGAACGCCGCCGGCTGTATCAGCTGACAGACTCAGGCCGCAAGGCTCTGAGAGCGGAGATCAACAGACTTCAGCGTATGCTGGAAAACGCAGAGGGGGTGTAACATATGTCCAGTAATTACAAGACTTCCTTCAAGGCTTACACAGCCTGGAATTATGAAAGAGAGATTGAAGACCTGAATAAGGCTTCCGAAAAAAGCTGGCAGCTTGTCAAAGGAGGCTGCTTCCACAGCCGTTTCGTGAAAAATCCGGACGTCCATTACCGCTATCAGCTGGATTTCGGCAGGATCGAAGATATGGGCCGGTACATCGAGACGTTCCGCGAACAGGGATGGGAGTATATCAATTCCACTTTCAACGGCTGGCATTATTTCCGCAAACTCTACGATCCGTCCCAGCCGGAAGAATCCTATGAGATCTTCACCGACCGTGAATCTCTGCACGAGATGAATAACCGCTGGGCGCGTTTGGCGCTGATCCTCGGCATTATCCTCGCCGCGTTCGCCGTATTCTATGCGGTCCGTTCTTTCACTCATCTGACGATTCCTTCGCTGATCCGCTTCTTCATGTTTCTTATCGAGAGTGCTCTCCTGCTGCGCGGATGGTTCATCATGCGGAATCCTGAGTCAAGCCGCAACCGCCGAGGCGACGGAGCAATATTCGCGATCTTTCTGTCGGTTATCATTCTGGGAGCCGGAATCAGTATCATTCTGGAAGGACAGCGGCCGCATATGTGGACCACTCAGCAGGCTTCATCCATCGATCAGCCGATTATCGATAACCGCTGGAATGATTTCGATGTGAAATATGCCGACAACTATTATCTGGATCTGAAACTCGAAGCCCCGGCTCCGATGACCTTCGAGATCGTAAATGACGCCGGCGAAGCCGTTTTCACACAAACAGCAACAGCTTTTGACGAAAAGAACATCCGTCTGAAGCTCCCGAGAGGTCATTATCAGTTCTCTATATCCTGCACTACGGGATACTACGTATACTGCGACCTGGATTAAAACATAAAAAACACGTGCCGCCCCGGAAGACGATCTCTTCGGACGGCACGTGCTTTTTTTATTCTGAAACGTCGATATCCGGCTGTACGAACAGCTTATAGTCCGGATACATTGTCTGCACTTCTTCACAGATCTCCTGCAGTGCTTCGTCCCTGTCGCATTCGAACGACAGCACGACGTCAAAGCGCATCGTTTTCTGCTGCAGATCGACGTTGAAGCCGTGAAGCTGCAGGACGTAACTGTGCTCCATGACTTTTTCGATGACGTTCCTGCGCATGGTTCCGGCCTCGTCGTCACTCATATTGACAGCGTAGATCCCGACTCCGGTCAGGATCACGTGATGCTTGAGATAAACATTTGCCTGAACGCGGCGGTCCAGCGCGTCGATCTCGTTCGCCGTCAGAGTGTCCCTGACCTCCACGTGGACGGAACCGTAATTTCTGTCCGGTCCGTAATTGTAGAGGAAAAGATCATAGGCGCCGAGCACTTCCGGATCTTCGCAGATCGTCTGCTTGATGGCGACCGTAAGCTCTTTGTCTGTCCTCGCACCGAGGATATCGTTCAATGTCTCGATCATCATCTCGATGCCTGCCTTGATGATAAAAGCCGCGATCAGGACGCCGACATACGCCTCTACGCTGATTCCCGTGATCAGGAAGAAGACCGCGGCGGCAAGGACCGAGGCAGACAAAATCGCGTCGAAGCTCGCGTCTGATCCGGATGCGATGAGCGCCTGGCTGTCAACGTCCTCGCCTTTTTTCTTGACGTAACGACCGAGCAAGAGCTTCACGATGACAGCCGCCGCAATGATGATCAGAGACACTGCCGAATAGTCCGCCGCCTCCGGGTGGATGATTTTCTTGACCGATTCGACCAGGGAAGTGATACCGGCGTACAGGACCAGACCCGCGACGATCATGGCTGTCAGATACTCGATCCGGCCGTGTCCGAGGGGATGCTTCTTGTCCGGCTGCCGGCTTGCGAGCTTGGTCCCGATGATCGTAATGACGGATGAAAGCGCATCGCTGAGGTTGTTGACCGCGTCCAGAACGACCGCGATGGAGCGGGAAATCAGCCCGACCGCCGCCTTAAAAGCCGCCAGTGCTATATTGGCCACTATGCCGATTATACTGGTCTTAACAATGATTTTTTCTCTCTGTTCTGCCATATGAATCTCTCCTTTAGTCCGTAACGATCACGGAAATCCCGTTCGGAATAACTGTGATCTTCTGCTCCTGCGTGTCCCGGCAGCCGCTGTCCGCGGCCATCCGGCGGGCCATCTGCAAGGCTTCCTGCAGATTCGCTGCGTAATGCATCTTCATCTCATGGATTGCCTCAGCAAGCTCCGGCCGCGTGACCATAATGACCGGATGATGGATCAGGATCCGCGCGAGGATCTGGACCTGCCACTGATCCTGGATCGTCTCGGCCTGCGGCACCTGCGAAATCTGCGCGAGGAGGCTCTGGGCGTCCCTGCAGTCCCGCAGCGCGCGGTAGAAGCTGTCTCCGCCGATCCCGTCCGCGCATTCGGCGCAGATAATGATCGGACCTCCGTCCCTTACGGTCGCCTCTGCGGCCGTCATGCTTTTAACGCACTGATAGACGTTCTGATCGAGCGGTGCCCCGCCGTTCGAAGTGATCCCGATGTCGGCGGGTATTGCCCGGGTGCGGAAATACTGCAGCACCATCCCGCATCCGGCCTCATGCGCCGCAAAAGGGTCTCCTGCGTAAGCCGCGGCGACCCTCTGCCCCTCGTCCAGGACGACGTTGACGATATAGGCAAGATGCGCCTGACGCGCCGCGCTGACCATATCGGTATGGATCGGATTATCCGCAAGGATCCCCGTCCTCGCGGCCGGATCGTTGATGAATTTCGCGCAGTGATTGCCGAAAACCGTCACTTTGTCGCAGATCCCGGGCAGCACGCTCTTGCGTCCACCGGAAAAACCGGCAAAGAAATGCGGTTCAATGAAGCCTTCTGCTATAAGCAAGTCCGTGTGGACAGCGGTCTTGTCAATGATCAGATCCGCGCCGGAAGGAAGCACACCGATTTTCTCGTTGCGGTCCGGGTCCGTCGCGTCATGCACCACGATCTTTTCATTCTGATAGATTTCCGTCCCCAACTTAGCCTCCAGCTCCGCGGCCGTCGTGCCGCGATGGCAGCCCGTCGCCACAAGCAGCGTAATGTCGATGTCGGGGTTGCCCTCACGCAGCTCGGTAAGCATCGGCGGCAGGATCACCCTGCTCGGCACCGGCCTGGTATGATCGGAAATGATGACGGTACATGTGCTTGCAGCCGCCGCAAGTTCTTTAAGTGCCGTGCCGCCGTACGGATGCGCCATCGCGTCCCGGACGATCTCAGCCTCGCCGCGGTCCGAACGGATCTCGTCGACCCGCGAAGTCAGTACGCCCTCGACCTGGCCGGCCGGAATCTCGAGCGGAAGTGTCCCTCGCCCATACGGTATATCAAAATGCAGCGTGTCTGTCACATGCCCACATCCTTTCTGCAAATCTATTGTTCTATTATACCACATTTTTATATAGCTGTACTCTTTTGGCACGCTTTTTCACAGAAAACATTCCCCGGGTCCACGGAAAAGCGTGCCAATTTTGAGAGGAGCCGCCCTGCACTGTGACTTTTCTCGCTTTTGGCACGCTTTTTTTGCAAAAAGCACCGTCCAATCCGCGAGAAAGCGTGCCAATTTTGACAAAGGCTTCCCTGCATCAAAAAAGCCCCGGAACCTCAGGCTCCGGGGCTCGCTGCACCTCACTGCGCCGCCGCGTGTTACTTCTCCAGCGACTTTTTGATTTCTTCGGTATTCTCGATCAACTGGCCGAGTCCGTATGTCATGAAGGATCCGATCCAGGACGCGAGCACGCCGACGACGATGATGACAATGCCGACAAAAATCGCAAACCCGCCTGAAATGACCACATGCTGACCGTACTGCTGTCCATACTGTGAAACGAATTCTGTCGCTCCCGCGCTGCCGAACATGACCATCACTCCGAACAGGACCGAGCAGATAATCCCGATCCAGCAGAGAATCTTGGCGAAAACTTTGATTTTGTGTCCGATATTCTTAAACATGATGCATTCCTCCCGGTCTTCCGATACCGAAAAGCTTACAGGAACTGCTCGACGTACTTTTTGCTGTCCGTCAGGCTCGCGAGAATGCGTTCACGGGACTCTTCATAATCCCGGTCCTCGACCTCAATGCAGACATTCCCTTCATAGCCGATTGCTTTCAGCCCGGCGATGAATCTGCCCCAGTCGATGTCGCCGCGTCCGGGGATCTTAGGCGCCATATAATCCAGCGGATAAGCCATTACGCCGGCCTCGGCGAGTTTCTCCGGATACAGCTTGATGTCCTTGAAATGGACCTGGAACAGCTTGTCCTTGAACTCGGTGAGCGGTTTCATATAATCCATCATCTGCCATACGAAATGGGACGGATCATAATTCAGTCCGAAATTCGCGTCCGGGATCATTTCATAGATCTTGCGCCAGATTACGGGTGTGGTCATGATATTCTGTCCGCCCGGCCACTGATCCGGTCCGAACAGCATGGGACAATTCTCGATGCCGACCTTGACCCCGTGTTCAGCAGCAAATGCGAGCACCGGCGGCCAGTAAGCCTTGACCAGCTCCAGATTCTCTTCGACATTCTTCGTCTGATCGCGTCCGACAAAAGTCGTCACCATCCCGACACCGAGCTTCTCGCTCGCCAGGATCACGGCCTTAAGATGCGCCAGCACGGCCGCGCTCTTCTCCGGATCGGGATCGAGCGGATTCGGATAATAGGCAAGAGAATTGATTACGATATCCTTCTCCGCCGCGTAGTCCAGAATATGCCTTGCATACGCGTCGTCCTCAAGGACTCTCTCGCAGTCGATATGGGAAACGCCGGCATAGCGGCGTTCGGCTTTGCCCTGCGGCCAGCAGGCGACCTCAAGGCACTGGAAGCCCATACCGTGCGCGATGTCGATCACTTCTTCATAGTTCCATCCGTCCAGAATCGATGTGATAAATCCAAGTTTCATTTTTAATCCTCCCTGTGTAAACACGCACCATCTTCATGGTCACATTGTAGACCTTTTTCCGATCATTGTCAAGCCGGCCGGAAATCGCTCACATCGCGATCAGCACTGCCGCGACCGCGACGACTGCGACCAGCAGCAGATTCGGCCAGAAGAAAGAAAGGATTACGGCAGCCGCCGTTCCGATCGCTGCGGCCAGCACGTTCCCGGTGCAGGTGAAGACCGCCGGGAAGATCATCGCCGACAACACTCCATACGGCAGATAATACAGGAGCGACAGCAGGAAACGGCTTTTAAGCCTGCGCCTCACCAGTGCGATCGGAAGCGCACGGATCAGATATGTCACACCGCTCATGACCAGGATCCCGGCCAGCATATATCCGGTATCCATCACGCGTCCTCCTTTCTGGGGAAAAGGAGCGCTCCCAGCGCGGACGCAGTAACGCCTGCGATAATAATGATCCAGCCGTCGCCGATAGGTTTCCCCGGCAGATAGGTCAGCAGACAGGAGAGCCCCGCTGCCGTGAGAACCACCAGAAGCACCGACATGCTCTTGCGCGCAGCCGGAATGATGATCGCGATATACATGGCATAGATTGCGATATTCATTGCGGCGATCAGTGTGCCGGTGAAAAGATTCCCGGCGGCTTCTCCGATAACGGTCCCGCCTGTCCAGCCGACGACAGGCAGCAGTATCAGTCCCATCATATAGGAAAAAGTCAGCGGGCGGACCTGTGTCGAAGCCACTGCAAAAACTTCATCCGTGTTGCCGAAAGCGATCAGGAGCCGTTTCCACATCGGCATGTCTTCGGGGAGTTTCTGCGTCAGGGAAAGGGACATCAGCATGTAGCGGGCATTGATGACCGCGATCGCGCAGATCATCTCGATCAGTCCGCCGCCGATGGCGAGCAGGTTGATTCCGACCAGATCACCGGTGCCTGTCATGGAGATGCCCGCAAAAAGAGCCGCGCCCCAGAGCGGCATGCCTTTACCGGCCGCCATGATCCCCAGCGCGATGCTTACGGACAGATATCCGAGTCCGATCGGGAGTCCGTCCCGGACTCCACGGTTAAAAGTCAGCTGCTGCGGCATCCGTTACGCCTCCTTTCTATGCTCCTGACTGTCTGATTGTTTTTTATACAAGCGCTTTTGTCTTCCATTTGCCGGAACGCCAGCGCAGGACGTTCAGCGTTCCCCGGATTACTTCGTCCATCGCGAAGGAAATCCAGCATCCCGTAAGCCCCATGCCCAGTTTAACTCCGAAAAGCCAGGCAAACGGTATTGCGATACCCCAGCTGCAGATAACATTAACGATCATCGTGTATCTGGCGTCTCCCGTCGCGCTCAGAGCGCTCTGCATTACGTGGTTCATGCCGCGTCCGAGCTCTACGATCACGTCGATGACCATGACGACAGCCGCAAGCTGAATGATTTTCACTTCATCCGTAAATGCACTGAGAAGCGGGTACCTTGCAAGCGCGATGCATCCGGCAAAGATTCCGTTCAGTACAACTGTGATGATCAGATTCCGGTACGTCATCCTCCGCGCAAGATCGGTGTTTTTCTGTCCGATGAGCCTTGCCACCATCAGACCGTTTCCCTGCCCCAGCGCCATTCCGAGCAGATAGGAATATACAACGATATTCTCCACATATATCTTTGCGGAAATGGCAGCCGCGCCGATCACCGCCAGAATCGATGTGGAAACGAGCTGTGAGAAGGTATAGGAAAAACCCTGTACTCCGCTCGGGATTCCGATACTGAGAATATCCCTCGTGATTTTGAAAGAATACACGCCTTTCTCGCGGAAACGGACCCCGATCGCCAGTTTCCGGAGAAATCCTGCCATGACGAGACACGAGATGGCTTCGCTGATGACCCGGACAACCGCGACGCCTGACACGCCTGTGAGCGGAGTCTCAAAAGGCCGGATAATGACCAGGTAGCTGCCGATCGCGTTCAGGACGTTCATCAGAATGGACACGACAACAGGAAACAGAGTATTGCCGTAAGCTCTTGAGACTGCCATCATCGCAGTCATAATGGCCTGAAAGATCGAAATCCCCGCAACAATCCGCAGATAAATGACAGCCTCGGGCAGCAGCGCGTCTTCCAGCTGCAGCAGCTTAAGGACCGGCACAGCGAATACATTTGCAAGAGCTCCCAGAATCACGGCAAGAGCCGCGCATACCGTAATACCAATCGCGGCAGCTTTACGGCCGACCTCATGGTTGCCTGCTCCAAGATTCTGATTGATGACGACGGTTACACCTGTTCCGATCACGGAATAGAACAGCGTTACCGCGTTAATGATCTGAGATGCAACACCTACGGAAGCGACGGAATTGTCCGAAAAACGGCCCAGAATATAAACGCTGACCGTATTCATCAGATTCCGCAGAACCGTCTCCACAATCAGCGGGAGCGTCAGTTTCAGATAGCTCAGATCCCCGTTCGCTGTATGGATGTAATTGTATTCATTCTTTCTGTCAAAGATATCGAAATCCTTTAGTCGGAACATACTGCCGTATCTCCTGAGATTCTGTTATTTACGGGCTTCCGTTTTCTGATCTGCAAATTCTTTTTCCCAGTCATGCGTACGGATCGCACGGATCGTCCTGAGACGGAGCGTTTTATCCGGATACAGTTTTTCGATATAGTTATACCGGGCAGGGGCTGTCTTGCGGCTGTCGATCAGGACCCATTTCGCAAAAGCATAGTCCAGTTTCTCCGGGCATCCTTCCGCCATATCGGGTCTGGTCGAACCGCGGTACTTGAAATACCGCCCCATCACGCTGAAAAAACAGGCAAAGCGGTTAGGTGTGAGCAGCAGGATCCTGTCCGCCTCTTCCAGACGGCGTTCTCCGAGCTTACTCTTGTAATTGCCGTCGATGACCCAGCCTGTCTCTGCGTTTTCGTCCATAAAGCGGCGGATATCTTCTTTCATATCTTCACTGTCCCGCTCAACCCATCCGCTTGAGAAGTTCAGGCTGTCCAGATGCAGGACGGGCAGTCCGAGCATCCTGCCGAGCGTATCCGCCAGCGTCGATTTACCGGCACCGCTATATCCCTGAATCGTAATCTTCATCATGTCCTCCTGAAAACGTCTTCAAGTCGTTATTGTAGTACGATGTCCCGGAAAAAGCAAGGCACATTCGGCCTCATCCGGCCTTGTTCTGCATTCTTTTGCAAAAAGCATCCCCCCATGGGGCTTCCGCGGCCTGTATTATTGTGCTACCATACTGTCATAAATACTGAAGGAGGAATCATTATGCATATGGCAGATGCTTTGCTGGCGCCTGCGGTTGCGGCTACCATGTACGTCGCTTCCGGGACAGCTGCCGGCATATCCATTCACAATCTGAGAAAGGACACGGAATCCGTCAAGCTGCCGACCATGGGCGTCATGGCAGCACTCGTCTTTGCGGGACAGATGATCAACTATACCATCCCCGGTACGGGATCCTCCGGCCACCTCTGCGGCGGTCTGATGCTCTCGGCTTTACTGGGTCCGTACGGCGGCTTCCTTTCGATGATCGTCGTTTTGGCCATACAGTGTCTGTTCTTCGCTGACGGAGGTCTGATGGCGCTCGGCGCAAATATCTGGAACATGGCTTTCTACGGATGCTTTGTCGGGTATTTCCTGATCTACCGTCCGATTATGCGGGCGAAATGGGGCAGCACCCGTATCCGTCTGATCGTCGCGTCGATCATCGGATGTATCGTCACGCTGCAGCTCGGTGCTTTCTCGGTCTGCCTGGAGACACTTGCGTCCGGCATCACGGAACTCTCCTTCGGCGCGTTTGCGGCTCTCATGCAGCCGATTCATCTGGCCATCGGCCTTGTGGAAGGCCTGATCACCGCTGCGGTCCTTGTCTTTGTCTATCAGACCAGGCCGGAACTCCTTGAAGTCGTCGGTGATCGTGAGACCAAGCCGGCCTCCTGGTCCGTCAGGAAAGTCCTGATCTGTCTGGCGGTCTTTGCGCTTCTTGTCGGCGGTATCGGTTCGCAGTTTGCGAGCAGTCATCCGGACGGTCTGGAATGGGCGCTCTTCGGAAACGAAGAGGCCGGATACAATGCCAATATGGGTCTGGACGAAGAAAATTACGGCAAATCGGGAAGCGTATCCGAAGCGGCCGAGGCTGTTCAGGAAAAGACAGCTTTTCTGCCTGACTACGCCTTCGCGAATGACGAAGAGAATGCCGTGGGTACTTCTGTCTCCGGTATCGTCGGTTCACTGATCGTCGCGGGTGTCGCGATCGGAATCAGTGCCGCGGCCGGTTTCTACCGCAGGCGGAAAGCGGCTGAGGCATAAACCGGGCGGGCTTGCCTGTATTGCAAATATGGAGTATAATAGGCAGGATGTCATACGGCATCCTGCCGTTCTGTTTTTGATCCGCAGCTTATTACCGCCGGCTGTTAACACTAAGGAGATTTCCATGAACCCCATGACCGGAGCGATGAACGAGCTCGCGGGGATGGATGAGCTTGCCAGGCTCAGCTCCCCTATGCATCGTCTGCATCCTCTTCCAAAACTATTGACCGTACTTCTGTACATAGGGATCGTCCTGTCTTTCCCGAACACCCGCCTGAGCGGTCTGATCGCGATGGTAATCTTCCCGGCCGTCGGCTATGCGGCCGCGGGCATCCCGGTGCGCACCTGTTTCTATAAACTCCGCTATATCCTGCCCCTTATCCTTGCCGTCGGGATATGGAATCCGATCCTGAACCGTGCCCCCATTTTAACTATCGGAAGGCTGACTGTTTCTGAGGGTATGGTCTCCTTCCTGGCGCTGATGCTGAAAGGAACACTCTCCCTGATGGCTTCCTTCCTGCTCGTCGCCACGACCGGCATTGAGAAGATCTGCTACGCCCTGCGCAAGCTCCGCGTTCCGAAGCTTCTTGTCACGATGCTCCTGATCACGTACCGCTATATCAGTCTGCTGCTTTCCGAAGCCGGCACCATGGTCAATGCCTATTCTCTGCGCGCGCCGGGACAGAAAGGTATCCACATCTCTGCCTGGGGTTCTTTTCTGGGGCAGCTCCTGCTGCGCAGCATGGACCGCGCGTCAGAGCTCTATCAGAGCATGCAGATGCGCGGTTTTACCGGAGATTTCTACTATGCGGAAAAGCTGCGGGCAGTCACCGCGGACTATCTGTTCTTCCCCCTTGCGGCAGCCCTGTTCCTGCTTTTCAGGCTGGTCAACGTTGCCGCACTACTTGGCGGTCTTATTGTCTGACGAAAGGATACCGATCATGTCTGTGAATATAACCAATGCGCCTGCGATTCTGGAACTGCTGGACGCAGGCTGCTCCTACGACAAAAACACACCTGTCCTCTCCGGCCTGGACCTGACGATCCGCGAAGGTGAAGCTGTCGGACTGATCGGCGCGAACGGTTCCGGCAAGTCGACTCTCCTTGGTGCGCTCTGTAGTCTGATTCCCCACAGCGGAATCATCCGTCTGCACGGGCTTGATCTGGAGAAAAACAGCCTGCCGCAGATCCGCCGCAAGACCGGCTACCTCCTGCAGGATTCCGACAGCCAGCTCTTCCTGCCGACGGTTTATGATGACATCGCTTTTGCTCCCCGCAACTACGGGCTGAGCAGCGAAGAAGTTGAAGCCGCCGTGGATGAGGCTCTTTCCCGCACAGGCATTGAGCATCTCAGGCTCCGTCAGAATTACAAGCTCTCCGGCGGAGAGAAACGAATGGTCTGCCTTGCCGTGGTCCTTGCGATGAAACCGGGGCTGCTCCTGATGGACGAGCCATCCAACGCCCTGGATCCCTATAACCGCCGGACGCTGATCCGGCTGCTCAACCAGATGCCGGAAACGAAGCTGATCGCTTCTCATGATCTGGATCTGGTGCTGGAGACATGTGAGCGTGTTATTCTGCTGGACGGCCACAGCATCCGCGCTGACGGGCCTGCCGAGAGCATTTTAAGCGATGAGGCCTTGCTTAGGGAATGCCGTCTGGAGCTTCCCCTTTCCCGGCAGGATCCCATTCCCTACCGTGCACAGCGCGGATAACAGCCGGTCCGATTGAATCCTGCACGGTCTTATGGTATACTTGTTCCAGATAAAACAGAAAGAGGAGTCACATTATGTCCGAAGAAACCCTGAACATCGATGAGCATCATGAGCACTCACACTCTCACTACCATTCCCCGGAGGAAAAAAAGCGTCAGATCAACCGCATTAACCGTATCAGCGGCCATCTGGCTTACGTGAAACGGATGATAGAGGAAGACATCGACTGCGCTGACGTTCTCGTACAGATCGCCGCGATCCGCTCGGCGCTGAACGGTCTCGGCAAAGAGATCATCAATGAGCATATTTCCCATTGCATCTATCACGCCATCGAGGACGGCGATACTCACGCTGTGGAGGAATTCCAGAAAGCGATCCAGAAATTCATGTAAACCTTTTGACGTAAGCCGCCGGCGGCCAGGGATACCGCCGGTTTTTTATTGACAGACCGGCATCCGCGCCTATATAATGGTACAAAACAAAAACAGGAGTAATCTGTTATGACATTACTGCGTTCTGAGGCACCCGCTGCCAGAAGGAAGAAAGTGCTTTTTGCCGGGGAAATCGCCGGATGGGACAGCTGGGGACGTATCTTCCAGGATATCGGGCTGTTTAAGCCGCTCATTCAGGAGATCTGCAGGATCCACAGCCTCCCGTTCAGTGAACCGGAACATCTGACACCCGGTACAAACGCGGTCTTTGCTGTCGGAGAAATGGTCTTCAAGATCTATGCGCCGGCTGAAGCGGGCTTTGATCAGTCTGCCGACTGCGATACCGAGATCTTCGCGATGCAGCGCAGCCGTAAGGCTGGCGTTTCCGTCCCAGAAGTGATCGCGACAGGTATCCTGCACGACCGTTACGATTTTCGCTACCTGGTGCAGTCTCGCTGCCCGGGCAAAGCTTTCAGGGAGATCTGGCCGATGCCAGATCATACTAAGACAGTTCCTGCAGCAGTTTCCGGTACAGTTCCCGCAGCGGCAGATTCTGTCGGTTACAGCCCGGATCCGGCCAAAACAGCATTTGCACGCAGTCTCCGCCGGCTTCTCGCCCCGCTGAACACGCCCTGCGAGATCTTCAACAATATCGACGTGATCCTTGATCCGGAACGCGGCAAACGGTGGGATCCTTTCCCGGAAGATTTCCGCGAAGACCGGCTCCGCATTATCGCCGGACTCTGCGAGACCGTCTGGAAGCCGGAATCCTTCGTCTTTGTCCACGGTGATCTGAATGAAGACAATATTCTGATCGACGGGAATCGCATCAGCCTCCTGGATTTCGGGGACGCGTGCCTGGCTCCGATCGAATACGAATATGCTCTGGCGGCGACAGAGCTTTTCCGGCTCGACAAGGCGTTCCTGCAAGGTTTTTTTCCGGAATATTATGACCGTGCGGCAGCCCGGCTGCTTGACGAACTCGCCGATCTGATCACGCGCGGGATCCTGATCCATGACTTCGGCGGCGATGTGCTCCGCCAGCGATTTGGGCTCTGTGAATCACTGCACAGCACCGAAATGCTGCGGGATTTCATCCGCAGCAGATTATAGAACAGGAGGGACAGTTATGTACGATTATGAAGATCTCGGCAGCGGGCTGTACTGCTTCCGGGTAAGCAGCCACGAACACACTCAGATGATCGATATCACGGACAAGATCAAGGCGATCGTCACCGCGTCCGGCGTCCGCGAAGGACTCTGCACGGTTTTTATTCCACATACCACTGCCGCTGTCACGATCAATGAAAACGCTGATCCGGACGTCCAGGCTGATTTTATAAAAGAAATCGGCAAAATCGTGCCATGGGAAGACGGATACCGCCACTACGAAGGCAACAGCGCGGCGCATCTCAAAAGCTCAATGATGGGATTCTCCGAGACCGTGATCCTGCACGAAGGACGCCTACTGCTCGGGACCTGGCAGGGTATTTATTTTCTTGAATACGACGGCAGCCGTACACGTAGAGTGTATGTAAAGATCCTGCAGGGCTGAGATCTGTCCCCGACCGAAACATAAAAAAGAATGCCTCCGGCTGATCCGATCAGCCGGAGGCTAAGTTTATGTGGAAGATATATGAAAGCTTTAATGATGTCCGCCGGGACCTCCGAAACCACCCATTCCGCCGCCAAAGCCGCCGTTCATGCCGCCCTGGCCGCCGAATCCTCCTCCCATCATGGAGTTCCCGATCTGGGTGACTTCAGAACCGTTTACCGTCACCGTCCCGCCGTTCAGCTGACCGATCCCGTCGTAATCGAACGCAAACTGAGCTGTGATATCGATCGTGCCGCCGTTGATGATCAGTCCGCCGTTTGAATCCAGTGCATCTGTATCGCCCTGACCCATCGTGATCTTGATCGTTCCGTCATTGATCACGATAAACGGATAGTACGCAGAGCTCTTGTCGGAAGCATTGATCCCGTCATCAGACGCGGCAATTGTGATCGTTCCGCTGTTGATCTCAACAACGGTTCCCTCGATGCCTTCCGCGGCAGTGATATCAAACTGTCCCCCATTGATCAGAGTATAACTCGTTCCCTGGATCCCGTCGTCAGCTGCGCTGATACTGAATGAACCGCCGTAAACTGCGACATGTCCGACTGTATCATCATCGTCGTTTTCGCAGTGGATCGCATCCTTATCTGTCACGATCCGGAAAGTCCCATCGTAGATCGAAACCGAATCGTTAGCTTCAATCGCGTCTTTAGTGCTTGTGATAACATACGATCCTCCTGTGATCTTCAGATCGTCTTTGCAGGTAATGCCGTTGCCGGCAGCTGAATTCACGTTCAGAGTTCCGAGACCGTTCAGCGTCAGGTCATCTTTCGCAAAGATGACCGCGTCCGTTTTGGTATCTCCGTCTTTGACGAAATCTCCGGTCACGGCCAGCGAATTGTCAGACGCTTTTGCCGTCGTCACAAAGACCTTATCCGCAGAAACCACGTAAATGACCGGGAAACTATCGTTCGTGACGTTCAGGCCGTCGAGCACCAGCTGAACCTTCGCCTCGTCTGCGGCATTGACCTTGACAGTGAAATTCTCCGCCTTTCCGCTCAGCACATAGATGCCTTCTTCCGTGATCTCAACAGTCTGCCCGTCAGCAGCTGCGATCTTCTTCGCAGCAGAAGTATCAGCCGTCTGCTCCAAGTCTCTGTCGCTGAAAACCTCACTTGCATCCATATTGACCGAAACATAATCCGTCACCTGCGATGTCTGGCCCGGAATCTGGCCCGGCATGCCGCCCTGACCGCCCTGTCCTGGCTGCATACCTCCTTGCATTCCGCTCTGCGGTCCAAAACCATAGCCGCCCTGCATGCTGCCCTGACCGTCCTGCGGACCAAAGTCCTGTCCGGACTCCGTGCCCGGCTGCGTGCCATCCGGCAACGTGCCTCCGGGCATCATCCCGCCAGGTATCTGTCCGGGCTGCATCTGCCCGGGCTGCATCTGTCCCCCGGTATCATCACCGGGCTGTCCCTCCGGAGGTTCTCCTGGCATTTCTTCAGACACTTCCTCTGTTTTTTTCTCCTGAATGTCTGCCGATACCGTACTGCTCTCATTCACAGTCGTTTCGCTGATTCCATCATCTGCCGTATGGATTTCTCCGACACATCCGACAAGCATTGCCGCTGCAGTCAGACACGCGATGACAGTGATCATATGCTTATACCACTTGATGTTCCTCATTGTTAAACGCCTCTTTCCTTTCTGTTTTTACGGCCGCATACCGCCCATTCCGCCGAATCCACCGCCCATCATGGAATTGCTGAGCTGAGTGATCTGCGAACCGTTGACGATGACCGTTCCGCCGTTCAACTGGCCGATCCCGTCGTAATCGAACGCAGACTGGGCCGTAATATTGACCGTACCGCCGTTGATATACAGATTTCCGTTCGAATCGATCGCGTCCGTATCACCGGCGCCCATCGAGACGTAGATCTCGCCGCCGTTGATCACGATCTCAACTGTGCAGGCTGAGCTCTTATCTGTCGCATTGATTCCGTCATCCGAAGCCGAAACAGAAATCATTCCATCGTTGATCTCAACGGACGTCGCTTCCAGGCCTTCCGCCGCCGTGATATTCAGCTCTCCGCCGTTAATCGTAAGCGTCGTCTGTGCCTGCACGCCGTCATCCGCTGCCACGATCGCAAAGGTTCCGCCTGAAATCTCGATGCTCCCGGCCGCATCGTCCTCATCATTCTCACAATGAATCGCGTCTTTGCCGCTTGTGATCGTAAATGTCCCGTCTGTGATCGTGATGGAATCCTCTGCTTCGATCGCGTCTTCCGCACTCTCGATCCTGTAGGTCCCGCCTGTAAATTCCAGATCGTTCTTGCACGAAATACCGTTTGCCTTTGTCGATACGATCGTCAGCTCCCCGTCGCCTTCAAGCTCAAGATCATCTTTGGCGAAAATCACCGCATCCAGATTGGTTTCACCGTCAGCCGCAAAAACACCTGTCACTGTCAGCATGGAAGAACCGTTTGTGACCACATGCACCTTGTCCGCAGAAACCACGTAGATCACCGGAGCATCTTCGTTGGTGACCGTCACGCTGTCCAGAACGATCCAGACCTTCTCTTCTTTATCCACGTTTACCCGGATCGAGAAGTTCTCAGCACTGCCGGTAAAAGTGTAAGTGCCGGCTTCTGTAATCTCTTCAGTCTTGTTGTCCTCAACGGTTATTGTTTTGGATTCGCTGTCCGTTATAGATTCGTCACCAACCGCAGGGCTGTCCGCTGCTGAACTTTCAGTTTCGGACTGTGCATCAGCAGCCGACGTGTCTATTATTTCACTCGCTGCGGAAGTTTCTGCCGTCGTTTTCTCCGCTGTTCCCGGAATGACGGCGCAGCCAGCCAGCAGCATCAGCGTCATGATTCCCGCAAGTATCGATATCCAGAACCTGGTTTTTTTATGTCTCATAAAAATGACTCCTTTCATATCTGTGCCTGCCCCCTCTCTCAAGGAGACAAGCACAGTATAAAGGAGCCAGGTTAAATCAACCTTAAAAGCAATGTGAACAAATCGTGAATTCCGATGCCGGAGTGTGTTGCCCCGTCAGACCGTGATTCCGTTGATCTCTTCTGTCAGGCGGCAGATCTCGTCAATGATCCCGCCGATGTAACGGATCGTGTCACGCAGCGGCTCGTCCGTCGTAATGTCGACGCCCGCAAGCTTCGCAAGGCCGGCAGGATCCAGTGTGGAACCGGCATCCAGTACTTTCTTCCAGTCGTCTACGGCCGGCTGGCCTTCTCTCTCGATGCGGCGCGCCGTCTCGGTCGCGACCGTCAGGCCTGCACTGTACGTATAGGAATACAGTCCCATATAGTAATGCGGCTGCCGCATCCATGTGAGTTCAGCACCTTCGTTCAACTCGACCGCGTCGCCCCAGAACGTCTCAAGGTTCTTGCGGAAGATATCGGAAAGCGTCTCTGCGTTGACGGAACCGCCTTCATCGATGATCTTGTAGACTTCGCGCTGATACCAGGCTTCCCGCAGATGCGTCACGAAATTGTGATAATAGGTATTGCCGATCTGGCAGGAGAGTACCCAGCGGCGGAATCTCGGATCGTCGCTTGTTTTCAGCAGATACTGCGCCAGCAGGAGCTCGTTCATCGTGGACGGAGCTTCCACAAAATATGTCGAGACGTCCGTGTCGAACAGGGACTGATGTCCGTTCGCGTGACGGAAGTGACCCGCGTGTCCGAGCTCGTGCGCGACGGTGAAAACGTCAGCCATCCGGTCGTTCCAGGAAAGCAGGATGAAAGAGCCTCGGCCGTACGGGCTCGCGCAGAAGCCGCCGGTCTCCTTGCCCTGGTTCTTCGCGAAATCGATCCAGCGGTCGGTGAAAGCTTCTTCGATCATGGAGGTATAGTCCTCTCCGAGGATGGACAGGCCTTTCTTTACATAATCCTTGGCTTTCTCGACGGTCAGGCGCGGATCATAATCCGGGTCCACCGGCAGTTTGAGGTCGGCAAAAGTCATCTTGTCGAGGCCGTATTTTTTCTGCAGGAGGCGTGCGTAGCGCTGCATATGCGGTGCCAGCTCGCTTGTGATCAGGTCGATCTGGCGGTCGTACATCTCGCGCGTGACCTTCTGCTCAAACAGCAGGTAGTCAAAAACCGAACTGAAGCCGCGGAGTCTGGACATGACTTTCTCCGTCGTAACCTGCGCGTTGTACGCGGCCGCCGTCACGTTCTCATACTGGCGGATCTTGTCGGAAAACGCCTTGAAAGCGGCGCGGCGGACTTCCGTATCGCGTTCGTATTCATAGTCGTCCTCAAAAAGAGAATAGCCGAGCGGATACTCCTTGCCGCCCGCGGTAAAGGACGGGAACTGCATATCCGCGATCTTAGCCATGTTGTAGACATTGTACGGCGTCTCAAAGCTCTGTGAAAGCGCGGCCATCGCCTTCTCCGTCTCCGGAGTGAGCTGATAAGGCTTGCGGCGGCGCAGATCCTTCAGATAATTCCTGCAGCCGGCGGCCTTGTCGATCGCATGATCCAGAACGGTATCGTCTGCCTGCAGGATCTCACTGTCGATAAAACTCATGCGGCTCGCGATCTCGGCATACATCGCGGAGATCCGCTCGTTCTTCTCGAGGTTCGCGGTATCGTAGTAGTCGACGGAAACAGCCAGGCTCGTATAAGTGCTGAGCAGTCCGAGTTTCTTCTCAAGCTCCTCATAGTCCGTGAGGCAGGCTACGATCCGGTCCGGGTCGTTCAGTTTGCCGGGATAAGCCTGCTCGATCTTGTCGGCCAGCTGCTTAGCCGCCTCAAGATCCGCCTGGAAATCCTCTTCCGTTTTGTAGATCAGGCTCAGATCCCATTTCAGTTCTTCCGGTACGTCTTTTCTTCTTGCGAGTTCCATAGGTTCCTCCTGTTAATTGAAAAACTCTTTTTACGGTTACGTTTTATGAATTGCGGTTTGTGATCAACTCTAATTGTTTATTCTTCGATAATGTAGGCCGCGACGATTTCACCGATGTATTCTGTGTGGGGCGAATTGTTCCGGCCGGCATACGGATCCGGCTCATCCGGCGGATACATCCTCTGCTCAATGCCCTCGATCGCGATCTCCGCAATCGGCTGCTCTTTTTTGTAAATGACACGGCACTCGAGCGTCAGCGGGAACTCCTTGATGACCGGGACACCGTTGACAGCCGCATCCTCCAGCGTAATGGCAAGATCCTTTTCCTTATCGATCTTCCATCCCGTCAATGAACCCGCCTGTCCGAGGACGCTTTTGTCATATTCTCCCAGAGGCACACTGATCGTGAACGCCTCGTTCCTGCGCAGCAGCTGCGTCGTGAAGCGGCTCTCCCGCACATACGCTGTAAAAATGGGCTTGTTCCATTCGATCCCGAGCGACCCCCAGCCGATCGTCATCGTATTGAAACGGCCGTCCGCGAAAGTGTTGAGCAGCACTCCCTTGGCGATCGCCTTTGTAATATCGTTTGCATAGTCGAACACGTTGATTTCATGTTTCATCGGTTGTGACCTCCTGATTCTGAAATTCCGAATACGATTGTATCGTAATTTACCGAAAAAAACAAGCGGTGTTTTGCCAGCTGTACTTTTGTCAAGGCAGGGGCTTGCTTCTGTTTCTGGTTCCTCTGCCGCTACAGTTTCTGCAGCTACAGTTTGGCACGCTTTTTCTGCGGAATGAATGAGCGTTTCCACGGAGGAGCGTGCCAAACAGGGTGACGATGCCGATCCCACTGCCTTCTCCGTTCAAATTGGCACGCTTTTTCTGCGGAATGAATGCGAATATCCACTGCGGAGCGTGCCAAAAATGGTTACGATACTGTTCCCACTGCCTTCTCCGTTCAAATTGGCACGCTTTTTCTGCGGAATGAATGAGCGTTTCCACGGAGGAGCGTACCAAAAATGGTTACGATACTGTTCCCACTGCCTTCTCCATTCAAATTGGCACGCTTTTTCTACGGAATGGATGAGCGTTTCCACGGAGGAGCGTGCCAATCAAACGAGCATAAACACTTTAATTCATTTAGAATCAAATAAAACCCACAGTATTTGCTCAAAAAGTTAACAAGCTGTATAAAACCGGGCTTAATGTTTACTATTTGGAAAGTCAATACTGATTGAATCTGTGTTATTCTGAAAGCAAGATCAAAAACAGGAGGCATCGATTTGCAAGTGTCTGAACAAGTATCTATCCTGAATGAAACGCAGCCGGATTATTCTTCCTATTTGCAGAAAAAGCCTGGTCCGGAGATTCTGCTGCAGGACATCCGGCACCTTTTGACAGATGCATTCGGCAGTGATGCAGACCTGCCGGCGCACCACGGATATGAGATTTTCTGCCTCGAATATGAGCTCGGGACCTTCCCAGCCGGTTCTATTTCGCATAAAAAGCGCGGCAAATACGATTATTACTACTGGCAATTCCAAGTCGACGGCGTCCGCAAACAGCGCAAAATCAAAAATGATGACGTCCCCAGAGCTCTGGCATTCCACAGGCGCAAGCAGGAAGTCAAACGCCGTCTCCGCACTCTGCGTGCCGAGCTTCGGGAATTTTCCGTTGAACAGCGCCGCGAAGAACACGCCATCCGCCGCCTGCTCCAACAGCTCTTCCCTTTCTGCCAGGCCGCTGTCCTGCAGAAATCCAACACCTACGCTGACGGATCGCCCCGTGATTCCAAGAACGAACTGATCCTTTCATTAATATACAAAATGCTCGGTCTCACTGCCGAGCCTTCACCCACGCACATCAGCTGCAGCGGCCGCCTCTACCGCCCTGATTATCTCGTCTCGCAGAAATACATTCATGAACACATGGGTATGCTTTACGATCCGCAGTACTATAATAAACAGGTCGAAAAACTGCGTGATTATGCAGGCATCGGGCTCCGCGCCGGCCGGAATCTGCTCGTGACGACCGATGATTCCTATAAGGACGGCGGCGACCACGATTTTCTTGTGATGCCTAAAATCATGCTGCAGATGGTACTCGGAGGCGCAGTCAAGGCCGACAGAATGCGCCGGCTGGTCCGGACTTTTCTGCCGGATCGCCGCCATAAGCCCGCTGCACGGAATTCTTGACAAGCGGTCGTGTCTGGGTTATAGTTGTCTTATGAATATACAGAAAGGGGACACATCTATGAACAAATGCAAAATCGTGATCGCGGTTCCTCTGGAACAGCGTCATCTCGATTATCTCGCGGAGAAAGCTTCTGACGGCAATTATACATGCGAATTCGTCGACGTTACAAAGCTCGACCCGGCTGGTGCCGAAGCCGCGGCGGCTGTCGCAGACGCGGATGTCATCATCGGCAATCTTCCTCTCCCGCGCGTTCAGAAAGCCGCTCATCTGAAATGGATGCAGCTTAATTCCGCCGGTGCCAATCCGTATGCGGATCCCGGTTCGCTGCCTTCCGCAGTGCAGCTCACCAACGCAAGCGGCACATACGGTCTGACCGTTTCCGAGCACATGATCGCTCTGACTTTTGCACTGATCCGCCACATCGGCCCGTACCGCATCCAACAGGAGCAGCATCTTTGGAAAAAAATCGACCGCAACATCTCCGTTGAGGGCTCGACCATCGCGGTTCTCGGCATGGGCGACATCGGGACAGATTACGCCCGCAAGGTCAAAGCGATGGGCGCTTACGTCATCGGTGTACGCAAGCATCTGAAAGATAAACCGGAATACTTCGACGAGCAGTTTACGGTCGACGATCTGGACCGGGTCCTTCCCCGCGCGGACATCGTCGCAATGGTCCTGCCGGGGGCTGCGGACACCGCGCATCTTCTCGATGAACGCCGTCTGCGCCTCATGAAGCCCGGCAGCTATCTGCTGAACGTCGGCCGCGGTTCCGCTATTGATCCTGCCGGCCTTAAAGCTGTCCTGGCTGAAGGCCTTCTGGGCGGTGTCGGTCTTGACGTAACCGAGCCGGAGCCGCTTCCGCCGAATGATTCACTGTGGGACGATCCCGCTGTCCTCATCACGCCGCACGCCGCCGGCGGTTTCTCTCTGCCGGAGACCCGCGAGCGTTTTGTACGCGTTGCCGGTGAAAACCTCTATGCTTTCACGCATAATGGCTCGCTGAAGAATCTCGTTGAGCACTGATCCATCCCCGGCTGAATGCCGCATCTGCCTCACTGGATTGACTTTAAAAAAGCCGGCCGGCTGCATACTGCAGCCGGCCGGTATTTGTTATAAATAGTATTCGTTCACAGCTTTTTGCAGGCGAAATCGTTGTACACCACGCAGCCATCGTCAAACGTGAGCCTGATCATACCTTCTTTTCTTCCGAACTCGTTCTGTCCAATAGGATAAAGGCGGAATTCCAGCTCGTCATCATCGTCAACGGCCTTAGCGTACAGTTCGCCGTCTTTCATGTAAACTGTGTCAATGATGAAATCCGCGTCCTCGGGATGCTCATATTTGCCGCAGTAGTTCTCCCATTTCGACTTGTCCGGATTCATGATCGCGAGATCCTCGATGGAGACGAGGGGCTTGGGCTCCTTTCCTCTTACGATCGCTTCCATTCCATCCCAGTAGCCCAAATACGCTCTGGCGTCCCTGTAGTCCCGGCAGCTGAGTATCACAAGAACCCTGTCCGCGTCGATAAAACGCTCAAACCAGGTAGAGACGCCAGGCATGCCGCCGCTGTGGCTGACGACGAGCCCAAGCTCTTCGTCATGACCGACAGCCCATCCGAAACCGTAGCCAAGCTCATCGTCCTCGTCGTAAACAGCATCCTCGCCACTGTTTAGCTTCCCGGGGGTGTACATGAGTTCCTGTTCTTCCTTTGTCAGCACCTTGCCCTCACGCAGTGCCCTGTCCCATTTAAACATGTCAAAGATGTTGGTATACACATAATCGTCGCCGTTCAGACCGTCAAAGGCGACCACGTCGCCTTCTTCTGTTGAGTCGATGTCAGCTACGCATTTTCCATCATCATACACTGTCGCCTGAGCGTAATTTTCAAACGGAATGCCGTCTCTGCGTATATGGCAGCAGTGGGTAGAGTTCATGCCGGCGGGTCCAAAGATGTTCTTCTGCAGGAACTCTTCATAGGGAACACCGGAAAGCCGTTCCACCAGCAGCGCCAGCAGGTTGTAGCCGGTGTTGGAGTAATGCAGGCCTTCCCCCGGGGCGAAGTACGGTTTCGCCTTCGTTTCCTGGAGAAAGCGTAAAATCTCGTCATTACCGGGCACCCGTTTTTCTTCCTTCCAGATCTTGATGAACCAGTCCGCGTCGTCAAAGTAATCGGGAATACCGCTTGTGTGGGTCAGCAGATGCCGGACCGTCACGCCCGGACATGGGATCTTCGGGAAAAACTTCGTGATCTCGTCCTCCGGACAGAGAAGTCCCTGCCGTATCAGCAGCATGACCGCTGCCGATGTGAACGTCTTGCTGACCGAGGCCAGCTGGAAGATCGAGTCCTCTGTGATCGGCAGCGTATCCACCGGGTCACGGAAGCCGAGAACACCCTTGGACACGATCTCGCCCTTTTCGGCGTAGAGCCAGGCCCCGTTGAAGCTGTCCTTTTTACTTAACTCAC
The DNA here is from genome assembly GCA_017441925.1 of Bacillota bacterium. Lineage (GTDB taxonomy): Bacteria > Bacillota > Clostridia > Lachnospirales > Bianqueaceae > RUG12817. Next base: position 67,619 of record JAFRUE010000002.1, read on the forward strand.
GGGCAAGGTTTTCCATCATCGCGTGTTTATCCATAAAACCAGTTCTCCTTTATTCTTTCGCGTTTTTGTAAATCTCGCAGGCAATGTCGTTCATTGCTTCGTCGGCTGCTTCCGTGACGTTGTTGTACATTACGGCAACGCAGATGTCTTTCTTGCGGGAGAATACCCAGCTTGTCAGAAAGCCCCAGTTTTCCCCGGTATGGCCGACAACGCTGTCTTTGCGCGCTTTCGACTCCCAAACGTCGAGGCAGAGGCCGTAGTCATCCATGACGGGGGTCATCATGCGCCGCGCGGTCTTCTTTTTGAGGAGACCGTCTTTGCGATAGCTCCTGGAAAGAGCAAGACCGATCTTGACAAGTTCTGTGGGCGTTGTCCACAGGCCGGCAGCGGCATGCTCGGGATAATAATGATACCCGTGAGCAGGGTCCTCCTTCTGCGCCAGCCTGAAACCGAACGCGGCGTTGTCAACAAGTTCTTCGTCAAGCGGCTGGAAAAAGCCGGTGCGCTTCAGCCCCAAAGGCTCGGCAACCTCCTTCTGGAAGGCCTCGCGGAGCGTAGTCCCCGTAATGCGTGTAAACGCAAGCTCAGCCAGAGTGATGCCGCCGCCGGAGTACATGAACTGCCTGCCGTAAGGGCGAATCCTTCTGAGCTTCGGTGTGACGCCCTTGCCATTCAGCACGTCCTCAAGCGAGAGAGGTTCGTGGTTTGCCGGATAGCCCGGGAATCCGTGCAGGTTGTAGCCTGCGGTGTGGGAAAGCAAGGCGGCGAATGTCACGGGGCCTTTTTTGACGAATTCCGGTACGACACCGGAGATATCCGCGTCAAGGTCGATGAGGCCCTTGTCCACATACCGGAGGAGGGTCAGCGCAAACATGGGTTTGCTGACGGAACCCGCCTGGAACAGCATATCCGGGTTCACCGGGAAGTCCTCGCCGTAGCGTCCGCTGCCGGCACAGTAGGTAAGGAAATCGCCTTCTCCGTCATGAACGGCAATGCTGACGCCGTAGCCCTTCCTGCCCTTGATGCGCATGGCTTTATCCACATCGACGCCATAGGTATTTTTGATGATCCGGTTGGGGCCCTTGAGCATCCGCATCAGCACAGCCTCACCGCTGTCGATGATGCCGGTCTCCCGGAAGCCGGCCTTGTGATAGAGGTGTAGGCCCAGCTCGTTCTCCGGCTCGGTGGACAGGAAGAGCCTGTCGGCACCGTTTTCTTTGAAGTATCTGATGATCTCCTGCAGGGCGGCCTGGCCATAGCCCTTGCCCTGTTCGTTCTTGTCGATCATAAAACGCCAGATCCAGTAGCGGTCATCCTCGTCCTCGTCTTCAGGATCAAAGGCAAACATACAAAAGCCAACCAGCCTGTCATCTGCATAGATTGCGAACGGACGCGCAGTACCGGGCTGCTCCGCGTTAGCCTCATCCGCCTCACGCAGCGAAACATCATTCGGCGCAACAAAGGGCTGATCCTTGCGCACGGAAAGAGCCAGAACAGCTTCTCGATTATTATCATTTACAGGTTCAAGCTTAATTATCATGATTCGTTTCTCCGTAATCATTATCATAGCCGGAACTGATTCCTTCAGTCTCCGGCTATGTATCTGTCAATATTTACTTTGTAGAAAATTCAGCATTATTACTTTTCAGAAAATCCGTATCCCTGTCACCGCCAGCTGCGGCGGCAAGCCTTTGGTTTCTCAGAATCCTTTGGATGCTCTTTCTGGATAAAGAAAAACGGCGGGATAGTTCTTCTTCGCTTATTCCTTCCTGCCAGGCCTGAAAGATTCTTTCGTTGCGTTCACGAAAGAACGCTTTTGCGGATGTTCCGCTTCCCCATTCCTGTTTTTCTTTCCGCGGGATATAGATAACCTTTCCGTCTGCATACTGCTGAACCGCTTCCAATAATTCCTTTGGCAGAATCTCATCTGCCCGGATATAGCTCATACGCTCCTCCTATCTTTTTCATAGGATTCGTCTGAGCTTACGATTCAATTGTATAGATTTAAGCTCAGACTACTGAGCGCTTACATACCTTCTGGTCATAAAGTCATACTCCTTCCTTCATACATATTTGGACACATAACCATAAAGTATTATACCTTTCGGCACAGCCGATTACAACCTCATGATTTTTTATAAAGAAACTTGCGCCGAAAACGGTTATAATACCAAAACGCAGACCCTGATCGGCATTTTTGTGAACAGAAAGGTCTCCGCTTAAGGTTCATCTGTCCCTTCCGGATCCGCCGGCTGGTCTTTCCGGAAGAACTCATAGACCGCTTTTGCGGTTTTCTCCGTCATGCCGGGAACCGCCGCAAGATCCGCCTCCGTCTGGTTTCGGATGCTGTCGACCGACCCGAACGCGTCGATCAGAGCCTTGCGCCGCGCCGGTCCGATGCCCGGTATCTCCTCCAGCACGGACTGGATCTCGGCTTTGGAACGGAGTTTTTTATGATACGTGATAGCGAAACGGTGTGCTTCATCCTGGATTCGCGTGATCAGATGGAAGACGTCGGAATGTGTGTCGATCCTGATCTCCTGTTCGCGGAAAAAGAGCCCTCTGGTGCGGTGTCTGTCGTCTTTGACCATGCCCGCTACCGGGATCTCGAGGCCGAACTCTCCAAGAACAGTTTCCGCGGCGTGGACCTGTCCCTTGCCGCCATCCATCAGGATCAGATCCGGCAGATGCGTGAATTTGCCGACAGTCAGGTCCTTGCCCTGCTTCTGCCGATCAGCGAGCTCCTGGAAAGCATGTGAAAACCGCCTGCGCAGCACTTCTTCCATGCTGGCGTAATCGTCCGAGCCGTAAACCGTCTCGATCCGGAACTTGCGGTAGTCATTCTTGAGCGGCCGTCCGTTTTCAAAAACCACCATGGACCCGACAGACAGGAATCCGTATGTATTGGAAATATCATAAGCCTCGACGCGGCTTGGCGGCATCTCTTCGTCCATGATGCCGAGCACCCTGCAAAGCTCTTCCATCGCGCCTTGCGTGCGTTTCTCCTCCCGCCGGATATGATCCCCGAACTGCTTCAGCGTCAAAGCTGCGTTCTGTCTCGCAAGCTCCAGCATCGCGTGCTTCTCGCCGCGCTGCGGGACGCGGATCGTGACCTTCCGGCCGGCTTTCTCGCTCAGCCACGCCTCCATCGCTTCGCGGTCCTCCGGCTCATCCGTCACCAGCAGTTCGCCGGGAATATACGGCGTTCCGGAATAAAACTGCGTCAGGAACGCGCGGATCAGCGCTCCGCCGGATGTATCCGCACCGGTATCCATATAGAAATGCTCCCGTCCGACGAGCTTGCCGCCGCGGATAAAAAACACCTGGACCAGGGCTGCCGGACTGTCCGACGTTGTCGCCGAATTGGTCAGTATCGCCGCCTGACCGTGCTCGGCTGATGAGTCTTCTGTTGTCGAGGGATTTTCCGGAGCCGCTGTCTCTTCCGGCAGGGCTGTCCCGGCCTCGTGCGCCTCCGGACCCTGGATCGCGTACGCAATGATATCGCGTTCATCGGTCGAGCCCGCGTCTTCGATGATCTGCCGGTTGAACAGCGTCTGGACATTCCGGATCTGGTCCCGCAGCGTTGCCGCCCGCTCAAAATCAAGCGCCTCCGCAGCAGCGGCCATCTCTTTCTTCAGGCTGTTCACGACCTCTTTTTCTTTACCGTCCAGGAAATGCAGCGCGTTTTCGACGATCGCGGCATATTCCTCCTGGGACACTTTTCCCGTGCAGGGTCCGATACAGCGGTGGATATAATAGTTCAGACAGGGACGCTCCTTGCCGATATCCTGCGGCAGATTCCGCCGGCATGTCCGCAGCGGGAATACCTGCGTCATCAGTTCCAGCGTCTCCCTCACTGCGGACACATTTGTATACGGGCCATAGTATTTTGCACCGTCCCGATGGATCTTGCGCGTCAGATATACCCGGGGAAAAGGCTCCTGCACCGTGGCCTTGACGTACGGATACTGCTTATCGTCCTTCAGCATCGTGTTGTACGGGGGACGGTACTGCTTGATCAGATTATTCTCCAGAACGAGTGCTTCCGTCTCATTGCGCGTCACAATGTACTCGAAATGCTCTACAAGACTTACCATCTTGATGATCTTCGGTGTCTTGTTCCGGTTCGACTGGAAATACTGCCGGACTCTCTTATGCAGATCGATCGCCTTCCCGACGTACAGGACCTCATCTCCACGTTTCATAATATAAACGCCGGACTGATGCGGGATCTTTTTCAGTTCTTCCTGAATTTCAAACATATTTATTTGCCGAAGCGGGCCCGCATCATCGGCTTGATCCCGCCTGCTTCCAGGATCTTCATGGCCTGGTCGCCGAGCTGCTCGCAAGGCAGGACTTCACCGGTCTCCTGCACGGTGACAGTGCCCGCCTCGAGATCAAGGGTCAGTGTCTGTCCGTTTTCCACATGCTGGCGGATCCCCTTGCAGATCACAGGCAACAGGCCAAGATTTACAGCGTTGCGGAAAAAGATCCGAGCAAAGGAATCTGCAAGTACGGCAGAAGCGCCCATGTTGAGCAGCGCGATCGGAGCGTGCTCCCGGCTGGAACCGCAGCCGAAATTGCGTCCGGCTACCACAATTCCGCCCTTGGGGAAATCCGCGGCGATCTTTTCATCGACGCCGCTCAGACAATGGCTGCCGATCTCTTTCGGATCCGTAAGCGCCAGGAACCGTCCCGGATAGATCTGATCCGTATCGATATTGTCGCCTACAACGATGATTTTTCCGGTTATGATCGTATTCATATTGCTTCCTCCTTTAGTCCAGATACGGTCTGGGATCGGTGATGACACCGTTCAGCAGACTGGCGGCCACAGTCGCCGGGCTGGCCAGGTACATCCGCGCTTCCGTGGATCCCATGCGGCCGGGGAAATTGCGGTTCGTGCTGGTGATGCACACTTCTCCAGGCGCCAATACGCCTTCATGCGCTCCCAGGCATGCACCGCAGCCGGGAGTCGTAACCGTGGCTCCGGCGTCCATCAGATCCTGGAGATAGCCTTTGGCCATACATTCTTTCATCACATCACGGGACGCGGGAACGATTATAAGGCGCGTATATGGCGGGATGTGTTTTCCCTTCAGAATGCCTGCGGCAATGGCGATATCCTCCGTTCTGCCGCCCGTGCAGGAGCCGATATAGCCCTGATCGAGCTTCACCGGTCCGTCCGCGATGACCTCCGACAGCGGGTGCACGTTCTCTACACTGCTCGGGCAGGCCAGCTCGGGCTCCAGTGCGGACACGTCAAAAACATAAGATTCGGAATACTCATATCCGGGATCGGTGTACTGTATCTCATAGGGACGGACCGCCCGTGCGGAAACATAGTCGAGCACGTCCTGATTGGGCTGCATATAAGCGGTTTTCGCGCCCATCTCCACTGCCATGTTGCAGATCGTCATGCGGCCTGCCACGTTCAGAGATTCCACATAGCTGCCGGTAAAATCAATCGCCTTGTAGACCGCGCCGTCCGCACGGATCCTGCCGAGCACCGCCAGGACCACGTCCTTGGGATACACGCCCTTTGGAGCCTCCCCCTCCAGGCGGATTTCGATGATCTCCGGGACGCGGAACCAGAGCTCGCCCGTCATCAGGATCGTAGCCATATCCGTAGCTCCGCAGCCCGTACCCATCGCACCGAAAGCGCCGTGTGTCGTCGTATGGCTGTCGGTAGCGACCACGATCATGCCCGGATAGATCACACCGGCTTCCGCCATGACCTGATGGCACACGCCGCAGTCTGTGTCAAAATGGTACCTGAGACCGTTTTTCGCGGCGAATTCCCGCATTTCTTTGTGGTTCGCGGCGCTCTTGATGTCCGGACACGGTGCATAATGATCAAAAACAAAAGCGCAGCGGGTATTGTCCCACACTTTCTCCCCGCCCATCTCGTAGAAAGAATATACGGTCTGCAGATACAAATCGTTTATCTCGGCAAAATCGACCTTGGCTGTGACGATCTCTCCGGTGCGGACTTCTGTGCGTCCGCTGTTTTTTGCCAGTATTTTTTCAATCGCGTGCATAGACCCCTCTCCTTCTGACATTTATGCATTTTGAAAAAGAATCATCAATCCGGATTCAGCATAACATATCCGCCGGTAAATGGAAAGACTTTTTCTTCATTTTCAGGCTTCCTTATGGTATAATCAGACTATCAGGTCCCTATGTGTGCAGTGTGCGGGGACAGAAAAGACAGGAGGAAACAGACAATGTATGATTTTACGACGCTGGTAGACCGTACCGACACCGGTTCTTATAAATGGGACGAGATGAAACGTCTCTGCCCCGACGTTCCCGCGGGAATCGTTCCGCTCTCTGTCGCGGATATGGAGCTTAAGATCGCTCCCGAGATCGTCGACGGACTCAAGGATTATCTGGATAAGACGATCCTCGGCTATACCGGCCCGACACAGGCTTATTATGACGCTGTTATACACTGGATGGAGCGCCGCCACGGATACAGCCCCAGGCAGGAATGGTTCGTCACATCTCCCGGTGTCGTGCCCGCGATCAGAATGCTGATCAGCGTTTTCAGCGGGAAGGACGACGCCATCCTGCTGACGCCTCCCGTTTACGGCGAATTCCAGGCTTCTGTCGATTACAACGACCGGAAAACCGTTAACAGCGAACTGCTCCGTCTTGACGATCACTATGAGATCGATTTCGATGATTTTGAGAAGAAGGCTGCCCGTCCGGACGTTAAAGTCTACGTTCTCTGCAACCCCGCCAATCCGGTCGGACGCATCTGGACCAAAGAAGAACTCGAGAGGATCGCTGATATCTGCCTGCGTAACGACGTTTTCATCATCGATGACGAGATCCATTCCGATCTGATCATGCCCGGTGAGGAATTCTACAGTATGGCGCTCCTGCCGGAGAAATACCTGATGAACTGCGCGATCTGCACGGCTCCGAGCAAGACCTTCAACCTGGCCGGTTTTGAGACGTCCAATATCTTTGTCCCGAATCCGGAGCACCGCAAGGCGATCCGCGCCGGCCACGGCTACAAATCCCTGAACATCCTCGGATACAAGGCCTGCGAACTGGCTTATAACAAGTCCGAAGCATGGCTTGACGAGCTGATCCCGCTAATTGCCGCAAACCGCGATTATGTAACGGGTTTCCTGAAAGAGAATATCCCCGGGGCTCGTGTGTATCCGATGCAGGCCACCTATCTCCTGTGGGTCGATTTCCGTTTCCTCGGCATGACGCCTAAGGAGCTGGAAGAATTCATGACGCAGAAAGCGCATCTCTTCCTGGACGAAGGTTATATCTTCGGCGAGGGCGGTGAAGGTTTTGAGCGCATCAATCTCGCCTGCCCGAAGTGGGTGCTCGAAGATGCGATGAAGCGTCTCAAGGCTGCTGTTGATTCGCTGTAAGTCCTGAACGGCATTTCCTGCAGAAATACTATCACTTGAGGAGGATTCCATGGCTATCATTTTTCACGAATCAGACCGGACCTTCCATCTTTATAATGATTCCATCAGCTACTGCATCGCCGTCACTAAGTACGGCCACCTGGCCGGACTATATTTCGGCAAAAAACTGCGTGACCGGGACGGACTGTCCCATCTGCTCGAGTATTCCGGCGGGAATCAGTCCCCGGGTCTTTATGAGGACGGTGTCGAAGATCCGTCTTATTCGCTGAACGAGATCCGGCAGGAATATCCGTCTTTCGGGCACGGGGATCTGCGCCAGGGCGCCCTTGTCATCGGACAGAAAAACGGCAGCCGGATCACGGATTTCCGCTATGTGTCTCACCGGATCTATGACGGGAAACCGCGGCTTGCCGGCCTTCCGGCGGTCTATACGGAGGAGGACAGTGAGGCGCAGACGCTCGAGATCACGCTTCGCGACGAGTTGATCCGGACGGATCTGATCCTGCTCTATTCCATCTACAATGATTACCCCGCTATTGCCCGCAGTGCCCGGATCGAGTGCCATAACCCAGAGGGGATCACGGTGCTGCAGGCCGCTTCCGCCTGTCTGGATCTTCCGGATTCCGGTTATGAGATGCTGGAGCTCGCCGGCGGCTGGGCACGGGAATGCCACATGTACTGCAATCCTCTGCGCCCCGGCATCCAGTCCGTTTACAGCCGCCGCGGCAATTCATCAAGCCAGTTCAATCCTTTCCTCGCGCTGCTCCGGCCGGACACGACCGAAACACGCGGCGAAGCGCTTGGTTTCTCGCTTCTGTATTCGGGGAACTATCTGGCGCAGACTGACGTCGATTACAGAGACGTAACGCGTGTGACGATCGGAATCCATCCGGACGGTTTTGCATGGCCGCTTGAAGAGGGACAGAATTTCCAGACGCCGGAAGCCGTTCTCGTCTATTCGGACGAAGGTCTGTCCGGTATGAGCCGTGCGTATCACAGGCTTTACAGCCGCCGGCTCGTCCGCGGTTACTGGCGCGATCATGAACGTCCGATCCTCCTGAACAACTGGGAGGCGACGTATTTCGGGATAACGGAAGAAAAAATGCTCAATATTGCGTCTAAGGCTCGTGATCTGGGTGTGGATCTTTTCGTTATGGACGACGGCTGGTTCGGCACGCGCAATCACGATCACGCCGGACTCGGCGACTGGTACGTCAACCGGGACAAACTGCCGCAGGGCGTACGGGGCCTGGCTGAAAAAGTCACAGCGCTCGGTATGAAGTTCGGGCTGTGGTTTGAGCCGGAGATGGTCAATGAAGATTCGGAGCTCTACCGCGCGCATCCGGACTGGGTCCTGAGGACGCCGGGACGAAGCGCGAGCAAAACCCGTCACCAATGGGTGCTGGATTTTTCCCGTGATGACGTTATGGAGAACCTGTATCAGCAGATGTCCGCTATCCTGCGTGATGCGCCGATTTCCTATGTGAAATGGGATATGAACCGCAGCATGTCGGAGGTCTATTCCGCGGCGTATCCGCCTGAGCAGCAAGGGACAGTTTACCACCGCTATATTCTGAACGTTTATGCGCTGTATGAGCGGCTCCGTACGGAATTCCCGCATATTCTCTTTGAGTCGTGCGCGGGCGGCGGCGCGCGGTTCGACGCGGGCATGCTGTATTATGCGCCGCAGGGCTGGACGAGTGACGATACGGACGCTATGGAAAGGGTCAGTATCCAGTACGGCGCTTCCGTCGTTTATCCGCTGTCCAGTCTTGGAGCCCATGTATCTGCCTCGCCGAATCATCAGCTCAGCCGCGTGACCTCGATTGCCACACGCGCTGCGACCGCATATTTCGGAACGTTCGGCTACGAACTGGATCCAAACCAGCTTTCGCCGGAAGATCAGGCCGAGATCCGCGAGCAGATCCGGTTCATCAAACAGTACCGCCGCATCATTCATCAAGGCGATCTGTACCGTCTCGAGAATCCTTATGAAAACAACGGGGAAGCCGCCTGGATCTGTGTTTCGCTGGACCGTTCGCAGGCTGTCGCCGCATACTTCCGGTTCCGCCAGCACATCACGGCACCGCTCTCCCGCATCCGCCTCGCAGGACTGGATCCGGACGCGGATTATAAAGTCTCCTATTGCAGGAATTCGACCGAGCCGGTCGAGCTTCCGTTTGGCTCGGTCGGCGGCGATGAGCTCATGCAGTACGGGCTGATCACGTCGGATTCCCGTTCCGGTATCCATAACGGAATCTATCCGGACCGCGAAGGCGACTATCTTGCCCGAATCTACCTGCTGGAAAAACTGTAACCGCACTTTGACCCGCGCAGCTTGTGGCTGCGCGGTCTTTTTATGCCTGTGCTGCAGCGGGTTCTGTCCCTTTTGTTTCCTTCCGCCTAAGTTTGGCACGCTTTCCTTCTCTTTTCGGCATGAATACCAACCTGGAAGCGTACCAATTTCTGAGAGGGATACTTCATCCCGCTTTTTGGCACGCTTTCCTAATGATTTGGACAGGAAAAAACACAGTGAGCGTGCCAAATTGGAGTTGCAGTCGAAGCTGAAGCCGGGATGCTGCAGCTTCGAACGCAAACAAAAAAATCCTGGACCCTGCGCCGCATGCCTGCGGGATTCAAAGGGGTTCAGGACTCTTTATTCCTGCAAAGATCAGCGTACCAGATATCCGCCGTCGACCGGGATCACCGCACCGTCCAGATAATCGGACGCGTGAGAAGCAAGGAAGATCACCGGGCCTTTCATGTCATTGCCCGTGCCCCAGCGGTGCGCCGGAATCCGATCGGTGATCGTCTTGAACCGCGGATTCGCCGGATCTGTAAGTGCCGTATTCATGTCTGTGTCCATATATCCCGGCGCGAGGCAGTTCACATGAATGCCTTTACCTGCGAACTCGTTCGCCATGCCCTTGCTGAACTGCGCGACGCCGCCTTTGGACGCCGCATAGGCCGGGACGGTAAATCCGCCGAAAAACGACAGCATCGACGCGATATTGATGATCTTGCCGTATGGCTCGTCTTTTTTCAGGAACTCCCGTGCCGCCATCTGGCTGAGTTCAAAAGGAGCTGTCAGATTGACCTCGATCACATCATCCCAGTCCTCGATCGGGAACTGCTCCGCCGGATGCCTGCGCTGGATCCCCGCGGCGTTAACCAGAATATCCAGCCCGCCGAGCAGCCGCACCGCTTCTTCGAAACCGGCCTCCCGCTCAGCGCGGACCGCCAGATCGACTTTCAGCCCATGACAGTCAAAACCTCGCGCACGAAATTCTGCGGCGACCTCAGCCACATGTTCATTCGACCCAAAGATCACGACAGAAGCTCCGGCCTCCATCAGTCCTTCCGCCATACCGTGTCCCAGCCCACGCGTCCCGCCGGTCACGATCGCTTTCCAGCCGCGGATATCAAATAAATCTGTCACGACCTGTCACCTCCCGCAGTCCCAGCCGAGCACACGCTCATTGGTCAATGCAGCCGCTTCTTCAGCCGTCAGCAGGGGACGTTTTGCCGAAACCGCAGCGCCGGGCCCGAAGCTCCCGTATTCGCCGAATCTCGCGTTCCTCCCCAGGAACCCGCCCATATCCGTCCATCCGTCCTTATGAATATGCGCGCCGAGCTCGCATTCGATATAATACGCGCTTCCGACGGCAAAAGGATCAGAGCCCGCGTGCCACGGCCGACCCAGATAAACGGTCTGCTCCGGGCAATCAGAAACGAGCCGGCAGTGACGGAAAACAAATCCGAATTTCTGCGCCAGATACGTACTCGGGGCCGCCACATATCCCTGGACCGCGCCCGGTTCTCTTCTGGAATGGACCAGCGAACGGATCTCGCAGGACTCGAAGACCGTCCTCGCCGCGCCGAAAATAAAGTCGACATCACCTTCGATATAGCATTTTTCATAAAGCTGACTCCCGTCCCTGACATAGAGCGTATCCTGTTTGCCCAGGAACCGGCAGTTCGTAAATACAAGCCGCTCTCCGGACGCATAAAGCGCGAGCGCCTGACGGCCGCCTTCCGCGCCGGAAACTCCGTCGTAAGAGTTGCGGAACGTCAGATTGCATGCTCCGCAGTCATTCGCGTAGATGCTGACGGTGGCACTGCGGAAAGTCCCCGTCATATCGCCGTTTTCACGTTTGCGGCCGGCGTAATTGTCATAGGAAATGACCGTGTCCTCGGCCTTATCTCCCGTCCCGATCAGCGTGATATAAGGCTTGGTGCCCGGGATACGGACAGCTTCTGTATATACGCCGGGATCGAGCTTCAGCATGACCGGTGTCGTATTATCTTCAGGGATCGCGTCGACAGCTTCCTGGACCGTCCGGTAATCCCTGTCTTTTCCCACATAGATGACTGCGGTCTGAGGCAGTTCTCTTGTTGTATTATCCATGTTTTTCCCTCCTGTACAGCAAACGATTGTTAAGGATATTTTAACTGTCTGCGTCGGATTTGTCAAATTTGCAAAACCAGGGTAAAAGACCTTGTTTTGACTGACTTCATACGCTATAATATAGATGTAAAAATATACCATAAGGAGGTCATGCTTCATGGATCAGATAGATAAACTCAAAAACGCGCTGGCTCCCGCCGACCGTAAGAAACTGCTGTGGATCCTGCTCGGCGTTGCGATCACGCTGGCTGCGGCTGCTGTGATCATCGCGCTTCTTAAGAAGAAAAAGAAAAAGGACGAGTGGGACGAAGAAGAAGACGAAGACAGCTGGGACGATCTGGATGACGAAGACGCTGACGACGTAGACGACAGCGATGATGACGATGAAGACGAAGATGAAGCTACGGACTCCGGTTCCGCTCCTGAATCCGAACCTTCACAGGAACCGGATGGCACCGAGCACGCTGCCGACTGATATACAGGCGATTCAATGAAAAAAGAACCTGTCGTCTGGGACGGACTCACGGTTTCGGTCGCATTTCCCAACAAAGGGCTCGTAGTACCGGTGTGCACAGAAACTCCCAAAGAGCCGCTGCCCACCGGTTTTTCATCGGCTGAGCAATCTGCCGCCGGCGAGGACGCGCCGTCTGTTGTGTCCAGATCAGCTGCCGGCGCGGAGCCTGCTGCGCTGCAGAGTGCCGCTCGTCCCGTCCATGTCAAGGACGTTCTGCCGGGACAGATTGTACGGATCTATCAGACCCCGCACATGGTCAAACGCAAGGAAGGGACACTCCGCGAGATCATCCGGCCGGCTCCATATGAGATCCCTTCACTCTGCCCTCACGCAGGTGTCTGTGGTGGCTGCGCCTATCAGACTGTCCCATATGAGAAACAGCTCGAATGGAAGAGACAGACAGTGACAGATCTTTTCCACGGTGAATATGATCTGCCGCCGGTGATCCCTTCGCCGGACCCGATAGGCTACCGGAACAAGATGGAGTTTTCCTTCGGGGATGAATACAAAGACGGCCCTCTGACGCTCGGTCTTCACAAGCGGAGTGCCTACCACGACATCGTACCGATAGACGGCTGTCAGATCGTTCCGGAGGATTTCATACCGATCGTTGCCGCTGTACAGGATTATTTCCGCGAGACCGGGGCCGGCTACTACAATACAAGGAGCCACACAGGTTTCTTGCGGCATCTCGTCCTGCGGCACAGCCGTACCGAAGGCAAGACGATGGTCAATCTGGTTACCTCTTCGCAGGGACGGTTTGACGCAGAGGGTTTTGTCCGCCGGCTTCTGGACCTGCCCTTGCGGGGACAGATCTCCGGCATCCTTCATACCTGCAATGATTCGCAGGCCGACGTTGTACAGGCCGATTCCGTGCGGATCCTCTACGGTGTGTCGGATCTTAACGAATCTCTGCTCGGTCTGAGCTTCACCCTCTCTCCGTTCTCGTTCTTCCAGACCAATACGCGCGGTGCCGAAGCGCTCTACAGCGCGGTTCTGGACATGGCCGGCAACGTTGCCGGGAAAACGGTCTTCGACCTGTACTGCGGAACCGGTACGATCAGCCAGATCTTTGCTCACGCAGGCGCCCGCAAGGTGTACGGCATCGAGCTGGTCCCCGAGGCTGTTGATGCTGCCAGACAGAACGCGCTGAATAACGGGCTGGACAATTGCGAATTCTATGCAGGCGACGTTCTGAAGCTCGTCCCGACGATGCCGGACAGGCCGGACCTCATCATTCTGGATCCGCCTCGCGACGGAGTCCATCCGAAAGCGCTGCCTGAAATCCTGGCTTTTGCGCCGCGGCAGTTCCTGTATATTTCCTGCAAACCGACCTCGCTCGTCCGTGACCTGCCCTTCTTCCTGGATGCAGGATATAAGGTCACCGGAATGCAGTGTGTCGACATGTTCCCGGGTACACCGGGAATCGAAACGATCGCGAAACTGGATCGCTGACAGTATCGGAAGGAGATACCGCCTATGAACAAACAGACAATGTACAAGCTGACATACGGACTCTTTGTCCTGACCGCTCATGAGGGCGGCAAGGATAACGGCTGTATCATCAATACCGCGGGGCAGGTCACTTCTGCCCCGAATCAGATCTCAATCGCTGTGAACAAGAGCAACTACACCCACGATATGATCCTGCGGACAGGGGTTTTCAACATCTCGGTCATCTCGGAAGACGCGGATTTTGAGCTGTTTAAGCAGTTCGGATTCCAGAGCGGCAGGGACACTGACAAGTTCAGGAATTACCGGGATACGATGATTGCACCGAACGGTGTCCTGTACATCACAAAAGGGACAAATGCGTGGATCAGCACGTCCGTAACACAGACCGTCGATCTGGGGACACATACGCTCTTTATCGCGGCGGTAACGGATATGAATGTTCTGTCCGACGTTCCGTCCGTGACATATACGTATTATCAGGATCACATCAAACCCAAACCGCAGGCGGCCGCAAAGCCGGCAGGCAAGCCCGCCTGGCGCTGCAGGATCTGCGGATACATCTATGAAGGCGAAACCCTGCCGGACGATTTTGTCTGTCCGCTATGCAAACATCCGGCTGATGATTTTGAAAAAATCTATATTTAATCAGGAAAGGAAAACTATCATGGCAGAAATCACATTAACAACAGAAAACTTTAAGGCAGAAGTACTTGAGTCCGATAAGCCCGTTCTGGTCGACTTCTGGGCAGTATGGTGCGGCCCCTGCCGCATGCTTGCTCCCGCGGTCGCCGAGATCGCCGAGGAGTATGCCGATACGATCAAAGTCGGCAAAGTCAACGTCGACGAGGAGCCCGATCTGGCCGCTATGTTCCAGATCAGCAGCATCCCGACCCTGATCTTTTTCAAGGACGGGCAGCCGGTCAAGAAATCTCTCGGCGTCATCCCGAAGGCGCAGATCCGTGCTCTGATCTCATGAGCGGCTCGAACGAATTCAACGACCGTTACGACGTAGCGGTCATCGGTACCGGTCCGGGAGGCGTTTCCGCAGCGATCACGGCCAAGATCCGCAACAAAAGCGTGCTGCTGCTCGGCAGTCCCGACCTGACCGGAAAGCTGGTCAAAGGCCATAAGATCCTAAATTATCCGGGACTTCCGGAAGTTACCGGCGACGCGCTTGCCGATGCCCTGAAAAAGCATCTGGATTCTCTTGATATTGCCGTCACGGAGGACCGGATCGCGTCCGTACTTGCTATGGACGATTATTTCATGCTGCTCGGAAGCAAGAACGACATTCCTTACGAAGCCACTTCGCTCATTATCGCGAGCGGTGTCGTCGCGGATAAACCGATCCCCGGCGAAGTCGAGAATCTGGGCAATCACGTCAGCTACTGCGCAACCTGTGACGCGATGCTGTACCGCGGCAAGCCGGTCGTGGTCGTCGGATACAATCCCAAGGAAGAAGAGGAAGCTGTATTCCTCGCGGGCGTCTGCTCGGAAGTTCTGTATTTCCCGCAGTATAAGGCGCCTACACGCTGGGAAGACGGTTCTGCCGACGCCGCGGCAGGCGCTGCAGTCATCAGGGTCGTACGGGAAAAGGCCGCCTCCATCGCGCCGGATCCCGCTGCTACCCTCATGAATCCCGCTATTATCCTGACGACTTCTGAAGGCAATGCCTACACGTCGGCCTGCATTTTCGTACTGCGCGAATCGATCGCGCCGGGACAGCTTGTTCCGGGGCTTGAGACCGAAGGTGCTCATATCCGGGTCGATATGCAGATGCAGACGAATCTGCCCGGATGCTACGCGTGCGGAGATATCACCGGTACACCGTATCAGTATATCAAGGCCGCAGGACAGGGAAATGTCGCTGCCCTTTCAGCTTCTTCCTATGTCGATCGGGTCCGCACGGCTAAGGAAACTGCAAAATGAGACTCGGCATCAATTATAATCCGAAGCATGATTCACCGGCTCAGTGGGCAGAGATGCTGGCTGCCGAAGACTTCCGCGCGGCATCTTTTCCCGTCGGATACAAGACGCCTGTCCACATCATCGACCGCTATCTGGCTGAGGCAAAGGCTCATGACATTCTGATCGCGGAAGTCGGGATCTGGAACTCGCCTTTCGCACCGGATCCGGAAGTCCGCGCCCGTTCGCGGGAGGATGCGCTGGAGAAACTGCGCCTCGCCGAATACGTGAAAGCGCGCTGCTGTGTCAACGTGTCCGGTTCTGTCGGTGAGAACTGGGCATGGTGCTATCCCGGAAATTATGATGAAAAGCTGTATGCGGAGAATGTGGAATGGATCCGTTATCTTCTCGATACGGTAAAGCCCATACAAACGACATACGCATTGGAACCGATGCAGTGGATGATCCCTGATTCGCCGGAACAGTACGCGCAGTTCCTTAAGGATGTGGACCGGCCGGGATTTGCAGTGCATCTGGATTACATCAATTTCATCAATTCCGCGTATGAATACACGCATCAGGAAGAACTGCTGGATCGCTGTTTCCGGCTGCTTGGACCTCATATCATCAGCTGCCACATCAAGGACCTGGCACAGCAGCATGTCAACACCGTCATGCTGCAGGAAGTCCCGATCGGGACAGGTTCCGCACATCTTGCGAGCTACCTGCGCCATATCAGCACGCTGGATCCCGATATGCCCGTCCTGATCGAGCATCTGCGCGAATTCGAAGCTTTCTGCGATGCGATCCGTTATCTGCGGACCCTGGAATACTGAAATCACAAAAAACCTCTAGGACCATGGCGCCTACATGCCGCCGATTCTGGAGGTTTTTTATTATGCAAAAATGGGCTGCTGCGTCTAAATTGGCACGCTCCGCGCAAGGATTCTTCCTCGAGTTCCCGCGAAAAGCGTGCCAATTTATGTTTTTAATCAGATAAGCAGTTTCCGGATCTTCTGGAATGCGGTCGCCATCATGCGGTTGCTGCCCGCCCGCAGATCTTCCCAACACCAATCGGAAGTTTCCGCTGATCCGTTGAGTAAAGCCCCTTCTGAATCTTCCAGAGTAGCTTCAAAAACCTGCATGATCCATTCGCGGTGCGTGAAAACGTGTCTGACCTCTCCAAGATACCGTAAGGGACGGATACTGATGCCGTACTCGCGCAGAAAAGCATCATGGAATACCTGTCGGAAAGATGCTTCCGAAGCATCGGGCACCTTTTCTGTCCCCGGGAACTCCCACGAGCCGGCAAGCAGCCCTTTTGCAGGACGCCGGTGCAGGAGCACCGCCCCGTCCGATTTCCGACGGATCACCGCTATACAGCGATGAACTGCGACCGGCGCGGCTTTCGGCGATCTGTACGGCAGCTCAGCGGTCCGTCCTGTCTGAGCGGCAGCGCACAGCCCGCGCAAGGGACAGTTCTCACAGCGCGGCACCTTGGGTATGCAGATGAGTTCACCAAGTTCCATCAAAGCCTGTGTGAACTCGCCCGGACCGCGATTTGGAGCGCTGTCTTCTGCAAGCACGGACTCTGGAATGACCGGCTCCAGTATCTCCGCGATCTTACGCCGTACGGCCGGCTGAGCGGTATCGTCTTCCAAACCGTAAAGCCGCGCGATGACTCTGGTCACGTTCCCGTCGACAGCTGCAGCGCGACGGCCAAAAGCGATGCTCGCGACTGCTGCGGCTGTATAATCACCGACACCCGCAAGCTTCCGGATCTCTGCGGTCTCTTCCGGGAATCCGCCCGCGGCTACGATCTGTTTCGCTGCTTTCTGCAGATTCCTTGCCCGGGAATAGTATCCGAGCCCTTCCCACAACTTGAGTACGTCTTCCTCCGGCGCCGCGGCTAATGCTTCCGCTGTCGGATATGCCCGCATAAAACGGTCATAATACCTGATGACCGTCTCGATCCGGGTCTGCTGCAGCATGACTTCTGAAACCAGTACAGCATATGGATCACGGCTCCGCCGCCAGGGCAGATCTCTTTTCTCTGCGCAGTACCAGGCAAGCATACGTCCCACCCACTCTGTGTTTACGCAGCGGTCTTCCTGCATACTCATAACTGATTCCACCTGTCGCGCATCGGACAGCGGGCCGCGGCAGTCCGGGCACGCAATACACAATAACACCCGCACATCCGGCAGCAACCGTCCACCATTTTATGCTCACATTTCTCACAGACGGAAAGCCGGCGCGCGTACTCCGCTCCGTCAGCGAGCAGTTCCGGCCTCGCCTCAAGCTTCTTCAGCGCTTCTTCCAGATATCCGTCCACAGAGAACCCATACTGCTCGCAGATCCTGCAGACCGGGCCTTCGTCCGGCATCAATTCCGCTGAAGCTTCGCTCATGCCAGGACCATTTCGATCGAAGTAACGCTTTTTGCCGGAAGGACGGCCTTGACAAACTGCACGTTCCCTTCCTGCACAAGCTGAACGTCGAAATCCTGCGGTCTCAGGCGGTCCGGCTCGTCAAACGTATTATGCTCATCCATCACGTCGGATGTCAGTGTTCTGGCACATGCCTTCACGGCACAGCCTCCGCGCAGCTCGATCGTGACTTCGGCTGTATTTTCCAGATCCAGATTAGTGAACGTCACGAGAGCCTTGCCGTCCCTGGAAGAAGCCGAAACGTTCACTGCCGGCATTCCTTCTGCCTCCGGCACATCCTGCAGCGTCATATGGAGCAGGTCCGCGTCCTGATGGCCTTTATACATCTCAAAAACATGGTAGGTCGGCGTGAGCAGCATCTTCTCGCCCTCCGTCAGGATCACGGACTGCAGGACATTGACCAGCTGGGCGATATTCGCCATCTGTACACGGTCCGCATGCTGGTTGAAAATATTCAGGTTGATGCCTGCGACAAGCGCGTCGCGCAGCGAATTCTGCTGATACAGGAAGCCCGGATTCGTCCCTTCCTCGACCGCGAACCACGTACCCCATTCGTCGACAAGCAGACCGACGCGTTTATCCGGATCGTAACGGTCCATGATCGTACTGTGCTTCGTGACGAGTTCTTCCATGTACCGGGTCTTGCGCATCGTCTGATACCACTCGTTCTCATTAAAGCCGAGCGCGTGGCATTTCTGCTTCCACTCGCCGGGGACAGTATAGTAGTGCAGCGTGATCCCGTCGAACATCCGGGACGCGCGCTCCATCATGATCTCCATCCAGTGATAATCAGCGGCATTCGGGCCGACTGCGATCCTGTAGATCTTATTGCCGCCGAAATTCCGCAGATACGTCGCGTACCGCCTGTATTCGTCCGCGTAATACTCGGGACGCATATTGCCGCCGCAGCCCCACGTCTCGTTGCCGACCGCGAAGAAAGGTATCTTCCACGGCTCTTCCCGACCGTTCTCCTTACGCAGATCAGACATCGGCGAAATGCCGTCAAAAGTCATATATTCGACCCACTGCTGCATTTCGCGGACCGTACCGCTTCCGCAGTTGCCGTTGATATACGGCTCGGCGCCGATCAGCTCGCAGAAACGCAGGAATTCATGCGTTCCGAAAGAATTGTCCTCCGTCACGCCGCCCCAGTGTGTATTGACCATGCAGGGACGTTTCTCTTTAGGACCGATCCCGTCCATCCAATGGTATTCGTCCGCGAAGCATCCGCCCGGCCAGCGCAGTACCGGAATCTTCATATTGCGCAGCGCTTCGATAATATCGTTGCGCATCCCTTCGGTATTCGGAATGTCGGAATCTTCGCCGACATAGATGCCGCCGTAGATGCAGCGTCCCAGATGCTCGGAGAAATGGCCGTAGATATTCTTGTTGATGTGCGCCTGTTTCTCGTCCAGATTAAGTATAGCCTTCATGGTGATCCCTCCTGATTTATGTAAGTTTCCAGTATGTTCTTAATTCAGACCGTAAAGACGGTTCAGTTTGCCCAGATATCCAGGCGCTTTTCCCCGCAGTTCCCGCACGTGAAAAACGATCCGGGCCGCTATCTTCGCGGCTTCTTCCTCTGTATTGCCCCGGCCGAAGGAAACCCGCACCGAGCCATAGGCTTCTTCCGGCGGGCAGCCCATCGCTGTCAGGATCCGCGACGGCCTGGGTTCGCCGGCTGTACAGGCTGATCCTGTCGCGATCCCGATCCCGTCAAGATCAAGGAGCAGCGTCAGTTCCTCTCCGTCTATGCGGTCGATCCTGAGATTAATGATCCCGGGGACTGTTTCTGCTCCGCATGAGCCTGACGCATGGCCTGTAACCGCAACACCCGGCACACCTGCAAGTCCGTCCAGAAATATCTCCTGCAGTCGGGTAAGCCGGAGATTTTCTGTCTCCTGCTCCTGCATGGCAAGCTTCAGCGCTTCAGCCGCAGCCACAATACCGGCAACGTTCTCTGTCCCTGCACGATGGCCGCGTTCCTGACTGCCGCCGTCCATAAGATTCCGGATATCTGTCCCCTTCCGGATCACAAGGATGCCTACCCCCTGCGGCCCACCGAATTTATGCGCCGCGAGACTGACGAGATCGGCCTCCGGTATATCGCATCTTCCCGCAGCCTGTACCGCGTCCGTATGAAAGAGAATATGCCGCTTGCGGGCAATCTCCAGGATCTCCCCGGCGGGCTGGATCACACCGGTCTCATTGTTGACCGTCATAACGCTGATCAGGATAGTATCCGGCCGCAGCCCGCTTAGCACATCTTCGTTTCGGATCCGTCCGTTCCGGTCCGGCCTCAGATACGTAACGTCAAAGCCTTCGTACTCCATCCTGCGGCAGCTCTCGTAGACCGCGGGATGCTCGATCATCGTTGTGAGAATGTGTCCCTTTCCTGCAGCCCGTGCCGCACCTTTGACCGCCCAGTTATCGGACTCCGTACCGCCGGATGTGAAAAATATCTCGCCCGCGCTGCGTCCGAGCAGCTCCGCGACCGTCCTCCGGGCATTTTCTATCGCTTTGCGCGCACCGCGCCCGTCCGCATACAGAGCCGAAGCGTTCCCGTACCACCGTCCGATGATCTCCCGGACTTCAGGCCGCAAAGGCGTATCCGCGGCGTGATCCGCATAGATTCGTTTTGTCATCTTTAAGTTGTCGTTCAGTAAACATCCCAGGCTTTGGGAATATAGATTCCCTGGAAACAACGGACCGCATAGTTGTCCGACATGCCGGAGACGTAATCGCAGATCGCGGTATCCAGACTGTCGCCAAGTTCCCGCATCCGTTTCTGATACTCCTCCGGAAGTGCTTCCGGATGCGCGCGGTAATAGTCGATCAGATTATCGACCATTCTCTCCGCGTTGCCTTCCTCCTGCTTTGCCGCAGAATTGATATAGACGTTTTCAAACAGATACTGCCGCAATGAGAGCATCGCGTTCTCCACCTGCGGTGTCATGCTGATGGAATCCTGTCCCATACTTGAGGTGATCACGTCGCGGATCATATGATTCAGCCGTCCTTTGACCGTATGGCCGAGGATGTCGCAGCAGCCCGCGGGCAGATCCTCTTCCGCGATCACGTGTCCCCTAATTGCGTCATCGATATCGTGATGAATATAAGCCATTTTGTCGGAAAGGCGGACGACCTGTCCCTCGAGTGTCGAAGGCATCCTGCTCATGGAGTGGTTCGCTATGCCGTCCAGGACCTCCCACGTCAGATTCAGGCCTTCCCCGTCCTTCTCCAGTACATCCAGCACTCGGATGCTTTGAGCCGCATGCGCGAAGCCATGCTCCATCTTGCGGTTCAGGACTCTTTCTCCGGCGTGTCCGAAAGGCGTGTGCCCGATATCATGCCCCAGCGCGATTGCTTCCGTCAGATCTTCGTTCAGGCGGAGCGCACGGCTGATCGAACGTGCGATCTGCGAAACCTCCAGAGTATGCGTGAGCCGCGTCCTGTAGTGATCGCCCTCCGGCCGCAGGAATACCTGGGTCTTATGCATCATTCGGCGGAATGCCTTGCAGTGCAGGATGCGGTCTCTGTCCCTCTGATAGACCGTCCGCATGTCGCAGGGCTCTTCCGGTACTTTCCTGCCCCTTGAATCCGCACTGTGCGAGGCATACTGCGAAAGGATCATTTTCTCTGTCTCTTCCGTGATCTCACGGATACAGCGCGCTTCATCCTCTTGTCTCATCGGCACCCTCCTGTTTCATTCTCTGCCAGAAAGCCGGAGAACCGGGATAATCCGATTCTCTCTCCCCGGCTCCGCGGATCCTGTAGTCATAATCACAGCAGTCCCTGTACGGACACCGGCTGCAGGCTCTTTCGTCGCCTCTGCGGAACGGCAGTTTTGCGATATGTCCCTTACGGGAAAGGTCCGCGAACTCCGCGATCCTGTGTTCCGTAAACCGGGACAGTCCCATGAGCTCCTGCTCGGAACGGACCTTGAAAATATCCGCCTTATTGATCCCGCCGCTTTTGACAGTACGGACCTTAACCAGGTCATCAAGCTTACCCTGGCCCGCCATTCCTGCCAGAGATTCTTCAGAATCGGAGATCACGCCTTCGAGCCTGGCGTCCTTCCGCAGCTTGTCTTCGATTTTCTCAAGATCCCAGTCGTCTTCCACCGCTATCACGGACGGGGTCAGTGAGAAATAAAGGATCCCGGCCGGTCTGACGTTCCGTCCCTGCCGTTCCAGTCCCTGACAGACCGCGTCCAGATAGACCGGCAGCTGCATCGAGACTCCGTCCCATATATCTTTCTCCGAGAAGGACTGCGAGCCTGATTTGTAATCGATCACCCGTACATACGTCCTGCCGTCCTGATCGTACAGATCCACGCGATCGACGATACCGTCGATCCGAAGAAGTTTCCCGTCAGAAAGCGGCACGACAAGCGGAGGCAGACTGCTGCCTTTTCTCGACCCGAATTTCCACTCAAAATACTCGGGGCGGAAATCCCCGATCTTCAGCTGATCCCGCATGCGGATCAGCGAATGTCCGGCGTTCTTCTTTAATTTGTTCCAGAAATAATGATAGCGGCTGTTGTCCGCATAGAGCCGGTACTGCTCTTCGCTTGCCGCAAACAGCTTCTCAACGATCTCCTGGATCTCGGCATCGTCCACGTCTTCGCTGAAGAAACGCTGCAGCAGACTGCCGGCACCTTCCATTACGCTGTGAAGGACCTGTCCGTCATCCGCAAGAGTCGCTTCAAAAGGACTCCGCTCCGCAAGCCGCAGTCCGTACCTCAGGAAATACCGGTACGGGCAGCATCCGTACGTCTCCATCCGTGTGATGGAGACCTCCCTGCCCTGCGGATCCCAGAGCTCCTCTGCCGAAGCCTCTGAAATCGATTCATCGACGATCGCGCCGGCTCCTCTCATTCCGGCCAGCCGGCCCGCATACGGTTCATGTGTCATGAACCAGCGCTGCAGCACGTGATCTTTCACCTCTGCTTCACAGAATCTCTGAAAAGCAGGCTCCGCAAGGGAGAGAACAGAAGGAAGCGGCGACAGCACGTCCGGTCCGCCGATCTGGACAAAACGGTCCCAGAAAACAGACGGATCTCTGGCCTCGCCTTTTTCCATGCGCGCTTCATAACTGACGTAGAGTTCTTCCCGCGGCGCATTCAGCAATATGTACAGACGGAACTGCTGATCGCAGATCTGTCCGATTCCGCCCGGCGCAAGCGTCATCACATCCGCAAGCTGCTCCCGTTCTCTCTCCAGAAGCAATCCCTGATCCTGAACGATATGCGGGAATTTATCTTCTCCGAATCCTGCGATGAAAAGCGCCTTCAGATCCTGGAACCTGGAACGCGTGAGATCTCCGGCCGTGATCTGATCGATCTCTGGCGGCAGCATTCCGACCTTGACTTCAGACAGTCCTGCCGCAAGGATGCCGCAGAAACCATCCGCGTCCATTTCAGTATCCGGCATGATCTCCGCGATCCTCCGGATCACGGCATCGGCTTTATCATACAGCTGCCTGCACTGGGCTTCCCGCAGATAGAATCCGTCCTCATGCAGACGGTATGCCTGGTGCTCCAGGACTTTTTCCACCCCGGATACCTCAAGAAAACGCGACAGGAGCGCGCACCATTCTTTCGCCGGAGCCTTTGCCCTGTGTCCGGCTGTGTCCAGGAAGCGGCCGAAAATATCGAGGTACAGCGCAGCCTCTTCTTCGTTCTCAGCGCCGGCCGCTGCCGTCCGCAGTCCTTCCAGCATCCTGCGGACGCCCCGCCAGCCTCTTGACAGGGCCATATTATCGAAAAGATCTGTCTGTTCTCTTGTAAACGGTGTAAACCCGGTCTTAAGGAACGACAGGAAAGTGTCATAAGAACATCGTGTTCTCAATATCTGAAAAAGCGACAGGATCATGCGGACGAACGGGTGTGCCATGACATCGGACGTCTCGTCCATGAAAACAGGGATCCCGTATTCGTCGGAAAACTGTCTCAGATACGGCGCGTACCCGGGATAATCGCAGAGCGCGATCCCGATATCTCGGTAACGGTAGCCGCGGTCACGGACCAGATATACGATCCTGTCGAAAATCGTCCGGACTTCACTCCGGATGTCCTGTCCCGAGAACAGGTGAACACGCGAGCCGATCTCCTTCACGGCCGCTGTATCCCTCTCCGCAGGCTTCCCGGTCCGGAAAAACTCCTGCGCCATACAGGACAGCGGAGTCTTCCGGCTGCCGCGGAAATACTTGATCCGCATCGGTTCGTGCTGTTCTTCAGCCAGTTTCCGGAAGCGCAGCAGCGTTGTCCTGCCCGTATCGAACAGATCTCCGTAATCACTGCGGCCGCTTGCAAGTGTCTGTCTGGCCGCCTCTTCAGGCAGCGTCAGAACGACCGTCAGATCGCGGACTCTGGAGAGCAGCGCGCCAAAGACCCGCATCTGCTGTGGTGTATAGCCATAGAAATCATCCGCGAACACCGATGCTCCGGCAAGATATTCCGATTCAGGGATCGCGTCAGCCAGCCTGTCAAGCAGTTTCTCCGAGATCTCACCGTACTGCAGCATTTCCTCCTGATACCGGCGCAGGATCCTGAGATAATCCGAAAGTTTTGCGTGCAGACTGCTGTTTGCCGGAGCTTTTTCGAGCGCTTTGCCAAGCTCCTCCTCGCCGGCCTCATACTGTGCGAATTCGGAGAAAAGATCCTTCAGCCGCTTCAGGAAGCCCTGACTGTGCGCGCTTGCACGGTAATACGACAGATTCGGCAGTTCCTCCTGCACGATCCTGTAGAGCAGCATGCTTTTGCCGACTTCATCCAGAGAGACCAGATCACTCTGCCCCATCTCTTCAAGGACACGGTGCGCAAGGCGGCGGAAGCTCAGGACTTCCGATTCCAGAATGCCTCGCCCCGCCTGCGGCAGGATCAGCTTTTTCTGCTCATTAAAAGTAATCTGTTCGGGAACGATCAGCACCGTTCTGCGAACAGATGACTCTTGTCTGAATTCCTCATGGATCCTGGATGAACGTCCGGACCCTTCCTCTCCGATATAAAGCTTCAGCATGCCGGGTTCGCGGTCTCCGCTTACAGGGTATCCTGCCCGAGCATGGCCGCCACTGCGGAAGCTGCCTCCTCTTCATCGGACCCCTCCGCGCGGACGATGACCGTCTCGTCCTTGAGCGCTCCGAGAGAAACAACGCCCATTATGCTTTTTGCGTTGACCTGGATATCTTCCATGACGATATAGATCCTGGACGTGTAACAGACCGCCTCCTGTACCAGACGCGCAGCCTGCCGTGACTCAAGACCGTTCTCCAGTGTTACGATTACTTTTTTCTCGACCATTTTATTGCTCCTGTTCCTGCTTGCGCAGATCTTCCGCCATCTCTACAAGACGGCGCAGACGATGGTTGACTCCGGAACGGCTTACCGGAGGCTCCAGATGACTGCCGAGTTCCTGCAGGCTCATATCAGGATACTCGATCCTGATCCTTGCCATCTCCGCAAGCTGGGGCGGCAGTGATTCCCAGCCCTTGCGTTCCGTCAGATACCGGATCGCTTCGGTCTGTCTGAGGGATGCCTCCACGACCTTGCGCAGATTGGCTGTCTCACAGTTGACTGAACGGTTGATCTGATTCCGTACCCTCTTTTCGATCTGGACGTTCACAAGATCCATCATGGCGGTATATGCCTGCATCACGTTCAGCAGATCCGCGATCTGTTCGGACTCCTTCAGATACAGCACGTAGAATCCGCGGTTCTGACGGATGCGTTCCGTAATGTGCATATCCAGCCCGAATCCGTAGAGCATCTGCTGCAGCTCTTCCAGAAACGGCAGCGATGTATCCATGAACTCAGCATGATAATGCTTATGCGGATTCGTAATGGATCCGCTTCCGAGGAAAGCGCCCCGCACATAGGCCTGCTGCGCTTCCTGCGTCCCGGTCAGTTCCTCCGGGACATGCCGCACATACAGACCGCCCTGTATCAGATGCAGCGATTTCAGCAGAAACGGTACGTCCTCCGTCTGTCCGATCTCCAGGCAGTTCCGGTCGACCGTCCTGCATTCGATCCGGAAGATCTTCTCCAGTCCCGTCCGGATCTTCGCGAGGATCTCCTCATGCTCGCTTATCATGACCAGGCGCCAGGGATCCGTCTCCACTTTACCGCAGGTGCAGACAAGCGCCGCAAGCTCGGCCATGCGGCCGGTTTTATCCGGAGCAAGCCGCCCGGCCAGTTCTTTTTTCACATTGGATGAAAACGATATTCTGCTCATGATCCTCAGGCTGTCGGCTTGTGTGTTTCCTGCATATCACGGTGGATCACGTTAACGGCCTCGTCCGAATAGATACCGGACAGATGCGCTCCCAGTTTCTCCGCGATCGCGACCGAGCGGTGTCTGCCTCCTGTGCAGCCGATCCCGACGGTAAGCTGCATCTTGCCCTCTTTACGGTAGAGCGGGATCAGCGACGTCAGGAGATCTCCTGTTTTCTGCAGAAAAGCTTCGCCATTGCCGTCCCTCATGACGTATTCCTGTACCGGTTCGTCAAGTCCGGAGAAATCACGCAGCTCCGGGAGATAATACGGATTCGGAAGGAAACGTACGTCAAATACCAGATCGCAGTCCATCGGGATGCCCCGGGAATATCCGAAGCTGATGATCTGGATCGGCAGGAATCCGCGTCCGGAACCGCCGAAAAGCATCTGTATCTCATGCCGTGCCTGCCAGACGTTCGTCTCCGTCGTATCGATAACATAATCCGCTTCCGCACGCAGCGGCATCAGCAGCTCGCGCTCTTCAAGCAACGCATCCTGTACGCGGCGCAGTTTCCCGCCCCGCATCTGCAGCGGATGCTCTCTCCTTGTCATCTGAAAACGCCGGATCAGCTCCTCATCCCGGCAGTCCATAAAAAGGACTCTGCAGTCTTTACCGGAATCCGCGCTGAGCAGCTTATTCAGACTTTTGAAATAATGCCGGCCACGGATGTCCACGCCGAAAGCGTAGTTATTCTGTCCGGGCGGATCTTTCTCCCACAGTGCGATCGTCTTGGGGATCAGTTCCGGGGGCAGATTGTCTACGCAGAAATATCCTGCGTCCTCAAGCGCATGAATAGCGGAAGTCTTGCCGGCTCCGCTCATTCCTGTCACAATCAGATATTTCAATGATCTATAATCCTTTCTTCCAGAAGCGGCTCCAGTCCTTCCGGTCCGAGATACCGTACCTCGGGTTCCAGGACCACACCGAAAACGTCGTCGACCTTCTCTGCAACGAGCTGCACCAGATGCCGTACGTCTCTGCACGACGCATTGCCCGTATTGATCACGAATCCGCAGTGCTTTTCCGAGACCTGCGCGCCTCCGACGGAGAATCCCGCAAGACCCGCATCCTGGATCAGTTTGCCGGCGTAATAGCCCTGCGGCCGCTTGAACATACTGCCCGCGCTCGGGTATTCGAGCGGCTGTTTGGAGCGCCGCCTCTCCGCGAGATCCTTCATCTCTGCCGAGATCTCCTCACGGGTACCCGGCTGCAGATGGATCACGCCGCCAAGCACGATTCCTCCGGACGTCATGAAACGGCTGGTCCGGTATCCGAGTCTTGCCTGATCCGGTCCGATCCGGTGGAAGCCTTCCTCGTCCATGTAATCGATACAGGAAAGGACATCCGCCATTTCCTTCTCGTAAGCGCCTGCATTCATGTAGATCCCGCCGCCGAAGGATCCGGGGATCCCCGAGGCGAACTCAAATCCCGCAAGCTCCGCCTGCAGAGCCGCCTGCGCGACCTGCGCCATCGAAACAGCGCATCCCGCGGAGATATCGTATCCGTTGACTTCGATCTTGCAGAAATCTCCTTCCGGACAGATCACGACACCGCGGTATCCTTCATCGCTGACCAGCAGATTGCTTCCATTGCCGAGGAAAAAGAACCTCAGTCCGTTCTCTTTGCAGAACCGGAACACCTTAAACAGCTCATCCCGGTTCGCAGGGCGTACCATAACGTCAGCCGGTCCACCGATCCTGAACGTGGTATAGTCCGCCATCCGCACATTATAGCCGGCGTTCGGGATCCCGGCTTTTTCAAACTGTTCCCTTAACGTCATCCTCTCGGTTCCTCCGCCATCACAAGGCTCGCTGCACCGATGACTCCGGCGTCATTGCCGAGTGTCGCGATCCGGATATCCAGATGGCTTATGTCGTTGTGATAGACTTCACCCGCCATGAGCTCGCGAAGCGGTGTGAGCAATTTATCTCCCCTGCCCGACACGCCGCCGCCCAGGATCAGGACCTCGGGCTGGAAAATATTGTACATATTGCCGAGACCTACTGCCAGATGACGCAGATACTCGTCCATGACCCTGCAGGCTGCCGGATCATTGCGGTCCGCGGCGTCTCCGACCATCTTGCCGTCTATATTGTCAAGATCGTGCCTACTCATCTCCCACAGCAGACTGTCCGGCGTAAGCTGCGCTTCACGGCGCGCCGCGCGGATCAGACCGGTCGCTGAACTGTATGCCTCCCAGCATCCACGGCGTCCGCAGCTGCAGGGCTCTCCGTTCTCCACGATCACGGTATGTCCAAGTTCTGTCCCTCCGTGGTACGCGCCTGCGAAAATATGTCCGTTAATGATGACACCGCCGCCGATACCTGTTCCCAGAGTAATCATGACAAGGCAGCGTGTATTGCCCTGTCCCGCGCCGAAAAGCCCTTCGCCGAGCGCCGCGACATTCGCGTCATTATCGACGTACAGCGGCAGCCCGAGCGTTTTCTGCATGTATTCGCCTGCCGCAAGATTCCGGCATGTGGGCAGGTTGACTGCGTATACGAGTTCCCCTTTTTCCGGATCGACAAGGCCCGGGAAGCCCATGCCGATCCCGGCGATATCCGTAAGCTCTATGCCTGCTTCCTTCGCAAGCTTGCGGATCATATCCGCCATATCCGCAAGGATCTCTTCTCCCGGACGTTCCGCTCTGGTCGGGAAAGAATCCTTGACCAGAATTTCTCCTTTTTCATTTACCAGTGCCGTCTTGATACCGGTACCGCCAATATCGATTCCTACGTAGATCATGCTTCCTGATTCCTCATTTCTCTTTCCGCCCGCTCCCGGCCGCGGCGGGCTATATTTCTGGCAACGGACTCCGACAGTTCCTCCGCAGCATTATATCCCAGACGCCGGCTGCGGTGGTTGACGGTTGCGGTCTCGATAATGACCGCGAGGTTCCGTCCGGGCTGGATCGGGATCCGGTAAAGGACCACCTTGCTGCCCAGGATCTCTCTTGTTTCATTTGTACTGCCGACACGGTCATAGACTTTATTCGCCGTCCACGGCTCAAGCTCAATGACCATATCGATCTTCTGTGATTCCTTAACGGCCTCAACGCCGAAAATCTCTTTAACGTTCACGATCCCGATACCGCGCAGTTCGACAAAATGCCGCAGCACGTCCGGACTGGAGCCGACGAGCTCGTCGTCGGACAGTTTGCGGATCTCCACGACATCATCGGCAACCAGCCGGTGTCCACGGCGCACAAGCTCAAGCGCCGTCTCACTCTTGCCGATTCCGCTCTCGCCTGTGATCAGCACACCGACACCGTACACATCCACAAGAACGCCGTGAGCGGAGACCTGCGGCGCCAGCACCATGCACAGATACTGGATCAGACGGCCCATGAATTCAGACGTCGGCATGGAGGTCCGCAGTACCGGCGTATGACATTTTACTGCTTCCGCCAGCACTTCATCATCCAGCGAGATCGCGCGGCAAAGCACCAGACACGGGATCCTCCGCGCGAAAAGCTCACGGAACAGCCCGATCCGCTCTTCCAGCGTCTTCTGCTGCAGATACGCGTTCTCCACATGTCCGATCAGCTGGATCCTGTCATTATCAAAATGCTGATAGAACCCTGTCAGCTGCAATGCCGGTCGGTTGATCTCCGTATTCCGGATATACAGACTGTCAAGAGGGATCTCTTCTGTCAGATTTTCAAGTTGAAAGTATCCGGCAAGCTGCAACAGCGATACTTCGTGCATGCTTCCACCTCCAGGATCAAGGTTACTCTTTATATATTATACATCATTTTCCGGAAAATCACAATACACAGACGCATATACAGAAAATCCGTCTGCCGGATTCCTAAAGAACCCGGACAGACGGATCATGTCATTAATCTGGATTGAAAAATCAGCTGAGAACCGCCTTGACAGCCTCTTTGATGATCGCAAGGCCGGCCTTGAGCTCCTCGTCGGAGATCGTAAGCGCGGGCATCATCTTAAGGACGCAGTCCTCGCGGCCTGCCTGCTCGATGATCAGGCCTCTGTTGAAGCACTCTGTAACAGCCTTTCTTGCGGTTCCCGCAGGAGCGGCCTTCTCAAAATCGATGCCCCACATCAGTCCGAGTCCGCGAAGCTCCAGGCCCTCATGCAGCGGGAGGATCTCCTTCTCGACGTATTCACGGATGATCTCGCCCTTACGGGTGACGTCTTCGTAGATATGCTCGTTCAGACCGAACTCGATCGCAGCCTTGGCTGCTACGAAAGCAAGATTGTTGCCGCGGAATGTACCGTTATGCTCGCCGGGCTTCCAGATATCCAGCTCGGGCTTAAGCAGCACGATCGCCATCGGCAGGCCGTAGCCTCCGATCGACTTGGAAAGACCAACGATGTCCGGCTTGATCCCCGCTCTCTCGAAGGAGAAGAAATTGCCGGAACGTCCGCAGCCGATCTGAATATCGTCAACCACGAAGAGGATCCCGTGCTTATGGCAGAATTCCTCAGCCCGGCGCAGCCATTCCGCGTCCAGCGGATAGATGCCGCCCTCAGCCTGGACTGTCTCAACGACGAGCGCTGCCGGCATTTCGACGCCGGAGTGATCATCAGTGACCAGTCTCTCCATGTAAGCGATCGTATCCAGTTCTGGGAACATATACGGTGCCGGAATATGCGTAACGTCATGCAGCGGGACGCCGGCTCCCTTGCGGGAAGCCATATCCGTCGTCATGGACAGTGCTCCCATCGTCATACCGTGGAAAGCACCCATCAGCGCGAAAACATTGGTCCTGCCTGTAACCTTGCGTGCAAGCTTGACAGCCGCTTCCATCGCGTTCGTACCTGTCGGGCCCGTGAACATGATCTTATAGTCCAGTCCCTTGGGCTCAAGGATATTCT
The DNA here is from genome assembly GCA_017441925.1 of Bacillota bacterium. Lineage (GTDB taxonomy): Bacteria > Bacillota > Clostridia > Lachnospirales > Bianqueaceae > RUG12817. The sequence continues at coordinate 98,864 of JAFRUE010000002.1, forward strand.
TCTCGAAATACTCGATGAAATCCCTTTTGGCTCCCGTATACATATCGAGCGCGTGGATGATCCCGTCCTGCTGGAGATAGGAAATCACGCGGTTCTTGATAAAATCGTTGTTGTGTCCATAGTTCAGAGCACCGGCACCATCAAAGAAATCCAGATACTCCCTGCCCTGTTCATCCCAGATCTTAGAACCCTTAGCTACCTGAAACACAGAAGTGAATTTACGGCAGTAGGACCGTACCTCAGATTCATAGGTTTCGAATACTTCGTTTGCCATTCCGCAGTTCTCCTTTACCGCTATAAGATGACGCCTGCATACCCGTAGATTCCGTAACCCCGCAGGTCACGCCTATCATATCACGAAAGCCGCGGAAATGCAATACATTTTTTGCAGAATAAAAAACCCCGGATTTCCGCATAAACACGCGGTTCCGGGGCATTTCAGGCTTTGACGGTATTTAGAAATACTATTTTTATTGTTTACTATCCCGTTACGCACGGGCCATGGTCTTGATTCTCTCGAGCGATTGCTTCACCGGAGTGACAGCCATGAAGACAACGATCGTGACCAAGGCTTCCGCTCCGATATACGCGATATTATAGGCAAAAGAATACGCTAACGGATTCATGTTCCACTCTGCGGCATATTCAGAGAAGAATACGACACCGGAGATCACGGACATGATCAATCTGCCCAGACATCCGACCGCATAACCGGTCAGCATTCCGTCCTGCCTCTTCCAGAAGAACCCGGACAGGCCAAGCGCTCCGAACGCAAGCGGATAATCGACCAGAAGCTGTACCGGACTGATAACCCAAGGCCCCAGAATCAGCTGGATCAGACCGTAAGCCATACCGCACAGAATACCCTGCGCGGGTCCGTAGATATAGCCGATCAGTGTGATCGGCAGCATACTGAACAGTGTTACCGAACCGCCCTGCGGCATCTTCAGGATCTTAACAAAGCTCAGAACTGTAGCAACAGCGACCATAACAGCCGAGAACACCAGCATTCTGGTTCCCTTGTGGCTGCCTTCACCAGACCTGGAGCGCGAAACACCGATACCTGCCAGGATCAGAAGAATCGCGGCGGCAGCGGTAATAAGCTGCCCGTACCAACTTTCAAAAAAAGCCTGCATAAAAATATCCTCCTTTGTTTATCAGGAGGAAATCGATAGGTACTAAGATGGCCTTATAAATGCTTCCCTACGCCGGTATCACCCGGATCAGGTCATAAGGGTCAGTATCAGGAAACCGTCAATCCTGATTCTTTCTCAGTCTAAGGACTCCCCCAGCAGATGCATTGATTATACATCCGCCGGGGGATTCTGTCAACTGTCAGATAGAGCAACGCCTCTGATAAGCGATCCTCGGCGTACCGTCCGCGACATAGATAATGCCGCAGCGGGTAAAACCGTATTTATCCAGTAGGTGCTGCATTATCGTATTGTCGTGATGCGTATCGATACGGATATTGCGGATCCTTCCCGCGGCGAAGACAAGTGCTGCCTCCAGGACTCCTTTTGCAGAGCCGTCCCCGGCGATCCTGTGGATCGTCCCGTAAGGCTCATCATTCAGCCATTCTCCGTCCTCGATCACCTTATAGGTCGGATCCTCCCCAATGATCAGCACAAAGACGCCCGAGATCTGTTCCCGGCCGTTCTGCCGGCTGCAGACGGCATAGGATCTTCCGATCCGGATATCCTCTGAGATCATACCGCGGGGCGGATGATCCGTCCCCCACTGGTTCGGATTCCCGTTCTTACGCATTGTTTCCCGGGCAGCGGCATAGATCTCCATGATTCTGTCAAGATCCTTCGCCGCGGCCGGTCTGACGTATAACTCTGTCATTTCCGGCTTGCTTTTTCAGGCCTCTTCCTGTACGGCTTTGCGCAGTCCGAACAGTACAAACGTTGTATAAACGGCCAGTACCAAGGCTGCAAGTCCGATCACAAGTCCAACGACAGCCAGTGTTTCTGCCTTTGTGATCAGCATAATCAGGCCAACCACAACAAAAGCGACGCTGGCCGTGAGATTCAGGATCTTCAGCATATAGATCGTCTGTTCCCGGCTGGGATCAAAATCACGCGAAACCTTTTCCAGCGCTCCGAAAAGCATGTACATCAGGAACAGCGCCAGCAGGGAGAAGAATATGCCCAGATATCCCAGTTCGGGACCGCCCGTGAAATCAAGGATCCAGAGCACACCTTTAAATACGGCCATGATCAGGAAGCCCCATTTCAGATAGACTCTGTTTTCCATATAGCTGCCCAGCTTGTCATAAGCCAGGAAGAACAGGATCCATCCGAGAAAATCGGGCACAATATTGACAGTTGCGCCGTTGAAAGTCAGATTGATATTGATCAGCGTGAACAGAAACCCGAATGCTACATAAGAAATTCCTTTTTTGATATCCATTACTGCTTCCTCCTTATTATCCAAAGATCCTTTATTCAAAGAAAAACGGCATGGCTTTTTTCAGTGATTCATCCCAGAATTTCCACTCATGGATGCCGGGCCACTTCCAGTATTCATGCGCATAGCCTTTCTCGTCCAAATAGGCGGAGAAACGCTCATTGAGCGGGAAAAGCTGATCCTCCGTCCCGCATGTCATCAGAAGCTTCGTTCTCGGGCCGTCCGCAGGCAGCCTGTCCACGAGTCCGTACAGATCTTCATTTTCAAGCGGAGCCGGCTCCATACCGAAGATCCCCTGGAGTTCGCGGTATTTCATCGTGTCCTTCTCCGTCGCCCCGATCCGGAAACGGATATCCGGCATTGCGGAGAAAGCTGCCGCACCGGCGTATCTCTCCGGATAATTCAGCGCGCATTTCAGCGCTCCGTAGCCGCCCATCGACAGTCCCATCACATAGGTCTTGGCAGGATCGTCCGGAATGCGGAACATTCTCTGGCAGATCTGTGGAAGCTCCTCTGTGACATAGGTGAAATACTGGCTGCCATAGCGCATATCCGTGTAGAAACTGCGGTCGACGTTTGGCATGACGGCAGCGAGCCTGTACTCTTCGCACAGCCGTTCAATGCAGGTATAACGCATCCAGGAATGCGCGTTCTGTCCCCTGCCGTGCAGGAAATATACGATGCCGCGCACTTCCACATCCGCACGGTCCTGCGGCAGGATGACGACCGCCTGTGTGTCCCGTATCAACGTCTCTGAATAGAGTTCACACTGTAGTAAAGCCATTTTGTTGCCCCTCTCTGTGTATATTCTGAAATGGCTGCGGTTTCAGCCGCAGCTGATTTATCCGTTATCTCTGGCATTCGCCGGGATTTTCCGGAATCCCTCCGTCCTGCAGGATCTGCACGGCAGTAGCCGGCCCGAGATTCTTCCAGTCCTTCACGGCCCAGACGACCTTTCTGTCCGGTGTGACTTCCACAAGCTGGGCGGATCTGCCGTTGTCTCCACGCGCGCAGAGGATCGTATTGCCGTTGTCAAGCCGCACACAGCTCTGCGTTCCGATGAGCGCGTATTCACCGAGGTCCTCCTGCGTAAGACGCCAGGCGACGGACTTGTCCGGGCGGTATTCGATCACACTCTGGTCGGCCTCCTCCGAAATAAGAGTATTGCCGTTCTTAAGGCGGATCGCTGCCCATGGCTGTTTCACCGGCACTGACCAGATCTCCCGCAGATCGGAATCGAACTCTACGACCCGTCCTCCGGAGAGATAACACATCAGATACGTCCCTGCCGCTGTAACGCGGAAACGGCGTCCCTGCCCGTGTGTTCCTCCGATGCCCCAGTACGGCATGATCCGGTCCGTCTCTGTCTCGCCAGTCTTTTTGTTATATATGACCAGATGCGGCCGGTATTCCTCGTTCAGGACATATGCGATCCTGTCCCTGCCGAGAGGCTGGATCGCATGCATCTCGGTATTTTCCGGACATTTATAATACCACACCTCGCGCTTGTCGGGTGTGATTTCCGCTGCCCAGTACATATGGGAAAACAGGATGTTGCCGTTTGTGAGCATCCAGATATCGTCGAGTTCCCAGCCTGCCCCGGTATCATAAGTCCAGACGGTCTTCCCGTCCTTGATCAGGAAGATCCTGTTGCAGCCTTCGCCGATATAGAGCATATCGTGCCGCTTGAGGCCCTCACCCGGAAGGGACGGATCACGGTCCTCCCCCTGCGGTATAAAAGGCGGATCGATCGTCTCTTCCCTCGGTCCCCACTTTGGGATGTTCGGATCCAGGAACTTTTTTACAGCATCTTCAAGCACATATCCCATGATCATCTTTTCCCTTCATGAAAGAATAATACTGCCGATCTCCTCTGCTGTCTCCGCGATATAATCCGCGCCGGATTCTTCCAGTTCGTGCCTGCTGCCATAGCCGAAGAGAACTCCGATCGAATCGATTCCGAGCTCCTTCGCGGCCGTGATATCATGATATCTGTCTCCGACCATAACGGCCTCACTGAGGTCACAAATTCCGGCCTGTCCGACGGCATACCGGATCACGTCCGTCTTTGTCCTGCGCAGGATATCGTCTGCCACTGCAATAATACTGAAATACCTGTCCAGCCCGAAGTGCGCCAGTACGGTCCTGGTTGCCCAGTCACTTTTGGAAGTCGCGATGATCAGAGTCCTGTCCAAGTCCCGCAGCCTTGCCAGAAGCTCCGGAATGCCCGGATAGACAGCATTCTGATAAACGCCGCCATGATGATTGTAATAATCACGGTAAAGGGCGACCGCCTTATCGCAGTCCGCTCCCTCCAGGCCGTATCTGTCCCTGAACGAATCTGCGAGCGGCGGGCCTACGAACTTCCTCAGCTCTGCAGTACTGTTCTCCTCGATTCCCATATCGTGCAGCGCAGACTGTGCCGCCCACATGATTCCCGGACCGGAATCTGTCAGTGTCCCGTCCAGATCGAACAGCACATACCGGTACATCAATTATCCTCCAGCTGGCCGTATACCGCGTTGATGAAGCGGTCTCTCTCGGAATCGTCCCCAAGATTCTGCGTATTGAAGACAATGACCATATCTTCTTTCGGATCAACACAGAACCAGGAAGATCCCTTGCCGAACCAGCCCCATTCCCCAAGAGAAGTCATATGCTTCGTGCGACCCGGATTGATGCAGGTCCGCACGGCAAGTCCGTACCCATAACCCTGCAGTAGCGGCATGTTTTTCTCCATCATGGTGTTCTGCTCGGGGGTCAGATGATTCGTGCGCATGAAATCGACCGTGCGGCTGCCGAGGATCCTCTCTTTACCGTAAGATCCCCGCTGCAGCAGCATCTGTGCGAATACCGCGTAATCTCTTGTCGTGGATACAATACCGTCCCCGCCTTCTTTATAGGCCGGAAGCTTCAGCTGACGGGCATCTTTGAAGGTCTCTCCCGAGACCCATTTGCCCTTCTCCACGCGCGTGTACAGATGCGCGAAACGTTCCTGCTTCTCGGTCGGCACATAATAATCCGTGTCCTTCAGACCAAGCGGATCCAGGATGTGTTCTTTTACATAATCGCGCAGATCCTGTCCTGAGAGGATCTCGACCAGCGCTCCGATAACGTCCATGCTAAGTCCATACTGATAACCGTCCCCGGGATTAAACTCCAGAGGATTCGTCCCAATCATGTTGGCCGCTTCAATTGTCGTAACGGGATGATCCGTCTCCGGCGAATGGTCAATGACCTCATAGATCTCATGCATCATATCCGCGGAGAGCGTCCTGCCGGGATGATCATAGGGAATACCCGACGTCATCGTCAGCAGATTCCGGATCGTATTGGGACGCGTGACCGGCTTATAGACGACGTGACCGATCTTTTCATCATAGGTAAGATACTTCTGGTCCCTGAAGCCCGGCAGATACTCCTGTACAGGGTCCGTCATTCTGAATCTGCCCTGTTCGAAAAGCTGCATGACCGCGACCGCGGTGATGACCTTCGTCATTGAATAAAGGCGGTAGATCGTATCGTCCTGTACAGGCTTCTTCTGCTCCAGATCCGCAAGTCCCGTAAATCCGCGGTAGATCTCCTCACCGTGCCGCAGTACGATCGCGCTTGCCATCGGCAGAGAACCGTCGTCGATCATTCTTTGAAGGATACCATCCAATAATTTTGTATTCATGTGTGACCTCTTTCCGCCGTTTACGGCATTTCTCCATCTCTCTTCAGATCATTACAGCCAGTATACACGATCCGGTCCATTCCGTCAACGAGCCCGCAATGATCCGAAGTGTCTTCTGCTTTTCATTTATATCACAATCGGGAATCAACTGCAACCGTCTCTTCCGCGCAGCCGGCCGCATTCTTGAAAAGTAATTCCGGATATGATAGAATAAAAAACAACATGTATAAAAACGGAAAGGGGCGCACTATGGAATTCATTACCGTAAGCGGCCGGAAGGCCGGTCCTGTCGGCCTCGGCACCTGGCATCTTGGTGAGGACCGTGCCAGAGAAAGCGCAGAAATCGCGGCGATCCGCACCGGTATCGAGAACGGTATGACACTGATCGATTCCGCGGAAATGTACGCGAACGGTCTCTCGGAAGAACTTGCCGGCAAGGCTGTCAAGGGATACGACCGGGAAGGTCTGTACATCGTCAGCAAAGTCTATCCGCACAATGCCGGACGCCGCGGGATCGACCGGTCGATCGACAATTCTCTTAAGCGGCTGAGGATGGATTATCTGGATCTGTACCTGCTCCACTGGCGGGGATATATCCCGTTCTCCGAAACCATCGAATGCATGGAAAAGCTTATCGAACAGGGTAAAATCCGCAGTTGGGGCGTGTCCAATATGGATCTGGACGATATGGAGGAACTGCTTGTTCTGCCCGGCGGAGATCACTGCATGACCGACCAGGTCCTCTATCATCTCGGAAACCGCGGCATTGAATACGAACTGCTCCCTTATCTGCAGAGCCGCAGCATACCGGTCATGGCCTACTGCCCACTCGCGCAGGCCGGCAAGCTTCGCGACGGACTGTTTGCGAACGCCAGTGTAAAAGAAATCGCGGCGGCGCATAATGCCACACCGGCACAGATCCTGCTCGCTTTCCTGCTGCATCAGCAAGGCGTCATCCCGATCCCCCGGACCGGCAGCGCCGCGCATGTCGTTGAGAACGCAGGTGCCGCGAATATCAGGCTCACCGCAGATGAGACCGCTCTGCTCGACCGCGCCTTTCCCGCACCGCAGCATAAAGTTCCGCTGGATGTACAGTAACAAGAAAAAGAAGGCCGAACCGCATGAGGTCTGCCTTCTTTTTTTGCTGATACCGGCACTTAATTACAGCACGCCGTTGATCGCTTTGGTCGCTTCGATCATGGAACTGAGCAGGCCGTCGATATCAAGCCCGTTCAGTTCGGCTCCCTTGGCGATATTCTCCCTGTCGCAGCCCGCCGCGAACGCAGGCGATTTGTATTTCTTCCGGAGGGACTTAAGATTCAGATCCGCCGCGGAATGGGACGGATACATGCGGATCACCGCCCCGATCAGGCCGGAAAGCTCATCGCATGCCCACAGCACGCATTCCATCTTGTGCTGCGGCTTCGGCAACTCCGGATTATGATCCGAATTGTGTGTCTGGACCGCCCGGGCGACCATCGGATTCACACCCGCTTCGGCAAGCAGGTCGGCCGTCTTCACAGTATGCTGCACCTCGTCCTGCCATTTTTCCCAGTCCAGATCATGCAGGATCCCGGTGATCTGCCAGAAATCCGCGTTCTCCGGATCGTATTTTTCCGCGTAATAGCGCATCAGTTTGCCGACGGTCTCTCCGTGTTCATGATGAAAAGGCTCGTCATTGTATTTCTTAAGAAGCTCCATAGCGCCGTCGACCGTAATTCCCGCGTCCAGTTTGATCCCCTCAGGAATCGGATCCGTATAAATTGCCATCGTTTTCTCCGCCTTTCTTATATTCTGCCTGTCATGCCGCAGGCTTTTTTACTTTGATCGTAGCAGCGTAAGCGCTGTTGGCCAACCCCAGTACCGCGGACAGGATAAACAGAGTCTCGATACCGATGCTCTGCCAGATCCACCCGCCGAAAAGCGCGATCAGGATCGTGATCAGATGATTGACCGAAACGCCGGTCGAGATCGTCGCGCGCATCTCGTCCGTATTGTCGGAAATGTCCTGCACATACACATTTGAAGCCATGGATGCCATGGAAATGATAGAATCCAGAACATAGTTCACGCAGCATACGATAAATGCGATCTGCTTCGGGAACAGATGATGCGAGAAGCCGTAAAAGAAGCAGACGATCACGAGGATCAGCGTATCCGCGATCATGATCGGCTTATATCCGATCCTGTCGATCAACCTACCGACAAACGGTGCCAGAACATAGGAACAGACTGCTGTGACCGCGAACAGGATACTGATGATCATCGCGTCTGCCCCGTAGAAAAGGATCAGCACATACGGACCGAACGTCATAAAGACCTGTTTGCGCGCGCCGTAGAAGACCTCAAGCATATAATATTTGGTAAATTTCCTGCGGAAATAGAAACGCCGCTTCGTTTCGTCCGGCCTGCTCTCTCCTTTGATCCGCATTGCGAAAACCGCAGCGACCGCAAGGATGACCGCGGATACCGCAAAGAACAGTTTAAACGGGCTGTACGCGGCAAATGCCGCGAATACGCTGATGACGATCAGATATCCCGCCAGTGTTCCGATCTGGTTCACCGAATTCTGCTGACCAAGCGCGGCGCCGCCCTTGCCCGGCTTCGCGTAATTGAGCGACAGCGTATTCTTCATTCCGAGCTGAATGTGCTCGCCGAGCGAATGAATGCAGATCGCAAGCGTTACAAGCAGTTTCGTCGGCGTCACGACAGAAAGCATGCCCATTCCGATCAGCATGATCACCGCGCCGATCTTGTACATTTTCTCCGCGGAATAAGTATAGAAAACCGCCAGGATGAATACGAGCAGCAGCCCCGGCAGTTCGCGGAAGAATTCCGCAAGGCCGCGGTCAAATTCGCCCATGGTAACGATCTCTGCCAGATAGTTATCGATCATGCCCTTGTAAATGCCGTAGCTCAGGCCTGAGATGACCAGCGTCAGCAGGAACGCCTTATAACTGGAATCCTCCCGGAAGATCTCACGTAAACGCTTTCCCATCCGTAAACTGTTCCCCCTCTTTGTTGTTTGTCTATATAATCAGTTCAGAATCATACACGAAAGATCGCGATTCGTCAATTTCCGGAAAGAATCCCGCGGGTAACTTCCACATATTTACGGATACCGTCCCAGCCCTGTCCGGAAGCTTCTTCAATACTGTACAGGCCTGTATAGCCCATCTTCCGCAGCGTGGCGAGCGATCCGCGCACATCTGCCTTACCGTCCCCGATACCGGTAAAAACGATCGGATCCCGGCTTGCCGCGTCATTAATGTGGATAGATGCGATCTCCGGGAAACAGCTATGCAGGAAGGACAGATCTTTATCCACAAGCCACGCGTTCGCAATATCATAATTCATCCGCACACGGCTGCCGCGGAGTCTCTCAAGCATCGCGTCAAGCCTGTCCTCACCGTAATTGAAGTCTTCTCTCTCCCAGGCCATGGGCTTGGAATGATTCTCCCACAGGAGTCTGATGCCCCATCTCTCCGCGTGATCCGCACAGACCTCAAAGGCGCGGCAGACCTGATCCAGCTGCCGGCCCATATCTTCGCCCGGATAGACCTGCCCCGCTGTAAGGCGCACATAACGGGCTCCGAGATCAGCTGCCACAGATATATCCGATAACGCGCGGATCAGTTCTTTCTCATAAGTTACCGGATCCGGAGCGGTAAAGTCTGGATAGGTCGTAAGCATAGCAAGCGGGATCCCGCCGCTCTCCGCGTCTTTGCGGAAAGCCGCAAGTCCCTGCGGTGTCCTGTCCCGCACAAACAGAATACTGATATCAAAAGCATCAAGGTCGATCGACGCGGCAAAGCGGGCCCATTCCCCGACGGTTGTCCTGCCGGCGAAAAAGTCCGGGAAAAGTGATACGGGCAGACAACTCAGCATGATAACCCCTCCGATCATCATTGACGTGATCTGTAAATATATACACCGATTATACCATTCCCAGCCGGTTCGTTCAATTCCTTGACGGCTTTTTTCTTCATTCAGGCATAAAAAGACCGGGAAGAACTCCTCCCGGTCCGTTCTTTATTCTCCGTAATCCGCCGTCGCGCGCACGTACTTGTGAATCGTAATGGGTTTGCCGTACGATTCAACATACCACGTAACGGTGAAATGGATATACTGTCCTGACGTTTCCGTAACGCCCGCAGGCTTACTGACCATCAGGTCAACGATTGTGATCGGCGTTTCATTGCCGTCGGCATCATAACTGAGGGCTTCCAGAGAATTCATCGTTGACAGGCTCTGGATATCCAGCGGTTCACGGTTCAGTTCGCCTGTAACCACAAAGGTTCCGGGCACGATGTTTTCCGGCGGATAATCCGGATCATATACGATATTGACTTCTTCCGATGCAGGAATCATGAATTCGAACATGAAGGTTCCCGCGCCTTCCCATTCTTCAAATTCCGGAATATACTTGAGGTACCAGGTATGATCGCTCTCATCTGCCGAAACGGTCGAGATCACTTTGGTCTGTTCTCCGTCTGCCGTATCGTATGTCATAACAACGTCCATACGTACTTCCATCGGGAACGAAAATGCGGCCGTGTATTCCTCCAGATGTTTCTCATAGATGAAATCCGTCGTGAATTCTTCTATCTCGTAGACTCCGGTCAGGGCCTCTTCCGTGATATCCCTTGTCTCATCCAGTGAATCCGTCAGCGTATCATAGAACTGCAGCTCCACATGTGTGACATTGTCCATGTTTCTGAACTCGACAGATCCAAACTGTTCGGAATAAAACGCGATCAGATACACATCTGCATCCGGCTCAACGTAGACTGCCGGCACTGCAGATGATTCCTCACCTGCCGCCGATTCCTCCGCGGAGAATTCTGTCCCGGGCATACCGGAAACCTCAGCCGATTCTTCACGTTCGGACTCATCCGCAGAAGATTCCTCCGCGACCTGAGGCTCTTCATACCGTGAAGACTCTCCGGCCGGCACCTCTGCTTCCTGACGCGGTTCCTCCGCCGGAGGATCTGCGTCCCCGGGCTCTGCAAATGGATTGGATGCCCCGAGTACGAGCGTTACTGCTGCTATCATCGCAGCCAGTTTGGCCGCGCTGCGTTTTTTCTTTTCATGCGGCTGATAGATATATTCGCCGGGACCTATGATCTCGGGAGACGGCTGATCAAATTCCACCGCTGCTCCGGGGCCGATCTCCCCGGCTCCCTCGGCGGGCATGCCGTCCGGAAGCGTTATTTCATATTCACCGGGCACGAATCCGAATTCGCGCCGGTCTTTCTGTGTATACATACTGCTTGTACCGGATCATTTCTGGTGTACGTCCACCTGCGGGAACGGCACCTCCACACCGGCCTTGCGGAATTCAAGGAAAAGCTCGCGGTTCAGAACACGCGCGGCGCTGAAAATATCCTTATCCTCGACCTCCGCGACAAATTTCAGATTGACAGACGAATCCGCGAGCGCGTCAACCCCAAGGTAAACAGGCTCTGCCAGCAGAATGTCGCTGTGACGCTCCAGGATCCCTTTCATCATATCCGGGATCTTTGCCTCAAGGGCCTCGAGATCTGTTTCATACGGGATTCCGATCGTGGAGACCGCGCGGGAAGTGTGATCGGAACGGTTCAGCAGATTGGTCATCATGGAGTTATTGATGATTTTGACGTTGCCGCCGGCGTCCTCAAGACTTGTGGTCCGGATGCCGATATTCGTAACCTTGCCGCGGAATCCGCCGACTTCGATATAATCACCGACGTTGTACTGATTCTCAAAAAGCATGAAGACGCCGGTCACCATGTCGGCGATCAGGCTCTCCGCGCCGAAGCCGATGATCAGAGCGATGATTCCGACGCCGGCAACGATCGTTCCGACATTCGCGCCGAGGATCGTCAGTCCCCAGCAAATAATGACGATCGCGGTAATATATCTCATGATGCTTCCGAAGATCGACAGCAGCGTCTGTGCACGCGGGTTCTTCGGCTTGATCAGTCCGACCGCCCAGAGGATAAGATTCTCAAGCGCAAGGACAAGCAGGACCATCATAATGACTTGTACGATGGATATCAGGTTGATATGGATTCCTTTCAGCATGTCGCCGACCGACTTGAACAGTCCTGTTCCCAGGCTGATTCCCGCGATTGCAGCCAACGCGACGATATACACGATGAGTTTCACGATCGATTTCGGATTCTTCTTTTCCATAATGCCGACCTCTCTTTCATATTTCCCTTGCCGCTTCCTGCGGCACAGTCCCGTGAATAAGAAAAAACATCTTTACAAGATAGATTTTCCTGATCCGGATACAGATGTAAACCTATTCCAGCAAACATTTGTAAACATAATAACAGGCTATCCTTCATTTGTCAACGACAGCCTGTTGATAATCCGTAAAATTACTGTTCTATAGTGTCTGTCAGATTGCCTTCTCCGTCAAACTCCAGCTCCGCAGGCTCATCCACTGCAGTAAGTCCCGGCCATCGGCCCGCCCGGACATCCTCATAATAGGATTCCGACAGCATAACCATCCCGATATGCAGACTGTTCGCGATCCGTACAATATCCGGCCGGTTCTGGTCGATCTTGTTGCAGGTCCTGATGCAGAGCCGGATCGCTTCCCGGTCATTCGCGACAACACACGGAATCATCGCGGATTTCAGCACGGTTGACGTAATGCAGTTCGCATACATTTTATCAGGATCGATCGCGTTGAAGATCCGTTCCGTGACCGCGCTCGCAAGTCCTACGCCCAGCGCGTTTCCGGCCGACTCCTTCGTCAGATTGAGGAAACAGGTACGCTGCACTTCGAGTCCTCCGGTCGCGTACGGTGTGGAAAAAGTCCCCGTAATATTCGGATCTACGCCGGTCCCGCTGAACTCCTTACCGATTTCGTCCACGATCAGCACATCAGCCTTCCCTACAAGCAGGCTCGGCATCCTTCTGAAAGCTTCACGCAGCAGCTCAGGCTCCCGTGCAAGCACATCCTCTCTTCGCACGGCTTCGACCGCATATGTCTCATCATAAGCATTCTCGACACAGGCCACCGCGAAAAGCATCGGAGCTCTCTCCAGAACGACCTGTGCCATGCTTTCGATATTCTCCGCGATCACGTCCATTCCGTCGCTGTGCACGATAGATGCCCCCTGTTGTTTGCCAAGGCCGACAGTCAGCATCTTGCAGATCCCGCTCTCGTATTTCCCGCGGAAAGCATTATGCGGCTTTACCCGGCACACAGGGATGATACCGTCTGCAGAAGCCGCGTTTTTATCCATATATACCTGTCTGCCGCGCGAAGACGTACCGAGCAGCACAGCTTCCATAGACGAACGGATCTCACATCCCATCGTCTCCCGGGTGATACGGTAATTGGCAAGAAGCGCTTTCTGTCCCTCAGCGGTCGCTCCCCCATGGCTGCCCATCGCGGGTACGATGAAAGGCACCGCTCCCCGGCTCTTTATGCCGTCGACAACTGCCCGGACGATCCTGTCGATATTGCGGATCCCGCGGCTTCCGACCGCGACCGCGACCGACATGCCCGGAACGATTTTCACGCTTATCTCCGGGCGGGACAGTTCCCGCTCCACAGTCTCCGCGATATCCCGCGGATCGATGTGTGTGCGGTCGAACTTTTGCACAGCATGGAACATCTTCGGGATCGGGACATTCCGCAGCAGTTCCGACACCTTCCCGTTAGGATTGATTCTCATATACGGCACTTAAGCTATAATCCGTTTAGAATTCAACGGTCTCCGGAGCTTCCGTGAAAGAGCTGAACGTCGCGGCTGCGCACCTGAAATACAGCATCTGCATATTGCCGTCATCAGGGCTGTACATGCGGGCGAGCCCGGGAGCTTTCTCCAACATGGCAACTTTCACGTCGCGGTTCTCGTCATTCTCCAGTTCACCTGCGATCCTCAGCCATTTCCCGTCTTTGAACGCACAGACCTCGACCTTGGGATTCGCCGCGATCTGTCTGGACACGGGCTTGATCTTGCCTGTCTGAATGTAGAGTCTGCCCTCATAAAGCAGCGCTGTTCCAAAAGGACGGACCCTGGGCTGATCGCCCTCAACTGTCGCCAGATAATATGTCCCTGCTTCATTCAGGAACTGATATACCTTCTCAATACCTGTCATGTCTGTTCTCCTTTTTTATAGAAATTAATGTTTCATATTCCGATGAAAGAATGATACCATACACCGTGCCAGAATTCAAGCTATCCTGCCGTTGTGCGTTTGCACCCGCGCCTCTCTTCCGCTTGACAGATGCCGCATTTATGCCTACAATCATAAGAAAAAAGAAAGAAGGGACACCGTGGCGATACTTCGTATATTGGGATCCTGTTCCGGCACAGAACCGATGCCGGAGCGGCAGCATACTTCATTCGTACTGACCTCCGGAGACCGGAACTATTTCTTTGACGCGGGCGAGGCCTGCGACCGGGCAGCCTATCTGTCCGGTGTCGAGCTGACCAAGACACGGGCGGTTTTTATCTCCCACACTCATTATGATCATATCGGCGGACTGATGGGACTCTTCTGGTGCATCCGCAAAGTGATGAACCGCTATCGTCTGCCGCTTGCGGACGGCAGGATCCGGCTGTACATTCCTGATCTGCCCGTCTGGCGCAGCCTGCGCGACTGCCTGTCCTATACCGAAGGCAGCTTCGATTACGACACGATCGTGGAGACGCAGACGCCCGCGTTCGGGACATTCTATGACGACGGAACTGTCCGTGTAAGCGGTTTCCCCTCCTATCATCTTCCGGATGCCGCAGACGGCCATTGCAGAAGTTATTCCTACCGCATCGAATGCGAGGGTAAGACCGTGGTCTTTTCCGGCGACGTTGCCGTCGGTCTCGGACCGTTGAAACCTGTTCTGGAAGGCGGCTGCGATCTTCTTCTGTGCGAGACGGGCCATCATCCCGTCAAAATTGTCTGTGATCTTGCGAAAGACTATGCAAAAGAGCTGGTCTTCCTCCATCATGGCCGTGAAATCCTGGAAAACCATGATACCGTCGCGCCGGCGCTTGCAGAATGCCCCATCCCGGCCTCGATCAGCTATGACGGCATGACCATAGAGTGGTGATTTCGCAAGCCGCAGTTCTGTACACTAAAACCAAAAAAGCGGTAAAAGAACCGGATCGGCCCGTTCTTTTGCCGCCTTTTCTGTTTCTTCAGAAAACGATCGCGACCTTGTAATCACCGTATTTGCCGGTCGCGTACTCAAACGCCTGCTCCCACTCTTCGATCGGGAACGTGCGGGAGACAACACCGCCGGTCTTCAGATTGCCGTTCTGAATATTCTCGATCACAAAAGGATACGCATACGGGCTCAGATGCGAGCCATAGATATCCAGCTCTTTGCGGTCGCCGATGATGGACCAGTCCACCTTGGTCTCCTGGCTGAACACGCTGAATTCGACAAATGTCCCGAGTTTCCGGATCATCTGCAGGCCCTGCACGACACTGGACGGTGCTCCCGTCGCCTCAATATAGATATCGCAGCCGTACCCTTCCGTCAGATCCATTACAGCCTGGATGACGTCTTCTTTGTCCGGGTTCAGCGTAATATCCGCACCGAACTCCTTCGCCTTGGCAAGACGGTTATCCATCAGATCCAGAGAAATCAGCTTCTTCGGGTTCTTCATTCTGGCATAGGTCACCATACCGAGCCCAAGAGTCCCGGCCCCGGAGATCACTACAACGTCCTCATTTGTAATTTTCGCTCTGTCCACGGCGTGTTTGGAACAGCCGTAAGGCTCGATCAGCAGCGCGTCCTCCAGTTTCATTTCCTTGGGGACACGACTGATCACACAGGTCTTGCTGTAGCGGACATACTCGGCCATACCGCCGTTGTTCGTATTCTGGAAGCCAAAAATATTGTGGGTCTGGCACATCCAGTATCTGCCGCTCTTGCAGAATCTGCAAGTACCGCAGGGAACGATCTGGTCCGCCGTAATACGGTCTCCGATCTCGTATTCCGTCACATTCTCGCCTTTTTCCACGATCGTACCGAGGAATTCATGTCCCGGGATAAAAGGCGGTTTTACATAGGCAGGCTGTATCGCGTCGCCCCAGAACATCGGCGCGCCGTGTCTGCATTTCAGGTCACCTGCGCAGATGCCGCAGCCCTCGGTTTTGATAATGATGTCATCCGGACCGCATTCCGGCGTCGGGTACTCTTTTTCCAGCCGGTAATCCGTCTGTGAATAAGCCACTAATGCTTTCATGGTTTTTGGAAGATTACTCATTTTTAAGGCACCTCACCGATAGGATTTGTTGTCTTTATTTTACTTCCTGAACCGCATTCTGTCAATTCCCGAGTTTACCGATCGTTGTGATCAGATCTGTATAAAAACTCCGTATATCCGTCCTCCGGAACAGTCCTCCCTGCGGGGACATATGGCTGCTGTGCCTTACCGGGAGGACATTCCAGATGCCCGGCAGGATATTATCCGGATCGAATTTCCGGGAAGGATCCGTCATCGGCGCTTTCTCTGAGATCGTATTGACAAGTCCGTCATTCTCCCGCCAGGTTTCGTCGAGGATGACCCCGCCGTGCGAGATGCCCTGATAACAGCCGATCTGGCAGGAAGCTTTGATCATATGCGGCTCCATCTTCTTCCGTACAGGCACATGGTATCCTTCGTCATTCATCTGTGTGCAGCTGTATGGAACGGAGAAATAATACGTCTCCGGATACAGGGCGATACGGCGGTTCAGTGCGAACGCGTTGTCGATGTGCATATCATAGGCAGCGCAGTCCTCCGGATGCAGGGACGCGGGACACTTCGTCCCTTTGGAAAGCAGCATTCCTCCGATTCGGCTTGCAAGCGACACTCTGACCGCTTCCGGATCAAAAGCCGGATCCTCATGAAGATCATAGGCGGTCGTCCCGTTGTGAGGCGCTGCGAGCGTCACGACAGCGTGGATCCGATTTCCCATACCGCCGGTAAAAAGATCCGATATCCCCTCGCCTTCTGAAGCCTCACGTTCTACAGCATCTCCGCGGTTCATCAGCTCTGCGAAAAGGCGTATCGTCGCTCCTCCGAAAGAATGTCCGAAAAGGACCAGCTTCCTGTCCCTGAACGTAGGGATCAACGGTTCTCTGGAATAATCCCTGCCGAACCGGGCATGTCCGTACCGCTCACTGTGCGCTTTGCCGTAATCCGTCACCGTCCCTGCCAGCTGAGCGTACAGCTCGCACGCGCGGTCCCAGGCACTGCCGTTCGGTGCGACCGATGCCGCATAGGCGTCATACCCTTCGTTCTGCAGATACGCGGTCAGGTCTCCTCCCAGCATGCCCCAGTACGGCATACGCTTGTAGGCCGCATCGTAACTCCCCCATCCGGCCAGGCCATGTACAAATATATACATCCGTTTTTCTTTCATATCTTTCCCTGCTTTCTGTTCTCTTCGTTTTCCTTTACATGATATCACTGAACCGATTATAGCATGAATCCTTGTAAGCTGAAAGAAAAACAGCAATATTTTCAAAGATACCTGTCTTTTTTGCCCGGATCATGTTACAATAGATCAGTTGTTATTCTCTTGAAGTAAAGTAAGGGAGAGCTATGTCCAATCTGGAATTCATTCTAAAGAAACTGAAAGAAGCACTGTCCTGTGTGCTGCCGATCGTTACGGTCGTATCACTGCTGTGCCTCCTGTGGATCCCCATGCGTACGGATCTGATGCTGGCCTTCCTGATTGGCGCGCTGTTTCTGGTCGTCGGGATGGGACTGTTCACACTAGGTTCGGAACTGTCCATGACCCAGATCGGTACCCATATCGGCTCCCATCTGACCAGCTCCCGGAAACCTGTCCTGATCCTCGCCGTCAGTTTCGTACTCGGTTTTGCCATCACGCTTGCGGAGCCGGATCTGATGGTCCTCGCAAACAACGTCCCCAGTATCAACACGCTTGTACTGGTCATTGTTGTGTCTGTCGGTGTCGGCCTCTTTCTGATGTTGAGCATGCTGCGTATTCTGAACGGAATTACGCTGCGCTGGATGCTGATCGGTTTTTATCTGCTGGTATTCATCCTCGCGCTGCTATCGGATCGGGGTTTTATCCCTGTAGCCTTTGATGCGGGCGGTGTCACGACCGGTCCGATGACCGTACCCTTCGTCATGGCGCTTGGCGTCGGTGTCGCCTCCATCCGAAGTGACGAAAACGCGCAGAAAGACAGTTTCGGTCTTGTCGGACTTGCTTCGATCGGACCGATCCTCGTCGTCCTGCTCCTCGGTTTCATCTACAAGACGACTCCGGAGAAAAGCAGTCTGGGCAATACTGCTCTCTACGCAGATACCGTCGCGCTCGGCACGGACTATCTGCGAACGATTCCGGACAGTCTGCGCGAAATGCTTATGGCGCTACTGCCCATCGTTGTACTGTATCTGATATTCCAGCTTGTCGCGCTGCGCATGCAGAAAGCCGCTGTCCTGCGCATTGTTCTCGGCCTTGTACTGACGCTTGCGGGATTAACGCTCTTCCTGACAGGCGTACATGTCGGCTTCTCTCCGCTCGGTTATATTCTGGGCGAAAGCATGGCCGCCCTGCAGTTCAGATTTCTGCTTATCCCGCTCGGTATGTTGATGGGCTGGTTCATCATACAGGCCGAGCCTGCCGTACACGTCTTGAACAAACAGGTCGAAGAGCTGAGCGGCGGCGCGATCTCCGCTAAATCCATGGGAATCAGCCTGTCGATCGCTGTCGCGGGAGCTGTCGGTCTGAGTATGCTGAGAGCGATTACAAATCTGCCGCTCCTCTGGCTGATCGGACCCGGATATCTGATCTCTCTGGCGCTTTCCTTCTTCGTCCCGGATACTTTTACCGCCATCGCGTTTGACTCCGGCGGTGTCGCCAGCGGACCTCTGACCGCGGCGTTCCTGCTTCCTTTCGCCATGGGTGCCGTATCCGCAATGGGCGGCGATATTATGACGAATGCTTTCGGACTTGTCGCACTGGTGGCCATGATGCCGCTGATTACCGTACAGATCATGGGGGTTGTCTCCGTCATCGTCTCCCGCCGCAGCGAAGCTGTTCCGGCCGCGGCTCCAGGGTATGGCGAGTACGACGTGATCGAACTGTGGGAGATATAAAATGGAACTGTATTATGTAATGACGATCCTGGACCGTGACCAACGGGACAAACAGGAAAAGATCTACAAATCACTGGGACTGAATGTCGCGCTGACCATGATGGGCCGTGGTACCGCCACTCCCCATCATCTGGATATGCATGGACTGAGTCCGACCGAGAAAGCAATTGTTGCGACTGTGGCAGACCGGCAGAAGACAAACGAACTCTTCCGGCAGACGATGCTCAAGCTTAACATCGACATCCCGGGTTATGGCATTATGGCCGCCATTCCCATCAAAAGTATAGGAGGGATCAATACCGTGGCATATCTGACAGGACAGGAACCGCAAGGTTCAGAGAAACCGGATCTGAAATTTGATCATGAGCTGATCTATGTCGTACTCAATGAGGGTCATGTCGACGAGGTCATGGCTGCTGCGCGTCCGGCCGGCGCTATGGGCGGCACAGTCATCAAGGCCAAGGGTTCCGGAGTCCATCCGCCCGTGAAGTTCAAGAAGATCTCCATCACAAAAGAGCGGGAGGTCATCCTGATCGTCGCGAAATCCTCCAACAAAGCTGAAATCATGCGCGCGATCATCGAGAAGGCAGGCATGCAGACCCCTGCCGGCGCCTTCTGTTTTTCCATGCCGGTCACGAAGGTGGCAGGATTGCGCAAACTGGACGACGAAGAAGAATAACATTCTCTCCTGGCTGCGCCTAGCTGTGCAGCATACGGTCACAAACGATATGATCATACAAAAAACCAGCTGTCATCGGGTCTAAGCCTGATAACAGCTGATTTTTTTGTGTCCGTGATTATGCCAGGGTGATCTCCTGTGTCTTCACACCGGCTTTTTCGTTCTTGGCTGTCAGCTTCAGAACATCGCCGGCTTTAGCCTTAACGATCCAGGAGAATTTTTTCTTCGCAGGAGCGCTTTCAGACGTTGTGATATTTCCGTAGAAGAAAACGCCTGTCGCGGTCCGGGAATAACCGGAGAGCGATTCAACCTTCTCCTCCGCCTTGCCGGACAGGAGCTCTGCCCCGTCAAGCTTGACGTATACGGGCTTCGCGACTTTCAGCTTGAACGCTTCATCCGTCAGATTGGTCGGGAGATAACCGCGGTTTCCGACAATTGCGGTAACCTTGTAGACGCCGTCTTCTACCTTCTCCGCGGAGAAGTCCTCGATCACGAGTTTAGGCATTGCCAGAGCGAACCGGATGTTGAATCTCGTATCATTCTCGCACTCGGCAAGCAGGAACTTCGGAGGCGGGTTCTGATGTGTGAACTTATAATGGAATCCGCCGATCTCGACTTTTCCGAAGACAGGATGCTCATACTCTGTCCAGTCCATGTAGTACTCCGGCGCGTTCTCTTTTACCCACTTGATGCAGGCGTTGAAGCGCTGAATGCTCTTCTTGGGATCGCCGAAGCGCTCCTGGCCCCAATCCATCGGAACCCCGGCCTTGGTCGCGATATCCCAGAATTCTACGGTGTATGCGGGAATGCCCTGTGACTGATACATCCAGTCGTCCAGCGCGCCGCTGTCGAACTGCTCCTGATCCGTCATGAAGGAATCAAAGATATTCATCGGCAGATAGCCGAGCTCTTCCTGTCCCATCGCCGCGATCGCCTTGAAAGCGTCGATATCGGCTGCGGGAGCGGTCTTGGCTGCTCTCGTTCCGGGCGGGTACAGCAGGATTCCGCCGGAGGTATGGCCGATCGCCGCGCCGCCGATATTCGGATGCGCCAGCACGAAATCAACGATCGCCTTGGTCTCCGGATTGGAAAGCGGGTACTTGCCGGCACCGGGCTGTCTGGAATCCGGGAACCATCCGAGCGGGAAGTTCCGGTTGAAGTCCAGGCCCCACGGGGTCTTCTTCTGCTTCAGATTCTCGCTGCCGTCATAATCCTCCAGAACGCCTTCCGGATAGATGTCGTAGAAAACGCCTTCCGCGTCTCCGGGATCTCTCAGCGTCATCGTGGACGGATCCTTGGGATCAATCTTCCACGCTCCGTAAGGAGTAGGAATTCTCATCATCCGTACGACATCGTCACCGTCCAGATCCTGTCCGTCGATACCGCCGGGCTCGCCCTGATAGTCGCGATTGACGGAACGAAGCGTCTTGGTGGTCGTCAGATAGGTCTCCGCGCCATCGGGCGTTACTCTCGGAATGACATAGATCGTCATCTCATCGAGAAGCTTTGTCGCCTGCACGTCGCTGCCGTAATTGGTCAGCAGATAATCGACCGTATGCATGGCTGCCTGTGTAGAGGTAACCTCGCCCGCATGGATGTTGCCGTCCAGATACCAGCCGGGCTTGGAAAGCGCGTAGCCGGTCTTCTTATTGGTCAGCGTGATGACGTACTGATTTCTGCCCTCTTCGGTTACGCAGTTGACCTCGAGCTCCGCCAGATCCGGATAGGTCGCGGCGAAGTACTCGAGCATCTTTTTCAGCTCGTCATACTTGAAATAATGATCATAGGTAAAAGTTGTCTTCATGCATTACTCCTTTTCCTTAAAAGCCTGCTTGTGTCAAAGCACCTGTGACAGGAATTCCTGTGTCCTCGGATTCTTGGGATGTTCAAAGAGCTCCTCCGGCGTGCCGCTCTCGGCGACGATGCCGTCGTCGATGAAAAGCACCCGGTCGGAGATCTTCTTCGCGAAGCCCATCTCATGCGTTACGATAACGCAGGTCATACCGCTCTCGGCCAGATTCTGGATGACCTCCAGAACGCCCTTGACCATCTCCGGGTCCAGCGCAGACGTCGGCTCGTCAAAGAGCATGACGTCGGGTTCCATCGCCAGCGCGCGGACGATCGCGAGACGCTGCTTCTGTCCGCCGGAAAGCTTGCGCGGATACTCCTGCGCCTTGTCCTCCAGGCCGACCATCTTCAGCAGCTCCATCGCCTTGGCCTCCGCCTGCTCCTTGGGGATTTTCTTCTCCAGGATCGGCGCGAGCGTAATGTTATCGATAACTTTCAGATGCGGGAATACATTAAACAGCTGGAAAACCATACCGATCTTCTGGCGGTGGCGGTTCAGATCCGTCGCCTTCGCGTCCAGCTCTTCGGATTCAAAGATAACCTTGCCGCTTGTCGGGATTTCCAGAAGGTTCAGGCAGCGCAGGAAAGTGGACTTGCCGCCGCCGGAAGGCCCGATGATCGTTACGACTTCGCCCTTGTAAATCTTTTCGCTGATGCCCTTCAGGACCTTCAGCTGTCCGAAATCCTTATGCAGGTCTACCGTTTCAATTAATGGAGTCTTATCATCAATCACTGACGCTCAGCTTCCTTTCCATCTTTTTTACGATCGCGGACAGTACCAGTGTAACGATCAGGTAGATACCCGCGATAATGAACAGCGGCTGCCATACCAGGAACTTGTTGGCAAGAAGTGTACGGGTGTACATCAGCTCGTACAGCATGAACGTGCCGGCAAGGGACGTTTCCTTGATCATGGCAATGTACTCGTTTCCGAGAGAAGGCAGGATGTTCTTGATCGCCTGTGGGAAGACGATCCGGAACATCGTATGGCTTGCGGTCATACCAAGCGATCTTGCCGCTTCGGTCTGTCCTTTGTCAACGGAATTGATGCCGCCGCGGATGATTTCCGCGACATACGCGCTGGAGTTAAGGATCAGCGCCAGCATGACGTAATAAACCTTATCGATGCTGTTGAGCGCGGGAATCGCCATCGGGATAAAGAAGTACGCAATGTACATCTGAACCAGAAGCGGTGTGCCGCGGAGCACGTTGACGTAAACGGACGAGATCCCGTACAGCACCTTGTTCTTGGAAAGCCGCAGGACCGCGATCAGCGCGCCGAGAACGGTTCCGATTGCAACCGCGATGGACGCGTATTCCAGCGTTCCAAGCAGGCCTCTTAAGAAGATCGGCCAGTACTTATACAATACCGAAAAAATGCTTTCTCCCATGAATAAACACCTCTGTTAACTTCTAATAAAAGTGACCGAAGCTGCCGATTGAAGTATCGAAGCTGCCGTCAGGAACGGATTATTCTTCGTCGTCGATTCCGGCAAGCTTCCTTGCTTCCTGATAGAAGTTCTCGTAGTAGCCTTTCTCCATTGCCATATCGATGCACTTGTTGATCTGGGCGATAAACTCGGTCTCACCCTTCTTGGCTGCCGCAACGTTTCCTTCGTAATCACCGTACATGGTCAAGTCAAAGTGCAGACCGGACAGAGCGAACTTGCCGTCGGACTGTTCTACATACATCTCAGCCGTGCTGCCGTCCATCGCGACCGCGTCGCACTTGCCGGAAGCCAGGGACAGAACCGCCTGATCCAGTGTCGCTACGAATTCCAGATTGGTGCCGCCGTCAGGATTCAGCGCAATGATCTGATCCTCTACATACATCTGCTGCAGGGAAGAAGCCTGTGCCATGATGTGCTTGCCTACAAAATCAGTGAACTCATTGTAGTTGTCTTCCTGTCCCGCGGGAACGATCAGGGTATGATAGTTGATGTCGTCGCCGCCTGTGTAACCGGTGGACAGCTCATAGCTCTCCGCACGGTCTGCCTTCCAGCCGTAGCCGGAGAAAGCGATATCGACCTTGCCGGTGGAAACAGCTGTCAGGGTCGCGCTGAAGTCCATGGTCTCGATCGCGAGATCAACACCCAGGCAATCCGCAACGTACTTGGCAAGCATCATTTCGCTGCCGAAGACCTTACCGTCTTCTGTTACGAACTCAGCCGGGGGATAGTCAGGGCTGGTAGCGATCGTCAGAACGCCCGCGTCCAGGACTTTCTTCAGCTGTCCGGAAGCATTGGAGAGATCCAGTGTCGGTTTCTCCAGATCCGTCGTATCTACGAGATAAGCGAATGTCGAATTCTTGCCTGTCTTAGCCTCTGTCTTGCTGCCGCCGTTGCCGCTGCATCCGGCGAGGATTCCCGCTACCATAATGACTGCAAGGACCGCTGCCAGCATCTTCTTCATTGTGTTCTTCATTTCTTACTTCTCCTTTTCCTATACCGTTTTTTTCTGTCGGAACAAAAAACTGTCCCGACAATCTTCTTTGTCGGGACAGGCTGAATCTCCTGCGGTACCACCCAACTTCGCAAGGTGTTGCCCCTGCGCTCTTATGCATCTCTTGAATTAAGACGCCGGTTATTTATACAGAGCACCACTCTGTCTCCCCTATCTCCTCCGGTGGCTCCGGAAGCCTTCAGTTCGCCCTCGGGAGCGCGTTCCTCTTATTTCTGACACCGCTTCTCAGCATCTGCGGTTCTCTGTGGTCAGGGGGTAAGAGTACTATCCTCCGTCAACGGTTTAGCATAATTATACACGCTTTTCGGAAGTTGTCAAGTACTTTTTCAAAAAATTTAAATATTTTTTCAGTCGATCTGAAAAGTCCTGTATACCTCTCCGTCAAGCGTTTTCCAGGTAAAGGTTTCCTCTTCCAGTATCATATAGCCATGCGGTGTGTTTTCTTTCGGCATAGCGACCGAACCCGGATTACAATAAGTGTACTCATCGTGCTCTTCACACACAGAAACGTGCGTGTGTCCATGCAGCAGGATGTCCCCTTTATGCATCGGCGGCAGATTGCCGTTATTATAAATATGCCCGTGCGTGATGAAAACAAGCCTTTTCCCGACCGGAAGCAGCGCATAATCCGCCATAACCGGGAACTGCAGCACCATCTGGTCGACTTCCGCCTCGCAATTGCCCCGGACGCAGAGGATGTCGTCTTTCTTCGCATTCAGCATTTCGATGACAAGTTTAGGCGCGTACTCGTCCGGCAGATCATTGCGCGGCCCGTGATACAGCAGATCCCCCAACAGGATCAGCCGGTCCGCCTGCTCGTGTTCATACGCTTCGATCATCCTGCGGCACCAGTAAGCGGATCCGTGAATATCCGACGCGATCATCCACTTCATAGCAGGCGCCTCACTTGTACTCGAACCCGGAGGGCTCTCCGAGCGGCTTATCCAGCATTTCCGGATTTGCAAAAATATACTTGATCAGCTTCAGGCTTCTCGCAAAATAGAATCCGTCCGCGATCCTTTCGTCAAGCGTCGCGCCGATATCGATCACATCGCGCATCTGTCTCGTTCCGTCCTCCATCAGCATTTCTTCCTTATGAAGCGTTCCGATGGTGACCATAATGGAGTTGGTCCCGTAGTTATTCAGATGATGGTAGACGCTTGGGCACTTGATAGATCCCAGATTACTGGCAAGAACCGTTGCGTAATTGGTATCCGTCTCCCAGACAAAATGCGGCAGATGACCCCAGAAATCAAGGATCCGGATGATCTTGGTCACAAACATCAGCAGCAGCCGCGGCAGCTTGGCCAGCGAATCGATGACCGCATCGGATCCGGTATGATTCTCCGGATTCTTCCTCATGCGGGTAACGTCCCCTACGATCGTCTTGCTGATCGAATCCAGCGTATCCTCCGGTCCCGGCGTCAGAGCCATCAGCGACTCCTCTGCCCCGTCGGCGAACTGACGCTTGGCGATAAAAGCCAGTCCGACCTCATATCTCTCATACATTCTCCGTCCCTGGATGAAGCGGTTCAGGAAAGGACGCTCCATGACCATGCGTGTAATGCCGGTCAGCATACAATGAAAGATCGTCGTCTTGTATTCAGGATGCTCTGCGTTCTTGCGCTCCAGGTATTTCACCAGCTCCGTCGCGTCGATCTTATCGCTGAGATAGACCTCACTGTCCGTACGGTTGATGAAAATATTCATCATCAGAGCCTGTACGCCGGTAATATCCTTCACATAACGTCCGTCCGGACGGTCTTTCCAGCTGCTGCGCTTAAAAGTATGAAAACCCATGATCATTGTTCCTTTCTGGTTCCGGCTCGCGCCGTTATTGTATGATTTAGTTTAGAATACACCTTTTCCTGCCGGGCGTCAATCTGTCAGAAGACTAACGGGATCAGAAACGCTGTCAGGATCCCTGCTGCCGCGAGCGATAGGCTACTGACCGCGCCCTGTATGCTGCCCAGTTCATTAGCCCGCGTGGTACCGATCACATGAGCAGCCGTTCCCAGCGCCGCTCCCTGAGCGATCGGATCCTTTATCTTAAGGATTTTGCAAAGGAAGGATCCACTGATGTTGCCAAGAATACCGGTAATAATGATCGCCGTGACCGTGATTGCCGATAGTCCCCCCATCCCCTCACTGAGCGGTGCGCCGATCGCCGTCGTAACGCTCTTGGGAAGCAAAGAAACGGTCATCGTATGATCCAGCTTAAAAAGCAGGCACAGCCCTGCCACGCACAGCAGGCTGACTACAGTGCCGCATGCGACACCTGCAAGGATGGCCGGGAGCTTCCCCCGCAGCACCCGTATCTGCTCATAGAGCGGCACCGCCAGACACACCGTGGCAGGCGTCATCAGGAAACTCAAAGGCTTCATGCTTGCCTGATAAGCGGCATTCGGGATCTTCAGCACTAACAGCACCACAATGATCACGGCAGTCGATACCAGGATCGGATGTAGTACGGGAGATTTTGCTTTTTTCTGCAGGAACGACGCCAGCCGCCAGATCAGGAGCGTCAGCGTGATGGCAAAAAGGCTGCTTCCGGACAGAAACTCAGTCATTTTTGTCCTCCTTCCTTCCGGAAAGGAGCTGCGTAATCAATCCCGCAGCGGCAAATGTCACAAATGTGGATACCACTATGATAATAATGAAAGCCGGCAGCGACTCGGCAAGCGTGCCTGCCTGATCCAGCAGATTCACGGTCGGCGCCACGAACAGGAGCGGCAGGATCGCGATCATCCAGCCGCTGGCCTCCTTGATCTGCTCCGGTTTGACGATCTTAAAGCAAAGCGCGGCAAAGAGCAGGATCAGTCCCCAGATGGCTGCCGGGATCCCCAGCGGGATCAGCGCGGCAAGCGCCTCTCCAAGGAAGGTAAACAGGAGGATCACAGCCGCCTGATACAGATATTTCATGACTTCACCTCTTCATCAGCGTTTGTTCATCGAACAGTGCGTTTTCCGGATCCGGTATGCTTTCTTCATGACCGGCTGTATTGTATCACATCTGACATACATATCTCAAGACAGTTCCGCAATTAAATCATCCCGCTCCGCTCTGCATTGTTTTTTTCCGGAAGAAATGATATAATGTCGGCATTGATCTGCCTGCCGCACAGGCCGCGGATCAAAATCCAGATAAATGAAAACGACGGATGATCCTATGAACGTAATCTTTATCTCTCCGAATTTTCCGCATACATACTGGCAGTTCTGCGACAGACTCAAGAGACGCGGTGTCAACGTCCTCGGCATCGGTGACGCGCCGTACGATTCTCTGGAGTATAACCTCCGGAACTCGCTGACTGAGTATTACCGTGTCCCCTCCTTGGAGAATTATGACGAAATGCTCCGCGCCGTTGGTTATTTCACGTTCCGTTACGGCAAGATCGACTGGCTCGAGTCCAATAATGAGTACTGGCTGGAACAGGATGCCAGGCTCAGGACAGATTTCCACATCACGACAGGCATTCAGGCGGGCGAAATCGAATCCTGGAAGCATAAGTCTTCTATGAAACCTGTCTACGCTGCCGCAGGGATCCCGACCGCGCGCTGCCATCAGGTCACGAGCTATGAAGCCGCGAGCGAATTCATTGAGTCGGTCGGCGGTTTCCCTGTCATTGCCAAGCCGGACGTCGGCGTCGGCGCGGCCAACACTTATAAACTGGAGAACAAAGAACAACTGGAACTCTTTTTCGCCGGCAAGCCCAACGTTCCCTATGTAATGGAAGAATTCGTGGAGGGTGATATCTGCTCCTATGACGCGATCACCGATTCCCGGTGTGAGCCGCTTTTTGAATCCATGACCGTCTGGCCGCCGTCGATCGCGGATATTGTGAACAAAGATCTGGATCTGTCCTACTATACCGCTGCCGCAGTCCCGGAGGCCCTCGCAGAGCTCGGCCGGTCCGCTCTGAAAGCTTTCCGCGTCCGCAGCCGTTTCGTACATCTGGAGTTCTTCCGGATGACGAAGGCCCGTCCCGGTCACGGCGAAACAGGTGATTTTGTCGGGCTAGAAGTCAATATGCGTCCTGCAGGCGGTTATACTCCGGACATGATGAATTACGCGCACTCCACAGACGTATACCAGATCTGGGCCGATATGCTTATCGAGGACCGGCGGATCCTGCCCGAGAGCGGTGACGACCACTGGTGCGTCTACGCCTCCCGGAAGGACAGCCATTCCTATCTGCACACACATGAAGAGATCCTGGAGAAATACGGCAAGGATATCGTGATGTGTGAGCGGATGCCGGAGCTGATGTGGGCGACCATGGGCTGCCAGATGTATACGGCACACGCCCGCAGTGAAGAGCAGGTGCGGGAGTTCATCGATTTCATTCACAAGAGAGATACCGAGAGCCATGACTGAGCATTGGAATAAAAGTTACAGCCGGATTCTCGGCCGGGAGATGGAATACGGTGTTTTCGGGGATGCCGGTAAGCTCTGCTTCGCTTTCCCGCCGCAGAACGGACGGTTCTATGACTTCCCGAATTTCGGAATGGTAGATGTCGTGCGGCCGTGGATCGATGCCGGTCGCTTAAGGATCGTCTGTCCGGACGGTATCGACGGCGAAAGCTGGTCAAGTCCGGATGACAACTGCCGCGCAAGGATCGAAATGCAGGAGAAATGGTTCCATTATATCGTCGACGAACTGCTTTCGGAAGTCAGCGGACAGCAGGCCGGCAATGCCGGGGAAGGCAATGATCCGTGCGGAAAAGCCATGGCCTGCGGCTGCAGCATGGGCGGCGTCCACGCCGGAGTTTTCTTCTTCCGGAGACCGGATCTTTTCGATACCATGCTCAGCATGAGCGGTTTGTTTAATGCGGATTTCTTCTTCAATGGCTATATAGACGACCTGGTCTACGCCAACTCGCCGGTCCATTTCCTGCGGAACATGCCTGAGGATCACCCCTGGATGGACCTTTACCGCCGCAGCCGGATCATCACGTGCGTTGGACAGGGAGCCTGGGAAGATGACCTGCTTGCCGGCACCCGTGAACTTGACGCGGTGCTTACGGAGAAAAACATCCCTCACTGGTCGGATTACTGGGGCCATGACGTCAATCACGACTGGGACTGGTGGCAGAAACAGTTCCCGTACTTTATGGAGCATATTCTCGGACCCGCAGACGGGTAACCGAGTGCGGGCAAAGCTGCGCCCACATCATATAAGAAAGGCCGGAACCGCTGTTGTTCACAGCTGTTCCGGTCTTTTTTGTCCGTATTGTACGAACGTATTACTTTGCCAGGACCGTGATCTCTGCCGGCTGCAATCCTTCCGTCCAGGCCTTGACGCAGATCTCTCCCGGCACGTCCGCCACAACGGCAGCCATGGCACGTCCCTGATATGCCTTGCAGAAAGGATCTCCGAAACCTTCTTCGGTGCAGGGATTGCCGGATCCGATACCGGCGAGACAACCGGCTCCGCTGACTTCGATATGGATCGTGGAAGTCTCATACGGCACACGGTCGCCGTTCTCATCCACAAGCGTCAGTGCAATATAAGCCAGATCCTGAGAGTCGGCACAGATCTCCGTTCGGTCGGCACAAAGAGTTACCGCACAGGCGCTGCCGGCCGTCTTCAGACAGCAGCGGGCAGCCTCTGCTCCGTCACGGTAAGCAACTGCCTCCAGAATGCCTTTTTCATAGGGGATCTCCAGAGAGGCTTCCAGCTTGACGACCGGAGCTTTCCCGACAGAAACACCGTTCAGGAAAAATTCGACCTCATCTGCATCCGCATAAGCGTCAACCTTGACCGGTGTCCCCAGCCACTCGTCTCCGAAGGTCCAGGTGTCTTCAACATCCCGCCAATGCCATCCGGTTCCCCAGAAATTGTCCCCGTTATGGCAGGGATGTGTGGTGAAGAGCGCCATTTTGTCACTGTGCCCGTCAAAAGCTTCCCACATGATCTCGCGGTAATAGGACTGGCCGGTCCGGTAACCACAGAGATCCATATCACCCTGGAAACAGCTGCGCCACGGATACGCTCCCATGAAACCGTGATCCTCGCCGGTTCTGTCCCAGACGACGCGTCCGACGCCGGCCTCGCCCAGATTGTCGAAAGCCGTCCAGATAAAATCGCCGATCACGTGGCTGTTCTCCATCGTTGCCTTCCAGAAATCATACGTTGTGAACGGGAAAGTCTCCGTCCCCATGATCACGCGTCCCGGGAACTTCTCTCTGTCGGATTCGTAGCGCTGTACCAGATAATTGTATCCGACGATATCAAGCGCAGAAGCGTAGTCCGCCGTCTTCTCGCCCCAGTTATCCCGACCCTTGCTCTTCTGCGGCAGGTTCTGCATATTGACTTTCTCCGGGTCGCCCGCTTCTTTCAGCGCTTCTTCGTAGGCTTCCGCGTCGAAGATCCCGCAGAGCGCAGATGTGACAAAATGCGTCCTGTCAAGCGAACGGATCTTATCGGCGAGCCTGTGGGCCCAGTAATAACCGTCCCCGGAACCGTCCCTTTCACCGATCTCATTGCCGATGGAATAGGAGAATACACAGGGATGATTGCGGTCGCGCAGGACCATATACTCGATGTCGCGCTCCCACCACTCTTCAAAATACAGATGATAATCAAGAGAACACTTGCCGATGCGCCAGCAGTCAAAAGCTTCATCCAGCAGAATGATCCCTTCGCGGTCGCAGGCTTCAAGCATCGCGAGCGATGGCGGATAATGGCTGATCCTTACGGCATTGTAGCCGGCTGCCTTCAGGATCTGGATCTTGCGCTCTTCCGCGCGAGGCCAGGCCGCCGAGCCCAGAAAAGCATGATCATGATGGATACAGCCGCCTTTCAGCTTCAGCGGTTCACCGTTCAGGCGCAGCCCGTTAACCGCGTCAACCTCGTATTTACGGATTCCAAAGACCGTCTCGGCCGTTTCATCCTCCTGCCCGGGTACGCTGACCGTAGTCCGCAGCGTGTACAGATTCGCGGCCTTAGGGCTCCACAGTTTCGGATCGCGGATTTCCAGCCTGATCCTGGATCTGACCTTCTCCCCCGGCACAACAGCGGAAAGGATCTGCCCGCAGGCTGCTTCCCGGCCGTCCGCATCTACAGCGACAGTTTTAATGACAGCGCTGCTGCGCACGCTGTGATGTGTGGAAACAGATACTTCCACCTCCGCAATTGCACGATCCCCGGAAACCTCCGGCGTGGATACGAAGATATCCCACGGCTCGATTCCGACCGGCTGTCCTACCCAAAGAGATACGCTGCGGTACAGGCCTCCGCCGGAATACCAGCGTGTGGACGGCTGTCTGCTCTGTGCCGTGATCATCAGATAGTTTTTACCGGGTCTGACATGATCCGTCAGATCCACAAGATAAGCGGTATAGCCGTACGGATGCATCGCCAGCAGTTCACGGTTCAGCGAAATCTCCGCGTTCATGTACGCGCCGTCGATGTCCAGAATGATCCGTTTCCCGATCCACTCCTCCGGAATCTCAAGGGTCTTCTCATAGATTCCCCGGCCCTCGCCGAAATAACCGTTCGGAGACGCTCCGGCCGCGTCTTTATCCCGCGGTTTGGTATAAATAAAATCGTGCGGAAGATTGATGGTCTTGCTGACCGGTCCTCCCGCTCCGGGAAGTGTCCCCATCCGGTTGCTCTCCCGGAATCTCCAGTTCAGGTTCAGATTGTACTTCTGCATAGTGATCCCCTTTCTGTTCACATTTCTGTCAGTTTTCCGTCCCTGATATACGAGCAGGGACCGTTTTCTTTTAATATGATCCTATCCTGGTCCGCATACAGTACCGCAGCGGGTGAAATATACTTGTCCGTCCTTCCGATCACGCCGAATCCGCCCGTCAGCGGGACGATCATATAGAGGCGGTAATCATCTGCGTTCTCCAGACTGATCTCCATCCGTTCCTCATGCCGCAGAATGGTACACTCTTTTGAGAAATGCTCGTAGACCGCATATTCTCCGGCCTTAAGTCCCCGGACATCACTCGGTGATATACTGCCTCTGACACTTCTGTTCTCATCCGCGGACAGATTAAAGGCGGCAATCACACCGCTGCCGTTTGCAATATTCTGCACCTTAAAGATCTTTCCGCTCACGGCAGGATCCTCAAAAAGACAGTCAGCCGCCGGCAGGCCCGGCCGATCGCAGCGCAGAATACGTCCATCCTCCAGAATCAGCGGCTCGAGAATCTCCCGTCTACTTCTTCCGATCTCATCGCTGACATAGACCGGACCTCCGCTCACGGCACGGAGCACGCTGTTCTTTCCGGCCTGCTCATCATCAGTCCACCACATATCATAATCATTATAATACAGCTGACCCTGTGTCAGACCGTTGTACGTGCACTGCAGGATATGTTTCCGGAACCAGGCTCTGTTTTCCGGCTGGAAATCGTCGCTGCATCTGGACACCGCGCTTGAGCTCCGGTTCCACATCGTTTCCGCCGCCATCCCCATGCAGTTGATCATCCGTCCGCCAAAAGCCTCCCCGACAGCAGCTTCTATCCCGCTGCCGATTCCCCGGGCAATCTCCCCGATCGGCGCAAGGCCCTTATAGTGACGGCGCGGCATCGACTGATTGTCTATTTTAACAAAATCCGCGCCTGCTTTCCGGAAAAAGTCAAAAACCGTCCGCAGGAACATATAGTACCGCGAAGCATCATAGGAAGGGACAGTTTTTCCATCTTGCGTCGTGATCGTATACTTCGCGAGCTTCTTATAGGCTGTTCCGTCCGGATCCAGTCCAGACCAGTAGCCGGTCGTAGGAAGCCACATTCCGACGTCGATCCCGTAGCTTCTGATCATCCCGACAGCATGCTTCAGCCCATTCGGAAAACGGATCGGATCCGCCTCGTAGGAATACATCCTGCTCGCGTGCATGAGCTCGATCATTTCCCGTTTATCGGCGTATGTCCTGCCGTAAAAATCGCGGATCTCCGCCCACATGTCGTCCAGGATCGCCCAACGGACCGGGATGTTCTTGGCTTTGAATTCCTCGCACTTCTGCTTCAGTCCCTCTTCATTGATGCGGATCTGCATGCTGTCCCAGCTGCACCATCCGAGATACTCGAGGAATTCCGGATAATCCCGCTCATTTCTGAGGCGGCAGTGATTACCGAGGAGCTGCACCGCAGTCCTGAAACAGTCCTCTAGCAGACGGAAGGGGTCATCCCCCTCAGCGCAGACAAAAAGAAGTCCGTTACAGCGGTCCGACTCCGCATACCAACTGAATGTGCGGGAACAAAGGCCCTCGTCACTGCCATACAGCTCGGTCTTGTATTCCGCACCGACAACAG
This sequence comes from Bacillota bacterium, assembly GCA_017441925.1. Classification (GTDB taxonomy): domain Bacteria; phylum Bacillota; class Clostridia; order Lachnospirales; family Bianqueaceae; genus RUG12817. The sequence goes on from JAFRUE010000002.1 coordinate 132,289, forward strand.
GGAGAACCGCTGCATACATACCGTCCGCTTTCCGGCACAGCACACAGTTCGTTCTATCCGGCACGTCACTCCACCGTCCGGAAAAAGACGGTTCCGTCCAGAACGGTGACATTTCCCCGATCGAAAGGATCTTCCCGATCTCGCCGGAGAAGCCGATCCTGACGGAAACCGCATTCTCCGGATCAAACGAGGAACATCTGATATCGTCCGCATAAACAGCCAGTACACCGTCTGTTTCCACGGTTCTGAACGCAGCCTCCTGCATGAATCCGTCCCTGCCCTTAGAATATGCAGCAAAATCAAACATATACTTTTTACCCCGGTATTTACAGAAAAAGGGAGCGCCGCAGCGCTCCCTATCAGCTTATTTCATGCCAGTTTCTTGTATACGGTCATCTCAATAACAGAATTCTTAATGCTGACCTTGATCTCGTCCGCAACATGCGTAATGACAGATTTCTCCAGCTCATCCCAGGCTTCCTCTGCGCCTGCACGCTTCTCCGCCAGAGAACGCTCGATCTCCAGCGCATAGGCACGCATACTCCACTCCATGCCTGCTCCGGCTTCTTCATCCTCAAAACCGATCGTGAAAACAGGCAGATCATCTACCGGCTCGAAGAAAGCTCTGATCTTGCCCATAAAGCCCTTATGCGCTTCGTTCACGCCGCTTGAAGAAGCGGAGATCAGTTTCTGCCTAATGTCGTAGTCGGTAGCTGACTGCACACGAAGATGCAGTTCATAGTTATCGTCTTCATTCTCGATCCAGAACTTGCCGTCCAGTGAACCTGTGATCGCGCGGACCATGCTCATCATCTCTTCTGCCATAAGGCGCAGATACATCGCGCTCTTGGGGGACAGTTCGCCGTATGCCGCAACGCGTTCAGTCGTTTTAAGGACAAGCCCGATCTTGTCCGCACCGTTGGATACCGCAATAATATCGCTTCTCATATCCCGTTCTCCTTTATTCGATGGTCAGAATTTCCGAAAAGCCCGTAACGTCAAAGATTTCCTGAATGATCTCGTTGACGTTGACGACCTTTAATCCGCCTTTCTCAGCCATCGTCTTCTGGATCGAAAGGATAACACGAAGTCCTGCAGATGAAACATATTCGAGTTTCTCAAAATCCAGTGTCAGGCTTTCCGCTTCTGCCAGTGTATCCTTCATCGCAGTCTCAAGCTCAGGGGCCGTTACGGTGTCAAGTCTTCCTTCCAGAGCAACGACGGTCCTGCCGTCTTCAATTGTTTTAGTAATATTCAGCATTTCTGATCCTCCATTTCAAAGATCGTATATTCGAGATTAATTATACATTGCCACGGTTAAAAAATCAACCTCAACACGCAATTCTTTTGGCAAATCAGGTGCATCTGCCATCTTGCCGCGTTTCCTGAGGCGGCTGCCACATGAACAGGCCTTCAGCCTCCGCCAGCTTTCTGACCCTCTCCAGGAATACCGGGTCGGTACCGTATACCGTGACAGACGTATCACACGGATCCAGATCGATCATTGCCTCCCGTGCCTCGAATACCGCGCGGAAAAAGCCGTTCGCGGGAATATCGGCAAGCTTCCCGGCAAAGGTCTCCGGATCCGGCTCTTTCTCCCAGCTCATGCATGAATCAAATGTTACCGCCATAGAATCATAACAGTTGAGCCGGAGGAAGATCTCTGCATATTTACGCCGGAGCACTTTGCCTCTTTCCGGCTGCAGGAAATACCGTTCCACGTCAAAATACTGTCCCGGCGCATATGCAGGAACCTGTTCCGGGAGATTGTCGAGAATGTAATAGTTCCCCTCAAGGAGCTTTCCCATCAGATCATCATACTGTCTCGGATCCTCTGCAGCTGCGTCCGCATCCGATGCCGCCTCAGTCAACACTTCTATTTTCATGATATCTGATTTGAAGATCTGAACGCCGCCGATCCCAAGGCTCTCCTCTTCCCGTCCGAATTCATGCAGCCCGTAACCGGATGGATACGAATCCGCTGTCCCGGTAAAAACCGAACCGTCCGTCGTATGGATTTTCACTTCTTTTCCGTTAAAACGTTCGAGCATAAGCTTTCCTCATTCAAAATACCAGAGGCCGGAGGCATCATACTCTGCGGGTAGCTCGATCCAGTCACCGTATGAGGCTTCGATGAACCAGCCATCCGCATCATGCTCCATCCAGCCATAGTCTCCGAAGTCAGAGGAGATCCCTTCATACCAGTACTGCCAGACAGGCGGCTCTACGTCAGTGTTGTACCAGACCCAGCAATCGGAATCCGGATCATAGAAACTCTCAAAAGAACTGTCCCATGTAAGTGTCTTGTCCGTTGCAAACCCGTCCTCGGAGATCTTATAGGCATTCTTCCCGCTCCGGACGAGATACAGCGTATCAAACTGGTTGTAATCAATCTCATCGATGTACCAGAGATTTGACGTGTCATAATCCGCCGGAAGTCCTATCCAGTTGTCGTAAGAAGCTTCGATGAACCAGCCGTCAGCATCATGCTCCATCCATCCGTAATCTCCGTAATCCGAAGAGATCCCTTCATACCAGTACTGCCAGACAGGCGGCTCAACATCCGTATTCTGCCAGATCCAGCAATCGGAATCCGGATCATAGAAACTCTCGGCATCTTCATCCCAGGCAAGCCTCTTGTCGGCATCTCCTTCCGAATCGGAAAATCTATAGCCGTTCCCGCTCGTCCGTACAAGATACAGTACATCCTGTTCTTCCGGATCCGTGTAGGTCTGCTGGCTGGTGTAGCTGTAGCTGTCTGAAGGCCTGTCATTATCCGGCAGGTTATTCCCGATGAAATAAAGTATGATCGACGCAATAAAGATCACAACGAACCACAGCAGGCAGCCGTGTCTGTTTCTCGTAGGCGGCTTATTCTGCCACATCTCTGACGGCTGCTCGCCCTGATACTGCGGATTTGACCGGGTATCAACGTCGGTCTGCATATAGTCATCCAGCTGAGAACGGATCTCCAGCGGTGCGCCGCAGCTTGGGCACTTCAGATCGCGGGACTCCACGTCCTTCGCGTTCAGATTCATGACCGTATCCTGCCCGCAGTACGGACAATGACAAAGAACGTTCTCATACTGCCCGTTTTTGTTGAAGGCTACGTCATCATAACGCGTACCGTTCTCGTCATAATATCCTTTTTCGTAATACACACCCGTAGAATCATCCGTCCACGCAAAAGGATAATATATATAGTCGTGTCTGCGGCCGTATACATAATGCGGCCTCTGAGTGGTATTACCTGTCGGTTTGTATCCGGTCGGCTGATTATACCGGGTACGGCTCGGCTGGGTAAATCTTGACGAGCTGCCGGAATGGCTGGAACCGGAATGCCGGCTTGGACCGCCTGAATACCGTCCGGAACCGGACGACCGGGAAGAGCCGGAATAAGAGGACCGTGAAGAAGACGATCTGGACGAAGAATAAGATGATCTGGATGAACTCGATCTGGAGCTCGATGAGCTTGACCGTGAACCGGATGAATGCGAACCTGAAGAATGTGAGCTTGAAGAATGTGAACTGGAGCTGTGTCCGCTCGGAGCCATTTGCTTACCTCCCGTTTTTATTTCAAAGATGTACCTGCCTCTTTATCAAAAGCATAACATAAAAGCCTCTGCCGGTCAATCCGGATCGGCTGCCGTATCCTGGCCGGGTCCCTGGTCCGCCCGGCTCTGTCAGCCGGTCTCAGCCGGCGGATAGGAAAAAACGATCGCGCTGTCTACACCCGCAGCGTCCAATCTGTCCAAAAACGTTTCCACCGGGACCCGTACGAGCCCCTGGTGCATATGGCAGTCTAAAAACTTCATACTATTGCTCCGTTCGTTACTCTGCATACATTGTACGCGTAGTATCCCTGCCCGTTTTTCAAATAAAAAGAATATCCTATCAGCATTATAGAGTTTTCGGTCAGAATAATCAATCCCCATTTCCAAAGGAACAGCAAAACTCCCGCTGCTGGGAGACAGCGGAAGTCTGCAGGAAAGGAAACAATGAAGTTTTACGGCAGTTGTGTTTTATCCTTTGATAGCTCCGGCGATAAAGCTCTCCTGTATTCTTTTGCTCAGGAAAACATATACCAACAGCGTCGGGAAAGTCGCCAGGACCAGTGCCGCGCCGATCGGTCCCCACTCTGTCGTGTACTGTCCGGACAGAGCCTGGACGCCGACAGGCAGGGTCTTAAGGGCTGTCTTGCTGATGAAGATATTCGCGAACATCAGCTCATTCCAGCACTGCAGGAAGGTGTAGATACCGACGGTCGCGACAGCCGGTCTCATCAGCGGTACAATGATGCGGAGGAAGATGCCCCATACACTGCATCCGTCGATACAGGCCGCTTCGTCAAGGTCAAACGGGATCTCGTTCATGAAGCCTGTGCAGACCAGAATAGCCATGGACAGTGAGAAAGCCGCATACGGTATGATGAGCGCCCAGTATGTGTTCAGCATATGCATCCGTGACAAGGTCACATACACCGGCACGATCGATGCGTGGATCGGGATCGTCAGACCCAGCATGAAGAATTTATTCATTGCCTTGCGCCTCTTCCAGATCAGGCGGGAAAGCGCGTAAGTCGCCATGACAGCAGCTACCAGTGTGATAAGAATCGTAGAGAAAGCAACGATCACGCTGTTCAGGAAATAGATTCCCATCTTTCCGGTCTTCAGGGCACTGGTGTAATTGGACCACAGCCAGTGCTGCGGCAGTCCGACAACATTCTGTCCGAAGATCTCGGCATTGTTCTTCAGAGAAAAAGTGAACATCCAGTAGACTGGGAACAGATTGATCAGAAGCCAGAGGATCAGTCCGGCGTAAATGGCTATGCGGGCCGCTTTGGAATTATTATTCATGGCATCAGTCCTCCTGTTTGAACAGCGCGCTGATAATAAGCGCGAAAAGGAAGCAAAGGACGATCAGAAGTACTGCGATCGTACTGCCCATTCCGTAGCGGTTGCGCAAGAAAAGCATCTCTATCATCAGGGTACTCGGAACCTGTGTGGAACGCAGAGGACCTCCGTTTGTCAGAACGTAAATCATATCGAACGATTTCAGCGAACCGGTGACCGCAAAGATCACGCTGATCCGGATAATCGGTTTAATATACGGCAGGACAATAAACCGGTTGACCTGCCCGTCGGTGGCACCGTCCAGCATCGCCGCTTCACGCAGCTCTCCCGGGACGCTCTTAACGCCGGCGTACAGAAGCAGCATATGATAGCCCACGTACTGCCACAGGGTGGGGACGAATACCGCGCCAAGGGCGGTCTCCTTGGTGCCGAGCCAGATCCTGGTCCATTTCTCCAGGCCGATGGCTCTCAGGAACACATTCAGAATACCGTATTCCGGGTTGTAGATCTTAAGCCAGAGCTGTCCGATAACGACTGTCGAGATCAGTACCGGCATAAAGTATACGGAAAGGAAGACACGCTCGCCTTTCACTTTTTTGCCCAAAGTCAGGGCCAGAAGGAGCGCCAGCGGCAGCTGCAGGAACACAGACAGAAGCGCCAGCAGCAGAGAGTTGCGCAGTGCTTTCATGAAGCCGATGTCGATACTGGTAAAGACTTCCTTATAATTGGCGAGACCTACGAAGGTCTTATCTGCGCTCATACCGTTCCATTCGAACAGGCTGTAGTAGAAAGAAGCTCCGATCGGCGCGATCAGTATCCCGCAGAACAGGAGCAGCGCCGGCAAGAGAAAAATCAGAATATGCAGTTTATTACCGTACATTCTATTCATGATCGTCGATCTCCTTTTTGCAAAGGGAGGCGGCACCGTTAAGCTCTGGACAGTTTGACAGGTGCCGCCCCATTTTTATTGAATCAAATCGGCTTAATCACGGGCTAAGCCGGGATACTAATTACTGCAGATCTTTTGCCAGTCCGGCAATGAATCCGGCGCCGTCGATCTCCTTACCATAAACCTTATCAACATAGCTCAGGTAGGTGTTAGCCGGATCAGCACTCATAGCGGTGTCGCCGAACAGAACCATACCGTCGGACTTGACAGCCATGTCGCCGGCAGCAATGACCATAGGCTTAACCGCGCTGACGTCGTAGTCAGGAGTCCAGGCCGGAAGACCGGAACCGATCAGATAAGCATAGTGGCAGATGCTCTTGCCAAGCTCGAAAGCGACTTCAGCAGCCAGTTCCTTCTGCTTGGAATGTGAGGAAACGGCAAGTGTGTCGGACGGTCCGCCGATCAGCTGGCCGTAGGTAGCCTTAGCGGAATCCATAACGGGGAACAGGCAGAGCTGAGCGTTGAAATCAGCATCATTGACTTCGCCGCAGTTCCAGGTTCCGTTCTGATAGAAAGCGGTCTTGCCGGCAAGGAAGTTAGCCTTGACTTCGTCATTGGAAAGAGCCGTTCCGTTAGGATCGAAGTAACCCTTGTCGATCATATCCTGCAGAGTGGCAACGGAAGAAGCGATTCCTTCGTTGTTCCAGGTCGCGCGTCCGGCAAATACTTCATTCAGATCCTGGTATCCGATGGTCTTCAGAATGATGGGCTCAAGATACTCGGTAACGCACCAGGTCTCTTTGCCGGCGCATCCGAAGGGAATGATTCCTTTCGCAAGCAGCGCATCGCAGCATGCAGTCAGATCTTCATAGGTCTCGGGAACATGATCCCAGCCTGCCTGTGCCAGCAGATCCATGTTGGCAAACATTCCTACGAAGTTGTAGGTCAGCGGAACACCGTAATGCTTGCCGTTGTAGGTGGAGTTCGCAAGCATCTTTTCCGGCAGAGCGTCTTTATGAGCCTTGTAGGCATCATCCAGGCAGTAAGCAGCTTCAGCAGCCGCAAAATCTCCAAGGAAAGCGCCAGCCCAGGTGAAGAAAATGTCCGGAAGGGTGTCCGGATCGCTCATAGCGGCTTTGATCTTGGTCTTGTAAGACTGATTCTCAAAAGCTTCCCATTCGATCTTTACGCCGGGATGAGCTTTCTGGTACTCGTCAATTGCCTGTTCATACGCTTTGTGGTTTGCATCGCTCTCCGTAGCGATACACCACAGGGTGATGGTCTTCTCTTCGCTTTCCTTTTTGTTACCGCTGCAGCCGGCAAACATTCCGAGCGCGATAACCAGTGCTAAAGCGATGGCAGTAATCTTTTTCATAGTATCCTCCTTTGATTTGATAGAACTGTTTTCATGCTATCAATATTGAGATCTGCTTAGCCCTGCTGTGTCCAGACAGGAAGGTTTAAGCCAGTCCCAACATTTGACGAAGTGAATGTGTTTCCGGTAAACGGCTTCAGATCTCTCTGACAGTTTCGCCTTCCAGCAGGCTGCCGTTTACTTCGATGTGTTTCGGAAGCGTCGTACGCGGATTCTCGATCTTGGCAATCAGTTCCGCCGCGGCGATACGTCCCAGTTCCGGTGTGTTCTGCTGCCACGTTGTCAGCTTCGGATTCATGATACCGGCGATATGGATTCCGTCATAACCCGCTACCGAGATATCTTCCGGCACTCTCAGTCCGGCTTCGCGGATCGCGTTCATACCGCCGATATAAGAGTAATCATCCGAAAACAGAATGCAGGTCGGGCGGTCCTCAAGCTCCAGGAGCCGTTTGGTCGCTTTGTAGCAGCTGATCGGCTCATGGTACTCACACTCTTCCAGGTACTCTTTCGGTATCCTAATCCCCAGCTCTTCACAGGCACGGTAGAAACCCATCATGCGGCTCTCCGTTACGGCTGTCGGATTCCCGCGGATGTAGGCGATCTTGTGATGGCCCTTTCCGTAAACGTATTTGACGAGTGATTCGACGCCGTGCATGTTGTCCGACATGACCGCGGTCCTGTTATTGAAGGCATGATCCAGTGTTACGACCGGCAGATCCGAGTATGCCAGCTCCTGTACAGTCGGATCAAAAAAGTCTGCACAGATAATGGCAACACCATCGACCCCTCGGAACAAGGCGTGCTGCAGATAACTTGTAGCCGCCATGCGCGAGTTGCTGCTGAGGAACACGATATCGTATCCGCAGCGCTCTGCCTCCAAACGGAAATTTGTCAGCGTAGAAGCGAAATACTCATGGGTGAAGCCGCTGTTCGACAGATCCATGAACAGGATCCCGATCAGATAACTGCGGTTCGTCTTTAAGGAACGAGCTGCGGAATTACCGGTATAGCCAAGTTCTTTAGCTGCCTGTATAACCTTCTCGCGGATCGCATCGCCGATATCGGACTGTCCATTAAGGGCTTTGCTTACTGTTGCTATCGATACGCCGCAGCGTTTCGCGATGTCTTTCATCGAGACCAATGTACCGCGCTCCTTACTTAAACGTTTTCGTAATTTGAATTTACTAGATTTTCCCCGAAAAATCAAGTGGTTTTTGTGCAAAATTACATATTTGTCAGACCTGTGCAAATTCAGACAACGTTTTTTGGTGATTTTTAACAAAATTCAACACCTCTTTTGACCTTGTCCTATATAAAGCAGGCCGTTTTTACGAAATCGTTTTCGTTCCTCTGTTCCACATACATAAACAAAGCTGTCAGGAAGGTCTCCTGACAGCCGTAGATGAACCGGTTTTTTCTTGTCTTATCGAAGCAGGCTCATGCCCGGATACCGGCCCGGCCGAACGGCGCCGGCTCTCCATCCTTCAGCCTGTTGATTTTCCTCAGCATGGACACTGCAAACGGGAGCGCAAGGCAGATTCCGGAGATCAGGTCTGAAAGCGCCTGACAGCAGGCAAGGCCCTCTGCTCCGAAGAATCGCGGAACGATCAGGACAAGCGGTATGAGTACGAGAAGCTGGCGCGACATGCTCAGAATCAGATTCCCTACCGGCTTGCCGAGGGACTGATACAGATTGCTTGTGACCATAACGAATATATGAGGGATAAAGACAATGCACAGGGAACGGATCTTGAACGCTCCGATACGCAGCATTGTTTCGTTGCCGCTGGAATTGAAGATGCCGATAAGAGGCTTCGCAAAGATAAACATCAGTACGCCGAGGATCAGCGCGCCTGTAAAGCCGATCCCGCACGTTGTAAAGAAAGATTCCTTGACGCGCTTATATTTCCTGGCGCCCCAGCAGAAGCCGGCGACAGGGCCGAAGCCCTGCGAGAATCCCATAATGACGGAAGCGATCAGACGGTAAAGCTTGTTAGCGACTGCAATACCGGCCAGAACCGCGGTACCGAATCCCTTCGCGACGTTGTTGGTCACGATGCCGCCGAGCGACATCAGGCTCATGCGCAGAAAGGCGGGAATGCCCATGCGCGCGACTTCCCTGACATTTTCGAAATCGATATAGAAGTGTTTAGGACTGATCTCCAGCATCGCGCGTTTCCGGATATACGGCATGCCCAGAACGATACAGCTGAAAATCTTGCTCAGCGCTGTCGCTCCGGCTGCGCCGGCGACTCCCCATCCGAACAGGTTGATGAACAGCGGATCCAGCGCTACATTGAGAATGCAGCCGGAACACATGCCGATCATCGCGTAATGGGTGCTGCCCTCACTGCGCAGAAGCTGGTTCAGGATCAGATTGGCCGTTGTAAAAGGAGCAGCCAGTGTGATCCATGTCGCATAATCAACGGAATACCGGTGTGCTTCTGCCGTACTGCCCAGCCAGTTCACGATCGTTCCTTTGAACGCAAAGCTGATCAGACCGATCAGCAGTGAAAACATGCAGCCGATCGTCAGGGTCGTTGTCGCTACGTTAGATGCTCTGTCATCCTGTTTTGCACCCATCAGACGGGAAATATAGCTGGATGCACCGAGAGCAAAGCCCATCGCGATAGCTCTCAGGATATTCATCAGCGAGTCATTGACGGCAACGGCAGCGGTAGCCGTTTCCCCAAGCCCGCTGACAAAAAAGGTGTCCGCCAGATTATAGATCGAATCGATTACGGAAGAGATGATCATGGGGACTGCCATCGTGGGAATGACCCGGATCATCGGATCTTCAAGCATCATTTTCTGCCGTTTGGCCCGGGCAGAAGTCTTCGTATTCTCCATGTGTTCAATCCTTTTGTTTATTATGCGTCAGGATTCCTGCCGTGAAGATCCTGACCGGATGCCGGTCTGGAATCAGTCCCTAGCTCGCATCCGTTTCAGGAACTCGCGGAAAGCCTGCGGAATGTTGCGGAGCGGGTGTTCGAAGAAAGCGCCGTTCGAATCATAATCCGGCGCGGCCGGATCCGTACCCCCGATATCCGTAACCACGGCATATTTCATCAGCAATCCGAGCCGATAAGCCCGGTAATGAGCATCCAATTCAAAATGCAGGCCTCGCAGGGAACGACCGGTCAGCGCGCCGGGACAGCTGCTACGTGCCGCGGCCAGCATCTCTCCGGCAAGCGTCCTGGCAGCCTGCCGCCTTCTGCAGACTGCTGCCTGAGCCTGCCGGTTGTCAAAAGTCAGAACACCGTCCCCGGTTATTTCGAAATCCAGGACGTACTCCTCTGCTCTGCGAATCGTCAGCCCGAAAAAGCGGCATGAAGGTACACAAATCCGGACCCGGTAATACCGGATCCCTTCTGACTCTTTCAGCAAATCGGTTTTTACAGGCAGCATTCCGCCGCCGTCTTTTTTGTTCATGTTCTGTCCGTTTTACAATTCCGGCAGTCCGGGCTTCGCTTTATTTTTTGCTCTCCATGACAGCCTTAGCACATACCGGAAGACCGCCGTTCTTAAGATGGTTCGCGAGACAGTCACAGCAATGGCCATGATTGGGACAGCCTATGTTGGTACAGGGACAGGGATGCGTATTGGAACAGACTTTGCATTTATCTTCCGACATAACGGTTCCTCCTTATGTTTTATATATGCATTATAGCATACACGTTGTATCCGGGTCAAATTACAGAATTGTATTCTGCCGGCTGCATACTGTACTAATTCCCAGAATTATTATATAATGGAAAGGGTTCCTGAACGATAATACATAACGATGACAGGAGATAAAAATGTATAAGAATATAACCAATCATTATGATCCGGGAAAGAAACGCCCGAAACTGGTCTGCTTTGAAAAGATTCTGTTTGAACCGACCAAAGAATGGGGATTTGCGCACCACCCTGCCATCATCTGGTTCAAGGGCCGGTTTTATGTCATGTTCAGCAGCGGACATGTGAATGAAGACGATGTTGGACAGGTCGTAAGGTACACGACTAGCGAAGATTTTGAAGAATGGACGGAGCCGGAGCTTTTATACGGTCCGATCCAGGGTGAATTCAGGGAAGCGGTGGCAAGTCCAGGCGGATGGTACACCGACGGAGAGACGCTTGTCGCCTATTTCCATTCTTTTGAATATGACGAAAGTGTCCTGGAAGACGGTCACCGCGCCATCGGAAACAAAGGACATAAAAACCGCCGGAACCAGTACAGGACCAGTACCGACGGCGTTCATTGGTCAGAACCTCAGGACAGTTCCGCAGTGGGCGGAAACCATCAGCCGGCCAGACTGCAGAGCGGACGGCTGTTATGCTGCGGGAGCGCCAGGCATTCCTACAGTGATAATCCGGACGGTATCCACGACTGGCATGTATCGACCTGTTTTCCCGACGGCTATCCAAACAACGTGGATTTTGACAACGGGGAAGGCGTCGCAGTGGACACGCCGGCCGGCGTAGTTTCAGACAATCTGGTGGGCTTGTGTGAAGGCTCCTTTGTCCAGACAGACGACGGGACCATCTATATGTATTACAGGAGCGGAACCCCGTACCTCTGGGCCGCTGAAAGCCATGACAACGCGGAAACATGGACACTGCCGCAGCCGACCAAGTTCACGGACAACCGGACCAAGTTCCATTTCGGACGGCTGCCCGGCGGGAAATTCTATTATGTAGGGACGCCGGATCCCTTCCCGCCAAGAACCCGGCATGTGCTTGTCTTGTCGCTTTCCGATAACGGGCTTGACTATAACCAGCATTTTATACTGGCGGACACCCAGTACAAAGGACGATTTGTCGGGATCGACAAGAACGGTGTCTACGGCTATCCGTCCACACTGGTCCATGACGGTTATCTTTACATTGTCGTCTCGATCTGTAAAGAAAAAATACTGGGGCTCCGGGTCCCGGTCGATACGCTGTGAGATACAGACTCAGTCCCGGATCACGCTGATTGATCGCCATGACCGACCCGTCGGAGCCTGTATAGCAAAAAACGCCGCCGTCTATAAAGCCGGTGGCGTTTTTTCATGAAATACAACTCTGACGTATCAGGGCAAATGTCAATGTAAGGCGATATTGCCGCCGTTGCTGTTGACCCAGTTGACCATGATGGGCATCAGGAGCTTGAGGGCAAGAATCAGCACAAAGATCAGCACAAAACCGATGATGGCGATCTTCAGGGCACCCTTGGCTTTTTCACGGTCCTGAGGCTCCTCAGCCTTGGCGAACTTAACGCCCAGTACTACACAGTACAGTGCGCCTGCAGCGCCGACAATAAGGAGCAATCGGCGTCAGGATGTTGTTGAGCAGTGATACAATCGGGGCTACAACGGAATCAAACTTTTTTACTCTCCATATCTATTGATTATTGTTTTGCTTTGACACGTTATACCGGTTCAATCAAAGCATTTTTCACATTATAACAACCGAATATAAAAAACAATGTATATTTTTTCGTTATATCCTATTACAAAAATCGATGATTTCCTGTTTTCTCGGTTCAACATCCTGTCTGTTCTCGACAGATGTCAGGCTCAGGTCTCCGCAGAATTCGATCTCCAGATGCCCGTAGAAGTGTTCGATGGTTCCTGTAATTCTCTCACATTCTTTCATGTTCGAGCCTGTACGAAGGGCTACGGCGTAACCTTTTTTCCCTGACGGAATGGTTTTATGCGGAACATGAGTATTACACCAGGGTGTGCATCTGTCGATAAATGCCTTGAACTGACCGGGGACATCCGCCCAATAGGATGGAGAAACCACAATGATCCTATCTGCCCGCGCGAACTCGCTCATCAGTTTATCAACATCATCGTGTTGAATACATTCTGCTGTTGTATGACAGCTGCGGCACCCTTTACAGTAGGCAAAGCTATAGTCATCGATGCAGACTGACTTTACATCAAATCTTCCGGACAGCTGTCCGGCAATGATCCTGCAGATTTCTGCTGTTGCTCCCGACCTTACGGGACTGCAGTTAATAATAAGAGTCTTCATACAGATTTTCTCCTTACAATTATGATTTACCTGCGTAACCGCATTCACCTTTCACCGGTTCCGATAGTCCGGTCCGCTGATAAAGCTGGATCGGTTAATCCAGCAGCTTACCTATAGTCTGTTCGTAGTCGGAATCTATCAGCACAATCTGTTCTCCTGCATTCTGAAATCCGTCAATATGTATCCTCACAAACGCCGATTTATTTCATCATCTTTACAACTAAAAAACCTCCATACCGGACAGCATGATCGCCAAAGATATCTGTCATCAGCTTTGTATCCGACTTCTTTGTCAATAGTATACTTCATTTTGGTCCGGCTGACAAGCCCGCTTCTTTCAGCCTGTATGCTGCCGGCTTCGTCCGACTGACGGAATAAACGGAAGTATTGCCGCTTTACAGGATCCTGCTGCTATGTTACAATCAATACAGTTTCAGAAGGAGGTTTTGAACATGGAAAAATATTACATCGCCCGTCCTGAAGATCTGGATCTGACATTTGACGAAAACGGTTTTGCCTGCGCGGAGCTGCTTCCCGGCACCTACGATGGCGGGATCCGCAACTATATGTGCCGTCTGAAGCCCGGCTGCAGTGTTTCGCCGGAGATGTATGCCGACAAGACCGTCCTCTTCATGTTCGGATTCGGAAAAGGTTATATCTGCGACAGCGAAACCAGCTACAATATCAACGAAGTCAGCTTCTACTTCCCCAACTTTGATCAGTGCCCCTACCGCATCCATGCCGTAGAAGAGATGGAATTCGTCATGAGCGTGGTGGACCTGAACGAGTGGGATAAGGAACTTATGGCGGAAAACCACCTCTACCTGCCCCTCTTCCGGCCGCTTGGCACCTGCCTGCGCTATGTCCAGGACTGCAAGGGTCAGAACACGGAAGCCCGCATGGTGCTGTCCGGCACTCAGCTTGGCCGCATCATACTGGGCACCACCCGCGCCATCGGCGAAGGTACTAAGGAAAAGGGACATCCCATCGTCCATCAGTGGAACTACTGCCTGGGGAATTCGGACTTTAACATGACGGTGGATCATGGCGAACCGGTCCCACACAAAGCGCACGAGTGGAGCTTTATCCCAGCCGGCCCGGACCACGACCTAGTGGCTGATCCCGGCAAGGAAGTCTTCTATATCTGGTATGAACATTTCGTCCGCGAGAAAGATTTTTCCGTCAACCCGATGCCCGGACAGAAGTGGCCGGTCTAAGCGGACGCTCATAAGAAAAGTTTAGGACAATCATATAGGATTGCCGACAGAACAAACCGGACTGTTGTAACCGCGACAGTCCGGTTTTTGTATATCGATGTGTGAACGTCCGGCAGGAATTCGATATTCGTCCGGTTCTTTCCTGTGACTCACAGGCCGGAATTTGTCAGGCTGTTTCATTATATGCAGACTGCTGGCCGCTATTCTGATCATCAGTCAGTAAACTATGAACCCGATAAACCTCTTGTTCTGCTAAATTGGAATTCTTAGTCTGTTGCTGATACGAGCATCACTACATATCTGTTCATGCACTTGTCATAGATGCTCCAGCAGCATGCACCGTACCATTCGTGTCCGGCGTCAAAAAAATCTGACCAGTCTGTTGTCCATTCATAGATATCAAGCGCAGCCGTACCGTTTGGAAACAAAACCTCATTCACCTTTTTGAAGTCTTCGGGCGTATTTCTCTTGCCGTGTATCGGTTCCATCAAAGCATACCAGTAAGGAACAGTAGTTCCAAAGTTATCATCATTCGGTTCCCACTCGGCATCATAGAAGACGCAGCCATTATAATCAATCTTAACAATATTCGGGCAATATAAAAACTCGTTCGGACCCAGTGATGTCGGCTGAGCCTTATCGATATCATAGACCAATGGGCATAGCTGATCTGCCATGTCATCGCCATATCTTTCTCTGACGCCTTTCAGATCCTCTCTGCTGTTTTGTGCCAGATGATCAAAGACAACGATTAGGGCTTTCCTGTGGGATTGCAGGCCTTCGTAATGCTTATCATCTTCTAATATGTGGTAGTCAACTTCGCCGACAAAATGATATTCGGGATCCGAATCATATTGTTTTGCTAAACCATAGAAATCGTCATTTTTTATTTCATGCATAATGCTGAGTTGAAACTATCTTCTGTTATCTATGATACCAACAATCCCCATAACAACAAAGGCAATTGCTAATACCAGTGTTATTATCCATCTCGTTACTATCTCTCCTTTGATTGCCAGCACCACAAATGCAACTATAGCGGCCAGCCCAACAATTACCTGAAAAATGGAACTAATCAAATACCATCGGCTCTTCACGATTATAATCTCCTCCATAGGTTATATAAGATATCGATAAACTTGAATTTGTTATTCTGCACCGTATTCTTTCACAAGATATTCATGTTTCGATTTTGCCCATTCGAGAATATCATCATAGTCTACTCCTTGTTTTGCCAGATAAAACTCTGAGCCGATTTGAATATAGTCACGGTGGAACGAAACTGTTATTTCCTCGCTATTACTCACCTTATCTTTGGGGTTATAGGTAATTCGATACAGCCAATCCTCTTCTTTGTCGGCAGGCTCCAAAGGAGCCTCTTCTATCTGTAATGATGACAGCGAAGCAAGATCCTGCATATTCCAAACGTAAACTTTGACTCCGTCTGATGATTCCATCAAAGCAACAGAGCTTCCCTGTATTCTATCAAATATGGATTTCTCTTTTTCTTTTGATGCAGAACAAGCAGTTAAGGCCATAATCACTATTACAGTAATCAATATCGTTATTGCTTTCTTCATCGCTTTTTCCTCCAAAAACACCGATTTGTACTTGCGCAGCTTTTCCACCTCCTGCGCTGTTTCGTTGGTACCTATTCCGAAAAGTCACCGGCAGCGTCCCAGAGTCCTGCCTTTCCCAGTCCCGGCCAATATAGGGAAGAGTTGCGGATGATAAGTCCGCCTCTTGCTTTGGGAAGTTTATCAGCGCTTGACTGTCCAACCTATATCTGTATGCCTATTATACCAGAATTTCGAATTCCAATCTACCGGAAAACTGTAAACAATGCGCCATCAGCGCTCCATTTCCCGTACTTTCTGCCTGATCTCCGGGAGTGTGAACCGATCTGCACAAAAATGAGCTCCGAAATCAATCGGAGCTCGTGGTAAAAATGGCGTTTATCAAGTGATTGCGGCGATCTATAGCCGCTTTAGTGTACTTTTAATACAGCTTCGCGCCGGCCGGGATGCTCGGATCCACCATCAGAAGGTGAAGCTTTTCTTCTTCGCCTTCCTTGTTGACGGCACTGATCAGCATGCCGCAGGAATCGATGCCCATCATCTTGCGAGGGGGCAGATTCGTGATGGCGATGCAGGTCTTGCCGATCAGCTGCTCCGGCTCGTAGAAGGCGTGAATGCCGCTTAAAATCGTCCGCTTCTCGCCGGAACCGTCGTCCAGGGTGAACTTCAAGAGCTTCTTGGACTTCGGAACGGCTTCGCATTCCAGCACCTTGACGGCGCGGAAATCGCTCTTACTGAAGGTCTCGAAATCGACATAATCCTCAAAGAGAGGCTCGATCACGAGGTTCGCAAGATCGGGCTCCTTCGCGTCGAAGAGAGGCATTGCCGGGTCGTTTACGCTGACCGCCTGAGCCGCCTTGCATTCCTCCTGAGAGGGGCATGTAAAGCAGGCGCATTCGAATTCTGCGGGCTTTTCTTCATTTGTGGATTCCCCGGAATTCTGTACACCATTCTGACCCTGTGGTGTACCAATGGGCTTCATCATGGGGAAGAGCAGAACTTCGCGAATGGAATCCTGATTCGTCAGCAGCATGCAAAGACGATCCACACCGAACCCGAGTCCACCGGTGGGAGGCATGCCGTATTCCAGAGCATTGATGAAATCATAGTCTACTTCCGCGCGGCTGTTCGGATCCAGCTGCCTGCGCTCTGCGACCTGGCGCTCGAAGCGGGCTCTCTGATCGATCGGATCGTTCAGCTCGGAGAACGCGTTGCCGAATTCAATCGCATTGATGAAATACTCAAAGCGCTCGGTGAATTCAGGATCGTCAGGCTTTCTCTTTGCAAGAGGACTGATCTCGACAGGATAATCATAGATAAAGGTCGGCTGAATCAGCTTCTCCTCGACGAACGCGTCGAAGAATTCCGCCAGGATCGCGCCGCGGGTCGGCACCTCGGGCAGATTGACGTTATGCGCCTTTGCTGCCGCGATCGCGTCTTCGTCAGTCTTCCAGTCGTCAAAATTGACACCGCTGTACTTCAGCACAGCTTCTTTCATCGTCAGACGCTGCCAGCTGCCGAGATCGATCTGCTGTCCCATGAAAGGAACAACGAGGGTGCCGCAGACTTTCTCCGCGACGTATTTCATCATGTCCTCGACCAGATCCATCATGCCGTGGAAATCCGTATAGGCCTGATAGAGCTCGATCGTTGTGAATTCCGGATTATGCTTGAGGTCCATGCCTTCGTTGCGGAAGATACGGCCGACCTCATAGACGCGCTCCATTCCGCCGACGATCAGGCGCTTCAGATACAGCTCTGTCTCGATACGCAGGACCATATCCATATCCAGCGCGTTCAGGTGCGTATAGAAGGGCTTTGCGGACGCGCCGATCTCGAATGGTGTCAGTACCGGCGTATCGACCTCCAGGAATCCGCGGCCGTCGAGGAATGTGCGCAGTTCCTTCAGAATGCGGCTGCGCTTGATGAAAGTCTCCATAGAGTCCTGATTCATCATCAGGTCAACGTAACGCTGGCGGTAACGGGCTTCCTTGTCGGTCAGTCCGTGGAATTTCTCCGGCATCATCTGCAGGCTCTTGGAAAGCAGCGTGATCGACTCCAGATGCAGGGATACTTCGCCCTTTTGCGTCTTGAAGACAAAACCCTTCGCGCCGACGATGTCGCCGACGTCGATCATTCTCTTGAAAAAAGCATATCCTTCGTCGCCGATATCATCGCGACGGACGTAGATCTGGATCTGTCCGTCACGGTCCTGCAGATGGCAGAAAGAAGCCTTGCCCATGACGCGCTTGCTCATCAGACGGCCGGCGATCGAGAAAGTCTTGCCCTCTATCTCCTCAAAATGCTCCAGGATATCGCTGCTGTGCGCGGTTACTTCATATGACGTGATCTTGAAAGGATCGTTGCCGCTCTGCTGCAGTTCACCGAGCTTCTCCCGGCGCAGACGCAGGATCTCGCTGAGATCCTGTTCCTGGATGTTGATGTTCTGTCTGTTCTCGTCACTCATTCTTACAGGCTCCTTACTGTGCAATACGCAGGATCTTAAGTGAGAACTCTCCGCCCGGAGCCATTACCGTAACGGTTTCACCTTCCTGTCTGCCAAGCAGAGCCGCACCGACAGGTGATTCATTGGAGATCCAGTTCTTTCCGGGATCGGCCTCGGTCGATCCGACGATCTTGTAACTGATCTCTTCCTCCATCTCCTCATCATAGACCGTAACGGTCTGTCCCGGAGAAACACGGCCTTCCATACTGCTGTCTTCTTCGATGACTTCGGCATTGCGCAGGATGTTCTCGATCTCGGTGATACGGTCCTCGATCTCGCCCTGACGGTCCTTGGCCGCGTGATATTCCGCGTTCTCGGAGAGATCTCCCAAAGCCCGCGCTTCCTTGATCTGCTGCGCTACTTCTTTTCTCGCATTCGTCTTGAGCTCGACAAGCTCCTCTTCCAGACGGTCTTTGCCTTCCTGTGTAAGAATTTCCTTGTTCATATGAGATCTCCCTTTCTCTTCTTTCCAAATCCCGGCAAAATGTTCCGGTCTTCAGAATTTACATTATATAACGGCTTAATCAGATTGTCAAACGATTCAGCAGTTCTTCGAGCTCTGCGATCGTTGAGATCTGCTGCATCTGCGAGCGTACCGCGCTTGAGCCGCGCAGGCCTCTGACATAAAAAGCCATATGCGCGCGCATCTCCCGCATCCCCGTATACTCGCCCTTCTGCGCTACGGTCATCCGGCACTGCTCAAGGATCATCGCGCAGCGTTCGCGGATATCCGGCGGCGCGGGGATCTCCTCTCCCCGCAAGGCTGCCTGGATCTCCCGGAAGATCCACGGATTCCCCCGTGCGGCTCTGCCGACCATGATCCCGGCGCATCCCGTCTCTTCTTTCATCCGTAAAGCATCCTCGGCGGAACTGATGTCGCCGTTCCCGATAACCGGGATCTGTACGGCCTCAACGACATCGCGGATCACGTTCCAATCCGCCTGACCGCGGTACATCTGCGCGGCGGTCCTCCCGTGCACAGCGATTGCGGAAGCTCCGCCTTCCTGTGCGGCAAGCGCTGCTTCCACCGCGAGATTCTCTCCGTGAATTCCTTTGCGGATCTTGACGGTCACAGGGACCGGGACGGCCTCGGTAACGGCTTTCACGATGCGGCAGATCAGATCCGGATCCTCCAGCAGGGACGAACCCTCGTGGTTGCGGAACACTTTAGGCGCCGGGCAGCCCATATTCAGATCGATCCCGGCAAAATTCCCTGTCTGTCTGTTTTCAAGCACGATCCGGGCTCCCTCCGCAAGCACCTCCGGTTCGGATCCAAACAGCTGGACGAAAACGGGCTGTTCCTCCGGATCCGCTTCCAGATACTGCAGCGTACGTTCGTTATGATAGGTCAGGGCTTTCGCGCTGACCATCTCCGTCACCGTCGCATCGCAGCCCATCCTGCGGCAGATCAGGCGGAAGCTTTTATCAGTATATCCGGCCATCGGCGCAAGATATACGCCTTGGCCTACGTCAACGTTTCCGACTCTCATGGACCGGTCTTTCAGCCTTTCTTACGGACGATCTCTCTGTACCACTGCTCCAGCTCTTCGATCAGATCGGCGTGCTCCCGCTCGATCTCCCGGATCGTCAGGCCGGCAGAGATCTCATCGTAACCGAGATCTCCCTCCTCGGCCGTACTGGCCAGATAGACAGATCCATCCTCCTCAAACCCCATGATGGTCATGCCGCCTGATTCCTCCGTAGCCCAGACGAGCAGTACGAGGACTTCCTTACGGACCTCGTCCGGAATGGGGCCAAGTGAATCGTTGAAAAAGTATTTATCCGTATACTGGCTCGCCGCCGCAAGCACTACGCGTCCGGCCGGATCCGATACAGATTCTGTTGAAATAATCATCTTATCCCTCAAACAAGGCGGTGAATTCCGCCCCGGTGATTTTTTCCTTCTCGATCAGGAGCTCTGCGCCTTTGTGCAGGATCGCTTCATTCTCCTTAAGGATCTCGCGGGCCTTGGCATACGACTCGTCAACAAGCTCCTTGACTTCACGGTCGATCTCGTCGGCCGTCTTCTCGCCGTAATTCCGCGTGTGCCCGATCTCGCGTCCGAGGAAGACTTCCTCGTGGTGATCTCCGAATTCGAGCGGTCCCAGTGTATCGCTCATACCGTACTGCGTGACCATCGCACGCGCGATCTCACTGACACGGTGCAGATCATTGGAAGCGCCTGTCGTCACATCCTCCAGAATGATCTCTTCCGCCGCACGGCCGCCGAGCAGTCCGACCATCTCGGCCTTAAGCTCGGATTTGGACTGGTACATGCGGTCTTCTTCCGGGATGGACATCGTGTATCCGCCTGCCATTCCGGTCGGAATGATCGAGATCGCGTGGACCTCGTCAAGCTCCGGCAGCAGGTGGTTCAGGATCGCATGTCCGACCTCATGATAGGCCGTCACGCGCTTCTCTTTATCCGAAATGCGGCGGCTCTTCTTCTCCGTGCCGACGCCGACGCGGATCAGCGATGCCTGCAGATCTTCCATGGAAATATAGTTCTCCTGATTGCGGGCAGCAAGGATCGCGGCCTCGTTCATCAGGTTCTCCAGATCCGCCGGCGTAAAACCGGCTGTGATACGGGCGATCCTGTCAAGATCCACATCACTGGAGAGCGGTTTGTCTTTGGCGTAAATATCCAGGACTTCGCGTCTGCCCTCGACGTCAGGTCTGTTCACGACGATCTGCCGGTCAAAACGGCCCGGACGCAGCAGCGCCGGATCCAGGATATCGACACGATTTGTAGCCGCCATAACAATAACGCCCTGATTGACGGTGAACCCGTCCATTTCCACAAGCAGCTGGTTCAGCGTCTGCTCGCGCTCATCATGACCGCCTCCGAGGCCTGTGCCGCGCTGACGGCCGACCGCGTCGATCTCATCGATAAAGACGATACAAGGCATGCGGCGCTTGGCCTGGTCAAACAGATCACGGACACGGGACGCGCCGACACCGACGAACATCTCGACGAAATCCGATCCTGAGATCGTCAGGAACGGTACTCCCGCCTCGCCCGCAACCGCGCGCGCCAGATAGGTCTTACCGGTCCCCGGAGGGCCGATCAGCAGTACGCCCTTGGGGATCCTCGCGCCCATACTGGAGAAACGCGCCGGATTTTTGAGGAATTCCACGAGCTCCTGGAGCTCTTTTTTCTCCTCCTGACAGCCCGCGACGTCCTTGAATGTGATCGGGTTCTTTTTATCGGCAAGCTGTGCCTGACTGCGGCCGAAATTCATCATTCTGCTGTTTGCGCCGTTGGCATTGGCCTGCGCCGACATCATGAAGACGAATCCGAGCACCAGAACGATCAGGGCGATATACGGCACGACCTTGACCCAGGCGGATTCCTCCCGAAGCGGACTTACCGCGACCTCGACCTTGGGATACTGCTCCAGGATCTCTTTACGGAACTGAGCAACGTCCGACACGAAATAATAACGGATCAGCGTTGCCTCTTCGTCTTTCACCGTCAGTACAGCCTGTCCGGATGCCGCGTCGCCGGCCCGGATCGGAGAGATCCGGATCGCTTTGACTTTGTTTTCTTCCAGCAGCTTGACTGTCTCCGTATCGGACAGCCAGACCTGCGGATTGGAGATCGACTGCATCACGGTTATCAGAACAATGAGCAAAGCGGCAATAAATAGGACGTAGACTATAAAACCGCGAGTACTTCTTCTTGCGGGATCGCTCATCTCTTATCTTCCTCCTCCTGCCGTTTCCGGCACTCTATCTGCAGGACTCTTTTTGTATCGGGTCTGACATAGCTGTCCGCGCTGATCCGTCCCCCGACGATCCAGAGAATATCCTGCCCGTCAGCAATGAGGAGGATCTGATCACGTTCCCTCTCCGGGATCTTGGCGTCAACCATTACGTCCTGCAGTTTCTTATGTCCACTCCCGATCGCGATCCGGTCGCCCGGAAGTCTTGTCCGGATCCAAAGCCGACTCTTCACTTTATCACAATTCAGCCATTTTGTATAGGGCATATCCGGAATTTGCCTTTGTTTAAGGGACTCTGCGTCTGCAGATTCCGCACGGTATTCATAATCTCCGGCCGGATGCCACAGACCGTCGGCAAGCAGTTCCGTCCCGGTAAAAGGCTCTGCGGTTTTTGCGGAATACTGATCTGTCTCTTTCGCGCCTAACGCTGCGATCCGGCCGTATTCTTTGCGGAAGACCCGGCCTCCCGGGAAAACCGTTTCTGTCCCTGTCTCGGCTTCACACAGTTTCTCAAGCTGACGGATATGGACTTCACCGACATCGTGCAGTCCGCATGTGTCTGAGGCGAAAAGCCGCAGCACCCTCCTTCGGACAGCTTCCGGGAGTCTCGTGAGCGCGTCTGAACGGATCGCATTCTTCCAAGCCACGGTCCGGTAAGCCTGCTCTGCTTCTTTCTGCAGATGATCTTCATCCGCCCGCAGAAGCTCTGCCGTCCTGCAGAGTGCCTGCGTAACAGCAGGATTCTGCTGCCGCATCAACGGAATGAGCTCACTGCGGATCCAGTTGCGTGTATAACCGGTATCGTTATTGGAATCATCTTCCAGCCAGGACAAGCCGTTCTCCTGCAGGTATTCTTCGATCTGTCCCCTGCCTGCCTCAAGCAGCGGACGGATGACACGGCAGGGAATCTGGTCTAATGCCGGGAAGCCGGTATCCATCCGGCTGTCCTCCCGCATCCCGGTCAGACCTGTCAGCCCGCTTCCCCGCATCAGATGCAGCAGAAGCGTCTCAGCCTGATCTTCCGCATGGTGCGCCGTCAGGATCACCCCATGAACGCCGGCAGCCTCTCCAAGCGCTTGATAGCGCAGGATACGCGCGGCTTCCTCGGTGGACAGACCGTTTGCAGCGGCATATTCCGCAGTCCCGATCCGCACACAGCTGTACCGGATCCCGCGTTCATCACAAAAACGGCGAGTCCAAAGAGCCTCACCGTCTGCTTCGCTCCGCAGGCCGTGATGTACATAGACCGCCTGCATTCCGGTATACCCGAGCTTGTACAGAAGATGGACCAGACATACCGAATCACGCCCTCCGGAGAATCCGACCGTGACCGGATCCGTCCGCGTGATCCCGCATCTGTCCATTGCTTCTTTTACCAATTCCGAAATTGTCCGCAAATACTGTCCCTCGTCTTATGTCTTATCGTCCTGTCCGGCCGGTTCCCTCAATGCGGTAATAATGCCCCCGATCTGCTCCGCCAGCTCATTCTCTGCCTGACGGTCCATATCTTTTGTCGGGATCGGCTGACCGAAATACACATGCACCTCTGTCGGTTTCACGCACAGGCCTCTGTTTCCTTCAAAAATCCCGGCCGTACCATCGATGAAGGCAGGCAGGACCGGTACCTTTGCCATAAAAGCCGGCTTGAGGCTTCCCTTCTTAAAGGGGTGCAGCTCGCCACCGCGGCTGCGCGTCCCTTCCGGGAAAACGATCATATTCATCTTGTATTCCGTCATCTGGTTCGCTGCCTGACGCATCACCTTGACGGCCTGTCTCGCGTCCTCGCGGTCCAGATAGAGGCAGCCGAGCAGTTCCAGCCACTTGTGCAGCAGCGGCACCTTGGCAAGGGATTTTTTCGCGATAAAAGCCGACGGCCGGTCCATTTCGGCCAGCAGCACAAAAACGTCAAAAACGCTCTGATGGTTCGCCGCGATATAGACCGGTTCGTCCGGTATGTTCTCCACACCGTGGTAGATGACTCTGGAACCGGTAGCCTGGATCGTGCGCTCACCGACCTTGACGATCGTCCGCAGGCTCTGATCCATCCTCTCCTGCGGCGGGAGCTTACCAAGCTTTCTGCCCATGGCAATATGCCTGATCAGCTGTCCGATAAAAACAAATAATGTATATAATGCTCTAAACATCCCGTTCTCCTCCGGATAGCCATATAGAACTCTGTGTGACACCTGAATTATAGCACATTCCCGGTAAAAGGACAACATTCTGTACCGTCCCGTTATGTCCGTATACTGAAAGTCCAAAACCGGATCTCCTGATCCGGATACGCCTCCAAGATCGCTTTCGCGCAGGATTCGACCGTCGCGCCGGATGTATAGATATCGTCAACGATAACGGCCATTCCCTGTGGTCTCGGGATCTCTCTGTTCACTGAAAAAGCGTGGGCAAGACTGTCCCTGCGGCTTTTCGCGCCCTGTCCGCGCAGCGCTCTGGTCTCTTCGGCTCTTTCAAGTCCGTCCCATACCGGAACGACGAGACGCTTTGCCAGTTCTTCCGCCAGTATGCCTGCCTGATTATAGCCGCGTTCCCGCAGTCTGCGGGCATGCACCGGAACCGGTACCAGGAAGAACTGTCCCTGTCCGCGCCAGAACGGTCCGTCATACCGTATCATCAGCTCCGCATATCCGGCAATATATGCTTTCATCCCGCTGTCCTTGACTGCATGGACGGACTCAAGGACCGCGCCGTCATAGACGAATGTGCCCCGTCCCCTGATGCGGCTCTGATGGTTGCGGCAGCCGGGACATCTGTCCCCGGCTTGCCCGATCGGTCTGCTGCAGATATAACATCGGGGTTCAGCCGGCAGGTACCGTTCCGGCCTGCAGTTTTCACACAAAGGACTCTCCGCGCGGAAATCCAGCAGATTCCCGCATAAAAGACAACGCGGGGGATACACGATCCTCCGCAGCGTCTCAGCAATCATCTTACCTGTTTTCAAAAATCATACTCCACGTTATCGGCTTCGATCAGTTCATCCGTCCAGTCTGTCTCCGGGATCTCCTGCTGCCAGCCGGTCATCGCAGCCGGTCTGCCGAACGCCTCGCACAGCCGAATCCGCAGCGTTGTATTACGTCTTGTCGGACGGTTGTTGGCGATCATGCGCGTGACGACCTCTCTCTCCCCGATGATCACGAGCGCCTGCTGTGCACGTGTTACCGCCGTATATAGCAGATTACGGGAGAAAAGCATCGGAGGTCCGCCGAGAAGCGGCAGGATAATGACCGGACTCTCTGTTCCCTGTGCTTTATGGATCGTGATCGCGTACGCAAGCTCGATCTCCTCTAGCGCAGCATATTCGTAATCGATCTCATGACGGTCTTCAAAACGCACTCTGACCGTTCTTGCCGTTTTATCGATCGACAGGACGCGGCCGATATCACCGTTGAAAACGCCCTGTCCTTCTTCCAGTGTGTATCCGAAATCATTCCGGACTGCCCAGGCGATATTGTAATTATTTCGGATCTGCATGACTTTATCGCCCTCCCGCAGGATATTCCTGCGGAATTCCATCTCATTCTTGCGGGATGAGGGAGGATTCAGCGTCTTCTGCAGGAGCACGTTCAGCGCTTCCGCTCCAAGAGGCGTTTTGCGCATCGGTGTCAGCACCTGGATATCGTCGACCGGATTGCATTTCAGGTATTTGGGAATACGGCGGCTCACCGTCTCTGCAAGAGCCGTTGATGCCGCTTCAAGCGTGGACCTCTTCATGAAGAAGAAATCCGTCCCGTCGGTATTGTAGACCGGTTCCTGTCCGTGCAGGATCCGGTGAGCATTCGCGATGATCTGGCTCTCTTCTCCCTGCCGGAAAATATGCTCCAGCCGCACGACCGGTACACATTCCGAATCGATAATGTCGCGCAGCACGCTTCCCGGTCCGACAGAAGGCAGCTGATCCACGTCGCCGACCATGATCAGCCGGGTCCCGGGCATGATCGCCTGCGTGAGATGATCCATGAGCAGGATATCGACCATCGAAGTCTCATCGACAATGACAACGTCTGCCTCAAGCGGATTGTCGGCATTCCGGTTGAAATTCTGCCGCTGTCCTTCCTCCGGCTGGAATTCGATCTCCAGAAGCCGGTGAATCGTCTGGGCCTCCCGCCCGGTCGCCTCCGTCATCCTTTTGGCGGCACGTCCTGTCGGCGCCGCAAGCAGGTAGTCTTCGTCCCTGTCCTCCAGAATATCCAGAAGGATCCGTATGATCGTCGTCTTACCGGTACCGGGGCCGCCCGTTATGACCATCATGCCGTGCTGCAGCGCTTCCGTCAGCGCCATCCGCTGCTCCTCTGCAAGCACAACACCGTATTTCTGCGCTTTACGGGTTATAGCATCGTCAAGATCCTCCGGAACCGCGCCATCGTTCCCGCCCGGCGCGTCCAGCGCCAGTTCCGCGATCCGGGCCGCTACATGGACCTCTGCCATATAATAGGACGTGACATACAGACGGTCCGCACCGCCCTCGTTCTTCTCGACGATCCGCCCGTCCAGGATCAGCTGCAGCTTGGCATTTTCCACGTCCACGCCGACAACACCTGTCAGCTCCGCGACCTGGTCCTCCACCTGCGCCAGGGTCAGATAGACATGTCCGTTCCCGGCAGCCTCAGTCAGCACATATTCCACGGCAGCCTGGATCCTTTCTTCCGAATCCGGCTGTATGCCCATCCTTGCCGCGATCTCGTCGGCCTTGCGGAATCCGATGCCCCTGACCCGCCGCGCCAGTGCATAGGGATTGGTCCGCATGACCTGGATCGTTTTCTCCTTAAAAGCCGTATAGATCCTCATGGCCAGGACTGTCGAGATCCCATACTGCTGCAGGAAGATCAGGCTGTCCCGCAGATAGGACTGTTCCTGAAACTGCGCTCCGATCTCCATCGCGCCTTTCATGCTGATCCCGCGGACCTCTGCGAGCCTCTCCGGCTCCCGGCTGATGACTTCAAGCGTCTCATCGCCGAATTTGCCGACGATCCTCTTGGCAAGCGCCGGACCTATTCCCTTTAAAGAACCAGACCCGAGATAACGCTCTACCGCATCCCGGGTCTTAGGCATGGATTTCTCAAAATACTGTACTTCCAGCTGCCGCCCGTAGGTTGTATGATCCTTCCAGATTCCTTCTGCGGCGACCGTCTCGCCTGCCGAAAGGTCCGGCATGATCCCGACGATCGTTACAGTCTCTCCGTCTTCCTGCGTCACTTCGCAGACTTTGTAACCGTTCTGATCATTCGCGTAGATCACTTCGGTTACGGATCCCTCAATGCGGCTTAGTTCTGTCATTCTTATCCTTTGCTCCGGATCTTATCCGGTCTGTATATCTCAGCCGTTCAGTCCGGCTTCCTTACGGAGGATCTCCGCCTTGTCGGTCCTCTCCCACGGCAGATCCAGATCGGTCCTGCCGAAATGTCCGTACGCGGCCGTCTGACTGTAGATCGGCCTGCGCAGATCCAGCTCCTTGATGATGCCGGCGGGTCTGAGATCAAAATGCTTGCGGACCAGCTCCTCAAGACGTGCCTCCGGAACCCTTGCCGTACCCTTTGTATCAATGTGAATGGAGACCGGCTCTGCTACGCCGATCGCGTAGGCAAGCTCGATCTCGCAGCAGGACGCGAGCCCGGCCGCGACAATGTTCTTGGCAACGTGACGCGCCTGATAAGCCGCGCTGCGGTCGACCTTGGTCGGATCCTTGCCGGAGAAAGCTCCGCCGCCGTGGCTGGCATATCCTCCGTAGGTATCCACGATGATCTTGCGTCCGGTCAGTCCCGAATCTCCCTGCGGTCCGCCGATCACAAAACGTCCCGTCGGATTGATCAGGAAACGTGTCCTCTCGTCCAGCATCTCCGCCGGAATGGCAGTACGGATCACTTCACGGATAATGTCTTCCCGTAGCAGGGCGAGCGTTACGTCCGGATTGTGCTGTGCGGATACAACAACAGTATCCACACGCCTCGGGCGTCCGTCTTCGTCATATTCGACCGTGACCTGTGTCTTGCCGTCCGGGCGCAGATACGGGATTACGCCGTTCTTGCGGACTTCGGCCAGTTTTCTGGACAGCCTGTGCGCAAGCGCGATCGGCATCGGCATATACTCAGGCGTCTCGTCGCAGGCATAACCGAACATCATGCCCTGGTCTCCGGCGCCGAGAGAAAGGTCCTCTTCCTGACGGCCCTGTTTTGCTTCGGCGGAACGGTCCACGCCAAGCGCGATGTCGGGTGACTGCTCGTCGATTGTCGTAATGACCGAGCATGATTTGTAATCGCATCCGTAATCCGCGTTATCATAACCGATCCTGCGGATGACATCACGCACGATCCTGGGAATGTCCACATAGCACTTTGTCGAAATCTCTCCCATGACAAGCACGACGCCTGTCGTCGCGATCGTCTCGCAGGCTACCCGCGCCAGAGGATCCTTCTCAAGGATCGCGTCAAGGATGCTGTCAGAGATCTGATCGCACATCTTATCCGGATGGCCCTCTGTTACCGATTCTGATGAAAAAAATCTCCGGCTCATCTGATATTCCTCCTTAATATTTCTGCGTGATGTAATCCACGTATTTGCCTGTACCCGTCGCAACGCAGGAGATCGCGTCGTCCGCTACGAACACGTCGATGCCCATATTCTCCTGGATCAGTCTGTCGATACCGTGCAGGAGACTGCCGCCGCCCGTCATGACGATGCCGCGGTCCATGATATCCGCGGAAAGCTCCGGAGGCGTCCGCTCCAATACGCTGTGAATTGTGTCCAGAATCGAGGAAAGTGGCTCCTTAAAGGCCTCCAGCGTATCCTGGGAAGTAATGCGGATCGTTGCGGGAAGTCCGGTTACAAGGTCGCGGCCCTTAACGTCCATGAAATGATTCTCCTCGGCATGATAGGCCTCGCCGATCTTTGTCTTGATGTCTTCTGCCGTCCGTTCACCGATCAGCAGGTTATAGCGCTTGCGCAGATAATGGGTCAGCGCCTCGTCAAAAACGTCCCCCGCGACTTTGATCGATTCGCTGAGAACGATACCGCCGAGCGATACGACCGCAACGTCCGTCGTCCCGCCGCCGATATCCACGAT
Organism: Bacillota bacterium; assembly: GCA_017441925.1. GTDB lineage: Bacteria > Bacillota > Clostridia > Lachnospirales > Bianqueaceae > RUG12817. The sequence continues at coordinate 161,512 of JAFRUE010000002.1, forward strand.
CATGCTGCCGGCAGGCTTGGTAACGTCGACTCCTGCGCCGATGGCGGCTGCAAGGGGCTCTTCAATGACATAAACCTTACTCGCACCGGCTTGGTAGGTAACGTCCATGACCGCCCGGCGCTCCACTTCGGTAACGCCGCTCGGAACGCACACCGCGATAACGGACTTCAGAAAACGACGTCCGATGGACCGCTCCACAAAATACTTGAGCATCTTCTCGGTATACTGGAAGTCGGAAATAACGCCCTCCCGGAGCGGACGGATCGTGGTCAGATACTTCGGCGTACGGCCAATCATTTTCCTTGCCTCTTCTCCCACAGCCACAACCTGGTTGTCCTCCTGCGTATTTACAGCAACAACAGAAGGCTCGCGCAGTACGATCCCCTTCTTGCGGACATAAACCAGTACACTGGAAGTTCCAAGGTCGATTCCGATATTCGTAGACAACATGGTACAGATTCCTCTCTATCTGTCAGGGGAAATCACCCCGTCGAGGGTCTCCCCGCCTTCACTGAAAAAATGTCTGAGAAAACTTTCTGCAAATCTTTCTGCCTGAACGGTATAGTGTGTCAGCCTATTAATGATACACCATCCGAGGGCAAATTTCAATGCCTCTGCTACTAAAAACTTGCAGGATTCTATAGCTGCATGCTATAATAAAGCAAAAAGGGGTATCACACATGAGAATCGGCAGTATCAACACAGAATTCGGAGTCCAGGTCAATGGGAAACGCTACTTCCCCGGGGCAAAATGCGATTTCCCCGGTGGACGTTTTATTGTACACACGCAGCCGGTAACAGGGGATTCCGCAGAGGACATTGAAGTGTCCCTAATCATCCGGAATACCGGCACAGAGCCTCTTCAGCTCGATGAAATCATCCTGTTCCACACGGAGGATCCGCTGCTTGCGGATGTGCCCTCCTCCGACTGGTATATCTATCGCCAGGGCCGTCACAAGAATGATCTGCCCGCCATCGCTAAGCTGTCGGATACCGGAGCCGCCTTTGAAGACCTGCGGACAACGCTGCAGGAGAACGGTCTCGGGACGGATACCATCGCTTCCCGGATCGAATCCGACACCATGACGCTGTTATCGGACGGCGGCTGCCGCAATCTGCTACTGACCTATGAGACCTCCGAAGATATGCTGGTGGAAACCCGTCTTACGCTCTCTTCTGATCACTCGTATCTCGGCTGTGAATCTGTCTGCCAGGCCCAGATCCGTCTGGATCCCGGGGCCGAGATCACATCCGAGGTTCTGCGCGTCAGTTTTCCCAAAGATCCCTGGGCAGCCATCGATGCCTGGACAGCGCGTAAAGCGGCCCGGTTGCATGCCCGCAAAACCGCGTCCATTCCGTCGGTTTTCTGCACCTGGTATTATTACGGGCTGACTGTCAGCGAAGAGGATGTCCGGGAGAATCTGCAGGCCTGTCTTGACCGCAGCCTGCCTTTTGACGTATATCAGATCGATGAAGGCTGGGAACGGGTCCTGGGCGATTGGCGTCCTAACGCAAAATTCCCCAGAGGAATGACTGTCCTTGCGAAGCTCATTCAGGATGCCGGCATGGTGCCAGGCATCTGGACCAGTCCCTTTATTGCGCACGAAACAGCTCCCGTAACTCAGGAGCATCCGGACTGGTTCCTGAAGGATCTTGCCGGCGAATGGGTTCTGTTCCCGATGAACGACACCGTGTATCGGGTGATGGATATCACCGTACCGGAAGCGGTTGCATGGGCCGCTCAGCTCTACACGGATCTTCGCGGGATGGGTTACCGCTATCATAAGCTGGATTTCACCCGGGCCGCTGTCCTGTATCCGGATGCCGTGCGCCATGATCCGACAATACCGATGGCAAAAGCCTATCGGGAAGCGATTGCCGCGATCCGCAGGGCCATGGGAGAAGACGCGTATTTCCTGATGTGCGGCGGACTGTACGATCCGTTGATCGGCCTGGTAGACGCGCAGCGCACGGGCTCGGATGTGAAAAGCATGTGGAGCGTGACGGCCGGACCCAGTCCCAAAACCATCCCCTACACTTCCAAGCAGAATCTGCTGCGCTACTATCTCAACGCTTTCTGGGACGTGGATCCTGACGCTCTGATGCTGCGCAGGCGGACGGAGCCCGACAAAGGCGACCTACTCTCCCTGGGGCTTCTGACAGATGACGAGGCTATGACCAATGTTATGGCCATGTTCCTTGGCTGTGGCCTGTGCTGCGATACGGAGAAGCTTGTCGAAACAGATCAGGATCGTCTGATGCTGCTCCGCCATGTCATGCCGGTCTATGCCGGCACCGCTCATCCGCGGTATCTGTTTAGCGGAGAGCGCTATCCCAAGGCTGTGGATATCGCTTATCCCGATTATCATCTGGTTGCGCTGCTGAACTGGTCGGATACGGAGGAGCTTCCGGCTGTATTCCGGCTCGATCGGGAGCTGCTTGGATCCTTCGCGGACCAAACTGCGGAATTTACGGTTTCGAGTTTCTTTGATGGAGCCTGGCAGGATCAGGCTGCGGGGAGCATCTGTGATTTCGGAATGATCCGTCCCCATGCCTGCGGGCTGTATAAGATTCAGCCTGCTGCAGCTACGATTCAGCCTGCTGCGGCTACGATTCAGCCTGCTGTGGCTACGCCGGCTGTCGTCACCAGCGACGCGCACTTTTCGATGGGCCGGGAACTCACGGATCTATCCATCCGCGATGGCGTCCTGCACTTCTCTGTAACGTGGGAATATGAAGTTCCCGCTCATTACGGAATCCGTGTTCCATACTCGTGTAAAGGAATCGATGCATCCGGCCAGCCTGTTAACTTGGGAACAGACGGATTGATTTATATTACAGTTCCTGGAAAGGGTAACTGGGATTATACAGTTTCTCTTCAATTGGAAGACTGATCGGGATTCGCGCATTTTATTAGTATCAAAAGAGGCTGAGAAACAACGAATCGCCGCTGTTTCTCAGCCCCTCTTTATTTGATAATTATTAGATCATTTACTGATCTTTAGCCTGCGTAATACTGATCCAGATACTTCTGGTACAGTTCCACATAACGATCTACGCCAGCATTCTGCAGATTGCTGAGCATTCCGTTCCAGTTGTCATCGGTCACGCCATGCATGATCATATTGGCAACAGCTTCGTCGTAAATGCTCTCAAGGTTTGCAAAAATCTGCGCTCTCTCTGCGGAGTCATCAGGATTAAAGGAAAGACGGTTGCTCAGAATACCAAATGCATTCTCTTCTTCGTAGCCATTCTCCTTATAGAACTTATCGTAGCCGATACGCTCTTCGCGGTAATCAGGCTGTACGAATGTCTCGTTGTAATACCAGCCAGGCAGGTAGTAGATACCGTTTACGCCCAGGCTATACTGCAGAACGCCCTGATCTCCTGCGGGACCTACTTCACACTTGTGGTCCGCATTCCAGCTCCAGATATTGCCCTCAGGTCCGTAATAGGTCTCGTATGTAGGCTGGTCGCACAGCAGATAATCAACCCACTTCGCGGAAACTTCCAGATTCTCGTTGCTGATTGTGAAGTACAATCCTTCGGAAGCAGATCCAACGCTTGTGGAAGTCAGGAATTTCTTGCCTTCCGCGTGGATGGGCTGCAGCCATACCATGCTCTCCTGCAGCGGATCAACACCGGCAGACAGAAGTCTCCAGTAGTTAACCAGACCTACGTTGTTCTGGTTCAGAACGCTGGTAACGCTGTTGCTGTCCTGCGTTACGCTTGCGGGATCCATCAGGCCTTCTTCATACATGGTGTGCAGGTACTCAACGCCGGCACGATAGTCCTCTGCGAAAGGCAGGAACTGGACTTTCTTGTCAGTATCGATGGCAATATGTCTCGAATTCTCCGGAATTCCCCAGAAATTGAAGGTACCGGTCGTCATATTGTCAAACGTAGTGCAGAAGCCGACTTCGTCGGTGAGATCGCCGTTCTTGTTGGGATCCTGTGTCATGAAAGCACGCATGACATCCAGCAGCTCATCGGTAGTGGTAGGAGCTGTCAGATTCAGAGCGTCAAGCCAATCCTGGTTGATGAACCAGCAGTTGCCGCCGATACGGGTTCCGTCATCGGACATCTTGGCGATACCGTACATATGGCCGTCTGTGTGGATGATGGACTTCCAGGAGTCGCTCTCTTTATCAAGACGCGCCTTGTATACAGGCATGAACTGCTCGATCAAATCGTCAAGGACTACCAGAATACCCTGGTCAACGCCGTATACTTCGGAGTCTACAGCGCCGGAGCTTCTATTGATGATATTCGGATACTCACCGGAAGCGAAAGTCAGATTCAGCGTATTGTCCCAGTCAGATGTATTGACCTGCTGGTAATCAATATGAACGCCTGTATCCTCTTCACACTTCTTGACATACCAGAAATCATCGCTAAGAGTAGTTGCGTCTACATCACGGATGCCCTGCATACAGGACAGGGTAACCGAACCTGCTTCTACGATCGGCAGATCCATGGTAGTACCGTCCCAGTTGGTCAGAGTCTTTGTGACTTCCAGTGCTGTACTCTCTTCTTTGCTGGACTCAGCTGCTTTGCTGGTCTCAGCTGCCTTACTGGACTCTGCTGCTTTGCTGGTCTCTGCGGGTTTGCTGGATTCGGAAGTGCTGCCGGTGCATCCGGAAAGCGCGCTAACGACCATGATAAAAGCAAGCAAAATAGCAAACTTTTTCAAATCTTACACATCCTTTCTCAAAGTGTTTCCATTGCCATCAAGTTGTGTAAATCTTAATAGCAACCATTTGATAAGACATTAAACGGGATACCTGCGCAGGATTCTCCCTCACAATATAGAATCAGTATGATGCCGCTCAATGATCTGCGGACTGATTCAAATACTATGAAGGATTTTAACACAACAATATCAGTATTGTCAAGATTTATTCGCAATTTAAGCATAGCATATAGCGTTCAATAATAGTTATTCAACAATTTATGCATAGAATTAGAACTGTCCCCTGCATTCGCCCAGAGTCTCAATTATCAAGCAGCGCTGTGCAGAAGAGCTTTACCATCTCAAACGTCTCTCCCATTCCCCTCACATAAATATAATATATGTAAACCTTCATGAGAACAAAAAACCACCCTCGGAGATCTTCTGCTGAAACATCCCTTCCGGGTGGTTTTGCAAATTCGTTAGTCAATCCGGCGCTGCAGATAACTAATGCTGATTGCTATTGTAATTGCTTCTGCTCATTCAGTGCGGAACTGATACTCATACAGCTCTTTATAGAGTCCGCTGTTCTTCATCAGTTCTTCGTGGGTACCGCGTTCCTCAATACCGTCTTTCGTCAATACGATGATTTCATCGGCATTCTTTACAGTCGAAAGCCTATGGGCGACAATAATACAGGTGCGGCCCCGCGACAGTTCTTCCAGAGATTCCTGAATCAGCATCTCCGTAGCGTTATCCAGAGCAGACGTTGCTTCATCCAGAATCAATATGGACGGATTCTTCAGGAATACACGGGCAATCGAGATCCGCTGTTTCTGTCCTCCGGACAGTCTGACGCCGCGTTCTCCCACCTGCGTATCATAGCCGTTCTCCATCGTCATGATGTAATCATGAATATTGGCTTTCTTTGCGGCTTCGATGATCTCCTCATCCGTGGCTTCCAGATTGCCGTATGCAATATTCTCCCGTATTGTCCCGTCAAACAGGAATACATCCTGGGCGACCATTCCGATATTCCGCCGCAGATCATAACTGGCCATGCTACGAATATCGATACCGTCAATCGTGATCTTCCCTGCATCGATCTCATAGAACCGCGGCAGCAGATGGCAGATTGTGGTTTTCCCGGCTCCGGATGGTCCGACAAGAGCCACTTTGCGTCCCTTAGGGATCATCAGGCTCATATCATGGATGACCTTGTCGGCTCCGTCCGTCTCATCCGTATTGTGATATTCAAAGTCCACATGATCAAAGGCGATATCTCCTGCAAGTGTTCCGACTTTTGCAGGCTCTTCCGGCTCCATCTCCTCGGCTTCTTCCATGATCTCACGGAAGCGGATAAAACCGGTCATACCGTTCTGGATCGTCTCAAAAATGTTGACCATCTTCTGAACCGGCTTCAGGAACATACTGATGTAAAGCAGATAGGCTGTGAATTCACCGGCGTTGATCTTCCCGTTATAAAGGAACATTCCGCCGGCCAGGATCCCGACCAGATACATCAGATCCTGGAAGAATCCCATGCTAGATCCGAACTTGCCCATTGCCTTATAGGAACGCGCGCGGGCTTTCTTGAAATTCTCGTTCGTACGGCGGAATTTATCGATTTCGTGTTCTTCTGTCGTATAGGCTTTGGACACACGGATACCCGAAATCGCGGTCTCCACTCCGGCGTTGACCTCTGCGATCTGCTCCCGCGTGATCCGGTATGTCTCGCGCAGCTCTTTGCGCAGCACGATCGCAAGCACGGCAATCACGGGTATAAAAGCGAAAATGATACAGGTCAGCGCCAGATTGATCCGCGCGAGCATGACAAACGAACCGATCAGCATGACCACCGAGAGGAAAATATCCTCAGGCCCGTGGTGCGACAGCTCCGCGATATCCTGCAGATCGTTGACGATCCTGGACATAATGGATCCCGTTCTGGTCTCGTCGAAGAATTTGAAAGGCAGGCGCTGCAGATGACGGAAGATATCCATACGCATGTCACCCTGGATCCGGACGCCGACAACATGTCCCCAGTACTGGAGGAAGAAGTTCAGTCCGGCCTTGGCAAGATAGATCGCCGTCAGCACAGCTGCCCATATCAGCATCAGCCGCAGATTCCGGTCCGGAACGTATATATTGATGATGTTCTTCGCGATCATCGGCATGACCAGATCTGCCGCCGCAAGGAGCAGCGCACAGAACAGATCCGTATAGAAAAGTACCCTGTGAGGCTTATAATAGGAGATAAAGTGCTTCAGCAGATGCTGCGGCGCTTTTTTATTCTTCTGTCCGCTCAACTCTCGTCCTCCACCGGCTCCAGGCTCAGAAGTTCATGCCATCCGTCAAATTCCTTTCCCATCAGTCCATGTCCTTCGTATTCCGCCTCTCCGATCTGGTTATCGTAAGGATCATGGCGGTTCTCCAGTTTCGGCGGATCGAATTCATATTCATATTCGGAGTTGAAGATGATCCTAAACGGATCCAGATTGCCGAAATAATGATTCCATTTCTCTGTGTCGCCCGCACGATAAGCACTGCCGCCAAAGGAACAATCGGCAAACAGCCATCCGTAAGGAGCGATATAGAACTGAGCCCAGTCATGCATATCGATCTCGATCGGTCCCGCACAAAGCCCCGTCTGCCATCTCGCAGGGATGCCCGCCGCGCGGCAGAGCGTAATGAACAGCAGCGCCTGCACGCCGCAGTCTCCGCTCAGGTTCTTGGCAGCATATTCCGGAATATTCTCCAGAATATAGTATGCCGGCATGAAGGTATAACGGACTTTGGTCGTGACGAAATCATAAAACGCTCTTGCTTTGAGCAGTGGATTCGTCTCCCCGCCTGCGAGTTCCTTCACAAGATCTCGGATATACGGTGTGAACAGAATATGCGGTGCCTGCTCTTCCGTGTGAAAATCAGGCTGTTCTGCGGAAACTTTATCCGGATCGAGACGTACATACGGTACGCGGTTCACGATCTCAAATTCTACGGAGTATTCATGATTCTCCTCGGGAGCTTCAGCGAAATATATTGTCCGGCTCGGATAATCCTCCGGAGCGATATACATTGGATCCGGCGTGATCTTAAGGATACGCACGGACTTGACCTGCTCGCATACAGCCGGTGCCGGCAGATGCACTCTGAGCGTCTCTCCCGGACGGAAGGCATCGTCCTCGACTTTCAGTACACAGCGTGCCCGGATCTTCCTGGCTGCATATCCATCCCGCTGCATATCATGGATCGTACTGTTCAGAAGCAGTTTCTCCCGCCATTCGACATCATTCTTCTCAGCCTTCATATATCGTTTCTGAAGCTCCGGCTGAGTATGGACCAGCGTCCGGAAGAAACGTCTGTGAAAGCAGATCTGACCATCATTGTAATGCCACAGGGCATTGCCGTTACGCATGTAATAGAACAGCTCCTCTTCCGGAGCCTTATCGGAAGGAAGCAGCTCCTCTTTCATCATCTGCACAGCCTCATCCCAGGGAACCGTATATTCCCGGCGCTGTTCTCCGATGATCGTCTTTTCAAGCTGCAGACGCTCCTTCAATCCCTGCGGCAGTTCTTTTGCCAGGAGGAAATCGATCTGGTCCAAAGCGTCATCCCACTTCCCGTTGTCCTTTAACAGGCGGACATCATCCGGCAAAGGAAAAGCTAAGGACTCCCAGTTATTCTTCATAATAACTCCTTTCCGCCATTAACGGCCGGTCTCCGCAGCAAGCCATTCTCTCTCTTCTTCAGTAAGATACGGGCTGAGCGTTTCACGGATTCTCTTATTATATGCGTCAAGCCAGTCTTTTTCCTCTGCCGTCAGCAGAGAAACATCGATCAGATCCGGCTCATAGGGGCAAAGCGTCAGGTTCTCAAACTTCAGGAAACGTCCGTCAGATGTCCGGCAGGCCTCCTTGGTCAGGATCAGATTCTCGATGCGGACACCGAATTCGCCTTCCGGATAATAGCCCGGTTCATCAGATGTCACCATGCCCGGTTCAAGGGCAACCGGCACATCCTTGCGGAGACCGATATTCTGCGGGCCTTCATGAACGGCAAGTGCAAAACCTACGCCGTGTCCGGTCCCGTGGCGGAAATCCATCCCGTGCTTCCACAGCGGCTCTCTGGCGAGAATATCCAGATAATGGCCTTCTGTACCTTCCATAAAGACAGCGTTTGCGAGCTGCAGATGTCCCTTCAGGACAAGAGTATAGATGAATCTCATGCGGTCTGTTACCGGACCGAGTGCGATCGTACGTGTAATGTCCGTCGTACCCTCATAGTACTGTCCGCCGGAATCCACGACAATCATGCCCTCCGGCTTAAGAGCGGCCGCGGTTTCTTTTTTTGCACTGTAATGAATAATGGAACCATTCGGTCCGTATCCTGCGATCGTTCCGAAACTAAGATCGAAGCAGGAATCGCAGGACAGTCTGATCTCCTTCAGTTTCTCTCCGACGGAGTACTCATCCAGATTTGCCGCGGGATCCTTGACGGTCTCCTTAAGCCACTTGATGAAACGGACCATCGCCGCACCGTCCTTCTCATGGGCAACCCTGAAATTCTTCTGCTCTGTTTCGTTCTTGCAGGCTTTATACACTGTAGTGATATCCGTCTCTGACTGTACTGTCCACGACTCAGGGATCGAGCCGGAAAGAAGCTTATTGATCCGTGCTTCGTCGAGGAGGATCTTCCCTGCGGGAAGTGTCCCCAGAAGCTCCGGCAGACGATCGTAAGAGCCTATATCCACACCGTCCCGCTCCAGATCCGCGCGGATTGCATCGTTCAGTTTCCGGTCATCGATGCAGAGCCAGGCCTTATCCTGTCCGATCAGCAGATAGGAATAAAAGACCGGTGTATACAGAATATCCCGGCCGCGCAGATTCAATGTCCACGCAATGTCATCGAGCGACGCAAGCATCAGATAATCTGCCTTCTGTTCCGTCATATGGAGGCGGATCCTTGCAAGTTTATCGGTCCGGCTCTCTCCGGTAAACTCAGTTCCGAGTTCGAAAACCAGGCCTGCCGGAAGCGCGAGTCTGTCAGGCCATGCTTTACCCGCAAGATCCTCTGCGAACAGGATCCTGGCCTGCGGAAGAAGCGTCTCAAGTTCTTTGCTGCCTTTTGTGCTGAAAGTACGGCCGTCATAAGCGACGGTCTCGCCTTCCTTCACATGTTCCTTAAGCCATTCGTTCGGCGAAGGAACTCCGGGAAGTCCCATTTTGACCGGCGTAACATCCGTACCCTCGGTCTCTTTAACGACCTGTATATGATAGCGTCCGTCCGCCCACACACAGGCCTCGTTCTTCGTAACGATCAGCGTTCCCGCGGATCCTGTAAACCCGCTGAAATATGCTCTTGCTCTCCAATATCCTGCAACATATTCACTCTGGTGCGCATCCTGGCTGGGAATGATATAATAGTCCGCTCCAACCTTAGCCATCTCCTGACGAAGTGCCGCCAGTCTTTCGTTTACTACTGACACCGCGCTCTCCTCCTTATCCGATCAGTTTATCCATCAACGGCCTCTTGTCTGCATTCTTCCTGAAATACGCGATCTTATCATCAGACAGTTTGCCGCTCTCCGCGTCCACAAGCAGATTCATGGCTATACGGGCTGCCTCAAGCTTCGGTCTATCCGGTTCCGCAGTCGTAACATATCTCTGCAGCAGATCTCCCGCCTGATTCAGAACTTCCTTAAGTGCCGGCGCTTTCTCTTCCGGAAGCCGGAAGCCTTCATATGCAAGTCCTGTAATCAATCCCTGCTGCACCAGTCCGTGTCCGAGCGGGAGCCATCCGAATACCGCCTGAGAAGCGAAATAATACACGATGAAATTCGTCCCGCAGCGGCGGGAGATTCTGGACACCTCCTCTGCCTGTTCCTGTGTGATCCGTCCCTTCTGCTTCTCATAAGCCTCTATCACTTTATGTTCGGCTCCGTGATACTGACGGACCTTGCCGTCCGTTCCGAAAATATGATAGAACAGAGCTCCAAGATAAGCATAACCTGCTCCGAGACAGATACCCCCGAGTATCCGCATGCTCTTCTTGTCCCGCAGGGTCAGCAGAGCCCCGGCGGCGGACAGTGTGGATATTCCCGCGCTCGCAAGCATCCCCGGATTGCGGAAGATACTGTAAAGACCGCGGACAACGGGTATTTTGCGGATCTTCCTGACTGCGTCTCCATTCTCATCCGCTATCGGATACAGTCCGTAGATATAATCCTGTCTCTTCTTGTCGTACCAGAACGTTACGGCATATTTGTCTCCGTATAGTGTTATTCCGTTTTTCCTCGAACTGCCGGCTGTCTTCACTTTGGATCTCCCCTTTCTTCCGAAACTGTATATTCAATTGTAGCATAACAGGATTCTGTAATCAAGTGCCGTCCGGTAAATCCATTCCCGGCAGCGGCATGGAAACAAAATCCTGTTCTCCCGGGCTGTTCAGCAGATTCACGCCGGTAAGCCGCTTCCGGATCAGGTCCGACCGTTTCTTCATATCCTCCGTACTGCGGACCGCAAGATCAAGATTCCGCTGCGTCCTGTCGATCAGATCGCCAAATTTCGCATACTGATCCCGTATATTCTCCAGAACCTCCAGTACCTGACGGGTATTTCTGGAGACAGTCAGATAGCGGAATCCGACGGCAAGACTGTTAAGCAGCGCACTGATGGTGGCCGGTCCGGCGATCAGGACTTTGTAATCCTTCTGACAGGACTCGGCAAGTCCGGAAATCCGGAGGATCTCGGAATACAGACTCTCCGTCGGCACAAAAAGAACAGCGAAATCCGTCGTCTGCGGCGGATTGATATACTTCGTGCAGATATCCTTTGCTTCATTGCGGATCCGGTTCTTCAGCTCATTAACGGCAGCCTCGGCCGCTCTCGCGTCCACCGCGGCGGCTGCCACCTGTATCTTCTGATAGACATCCGCCGGGAATTTGGAATCGATCGGCAGCAGGATCGTCCTGCCGTCGACCGTCTTGTCCGGGATCCTGATGGCATACTCCACCCGTTCCTGACTGCCTTCCTTAACCTGCGCATTGCGTATATACAGGTCTTCCGGGAAAATATTGGAAAGGATCTGGCCGAGCTGCATCTCGCCCCACGTACCGCGGCTCTTCACGTTGGAAAGGGTACGGTTCAGCGACTCCACGCCTCCAGATAACGCCTGGAGCTCGCCTGCCGTCTTATAAAGCAGCGAAAGCTGTTGCCCGATCTTGTCAAAGCTGGAATCCAGCCGCTCGTTCAGTGATCTGTCCAGCTTCTCCCGCATATCTGCCTGGATCTCAGCCAGTTTCTCACTGTTCACACGCGTCATCGTCTGAATGGATTCGACAAGCCTGTTCATGATCATCTCCTGCGTCTCATGATCCTGCCTCAGGAGTTCCTTCTGCATATTCTGCAGGATCGCGGACTGCGCGTCCTCCTGATTTGCCATCTGCTCCCGCTGAGCGTCAAAACTGCGGCGAATGGAGAGATCGATCTGATCCCACTTCTGCTCATTCTCCATACGCAGGCTCTGCATGGACCGCTCCAGCGACTGTGTGATCCGCGTCTGCTCATCCGCGGAATCCTTGGACAGCTCAAGACGCAGATTCTGCAGCTCGCGTGACATCCTATCCTGCAGTTCCCTGGCGAACTCTCTGTACATACCCTTACGCGTCAGGACCAGTATGATCAGGATCTCCAGCACCAGAACCGCTCCAAGCATTACCCATGCGACTGTATCCATATATTATCCCTCCTGAAAAAACCTGCAAACGGCTTTGTATGATCTTCATATGCTGACAGCATACAGCCGTTCGCCGGTTTTGTCAAGAGAAAAGCGAACATTTGTTTTTATTTTTTTTGCAAAAAAGCGCCCATGCCGCAGCACAGGCGCTTTTTGCTACTATTGTGATCCGTCTTCCCGATGCCTTAATGAATCGTTACATCCGCGGTCCCGTCCAGATCATAGATACCGCCCTGGATCCCCTTCAGGACTACATTGTTAAAAATGATGCCCTTCGCGTTCCGGACATAGAATCCGGACTGTTTCATCATCGGCACTTCGTCAGCCATTGCCGGAAGAGCGGCTTCGGCCTCTGCTGCCATCGTGACGGAGCAGTTGTTGAACTGAACGTTGTCGACCGGCATTTCCGGCAGCCCGTTGATGAAGCCGGCGCAGGAAGTAATGTCCCTTGCAATGATGTTGTTGATCTGTACGTTCCGCAGAAGCGGTGTGCCCTCGTTGACAGGCTGCGGATTCTTGTCCCGCACGAACGGTGTCCTGCCGTCTTTTCCGCAGTTGTAATACATATTGAAGACAAACGGACAGAGCACCTTGTCCATGACGATATTGGAGATGATCACATCCTCAACGACTCCGCCGCGCCTCCTGCGCGTTTTCACGCGGATACCGCGGTCCGTCTCATAGAATACACAGTTGGAAATCACAACATTGCGTACGCCGCCGCTCATTTCCGAGCCGATTACGACACCGCCGTGTCCGTGAAGCATGGTGCAGCCTGTGATCGTGATGTTTTCGCAGGGACGCTTCTCCGGTGTGTCCTCCGTACCGGATTTCAGAACGATGCAGTCATCGCCGACATCAACAGTGCAGCCTTCAATCCGCAGATTGCTGGTCCCGTCCGGATCCATTCCGTCGGTATTCGGCGAATCCCACGGATTGCGGATCGTAACGCCGCGAATCAGCATGTTGTCGCAGTACAGCGGATGGATCGTCCAGGACGGAGACATCGTCAGCGTCACGTCTTCGATCTTTGTATTGCGGCAGTACTGGAAGCAGACCAGATTCGGCCGGGTATAGGCCAGTCTGCGGGCACGCAGCTCTTCCCACCAGCGCTTGCCGTTCCCGTTGAGCGTTCCGCGTCCGATCAGTGCGATATTATCTGCATGATCCGCGAAAATAAGCGGTTTGTAGGCTTTGGAAGCGATCCCTTCGAACTCTGTGTCGATCAGCTCGTAATTCTCGATATCGTCCGTAAAGGAAATCGTCGCGCCGGCATCCACCCACAGCGTCGTATTGCTGTAAAGCTGTATGGAACGTGTCGGATACTGTCCCGCAGGAACAAAAAGGATACCTCCGCCCTGCTCTCCGATCTCGGTCAGCGCCTGACGGAAAGCCTCTGTCCAGTCGCTTCCGTCCCGGGAAGCGGCACTATAAGAAAGAATACTTGTAAATCCCTGATTCATTTAAATGACCTCCTCACTTGAGCTGTTTTCATTATATCTTTCCTGAAAACCACTGTCAAGTGAACTGTCCCCGTATCTTGCCGCTTTTGTTCCGAAAACAGGGACAGTTCTGCAGGCAATTTTCCCTTGTATTTCACAGACTTCAGTAGTAAACTGGATATACTGAAACGGAGGTGAACGCAGTGATCGATGTCCTTATCGCCGACCGGGACCCGCAGACCCGGCAGCTTCTTGTGGATATTCTCGTATCTGTTGCCGGATACAGGGTCAGGAGCTGCTGCGGCAGTCTGGAACAACTCGACAAGGCGCTTGTGGATCATTCCGTTCAGTTGATCCTCGGGGAGCTTAAATTCCAGGACGGTAATATTCAGGACCGTATCTGGACGCTGCGCAGCCGCCGTATTCCGATAGACTGGATCGTCGTGACCGCCGAGAGAGCCTATCATCTGTTCTACCGGGCCCAGCAGCTCGGCGCGATCGATTATATCCTGAAACCGTTTCCGGACAGCCGTCTTCTGGAGGCGCTTTATCGCTACCGCTCCATGAAACAGGACCTTATGCCGGATATTCCTCTTTCACAGGATGCGCTTGACGCAGTGTTCTTCGCAGGCAACAGCCTCCGGCTTCAGGAGGAAGGTCCGGCATACTATAAAGTCAGTCATTCCATAATCGACACCGTCCTGCAGTACGCGAAATCACAGGGCAGCAGTGGTTTTACCGTCTCTGATCTCGTCGGGACGGATATCGTGTCGCTGTCTACCGCAAGACGATGTCTTAAACGTCTGGAAGTCGCGAACCAACTGGAAGCGGTCCCCGAATACGGACAATTGGGAAGGCCCCGCAACCGATACCGTTACAGGGCCGACAGAGAGGAGCAGGAATAATGGAGATCATCGTTGCGACCGGCAATCAGGGAAAACTGCGGGAATTCCGCGAGATACTGTCCGACTGGCAGGTCCGTTCCATGGCGGAAGCCGGCATCCGGGCGGATGCGGATGAGACCGGGACTACATTTGCCGAGAATGCTCTCATCAAGGCAGAGGCGCTGGAAAAAGTCCTGCGCGAACGCCATATCGAGGCCATCGCTGTCTCGGACGATTCGGGACTTGAGATCGACGCGTTCGGAGGCGCTCCGGGAGTGTATTCTGCCCGGTATCTCGGGCATGATACGCCTTACGAAATAAAGAACCGGATCATTCTGAACCGTCTGGCAGACACGCCTGACGAAGAGCGGACAGCCCGGTACGTCGCCGCCATCGCCGCCGTCATGCCGGACGGGACAGTTCTGCACTCACACGGTACCGTGGAGGGTATCATCGGCTGGAAAAGTGAGGGGGACGGCGGTTTCGGTTATGATCCGATCTTCTATGTACCGGAATTCGGCAAAACCATGGCTCTGCTCTCTCCGGATGAAAAAAACAGCATCTCCCATCGGGGACGCGCCCTGAGAGAGATGCTTGTCAAGATCAGGTCCTGGCTCGAAACGAACGGCCGCACTGCGGACAGGTGATCTCGATATTGCCTTTTTTGCGCGGTACACGCAGTTCTTTGCGGCACTGCGGACAGGTATAATACTTATAGTTGGAATCTCCGAACATGTGCCGGGCCGTATGTCTGCACCAGCGATAGACCTTGAGGACAGCCTGCGTAAACACGCTGTTCTCTTTTTGTCTCGCCGGGAAATTCCGGGACAGAGACCGGAACAGATGATATCCCAGTACCGCTGCAGTGAAAAGCGTAAGCCCTGCCGACTTTGCGAATGCGTTGATCAGCATCAGAAGCAGCGCAAATCCCAGCAGCGCGATGTTCAGATTATCCCTGCCGCCGTAGCGTCCGCTCATGAATCTTGTGAGATACTCTGCCATACGACGGAATAGATTCATATATGTTACTTCCCTTCTATGATGATCTTAAATGAAAGGACGGCGGTCCAGGACCAGTTTCAGCGGCTTATCGCTTCGGAGCTCGCCCGGAAGCGCTGCCTGCAGTTCCGCGAGAGCGCAGATGCTGCCGAAAAGCCTGTGCATATCGTTAAGACCTTCGTCCGTCTTCGCGTCCAGACCATCCAGATAGTCCAGATACTCCGCCGCGAAGTCCCTGAGAGCCTGTTTCGCTTCAGCGTAACGGTATCCGCACTGACGCAGCGAACGAGTCAGGCAGTACACCCAGTCGATCTCCGCAAAGGAGACGGAATGCCCGAGAGCCGGCCATTCTCTGTTACGGTAGATCCGGATGCATGTATCGATCATTTTCTCCGGATACGGCAGCGGGCGGTGTGCATACTCATGGTTGAACGTATAGTGGAACGTCGAAGCGAGATGCGGGAATACGGACGGTCTCGCGAGAGGCCCCGCAAAAGAGTCCGCATGCAGGATAGGCTCTACGCAGCCCTTCCGCAGGAAGCCGCTCTCCGGGTCGAAATTGTCCCACAGCCAGCCGAAATACGCGTCCTGCCAGTCAAGATCCGCTTCTCCCTGCAGCACCATGGCCGCATAGATCCCGGCTCCCTGATGGGAAGCGGTCCACGGATTTTCGGCCCAGTCAAGCCCGTCCAGGAGCTCTCTGAGCTTGTCATGGTCCAGATACGGCTCCATGGCCTTAAGCGGATATTTCGCCCGCTCTTCAAAAAGCTCCAGCGCGGCAATGCAATGCGCTGTCGTATGGAACGGATGATGCGTGCCTTCCACAAACAGTCCGTCGTCTTCATGCTGGAATTCCTGCAGATGGCGCACCCATTCTGCTCTCTCCGCCGCGTCTTTTGGGAATTCACCGATCATATACAGATTATTCGCGGCATCCGCGCATCCGTATTCGTTGATCCCCAGTCTGCGTCCTGTATTATCCGGCCAGATCCAGCGGGCATAAGCCCCTGTCTCCAGCTTATGGGACGCGATAACTTCCTTTGCTTTCTCGATAATCGGCTGTAAATCTCTCATTCCGGTTCCTTTCCGCGCGGTTATCCCGCGAATGTATGATATCTTACAACGACCTCACTGTCCGAAAGGAACTGTGATCCCGCGCTGAAATTCTCCAGCCCTCCGATCGAGATTCCTTCCGTATCTCCGTCAGAATGCATAAATCCAAAGATCAGGTCTCCGAGCGCAACAGTCCGGATATTGGTGAACCCTGCGGCTTCGAGCCTGTTTATGACATCCTGCACATTCATTCCGACGCAGTTCCCCGCGGAGATGCCCGGTGTGATAAACCGTGTATTATTCTCCGCGTACGTCTCGTAAGACTGCATCTTTTCTTTATATTCCAGATAGTCAAGGTTCAGACCGGTGAACCGGTCATTGACCGACTTGTAATCTTCCTTAAGCTTGGTCAGCTCTTCCTGTGCTTTTTCCAGATCTTTCGTTGTCTCGGAAAGCTCCTGGTTCAACCGCGCCTTCTCCGCGTTTGCCTTGGACAGCGAATTCTCCGTCTGCTTCAGCTTCATCGCGGTCTCCTCATAGAGCGCTTTATAGGTATCCGCGAGCTCATCCGGCCCATCATCCGGTGAGGTTCGGACCGATATGCTGTCATTCCCGCAGCCGGACAGTAAAGCCGCCGCGCCGCATGCCATGCAAAGCGCCATCACCATTGCCAGCAGCTTACAGAACTGTTTTTTCAACTACCATTCCTCCATTCATGATGATTTTCCTTATATGCTGACTATAACCCAGGCAGGATGATCTGTCAAGAAAACGATTTGTGAACAGATTGACAAAAGGCCGTCTGTTTTCTATAATGAACCTGCCGTTTATGTAACCGGTCTGCTCTGCAATTATCTGAATATGGAGGCACTTCCCATGGATGAGAAAACCATTCAGCTGATCATGAAACTGTCCGACGCGTTCGGCGCGCCTGGTTTTGAAGATGCCGTCGTTAAAACCGCCGCAGGATACGCTAAAGATTTTATCGGTGAGATCCGCAAAGACGCTATGAACAATCTGTACCTGAACCGTGGAGGGCTCCCTGCGCAGGCGCCTGTTGTCATGCTGGACGCGCACAGTGATGAAGTCGGTTTCATGATCCAGGCGATCCACGATAATGGGACGCTGGATTTCCTGCCGCTCGGCGGCTGGGGCGCCGCGACGCTGTCCGGATCCCTTGTCCGCATCCGCACACGCGAAGGGAAACTGATCCCTGGCATCATCGCAAGCAAACCGGTGCATTTTATGACGGAGGAAGACCGCCGTGCGCTTTCTTCTCCCGATAAAATGGTCATCGATGTAGGCGCTGTAAGCAAAGAGGAGGCCCTGACGGTTTACGGCGTACGTGTCGGTGATCCGGTCGTTCCGGCTGTAAAAGCGGAACGCGTCGGGACGGATCTGATCCTCGGCAAGGCTTTTGACGACCGTATCGGCTGTGCTGTCGTTCTGGAAACGCTGCGCCGTCTGACGGACGAGGAGCTCTATGTCAATCTGATCGGAACGCTGACCAGCCAGGAAGAAGTCGGCGAACGGGGCGCCGAGGCCGCTGCCGCCGCGATCAGTCCCGCGCTTGCCCTCGTAATCGAAGGCGCGCCGGCAGACGATACTTTCACCCCGGAATACAAGATCCAGACAGGGCTGCGCCGCGGACCGATGATCCGTCACATGGACACCAGCATGATCGCGAATCCCAGACTTGTCCGGTTCGTACAGGAAACTGCAGCCGAGCTCGGGATCCCGCTGCAGGAATCCGTCCGCAAAGGCGGGAGCACCAACGCCGGCGTCATTCATAAACTGCCCGCTGGTGTTCCGTCCATTGTCATCAGTGTCCCTGTCCGCTATGCGCATAGTTCCTATTGCTATATGTCGCTGCAGGATTTTGAACAGACCGTAACTCTCGTCTGCGAACTGCTGAAGAAACTGACCAACGCGCTGATCCAGTCATTCTGAGGTTTGCACAGCGCTTCCGTACAAAAACAAGAGGCCATCCGATTCGTTCGGATGGCCTTTTTCTCTATGGTTTCCGATTCACAGGATGCTGCGCATATATTCGGCGGATCTGCGAATTCCTTCATACTGATCCTGCATCCCGTAATGCTCGATGACGAAATAATCATCGTATCCGCGTGCTTTTTCCTTATCCACGATCGTCCGGATCGGTATATAACCGTCCCCGACTGCGCATGCCGCGATGTATTTCCGTGGATCCGTCTCCGGCACCGCAGCATTGACTGCCCGGTCTTTGCAGTGAATATGGCTGATATACGGCAGCAGGACTTCATAGGCTTTGAGCACGTCCTCGCAGCTGTAGGCAAAATTCCCGGTATCCAGCGCGAAATGCAGTCCGGGAACATTTTTCATGAACCACAGGTTCTGAAAAAGCATTGCTGTCGGAGAAGTCCACCGGTCAAAGTCCTCGACTACGATCCGGATGCCGTGCCGCTCTGCCTCACGGCAGAACACCGCAAGCCCGTCCCGCACCTGACACGCCGCACTGCTTTGCTCCATCCAGGCGGCTGTCTCCGCATAAGACCAGTGCCGCGCGTTTATCTCACGGGCATCTTCCTCGCTGAAGAAACCGGCTACGATCAACACAGTCGAAGTACCGGCACGCCGGGCCATCTCCATGAGGTCCCGCGCCTCTTCTTCCAAAGCACCGCCGGCTCCGCCCGGATTCTTCACAAAGTCATGCCGGTGACAGATCCCGCTGATCTTCAGACCTGCAGCCTCAAGCATCGGCAACACGGTATCTCCGGACTCGGCAAGTGTCCCTGAATTGATCTCAACGGCGGAAATGCCCCAGTCCTGGCACAGTTTCAGCATCTCGGAGACAGACACCTCTGCTCCTTTCTCACGGGTCTGCCTCTCCGCTTCCAGAATGTGGTCATAGAAGACCGCAAGATTTCCCATATATGATTCCTCCCGGATATAAAGGAACGCAGGCTGTCCGCCTGATAAGCGGTACAGCCTGCGGCTTTTAATGGCTTAATATTACCGGATCAGCGGATCTTACTCCTCATCCGGTGCATACAGCTTGGTCAGCTTCTGCAGATGCGCATACTTGGCCTCGGCCTCGCCCTGGTTCTTGGCGAACAGCTTAGCGGCGCGTTCCGGATTGGCGTTCCTCAGTGAAGAGTAACGGACCTCACCCATCAGGAATTCCTTATAATCTCCGGTCGGAGCCTTGCTGTCAAGTGTGAACGGGTTCTTGCCCTCTTCCGCCTTACGAGGATCGAAGCGGAAGTTGTTCCAGTAACCGCTCTCAACAGCGAGCTTCTCTTCTGTCTGAGACTTGCTCATGCCCTTGCGGATACCATGGTTGATACATGGAGCGTATGCGATAATCAGAGACGGTCCCGGATAGCTCTCAGCTTCCTGGAAGGCCTTCAGACACTGCATGTAATCCGCGCCCATGGATACCTGTGCGACATAAACATATCCATAGCTCATCATGATAGCGGCAAGATCCTTCTTCTTGGTCTCCTTACCGGCAGCCGCGAACTGAGCGATCGCACCGGTCGGGGTAGCCTTGGAGGACTGTCCGCCTGTGTTGGAATAAACCTCGGTATCAAAGACCAGAACGTTGACATCCTGTCCGGAAGCCAGTACGTGATCCAGTCCGCCGAATCCGATATCATAGGACCATCCGTCGCCGCCGAGGATCCACTGGCTCTTCTTCGCCAGGAAGTCCTTATTGGCAACCAGATCCTTGCAGTCAGCGTCGTCGCAGTCAGCGATCGCGGCGACCAGCTTATCGGTCGCAGCGCCGTTCAGAGCACCGATGCCGAATGTATCAAGATACTCCTTGGCAGCAGCCTTGACTTCGTCAGAAGCGCCTTCCTTCTCGCAAAGAGCTTCAACCTTGGTCTTAAGGCCGTCGCGCAGAGCACGCTGTGCCAGGAACATACCGAAACCGAATTCCGCAGCATCCTCAAACAGAGAGTTGCTCCATGCGGGACCCTGTCCCTTCATGTTAACGGTATAAGGCGTGGACGGAGAGGAATTGCCCCAGATGGAGGAGCATCCGGTCGCGTTCGCGATATACATACGGTTGCCGAACAGCTGTGTAGCAAGCTTCGCATAAGGAGTCTCGCCGCAGCCTGCGCAGGCGCCGGAGAACTCAAGCAGCGGCTTGTGGAACTGGCTGCCCTTGACCGTCGTGTCTTTGAATTTTGCCAGAACTTCCGGCTTCTCGTCCAGAGTCTGACCATAGTCGAATACCTGCTGTCCATCGCGGGCATCGTCCAGACGGACCATTCCGAGAGCCTTCTCGCCCTTCTTGCCCGGACATACGTTCGCGCAGGATCCGCAGCCGGTGCAGTCCAGAACGGAAACAGCAACGGTGAAGAAGTAACCCGGCATACCCATCATCGGAACCTTCTTGGTGTTCTCAGGAGCCTTGGCAGCCTCTTCCTCAGTCATAACGACAGGACGGATCGCTGCATGCGGGCAGACAT
The DNA here is from genome assembly GCA_017441925.1 of Bacillota bacterium. GTDB lineage: Bacteria > Bacillota > Clostridia > Lachnospirales > Bianqueaceae > RUG12817. The sequence goes on from JAFRUE010000002.1 coordinate 182,756, forward strand.
AAGAGCAAAAGTTGCACTGGATGCAGTTAGCGGGATCCCATACAGGAACGCTGACCGCGATTCCGCGCTTCTCATAAGCGGAAGATCCGGACGGAGTGGAGCCGTCTGCGTAAGGAACGAATGCGGATACAGGCAGGCTGTTGCCTTCCTGGGCGCTGACCTTGGTCTGTACGTTGTTGACGAAATCAACGACGTCCTGACGGGTTCCGGTAGCGGTATTGTAGTCCAGAGGCTCATCCTTGGCATCCTTCCAGCTCTCGGGAACCTTGACCTCAACGATCTGCTTGGCACCTTCCTCGATAGCTGCCCAGTTGGTCTTAACGACTTCCTCGCCCTTGCGGCCGTAGGTAGCCTTGGCAGCATCCTTCAGCAGCTGGATCGCCTTCTCCTCGGGGATGATGTTGGCCAGCTTGAAGAAAGCGGACTGCAGGATCGTGTTGATACGGGTCGGGCCCATGCCGGTCTCGATACCGATCTTAACACCGTCGATGGTGTAGAACTTGATGTTGTGCTCAGCGATGAATCTCTTCACCTGACCCGGCAGATGCTCTTCCAGTCCGGCCTGATCCCAAGCGCAGTTCAGCAGGAAAGTACCGCCGTCGACCAGCTCCTGAACCATGTTGTACTTACGTACGTATGCCGGATTGTGGCATGCTACGAAGTTGGCCTTGTGGATCAGGTATGTGGACTTGATCGGCTTGTGTCCGAAACGCAGATGAGACATCGTAACGCCGCCGGACTTCTTGGAGTCATAATCGAAGTATGCCTGAGCATACATGTCAGTGTTGTCTCCGATAACCTTGATGGAGTTCTTGTTCGCGCCGACGGTACCGTCAGAGCCAAGACCCCAGAACTTGCAGTTGATCGTGCCTTCCGGCGTGGTGATCAGCTCTTCGCCCAGAGGCAGAGAAAGATTGGTAACATCATCGTTGATACCAACGGTGAAGCGCTTCTTGTCCTTGTTGTTGAATACGGCAACGATCTGAGTCGGGGTCGTATCCTTGGAACCCAGTCCGTAACGTCCGGACAGGATCGGGACCTGGTCGAACTTGCTGCCCTTAAGAGCCGCGACAACATCCAGATACAGAGGCTCGCCAAGAGAGCCGGGCTCCTTGGTGCGGTCCAGAACGGAGATCTGCTGTACAGTATCCGGGATCGCGTCGATCAGAGCTTCGGCGCAGAACGGACGGTACAGACGGACCTTGATCATACCGACCTTCTCACCCTTGCCGACCAGATAGTCGACGGTCTCCTCGATCGCGTCATTGACAGAACCCATGGCAACGATCACATGCGTTGCGTCCGGAGCTCCGTAATAGTTGAACAGTTTGTAATCTGTTCCGATCTTCTCGTTGACCTTGTCCATGTACTCCTGAACGATTGCCGGCAGAGCGTCGTAGTAACCGTTGGAAGCCTCACGGGCCTGGAAGAAGATGTCAGGGTTCTGTGCGGAACCTCTCTGACAAGGATGATTCGGATTCAGGGCGTTCTCACGGAAAGCCTTGACCGCATCCCAGTCGAGCATGTCAGCCAGATCCTTGTAATCCCATGTCTCGATCTTCTGGATCTCATGAGAAGTACGGAATCCGTCAAAGAAGTTAATGAACGGCAGACGTCCCTTGATCGCGGCCAGATGCGCGACAGGCGTCAGATCCATAACCTCCTGAACACCGCCTTCGCACAGCATCGCGCAGCCGGTCTGACGGCATGCATACACGTCAGAATGATCTCCGAAAATGGAGAGCGCATGGCTTGCGATGGCACGGGCAGATACGTCGAAAACTGCCGGGAGCTGCTCACCGGCGATCTTGTACATATTCGGAATCATCAGCAGCAATCCCTGAGACGCCGTAAAGGTCGTCGTCAGAGCACCGGCAGCAAGAGATCCGTGAACCGTACCGGCAGCACCGGCCTCGGACTGCATCTCTGTGATCTGAACCTCATGTCCGAAAACATTGGTCCGTCCGGCAGTTGCCCACTCATCAGTCGCTTCCGCCATAACGGAAGAAGGAGTGATCGGATAGATAGCCGCTACATCGGTATACGCGTAGGAAACGTGAGCCGCTGCATGGTTTCCATCCATTGTTTTCATGCTTCTAGCCATTGAATACATCCTTTCTTTTCATAGGTCTATGCCTTGAAATTGTATTGCGTAGGATATCTGTTTCTCACACACAAAGAAAAGGTATCCCTCAGAACCTAAAATCAGTTTAGCATTATTCCCGCAAATTGTAAAGACCCAAGAGGCTGATTTGCGTTATTTTTTGCTGTGCCTTCCGCCCCGGCAGCTATCGTCCGGCCGGCAGGCTTATTCGCCGTAAGTATAAATACGGATGGACTCGATGATTACGTCCTTGATCGGCTTGTCCAGGAAGACTTCGGTCTGGTCCGGACCGTTCTTGATGATGGCTTCGTTGACTTCCTTCTCTCCGCAGGTCTTCACATGGGAGATCGCGTCGACGATGTCCATTCCCTCCACGACCTGACCGAAAACAGTGTGGCGGTACTGCTGATAGCTGGAATCCGGATATTTGACGACACGGAGATAGGACAGCTGATAGTCAAGATGCATCACGCCGCCGACTTCTTTGAACTTCATGATCTTGGCGTCGTCTGCCCGGTATTTCTTATCCACTTCCATGTTGTAGCGCTGGTACTGCTCTACGTCCTTGTCCTGCCGCGTAATGATGAAGAACTGGCTCTTGTTCGTATCCGGGCCCGCGTTGGCCATGCAGAGAGCGCCGCGGTATGTGGAGAGATACGGACACAGCTCATCCTCAAACGTGCCTCCCCAGATACTGTCCCCGCCGTAACCTGTCCCGGTCGGATCACCGCCCTGAATAATGAAATCGTCTACGACCCGGTGGAAGGTCACACCGTCATAATAGCCTTCCTCGGCATGCTTTACGAAATTCTCAACCGCTTTTGGCGCTTCTTCCGGGAAAAGCCGGATCACGATCGTGCCCATGCTCGTGGTAAGTTCTGCCATCGTGTCGCCCTTTTTAGGCGCGGCGAACTGCTTCTCATACGCGCTTGCGTCGTAATGCCGATAGATCGTCGAATCATCGCAGCCCGCGAACATGGCCGCCGCAAGGACGATAACGGCAAAGAGCGCTGTTATTCTTTTCATTTTCATTTCCTCCCGGTATAACTGATCTTCTGTCTATATTGTCTGTGTTCCGCTGGTACGGAAAGCCTCACGAACGGGCAGCAAGCACCTCGCGGATGACTGCGAGTACCCTCTCTGTACCGGATCCGGCCGGGTCCTCCGCCATCTGCCGCCTGTACTTCTCACGGTTCTCATAGGCTTCCTTCACACTCGTGAGGATCGTGTCCGCCGTCATTTTCTCCTGCTCCAGGATGAGGCTAAAGCCCTTTTTCTCGAAGGACTGCGCGTTCAGGATCTGGTCTCCCCTGCTTGCGGAAAGCGGCAGCGGCACCAGTACGTTCGGCAGATGCAGGGCCAGGATCTCCGCCAGAGAATTCGCTCCGGCACGGCAGAGCGTCACGTCCGAAACGGCATAGAGATGCGGCATTTCTTCGTTCGCATACTCGATCTGGAAATATCCCTCGCGCCCGGCAAGCGATGGATCCGCGTTGCCCCTCCCGCAGAGATGCGCGATCTGAAAATACGGCAGGAGCTTGTCCAGTGCGCCTCGCACACCTTCATTCAGTGCCTGGGCTCCGGAACTGCCGCCCATTACGAGCAGAACGGGCTTGTCCGCTGTAAAACCGCAGATCCTTAAACCTTCTTCCCGCGATCCATGCAGCAGTTCGTCACGGATCGGTGTACCTGTATAGACGCCCTTCTCCTTGGAAACATACGCAAGCGCTTCCTGGAAGTTCACGCAGATTTTTTCCGCAAAAGGCGTCGAGAGCTTGTTGGCCAGTCCCGGCGTCAGATCGGATTCATGGCATACGACAGGAATATGCAGCCTGTGCGCCGCGTATACGACCGGCACGCTGACAAAACCGCCTTTGGAAAAGACGATATCCGGTCTGATCTGTTTCAGGAGCTTCTTGGCCTGTGTGATCCCGCGGACCACGTGGAAAGGCATCAGCAGATTCTGCGCTGTCAGGTAGCGGTGCAGCCTTGCGGTATCGATCCCATAATACGGAATGCCGAACGGCTCGATCAGGCCTTTCTCCATGCCCGCAATGCTGCCGATATAGCGGATATCCGCGCCTTCTGCCTTGAGATACGGGATCAGTGCCATATTCGGTGTAACGTGCCCACCGGTGCCTCCGCCCGTCAGAACGATCCTGTACGATCCGCTCATTTCTGCTCCTGCAGGGCTGCCGCGATCGCTGCCACGGCGGCATGTGTCTCCACCTGTTCCGGATGCAGCTGTCTCCACGTCGGCAGGATCCCGTCCCCATAGTAACGCGGAATCACATGCATATGGAAATGCATCACGGTCTGGCCGGCAGCCTCGCCATTATTCTGGATCACATTGATGCCGTCCGGCTTAAGCGCCGTCTTCATTGCGATCACAGTCTTACGGACAGCCTTCATGACCTCCGCAGCCGTTTCCTCATCCAGTTCTGTCATATTCGCCGTATGCTTCTTGGTGATCACCAGCAGATGCCCGACATTTGCCGGATTCGCGTCCGCGATGACCCGCACGTAATCATTCTCATAAGCAGTTTCGGTCGGAATCTCACCGTTAGCCAGTTTGCAGAAAATACAATCGCTCATTCTGTTCTCCTCTGTCTGTTCAGATTAAATCACGTTATATTATATCACTCTTCCGGCCGCTTTTCAATCCATTCCCCAGGAAGGAGTTGTAAACATTCCTTAAATATACTGTGAGGACTATATCGCGTTTCCTCCAAAAAACTGCAGTCATGGTCATGGACCACAACTGCAGTTTGCTTAAGTCATACTTTTTTAAGTCCGATCCCGGCTATGTGCCAGATGCTTTTAGATACCGCGTTTCCTGCGATAGGTCAGAATACTGATAATCGCACCGGCCAGAGCCGCTGCCATCAACCCGGCGAAAACAAACGGTCTAGAATTATCGCCTGTTGCCGGAACCGGTTTCTCAGGCTTGGATTCTTCCGGTTTGGATTCTTCCGGCTTGGATTCTTCCGGTTTGGATTCCTCGGGTTTGGACTCTTCCGGAACAGACTCTTCGGGTTCGGATTCCTCAGGTTTGGACTCTTCCGGAACAGATTCCTCGGGTACAGACTCCTCGGGCTTGGGCTCCTCGGGCTCTTCAGGAATGTGCACATTGGTCAGAATCGTCAGAGTTCCGCTTGTATTGCTGCTCGCAAGTTTGTAGCCTTCCGGCAGCTTGCCCTCGGTCCAGGTATAAGTGATCTCTTTGCCGTCCTTATACATCGGGAGTTTGTCGAGAGTCGCTGTCCACTTGTTATCTGCGTTCAGTGTTACCGTTCCGACGTCCTCTGTCCCGTTGCTGAGCGTTACCGTCAGCGTCTCCGGACGAATGCCGTCCTGGTCATCCGCGTCATCCCAGACTTTGCGGACTGTTCTGAAAGTCGTTGCCGGCTTATGTGTATTGGTAAGAGTCGTTACCGTTCCTTCAGTCTTACTGTTCTCCAGCTTGTAGCCGTCAGGCAGTTCGCCTTCAGTCCAGGTGTAAACGATCTCCTCACCGTCCGCGTACTTCGGCAGATCTTCGATCGATCCGGTCCACTCGTTGTCCGCGTTCAGTGTTACCGTTCCGACGTCCTCCGTACCGTTGTTGAGTGTTACCGTCAGCGTCTCCGGACGGATGCCGTCCTGATCATCTGCGTCATCCCAGATCTTCTTGACAGTCAGTTCTTCTGTCGCCGGTTCATGCACATTGGTGATAGTTGTTACTGTACCTTCGGTCTCGTTGCTCTCCAGCTTGTAGCCATCAGGCAGTTCGCCTTCGGTCCAGGTATAAACGATCTCCTCACCGTCCGCATACTTCGGCAGATCTTTGATCGATCCGGTCCACTCGTTGTCCGCGTTCAGCGTTACCGTTCCGATGTCCTCCGTACCATTGTTGAGTGTTACTGTCAGCGTCTCCGGACGAATACCATCCTGATCATCTGCGTCGTTCCAGGCCTTCTTGACAGTCAGTTCAACCGTCTCCGGAATATGCTTGTTCGTCAGAGTTGTAACTGTTCCTTCAACTGTGCTGCTCTCCAGCGTATAGCCATCAGGCAGTTCGCCTTCGGTCCAGGTATAAACGATCTCCTCACCGTCCGCATACTTCGGCAGATCTTTGATCGATCCGGTCCACTCGTTGTCCGCGTTCAGCGTTACCGTTCCGATGTCCTCCGTACCGTTGCTGAGTGTTACCGTCAGCGTCTCCGGACGGATGCCATCCTGATCATCTGCGTCGTTCCAGGCCTTCTTGACAGTCAGTTCAATCTTCTCAGGGCTGTTTTTCACTACAAGCGCTCCGTCTTTCATCGTACCGCTGTAAGTTACTACACCATCGGCACCAATCTTAAATGTCGCATCTGCAGCAATCACATATCCCTTCGGAGCGACCGTCTCTCGCAGTGTATAGGTTACTCCTGTTACAAGCTTTTCGACCACATGCGGTTTGCTTCCGGAGACCCACTCTTCCATTACTTCATTCTTACTGTCAAGGATCTGCAGAGTCGCGCCTTCCAGTGCTTTGCCATCTTCAGCATTTACCTTGATGATCGAAACAGAGGTTTTCTCATCCTCCACAAGGAGAATAATACTGCCGTCTTCATCCGTATCGATACTGCCGGTTGAAGTCACTTTCCCGTCTTCGCCGATCACAAAGGTAATATCATTGGCCAGGATAAATCCGTCCGGTGCTGTTATTTCCTTCAAAGTATATTCTTCACCGATCAGAAGGCCCTCAATAACATAAGGCTCTTTCTCGGATATCCAGTGAATAACTTCGTTCTTCTTACTGTCAAGGACCTGCAGCGCTGCGCCTTCCAGTGTTTCTCCGTCTTCCGCGTTAACCTTGCTGATCCGGATGACTGTCTTTCTGTTGATGATTACCGCTTCGATCGTCTCACCGGCAATGATCTCCCCTTCAGCATTATCGGTTTCAGAGAAATAACTGTTGTTCGGATCCTCGACAACCTCATAGGTAATGCCTGCAGGCAGCCCGATAGCTTTCCTGGTTTCTCTCGAAGAAAGTTCAAAACTCGCAACACCGTCCTCAAAGGTCATATCACCATATGTTCCGTTGACAAAAGTGTCACTGAGCGTAACCGTAAAACCGAACTTGGTATTGTCCGCCTGGCCAGCGGCACCGTCAGAATCAGCCGGAACAGCCGGCTCAACGATCTTGGTCACAGACAAATTACCTGTCTCGTTGCTCTTAACCTTGATGTACAGGTGATATGTATTGGTATTGTCGCCACCCGCATCAAAGGTCCATGCGGTATTGTCTCCAAATTCAGTCTCAGCTCCGACTGTAAGATTACCGCCAGGTGTCTGCGGGTCGCCGACATTGGAAAGCTTGGAATTGTCCGTTGCGGAGGGTTTGTTCTCCGCAGACTTGGTCTGTTTGATTGTCCAGACATCAGAATCGAGCTCTCTGCCTGCCGGCGCTTCCGGAAGTTCGGCGATCGGAATTACGTGTTCATAAGTGTCAAACTCGTACTGGAAGATCGAATACTCGCCGCGTTCGATCTTCTTATCTTTGAAAGTCGAACCGTCCGTCGGCGTCTGCTCGATCAAGCGTGTGAATCTCTCATCGTCATCTGCACCTTTGACGATCACATACTCCGCATTCTCACGGTTGGCTGCAACAGCGTTTTCCGTCCCGGCGGTCGTATAGTAATTCTCATTCGTCCAGGCATCATCTGTCAGCAGCTGATAGCCATTGCCGTCATCGCTGTCCAGATAATACTTGATCTGATACTTCGTCGTTACGAAAATCTTAACTGTACTTCCGCCTTTTACATTGTCAAGCTGTCCGCCGACGACCTTGTCAAGCCAGTTCAGCCTGTACTTCAGGCCGTCTTCGGATCCGCCCTGCTCTGCCCAGACCGCATCGATCGCGTACTGATGCGAAGGTTCAGCTTCGGAGAAATCCGTACTGGACATGTATTCATACAGCGTATCCGCTGTAGTTCCGTCCTTGATGAACTTGATGTTCAGGTCGGCCGCATCATCGTTGTGATAAGCGAAGTACAGCGTGGCTTTCTGTACAGGATTCGCGCCGAGCAGTCTCTTTCTGCCTGTCGTGCTGCCGCCTGTGCCGTTCGGCACCCATGCCTCGCCATCACGGTAGACTTCAATATTGATGCTTCCGAGCCAGCGCTCCTTGGGATCTGTCTCGCCTGTTCCGCCGTTCTGCAAGTCCTTGAAATCGGACGCGCCGACGATCATGCGGCCGTTGTCATTCGCAGTAATCGCCGCAGAATAACCGCGGACTGCATAGACGGGATAGACCTTGAGGATGTCGGTTTCTTTGTCGCCATTCGTTTCCTTAACGATTTTATCCTGAACCTCATCATAACCGATCAGATTGCTCAATTCCGGATTGCAGTCGCCCAGCAGATTATACTGATCCTTTACGGCCTTTTTAATGGATGCCAGTTTTGCAAGGTCATCATAATCATACAGGTTTGCAGAATCATCCAGAGAAAGATACCCGGCTTTTTCCGGATCCGTAGTCCAACCGACGAAAACATAATCTGTATCGTCTTTCTTCGTATCCGCAAGCTGCGTCAGTATAAAGGTATCCTGCGGTTTAACTTCGGTATGATCCACATTCTTATCCGCGTCATGATAACGGATCTCAAATACCTCGTCAGACGCCGGTCTGCGGTATACCTCTACTTCAATCCTATCCGCCGTATTAACCGTTGTAAATGAGGTATGCGGTGTAGATACCATTTCATATCGTCCGGTCTGTGTATTGTAAATCTCACCCTGATACGTAAGTGTACCTACCCATGCACTGGACTTACCGCCGCGGAGATAGAATGTTCCGGAAGTCCCGCCAGGATAAAAGCTGACCTGCGACGGCTTATTATACACATATAAGCTCTCTATTCCGGCCTTAATATACATATAACTGGAATTCAGCCTGCCAAGCGGTGTTACCCACAGGTATTTCCGCACTTTATTATTCTCTGTGTCTGCGGTTCCTATAGCATTTGCGGAAATACCCTGTGCCCAGATGATAGAAGCGTCTGTCGGATCAATATAGGCAAACGGTTTTTTGACCGTTTCGTCTGTATCAAGCCTGTATTTATATTTTAATTCTCTGTCACTAAGCACTCCATTTACTTCAAGTGTGGAATACCCATTGAGGACCTCCACAGCTGCCGGATAATAATGATATCTGTTATAATTAGCATTTCTGAGATATACTTCATCGCCAAACGGAAAACCTACAATCCGTTTTGTCCCGTTATCATTATATACTATGAGGATTTCATCACCGGCATGAATGTCTGTGAGATCGTTTACCTTATAATACTTGTAAAGATCCGTCCCGTTCAGGCTTGAATAATGCCTGCGCAGCACATCAGTATAAACAGTAAAGCTCACAGCTTCCGCTTCGGAATCCACGGCTACCATCTGTTTCCTGCCGTTCTCTCCGTCTGCAATGCCAAGCCAAACTGTAGAGCCGTCACGATTCACGGACAGCTTATAAGTCTCGACATTATCCCAGTCTGCCAGACTGTATACAGGATCACTTGGATGCAGAATATATGTAGCCGGATCTGCATTCGCATTCTTGCTCCATCCGCTGCCCGCGTTGCTTCCGTCCAGAGTAAGATAATTCTTGGTATTATCTCCATAATTCTGACGGTCTTTACGGAACGAATAGGATGTCAGGAACACATAAGATCCGTCCTGAATTTCCATCGGTCCGATGCTGAAATTGTCGCTTGTTCCACTATTATTGTTCGGTATCAGCACATGGTCAGAAACTGTATTAACTGTTCTGTACCCGGAAGTTCCGGCCTTTGTAAGTATCTGATACAGACCGTCTGCCTCCATAGCATACTCTTTGCCGTCCGTATCCGTATACACAAGCAGCATTTTGCCGGAAACATTCTCTGAGCCGGAATACGTCTCAACAAAATCACCGAATGTTTTGACAAGTGTATACTGATTTACAGGTTCTTCCGGTTCTGTTGCCTCAATATCGTCGGACAGAATATAGAAATAATTATGCCCGATTCCTCCGGATCTGTTTTCCAGATCTTCCATGTACTCGGCATCAGACAGATATGACAGATCGATATCCGTCATGTATTTATTCTGATAATCGTTTTCATTGGAAACCCCTGCATAGGAGCTGTAAGCATACATATCCAGCGGTGCGGTTGAACTTGACACATATTTATAGTTATATGCCAGGAAGCTGTAATCGCTGTGATTAACCGTACCGTAAATCTCGTGATATGAATACCACCATGGGCCGAACTTATTGCTCACCGTCCTGAATCCCGAATACCCGAACAGCTCATCAACATACCAAAGGAAAGAATAATTGTTCTTGTTAATGCTGAAGAGTTTTTCTCCTTCTGAAGTGATAATAACAGTGCCCGCTGAGGTTGTAATCGTCGGTTCCGGTTCATTAGCGCTGCTTCCCATCTTTAATGAAAGCGTTTTTCCCGCCGAGTCTTTGGCAGCGGACTTGAGCTGCAGAGAGACAGACTGGCTTCCCGGAGTAAACTTCGAGGCCGTAAAGACCAGAGGTTTGAAGCGTTTCGATGTATCGACCTTATATCCGTTTTCAAGATCTTCAAGCGAAGCGATGTCTGTAAGCTCAACAGAATATCCGCCGTTCTCATCGGCATACAGTGCATACCATTTGTTATCCTTAGCATTCTGGGTAACGATAATATAATTTCCTTTATCCTTTATCGCATTGATATCGGAAATCGGTTTATAGACCACATAATCATCACCGCTTGCCTGCGTAATGCTTTCCGGAGCCGTTGTCTTCCAAGGAAGGATCAGGCAATCGTTATACAACTCCAGCATCTCCCCGGATGTATCATTGGTTCGTGTATAATAACTGTAAGCATCCGCAGCTTCCCTGTTATATACAAATCCCTTTATGTTACCGCTCAAATCAACGTTTGCAAATCTGAAGTAACTGATATGGCCCTGATAATGATTATCATAGTAATCATAATGATACTCTCTATGATCATACACAGGCCAGGCTTTGTTTGCCTTAGACACATCAAAACTGTCCGTAGAGAAAGTGCCATAAGAAATCATATACTCAGCATTTTCTCTAAGGGTAATTGCCGCTCCATTCGGGCTTGTAAGCTGCAGATCGATCGTTCCTGTCTCCGTGATCTGTGTTTTTCCGGCCGCAATAATATTATTGGTTCCGTTATAACGTTCCGTAATGACAGCAACAAACGTATCGTCCTCATTAAAGGCCTTGGCAGCATCCACTCCATCTTTTATGCTCGTAACAACCTTAACATTTAAAGAGTCTACGACCTTATGGTAACCCAGGCTGATACTTGACCCGTCGGAGTACTGCCAGATATTCGTGCCGGACTGATTTGTCCAACTATAATATGAATACGCACCAAGGTTGCCCCACCCCCTATTGGGCGTTGTACAGTCTTTATCCTGATATGTTTCAAACTTAAAATCCATAGGATGATCGTCATACTCACCATCCTCAAAAAACGGATTATACTTGTCAAACTCTACCGTCGTCCATTGATTCAGACTGTTATAGTCGATTCTTACAATCTTCTCTGTTGACCAGCTCGGATGAACCGAATCAGTCGCTGTGATCTTAACATATACCGGAAAGTCCGCTTCCGTCAGTCCTGCACTGCCGTCATTGTAGAGTCTGAACATCACTCCAGGACGGATGCCGCCTGTTGCAGCAAGCTTCTTGAACTCCGGTACATATAGTTCTCCCGTAGCGCCATCAGCCCCTGCAGCCAGAATATACCCTTCATCATCAAAACCGGCAAGACGGAATGTAACATAGTTATTACCGTAACGGCTGTTGGGATCATTAAGGTCGAGAGCGTTTGTGAGCACCCATGTGTTGTATGGATGTTCGTCATCGATAGTAATTGTTAACGGCTGAGGCTGCATACCTGAGCCTTGAGCTGACATTTGTGACAGGTAGTACCTGCTGACGCCGACATCAAACTCTGCCTCAGCTACACCGTCTTCATTTACAGTCAGTGTCCCGATCCTGTCGGATGTTCCGTACAGGCTTAATACAATATCTACAGGATATGCAGGATCGTCTCCCTCACGGATCTCCTGCTCATATTCGGTCGTATCAAGCTTTACCTTCGCCTTTGGATAAAATACTGTGCCGTCATGTATAACTATTGCCGTAACGCTGTCTTCAGATGCAGAAGACAGATAACCGGAAGTATAGATCTGCTCATCATCGTAATAGAGCCAGGATATGACTGTCCATTCCTGATTATAAGAGCCCCCTCCGTAATACGGATAATTCTCTCGGCCTTCCTCTCCCATGAAAATGATCAGATAAGGGTTCTCATATGTTGCAGCACTGTTTTTGATAAAGTCAAGCTTTGTATGCTGCGCGGAGATCGTCTGAGTTTTCTTATACTGTCCATATTTTGCACCGTTGTTATTCTGAAGGTCATCCCGGATGATATATTGAGGACCGGGATATCCCATCGGCATTGTCGAAGACGACTCAAGCTGAGCTCTCGTCATCCCGTCAAGTGCGCTAAGAGGTATTTCATAATACTCAAGTACAAAACCGTCACCGATCTGCGCTGCTGTAGATAACTGAGCGGTGTCTATTTCATAAACATCTATATAAATCTTGTCATGGATCTGATCGCGGATGAAATTCAGAACCGCTTTCTGGGTCCCTACGGTATATGAAGAGTCCGTCCCCATTGTAACACTCAGGATGTTTCCATTGGAATCGACGCCCATTAGCGGCATATTGACAGTTGACTGATTAACCGGAAGACCAATGAGCGATCCGTCCGCATGCCATCGATTTGCGGAGAACTCTCCTTCTGGATCCGAAGGATCTCCTTCAACAACCGTAATTCCAAGCATGGTAGCACGATTTCCGCTCAGCATCTCAGAAAGGGCGTTCCTGCTCAGTTTAAAGCTGAGAGATACAACAGCCTGTCCGTCTGCGGAGACTTCTTTATTCCCGATCCCACCGGAAGGTATTCCAAACATATATGGGTTTGGAGTGTATACAGGAACAGGCGGAGTAGTTGAGCCTCCGGATTCTCCGATATATACTGAGCCCATTACACTTACAATTACCGTAACAGGATAGGGATCGTTTCCCGTTGCTGCGCGGTATTCGGATGAATCGAGATCTACTGTGATCTTAGGCTCTATTATAGAATCATCATGCCTTATGATAACGTCTGCGGTATCGGTACTTCCCGCTCCGTTGTTAGGATAAGCATACATATCCGTTCCGTCATAGAACACGACCGTATTAGAAGCCCATTCCTTCCAGCCGCTGTAGCCCCTGATCCATTTATCTCCGGAGAATACTACAACATAAGGATTGTCTTCTGACGCTTCCTCTTCCATAGTCAGTTCAAGGTCATAACTGTTCGTTGTAAAATTATACTCACTTGCGGGGATTTCAATTGTATTTTCATACGCCGAATAATCTGTACTGCTGTACATCATATTGGAGTATATTGAATTCGAAGTATGCGATTTCAGCGCGCTTAAAGTATAATTCGTATTCAAAGCGCTGGCAGGCATTTCGTAATAATACAAAGTAAAGCCCTGGCCAAATTCATCTGCGGAAATATCATTTCCGGAATAATCTGTAACGTGAAGACTTAAGGCCTTCTTTACCTTTGCAGGCGCTTTTGCCGGCGCCTTGGTCTGAGTCCTTGTCTTCTGTTTGACAGAGAATTCTGCCAGTACATAGATTCCCTTTTTGATCTCAAGTGTGTCCTTGATCTCCTGATACAGAATCTCCTCGATGCCGTTCTCATCGGCCTCGTCCGCCGGATTGGTCTTCTCAGCCTGATCTGTCTTTTCAGTCTGATCTGTCTCATCGGCATTGATCAGATACACATGAAGAGTATCATAATCACCTTCCGTTTCTTCCGGGAAGGTAAAATCAATCTTTTTTTCCGTATCACAGGAATAGGAGAGCCGGAATTTGATATCCTCGGCATCTGCATAACTGTCGAGGATCGCTGCCTCAAGCAGTTCCTGCTCTTCCTGGGTAAGAGCGTGCTTTTCGATCTCGAGGCCGATCAGATCCGTCAGACCGATTCCGCCCTTAAAAGCGATCTCTTTCGCCAGCTTCCATAAGTTGGCGTCTTCTTTCTTGATGTCTTTTTTGAGTTCTTCCAGCGTTTCTTCTGCTGCAGAATTCTCTGCATTCGCATCTGGATTCTCCTCAGCGAAAACGTGCTGCGGGAAAAGCTGCAGACACATAATAACGCAAAGAAAAACTGCCGCAATCCTTTTCATACCTTTCATGCCGAACCTCCTGATCTGGCTATTGGAATATCAACACTTTGCGGGCACTGCCGCACAGCATCATCTGAATTTACTACCGATGTTACTTGATAGATACATAAATTCTATAATAGCTCCCCTTTGTTTGTCAACATATTTTTAAATTTCTATTTACATACAAGTTGTCAATCAAGTATATAGTCCAACCTCATACAATCTTGGAGCATTAGACTTAAAATTTTCTCTTAATTGAGCCTTTTTATAATACTATAATCACATGTATTAATCTGTCAGTTCAAAAATAATAATTCTTGAAAGCTCAGTTTCGGCCTCTGCAATCTCACATTTGTAAACATATATTATTTTACTATTTGTAATATATTGTATTCATGAATTCCTGCAAACGCCAAATGTTTTCTGGCAACATAAAAAAGACTGTGAAATGCTTCACAGTCCCGTCTTCTCACATGGTTTTACATCTTCAGTCAAACGCTGCCGGCTGAATACCGACTGCTGTCACTGCCGGCTTTCCTTTTCTTTCAGCAGGGCTTCGTATACATTTTTGCGCGCGATCCCTCTGTCGGCCGCGACCTTTTTCATCGCTTCTTTAGGCGGCAGATCAGCATACAGATCCATGTGTTCCTGCATCGTCATCTGCTCCCAGCGGCCGTCCTGCTTCTTACGGACTGCTTCCGGGTCAGCGCCTCCGAGGATCAGCACATATTCTCCGCGCGGCTCCCTCTGTTCATACTCTGCGGAAGCAGCAGCCAATGTCGTCAGTTCCATCTCTTCGTGCACTTTGGTCAGTTCCCGGCCGATAGCAAGCTTCCGGTCACCCAGCTTCTCGAGCAATATAGAAAGCGTCTTGCGCAGGCGGTGCGGCGCCTCGTAGAAAATGACTGTCCTCTCTTCTCGCTGCAGGCTCTCAAGCAGGGCATTCCGTTCCTTGGCCGCGACCGGCAGGAAACCTTCGAAAATAAACCGTCTGCTTGGCATGCCGGACATCGACAGCGCTGTAACGAAAGCACATGCCCCGGGAACCGCTGTGACCGGGATGCCCTCCTCATGGCACTTCCGCACCAGGATTTCTCCCGGGTCGCTGATCGCCGGTGTCCCGGCATCGCTGACATAAACAATCCGCACACCTTCCCGCATCTTCGCGATCAGTTCGTCCGAGCGGAATTCTTCATTGTCTTTATGACAGCTGATCATCGGCACACGGATCCCGTAATGGTTCAGCAGTCCGAGAGTATGTCGGGTATCCTCCGCCGCGATCAGATCAGCTCCGCGCAGTACTTCCAGTGCTCTGGCAGAAATATCGTCCAGATTGCCGATCGGCGTTGCACAGACTGTCAGACTTCCTGCCATATTGATTCTCCTTCCGGTCCGTCAATTCTGATCATAGATCAGGCGGACCTCTTCCGTATACTGTCCCTTTTCGTCATAAATGTAAAAAGGCCTTGCGATCCTGAGCCCCTGCGCTCCGTCGCGAAGGCCCTCTATCAGCACGATATTCGGCTCGCGGTCCCGCCTCGGATAGACCAGAGTCATCCTCTTCGGCTCGATCCGGAATGCATGCATCTCCGAAAGGATCTCCGCCAGCCTCTCCGGCCTGTGCACCATGTAGAAACGCCCTCCGCTGCGCAGCAGATAAGCCGCGCACCGCAGCACGTCGGAAAGCGTGCAGCACACTTCATGCCGCGCAATGCTGTATGCGTCCGCCGCGTTCTGTTTCCCGCTCTGCACCTTGGCATAAGGCGGATTTACCGTCACAACGTCCGCACTGCCTGCCCTTGCGATCTCTTTATACTCACGCACGTCCCCCCGAAGGATTCGGATCGCGTCCTCACAACCGTTCAGGATCACGCTGCGCCGCGCCATATCAGCGGATTCCGGCTGCAGTTCGACCCCGAGATACGTGCTCCCGGGATAACGGCTCTCCATCAGGATCGGGATCACGCCTGTCCCGGTGCACAGATCAATGACGCAGTCACCGGCAGATGCCTTCGCATATGCAGAAAGCAGGACCGCATCCATGCCGAAACAGAACCGTCCCGGATGCTGGATGATCTTCCTGCCGTCACGCTGCAGATCGTCGATCCGCTCTCCCTCAAGCAATACTTCAGGCATTCTTTTCCAGCTCGCGCAGCTCGGCCGTCTCCTCGGCGTCAACAGGTTCTTCCAGATTCTGAGACTGTCTGCGTCCCCTCTTGCGGGAAACCATCTCGATCTCTTCAGCCGGATACTCCTTGATCTCGACGTCGTCCTTGTCCTTGATTCGGATCCCGACCTTGACCAGCTGCTTCAGGATGCTTACGGAAAGCACCTCTCCGACACCGTCCGGCGTCCGCACGATGTCCTCGACGTTCGGAAGATTCCGGTTCATGGACTCGTACGTGGATTCCTCATACTTGAGACAGCACATCAGACGTCCGCAGACACCTGAGATTTTGCTCGGATTGAGCGAAAGGTTCTGGTCCTTGGCCATTTTGATGGATACGGGGATAAAATCCGGCAGGAACGTCTGACAGCAGAAAGGTCTCCCGCAGATACCGATGCTCGGACAGGCTTTGGCCTCGTCCCGCACGCCGATCTGTCGCAGCTCGATCCGGGTATGGAAGACGGACGCGAGATCCTTGACGAGTTCGCGGAAATCGACTCTGCCCGGCGCCGTGAAATAGAACAGGATCTTATTCCCGTCCAGTGTATACTCGGCATCCACCAGTTTCATGTTCAGTCCGTGCGCTGCGATCTTCTCCTTGCAGAGAACGAGGGCTTCCTTCTCAAGAGCAAGATTCCGCTCATAGGTCTGTCTGTCCCTCTCCGTCGCTTTGCGGACGATCGTCCGTACAGGCGCGACAACATCCGCGTCATCGGCGAGCTGCGGGCCATGCGTAACCAGTCCGTATTCGACGCCGCGCGCGGTCTCGACGACTACATAATCGCCTTTTTCTATCAGGTTGAGTCCGGGCTGGAAGGAATAGACCTTAGCACTGTTCCGGAATCTTACCCCAATAATCGTAATCACAGTTACTCCTCCTGTTAACTTCTGTCACAGAGACCTGAGCGCCAGCTGCGACAGCAGCCAGTCCGACCAGAGTCCGAAATTCACATTATGGCCGCGCTTGGTCCGCGCGTCCTCTAATACAGCGATCTTGCGGTACAGCTCTTTTTTATCGTATCTCGCGGCTGATTTCCGCAAGGCTTCCGCCTGTCCTCTGCACATACAGAGAGAAGTGTCCCCTGTCTCACTGACGAGAATCAGATCCCGGAACCATACTTCCAGGATCCTCAGGACATCTTCCATATGTGCCTGATCCTCCAGGTCCTTACTCCACATCATTACGTCGGCAGGACCGAGTTCCGACAGATGCTGCAGCTTGCCGAGCCACTTTTCGCGCAGAGCGGCAAACTCTTCCGAAGAAGAAGTCTGCAGGGCTTTGCCCACACTTCCGCCGCTGAACGCGGCACATTCCACAGCTGTCCGCTCGTCTATACCGTACTGCTCCTGCAGGATGGATGCCACAAATGGCTCCGGCAGCGGTACCAGACGGATCTGCACGCAGCGCGATATGACTGTCGGCAGGAAACTCTGCACGCTGGTCGTAAGCAGCAGTATCACCGCGTATTCCGGCGGTTCCTCGATCGTCTTGAGCAGTACGTTCTGCGCCTGCTGGCTGAGGTTCTGCGCATCCTCCACGATGTAGATCTTGCGCCCGTTATAATACGGCAGGATCTCTATGTCCTGCACAAGCGCTTCCCGGACAGTCTGGACCGGGATCCCGCCCTTTTCATCCGGACGGATCACGTGCACGTCCGGATGATTACCGGACAGAAAAACGCGGCAGGAACTGCATCTGCCGCATGCTTTTCCTTCCTGTGGTTCTTTGCAGACAAGAGCCATCGCGAAATCCCGCGCCAGAGTCTTCTTCCCTGCACCTTCAGCCCCTTCGATCAGATACGAATGGCTTACGGTTCCGGAAACGACCTGCCGGCGCAGATTCCGCAGGATCGTATCATGACCCTGCAGTCCACCTTCTGTCATCAATACTTAAGGAACTGATCTACGTCCAGAACGAAGACCGTTGCTCCTCCGACCGTGACTTCGATCGGATACGGCACATAGCCTTCCGGTGTCGTTGTATACGGCTGATTCGCGATCGTTGTCTGTTTCTGCGTATGGCAGCAGTCATGGATGATCTTGAGAGCATCTTCCAGACGGTCCTCTTCAACGCCGATCAGCATCGTTGAGTTGCCGACTCGAAGGAATCCGCCGGTACTGGCGAGCTTTGTTACCTGGATCCCCGCTTTATTCAAGGCCGTCGTCAGCCTTGCGGAATCCTCATCATGAATAATGGACATGATAAGTTTCATGTTTGTTTCCTCCTTGTTTTATTTTTTTATAAACCCGTTAAAAACGGTTTGAGTACATTCTGTATTTCCCGGAAAACCTCATCCGGCGGATTGGCGCCGTCGATCAGGAAGACTCTGTCCGGATCCAGATCCTTTAAGTGCGTAAAACCATCGTGGATCCTGCGGAGAAAATCTTCCTTCTGCGCTTCCATCCGGTCAAGGCTGCCGTTCTGCCGGCCTTTGCGGCGCAGACCTTCTTCAAAATCGATCTGCAGAACGATCGTCACGTCCGGCTGCAGTCCGCCGGTAGCGAACGCGTTGATCTCCTCGATCGCCGGAATGCCCAGGCCGCGGCCTATCCCCTGATAGACAAGACTAGAATCCACATATCTGTCGCACAGTACGATCTTCCCCCCGTCCAGCGCGGGCTTAAGGACCTGCTCAACATGCTGCGCGCGGGAAGCGGCATACAGCAAAGCTTCTGTCCTGGATGACATCTCCGTATTAGCCGGATCCAGAAGCATATCCCGGATCTTCTCACTGATCGCAGTACCGCCCGGTTCTCTCGACCGGAGAACGTCAAGTCCTCTCTGCCGGAGATCCTGCTCCAGCATATCCATCTGCATGGTCTTCCCGGAACCGTCCGGTCCCTCCATGGAAATAAAAAGACCCATATTCTCCTCCTCCGAAGATTCTGACTGTATTATAACATACCTTTGTTCATTTTTCAAATTATAGATTCACGCGTTTTGCAATTCATTAAAAAACCGGACATGCTTACGCACATCCGGCTTTGATAAACTGTATAGCTTACTTGCCTGCGACCGCCTGTGCCAGAGCCGCCCAGGTCTTGGCGCCGACTTCACCGTCGACATACAGGCCCTTGGCGTTCTGGAACTTTCTGACCTGAGTATAAGTCTGGTTTCCAAAGAATCCGTCAACCACTCCGCAGTTGTATCCAAGCTTGTTCAGCCAGGTCTGCAGCTGTTTCACATAACTGTTGTTAGCGCCGTAAGTCGTATACGGATAGCCCGAAACATTAGGGACAGTACTTGCCGCGGACGTCGTGTTTGTCGGTTTTGCCGCGGAAGATGTTGTGCCGGTCGTTGACGAGCTTGCGGAACCGCTCTTTGAGCCTACGGCCTGCGCCAAAGCCGCCCAGGTCTTGCCGCCGACTTCACCGTCAACATACAGTCCCTTAGCGCTCTGGAACTTCCTGACCTGTGTATAGGTCTGATTGCCGAAAATACCATCCACCGTTCCGCAGTTGTAGCCCAGCTGATTCAGCCAGGTCTGCAGCTGCTTAACATAACTGTTGTTCGCTCCATATGTCGTATACGGATAACCGGATACATTCGGGACAGAACCTGACGACGCAGAAGTCGTAGCCGCTGCCGGCTTTGCCGTTGAAGCGGATGATGTTGAGCTGGCCGTTGAAGAGCTCGCCGAACCGCTCTTTGAGCCTACGGCCTGCGCCAAAGCCGCCCAGGTCTTGCCGCCGACTTCACCGTCGACATACAATCCTTTGGCACTCTGGAACTTCCTGACCTGTGTATAGGTCTGGTTACCAAAGATTCCATCCACTGCTCCGCAGTTGTAGCCCAGCTGGTTCAGCCAGGTCTGCAGCTGCCTGACATAACTGTTGTTCGCTCCGTATGTCGTATACGGATAACCTGATACATTCGGGACAGAACCCGTCACTGTCGTTGTCTTGGCTGCTTCTTCGGCTGCTTTAGCTTTAGCCGCTTCTTCAGCCGCCTTGGCTTCCGCCTCAGCTTTCGCTTTAGCCTCTGCTTCTGCTTTTGCCTTTGCTTCCGCTTCTGCTTTAGCCTTTGCTTCCGCTTCTGCTTTTGCCTTGGCTTCCGCCTCTGCCTTTGCTTTCGCTGCGGCTTCCGCAGCCGACTGATCGGCATTCTCCTTCTTGGCTATCTCCGCTTTGACAGCTTTCCACGTCGCGCTGTCGACAATACCGGTCTGTGTGATCCCGTGATCTCTCTGGAAAGCCTTGACTGCGGCAGACGTCATATTGCCGAAATACTCATCGACTGAACCGAGATCATATCCCAGTTTCGTCAGATCTTCCTGAATAACGCCAACATAGCTTCCGGCATCTCCGCGCGTCAGCATCGGATAGCCGCTGACCTCGCCGTTGACTGAAATGACCGCGTCACCGGCACCGGACGGAATACCTGTCGTATTCGTAACCTCCGTCACACCTGCGGCAACGATCTCTCCCGGCAGCTTCTGCCTGGAGCCAAGTGTGCTGAGATTCGTGATCCTGCCGGCATAATCCACGAGCGACGCATCCTGATCGACCGCGCCGCTGACACCGTTGACACGGCCCCAGTTCGTGCCGGAATACTGCCACATGGAGAAATCACCCGGATACGTGCTCAATTCCGAATTATAGTAAGCCAGCCATACTTCATAACCGGCCTTGACGAATTCGTCTGCATAGACTTCGTTCTTTAAGAGCTCTCTGTAGGAATAGACTCCGGCCTTGTATCCGCCCTCCTCGATCCGTTTGCAGAAAGCCTTGCAGATGTCCGTATACTGTCTTCTGGAAAGATTGGCGCGGCTTACGCGGGAACCGCCTTCCAGCTCCTCGACGTCAATATAGACAGGAAACTGGATCTTGGGATACTTGGCAAGCATCTTAAGACAAAACTCGGCTTCCTCTACAGCCTCTGACACATTGATCGCCTGACTGTAGAAATACACGCCAAGAGGAATGCCCGCCGCATGTGCACCGCGCATATTGACATTGAATGTCTCATCCTCATAGATCTTGCCGCTCGAACCGCCTCTGAGTCCCAGCCTTACGATCGCGAAAGAGGTACCTGCGTCCCGTACCTTGCCCCAGTCGATATACGCCTGAAATTCCGAAACGTCAATTCCCCAGATGCTCGCGAGAGCACCCTTGTCATTGAAGTAGCATGCCCTTCCGTCGATAAAGTGCCAACCATAGATCCGGCTGCCTTTTTCAAGGTAGTACTTGACTCCGTCCCTCTCAATCCAGCCGGTATTTGTCGCATGTACGGTAAGCCCACTGGGTAAGAGCGCAATCAGAATCGCAAGTGCTGTCAGAACTGCCGTGGCTTTACGAATCAAATTCCGCATAAGATTCCCCTTACTCCTTCCGTATAGTGAAAGTAAGCTTACCATAGCACATGAAAAATAGCTTGTCAAGTGATTTGTTACAATTATATTAAGATTTTTTAAAATCTTGTGTTTGAAAATCCGTCAGACCACAATATATCAGAATCCTGCGGTCATTTCGGTCTGAAGCTTCTTCGCGTACGCAGCCGCTTCCGCCTCATCCTTGCCGTTTGCGCCGAAATAGAACTTGATCTTGGGCTCCGTGCCGGACGGTCTTACGCAGACCCAGCAGTTGTTCTCGAGTACATAGCGCAATACGTTGGACTTGGGCAGGCCGTTGTATCCTAAAGCGTAATCCTGGACCTCAAGGACCTTAAGTCCGGCGATCTCTGCCTTGGGTTCATTGCGCAGGCCGTCCATGATCGCCTTCATCTTCGCCGCGCCCTCGATGCCCTCGAACGCCATGGAGACGACCGATTCCTTAAAGAAGCCGTACTTCTCGTACAGGGACTGCATCCTGTCGATCAGGCTCATTCCGTTGTACTTGGTGATCGCAGCCATCTCGCAGATCAGCATCGCACCGCTGACAGCGTCCTTGTCGCGCGCATAGGTACCGCAGAGGTATCCATAACTCTCTTCGAATCCGAACAGGTAGGTGCCGCGTCCGGTCTGCTCGCTTTTCAGGATCTGCTGTCCGATGAACTTGAAGCCGGTCAGGACATTGCGCAGCTCTACGCCGTATTCATCCGCCATCGGACGGACCATCTCGGTCGAAACGATACTCTTGCAGATGAAACCGTCCGCCGGCAGGTTTCCTGTCTTCTTGCGGGCTTCCAGAATGTAGTTGGTCAGCATAACGCCTACCATATTGCCGGTGAAAGGCTTGTATCCTTCCGGAGTTTTGACCAGAATGCCTACACGGTCCGAATCCGGATCCGTTCCGACGATAATGTCAGCACCGACCTTCTCGCCAAGCTGTCTGCCGAGCTCAAGCGCACGCGTGTCCTCGGGATTGGGCAGCTCTACTGTCGGGAAATCGCCGTCCGGCGCTTCCTGCTCTGTCACGACGTATACCTGCTTGAATCCGCACTCCTCGAGGATGCGGCGTACGGGCAGGTTGCCGGCTCCGTGCAGCGGCGTATAGACGATCTTCAGATCCGCGGCGCACTTTGCAAGCGTCTCCGGATCGATCAGGCTCTTCTTGATCTCGGCAATGTACGCGTCATCGATCTCCTTGCCGATCGCGACGTAGAGTCCCTTTGCCTCGGCTTCCGCTCTGTCCATGAGCTTAATACCGTCAAACATGTCTACAGCTTCAACGTCACCGATGATCTCGTCATCCATCGGAGGCGGTACCTGGCATCCGTCTTCCCAATAGGCCTTATAGCCGTTGTATTTTGCCGGATTGTGGCTTGCCGTGATCATGACGCCGCCTTTGCAGCCCAGATAACGGACAGTGAAAGAAAGCTCCGGAACCGGATGAAGTGTATCGAACACATAGGTCTTGATCCCGTTGCCGTTGAAAACAGCAGCAGTCTCCCTGGCAAATACATCCGACTGGTGTCTGGAGTCAAACGAGATCGCAATACCCTTGGCAGGCGTCTCAGGATCCACCTTCATCAGATAGTTCGCTAAGCCCTGCGTCGCATGACGCACCGTATACACGTTCATGCGGTTCGCGCCTGCCGCCAGCACTCCGCGCAGGCCTGCTGTGCCGAATTCCAGATCCTTGTAAAAACGGTCTTCGATCTCCTTCTCGTCTCCGGCAATGGCGCGGAGCTCTTCTTTGGTCTTGTCATCGACAACGTCCGATGCAAGCCAGCGTTCGTAATTAGATCTGTAGTTCTCCATGAAACTGCCTCCCTTTATATGGTGTATATTAAAGCCTGTGTGAACAGTTCGTTCTCAGCCTTCGCTTTCAGAAGAGGTTCCTTCTGAAGACTCTTCCACGGAAGACTCCTGTACTGACGATTCCTCAGCACCTGATGACTCCTCGATTCCTGACGATTCTTCAGCTTCTGAAGACTCCTCAGTTTCCGATGACTCTTCAGGTTTCGATGACTCTTCCTTGGATTCTTCCTTTGATGACTCTTCCTTGGATTCTTCCTTTGATGACTCTTCTGCAGCTTCAAGTTCCACAGATACCGCAACTTCAGCCTGATCGACCGTCACAGTATCTGTATACTCTTTGTAGCCGTCAGCCGTAACTTTCAGGTCATGTATACCGTATTCGACTTCAGAGAACACACCGCCAGAAGCCGTCTTACCGTCCAGCATAATGACCGCGTCAACATTCTGCTTTACTGTGACCTTAACTGTCGCAGTGCTCTTCTTAAGCGTGACGTTTACGGATACTTCCGGCTTGTCCACGGTGACGGTCTTCGTTTCGGTAATATATCCGTCCGCAGTGATGACCAGTGTGTGATCGCCATAGTCAACATCACTGAACACGCCGCTGCCGTATACTATTCCGTCCAGCGTAACTTCTGCATCCGCAGGATCTGTCACGACCGTGATGTTTCCGGTATTTTTCTTCAGCGAAACAATGACGCTGACCTTGTTCTGGTCGACCGTTACGTTCTGCTTCACGGTTCCGTAGCCTTCTGCGCTGACTTCCACCGTATGTTCTCCATACACAACATCCTTGAATTCTCCGTTGTTGGAAGTCTGTCCGTCGAGCATGACCTTAGCCTTTACACCGGCCGGATCTATGGATACCGTAACGTCTCCCTTGCTCTGCTCCATCTTTACGGAAAGCGGAACGTTCTCCTTGTCGACCTTCACTTTTGCCGTGTAATCCTTATATCCGTCCGCCGAAACACGGATCTCATGCTCTCCGTACTCCACATTCGCGATCGTTGTACTGCTCTGCTGGACATTGTCCATCACGATCCGGACCGCGAGATCCGAAGGCTCAATGGACAGCGTGATCTGTCCGTACTGCACCTGCGGGACAAATTTGGAGAAATACAGATCCACTGCCGGAGACCCGCTCTCGATCTGCAGCTCGTAGCTCAGGACCTCGTATCCCGTATGGGCAAGCGTCAGCTCATAGCTGCCCGGATCCAGGCGGAACTGTACCGGCTTATTCTCATAGATGCCCATATATCTGCCGTCGCAGTACACCACGGTATCTTTGAGCGAAGCAGAGACCGACACCGTCACGTCCGTCTGTTTCAGATTGACCGTAACAGGCATATACGGCTGCTTCAGCGTGATCGTCTGCTTGTATTCCTCATATCCGTCAGCTTTTACGACGATCTCGTGATCGCCGTATTCAACGTCGGAGATCAGCTTTTTGGTCTGCTTTTTACCGTCCAGTGTAATTGTCGCGTCCGCGTCTTCAGGACGGATCTGCACCTCCAGCTCACCGGTCTGCTTACCGACGGAATTGAGCGTCAGCACGGTCCGTTCTCCCGAATTGACAAAGACCGAACCGCTCACCAGAATCTCTCCCGAGCGTTCCACCACATAGTGATTGAACCCTTCCGTCAGCGCGACCGGAGCCATATTCTTGGCGACCGGCACCTCGACCTTCTTGCCGACCGTCGGTGTAAACGTGATCTTTGTGTTCTCATCGGTATCTTCAATACCTTTGATTTCGACCGTTCCTTCCGCATGCGTAACGGTGATCCGGTAAATATGTCCGTCCAGCGCCGCACCGTTGAAAACATACCGGTCCGTAATGCTGCCGGGATTGATGTCTTCGCCCTGATACTGGCAAATCAGGTTCGAATCATAAGAGTAATTCTTGTTGTTGATCCGGATCAGACCGGCATTACGGTCGACGACAGCTCCGGAAATGTCCTTAAAGCCGGTCTCGGAAGAAGACAGTCTCAGGCGGCGGACTTTATTCTCCGCCCCGCTGCGGTAAGTAACATCGACCAGATCGCCGACACGAAGCGCATCATAGCTGATCGAATTACCGTGAGCGTCCGTCAGGAGCTCTGCCTTCATCAGATTGAACACCTGTGTTTCCTTAGAAACGGCAGAATACACAGACACGATTCCTGTCGTCTCGTCCATTTCCAGAATCACACCGGAAATACTCGCATCCACTGCAGATGTTCCCGGATCGTTTTCGGATTCTTCCTGCTGACTGATTGCTGCGGAGTCGTCCCGGCCGGAATTGTCCCGGTTGCCCTTCTGCATCAGGGCCATTCCGATCAGAAAGCCCAGTACCGCCAGCAGGATCAGCGCGATACCGATGATCAGAACGATTCTGGCAGTCCGTCCCGGATCTCCGCCGGACGGTCCCTCTTCAGGCTCTTCTTCCGGAACAGGCTCAGCCTGCCTGGGCTTCTGCGCGTTCTGCGGCTGGCGGGACGGCTTTGTATCCGATCCGTCCACCGCCTCGACCGGCACCTGCGCGGTCATCATCGCGTCAATACTGTCAGACGGCTTCCTGACAGGTTCCTTCACAGATGCCGATGACGCCGAAACATCCGGTGCGGCCGCGGGCTTCATAGCCGTATCCGCGGCCGGCGCGACGGCTTCCGGTATCACGATCGGAACGGATTCCGCAGGTTCAGCTTTGGATTCCGGTATGATCAGCGGCACGGGCTCTGTTTCTTCCGGTTCAAAGAACTCTGAATCCGGCAGGATCCCGTCGTCTTCATCCAGGGCCGGTACGTAATCGGTCTCTACCCGGTCCCCGAGATTGTGCGGAGCAAATTCCATCTCCGCCTCGATCTCGCTTTCTCTCTGTATTCTGCGAAGCTCTTCCTGACTCATGGAAGGACCCGCATTCCTCAAATCACTCATTTATATCTCCTGTATTGTTTCTAAGCTTCGCGGCCGCCTGAAGCAGTATTTCTCTCTGATTATATTCCGGGCGGTCCAGCACCTGCTCCAGCAGCAGATTCAGGATCTGTCCCATCTCCCGGCCGCTTGTATAGCCGATTTCCATGAGGTCCCTGCCTGTGACGGCAAGCTGCGACAGTTTAACGCACTGTTTCTCCCCCACGACACGGTCATATCGTTCCCGGATCTCCGCCAGTTCATCCAGCGAGATCTGCAGATACGCAGGATCCCTCGCATACGCGTCTGCTTCCTGCAGCTTGTGCAGATACGGATACAATCCGTCCGGCAAGCGGTTCAGCAGATGGCGCATCCCGGCATCATCCTTTGGATAGGCAACGTCGTGTTCCGTTATCAGCGTCACAACAGCATGCCGCAGATTGTTGTCGAATTTAAGTCTGCGCAGAATCTCATTCGCCATTTCCGCGCTCTTCTCCGCGTGTCCGGGAAAATGATCCCTGCCGTCAGCATCCGTCTGTCTGACGAGCGGTTTGCCGATATCATGAAGCAGCGCTGCCCAGCGGATCACCCGGTCCCGCGGCGCGGCTTCAACCGTCCTGATCAGATGTATGTCGACCGGGAAACAATGATACGGCGTATTCTGTGGAAATCCGGTACAGGCATCCCATTCCGGAATGATCTCATGCATCAGTCCGCTTAAGACCATATCCTGCAGGATCTCCGGATGCGGCGAGACAAGAAGCTCATCCATCTCCGCCTGAATGCGCTCACGGCTTACATTGGACAGGAGCGGCGCTTTGCGTCTGATAGCAAATTCCGTCCTCTGATCAAGCCGGAAGCCGAAACGTGCCGCGAATCGGTATGCCCGCAGCATCCGCAGCGCGTCTTCATCAAAGCGCTCCATCGGGTCGCCGACCGCACAGATCCGCTTCTGCTCAATGTCACGGCATCCGCCGAACAGATCCACAAGCCCGGTCCGCGGATGATATGCCATCGCGTTCATCGTAAAATCCCGGCGCTTCAGATCCTCCGCCAGACTTGCGGTGAATTCGACCGCGTCCGGCCTGCGGTGGTCGGAATAGCTGCCGTCCACCCGGTATGTGGTTACTTCGTATATCTCCGTCCCGAACCTGACACTGACTGTACCGTGCTCGATTCCCGTGTCATATGTATTCCTGAAAATCCTCTTGACATCCTGGGGTTTTGCAGAAGTCGTAATATCCCAGTCCTTTGGCTGATTGCCCATCAGACTGTCCCGGACGCAGCCGCCGACAATATAGGCCTCAAATCCGGCTTTCTCCAGGTCCGACAAAATCCATCCGGCAGCGGCCGGCAGCTCAATCTTCTGCATAGTTTCACCCCAGTATGCAGTATATCATAATCACACTCATTTTTCAACGCAAATCAGCAAAGGTTAAAAACTGCACAATATTTTTTTAAATGTATTGCTTTATTTATTAAATATGCTATAATGGAGCAGTAATCAGTCCTATCAACTTGCGGGAGGTGCCTAAGTTGGATCATATTGATAAATCTATTCTGTCTCTCCTGCAGGAGAACGCCAGGATCTCTCTATCAGAAATCAGCAGTACCGTACAGCTTTCTGTTTCGGCAGTCAGTGAGCGGTTGCGCAGGCTTGAAGGTTCAGGCTTGATTCAGAAGTATACAGCCATTCTGGATCCTCATGCATTTCATAAAGACGTAACCGTTCTGGTGTGTCTTAAGACCCGTGGGCAGGATTATCAGGCTTTATATGATTATGTCATGTCAACTGCATCTATCACCGAGTTTTATAAGACTGCCGGTGTCTTTGATTTCGCGATTAAGGTCATAACTGATTCCGCGACTTCTCTGGATGTGATCCTGGATAATATCCGCAGAATGCCTTGTGTCTCTCGTGTTCAAAGCAGCCTTGTGCTCTCGGTAGGCAAACTCGCCTATTCGATAACACCTTCCGACAACTGAGATATTCATCTGCAATTCGGTGCATAGATCAGAACGTTCTGACCTCCCCGGCTTTGGGGAGGTTTTTTAGTGGATCTTCACGGGCAGGCACTGCCGGCGGGCCGCAGCAAAAACAAAAAAGCTGTGAAGGAAACCCTCACAGCCTCTCATGCGTCTGGGTAACAGGAGTTGAACCTGCGGCCTCTTGAACCCCATTCAAGCGCTCTACCAAACTGAGCTATACCCAGATCTTGCTCAAAGCATACCTATTATAATGTATCCTGACCGATTCGTCAAGAGTTTTTACAGATTATTCTTGAACACGTCTGCAGATTATTCCTGCAGGGACAGATTCTCTGACTCATGGCGCAGCAGCCACACCTTCCTGTCCAGTCCGCCGCCGTATCCGACCATCGAACCGTCCGCGCCGATCACACGGTGACAGGGAACGATCAGCGATACAGGGTTGCTTCCCACCGCTCCTCCGACCGCCTGGGCAGCCATCCGCTTCAAACCGCGTTCTTTAGCGATCTTCGCAGCGATAGAGCTATAGGAAACGGTCGCTCCGTACGGGACTGTGAGCAGGATTTCCCAGACTTTTTTCTGGAAATCCGTCCCTTCCAGATGAATCTGCGGGATGTGATCCGGTATTTCTCCGCGGAAATATCCGTCCAGCCACTGTTTCGTCTCGGAAAAGACCCGGGCTGCTCCTGCGGCAGATATCTGCTCTTCAGGGCACTGTTCATGTGGAATCTGTTCCTGAAGGATCTGTTCCTGTGCATCCTCTCCGGCGAACCACAACCCGGTCAGCGCCTTCCCGTCCGATGTCAGCAGAATCCTGCCAAGCGGAGAATCATAATTATCCGTATACTGCATTTACTGTCCCTTTCCGGCCGGTTTACGCCCCGGCGGACCGATGTTTTTGTTATACACAGGGGAAGCCGGACATCCCGCCCGGCTTCCCCGTGTTCCTCCTGAGATGTTCTCCGCGCACCGCGCGGATCATGCGAGGACCTTGCCGGATCTTACTCCGTGAGGTCCTGCGGTGCAGCTTCAGCGGGATCCGCAGAAGTCTCCACATGTACTTCCGTTACGTTATCCAGCCCGGTGAAGTTCACGTTCTTCGTGACCTTCGCCTCCAGGGTCTCCGCCTTCATGATCTCGGACGGATCGACTCCCGTAACGTTCTTGATGATGTCGAAAGTCTGTTTCAGCACAGCGGGCGTGATGGCAGTCACGCTGCCGGTCGGAGAACCGTCCGAACCATTTCCTGCAGAGTAGATATTGATGTTGTCGATCGACTCCATCGGCTTTGCAGCCGCCGCAACAAGCTCCGGCAGGATCTTGATGTACATTTCGGCAAGCGCTACATTGTTGTATTTCTTGTAGGCTTCCGCCTTCTTGTCCATTGCTTCCGCTTCCGCGCGGCCCTTGGCCTCGATCGCCTCAGCCTCGGCGCGGCCTTTCGCCGCGATACCGGCAGCCTCCGCCTCCAGTTTGGCACGGATTCCTTCGGCTTCCTTCTCCGCGGAATACTTGCTGGCATCCGCCAGCGCTTTCTGTGCGATCGCTTTCTGCTCCTGCTCGTACTTCTCCGCTTCCGCGGTCCTCTGACGGGTGATCAGCTCAGCCTCCGCGTCCTTCTCCGCACGGTACTTGTTCGCATCCGCGACCTTGCGGATATCTGCGTCCAGCTGCTGCTGCTTAACTTCGACTTCCTTCAGCTTCAGCTCGGCCTCACGCTCGGCGCGGATGATCTGCGCGTTCACGGTAGCGGCCTGTACGGCTTTCTGCTGCTCTTGCTCCTGAATGCGGTAAGCGGCATCGGCTTCCGCCTGCTTGACGTCGGACTCTTTCTTAAGCTCCGCGCGGCGGATGATCAGCTCATTCTGACGGGAGCTGATCTGCATGTCGGACTGCACCTTCGCCTCATTAGCGGCTCTGGCAGCTTCTGCCTCAGCGATCGCCACATCGCGCTCCGCAAGAGCTTTCGCGATGGAAGCGTCCTTCTGGATCTGGGACATATTGTCCTGACCAAGCGCAAGGATCAGGCCCTTCTCGTCTTCGATCCTCTGGATATTGCAGGAAATGATCTCAATACCCAGCGCGTTCATATCCTTCTGCGCTTTCTCCTGGACTTCGTCACCGAATTTCTTACGGTCGGTATTCAGCTCTTTCAGACGGACCGTACCGATGATCTCACGCATATTACCCTGCAGAGAGTCGGTCAGCGCCGTGATGATCATCTCTTCCTTCATATTCAGGAAGTTCTTCATCGCCAGCTGAATGCCCTCTTCGTCCGTCTTGACACGGACCTTCGCGACCGCGTCGATGTCCACGCCGATGAAATCAAGCGTCGGCACATAGCCGTTCGTCTTGATATCGATACTGATCTGCTTCAGGACCAGTGTATCTTTTCTCTCCAGGAACGGAATCTTGATGCCCGCCCGTCCGATCAGGACCTTGGGCTTTTTCTTGGGTCCGGAGATAATGTACGCGATATCCGGCGGTGCCTTGACGTAGCCGGCCGCGACGATGATTCCCAGTGCGACAATGATTGCCGCGATAATGATGATCTGATACAGTTCCATAACCTTTTCCTTTCCGAGCCCGCAGCTCATACCGGATTCTCTCTGCTATATGCAGTAAAAAAGACCTTTGCACATAACAGATGTTGCGCAAAGGTCTTGCCTTTTCATTTGACCGGTTGGAAATCCAACGTCCTGACGGTTCACAAACTCGTCCTTTCGGACTAAGGCTACTCCCCTTTGATAATATAATAACAAAGTTCGCAGCCGTTGTCAATATATTTTCAAAAAATATTTTTCAGTGTCAGGCAGTCCGCTCTGCAGACGCGCCGGCAGCGGGTCAGAACCAT
The DNA here is from genome assembly GCA_017441925.1 of Bacillota bacterium. GTDB lineage: Bacteria > Bacillota > Clostridia > Lachnospirales > Bianqueaceae > RUG12817. Next base: position 214,177 of record JAFRUE010000002.1, read on the forward strand.
TTTTTCTTCTTGCCGACGATAAGCAGTGCTGTCACGACCACGACCGAGAGTACGATCACATATATGTAACCGTATTTCCAGCCGAATTCCGGCATCGCCTGGAAATTCATCCCGTACCATCCTCCGATGATCGTGAGCGGGAAGAAGATCGTCGTAATGACGGTCAGGATATTCATCTTCTGATTCAGCTTCATGTCCAGCGAGGATGAATACGCGTCCTGCAGGTGATCGACCGAATCGCTGAGGGCCGAAGTATCCGCGAGCAGCCGTGCGGCTTTATTCTTCAGATTTGCAATATAGATCAGATTCCCTTCCTCAAATATACCGTTCTCGTTCTCTTCGAGTGTCTCGGTCATATCCAGGATCTGTTCGTAGAAACTGCACTGCCTGAGCAGCTTTTTCTTCAAGTTCAGCAGTTTCTCGATAAACGTACCGTCCGCCTCGCCCTTAAGAACAAGTTCTTCCATATCCGAAACAGTATTGCGTGTCTTTTCGACATTGAACTTGCCGTCCGAGATCAGCGCTTCCAGGAAATGGCTTACGACCTTCTCCGCCTTCTGCCCGCTGCCCGAGAAGCGGTGGATCGCGTTAAAGAACGCATTGCGCGTCGAATTGTCTTCGTCCCTGATATCGACTATCATAACGAAATTCTTCTTCAGATACATCGCGATCCAGTCATCTTCACCGCTCGGCGACGCGATCCGGACCTCCGTAAAGGTATAGTCGCTGTGGATCTCCTCTCCTGTCCTAAAAAGCGGACTCGCTTCCCGGCACTCCTCGACTGTCTCCGGATCAAATCCGAAGAACTGATAGATCTCCTCCAGCTCGCTGCCGGATACATATGCTGCCGTTACGGCATCCGGTCTGATCTCCTGCAATTCAATTTCACGGACCGGATCTCCCAGCTGATAATATGCCATCCGTACAACCTCCCTCTGCCGATGCATGCCGCCGGCATTCCGTTTATTTTAATTATTGATCAGATAATACAGGACGGTAAGCCCTGCCGTCACGATCGTAATGCCGGACAGAACGATCAGATGACCTTTCAGATTCGCATCGAAAGCCGCAATGAATTCCCGGATGAACGCATTGATCCAGAAATAGGCTTTTGTCGGCGCTCCGATCCCCTCGGCCGAAATCCCCTGATTATGCGCGTAAATACCGGCTCTGAGCACATGATAATTTGTCGTGGAGAAGGCCATCTTCCCTCCCGGGATCCTCTCTTCCATGACCCTATGGGAGAATTCGATGTTCTCGAAGGTATCGGCGGACTTGTCGTCCATCGCGATCTTCTCTTCCGGGACGCCCTGTTCCAGCAGATAATTCCGCATGGCCTCCGCTTCGGAAACAGGTTCGTCCCCGCCCTTGCCTCCGGACGGAATAAAAAGGATGTCTTTGCCGGCTGCCTCTTTCTGCATGCGGGCAAATTCCAGAGCGCGGTCGACACGGGACTGCAGCAGCTTCGTCAGCGTCCCGTCATCCCGGATCTGGCAGCCGAGGATCGCGATCGCATCCTTGTCAAAGGACGGTATATGCCGTGCCACCCGCAGTGCGAAAACGATCGTGGAAATCAGCAGGAGCTCCCCGTAAGTCACAAGCGTGAAACTCATCTGTTCCAGGAATATTTCTATATACAGCGCGATCCCGTTCATATTGTGAACGTCGATGTAAGGCAGGATCCACGAGGATGTCTGCAGAAGTTCGCCGATCTGAACGGGAATGATGATGCCGAAGGACAGTACCATGCCGAGGATCAGTCCGAGCATGTTCCGGATACTCTTGCCCTCTTTGCGCACCAGCTTGATATTGCTGATCATCACAAGGACCGACACGATCAGAACAAGCGGCAGCGACAGCACTGCATAAGTCCCCGAGCTGATCAGACCGCTGATCGTACTTTCCATACTTCCGCGCTGCAGCAGATAATTCACGTGCCGGATGATCAGACTGGCAAGATAAAGCAGGATTCCGAAATATGTGATATTGCGGTACTGATATATGCTTTCCTTAACATTCCTCCGGTAGGCTCTGAGAAGAACCGCAAACAGAAAGACCAGATAGATCAGTATGGAAACATGTATGATCCAGTCGCCGTTCGTCGGCCCGAGGAAAGTATTCTCTGTCAGAAATCCGGTTTTATGTATATACAGCACACGGCCGGAAACAGATTTTTCAATTGCCAGATACACTGTTCCGACAGCGGTCCCCCGGTAAGTGACATAGAACTGATCCCCTTCCAGTCTGCGGGAGACCTCCTCCAGATTCGGCTTATCCATCACAACAACGACATCCTCCGCGGATGCCGGCGGTTCCAGAAGTCTGAAATTGCATGTGATCGTTCTGCCTGAAATCAGTATTACAGCGACTGATACTGCAGCCAGTGCGAGCGCGAGCAGCACAGCCGTTATTACGAATCGTCTGCGGGTTTTCATTACAGGTCAATCCACGTACGTCACAGGATTCCCGGTTCGGGGCAAAGGGCTGCGGTTCGGCAGTCCGTCCTTGGCATATCCCAGAGCAAGCGCGCCGTAGACACGCTCCCCCTCCTCCAGGCCGATCCCGCGCAGATACTCCGTGATGACCGGATTTTCATTCAGCCATTTAAGCTGATTGATCCAGCAGCTCCCAAGATCCAGCGCGTTTGCCGCGATCATCATGTTCTCCAGGACACAGGCACAGTCCGCGATATTGTTGCCGTAATCGATCCGGTTTGCCGTAAGAATCAGGACAGGCGCGCCGTAGTGGAAAACATAAACCTCTTCCTTGGAACGGCGGATCGCGGCCGCCATGCTTTTGTACATGCCGGGCGTAACTTCCATTTTGGAGAATTCCTGTTTGACCAGGGCTGCCAGATCCTCCAGCACCTTCCTGTTGCGGATCACGATCAGATGCGTCGTCTGATTATTTCCGCCGCTCGGAGCATGCCGGCCGGCCTCAAGCACCTGATCCAGCACGTCCTGTCCGACGTCTTTCTGCGCAAACGCGCGCGTACTGCGTCTTGTCAGAATCGCTTCCAGTGTGTCCATCCTGTTTCCTCCTCAAAAGAAACAGACCCCGGGACGCAAGTCCGGGGTCCGATCATTACAGATTACTGATGATTGGGCTGCTCATGAGCATACAGGATGAAACGATCACCTGTATTGATCTTGTCCTCATAGAAGCACATGCGGTACTTATAGGTGAGGGACTCGCCCGCCTTCAGAACAAATCCACCCTTGAAGTAGAAGTTGTTCGGAGCAAACAGTCCGTAGTTACGGATATGCCAGGTCGTAGGATAACGCTCGTTGTCTTCATTGTCGAAGCAGGCGATGCCGTAGGTCTTTCCATCGATCTGTCCGTGATAATCACACCAGCTTGCCGCACGTCCCCAGCACTCGCCCTCGTTGACAGCGCCGTAGGAGTTGTCGAAGCAGCCGCCGCGGTCCGCGCGCATCTGCTCGTTCAGACGGATGCCCAGAGGACCGGCTTCCTTGGTGGGTCCGAAGACAGCGTCGCCGTAGGAAGCGGTGAAAACGATCTCAACGTCTACGTAGCGGGCCTTTGCGTCCTGTCCGTAGAATGTGAAGGTCCTCTTCTCATCGACCTGCGGAACGTTCTCCAGATCGGTCCAGACGTTCTTTGCAGTGATGCAGGCAGCAACATTGCCGCACTCGACCTTCTCGAATCCCTGATGATGCTCGGCACCGTAGTTGCCTTTCTCATTCCAGAAATCCAGTCCGTTCACGTCGCCGACAGCGACCCATACGGAACGATGATGCGGATGCTCTTTAATATTGGGATCCAGACGGGTGTACCAGTCGCCGTTGCCCGCGATGATGGGTCCAAGATAGGGCTTCAGCTCTCCTGCGTAAACGTAGGATGTGAACAGCTGTCCGCCGATCTTGACGTCGAGAGCGGAAGCCTCAGGACGCTCTACGATCTCAACGCCCAGGCCGGCCTTCTCCTCGCAAAGCTCAACCGCAACGGTCTCGCCCTTCTTAGCATCGGCAAGGATCAGGATGCCGCCCTCGACCTTCTGTGCCGGGAATACACGGCCATCAGCAGTCTTAGCGCTTCCTACAACTTCCGGAAGCTCTTCGGCAGCCAGGAAAACAGGCTCCTGGCACATATCTCTCTTGGCTGTAAATGTCAATGCCATTTTGTACTCCTTTCCATCCTTGAATACAGCATTCATGAATCTGAACGCAGGATCAAGCTCCACCGCGAAATCGGTGAATCCACACTCTGCGGTCACTCTGCCGTCATATCCGGCCTTCTTCAGATGCTCTGCGAAAGCCTTGAGATACTTGCCGCCGTGCGCTCCGGGCCAGATTCTCTCCGGGACCTCGGCAACATGTGTGTGTACGAGCAGCTCGCCTTCCTCTTCCAGAACGCCGAGATCTTCCTTCTCGACGAACATGTGGTAGGCGTCCGCCAGCAGACGTACATAAGGCAGATTCAGCTTGCGTACGATCTCGGCACCTTCCTTAACGGAAAGGATGCAGTTGGTCTCTCTGCGGTTAAGCGGTTCGATCACGACCGTTACGTTGTACTTCTCAGCAACCTCATTGCACATCCTGAGGAAATTGCAGATCTCCTCCATGCCGGTCTCATAGGCCATCTCTCTGGGGAACCTGCGCGCGAATCCGCTGCCGAATACGACAACGCGGATATCGAGCATGTCGAGTCTGCGCATTGCTTCCTCAACATACTTACGGAGCTCGTCGCGCATCTTGCCTTCCGCGATGCGGTACATCGGCGGAATGAAGCTGTTGCAGGCTTCCAGATGGAAAGTGCCGGCTTTACGACGCGCCGCGAGGTCCTGCAGTTCTTCTTCGGAAAGCTGCATGATCATTCCGACAGTAGCCTCGGAATAATCATAACCGGCCTCGATGACCATACGGTCTCCGTCAAGGAGCTTCTGATATGTCTGTGCCGATACGGCTCTTACGCCCTGCAGCATGAAAGAGCCGCCGGGAATGTTATATCCGATTCTCATATCGTCCGTTATCAGTCGAGGTAAACGGTCTTGCCGGTGCGGGCAGACTCATAAACAGCGTTAACGATCTTAACAGCCTTGATTCCTTCCGGCGGGCAGATCATCGGATCGGTGTCATTGTAAACAGCATTGATCAGGTTGTTTACAACACTGCCGTGTCCGGTGGACAGAGCCGGGTCGGAAGCCGCGCTTCCGCCTACGGAATACTTAGCCTTCATGGCAGCCTCTTCGGCAGCCTCGACAGCCTTGGCGATCTCAGGATCATCTACGGTGCTGTGGATCTTCCAGGTCAGGATCTCACCCTGGTCGCACTCGATCGTTCCGCCGGTGCCGTAAACCTTGATACCGGTACCGCAGCCTGCCTCATAAGCACAAGTCGTGCTGACGAAGGTAGCGACCGCGCCGCTCTTGAACTTGATCAGAGAAGCGGTCATATCCTCGGTCTCAATGTCATGTCCGCAGATCTGCATGGTGGAAGTAACGCTCTCAACGTCGCCCATCAGCCACTGCATCAGGTCTACCGTATGAACGCCCTGGTTCATCAGAGAACCGCCGCCGTCCATCTCCCATGTTCCTCTCCAGCCACCGTCCTTCTCAAAGTAGGACTGTGGACGATACCACTTGACCTCGAAGGTTCCCAGGAAGACCTTGCCGATATGTCCCTCGTCAATAGCCTTCTTCATCGGAGCCATATCCAGGTTGTTGCGGTTCTGATGCATAACGCCGACCTTAACGCCGGTGCGCTTCCACGCGTCGATGATGCTCTGGGCAGCCTCAACGGTGATATCCATCGGCTTCTCGATCAGAACGTTCTTGCCGGCTTCCATAGCCTTGATGGCGTACTTGGCATGCAGGCCGCTGGGAAGAGCAACGCTGACGCACTCGATCTCGGGATTCTTGAGCATCTCATCGAAATCCGTATACTTCAGCAGATTGTCTGCCAGATGTTCCTTGTGCTCCGGATGAGCTTCAATATCCTTAGCGATGACGGTCTTCTCGACCATATCCATCTTCTCCGGCAGAAGGTCGCAAAGAGCGATCAGCTTGCCATGGTCAGAATTCAGAACTCCGCGGACGTGGTTCTTACCAACGCCAAGTCCGGCTACGCAGTACCCGATCATTTTTCCCATTTTAAATACATCCTTTCCTATGTATATTTGCTTTTACCGTTTCAGGTGTGACCCCTTATGGTATAGGCATAGGCTGCTTCGTACAGCCGCAGTTATAATCATTATAAGCTCATCCCGTAAAATTTGCAATGCTTTTCGGCAAAATATTTGCGTGCGTCTCCGCATCCGCCTCTGCTTACATGCAGAACCGGAAAACCGTGATGAACTGCAGAACTGTCCCCAGTACGACGAAAACATGAAATACCGAATGGATATACCGCACATGCCTGTGCGCGCCGATCCCGTACAGAACGGCTCCGACCGTATAGGCAATGCCGCCGGCAAGCAGGAACCAGAATCCTGTTACCGTCACAGCCTGGACTGTCGGCTTGACTGCAAAAATGATCAGCCATCCGATCAGGATATAGCAGACGTTGGACAGCACCCGGTACTGCCTGTGGTCGATCGCGGTGAAGACCGTTGCGAACGCGCTGATCCCCCACACCAGCCCGAAAATCGTCCACGCAAGAACCGGTCTCAGTTCACGGAGCGGACCCAGCACGACCGGCGTATAGGATCCGGCGATCAGGAAATAGATCATACAGTGGTCAAGCACCTGCATGACCTTCTTTCCCCTGTTCGGATGAAGGCCGTGATAAACGCTTGAAACCGTGTACATTACGATCAGCGAGAATCCGTAGACAACTGCTCCGACGATCCTGTAGGCATCCCTCTTCTCCGCCGCGGCAATCACACATAGAAGGAGAACAACGATTCCGAAAGCCGCGCCGATGATATGTGTCACCATGTTGGCGATCTCTTCGCCCTTTGTATATTCCGGAAGTTTCCGGTCCGCAAGTTTTGTTCTTGGCATCTGCGGGATGCCCCCTTTCATTTTGTTCCTATGTTCAGTCCCTCTGCCCCTGCTCTGTCTCCGGGTTCTCTGCGGGTAATGTCTCCGCCGTCCTCAAGCGTCTTGTTGTTGAGCAGGAGGAGCTTCTCCGCGAGGAGGCGCGAGAAACCGCTGATCACCGCTACGACCGTGATCAGATCCTGCGTGTCGTCGGTGGACAGTTCCGAATCCGGCTCATGATCCAGGATCCCGGCCGCGGCCGACCGTACGGACCTGACAAAGACTTTGCCTGCCAGACGGTGCCGTTCGGCATACGAAGTATAGATCTTCTCCAGTTCCTCTTCACTGATATTCATCGGGATCATCGTCTGCAGAGTCGGAATACTGAGACAATGCTTCAGCGAACAGATAATGATCAGATACGCGATGTGGGAACGGTAGTACTTCTTCTTGACCGGTTCGGGCATGATCTTCTTGCGGACGTAGTTATTGATCGTCGTCGGGGTTATGAACTGCTCCTCCTTCAGTTCCGGAGGCAGATAATCCAGATACTCCTTCAGCAGGATAATGACCTGCTCCATATACAGCCCGATATTCGGGATCTCTCTCCATTGCGGAAGCCTGTAATCGTTCAGAAATCCTTCCCATCGCCTGAGTTTGCCGGCGATCAGCGCTTTATCATATGCCATGATCCATACCGCCTGTCTTTCGTTTTTCTGTATTATAGCACAATCTAATCTGCCAGTCAAGATATTCTTGTATATCTTGTTTTTCATCTTGATCAGCACACAAAAAGCGGCGTTCCGTAACGGATAACGCCGCCTTTTGTGTGTTTTTTGAAAGTCTTACTGTCCGTCAGCCGGTTACATAACGGTATTCTCCTGCAGAGACATGTTCCGTCCGGCCGTCAGGCAGACTGATCAGCGCACGGCATCCGGCAGGGACGGAGACGGTGTATACGGTCTTTCCGTCTTTGATCTCCCATCCGCTTTTTACAAGCCCGAATCGGCTCTGATAGGAAGCTCTGGCATAAGTGAAATGTCCGCCCGGCAGCGGTGCGATTTCAAACTCGTTCGCGTCCTTGACCCGGATTCCGCACATCACAGCGAAGACCCATTCCAGAACGGCCCCTTTGGAATAATGGTTCAGAGAAGCGGGATGATCCGTCTTTGTTCCTTCCCAGTTCTCCCAGATTGTTGTTGCACCGTTCTTCGGCATGGAGAGCCATCCCGGGATTTCTTCATTTTCCAGCAGCCGATAAGCAGCGGCCGGATCGATATCCGTCAGGACATCCAGGATCAGCGGAGTGGAAAGGAATCCGGTCCCAAGGCGCCATCCGTAGTTTTCCATAGCCTTAATGAGGCGTTCCCTGGCTTCCTGTTCCTGAACATCGTCCAGCAGTCCGAAATACAGCGGACGCACCAGTTTGGCCTGGCGCTCGGTATCCAGTGAGAAGCCCTTCTTCCTGACCAGCGCCTGATAAGCCTTGCGGCACCCTTCGCTGTATTTTCCAAACAGCACGGCATCTTCCGCCTTTCCGAGTTCTCGGGCGATCTCCTCCATAAGTCCAAGGACGTAAGCGGTATAGGCAGTTGACTCTTCCGGATGCGGGAAAATAAAATCCTTGACGGCAAAAGGCTTGACGTCGGCCGGTTCCGCCCACTCACCGTAGGACTGCCCGCAGTTGACCAGATAGCGCTGGTATTTCCCGATGAACAAGGGCTTCTGGAGCGGCGTCACTTTCCCGCAGCGCGAGATCATGAACTTCGCATAACGCTTCATGCCGTCGTAATAACGTTCCAGGACCGTTCTGTCCTGATAGCGTTTCCACATGCGGTAAGGGATCAGGATCCCTGCGTCCGCCCAGCCGACCGATCCGTTCATCGTATACATGATCCTGTCGGCACCGCCGTCCGGCACGATGTGCGGCAGACAGCCGTCTTTCCGCTGCCAGTCATACATATCCCGGACGTATTTCTGCCCAAAGGCGGCATAGTCAAACAGATAAGCGGCTGTATTATAGAAAATCTGCGCGTCGCCTGTCCATCCGTGCCGTTCCCTGGTGGGACAGTCGGTCGGAATATCCAGATGATTGCTCTTTGTGGACCAGACCGTGGATTCAAAGAACTGATTCAGCAGGCTGTTCGAACACTCAAAATTTCCGGTCTGCTCGAGATCAGAATAGACTGCAGCCGCTTCGATCTGTTCCGGCAGAAACTCCACTTCACTGTCCAGCTCGCCATAGCGGAAGCCGAAGATTCCGAAGCGCATACGGTACTCGTTGAGGCCTTCCCAGCAGGTATAGTCGATCTGCTGAAGAGGCGACGGTTTTTTCCTGTTCGTCTGGATATTCGCAAGTGTCAGATTGCCATCAGCGTCCAGCATCTCGCCAAAACGCATCAGGATTCTCTGTCCTTCCTTCGCCTGCACGCGGAAGGCTATGATACCGGCTATATTCTGGCCGAAATCCAGGATCTTCTTCCCGTTCGGCGCGTCCCAGATCACCGGGTGCAGCACCTCATGTGCCTTGACCGGGACATTATTGGAGGCTGCCGGTACGACCGGATGGCTGGTCTTTCTGGCTTTTCCGCCATAGCTCGGCTTCATGGCCGCTACGACGATCTCGCCGTCTTTATGATCGGCAAAACGGACCGGACCGTCATTCGACCATGCCCACTGCTCATCCGTCCCGATCATCAGCGCGGATCCATCTGCACAGGCAATCTCCAGCTGAGCCAACAGCTTTGTCTCTGTTCCGTACTGATATGTCAGGCCGAAAGCTCCGCAGGCACCACGGTACCATCCGTCAGCCAGCGTAACGCTGAGCCTGTTCTCTCCCGGATGGAGCATATCCGTTACGTCATAGACCTGATACTGTACACGTTTACGGTAATCCGTATAACCGGGAGTAAAAAACCGATCGCCGATCTTTGCTCCGTTCAGACAGGCTTCATAATCTCCGCAGGCCGTGATATAAAGCCGTGCCTTACGGATTTCCCGGCCGAGCGTAAACACTTTGAGAAATTCATCCACGGGATACCGTTTCTTTTTATCCGGCTGATAATTACCCGTGATCCAGGCCGCCTTCCAGTCTCCGGCCGACAGCAGGCCCGTTTCAAAGCAGGCTCCTTCGGACCATTCTCCGGGCAGGCCGTTTTCGTCCCACAGACGGACTTTCCACACGGCACGCTGGCGGCTCTTCAGATCCGGCTCATATACAGCCTGCATACGGGAAGAAGCGGTTTTCCCGCTGTCAAAGAGTACTGATCCGTCCTGATCCGGATCTGCGCAGATTACCTGATAGGCTGTCTGTTCCAGGCCGCCTTCACAGTTCCACATCAGACGGGGATGGATACAGTCGATCCCCATAGGATCTTTCAGATATTCTGTCCTTAAGCGAATCGCTTTCATGATCCTTCTCTTCCTCTTATTTCGAAAGCACGATCGTTGTTTCTCCGGCTTCCTGTGCGGTCACGCTGAAGACGCAGGCATTCTCCGTCACCCGGATCACCTCCGTCTGCGCGGTCCGGCCGGCATCGGTCTTTTCAGGAATAAACGGCAGGAAGAAACGGCTCGTTCCTCCGGGAACCGCGTCATAGCTGACGGTAAACGTCCCCGCGGCTTCGTCATAATGATACGCGAGCAGTTTTCCCGCGGTCTCCATCGGATATGCCCGGCAGAGCGAAGCGAAGTTCGGATCCTGTTCATTCTCCGGATGATACTCACAGTAAGCAGAACCCCACAGATACTTCTCGACGATCCCGTTCATGAAGCGGATCAGGCCGTTGACAACAGGCAGTGAGGGAAAAGCGCCCCACTCTGCCGCGATCGTAGGCAGCCCCAGCCGGTCCTGTGTCTCTTTCTTGTGGGCGTAAAGCCTTTCCACATTGGCTTTGCTGTAGGATTCATAACGGTCAGAATCCACAACGGCATCGTAGCCATGCGGTGCATAGATCTGCTGAATGCCCTCCAGCCGTTCGATTCCGGTCGGAAGATCCGTACTGCAATAGATATTGCCTCCGGTAATGATCGGCAGATCGCTTGTCTTCTGGATCGCCCGCTGCATGCGGCGGTAGAAATCCATCAGTGTCGTCCGGTCGAATTCCAGGAAACGCTGTGCCACGATGCCCATGAATTCCGCGGTCTCTTCCGGACTGACGGCAGCCGGATCCGCCAGACTGAAGGACGGGTTCTTAGCCATCATCTGCATGGTGCCGGCACCAAAAACTTCGCGCGCAAGGCTTCCCATGAAAGGTTCATTCATGGGTTCAAGACCGATGACATTTGTGCAGTCCGCAAAAGCAGCAGCGATCTCTTCCCACATATGCTCGTAATGATCCAGTAGTCCGATACCGTCGGCAGCCGGCTTATTGGCCCAGAAGTTATCCGCGGCCCGGATGATCGCTTCGCTGGAAAGATAGGCTTCATACCAGAGTCTGCAGTTCTCCGGATGCGGCAGCCCTTCATCCAGGCAGGCCCAGTCAGGCGCTCCGTCAATGAACTTCTGCGCGAACAGATCCTGATGCATGTCCAGCATGACGTAGAGTCCGTTCTCATTCGCCAGATCCACGTAATGACGGACCTTCTTCAGGTATTCGTGATCGATGACGCCGGGTTCAGGTTCGACCGCATCCCAGAAGATCCCGAAGCGGAGGAAGTTAAAGCCCATCCGCCTAAAGTAGTCATAAGCCTTCTCAAAATCAGGATAAAAATGATTATGATCGCGGTTCCGCTGCAGGACATTGATTCCCTGCAGGATGACTTCTTTACCGCTTTCGTTGACAAACCGTGTTCCTTCCGCGTGCAGACGTTCCATGACTTTATTCTCCTTTTTTCAGATTTCTTTCTTTGATTACTGCCTGTTCTTCATCGATGTGTTTCTCCACATCCAGCTTCCACAGGATCATAATCAGGATCAGAGCCGTAATGATCTCAAAACCTACGAAGAAAAACGTAAAAACATTCTGCGTCGCGGCATTCTGGACGTATCCGACTGTTTTGCCTGTTTCTGCGATAAAGTCCGGGGCCTTGTAGCCGGCAAAGGACATCGAGAGATTCAGGATGCCGCTGGCGATACCGACGGCAATCGTTGTAACAACAGAGTTGACAGAGGCTGCCAGACCGTCGCAGCGGAATCCGCATTTATATTCGATATGATCCAGTACATCGGCGAACATGGCGGCAAAAACATACGCGCACGGCAGGCCGCCGATATTCTTGATGAACTGGCCGATCAGCACCATTACCATGTTCTTCGGGAAGAGATAGCAGATCACGCCGCCGATCGCGTACAGGATAAAACCTGCCAATGTGACGTTGCGTTTGCCGAACTTCCTGGCAAGCGGCCAGACGGCAAAGATTCCGATTCCCATAGGGATACCGCCGATCACCGATACCAGCATCTGGGTAGTTCCGTCATTGTAAGTTCCAAGCACATAGTTGCAATAATATACGAGCGCCGAATTCTTGAAGCTTGATCCAAGCGTATAGATCAGGAAATAAAGAGCGATCAGCACCCAGTATTTTTCATGCAGAATCACATGAAGCTGCTCTCTCAGCGGATGTGTTTCTTCTGCTGTTCCGATCTCTTCTGTCACACGTTCCTTGGTATAGAAATACTCGAGAAGAATCAACGGAAATGCAAGGATTGCAAGCAGACTCATGGTCATCAGCCACAGTTTTTTATTGACACCCAAAACGGGCATGACGGCCATTGGGAAAATCAGCGCAACGATGATCCCGGATATCATGACCGACGCGATATTGTTGAAAACGGACAGGAGCCCGCGTTCTTTGGTGTTGCGGGTCGACAGCGGCACCATCAGGGCATGGGACATATTGTAGATCGTTGCCGCGATGCTGTAGAAGAGATTATAAGAGATCATGATCCAGATCACCTGGATCGTCTCCGATCCCGTCGGGACTGTAAACAGCAGGATCCCGGTGACCGGAACAAGAACGGCGGATAAGAGCAACCATGGACGGGCTTTTCCTTCCCTGGTCCGGGTCCGTTCGATGATCTGTCCCATGAGAAGATTTGTAAGGGCATCGATCACTTTGGACACGATGGGAAAAGCCATCAGGAATGCGCCGCCCCAGACTCCGGTCAGTTTCAGCACGTCGGTATAGAAAACATTCAGATAGATCGCAAGCACCGCGTTTAAGAGCAGCGGCCCGGCAGGACCGACCAGATAGCCTAACCATTGTTCCTTTCGATCAACATGATCGCTTCTGACTTTGCTTACCGGCAGATTCAGTTTCATCGATCTTTCCTCCCGATACGGTTTCTTGTTTTTCATTATATGAATCGAGCGGGAAAGAGTCTTGCACAATTCTCTTATTATTTGTATAATCGTATCATCCTGGATCTGAAAGGAGTTCAACATGGAACAATCGGATCTCTTTTATATCTGCACCACTGTTGCGAATCTCGCAGGCGTCCCGGTCCGTGTCTATGAAAACGGAAAGCAATGCTTCTACCATTGTGTGGTCGACCTGCCTGCCGATCCGGTCCGGCTGCATGAACCGCAGATCCTCGCACTTGCAGATCATATCAGTTACTTCGCTACGCCGGAATTCGACTACTACGGAATCGTGACCTGTGATTCCAGTCAGGTCGTGCTCGGGCCGACCCGCCAGACAGAGAATACAGACCGTGAACTGGAGAAAATGGCTTTTGATCTATCGATAGCCTCGGAGAAACGGAAACAGTTTGTCCAGGCCATGAAGAACCTGATCCGTTTCCCCCTTGACAGTTTTCTTCAGATGCTCTGTACCATAAACTTTATGATGAACCACGAGAAACTGTCCCTAAGGGATATCCCGATCTACGGGATCGGACTGCCCGAGCTGCCGCTGGAAGCAATGCCGGATCCCGCCGTCACTGACAACCAGGGCGCAATTGAATACCCCTATACAGGTTATGATACCGAACAGCAGCTCATGCAGATTGTTTCAAAAGGAGATGAAGCAGCGTTTCTCGCCTGGTCTGAAAGTGCTCCCGCGATCCGTCCCGGGGTCATGTCCAACGATCAGCTCCGGCAGATCAAGGATCTTTTCATCGTCAGTACCGCCCTTACCTGCCGCGCGGCTGTCCGCGGCGGGCTGGACGGTCAGACCGCTTTCCGGCTGAGCGACGCGTATATCCGCCGCTGTGAACTGTTCAGAGATCCTGCTCAGATCACAGCTTTGCAATATGAGATGGTCCTGGATTATATCCGGCGTGTCTCTCAAGTCCGTGTGGGACCAGTCGTTACGGAGCTGTCTCTCAAGGCGGCAAATTATATTCAGAATCACATAACAGAAGTGATCACGGTGGACGATCTTGCAAAGGCTCTCTTCTTATCACGTGCCCGTCTTTCCGCCCGGCTTAAAGCAGAGACGGGTATGACCGTCGTCCAGATGATCCAGACCATCAAAGCAGAAGAAGCCAAGAGGCTCCTTCGCTATTCCGCCCTCCCTGTCAGCGCGGTCAGCGATTACCTGGCCTTCTCCTCCCAGAGTCACCTGACCAGAGTGTTCGAAAAGCTCGTCGGCATGCCGCCTGCCGCCTACCGCCGGAGCATCCGGACAGAACAGGACGCATAAGGAAGTATCTGTTTTTCCCGCAAAAAAAAGAACCGCGGTCTGCTGCACCGCAGTTCTTTTTGTTTGTGTCAGATCTCTCTTGCGAGCCACCTGCCGCAGTTCCTGAGGAACTTTCGCAGCATCGGATGCCTGTAATCTTCGGCATTGTGGCCGGGACAGGCATAGACGATCCTGCCTTCGCCGAACTCATTGCACCACGCCAGATCGACACCGTTCCCGCTGTTTTTGGCGTAGATATCCTGATGAGGGACAGGCCCGGTCTCATGCGGCCTGCCGTTGTCGTTTTTGATAGTGAGCAGAAGTGTCCTGTTCAGGACTTCTTCCGTATAAACCTGGTGCATCTCATCTTCCAGCTCAAACGGCTCGATTCCTTCCAGGATCGGATGGCCGTTGCCGGCCGGTTCCAGCCTGTAACGGTTAAAAGGCGGATGCATCCTGAATGCCCCGCCGATCACCTGCGCGGTCTCCGGAATGGCTCCGGTTGAGATGATATGCAGGATGATGACGCTTCCGCCTGTTACAATGTATTCCAGCAGGTTCGCTACGATATCGCTGTCGCCCTTAAGCCCCCAGAACGGCGCACTGTAAAACATCAGACAGTCATACTCCTTCATGTCGGAGAGCGTCATATCCTTGAAACTGTCGGTGATCTTCACAAAATCATATGTGTTGCTGAAAATCGATACGATCTCCTTATCCGTCCCTGTCAGGAACGGGTGGAAACCAGGTCCGAAGCTGCTGCACAGAAAAGCTTTTTTCTTCATTTTGCCACCTGTCCGCTCTCAAAGAAATCCACTGCGGCCTTTATCGCCGGAACCAGCGCTCCGATGCTCTCTGTAGTCAGATCCACTGTCAGGCACGCTGCTTTTCCCTTGCTCCACGTATGCGCAAAAAGCGCCGGATACTCTGCGTTCCCGTACCGGAAGGTCATGAACACTTCGCTCTGCTTGAACACATCAGGCTTCACGAAATGCGGGACAGTTCTGACAGTGATCCTGTCGCAGCTTTCTGCCATCCTGCCTGCAGGCTCCAGATCCAGCTCCGTATAATACGAGCTTCCCTGATGAACGCATGCCGTGATCACTTTCAGCTCCTGCGCGTTGCCCATGTCAAGCCCGTTTCCCGCGATCAGAAGATTCCCGCCGTGCAGCACATACCGGAAAACCGCCTGGGCGCTTGCCGCAGATCCCGTTTCTCGCCAGGACGCCGGCATAAATACGATCATGCCGTAATCCTTTATCTTCCCATAGTTCAGATTCCCGTGTTCCGTTTCATCACAGGCATCAACGGCACAGCCGAGTATCCCGGGAAGGGCCTTCTCGGCCGCGTCCATGCTCAGATACGGAACACAGTTCCTGCTGCCGATCAACAATGCTTTATTCATCCCGTACCTCCTTACAGTCCGCCGGCGGTCCAGAGCGCCGCGTTCCGCAGGAATCTGCGGTACGAAGGATCTCTGAACGCGCTGACATCGTGTCCCGGAGCAGTGTAGATGACTCTGCCGAGACCGAATTCGACCGCCCAGGCCATCGGCACCTCGATGCCGTCCTCGATCACCGCGTTCAGCAGTACGGTCTTATCGGTCAGGCGGTCATGATGGATGTCAAAAAGGTCGTCCTCCAGAGAAAACGGCTCTACGCCCTCCAGGACCGGATGCTCTGCCTTAGCCGGATAATAATCGATATGCCTGTGATTCTGCGGGGCAAGCGTCTTTTTCATGGCGCCTCCCAGCATCTGTGCCATCTCGTAATCGACTCCGGCATCCAGATTGTGAACGACAAGCAGTCCCCCGCCGCACGCGACATAGTGGATCAGCGCCTGGACCTGCTGATGCACGGTCGGCGACTTATCGATCCAGTGATCGTTGTACAGCAGCACCGTATCGAACCGCCCGTACTCATAATCCTCCAGCGATTCAAAATGCTCGGTATTCAGCGCAAATTCAAAATCATCCCCAAGTATGGCAAAGATCTCCTCGTCAACGTTCTTTAGCGGATGATACAGCGGATACGTATAATCGCCTGAAAGGAACAGTTTCTTTTTCATCTGTCTCCTCCTATATCCTGTCCAGGAACCACAGCCCGGCTCTGTAGAGGATCTTCCTGACCGGCGCGTGAAGTGATTCCGTCTGGTGTCCAGGGACGACGCAGACGACTTTGCCCCAGCCGTACCGGTGGCACCACACGGCCGGGATCCGACTGTTCGCGTACCTGTATTCGACCAGGACCTGTTTCCTGGTAAAGTCGTCAAAATCGAACATATACGCCTCTTCCGTCGTCCTGAATTCTTCAAACCGTTCCGAGATCTGGTGATCTACGTCCGTCTTATAGTAATCGATCAGGACCTGCGACGGGTGCCACAGGAAGCGGGCTCCGTACAGAAGCGCCAGTTCGTGGGAAGAGCCGGCTGCGACCAGCCCGTTATGCAGCACAAGAAGGCTGCCCCCGTCCGCGACATAGGTCACAAGCGCGGCCGCAGCCTGTTTTGTCCCTTTTTCTCCCCACCGGTCCGTATAGGAGATCACCATATCGTACTCTTCGAGACCGTCCAGTGTCAGTTCTCCGTAATTCTCCTCCAGCGTGATATCAAAAACACCGTCATAGATACGTTTGAGCACTTCATAGATCCCGCCGACAGGATGGTACGGAGCAACTCTGTCGCCCAGCAGCAATGCTTTTCTCATGCCGGTTTACCACGGGATCGAATTGCCGCCGTACTGCAGATAAGCCGGATGGTCGGATTTGAAATGCTCCTGCTCCAGAAGCAGCCGGACAATCCCTTCCGCAGAGGTCTTGGCGTTTGTGAAGCCTTCCCGCAAGGGCTTCGTGATCATCTCGTCGTCAGGTCCCTGTGTCGTGCCGAGATACGACGGCATCCCGCCCGGATTGAAGAGCATGACCTGTCCGTTGAATTCCCTGTGGAGCCTGTTGTGGACGATCGAGCCCGCCATATTGAGGGCGGCCTTGCTCATGCAATAACCGAATCCGCTGTATCTCCAGCAGGTCCCGATCGATCCCGCTTCAGAAGAAATGATACCGATCAGCTTGTGGAAACTCGGGATGATCATATCGATAAATGCATTCATGACGCGGAGCGTTCCGATGGCATTGACGTTGATGACCCGGAGCATTTCTTCAAAATCAAGCTCGTGGTCAAAGATATCGCCGGTGCCGGTGCCGTGTTTCCCGCTGATGCCCGCGTTGTTTACGAGAATATCCAGCGTGTCCGTATATTTCCTGACTTCATCGACCGCCGCGAGTACGCTCTGTTCATCCGTAATATCCAGCGTCACTTTGACCAGGTCGTCAGGGTATTCTTTTTGCAGGTCGTCAAGGAGTGTCCATTTGCTGAAATACTGTCCCCCGAAGACGAAGAATCCACGCTCCAGGAACTGTCTGCAGATCTCGAGTCCAAGTCCCCTGTCCGCACCTGTTACAAATACTGTTCTCTTGTCCATGTGTCTGCCGCCTTTCCTTGAATAATTGGCTGATATTTGCTTTTCATATCCGTTAGCCGTTGCCGTGATTATATCATAACGAATATTCCTTATCAATAAATAAAATACTTATTCACGGTAAATGATGATCTCCCGCAGTTCGACCGTATCCCGCGCAGAAAGGATCTCGATCGTGATCCGGTCGGTATCCGCCTCCAGGGGACAGATCTTACGGTATCCGATGGTATAGCCCTGATAGACGCATTTCTCCTCTGCCATGATCCGGAACTGTTCCACTCTCTGTCCCTTTGCGATGTCTTCATCCAGTTCGACATAAGCGATCCGCGTCTTCTCCGGCAGTGTAAGCGTTATGCGTGCCTGCGTATCGGACAGGACTGTCTTCTCACAGATATACGGGACTTTTTTCTCCTCGCCGAACCGCGACCTAAGCGCCTCTCCGAGTTCCCCGAGCCGCCGGACGTCCTTCTCATTGAAGCGGCCGTTCGGCATCGGCGGGATATTCAGGTTGAAAGCCGTATTGGAGCCGACGGAATTGATATATGTGCTGACAAGCCGTTCCAACGGGTGCGGCTCTTCGTTCTCGTGGTAGAACCAGCCCGGCCGGATCGACATATCGATCTCCGCCCCGCAGAAGGACAGCCCGTGCGCGTACTGAATAACAGAAATGTCCCCGATGCACTCTTCCGTATTGTACAGATAGCCGAGGTCCCCTGCCATCGGTCCGTCCCCGGTCTGCTTCTCACAGCGGAAACAGAGATCATGCGGAACGACCGCCCACTCGGCACGACGCGCCTTGCCCGCTTCGTTGCCGCACCAGCGCACATCCGGTCCGAAATCGTTGAAGATCACGGCATTCGGCTGGTACTTGCGGATCAGGGCAATATATCTGTCGAAATCATAGACCTGCCTGCGGCCGTTCGGACCCTCTCCGCACGCGCCGTCGAACCATACGGCAAAAATCTCCCCGTAGCCTGTCAGGAGTTCTGTCAGCTGATTGCAGTAATAATCATTGTATGCTTCTGTCCCGTAATACGGAGAATTGCGGTCCCATGGCGACAGATAAACGCCGAATCTGATCCCGCCGCGCCTGCACGCTTGTGCGCATTCCCGCACGACGTCGCCTTTTCCGTCCTTCCATGGACTGTTCTTCACACTGTGCTCCGTATAGTCGGAAGGCCACAGGCAGAAACCGTCATGATGCTTTGCTGTCAGGATGATCCCTTTCATCCCCGCGCTCTTGACGGCCTCGACCCAACTGCCGCAATCAAGTTCCGTCGGGTTGAAGATGGATTCAGGCTCGGTGCCGAGGCCCCATTCCAGGCCGGTATACGTATTGACCGTAAAATGCACAAAAGCGTAGAAACCTGTTTCATACCATGCAAGCTGTCTTGCGGACGGCACGACATGCGCCGCGCTCTTCAGGAATTCCCGGTATTCCATTTGTTTTTCCTTTCGATGTCAGAATTGTCTCACTGTCTGAACTGTGTCGGATGATCTGTCCCTATTATAACCGATTCCGTCCGCAAATCCAACCGGTCGCGCATCTTTTCCCGCCGGTACGGCCTATTGACAAAAAGCGGACATCACGCATACAATACAGATAACACGAACGGCACAGACATTTCATAGATCGGGAGGAACGCGATGGATACGATTACGATGACGCTGACAGAAGGCTGGCGTTTTCACAAAGGAAACTGTGATGAAGCCTGGTATAAAGGATACGATGACAGTGCATGGCGCAAAGTGATGATCCCGCACGATTGGGCTGTGGAGAGTCCATTCTCCAGGGCGAACTCCAGCGGGACCGGTTATCTGGACGGCGGGACCGGCTGGTACCGCGCGCATTTCCGTCTGCCGGCAGACTGCGGAGGCCGTCGTGTACGGGTCGTTTTTGACGGCGTGTACAAAAACAGCCAGGTCTGGTGCAACAGTTATTATCTCGGCAAACGCCCGTATGGCTACACCGAGTTTTCCTACGATATCACGCACGCGGTGAGGATCGACGGTTCCGAGAACGTGATCAGTGTCAAAGTCACGCACGAAGATCTGGCGGATTCCCGCTGGTTTACCGGCTCCGGCATCTACCGCAAGGTCCGGATCCTGATCGAGGATCCCGTGCACCCGGCTCTGCACGGCATCGCTTTTACCGCGGATTCTGTCAGTGCGGAATCTGCCCTGGTCACCATCCGGCAGGAGATCGTAAATGACGGCACGGCGGATACAGCCGTCCGGATCGTTTCCGAGCTGACTGATCCGTATACCGGTGAAGCCGTTCTCACGTTGAGCGGAGAAAGTACTGTCCCTGCCGGCGGAACGGCGGAAGCCGCGCTCTGCGGAACTCTGCGGCATCCGCGCCTGTGGTCTGTCGACGCGCCTGTCCTCTACGATCTGAAGACCTGGTATGAAACGGATGGTACGCGTTCATTGGTCGGCTGTGAGCGCGTCGGGATCCGCAAAGCCGTATTTGATCCGGATAAAGGATTCTTCCTGAACGGTGTGCCGATGAAACTTAAGGGCGTCTGTGTACATCATGACGCAGGCCCTCTTGGAGCCGCCGTCACGCGCGAGGTCTGGCAGCGTCGTCTGGAGATCCTTAAAGCAACAGGCTGCAACGCGATCCGCTGCAGTCATAATCCGCACATGCCCGAGCTCTACGATCTGTGCGACACGATGGGCTTCCTGATGATCGATGAAGCTTTTGACGAGTGGGAAGCGCCTAAGAATAAATGGTGGCAGGGACACAACGTCTACCCGCCGAAACACCAGGGATATTATGAAGATTTCCCCGAGTGGCACGACGCTGATCTGCGCGCAATGGTCCGCCGCGACCGCAACCATCCGTCAGTGATCCTCTGGTCGATCGGTAATGAGATCGATTACCCCAATGACATGTACTGTCATCCGATGTTTGAGGAGATGACCGGCAATAATGACGCGAATAAGCCCGCCGCGGAGCGGATCTACAATCCGGATAAGCCCAATATGGAGCGGATCGTCACGATCGCTAAAGAGCTTGCGGCAACAGTCCGCGAAGAAGATCCGTCCCGTCCTGTCACATTGGCCGCGGCTTTCCCTGAGCTGTCCTCCCATATCGGTTTTCTCGACGCGGTCGATGTGATCGGCTACAATTACAAAGAACAGTTCTATGCGCAGGACCATCTACGCTTCCCGGCTAAGGCCCTGCTCGGGACGGAGAACGGCAAGCATGCGGAAGCCTGGGCGGCCGTGCGCGACAATGATTACGTCTGCGGACAGTTCCTGTGGACGGGGATCGATTTTCTCGGGGAAGCGCGTGGCTGGCCGGTTTACGGTTCAAAGGCCGGACTGATGAAGACTAACGGTTTCCCGAAGGACAGTTTCTACGAACGGTCCGTCATGTGGGATGGGCCCGCCGTAAAGCCGGAATTCTCCGATGCCGCGGCCGCCGACATTTCCGTCACACTCTGGCAGCAGCCGGATCGTATCTCGGGCCGCAGCTTTGAGAAAGCTTCTTCTAAAACCGGATATATCTATCAGCTGATCGTTGAACTGAAGGATGCCGCAGATATCCGGACGGCTGACGACCACGTTCTCCGTGTACAGGCTGAAGGTTCCGGCGAACTGCTCGCGATCGATTCCGGCGACCTCTCGGATCTCACGCCTTATACGGAGAACCGGCGCCGGACCCAGGACGGCAGTCTGGTCGTCTATGTCCGCAGAACTGCACCCGGCCCGGTCCGTGTACATATTACCTGTACCGATGACACAACCGGTGCAGCAGGAAACAAAAACACGCTGCAGGGCTTGACCCGCAGCGTGACGATCAGCTGACGACAATTCTTGATTACGCAGGAACCTTGCGCTTTCTGACAATTACGGTTCACCGGCCGGTCCTTCGGGACCGGCTTTTTTCTTTTCCATAAGCCGGCTGCCCGGATCGATCTTCCAAACGATAATATAGCACAGGACCGGGATCACGAGACCCGACACGACGTCCATGAAATAATGCTGTTTTGTAAAGACTGTGGACAAGGCGATCAGGACCACCATGACCGCGGAATAGACCCGGATGTCGCGTGAGATCTCCGGCCGTCTGCGGATCGCAAGATAACAGTTCATGCTGCTGATACAGTGCAGCGACGGGAACAGATTATAACCGTATCTCCCGCCATCCGCGGTATAGATCACCCGGGACATCCAGTTCAGGATTCCCGGCCGCGCCGCGTATTCCAGCACACCTTCAGCCTCACGGTCAATATAAGTCGGCAGGAAGAGCAGCAGTAGGAAGCAGATCACCCACGTCGCCAGAAGCATGTACAGATAATTAATGAAATTCCGTTTCTCCGTTAACGACGCGATGATCGGTCCCGTGACCCAGAAAACGTAAGAATAAATATAGATCAGCATAAACACCGGAACAAAGGGGATCCTGTCGTCGATCACAGGGATCTTGGGACAGAAAGCCCATGCCGACGTCCCGATTATGGGACTGAGCCAGTTCGCGAACAGGTAAAAAATGTACTGTATAGTGATCACACCGGCCCCGAGGATCCACCCGTAAACAGGGACCGATTTAAAGAACTGCCGGATTTTATTCATGAAAAGACCTCCGAAATACAAATGTTTCCGATCTCGGACTTATAAATGTACTGAACTCCCTGGCACACTCAGATCCCGCAGTAATCCGTCCCTGCGCCGGCCGCCTCGACCTTGCAGGTGAAAAGGCAGCCGTCATACTGTCCCTGCAGGTTTTCTGCGGAACTCGTGATGAACAGTGTATCTTCATTCATAAAACAGCAGGAGGAAACATGCTCTGCCGGTACATCGATCACCGCGAACAGCTTGCCGGTCCCGGGATCCCTCTCTTCGATCCTGCTCCCGCCCCAGACAGCGACCCACAAATGATCGTCCGCGTCAATGCACATTCCGTCCGGAACACCGCCCGACACGTCAAAAAGCTTTTTCCTGCCGGAGATCTGTCCCGTCACCGCATCATAGTCATACGCGAAAACCGCGTATTCCAGCGAATCCGAGAAGAAAAACCTCTTGCGCGCCTTATCCCATGCCAGACCGTTGGAAATCTTTGTGTCCGCCTGAGCTACCCGGATCAGCCCGGTCTCTGGGTCAAGGCAGAACAGGTTGCCGTTATTGCCGTAAGTCTTATCCTCAGCCATCGACCCGAAATAAAGCCGGCCGGTCGGATCAGCTTTCGCGTCATTAGACCTCTGCCAAGGCTTATAGTAACCGTCCAGATCCACGATCTTCGTCATCGTCCCGTCTTTGAAACGGTACAGTCCGTCTACGCCGCAGAAAATATACGTCCCCGGCTCCGCGCCAGGTACCGCTGCTCCGATCATCTGCCCTGCCTCAAAACAGAGCTGCCCGCCGTCCGGCATAATGCGATAGAACCGTCCCTTCTTGATATCCACATATGACAGGATCCCGGTCCTCCGGTCCATGGCCGGTCCCTCTCCGAGCATATATTTCTCCTCTGCGAAGGGAACTGCCTGATAATGCTTTACTTCCGTCATAATCCGCCTCCAAAAGCCTTTACACAAGCCACAGGATCAGGCCGATCAGGAAACCGCCTGCAAGCATGCAGGCAATACTGACCCGCCACTTCCCGTTTCTGTTGAAACCGTAGAAATCTTCCCAGCCTTTATCCTCCGGCAGAACAACAACCTTGTACAGATACAAAGCTCCGTACAGAAGGACCGGCATCACGCCGAGCAGCACGATCCAGAAAGGTCCTTCCGGCTTCTCCCAGATAAAGTGCGTGAGGAGCGCGAGCACCGGATTTACCAGGTGCAGGAATAATGAGCTCCCGCTGAGCAGCATTTTAAGCCCGCCTTCCATCGTCGGCGCCAGGAAGAAAAAGACCGTAAGCAGCGTTACCGTGACTGCTGCCGTCCCTACATACTTAAGCAGAATCACGGCCTGCGGGACCTTTCCCGCAAGCAGCGCAATGATCATGGCAAACGACGCCGCGGCGCACAGCACATTCGACTGCGTCGTAAAATACCTGAAGACACGCTTTACAGGATTCACCCGGCAGTCCCTGATAAGCGGCACGGCCACTAAGATTACGATCAGAGCATTCAGGATGATTTGTATCATAATGTGTTTCCTTTCCTGATCTTGGTGTTTACAGGATCTCCCACAGGACCGTGACGGTATCGGAAACTTCGATATCGTCCGGCTCGATATTCATATCATATGCCATAGCTTTTTCCATCCTGGCGCCGAGCATCCCGTTCGCTCTCACCATGCGGTCCACAGGCCTTACCTCAAAATCGATCCTGCCCCAGGAATAATCGATATTCTGGATCTCACCGAGGGAGAGCCCTGCAGCCTGCGCCAGCACCCCGGCCTTAATCTTCGCGTCGGCAACGGCCTTCCCAAGCAGCTCGTTCTTCACGGGTTCAGGATCTTTCACCGTATAGCTGATCTGAAACTGTGGATCGACCGGACTGTTGGCAAGCGCGTAGAGCACCTTGCCCAGCCGCTCATTGTCCGACGGGAACTCTACTTTCATCATATGCGTGTACTTATAGCCGATAAAACGCTGCTTATATACGTCGTCTTCCCGATAGCTTTCGTACTCCGTATCCACGTTGAAGCTCAGCGTCTTCAGATCGGTCCGTTCAAAACCGTAACCCGCGAGGAGCTCTCCAAGCAGTTCCGTGTCTTTAGCCGAATGCTCCAGTGCCTCTTTGTACTCCTTATACGTCCTTTCCAGAGACAAAGTGATCCTTGTCGTATCCGGTCTGACGCTGAGATTCCCTTTTCCTGTAACTTTGATCGTTCTCATCGCTAAACTCCCTTCTGCCATATCGGATTATGTCCAGTTCAGAATATCCGCGGGCATCGTGTCTTCTGTCAGGAATGTGACATATCCCTGCAGCGAAGCTGCCTTTTCCTTGAGCATTTTTGAATGATAATTGACGAAGATCCGGCTCCGCACGCGGCCGTTTTTCGCCTCCTGTATCAGGTTGGCGCCGGCTGAATTACCGTCAAGCGCGAGCAGAACGGACGAGCGGCCCTTAAAGATCTCATACGCGATGCTCTTGTAGAGGCCCATCCGGGACGGTTCGATCGCGACCCGCACCTTGACGTCCGCCTTGAGGATCCGCTGCTTCTCCTCTCTGCTGACCATGGACGGGACAAATGCATAGACGGGGAAACGTCCCTTGTTCTGTTCGTACAGATATTTCTCATATCCATGGAACTGATGTCCGATGACAAAACAGATCCTGTCGGGATCGCCTTCTTCGAGCAGCCCGTCGATCAGACGCTTGATATGGCCAAGCATCACGGTCTTATGCTGATCGTTATTGAAACTCCCGCCTGCGAGGATGACCGGGGTCCTGTCCGCAGGGATCGCCTCGATTCTGTCCCGGAAGACACCGGCAGAATCTTCCCTTTCCTCCTGAAGGAAGAGATCATCCTGCCTCCCGACAGAACCGCGGATCCGCTCCTCGAAGAAAGCACGGACGTCCGCCGTCCCGGCCGTTTTCTCAAAAGCCTTCTGTTTCTTCAGGAAATTCTGCAGGCTGATCCGGACGACGTGTTCCTCCGCCTGACGCATCTTCAGCAGATCGTCATGAGACAGATCCAGGAGTTTCTCCAGCGTCAGCTGCTCATCGATCGAATCGGTCCCGTAGATCCCGCAGCCGTCCGTCCCCTGCACACACATAACGCCGGCCCGCAGATACCGCTTCAACGGGTGCTTCTCGACTTTGCTCAGGTTGTTCAGACGGACATTCGACGTGATCTGGAATTCCAGCACGACGCGGTTCCGGACGATATCCTGGAGCAGCTGCCGGCCCTTAGGCGTCTTCAGATTGGACGTATACAGACCATGTCCGATCCGCAGATGCGGCATTTTCTGTCTTTTGTCAAGCGAGCTCTCAACGGCCGCGATGGCGTTTGCGACGTTGTCCTTCAGACTGTCGTTCTCACCCGCATGGATCCGTATCACGAACGTCGGATCTTTCTTTGCGATCTGAACGATCCTTGCGATGACCGGCCTGATCTCGCGGATATCGTTGATCTCCTCGCCCAGAATGTCGCTCCCTGCCACATACGGATCGGCTGAAACCGCCTCAAGCACCTTCAGATTCTCGTTCAGATAATCGTTCGGTGCGATCCTGTCCTTAACGATCGTAAGCGGAATACGGCGGATACCCGCCAGGAAACGGATCATGACGCCGGTCTCCCGGTAGATCTCCGGCATGACCGCGTGCACTTCCGCAAGCATCCGCGCCGCGCCGTCCGGCTTCACCAGCGTCGTGTCGGAAATCTCGACATAGCTGATGCCCTGGTTCTGATAGCTCCTCGCGATCCACAGCAGCTTATCCTGGAAAATCGAATTCCCGGAAAATACCGCGCCGGCATGGTCCTCCATCATCTGCCGCGTGATCCGGCGGATATCCGGATCGGGGACAGCTGACGGATCTTTCAGGCGGATCTTATAGCTGCACGGCTCGCCTTTCGTAAAAACGTAACGGTACAGATAGACTTTCTCCAGATTCGTAAAGACCGCCTGACCGTCTTTCAGTACTGCCAGCGACGCGCGGATCCTTGGGATATTATAGGCCGCTTCCTTCGCGTTATTCAGGATCAGGTCGGCAAAATTCAGATATGTATGATCATCGATCCTCCGGTCCAGATACTTGCCGGTAAGCCCTGAATCCGCGTAAAGCGCCGCGGCTTTGGCGCGTTCTTTTTCCAGGAACTTAAGCTGCCGCGGCGAACACTTCAGCTCCAGCTTTTTGATATAATACAATGGATAGCGGATCTGGTGGACAATACCGAGCGCGATCAGTGTGTCCGGGGACAGATTCGCGTTCATATGCGTATGCAGGTCCGAACGGAACTTGCAGTCATCCAGAATGTACGTCTTAATGATCGTCTTCGCGTTGTCCAGCTGATAATCCTTGGTCTGGCTCATCAGTGTCTTGGAGATCGACGGCACCGAAGCCTTCATCTCGATCCTTCCGTCGGGATAAATATTGGCGACCTTGGTCCCGCCCAGCCGGAAAATATAGATCTTCTGGTTATACGCGTCGATATAGCACGGAACTTCGCCGCGGATGACCTTAAGACCGTTCTCGTCATCAGAAAGCGGCAGGCTGCACAGCCTCGCCAGATTGCTGATCAGATTGCCGGAATGGTGATTCGGGGTTGCAAGGACATAGTGCATCCTCTCTCCCTGCCGGTCCAGCGTTACGATCATGTCTTTCTCTTTATCCAGATAGAACTGACCAAAAAACATCGGTGCCCTCCAAATTACAGCTTATATCCCGTCCCTGTAAACAGCGCGATCTCCCGTCCGGTATCATCCGTCACATCGACCTGATAGACGCCTGTCGTGCGGCCGCTCTTGACGCGTTTGGAACGCGCAAAGAGCTTTGTCCCTTTTACCATGCTGAGGAACTGAATATCGACCGTTATCGCGACCGTCGGGTTATGATCCGTATTTGCCGCTACCGCGAAAGCAAAATCCGCCAGCGTGTAGATCACGCCTCCCATTACTCCGCCGATCGCGTTGCGGTGGTCGTCCCGGATCGTCATCGCGCAGAGAGTGCTGTCCGGCGACCACTCCTCGATCGTCATTCCGTTTGCCGCCGCGAATGTGTCGTTTTTAAAGAAAGTCCTGACTTCTTCTATATCTCTGAACATTTTCTTCTCCTCTATAATATCCTTTGATTATCCGACCTGCTTGTGGTATGATGGGATTACAAACACACAGGAGGTCACATTTATGGATAAGACTATACATCTTGGTATTATAGGCGCAGGCGCGATTACTGTCAATCCCGGACGGCATCTTGACTCGCTGAAAGAGCTCAAGGAAACCGACTGGGAGCTCACCGCGATCTGCGATGTTGTGCCTGGCCTCGCCGAGAAGGTCGCCGCTAAATACGGTTTCAGGAAATTCTATACGGATTATCATGAAATGCTCGCCGATGACGATATCAATGCCATCACGATCAACACGCCGACCAATTCGCATTATCAGATCGCAGTGGACTGCCTTAAAGCCGGCAAGCACGTCTATCTGGAGAAGCCCATCACGGTGAACGCGGCCGAGATGGAATCGCTGCTCAAAGTCGCGAACGCCAGTCCCGGCGTCTTCGTGGCCGGTTCCAACGGGCTGTTCGAGCGGCAGATGTTCATGTTCAAGGATATGATCGACGCCGGCGAATTCGGCGACGTCTATATGGTCAGCGTTGACCGCGCGTCCAGCCGCCTGAACGCTTACGGCAAGCGCGACAATACGAAGCAGCGCACCAAGGCGGACAATACCGGTATCAGCAAACACAGCGCTTCCCATAACGTGGAATGGGCTCTGTTCCTTCTTGGCGATCCTAAGCCTGTCTCTGTCGTCGCGAAAGCTTATTACCAGGAGGGGAACACCACGATTCCGGAGTCGGAGCGTGTGGAGGACGACGACGGATGCATCGCAATGGTCCTCTTCGACAACAACTCCAGCTTTACATATAAGGCATTCCGGGCGGCGCCTGCGCGCGACCGCTACGAGATGCGTGTCTACGGCGACAAAATGAGTCTGGAATATGACGTGGACCGCTGCTACAACGGCCATAAGAAAGGACTGTACGGTCCGGACTGCATCCGGATGTTCAAGAGGGACGATTTTGTCGGGCAGTTTGAGATGAATCCGCATTATCCGGCGGAGCGCGGGCACGCGGCCATTTACAGGCACTTCTTTGACTGCATCCGCCGCGGAGAGAAGTCAACGATCTCGAACGGCGAGCGCGGGCTTGTGACCATGCGCATCATCGACGCGATCGAGGAATCCATCCGCCTGGGCGGGAAGCAGGTGATGCTGTCATGATCCGTTGGAGCTGCCACAACGATAATTTCGGGAAGATACCGGCCGCGGACGCTTTCCGCTTCATCAAAATGCTGGACTATGACGCAGTCGACGTCTCGGTACGCGGCGCGGCGCCGTTTGAAGAGATCTACAGGGATCCGGAAGGATTCGGCGCGCAGATCCGCGGGCTTGCAGACGAAACAGGACTGGGCCTGAGCGAGCTCTTCGCGGGGACACTTTCCGTGGACGGACAGCCGGTCGTGCCGACTTCTCCCGAAGCCCCTGACTGCGATGCGCTGTACCGCGAATTTGACAAGGTTTTCCGGTTCTGCCGCAGCGCCGGGCTCGCGAGTATCATGACATCCGTCGGGAACGCACAGCCGGATGAGGATTTTGAGGCAAGCTTTGCGCGGGCCGGGCAGGTCCTCGAAAAACTGTCCCTGCAGGCCGCCGGTTACGGGCTGAAGCTCCACGTCGAGCCGACCCGCACGTCAATTCTGCAGGATCCCGGCAAAGCCGAGACTTTTATGCAGCTCGCGCCGCATCTTGGCTATACGCTTGACCTGCTGCACTACCAGATCAACGGGATCGGCGCAGAGCAGGTGGTCAAACTGCTGCCCTACTCCGGGCACCTGCACATCCGTCAGGCAAAACGCGATGTCGGCAAATGCGCCTATGAAGAAGGCGAGATCGATTATCAGGTCCTCGCCCGCGAGATCGTCCGGACCGGCTGGCAGGGCGACATCGCCAGTGAATTCTGGTGCGACGAAGCCATGACCCGCCGCGGGCTGCGGCCGGTCGAGCAAAATATCATCATGCGATATGAATTCCGCCGCATGCTGCGCGAAGCCGGCTGTACGGATTGCTGATTTTGCCGTTCAGAATAATTCGTCCATGAGCAGATAGAATCTGATCTTCTCCCAGTCAGGTTCTATCTGCAGTTTTTTAAACAGCAGCATCGGGTCCGTATCCGGATAGATCCGGCCGCCGTAAACTCCCTCTGCATTGTGCTTCAGGCTCCGGTAACAAAGCGCGATGTCCCGCCATTTATCACCGATTCCGGTGTCACCGAGATCGATAAAACCGCTGATTCCTCCATTGTCCAGATAAATATTCGGCAGGCAGAAATCGCCGTGCGAAAGCACCGGCTCGTACGACGGGCGATGATCATACAACCACGCAAGCAGTTCCTCCGGATCACGGAACCCACCCGGCCCGAAAGTCTCTGGCTCCACGTTGTCCATGTCGACCAGGTGCCGCTCCACTCTGTACTTTGCCTCAGCCAGTTCCACATCGATGCTGCGCTCCCGCGGGCAGCCCGCTGTATCGACGTTCCAAAGCATATGCAGCGCCTCTGCAAGAAGCGTCGTCAGCTCATCCGGACGTTCCAGATAGTATTCATCGCAGGCCATCCGTCCCTGGACGCGGCTCATCAAAGTATAACTGAATCCGTCCTCCTCCGCATAGACGGCAATTACCGGAACGGGGATCCGTCCCTCAAGCCAGCGCATGACGGCAATGGTTTCAAGGTCCTCATGGCGTGTTTTTTCGATCTTCAGAACGTATTCGTCATACATCAGTACACGCGAACCGGACATTCCGGTAAGATTTTCTGTATATGTTTTGCCGGCAACAAACCCGGCAATTCTGTCAGGAAACTGCATTTTCTTTTCCTCGCAGCATAAATTGATGATACTCTATTGTAATCGCTGCTGCAGGCATTGTCAATCACCGCCCTGCCCGGTCCTTCTCTGAGCCTTATTATTCGCCTTTTCCCAGCCTTGTCTCCATTCGTGTCAGCAGATCATCCATTTTTACAGAATACGTTCTGTTTTCTGACATACTATTTAATGTAATGTCAGCATTCTACTGATTCTTTACAAAAAACATCCGGACTCTGACACAATGGCGGGATTGAGACTGACCTATTCCTATTCGTGTCAGCAATCAACGCATTTCTTTATAAACGCATTCAATTGCTGATAGACCGAAGAATATTCCTGTCAGGGACAGTTCTGCAAGAAAGACATAAAAACAGGACGACCGGCTTTGCAGCATCAATCGTCTCATTATGCAGGGGAATGCGATTTTCTCTTATTTTATGCCATAAAAACCACACTATCCGCAAAAATGCAGGATTCCTACGGCCAAAAAACACCCCTTGCGTGCAGCATCTGTTCGATTTCCACAAGGTCGATCCGCTTGCCGTGTGCAACACTAATCAGCAGATCAACGCCGTCAACCAGATTATCATAACGATACCGCTCGTGTTTTCTATGCCAATCCTCCTGATAGCCGGCATCGTCCGGCAATCCAAGATGCTCATGATAAACAGGCTGCCCGTCAACAATATACTTAAAATCTGGATGAATATACCATCCTCCGATATAGGTCCGCGGTGCATACTCAAATCGTACGCGATGCTTGTGCAGCATCTCGACGATCGCAGCCTCCGCCGTTGAACAGACATAGATCTTATTCGTATAATAGATATAATTATCAGCATATCGTCGGTCAATAATTGCCTGTTTCGCGGCAAGGCGCCGCCTATAGCCCGGAAGATGCCGTGAAGCCTTACGGATTCTTGTCAATGCCGCCCGGATCTGCTTTTTCTTTTTTAATAATTCAATCAGTTCTGCATTATAACGCAGTGAAAGATATCTGTCCTGCCGCACATGATAAACCGTTGTCTGCAGACTGTAATATACTCGCTGACCGCGGCGCCGCACGGCAAGTGTCCCCCTTGGCAGAAACCGCAGTTCATACAGCAGTTTTGCGTGCATCGTTACCAAATCCTCGACCTCAAGTGCCTCAATGTCAACCTCCGGCTTCGGCACAAGCAACTCCGCTATCTCCAGATAAGGCGTGGCAACAGTATCGTATAATTCCATTTACTATCCCCCTCCAAATAATCATCTGCACCCTTATTATGTAACGATTTATGGATTTGGCTGGCGGAATTGAGATTATTCCGGAAAAAGTAATTCTTTCTCTGTCTTTTTCTATCTTGCTCTGTCAGAAAACTATGCTATAATGACTATATTCATAATATTCTCTGACAGAAAAAAGCAGTCAGAAAAATATGACCGCCTAAAATGTCAGAAAACCATTCACAAAAAACGATTTCCCATAAAAGTCTGACAGAATGGTTTTAGCAACAGTATAGTTTTGTGACAGTATCGTATAGCAACAGAAATAGAGTCATGCAGGAAAGGAGGCTTCCGATGAATAAAGTAGTTATCGGCATGTCTGGCGGCGTCGATTCTTCGGTATCCGCGCTATTGCTGCAGCAGCAGGGCTACAGCGTGATCGGCGTCACGATGGACTGCTGGGAAGGCGAGCTTGACGACGCCGAGGAAGCGCGCGCGATCGCCGATTTCCTTGGAATCCCGCACTACGTCATTGATTTCAAGGATACTTTCCGCGAAAAAGTCATCAACCGCTTCATCGATGACTACAAGAACGGCCGCACGCCGAATCCCTGTATCGAATGCAACCGCTACGTCAAATGGGAAGTCCTCCGGCAGACGGCCGCCAGGCTTGGCGCGCAATATGTCGCGACCGGCCATTATGCCCAGATCGGCACGATGCCTAACGGCCGCCTGGCCATCCGCAATTCTGCCACGGTGGAAAAAGACCAATCCTACGTCCTCTACCGCCTGACCCAAGAACAGCTCACAGGGACACTTTTCCCCGCCGGCGCATATTCCAAGCCGCAGATTCGCAAAATCGCCGAACAAGCCGGCCTCCCGGTCGCGTCCAAACCCGATAGTCAGGAAATCTGCTTCGTTCCGGGGACGGATTACGCAGGCTACATCGAGCGCCAGACCGGTTACGTGCCTGAACCAGGCAATTTCGTCACGCCGGACGGGACAGTTCTTGGCCGCCACAAAGGTATCATTCATTATACGGTCGGCCAGCGCAAAGGCCTTGAACTCGCTATGGGCCACCGCGTTTTCGTGAAGGAAATCCGTCCCGAAACCAACGAAGTCGTCATCGCCGAGCCGGAAGACCTGATCGCCGCTTCCGTCAGGATCCACGATCTTGCCTTCATGGGCTCGGATACTCTGACATCTGCTCCCAACGAAACCTGGCAAGCCAAGATCAATTACAATCACCGCGGCTGCGGCTGCCGCGTCGAACGGACCGGTGAAGACGAGGTTCTGGTGACTTTTGCATCGCCGGTGCGGGTGGTGACCCCCGGTCAGTCGGTCGTCCTGTATCAGAACGGCTTCGTCATGGGCGGCGGCGTGATCTAAAACGCCCTGTTTCAGCACAATACTACAGCCTTGCCTGAACATGTATCAAGCAAGGCTGTTTTCTGTTCTATAATTCTGTTCTGTAATTCTGTCAGAAAACCGTGAAAAACGACTGATTTCATTGTTTTCTCTGACACGTTCGGCGAGAATAGCGGCTGACCGGCCACGCAGATCATCGAGCAGTATTTCATCAGTTCCGCCCGGTATACGGTATTCAGTTCCGTGATCATCAGCGCCTTCCTTTCCTGCGGCTTTCCGTTTGAGAAAGGCAAAGTGTTGTCAGTAATTTCCGAAAAAAGAAGCGGCGCCGGACGTGCGGTACCGCTTCATGAGTTCCTTACGCAAACAGGGACCGGACCGCCTGCCGGATTCCCTCGGCATTCAGCCCGTACGTGTCAAAGACTTCTTTAGAAGTACCGGTAATGACCGGTGCGTCAGGCAGCGCGAGATTGACGACTCTCTTCGGGCAGGCAGCCGCCACGGCCTGACTGACCATGGAGCCCAGCCCGCCGAACGGAGCATGCTCCTCGACCGTAACATAACCTTTTACCGTCGGTGCAAGTTTCAGGATTGCCTCGGTATCAAAGGGTTTTACGCAGTACATATCCACAACCGCCGCGTGAATGCCCGATGCCGCGAGCGCTTTCGCCGCTTCGATCGCAGGACGCACCATCTCACCGCAGGCCACGATTGCGGCGTCCGGATTCTCCGTGTCGCAGAGTACCGTCGCTTTGTCCATCTCAAAGGGACAGTTCTCCGCAGAATAAATATCCTCCACCGGATTGCGGCCTACGCGTACGTAGGCGCATTTCTGATCCGTCAGCAGTGCCCGGATCAGCTTCGCGGTCTGATGCTGGTCGGAAGGAAGATATACGCGCATATTCGGGATGGCCGAGAACGCCGCAATATCCTGAGCACTGTGATGGCTCATGCCCAGCGCACCGTAGCTCACGCCGCCGGAGATACCGATCAGCTTCACATTCGTATCCGAATAGGCACAGTCGATCTTGGCCTGTTCATAGCTTCTTGTCGAGAGGAAACACGCCGGCGAAAAAGCATAGGGCTTTTTGCCGCACTTGGCCAGTCCTGCGGAGATGCTTACCAGATTCTGCTCCGCGATGCCGACCTCAATGCTCTGCTGTGGAAATGCGTTGAAAAACGGCGTCATAGAAGCGGATCCGCGGGAGTCGCTGCACAGGGCGACCACATTGCGGTCGTCTGCCGCCGCGGCCATTAATGTATCGCAAATCGCCTGCCTATTCGGGATTTTGTTGCCGACAGTATTCAGTTCAGGCAGCTTATGCATGGGCCAGTTCCTCCTTCCGTGTCTCAAGATCTGCTTCGATCCTAGCATATTCTTCGGCAGTCGGCACCTTATGATGCCAGGGTGCCTTGTTCTCCATCACAGCAGAACCGCGTCCCTTCACTGTATGCGCGATCACCACGCTCGGCTGTCCTTTGGTGCACTTTGCTTCGCTAAAAGCCGCGTCCAGACTGTCCATATCGTTGCCATCGCACTCGATCACGTGCCAGCCGAACGCTGCAAAGCGCTCTGCAAGCGGCTCGTGGCTCATGACATCCTCCGTGGAACCGGAGATCTGCAGTCCATTGCGATCCACAACGGCACAGAGATTGTCAAGCTTATAATGCCCTGCTGCCATCGCGCCTTCCCAGACACTGCCTTCGGCAAGCTCTCCATCACCCATGACCGTATAGACCCTGTACGAAGCCTGATCCATTTTGCCTGCCAGTGCCATGCCGATACTGACCGGCAGCCCATGCCCGAGCGATCCGGAATTCATCTCCACGCCCGGCAGCGTATTGTGCGGATGTCCGATGAATTCGCTGCCGTAGCGGGAAAACGTGTTCTTATAAGTCTCATAGTCGAAGAAGCCTTTTTCGGACAGGACTGTGTAGTAGCTCTCGACGGAGTGTCCTTTGCTCAGGACAAATCTGTCCCTGCCGGGGTCATCCTGATTCTCCGGCGAGATATTCATATGCTTGAAATACAGCATGACGAGCACATCCATCACACTCATGTCCCCGCCGATATGACCGGCTCCGGCGCCCATGATCACGTCGACAGTCTTCTTACGCAGCTCATAGGCCAATACCGACAATTCTTTATTTGTCATCCTTATACCTCGTCAAATATCACGTCTTCGCCGTGAAGATATGCCTTGACCTTGTCTTCGATCGGATCGTACAGGTCAGGCTTAACACCGATATACTTACAGGCTTCATACACGACCGGAACCACGTCGCCGTGGATCGCCGCGACATGATGGATATACGGGCCTTCAACGACTTTTGCCTCAAGCCGCTTCAGGTTCGCGACCTCGACCCAGACGTACGTGCCGCGCGTCCAGGGGCCTTCAATGCCTCTCGCATGGCCGAGCAGGATCGAATACTCACCTTCATCGCCGTCAAAACGGACCAGGCTCATCGGGCCGTGCTTGGCCTCGGCGCTGACCGCGCCGTTCTCTGGGAAAGCGACCGGCACACAGATGGTCGGTTTTTCTTTCGCGACGGAAATCGGCCAGGGACCGCAGTGCTGCAGCAGCTCGCCGTTATCGTTGTCGGGATGGCGCACGGTCCAGTCGGAGAACATGACGCGCCGCTCGTTCAGTGTCGCGGCCTCCGCGATCAGCTGGGAAACAGCACCGTGGATATCCGTTTCGCATACGACCGGGATGCCCTCTTCATTGAGCAGAGAATTGGCCGCGCAGGGCATGATGTGGATCTCGTCCTGCAGCGCGTTCCAGCACTGGATCGCGACAGCGTTGCATCCGTACTTCTCCGCGAGCGCTTTCATGGCGACTTTAAGCTCTGCCACATTATGCAGATAATCCTCGGAAATATTACAGGTCATATTCTCATGGCAGTAGGCGACGACCTTCTCCACTTCTGTCTTCTCCTCGCGCCATTTACGCATTTCGGCGTAAAGCTCCGGCAGCGGGATCGGCGCAAGCTGGATATTGAATTTCTCAAGCAGCTCGCCTTCATTGCACATGGTGGACCAGAAGTCAAAAGGACGCGGCCCGATCTGCAGGATGCGGATGTGGCGGAAAACTCTGACTACGTTGCACACGGCGAGAAAATCTTTGATGCCCCGCTCAAACTCGGGATCCGTCAGATTGCAGTTATTCATATAGGTGAAAGGCACGCGGAAACGGCGCAGGACCTTGCCGGTCGCGAAAAGTCCGCACTGGCTGTCGCGCAGGCGCATGCCGTTCGCATCCGGCCGCTCGTCGCGCGGACCCCAGAGCAGGACAGGAACGCCGAGCTCTTTGGCCAGACGCGCGCACTCATACTCGGTGCCGAAATTCGCGTGCGGCAGGAACAGTCCGTCCACTTTCTCGCGTTTGAACTTTGCGGCGATGGCTTCAAGCCCCGCGTCGTCATAGAGCAGACCTTCCTCGTTGATATCGTCGATGTCCACGAAATCCACTCCGATCTCCTTAAGACGGGCGGCGGTCAGATTCCGGTACTCTACTGCTGCCGGTGCGCTGAAGATCGCGCGGCGTGTCGGTGCGTAACCGAGTTTGATGTTGGCTTTCATAGTAATCCTCCTTGTTTTATTCCTGAACAGCAGTTTCCTGCCGTGATTTGCTTTCCTATATGATACTATACTATTGCATTGACTTAATTTCTACAGAATCTTAAGTATTTCTTTACTTAATTCGCTTAATTCTGTATAATATAGATGAGGTGATTCAGTTGAAAACAACAGCAAAAGACATCGCAGCCGCACTGGGTCTGTCCGAAGCCGCCGTATCTATGGCACTGAATGATAAGCCGGGAGTCAGTACCGCCACCAGACGCAAGATCCTTTCCGAAGCCAAGCGCAGAGGTTACGATTTCACGCGTAAAGCAGCTTACGGCAATGAGCTTAGGGGCAGCTTCTGTTTTGCTGTCTACAAAAAAAGCGGAGCTGTCGTGGGAGACACGCCTTTTTTCTCTGATCTGACCGACGGTATCAGCGCTGCCTGCAAGAAAGCCCATTTTGACCTCGTGATCCGTTATTTATACGAAGACGAAGAACTGGACAACCAGCTTTATCTCCTGTCCAAAGCAGATTTTAAGGGAATTATCCTGCTTGCGACCGAAATGGACGCTGCTTCGCTCTCCCGTTTTTCCCGCATCGGGATCCCGGTGCTGCTGCTGGACTCTTATTTTGAAACCGCCTCTTATAACTGTGTCATCATCAACAATATCCAGGGTGCCTATCTGGCGGCATCCTATCTGATCAAAAAAACCAGGACACAGCCGGGATATCTGCGCTCTGCCTATTCCATCGGGAATTTTGAAGAGCGCGCAGACGGATTTTACAAAGCCATCCGGGCAAACGGCATGTCTACTTCCAAATCACTGGTCCATCGTCTGACACCGTCGCAGGACGGAGCTTACGCTGATATGAAACAGCTTCTGGAAAACGGTGAAATCCCCGCACGCTGTTATTTTGCCGATAATGACCATATCGCGATCGGTGCTATGAAAGCGCTGAAAGAAGCCGGATACCGGATCCCGGAAGATGTTGCCCTGATCGGCTTTGACGATATCCCCCACTGCGCTTTTATGGATCCGCCGCTGACCACCGTACAGGTGCCAAAACACATCATGGGCAAGACCGCGATCAGACGTCTGATAGAGATGATAGAACGAAAAGATGCCTATCCGATCAAGATAGAGATCGGCACATCACTGATCATTCGCAGATCCGTATAACATCACTCAGCCCGGAAGATTCTGCTCCGTTAGTAGCGTTGCTTCGCGGAATGGGCAGAAATGCTCCTTTCCGGGACAACCAACGCCGTTTTTACAGATGAGCGTCGAGGAATGCCGCGACCTCTTCATGCAGCGCCCGGCTCCAGAACGATCCCTCATGCGGCGCGCCTGTTACACGCAGCATTTCCGCATCATAGCCGCTGTCGATCAGCTTTTCGTACATAGCAACGCTATCCTCATAGAGCACAACAGGATCCGCGTCACCGTGCAGGATAAAGAACGACGGGAAATTCTTCCCGGGCTCGACATAGCTGATCGGACTGATCCGGCGAAGCGGCTCAAGTCCGGGCAGATCATGTGCGGAGAGCGCATGTCCTGCAAGCGCTTCGAAGATATTCTGACCCTCTCGGACGGGCTCACCGTTCTCGTCGACATACTGCTTTGTTGCCATTTTTACAAGATCTGTCGGTCCGAAGCAGTCGACCACAGCCTTAACTTCACTCGACTGATCCAGGTTGTCTCCGGCATCAAGCTCCGGCATGCCGCCGGTCACGCCGACGAGCAGCGCGGTATTGCCGCCGGACGAGGTGCCCCAGACGGCCACCCGCTCCGGATCAATCGAGTATTCGTCCGCATGCGCGCGCAGGAAACGGATCGAGCTCTTTACGTCCTGCAGGAAAGCCGGCGCAGCCGCTTCAAAGCAGGTCCGGTGCGTAACGGTCGCGACGACATAGCCTCTGCGCGCGAACCACGATAGCTGCGGAATCTCAAAATTCTGATTGGGCTTGACCCAGGCGGAACCCTGAACGAACACGATCAGCGGATACCGCTTTTTTATTGTCTCCCCTGCCGGGCTGCCGGCCGGTGTCTCCGCCGGAAGGGGCATGATCAGATGAAGTTTCAGACTGATACCGTCCGGGCAGGCAAATTCTACATTGGGGATCAGGGTGCAGATCCCTTCCATGGACGGATTGTTTGGCAGAACACGAATCGGTTTCATCGTTGGCCTCCTTTATTCTTATCCTGATTGTCGTAATCTATAAATCTATTATAGCACATTCTGCGGCTTTTCGTCTCTTTTGAAAAAACTAAAAAAAGTATTGACAGATTTAATACCTCGTGATACGATGTATACCGTGAAGGGAGGTATGACATGGATATTCAGCTAAAACGTGGTCTCCTGGACGTCTGCGTGCTGGCCGCAATCAAAGACGAAGACTCCTACGGCTATAAGATCATCAAGGATCTGAAGCCGTATACCGAACTCTCCGAATCAACCTTATATACCATACTCAAAAGGCTTGAATCGGCAGAGATGCTGACCGTCCGCAGTGTCGAGCACGACGGCCGGCTCCGGAAATACTACCACATAACAGCCGCGGGGCTGAACCGCATTGATGACTTCAAAGAAGACTGGAAAGAGATCCAGTCCATCTATCAGTTCGTTACAAAGGAGGATCATCAGAATGACTAAACAGATTTTTCTGGATCAGCTGCGTGCCGGCCTGTATGGTCTACCGCAGGATGATATTGAGGAGCGTGTAAGTTTCTACAGCGAAATGATCGACGACCGGATGGAGGAAGGCCTGACGGAAGAAGCCGCGGTGGCTGGGATAGGACCGGTGGACACCATCATATCGCAGATCATTGCGGAGACACCTCTCCCCCGTCTTGTCAGGGAACAGATCAAATCCCGTCCGCGCATGCGCGCCTGGGAAGTGATCCTGCTCATCCTCGGCTTCCCGCTCTGGTTCCCCCTGCTGATCGCGGCGTTTGCTGTAATCTTCTCTGTATACGTTGTCATCTGGTCCGTGATCCTGGTCCTGTGGGCAGTTGAAATCGCCTGCATAGCCGGAGCTTTCGCCGGCGTCATAGTCGGTTTTATACAGATCTTCCAGGGCAATCTGCTGTTTGGACTCTTACTGATCAGCGCGGCCGTCCTGCTCTCCGGACTGTCCATTCTTCTCTTCTTCGGATGCATCGCAGCCGCTAAAGGCGCTCTGTATCTGACCAAAAAGGTTGCACTCGGCATTAAATCCCTGTTTCTCAGAAAGGAGAACTCAAAATGAAAAGTTCAACGAAAGCCTGGCTTGTTATCGGAATCGTTCTAATACTGGTCGGTGTAATCGGCTTCTCAGGCGTCATGTCTGCGAAGGACTGGGATTTCTTCGCGTTTGAATCTGCAAAGAACGAGACCCGTACCATTGACATCAATGAAAGTTTTGCGAATATTTCCATCCGTTCCGATACAGCCGATATCGAATTCAAACGGTCTGACAACGGGAAATGCCAAACAGTGATCACCGATGATCCGAAGGTCGATTATACGGTTTCTGTCGAGAACAATACCCTGACGGTCAAGAAAATCGATAACAGGAACTGGGTCGAGCGTTTTTCCTTCTTCTCCAAGTCTCCTGAGATCACGATCTATCTGCCGCAGAGTGGATATGCTGCCCTGACGATCGATGATGACACCGGCGATATCACGATTCCGAAAGATTTCACGTTTGCGGGAATCGATATTACTGCCGATACCGGGGACATCAGCTGTCAGGCTTCTGTTTCGGGACAGATCAAGGCCATCACCGATACCGGCGATATCAGTCTTACAGATCTCGCTGCCGCGAAGCTGGACCTCTCCGTCCATACAGGCAGAGTTACCGTCACTGCAGTCACCTGCGCTGAAGATCTCAACGTGAGCGTTACCACCGGCAAAACATATCTGAAGGACGTAACCTGCAGGATTCTGACCTCGACCGGAAGCACCGGCGATATCACCATGAAAAATCTGACCGCCGCAGCGCAGATTCAGATCAAACGTTCTACCGGTGACGTCCGTTTTGACAGCTGCGATGCCGCAGAGCTCATCATCACCACAGATACCGGGGATGTGACCGGCACTCTTCTCTCCGACAAAGTATTTATCGCAAAAAGCGATACCGGCCATATTGACGTTCCTGAATCGACTTCCGGCGGAAAATGCAAGATCACGACGGATACCGGGGATATCAAAATCACAGTTAAATAAAACGGTCCGGACAGACATATCATCAGAAAACGGTTTATTACAAGACGGTCATCACAAAAAAGGGAAAGCCCTGATGCGGAGCTTTCCCTTTTCTAATGCTGACGTCTGCAGTCTTATCTGAGCATGAATTTCCTGGCCACGTTGATCGCGATCCTGTACGGAAGCGGACGGAGCGCCTTATCGGCTTCTTTCAGCTTCTCACGAATGTGAATGCCCTGCGGGCAATGCTGTTCGCACTTGCCGCATTCGATGCACTGTGTGGCAAATGTCGGTGTTTTTGTAAGCGTGACCGTCTGAATGTACTGTGATCTGCCCTGGAGTTTCGACTCCATATACATCGCGTTATAACAGCGGAAAATCCCGGGAATATCCACGCCTTTGGGGCAGGGCATGCAGTAGCGGCAGCCGGTGCAGCCGACTTTCTCTCCTTCCCAGATGCTCCGTCTGACTTCTTCAAGTACGCCAAGATCCGCAGCCGTCAGCTCCCCTGCCGTGGCTTCGGATGCGGTCCGGCAGTTCTCCCGCACCATCTCCAGAGAATTCATGCCGGAGAGGACGACCGTCACTTCCGGCTGATTGTACAGC
Source organism: Bacillota bacterium (assembly GCA_017441925.1). GTDB lineage: Bacteria > Bacillota > Clostridia > Lachnospirales > Bianqueaceae > RUG12817. The sequence continues at coordinate 255,586 of JAFRUE010000002.1, forward strand.
CAGCGGAAAGCCCACTCTGCCGGCGACCAGCCTCTGCCGCTTGCCTGCATGGCTTTTCGGGCTTTCTCCGGCAGCATATTGACGAGTTTGCCTCCGCGGAGCGGTTCCATAATGATGATCGGGATACCTTTTGCCGCGGCGGCCTTAAGTCCGTCTACTCCTGCCTGGGACACTTCGTCCAGATAGTTATACTGGATCTGGCAGAAATCCCAATCGTAATCGTTCAGGATCTTCAGGAAATTCTCCGTATTGCCGTGATAGGAGAAACCGATATTCCGGATGGCGCCTGACTTTTTCTTCTCCCCGATCCACTCCAGCACGCCGACCTTCTTGAGCTTCTCCCACATGTGTAGGTCGGTCAGGAAATGCATCAGATAATAATCGACATGATCCGTCCGCAGGCGTGTGAGCTCCTCGCCGAAATACTTATCCAGCGCCGCGTTGTTCCGGATCAGGTACTGCGGCAGTTTTGTCGCGATGTTGACCTTGTCCCGCAGTCCGTTTCTCTCAAGGATCTCGCCAAGCGCTGCCTCGCTGCCGGGGTAGATATAAGCAGTATCATAATAATTCACGCCTGCCTCATAAGCCGCGAGGATCTCTTTCTCTGCTTTCTCCAGATCGATGTTTCCGTTCTTCTTTGTGAACCGCATGCATCCGTATCCAAGCATGGACAGCTCTTTCCCGTATCTGTCTTTTCTGTACTGCATATATATGACCCCTTTCAGAATGTCCGGATCAAGCCGGTTATCTTTATTCCAGAGCGCTTTTCAGCACCTCGAGATTCCGCTCCATGACCGAAAGATATGTCGCGCCGTTCTCCATATCCTCCGCAGAAACGGACTGCATGGAATCCAAGACCAGGATCTGCTGGCTCCGTGAGGCTGTATTGTCCCTGATCGTCTCAGCGATCCTGTGATCCGTCCCCTCGATCGTCAGGATCGCGGGAAGCGACAGTTCATCCACTTTGTCTGCCAGAAAGACGATCGTCTCAAAACTGGCCTCTGTCTCAGCGGAACAGCCGGCGAAAGCCGCATAATAATCCAGTCCGTAGTCGTCGACAAGATAGCGGAACGGGAACCTGTCGCCGAAAAGAAGCGTCTTCACCTTTGCAGACTCGACAGCTTCCTGGTACTTTGCGTCAAGTGCTTCAAGCTTCTGTCTGTACGCTTCCGCGTTCTCCCTGTAGAGTTCAGCATTGCCGCTGTCCGCTTCCGCAAGAGCTTTGGCAATCTCATCTGTCAGGAAAGCTGCGTTCCTGAGCGAAAGCCACACGTGCTCATCGTACTCTGCTTCGTCTTCGCTGTCATCCGGTCCGGCTTCGCCTTCCATACCTTCGGTAAGTTCTTCTTCCTTGGCCTTGTCGCCGAGCGCCTCCAGAAGGCTGACGACAGCCATATCCGGATTCACGGCTTCGTCCAGCGCGTCTCTCACCCACTTGTCGGATTCCCCGCCGACGTAGATGAAGAGATCGCAGTTCGAGATCGTCAGGATATCCTCCACAGACGGCTGAAAGCTGTGCATATCCGTTCCGCTCTCAAAAAGTCCCAGGACCTCCGTTTTGCCCTTCCTGCCGTTAACAAGATTCCGGACCCAGTCATATTCAGGAAAGATCGTCGTCACGACCGTAAGTGTATCCTGACTGTCCGTTTTCTGCGGAACAGCCGGCCCACACGCTGCAATACCGCAAACCAGCAGAACAACTGTAACTATAGAAATCAGTTTTTTCATCTGATGCATTCTGTCCTTTATATAAATATGAGAATCATTCCCAATTATATCGGACAGAATTGCGTCTGTCAATAGATTTGGGAACGATTCTCAATTTTACCGTGTTTCAGGATCAGAACCCGTATCCTCCAAAACAAAAAACCGTCAGCCGGTCGTCCGGCTGACGGCAGATCTTTAGATATTCAGGAGATCGCTGTAGGCTTTAAGCGCCCCGTCGGTATTGTGCGCCAATACGCGCTGAGCCAGTACCTTGCCCAGCTGCACGCCTTCCTGATCGAAACTGTTGATGTTCCAGACAAATCCCTGGAACATGACTTTGTTCTCGAAATGCGCCAGCAGCGCGCCGAGTGATTCCGGAGTCAGCTCCTCACCGATGATGATGCTGGAAGGACGTCCGCCGGCAAAGGTCTTGTTGGGATTCTCGTCATCCTTGCCGCAGGCAAATGCCATGATCTGCGCCGCTACGTTGGCTCCGAGCTTCTGCTGGCTTGTGGTGTTCTGGATCAGCACGTCCTGATGGAGCTGGCTGTTCTTGAATCCGACGAACTGCAGCGGAACGATTGTCTTACCCTGATGGAGCAGCTGATAGAACGAATGCTGACCGTTCGTTCCCGGCTCGCCGAAGATGATAGGTCCTGTCACATAAGGAACAGGCTCGCCAAAACGGTTCACGGACTTACCGTTGCTCTCCATGTCGAGCTGCTGCAGGTGCGCCGGGAAGCGGGACAGTGCCTGCGAATACGGCAGCACGGCCGTAACCGGATAATCCTTGATATTGCGCTCAAACACACCGATCAGCGCGTCCAGCATGGCTGAATTCTGCATCGGATCGGGATTCTTGGCCAGGACATCCTCATCCGCGGCACCTTTCAGGAAGCGGGCAAATACCTCCGGTCCGAACGCAAGCGACAGTACCACGCCGCCTACGCAGGAGCTGGAAGAATATCTTCCGCCGATATAATCGTCCATGAAGAAAGCAGCCAGATAATCTTTGCTTGCCGCAAGCGGTGAAGTCTCGCTGGTAACGGCGACCATGTGACGGGAAGGATCCAGTCCTGCCTTCTTCAGAGCGTCCTTAACGAATGACTCATTCGTCAGCGTCTCAAGCGTCGTGCCGGATTTGGATACCAGTACGAACAGGGAATGCGCTACGTCGATACCGTTCAGCACGCTTGCTGCGTCATCAGGATCCACATTGCTGATAAAACGTGCTTCCATATAGCTGCAGCCGTTTTTCCTGGCCCAGTTGTCCAGCGCGATATACATAGCGCGCGGACCGAGGTCGCTGCCGCCGATACCGATCTGCACGACCGTCGTAAACTTCTCTCCGGCAGCATTGGTGATCTCGCCATTATGCACACGTTCCGCGAAATCGGCCGCCTTTTTCTGCTCTCCGACGTAGAAATCACGTTTATTGACACCGTCTGCAAAAACGTCCCTGCCGAGCTGCCCGCGTGTGAGCTGATGCAGCACCAGGCGTTTTTCGCCGGTATTTACGACCTCTCCGTTGTAGAGCGCTTCGTATTTTTCAGCGAGCTGTGCTTCCTTCGCGAGTCCGCACAGTGCGTCAAGCACTTCGTCGTCGACTTCCTTAGCGGCAAAATTGTATGTCAGTCCGTTTGACATGGGTACCTGGTACTTAGCCACACGCTCCGCACCGTTCTCACCGGCCATGACTTCCTTCAATACGACTTTATCTTTCAGTCCGTTCAGTTTGGCGTACGCAGCTGTCGTGTCAAAGTTCTTCCATTCAATCATAATGTTCTCCCTTTCTCCGCGGTTTATAATCAGGCTGTAATCAGACGGTCCCATCAGGGTCCCGGCAGCAAGCCGGAGCCCTTGTTATAAATCAATTATACTCACTTCCGGAGATAAAATCAATAGGTCTGCTGATTCCGGTCTGACCTGTCAGGGAATATTACTGCGCGTATCTGCCCAGAAAAGCCAGGCTCTCCTTGGATGTTCTCTCCTGCGTCGCACGGTCCACACTGATCAGGCCGAAGGTCATGCTGAAGCCTTTCTGCCACTCGAAATTGTCCATCAGGCTCCAGTAACAGTAGCCCTTAACCGGGATTCCATCCTGCAGACAGTTCTCAACACCCGCCATCGCGCGGCGGATAAATTCCACACGGCGGCTGTCGTCGGAGACAGCAATACCGTTCTCTGTCACGATCAGATCGCCCTTAAAATCCTCGTGGACCTTGCGGATTACATGCTCCAGCGCTTCCGGATAGAACTCATATTCCATCTGCGTCAGCTCAGCGCCTTCCGGACATGGCATCTGTCCCTGCGGTCCGTACTCTGTACGTGTATAATTCTGCACGCCCAGGAAATCATCATCCTGAATATATGGCAGATAATGTCTGAACTCCTCATCCCAGGCCGCTTCCGCAAACGCTTCTCCGCCGGCGGCCGCCTGGATATCATGCATAGAAAGCGTGATCCCGACCTTGATATCCGGACAGATCTCCTTGATCGCTTCTTTTGCGGCCTGATGCGCGCGGAAGACAAGCGCGTCTCCCTCCGGTGTACGGGAACCGACAAAAATCTGCGGCTGCGGCGTGCCGAAAACAGCAGCATTCTCCATCGCCGCATATTTCATGTTCTCCATCATCTTCTCGAAATTCATTCCGACCTGGACTTTTCCTTCAGCATTCTTTGCCGCTGCGGCATGTTTCGCGGCCTGCTCGGCCATCAGCTTGTAGCGCTTCGAAAGGGTCGCGATCTGAAGGCCCATGTTTGCTTCGTTGATCGTGCAGATATACCGGAGTTCGCTGCCGAGCTTTTCTGTTACATAGGCAGCATAGCGGCGGAAATAACCGATCGTCGTCTCCGCTTCCCAACCGCCTTTCCGGATGAGCCAGACAGGGCTTGTAAAATGCAGCAATGTCACGATCGGTTCGACGTCATGCGCTTTGCAGCACCGGATCACATCGCGGTAGTGCCCGATTTCTTTTTCGTCAAATCTGCCTTCTTCCGGTTCGATGCGGGCCCATTCAACAGAAAAGCGATAGGCGTTCAGACCGGCATCCGCCAGGAGCCGAATGTCCTCTTCATAACGGTTGTAATGATCACAGGCATCACCGCTTTTCTCAGAGAAGCTTGAATGCGGCATCTGTTCCTGTGCCCAGTAGTCACTGTGAATATTGTTGCCTTCCACCTGATGCGCGGCCGTTGCCGCGCCGATCATGAATCCTTTGGGAAATGCCATGTTAAACCTCCTTGACGACTCCTTCTGTTATTCCGTTTTCATTGAAAGCGTCTACGCGGACATAGTAATGTCTGTCCCTGATCAAGGCGCCGATACGCTTTTCTCCGGCTTCAAAAACCATGTAATTATGATACAGTTTATCAGGTGCAGAGCCGAACAGGATATTGTATCCGACCGTATCATTCTGCTCCGTGATCTGTACATTCATATCGATATCTCCCTGCCGTACTGCCGTGAAATCCGGTACTGCAGGCGCTTTTCCGTCTCCAAGGCCGAAGACGCGGAGCCCTGAGATACAGGGATTCTGCCCATAAGGAACGGACATGCTGCTCAGCCGCAGGAAACGAGCCGTAAATCCTTCCTCCCGGACGATCAGATCGTGTGTCAGATCCGTTGCCGCGCCGGTCTTGTCCTCTATAATAAACCAGTCCGTGCCGTCCTCGGATCCTTCCAGTTTCCACTGTGTCACGGTATCGGCTTCTTCTATATAGCGTGCCTGTGATCCGGGACGGATCTCGCCGGGACAGGGTATCCCGATCTCATCGTCGGCAAAATTCACCTGGACCGCATGAACCTTATACTTTTTGCCAAGATCCATGCAAAGCCATTCATCACGTCCGCAGCCGGCTGCCCTCCACCAGGTCCTGACGTTCTCCTCTGCTGCTTTATCCGGCTCGTGTCCTGGCACATAAGAAGATGCCGTCACGGTTTTCTTTGAGCTCAGAAGCATCCATTCCGGATCACGCCACGCGTCCTGTCTGAACCCGGAGAGCGTCATCGGCCAGTCTCCGTACCGCTGATTGCAATAGAGCTCTCCGTCCGCGTCGAAACCGGCGGGCCACAGACCGACACGCCGCTCGAAATCATGATGTACCGAGATCCTCATCGTAGCCGTATGCCACCAGTTTCCCTGTTCATCCTGCATCGTGGAACCGTGGCCTGCTCCCGGCAGGAATCCGCCCGGCTTATAGGAATACGGATTATTATCAGCAAGCCGGAAAGATCCAAGCGGACCGTCTCCCACATAGACACCGTCCGAATACGTATTATACTGTGTCCCGGAACAGGCAAACTGCAGATAATACTTCCCGCAGTGCTTGTCCATCCATGCTCCTTCGATATACGGTCTGTCGGAAAGCATCCCCCGGATCAGAGGCTTTACCTCCGGAGGCAGCATCGATTCCGGCACACCCTGCCGTTTGACAAAAGCCTGATAACGCGCTTCCACCTCTTCGTCACTGACAGGCAGCTTAGAGTTGTCCTCGCCGATCCTCTCAAAACCGATCCGGTCCGGGTCTCCGTGGATAAGTTCCTTTTTCTCGCCGATCGGCTTCATTGTTTCCGGATCAAGCTCAGTTCCGTAAACAGGCGTCATATTGGAACAGCCCCAGTAGAAATACAGCCGGCCGTCATCATCCCGGAAAAGGTTCGGATCCCAGAACGGGAAAGTCCCTTCGATCTTCTCGTACGGGCCGTTCAGAACATCTTTCGTACGATAGTAGCTGCACGGATGCTCGCGGTTCGATGCGGAAAAATACACATAGCTGTCGATAACGCGTACATCCGGCGCATAGTCATAAAGCGGCAGATCCTCCGGCAGTCTGTGATTCTCCCAATGCACCAGGTCATCCGATACCCATACGCCAAGCGTCATCGACGCGAAAATATAATAGCGTCCTTCATAGCAGATCATGGACGGATCCGCCGCTTCCCGGCAGATCTGAAGTCTCCCGTGCAGTCTGGGATCCGCGTTGAACTGATAGCGATAGTTGATATTGAGCGGATTGCAGTAATATTTCATAACTGATGTTCTCCTGCGGTTAATAATTCTTCTCTGCCGTCCGGGAGGATAGTTCTTGCCGTAATGCCTTCCGGGACTGTAAATGAATAGTGACAGGTGCCGTCCTCGTAATGCCAGGCACTCTCGATCCGTCCGTACGGAGAATCCCAGGCTGCCTTCGCGTAACCAAGCGATGGGTGCGGATGCGGTGCAATAGTCAGTTTCCCTGCGTCCATCCGGATGCCGCATACTCCGCTGAAAAGCCAGCCCGTGACAGCGCCGTAGGAATAATGATTCAGTGAGTCATGTACGGTTCCGTCCTGCCGCACGCCGTCCCAGGTCTCCCAGATCGTTGTCGCGCCTTTTTTCACCGCATAGAGCCATCCGGGACAGTCTTCCTGCAGGAGAAGCCTGTAAGCCGTATCGGTATGTCCGTGGTCCGCAAGTACACCGCACAGATCCGGCGTCGACAGGAATCCGGTATTCAGATGATAACCGTTCTCCCTGACGAGGCGGTCGAGATCATCCGCTGCCGTCTGCGCTTCATCTCCGTCAACAAGTCCGAAAGCGATCGGACGGACATACTCGCACTGACGGTCGGACGTGATTCTGCCGTCCTTTGTACAGGTGTACCGGTAGGCTTTTTTCACGTTCTGCGCAAGTTCTTCGTATCGCTTCGCATCGACGTCATATCCGAGCATTTCCGCGATCCGCGCCATCAGGGATGCCGAACGGTAGAAATAAGCTGTCGCGGCTTCCGGCGCTCCGGTCATCATGACTTTCTTCATCGCGGCACCGTTATCGATATCCGGCTGGCACCATTCGCCGAAATGGAAGCCCTCGTCCACAAGGTACTTCTTATACGGATTCATCAGATTCTGAAGGCGTGTCTTCTTCGCGCGTTTCTCCGTAAAGGCAAGCCACCCCTTCATCATATCATAGTTTTCTTCCAGGATCGTTCTGTCCCCGTATGCCTCATAAAGCGCCCACGGTACAAGGATGCAAGCGTCCCCCCATCCGGCTGATCCCTGCAGCAGATTTGAGATCATACTGCCGGAATTGTTGACAGGCGCGATATTCTGTACGAGCCCATCGTCTCTCTGCGCCATCCTGCACTCGTCAAGCCATTTCCGGAACACGGGCAGACAGTCGGCCAGATATACGGCTGTCGGTGCAAAAACACCTGCGTCGCCCGTCCATCCCGCGCGTTCCCTTGTCGGGCAGTCCGTCGGGATATCGCAGAAATTGGAGCGCATGCTCCACAGACTGTTCATAAAAAGGCGGTTCACATCATTGTTCCCGCATTCAAACGTTCCTGTCTGCCGCATCTCCGAATAGACCGCGATAGCGGTAAAACGCGCATCGCTGAGATCGATATCCGTCTCTACCTTGGCATACCGGAAGCCATAGATCGCAAAATGCGGTTTATACACGTTCAGACCGTCTTTGCAGATATATTCCGTCTTCTGCGGAATACCGTTCGCGTTCCGGTCGCCCGGGTCAAAGTTCTTCTGCGTGAAATTGCCGTTTTCATCCAGCGTTTCTCCGTGCCGGAGCGTGATCTTCTGTCCGGCCTTCGCGTTTACACGCAGTTCGGTATATCCCGCAAGATTCTGTCCGAAATCGATAACCGTACTGCCGTCAGGCGTCCGGAGGATTTTCCCCTCAAAACACTCCTGCTCTATGACCGGTACGCTCTCCGTCTGCTGCAGATTCCCGTATCCGTAATCCCGTACCGTCACGCCGTGCCAGTCTGTGACATTTTCCATCCGGGCATCGTATACTTCGCCCTGCTGCAGGTCATTGGTCCGCACAGGTCCGTTCTGGCTCGCTTCCCAATCCGCGTCACTGATCAATACCGCATTTCCGCTGATCTCAAGCTGGCACAGCAACGCCAGATCCGTCCCGTAATAATCCGTCAGACCGTCGATACCGACAGAGCCTCTGTACCATCCGTCACCGAGCGTTACGGTGATCTCATTTTCTCCCGGCACAAGCAGTCCGGAAACGTCATATGCCTGTACGGTCAGTCGTTTGTGATAGTCTCCCGTCCCCGGCGCCAGTACAAATTCACCGACGCGCCGTCCGTTGATGACAGCTTCATACAGACCGTGACAGGTAATATAGAGGACCGCGTCGGCTGCATCTCCGGCTGAAGGAACATCCACCGAAAATCTTCTTCTCAATACGGATGCCGGTCTGCGCTCTTTGCCGTCGTATGCCGGCTCGGGATCGATCCATTCCGCAAACCACTCCCGCGGCAATCTGTTCCGAATCATTGTATTCTTCATGTTATAATTCTCTCTTCAGCCATTCCGCCGAAAGCTCCAGGCTCTTCAGCGGATCCTTGCCGATCCAGTTTCTGTGACTCTCCAGCACAACACCTTCAATACCGTTTGCAAGTGCAATCTCTTTCAGTCCGGCAAGATCCATATTGCCGGTGCCGAGTTCCATGCTGTCCGCCTTAAGGATCGGCGTCATGACAGACCCGTTCCGTCTTGTTCCTCTGTCCGTCACATGCCAGAGTTTCATTCTCTGGCCAAGCTTCCGCATCCAGACTTTTGCGTCGGCCCCTCCGTCGGTGAACCAGTAACTGTCGAATTCGAACCCTACATATTCAGGATCGGTTTCATCTATCAGTACGTCATAGGCACAGCGGTCCGGCCGTACCTTCAGCAGCTCTGCATTATGGTTATGATACAGGAGAGACAGCCCGGCATCTTTCAGTTCCTGTCCGGCTTTATTCAGACGCCTGGCCAGTTCCTTAACGGTCTCTTCGTTCCCATAGTCAAAACGGTACATTCCGGTGATCACGATCTTATCTGTCCCGAAAGCCCGGGCTTCTGTAATGATCTCCTCTGCGTCACGTTCCAGCGAGCCCAGATCAGCGTGCAGACTGGCAGCTGTCAGTCCGCTCTCTTTGAGCAAAGCATTCCAGTCCAGATTACCGCCTTTTCCCGTCGGCATGCCGGCCGCACGGGTAAGCATCCGTACCATCAGAGAGCTTGGATGAACCATGAACCGATTCAGTTCAAGGCCGTCGTAACCGGCGGCCTTGATTCTTTTTAATGTTTCACGGGCGTGTGCTTCCCTGGAAGTCACAGTCCCCAGCATGATCTGCTGTACATATTTTTTCACTTTTTTATCCCCTGTAGTATACGGTTAAGCCCCTTCATGCCTACTTCATCCACACCAGCCTGCTTAAGCAGACTCACAAGTGTCATTCTGGCCATCATCCGCTGCAGCGCGGGATTGTCTTTCACAGCTTCAGCCACGTCGCCTCTCTCAGCTGTGCGCTTTGCCATCATCGCGTCGATGACGGCTCCTGCTTTAGGATGCTGCCGGATCTCGCCAAGCGTATCCATGATCGAGAAACAAGCAGGATCGTTCTCTTCCGCATCGAACCAGTTCGTAACGGAAGCCGCCGCCTTGTTGAAGATATAACTCTCATCCGGTTCCGGGACTCTGCGGATGCACATGCTGTCTTCCGCACTGCCGGATACCGCACGGACGAGATGCTCGCCCAGAAGCGGGATCCTGAACGTGAAGACCGTCTTGCCTTCCTGTGTACCGATCAGAGTGCCGTCCACATACAGTGAAACAGAAGACTGGTTCGAATAGACCTTGATCTCGGTCTCTTCTTCAGCGCGGTTCACATAACGCTTGCCGCAGAGATGAACGAAAGCGTCTTTCCGGTTCCAGGCCGCTTTGTATAGATAGAAAGCGTCTTTTCGCAGGCTTCTGTCAAAGGTCACAAGCCCTTTCTGATTCTCGCCGTGCTTACCGCCCTCATCACGGCCGTCCGCCGCAAAATCAAAGAGATTCCATGCATGGGTTGCCCAGATATAAGGACGCGCTTCGATCAGCTTCAGCATATGCTCATGATAGAGTGCCTGGAATTCCTCGGTATAATCCCCTTTCTCGGGATGCGGCGAGTGGTAGGCAGGATTCGCGTCTGCTCCGTATTCGGAGAAACCGATGCAGCGGTTCGGATATTTGGCGTGGTATTCATCAAAGAACTCATCGTTCTGCTCCAGATCGCCCAGATACCAGCCGAAATACAGATTATAGCTGTTGACATCCGGGATCTCGAGGATCGGACTGTCGATCTCCAGCATGAAAACATTCGCCATCGTCGTCAGACGCGTCGGATCCATTCTGTGACAGAGCTCGTTCAGCAGTCTGTGATTTTCCAGGAGATCCTCATTGACAGGACTGGCCGCCGTGATCTCGTTGGACAGTCCCCATACAGCGATCGAAGGATGGTTATAGCACTGCGTGATCAGTTCTTTCATCTGCGAAAGCGTATTCTCACGTCCGTTCGCCATATGCATCGTGATGTACGGGATCTCGGCCCAGACAACGATACCGTTCTCATCACAGAGATCATAGAATTCCTGTGCATGCTGATAATGCGCCAGACGCAGGGTATTCGCGCCGATCTCACGGATGATCTCCATATCCGCTTTATGATCTTCATAAGACAGGGCATTTCCCTTGCCCTTCAGATCCTGATGACGGGAGACGCCGCGAAGCGGATAGCTCCTGCCGTTCAGGAAGAAGCCCTTCTCCGGATCGCAGGCATAGACACGGCAGCCGAAACGCGTGCTGACCATATCCCCGGAGACCAGACGCGCCGTTGCCGTGTAAAGATACGGATCCTCTATCCCGTCCCAGAGATGCACATTCTCGATCACGAATTCCGCCCGGGCGTGTCCGTCTGCAGCCTTGACAGTCTGCGTCTCGCCATTGACCTCGAACGTCACTTCGGAAGCGTTTTGCCAGGACTCGACTGTAACAACGGCAGTTTTCTGATCAAGATTTACTGTCGGTGTAACCTTAATACCCGGCGTGCCGTCTTTGACCAGTTCAAAATGCTCTGCCGGCACAGCGATCAGATTCACATTGCGGTAGAGACCGCCGTAGAAGGTAAAATCGGCTTTCTGCGGATAGACCGTGTCATTCTCTTCATTGTGAACGGATATGGCGAGAACGTTCTCCGCATTTTCTCTCCTGTCAAGAAGATCTGTCAGATCTGCGCGGAACGTGGAATATCCGCCTCTGTGCTCCGTGATCTTTTTCCCGTTCAGATAGACCTCGGCAGACATAGCTGCTCCGTTGATTTCGAGGAATATCTTCTCCCCTGCTGTCTCCTCAGTCGTCAGCCTGCGGATGTACCAGCCGGTGCCGCGGTGATAATCATTCCCGCCGTCCTGACCATCAACCGCGTTCCAGGTATGCGGCAGGGTTACGCTTTCACCTCTCGCCGCGTATGTAATGGCCTGTTCCAGGGTAATATCAGCCTTCAGAAACTGCCAGTTCTGATTGATGTTTGTGATCTTTCTCATTCCGGGGGCCCCCTTTTCAGATTCTTTATTACTGCCTGTTATCGGGCGAAGTTCTGTTACTCCGCCGCCTCAGCTTCTTTCAGCGCCGCCTTCTTATCTTCGATACGCTTCTGAACATTAACCATCTCTGCTTTGTCGAGTCTGCAGTTACGCATTGCGAACAGTGTGCAGATCCAGCCGAGGATTGCAAGACCATAGCGCAGGAACATCGTTACCCAGAAGATCGGTGCTGTCGGTGAATCTCCGGGCTGCGGAAGGGTCGTAGTATAGCCGATCAGGGCAACAGCGCCTGTCGCGATCAGTGCGGAGAAAGAAGAAACGATCTTGTCGACCAGGCTGTAAGTACCGGACACAACTGCCGGAATGTACTTGCCGCTGCGGTCGAGTTCGTAATCGATGATATCTGCCATGAAAGCCGTATTCGCTGTCGTACCGGCCATCATGAAGCCGTTGCAGACAAGTGTCAGCAGGATATAGATGACCATCGTAATACCGAGCTTTGAGATCGTATGCGTCCCTGCTGTAAACCATGTAACCGCGAAGAAGGTAATCATCACAATATTCGCGATAATACAGTACTTCGCCCAGTTGACAATGGCTTCTTTATTGCCGTGCTTACCGCAGTAGCGCGCACCGACAACCGCAAAGATAATGGACGGAAGCATTCCGCCGACTGAGAGATACGTCGCAATCGTCATGTTGCCGATCAGAATTCCGTTCAGCATGATTCCCACTACGGACGCGGCTCCTGCCTGCTGCGCGATCTTGTCCGAAGACTGGGCAACGATATAAGACTGCAGAGGTTTGTTCTTAGCAAGAACGTTCCACATATCCTTCCATTTAAGCCGCTCGTTGACTTTATTCGTGCCGCGGAAATTCTCAGGCTTATCATAGGCGCTGACACCGATGCAGACCAGGACAACACCGATGAGGGATACAACTACTGTTACGATAGCGGCTGCAGTCAGATACCCCTGACTGATATTCGCGACATACTGACCGGCTTCATTCTGCGCAATCTCGCCGAATTTGGGAAGCAGCACCGTATTCAGGACGATCTGGAACGCCATCGGTACTATATAATTGAAAGCCGTCTGCCACACGCCTACGGTCGGACGCTGTTTCGGATCGTTTGTGATCAGCGCAGGAAGTGTCTGCGCAGTCATATTGACGATCGTATAACCGATGACATAAATCATATATGTCACGAGGAACATGCCGATCCCGAATCCTTTGCTGGAGGCCCATGAGAACATGGCCATAACACCGAGCGACTGGATGAGCCAGCCAAGCAGCATCAGCGGACGTACTTTACCCCATCTGGTGTTGACACGGTCATAGAGGAACGCCAGAAGCGGATCCGTGATCGCGTCAAAAATACGGGTAAATGTCAGCAGAAGACCGACAATAACTGTCGAGATTCCGAAACCGATGGACGCTGCATAGGACGCCTGTCCGATCAGGGAATAGATCGCCATGCCGTTCAGGGCATTACAGGCGATAAGGATGATCTGCCACAGTTTGGCGTGACGGTATCTGACGCCGTCGATTTCACTTTGGGACTGTTTTACCTTGGCCATGATATTGCTCCTTTATTGAACTATACTCTGCGGAAATGCTTTCTCCGCTGTTTCTGCCCTTATTATATCGGACCGAGTAAGGAGCGCAAAGCCAATTTTCAGAAAAAAGTTACAAAAATTAAGGATGTTTTCTTGAATCCGGCATGGATTGCAGATATAATAGTAATATAAGGAATTTCAAGTGATCGGAGGGCAAAACGATGGACTATCAGCTTACCCGTAGCGAACAGAATCTTATACTTTTGCAGGATCTGATCCCGGAGAACGAAAAGTTTTATCTGTGGTGCTATGGTTCCGGAGGCAGGCTGATCTCCTCTACCTGTCCGGAAGAAGACAGAACGATCCTGGACCGTGCTTTCCGGTTATTCGGCGGAGATGAAAAACTGTTGCAATATGTGAGCGATGTACAGAATTTCCGTCCCTTAAGCATCGGTTCCCCGATCGGCATGCAATGGGCTCTGACTTATGAATCCGAACGGAACCGCAGACTGCTCTTTCTGATCGGTCCGATCTTCTATGACACGCCTCAGACAGGCCGTCTCAAAGGAAGTCTGCAGGCATATATCCACAGCGGACAGGATCTTGCCTGGGCTCAGGATTTTCTCAAGACCGTGCCCGGTCTGCCGGTCCTCTCCTACGCCATCTTTTCACGTTACGTAACGATGATCCATAATTCCCTGACCGGCCAGCGGTTAGGTCTGGATTCTCTCAGGATCAGCGGCCTCCCGGAGCCGTCCGGGGACGCCGCTCCGGTCACGGCCCGCGACCGTATACAGATCTACCGTGCCGAGCATGCATTGCTCCAGATGGTACGGGACGGCGACATCAATTATCAGCCTGTCCTGCTGCGAAGCAGTCTCCTGAGTTCCGGCGTACCCATACAGGGAAGGGATCCTCTCCGCCAGATGAAAACGAGTATTATCGTATTTACGTCTCTGGTGAGCCGTGCAGCTATGGAAGGCGGCCTGTCTCCCGAAATCGCTTATCCTGTGGGAGATGCCTACATTCAGACAGCAGAAGACTGCCGGGATTCAGGAGAGCTCACGGCCTTGGCAGGCGCTATGTATCATGATTTCATATACCGTGTTCATCATCTGCACTCGAACCCGAATTATTCCCATACGATCCAGAAGTGCTGCGACTATATCGAGCTGAGTCTGGACAGAAAGATCCGTGCGGAAGACCTGGCATCTCTGGTCGGCTACAGCGAATACTATCTGACAGAGAAATTCCGGAACGAGACCGGCATGTCGGTAAGCGGCTATATCAGGCAGGCAAAAATCAACAGAGCCCGCATCCTCCTTGAAACGACCGATCTGTCCGTCCATGAGATCGCGGACCGTCTGGCGTTTAATACACCGAATTACTTTATTCAGTGTTTCCGGGATCTAGAAGGCACCTCTCCGGCACAGTACAGAAAAAAAGCATCAGAAAAAACCGGAAACCGGCAATAAAAAGCATCTTGGCGGCTGCAGCGCATCAACCGAATATCTGTCCCGGCAGCTTCAGTTTCTCTTTTGGCGGGAAATCTTTGTCAAAAGCTTCAACATCCGCATCGTCCACATAATAACCGGCAGGTGTCTGATACACACCCGTGATACCGTCCAGATATCCCGGGATCAGTTCCTTGCAAAGGAAGAACGACGCGTCGGCGCCTTCCGGAAGGTCATGGTAACGGATGCCGAATCTGCTCGAATAATCAAATCCGCTCTTGCCGTAGAAGAGAATATTGCCTTCAAAAAGGACCGCGCCGTAGCCAAGAGCGGCTGCCTTTTCCAGCGAATAATCCAGGATCGCTTTGCCGTACCCCTTACGTTTCAGCTCCGGTGTGATGCAGATCGGTCCCATCGTCAGAACCGGGATCATTCTGCCGTCGTCCGCATTGATTATGGTTCTCATGAACATATTCTGCCCGATCAGCCTGCCGTCCTGTTCCATGACAAAATCCAGCTCTTTTATGAAAGCCGGATCGTCTCGCAGCACATGCATCACGTAGTGCTCGCTACAGCCCGGTCGGTATACGTTCCAGAACGATTCCCTGATCAGGTCCTCGACTGCTCTGTAGTCTTCCGGTTTTTCATGACGAATGATATAGGTTTTGTTCATTATATTTCTCCTGTTGTTTCTTTGATCCATCTGTACAGGAAGCGCATCTGCTCCTCCGTATGGAACCAGTGCTCTCCGCCTTCCATGACGGTCAGCGCCGCGCAACGTATCCTGACAAATGCCTTGATTGTTTCAATAGATGTCAGTCCGTCCCTGCTTCCGTAAAGGACGTCGGTCGGGACGTTCCAACCGATGGGATGTGTCCGTACATAGCTCAGATATTCCCAAGAAAGATCCGGACCGGCAGCTGTTCGGATCGTGCCTTTCTCCTGCAGTTCCTGCTCTGACACACCGGCCTGGGCCATCATGCCCATAATCAGTTTCTCCATATCTACGATGGGCGAGATGAACCAGGCATGATCCAGATCATCCTCAATATCCGCGTTCATGGAGAAAAAAGCGCCGATACTGTTAGCGATCAGATACACTCTGTTATAATCCGTCTTCAGAGTGCTGATTGCTTTATTTATTTCCGCGCCGGTCTCCCACGGTGTAAAAATCCGATAGTCCAGACCTGTCACATTACAGCCGGGAAAAAGCGTCACATAATGCTCTGCCTCGTCCGCGCTTCCGCCCATGCCGTGAATGTACAACACCGCGGTATCCTTCCTGTCCCCGTGCAGACTGTCTGTTCTGTAGAATTTCATATACTTAATTGTCCCAGATGCCTTCCTTGACAAAAACAACCGAACACGGCGAGAAGGTCACCATAACGCTCTCCTGATTGAAGAACGCGCAGAGATCCTTCGCGACCTCCATAACCGTCTCTTCCGGCGTATCCAGCAGGGTCAGGACCAGCGTCGTCTCTTCGACATAGTCCCCGTTCTCATGAAAGTAGCCTCCCTCGATCCTGTGCATGGAAAAAGCGAGCCGAAAACTGTGGCAGACGTTCTTCAAAATGGACATGTATTTCCCGGTATCGAATTTCTGGACACCGGTCTTGGAATCGTTCAGGCCGATATAGATCGTCGACTGCGTCATCTGTGAACTCATAAACATTTCCTCTCTTGCTGTAAAATTGGTTTGCGAGGCCGGCATGTCTCTGGCTTATTCCAGGCCGATTTCCTGATAGATCCGCCTGATAAAAGGCGCCTTGTACTCTATATATCCGTCGATATCGTACGGGTACAGCGCTGCGCCTTCTTCCTTGATCCGGCTGTACTCACGGACCGCCTCGGGATGCATACGCAGGTAATCCCTGAATGCGAGATGTCTCCTGAGCTCCGCGGAATCCTGGGAACAGACGTACAGGTGATGCCTCTGCAGATGCTCTTTACCGTCATAACGGAAAGCTTCCCGACCGGGAATGCCAAGATCACCCTCGTGCTGATAGCCGATCGCTTCCAGGGCGGCAGAAACTGTCTCAAATACAGAACTGTCCCTGATCACAACATCCAGATCTATAATGGGTTTTGCAGAGAGCCCCGGCACTGCCGTGCTGCCGACGTGCTCTATCCTGAGCGCCAGCTCCCCAAGCGCGTTCTCTATTTCCGCTTTGATTTCGGTAAAATGGTCCGCCCACGACTCGTCATAGGTCAAAACCACAACGTGTTTGGTTTTCATCCGGTTTCACCTCCCGGAAAAACTTTTTGTATCATCAAAATTATTATACCGTCTGCCAAACTTTTTTTCAAGTTTATCCGCAGAACCCAACCAGGTGTATCAGCTTTCTATAGTTTTCCGGAGTTTTTTCACTGGATGCTGACACATTTTCCGGAGGCTTTGTCAGATGTGTCAGCTTTCTGTACTTTTCCGAAGATTTTGCGCAGATTTCTGACACATTTTTTGGAGGCCTTGCCGAGTGTGTCAGCTTTCTGTAGTTTTCCGGAGTTTTTGCACGAGATGCTGACACACCTTTTTGGAGACCTCGCTAGGCGTATCAGCTTTCAATAGTTTTTCAAGGAATTTATATCAGCTCAGACAGACAAAACGGGCGTGACCCTAACGGCCACGCCCATTTCATATCCTTACATACTCTTGTGTTATCCTTTCACCGCGCCGGCCGTCACGCCTTCAACGTAGTAACGCTGCAGGAACATGAACAGTGTCACGATGGGGATGGCTACGATCACGCATCCGGCCGCGAACTGCGTAAACAGGTTCGTGTCGGGGTGTGTGCCGAACAGCATCGAATACAGTCCGACCGATACTGTCCAGTAGGCGGCGTTGTCCGCGCCGATGATGACTTTCGCGAAAATGAAGTCCATCCAGGGGCCGGTGAAGCTCATCAACGCCTGATAGATGATGATAGGCTTGGCCAGCGGAAGGATGATCCTCCGGAAGATCTTGAAGCTTGTGCAGCCGTCGAGCTTCGCGGACTCGACCAGCGCGTTGGGAATAACGTCGAAGAATCCCTTCGCGATCTGGAATCCCAGCCCGGCGCCCGCGCTGTAAGCCAGGATCAGGCCGATCACGGAATACTCCGGATGACTCGGGTTGCCTGTCAGACCGATAGATTTAAGCAGAAAGTAAATCGCGATCATGCTCATGAATCCGGGGAACAGGCCGATGATCATGGAGATATTCATGAAAGGCTTGCGCATCCTGAATTTCAGTTTGGACATGCAGTAGGCTACGGACAGCACCAGGAAGGTGGAGATCACGCAGTCGATCACCGCGATGAGAAGCGTATTCAGGATCCATTTGAGGAACGCGTTCGGTACGCCGTAATAAGTCGCGCCGAACAGATCCTTGAAATTCTTCAGGCCGTAGGCTTTGGGGAAGAAATTGCTCGTTACCCTTCCGATGAACGTCCCGTCCGGCTGGAATTCGCAGCGGAACGCGGACAGTACGATCCAGGCCAGCGGGATCAGCCAGACGATGCCCAGCACGATCAGGATCGTGTAGGTCACGCTCAGACTGACGGCACGGTTCCTGGACTGGCTTCTGTATTTTTTCGGATGAACATTTGTACTCATTGGAAAGTGTCCTCCTCATTATAAGCCTTACTGCGCCGGTACGTCACCAGTGTGATGGTCGCGGTGATCAGGAAGGTGAAGATACCGATGACCGCGCCGGTGTTATAGGATCCCTGGTCGATCGTGACTTTGTACAGCCAGGTGACCAGCAGGTCCGTACCGCCGGCCTGATATCCGGTATAGGCAGGTCCGCCGCCCGTCAGCAGGAAGATCGTGTTGAACGAGTTGATGTTCCCTATGAAGCTGGAGATCAAGTACGGTGTCGTGATAAAGAACACGTAAGGCATGGTGATCTTGAAGAACATTTTGGCAGTGGACGTGCCGTCTACACGGGCGGCCTCGTACAGATCCGCCGGGATATTCATCAGGATACCCGAGGTCATCAGCATGGTATACGGGATACCGACCCACATGTTGACGATGATAACCATTACTTTGGCCAGGATCTCGCTGTCGCCGTTATTCAGGCCAAGGAATCCGATCGGACTCTTGATCCACCCCCAGTTCATCAGCATTGCGTTCACAGGGCCATATTCGCCCAGAAGGTTGCGCACCGCCAGCAGTGAGATAAACTGCGGGATCGCGATGGTGAGGATGAAGATCGTACGGAAGAACTTCTTGCCCTTCAGGTCCTTCTTATTGATCAGCAGGGCCAGAATAATGCCTCCGAAATAACAGGTAGTCGTGGCGAAGATCGCCCAGATAAAGGTCCACCCCAGTACCGGCATAAAGCGGTTCTTGATCTCAACGCCAAGCGAACCCTCACCGGTAAAGACCGCGCGGAAGTTCTGCAGTCCGTTCCAATGGAACAGATTCGTGCCCAGATTGTTCATGTCCTGATCGTTGTAGGTCGTAAAGGCCAGCGCGATCATGAAGATGGTAGGCAGGATGGTGAAGACCGTCGCCGCGATGCAGGTGGGCGTCAGCATGGTGATGTGGAACTTGCTGTCCAGCAGCTCTTTCAGGTCTTCCTTGAAAGTCGTCGGTTTCTTGCCGACTTTTCGGTCCATATCGGCTTTGAAAGAAGACTTGATGTTCATGTTCCAGACCATGAAATAGATGATGATCACCGCGATGGTTACAAAGCCGAACAGGATCATCAGCTTACAGTCGGAACCTGCTGTGAAATGACCCGTCACCGGATCGAAATCGCCGCCCTCCGAAAGGTTCTTAAGAGGCAGATTCAGGAGGGCTTTATAGCCGTAAGGTGTACCATTGATGGACGGGCAGAAGATCATAAACCACAGGATCGCCGCCTGCAGCAGCAGGAACAGGAATCCTTTGATGTACTGTTTATGATAGAAATTGCCCGCTCCGAAGATGAAATGCGAAAGCTTGGTTCCCAGAGAACCGTCGGCAAATCTTTTTCCGAACTCGGAGAAAGCTTTCCCCACCGGCTCCAGGAAACCCGGTAGATTCTTTTTGGTCTTCGAATCTATGGCTTTTCTGGAATCCATAATATTCCTCCAATACTGTAGTTCAGTAACCGGACATTCCTGTTACGGTCAGGCTTTTTCCGGCAGGGAAGCAGGGAACTCCTTAGGCGCTACGCCGTGCATCCAGAGGTATTCGACCAGGTACAGACCCCGGCGGATGCCCTCAAGCGACTCGGTCTCGGAAAGGATCTGGTCTCCGGTGGTCGGATAAGCGGTCTTATCGATCATCGCACGGAAGACAGCCGGACCGTTCTTGGAATAATAATAGGTGTTCAGCGTACCGGTGATAAACGGCTGCGGGATGCCCCATTCGGACATGCTGACCTGCATAGCCGCCAGATTGTACTGGCTCTCGGTGACCTTGCCCTCATCGAAACACTGCTTGATGAAGCTCTCGGCGCCAAGATAAGCCGGTACGTTCATGCACTCCAGATAAGATCCGTTCTGGACTTCCTTACTGGAGAGGTAAAGGATCAGCTCCTGCTCCTTGGCATATTTCGCTGCCGCAGAGTACGCGTTGATCATGAAGCACTTGCAGTCCGCGAAAGTGCCGCCGCGGTATACGTCTCCGGCAGCTACACCGGACAGTCCGTCTACAGCTTCCGCCGTCAGCGTGAAGGTCGGGATCATCGTGATGCCCAGATTGGTCTCGCCCAGAGCGGACATTGCGGTATTGTAATGCCATGCGCCACCGATAACTGCCAGTACGCCCTTGTTGTCCTTATCAAGATCAGCGTCCCAGCCGTCGGAAGAAGCCCACTTGAAGCCGTTCGGATCAGCAGCGTAAGCCTGCAGCCAGCGGATGATGGCAACGGTGTCATCGCCCTGGCAGTTGCTCTCGCCCTTGGCGCCGCCGGCGACCGGATCAGCGCCTTCGAAGATCTTAACAGTCGTGCTCTTATCGCTTACCTTACGGGCAAGCAGCGCGAAGCACATGTTGTATCCGTCATCACCGGTAACGGTGATCGCCTTGGTGCCGGCCGCCTTGGCGGCTTCCTGCAGTCCCTCGAAGCTCTTGGCCTGCTCTTCCGTTACCAGAGCCTTGTTGTAGTACAGGAAAAGCGCCTGGGAAATATACGGTACACCGTACAGATACTGTTTGTCGTTCAGCGTTGAGTAAATGACTTTCTGATAGGACTCCGGATTGTCCGCCAGAACCTGCGCGATCAGCGCTTCATCGGTGATGGGCTTTGCACACTGTGTGGAAGCCAGTTTGCCGATATTGTCATGCGCGACGGTGTAGATATCCGCCGCTGCCGTCGGATCGTTGGTGATCGTACCGGCGACGGAGCCGGTATCCATTCCCTTGACTTCGATCTTATAGCCGAAATCGGAATGGGCAGCTATATATTCGTCACAGACTTTCTGATAATACTCAGCGGATTCCTCGCCAACCCAGACACGGATCACTCCGTCGTCCTTGGCCTGTTTTCCGCCGTTTCCGCCATCGCTGCCTCCGCTGCAGCCTACGAGCATCGACGCGCTCATCGCAATGATCAGCAAAACCGCTATCAGCTTTTTCATGATTGTTATCCTCCTGCTGTTAATTAATTCCGTTATAGGATAGTTTTTCGATTATCATTATACCCGTTATCCCGTCGCAGACGGTCCGGTTGTTCCTGTTCAGAAGCATCTCTGAGAGCCGGATGACCGGCACCAGTATGAAAGTCCAGATACCTGTGAACAGATACAGCACCAGACTGTCGATGATGAAGATGAACAGGAACCGGTACAGGATCTGATACCACTCTGCTCTCGCCTGCCGCCTCAGATGAAACGGCATGACGCCGGTCATGATCTTGCCCACCGTCGCCCGGTCCTTCCGCAAGAGCGGAATGGCCAGGAAAAGCACCAGCTCGGCCGCCAGGCAGCAGACAGCTTTCAGGATGTAGCTGTGCAGCGCCGCCGCGAACCGTTCACTGCGGTATTCCTCATTGCCGCTTAGCGCTTCCGAGATCCCGGCTGCATCGTTATTATACTGTGCGGAGGTCTCAGCCTCGATCGCCCTGAACCGTTCGTAGTGAGCGGTATAGGTACCGGCAAGCGGGGTGGTCATGATCCATGCCGTCAGCAGCATGAACAGCCCGAAGAGCAGCACCGTATCAAATCCGTCCGCTATCAGACGTTTGGCAAGAAATGGTCTTGAATTGGGTTCGAGCTGAATCTCCCGCCCATTAACGCTTTTTGCCATCGTCAGCAGATCTTCATATCGATTCTGGTGGAGTAAACGGAGATATCCTGGCTGTCGAATGCCAGCCGGACCTTGTCGGCCTTGAAGCCGGGCTCGACCCGGATCAGGAATTCCTGTCCCGCCGCAGTCACTTTAGCGAAACGGATATTGCCGTAATCCAGATAATCCGTGACAGTGCCGGTAAGCCCTGCTTCTGCCTCGGAGACCAGGCGGACTTTGCCGCGGCTGATCTGATACCGGTAGGTATTCTTGTAGCAGTCATCGCCGTCGATGGAGTTGATCTTGTAGCCATGCTCAGGCGCGGTCTCAACGGTATAGTCACCGATATTGTAGAAGAAGTGAAGCACGCGGTCGCCTTTCTCCTTAACTTCGGTCTTGGAGAAAGTACCGGTAAGAGCGACCTCGTCCTCAACAGCCTTCAGAAGCTCTTCACCGTTCGCCCTGACACTGATCTTCTCATTCAGCAGAGAGAAACCGTAGCTGCCGCCTTCTTTGACGTCCTCGCCGACCAGCGCGAACAGATAACTGTCGCCGTTCTCGAGATATGCAAGTCTCTGATCATCGACTTTCTCGATCTTGCGGACCGGAAGCGTGAAATCGTTTCCGGGTACGATCGCCTCAAGCGGAACATTGAGCTCCAGTTCTTTCGCTCCCGCAATTGCCTTCTTATAGGTCTCGGGCAGCGCGACCTCAGTGCCGAGGATCACCATCTTGTCGCCGTTGACCGCGGCAGCAAGCGTGTCATACGGCGGGATCTTGTTCATCAACGTGACTTCTGTCTTCGCGTCAAAGAAATGCACTTTGGCGGGGTTCGGCATAGCGTAGACAACATCGTCCACAGCGATATCATCGCGGTCGATCACTTTGACGATAATACTGTTGCCTTCGTCCTTCATCGTGAATTCGCCGAGATGATCGCCCAGCTTGCCGTATACGATCGTCTCATTGCCCAGATGCTCAACGTTGGTAACGATGAACTTAAGACCGTCGCCTTCTTTTTCCAGCATGATGTGCTCGGGACGGATACCGAAGGATACCACCGTCTCGCCGTCCAGATAACTGGGATGGATCTTGGAAACGTTCTCGTAAGGAATCGTCACGGAGTCGCCGTTCATAAAGGTGACGCGCACAACGTCGCCCTCGCGTTTCAGCTTCACATCGAAGAAATTCATCTGCGGTGTGCCGATGAAGCCGGCCACGAACTTATTGTAGGGCTCGTTGTACAGGTTCATGGGCGTATCGATCTGCTGCACATATCCGAGCTTCATGACGACGATCCTGGTGCCCATGGTCATGGCTTCGACCTGATCATGCGTAACGTAGATGAACGTTGTCTTAAGGCTCTTGTGCAGTGCCGTGATCTCGGTACGCATGGTCGCGCGGAGCTTAGCGTCCAGGTTGGACAGCGGCTCATCCAGAAGGAATACCTTGGGATCCCGCACCAGCGCGCGTCCCAGCGCTACACGCTGTCTCTGGCCGCCGCTCATTGCTTTGGGCTTGCGGTCGAGGTATTCCTCGATGTCAAGGATCTTGGCGGCTTTGAGCACCCGCTCCTTGATCTCTGCCTCGGGCATCTTGCGGTTTCTTAAGCCGAATGCCATGTTCTCGTACACGGTCATGTGCGGATACAGGGCATAGCTCTGGAACACCATCGCGATATCGCGGTCCTTGGGTTCCATGTCGTTCACCAGGGTATCGCCGATGAACAGATCGCCCGCTGTGATCGTTTCCAGACCTGCGATCATACGCAGCGTCGTGGACTTACCACAGCCGGACGGTCCGACAAACACGATGAACTCGCGGTCAGCGATGTCGATGGAAAAATCATTTACCGCTTTATGCCCATTCTCATAGACCTTGTAGATATGGGAAAGCTTTAGATTTGCCATTTTCTCCCTCCATTTGTCTTTGTAGAGATTTTTATAAGAACGGCGGCAGTTACTCGAATCGCACGCCGTTATTATCAAGTTCGTGCAGGATCCCGTCGATCCCGGTGAGCAATCCGTTAACGGTTCCGAGGAGATCCCCCTTTTTGCCATAGACGGAATAAACATTGTCCTTGCAGGTGACCTTGCCTATATCCGCAAGCGGAACAGCTTTTTTACGGAACAGATAGCTCATCGTGAGCACTCCGTCCCCGATGGCGGCATAATCGGTGACCATGGCGAAAAGCGTCACCGCAGCCGCAACCGCTACCACACTGAGCATAACCCCTGCGGCAATCGCAAGCGCCCCGCTGCCGAACATGAAGATTAGGACAGCAGCCGTCAGGCATCCGGCAAGAGCCGCTATCGTGAAATAAAACGGCTTGCTGTCGACCTCGGTGCTGACCGTACCGTGCTTCAGCATCTTACTTCACCTTCTTCAGCACGATGGACTCGTTGCCGAGGACGGAGAAGCTGCCGGAGACCTTGCCGAGATCCGCGTATCCGCCGTTCTCCGACGCCGGCCGGATGCTCGAATACACGATTTCATAGGTACCGTCAAGCTCCGCGTTGAATCCCGTAATGGAATGGATCACTGTATAATCGCCGATGCTGTAGCGGATATTGCCGTTGTCAGAAGTGACTTCAGACAGTTTGCTGCTGATCTCTTCTCTGGACGCCAGGCGGAATTCCGGAGTATTCCTGCGGAAGGCGATGATCTCGCATGTCTTGTCGAAGACTTCGCTGTATGAGATCTTCAGCGAATAATCCATCACGTTGATGTAATCGCCGACATTATAGGAATTGCCGGAATACTTGCCCGTCATATCATCATACTTGCTGCGCATGAACTCTTCGCCTTCCTGGATGAAGGGAACGCCCTCCGCCAGGAAAATGATCGCGTCCGCCTGTGTGTAGGCTGCCTGCAGGCGGTCTTCATTCATGGTCTGGACAAGCTGATCATACAATGTATAGTTGTCGTGGCAGGACACATAATTGAGGACCAGGTTCGGATCGATATTCTGCGTCTTGACTGTCCCTTTCGAGAACATGCCTGCCACGCACATCGCGATGACGGACGCGTCGGAAGAACTGCCCTGCACATAACCCTTGCCCGGGTTGTTCTCGCCGCGCACCGCGTTGCGGATCACGTCGTTGAACGCGCCGACCATCACTTTGTTTCCGCTGAAATAATCCTGCGCCAGGGATTCCTGCACCGTCATCTGCTCCGACAGTTTGGTATCGCTGGTCCCGCCTTTCAGCTTGGACGCGCCGCCTGCCCACGGTTCACCGTAGATCATGATGTCCGGATAAACGGCATGGCAGTCGTTATAGATATCGATCATGGTCTGGTTGTCGATCAGGCCCATGAGATCGAAGCGGAAACCGGAGATATGGTACTCATTCACCCAGAACAGACAGGATTCGCGGAAGAATTTGTTCACCATATAGCGTTCCGACGCCATCTCGTTGCCGCAGCCGGATCCGTTGTAGAAAGCTCCATTGGACTTGGTGCGGTAGTAATAATACGGCACCAGCAGGTTGAAATTGGAATTCTCGGAGCTCGAGGTGTGGTTGTAGACCACGTCCATGTTAATGGCAATGCCTGCTTTGTGCATGGCCATCACCATCTGCTTGAACTCTTTGATGCGCGTATAGCCGTCATACGGATCCGTGGAATAACTTCCTTCGAGAACGTTATAGTTCAGCGGATCGTAGCCCCAGTTGTAGTTGTCAGGGGACATTGAGCTGTTCGGCTTGCTTTCATCCACCGAAGAAAAATCATATACAGGCTGCAGCTGTACGTGCGTAACGCCAAGCTCCTTAATGTGATCGAGGCTTGTCTTCACCGTTACGCCGCTCTGCGTAAACGTACCGCCCTGCGCCAGGCCCAGGAATTTGCCCCGGATCTCCTCCGGCAGACCACTGGTCCCACTGATGGTCATGTCCCTCACGTGCGCTTCATAGATCACCGCATCGACGTTATTACCGCTGAACGGCCTTGTATCCGCATCCCAGCCCGGAATGCTCTGGTTCAGCCTGTCAAAATCAACGATCATACCGCGGCGGCCGTTCACACCCGCGCTCTTCGCGTAAGGATCCACAACTTCATTGGTCCCAAGGGAATTGGTCACCGTATACGTATAATACCTGCCGTCCAGATCCTCAGGCGCGGAATACGTCCAGGTGCCCTTCTCGCCTTTCTGCATCTCATAGACAGCCGCTGGCTCTTTCTCCGTCTCATAATCGCCGGTATTGTAGATGTTGAGCTTTACTGCCGTACTGGTCGGAGCCCATACCCGGAAGTTCGTGCCGGCAGCAGCAAAAGTCACGCCCAGATCGTCGCCGTCGTAGATATATTTCTCGTTAAACTCGGCCGTATCGAAATAATACGTCATCATCAGACCTACCTTGTTGATCCAGCTTGCGTCGAAACGGTAGCTTACCGTCACCACATCGCAGAGATCGACTGGATCGGCAAGCACCAGATTCACCATTTTGAGGGTAGTATCGTACTCACCCATGGTGAAATTCCCGTACTCTTCCTGATTGACAGAAACGGAAAAACGCGCCTGGTACGGTTTGAAATCTTCCGCAAGAGGCTTGAAATAAACGCTGATGGTTTTGGAGTCCCGGAGCATCGCGTAATTCACGATGGATTTGCACGCATTCTCCTCGGTATCGAAGACCGTGGACTCGGTCGTACGCACGTACACGTTCTGAATACCGTCCGGTGTCTCCGGCAGGATGTCGATGGAACGGTCCCCGTCCGGATCTTTAGACCAGTTATCGGTACGGATGATGAAGCCCAGCTTATCGACCGGCTTCCCTTCACCGATGACCTCAAGCGACAGATCGGCGTAGACACCGTAATCGTCATAGCCGGTGAATTCATAGGCCGCACCGTTGCCGTTATTGGTCATGTCCCATGCCCACACGTTCCATGCCACATAAGAACTGCGGTCGTTATTGGTATCGTCATTCCTGCGGTAATGCAGCCGCACGGTCTTAGTCGGCGCTTCCGGCATGGAGGAATGATCCACCGTGTCTTTGGTATACTGACTGATGACGTCGCCCGCCGGAATCAGTTTGATCGGTTTGTCGTCGGGACCTTCCTTGCCGCTCCCGCAGCCGGTGAAGACCGCCGAAACGGCCAGAATGACGACCAGTACCAGTGACAGCCATTTCCTGGCATTTTTACGCATGCTCTTGTCCTCCGATTAGAAACCTGACAGATCGATGAAGCCCTGCTTCAGCAGATCGCCTTTGATATCGCTGCTCTGTTTGATCACATTGGGATCCCAGTTCGCCGGATCCTTGATCTCGTAGCCCTTCTCAAACACAGCAACAAGGAAGCCTGTCATCCCCGCGGTATCCACGAGCAGGACACCGTCGCGGATCTCATAGTCCTTGCTCCATCTGCCGGGATTCCAGCTCCAGATATACAGTTCATACTGATCGTTCAGATACTTGGGATCCAGGCCGAGCACATTGAACCCGCCCTCGGCAAGGTCAAGCTGCCGGTAGGTAAACGTCTGTTCGAACACGTTTACGCCCTTGCTGAGACAGACCGTCAGATCCACGCTGCCATTCACGACGTGATCCGCCAGCTGGACCTCAGCCTCCCCGTCGATCGTCTGTCTGCCGGACGCGTCGCCGTTGAAGTAATAATATGCTTCGTCGCAGTTCTTCGTCTTAAGGCTGATGGTCTTGTCGCCCACGAAGGAGCAGTCACGCTCGGAGACCGTAATCTCCGGATGAATGTCCTTAGTCCGCGTGATGACAGCCATGCCGTTTGCCTCAAACTGCACATAGGCAACATGTTTGGATACAACGACTTTGCTGCCTGTCAGCGCGTCATAATAATTCCCGTCATCCAGATGCGGCACCGCGACCTTGACGGTTTTGGACGTGTCCACGTCACCGACGTTCAGGATCAGCGCGCCCTGGTCGTCTGCTTTGATCTTCTCGTTCACATAGCAGGTACCGTCCACGGATTCATAGGAATCCGCATCGTAGAAACGGTTATGGAAGCGGTTATTCACCGCGACATATTCACTTTCATAAGCGTAGGAACCGATCTGTCCTACAGTCAGTTCTTCCGTGGGTCTAGCGAGATACAGGCCGCCGAGGCCTTTCTTGGCTGCGATCAGCGACCAGTATTTGGCTACCCGCACGTCAGAATAATGGGTATTGGTAGTAACGTATTCGTCATGACTCTCCACCCACGCGATCAGCTGGGAGGCGTCATCCGTCTTAAGCTGTGCTTCCAGGACCTTGGAAGCGTCTTTGCTGGCGAAAACATTCTTAAGCTGAGCGATATATCCGTCGTCTGTGATCCGCATGTACTGCAGATACGCCGACAGGCTCCTGCCGCTCGGTGAATTCAGGATCTCGCCGTATACATACAATTCTTTACCGGTCCTGTCCCGGTAATACTGTTTGGCCTCTTCCAGCGTATTCTCCCAGAAATCACTCGGATAATCCGGATCGCTCGAGGTCTCCACGTGCTTGGCGGCGTCAAATCGGAAGCCGTCAATGCCTGCGTCGATACATTCTTTAAGGAGCGAAAGCACCCGCTCCTGCACATAGGGATTGGCCGTATTCAGATCCGGCAGATTCCCGTAAGCGTAATACTGGGTCTCCGCGCCGGAACCGGCCGCGTTTCTGTTGTGATGGAACGTCAGGCCGACACCGTCGACGTCCTCGTTCCGGTTGTTATAGAGCACCGGCTCATACTCTGCCACGGCAGGCGAAACTGTCGGGGTCCCGTCTTCTTCCTTGTCCTCGTCATCGGTGGTCGCCATATGGTTGACTACGATATCCGCAAGAATGCAGATGCCGTATTTCTCCGCCTCACTGCACAGGAGCGCGAGCTCCTCAGGACTGCCGAGCGCGGAATTGTCGCCGATACTGAAACTGAGCGGCTGATAGAAAGCCCACCAGGCGGATCCGCCGCTCTTTGGCTGCTGCACGGGCATGGTCAGAACATTCTTGAAACCGGCGTTCGCGATATTCTCCAGATTGATCATGATCTCATGATACGTCCAGTTGAACGCATGCAGCGTCAGCCCGTCCTCGGCATTTTCCGGCAGGCTGTCGGCATAATGATCCTCAAAATCCTCAAAAACCGGAATCCTGCTGCAGCCTATGGCATTCAGGCCAAGCAGCAGCACCAGCAGCAATGATATCGCTTTTTTCATGGGATCCCCTCCCCCGCAGCAGATGGATTGACCGGAAAACGCTGATGTCTTCCCGGACATATACTAAAAAGAACAGGCTGACGTTCTGTCAGTATGACAAAACGCCAGCCCATGTCTGCAGTTTTTTATTTCGCTACAGCCTCAACTACCGCATTGCCATCAGCAAATGTGATCGTTACGGTATAGGTGCCGTCCTTCTCGCATTTCAGGTTTTCAGCACCGTCACCCCAGCTGTAAGTCCAGTCGCCGTCTGCACGGACCTTGAACTCGTCTCCGGCCTTCAGAGTGACCTCACCGGCCCAGGCATTGTCGCCGGCCGGTTCCATAGCTACGTCTGCATTCCACTCGGATCCGGCAAAGCTGCCGATGATGCCGTAGGTATGGTCAGCAGGTACGAACTCCAGGACTTCTTCGTAAGCGATGCCTTCCTTGGCTTCCTTCAGAACCAGGCCGATTCCATAGCCGGGCTGTCCGGGAGCAGAAGCATTCTTATACTGAGCGATAACCAGCGTGTAGACGCCTGCGCCGCCGATAACGACCGGATTGCTTGCCCAGCTGAATCCGTTCTCATCAGCTTCTTCCTGCCATACCGGCATGAACATGGTAGCCGGAGTCAGGGACTCTGCATAAGCGGTCTTAGGATCGGAGATCCACTGATCCTCAGCATAGACCTTGTTGTCGCCGTCGGCGTCAACGGTGCACTGTGCAATCTTGAACGCATAGGAGCCGTTTGCATGATACAGCTTGCCGTCGATCAGGCAGTCCGTCGTCCAGCCTGCATCGTTGGTTCCGAAGATCAGGTCGACCTTGTACAGATACTTGACTTCTTTCTTGGAAAGCGTGTCAAAGAGGCTCTGATCGATCGCCTTCACATCATTCAGTCCGATCGCGGTCAGCGCGGACTTCTCGTATACGGCTGTATCCTTGCCGTTCCATCCGTTCTCGGTGCCGTCAGACAGCAGGAACTGACCGTGAGCTACCCATGCGGCGTGGCCTTCATCGGCCAGAGGCTTGGACTGAGCGCAAGCTGCCAGACTAAGGATCATTACCATAGCCAGCAGAGCTGCAATAAATTTCTTCATTGTTTTTCCTCCTTTTTGAAAAAACATTGTTTATATTATGCCGCGGCCCATGAGGCCATCAGGCATAGTAACATGATAAAAAACACAACACAGCTTGCGCTGGGCTGCTTACCGATTTAATACATCCAAAGAACATACTCCTGACTGATCTAAACTGTCCCCTCCGGTGAATTCAACTGATTTTTTTGTTTATATTACCACAAGATTACAAATAAATCAATACTTATTTACAAAAACAAATTACAGATGAACACCGGACGCAGTGATAAGCCAGATGATCAGAAGATGTAAAGGATAAACGATATAGAATATCCACCGGCTGAATGCTGACCTGCTGCCCGGCCTGCCGTTATACCAGATCAGAAACGGTATGACCAGGAAAAGCCCTGCCTGCCACAGCTCTCCGTACCAGTGCAGTCCCTTCATCGAAAGGACCGTTGCTGCACTGACGAGCTGGATCATGCATACTGCAGCATAATACTGGATCTGCATCTTCCGGTCCTCGTGGTACTGATAGAAGACCCATGCCATGAGCGGACCGATCACGCCCCAGTCGCACCAGTATGTAACGGCGATAAGCGCCAGAACCACGGCACGGTTCAGAAAACCATTGTTGATCTTCTCGACGGCGGTCAGCATCAGAAAGAGGATGAACAGCGTAATGATCACATTGAAATCCGCTGCGAACAGCTTATTGTAATGCGACAGTGCATACGGTATTTGCGATAACAGTCCGAATACGAACAGTCTGGCTCCGTATTTCCGGCGCGACGACGTATGAATAAAACCTTCAACCAGGAAGAAGATCATGATCGGGCCCGTGAGCCTTCCGATGACACGCATCGCCGCATACAGCGCGATGCGTGCTGTCGACGCTTCCGCAATTCCGGGCGCCAAAAAGAACACCGCGACGTGATCGATCAGCATCGCGATGACTGCAATATACTTGATCTGATTCCGGTCCAGGCTGGGTCTTGCCACTCTTCTGCACCTCATTGTCCGGATCATGAGCCGGCGGTCAGCCGTTTTCCGTCATCATCCGGATGATCTCGGTATCTGTTCCTCTCATGCCGATACGGCCCAGACGGCTGAAATTCGCGATCGAGTTCTCAACGCCTTTCACGACGATACCGTCGCCTCCGTAGAACTGCTGTCCGTTTTTGTACATGTCATAACCAAGAATACCCGTATCCACCGCCGTCGCGATCTTGGCCGCGCAGGAGGATTTGGCGCCGTCGCAGATGATTCCGGATGAAATCGCGAGGGCATTGACGATCGTATGCGCGATGACCTTTTCATTACCTCCGTAGAGATACGCGATACCGGCTCCTGCCCCCGCTCCCGCGCTGATCGCGCCGCAATAAGCCGACAGACGGCCGATCCCGTACTTCGCATGCAGTGTGATCAGATTGGAAATCAACAGCGCTCTGTAGAGTTTATCCTTATCCGCCTGCAGTTCTTTCGCGTATTCAATAACAGGAAGCGAAGCCGTGATTCCCTGGTTCCCGCTGCCGGAACAGATTACGACCGGCATCTCGCAGCCGTTCATCCGGGCATCCGATCCTGCAGCCGCGCTGGCCTTTGCTCTTGTACGGACATCATTTCCCGTCGTCAGCAGGACCTTGCCGATATTCGCGCCGTAATCGTGACGCAGGCCTTCCTGCGAAATAGCCGTATTCATCTCGATCTGCCGGTCCAGCGTCTCGCGTATGTCTTCGATCTCGCACGTATCGGCAAAATCACAGATATCTTTTACCGTAAGCAGATCATAGTCCGGAAGGCTGTCCGCGTCTTCCTGTCCAGCGTCCGGATCTTTCTCAAAAAGCACCTCTCCGTCCTT
Organism: Bacillota bacterium; assembly: GCA_017441925.1. Classification (GTDB taxonomy): domain Bacteria; phylum Bacillota; class Clostridia; order Lachnospirales; family Bianqueaceae; genus RUG12817. Next base: position 287,935 of record JAFRUE010000002.1, read on the forward strand.
CTCGATCAGAACGATATTCGCGTGCTCGTTAGCTATACGAACTTTTGCGCTTGACTCGCCGCGGCAGACCGTGACGATCATATCAAGAAGCTGCTCGGATTCCAGCGGCTCGATCTCAATATCAATCTCTTCCAGGAACCGGCCCAGTTCCGCCCGGGATTCCGGAGAAACCTTCGCAATAACCTGCAGCTCGGCATTCTCATCTCCCCCGAGGATACCAATCGCCGCGGCGGCGGCGATACCGCGCCTCCCATCTGTATTGGGTACGACAACACTTTTGACGTTCTTGATGATATTGCCGCTTGCCTCCACAACAACACGGTCCGGCAGTTCTCCAAGAACCGCCCGTGCTTTAGCCGCACAGTAAGCAAGTGCGATCGGTTCGGTACATCCCATCGCACAGACAAGTTCGCGTTTCAGAATCTCCACATACGTACGATAAATAAGACTGTTCCGTTCCATGTTACTGATCCTTTCCTGACCGGGAGACTGGTTATTCTGTAATACAGGCGAGCAGCTTATCGATCTGCGCGTCCGTCATGCCGGCGTTCACCAGATAATTTCTTGCATATACCGAAAGATCTGCTGTCGTGATATCCACGCTGTCGTCCCCGACAACCACGCGGATCATAGCCACAAGGTTTTTGTCAAGGATCACATCATATTTGGCCGGGTCGGATCCTTTGCTGATCTTGTAATAATTATCGTAGGTAACCATATAGTCATCTACGATTTCCTCATAGCTGGCTCCGGCAAGTGCTTCGATCAGCATGCATACGAAACCTGTCCTGTCCTTGCCCTCCGTACAGTGGACAAGATACGGGCCTTCTTTTTCCGACATGGCAGTGAGACCTGCTACGAGCTTATCTGTGAATTCATCTGAAGTGAAATTCATATTCATCGCCAGAGGGATGACGTTCCCGCTTTCATAGAGAGCCAGGAAATACGGTGAATCAAAATCGTCAGCAGCCATGTATTTCTCGATTTTTGCGTCATTGTCCGACAGATTCAGGATGCATCTGACCTGCGCTTTGGAGATGAGCGCATCGACATAAGACGCACGGTTATGCTGATTGTCACATGGGGAAGCCGCGCGGTACAGAATGTTTTCCTTCAGATCGCCTACCGCGGCATTTCTGAAATTCGCGAAGACCTCGTCGCTCGGATATTTCTCCCGCTCATCATAATAATGAATGTCCCTGGCTGCCTGAATGTCCGCATACTTACCATGCTCGTTAAGATAAACGCTTGCTGTACAGTGCCCGTCAAGCTTTGCCTGCGCGAAAAGGCCGTTCCCGCGCGCGGAATCAGCTGTGTCCGGCGCGGCGTACAGATTGCCTTCTTCCCAGAGGTCCTGTCCGTAGTTAATCGCGGCCTTAATGTAGTCATAGCCCGGATAAGCGATCAGCAGCGCCTCTCCCACATCGACGTAATAACCGTTGTAATACGGGACATCCTCAAGCGTATAGCCATTGGAGAAAACGACCTTGACGCTGTCGCCGTACTGAAATCCCAGCTTGTTGAAATCATCGATGCCGATCTCGATATAAACCCCTCCGAATTCCGGTTCATGCTGGATAGCGCAGCCTTCGATCCTGATGCCATCGCCCTCCGGTCCGGACTCTTTCTGCCCGCAGGCCGCCATGGAAAGGCAAAGCACAAAACACATCAGAAACGCAGTCAGCCGCGCTGCGTATGTTCCCTTGAACGAGCTTTTCATATCCGGTATCCTTTCTGTCTGCCGTCTCCGGCCAGAGAGTTATTTCCTGTTGACCTCGTAGTAATCTCTCTCGATCAGCAGATCGTATTCTGTTTTCTGTCCGTCCGGAGCTTCGATCGTCAGGACCGTGCGGCCCGCATGCTTAAACTCCGCGTGAAGCAGATGACCGTCACCGTCCGGGAATGGAATGATACTGACTTCTCCGTATCTGTCATCTTCCAGATATACAGAATAGGTACTGTCAAAACGATGCTCGTCATTGCTGCCCATGATATCGGTGCTGTATACCGGCGGTTTCAGGAAAGAATAGACTGTCAGACCTATGATCAGTACGCAGCTCACCACTGCTCCGATCAGCCGGATCTTCCTGTCATTAAAGATCGCCAGCGGATACAGGATCATCGTTGCCGCGCAGAACAGAACGATCAGGATATAGTACGGATAGCTGAAAATGAACCGGGACAGATATGTCCCGTATGAATCGGCAACAAGAACGATCATCGGCAGCAGGATCAGATATCCCCACCACTTGTCCTTCTTCATGTAATATCCGATGAATCCCATCGGCAGGCAGAGAATCGTCCAGATGAACCAGTATTTGTAATAGCCGAAAATACTCCATCCCATATAGCTGAACGGGACCTGGATCAGATAGACAAGGGGCTGGCTGATCAGGAAAAACACAAAGCATTTCAGCGCGGAATCCAGATTGGATCTGCTGTTCATGATGATCAGAATACCGAAAAACACCCATACTTCAAACGTAACGGTGATCGTATTGAACGATGTGTATTCCAGTGCGGGAATGAGAGCCATCACTGCTGTATATACGCCTGCGATCACCGCGAAAATGATCAGTTTCGGCCAGGTCAGATTTATTCCGCCGAACAGTTTTTTAAGCTTATCCATAAGTACAAATCAGCTCCTTTTTGATTTCTCTGGCTTATTATAACACAATTATGCCCTAGATGCGGATCGTCAGGACGTTCAGGCCGAGAATATTCTGATATCTAATATCATTTGCCATCCTGAAGACCATCCGGATACCGATATTCCTGAGGATGTCATCACCTTCGGTAATCCTCTGCCGTTCACCCGGATCAAAGGGGACGCAGTCGTCCTTGATCCGCAGGATCACGTGATCATCCTTATGCACCACGCGCACATCAACCGTATGTTTCTTATTATCTTTAGTAAATCCGTGATCGATGACGTTTCCGGCCATCTCTTCCATAGACAGCCCGGCAAGATAAGCGCGGTGTCCGTCGATTCCACGGGAGTCGCTTATTCTTAAGAATGGAATACCCGAGAATTACAATATTCGTAACAACACCATTCAGAATATTGGCATAGTATACACTGTTCATTCCGGTCTTTGGAATCAGCAGCAAGGATCGGGCGGACCACAGTGTCCTGCGTCGACCCCGATGAAATTACTGGCAAAATAACTGGAAACGATTCCGTTTACCGAGCCCACCAGCGATAGCAGTATCTGGACCGGAAGCAATCGGAACATCAGCTTCGTAATCATTTTCCTGTTTGAGGTCTGATCCATGAATAAAGCCTCCTGATTTATGACATACCGGTATATATGCAGATCACGCAAGCCCGGGAGGACACGGCCTGCCCTCTGCCCGGCAATACGCGTAATACAGTTCCTCGGTCGCGAGCGCCATCTTGGTGACGGAGAAATCCTCCCCTTCAGGATAGATATACCAGGTATCCGTCAGTGTGTTCAGATCCACACAGTCGCCGTGTTTGCCCAGGTAATCATACTCGATATGGCAGGAATACAGAGACGGTACGGACTTGTCCATGGCAAAAGGATCCCCGTCCGTATCCACTCCGCGGACCGTAAATCCATTCATATCGTGGACCAGCGTGCCCTCGCCCAGGCGGATGAATTTCTTTGCGTTCGGCAGAGTATCTACCGTGACCTTCAGCTCGCCGCTGGAATAGGTTCCGGCCTCCACTTCCCTGCGTACATTCGCGCGTTCCCACTCATACCAGTCCGGAATATGGCTGAACTCTGTATCTCCCTTCTCCGCCTCCAGCTCGCCGAGCTCGGACAGATGCCACCGCTTGCCGCATGCTTCGCAGTAAAGGTATTCTCCCCTGGACCGCATACGGAATTCCTTCCCGCAGGACGGACATTGGTACAGGACTTTATGCAGCCCCTCGGCTCTTTTTTTATACGTGACATGAATGCCTCGCTCTTTCTGCCAGGCATACTCATCGTACTGAAAAGCTTCCACGATCCGGCGGTTCAGCTCGCTGACCGGCACTGTTCTAAGCTCTTCCGGCGTGAACAGGAGCTTCATCTCCGCCTCCGTCGGGGCGACGTTCCGGTCATGCAGATTCCAGAACGGTGAATTGATGTGATGACCGTGACAGATCAACGTGACCACCGGCACACGGAGCAGCCGGCAAAGCTTGCCCAAAGATTCGGGCAGCACGGCCGTCGTCCCGCAGAGCGAATAACGGGCCTCCGGATAGATCATGGCGACGTCGCCGTTACGGATCGTCTGCTGCAGATGCCGGACCATCGTGACATCATTCGTGAATTTGCGCTTGCAGATACACCCGACATTGCGCAGCAGCCATTCCCGCCCGATGAATCCGTCGATCGCAACGACATAATTGGCGCGGCTCGGCCAGATCGCCTTGGTCGCGACTTTGAAATCCATAAAGGCGTTATGATTGCAAAGCAGCACATAGGGCGGCTTCAGCCCTTTGACACCGGTCCGGGTGATTCTGACACGATGCTTCCATACGTCCGGCAGACTGAGCAGGATGGTCAGCGGATGCAGAAACCGCCTGGTCCTTACCGGCGGGATCGTCATGTCAAAACGCTCATAATTCTGTGCCATAGATCACGTTCTCCTGTTTTAGTGATATTCCGGAAGCCAGCTTCCGTGTGCTTCGATCAGATCGTCCACCAGATGGCGTATCTCGTCTACAGAAAGCTCGCTGCCGCAGTGCGGATCCATCATGGCCGCCTGATAGATATGGTCTTTCTTCCGTGTGACAGCGGCCTCGATCGTCAGCAGCTGTACGTTGATATTCGTCATGTTCATGGCAGCGCACTGTACCGGGAGCCGGCCTACATGACACGGATTGATACCGCGGCCGTCCACCATGCAGGGCACCTCTACACAGGCGTCCTCCGGCAGATTCTCGATCAGGAACCCGGTATTCAGCACATTCCCGCCGATCTTGTAGGGATTCCCCGTGACGACCGCTTCCATAATGCGGGAAGCATATTCGCCGGAACGTTCGTGCGTCAGACTGCCGCGCTCTCTTAAGCCCTCCAGCTCTTTCTGCCAGCCGTTGATCTGGTTGACGCATCGCCTCGGATACTCATCCAGCGGGATATTGAACTTATCGATCAGCTCCGGATATTTGCTCTTGATATAGAACATATTGTACTCCGCATTGTGCTCGCTGCTCTCCGTCACATAATAACCGAATTTGTCGATATAGTCCAGACGCACCATATCATTATGCTTACCGGAGGCATTCTTTTCTTTGGCGCGGCGGCGCACCTCGGGATAGAGATCCACGCCGTTTTTATCCTTCAGTTCGATCAGCCAGCCCATATGATTGATGCCCGCGATGAGCTCTTTGCGGCCTTCCAGCTTGTCCTCCATGCCGAGCTCCTCCAGCAGTCTCTTGGAGCAGACCTGAACGCTGTGGCACAGTCCGACCGTCTTAACACCCGTATAGCGCAGCATATAACCCGTCAGCATCGCCATCGGATTGGTGTAATTCAGGAAAAGCGCGTCAGGACAGACCTCTTCCATATCCCTGGCAAAATCAGCCATGACCGGGATCGTACGCAGAGCGCGCATGATTCCTCCGATGCCTAAAGTGTCAGCAATGGTCTGACGCAGGCCGTATTTCTTAGGCACTTCAAAATCGATGATCGTACACGGATCATAGAGTCCGACCTGAATGGCATTAATGACGAAATCCGCTCCGCGCAGGGCTTCTTTGCGGTTCTCGACACCCAGCCAGGTCGTGATCTTCGCATGGCCGCCCATCGTGCTGTTCATCATCCCGATGATCTCGGCACTCTCCGCAAGCCTCTTCCCGTCGATATCGTACAGACTGAATTCCGCATCCTTCAGGACCTCGCTGCACATGCAATCGCCCAGGACGTTGCGGACAAATACAGTACTGCCGGCTCCCATAAACGTGATCTTCATAATGCTGTCTCCTTTTGTCGGTTTATAATATACAGATCTTATCTGTTATAGGACTCGTCGTCATAGTCAAAAGCTTTGATCCTGTTGTATTCTTCTTCGGTAATGGCGAGCACTGTCCCGTGCTTAAATCCGTACGGGTATGAGAAATCCGCGTCTGCCCGTTTGAATACGCCGCTTGCGATATCGTCTGTCCGGAAAGACACATAGCCCTGACCCTTGCCTCTTACCCCGTAGAAATCAAGAAACAGATTCCAGCCGCCGTCCTCAAGCCGACAGGCTGTCGGCGCTTCATAGGACTGAGAACCGCCCGCAAGACGGCTCATCTCCTTGTCAAACTCATGCCTGCGGGTAAAAGGTCCCGTGATACTGTCAGCCTCCAGGAGGATCACGGCCGCCGGATTCCCGTCACTTTTGACCCACATGTAGTACTTCCCGTTCTCTTCCACCATACAGGAATCGATCACACCACTGTCTTCCTTCTCATAAAGGATCCTCGGCTCGTCGTAATGCTCAAAATCCCTGGTCCTCGTATACCAGATGCACATTTTCATGTCCTTCTCAGGGATCGGCGACGACCAGTGCAGAATATATCCGCCGTTCTGACTGTCCCGGGTAATATCCGGCGCCCAGCAGCATCCCGTCCCAGGCTTTTTGACAGGGACGGCTTGCTCCTTAGACCAGTGCAGCAGATCCTCCGATTCCCACATCATCAGGCAATTGCTGCCGTAACGCTGGATATTGCCCCACTGGCCTTTGTAATGCTCCCGGAACATATACGAGAGGCTGAGATCCGTGGCGAAAATATAAAACTTCCCGTTATCCACCCGCACGATCGCCATGTCCCGCACACCTTTCTCATTCAGCATCGCCCAGAGCACCGGCTGGCCGTTGTTGATGGCCTCCCAGTGGAATCCGTCCCTGCTCACGCCGAAATAGACCTGCTCTCCGTCGGGTGTTCTTTTCTCCTTAAAATGCACAAACAGATAATGCTGCATAATGCGTCTCCTTCCCGCAGACAGTCTGTAAAAAGTGTCCCTTCCGGCACAGCAGGCCGGTATTCAGAACATCTTTCCCTCGAACCTGTACACCGGCATCTCGTTAAAATCATAATCCGCCAGATCTTCCAGATAGATATTGGTGGTGCATCCGCAGTGCACCATGATATTCGAATCCGCATTCCTGTCGACGTGCACGACGACGACAGGTTTGCCGATCGAATAGGCATAACCGCATTCCCACGCGGTGCCGGAATCACTGTTGCTCCCGTAATACAGGGCGGCGACCAGGTCCGCTTTTCTGATCTCCGCTGTGTCCATCTCAAAAAGCTGCCCGGCCCACTCGGCCGAACCGGGCTCGACATCCGATCCATGCCGCATCGGACTGAAGAAAGACAGCCCTTTCTCCATCAGTACTTTCTCCGCGTATTCGATGTTCCGCACCTCAGTCTCATTGAAAAACGGCCCGGCCAGATAAACTCTCTTCTCTTTCATAAGCTTTCCTTTACAAATCTGCCGCCGGTTACCGCAGCAGACCGTACGCTGCGGCACGCACGCGCATATGATGATATTCCTCATTGTTGAGGAACGTATTGTGCATATAGACCGCCGAGAAATGATTCGCGGGATCTATGGAAGTCCATGTGCCCGCAGCGCCTGTCCAGCCGAACTCTCCCGGTGTGGAGTTGCTGACACCGGCGATATTCATCATGGTCCGCACACCAAGACCGTAACCGTATCCTTCGAGATAGGTGTTGCTAAACTCCTTAAGCTGCGTCTCGTTCAGCATATTGGTCCGCATCAGATCGATCGTATTCTTTCCGATGATCCGGGTGTCCTGATATACGCCTCCACAGGCCAGCATCTGTGTGAAAACGGCATAATCGCGCAGGTTGGAGAAAAGTCCGGCTCCGCCGCCTTCATATACCTGGTCCGGCTCGAAACGGATATCCCGGGATCCGTCCGGTTCATAGATACCCTTATCGTTCATGCGGTACAGGACAGCCATCCTCTCCCGCTGGTCTCCGGAATACCGGTAGCCGGTCGAAGTCATATTCAGAGGCTCAAAAATCTCTTTTTTCAGGAATTCTCCGACCGTCATACCGCTGCAGCGCTCGATCAGCGCGGCGACCATCTCGTGGCCGAAACCATAGAGCCAGTGCTCGCCCGGATCGAACCGCAGCGGAACGGATGCCATGGCGGCAACCTCCTGTCTGTAATCTGTATTCTCTCTGTCCCGGAATTACCGGTCTGTCTGCGCCAGGCCGGTGCAGAAATCCTTGAACGCGTTCCTGTCTCCGACAGACGCGAACTTATACTCCTGATACTTGGATTTGTCGTTCTTCCAGTAAATGTACGTCCACGGGCCGGAATCGCCGGTCTCGTCGGAGATCTGTCTCTCGCTGACCGTTCCGTCCTTAAGCAGCCTGCAGAAAGCCAGCCACTCCTCTTCAGACAGTTCGAAAGTCCCGGAGGACGTGATGTCTTTCTCCGTCGCCGGACCGTACTCGCCGGGTCTCTCCCTGGTTTCATGATGGAACATGTACCTGCCGTCTTCCACATAGAAGCGGTATCTCTGGTAGAACGCGTTATAGTTGATATTCTCGTAGGTATAATAGAAATCCGTGATATCCGTCACCGGGATATTCCTGTTCGTGATCTTCTCTACACCGTCTGCAGCATCATCTTTGCATCCTGAAAACAGCGCTGCACAGCACAGACTCATCAGAACCATAATCAGCATCCGTTTCATTTCGGCCTCCTCTCAGCATCCGGCGCTTAACCCGCCGTTTCGGTCAGAAACTCATTCAGCATGTATTCCCTGATCGTTTCATACAAAGCCGGATCCTTCATTCCGACAGGCTTGCCGTCGACATGATCCGCATGCAGGCATAGTTTGCTGGAACTTGTCACGATCACTTCATCCGCCGCGAACAGCTCATCCAGCGTGAAAGGCTCCTCTTTATACGGAACATGGAGAGCCTCGCATGCCCTTAGCAGATGCGCGCGTGTGATTCCGGGCAGGATCAGATTATCCGTAGGCGCCGTATAAAGTGTCCCGTCCTTCAGGATATGAACGTTGCTGTGCGCACATTCCGTCACGCGGCCGCCCGGACGGTACAGTACCGCCTCCACGCAGCCTGCCTCTGCGGCTCTCTGGCTCGCCATTACGGAAGGGATCAGATTAAGTGTCTTGATATTGCAGTGGAAGAACCTCGTATCTTCCTGTGTGATCAGCTGCACGGGCTTCTTCCCGTCCGCGATTTCAGCCGGAGTCAGCGTAATCCACAGATTGCCGGCCCCCTCTGTAAACGTGTGCTTTCGCAGGCCGGTCCCGCGCGTGACCTGATAATAGACAAACAGATTGCCGCTGTCCATCTTGCTGACAAGATCGTTTAGAATTCTCTTCAGCTCTTCTTTGCCGACGGGTACCTCGATCTCCAGCGCTGCCGCGCTCCTAAAGAGCCTGTCCACATGCTCGTCCAGTGCAAAAATATGATAATTCCGGCAGGGACCCGCGTCATATACACCGTCGCCGAACCATGACGCACGGTCGTTCATCGGTACGGTCATTTCCTCAAGCGGTCCGTATTTGCCGTTATAATAACCCAGCCGTTCCATAATTCAGATACTCCTTTCACTGTATAATGTCACAGATCTATCGTATTGTTTTCGTAATGTTCTTTCAGCTTCTGCTCTTTGGCGATCTGCAGCTCGGATACTTTTTCTTTAGAAAGAGGATACCATACAAACAGGATCAGCGCCATCAATCCGAAGAGCACCGCAGGTATGATCGTCGCCATATCATACATGATCTTCAGATTCTCAAGCGTCTGCACCGCGCCTTTCGCATAGTTGTAATTCATGCCCAGCAGCGCTCCGTTCACGCATACCGCGGCTAGCACCTGTCCAAGCTTACGGAAGAAGTTAAAGAATGAATACGCCGTGCCGTCATCCCGGCTGCCGGTCCTGACCTCGATATCGTCGATCGCGTCCGTTGCCATCGCCCATAGCTGCATGACCACGGTCGTAAGTCCGCAGCCGCTGATAAAGCAAAGCGCCAGGAAGATCCACATCAGGATCGACGGATCCATACCGCGCAGGAAAAACAGGACCAGATTGGCAGCCGCGGCAAAAGCCGTCCCGACCGCGCAGATTTCTTTTTTGCCCAGTTTGCGGGCGGCTTTCGGCAGGATGAACATCATGATGATCATCGGCGAGTACGTGCATGCCTGTGTGGCCAGGTTCATCCAGTTAGCGTGGAAATAGTCGTCAAAAAGATACGTATAAAAGCTCTGCGTGAACATCTGGCCGGCCAGCAGGAGCATCGCCGTCAGACTGACCGTAATAAAAGCTTTATTGCGGAAAAGGATGCCGATGACTTTACGGGCAGCACCTTTCTCATGCGACCGCGGTTTGGTCTTGACACGCTCTTTATTGAGGAAAAACGCAATGATCAGCATGACTGCGGAGAGCACCGCCATTGAGATGACTCCCAGGATCACGGGCTGATACTGCATATCCGTGATGGCTTTGCCGTTCTCTCCGATAACGGGATTGCCAGCAGGATCCAGACGTTTAGCATAGGCAAAGCTCGCGATCAGAAGTACCGGGATGGAGCCCAGCGCCGCGCCGATGGACCGAAATACCGACAGTTTGCTGCGTTCGTTGACGTCGGTCGTTACAACGGAGGCCAGGGAGCCGTAGGGAATCTGCAGTACAGTGTACACCATTCCGAACAGAATATAGGTTACTGTCGCGTAGACGCACGTAATGACGGTATTGCCTTCCTCGCCGAACCCCGGGAACTTCACGAACAGAAGCACCGCGGAAACGGCCAGCGGAATGGCCACGTACAGGAACCATTGACGGTAGCGGCCGTATCTCGTCGGTCTGACCGTATCACAGATGCGGCCCATGATCGGATCGTTAACGGCATCCCACACACGGGCAGCGATGAACATCAGCATGATGAAAAGCGGGCTGATATGGAAAATATCCGTGTAGAACTTCTGCAGCAGTGTCGTGACCAGACTGAATACCAGGCATCCGGCCGCGTCGACCATAGCATAACCCAGGTAATCCTTTCCTTTCAGTCCGCTCGTACGGGCTATGAACGTCTGATCTGTCATTGTGTTTCTTCCTCCTTTGTTCCTCACAGACCCTGTTCTTTTACAAAAGCATAGAATTCGTTCTCAGCCGCCTCATCGGACGGATCCACCGTCCCGACAGGCATGGCGTAGAAAACGGTCTCCTCCGCGCTGTCCAGCCCGAAAGCTTTATTCGCGATATCCGGCTCTACCGCCGCGATCGCGCATCCTCCAAGATGAATGGACGTTGCCGCCAGATAGAGATTCTCCGTAATATGTCCACTGTCCATCAGGATCGGCGCGTGAGCCCACACTCCGTACCGCCACTCGGCTCTGTAGAAGACGCAGCTGTAGTAGAAAACCACACTGGCCTTCGCGCCAAAGCTCTGTCCGCTGAGAGAGTCCGAGATGAACCCCTGCAGATCTTCCTTCGGTCCCAGGAATTCGATCTGATGCTTCATGGGCAGATAATGGTACAGGCCTTCCTCAAGGCCTTCGACTTTGCGGACCGCCATGTAGCACTCGAATTCATGCCGCGCGCCGCCGCACGGGACGGTCCTGAGCGTCGCATAGGATTTGCCGCGGATGCTTTTCACTCCCTGTGTGCACCACAGGAGATAGGACAGCTCCGTAAGCGTGATCGGCTTATCGGTATATACTCTGTGGCTCTTCCTGTCGTTAATGATCCCGAGGAAGTCCGAACGGATCTCAAGTCCGGAGAAATCATCCGGCAGATCCAGGATATTCCCAGTCATCGGCGCCTTTGTAAGCGGCGGCTGCGGCAGCCTCAGCTGCTGATCCGTCTGATAGCTCTCCGGGATCGAATCGTCGTCGGAGAATTTCGTGATAAAGGAACGTCCGAGTCTGATCCGTTCTTCAATGATCTTGCTGTAATCGTCTGTCATGATCGTGCCTCCGGCATTGTCAGGGTGTGGTAAAACCGTACATTTCATCCAGTATTGCGTTCAGCTCCAGATAAGGAGCCGGTGTTTCCTTAACTTCATCTCCAAGTTCCATCACGGTGGAAGCCGTACCGGAATGCCATTCCGGCAGTCCCTCTCCGTTCGGATCACCGTTTTTCATGAAATTCAGTACATACGCGGCGAAAACATCACTGAGCGCGCGGTCCGTATCATCAAAAAGACGGGAGCCGGCCGGAATATTGTGATAAAGATATATTTCCTCACCGCTGTGCCATGCGCTCAGGCGGCCGTTCTGCTTGACAAAATGATAGACGTAGACCGGTATGTCATTGGCGATTGCCTGCCGTTCCAGACAGTAATGACCGTATGTAAAGAAGATCACAGAATAGATCTCCGCCCAGTTCCGGCGCGCTTCTTCATCGGTCGAAGCAGGATAGAGCGCCAGCACCTTATCTGCATAAGGCTCCTTAAAAAAGCGGCGGATCCGGGATTCATAATTCTTCAGATTCGCCTGGCTGAAAAGGATGAACGGAGCGCCTTCGTCCCTGTTGTAGCCATGGAGCTGAGCCTTTTCGTTATGAATTCCCTTGGCGTATGATTCATAAGGCGTCTCCGTCAGAACATATCCGTCGACGGTCATATGATGATGCGCGGATAGCTCTCCGACGATTTTTTCCGCCGGCAGAGCACGCATATCCGCAATCCCGGAGGCATTATACTTCGCCTTCGTCTTATCAGCAGCCTTATAGGCATCCTCAAGCTTCCGGAAAGAATGTGCGGGGACAGGAGCGGTGACTGTCGAGCTCTCGGCGATGACCTGCCGGAACAGGCCTGCCGCAAGAGGCGACGTGCAGAGCGCCGACACACATGCGGATCCGGCTGATTCTCCTGCCAGAGTCACATTGTCAGGATCCCCGCCGAATGCGGCGATATTTTCCTGCACCCACTTGAGTGCCGCGATCTGATCCAGCAGCCCGTAGTTGCCGGTCGTCCCTTCCGGCGATTCCGCCGCCAGTTCCGGGTCGGCATAGAATCCGAAGATCCCCAGACGGTACGCCATATTGACCACGATGACGCCCTCCCGGGCAAGTCCTTCGCCGCTGTAATCCTTATACCAGGGCTGCCCTGTTTCGAGTGATCCGCCGTGAATATAGACCAGGACCGGCAGACCTGATACGTCCCCGGCAGGCTTCCAGATATTCAGATACAGGGAGTCCTCGCTGACTGGAGGACGATAATCATCCCTCGCTGAGAAAGTATACTCATGAAAGCCGATAAGATGATACAATGATTCATAAAGAGGCACATTCACAGTCTGCATAGACATCGGTCCGAAATGATCGGCTGCCAATACCCCGTCCCAGCTTGGGGCAGGCTGCGGTTCCCGCCAGCGCAGATCCCCTACAGGCGGCGCGGCATAAGGAATGCCGGCATAGACTTCGACCTTTTCATCCTTTGTATAGACTCCGGTCAAGTCTCCCTGCTCCACATGAACGACGGACGTCACCCTGGGATGCGGGACATCCACAGCCGGAACCGCTTTGACAGGCGGCCAGGAGATCCAGAAGATCAGTGCCCAAACGCAGAAAAATCCCGCCCATCCGAGCAGCCTGATGCCTGCGCCTCGTCCGGCAAGCACCTTTTTCTTCAGATAAACAAAACCGGCTGCTGCAAATATACCCAATATCCAGCCCAGCCAGGTATGTTTGCCCAGTTCCAGAACCGCAAACAGCAATATGACAGCAGCAGCAAGCAGAATATATCCTCCTGTGCCTTTCTTAGCTCTGCTCATGTATCCCTCCTGATCAGTCTATACGCCCGTATTCCTGTCCCGTTTCGTATCGGACTTCCGTTTTCTGGATCGTATCACACAAATATATACCAAGAGTACCACATCTGAGACTAATTCGCAATGTTTATTCTGATGTTTTGTATATGGCAGCAAAAGACCTCTGCTCTTCTGACAAAGAGCAGAGGTCTTATTCATTTCTGTTTGCCGGGCAGGCTTATTCCGCCTCCTTGGGAGTCTCTTCCGCCTCAGTCTGTGCATCCGATGAAAGCTGCGTATCTGCGGGTTTCTCTCCGGCAGAGTCCTTCCGTCCCTGTCCCACACGGTTTTTCCACTTTCCGGAGATCAGGTAGACTCCGCCGATAAAGAACGGCACGATACCTGCGAGCGCGTTGCCGTACCAGAATCCGCGGATGCCCCATCCCAGTACCACACCGAGGAGCATCGCGATCCCGATCCTCGCGACAATACCGTCAAGCAGCGCGACCGTCAGGTTCAGCTTTGAATTGCCGGATCCGTTGATCAGTGCGAAATTGGCCGGACGCAGCGTCGCGCCTGTATACTGGACCATCGCGACCGGTATGTACGTCAGTGCAAGCGTCAGGACCTCCGGATCGTTCGAGAACAGGCCGAAAAGCCACTCCGGCCTGAACAATGTGATCACAGCCATAATTGCGGACGGGATCGCGACGACCCACAGCGCCGTATAGACGACTTTTGGCACACGTTCGGTCTTTCTCGCGCCGAGGCATTGCGAAATCATCGCACCGCCAGCGGACGAGATCGCCTGGCTGACGACACCGAGCATGCCTTCCAGCTTGCGCGCGATCCCGGTCACAGCGACTGCAACCGTTCCGTAGGCATTGATATAAGCATTGACGAACAGCATGGAGAAAGTCACCGCAGCGGACTGAATGACCATGGGAACGCCCAGGGAGATCAGCGGCTTTGTAACGGATTTGTGCATTCGGAAGCTTTTCGGCATAAAGTCGAACTGTATCTGTTCCCGGTTCTTATACAGCAGCCGGAGCGCGAACAGGAAGCTGACGCACTGTCCGATGACAGTCGCAAGAGCCGCGCCGAGCGGACCCATCTTCATCGCGCCGACAAAAAGCAGATCCAGAATGATATTCAGCACGGACGCGATCGCGATAAACTGGAACGGATGCTTTGAATCACCCATTCCGCGCAGGATTGCGGAGACCAGATTGTACCCGTAAATGAAGATGATACCGCTGATGCATACTATACTGTATTCCCATGTATACTGCCAGATTTCCTCAGGCGTATTCAGCCACCGCAGAATCCCCGGAATGGCAAAAAACAGCACAACCATCAGGATCACGGCAAGACTCATCAGCAGTGTAAACAGGGTTCCGACCATCTGGCCGACTCTGTCATGCCTCTCCTCACCGACATAGCGGGAGATGAGGATCTGTCCGGCATTGGAAAAGCCCATCGCAATAAAGGTGATGAGCTGCAGGACCTCTCCTCCGATCGCGACAGCGGAAAGACCATGCGTTCCGACAAACTGCCCGACGACGACCATGTCGACCATGTTGTAGACCATCTGCAGCAGGCCGGACAGGAAAAGGGGCAGCGCAAAACGGAGCAGTGTCCCAGGGACGCTGCCAACCGTCAGATCGCGGATCAGTCTGTCTTTTTTCATTCTTCTACAGCAAGTCCGTACGGAAGGAAGATTCCCCGTACAAAGCCTTTGCCTTCTTCCAGCGTCAGATTCTGCGCGAAATGCTCATCCGGCAGATCCAGTTTCACGAGAATGTGGCCTTCGTTCTCAGAATCATAGTAATCGCGGTCGACAACGTCGATCGTATTGAGGAGCTTCATTCCAGTGCGGAAGCCGTAGCCGTCCGCAGGCAGCAGGAACAGCGCCCAGCCCGGATTCATCCGGCAGCGGATGCCTGTCGGGAAAATCTGCTCGTTATGCGCATCCAGTGTGAACGCGAAAGGAAGCGTAAAATCATATCCGACGCTTCCGGAAGTGGCTCTCCTGGGCAGCTCGATCTTCTCGTACAGCATCTCGATCGATTCATCCGAGAATCCCATCGTATTATCGAATGCAGCATGCATATCCTTTTTGTACTGCTCCAGCGAAACCTTCTCAAACCGTGCAACTGTCGTCATCAGTCATACCTCCTTGTTTCTTAACATCAGCCGGATATCCGGCTGCATATCCTATATAATAACACTTCCCGGCCGGATCCGCAAGGACCGCCGCCGTAAAAGAACCAGCAATTCACCGTAAAAAATCAGCTGTTGTGCCGTGCTTCCGCGATCAATCCCTCCAGCCATCGCACAGACCGGTACATATACGACGCATAGAGAGGCTTCAGCGGCTCGGGGAAACGGACACAGGTAACTTCTGTATTCAGGCTGCCCTTGTATCCGACAGCGGCAAGTCCTGCCGCGATCTGATCCCAGTCTGCATTGCCGAGCGAAATCGCCAGGTGAATATCGTCCTCAGCGAAATTATCATTCAGATGCACCATTTTCAGCCTGTCTCCGAGCGCTGTGATCGACTTATACTGATCCTGTCCGGATATATTTCCATGACCAGTGTCCCAGCAGACCCCAAGCTGCAGTTCGTCCGCAATGGAAATAACATCCGCAGTCTCCATTCCCAGACGTCGTAAAGCTGGATCCGCGCTCCGGCCCGCTCCGCGCATATTCTCCAGGCAGAGCATAAACCCCTTCCGCAGGGCATAGTCCTGATATGGCGTCAGGAATTCAATGGCTTCCGCCCGTTCTTTGACCGGATCATAGTCTTTCTTCACAAATGAGTGCGGATGGATTGCAGCGCTGTCTACACCGGCAGCTTTCGCAAAATCGATTGCCCGGCAGGTAGCCGTGTAGAATTCCTCCCATCCCTTCGCATCGTCCGGCTTAGGATAATGATACGGCATATGCGCATAACGGATGCGGATCTTCTCGCGTTCGCAGAGGCGGATCCGGTCATACAGGGCGCTCTCCCAGCCCGGTCCGGTCAGCGCCGGCGCCTCCAGGCCCATATCGATTTCTTCAAAACCCGCCTCTTTCACAAAACGCAGCGTCTCCTCAAGCGGGACAGCCTTACACGATGTATCCTTGGACAGGATTTTGGACGTCACACATGCTTTCATTAATATACCCTCCGTAGTCCTTTCTGACGGTTTCTTATCGTACAGCCGGCCTCATAGTCCGAATCTTTCTTTGATCATCCTGGCCGCTTCAGCCGCTTCAATATCCGTATTCTCGATCCTAAGATAGTTGTCGAACGGGATCTCGCCCTCATAACTGACGCATCTGTGCCTGCTGTCAGAATCGATCAGACGCTGATTTGAAAGGGCCAGATCCCGCTTGGATGCTTTATTCTTCAGGCGGTTCTCTGTAATGTTCCTCTGCAGCCGGACCTCCTGCGGCGCAATCAGTTCGACATAATAGAATTCTGTCCCATACGGTTCAAAAATGCTTCTGACATGTTCCAGATACTCCCACTCTGAAGGCATGTCAAAATCCATCATGTACGTGAAAATCATCCCGTAGCTGCCGGACGCGGCAAAGTTCCTGAAGATGACCTCGCGCAGCTCTGATGTGGTCTTCCCGTCATATCTTCCGAAGATCTCGATCACCGGCTCGATCGTCATATGATTGTGAAAAAGCCGCAGATCCGTTATTTTCATCAGTTCCTGACCGACTGTCATTTTGCCGACAGCCGCGTCGCCGATAATGATAACCAGCTTCATTTTCTGTCTCCTGATGTGTCCCGAACAGCAATATACTCGACCCATTTCCCGTCGACAAGCGTTTCGTAATGTCCCCACTCCGGCTTCCCGATGTCCCGGCCTTTCACTCTGAGGGGTATAAACGCGTCATGCTGACAATCCGGCAAAGGATCGTCCAGCCCGATCCAGCCGCACTCATCGATCAGATCGTTCCAGTCGTCATACAGATCCTCCAGTGAATCATACAGACGGTCGTCAGAACACTGCACCGCGTCCGGGCTGCCGTATTCGAAGAGATAGATTCCTTCTGCCGTCTCATACAACATGATCTTATAAACACAGACACCGTCGTCATATCTGTACGGCTCTTTAAGCCTGGCGTATTTTCTCATTCCGTCACCTCTTCCGGACCGGATGCCGGATCACAGTCTTCAGCTTCTCAGGGGCTGTTTTTCTGGCGTCACTCAGGTAGATCTCGTGATGCATCCGCTGATCGGTGATGTCGAGAACGTATCCCTGCTGCTCCATAAATTCATGCATCAATGCGACTGTCCGCGGTTCATCGTCGTAGGAACCGACGTGCATGCACTGCACACACGTTCCTTCATCATAAGTCATGTATTCTGCCTTGCTGAAATCTGCTTTCTTTTTCGTGGAGGCCTCCTGGACTGCCCAGTCAAAATCCTCTTTCGTGACAAAATCCGGCAGACGGATGACGGAGATCCACTCAAAGTTTTCCTTGCGGGTATAGTCCACTCCCCGGACGCCTTCCTGCCACCAGAAACCTTCCAGCGGAGGGACCACATAGTCGTAATACCCGCTGATCTCGCGTCCGCCTTTCTTGCTCATCTTGATGGTAAACGCGATACCGTACAGCAGTCCGATTGCCTGTTTGTACTCGCCGTCTTCCGTATTCGGGTCGCCGTGCCCCCGGACGGCAATGTAATGCATGAAGGGAACAGTAACAATGGCCGGCTTATCCTTAGGCATGTAGAACTCTTTGTACTCTTTCTTGAAATCAAATGCCATGATATCAGTCTCCTGTAGTCATTTTCTGACAATAGACTTAACCTTGTCAGCAAAATCGTCCGCATGGTTAATGGAAAATTCACCGTGGTACAGTCCCGGGAGGATCTCAAGTTCAGCGTTCGGAATCTTCTTAACGATCACGTCGGCAGAGGACAATATCTCGTGTGTTTCCTTCTCCCCAATAAATACGTGGACTTCAGCAGTACTCTCCCGGATGGCTTTGTTCAGAGAATAAGCCGTATTCGCCTTCATGAAAGCGATCATGTCTGTCTTGGAAATCCGGCAGGTATCACGGTAATAGTCTTCAAACAGCTCCGGCTTCATCCGCAGCGACTTAAACTGCAGCCTGGCAAAACTCTTGTTCCGGATCAGCCCGTAGCTGCTTCCGAAAGCCGGTCCAATCAGAGCATTCGTAATTTTCGATGGTATAACAGCGGCGCTCTCGACCAGTGCATAACGGCAGATATCCTTCTTTTGGCTCAGCATCTCCAGAACGATCTGAGCGCCTAAGGACAGCCCGCCGATCATAAGCACCCTGCCGTTCAGATTCTGATCTATAAAATCGATGATCTCCGCGGCGTTGTCCTCGATCGATGTGAAGGCTCTGCCGCTCCCGGCGTGGCCGTCCAGGACCGGAAGGATCACATGAAAGTCCGGAGCCAGCAATCCGGCTGCCTCGCGGTAATTCCACCAGGACAGTCCCCCGCCATGCAGCAGGACAATAGTTTCGTTATTTACCGTTCCATATTCTTTATAAATCATAGCAGGACCCCTTCTCCGGGAACAGCGGATCTGTATAATATGGATCTTTGCGCGCTTTTCTCATGAAGAAGAAGTTGCGGATATTCAGAACCAGGCAGAAAACAGCGAGCAGCAACGCGATAAATCCGCAGAATGTTTCGACGAGGGATTCATCCAGACACAGATCATAAAGACCATGGATCAGCGTAGTTACAATAATGGCGGGAACGACAGCTGCTTTTCCGTTTTTCTTATAACCTTTGGCCAGTATGAAGCCCATGATCAGGCCGAAAGCAGCATGCATGTTCGTGATGCCGCGGACCAGGATCTGCGGAACATTCGTCGAGAACATGTAGAAAACAGCCTCCATCAGCTCAAAACCGATCGCGGAGATCGTGGTGTAAGCCATGACATCCAGGAAGCTGACGCTCGCAAGATTCTTCCTGATGACCTTTTTGGCGAGCAGATATTTCATCAGCTCCTCCGAGAACGCGGCAAGAACAAATGCCTTGAAGACGATCTTAAGGAACGGATACTTATCGCTGATATGTGTGATGGCAAAAAGTATATTACACAGCAGTGAGAATCCGAAAACCGGGAAGCCCAGCAGCAAACCGCCAAGCAGCAGTTTCCGGCAGTCCTTCCGGTAGCCGGGATCGTCCTTATGTGCACTTTTCAGATAGAAATAGACTGCCAGCGGGAAAATATAACTGACGATCAACGCTCCTACAGATATCAGCATTTTTTCTCTCCTCTCTCCGCTGTTTCACAAACAGCGGCATGTCATCATAAACATTGCCTGCCGCTTTTGCTCTGTGCACTCCGCACCTGCTCATCTGCGCAAATTTTACACTAAAACCGTCTGTATTTCAAGCCTATAAAAAGAAACAGCACCTGGAGGTGCTGTTTCTGCGGTAAGATCATATTCTCGCGACTGTGATCATATCCAGAAAAATGCAGGATCTCTTTCGGCATCTGATAATTGCCGCAGGAATCGAAAGGGTTCCAGGGTCCCGTATGCGAGGCATCGATCCGGTCCATCCATCTGTAATCGTTCAGGTCGCAGGCGATGTTCTGCTCTCGATCTTTTGAAGGAAGCAGTTCATCCCGGGTCCGTATTACGTCCGGGAAATCGATATTGTATCCCCGGCATCGTCCGTTATCACATTTGCGGAATGTATCGTCCAGACCGCAGCCCAGATTGACTACCGCCGCTTCCGGATATTCCTTCAGATAAGCCTCAGCTTCACAGCGAAGATCGTACTGTCGCTGAGCTACCTCAAGCGCGCCGAAAAGTCCGGCCGGTGATTCCATCTTTTTCCGTTTGGAAGCAAAATCATAATCCAGAGAATCGCAGATCCGCTTTGCCTCCGGATCCGAAAACAGTTCCGGGAAGCGCTCCGAGCAGATCAAACGTCCGAAAAGCGGGATGACCAGTGTCTCCTGTACGGTGTTTTTTTCAATATGATATTTCATCATCCCCGCCTGAATAATCCTTTTTTCTCATAAGGTGCTGATTCGATACCCAGACAGGTATAGCCGGTCGCGTCGATCGCGGCCTTCAGACGGGTGGTATCTACGGCCTCTTCTGTCAGGAACATGGCTTCTTTCCTGCCTTTGGAGGCTGTGACCTTCTTTGCTGAAGGTACTGCCTTGCGGATCGCGTCACTAACATGCGCCTCACACATTCCGCACATCATACCGTCGATCTTCATCGTGATCTTGTTCATATCGTTTGCTCCTTCTGTATGCTGTAAATATACATGCCGGTTAGCGCCCTCTAACTCATTTTCAAAAAAAGCCGGTCTGAACCTGTTCTCTTTCAGTCAAAATCTGTCAGACCGTCAAAGTTAGATTCAACTAACCATCCCACATTATAACTTTCTTCATATGGAAAATCAAGAACAATTTATAAAAACGTCCGCTGCCCTCGCACAGTCTCCTGTCCTCTGCCGACAGACTCTGGATTACCCCGGGATCTCTACTTCCTCGCCGGTATAAAGATATCTCAGATGATAACCTGCCTCCGGATCCTTAAGGTCTGAATATGCGATGCTCACGCCGTAGGCTTCCGATACATCCAGAGCCTTATCGCCTATTCCGTAGACATAATGATAGTGGGGATGGGCATCCTCAATAAGTCTCGGCTTCCTGTCCTTGACCCACGCCTCATCCTGCATGAAGTAAGCTCTTTTCTCTACGCGTTTAATGGTGCTCCCCGCAGGCATCTCCTTTACACTTTTCCTCTTCCCTTTGCCCTTGATCCTGCGGTCGGTCCATACACCGTCCTTAAGGATCCCGATATACGTTTCCTTAACAGACTGGTTCTCCATGACCGCAAACCAGACCGTATCGTCCTTGCCGCCGATGATCCAGTCCACCTCATCGCGAAAAGCCTGATAGAATTCAAAACCTTTTTCTTTCTCCACAAGTTCCAAAAAACGATAGTTATCCATTCCTCTGTTTCTCCTTGTACCTTATAATCAGATGATTCCGACGAGCTCTGCGCACAGCTGCACAAGATCATACCGGACGCCTTCTCTGCTCTGCCAGCTTCTGCCATCCCACTCTTCACCGGCGAGATCATCTCCGCCGTAGATCAGAGCGCCATACGCGAACCTACGGAACTGAGCGACTGCAATGCATCCCGCCTGCTCCATCTCGACAATCTTAGCGCCTTCTTCCCGCCGGAGCGCGATCCGGTCTGCGGTCTCACGGAAAACAGCATCAGTCGTCCAGACCAGCCCCCGCAGATAAGGGATTCCTTTTTCAGCCAGATAAGCGGTTATTTTCTCAGTAACCGCCGGATCTGTCCTGATCACGCGCGACGCGGGGATATATTTATACGAGAATCCCTCGTCTCTGATTGCGCCGTCCACGACTAGCAGCTGACCGACTTCGATTTTTTTGTCCAGGACTCCTCCGCCGCCGCAGAACATCGCCTTTTTGATTCCCATAGCGTTAAACAGATCCAGGTTCCCGCCGCATGCAGGGCATCCGACCTGTCCAAGTGTAAGCAGAACATCCGTCTTATCGGCAAACCTGTAGACGATGACCGGGTTCTCTCCGGGAATCGTACGGTACTGGCGGATCTCGCCCGAAAGCAGCATTTTATCTATCACCTCCGGGAAGAAAGTGATCACCATCTTATCCGTATCGAAGCTTTCTCCGGCAAAATGTTCCGGATTCAGCTTGGCTGTCGGACTATCATCATACTCTAATACTGGCCATTCATTCTTGTATAACATTTTATCACCTCTGTGACAGCCATTCCTCGCGTAGAATCCGCATCATGACAAAATCGCTGTATTCTCCGTTGTAATAATATCCTTGCTCCTGGAGGCCTTCCTGTCTGAATCCGGTCTTCTTATAAAACTCCAGTGCATCTGTATTGAGCCCCACCACTCCGATCGATACGCGGTTCATTTCATATTCACCGAAAGCCATATCCAGCATAAGCCTTATCGCTTCTGTGCCATAGCCTTTTTTCTGCTTCTCAGGATCAGGAATGATTATGGTAAGATCGGTACAATGCCATGCAGGAAACATTCTGAGCAGGCCTGTTTCACCGATCACTGTCCCATCAGTGTCTGTGATGGTAAACCATACGGAATCTTCGGATTTATGATATTCATTGATATACTGAAGTTCTTTATCTTCGTCGGTAGGTTCTGTAAAGCCGCATTGAAACATGATCGCCGGCTGATTGAACCAGTACGCAAAAAACTTCGCGTCCTCTTCTCTCTGCTCCCGCAGAACAATTCTTTTCCCTTTAATTGCTTTGTGCTCCATACTGTTCTTCCCTCGATAAAGCCTGCAAGACCTTTTTTATATTCTCCTCATCCGGAATGATAATGTTAATATCCACCTCCGGATGTTCCTTAACATATGCGGTGAGGAATGCCATCAGATTATCTTTGGTTTCCATATAATCGTCTATAATGACCGGATCGCTGTAACCCAGTTTTTTAAGAATGACTGCCGATACAACGCCAGTCCGGTCTTTCCCCGCCCCACAGAAATACATGACACTGCTTTCTGCATTCATTATGGTGCTGATGATCTTATCCATCTGTTCATCCAGCATCCCGAGATAGACTTCACCCACAGCTTCGCGGGATTTAGGTGTGTCCCCGCCGCCGGTCAGCGATTATACTTCTTTACTGCCGCTGCCAGCAACACGATTCCAGATACCAGCCCGGCGGTCATCGGAACAAAAACAAGTGCAGACCGGACAGATATGGTGCAGATCCCGGAAAGCAGAAAACCGGCTCCCATCACAAAGACTCCGATACCCATGAGCCTACAATAGGCCTGTTTATTCTCTTCGCTTACTTTGTCACTATGATGGCTGATGATAAGATCCATCTTCTGCTTGCTCCAGATCTGCCAGCCAAGCCCGATGAATATCAGACCTAACAGCGCAAACAGGATGCCGATAATAATGAACCAGACAAAATCACTCATTTCATTCACCTTTTTCAATTCCAGATGCTTCTTTTTTAGATCGTTTCAAATCACAATTCGTATGCTTTGGACTGAATTACAGTGACCTTTTCATCAAATATCCCGCGGCATATCTGCAATTCCAATGCCTGTCTATGCCGCAGGTGCATCAACAGATCTTCGTATTGATTCAAAGAGCGCTTCTTTGCATACGGTGAATTGATGAAGAATTCCATCAGCATGTTGAACCATATTTCATTCCCGTCTTTGTCCACTCGTTCCTTTCGTACTGCATTCAGGTTTTCCCCGATATCAGATGACTCGATGTAGTAGATCCTATATTCTTTGTCGCTAAGCGCGGATCGCACTTCTTTATAGAAGCTAAGGATGGCATCATCTGACATATCTCTGAACAGGATCATATCTTCCACTGCATTCTGAAACAGAGAGCATTCAAATATATTGCCGTCTCCATGCCAGTTCCGATATCTCGTCAGCACGATATTCTTATATTCTTCAAATGCCGTTCTTCCGTTGTAGATCTCATAATTCTCCAGCTGCTGATAAAAAACACGGTTATCGCTCTTGACCTGTGTATAACAGACGATCCGGCAGTTGCCTTCCTTATGCGACTTGCTGCAGATCTGATCCTGCAGAACGCTCCACTGTTCTATGATTTCCGAATACTGAGCCTCATTCATTCGTGCACACCAGGCCAATTCTATCGGAGAATAATCACCTTCCATAACTGCCGTATAGCCGGGGTGCTTTTCAGATAATCTACGGACCAGTGTACTCTTTCCGCATCCCTGTATCCCTTCAACGAAATAATTCATGATTATCTTTCTCTTACTCCGCTTTCCCTTACCTCGCGTATCCGCATTCACCTTTCTCCGGCATTCCAGTCCCAAAAACATATCGCGCACTGAATTCCATGTTGATATCGCGGATCTCTCTTTTGCCGTCAATGTAATCCTGATACATCTCCGCGAGCCCTGCTGCACAGCCATCGCAGGCGCCTTCTATATTTCCGATCGAATCCGCTACGATCTGTTTCCGTTCTTCTCGGGTAGTATCCTGAATCAAAAGCGATTTCATACGATTGCCTCCTTAATGCTCTTATTCTGTCCCTGTTTGATACAGGTCATTTTCCATCTCAATCATTGACATCTGATCTGTAGTCTCAGGCATATTTGGCATGCAGATCAGAGGTTACAATCATGATGATAATAAATACGGCTGTAGATCCTATTACGCTGACCAACTGTATTGTTCTGATTACTCTGCTGCGGACTCCAAACAGAAACAAAACACCTGTTATAACAGTAACAGCGGCAAACAGAATCTGCAGATATATCAGGAATGACTGATCAGCAATACTTAGTCTTGTTATTGGGCTGCGATGCCATTCCCGATCCTCCCCGGTAGGCATCATTGCTCTGTCCGTATAGATGTTCATATTCAGAACAACAAAATACACAATACTTACAATGACGGAAAGTATAGTCATCAGCATCTGTCGTCAGCTCCTTCTGCGCTATGTATTATTTCATTCTGATATTTCCCGGGAAGAAGGCACCAGCCTTCAATTTTGTGAAAGATCAGTCATCCAGACATCTCTGCATAACAATTGCATCGCTGTAGACATTATTCGCAAACCAATAATCCTTGTATACTCCAACATCAGAAAACCCCATTTTATGGTAAAGCGCAATGGCTGCCTTATTTCCGGCAACTACTTCCAGCTCAATATTACGCAGATTCATTTTTTTCGCGCGTTCAATGATTTCTGTCATCAACATTGTGCCGATTTTCTTATTCCAATAGTCTTTCCTGACCGAAATCGAAAACACGGCATTATGATGTAATCTTGAACCGGGATACCCATTCAGCTCTGCCCGAGCTATGATTCTTTCTCCTGCCAAAGCAATCAGAATAACACTGTTATCTGCGTCATGAGAGGCTTTAATGCGCTGTTTTACTGCTTCGACCGGCACATTAAACCCATCAGATCCATGCATGAGATTATCGGACTCTCTCCCAACGATGTTCAGATATGAAATCATTTCCTCCGCGTCATCAATTTCTGCTTCTCTGAAAACTATATTTTCCATATGCTTTTCTCCCTTACAACTCCCGATTCTTCTGCTTCCTCCAATGCTTCATAGTACTTTGTATAACTCGTAGCAGTCGTGTCCTTTGGGAACATCTTTCAGTTCACCTCTGAGCAGATATCCGTTCTTCTTAAAGAAATCGACGTTCCAGTCTCCGGCGGTTGTCAGAATCATGGAAGTACCGTTTTCCTTTGCCAGTTTTTCCACTTCCTGCATAAGATAAGTACCCAGGCCTTGACGCCTAATCGGCTCTTCCACAAACACCGCGTCGACAAAAGCATAGACGCCTTTATCTACGTCTGCAATTATGCCTGCCGCAAACTTACCGTCTTTGTCCACAAGTTTCCTGTAAAAACCGACTCTCTCATATTCCGGCTCGTACGCCTCGCTGTATGTTTCGATACCGTTTTCGATAACCTCTGCGTCATCCTCATCACCCAATGAAATCTTGAACCGCGCGCCGCTGTTGTCTGTCGGCACATATTCCGGTGTGTCCCTGTCAAGATATTTGACCAGTGAATAACTGATATAACCGTTTGTCTTTTTCAGCGTCGTGAAAACCGTGTAGCCATGTTTTTCATAGAACGGTCTTGCCATATAGCTGGCAGTGCCGAGCGTCACGACCCGGCAGCCTTTCTCTCTTGCAATACGTTCCACCTCATGGATGATCATGGAACCGATCCCATGATGACGATAGCGTTCATCCACCCAGAGAGTGTCAAGAAACATTCTCGACCAGTGGTATTCGTATGCTTCCGCAATACATCCGCCGATAATCCCGCCGTTTTCGTCCTCGATCTTAAGGACAAATTCTTCCGGATCCGCATCCACTTCATGCGGCACGATCTCATTGATCTTTTCGCCTATATATGCGGTTTCCTCTTTTGTCAGATCCTCGATTTTATATTCCATTTATTCTTCTCCTCCGAACCGGATTTGTCTATTGCCTTTATTACGGTGCACCGTCAAACGGTAATCTGGCAATCAAGTAATCTCTCTATCGATCTCTCATAGTTATCTGTAAGCAGAGTAATCTGCTCTCCTGCAGCCCGGAACCCTTTAATAAAATGATGATTATCTTTTTTCAGTTGTTCGGCCGTGCAGTAAGAATCATCCAACCTTGCTTCGATATCAGAGCTATGCGCTTTTATCTCTTCAAAATGTGAATCTATGTATTCATCTGTCATAGCCAGACAGATGAATCTTATCGACTGAAGATACTGCTCATCAAAACTATCTCTCCAGTCAAAAGGTATATAACAGCCTTCAACAATAAGATTCTGCTCATTCTCAACAGCGGTCTTTATGATCTCTCTGACGATCGGCCAAAGATAATCTGTAAGCTCATCGTCATCTTCCGGAGTGAGATCCGTAATACCGCTGCGAATAAGTCCCATTTTCAAATGATCAATTGACAGATAAGGGTATTTGAATTTCTCCAGCATCCGCTGTGCCAGAAGTGTTTTCCCGGCATGGGATGCTCCTGTTATGATTATTACCATCTTTACCTCATTAAACTCCAAACCCCGGTTCGGTTATTCTTTCTTTGTCAGATAATCCGTTCCGGATCTCAGCGCTTTTCATGAATGCTCGTGCAATGAGATTCTGAACGCCCTCGTTATCAGCATTCTTAATTATGCACAGAAAGTCCATGAACACCGTGAAATCTTCCAATGTGACACATCCATTGCGCTCGACAGCAGAATAGAAGTTGTTGACGAATTCTTCTAATGCCTCCAGCTCCCATTCAAATAACGCAAAATTTCCGGCCCGGAAGCGTTCCGCTACATCATACATCAGGTTATCGTATTCTTCTGGTATTATCATTTTACAGCCTCTCCATTATTCTGCCCCTGATTGATATGCGATGCACAAACGGGAATTAATCACAGATAACTCACTCGTAAAAGAATTCGTATTCCGGGAACGCTTCCCACTCAGGAAAAGATGTAATGAGATTTACAATCTCTTCTTTTGCGGTCAGGAATGCTCTTGCCTCATCACTATAACAGTCTTGCAGCGATCCGAAGGCAACGGCATTACATGTAACGGTCTTCGTGCGTCCGTTTGCAATTGCAGAAATAATGATCGTCTGATTGGGTACTGACATCATCTTAGTCTTTGCATCAGGGGCGTTAAACGGATCATAGGAATCCGGATACTTCGTAATGTCGATATCGCAAAACAGATAACGGTAAACCGTTTGCAGTTCATCCTCTGACATTTTAGCATAAGCTGTATATTTGCTGACATCGGTCGCATCTTTGGTTTTTACAAGTTTTCCGCTCTGGCTATCGTATGAACTAATACCGTATGTCCCCCATACGATCGAGAAGGAAAAGTCTTCCGGAATCTCAATGTCGGATGTTTCCGGATACGGAGTATTGTCGCCATGCTGCATAACAGTTCGACATGCCGCACAGCTTAGCAGTACCATTACACAGATTACTAAAGCAGTTGTTTTATTGATCATAAGACACCTATTGCCTCCATAAACAGGAATTTGTCATCCTGTACTACCAATTACCCTGCGGATCCTCCTTATACACAGGAATTGTTACTTCGCAGGCATAGTCTTTTGTCAAGGCGTCACGTGTTCCTCTTAAACGCCAGTAGTCTTTCCAGTATTCCCACCACTTTCTTGACAACGGCTCTATTTCTTCTTCCGTATATTTTCCTATTTTCCCTGCGATTTCTATTTCATCACCGCCAACGATGAAGCCGACTTCACCACATCGGGCACAGAGAATGTGTTTTGCGCTTACCAGCTTTTCTACACCTTTGAAGTCTTTGACGGGGACATGGTTTCTGTAATCATTCAGTAATGACTCAGCCGCTGTTTTATCGTCGAATACCATTTCATATGTATCGACTTGATAAAGGATCGAATCGTCATCACGGAAATGTTCATGCCAGTTATCATCATTCAGATCATCCAGAAAGACCGCAAAGACATGACCATAGAAGCGCACAGCCAAAACATCAGTAGTGTGCGTTTCTTCTTTGGCTTTTGTTTCATCATAAAGCTGTACATCACAGAACTCCAGCTGAAGCATATCGTCACCCACATGCCAGCACCACCACGACCCCACATCAGATATGGCGTCCGCCAGTATGTTGAGCGTGTCTCTGCTTGTGATAGCTTCATGGGAATCGGGCTTTGAATCGTTATAAAGTACATCTGAGACAGGACGTCTGTCTGTATATCCCGATTCAGTATCATGGAAAGTAACGGTATCTCTATCCTCTATAAAAACAGCTA
>JAFRUE010000003.1 GCA_017441925.1 Bacillota bacterium
CCTTATCTTCGTGTCAGCTTTTTCTTTGTTTTTTATTATTCTTATTCAAAAGCTTGCACGATTGGGGAGAGAGTCTCTATTTGTGTCGGCTTTTGATGTGAATCTTGAAGAAAACTATCAATAGCTGACACGGAATTGGGAGGGAGGCTCGCTCGAATTACTCTATCGGAACTGATAGGGACAGTTCTGGAAAAGGAAAAGAAACAGATCCGGAGGTTTTTGCAGGGATTCTGGGATGTTCCTGCAGGAATTGTCCGGATCTGTCGGTTTCTCTGTACAGAAAAAACACCTGCAGTAAAAATGCAGGAACCGAATCAGAATACACCACGCGCATGAAGCATCTGCTCGATCTCGACAAGATCGATGCGTTTCCCGTGCGCGACACTGATCAGAAGATCTGTCCCCTCTTTGAGGCCGCTGTATCTGTAACGATCCTGTTTCCTGTGCCAGTCCTCGACATAGCCGGGATCGTCCAGCCTGCCGAGGTGCTCGTGATAAACCGTCCGCCCGTCGACCGTGTATTTGAAGTCCGGATGAATGATCCAGCCGCCGATCTGCGTCGGAGGAGCGTACTCAAAGCGGACACGATGCTTATGCAGCATCTCGACGATCGCAGCCTCAGCGGTCGAGCAGACATAGATTTTATTCGTATAATAGACGTACTGCTCCGCGTGCCGGCGGCCGATGACCGCATATTTTGCGGCCAGGCGGCACCGGTAGCCTTTAAAACGCCGGGATGCCTTCCGAATCCTCGTCAGGGCCGACCGGATCAGCTTTTTCTGCTTCAGAAGTCCGATCAAAGAAGCGTCCCGTTTCAGTGAAAGATATCTGTCCCTGCGGACATGCGCCATCGTAGTCTGGACGCTGTAATAGACTCTCTGACCGCGGCGGCGCACGATAAGCGTCCCTTCCGGCAGATACGGCAGCTCAAACAAAAGCTTCGCATGCAGCGTGACCAGCTCTTCGACCGGCATCGATTCGATATCCAGCAGCGGATCCGGCACGAACAGCTTCGACATATCAAAATACGGCATTCGGCAACCTCCATAAACCAATCTACCCTTATTATGTAACGTTTTTCCGTTTTGGCTGGCCGTTCGGCAAAATAATGAAAGAAATAACACCTTGACAGTGCCCCCTCTTTCTTTTATAATAATAGTACTCTGTGCGGCCGGGGAGATAGCGGTGCCCTGTACCCGCAATCCGCTACAGCGGGGGTTATATCCATCCCCGATTCGTATGAGCAGGGTCTGCCGTGAGGAACGCGGTGATGATCGCCGGGTCCCGTGCAATAGGATCTTTTGAACCGTGTCAGGTCCGGAAGGAAGCAGCACTAAGGGAGTAATTCTATGTGACGCGGGGAAGCCTGGAAGGAGCCGGCTGTCTTGCGTAACGCTTGTGAGTACTTAACAAAGATGGATGCACAGAGTATTAAGAGAAAACACGGCATCTGGGATTCTCTAAACAGGTTCTCAGGCGCCTTTTTTGTCCGGGTCGGTCCCGCCGGCAGATCGTCAAAGCGGCCGCATTATACAGAACATCCCTTCCAAGGAGGTACTATATGGCTTATCAGGCATTATACCGGAAATGGCGTCCCCGCACGTTTTCCGAAGTCATCGGGCAGGACGCCGTCATGACCGCCCTGCGCAACCAGATCAAGAGCGGCCATATCGGCCACGCGTATCTGTTCTGCGGCACACGAGGGACAGGAAAGACTTCCACAGCCAAGATTTTTGCGCGCGCCGTCAACTGCCTCCATCCCGTCGATGGGAATCCCTGCAACGAGTGTGAGATGTGCCTGCAAGGCGAGAACGACTACAACGTAATCGAGATCGATGCCGCTTCCAACAACGGCGTCGACAATATCCGCGACCTGCGCGAAGAGGTCCAGTATGTGCCTTCCAACGGCAAATACCGCGTCTATATCGTCGACGAAGTCCATATGCTGTCCACGAGTGCTTTTAACGCGCTTCTTAAGACGCTGGAGGAGCCGCCGTCACATGTGATCTTCATCCTTGCGACGACCGAGCCGCACAAGATCCTTCCGACGATCCTCTCCCGCTGCCAGCGCTATGATTTCCGCCGTATCGGCGGCCGCGTGCTGACACAGCATTTGCAGACTATCTGTCAGGTTGAACATATCGACATCGAGCTCGACGCCCTTCGCTATATCGCGGACGCTGCCGACGGCGGCTGCCGCGACGCGCTGAGCATTCTCGACCAGTGTTCGTCCTATTACATGAATGAACACATCACCGTCGGGATGGTGCTGGATATTCTTGGCGCGGCCGATCGTCATATCTTCTACACAATGACAAAAACCTTGCTCTCCCGTGACCGCCGCGCGTGTCTGGAAGAGACAGAATCCCTGCTTGCTTCCGGCCGCGACACGACCCGCTTCCTGCTCGACTGGATCGCCTACATGCGCAATATCCTGCTGATCCAGATGATGGGCCCGGCCGCGTATGATGTGATCGCTGTCCCGGATTCCGAGCTTCAGGAGATTCGTGAGATCGCTTCACAGGCCGGTCCCGACACGATCAGCTATTATACGGAAGAACTGGCGGCTCTTGAGCTCTCGCTGAGGAGCTCGACAGAGAAACGCATCCTGCTCGAAGTCGGTCTGCTTCGTCTGTGCCGTCTTGAGGACCGCGACACACGTGCGCTGCTCACCCGGATCGAGATGCTGGAACGCAAGATCGCGAACGGCATTCCGGTACAGGCCGTGAAAACTGAACAGCCGGCTGTGCCTGTGCAGCAGACTCCTGCCGCAGAACAAGCCTCTTCTTCGGAGCCGACGGCTGTCCCAAAACCGAAGTCTGTCACGGAACCAGCTGTCCTAGAGCAGATTGCTGTCCCGGAGCAGACTGCTGTTCCGGAATCGACCGCTGCCCCTGCAGCCCAGGCCGCACCCGCAGCATCTGTGCCGACTGCATCCAACACCGGCTATCCGCTACTTTCCGATGCAGACTGGCAGCGCATCTATCAGGATATGCTGAATCAGCAATTCCACGCGCTCGAGGGGACAGAGCTCCGGCAGAACGACGAAGGCATTTTCCTCGTGGTCTCGGATGATTTCAAGCTCAGCCTGCTGAACCGCGGCAATCCTTCGATCGTGCAGCGGATCGCGCACAGCATCCAGTCCGTGATCGGCCAGGTGCCCGTAAGAGCTGTAAATAAAACATTTTTCGGCAATGCGGAGGGACCGATGGACGGCCAGCTCGATCTCGACGATATTCTTCGGAGTATCGGTGGGCCGGTCAGTATTACCTGAGCGCTGCCTCATTTCGGTGCCGGCCGGCGGGATACCGGCAGGACAGCTTGCATTTCTGTCCCAAATACAGTACAATAACAATCGATAATACAGAAGGGAGGACGGTGCCCGTCCCGGCAAAAGCCGGCGGCGCAGCGGCTTAGGCAGCCCGGCACCACATCTATTATGGCAAAACACGGCGGATATAACGGTCAGATGCCCGGCAGCATGCAGAACCTGATGAAACAGGCGCAGCGCATGCAGCAGAAAATGGCCGATATGCAGAAGGATCTCGAGAATCAGACTGTTGAGGCGACTTCCGGCGGCGGCGCGGTCCATGTTGTGGTCAACGGCCGTAAAGAGCTTGTTTCCGTTGAGATTCAGAAGGAAGCTGTCGATCCCGATGACGTCGAGATGCTGCAGGACCTGATCGTTGCTGCTGTCAACGAAGCCATGCGCAATGCTGACGCGATGGTCAATCAGTCCATGAGCCAGATCACCGGCGGTCTGAACCTGCCCGGCGGCCTTTTCTAAAGCTGTATGGAATATTTCGGCAACGCGATGGAGGTGCTGATCAATAACCTCGCAAGACTTCCAGGCCTCGGCCGTAAGTCCGCGCAGCGCCTCGCATTCCACATTATCGAGATGCCTCCCGAGGACGTCGAGAATCTGGCAAACGCCCTGACCACGGCACGCGAGCACGTCCATTACTGCAAGCATTGCTGCACGCTGACGGACGGAGAGATCTGTCCCGTATGCGCGGACGGTTCCCGCGATCAGAGTGTGATTATGGTCGTCGAGGACTCCCGTGACATGGCAGCGTATGAACGCACCGGTCAGTACCACGGGCTGTATCACATCCTGCACGGCGTCATTTCTCCGCTCAATGGCATCACGCCCTCCGATCTCACGATCAAAGAACTGCTCGAGCGTCTCAGAGACGATTCCGTCAAAGAGCTCATCATGGCGACAAATCCGACAGTTGAAGGCGAGACGACAGCGATGTACATTGCCCGCCTTGTCAAACCGCTCGGCGTCAAAGTCAGCCGCATCGCGAACGGTATTCCTGTCGGCGGCGATCTGGAGTACACTGACGACATGACGCTCACCCGCGCGCTGCAAGGGCGCACGTCATATTAACTCTATCTATAATTACTATGCCGCAGCAAAAATCTCTATACCATTTTGAACCCGAAAAAGGCTGGATTAACGACCCTAACGGCCTCTGCCGTTTCAAAGGCCGTTACCATGCCTTTTTTCAGTATAATCCGTATTCACTGCACTGGGACACAATGCATTGGGGCCATGCGGTCTCTGACGACCTCCTGCACTGGGAGGAACTTCCGATCGCGCTGTATCCGGACATGCCCTACGATGACGGTCTTGGCTGCTTCTCAGGCTCCGCGCTCGTCGAAGGAGACATTTTATATCTGATGTATACGTCCGTTTCCAAAGATATGGGCCAGACACAGTCTCTTGTCGTCTCGGACGGGACACATTTTGAGAAATATGCCGGCAACCCCGTCATCCGCACAAATCCGCTCGATCCGTCAAACCGCGACTTCCGTGACCCGAAAATTTTCCGTTGGGGAACGGAATACCGTATGGTCTGCGGGACCGGTGTGGACGGACTGGCTTCGATCCTCCTGTATGGTTCCGTCGATCTGATCCACTGGGAGTACATGGGTCCGATCTTCCAGAGCCATGATCACGGTCCTGTCGCCGAGTGTCCGGACCTCTACCCGGCCGACGGCCGCTGGATTCTGATGTTCTCTCGAATGACAGGCTTCCGGACCGGACAGTTTATCCTGGGCGATTTCGACGGCAGCCGGTTTACGGCGGAAAGCTTCCAGCTGCCAGAAAAAGGCCGGAATTTCTATGCGCCGCAGACTTTCTACGATTCGTCTGTTAACAGCGATGCCGGCCGCCGTATCCTGATCGGCTGGATGCCGCATTACGCCCCGCTCCCTGCGGACGCGGTCCGCAACGGAGCCTTCACGATCCCGCGTGAAGTTCACGTCCGCGAGGGACGGATCTGCCTGGAGCCCATCCGGGAAGCTATGCCTATGCTCGCGGATCTTCCGATGACTGCCGAAACAGCCGGCGCAGCAAAAAAACCGTCCGCAAGGATCCTCTCGGACGGAGATATCCGTGAGATTTTCCATGCGGACGGTACCTGTGAAACATATTATGAAAGCGAGGCGCAGGCCTGAGCCTGCAGCCGCCGAACGCAGGTCAATACCTGCGGATCAGCAATCCGGACTTTACGAAATCGTCGCCAGGACCTCTGCTTCTTTGATCCACGGATGATCCTCGCGAACGCCCACCCCGATCACATCAGGAATGTTGAGCTCTCCGTCTTTCATCGTCAGGACTCCATCCATCAGCTCATTCGCTAGCGCAAGGCCCTGTTTGTCCTCCTGATACTTACCAATATTCGGCGTATAGGACGTAAAATGCAGAATATACACAAAGCAGAACTGGTCAGAGGTGTGCGGTGTCACCGTCATATCGGCGGCGGCAGCCATCCTGGCCACTTTTGTTGTGCGGATCAGCCCGCCGTTGTACAGGATATCCGGCTGCAGCACGCTTGCCGCATGACGCTCCACGAGCCAGCGGAAACGCCGCAGACTTGTTTCCTGCTCGCCAAAAGCGATCGGGATCGTCAGCGCTTCGCGGACCTTGCGGTTCTCCTCGAGGTCGTCAAACGGGCACGGCTCCTCGTAGAAATACGCGTTGATGTCTTCGAGGATCTTGCCGTAGCGGATCGCCTCCGGCGCGTCATAGGATCCGTTGCCGTCAGCATGGATGATAAAATCGTCCCCGAAATACTTGCGGGTCAGATAGATCAGCTCTTCGCTGCGGCCTGCAAGCGAATCCGCGTTCTTGCTCATCCGGCCGCCGATCTTGAACTTGATCGCCTTCGCGCCGATCTCATCGACACGACGTTTCAGGATCTCAAGTTCCTCTTCGGCTGTATTGCCGCGGTTGCCGCTCGCCGCATAGACAT
The DNA here is from genome assembly GCA_017441925.1 of Bacillota bacterium. Classification (GTDB taxonomy): domain Bacteria; phylum Bacillota; class Clostridia; order Lachnospirales; family Bianqueaceae; genus RUG12817. Next base: position 6,264 of record JAFRUE010000003.1, read on the forward strand.
TGACGCGGTCGTGGATCTTCGGCCCGAACATACCGCCGAGGGACACCTTGCGGCATTTGGCAAGCAGATCCAGAATACTCGTCTCAAGCGCGGAAAGCGCGACATAATACGGGATGCCCGCAAGCTTATAATTGCTCTTGTAAACGTAGATCTCGTCAATCAGTTTCTCGAGCGTACGCGCGTCCTTGCCGATGCAGTAAGGTGCCATCAGATCGGTCAGCATCGGATAAGAGATCGGCATCCGGGAATTGGAGATCCCGAGGCCGACCATTCCGTCCCTGGACGTCGTCCTCACGATCCACTGTTTATGTGTCCGGATCAGTTCGATTTTCTCGATAATGATCGGGGTGTCGAGCCCGGAAAGATCCAGCACCGGCTCGTTCTGGATGCGGATCAGTTCTTCGCTCGATACGGGCTTATACGGCTTAAAATCGGGATGTACCTGATACATGGCTCACCTTACACGATCTTGTTGATCTGGTTTCCCTTGAACCACTCATCCAGGCTGTGGAAAACGATCGCGGCGCGCTTGACCATCGACTCAACGCTCAGGAAAGCGATGTGCGGTGTCAGGATCGTATTCGGGGCGTCGAGCAGCGGATTCTCGGCCGGAATCGGAGGCTCAACGTCGTATACATCTACGCCTGCAGCTGCAAGCTTGCCGGATTTCAGCGCGTCTGCCAAAGCAGCAGCATCAACGACCGGTCCACGGGAAGCATTGATCAGGATCGCTCCGTCCTTCATCAGGGCGATGGTTTTGGCGTTGATCAGGCCGCGGGTCGAATCGATCAGCGGTGTGTGCAGCGTTACGATATCGGACTGCGCCAGCAGATCTTCCATGCTCATATATTCAACGTTCGGCAGATTGCGGGGATGTACATCATAGCCCAGTACGCGGCATCCGAACGCGTTAAAAAGCTCGGCTACGCGGCTTCCGATCGCGCCGGTCCCGATGATACCGACGGTCTTGCCCTGCAGTTCGAATCCGACGTTCTTGCCGATCACGCCGCCGGTGCGGGTCAGCTTGTCCGCCAGCGGAACCTTGCGCGCCAGCGTCAGGGTCATGCCCAGGACCAGCTCAGCAACAGACTCATTCGAATAGCCAGACGCGTTGCTGACCGCGATTCCAAGCTCCTTCGCGCGGGCTACCGGAATATGGTCCACGCCGGTAAACGCGACGTCGATGAACTTCAGGTTCGGGCAGGCGTCGAGGACCTCAGCCTTAAGCGGCATATTCGCGATCATCAGAACATCTGCGTCTTTCAGGCGCTCCTTCTGCACCTCAACGTCAAGATCTCTTTCATAAGCGGCAAACTCATGTCCCTGCGCGCGCAGCGCTTCGGCATAAGAATCCAGCAGCTCCTTGCTGATGCCCAAAGATTCAATCAATACAACCTTCATACAAGTGACCTCCTGTTTCATAATCTGTCCTATATCATACACCCTGCCGGGCGGTTCTGCAAGACTGATTTTGCGGCAATCCGTCCCTGCTTGACAGATCCGCGGGATTCTGCTATATAATAATCATCAACAAACGGAAAAAGGAGGCCTCATCATGGTCAGAAAAGAAAACCTCAGCTATAGAGAAAGTGTCCAGAACGGCCGCGGCACCCTCGCGTTCTATCATGTCGTCGCCAAAGAAGAACTGTACGGACACGGCAGGCTGTACGCGCGCATCGTCATGCCCCCCGGATCAAGCATCGGATTCCACATCCATCACGGCGAAACCGAGCCCTACTACATTCTGAAGGGCGAGGGCGATTTCATTGACAACGACCACAGCGTAACGCATGTCGTACCCGGTGATGTCTGCTTCATCCTGCCGGAACAGGGCCACAGCATCGAAAACAACGGCACCGAGGACCTCGAATTCATGGCGCTCGTCTACAATGCGGAAGGCATCAATACCTGAAACCGTTAATGACCGGCACCGGAGATGATTTCTCCGGTGTCTTTTTTTGTTCTGGCCGGCCATCCTCCAATTCGTATCAGCTTTCTTCACAGAATCTTCGTAAAAAAGCATATTGCTGACACGTCCGACGGGATCCTCCGAAAATTGTGTCAGCTTTCTTCACAGAATCTCCGAAAAAAGCAGATTGCTGACACGTCCGACGGGATCCTCCGAAAATTGTATCAGCTTTCTTTGCAAAATCTCCGAAAAAAGACAAATTGCTGACACACTTTGGAGGCGGAGCAGATGATTCTGCATACAAAAAGGCCTGCCGCACAAAAACTGCGGCAGGCCTTCTGGATTTGTTGCCTTAGATTACTTTAATCACCCGGCTGGAATGCGGTACCATATCGAACAGCGTATAGTGTCCCTCGTATTCGCCGATGTACTCGTCCGTCCAGAAGTCCACGAGTCGCGACTTGTACCGCAGCGGCACGGCAATCGACTTGACCTGATCCGAATGATTGAAGACACAGATGATGTTTTTGCCGTTCTGCTCAATGCGGCCGATCTCAAACGAATCGTCGTCAAACACGGCCGGATCGCCCGTGCAGGCCATCATGCGCCGGAGCACATCCAGATTCGCTTCGGACATCTCGTCCAGCTTATCGCCTGACGTAATCACTCCGCCGCACGCGACGATATAAGCCTTGTGATACTCGAACTCCGCATCGCACAAGGTGCAGTTTCTCTTGCGGAAATGCCCGTCCCGCATATCGCTGCGGTCGATTTTCTCCAGAACGACGCCATCGGGATCCAGGATCCACAGCCGATTCTGCCAAAGGCGTCCTTCGAGCTCTTCCATATTGCCGTGAATGGTCTCCCAACGGCGGAACACGTCATTCGTCGTCCGGTTGCCGTCCACAAGCCCCAGCTGCGGCCAGAAAGGCGCATTGCACCCCAGAACATAACTGTCTCTGCCGACCTCGTCATTGATTGCCTCAAAAACCGCACGAAAAGCCTCAACGCGCGTTTTATCCGGATCATGCCGGAATCCCGGCAGCGCACCGTAGCTCGTGAAATCCAACTTAAAATACCGGATGCCCCATTCGTCATGCATCGTGCGGAGAACCTTTCGGATGTAAGCAACCGCCTCAGGATGTGTCCCGTCCAGAATATACCAATGCTTCGCATGACAATGCTCATTGGTCGGATTGCCCTGTGCGTCTTTGACGACCCAGTCCGGATGATCGCGGAACAGCTGTGAATCATCCGCAACAGAGAAAGGCGACAGATATCCGGCCGGTTCGCACCCGATCTCCCGGATTCGATCACAGATTTCTTTCATATCCGCGCCCGTCCGCGGATTCGGGATCAGCCAGTCCGTCGAAGACTGATAGCCTGCGTCGATCTGAATGCGCTTCAGCTCCGGAATCCGTCCCTTCATGGCACGCGCCTGCTCATACATATCCTCCGCCCGGACACCTGAAATCGCGTGATAAGAACACCATCCATTGGGAATCTCCGGGTAGCGGCGGCGCGGATGATTTTCATTGATACGTGCGGCAAACCGCGCAAAAATCTCCTCGCGGCCCTCGCCGTTCAGCACGACGAATTCCTCGAACCGCCAGGTTTCGCCGGGGCGCAGCGTCAGATTCTCGCAGTCCATAACGATCTCGATGTAATTGTTCCGGAAGCGGAATTCGGACTGGAAGCGCCGGCAGCTGGTAAATCCCATCAGAATCCGGTCCACCTGCGTCGGCGAAAGCAGCATGCAGTTATAGGCTGTATAGGTGTCCGGCGAAAACTGACTTTTCTCCAGATGGAAAAACTCCTCATCATGGCCATAGTGACCGATCACATAAGGCTCGGCCAGTGTCCCCGCGTGCTGTGTCAGCATATGATAGCCTTCCGCGTAAAACGGGCAATCCGCACTGACAGGGAATCGTCCGTAGAACAGCGCGACCTCCTTGATCTGAACGGGTTCGCAGCTCACATTCCGCAAAGAAGCACGGCAGCGCTCTCCGTCCCATTCTCTGACAAGCTGCGTAAGTCCCCGGTCCACTCTGCCGTCCGTCAGCCGGACAGCGCCGGGCAGCTCCTGCACGAAAGATTTATCAAACATCATATTCCTCCCTCTTGGTACGTTTTTTAAGGCAGTTGGTTTTGCTTGCGCCGCTCCGGCAGCTGCGAGAGCACGACCGCAGCAAAGATCAGGACGCACCCGGCAGCAGCCCGGCCCGTCATGGTTTCATGCAGCACGAAAGCCCCTGTCAGCACGGAGAAAACCGCCTCCAGACACATGATCAGCGAGGCTTCGGTGGGGTCCGCATGTTTGAGCGCGACCATCTGCAGGGTATAGGCGACGCCGCTTGAGAGCACGCCGGCGTACGCGATCGGCAGCCAGTTCGAAAGGACGAGCTCCAAGGACGGTTTTTCCCAGATCAGCATCCCGATGCAGCCGAGCACGCCGACGACCGCGAACTGGATACAGGCCATCTCGACCGGTTCGACCTGCGGTGCGAAGTAGTCGATGATCAGAATGTGCACGGCAAAAACGACTGCGCAGCCGAGGATCATCAGGTCTCCGGACTGCAGGCTCCACTTGCCGGGCTCCATGCAGAGCAGATACAACCCCGCCACCCCGATCGCGACACAAAGCCAGATCAGGGGACGGATCTTCTTCCCGATGATCACGGACAGCACCGGTACCAGAACCGCGTACAAAGCCGTAATGAAGCCGGCTTTGCCGGCTGTGGTATAGGAAATCCCGGTCTGCTGCAGCATGGATGCCGTGAAAAGCGCAAGTCCGCACAGGATGCCGCCGAGCAGGAGTTTGCCGCGAGCCGCAGCCCCGGACTGCCTGCCGCCCGCCGCCTTTCTCTTTCGGAGCACTGCTATTACCGGAACCAGCACCAGCGCGCCGATCACGGACCGGACTCCGTTATATGTAAGCGGCCCGACGGCCGTCCCGGCTTTCTGCGCGACAAATGTGGACCCCCACAGGAAAGCCGTGAGCAGCAGCATCAGATTGCTGCGCATTCTTTTTGTCATAATATCTCCTCTGTCAAGGCTTTTTCAGCCCTCTTCTTTCTATAAAGAAACCGCTCCGGATGCCTGCGCAGCTCTCCCGGAGCGGAAATCAGTAATGTACACATGCAGATCAAATATAGCACTTCCCGGCGCGTCCGTCAATGATCTGTTTCGCTTTATGCGGAGTTCTGTCCCCGCTTACGGAATCTTGTATTCCACATCGTTGAAAATGACGCAGTCCATCTGATCATAAGGAATGATCTCCGGCAGGATGGCCCTGCGATGGACGATGAAGACCTCTTCGTCATTATCGCTTTGGATGTCATGAGTATATGTGTTTTCCACATAGCCCATGGGGTTGGTTATGCCATTCAGATCGGTGACCGTCGATAGGTCGATCTCCTGCCCGTCCTTGAGCCGTAGTGCCAGATTGATATTGTCGGTGAAGGCTTCGGTATGAAAATGTATCGTGAGCCCCATGCTCCCATCAGGACCAGGTTCGTATACTTCTTCTGCACGATGTGACGGTGTGTCGCTGAGGACAGTATAATCGACCAGAATGGCAAGCGGGGAAACATGGATAAAATCAATCCGAAACTCCTCTCCGTTCTTTTCAAAAACAGTCCCTTCCGCAAAAGTCAGACTCTCTACGGTCTGCGGTACCGTAAATTCAAATTCCCACCATGTATCCCTATTTGTGAGGTTTTCTCCACGCTTTTTATACCATGCCTGTAGTTGGCCTAATTCTACCTGATACTTCTCGGCAGGATTACGTACTGCCGATGCATAATTTATATAGTATCCTGCCGTTTCTCCTGGTGTATAATTCATATAGTCGATATCAACGCCTTTACGACGCAGTCCAAAGTAATAATCGCTGTCACTCTGCCCTCTTGAGGTAAACAGAACACCTTTAAGATCCTTCGTATCCGCCGACAGGAGCGGTTCCCCGTTCTCCCGCTCAATCTTATACAGAACAGCCAGAGCCTTGCCATCGTTCAAAGCAGCCACAGCCGTTACCGTTATGCCCCCAGAAGTAACGCTGATATCCAGCGGCATCCCCAGTTCTTCAATCAGTGCTCGCTGTTCATCCGTCTCCCCGAGGGCCTCAGCGAACTGATCTTCCGTCTCCGGGGACAGAAGTCCCGTAGCGTATCCGGCAGCCGCAAGCCCAAGGATCAGGGCTGCAACCACAGCGACTAACAGTGGTCTCCGGAATCGGAGCTTTGGAGACGCCGCATCTGCGGCAGCCTGCATCCGCATCAGTGTTTTGTCTTTCAGATCTGCATCAGGGACAGTATCCATGGAGTATTCTTTTAGCTTATTGTCTATATTCATAATGTTTCCTTTCTGCACATTCGTGTGCTGATCTTTTTATTCCAGCATGTTTTTAAGTACCGTTCGGCCCCGTGACAAGCGGATTCGGACGGCATTCGGACTGATTCCGAGAATACGGGCTATCTCCTCCGCCGACAGATCCGCAAAATAGAAAAGCTCCAGCGGGCGGCGGTACTTTTCCGACAACTGTGACATTGCATTCCTCAGGTCAATATAAGAAGAATTGTCCATGTTGGCAGCGTCTTCGGCCAGGGCTACTGGCGTATCGTCCAGCGATTGGGCCATATGCCGTCCTATGATCCGCCAGAGTTTCCGACAGTGGTGTACAGTTGTCTTCGCAAACCATGCGCGCGCTTTAATATCATCTACGAAAACCGGCTGCTTCTGGGCATATGTAACAAAAACCTCCTGAAACACATCTTCCGTATCGCTTATATTAGCCATACGCGATCGGGCGATTCGGAACACCAGGCTGCCATACTTCTCGACTGCCTGATCGAAATCTGTCATCTCTATACCCTCCTCCCCGCGGTTGTTAACTGCTGCACTTATAGTATTCCAGCAAAGCAGGAAAACATTTCAACACTTATAAAATAATTGTATATATTTATAGTAAAATGTCCAGCAGGACTCAGCACGCACAAAAATCGGGCTGCACGATGCCGCTCTGAAAAGCTGCCTCGTGTAGCCCATTCTGTCGCATTTATCTCTCTGCTTTGCTTTATCTTGTATCCATATTACTGGCAAGAATCACTCCCGTATCCGCGGTAATCGCGTATGATTTGTATTCATACATCGGTTCATCCGTTATATGATTCGTATAATCCGCCTCTGTTTCCACATGGATCATCCAGCACGGTCTGGTATACATCTCTTCTCCATCGATGATAACGACATGGTTAAGCTCCAGCTCCGTTATTCGGCTGTCTTTCAGATGAATGGACTTATTGTATTCATCCAGATATATCTGAAGCGCCTCTTCCGGGGACATAACATCGACCGTATTTCTTTTATCCTGAACCGTGACGAATTGCTGTACCTGAATCTCAGCAATGCTGCAGGCTGCATTATATCTGGCATGCATTTCGACATGCGTTGCGTTCTGTCGGTGTATATCCTGCCACTCCAGGCTGTCGGTAATCGGAACTCCGTCGATCATCTCCCTCATAATGATATAATAATCTTCGTCTGCAGTTGTAAATACCACCTGAATGGAAGTGTCCGGTTGTGGCGCTCCGGACTCTTCAGGAGTCTGAAGATGCAGCATATTAACATACTCATTATAGATCTCTCTGTTATAATTTGCCGTATCCGCATCTCTTGCCAAGATGCTTTCTATCTCAATATTATCAAACCCGAGAGTACGCATTGTACCTAATACTTCATCCGCGACCTCATCCCGTGAAGCAAAGTCAAGAGCCTCCTTGTCCGAAAAAGCTTTCCATTTCAGACACCCCATCGTCTGTATGCTACTGTTGGGTTCGGTATCCTTTGTAAGAGTGCGTAGCATGTTTTTCACAGATCGTTCATGCTTATAATTCTGTACTGTATATCGAGTAAACGCAAGCCCTCCATGGATAACATCTTTATTATACATGTTTAAGATTTCTCTAAATTGGCTTCCGTTATTGATCTGATAGGAATCCCCCTCAGCATAATCAAAATGCTCATACTCCGGTTCCGACAAGAGTGTTTTGATCGCGTTCTCCTGATCAACCGTGATCCATGTGACTGTGTATTCTGCCAGTTCAGCAGGATAGTCCTGCGGAAGTGTGGCATCCATTGTTAACGTCGATGGAAGCGTTATATCCGTTCCGCCTGGCGCGTCCATCTTGCTCTCTGCTTCAGACGATTCGGTACCTGAACAGCCTGCCATCAGAATACAGATCAGTATAAGTGCTATGATTCTTTTCATCTTATTCTCCCACAAGTCTGCCGTGATCAAGCTCGTGCACATCATCGCACAGAATCTCGATGTCCTCTTTGCCGTGACTGGCAAGCAGGATCGTCTTACCCTCGTCCCGGAGCTTCAGCAATAGTTCGCGCATCTCCACCACGCCTTTGTTATCCAGTCCGTTCATCGGCTCATCCAGCAGCAGGAGCGGCGGATCCTCCAGGATCGCCTGCGCGATGCCAAGCCGCTGCCGCATACCCATGGAATACCTACGTACGGGTTTCTTACCAACATCGGCAAGGCCTACGATCTCCAGTACTTCTAAGATTCGTTCTTTGGATACATTGCCGCTGAGCCCGGCCAGATAGCTCAGATTCTTATATCCACTGACCGAACCGATAAAACCGGGCGACTCGATGATGATCCCCATCTGCTGCGGTTTATTATGCTGTACAGGCTTGCCATCGATCGTAATACTGCCCTCTGTCAGCTCCATGAACCCGCAGATGCACTTTAAGAGAACCGTTTTGCCGGAGCCGTTCCTACCGATGATCCCATGGATCTTACCCTGCTCAAAGCTGAGATTCACATGATCCAGTGCTGTTGTCTCCTTGAACTGCTTGACCGCGTCTTTTACTTCAATATATGCATCCATTCCGTCAGCCTCCTGTCTCTTGATCATAGATATCCCCATGTCGGAAGCGTATGCTGCTCAGTATGCAGAATACCAGGATACATCCTGCTAAAGCACATACCGCGTATGCAGGAGTCGGTTCGTGCTCGGTCCCGTACCAGTTCAGATACAAGGGCGTCGCCCATGTCATCGGTGCAAAATACAACAATGATGTTCCAAATACCAATTGACCAAGATCTCTTGAAAACATAGATATAAAAGCAAGTATACCAAGAATAACTGTTCCGTATGCTTTTCCTGTCATCACGCGCAAACAGCCGACCATACTGCTTGAAAACGCATTGCTCAAGATCATCAATAATAGTGCCATTAATGTGCTGACAAGAGGTGTAACCGTTCTTACATAGATTTCTCCTATAACAAGAGAAAGCTGTATGCCCGTCTTCTGCACAATATCCCCGGTATGATTCGACAGAGTATGGATGACCGTTCCCCAATCTTTATCCCAACCTATGGAAGGTAACACCATGATAAATGAACAAATAAAAGCAATGGCGGTTACCAGCAGAGAACTTAGTATAATAGATAGGATCTGCCCTCCTAAATATGCCGTCCTGCCGCATCGGACAATCATACTGTGGGAATATGCGTCAACCAAAAAGGCATCCGAATACAACAGCATCATAATCCCTGCATTTACGACTATCATTCTGTCAAATGAGAGAAAAAAAGAGAATATCCAGGGAGAGATTTTCACGCCAAAGTATCGTACAACATCATTTAATGGAGAATATGTAACATAGCTGAACATAATCAGCAGAACAAGTCCAAATACTGTTTTGCTGGACAATAGCCATCGTCTAAATGTAATTACAGCAACTTTCCATGATACCTTAAACATGAGCTATTCTCCTTCGCATACCTATCACGGCAAGCCAGCTAAAAAATACAGTATATAGCAGAGTCAAAACCAACTTAATGAGAATGGCCTCCGCTGCCGTATTTGCAGGAAGAGAATTCCACCATGCCAAATCAAGAACGGACGGAAAATTATACTTATATATCAGGCGCGACATTGTCAGTATTATTCCAAGAGGCGCTGCAATTGCTACATAAGGATGTATAAAGAAAACCGAAGCTACCATTCCTATCTCTGCTGCTACAACAGTCTTTAAGGATCTGTCAGCAATAAAAAGAAGCATGCCAGCCAACGGATAGCCATTTTGCATTAGAGTTATTTCATATAATTCTGTAGTACTGCTTTTAAAGTAAAGCGGGAGCTTTGCGGACAAAACTACCATCAACAAAACTGTTGCAACAAAGTGTGTCAGAAAGCCCGACACAGCACACCCAAGTATTTTAGAAATTGTATATCGATCTGAACCGGTTCTGATAATCCAAAGTCTGCTTGCTCCCGATTGCCATTCCATTGCCAGCGATGGTGCAAAAGAAAAGGCAGGAATCACATATATGGTAAAAAACGCCGTGCTCCCCCATACTGCCATTTCCAAAACATACCATACATCTATATACTCATCGTTGACAAAACCAAACCCTGCAAAACTGTATATTATAAAAGTAATTAATATAGCAGCAGCAAGTCTCCAGGAAAAAACCTGACGTAAGTCTGTTGCAAATACACGCAAGAATTTCATTCTAGCTTACCATCATCATCTTGCGTTACCTTATACTCTGTATCATTAAAGATGACACATTCCATCTGTTCGTAAGGAATTATTTCCGGAAGGACAGCGCCTCGATGGACGATAAAGGCACCTTCTTCATCAAAAGGATCCTTAACCTCTACCCATCCAAGGAGATTGGTAATATTATGCTCTGTAATCGTTGACAAGTCGATCTCCCGTCCGTCTTTGAGCCTCAGCACCAGATTGATGTTATCGGTAAAGGCTTCCTCATGAAAGTTTATAGCAGATGATACACTCCCCTCAGAATTGGTTTCATATACTTCTTCCGCACGATGTGACGGTGTGTCGCTGAGAACCGTGTAATCAACTGTTATAGACAACGGTGAGACATGGATCCCGCGAATCAGGAATTCTTCTCCGTTTTTCTGAAAGGTCGCATTCTCCGCCAGCATCAGCCCTTCTTCCGCCGGAGCAACAGTGAAATCAAACTTCCAGGAGGCGTTTCTGTCCGTCAGATTTTCTTCAGCATCCGTATACCAGGCTTGAAGACTTAAGAAATAAAAATTGTATGTTTCGGCATCCGGATCGTTCTTTACCACGGTATGCAGATAATAGCCCTCGGTATCGCCCGGTGTATAGGATATATAATTCATGGGATCCCCGTCCTGATAGATCGGCATATAATTAAGATTCTCGGCGCCCCAGGATGAGAAAATCAGATTTTTATAGCTCACGACATCCGCCGGTAACAGAGGCTCTCCATCCTCCCGCGATATTCGGTATAAAACAGCCAGTACCTTGCCGTCGTTCAGCATGGCCTCCGCTGTGACCGTGTAACCATAGGAAGTGACGCTGATATCCAGAGGCACCCCCAACTGTTCGATGATGCTTTGCTGCGTTTCGCTGTCCCCCAGTTGTTCGGTGAATTCATCCATGGTTCGGGGTGAAAAGAGTCCGGAAGCATATCCGATACTGGCAAGACCTAATATGACAGCAACCATTACGGCAGCCAGTACAGGCTTGCGTAGGCTGGTTCTAGCGGGATAGCAGCTTGTTGCCTCGACTGCGCGCAGAAGAGTTCTGTCCCTGAGATCTTTACTGGGTACAATCGCCTCCGCAGATTGTTTTAAAAGTACATCAATATCCATAAGTTATTCCTTCTTCAGTGCATAATTCTTATTCCAACATTTCTTTCAGCATCTGTCGGCCGCGGGTCATACGGGCCCTAACGGCATTGGGTTTGATCTTAAGAACTTCGGCAATCTCATCCGTAGAGAGCCCGCCGTAATAGAAGAGCACCAGTGGCTTCTGATATTTATCCGGCAATTGTATAAGCGCGTTATGCAGATCGATCAGAGTCGAATCATCTGCTGCAGAGGCCGGCGCTGCTTCAGATTTCGCTGCAGAATCAAGCGGTTCCGTCATGTGCCTGCCGATTGTTCGCCATAACTTCCGGCAATGATAGAGTGTTGTTCTCGCAAACCATGCGCGCGCTCGCGTCTCATCTGTGAAAACAGGCTGTTTTCGGGCATAAGTAATAAAGACCTCCTGAAACACCTCTTCCGCATCGTCGGCGGTGGCCATCCGCGAGCGTGCGATCCTGAGCACCAGTGTACCGTAGGCTTCGATTACCTGGTCAATGTTCCTCTCGTCCATTACATTCTCCCAACCGCAGTCATTCAACTGCTTTCACTTATATAATTCCCGCAAACCGGGGAATTGTTACAAAGAATTATTATGTCTTGCAGTTTTTTTCGCTTTTGCTATAATAGAATCAAATATTTACCGAAGATACTATATTGAATTATAAATCACGGAGGTTCATCATGCAATTACAATCCATCATGAATGACTGGACGTTCTGCCGCGGGATTCCGGGGTACTATCCGACTTCGGATAAGGTTCAAATCGATCTGCCGCACGACATGCAGATCGGAGTCGCGCAGAGTCCGGAAGCGGACGGGGCCGCGGGACATTTCCCGGGCTGCACAGGCACATATGAAAAAATGGTCGACATCCCGGCCGAGTGGCAGGGACAGAGAGTATATGTGAATTTTGACGGTGTATACGGCCGGACAACCATATCTCTGAACGGCAGCCGTCTGTATTTCCACCCGTACGGCTATACGCCGTTCCTCGTGGATCTCACGCGCTATGTGGAATTCGGCGCGGCGAACCGGCTGGAGGTTGCGGTCGACAATACCGAAACGCCCAATAGCCGCTGGTACTCCGGCGCAGGCATTTTCCGGGAAGTGTCCCTGATTCACGCGCCGCTTGTTCATATCCGTCACAACGGGATCAAACTGCGGACCGAATCGATCGACCGGGAAGCGGATCTTGCTACGGTCAGCGCGGTTGTCTATGTTGAGAACGGCTCCGGGCTGCCTTTCCACGGCTATGTAGATCTGTCCCTGATGGGCCCGGACCGCTCACTGGTTACTGTGCGGACTTCCGTCTGGGCAGACGCCGGCGAAACTGTCCCTGCCCGGATCCGTTTTGTTGTACCGCATCCGGATGTCTGGGACCAGGATCATCCCGCACTGTACCGCGCCGACTCGGCCCTCTTCGAAAAAGGTACCGAGGATCTGATCGCCGGTAAATGCATCGATACGGCCTCGACGCGTTTCGGCATCCGGACCGTCGCAGTTGACGCAGTCCACGGCCTGCGGATCAACGGCAAAACCGTCAAACTCAAGGGCGGCTGCGTGCATCATACCACGAGTCCTCTCGGCGCGGCTGATTTTGAAGGCCAGGTCCGTCGACTGCTGAAAGCCCATAAGGGCGCAGGATACAATGCGATCCGTACAGCCCACAATCCGCCGTCCGCACAGTTCCTGAATCTCTGCGACGAATACGGCATCTTTGTGATCGATGAGGCTTTTGACGGATGGCACGTCAACAAAACACCGCATGACTACGGACTTTTCTTTGACGACTGGTGGGAGCGCGACGTCACGTCCTATATCGAACGTGACATCAATCATCCCTGTGTCGTCATCTGGTCGATCGGCAACGAAGTGTTCGAGCGCTCCGGCGTCGGGGACGGATATCTCCTCTCCCGCAAGCTGGCGGAGAAAGTCCGCTCGCTCGACATTTCCCGTCCGACACTGCTTGCGAACTGCTCCCTTTGGAACGGTCTGAGCGATAAAGACAAAGCCGAAGTCGCCCGCCGCAGCGACGGTGGTTCTCTCCAGAACGCCAACGGCTCTTACGCGCGAGAGATCTGGGCGGACCGCACCGAAAGCCTGATGGCTCCGGTCGATATCTGCGGCTACAATTATATGGAAGACCGTTACGAAGAGGATCACAAACGCTTCCCGAACCGTGTGATCTGCGGAACGGAATCCTTCCCGCTGCAGATCGACCGTGTCTGGGAGCTTGTCATGCGCAACGACCACGTGATCGGCGATTTCACCTGGACCTCCGCGGATTATCTTGGTGAGGCCGGAATCGGCGCGACGGTCTATACGGAGCCAGGCGTCAAGTTTGATGTCTGGGCACGCCGTCCTTATCCCTGGAAACTCGCTTACGATTCGGATTGGGATATTTTGCTGCAGCCGCGTCCCCAGCTTGCCTACCGCAAGATCGTCTGGGGCGCTGACGATACTTATCTCGCTGTGCGCGATCCCGCAAACTACGGCAAAGAGGAACATATGTCGCGGTGGGCCTGGCCAAGTGTCTGGAACAGCTGGACATGGCCAGGGTATGAAGGCAAGCCGATCGCGATTGACGTCTACTCCGCCGGCGACGAAGTGGAGCTCTTCCTGAACGGCCAGTCACTGGGCACACAGCCGACCGCCCGCTTCACAGCATCATTTGAGACGGTCTATACACCAGGTATACTGGAAGCTGTAAGCTACCGCGGCGGTGAAGAGATTTCCCGTCAGAAGCTCGAGACTGCCGGCGCGCCGGTCCGTCTCGTGATCCATCCAGAACAAACCTCTGCTGCCGCGGACGGCCGCTCCCTGATCTTTGCCCTGATCGAATTTGAGGACGCGGACGGCAAATGTGTCCCAGGCGTCTGCAAAGAGCTGACCGCCGCTGTCACAGGCGCCGCCCGTCTGCAGAGCTTCGCTTCCGCTAATCCGGTCACAGACGAGAATTACGAAGGGACACTTATCAAGACTTATAACGGCCAGGCTATGGCGATCCTGCGCGCCGGTCATGAAGCCGGTACCGCGGCGCTTACCGTTTCCTGCGAGGGATTCGAACCGGCCGTGCAGGAATTCAGGATCGGCTGAAAGCGGCCTGATATAAGGAGAAATCACATGAACATGTTTAATACGCCGGCAGATCGTAAAGGAACAGCCTGCATCAAATGGGATTTTCAGGAAGCGGATTACGGCCGCAGCGGGCTCCTGCCTTTCTCCATTGCCGATGCGGACTACCAGACCTATCAGCCGATCGTCGATGCTCTGAAGGCTTTCATTGATCGAGGCGTGATCGGCTATACCGATCTGAACGAGGAGTATTTTGCCGCCGTTAAAGGCTGGTGTCAGAGGCGGCACAGTTGGAATGTCGAGAGCAGTTGGATCGTCCCTGTCGGCGGTATCGTGCCGGCCATGAATACGGCGATCGAAGTTCTGACAGAACCGGACGACGGCATTATCGTACAGCCGCCGGTCTATGATCCGTTCTATTCCGTGATCAAGGCTGCCGGCCGCAGGATTCTGCGCAATGATCTGCTGCGTACCGGGGACGGCTACAAGATGGATCTCGCGGGGCTTGAACAGCTGGCCAAGGACGGTGCGTCCATGCTCCTGCTGTGCAGCCCGCACAATCCGGTCTGCCGGGTATGGACTTATGAAGAGCTGCAGGCCGTCGCCGATATCTGTCTCCGGTACGGACTGATCGTAGTCAGCGACGAAATTCACTGGGATCTTATCCTGGGTGACCGGAAACACGTCACGATGGGGCTTTTCCCGGCGCTGTACGACAGGCTGATCGTCTGCACCAGCTGCAGTAAAACCTTTAATATCGCGGGCCTGGAGACGTCCAACCTGATCATCCCTGGAGCGGAGATCCGCGGGAAATACCAGGCGCATCTGTACGCAAGATATCTCTTTGTCCCGAACACACTTGGTCTTGAAGCTGTCAAAGCGGCTTATAAGGACGGCGATGAATGGGTCGATCAGCAGTGTGCGCATCTTAAGAAAAACGCGCAGACCGTCAGGGATTACCTGGCGGAAAATCTTCCCGAGGTGAAGCTTGCCGAGGTTGAAGGCACTTACCTATTGTGGCTCGATATGACGGCTTATGGCCTGTCAAGCGATGAGCTTGTCAAACGGATCGCGGAGGCCGGCGCAGGCCTGAACAGCGGCGCGCATTATGGAGAAGCCTATGACGGATTTGTACGGATGAACGTGGCGTGTCCCGAGGAACAGCTGACAGCCGGACTGGACTGCATCCGCAAAGCCTTGAAAGGAGACAGATCATGAGTGAGAACAATCAGAAAAACGAACTGAAACGCGTACTGGGGCTGGGCGACCTGATGGGTATCGGCATCGGCCAGATCATCGGGTCCGGCATCATGGCCCTGACCGGTATAACGATCGCGCTGACCGGTGCGGGCACACCTCTCGCCTTTCTGGTGGCGGCGGTCCTCGTCATCTGCCCCAACCTGGTGCTGGCGGTGCTGGGAAGCGCAGTTCCGGCGACGGGCGGCATGTACACCTATGTACGCGACTATATCGGTCCTAAAACCGGTCTCTACTATCTCGCGCTTCTCGTCGCGGGACAGCTCGTCCTCGCGATGTTCGGCATCACTTTTGCCGAATATGCCTGCAGCCTGATACCCGGACTGCCTAAGATCTGGGTCGCTTTCGGCGTCCTTACGCTCTGCTTCATCATGAATGTCCTTGGCGTCGATCTTGCCGCCAAACTGCAGAACGTTCTGGTCATCATTCTGGTGGCGGCCATGCTCCTCTTTGTCGGATTCGGCCTGCCCAAGGTCGACTGGTCCGTCTTCAGCGGCGGCATCAAAGCGATCATGCCGAACGGTTTCGTGAATTTCATGACCGGCGCGAGCCTGCTGACGTTCGCGACCGGCGGCGCGGAATTTCTGTCGGAGCTTGGCGGAGAGATGAAGAATCCCGGCCGGGATCTGCCGCGTTCCATGATCCTGAGCACTGTTGTGGTAGCGGTCCTCTACGCCTTTATCGGCATCGTCGCGGTCGGCGTGCTGCCGATCGAAACCGTGGCCGGAGAGACGCTCGTACCTGTAGCCGAAGTTATCTTCCCCAAGCCGCTGTACTATTTCTTCATCGTCGGCGGCGGTATGTTCGCGGTAGCCTCCACCCTGAACGCGACCTTCACCTGGTGCACCAAAGGTCTGCTGATCGCGGCGGAGGAAGGCTGGCTGCCCAAAGGAATGGCCAAAATCAGCCGCCGCGGTACGCCGTGGGTCCTGCTGATCATCTTCTACGTCATCGGTGCGATCCCGATCCTGACCGGGCTCGACATCAGTACGATCGCGCGTCTCGGCAACGGTGTGTCCCTGATCTATGTCCTCTTCCCGATCTTTACCGGATATCTGATCTATAAGAAAAACCCCGAAGCCATGCGGAATTCTGCGTTTAAGATCAAACCGGTGCCGCTCTTCATCTTGACGACTGTTGCCCTGATCGGCTATATCATCGCGGCCGTCCTGAATTTCAGCGACATTACAAGCGCCTGGCAGATGATGCTGATCTACAGCGCTGTCGTGATCATCTACGCTTTCCTGCGGGAGCATTATCTGAAGAAAAAAGGCTGAAAACCGGGGATTCGGGCAAAACAGCTGATCCGGCCGGACGTGACATCTCCTTGACAACCAGCCTGAATCCCGGTATATTAGTAGTTGTCTGTACAGGTTTCTCGTAACAAGGAGGCATCTAGATGCGTATCACAATTCTCGGTTCGAGCCACGGAGTGCCGGAGCCGCACCGCCGCTGCTCCTGCGCGATGATACAAGTCGGGGACAGATATTATTTCGTCGATATGGGTATGAATCCCATCGATGATCTGCGGACGCGCCAGATCCCGGTCGAAGCCGTGAAAGGCGTTTTTATCACGCACACGCACGGCGACCATGTGAACGGCCTGGTGGGTTTTGCGGACCTGGTCAACTGGTATTTCAAGGCTGCCGACCCCGTGATGCTGCTGCCGGAACAGGATGTCATCGATCTGCTGAAGCAGTGGATCCCCACGGTCAACCATGGTTCAATACGCGATCTGCGTTTTGCCTGCTATAAGGAAGGCGTAATCTACGACGACGGCGTCCTTAAGGTCACCGCGATCCGCACGCAGCATATCGCCGTCTCCTATGCGTTCCTGCTCGAGGCCGAAGGCCGCAAAGTGCTTTTCACCGGCGATCTGCACCACGGGAGCCCGACGGATTTTCCGGAGATCGCGTACAGCACGTATCTCGACATGGTTTTCTGCGAGTCCGCTCATTTCCCGGTGACGGAATACAAGCCGATCTTCGCAAAATGCGATATCGGGAAAGTCTGCGTCCAGCACTATGCGCCGCGCTTTGACAGCCTGCTCCGCGGTTTTATCGAAGATATGAAGCCGCTCGCTGTCGTAATTGCCAATGACGGAGCCGAGTTCGACATCTGACCGGCCTGCGGGCCGTACGGTGTCGGACCGTCCGCGATTTATACACCAAATTAATACAAACTGGAGGAATAAAATGGCTGAATTACTAAAAGAACGTTCCGAAATGGATCCACGCTATGAGTGGGATCTGAGCACCCTCTACGCGGATGACGCGGCCTGGGAAGAGGCTTTTGCCGCTATCGATCCCAAGATGGCCGAGCTGCCTGCCTACGCTGGCAAGCTGCACGACGCTAAGGACCTTGCGGAATTCCTGAAGAAGGGCACTGCCGTTGAGCTTGAGGTCGACAACCTCTTCAGCTACGCGTCCCTGCGTCAGAGCGAGGATACCCGCGCGGATGCCGCGCAGAGCATGTTCGCGCGCGTCTACTCCAAGGTCGTCGCATTCTCCGCATCCATCGCGTTCGCGGATCCGGAGATCCTGTCCCTGCCCGATGAGACACTCGATGCATTCCTTAAAGACCCACAGCTCGCAGACTACCGTTTCTATCTGGAAAAACTGATCCGTCAGAAACCGCACACGCTCTCCACGACCGAAGAGCAGCTGCTTGCCTCCCTCGGTGAGGTCTTCGGCGCGCCGCGCCAGATCGCGAACAGTCTGCAGGATGCGGATATGGTCTTTGACCCGGTCAAAGACAAGGACGGCAATGAACACGAAGTCGCCGGCTCCAGCTACATTGCGCTGCAGTCTTCGGATGATCGCGTTCTGCGCGAGAATGCTTTCCGCAGCTTCTATAAAGGCTACCGCCAGCACATCAACACCTTCGCGGCGAGTTATTCCGGCGCGGTCAAAGGCGCTGTTGCGGAAGCCAGTCTGCGCAAGTTCGAATCCTCCCGTGCGGCCAGCCTCTATCATTCCAACATTCCGCTGTCCGTATATGACAACCTGGTCGGCTCCGTCCATCGCCATATGCCGGTAATGTACCGTTATCTCGCGCTCCGCAAGCGTCTGCTCGGGCTCTCCGATCTGCACTATTACGACGTGTACGCACCGCTTGTTTCCGGCAGCGAGAAGCATTACACCTATGAAGAAGCGCAGCAGATGGTCCTCGACGCCGTCGCGCCTCTGGGCGAAAACTATCAGAACATCGTCCGCGGCGCGTTCCGTGACCGTTGGATCGACGTTTATCCGAACAAAGGCAAGAGAGGCGGCGCGTTCTCTTCCGGCACCTATACGTCCAATCCGTTCATCCTGACGAATTTCACCGGTACGCTTGACAGCGTCTCCACAATCGCGCACGAGATGGGACATTCCCTGCACAGCTGGCATTCACATCACAACCAGCCGCCGCAGTACGCAGGCTACACGCTCTTTGTCGCGGAAGTCGCCTCGACCGTCAATGAGAACCTCCTGATCGAGCAGCTGCTCGCCAAGACCACGGATCCCAAGAAGCGTCTTGCTCTGCTCAACCAGTACCTCGAGAACTTCAAGGGGACCGTATACCGTCAGACGATGTTCGCGGAGTTCGAACGCGACGCGCATGCCCTTGCCGAGAAAGGACAGGCTCTGAACGCTACGGCTCTGAACGGTATTTACAAGAATCTGATCAAAGAGTATTTCGGACCGGAACTGGTCTGGGACGACGAAGTCCAGTACGAGTGGGCACGTATCCCGCACTTCTACCGTCCGTTCTACGTATACGTCTACGCGACCGGTTATTCAAGCGCGGTCGCGCTGTCCGAAGCCATCCTGCACGAAGGCGAGCCTGCGGTCAAGCGTTATCTGGAATTCCTGTCCATGGGCGGCAGCAAATATCCGCTGGATGAGCTGCGTCACGCCGGCGTGGACCTGGCGACTCCGGATCCGATCGACACCGCTCTTGACAAGTTCGCAAGCATCGTCAAGGACGCGGAAGAGACCGCCGCGAAGCTGGGACTGTAATCCCGGCCGGCTGCGGCACCCCTGCACAAAACAAAAGCCTGCGGAAAATGACTTGTTCATTCTCCGCAGGCTTCTCTTTTTTTAATTTTCAGTCAGCCGCAATGTCCCTTGTAACGAAGTATTCTCCTTACAGTCGCGGCATGTATCCGGTTCATCCGGTCATAATGTCCACATTGAATGCCTCCGCCTCTCTGGGCCGGACGGCTGTGCGTGTCAGCTATGCCTGTTGCTGTAAGGTATAATCCCGACTACAGGGGACAGATAAGAAGATGTTTCGATAGGCATCCCCTCCTTATCCTGAGATTGGGATTGCTGCTCTAAATCCTGCATGGGACTCACCCCTTTCTATATCAATTCCCGGCTGTGCCAATCACGAATATCGGAAAATTATTCTTCAACCTCAATCAGGCCGTATGTGCCGGGTTCCAGCCTCTTGTAAACTACATTGATCTGCTGATTGGCAATATTGCGGAATACAAAGAAGTTATGGCCTAACAGCTCCATCTGCAGGCAGGCCTCCTCAGCCTCCATCGGCTTGACCGGAACCTTCTTGATCCGGCGGATGATCGGCAGCTCCTCCGCGGTGTCAGCGGGTGTCTCCGCAAAATACTCACTCGCGAAAGTCTTATCCGTCTTGCCTCTGTCCTGCAGTTTCTTGCGATAACGGTCTACCTGGCGCTCCAGCTTATCCACTGCCAGATCCAGCGCTGTGTATTTGTCTCTGTCCCTGACTTCCGTCCGGATCGGAGCGGCGTTCTTGACCGGGATCGAAACTTCTACAACAGCGTCCTTATTCTCGCTGCGATAAGTAACATACACTTTCGTGTCCGGTGAAAATCTCTTGTTCAGACGCTCCAGCTTCTTAATAGAGGTCTCTTTCAGCTTATCCGATATCTCAAGATCTCTGCCTGTGAATTCGTACTTCATTGTATCACTCCCTTACTTATCTATTTTTCTTATTCGACAGACTGCCTTCTCATCCTTTTTTACGAACAGATTTTTTTATTAAAAAACTGTTACAATTCTGCTACAATATCCCCATTCGTGTGGATAAAGTGGACAAGTCTGTGAACAACCGCAGAATCACGCTTTCAGCG
The DNA here is from genome assembly GCA_017441925.1 of Bacillota bacterium. Taxonomy (GTDB): domain Bacteria; phylum Bacillota; class Clostridia; order Lachnospirales; family Bianqueaceae; genus RUG12817. The sequence continues at coordinate 27,275 of JAFRUE010000003.1, forward strand.
CTTCCGGTTATCCACATTTTTTTGGTGGATAACTCACTGCCGAACATGCTTTTGCCGGGTCTGTGAACACCCGTTCAGCCCGGTTTTCCCGAATGGCTTATATAGGCCTTAATAACGCCTTCTGACGGTATTTCCGGCCTGATGACGGTTTTCCGGATAATCCCGCAACAGATGTTCGACTGCTTTCATGACCTCCGTCATCTCTTTTGTACGGAGCGAATGACGGCTCTCCTGCATCTCCACAAAGCTCCTGACGTTCTCTCCCGTCCCGGCGATCACGAACTTGTTCTCCCAGCGCGGAACATGCGTCAGCTTCTCCACATCGGTGTGCGGTCCGAAGATCACGACCGAATAGATCGGTATATCGTGCAGCCAGAATCCCGGGCACAGCGCGCGCAGGGCGTCCTGCAGCGCCTGGATCGCCGTTTCGTTATTAAAGATCGGGTTCGCGAAGAAGCGCACTCTTCCGGTCACGCTCTGCGTCCGCCATTCTTCGTCTTCTCCGCTGCCCGAAACTGTCCCCGTCACGCCCGACGCGTTCATGACATAGATGCCTTTCTCCGACACGAGCAGCAGATCGATGCACTCCATCCCTTTGCGGCCGGGAAGGATCATCGACGGGATCATATATCCGCGCGTACTGCCGAACGGCGCTCTGGCAAGCTGCGGGCTCAGATAGCTGAACGGTGTGAACTCTCTCTGCAGGCGCGCGTAGATCTCGTACAGGTTCGTCCCGATCCGGGAAAGCTCTTCATAATCCTTGTGGATCTGATAGTAGAATGCTGAGCTGCGGAAATAGGCCTTATCCCCGGCACGCTGATAGCCCAGCCGGTAGCCGAACCAGAATCCGGCAGCAAATCCCAGGATTCCCAGGATCAGGAACCACAGACCTGTATGAGCCGGTCCGCCTGCAAAAAGGATCTGGAACAGCATGACGAGCAGCGCCGCCACAATGCCGGCTACGATGCCGACAAGTCCGAAGATCACGCCGGTCTTCAGATAATCTGTGGAGAAACGCGGGATCCGCATCATCGGCTCGGCTTCGCCGATCGCGGGACTTCGTTTCTTATCGTCGGAGTCGGGCTCCAGCGTCCCGTACTCGACAGGCCTCGGCTCCGGCCGGGGCTCCGCCGCGCCGTCGTTGCTGCCGGCCTTGGAAAACTCCCACTCGTAGTGATTCCCGTCCTCTTCTTTCCTGTTGTCGGCAAAAACCGGCAGATCATCCGGGTCCACTTCGTAGCCGTTCGAACGCGCCGCGCTGATCCAGCGTTTGCCGTCTTCTTCGGAGGCCTGCACGCCGTAGCCGGTCATATAACATGTCCCGAGCCAGTACTGTGCTTCGGCGTCGCCCTGCTCAGCCGCCATCGTATACATGCGCACGGCTTCGGGCGGATTCTCGTCCGGATACGGCGCGTACTGCGCGCTGGCATACAGGAGTCCGAGCGCTTTCTGCGCCTTCAGACTGCCCGATTCCGCCGCGACTTTCATCCACAAAAGGCCCTGCCGCGGATCTCTGTCGTCTCCGGTCCCCTTATAATAACGCAGCGACAGCTGATACTGGGAATCCAGATCGCCCGCCTCTGCCCGCTGTTTCAAATCATTTGAGATCATTTTCCGTCTCCTGTCCGATCATATTGCTGTTATGATACCGTATATCCTCTGTCACGTCCTGCCTGAACCAGGCGGGCGGAACAAAATCCTGCGCGGCCGCAACGTCGGGAAACTCCACTTCCGCCATCAGCAATCCTGCCTGCGCACCTTCAAAAACGTCCGCCTCGACGGTCAGTCCGCCGGGAAGCGCGTAGCAGTACCGTGTCTTCTCGATCAGATGGCCGATCCTGCGTTTTTCCAGATTCTTAAACTGTCTCTCCGTGAGCGCCAGTTCGTATTCCTCGCGGGCCATGAGGCCTGAACCTTTTACGGTCAGCACCCATTCTTCTTTTTCCGGGGCGGCTCCGACAGGTCCTTCCGGTCCGTAAACCGTCTTATGCCGGAACCGGATCACCGGATCCGTGCTGATATACCCCTGTATAATGCGGATCACGCGGACGGGCTGCTCATCCGGCAGCCTGTCAAAAAGAAACTTGCGCTCGATCTCCATGCCGCTTTACCCCTCTATCAGGAACTTCTGGATCTCCCGCACCAGATGCGCTGCGGGCAATCCCACCATGTTGTTATAATCGCCGCTGATCCCTTCGATCAGGACGTAGCCCTTGCCCTGGATCGCATAGCTCCCGGCCTTGTCCGTATACTCTCCGGTATCGAGATACGACTGGATCTCCGCTTCCGAAAACGGATACATGTGTACCTGCGTTGTATCAGAGAAAGAACGGATCCGTCCCTCCAGACAAAGCGCGCAGCCAGTGATCACTGCATGGCTCCGTCCCGAAAGCTCGCGCAGCATATCCGCCGCGTCCTCACGGTCGCGGGGTTTGCCGAGCATTTTGCCGTCAATAAAAACACCTGTGTCGCTGCCGATCACGAGAGCCTCGGGATGGATCGCCGCGATGGCCTCGGCCTTTTTGCGTGCCAGATATTCCGGTCCGTATTCCAGAGGATAATCCGGCGGCAGCGTCTCGTCGACATTAGCCGGCTCAATGGTAAATTCACTGAAGATCTTCTTAAGAAGCTCCTGGCGTCTCGGCGAGGCCGAGGCCAGTATGACCTGCAGAGGCATTTCGCTCTCCTCCTGTTCACGTAATAAATGCGGTCCCGGTCACGATCCGGCAGACGTCTCCTTAGTACCTGCGTCCGCAAGCGGAAGTGTCACAATAAAACTTGTGCCTTCGCCATTCAGTCCCGATCTGACCGCGATCTTCCCGTGATGCGCTTCCACAATGGCGCTCACGATGGACAAGCCCAGTCCGTAGCCCGGAATATCCCGGCTGCGGGCCTGATCTGCCCGGTAGAACCGTTCAAAAACGTGCCGGATCTGTTCTTCCGTCATGCCCTGCCCCGTATTATGTACGGTGAGGACTGCTTTGCCCGCCTGAACTTCCAGGGTCAGCGAGATCTGTCCCCCGTCATCCGAATATTTTACGGCATTCTCCACAAGATTGCCGATCATGCGCTTAAGCTGCTCTTCGTCGCCGGTAACAAATACGTTCTCCGCGATCTTCTCCTCAAGCCGGCGTCCGGCTTCGTACGCGACCGATTCGAACCGAAGCATCTCTTCCCAGGCAAGCTCGGACAGCGACAGTTTCTTCATGGTCTGCTGCAGCGTACCGTCATCCGATTTTGCCAGATACAACAGGTTCGCGACCAGACTCTGCATCCGTCCGCCCTCCTCCTGGATCGCGGACAGCCATCTCTCTTCTTCCCTGACCGTATGCCCAGGATGGGACTGTACCAATGACAGATTGGCCATGATCACAGCGAGCGGCGTTTTCAGCTCATGCGACGCATCCGCGACAAAACGTTTCTGCGCCTGCATCGAATTCTGGATCGGCCGGACGACTCTGCCGGACAGGAAGACCGAGATCGCGCCGAATGCCGCAAAGCCGAGCACAAATACGAGTGCAAGCTTCCCAGCCAGGTCGGCAAGCTCGTCATGCTCCTGCGACCAGTCGTGAAAAGCCGTCCTGTTTTCCCTTTTGTTGTAAAGATATGTTGTGCCGTCGTATACGATCCGTCCGCTCGCCCCGCTGTCCGCGTCCGCCAGATCAAGCATGCTCTGCATGGCTTCTGTCCCGGAGAACGTTACGAAACGTCCCTCCGTCCTCAGCGTTCCATCGTTTTCGCGCACGATCACGAACGTCGTCAGCACATTGGCATCGATATTCCTGCCGTCCTGCCCGCCGCCGAAATCATCTGCCCGCATCTCCGGTGGGAACATATCCTTCCGGAAGTCAGAATCATCCTCGTCAGAATCATCCTCGTCAAATTCATCATCGTCGAGATCATCTTCATCGAAATCATCCGCGAAATCGTCATCCGGATCCCTCGGTCCGATATGGATCCCCGGATCCTCCATGCTGCCGTTCTCGAGCATCCGCTGCATTGAAGCCTCCGCCTGCAGGCGCAGCCTTGCAGCGCTGGATCCGTAGATCGCGGCGACCATGATGATCAGAACGATCAGGATCAGGCTCATGGTAATGGCGACGAACTGCCACTTCAGCTTACGGATCATTCTGTCCCCGCCTCCGCGGTATCGGTCAGATAATAGCCGACCCTGCGCGCCGTCGTGATCTCAACTTTTGAACCCAGATAGAACAGCTTCTTCCGCAGGAAAGAAATATAGACTTCGACGTTGTTGTCTTCTGCGTCTGATTCCGTCCCCCAAAGCTTGATAAGCAGTTCTTCCTTAGGCAGGATCGTTTTCGGCGCGGAAAGCAGCATCCGGATAATATCGAATTCTTTTAGCCCGAGGCGGACTTCCTTCTCTCCGCAATGCAGGCTGTGTGTCGACAGATTCAGTGTCAGATCGCCGAAACCGAGCTCGTCAAGCACGACTTCTCCCTGTCTGCGGGTCATGGCGCGGATACGCGCCAGGAGCTCCTGCGGTGCAAAAGGCTTGGTCAGGTAGTCATCCGCGCCGGAATCCAGTCCCTTGACACGGTCATCAATACTGTCCCTCGCGGTCAGCAGCAGAACCGGCGTCGCGATGCGGTCGACCTTGCGCAGGTCCCGTACGATATCGAGTCCGTTCTTTTTCGGCAGCATGATATCCAGCACGATGCCGTCATAAATACCGCTTGCCGCATTATCATAACCGCTCTCTCCATCATAGGAGATGTCGACGGTATATTTAGCTTCTTTCAGGATCTCTCCAAGAGCGTCTGCCAGTCTTTTCTCGTCTTCAACAATCAGAATACGCATTGGCGCCCCTCACTCCCCGTTAACGGCGGTCAGCCTGCGCCTGGCGCAGCGCCGTGATCTGGTCCTCTCCGAGACCCTTGAGGCTGAAGAGATATGTCTCCCAGGTCCCGTCGTCGATCGTAAGCTTACCGGTGATAAAATCGACCAGCGTCCGCTTGCAGTAGCCTTCCAGATCATTGCCGTAAACATTGACGGTTTCCTGCTCTTCCGGCAGCACCCAAAGTGTCCTTACCGGCACATAGCTCTGCGCGCCAAGTTCACGGATCCTCTGTGCGTCCGCAGGGCTCTCCGCCGCGATCGCAGCTGCTGCTGACTTTTTCGGGCCCGCTTCCTTCAGGATCGCTCCGGCCTCATCCGAATACAGGTAATCGCAGAACCAGAAGACTTTCTCCGGATCCGCGCAGCTGCTCGTGATCGCGTACAGGCCCTGTACAGGCTCCGGCGCAACATTCGCGCTCTTGTAGCCTTTCTCGTTATCGAGCGGCGCAAGGGGCTGATAGATCAGCTCATTCTGTCCGGCTCTCCAGGAGGAATCGGCTTTCCGGGAATCGGAAGCCGCCTCTGAAAAAGCCTGCCACATTGCTCCGACCCGGCCTGCCTTGATCAATTCGTCAGCTTTCTTACTGTCAGCCGCGGCAAAATCCTGATAGATCAGTCCATCCTCGTATAGTCCATGCATAAAGGAAAGATACTCACGATATGCATCTGTTTTGTATTCAAATACAACTGTCCCGTCTCCGGCTTCGGTCCATCCGCTTACCAGATCCAGCCCGAAAAGCGCTCCCATCCCGGCCGCGTCTTCCGGCAGCAGGAAAAACGGCACCTCATCAGACGTGCTGCCGTTGCCGTTTGCGTCCCCGTCCCGGAACTCTTTCAGGACATTCACGAATTGCGATACCGTCGTGATCTCGGCAAGCTCAGCTTCAGGCACCTCCGCAGGCGCTGTGGCAGTGGAATTCCCTCCGATGGCATTGCCGGACGCGCCGGAATTATTCTGCGCCGTAGGACTGCTTGCCGCTGCAAGGAGCCTCAGCCGGAACTGTCTGTTCACCATCAATCCCTGCGCACCGTATTCCATATCCGCGATCTCGGGCAGGTAATAGACACGTCCTTCCGGTGTTGCAAGCTCCGTCCAGAGCGCGGGATATTTATCCAGCTGATCATACAGGTGGACCGAACCGCTGTAGAAATCTGTCAGGTCGAGGATCCGTCCGGATCGGATATAGCCCATGTCCGTATCCATAGAAGGCATCTTCAGAAGGTCCGGGAGATCCGTCCCCGCTGCAAGCCGCTTGGCTGTCTCGTCAGCATAGAAAGCCGCGTCCGTGAACTCCAGATCCAGCTTGACGTTTGCCTTCTCCTCGATCCCTTTGATCCATGCGGGCATTACAGGTTCCGCCTCGGCTGCTTCGCCGGACTCCTGTCCGGAGGTCTCAACGACGCTCTCTGCCTGCACAGACTGCGCCGCTGCGGCTGCCGTCCCTTCCAGCAGCACAGAGATATTGAAAGTGTCGGTGAAGACAGGCGCTGTCCCGTCGTATCCTGTCTTTGCAGGATCCTGTTTCCCCGGTTTTGCCGAACCGGAAGTCTCCTTGCCCGTTTTAGAATCGATATCGATCAGATCTTCCGTGGCACAGCCCGCGGTCGATATGGAAAGCACCGCGGCAAGCGCCAGAGCGATCATTTTTCTGCCAGTTTTCAAACGAATTCCTCCTATCCGGGAAACTGTCCCCGCGGACGTCTGTTTCCCCGAACTATTACCTGTCTATTTTACCCTTTTTCGCCTCTTGTGTCAATGCAAAAGCCTGCGGGAGCCATAGACCGGACCATCCGTAATATCGGGCTTGGGCGTCTTATGAATATGTTCTCTGGAATAAACGATATTGCAGAATCCGCCACACAGAGGCAGGAAATTGTCGCCGCGTTTTGCGGCAAGGAAGGCCTTCCCCCCGAAAGAAACCGTCTCGACCGCGTCGTCCTCTCCGGCCAGGATCTTACCGCACAGCGCGATTCCGTCGTCGATGATCGTGTTCGGGAACGCACGCTCCCCGTGACCGCCGTACACGATATCAAAAGCGTCCTGATATGTTTTGAAATGCTTCAGGCTCTCAAGATACTCTTCGATCGACGTGGAAGCATTGCTGCTAAGCAGCGTATTAACGTTGCAGGCGTCCCCGGAGAACACAATCCTCTCGTCCCTGTTCAGGAAAACGACCGTCCCGTAGGTGTGTCCGGGCACTTCGATCACTTCAAGCCTGACTCCGCCGAGATCAAAAACATCTCCCTCGTAAATCGGATAAGCCTTGACCGGTCCGGCCGGCACAACGTCGTTAAGCGTAAGTCCGGTCCGTTTCTCTTCTCGGAAATACCCGGGATTCGCAGCAAATCTGAGCCGACCCTCGGGCTCCATACTCATTTTGCTGAAGAGCATGGGCAGATCATCCGGCTGGATAAACACTTCCCCGTACTCCCAGGCTGCTCCGACATGATCGATATGTCCGTGCGTTACAGCCATCTGCACCGGCAGATCCGTCAGCTCCCTGACGAACGCCCGCAGGCTGCCGACGCCCACAAGTCCATCGATCAGAAGCGCGCGCTCCTTGCCCTCAACAAGATAGCAAAGCTCTCCGCCCAGCCCGGCAATACGGGTCGTTGTATCTGTGATCTTCTCGGATCTGAAAAACTTGTTCTGCATAATGTCTCCTCTTCTGCTGATAACAAAACCCAGAAAGAAACGGTCTCTGTCACAAAGCGCTCCTTTCCGGTTCATTTGCGTCTCTTATGATTTGCGGATATAACTCAAAAGATGGGTTTATTATAGACCGGAATCTCTGTATTTGTCAAGGAAGCACGGGGTCTGCGGTCCTGTCCCGGCCGGACGCTCTTCCCGTTTTTTAAGAAAAAATGAAGAAAAATCCGGACAGATATGATATCATATATACAGAATCCGTACAGGCGGCCGCACGAATGCTGCGGCAAAATGAACAGTGAGGTAACATTATGATCGAACACAGAAATTGGACGTATGAGGATTTTCCCGAGTTTGCCGAAGAAATCGAAGGAGCCGTCCGGATCCCGACCACCGGGGACGAATCCGATGTCCGCTATATGCATGACGTCGAATACGCAGACATGGACGGAACGAAGCTGCATCTGCAGATCCTTTTTCCAGCGAGCCGCAACGACACAAAACGCGAAGGCTTCGAATTCCGTTTCCGCGAGGGCTCTGAGCTTCCCTGCTTTGTCTTCGTACAGGGGAGCGGCTGGTTTAAGCAGTATGTTTACGCGAATATACCTGCGCTTGTCCGGCTGTGCCGCCGCGGTTTTGTCTGCGCAATCGTCGAATACAGGCCTTCCACGACAGCACCTTTTCCGGCTCAGATACAGGACGCCCGCAACGCTGTCCGCTTCCTGCGCGCGAATGCCGCAAAGTTCCGGATCGATCCGGATAAAATCATACTTGCCGGCGATTCTTCCGGCGGTCATACGGCCATGTACGCGGCGCTCCTTTCCGATGAAGACGACCGTAATCTGTACCCCGGGGTTCCCGCGTCAGTCAAAGGTATTGTCAATTATTACGGCGCTGTCAGCGTGATGCGCTGGGACGGGAATCCATCGACACTGAACCATCACCTGCCGGACAGCCCAGAGGGCATCCTCATGGGCGGCGCAAATCTGCGCGAACGGGACGATCTCTGCCGCAAGATGTCCGTGGAATGCAATATCGCGCCGGAGACAGATCTTCCGCCGGTTCTGATCTTTCACGGGACGAAGGACCGCACGGTCAACTGTATCGAGAGTGTAGATCTTTATCGCAGGCTGAAGGAATGCGGTAAGGAGACCGCTCTCTATCTGATCGAAGGAGCGGATCACGGCGGTCCGGAATTCTGGACAGAGCCGATGCTGGACATTGTTGAAGCTTTTATCCGCAAATGCACTGACTGAAACGCCTGGCATCAGTCCAATATCATAAAAAGGAGACTATCTTATGAGTAAAATGCACATTCTGCCGATCGGAACGCGGACCGTACGGGTCGTCTGTACGCCGGATGGTCTGGTCAAAGCCCCGGATTGTCAGATCCGGTACCCGGACATTCCCGAGGCCACCGAAATCGCTTCTGCCGCGGACCGCGAGGCGGGACAGATCACTTTCTCCTGGCAGGGCAAAGAGCTGCTCGTCCAGACCGGATGGGAGCTCACGCCGCATGACGTCACCCGCTACACCGTGCAGAACGGCAAGCCGCAGATCGTCCGCCGCAAGACCGTCGACGGCGAGCGGTCATTTGTCGAAAATGCCGAGGTCGCGGTCGTCGGCCGTTCCTACGGAGGCAGCATCAGCTTTCGGGTGCAGCCGGATGAGTATCTTTTCGGTCTCGGGCAGCATGAACGCGGCTATTACAACCGCCGCGGCATGAAGGAAATGCTGTACCAGAACAATATGAAGATCCCGATGCCGGTACTTGTTTCTTCCCGCGGCTATGCGCTTTTTTTTGACTGCGGCGGCATGATGACCTATGAAGAAGCGGATGGCATCGTGACTTTCACTTTCGATACGGCCGATCAGATCGATTATTATCTCATCGCAGGCCATACGACCGACGAGCTGATCGCGGAACTCCGCCGTCTGACGGGCGAAGCCGTGATGCTGCCTGCCTGGGCCTACCGCTATCTGCAGTCCAAAGAACGTTATAAAGACGAACTGGAAATGCTTGCGGTCAAAGACGAATTCCGCAGACGCGGCATCCCGCTCGGCTGCCTGATCCTGGACTGGAAGACCTGGGAAGAAGGCAAATGGGGCAATAAGATCCTCGATAAATCGCGCTTCGGGCATTTTAGGGAAACGCTCGACACCTTCCACAAGGACGGCGTCGCGGCGATGATCTCCGTCTGGCCCAACAGCGATCAGGGCTGCGAAAACAATCAGGAATTCGCGGACGCCGGGAAACTGCTCTGCGACTGCTCGACTTACGATGCTTTTGACAGCGAAGCCCGCGATATATACTGGAAACAGTGCATGCAGGAGATCGTCCCTGCCGGTATCGACGGATGGTGGTGCGATTCGACCGAGCCTTTCACCCCGGACTGGAACGGCAGCGAGAAGCTTCCGGAAGACATGCGCTATGAGAAAGCCAGGGGACAGATGAACCGTTTCCTGGACGCGCGGGAGTCCAATCTGTTCGCGCTGCATCACGCACAGGGCATCTACGAACATATGCGCAGGGACGTTCCGGATAAACGCGTGATCAACCTGACCAGGTCCGGATCGCCCTCCATCCAGCGTTACGGCGTAATCCTGTGGTCCGGCGACATCGCGGCGACCTGGGAGACGCTCCGCCGGCAGATTGCGGAAGGCATCAATATGGCGCTCTCCGGGATTCCCTACTGGACGCTCGATATCGGAGCGTTCTTTGTCGGCAATCTCAGGAGCTCCCGCATCTGGAGCGGCAATCCGAACGCGGCTCCGTTGTGGTTCTGGCATGGCGATTATGAAGACGGCGTGAAAGATCCAGGCTACCGCGAGCTCTATACGCGCTGGCTGCAGTTCGGCGCTTTCCTGCCTGTCATGCGTTCTCACGGGACAGATACGCCGCGCGAACCGTGGAATTTCGGCGAGCCCGGGACAGTCTATTATGACACGATCGTCAAATATATCCGGCTGCGCGAGCGGCTTTTCCCCTATATCTACAGTCTGGCGGACCGTGTACGCAGGGACGGATATACATTAATGCGCGGTCTCGTATTCGATTACGCGAACGATCTGGAAGCCCTTGCCTGTGATGATGAATACATGTTCGGTCCGGCTTTCCTGGTATGTCCTGTCACAAAGCCCATGGAATACGGTCCGGACGCGGCTCCTCTCGCGGAGAAACAGACCCGGCCTGTCTATCTGCCGGCGGGCAGCGACTGGATCGATTTTGATACAGGTGTCTGCTATACCGGCGGGCAGACGATCGAAGCGGACGCTCCGATATCCCGCATGCCGCTCTACGTGCGGGCCGGGTCGATCATCCCGCAGACCGGTTCTCTTCCGGCCGACGCGTCGCAGCCCGGCCGCGAGATCCACATCTACCCCGGAGCCGACGCAGAGTTCACGCTGTACGCTGACAATGGCAAGGATTACGCCTATGAACAGGGCGATTTCTGCCGGATCCCGCTCTCGTGGGACGATCAGAACAGGACGCTGTCGGTCGGCGAGATCAGCGGATCCTATCCCGCTCCCGAGGAACTTACCGTGATCCTGCACATTGCAGACGGCACAGTAAAAGAAAACCTCGCCGTCAGACAGCAGAAGGTCATGTTCAGAAATCCTCTGAAGTGATGCTGCCGGCCGATGGATCTCATTTTGAGTATTCGAACAGGGTCATCGGCTGAACCATTCGATAAAACACAAAAAACTCCGTACAAAGAAGGCACTTTGTACGGAGTTTTTTTCTGAAAAAATGTCTGATTTTTCTGCCCATACCCTTGCAGAACTGTCCCTGAGGCGGCTGATCGCAGCCGGTCAGGTCATCCGGTCAGTCCGCCTTTTTCTTTTTCCACTTTTTCCCGCGGAACCATTCCTTCTGCTCAGTAAGCCAGCTGCGGAAGTTCGCGATCATATCCGTCCTGTCGTGGAATACATTGAACATGATATTGAACAGTCCGTATCCTGCCATCAGGAAGATCAGCATGAAGACGAAAAGCTCCCAGCTAAAGTGCTGCAGTCCGAAGAAATCCGGGAAGAAGAATATTCCGCCGCTGAGCAGGATCACCATCGCGATGTAAACGACCGTACGCAGCAGATTGAACGGCTTGCTGATACGGTACAGCGTGAGCAGGCTCGTGAAGCCTGCTGCCATCACGCAAAGTGTCGACATGAATTCACTCGGCAGATTGAACCGGCCCGAGAAGAAAATGATAAAACAGAGATTGAATACGACCGACAGACCACCGGGCAGCGCCTGCAGCATGACATTTCTCATAAAGTGTCCCTTGACACGCTCATGGTTTGGCTGCAGCGCCATGAAGAAGCCCGGTACACCGATGCAGGTCGTGCTGATCAGGCTCATCTGGATCGGCATGAACGGATACCGCATCGGGATAAAGACAAACAGTACCGCGAGCAGGATCGAATAAACGGTTTTGGTCAGGAAGAGCGCTGCGGAACGCTGTACGTTGTTGATGCTGCGCCGCCCTTCGTCGACGATCCGCGGCATCGCGTCAAAATTGGACTTGAGCAGCACGAGCTCCGCCACGTTGCGGGCCGCGTCGGTACCGGAAGCCATCGCGATCGAGCAGTCCGCCTGCTTAAGCGCCAGGACATCATTGACGCCGTCACCCGTCATCGCGACGGTATGTCCCTCGCTCTGCATGGCTTCGATCAGCTGCTTCTTCTGCTGCGGCGTCACGCGGCCAAAGACCGTATATTTACCCGCGGCCTCCGCGACCTCTTCGTCAGTTTTCAGTGTGGTCGCGTCTACAAGACTGTCCCAGTTCTCCACGCCGGCGAATTTGGCGATACCGGCAACCGTCTGCGGACTGTCGCCGCTGATGATCTTGATATTGACGCCCTGTTCTTTGAAATAAGCCAGGGTCTTAGCTGCTTCTTTACGGACTCTGTCGCGGAGCAGGATCACACCGACCGGCTCGAGCGACTCTTCCGGCGGCAGTTCCTGTCCCCGGAAAGGCTCATTGGAATGCACGATCAGCAGCACACGGTACTGCTGAGCAAGTTTATCGATGGTCGCGTACAGATTGTCCGGCATATGCGGATACAGGAACTCCGCCGCGCCGAAGCAAAAGGTTCCCTGTCCCTCAAAGGACGCTCCGGACCACTTGGTTTTGCTGGAGAAAGGCACCGCCTGTGTGCAGCGCCAGGTGATATCCCCCGCACCCGGATATTTTTCGAGAATGGCCTGCGATGTCGCGTTCGGATCAGGCAGCGCGCGGATCACCGAGACGATCGCGTCCGGAATCCACTTGGAATACTGTTCTCCGAACATCAGGGTATCCACGACCTCAAGCGAACCTTCAGTCAGCGTACCGGTCTTATCCAGGCACAGTGTATCGACACGCGCTAGCGTCTCAATACAGTACAGCTGCTGGACCATGACATTTTCCTTGGAAAGCCGGATGACGCTGACGGCAAGCGCCGTGCTTGTCAGAAGCATCAGACCCTCCGGGATCATACCGATGAGAGAGGCGGTCGTCGAGACGACGGCCTTCTGCAGCGTCGCGCCGTCAAGATGCATCTGCTGTACGAAAACCGCGATTCCGACCGGAACCAATACGATGGAAACGATCCGGACGATCCATTTCAGAGAATTCATGATCTCGGAACGGATCTCCTTGGCGGATTTGGCGCCGCTCGAGATCGTCGAGATGTATTTCTCCTGACCAACCTTAATGGCCTGCGCGACGCAGCGTCCGCTGTTCAGGAACGATCCCGCCATCAGCTCGTCGCCCGGGGCCTTATCGATCGCGTCCGGTTCACCGGTAATAAAGGATTCGTCTACATGGCAGTTTCCGCTCACCACCACCGCGTCGGCCTGGATCTGCTTGCCCGAAGAAAGGATCATCAGATCCCCTTCCACGACTTCTTCCGGCAGGATATCCGTCTCCTGCCCGTCTCTCAGCACGCGCACACGCGACGCGGACAGGAAGGCCAGCCTGTCCATCGCCTTCTTGGAACGGATCTCCTGGAAGATACCGATCGCCGTATTTGCGATGATAACGCCCATAAAGGTCGCATTCTTATAGGATCCGACCAGAATGACGGCAACCGCAAGGATCACGTTGACAAGGTTGAACAGCGTGCAGATATTGCTGATAAAAATCTGCCTGATCGTCTTGGTTTTGCCGGAATCGTCGATATTCACTTTGCCGGCCTCTGTCCGCACACGGACTTCCTCCGCGGTTAAACCGGTCTCCGGATTTGTTTTCAGTAATTCAGCCAATCTGGTCTTCCTCCTTTCCCCGTCTCTGACGGGCTTTTTTTATCAATACGGATCTTCCGAACCGGTACGGCTCAGAATTCCAGACAGGATTTGTATTCTTTGTCCGGGTCTCTTCTCTGAAGCGTCCATTCTTTGTATTGATGGGTACCTGCATCGGCGAACAGAAACACACATGCTGCCGTTGCCCAGCTGCTGGACGTAAAAAGGTCATATCCGGGATAGCCCCAGTCCTCTATCTCGAAACTGGCCCGGCCGTTACCGGAATACTCCATGTAGCCGGGACGGATGCCGAATCCCACAAACCTGCCTTTGTCAAAAACAGCGTTTTCCGGAACCAGGTCAGGATCGCCCACGCAAGCGTGTCCTTCCTGACTTTGGAACCCTTTATGTCATCTTACAACAAATCCTTTAATTCGACAAGTTCTGTGTTGTCGAGGGAGTAGTCGCTCATCAGGCTTTCGGCGAGCGCGTTCGCGGTGTCCAGTGAAGTCAGGCAAGGGATCGAGTGCTCTACGGCCTTGCGGCGGATCTTAACGCTGTCGCGCTGCGGCTGGCGGCCTTTCTTGGACGTCGAAATGATATACTGCAGATGTCCGTTTTCCACAAGCGTCATCGAGTTGTAGCTCGGATTCTCATAGATCTTGTGAACGTTCTCGACCGTAAGCCCTGCCGCGCGCAGCACATTCGCGGTCCCGTGCGTCGCGTACAGCTTGAAACCGATCTTCGCGTATTTGGCCGCGATCGGGGCGATCTCCGCCTGATCACGGTCCTGCACGGTGATGAATACACCTCCGGTCTTATCCATCCGGTATCCCGCGGCCACAAGTCCCTTATACAGCGCTTCGTCAAGAGTCCGTCCGATACCGAGGACCTCTCCTGTCGACTTCATCTCCGGTCCGAGCTGCACGTCGACGTCCGTAAGCTTCTCAAACGAGAAAACCGGTACCTTGACGCACATGTATTTGGGCCGGCGGTACAGACCCGTACCATAACCCATGTCACTCAGCTTTTCGCCCAGCATGCAGCGTGTCGCGAGATCCACCATCGGGATGCCCGAAACTTTGCTGACATACGGGATCGTCCGGGACGCGCGCGGATTGACCTCGATCACATACAGCTGATCATCATAGATAACATACTGGATATTGACAAGGCCTTTCGTCTTAAGCGCAAGCGCGAGTTTGCGGGATTCCTGCAGGATCGTCTGGCGCATCTTCTCGCTGAGATTCCACGCCGGGAAAACCGCGATCGAATCGCCGGAATGTACGCCTGCGCGCTCGATATGCTCCATGATGCCGGGAAGCAGGATATCCGTCCCGTCACAGATCGCGTCGACCTCGATCTCCAGGCCCATCAGATACTTGTCGATCAGGACCGGATTCTCGATGCCGCCCGCCAGAATGATGTACATATACTCGCGGATGTCATCGTCGTCAAAAGCGATGATCATGTTCTGTCCCCCGAGTACGTAGGAAGGCCTCATCAGGACCGGATAGCCGATCCGTCCGGCGGCTTCAAGCGCCTCTTCGACCGTATAAACCGTCGCGCCGGGCGCCTGCTTGATATTCAGGCTTTCCAGAAGCTCTGCGAACCGACCGCGGTCCTCCGCAAGGTCGATGCTGTCGGCCTGTGTCCCGAGGATCGGAATATTGTTCTCTACAAGCGTTTTTGTCAGTTTGATCGCCGTACCGCCGCCGAAAGCCACAACGCATCCGATCGGTTTCTCGACGCGGATCACGTCCATGACGTCTTCCGGTGTCAGCGGCTCGAAATACAGTCTGTCCGCGACGTTAAAGTCTGTCGAGACCGTCTCCGGATTGTTGTTGACGATAACGACCTCATAGCCGGCTTTTTTCAGCGCCCAGACGCAGTGCACCGAAGCATAGTCGAATTCGATCCCCTGTCCGATGCGGATCGGACCGGAGCCGAAGACCATCACGACGGGTTTGCCGGAAGTGTGTCCCTGAATGAACTCTGCCGCCTCATCCTGCTCGCCGTGCGTGCTGTAGAAATACGGCGTGCTGGCCGTAAACTCTGCCGCGCAGGTGTCGACCATCCGGAAAGAGGCCGGGACATGGCGCACATTGCGGGCGCCTGTCAGGCGGCTGATCACCGTGTCCGGGAATCCGTACTGCTTGGCCTCTGCGTACGTCTCATCGTTATAGCCCTCATGGATCAGACGGTCCTCGATCTCGGCGATATGCGTGAGTTTCGCAAGGAACCATTCATCGATCATGGTCTCGGCATGGAGATCTTCGATGGTCCAGCCACGCTTGAGCGCTTCATAGACCGCGAAGATCCGCTCGTCGTCCTGATGCCGGATCTTGTCCCTGAGGGCAGCGTCGCTCAGGATCTGTACACTGTTGCGGTTCAGGTCATACTGCGAGATCTCCGCCCCGCGGATGGCTTTCATCAGCGCCTGCTCGAAATTGCGGCCGATCGCCATGACCTCTCCGGTCGCTTTCATCTGCGTCCCCAGCCGTCTCTGTCCGTAAACGAACTTGTCGAAAGGCCACTTGGGGAATTTGACGACGACATAGTCGAGCGCCGGCTCGAAGCACGCCATCGTTTCGCCTGTAATCTCGTTCGGGATCTCGTCCAGACGGTATCCGATCGCGATCTTGGCGGCAACACGCGCGATCGGGTATCCGGTCGCCTTGGACGCAAGCGCGGAAGAACGCGAAACACGCGGATTGACTTCGATTACGGCATATTCGTCACTCTCGGGCTCCAGCGCGAACTGGCAGTTGCAGCCGCCCTCGATCCCCATGCTCTGTATGATATTGATCGCTGCCGAACGCAGCATCTGATATTCTTTATCCGCAAGCGTAACAGCCGGTGCGATAACGATCGAATCTCCGGTATGAATGCCGACCGGATCCAGATTTTCCATCGAGCAGACGGTGATCACGTTGCCCGCGCTGTCGCGCATGACCTCGAATTCGATCTCTTTCCAGCCCGCGATGCCTTTTTCCACCAGGATCTGATGGATCGGCGACAGACGCAGCCCGTTCTCTGCGATCTCACGAAGCTCATCCTCGTTATCCGCGATGCCGCCGCCTGTGCCGCCCAGTGTGAAGGCCGGACGCACGATCACCGGGTAACCGCTCGTGCCGGCAAAATTCACGGCGCTTTCTACGGTTTTTACGACAAGAGACGGGATGATCGGCTCCCCGATCGCCTGCATCGTCTCTTTGAAAATCTCACGGTCCTCGGCCTTATCGATCGTCTCGGGCGAAGCCCCGAGCAGCTTTACGCCCTGCTCGTCCAGGAAACCGCACTTTGCGAGCTCCATCGACAGCGTAAGTCCGGTCTGGCCGCCGAGCGTCGACAGAATGCTGTCCGGACGTTCCTTCAGGATAATGCGTTTCAGCGTCTCCAGATTCAGCGGTTCAACGTAAACATGATCCGCGATCGCCGTATCCGTCATGATCGTCGCAGGATTCGAATTTACAAGGACGACCTCAAGACCCTCTTCCTTAAGGGCGCGGCAGGCCTGCGTACCGGCGTAGTCAAATTCCGCCGCCTGACCGATAACGATCGGACCCGAGCCGATCACGAGCACTTTATGAAGCGACTGATTCAGCGGCATACTGCGTCTCCTTTCCGATTCTCATCCATCAGTTCAAGGAACTTCCCGAAGAGCCATTCCGTATCCTTGGGCCCTCCGCAGGCTTCCGGATGGAACTGTACCGTATACGCGGGCGTGTCGGTATAGCGCACACCTTCGCAGGTTCCGTCGTTAACGTTGATAAAAGACTGCTCCGCGCCAGCCGGCAGCGTGTCTGCGAGGACCTCGTAGCCGTGGTTCTGGCTGGTGATGTAGACGCGGCCTGTCTCCAGGTTCTTGACCGGCTGATTACCGCCCCGGTGGCCGAATTTCATCTTGCCTGTCTTTGCGCCTTTAGCAAGCGCGAGCAGCTGGTGGCCCAAACAGATGCCGAAGACCGGCATGCGCGCGTCCGTGATCTTGCGGATCTCGCGGATCACACCTTCGTTGTCCTCCGGATCTCCGGGGCCGTTCGACAGCATCACGCCGTCAGGCTGCAGCGCCAGGATCTCCTCCGCGGTCGAGGCCGCCGGTACGTCGATGACCTCGCATCCACGTTTCTGCAGCTCTCTGTGGATATTGGCCTTAGCACCGTAATCCCACAGGACGACTTTGTATCTGCGCTCGCCTTCTGCCGGATAGATCACTGTCTCCTGCGGCGATACCCTGTCGACCGGATGGTCCACACGGTAAGAGCGCATCGGAGCAAGCTCTTCTTCCAAATAGGGCGGTTTGTGCGTGCTGATCAGACCATTCATCGTGCCAGCCTCGCGGATCGTTCTGGCGAGCTCGCGCGTATCGATCCCGTAGATGCCGGGAATACCTTTCTCCCGCAGCATACTGTCCAGATCCCCCTGGCATCTGTAGTTGGAGGGAGCCTTGCACCACTCTTTTACGATGTAGGCGGACAGATAGATGCCCTTGCTCTCATAATCCTCGGGAATCATACCGTAGTTGCCGATCAGCGGAAAAGTCTGTACAACGATCTGTCCCGCATAGCTCGGATCGGTCAGCGTCTCCAGATATCCGACCATTCCCGTGGTGAAAACGACCTCTCCGACCAGTCCGTCCGTCGGTGCACCAAAGCTCTTCCCCTCAAACACCCGGCCGTTTGCAAGCATCAGGTATACCGGCTGCCCGGTCATGCTTTTCTGCGCTTCTCCCATGCTTCTCCTCCTGTAGTCTCTAGGCTCTTTCTGAAAAAATTACCACGCATTCACTGTAAAAAACAATGAACCGTGGCTGCTGTTATGTTCTGTATAATGAAACGGGAAAGACCGGAAACAGTCCCGCACCCCTTCCGATGCCTCTGACTCATTCTAATCCCTCCTGTCTGCAGGCGGTCTTAACGTACGTGTGACCACGTGCGTCTCTGACCTGCAAGAATAGATTCTATCACAAATCATACAGAAGTGCAACAGCATTTTAGACCTGCATATACAAATATTTTCCCTTGATATACCGGATCATATTGAGGATCATCCGGAAGCAGAGGCTGATCATGTTCGCGAGGAAAACGCCTGCGGCTCCCATCGTCCAGTGATAGCAGAAAAGCCACGTTAAAGGCAGGCGGATCGCCCATACCGCGATCATTGTCACGATCATAACGTATCTTACGTCGCCTCCGACGCGCAGCTGCGGATCCAGCGAGTTCAGCGATGCGCCGGGGATCCCGAGCATCAGCGAGAAGAGCGTCACCTGCGCCGCGCCGATCTGGACTTCCGCATCCGCCGCATACAGCGGAGCAAGCCGGTAACGCAGGGCCAGGACGATCAGAGCCAGGACAACGGACAGGCCCTCTGCCGCCGCCCACAGCTTCCAGCCGGTCTTCTTCGCCGCTTTATAGTCCTTTGCGCCGATCAGCTGTCCGACGACCGTAAGCGAGATCGTTGAAAAGATTCCCTGCGGCACGGCCGAGAGTCCGTACAGGGAATTCGCCACATTATAGACCGCTGCCTGATACGCGCCAAGACCGATGACGAGCGAGTTGCCGAGCAGATATCCCAGCTGGACAAAGACGGACTCAAGCGAAGCCGGCAGACCGAGCCGGAAGATACGGCGGGAGACGTCCGCCTGCGGTCTGAAGATATTGCGCGAAATGATATGATATCTGCGGTTATGCAGGATCATGATGTAGGCAAATACCGCTCCGACCATGCGGCAGAGCAGCATGGAAAGGCCAGCTCCGGCAACGCCCATCTTGAGAACCCGTACGAACAGGATCGTCCCGCCGAGCATCACGGCGTATACAGCGATATTGACGATCATCGGCGTCCGGCTGTCTCCGGTATTGCGGATCGTCCCCTGAAGGAGATTGTAGATCAGCATCGAAGGCATCGACAGCATGATGATCCGGAAATAGATCTTTGCATCCGAGAGCAGCTCCGGATCCGCGTTCGGCATGATCAGACGGAGCGTCGGCACCGCTCCTATGAACAGCAGGACGGATACGGCGGCAGAGCCTACGATCATCAGGAACAGCGACTGCTCCACGACACGGGAAGCCCCCGGAATATCGCCAGCGCCTTCCATCCGCGAACAGAGGATCTGCGCGCCGATCACCAGAATATTGGATATTGCCGCCAGAATCGTCCCTACCATATTGCACTGCGCGATCGCCGTCAGGGAAGAATAGCTGATCCCTCCGACAAGCGCATTAAAGACTTGTGAAACGGATGTCGCGAGCAGATTTTCAAATACGATCGGCATTGAAAACCGCAGGATGGATATTCTTTCACGTTCCGTTCCCATGATGATGCCTCCTTATTTCTGAATCGCATCAATTCTCTGGCTTAAGGTTGGATGTGAGTATTCCAGTTTAACGAGCAGCGGGGAAGGCGCGAGATCGGCATAATTCTGCTTTGCCAGCTTCTTCAGGCCGCTGACGAGAGCCTCTCCGTACCCCTCCTTAACAGCCTGCGCGTCCGCGCGGTATTCCGCCTTACGTGAGAAATAATTGAAGAGCAGGCCGAACAGGGGCGATATAAGCGCAAATTCCACGCTCATGATCAGGAGTAGGGCAAAACCGTAGTTCACGCCCTCGAAGCCGAACGCCGTGAAAAGCTCCGGCGTCCGCACGGTCAGCCAGGCGAGCACGCCCAGCACGATCATCTGTAGCAGGGAGAAAAGCTGATTGCGCAGCGTATCTTTGTGCAGGCCGTGCCCCATTTCATGCGCAAAAACGGCACATATCTCATCCGGTGTCATGGCTTCCACCAGCGTATCGTACAGAACAATGGTCTTCATCTTCCCGAACCCGGAAAAATACGCATTGGACTTGGTGGTCCGGCGGGAAGCGTCCATCACCCGGATCGCGCGCACCCGGTAGCCGTTTTTCTCAAGAAGCGCTGTGAGGCTGTCCTTGAGCTCTCCGTCCTCCAGCGGCTTGAATTTGTTGAAGATCTTGCTGAAAAAAGGATACAGAAACGAGAACATCAGCGTGAACAGAGTCATGATCCCGGCAAATACGACGATCAGCCAGTCTCCAAGGCTCTGATGCACGCCCATAAGCATCGCGCCGATACCGATCATCAGGAACAGGCCGATCACGAATTCCTTGATCTGGTCGGCGCAGAAAGTCCCGGCCGTCGCTTTGTTGAAGCCGTATTTCTCCTCGATGACCATGGTGCGATACCAGGCGAAAGGAATCAAGAGCAGCGAGGAAAGACTTGAGAGCAGCACCACCGACTCCATCTGCGCAAAATCCGTATCCGCGAAGAGCTTTGCGAAGGCCGCGTACACATTAAACATCAGGAGCACCATATCGATCACATAGGAGACCGTGGAGGAAATGATCTCGAGGCGGGATATCTCCGCGTGATAGGCTCTCCATTTCCGGTAGGTCTCGCCGTCATAAACGTCGGCCACGTTCTCCGGGACGGGGTTATGCGCCGAACGCATCCGGATCCAGGTCAGGAGCAGCTTATACAGATATACAACTGTCACTATGATCAGCACGAGCGCTTTATAATTCATCTGTCGGGAGTTCCTTTCTGAAGATTGGATATCCTGCTGACATTTTATCACTTAGGCGCGGCTGAATCAAGCAGATCCGGGAGACTTTGCCGCCGTAAAAAAACAGGACCGCGTTAACTGCGGCCCTGCTTCTGTTTCAATCCGGTTCATATAGGACCCGGATCCGCCCTCAGGCGATCCTCAGCGGTCCCTTGGTATCGTTCATAGAACGCATAAATCTAGTGATTCTGTCTTTTGCTTCCAGCTCTGTGCACATTTGTATATCGAAATCCTGAGAGAGACGCCATACGTCGTCCCCGCTCACTTTATAAACGCCTATTCCGTTATTGTTTGTACAGTATTTCGATCCATCAGTCGTCCACGAAGCGCTGGAGACATACTCACCGCCATGCGACATCGTGAAGTCGTAAGACATACCTCGCCTTCCGCCTCCTTTCTTATTCGATTTTCGCCAGTTTTGCCCGGTTAAGTATACTATAACACTCTTTCCGGTAAAAGTCAAGCCCTTTTATTCCAGACCATCAGGCCCAGCGCCGCGCCGCACTCGCCGCCGTTCTCGAGATATTCGGCCCATGCCCGCTGGAAAGAACCGTTCCGCGGCAGCATCGCCGGATCGCCGGTGTATTTTACGTAAAAAGCTCTCCAGAGATTGCTCCCCTGATCCGGCCATTTGTCCACTATCGTGTAGTCCCGCATGAACGGCAGGACATTGCACTTACGCGGAAGGAAATCCTCCTGATCCGGCCACAGGAGCCAGCTGTGGCAGACGAAGACCGGAGGCTGCGGATCTGTCCCTTCCAGGCGCAGTCCGTCAAAGAACTCCACAGCCTTATCATACGCGTCAGCCACCGATTCATACGGCATATGCCCGCAGGACGGAATATGCACGTTGATCAGTGTCATATCCGGTGTGATCATTGTCCCGTTGATCTTGACAGGCTCTTTTAGTTCATCGTAATCACTTGCATGGACCAGCTCGAACTGCAGTCTGCCGAGCTTGAACCGGCTGACCGTATAAAATCTCCGGAACCAGTCCACAAAAGTCCCGTCAATACCGTACATCTTGCGGCATTCGAGCAGTTTGTAGCCGAAGTCCTCAAAACTGTCATGCCTGATCTCCCGCGGGATCCCTGCTTTGTCCCATAATACCGCGGCATCCTCCAGCAGCAGAATGCTGTAAAGGTACTGCAGAGAATACGGATGGATCCTGGCAGCGTCCTTCAGCGCGGCCGTCTCCTTCATATGGGCTTCATAGGCAAACGTCCGGTCCGCGCCGTACAGCCACAGTGGCCAAGCATCGCCCGGCAGCGATGCAGGCAGTACAGACGGGCCTCTCTTGCCGGAAGAGCCGGGCACTTCGGTCTCCATCAGCTCCTCGCGGCTTTTTTCCAGTAATTTCACAAAATCCGGCCATGCCGCGCTTAGCTTCAGCACGCGAAAAACACGGTTCAGATTATGCTCTGCCCCGTACGGCAGCGTATATTCCGCCAGATAATCTTCGAGTCTCTTTTCCCATAAATCCATAGCTAAACCCTTTTGCTCCATGCATCTGCTCATTCAGTTGTGGTGTTCCTGCACATAATCTCAGTATAATTATAACAGGGTTTTTAGAGAATTGCAAGACAGCTGGCCGGAATTTTTGTGATAAAATAAGGATCTGCCGGAGTTTTTGCTCTGACAGATCCCCGTTGATCCGGCCGAAAACCGTCTCGTCTGACGGATTTACCTCTGAAGAAGCGCCGCGACCTGATCCCGCTTCTCGAACAGGACACAGCCTCCGCTGTGCTCTCCTTCCAGCAGACCGTTTTCACGCAGCGCCCTAAAGAGCGGCGAATTCAGCGCTTCCCGCAGGGAAGACACGGCGACATTGATATCCGAGTACGGCGAGAAAGGACAAGGCTCGGCGCCTCCATGGGAATTGATATGGAAGAACTCCCGGCCGCCCGCCATACATCCGCCCATCGCAAGCTCATCGCCGGGGAAAGAAAGCAGGATCACGTCCTGCTGCCGGCTGCGGACCGCATCGATCCGCTCCGCAAGATATACCCTCTCCGCCTCTCCCGGTGCCAGGAAGGTCTCCTCCGCGCGCGTCGGGACATATTCCACATAGATGATAAGCCTGCAGCCGCGGCTGATCAGTGTATCCATGAATTCCGGTGACGTGACTTCTTTATAGTTCCGCGTCGTCACGGTAACGGACGCACCAAAGAGCTGCCTCTTCTCATGGAAATCATCCATCAGCCTGAGCAGTCTGCCGTACATACCCTGTCCGCGCCTTGCGTCTGTCACCTGCATACCGCCCTCGATGCTCAGCACCGGGACAAGATTGCGGCAGCGGTCAAACAGCGCACGGTATTCGTCGTTGAAAAATGTCCCGTTCGTGAAGATCGGGAACAGGATCTCCGGTATATCCCCGGCCGCATCAATAACGTCTCTGCGGATCATCGGTTCACCGCCGGCCAGCATAATAAAGCTCACACCGAGCTCCCTGGCCTCCTCGAAAATCTTCTTCCACTGCTCACCGGTCAGCTGGTCCACCGGAGCGTCATCCGTCGCGGACTCCAGTCCTCTCGCGTAGCAGCCTGCGCAGTGCAGGTTGCAGCGGCTCGTGATGCTTGCGATCAGAAAAGCGGGCACATGCTCGCCCTTTTCTTCCAATGCCATACGTGTCCTTGCCGCTTTAGCGCTTGCGACGGCAAACCGCGCGAAAAAAGCGCTCTGCTTCGGATCGCGCAGCGTCGCCTTGACCGCATCCTGTATGATCTTGCCGGCTCCGTCCGCTATATGTTTCTGCAGATCGATATTTTCCTGATTCAGTTTGTTGTCGGGCATTCTGCAATCTCCTCATCAGATATACAAATGCCCGGGCGCATAACCGTCCCGGGCATTCTGTTTTTTTACTGTTTCTCAAACATGTCCTTGCCTACGCCGCAAAGCGGGCAGACCCAATCCTCCGGAATGTCCTCAAAGGCTGTTCCGGGCTCGATCCCGCTCTCAGGATCGCCAACCTCCGGATCATAGACATATCCGCATGCCGTGCATACATACTTATCCATTATTCCTGCTCCTTTCCGTCAGCGCCGGAAATCAGGCGCCTTCTTCTTCCTTAGCCGCAAGGTATTCGTTCAGCAGGTCCGCGATCTTGTTCTCATCCAGGCCGTGTACAAAGCAGGCTTCGGCCAGCGTCTCTCCCTGAGAAGCGAAGCAGCCTACGCAGTGCATACCGGTCTGCATCAGAATGACTGCAAGATTCGGATCGATCTGAAGAATATCCTCGATGATCATGTCTTTTGTAACTTGCTGTGCCATAATAATCCCCTCCTGTCTTATCTGTATATACAATATATGTCACCCGCCGTGCGGGACTCTTTTCAAAAAGATCCTCTGCCACCGGCAGAGAATCCTTGTCAGCTTTGCAAGAGCTGATCTGTGCCGCTCTTTTTCCGAAATTACTCGGCCTGAGGAGCACCTACCGGGCAAACATTGGCACAGGATCCGCACTCGATGCACTTGTCAGGATCGATTACGTACTTGCCGTCGCCCTCAGAAATAGCCTCGACCGGGCATTCTGCTGCGCAAGCGCCACAAGCGATGCAGTCATCACTAATTACATATGCCATAACAGCACCTCCTTAATACTCAAGGAACTTGAGTTAGATAAATTTGTATGATAATTGTAAAACAATTATTTCAAAAATGCAAGGCCTTCCGCCAAAAACCGATGAAATCACAGTGAACGAAATTTAAACAATCTGTGACGGAGCGGGAATATATCCTTCCGGCTGCCCCGCAAACCGGTCTTATTTCATCCAGGCGTTTTTCGTGAATTCATACATCGCAATCCCGGCCGCCATCGGAAGATTCAGGCTGTCGATATCCCTGGAATGCCGGATGATGACAGACGTGCAGAAATCCGCATACGCATCCGGCAGTCCGGTCGCTTCGTTTCCGAAGATCAGCGAATACGGCTCCTTGATCGTAACGTCCGTGATCGGAATACTCGCAGTCAGCATAAACGCGTACCTCTCGTTGCCGGGGAATCTGGCGCAGTAATCCTCGATCGAGTCAAAATACTCCACCCGGACATGGAACGCGGCGCCCATCGACGACCGTATCGTCCTCGGATCGTAGAAATCCACAGCATTCCTGATGATCGCGATATTGGTTATTCCGAACCCGACCGCCGTACGGATTATCGTCCCCATATTGCCCGCGTCGGACGGGTTGACCAGGACGATATGCGAACAGTTTTCAAGCGGCTGCTCCGTCTTGCGGAACTCCCCGATCACATAACAGTTGCCCTTGGGCGACAGGATGTTAAAAGCTTTGTCGCTCGTTTCACAGTGGATGCTGTACCGGCTGCACATCTCCTTAAGCCTGATGATCCCTTCTGTTTCCTCGAGGGACGGACTCAGGAAGACTCTTGTAACTCTGTCCGGCTGGCTCTTGACGAGCTCGTACGTCAGTGTCGCGCCGAGGGCGTACGACACGTCCATATCGTGTTTGTAGCGTTGTATTTTTCTCATATCTGTTCTGCACCGTCCATAATATCTGCCCGGATCCGCAGGCCTGTATTGCTGATACAGTAAACCGTTACTGTCCCCTCCGGCAAGGCGAAGTGTCCGTTCTCCGCTGGTTCCGGATAGACGAACCGGTCGTTCGCGGCCATCTTCGGGTCGCCTGAAACTGCCTGTCCAGCCAGCCGCGCCATCAGGACCATCCGACCCGGCGTCCATTCTTTATCCGTGATATTCTCCTTTGTTACCGGGAATTCTGTTCCGTTTCTCCGCAGAAAATACAGGCCGTCCCCATCCCTGTCAAGCTCTGCCGCCTCAAAAGCCGGCGCTGTCGGGCGGCTTTCATCCGCGGTCCGGTCGCAGAGATAGCAGAACCGTCCGCTCCATGCCTCGAGGAACTGATCCAGCCGGTAGCAGCGGTGGGCCGTCGCGTCATCCGGTGCCGCGGAATCACATACATACACGGTATCCGGACCGAATCCGCGAACCGTCAGGATGTGTCCCGGCGTATTGCAAGGAGCGTTCTCCAGATACGGCAGATGCCTTTTCTCCGCGTCTTCCGGAGTCTTCGCGTAATGAACGCTTACGCCGACGGTCCGCCCCTCACGGATCTCCCGCCGGAGCAGATTCAGGTCTCCGAACCGTCCGATCGCGCGGAAGCCGTAAGTCCCGAGGCCGGCTGTCACATAGGACCAGTTGCCGAAGCCCTCGACCAGATCCACTGTCGTCATCGCCATTTCCTCCGGCAAGACCTGTACGCCGCGGTACGCAAGCAGTACGGTCATTGTCGTCGGATTGCAGATCGATCCGCCGATCTCAGGATCCCGGATCATCTGGGACGCTGCCGGCGAAGGCAGGATCACGGTATCGTTCCATTTGCCCAGTGCTTCGACCGCCGCCTCGTCACCGGTATAGGTCGGTATCTCCGGGAGTTTTCGGTTGCGGAGTGCAGCGCAGGTCCGGCGAAGTACCGGGGACGGAATATCCGCTGCTTCGCGGTGCAGCAGGACCTGCAGCTGGAAGGCTTCCGCAGGCTCGCTGTCCACAGCCATGATATCACAGTCCATGTGAATTCCCGGACATGCGGGATCATCCGGATTCGGCACCGGGCCGTTATGATTGCGCCGTTCGATATACGGGCTCCAGGCGCCCCAGCTGCCCCAGCCGCTCCAGCGCCCAGCCGCATTCTCACATGCAAAACAGACCCGGGCTCTTGCTTCCACCCAGGTCCCTTCAGGTATATCCGCGTTCCAGGTCTGCACCAGCTGTTCGAAAAGAGGCGCTTCTACGACAGGGGACAGATACCGCCCGTCGAGCACGCCTTCCGCAAGTGTCAGATAACCGTTTTCGTCACGCCGGATTCCGCAGGACTCCGCCAGACTGCCGAAACCGACAGCACCGTCCGGCGGCACTTCCGTCAATGTGTCTGTACCGGCGGTCCATGCCTTGCCCCCGCGGAATTCGATCAGGTTATACCGCATTTTCATCTGTAAAATCACCTGTTGCTATATCCGTTCGCGCCGCTTGGCCCGCCGCCGTACTGGCCGCGCTCCAGATTCGCGAACTTCGTATACTGTCCCATCCAGGCAAGCTTGATCGTACCGATCGAACCGTTACGCTGCTTGGAAATGATCACCTCTGCGATATTGTGATCCTGGGATTCTTTATTGTAGTATTCGTCTCTGTAAAGGAACATGACGACGTCCGCGTCCTGCTCGATCGCGCCGGACTCACGGAGATCGGAGAGCATCGGACGCTTGTCGGAACGGGACTCCAGCGCTCGGGACAGCTGTGAGAGCGCCAGCACCGGAGCGTTCATCTCACGGGCGAGGGCCTTGAGCCCGCGGGAGATCTCCGATATCTCCTGCTGGCGGTTCTCCGACGAACCGCTGCGGGAACCGCTCATCAGCTGCAGATAGTCGATCATGATCAGATCCAGACCGCGCTCGAGCTTCAGTTTGCGGCACTTGGTCCGCAGCTCGGAAAGCGTGATGCCGGGCGTATCGTCGATATAGATCGAAGCCTCCGACAGCGGCGAAAGCGCCTGGAGCAGATTGGTCCAGTCGTCTTCTTCCAGCTTGCCGTTGCGGATCCGCTCAGAATCCACCATCGACTCCGCGCAGAGCAGACGGTTCGCGCACTGCTTACGGCTCATCTCCAGACTGAAGACCGCGCAGGTCTTATGCGCGTGGACGGCCGCGTGACAGACGATATTGAGGCCGAAAGCCGTCTTGCCCATGGAAGGACGCGCACCGACCAGCACGAGATCTGCCGGCTGCAGGCCTGTCGTCAGGCGGTCCAGATCGGTAAAGCCCGTCGGAACGCCGGTTATTCCGCCGTGTGTGCGGGCGAGTTCTTCAATATCGGTATAGGTCTCGAGCAGGATCTCATGGATATGCCGCAGACCATCACGGTTCTGATTGGACAGGACCTGGAAGACCTTCTGCTCCACGTTCCCGGACAGATCCGTGATCGACAGATCTCTCTGATATCCGTGGTTCATCATATCCTCGCCAAGCGCGATAAAGATCCTGTACTGATGGCAGTCGCGCACGATCTCGGCGTAATGTACGGCCCGGACCGAGTTGGGGACTGCCGATACGATCGTGCCCAGATACGGCACGCCGCCGACGTTCGCAAGATTTCCGTCCTTCTGCAGACGGTTCTCCAGCGTGATCAGGTCAATGACGCTGTTCTCCTGGTAGAGCGCCTGCATGGCACGGAAAATCAGACGGTTCCTCTGTGAGTAGAAATCGTCTTCCGTCAGGATCTCCATGACCGCGATCACTGCGTCGCGGTCCATCATCATACATCCGAGAACGGCTTCCTCCGCCGCCTCATCATGCGGTTTGGTGCGGGCGGCAGGCATCTGCCCGCTTTCAGGCTGCGGCAGGTTCTCCTGCGCTACGTTGAGCTCATCCGCCATCTGTCAGTCCCTCAGAAAAGAATTATTCCGTCAAAAATCACAGGGTCTCAACTTTGACCGTGAACTTGGCTGTCGCTTCAGGATGCAGCTTGATATCTACCGGATAGCTGCCGGTAGCCTTGATGGCGTCCTTAAGCTGGATCTTCTTTTTATCGATCTGGATCCCGTGCTGCTGGGCCAGCGCGTCTGCGATAGCCTGTGCAGTTACGGAGCCGAAAAGCCGTCCGTTCTCGCCGCCTTTGACCTTCAGAAGGACAGTCTTCTCCTCCAGCTTTGCCGCAAGTGCAAGCGCTTCCTGCTTCTCCTGAGCCTTACGGTTCGCTTCGCTGCCTTTTTTCAGCTTCCACTGGTTCAGGACGTCCGCGTTCGCCTCTTTGCCGAGCTTCTTGGGCAGGATAAAATTCTTGGCGTATCCGTCAGAGATCTCGACGACTTCTCCGGCTTTGCCCAGTTTCTTTACGTCTTCAAGCAGCATGACTTTCATCGTTTACCACTCCTATCGATTGGTTTCTAAATAATCCTGAATGCTCCTGCGCAACAGTGTCAGCGCGTGCTGCATCTCGGAATCCCGCAGCTGCGCTCCGGCCACCGTCAGATGGCCGCCGCCGCCGATCTTCTCCATAATGACCTGTACGTTGATATCCCCGAGCGACCGCGCACTGATATTGATCTGTTCGCCCATCTCGGTCAGGACGAAAGAGGCGTCGACGCCGCGGATATCGAGCAGTTCGTCCGCCGCGCCCGCGGCCAGCGCCAGCGCGTTCGTGACCTTGCGGCCGTCCCAATGGGACATCGCGATCCGGTCGCGGTAGATCTCCGCCTGGCTGACGATCTGCGCACGGTATCTGTATTCGTCGATATCATTCTTGAACATCTCACGGACACGCAGCGAATCCGCACCGTTGCGCCGGAGATACGCCGCGGCCTCGAATGTGCGGATACCTGTCTTGACGGTGAAATTCTTCGTGTCCAGCGCGATCCCGGCGAACATCGCGTCCGCCTCGATGGGGCGCAGCCGCACGGTATCCGTCAGATACTGGATTAGCTCCGTGATCATCTCGCAGCAGGAGGACGCGTACGGCTCCACATACGAAATGACGGTGCCGCGGATCAGGTCCGCGCTTGCGCGGTGATGATCGATCACGACGATGCTGGGAACGATCTCGAGCAGCCTCGGCGCCGCCGTGATCGCCGGACGGTTCACGTCCACCACGACCAGGAGCGTCTTCTCGCTGATCATCTGCTCGGCCCGCTGCTGCGTAATTACGCGGTCCTCGTACTGCTCGTCCTCGACCGCGCGTACATACAGGGAATCTATAGCCGGATGCGGTTCGCTCATGACGATACGCACGTCTTTGCCGAGCCGGTCAATACTGCCCGCAAGTCCGAGCGCCGCTCCGAAACAGTCCAGATCCGGGTTCGTATGGCCCATGATCAGAACGTTGTCCGCTTCCATGATGACGCCGTGCAGCGCCTGCGCGATCAGACGCGCGCGGACCCGGGTCGTTTTCTCCACGCCGTCGGAACGTCCGCCATAGAAAAGCGTGCTGTCCTGGGATTTTACGACTGCCTGGTCTCCGCCACGGCTCATCGCAAGGTCCATCGCCGCTCGCGCAAATTCGTTGGACTGCTCCAACCCGTCCGCGATACCAACGCCGATACTGAGCGTGACCGGGATCGTATTGCCGATACTGATCTTGCGGATGTCCTCCAGGATCTTGAACTTGGATTCCTGGATCGTTTCCAGCTTGCCGTACGGGAAGACTAGCAGGAGACGGTCCTTCTCCATACGTGTCAGGACTCCGTTCACATTCGTCGAAAGGTCCGTAATGCGTCTGTAGACCATCGCTTCCAGCATCGGACGGCGGATCTCCTCCATCGTCCCGAGCGACTGGTCATAGTTATCGATATAGATAAGCGCCACGACCGGGCGGATATTTACGTTTTCTTTCTGAAGAGCTCTCTCCCGCGTCACATCGAGCAGGCTTGCCGAATACAGCAGTTCCGAGAGCTCCCCCGAGCCGGCTTCAAGCAGCGGTTCCTGCGACAGGACAAGACGGTAGATCCGTCCCTTGACGATGACTTCGGACTCCCTCGAGCCGCCCTCTTCCGGATATTCCAGCTTGCCGAAAAGCGCGTCCAGCTTGCCGGCTTCCA
This sequence comes from Bacillota bacterium, assembly GCA_017441925.1. Classification (GTDB taxonomy): domain Bacteria; phylum Bacillota; class Clostridia; order Lachnospirales; family Bianqueaceae; genus RUG12817. Next base: position 58,154 of record JAFRUE010000003.1, read on the forward strand.
TCGGGAAGGACGCAAGTTCTTCCGTAAACAGATTGCGGAAAGTATCATTAATCCAGAAGATCCGTCCGTCAGCCTTGGCCAGCGCGTATGGGAAATCCCAGTGCTGCATGTACTGCATCTCGCGGTTGGCGACCTCGACCGAGTCGTTCAGCACCTTGTCGTCAACAGTCCGCGTGAATCCTCTGATTCCGATGACCGCGACAAGCGCGATGATGACGATCGCAAGCACGACCACGATGCCGAAAATATTCTGCGCCGCCGCGAAATAAATAATGGAAAGCACCAGTGTCAGGAGCAGCAGCAGATAGAACATGATGTTATACAGCCTGACGCTTCGTTTCAGTTTACGGGCCATATCTGCGCCCCTCCTTTCTGTTACGCATCTTTATGATCTGATATGCGGGTTTTTGTCGATTATTGTTCTGTAATTATATCACGGTTTGCGGAATCGTGTCAACGCTGTACGGATCCGTGTCATCACTGAGCCGAACTGTCCCCGTCCGTATAGACGCGCGGCACACGGATCGAGATGCCGCAGACGATTTCATAGGAGATCGTATGAGCAAGTTCAGCCATTCTGTCCGCGGTCATCAGATCTCCGATCAGACGGACCGGATCTCCGCGCTTTACGTCCGGGATATCCGTCACGTCCACCATGAACTGATCCATGCAGACCCGTCCCCTGATCGGCGCCAGCCTGCCGGCGATCTCAACCGCGCCTGTATTCGACAGATCCCGTCTGTAGCCGTCCGCGTATCCCACCGGTATCGTCGCGATCCGGCTCGTCCGGTCTGTTACATAAGTCCCGCCGTAGCCGATCGGCGTCCCGGCCGGGACTTCTTTAACATAGCTCACATGGCTGATCCAGGACAGGACCGGCTCCAGCCTGGCACCGTTCGCCGAGACCTCGTCCGACGGCATCAGTCCGTACAGAATGATCCCTGCGCGCATCATCTGCTGGCACGTCTCCGGCAGCTCCAGGATCGCCGCACTGTTGGCGATATGGCAGATCTGCGGCCGGATACCGCGCTCTGCGAGCTTTTCGCGCATCCCGGCAAATCGCTCTGTCTGGACGGCAGTGAATGTTTTGTCTGTCTCGTCCGCCTTTGCAAAATGACTGAACAGGCCTTCTATCTTCAGATTCGGCATCTGCGAAATGCTCTCGATCTGCTCCGCCGCCTGCTCCCGCATGGCTTCATCAGCGGTCTGAAAACCGATCCGTCCCATTCCGGTATCAATCGCGATATCGATCGGGAGAACCGTCCCTGCCCGGACAGCAGCTTCAGAGAAATCTCTTGCCATTTCCACATCAAAAACCGCCGGGATCAGACCTGCCTCGATGACGCCCTGCATATCTTCCGGGCATGTGTCCCCCAGAATATGGATCGGTTCCGTGACGCCGGCGTTTCGCAGGTTCTGTCCCTCGCGCAGAAAAGCTACCGCGTACCGGTCTACCCCGCATTCCCGCAGGACCGGGATCATTCTGTCAGCACCGTGTCCATAAGCGTCAGCCTTGACGACCGCGCAGAAAAGCGCTTCTTCAGGGATCTTCGCGCGGATCTCGCGCACATTGCGGCGCAGCTTTGCAAGATCGATCACCGCAGCTGTCCGTCCCGTACTGATACTTGCCATTTTCTGTATACTCCTGAATCTGTGTTGTATATTTCTTTTTCCGCCTCTGCCGTGTCCTTACCGGACAAGCCGGTCCGGCCGCATGTACCGGACAAGATCCGAAGCGGTCAGCGCATAGACTCCGGTACGCTTTGCAGCGGCATCTCCGGCCTTTCCGTGCAGCCAGACACCTGCGCACGCGATCTCAAAAAGTCTCTCGCCGCCGCATTCCCGGCCGCCCGCAGCAGCCTGTGCCAGCAGGCCTCCGATCGTCCCCGCCAGCACGTCTCCGGAACCTGCTGTCGACATTCCGTTATTCCCTGTCCGATTGACGCAGACCCGCCCTTTCGGATCCGCAATGACAGTTGAAGCGTTTTTCAGCACAACGACCGCATGATACCTCCGGGCAAGCTCCAACGCGGATCCGGTCAGATCCTGATACAGTTCCGATACCGTCTTGCCTAAAAGTCTGGCCGCTTCACCCATATGCGGTGTGAAGATCAGCCAGGGTTCTGTATTTCGACCGTCCTGAAGCGCCGCCGCCCTTAAAATCAGCGGATCTGCCGCGATCAGATTGAGCGCGTCCGCGTCCACGACCGTTGGAACGCCCATTGCAAGCACCTTCCGCAGCAGCGTTTTATTCTTGCCGAGTCCGGGCCCGACGACAGCCGCACTGCACTCCGGCAGACGGATCTGCAGAAGGCTGTTCTCGTCCGCGCGGATCAGGCTCGCACCGATCCGATTCCGGCTGTCCTGTTCCTGGCCGTTCTGTCCCGGAACACTCTCATCCGGGCGGCTCTGCTTCAGATTGATCTGCCTCAGGCTGATCTGTCTGGAACGGATCTGTCCCTGCCCGGTCTGACTCGCGCTGCTCTGGCTGCCCTGAACCGGACCGTTCAGTCCTGTCCCGTCCGTGTAGCGGGTCTGGACCGCTTCCGGGACCGCCAGTGTCATGGTCTGTCCCTCTCCGGCAGGAATGACGGTGTTTACAAGCCCTGCTCCGGCACGATAAGCTGCTGAAGCCGCAAAGACCGCAGCTCCCATCATGCCCGGGCTCCCCGCTGCTACGAGCAATTTGCCGTAAGTCCCTTTATGACTGTCGTCCGAACGGACCGGCAGCAGCATCCGGATATCGTTTTTGCCGTAACTGCGTTTCTGAGCGGCCTCTGAAACCGGATTCGGATCGTCTTCTCCGATGTCCCCGAGATAGATTTTTCCTGCATAAGTCCGTCCCGGATACAGGTATAAGCCTGTCTTCAGACGGCTGATCGTGATCGTTTCGTCCGCCCGTACAGCATCCCCGAGGATCTGTCCTGTCCCTGCATGGATCCCGGACGGGATATCCACCGCAACCACACGGCGGCGCGGTTTTGCCGCTTTCCATGCGTTGATCCAGCGTACTGCCGCGAGAGCAGCCCCCTCAAGTGGTCTGTCGAGTCCTGTCCCGAACAGCGCGTCCACCACACAGGTGTACCGCACCGGTTTTGTCTCGGCCGCAACGGCCGTATCCGCATTCTCTCCCGGCAGCCCGCAGAAAACATTCTGTCCCTCGAGGCGGTCGTAGTTGACTTTAGCGTCCCCACGGATCCTTTCCGGATCGCCGATCACATAGACATCCGCCTTGCAGCCGGCTTCCCGCAGCATCCGCGCAGCCGCGAATCCGTCTCCGCCGTTATTCCCTGTTCCGCACAGGATCGCGGCCGATTTGCCTTCCCCTTCAAGGATCCGCTCTGCAACTCTCCTTGCCGCGCGCTCCATCAGTTCCAGACCGGGGATCCCCGCGGTCTCGACAGCCCAGCGGTCCATCGCGCGCATCTCGGCACCGTCATACAGTTTCTTCATCCGTCAGTCCCTCATCCCGCAAATCACATAAGCCTCGCCAAAATTACACGAATATTACAAATCTCTTTTCCTGTGTTCACAAAATATACATATTATTCTGCTATCTTTATAGATGAAAACTTTTTCATGTTTTACCTCCATTATATATGAAGAAGGCGCTGTATGCCAGGCAGCGCCTTTTTTGTGCGGCAGGTAATAACACATCAGCGGACAGGTGCTGCCCTGCCCGCTGATCTTCATACTATTGCTGAAGCAGAAAATGTCTTATTCGGCCTCGCAGCCCCACTTCTTCAGGAAGTCAAGGCTTCTCTTCAGGCAGTCGAACGGATCCTCTCCGTTGCAGGTGTCGAGCTCGACCATCGCGTACTCAACACCGCTCTCGATCGCCGCTGTCAGCAGGGAATCATAGTTCATGTTGCCTTCGCCGATCGGCATGATCATCTGTCCCGGACGCATCTCTTTGGTGAAGCGGTCCATGACCATACCGAATCCCATGTCCTTCATATGGATGACAGGGGTACGGCCTTTCAGCTTGCGGATCCAAGCTGCAGGATCAGCGCCGCCGGACTGTACCCAGAAGCAGTCAAGCGTTATGCCCATCTCTTCGGGAGTGAAACGCTCCAGAATATGATCCATGATCAGCTTGCCGTCGACTTTGCTGAACTCACGGTTGTGGTTGTGATACATGAAAAGCTTGCCGTGCTCTTTGAAGACTTCGGTCGTGTGACGGTAAGCCTGTTCAAAAGCATCGATGCCCTTGCCGGCAAGATCAAAGGATCCAAGTCCGATGTATTTGCAGCCAAGGATGTCATGCTCCTTAACAACAGCTTCCGGATCGTCCGTCAGAGCCGGTCCGCGGTAATGCGTCAGAACGCAGGTTAGGCCGTTCTTGTCCAGCTGTTCTTTCATCCACTCGGGATCGAACGGGCATCCGCCGGAGAGCTGAATATACTTATAACCCATATCCGCTACTTTCTTCAGAGACTCCTCTACAGAAGGCAGATCCTGCATGAATTCACGGACCGTGTACAACTGTGCGCCAACTTTCATTTGTTAAAACCCCTTTCCGTTTTTTCTTTATTATAGCACATTTTCCAGGATTTAACAGATAATTACGAAATATTCCCTCAAAAATCCGATCTTTAATCTTCAAATTCCGGACGGTCGATCTTGGTCAGCTTCCGGTTGAGCTCTTTAACGAACTCTTCCGTATGCTTTACGGGAGAACGGTCAAAGCAGCGGACAAGCGCGGTGCCGGACTTCTGATAACGTTCTGTCGTCAGCTCAGGGACCTCCTGCTGCAGGATTGCCCAGGCTTCCGGAACCGTGTACAGATTGCGCATCTCGTCCAGGATCGACAGTTTACCCTCCGGGAACAGCTCTTCCGACTTGCCGGCGCCTGTCACCCAGTCACGGACCTGAATACCGGGATTCGGATTCACGTAGATATAACTCTCCTCGGGCTCGTCTTTCCGCTCGATCTCCATGGAATCCGTCAAAGCTCCGGACTGTGCCGTGATCACGTTGATGCCCTTCTCGAGCGGCACGTTCTCAAACGTGAATACATATTGTCCGCTCTGCGTCCCGAACGGCACGCCGTTTACAAAAAGCGTCACGCTGCCCTGGTTGCTGTACGCTTTTACGCGGATCTGCTCTTCCGTCCTGACCGCGAAACGTCTCTCGCACAGATGTACGAAAGGCTCATCCGACCAGTTGGCCTTGTAATAATAGAACGCGTCCTTACGGGTCTTGCGGTCGAACGTGACCAGTCCCTTGCGGTTCTGTCCGAGCAGCGGTTCGAATGCTCTGTGCGGGCTGGAGAAATCGAACATGTTCCAGATGAAGCTTCCCCAGATCCACTCGTGTCCTGTAATCGACGGATAGGTCGCTTCATGGAACGTCGTCTGATACTCTTCGGAATAATCCTCGCGCTTCGGATTTGCCTGATGCAGGGTCGTCCGGCAGTCCACACCGTATTCGCTGATGCCGATCGGGACCTGCGGATTCACGGTATGGAACCTGTCGAAGAAATGCTCAAGCTGTCCCAGTTCGCCGTAATACCAGCCGTAGTACAGGTTATATGCCTGCATGTCGGTCACACGGTTCAGCGGGCTGTGGTGGCGGACTGTATATTCGTTCGAAGAAGCCGTGATCGCGTCGGGCTTGAGTTCTTTCACGATATTGTGCAGCTTCTCGATCCTGTCGCGCATGCCGAGCGTCTCGCCCATGATGGCGACCTCGTTCTGCACGCCCCAGAAAACGATGGACGGATGGTGACGGTACTGCGTCAGCAGCTCGCGCATCTGTGTCTCCGCGTTCCGCATGATGCCCTCGTTGCCGTCCGGCATGGACAGCATCGGAATCTCCGCCCACACGAGCAGACCCATACGGTCGCAGATGTCATAAGTGTACTGATTATGCGGATAATGACTGAGACGTACCGCATTCGCGCCGATCTCACGGATGATCGCGAAATCCTCGTCCAACTGCTCATTGGTCTCCGCCGGGCCGCACCCTTCCCGGTCCTGATGTCTCGCAACACCGTTGATCCGGATATGCTTCCCGTTCAGGAAGAATCCGTGATCCGCCGTCATCTCCGCTTTGCGGAAGCCGATCTGCATTACGCAGACGTCCTGTACCTCTCCTGCCGTTACGAGTTCGGCCCGTATCGTGTACAGATACGGATCCGCAAGTCCGTCCCACAGGATCGGATCCGCTACTTTCAGCTCCAAATCGCGGCTCTCGGTCTCGCATTCCGCGACAGTCCTGCCGGCGGCGTCATATACTTTACAGCGGATACTGTCCCCGCCGACCGTCTTGGCCTCGGCCTTAATGGTGCCATCGGCGAAAGTGTCGATCACAAGGCCATCCGTACCGTACCAGCAGATGTCAAAATGGTCCTTAGGCAGGCAGATCAGCTCGGTCTCGCGGTAGATTCCGCCGTATTTTGCAAAATCGCCGCTCATCGGGCAGATATCGGCAAAGATCGTATTGTCCGCGAAAACAGTCAGTACATTCTCCCCGTCCTTTGCCGCCGGTGTCAGATCAATGCGGAATCTTGTATGTCCGCCGCGGTGCTCACCGACCGGAACGCCGTTCAGGAAGACCTTGCACAGTCCGAAAACGCCCCCGAAAGACACAAAATACTGTCTGTCCTCACCCGGATGATCCAGCACGAGCGTTTTCTCATAGAGTTTCGGCAGAGCCTCCGTCGGCTTATCTTTGTTCCAGACATAAGGCAGATCCACGTCCGTACATTCGGTATGCTCCGGGATCCGGTCCAGTCCGTCCCAGATCGAGGACGGAGTCAACGGCATCCACGGATTCCTGTCAATGACTGCTCCTTCCGGATAATCACAGGCAGCGAATTTCCATCCTTTACGGATGTCTGTTGTAAATCTCATAAAGTGTTCCTCCTGTATAAAACTGTAATGCCGTTATAGCTGATTCTATCATATCACATTCCGGACGGAATGAAAAGTGTTCCGACGATTTCTCCTGCTTCCGCATACAAAAACCTCCTGCGCGGTTATCCCCGCACAGGAGGTTTTATCTGTATATCCGCTTGCCGGCAGACGTTCGCTGCCCGGAGTTATCCGGCAGTCTTAACGGATACTTCGCCAAAACCGACCGAGATCTCCTCACCGCTGTCCTGCCGTACGATCAGCTCACAGTTATCTCCGACCGCAGCAGCCATTCCTTCATACCGGCGGCCGTCCATCTCAAAGGACACGCGCTTCCCCACCGTGAAGCACTTCTTTTTGTATTCTTCCATGTACTCGCCTGTTGCGATCTTATCCGCACCGTCGAGTACTTCATTAAGGATCTCCGCCGCGAATCTGTTCCGGGAGACCGGCGAAACACCGTTTTCATACAATGATCCTGCGGTCTCACGGAGTTCTTCCGGGAATTCGTCTGCTCTGGTCGAAATGTTCAGACCGATCCCGACGACGATCCGGTTGATGCGCTGTATATCAATATCCATCTGTGCTTCGGTCAGAATGCCGCAGACCTTCTTCCCGCCGATCAGAATATCGTTTACCCATTTGATCTGCGTATCCTTGCCTGTCAGCTTCTCGATGGCATGACAGACCGCGACCGCCGTCATCGTCGTGATATTGACGGCTTTTTCTCTGGGAATGTCTCTTTGCAGAATAATGGACATATACAGTCCGCTGCCCGCCGGAGATACGAAGCTCCTTCCCAGTCTGCCTCTTCCGGCCGACTGCGTATTCGCGATCAGCGTCGTCCCGTTCAGCGTGCTGTCATCGGATATTTCCTTTGCCGCGCGGTTTGTGGAATCGATCTGATCATACAGATAAATATGGATGTTCCTGTATTTCTCCGAAAGATTCTTCTGGATCTCGGACAAAGACAGCCTGTCCGCACGTTCAGCCTGACTTCCGCCTTTATCTCTGCCGCCGTCAGTACCATATGCCATGTTCTGTTCCCCCTTAATTGCGGTGTGTTACAAAAACATATCGGTTTACATATATCATTGTAGCATATATTTTGTAAACTTGTCAATGTATGATTGTCACAAAGATATAGGAGGATGAGAATATGACCGACAAGCCACTAGTCATCAGAAAACGCGGCGAAGACGGGAGCAAAGTGATCTCTCTGCGCATCCGCCAGGAGACGCTTGATGCTCTTAATAAAATAGCTGCAGAATGCAACTGTTCCCGTAACGAAGTTATAAATATCATGCTCGAATACGGTGTGTCGAATATAGAGATCAAATAAAACACCGTCGGAAGCATACACCAAACAGTCCGTTTATGTCAACCTTGACAATTGTCTGCCTGCTTTTTATAATATAAAGCAAGTATTATATTCGGCAAAGATGATCTTTGTTAACTATATTGACAGAGGTTGCAGTACTGGCACTGTTTATGGTCCCCGTACTCTTGGTCATCAACGGGATACAGCTGATCCGGCGCGAATCACTAGCTCTCCCGCATCTGCTTTCGCTTGTTCTCGGGATCGTCGTCGGTATCGGAGAGATCGCGGCGGTCGTTTATGTGTTTGGCCTGTATGATTCATCCGATCTGGAGAACGCGAATCTCTGGATCCTGCTGCTCGCGGCGACTGTTTTCTATTTCAGTTTCCTCGTGCTGTGCTTCGTTCTGTACAGCGTTTTCATTCAGCTGATGCCTCACAGGATGAATTTCCGCTACGTGATCATTCATGGCTGCGGGCTCTCCGGCGGCGAGAAAATGACCAGGCTTCTCTCGAATCGTGTGGACAAAGCGATCGAGATCTACAACAAATGCCGTGTTAAGCCCGTCATCATCCCGAGCGGGGGACAGGGTCCGGATGAGAAACTGAGCGAAGCCCAGGCAATGAAGAACTATCTCCTGAGCAACGGGATCCCGGAAAAGCATATCGTGCTGGAGGACCGTTCCGCTACGACAAGAGAGAACCTGGCCAATTCCAAAGAGATCATCGACGCGCGCGGCGGCGCACGGCGGATCGCGCTGGTATCCAGCAATTACCATGTCTACCGCTGCCTGCGTCTTGCAAGAGAAGTCGGTCTGAAATGTACCGGTATCGGCGCGAAAGTCGCGTTTTATTTCTGGCCGTCGACTCTGATCCGCGAATTCATCGCGATATTTTTGACCAAACGTTTCCTGATCCTGTCTCTGATCGGGTATCTGATCTTCATCAGTCCGATCCTGTACGGACTGTTCAACTGATCATCCGGCGTAAAAAAGCTGCCTCCCGGGGCAGCTTTTCTGTATTCAGCTGTTTCTCCATTCCGCGGCGGCCTCGAGGAGCTCGGCGATCCTGCCGGCTTTGCCCTGCGTATACGAGCTCCGGTCATCCTTATACTCTTCGCAGAGCCCGGTCTTCAGCGCCTCGTACTCCCTGGCAGCCTCCGCATGGGTGTTCAGATAATCTCTCAGATTCAGGTAATTGTTCCATTCCGCCGTACCGTATTCCACAACATGGATATGGTGCGTGATGAAATCATTCCCGATATCCCCGGCTGAAAACAGCAGTTCTCTCGGCCACTCGACCTTCCGCAGAATGAACTGGCACGCCGCAAGCTCCGCCGTTTTGTCAAGTACCTCCTGCGGATCGCGGATCCCTACCGCGATATCCAGGATCGGTTTTGCCTTGATCGACGGGATCGCCGTGCTTCCGACATGCTGCACATCCACAGCAATGCCCGGGAGCATTTTTTTAATGGTCCGGACCGTGTCCTCTGCCATTATGTCCCATTCCGGCACATGCTCCGCAAGCCGCACTGTGCCGCGTTTCAGGCCGATGGAATACTTATCATACTCCATCACCTCAAAGCCTTTGCCGCGGTCCTCCGCCGCACGTCTCCAGAAACCGGAATACTCTGCATCCGTCAGCGCGCCGCGGCTGATCAGCATCTCGTATCTCTCACCTTCCCAGCCGAGCCGCACCGGAGTCTTCAGGAAACCGTTCCTCTGATAAAAGCGGAGCCGGGACAGACGTTCTCCGTTATTCAGGCTTGTTTCAGAAGGCTCCTCCACATCCGCCATGATCCGCTGCGATGGATAGTATGCCAGCATGGCCTGAACCGCAGCGCTCCCGTACCCCTTACCGCGCAGCTCTTCTTCTATCGCGAAGAACAGGATCTGCGTCAGATCGTCATAGCTCATCATGATCGCGAGCCCGCAGAAAGCGTTCGCATCATCATAAAAGCCCAGGATATCCAGCGTACCGGTATGATCCTCCAGATACACGTCCAGACAGATCCTCTCCTGGATCGGGAAAGCCGACCGGTACAGCCGGCGGAATTCCGGCCAGTCCGGCGAAGCCGCGTCAATTTTACGAATCGTCAGCATGATCCGTCACCCGAACGCAGCCTGATCCTGGACAGCGAAACTCCGTCGACCTCCGTTCTCGGAAACTGTTTCTGCATCTGTGATCCTCCTGTATATTCATACTTCTTTACATCATTTCTTCCTTCGGCTCATACCGATCCTTGAGCCTTTCATATACGGTAAGGGCGTCCCGCACCTGGCCAGAACCTTCTTCATATGCGCCGAGAGTTGCGAGAATATAAGTGCGTCCCCCGATTTCGGAGAAACTGACCAGGCACTTTCCCGCCGGCGTCGTGGTTCCTGTTTTCCCTCCATAGATCAGATCCCCAAAAGGCCAGTCGTCATCTCCGTGCAGATAGTATACAAGCACATGATGGAAGGTCAGGCCCTCCGGATAGTTCTCGGATGGCGCGGTTGTATACACGGGTGTGCAGACCACCTCCCGCAGGAAAGGATTCTCCAGAACGGCTTCCAAAAGTCTGGCCGCATCAAGAGCCGTCGTCACCTGTCTGTTATCGTGTGCCCCGTGCGGATTGGTAAAATGCGTACCGGTGAGCCCTAATTCGGCTGCTTTTTCATTCATCAGGACTGCAAATTCTTCCTCACTGCCGGCGACCTGTTCCGCAAAAAGCAGCGCGCACTCTGCGCCGGAGGGTACAAGCAGCCCGTAAAAGCAATCACGGACAGATACGGTATCACCGTCAATAAAGCCCGCGATCGTAAGATCCTGCTCAAATGTAGTATTAATAATATCTCCCGTCATCGTGATCGTCTCGTCCAGATCCAGATGATCATAAGCTACCAAAGCCGTCATCAGTTTGGTAATAGAAGCAGGATACATCGTCTTCTCAGAATTCTTGCCGCTTATCGGAACACCGTTTCTGAGAAGTACCGCCGCCTCGCTCTCCAACCCGTACAGGAAATCGCTTTCATCCTCATAATGCTCCGGCACAATCTCATTCTCTGCATCAGCGGCGGATTCCTCCGGCCTGCAGGCCTCCTGTGATTCGCCGGATTCCTGTAATTCACTGGATTCCTGTAATTCACCGGATTCCTCAACAGAGGACTGCTCCTTTGCTGCAGAATTGTTCTGAACGGACTGCTCCTGCACGGCAGAAAGCGCAGAATCATCTCGGCTGGACCGGATACATCCGGAAAGGCCGGTCAGGCAGAAAACCATCAGGCAGAGCACTGTCAGACAGAATGCCTCAGCCATCGATAACTTCCTCATGAATACGGACCCGTTCCTCATCCGGGCACTGTGCGATATGCTCTTTGGCATTGGCTTCTCTCCTCAAACTGAAAAACTCCGAGCAGTCCGTGTATTGAGACGGCCGCGGCTGATATCCGGCTGCGGCTTCAGTATCCGAGCTCGGGGACGCAGTGCAGCCCGCCCGCAGGTATCACGCGGAAGCCCTCTGCTGTCCCCAGATACCGTACCCCGTACTCATAAGCCCGCAGTTTCAGGTAAAGACGAACAGAATCGGCAGCGGGAGACCCTTTCGGAAACTGCGACAGATGGCATTCGAAGATGGAATCCAGCTGTGTTTTCAGGAAGCCCGTCGTCTTGCAGAAGCGGTTGGGCTTTGCCGTCATATAATAAGCGATAGCCTGCACGTTCGCCTCTTTTGTCCCATATGCTGCCATAATGCCCGGATTGCCCGCGATCACGGCGAGCCGCCGCGCCGCGTTCCCCACGTTCAGATGATCCGGATGGCTTTCCGAGGTCACGTTCGGGTCCGGCGCAAAGATAATATCCGGCCGGAAATCCCCGATGACGCCGGCGATAACCGTAAGCAGCTCCTTTTTCTTATAAAAAGCGCCGTCGGAAAGATCCCCGAACCTCACATCGGTCACGCCAAGCATCTTCGCTGAGGCGAGTGCTTCTTCCCGGCGCTTGGCAGCGAGCTCCTGTCCCGTAAGCGTCCGGTCGTTGTCGGTCCCGTAACGCCCGTCCGTGCAGATCAGGAAACAGACTTCCTTCCCGGATGCGGCGAGCGCTGCCGCCGTCGCTCCGGCTCCGATTTCAATATCGTCCGGATGCGACCCGATAAAAAGATACCGTTTGAAGGCACCGATCTGTGGTGCCTTTATTACATTTCTGACAATTATACCGGTAAAGCTCATGATTTTTTCCTCTCCGTCTGCATTGTTTTCATGATAACATAACACCTGCGCAAAATCAACCGCAGATAAGCGGGCCTGCTTCTCCTGCAGATCAGACAGTTTCAAAATCGAAGGAATCAAGGTTATCGAGAGTGTATTCCCTCCCGGTCTCCTTGAAGCGCTCATAATTGTCATGCAGCATCTCGTAATAAGCGGGATTGTTCATGCGCTCGATGCCCATGAGGTTGATATTCTCGATGCCGCATTTGCGCTCGAGCATGATCTTTTTGCGCAGATTTTCCGGAGTCAGGGCACCGTGGGGATAGACGGTAGACTCGCTGAATATGCGCGAGACGTCGCCCATCAGCGCCATGTGGCGCAGCACACCCTCGACAAGCCGGCGCTTATTCCCGGGCGTTTCAAATTTTGCATCGTCAAACATATACTCGCCTACGCGGAACAGGCAGTCCGGGACAGCCTCCCTTATCTTCAGGATATCTATGCCGTGGCGACGGTCACCGTTATGCATCACCATGATGCCGTTCTGCACGCCTTCGACGGAAGTGTCCCTCATGAAACGAGTGACGCGCTCGCAGGTGAAATCCGTCCACGCCTCGCGCAGCGCAAGCTGATCTTCGTTCAGACCGGCAGGATCTCTTTTGATGACGGGCCGCAGCGACTCGCGGCTGAAACCATCAGGAATGTCAGATCTGTATTTGCCGGCGAACTCGGCGAGGCAATCGTCGCAGAAACAGCCCTGAATATCGCCTTCATAGTTGCCCTGGCGCAGATCATCGTCCCAGATCATCGCGGGGATGCCAAGTTCTTTAAGCTCATACATATGTTTTTTGATATCGGTTATAAGCTGCGGGGTTATCGCATTGCACCAGCGCACCGGCCGGTTATCGATGTCACGGCGGATGTGCCAGCCCTCGTGGAAGGTATAACAGGGAGTATCGAGGCCTTCGGGATGTCCGAGCGGGAGGCCGATAGCCATGACGGCAAAACCCTCTTCATCGAGGATTTTTTTGACCTTGGCAATGTTTTCGAGGGACGTCCTGCCGGTGACATTGAAGGTGGTCGTAAGAATCCCTTCTATATGGCTGTCCCTGATCATTTTCATCCATCCGGGAGTCTGCGCTCCTTTGATGACGGTACCGAGCCCGGCACATGCCCAGATTTTCATGTTATTCTGCTCCTCTCGTTTCTTGTCCGTATATAGCGCGGGACAATTCCCGTTATTAGAGTTTTTCCTGAATAAATAAAGGGATCAGGCATTATTCCAGCCAAATCCCTTTTCTGAGAACTATGGAGATGATGGGAATTGAACCCATGTCCGAAGATCCGTCCATTCCTGGCGCTACCATCATAGCCGGCATTTTGGTTTCCCGTCATCAGGCCCCTGCCGGCGGGGTCCTGCTCCGGTAGCTTCATCCTATGCCCTTAGTATCTCAAAGCTTTGAAGTAAGGGTGTCCCGCCTTATCGATGCCTTGTCCGCGGGCGCGGGTAACCTTTGGCAAGACAGCTGCCTGATCAGGCAGCGAATGCGTAACTATTATTGTTAGCGTTTATATTTAAGCTCAGATTTTAACGCAGCCCTGAACCTGCGGATGGCTCCCTGAATCTCTGGCACCCCCGTCGAAACCTTGACATCCCCGTGAGTGCCTGCATAAACAGGCACGATCATTATAGCAAAGAACGCTGCGGCTGTCAAGAAACCGTGATCTTGACTTCCTTTGGCTCTGTCCTGAAGATCAGGCCGTACGCGGCGGCAGCCGTTTTCGGGTCCAGCTCGCTGTTGTAGTCGATCGTCGCGTTCGTACCGGCCGCTCCGATATTGTTTAATGTATAGGAACCTTTCGCGAGCTCCTTCCCGGATGCGTCGACAATCGTGAAAACAACCTTTCGTTTATCGCCCTTATCCGCATCCTGTACAGACAGCCGGACCGTATATTCACCCGCCTTGAAAGAATCCTTGGTCAGCGTCAGCTTGCCGGTGATCTTATCGCCCTTCTTCGTGAATACCGGCTTGATATAGTCACGTGGTTCCACTTCTGTCGTGTCCTTCAGCCCATTGATCGTAAAGCTGCGGCTCTCCGGCAGAATGATCCCGCACTCCTCATCGATCTTCTTCAGGATCTCCGGATCCGCCTTCAGCGTAACGGTATCATTGTTCTTCAGAGAAGCTGCTTCTGCTCGGTACGCAGCAGTATAAACCGTCTCTCCGTTACCCTTCACCACAGCGGCGTCCATGCCGAAAGTATCCTTGGGAAGAGAATAGCGCAGTGTATACTCTCCGGCCTCGGCGGACTCCTTCGACAAAGATGCCTGAAGCTTCCCGTAGCCGTTATAGCCGGAAGCCGTCACATTCAGCGCATCCAGTACGTTCACGTTCTGAAGTTCCGCAAGTCCCTCAACAACGAAAGTTTTCTCCGCGGCTGCAGCCTCCAGGCCGTATCCCGCGAGGAAAGCCGCTGTCTCGTCCTCTTCATCCGCAGGGATTCTGTAAATGATCTCCTGTCCGTTCTCAAGTGTTCCTTGTGTAATCCCGTCGGGAACCAGCCGGATCCGGAATCCGTCGTCAGTTTCTGCCTCGGCCCAGCACTCTGGCGGTGTGCTCTCATCCTCTTCAGAAAGCGCCAGCTTAAGGGAAAATGTCACGCCGCCGGCCGTGAAGCTGTCAGAATCGAGTTTCAGTCCGACATTTCCTCTTGTGTTGAACCCGGTATATTCCGCCGTGAGCGACGCGAACAGATCGACCTGTTCCAAAGCGGCAAGCCCTTCTGCTTCATAGCTGCGCTCCTCGGTAATCAGCTCCACCCCGTGGGCACCCAGCCATTTGCCGTCATGTCCCTCGATGCTTACGAGACTGTAGGCCACTGTACTGCCGTTCGACAGCCGGTCCGTCTGATGATCTGTCCCGTAAATGACCGAAGCCGTTTCGCCGGTGGTCTTGCTGACCAGATCGAACTGCAAAGTGTCCCCGTCGGCATCCTGCTGCAGCGTCACCGTGAGATCCCCGACTGTCAGGCTCTCGCTGTCGAGTCTTGCCGACCCGGTCCCCCAGCCGTTATAGCCTTCATAGGTGAAAACAACGTGATCAAGCAGATTGATCCCGGTGACCGGATTCAGTCCGGCAACCTCAACCGCGCCGAAATACCTGAACCGTATCCTGAAATCCTTCTCAATGGCTGTAAGATCCGGATAGCGGATATTCACGATGTCTCCGTTGCGCAGTTCTCCTGCCGGCCGGTCGCTTCTGATCGACGGAGAAATGACCTTGTCCATGCTGCCGCCCGCTGATTCCAGAGCGCCCGGGTTTCTCCTGGCAGCCATCTGATTCAGCTCTGCAAGCTTCTCCTCGTCCCAGACAAGTCTTGCCGAACCGTATCCGTCCGCACCGTCCACCTCGACTGTAAAATAATCCGATAGTCTGACCGTCTTCGGGGCAAGCAGGAAATACGCAGCTGCGCCCAGCAAAAGAACACCGATCACGGCAAGCAGGATCACAAGCTTATGCGAACGCTTGCCGGACGGCTTCGATGGACGGCGGGCTGGCTGTGACGCATCGCTGCCCGGCGGCGTAGCGGTGCCGGTTGGCGGCGGTGTGGACGGCTGCTGTACCGGTATATTCGGGATCGTCGCTGTCAATCTCTGTTTCTCGGCCGCCAGCGCACGTCTTGCGGCTTCCGCCTGCTCTGCTTTACGCATGGCTTCCAGAGCCGCTTCCGACCCGGCCGGACCGGCTGAATCCGGCCAAACGATACGAACCCCGCAGTTCTGGCAGAACCTCGCTCCCTCGATCAGCTCTGCTCCGCATTTAGGACATCTCATGGACAATATTTATACTTCTCCTTACTCAATCCTTATACTGCAAATCGCTGCTTACGACTCTGCCAACTGCCGGATGAAAGCGGCAAGACGCGCTTCGTTCTCTTCTGTCGGTCTGGCTTTGGGATCGACAAGACTGACCTGTGCCACAAGTTTCTCCACTCCGGCTTCCTTCTGCAGCTGCAGGATGCATTTATCCGCATTTCCTCCGCTGCTGCTCGCGATAACGGCAACTTTCCTGCCGCGCAGATCATTCTCGGCAAGGAAACTGCGAAGCGGCGGCGTGAATGTTCCTGCCCAGACCGGCGTGCACAGGACCACCAGATCATAATCACCCGCGCTAAAGCCGTACGGCTGCAGTTCCGGCTTGTCTTTCATAACTGCAGCCTTGCCTCCCCACATGAATTTCTTAATACCCTTGTCCGGGTATGCTTTCACCGGGACAAGCTCGACCATCGCGGCATCCAGCGCCTTGGCGGTCTTCTCCGCAGCATACCTGACGTTTCCCTCCAGCGAATAAAAAACAACTGCTGTTCTCATCCGTATTCTCCTCTCTGATAATGCTGTTCTGTCCCCAAAATACCGGACAGAATGATTAAAAAGACCCGCCCGTCCGCCGGGCGGATCTTGCCTTCAAAACTCTGTTTATTCCCCGAAAAACGCCTTGAACGCGCGGATCCCGAGCTCGGTATCCTGTGTTCCGCCGGTCTCCGCTGCCGAATGCATGGCCAGCTGCGGCAGTCCTACATCCACGCTCGCTGCCGATACGTGGGACGTAGAGATATGTCCCAGCGTCGAACCGCCTGCGATATCGGACCGGTTCGTATATGTCTGATACGGAACGCCGGCCTTGCGGCACCAGCTCTTCATCTTCGCGGCAGAGAAAGCATCCGAAGTATATTTCTGTCCACCGTGATACTTGATCACCAGCCCGCCGTTCAGTACCGGACGGTTTGTGGGATCGGCTTTCTCCGGATGGTTCGGATGCACCGCATGTGCGTTATCCGATGAGATCACGAAACTCTCCGCGAGCAGACGGTCGTATCTGTCCCCGTCAAACTCGCAGCAGGCGCAGGCTCTGCGCAGGACGTCTGAAAGGAACGTCGAATCAGCTCCCTGCCGGGTCCCGCTTCCGACTTCTTCGTTATCAAAAACGGCGCAGACATTAATGTAACGCTCCGGCGTGCTCTGCGTAAACGCGGTCACGGCCGCGTACACGCTCTGCAGGTCGTCCAGCTTAGGCGACAGGATGAACTCCCCGTTCTCACCAAAGAATGTTCCTTTCTGCCGCGGATACAGGAACAGATCGTGTGCAAGGATCTCCTCTTTCTGTACTCCGGCCGCAGCCGCCGCGCGGGCGATCACATCCCCGTCTTTCCCGCTGTAAAGCGGCTCCAGATCGACCTGTACATTATACTCGTATCCTTTGTTGATCTCGCGGTTCATATGGATCGCGACATTCGGGATCACACAGAGGTCCTCATCCACATTGACGAGAACCGTCTTCACGCCATCCGGCGTATCCACGGCGATCCGGCCCGCAACGGACAGCGGCCTGTCGAACCATGCGGACATGATCATACCGCCGTATCCTTCCACATTCAGCTTGGTATAAGCGCCTTCCGCGCGGACTTCCGGTTTCTCCTTGATCTTGAAGCAGGGCGAGTCGCAATGCGCGGCCAGGATATGGAATCCCGCCGGTTCGCCGTCCGGGATCTGCACCGCGATGACCGACGAATCATTCCGGACCGTATAGAAGCACCGGCCGGCATCCCTCCAGTCATCCGCCTCCGCAACGCGCTTATATCCCGCTTCTTCCAGCATCCGGCCGACCTCTGCGGCGGCGTGGAAGCATGTCGGACTCTTTCCGATAAAGTCCATCATCTTCCTGGCGGACTCACGGTATGTTTCTTTTCTGATCTCCATTTTACACCTCATATACGATCGCGTCGGCGATCTCGCGTGCCTTGGCGGCTCCGCAGAAATGCTCTGTGATCGCCAGTGCAAACGCGATTGCTGTCCCGACTCCGCGGGATGTAATCACATTCCCGTCCTTTACGACCGGCTCTGCAAGCCATTCCGCGCCAAGCAGATCTTTCTCGAAGCCCGGATGGCATGTCGCTTTGCGGCCTTTCAGGATCCCGCGGTGTCCGGGCACGCTCGGCGCCGCGCAGATCGCCGCGACGGTCTTATCCTCGGCAAAACGGTCCAGGACCTCCATCAGCCCGGCATGGGCTTCCAGATTCTCCGTCCCGACTTTGCCTCCCGGCAGGACCAGCATATCGTAACTGTCCCAATCCGCGTCCTCAAACAGCACGTCCGCCGCAAAATCGATCCCGTGCGAACCGTGCACCGTCAGACTTCCGCTGACGGAAACCATCTCAACTTCGATGCCCGCTCTCCGGCAGAAATCGACGACCGTCAGGCCTTCGATCTCCTCAACGCCGTCAGCCATCGCCACAGCTATTCTGCTCATCATATGTCCTCCGGCCTGATCAGTTCAGTCTGCCCATGCGGATCATGCCCGCAAGGATACGGGCCGCACATCCGCGGATCTCTTCCGCCGTCAGTCTGCCGTCCTTATAAGCTTCCGTAACATCCTTGATATCGCCTTCCGTACCCGGCATGATCAGATCGTTCCCGGCCGCAGGACACTTCCATGCGTTTGCGCCTCCCCACGGGGACGTCGTGGTCCAGTCCGTCATGATCAGTCCCTTGAATCCCCATTCAGTACGGGCGATCTCCGTGCAGAGATCCTTATTGTTGGCGGAGAAAACGCCGTTGATCCTGTTATAGGAAGTCATGATCGCGTAAGGCTGCGCTTTGCGTACCGCGATCTCAAAACCGCGCAGATAGATCTCGCGCAGCGCGCGTTCGGATACGACACTGTCCGCGCCCATGCGGTGCTCTTCCTGATTGTTGCAGGCGAAATGCTTGATCGTCGTTCCGGTATGCGGATTCTGCTGCACACCTTCCGTGATCGCGGCCGCCATCATGCCGGCGATCAGCGGATCCTCGGAATAATACTCGAAATTGCGTCCGCACAGAGGATTCCTGTAGATATTCATGCCCGGAGCGAGCCACCAGCTGATGCCAAGCTCTTCCATCTCGGCGGAGACCGCTTTGCCGACTTTGCGTACGATCTCGGGATCCCAGGTCTGAGCAAGCAGCGCGCCGACCGGGAAAGCCGTGCAGTACTGATAATAGACTTCCGCTCCGGGATGCTTCTCCGCCGTGCTGAACAGACCACCTTCCATGCTGTCCAGCATACCTGCCGGATACAGACTGCCGGTCTCCGGATCGACTTCGTATTCTTTCGTAACGCGGACGCCTGCGGGGCCGTCCGCCATCACGATCGCCGGAACGCCGTATTTCTCTGCAAGTGTGTCTGTCGTCTCGCCTGCAGCGCCCGGGACCGCGCGTCCCGCACTGCCGAGCGCGGAAGCGTCCTTGGAGAAAGCTCCTGCGAGCAGCGGGATCAGCTCTTCGATCGGGATCTGATCCGCGATCGCACGTGCGCGCACGTCTGCGGTATCTTCCTCACGGCCGATATTCTCGAGAGCCGCCGGGATAAACGTATACTCCGGAATGCGCAGCGTCTTTGCGATCTGCTGCCATCCCTGCTCGCGTTTCAGCAGGCTCTCGGGGACCTCGATCTCGGTAAGCTCTTCCTGCAGCGGACAGATCGGGGCGACCGTCTCAAGAACGGTATCTTTGCCGACCGTCAGGACGCCGCCGAGCACCGACGCCTCAAGGCTATTGCCGATCCACAGACCGTACTTGCCGGCCTGCAGCACCCATGTACCCTCTTTTTCATTGAAAGAAGCAAAATTCTTGGAATCCGCCATGATCACGATGACCTGGGACTGTCCGGGCAAAAGCACACGCGTCTTTGCATAGCCGACCAGTCTGCGGTATTCCTTCGGGAAACCGGACTGCGGGCAGGAGGCGTAGACCTGAACGACCTCAGCGCCGGAGTAGCGGTCGCCGGTATTCGTGACCTTCGCAGTAAACGTCACATCGTCCTCATCCGAAGAAACACGGAATTCGGAGATCTCAAATGTCGTATAGGACAGACCGTAGCCAAAACCGAATTCCGGCTCGATGCCCCATGTGTCAAAATAACGGTATCCGACGAAAATGCCCTCGGTATATTTCTCTGTATCGACGTTGCCGTCCTGCAGGCTGAACGTCGCGGAACTCGGAAAATCTTCATAGCGCTTGGCCCAGGTCGCAGTCAGTTTGCCGGAAGGCGTAACGTCGCCCTTGAGGACCGCAGCCAGAGCGTTGCCGCCCTCCTGTCCCATCTGCGCGACGTAAAGGATCGCCTTAAGGCAAGGCAGCTCGCGGACTGCAGCAAGATCGACCGGTCCGCCCGCGTTGATGACCAGAACGATCTGCGTGCCCAGCTCGTTCAGCGTCTCGAGATCCCCGGTCTCACGGTCCGTCAGATAGTAATCACCCTTCTCCGCACGGCGGTCAGCGCCTTCGCCCGCGATCCGGGAAATGACATAAACAGCCGTCTCCGCGTGATCCACGTCCGACGCTGCAACAGGCCGTCCGTCCGGAGTCCTGTAGGGATGCTTGGAATACTCATCAAAGAATCCGATCCCGGTGGTTCCTTTGATCCGCTCGAGGATCATGTCCCTCCAGTCAATACGGCTCTTATTGTATCTGGCCTCAAAATCATCCAGCCAGTCCTTGCTTGTCAGATCAAATCCCGCGTTCTCAAAGCCTTTGCGGATCGTAATGGACTCCCGCTCATTTACATCGCCCGAACCGGTGCCGCCCTTTACGGTCCTGGCCGCGCCGCTTCCGAGCAGAGCGATCCGGCTGCCCGACGCGAGTGGCAGCACACCGTCATTTTTAAGTAATACGATACCGGCCTCTGCAGCTTCTCTCGAAAGTGCGCCGTTCAGTACTTCCCGCTCCGTGATCGTGGGATCCGTTGTTCCGCTCCATCTATGCTGTGCCATTTTGTACATCCTTTCTGTTACGTTTTTATCTGGTAAGTAAATTATAGCCCAAACCTGCTGTAAAAACAATGCCTTTCGGAAAATTCGCATGTGCCGGCAAGGGACGGGACGATCCGCCGCAAAAACCTAAAGCCCGCATTTTTGCACACAAAAAATCCCCTTCCGGATGCCCGGAGGGGATCATTATAATTCCAGCTATTGATTACCAGTTGACCGCGATATCGATGACCCCGGGACCAACGCCTCTGTCGAGGACGATTCCTGTTCCGAGAGACGTCGAAACGATCGATCCTCTGCTATACTCATACTCACTAGCGGCAAGAATGATATAGCCTCCAAACATCTTACAGCCGTCGCTGCGGATCCAGTATCCGCTCGTATCCAGGATATTGTCAATGATATCCTTGTTAATGCAGTCATTGTAAGCCCAGCCGCCGCGGTTCATCGCGTCGATCAGTCCGCCCATATACATGTTGTAATAGGTTTCCTTGTGACCGTTATAATAATTCACGCCCATATATGCGTTCAGCGGTGAATCGTCTACAGGATCCTGCGGTTCAGGTTCGGGTTCAGGTTCAGGCTCAGCCGGCTCTTCTGCAACAGAAGATTCTTCGGCTTTGGACTCTTCAGCCTTGGATTCTTCTGCTTTAGATTCCTCGATCTTAGAGGACTCTTCCTTCTTGGATTCCTCAGCCTTGGAGGACTCTTCCTTCTTGGACTCTTCAGTCTTAGAGGACTCTTCCTTCTTGGACTCTTCAGCCTTGGAGGACTCTTCCTTCTTGGATTCTTCAGCTTTCTTGGCTGCTTCCTCGGCTGCCTTCTGCTCCTCGGCTTTCTTGGCCGCTTCCTCGGCTGCCTTCTGCTCTTCGGCTTTCTTGGCCGCTTCCTCGGCTGCCTTCTGCTCCTCGGCTTTCTTGGCCGCTTCCTCGGCTGCCTTCTGCTCCTCGGCTTTCTTGGCCGCTTCCTCGGCTGCCTTCTGCTCCGCCGCTTTCCTGGCTGCCTCTTCAGCCGCTTTCTGCTCTGCAGCCTTCTTGGCCTCTTCAGCTGCCTTCTGCTCCGCCGCACGCTGGGCTGCCGCCTCTGCTTCGGCCTGAGCCTTTACTTCAGCTTCTTCCTTATGCAGCTGGACCGCAGGAATGACCTGCACAGCCGCGGATGTCTCATCTGCTGCCAGATAACGCGTAGCTTCAGGAATTACGATCTCAGAGACCTCTGCATCAACAGCAATAAAACTCACGACTGCCGGAGTTTTATCCAGTGCTGCGGCATAAGCCGTGATCGAAACGTCCTGCGTAGCCTTCTGCATGGATCCGCCCTTAACGACCGAAGCCGTTACAGGCGCTTCCTGTCCGGGATTCTTACCGGGCAGCAGGACTGCCGCGATCATCGCGATAACAAGTACAACAGCCGCTATTCTGCCGGCGATTGCTTTCCAATTCGTCATTCAAAAACCCTCTCTAAACTGCATTAATGACCATTTTTAACAGCAGTTTCACAAAAATTGCAACAATAATTCTGGTTCGAACGTTTGTAATATAACACTTCCATTAATATCTGTCAACACTTTTTAATAAATCTGTAACAAATTTTATGCGATTCTGGCGGATCGATACCTTTAAACGCCCCGAAAACCGCCGGAAGCGGTGAAAAAAAGATAAGATTTCTTATTAATTTGCTTGTATCTTGAGACCGTTTATGGTAGACTGGAGTCCGTAAAGAAAATCAGACAACAGATCTTTTATTTCCAACCATAAACATATAGAAGGGGGATTTGTGATCCGTGGCAGAAAAGAGGACCGTTAAAGAACAGACCCGTAAGACAATTCCGATTACCCTTGACCGCCTCCCGGCCGGTAAGGATATGTATGAATACGGCGGCGGCGAGCGTTATTCCAAAAAGCTTCCCGACGGCGTGACCCGCGGACAGATCTACAAGGACGTTATCCGCATCGGCTGGCCCGCTTTCATGGAGCTAATGCTGACACAGCTTGTCGGTATGTTCGACCAGATCCAGGTCGGAGCCGTTGGCCCGTACGCGATCTCGGCCGTCGGACTTTCCAATCAGCCCAAATTCCTGCTGATGACCGCCTTCATGTCGATGAATGTCGGTACGACCGCGATGATCGCCCGCGCCAGAGGCCGCAAAGACGCTGAAGCGGCAAACCTTTTCCTGCGCCAGGGCATGTCATTGACCTTTGTCCTCTCCGTCATCATGTCCATCATCGGCTACATCTTTGCCCGCCCGCTCTGCGCTTTCATCGGCGCGTCCGATCTGCAGACGCTGGAGGCCGCTACCGAATATCTTCAGATCATGATGATCGGTATGGTCGGACTCGCTCTGACCAACGTCGTAACGTCCGCGCTGCGCGGCGTCGGCAATACAAGAGCGCCTCTGATCTATAACGTGATCGCCAACACGGTCAATATTTTCTTCAACTACGTCTTGATCACCGGACGGCTCGGTTTCCCGCGTCTGGAGGTCCGCGGCGCGGCGATCGCGACCGTAATCGGTCAGACAACAGCTTTTGTGATCGCGATGATCGTCATCACTTTCAACAAGAGCTTTGTCCGTCTTGACTGGAAGCCTTCCGGTTTCAAACTGCAGAAAGCCGCTGTTTCCGATATCGTACGGATCGGCCTTCCCGCTGCCGGCGAGCAGCTCGTCATGCGTGCAGGCATGATCCTTTACAACCGGATCGTCGCTTCCCTCGGGACCAATGCCTACGCGACCCATACCATCTGCATGAACATCCAGGCCCTGACGTTCATGAATGGTCAGGCCTTCGCGGTCTCCGCCACGTCCCTGGTCGGACAGAGCCTTGGCAAAAAACGTCCCGATATGGCGCAGGCCTACAGTAAATCCAGCCAGAACACCGGTTTCTTCGTTGCTCTGATCTTTGCCGCGACATTCCTTGTCGCCGGCGGCAAGATCGTCGGTCTCTATACCGACGTCGACGAAATCATCCGTGCCGGTCAGAAGATCCTGCTCTTTGTCGCTTTCGTCCAGCCGTTCCAGTCCTCCCAGCTGATCCTGGCAGGCGCGATGCGAGGCGCCGGCGACACCAAATTCGTCGCGTATATCACGGCATTCACGATGCTGGTCGTCCGACCCGCCATCGCCGCTCTTCTGGTCTATGTCTTCCATCTCGGCATCATGGGGGCCTGGTACGCGCTCGCCGCGGATCAGCTGACGCGTACGCTGCTCGTCTTCATGCGCTACCACAGCGGTAAATGGAAGACCACGTTCCGTTCCGCGACAGAAGCTTCCGCAGAGAAAGAGCTGCCTAAGGATAAAGCAGAGCCCGCGGAAGCCGAATCCATGGAAGAAGCTCTCGTGGAGGCCGTTGCAGAGGCGGAGACGGAAGAATCCGAGGCAAAAGCCTCTCCCGATATTCCGTCTAATTCCTGATCATGAATAACTATAAACTGACTGTCGCCTATGACGGCAGCCGTTACCAGGGCTGGGAACATCAGCCGGATACGGATCTGACGGTCCAGGGCAAGCTCGAGGCCGTCTTTTCCGCGCTGGAAGGCCGTCCGGTCGAGGTGACCGGCGCAGGCCGTACGGATTCCGGTGTGCACGCGCTCGGCATGGTGGCAAATGTCCGTCTGGAGACGGATATGCCTGCCGCCGCGATCCGTGATTACGCGAACCGTTATCTACCGGATGACATCAGTGTAACGGACCTGCATCCCGCGGCGGACCGCTTCCACGCGCGCTATAACGCTGTCGGCAAGACCTACCGCTATACGATCTGGACCGCCCGGTCCAAGCCGCTTTTTGAACGCAGATATGTCTACGTACCGGAAGGAAATCTTGACGTCAGCCTCATGAAAAAAGCCGCCGAGAGCTACGTCGGCGTGCATGATTTTGCGGCCTTTTGCGGCAATCCCCGCATGAAAAAATCCACGGTACGCGAGCTGTATTCCGTGGATTTTGAAGAGGACGCTGAGCATCTGCGGATCTTCTATCACGGCGAAGGCTTCCTGCAGTACATGGTGCGGATCCTGACCGGGACACTGATCGAGGTTGGTCTCCACCGCCGCGATCCCGCAACGATCCCGCAGCTCCTCGACGGCGGCAAACGCGCCGACGCCGGCTTTACCGCGCCTGCCAAAGGCCTCTGCCTGATAAAGGTCGACTATAATAGGGACAACTAATTTAATACGGCAATAGGCCTTCCATCACAGTTGTCAGTAGTATGACTCCGACAAACGCTATCGAAATTTCCT
Organism: Bacillota bacterium; assembly: GCA_017441925.1. Classification (GTDB taxonomy): domain Bacteria; phylum Bacillota; class Clostridia; order Lachnospirales; family Bianqueaceae; genus RUG12817. The sequence goes on from JAFRUE010000003.1 coordinate 83,557, forward strand.
GCCCAGCAGAAAACAAAGTCTTTTCATCGTGTTTTTCTGCTTTATACGCCATCTCGAGCAGAAAAATCACTGTCTTGACACAAAAATTCTGCCTGATGAGGTTCAAATCCCCCTCATCAGGCAGAATTTTAATTGATTTAGTTAGGTTTTTCTGCTTTTCCGGCTTATCAAAGCAGAATTTCGCTCAAATTGAGCCGTTTTTTCTGCTTGGACCGATTTTCATCGTGAAAAACGAACACAAGCACAGTTCGCACGGCTTGCATCGGGCTATCCTTTGCTCGCCGTCAGGTGCAGTCACCTGATCAGATCGCTTCGGCGTTGACGAACTGGCTCGTCCAGAGTTCAGCGTAGAATCCGCCTCGCGCGAGCAGTTCTTCGTGGGTGCCGGTCTCGACGATGTCGCCGTCCTTCATGACCAGGATCACATCCGCGTTGCGGATCGTGCTCAGACGATGAGCGATCGTGAAGGAGGTCCGTCCCTCGGTCAGCTTCTCCATGGAATCCTGTACGATCTGCTCGGTACGGGTATCGACGGAGCTCGTCGCCTCGTCCAGGATCAACAGCGGCGCGTCCTCGATCATCGCGCGGGCGATCGTCATCAGCTGCCTCTGGCCCGCCGACAGATTCGAATCATCCGTCAGCTTTGTATTATATCCGTCCGGCAGTGTCGAGATAAAGTGATGCAGACCGACAGCCTTGCAGGCTTCGATGACCTTTTCATCCGGAACATCCCGCATGCTGTACACGATGTTGTCGCGGATCGAGCCTTCAAACAGCCAGGTATCCTGCAGGACCATGCAGAACTGATCGTGCACGTTTTCGCGGGTCGTTTCCCTCGTATTGACGCCGTCGATCCGGATCTGTCCGCCCTGGATCTCATAGAAACGCATCAGCAGATTGACAAGCGTTGTCTTGCCGGCGCCTGTCGGCCCGACGATCGCCACCTTCTGTCCGGGCTTGATATCCATCGAGAAATCGTGGATGATCGTGCGGTCCGGCGTATATCCGAACTTAACGTGATCAAAGGTGACCTGTCCCTTGCAGCCGTCAAGCAGCGCCTGCTTGCCGCTCTCGTCCTCCATCTCCTCTTCTCCGAGGAAGCCAAAGACACGTTCTGCCGCCGCAGCCGCGGACTGCAGATTGACCATCGCCTGTGCGAGCATGCCGAGAGGCTGAGAGAACTGCCGTACATACAGGATAAACGCTACGATGACGCCGAAGGTGATCGTTCCGTTCTTGGCCATGATCGCGCCGACGACACAGACCGCCACATAGCCGAAATTAGCGATGAACTCCATGAGCGGTCCGTTGATGCCGCCGATAAACTGGCTCTTCCAGTTGTTCTCGCAGAGCTTTTCGTTCAGACGCTCAAACTCCTTGCGGGATTCCTTTTCGCCGTTGAAGGCCTTCACGATGATGTGTCCCGCGTACATCTCCTCGATATGACCGTTGAGCTGTCCCAGATACATCTGCCGCCTGGAGAAATACTTCTGGCTGCGCTTGATGATCACATTCATCATGAAGAAGCCGAACAGGCTCGCCGCGATCGCGATCAAGGCCAGCAGTACATTAGTGAGCAGCATCATGATCGTGCAGCCGATGAAAACCGTCACTGCCGTGACGATATCGGCCGCGGCGTTATTCAGGCTCATACCGATCGTATCGACGTCATTGGTCACACGGCTCAGCAGGTCTCCGAAAGAAGACGAGTCAAATCTCGACAGGGGGATCTTGTTGAGCTTATGCGAGATATCGTTGCGCATGTAGCGCATGATATTGGACGAGACCGTCGTCAGCGTGATCGCCTGCACATAGATCAGCAGCGCGCTGACCAGATAGAAGCCAAGCGTGAGCATACTCTTGTGCAGGATCGCCGGCAGATCGATGGAACCGCTCTTCATGCCGTCACTGATCATATCGGTGATCTGGCTCAGCAGATCCGGCCCGAACAACTGCAGGATCACGCTGATGACCGCGCAGGTAAAAGCGACCGTGATCAGGGGCAGGAAGCGCTTCAGATACAGGATCAGCATCCGCATCGCGCCCTTAAAGTCCTTAGGCTTCTCCGCGACCCGCATACCGCGCATTCCGGGGCCGCGCGTACTGTTCATATTGACAGATCCAAGCTGATAATCATTCTTTGCCATTATGCCAGTTCCTCCTCCGACAGCTGCGTCAGCGCGATCTCCTTATACACTTCGCAGTTCTTCATCAGTTCCTCATGCGTACCCTCGCCGACGATCCTGCCTTCGTCCAGGACAATGATCTTGTCCGCGTCCCGGATCGTTCCGATACGCTGAGCCACGATCAGTGTCGTAACGCCGGCCGTTTCTTTCTTAAGGCGGGCCCGCAGCAGACGGTCCGTCTTATAGTCGAGCGCTGAGAAGGTGTCGTCAAAGATATAGATCTCCGGTCTGCGGAAGACGGATCTCGCGATGCTGAGACGCTGTTTCTGTCCGCCCGAGACATTGGTGCCGCCCCGGGTAATATCCGCGTCGTAGCCGCCGCGCATCTCCTTGACAAAATCCTCTGCCTGCGCGATGCTGACAGCCTTTTCGATCTCGGCCTGCGCCGCTTCCGGACTCTCGTCCATATCCTTATACTCGCCGTATTTCAGATTGCTTGCGACCGTGCCGGTAAAAAGCACCGCCCGCTGCGGCGCGTAGCCGATCTTCTTGCGCAGCGCAGTCTGATCATATTCCTTAACATTGCGGCCGTCCACAAGCACCTCACCCTTGCCCGCGTCATAGAAGCGCGGCACCAGATTGACAAGCGATGTCTTGCCGCTGCCGGTCGCGCCGATAAACGCGACGGTCTCGCCCTTTTTCGCCGTGAAGGAAATGTCCCTCAGGATATCGTCCTCAGCCGCCGGATAGCGGAAACTGACATTGCGGAACTCTACGGTGCCTTCCTGTCCGGCCACGCCCTCGGTCTCTTTCCCGTCCTTGATCGACGGTTCGGTATCGAGGATCTCATTGATACGCTCCGCGCTGACAGTCGCGCGCGGCAGCATGTTGAAGATCATGTTCAGGCTCATGAAGGAGCCAAGCACGCGGGCCGCGTAGGTGGAGAAAACGACCATCTCGGAGAAGGTCACGAGCGCGTCTCCCGTCCCGAGCTGCGACGCGATAATGTACGCGCCGATGCAATAGATGCCGACCGTCAGGCCGTTATTGGTAAAGCGCATGACCGGCCGCATCAGGTTCATGGCACGGCGGGCCTGCAGCGCGTTGTCTGTCAGGATGTCATTGGCGTCCGAGAATTTGTCCTGCATGTATCCCTCCGCGTTGTAGGCGCGGACGACGCGGATACCGGTCAGATTCTCTCTCGTGACCTGGTTCAGGTTGTCTGTCAGCACCTGCATGCGGCGGAAACGTGGATGCGCGTATTTGATCAGATAGATAACGACCATCAGCACCATCACGACGCCCGCGCCGAGCAGCGACGTCCACTGCCAGCTCTTGCCCCAGATCTTGATCATGGCGATCGTCACGGTGATCGGAGTATTGATGATCATCCGCAGGCCCCGGGACATGAAGTTCTGGATCTGCGTAACATCATTGGTAGACCGCGTGATCAGCGACGCCGTAGAGAAACGGTCGATCTCCTCCAGGGAGAAATTCTCCACCGCGTTAAAGATATCGCTGCGCAGATCGCGGGAGAAAAGCGCCGCCAGCCTTGCGCTGACATACCCAGACAGCAGGCTGAGGCACATCGCGAGCACCGCGCACACTAGCATCATCAGACCCGCGCGCCAGATCTCGCTCATTGGCGACCCTTCTGTCTTGACGAGGATCGTGATCGTGGTCATGTAATCGGGGATCCGCAGATCGATCCAGACCTGCGCGATGACGACAAGAACACTGAGCAGCAGTAGCATCCACGTGTCCTTGCGCATGTGTTTGAAAATCTTAAGCATTTTCTTCCTCCAGTGAATCCCAGATCTTGGTTAGGAGCTCGGACATCGTCTGCTTCTCCTCCTCCGTCAGGACTGCGAAGAAACGTCCCGCGATCTCTTTTCTCATCTTCTCGATCCGGCGGCTGTATTTGCGGCCTTCCGGTGTGATATTGACAAGCTGTTCCCGCTTGTCCGCGACGCCGCGTGTACGCGTGATGTATCCGGCATCCTCCAGTTTGACAAGGATCCCCGTCAGCGACTGCGGACGGATCTCCAGACGCTCGGCCAGTTCCTTCTGCGGCATCTCGCCGTGGTCTGCCAGATTATGCAGCAGACGTCCGCTTCCGTGGATGCCCGGATTATCGGGCATTCCTTCGTCCGCGCTGTGACGGATCCGCTTATACGCGCGGTTGATCCGCAGGATCTCAAAAAGCAGTTCCAGATCGTTGATCGTATTCTTAGCCATAAACTCACTCCTCCGAACTATCAGTATCCTTAAATTAAGAAAGCTGATATTAAGATGTCTGATAATTACATAAGCATTATAATCTGCTCCCGGCAGTCTGTCAATACGGAATCTGCAAAAAAACAAAAAACCTGCGGCCACAGCCGCGGCATGAAAAAAGCCCTGCAGCAGATGTGTTTCCGCTGCAGGGCTGTTTGTTTTGCTGTCCGGGCCGTCCGGCCGGGCCGAACCGCCTGTCGGGCCTTATCCGGCCTTATTTGTCTTTCCTGTCTTCCTTGTAGTTGCCAAGCGTAATTTCACCCGGCGCGAAATTCTCTACGCTCGCGGTCTTTTCATAGAAATGCGTAGCATTCTTCAGAATTCCCTCAAAAGTATAGTATTCGTCATCCTTCTCGATCGGCATATGCACATACTGCTTGAGGCAGCCGGCCTTGTAGATCGCTGTGATCAGCATGACGGTCTTGCGGCCGTCGATTCCGGTGATCATCGGACGGGTGCCGGTCTCAAGCGCGTGCATGTAGTCGTCGATCTCGCCGGCATGGCCCTCATACGGCAGATCCGGGATGGAATCGTAATACTCCTGGATCTTCCTGATGAGCTCCTTGTTGCCGCCCTGAATCGGGAAGCCATTCGGCATCGTGACCTCGGCCTTGATGTCCCACGGAGCGGAGATCTTGGCGTACTCGCACTGCAGCACGAGTCCCTGCTCTTCGCCGTGATGTACGACGGAGCTCGTGACCTCGGCAAGGTTGCCGTCCGGATATTTCAGCACCGCGAGCGACAGATCCTCGCACTCGGAATTATCGTGCATCTTGTTGGTCAGGATCGCGACGACTTCATCCGGCAGACAGCCTTCCATCCAGTTGATCATATCGATATGATGCACCGCATGATTCAGGGTCGGGCCGCCGCCCTCCTTCTCCCAGGTGCCGCGCCACCACAGATCGTAATAGCAGTGGCCCCTCCACCACAGAGAATTGACGTGCGCGCAAACGATCCTGCCGGCCAGGCCGGAGTCCAGGACCTTCTTCAGCTTGTAGATCGAGTTGCGGAAACGGTTCTGCGCGATGCATCCCATCAGGACGCCGTTGCGTTTCTCCGCCTCAAGCATCGCGTCGCACTCCGCAAGGCAGGTCGCCATCGGCTTCTCCACCAGGACGTTTTTGCCGGCATCCATGGAATGGATCGCTATCTCGGCATGAACATAGGGCGGTGTGCAGACATGAACCACATCGATCGGGATGCCGCTCTCCAGCATTTTCATATGATCGTCAAAAACGACAGCGTCCTTAAGACCGTACTTCTCCTTGGAGGCCTCCGCCTTTTCCGGATAGATATCGCACAGTGCCACGATTCTGGCGCGGTCCGGGAACTGCAGCAGGCTCATGATATGCGCGTTGGAAATATTACCGACGCCGACAATTGCTACATTTAACATATTTGTTCCTCTTTTATCGCGAATATTCAATATAGCAGAGATCCGGGCTGGCTGCCCGGATCCCCTTCATCCATAATCAGGCAAGCTTGGAAGCCTGCATCTGAGCCTTTACGCAAAGCTCTGCGGCCTTAAAGACATGCTCCTGGGTCATCGCGTTCTCGGTGCGGTTAATGCAGTCCAGAATCAGCTGGCCAAAGAACGGATATCCGACCTTGCCGGTAACTTCGAAGTGCTTCTCGCCCTCTTTGTTGACCAGGAATACATGGTTGCCAGTCACATCCTCGGTTCCGACGTTGATGTATTTGCGAAGCTCGATATATCCTTCTGTTCCCAGAATGAACGTACGGCCGTCGCCCCAGGTTCTTAGTCCGTCCGGCGTGAACCAGTCTACGCGGAAATACATGCTGGTGCCGTTGTCTCCGACAAGCATGCAGTCGCCGAAATCATCCAGCTCCGGATACTGCGGATGCGCATAGTTCGCGATCTGGCTTCTGACAACCGTCGCGTCCTCAACGTCTGCATAGTACAGGAATTGTTCGATCTGATGGCTTCCGATATCGCAGAGGATTCCACCGTATTTGTCCTTCTGATAGAACCAGTCCGGACGGGTTCCGGGGCTCTCGCGGTGCGGTCCCATGCCGATGATCTGGATAACCTTGCCGATCGCTCCCTGCTTGATCAGCTGTCCTGCAAAAACAGCTGCCTCTACGTGCAGCCGCTCGCTGAAGTAGCACATGTACTTGCGCCCAGTCTCCTTGACTGCCTTCTTGGCAGCTTCAAGCTGTGCAAGACTCGTCAGCGGCGCTTTGTCGGTGAAATAATCCTTGCCCGCTGCGATCGCTCTCAGTCCAAGTGCACAGCGCTCAGAAGTAACAGCCGCTCCGCAGACCAGCTTGACCTCAGGATCATCCAGGATCTGCTTCTCACTCTCCGCGGCCTGTACTCCGGGGAACATCTTGCAGAATCTCTCCACCTTCACAGGATCCGGGTCATAGACCCACTTCAACGTCGCGCCGGCATCCGTCAGCGCTTTGCACATTCCGAAGATATGTCCGTGATCCAGCGCTGCCGCTGCAATAACGAACTCACCCGGCTTTACAACCGGCTCCGGCTTTCCTTCCGGTACGTAATTCATTCCGTCACCCTGCATAATAATATGCCTCCTTTATTCATGCGTTTTTTTGAAAAAAGACCGCCTGATAGTCAGGCGGTCTCTGATCGATCTAAATGAGATGCCGGCGGCATAGGGCACGTGGAATTACTTGCCCGAACCTCCGCGGACTTCGTCATAAACTGCCTGTGTATCCTCGATAACCTGCTTGATGTTGCACTTAGACTCAAGGTCTGCCATCCACTGATCGTAGTTGGCCTGAACCTCTTCCGGTTTGCAGGTGATGCACTTGATGCCCCACTCGTTGTTGACAAGTGTGATATCAGTCTGGTTATCCAGCGCGCTCTGCGGAGAATACATGTACTGAGCCTGCGGAAGCAGCTTGCCCCACATAGAGTACTCATAGTCCTGAATCGTATAGGATTCCCAACCCGGGTTATCAGCAGCGATTGCCTGATTGAACTCGTCTACGGTCTGGAAATATCCCTGGTTCCCGATCAGGAAGATATCAGTACGCAGCCAGTCTTTGTCGACCTTGTTGTACTCAGCATCCTTAGGAATCGGAACGTTGTTCTCATTGTACTCGAAGTGCTCGCCTTCGAATCCATGATAGAATACGAATCCGCCTTCCTTGGTGCCCATCCAGTCAAGGTAGGTGATACCAGCCGCAACCTGCTTCTCATTGTAGGTCTTGGGGAAGTACAGCATCATTCCGCCTTCGCCGTAAGCGCCCTGCGGATATTCGCCCTTAACATACAGGTTCTCCAGAGGCTTGATGGCAACCATCTCAGCATCCGGATCGTTCTCCTTAAGCGTCATCAGAAGGTTTCCACGAAGGATATCAACATTGTATCCAACGTTGGAGGAGAAGGAGCCAAGCTTGCTGTTAACAAAGTTGGACTTCAGCTGCTCTTCTGTTGCCGCGAAGAACTCGGAGTTGGTCAGTCCTTCGTTATAGAAGCTGTTCAGATATTTCAGATAATCAATGTAATGCGGATCTGTGTAATATACATATCCGACCGCCTGGCTCTTTTCATCATTCAGGAAAGAGTTGAACGGATTGTACAGATAGGTCGTGGTGTTGTAGTCACCGGACCAGGAGATAACGCCCATCTCCATACCGATCGTGTTGGGCTGTCCGCCCGGGTTCTTGGCAACGATCTCAGCGATCGCGTCATGATACTGCTCAACTGTCGTCGGGATCTCGATTCCCAGCTCCTTCAGCCAGTCCTCACGGATGAACAGGTTCTGCAGAGCAACCGTAGCACGGCGGGCAACGATACCGATCAGCTTGCCCTCGGTGTCGCGACCGAGCTCCAGGCAGTTCTCGCCCAGATAAGCCTTCAGGTTCTTCGCCTGATCCTCTCCATCAACGAACGGAGCCAGATCCCAGATACCATCGTTGCGCATATAGTCGCGGCAATAGTTCCAGGAGTAGGTGCCCAGGATGGTCGGTGCAGTACCGGAAGCCATCATGGTGGTCATCTTTGTTACTTCATCTGCACGGGGTACGCTGACATATGTCATCTTGATACCCTGTTTTTCCATAGCTTCCTGTGCGTAACGTGTCCACTTGTTATCTGTGGATGTTGAACCCTCAGGAGCATTAGAGCGGTCAAAAATCTCTACAGAGATCTCAGTTCCGCCGAAGTCCTCAACGCCATAGGTCGTCTTGTACTGGCTTTCCTTAACGTCACCCTTGGCATCGTCGCCTGATCCTGAGCCTCCGCCATTGCAGGCAGCCAGAGAAACGACCATGACGACTGCAAGCAGAAGCGCAAGAAAACGCTTTTTCATTTGTTTTTCCTCCTAATCATAATTATATCATCCGCCGCTTGTCACGGCAAGTATGATCTGATAAAAATCATCATGCGGTTTGCCCGCAACAGAATGCGATCAGCCCTTGACGGAGCCGATCATGACGCCCTTTACAAAATATTTCTGCAGCCACGGGTAGACGACAAGGATCGGAACTGTCGCCACCACGACACTGGCCATCTTCAGGGACTGCGTCATAACTTCTCCGATATCGCCGGATACGGATGCGTTCGGATCGAGATCCGTTCCGAAAAGCAATGCGCGCAGACGCAGCTGCAGCGTGTATTTTGCTTCGTCAGAGATATACAGCAAAGCCTGGAAATAATCGTTCCAGTACGTAACCGCGTAGAAAAGACCGATTGTCGCGATGATCGGGACCGACAGCGGCAGAATGATTTTGAATAGAATCTGCATCTCGGTCGCCCCGTCTATCTTGGCTGCCTCCTCCAGCTCCATCGGAAGCTCGCGGAAGAACGTCCGCATGACGATAAAGTTGAATACGCTGATGGAGTTGGGGATGATCAGCGCGCCGAGAGAATTGTACAGGCCGAGGCTCTTGACGACCAGGAAGGTCGGGATGATGCCGCCGCCGAAATACATCGTGAACATGATCAGGCTCGTGATCGCCGTGCGTCCGGGCAGATAGTCGCGGGACAGCGCGTAGGACGCGGCGATCGTCAGAACCAGCGAAAGGCCGGTGCCCAGGATCGTGACCTCGACCGTGGTCCACATGGCCTGCCAGATCTGCTTTCTCGACAGGATGTTGCGGATCGCGCTCGTGGAGAAGTCGATCGGGAACCACGTGACCTTGTTGGACAGAACCGCGTTGTAACCGCTGAACGTGATCGCGACGACGTTAAGGAACGGATACAGGCAGATCAGCGCAAGGAGTGTGATCAGCACATACATCAGCAGGTCAAAGACGGTGAACTTGGAAACCATTCCGGTAGAGCCGGATGCCTTCTTGACCGGAGCCATTTTTTCTTTATCCATTGTCTCTTTAGCCATTGTCCGCCACCTCCCTTACAGGATTCCGCCCTCGCCGATCGCTTTGGCAAAGCGGTCCGCAAGGAGCAGGACGATGATGTTGACGACCGACTGGAAGAGGCCGATAGCGGTGGACTGCGGGTAGTCCGCCTTAACGATACCAAGGCGGTAGACGTAAGTGGAGATAACCTCGGACACGCTCATTACAGCGGTATTACCAAGCAGAAGAGGCGCATCCAGGCCGATGCTCATCATTCGGGAAATACTCAGGATCAGCATGACGACAACGACCGATTTAATCATCGGAAGTGTAATATGGATGATCCGCTGGAATCTCGTCGCGCCGTCCAGATAAGCGGCTTCGTAGAGCTGCTCATCGACGCCCGTCAGAGCCGCCAGATAGATAATGGTGCCCCATCCAATCTCTTTCCAGATCTGGAGGGCGATGTACATGACCGTCCACCAGTAGGTGTTGCCGTAGAAGGATTTGGCTTCTCCTCCGAGAGAGGTGATAATGTTGTTAATCGTACCACCGTTCGTGCTGAACAGGTTGGTCGCGATACCGGCGACAACAACCCACGAAATAAAGTGAGGCAAATACAGAACCGACTGCGTCACTCTTTTGAATTTAGCGGAACGAATCTCGTTGAGGATTAGTGAAACGATGATGGTCAACGGGAAGTTGACGACCAATGTCATCAGATTCAGGAAAAGTGTGTTCTTGATAGACGCCCAGAAATTGATATTTGCGAACACCTTCTTGAACACTTTCAGGCCGACGAATTTCTGATTGAACAAGGAATGGAAGATGTTGTAGTCTTCAAATGCGATTGTCAATCCGTACATCGGCAGATACCGGAACAGCAGAAAATATACAACTACCGGTACAAGCATCAGGTACAGCCATTTGTAACGCCACAGCGTTTCAAAAAAGCCGTGCCTTTTCTTAGAACGAACGGTCTTCGCCATAGGATCCCTCCTGCATTGTTATTTTAAACTTATTCAACGTTTGTTGTTATAGTTTATCATAAGTTAACAATTTGTCAATAGAATAAAATGAAAAACCTGGAATATCCGGGTTTCTTTTAATTCTCGCTAATCCACACCTATCTTAATTGTTTCCATCCAATCTTTTTGTAAGTATGTATATCAACTGTTCGAATTCTTCTCTGCGAACGCAGTACGCCGGATCATCGGCCCGCAGTGCCGCAAGGACCGTCTCCGCATCCTGCCACTGCACGCATTCGACCTCGCCCGGTTCCGGCCGGAAAAAGCTCTCCGGCTCGTCGATCCGCACTATGTACACATGATCGATCTCGTTGTCATGAAACGGCATGCCGTAAAAACTCTCTATGTATTCGACTTTCTGCGTGAAAATATACTCCGGCACCGGCCCGCTCACACCAAGCTCTTCTTTCAGTTCGCGGACCGCCGCCCGGTCAAAATCTTCCCCTGTATCGAGATGCCCTGCCGCAGAAGTGTCCCAGCACGACGGGAACGAATCCTTGTCTGCGCTTCGTTTCTGCATCAGCACCTGGAGCCTGCCGGCATCCTGACGTATTACAAAAACATGGCTCGCGCCGTGCAGGTCTCCGTCCCTGTGCACCAGCCCGCGCGCCTTCGTGCGGCCGGTCCTCGTCCCGTCCTCATTAAGAATATCAAATAATTCTTCCCTCGAATAAGCCATCCTATCGCCTCCGTTCTTCATTATAATAGAGTTTACCTGCCCGCGCAAGCTGATTCATCGGCCTCCGTCCTCAAAGCGACTTTCAGGTCTTTTTCTTTGCATTTTTTCTTGCATCTCTTCCTGCATCCTTCTTGCACCCTTTCCTGTCAGCTTTCTCAACAAAACATAACTTCCTCATTCAAAAGCCGACACAAACCAGGTATTTTTCTTTCATACGTATCAGCTTTTCTCGGTTTTTCATCCAAATAATACGATCAGCTGACATTCTATCCCCAAAACTGTCAGCTATCGCTGCTTTTTCTGCAATGTCGATTCTTTTTCGGACACAAAATGGAGAAATTCTCTTATTCTGAAGGCTCTGACCTTATCTTTGTATCAGCTTTTTCTTTGTTTGGCAGGATTCTCATTAAAAAGCTTGCACGGTTTGAGAGAAGATCTCTGTCTGTGTCAGCTTTATGCGTAAATCGTGAAGAAAACAATCATTAGCTGACACGGAATCAGGCAGCAGATTGGTTTGATTTGCTGTCTCGGGACCGTCAGGGACAGTTCTGAAAAATGATTTATAAACAGATCCGATCGTTTTGCAGGGATTGGAGGATGTTCCTGCAGAAACCGGTTTATTTTTTGTACAGAAAAAACACCTGATAGTGAAAATGCAGGAATCCGGTCAGAAAACACCGCGTTCGTGAAGCATCTGCTCGATCTCGACAAGATCGATGCGCTTCCCGTGCGCGACACTGATCAGAAGATCTGTCCCCTCTTTGAGGCCGCTGTATTTGTAGCGCCCCTGTTTTCGGCGCCAGTCTTCAGCATAGCCGGGATCATCCAGCCTGCCGAGGTGCTCGTGATAAACCGTCCGCCCGTCGACCGTGTATTTGAAGTCCGGATGGATGGTCCAGCCTCCGATCTGCGTCGGCGGAGCGTACTCAAAGCGGACCCGATGCTTGTGAAGCATCTCGACGATCGCGGCCTCAGCCGTAGAACAGACGTAGATCTTATTCGTGTAATAGATGTAATGATCCGCGTGGCGCCGGTCGATAATCGCATATTTAGCGGCCAGACGGCGCTTGTACCCTTTAAAACGCCGGGATGCCTTCCGGATTCTCGTCAGCGCAGCACGGATCAGCTTTTTCTGCTTCAGCAGTTCGATCAGCTCGGCGTCCCGTTTCAGTGAAAGATATCTGTCCCGGCGGACGTGCGCCGCCGTCGTCTGGACACTGTAATAGACCCGCTGCCCGCGGCGGCGCACGATAAGTGTCCCTTCCGGCAGATACGGCAGCTCGTACAGCAGTTTCGCGTGTAATGTGACCATCTCTTCAACCGGCATCGACTCAATATCCAGCAGCGGATCCGGCACGACCAGCTTCGACATGTCAAAATAATACATTCTCTACCCCCCGTTACCCTTATTATGTAACGTTTTTCGGTTTTGGCCGGTCTTTTTGCAAATCAATATGATATAATAAGAAAAATGTCTTTGGAAAGGATCCACTATGAAAACATACGAATTATCCCACCGTCTGTATTACAAGCAGCCGGCTGTCAACTGGGAGGAGGCACTCCCGCTCGGCAGCGGCCGACTCGGCGCGATGATCTGGGGCCGTCCCGGAGACGACGCGATTCAGCTGAATGAGGATACTTTCTGGTCCGGTTATCCGCACGACACGGGGACAGACGTCGCCCCGGAAACCATCGCAGAAGTACGCACCCTTGTCGGCGAGGGACGGATCCCTGAAGCAGCCCGCATCATAGAAAACAAAATGCTGGGCGACTTTACGCAGTCCTACCTGCCGATCGGCGACCTGATCACGGATTTCCCGGGGATGCCGACAGGCTCAACCGGCGAAACTGTCACTGATTATACCCGCAGTCTGGATCTGCGGACCGCTGCTGCTCATGTATCCTTCACAAGCGACGGCATCCGCTACACACGTGAATACTTCGCGACCGCCGCGGACCACGGCATCGTTGCGCGCTTCACGGCGGACCGGCCCGGCAGCATCAGCCTGATGCTTTCCTTCGCTTCGCCCGTGCGCCACAATGTATCCGTTGCCAATGGCTGCCTGGCGGCTAACCTTCAGGCTCCGGCCCAGGTCGATCCTCATTATGTCAAAGACGGCAAAGATCCGGTCCAGTATGAATTTAACGGCCATAAAGGCATGCGCGCCTGCATGATGGTCCGTCCGCTCGTTTCCGGCGGCACTGTTACGGAATTTCCGGAATCACTTGCGATCCACAATGCAGATTCCGTGACTTTGCTGATCGCAATCCGCACCAGTTTTGCCGGTCCTGACACGGATCCCGATGCTGAGGGGCTGGATGAAACCGCTCTGTGTGCTGCAGATCTGTCCCGGATGACAGCGGTCCGCGCCGACAGTGCAGATGGTATCGACAGTGCAGACGGTGCCGACAACGCACATGGTGCAGAAGATTCTGTCGGCCGCCATGAAATCCTGCTGAAACGGCACCTGGCCGAATATACTCCATATTACAGTGCTGCAGAATTGTCTCTGGAAGCCGAAGCCGACGACATCCCGACCGACCGCCGCCTCGAGCTTTTCGCCAAAACGCAGGACGACCCGGTCCTGTATTCGCTGCTATACCACTATGGCCGCTACCTTCTGATCGCCTCTTCCCGTCCCGGATCGACTGCGGCAAACCTGCAGGGCATCTGGAACAAAGACATTGTCCCGGCCTGGAGCAGTAATTTCACGATCAACATCAATACGGAAATGAACTACTGGCCCGCTGAGATCTGCGGTCTGCCGCAAATGGCCGAGCCGCTCTTCCGGCTGATCGATCTGCTCACCGTAAACGGCGCGAAGACCGCGTCCCGCGAATACCACGCGCGCGGCAGCGTTTCGCACCATAACGCTGATATCTGGGGCTTGACGAATCCTGTCGGCCGTGCCCGCAGCGGATTCAGCTTCGCATACTGGAACGTCTCGCTCGGCTGGCTTTCCCGTCACCTCTGGGATCACTATCTGTATTCCGACGACACCGGGTTCCTGCGCGACCGGGCCTATCCCGTGCTCGCAGCCTGCGCGGTCTATTTTCTCGACATGCTGCAGCCAAACGACGAGGGACACTTCATCCTCACGCCGTCCGCGTCCCCGGAGAACGTCTACCTGCTGAACGGCACGCCCTGTAAGATCGGCAAAGAAGCAACGATGAGCCAGGCCATCGTCCGCGAAGTTTTCACGCATGTTCTGGCTGCGGCGGATCTGCTCGCGGAGAAAGACGGAACCCTGCCGGGGACGGAACTCCGTCCGGAAGATCTCGTCCGTATCCGTGAAATCCTGCCGCAGCTGCAGACCGAGCGGATCGGCAGCCACGGCCAGCTTCTCGAGTGGGAAGCCGAATTTGAAGACCAGGATCCGCATCACCGTCATGTGTCCCATCTGTACGGGCTGCATCCCGCGCATCAGATCTCGCCGGCTGCGGCTCCGGAGCTTGCGGACGCCTGCCGCCGCAGTCTGGAGATCCGCGGCGATGAAGGCACCGGCTGGAGTCTCGGCTGGAAGATCAACATGTGGGCCCGTCTGTGCGACGGCGATCATGCGCTCAGTCTGCTCCGCCGTCAGCTGCGGCTCGTCCCGGCCGGCCGCCAGGTCCGTCTCACCGGCGGCGGCACGTATCCGAACCTCTTTGACGCGCACCCGCCGTTCCAGATCGACGGCAACTTCGGCACCTGTGCCGGCATTGCCGAGATGCTGCTGCAGGCCGACGAAAACAACAATATCTATCTGCTGCCGGCTCTTCCTTCCGACCCCGCCTGGGCTGACGGATCTGTCCGCGGCCTTCGCGCACCGCATGGACTCACGGTCGATCTCACATGGAAGAATCACAGGCTCGTCTCTGCCGTTCTTCATGCCGATCACGATGTCTCAGCGCCAGTCGTGCTGCATTATAAAGAAAACGCCTGCAGCTTCAATATTGCCTGCGGGGACACATTTCTGTCAACCGGTCTGCAAAGGGCTGAATGAACTATCGGCCGTCTGTCCCTGCATGAATCAGCCTCATTGCTCCCGCGGCTGAGAATTCATATTCCAGACAACAGAAAAAGGCATGACCTCGTGTCATGCCTTTTTTCGTCTGCAATAATCTGTATCGGGCCGCAGCCGCTCTTTACTCTCCGCGGATCTGCGCGATCGTCTCCTGCGTCGTCTCCAGAACAGCCGTCATCTCTTCATCGGTCATCTCAAGATAACTGATCTTGGTAATCTCCGCACCGTCCAGGAATTCATCCTGCCTGGCCTCGAATTCGTTCATCGACATCTCTTCGCCGTTAAAGATGAACTTATCGTCCTCGCTCATGTAGCCGGCCTGGTACTCCACATCCGTGCGGATCAGCCCATCTTCCTCCAGATCGACGGTGACATACTTGCCGTCCAGATTGAACGGAGCTCCGATGCCCAAATACACAGCATCTTCCTTATCGACGATCATCGAACAGGGCTCGATCTCCGTCCCGTCATTCGTGATCATCGCGCGGAGCGCCTGCTCGGCCTCTCCGTCAAAATACACATACAGATACTGTCGGTTCAGATACACATAGCCCGGCTCTCCGCACGCTACATAGAGCTCCGGTACGCCGTCCTTATTCATATCGATCAAACGGACGACTGCGACACCCCACAGCATCCGGGGATCCTCTTCCTCCTCCGGCTCGCGGATCTCGCCCTCGCCGCACTGGTCCTCCAGCTCCGCGATCACGTCTGCGAAAGCTGCATAGACCTCTTCGTCAGAAGGTCCGGCCGGCTCCTCTGCGCTTTCCGACTGCTCTTCCGTCTCTTCAGCGCTCTCCTCCGCGGATCCTTCAGTCTCATCCGCACCGGTTTCGCCATTCCCGCCGGTCTCATCGGATCCGTCGGTCTCTTCAGTCTCCCCGGTCGTTTCCCCGTTGGTCTCTGTCTCTTCAGGATCGCCCGTCTCATCTCCAGTCTGCGGCTCTTCCGCATCCTCTTGCTTGGACGGTTCTTCCGTCTTGTCCGGAGCCGATGTCTCGCCGGCCTTCATCCCGGGCAGACCGCCCCATTCGCCGAGCGTTTCGATCGTGCAGCCCGACAGGGCAAGCATAAGAACGGCGGCCAACAGCAGCGCCGTGAACTTCTTCATGTAAATTCCTCCAATCAGTACAGGTAGACGACCTCGTTCTCCGGCTTCTTGCCCGAAGCGATCTTGGTCGCGTACAGGACCGGCCCTTCGCCGCCGTACTCCCTGACTTTCTCTTTATGCACCCGGGCCGTCACGTTCACCCAGGTCCGCGGCATCAGTTTATCCGCGACTTTGCTGTGGCAGAGATATCCCATGAACTGCATGTCGTTGACGCAGCAGGTCATCGCCATCCGTCCCGGAACAAAAGTCCCCTTGGAAAAGCCCGGCTCGCGGTAGACCATGCCGGTAAAACTGACCTGTTTTCCTTCATAGCGGTCCGGATTCTCCATCGCGTCGACGTAGAAAACGCCGAAATCATCGTCCTTGACCTCGATGACCGGAGCGTTCAGATCGTAAGGCAGGATCTCCTTGCTGTCGACCTCGATCATCTCACCGGTCTCGTCCTCGAAGATCAGCATGGCCGCGCGGTTCGTCATCTTCATGTTGCGCCAGTATTTCGCGACGGGCGTTTTCTCCCGGTCGCAGCGGTTGAAAATGATCAGATCCGCGCAGACGATGTGATCATTCATCATCTGACGCATATTGTTGATATACAGATCAAAAGTCTCGGCGTTGATCGGTGTAATGATCTGCGCGATCACCCAGGACGCCGGCATCTGCATGCTCAGAATATCGTTCATCGACCACGTTCCGTTGTATTCGATGATCACGCGGGCCGGCTTCTCATGCTTATTCTGCACGGCAAGATTCTCATATGTCAGATCCGCCTGATCCTCCACGGTAAACGTGACCGCGTTCGAACGCTTAAGCAGCTCCTCGGGATATTCCTCCTCGCCCTCTTCGCAGACCACGATCAGCGTCTTCTCTCCCTCGGAAAAGCCCGGATCTTCGAGCAGTTCCTTGATCAGGCGCGTCTTGCCGCTCTCCAGAAATCCGGCAATGATATAAACCGGAACGTCTTGTTTAGCCATCTGTGCAAATCCTCACTCTTACCTGCGGAAAAGCTCCGCAAGCCTGTCTTCTTTCAGTTCGCTTCCGATCACGCAGATGCGGCCGATAACCTCTGCCGCGCCTTCGCGGATCTCGGTCTCCTCCGGCACGAAATCAAAGTGGATCCAGCTGCCTTCTGACGGGACATATCCCTTTGCACGCAGCACGATGCCGTATTCGCCGGAATCCAGTACGCTGAGCGCAGCGCGGATCTCATCTTCCGTATACTTGCGGGAAGTCTCGAATCCCCAGCTGTCAAAAATCTCGTCAGCATCATGCTCGCCGGGAGGGTGATGATGGTGGTGATGGTGATGACCGTGCTCGTCATGATGATGGTGATGATGCTCATGCTCCTCGTGGTCGTGATCTACATGGTCGTGATCATGATCGTCGTCCTCATGATCATGTTCGTCATGGTCGTGATCGTCGTCATCGTCATCATGGTCATGATGGTGCTCGTGCTCATGCTCTTCGTGATCATGGTCGTGGTCGTGATGATGCTCGTGCTCATCATGATCGTCATCATCGTCATCTTCATCCTCGTCCTCAAAGACCATGGACGCGATGACCTGCTGCTCGAAGGAGCTGCCGGCCTGCATTGTTTCCAGGATCTTGGCGCCTTCCAGCTCGTCCCACGGCGTCGTAATGATCGTCGCCGCAGCATTGCGCTCGCGCAGCATCGCAACACACTCCTCGACCTTGTCTTCGGAGGCTTTCTGCGTGCGGCTCAGCACGATCGTTCCGGCGGTCTCGATCTGGTTGTTATAGAACTCGCCGAAATTCTTCATATACATCTTGCATTTCAGAACGTCCGCTACAGTCACGCTGCCGCCGACAACAACGCCTTCCATCTTGTCCGCAACGTTCTGCACAGCCTTAACGACGTCCGAAAGCTTGCCGACTCCCGAGGGCTCGATCAGGATGCGCTCCGGCTCGTATTTCTCCAGGACTTCCTCCAGCGCGCGGCCGAAATCCCCGACCAGCGTGCAGCAGATGCAGCCTGAATTCATCTCGGTGATCTGTACGCCTGCTTCCTTAAGGAAACCGCCGTCGATACCGATCTCGCCGTACTCATTTTCGATCAGGACGATCTTCTCACCGTTCAAGCCGTCCTTCAGCAGCTTTTTGATCAGAGTCGTCTTGCCGGCTCCGAGGAAACCCGAAACAACATTGATAACAGTCTTCATTCCATTCACTCCTCTTCCGTAAAAACACGGGCCGCATGCGGCCCAATCCAAGCAGATTACAAAGGTACGCTATCCATTATATAACTTTTCCCAAGGTTGTCAAGACTCGCTCCCCGTGTTATACTTGTTGGCAGCAGGAGGTGCGTTATATGAAAATCTTAGTCACGGCTTTCGATGCTTTCGGCGGGGAAGAAGTCAACGCTTCCGGCGAGATCCTGTCCCGCCTTCAGGCCCCGGCAGACAGTATTCTCGTCCGGCAGATCCTGCCGACACAATTCATCAAAGGTCCGGAAGTCCTGTATGCCCGGCTTGCCGAAGAGGATCCGGACATCCTGCTGCTTCTCGGACAGGCCGGCGGCCGCAGTGCGGTTACGCCGGAACGCATTGCGATTAACTGTATGGACGCGCGCATCCCTGATAACGCGGGTTATGCGCCTTGCGATATCCCGGTCGATCCGGACGGACCGGACGCCTATCTGACAGACTTCCCGGTCCGCGCGGCTGTGGAACACCTGAAGGCTGCCGGCTTCCCGGTGGCTGTCTCCAACACGGCCGGCACTTTTGTCTGCAACTGCCTCTTCTACAGGGCGATGCAGTATGTCCGTACACGCACCGCGCACCGCGTCCTGTGCGATTTTGTCCATATTCCGTATCTGACCGGCCAGCCGCATGCGGAGAATCTGCCGGAGCTTGCCCCGGACGTCTGCGCCGCAACGGTCCAGACACTGCTTGACTGGGCCGCACAATACTATTCCGAAACCGCAAAGGAGAGATCCTGATGGAAAATCCGACTAACCTTCCCGTTGACCAGTCAGCCGAAACCGATTCTGCTGCCGAGATCCTGGCTGTCCTGAGAGAACAGCTTGCCGCAGGCAAACGCCAGACACGCCTGTCCCTTATCGCGCTCTGCCTTACCGCAGTCATGCTGATCGTACTGGCCGCTTCCGCCGTGATCATTGTCCCGCCGGCTCTTAAGGCTGTTTCCACGATCAATACCGAAGCCGCCAATCTGCGGGAAGTGACTTCGCAGATCAGTTCCCTTGCGACACAGGTCAGCAAGGAGGTCGACCAGATCGACGTGATCGTTACCAAAGCCAAATGGGAGATGGACGAGATCAGCACGATGGTCACGAGCATTACCAAGACCAGCCAGAATCTGGATAAACTCGTGACGGACAACACCAAGACCATAAACGAATCCGTTGAAAAGATCTCCAAGATCGATTTTGAGACGCTCAACAAAGCGATCCAGGATCTGGCCACAAGCGTCGAACCGCTCGCCAACTTCGCGAGGCTCTTCCAGCGTGACTAAAGCAACAATATAAACGGCAAAGGAGAAACTCATGGTCAACCGTTTTGCAGATGCCCGTCCGATCGTAATGGGCGTACTTGTCCGTGACTGCCGTATGCTTGTCGCGCCTGTCACGTCTTCTCTTACAAAAGAAATCTATTACCGCTGCATCGGCGGCGGGATCGAGTTCCAGGAACGCGGCGAAGACGCGCTGCGGCGCGAATTCTATGAGGAGACCGGGCTGCATGTCCGCATCGAAGAATACCTCGGGCTCCTCGAAAACATTTTTACGTTCGACGCGCGCAAGGTGCATGAACTGATCCTGTATTACAGAGTATCCATCCCGGATTCCGAATATCAGCCGGAATACGTGCACAATGAAGACGGCAGTATCGGCAAAGCGTTCTGGATCCCGGTCGAAGACGTCAAAAAAGGCCGCCTCAAAATGTATCCGGGCGGCCCGCTTCCGTATCTGTAAAGATTCGCGGACAAATAGCGATCAGAGTACGGCCGTTCCCTCGCGGACGGCCGTATTTATTCCTTATAGCGCGCGGCCTGCATGGTAAAGAGCTTGTTGTATTCTCCGCCGAGAGCCATCAGCTCACGATGGCTGCCCTGCTCGACGATCTTGCCCTCCTCCATGACAAGGATCGTGTCGGCGATCGTCGCGCTCGACAGACGGTGGCTGATGAAAATGCTTGTCTTGTCGGTCCGCAGCTCGTTGAACTGGTTGAAAATCTCCTGTTCGGCCATCGGATCGAGCGAAGCCGTCGGCTCGTCCAGGATCAGGATGTCCGAATCCGAATAGAACGCGCGGGCGATCGCGAGTTTCTGCCACTGTCCGCCGGAGAGTTCCGTCCCGTTATCTTCAAAATACCGCATCAGCGGCGTATTATACGCGTCCGGCAGCGCTTCGATAAATTCGTCGGCATCGGCATGCGCAGCCGCGTCGCGGATCTCCGGATCCCCGGCATCCCGGCCGATATCGCCGAATTTGATGTTTTCAGAGACGGATACGGCATATTTACCGTAATCCTGGAAGATCATCCCGAACATCGCGTACAGCTCGTTCACGTCGTACTCGCGGATATCATGGCCGTCGAGCAGGATCGTCCCGGACGTCGGGTCGTACAGGCGGGTCAGCAGCTTGATCAGTGTGGTCTTGCCGGCACCGTTGTAACCGACGATGACGACCGTTTCACCGGCACGGATCGTGACGTTGATATCCTCCAGCACATCCCTGCGTGAACCGGGATAGCGGAAATAAACATGCCGGAATTCGATCGTATGGCCTACATGCCGCTCCACATGGCGGGGTTCTTCCAGAATCGGAACGATCCCCGCTTTTTCGTTGAGGAAAGAGATCAGATTCTCGATGAAAAGTGTCCCCTCATAGATCGAAGACGTTCCGACGATCAGGGACGTGACACCGCTGCTGATCGCGTGGATCGCGCCTGTGTACAGGGAGAAATCACCAACAGGAAAGCTGCCGCGCCAGACGCCGCGCGCGAGGAAAATATAGAGCAGGCAGTAGACGATATTCGTGAGCAGGGCTGCTCCGAGATTATAGAGTGCCTCATTGATGCGCAGTTTCTTGAGTCCGTCGTAATACTCGTTAAACGCCTGCTGATACTTGTCGATAAAAGTATCCGTCAGATTGAACATCCGGATCTCCTTGACGAGGTCCTTATTGGTGACGGTACTCGCGTAATAATCCATCTGCCGGCGGTTCCGGGAACGGCGGAACATATAGTTCACATTCTGCCTGCGGAAAGAGAAATTGATGACCGTCGAAGGAATCGAGACGATCACGATCACGATCGGCGCCCACCAGCTGACTGCGCAGAGCACCGCCACATAGCTGACGATGGTGATCGCGGTGGACAGGATGGAGAACGTGGAACTCATGATCTGGATCGGACGCGAGCCGGCCTCGCGGTTGGCGTTTTCCATCCGCGCGTAGAAATCCGCCTGGTCGAAGCTGACCATGTCGACTTCCTTCGCCTTCTGCATGATCTTCATCTTGACGTGGTTGCTGAGCTGCTCTCCGGAAATCGACAGCACAAGATTGTACAGCCGCGATACCGAACTGTTCGTGAACATGTAGAAGAACTGCAGCGCGAGCAGCACAGAGATCATGGAGAAGGCGAAAACCGTCCCGTTCTGCGACGCGGCGTAGGCCTCGGCAAGGCGGTTCATGATCCGCGCGCCGATGAGCGACCCGATGACCGGCATGACGCCATTAAAGGCTGCCATCGCGATCATCCAGAAGAACAGAGACTTTTTCGTCTCCCAAACGAGTCGGAAAATATAGAACAGCCGGCCCGCGAACTGCGAGATCAGTGTTTTAAGATAACCGGGGACCTCCCGGAGATTCTTCGGCTTCGGTACCCTGTAGCGGTCATTGACCTGATCGGCCATCCCTCCTCTTGGCATAGGCTGATCCTCCTTTATCTTCTCAGTCTGATAACTTCGTATACCCGTAAATGCTTCCTGCAGAATTATAACATAAAAAATGCAAGAAAAAAACCGGTATTTGTACCGGTATCTTTTTCTTGACAACATGTTTCTACAGATGTAGAATATAGATGATTCATGTACAGAAAGGGGGATGACCCATGAAAAATACAGATACGCTGCCGGACGGTGAGCTTGAGATCATGCAGATCGTCTGGGACCAGGAGCCTCCGGTCTCCCGCAGTATCATAGAGGAAGCCGTGAACCGGAAGAAGCATCTCGCGCCTACCACGATCCTGACATTTCTGACAAGACTGTGCACCAGAGGTTTCCTGCAGGTCGATCACCGTGGACGGACGAATTATTATACTCCGCTCGTTTCCCGTAAGGAATATCTGGCGCGGGAGAGCCGGCGGATGCTGGATCGGCTCTACGGCGGCTCCCTGTCCGCTTTTGCCGTCTCGCTCAGCGACAGCGGCATAACGAAAAAAGAACTGGAGGAGCTTCGGGAAATGCTCGAAGCAGATACACTATGATCTGGCTAAGAGCTCTCTGGGGGCTGATCCTTGCCGGTCTGCTCGGATACGCGTTCCGCCGTGCCTGGCGCTGGGAGCACGGCGCGGAGCCGTTTGTTCTTTATGATGTGGAGAAAAGAGGCATAGAGACCTACGTTCTGGTCGTGCCGACCGTCCTTTTCTGGATCCTGCTTGTCTTTCTCGCGCTGGCCCTGATTTTCTCCGGCATAGAGGACGGACTTATCCGGTTCTTCGGATTGGCATCGAATGTAATGCTCTTTCTCTGTTTGTATTACGTGCTGCTCCTGATCCTGCTCCCCTTACTGCGGCAGAGGATCAGCGCACGAGCCTGCGCGGTTCTCTGGCTGATTCCGGCGATCCTGTTCTGGCAGGCAAATATGCTGATCAGCCTGCTGCCGCTGCCTCGACTGACGGTTTATATCCCCCGCAGCACAATTCCTGTCGTCGGTGCAGTCTGGTTCGCGGGCTTCCTCATCGTGGGCGGGTATTATCTGATCTCTCATCTGATCTTTCGCAGCCGCGTCCGCCGGATCACAACGGAAGAACAGGACGACGCGGTTCTGGCACTCTGGAAAGCTGTACAGGAAGAAATCAATTACCGTCTTCCGGTCAGGCTGCTTCGCGGAAACGTCCCCGCGCCTTTTTCCATGGGCCGCACCCGGCGGAGCCGCTGCACAGTGCTGCCGGAGCGCGCCTATACACCGGAAGAACTTACGATGATCTTCCGCCATGAGCTGCATCACCTGCAGCGCTGTGACGTCTATACCAAGGTCTTTTTCTGCCTGTGCAACGCTCTGTGCTGGTTCAATCCGCTTGTCTGGATCGCAACGCGTAAAGCTGCCGAGGATCTGGAGCGCAGCTGTGACGAGATCGTTACAGAAAATATGGACGAAGCCGGCCGTAAAGCCTATGCACAGCTGCTGCTCGAATCCGCCGCGCCGGCTCAAGGCTGCACGACCTGCCTCTCTGCCGCGGCCGGGACATTGCGTTACCGTCTGAAAAGTGTCCTGCATCCGCGCAAAAGACCGCTTGGCACGATCTTGCTCATGATCGTGATCGTGGTCTGTGTGATGTTCTTTGGCCTGATTTCCATCAGCGATGAAAGAGGCACTTTTACCTCTTTGCTGCTTTCTCCGGGGACAGAGATTACGAAAATCTATGAATCTCCGTACGCTGAAGGAGATGCTGTCTGGGACGAGACAAGCCTGAGCAATACAAATTCAAACTATACAAAACAGGATGGCTTGCCTCAAGCCACCCTGATTCAAACCGATTCCGCATTGCGGGAAGCGCTGGACTCGATCCGGCTGGAGCATATCCCCCAGCCCGGCAGATACCGTCCTGACGAGATCCGTCTCACTTTCCTTCTGTCCGACCGCAGATTTGCCTATCTCTCTGACAAAGTACTGCTTGTCTTCGACTATTCTCATGGCTATAGAGATGCGGCCGACTGTTTCCTTGTAAAGGGTTCCGTAGACTGGGAGGCGATCCAGGCGTGTTTCAGATCAACAGACTGAAAGAACCGCTGCGCGGCTCCGTCAGTTTCCGGCAAGCTTCCTGGCCATACGGATCACGCGCGTAGCGTTGATCTGCAATTGGACACGGTCCACAAGACCGGTTCTCAGACCCTTCATCAAAGCCTTGAAATCACCCGCGCCGCCAGGCATTGTCAGATCGTTGCCTGCTGCAGCGGTCTTAGCCGCGTCCGGAGCGGCATATTTGCCTTTCCCGTACATGAAGGAAATGATCCAGTCGGTCATCACGATCCCCTGATAGCCGAACTCTGCGCGCAGGACATCTTCGATCAGATCGCGGCGCTCACAGGTATGGACGCCGTTCAGCAGGTTATAGGAAGTCATCACCGCATGCGGCTGGCTTTCCCTGACAGCCAGTTCAAAGCCGCGCAGATAGATCTCACGCATGGCGCGCTCACTCACCTGGCTGTTATTGCTGTAGCGGTTCGTCTCCTGATTGTTGGCCGCGTAATGCTTAAGCGTCGTTCCGCATCCGGGATGCTTCTGCACCCCTCGCGTAACGGCGGCGGCAAATTTGCCGGAGATCAGCGGATCCTCAGCATAGTACTCGAAATTGCGGCCGCAGCGGATATCGCGGTGAATATTGAGCGCCGGCGCCAGCCACAGATGCACGCCGAAACGCTCCATCTCGTCGCCGACAAGATCGCCGCACTGTTCTGCAAAACGGAGGTTCCAGCTCTGCGCGAGCGCGGTACCGATCGGGATCGAGCTGCAGTTCTGCTCATAGACTGTACCTTTCACCTTGCCGTTCCCGGCGAAAAGCTTCATTGCGAGAGCCGCCGGCGCAGGCATCAGTTCCAGGATGCTCTCAGGCATCCCGCCGCCGATAGCGTGCACGCCCTTCTCGTCCCGCGTATACTGACGGCTCAGCCGCAGTCCGGCAGGTCCGTCCGCCATGATCATCGCGGGAACGTCCTTCAGATGCACGCTCTCTCCCGCTGCACCCGGTACGGTCTGTGAAGCGCTTCCGATCACGCTCGCGAAGCCTTTGCTCTTAAACGCTCCGATATTCAGGAGACAGAGCTCCTCGTCGCTCAGCGTGACTGTCAGCGGATCGATATCGTAGGAGCGGTCATAGTTCACGGTTTCTGTCCGGATGTCAGCGGCATCGACCGGCAGAACGGGAAGCTCCGGAAGCGTTCCTTCCGGGCGGACATCCGGCTGCCAATCGGTGAAATCGGGCTTACCGAGAGCGTTCCTGACCTTGTGGGTAATGACTTCTCTATTCAGGCGGACAATCGCCGCCGGCTGCGTATCACGGCTGGAAATCCCGGTCCGCAGTATATAATCGCCGCTTTCCAGGATCCAGGCCGCCTGTGCTTCGTCGTAGGACGCCATCTCGCGCAGGTCGAAGGACAACGTCAGTATCTGCTCCCCGCCCGGCTCAAGATCATCCGTTTTTGCGAACGCGGCGAGGGCCTGATACGGTTTGTCCAGCCTGCCCTGCGGCGCGGACACGTAGAGCTGCACGACTTCTTTGCCGCTGTATTTTCCGGTATTCCTAACCGACACGCTGACACTGATCCGGCTGTTCTCCGCGACGGCTGCACCTGTAGTCAGCGCAAATTCCGTATAGCCCAGACCAAATCCGAAGGGGAACAGCGGCTTCACGCCCACACTGTCAAAATACCGGTAACCGACGTAAACGCCTTCTTTATAGCGTGTGTCGTCCTTATCGCCGAACCGGCCGATCGCCGGGTAATCGCTCCAGGCGCTCCATGTCGTGGTCAGGTGGCCGGACGGTGTGCTTTTTCCAAGGATAAGATCGGCCAGGATATTGCCGGTCTCTGCCCCGAGCTGGCTGAGCAGGAGGATGTTCCGGACAGACAGAACCGGGGACAGATCGACCGGCCCGCCCACGTTAAGGACCAGCAGGAAATTCCTGTATTTTGCGTCAAGTTCCAGAATATCGCGTGTTTCTGTCTCTGTCAGCAGGATATCTCCAGCCACGGGCTTCCGGTCGGAACCTTCGCCGGAAATGCGCGACAGAACGTATACCGCCGTATCCCCCTCAGCATCCAGCGGCAGCTCATATTCAGGCTCAGGCATGACAGCGCCCATGCTGTCCAGGATCGCCAATGTCCTGCGCTTCAGCGCCGAACGCTTCAGTTCGCGGATAAAAAGCTTCTTCGCTTCTGTATAGATCTCTTCGTAGCGGTCCATCCAGGATTTGCTCGTAACGGTAAAGCCGGCCGCTTCAAGACCGTCCTCCGCCGTTATAAAATACCGGGAATTGGCCTCTCCGGAGCCTGTCCCTCCTTTGACCGTACGGCGCGCGCCGCTGCCGTAGAGCGCCAGTTTGCCGGGCGCGTCCAGCGGGAATGTCCCGTCATTTTTAAGCAGCACCGCGCATTCGGCGCCGAACCGTCTCAGAATCTCACTGTGTTCTTTCTCATAATCGTTCATGGCATATCCTCCCTGTTCTCTGCTGACAGTATAACAGAATATTCCGCCGCAGTATTGCATTTTTGTTATGTTTTTTGTATAAATGTATTCTCTTTTATCCGGTATCGGACCGGACGAACAGTAAAAGCATAAGGTTGACTTTTCTCTCCGGCAGGACGATCCGGGAGACCGAAAAATACTACCCCGCGCTGTTGGCCGTCCTGAAAAGATCCGTCGAATATGACAACGCCTACTGGCTGCTCAAATATTAGATCGAGAGCATGCTGGATATCTACAAACGGCTTCTTTGAAGCCGGCAGAAAAAACAAGTGCCGCATACAGGACAACGATTCTGTCCCTATGCGGCACTTTCTTTATCATGCGTCGATCCTGTTTCCCTGCTGATCGTACCAGTATTCTCCATCGGAGAGGATATAGTCCTCACGGTCCAGGACCGCGTGGATGAAGTCCTGCGGGCCCTCGAGCCTGCGCCGGAACGCCATGCCGCCTCCGAAGAGATTCACGGAATGAATGTCGCTCCCGGCCGTGACCGGAAGGCCATGCTCCTTCGCGTATGCCCAGGCTTTCGCATTGTACTCGGGACTGGTATGTGACTTGCTGAGCGGACTGGAATGCGTCGCGTTGATTGCCTCCACGCCGTCCACACAGTCCGGGAACAGCCGGATCTCCGGGATATAAGGCTCTTCGCGGAACGGATGGGCATGGATCACCATTCCTCCCGCCGCGTGGATCAGGACATACTGTTTCTCGGGCGTGAGCGGGTCCGCCACCTCCGGCCAGCCGCTCCGGGCGGCCGTCCGCAGCTCCGGATGGGCTTTCATCCATTCCGGGCTCAGTCCGTAGATCAGGAATTCTGTCCCCGTAAAACCGGACTCCCAGCCGAAGAAAACATCCAGACCGATCTCATCGCCGCGCTTTTTTGCGGCATAATAACCTTCACAGAAGGCATCCACCCACTCTTCCCAGGGAAGGGAACGGTCGGGACGGGTATTCCCGCCCCAGTGGTGATCCGTCACAAAGATGCCCGTGTAACCGGCTGCCTTGCAGGCATCCACCATATCAGCCGCTAAGTCCTTGCCGCAGCGGCTGGACTGCGCCGTATGAAAATGCGTCTCATAGAAATACGGATATTCCGGCAGCAGCTTAATCATTTCTTGTTCCTTTGTCCTTGCCGATCTTATAGACAAAAGCCGTGCGGCGCGGCAGCGTCAGACTGACACGCGCGTCCGAAACGCGGAATTTCTGCGGGACCGGCCATCCGAGATCGTTGTCGATCCAGCCGTTGAAGCGCTTCTCGGCCGTCGAGAGGACTCTCTCGCAAGTCTGCGGCTTCGCAAAGCGCAGGGTCACGACCGCGTCCGTTGTCGGGTGGAAATTGAACAGGAACAGATAATCCCCGCGAGTAAATACCATCGTCTTGTCATCGTTATTGAGCGACAAGAGGCGCGCGCCGTTCCTGCAGTCCCATTTCCCGTCCCTTACAAGCGCTGTCATCGCGTTGTCGAAAAGCAGCATCCCGTGGTATTTCAGCTTCGGATTGTCCGCCAGGCTCCACTGTCTGCGGCAGTAATGATAGCTGTTGCCGTTGCCCTCACGCGGGAAATCGATCCATTCCGGATGGCCGAATTCATTGCCCATGAAGTTCAGATATCCGTCCCCGCCGGCCGCAAACGTCACGAGCCGGATCATTTTGTGCAGCTCGACCGCCCGCTCGACCGTCTGGTTCTGATCGTCGGCCATCATATGCCAGTACATTTCCTTATCCGCCATCCAGAAGATCAGCGTCTTGGAACCGACAAGCGCCTGATCATGGCTCTCACAGTATCCGACCGACTTCTCGCCCGGACGGCGCGTCGTCAGTTCATACCACATTTTGCCGAGATCCCAGTTCTCGTCCGGCACCTTGGAAACAGAGCGCTCCCAGAAATCCGGGATGCCCATTCCGAGACGGTAGTCGAATCCGATGCCGCCTTCAGCGATCGGCAGGCACATGCCCGGCATGCCGCTCATGTCCTCCGCGATCGTTACCGCATCCTTGCGGACCGCGTGGATCAGCTCGTTCGCAAGCTGCAGATATGTCACGGCTTCGGTATCGGTATTCATGCTGAAATATTTGCCGTAATTATCGAACACCCCGCCAAGGCCGTGATCCTTGTACAGCATCGAGGTCACACCGTCAAAACGGAACCCGTCGAAATGGTACTCCAGCATCCAGTATTTCAGATTTGACAGCAGGAAATGGATGACCGCCGGTTTGCCGTAATCATATAGCTTGGTGCCCCACGCGGGATGGTCTCCCTCCGGTCCGCTGTGGAAGAACTGGTAATCCGTCCCGTCAAAATCGTTCAGGCCCTCCAGGGAATTGCGGGCAGCGTGCGAATGGACGACATCGAGCAGGACAGCGATGCCCAGACGGTGTGCCTTGTTGATCAGACGCTTCAGGCCCTCCGGCTCGCCGTACCAGGACGAAGCCGCGAACAGGTTCGTGACCTGATATCCGAAGGAAGCGTAATACGGATGCTGCATGATCGCCATCAGCTGGATCGCGTTGTATCCGTCTTTTTTGATGCGCGGAAGGACCTCGTCCGCGAATTCATCGTACGTCGCGATCCGGGCTTCTTCTCCGGACATGCCGACGTGCGCTTCATAGATCAAGAGCGGCTGTGCGGGCATAGCAAATTCCTTGTCCGTCCAGCGGAATTTCTTCTCGGGATTCCAGATCTGCCCGCGGAACTCATGCGTCCACGGATCCTGTACCACCCGGTGGATATACAGCGGAATACGGTCGAATGTTTCTCCGTTATGGGTCACCTGGACCTTGACAAAGGATCCGTGCGGGAGATCCGCGACCTCGGTCTCCCAGTCTCCGTTGTCATTAATGCGCCTCATCGGATTCGCATAGCGGTCCCAATGGTTAAAATCGCCGATCAGCGCCATCGCCTCTGCCGCAGGCGCCCATTCACGGTAGATCCAGCCGGTCTTGGTCTTATGGAATCCGTAATAGTCGTTGCCTTCGGCAAAGTCCACGATCGTCTTGCCTTTCGCGACAAGGCGTTTTTTCATGTTCTTATATAACTGCATGCGAAGCTCAAGATCAGCGCGGTACGGTTCAAGCAATGGGTCCCTTTCCAGAATCTTCAATGCTTTGCGTTCTGCCATTTGTACAGCTCCTCCTGCTTTGATTTGTAGTTAATTCTTATAAAAAGTATATCATTTCCGACAGGAAAAAGCAAGCCTCGCGGCTGCGGTCCGCTTTTAAGTTCGCTCTTTACACGCCGGCAAAATAATGATAAACTTTATTATATATACCTCTTGCCACAGGAGATCCCGTCATGACAAATTTCGCAGAAATCTATCCCGCGTCCGCCAGGATGCAGGAGTTATGCACGAACGGCTTATTTCTCAACCTTCTTGATTTTCCGGAAGCTTTACGGCTGCCCTACCGGCAGCTGCAGACGCAGGTCCTTGGCGGTGCTTTGCCGGGAGCTTCTCTTTTGTTATATGAATGCAGCGTCAACGCGATCCGTTTCCCGGCCCTGATCGCGGCCGGTATCGCCTATGCGCGGACTGATGTCTCCTCGTCTGACAAGGCGCGGATCCTTCTGTCCCTCTCGGACCCGAAGAAGCTGCTCACGGTCCTGCACTCGGTCTTCCTGAACCATCCCGCTGCGGAGGCGGATCCGTATCTCGCGGCGGCTGACGCGGCCGAAGCGCTGTTTTCGTCGGAGAGTTTTCATTCCTGGATCCTCCGGGACAGTGCCGGAGCCGGGCAGGAGATGAATCAGCCGACGGCGGGCGGCGGCCTGATCACCTGCGTGACCGCGTTCAACGGGATGATCGCGCCTTTTGCGGGCTTTTACCGGCATCTTGCGGAGCAGCCGCAGGAGGAAGCCGCGTCCGGCAGAACTTCCGTAAGCAATCTCCGTTACACCTACAATCTGGATACTGTGGATCCCGCGCCGTTCATCCTTTACAAGAACCACGAATATCTGCTCGCGCAGAGCTGGGACGCGGATTCCCGCAGGATTTTCTACCGTGCGCCGGCAAGCGGTGTCTGCATGATCGGCGAGCCTCTCGGGATCATCTGCTCCGCGGATACGGCAGCCGGCAGCCGCAAAGCTGCCCTTGACAGCGGCGCGGCGGCTTCGCTCCGTCCGGCTTACCGTATGCCCGACGCCCAGCGCCCGCATTTCCTCGATCACTGGCTCTCACAGGCTCTCGCGCGGAGAGACCGCGGTTATCTCCTGCTCACGATGGAGCGCGGCATGGGCAAATCCCTGTACACTTCGCTCCTCGATCCCTCTTCCGCTTATTATCTCCAGACGTCTCTCTTCAGCAACTGCACGGTGCTCCGCTACACGGTCTCTGTTCTGCCGGAGACCACGGACCCCGCACAGTTCCTTTCTTTCGTGCAAAGTGAAGAAAAACGGATCACGGGCTCTGCCGCCATGGACGCCGCTCTGCCTCCGTCCGCTCTGGCCGCGGATTATGCCCGCGGCATCGCGCTCTCTCTGAACCGGATCGCGGCTAAGAATCCCGGCTGTAAAATCCTGCTCATCACGGACGGTATGCAGTGGGCGGATCCCGCTGACGACACGCCAGGCACCGTATCTTTTATCAACGTCTTCCCGCATGCGTCCCAGCTTGACGCCAACGTATACATTCTGCTGACGAATACTCCCGAATCCGGCAAATATATCCGTGAAATGCTGCATAACTGCGACCCCGCGGCTGACGCGGCCGTATTCAGGCGTTCCAATTCCGATTACAGGCGGACCCTGCGTGCGTATATCACGGAAACACTGCTTGCCCGCACTTCGGACCAGTCTGCCGTGAACCGGCTGGAATCGGCTCTGCACAGCAGTTTCTCCGAAGCCGGCCTGCTGCGTAACGTCTATCCGCTCTGCCGGGACGTGTCCGACACCTCACCGGAACGTTTCTTAAAGCGGATTTCCGGTCCGGACGCGCTTGCAGAGCTCTACATCGGCCGTCTGACCGAGCTGTACGGTCCCAAATACGGCCATACGCTCGAGCAGGTCATGAATACGCTTGCCCTCTGCCCCGGTCCTGTCGATCTGAAGAGCTTCGGGCAGCTGCTTCCCGATCACCCGGATCCCGCCGTTCTCCGCATGATCCTGCGCGATCTGCGGCCTTTCCTCGTGATGACGGACTCAGATCATATCATGTACCGGGAAAGCGGGATCCAGACCGCGGTCCTGACGTATTTTGCCCCGCAATGGCGTATCCTCTGCGAAGACATCCTGCGGGAACGCCGGCAGCTCCTTTCTTCTTCGGCAGATCCGCTCGCCCGTACAGAACTTCTGACAAATATCGATACCTACGCGGCGGAACTGGCCGTGCCCGAGTGTGCTGAACTCCTCACTGCGATCGGAAAACTGCTTGCGCCTGACGTGAAACGCACGGAGGCGCTTCCTGCCTGCGTGACGCGTTATTATCAGACCGTCAGCGCAAAATATGACGACGAATCGCTCAATCCTCTCCGCATGGAGACGATCGCCGCCCGGTCCCTCTCCCGCCTGATCCCGGAACGCTTAAGCGCCTGCCGGAGGATGGAATCGCTGCGGGAGACCGTCCACTTTGACGAAAAACTCTACAGCCTGTACTGCAAACGCTATGCGGAACAGCTGTCGCTGACGGATCCTCTTTCGGAGAGCACGGTCCACGCGCTGGCCGCTTTCCGCCGCAAGACCGATACTCCCGCGGATACGGCTTTCCTGTGGCATCCGGAGAATCTCTCGCGCGGCAGTCTGTATGACGCGCTGAAGCGCTATGCAGGCGGCACGCTCACTCCCGAAGACGATCCTTCCGGCGACACAGTGCGCGGTCTGGATCCGCTTCGCCTCGATTATGTCCGGACGCTGCTCCCGGCAGTTGTCGTATCCTGCCGCGCGGCCCTGCAGCCTGTTCCGCAGGAATGCGCTGTAACGAGCCATCTGCTCGTGAGTTTCTGCGAGACCATGCTGCTCGCGATGCTCCCGGTGCTCTGCATCCGCGGATGCATGCCTGAAGCCGGCGATTTCTTCAACTTCATGAAAGATATGCTGCAGCAGACCTATGCGCTGCGCAGGGACCTTGCCGATGCGATCGCCGCTTACGCGGACGTCCCGCAATCCGACATCGATTACCGGGAAGCCCTGTATACCGTGTCCGCCGCAGAAGTCCGCCGCCGTGAGGCGCTTTCAAGGGATCTCTTCGAGTGGATCCTGACTTTCCCGAGATCCCAGCGGCTCCGTTTCTACGCGGATCACACGCCTGAATGGCGGCTTCTTGAATCCGTCCTGCGTCTGGAGGATCCTGCTTACGCGTCCGTCCGCGGTCCTGTCCCGCAGAACCGTGCGAATGACATCTGTCAGACTTTGCTGCAGCAGTCCCATACCGGTGCCGAACTGCACGCGGACGTGATCCGTCTGCGATTTCTGCTGGAGCACTGCTCCCTGAGCACGCGCCGCAGTCTGGAAGTAGCGGAAGCGCTCGGTTCCCGCCTTCTGGAGACGGATCCGTACAACATCTATGCAAATGCCGGCGAGGTCGTGGCCGATTTCTCCTGGCTGAACCAGGTCCTGCAGAAAGGCCGTTCTTTCTTCAGCAGCCGCCAGTCGGACGAGATCATTTCCGTCCTGCGGGAGAGCTTCATCCGCATCCTGCAGAACAATCAGTTCTACGATTATCTGATCACGGCGCAGGCCCGGCTCGATGCGTTGGAATACGGGCCTCTCGTCTGCGAGAAAAACGTCGAGGATGCTCCTGCGCCGATCGAGAAACTGACCGCGCTGCAGGCTCTCATCACCGCTTCTCCAGACAAAACCGCTCCGCGCGGCCGCTATGCCGAATATCTGGCCGAGTTCCTGACAGACCACGGCAGCGAGATGTCGGGATCTTTCCTTGACGCCTGTGTCACCTGGTGTCTGGATATAAATCCGCCGTCCGAGAAGCTCTCCCGTACCGTCCCGGCCGTGCTCTATGAGCGCTGGAAGAAGCTCGGTGCGCCGGATCCGGCTTTCTGCGACCTTGACGGGACGCTTGATGCCGAGGGTGCCGTCCTGCGCAGCCGGCTGTACTGCCGCCGCGTGTCTTCCTGCTATCTGCTGGAAGGCGGGTCGCTCCGCATCGACGCGCTGAAGCACGCGGTGGAAACGCAGAATCCCGATCTTGCCGTGCGCGCGTTCGTATATATGTGTCTCGGAATCACTGCCGGCGCAAGATCCCTGACCTCTGGCTGGAAACTGCTGAATCTCAGTGAAGAAGCCCTTTCCCAGCTCCCGCCGCTTGCGGAAGAATCCGCTCTGCGGGCCGCGCTCCTGCGGACCAAAGCCGCCATGCTCCTGCTCTCGGATACCGGATCGCTTACACCGCTCCCGCAGATGCTGAGCAAATGCAGCTCAGCCGGGGAATCGCTGAAACTGTCCCTGCACCGCTACGCGCGCATCTGGGCTTCACCGCTCTCCCGTCAGATCCCTAAAGGTCTCGTTAAGGTCCTGAACCGATGACAGCCGGTATAATAAATATCCTATAACGATAAGGAGAACACTCTATGAAAAAAACAGTCTCTGCAGTACTTGTACTGATCCTGATCCTCAGTCTGGCTGCCTGCAAGCCTGCCGGCAATAACACAAACAGCAGCGCACCGTCCGGTTCTGCTTCTACGGCTTCCGATAGTCAGGGTACCGCCAACAATCAGAACGCGGCCGATCCGGGCAGCAGCAAGACCACCGGCAGCGCCGAAGACGCTAAGCTTTCCGGCAAGCTCATTGAGATCCCGAATGACCGCAGCGACATGCCGGTTCTGCGCGGCATCAGTTTTGCCGGCAACCGGATAGGATCGGAAGATTTCAACAACAAGCCGGCGGCTACCGAAGGGATCCGCTGCATCTTTGAGCTGAATGAATATTTCATGTGTACACCCGATACCGATACGACCTACGGTATCCGGGTCTATATCCTAAAGCACCGCGATGACCAGGAATACTATGAGACCGCACAGTACTCCGATCTGATGCCCGGCTTCGTAAATCTGTATTATCTGGACTACAATTCCGATGATAAATGCTGGGATGCCGAAATCTACCTGAATCCGGACGAGGTTGAGCCCGGTTATTATGATTTCGTATTTACCTACGAGAAGACCCCGTTCGCGAAACTGGTCACACGTTTCTATGCGGAGGGCGAGCTCGAGAACAAGTCCGATGCCGAACTTGAGAAGCTCATGATGGAATAAACCCGGTCAGACAGAATCACTCTGCCGACAGAACCGGTCCGCAGCCAGACATCTGATCACAAAGATCCGGATCGGTTCCGTTTCCGATCTTGCCAATTCAGGCCTGAAGAATCTTTCTCAGGACCGGTCGATATAGTGCGAAAACGCTCCAGGCTCTTCGCAGTCAAACATTCCAATTTGCACAGCAAACACACTTTCCATTTTTCACTCCACTATATAGAGCACGAGAACGCGAAAAATATAAGGTTTCTGAGAAAAATTTTTAAAAAAGAGACCACATACTAAGTGGCCTCTTTTTAGTGACACAGTATTCTAGTTCCATTTATATGTTGGAATTAATGTAGTTGGGACTTAAAGATGTGAGTTCTGCCAACTCTGCTTGGCTCAGTTCCTTCTTAATTCGAAGTTTCCTAACATTTTCTCCTAATTTCAACAGATTCATGAATCCATTCCTCCATTGCTTTATGTAGATAACAAATATATTCTACTATATAATAATTAGTATATTATAATATATAGAAATTACTTAATATAAAACATCTAGTTCGAATGAAGAAAACATTTCAACCGAAAATGCTCCTTATTCCGCGATTTCTAACATGCAAAATCGCACACTAAACACACCCCTCCGCGTGGCAGGGCTAGTGTAGGTAAAAAGGTTCTATAGTTCTGTTTCTATATTCAAGATATTTCGCGGCCGCTCCACTAGTAATACTTGCTCCTTTTTGGTTTTCAAATGGGTTTAAAAAACTCGGCTCCTAATCTAGAAGCCGAGTCACTCACAAGTGTCAACATTTAATATATTGACCCATTGTTAATGAAATCCAAAGAAAAAGCATTTTTAAGTCTTTTCGTGTTATTTGCACTTAAGCGAATAGATTTACTTATTTGCGCAACTGTTTTAGAGCATGTACAATGAAGTCATCCCGCCCTTTGGCCAGCTCTGACATGGACTTTATGCTCCAATCATAAAAACCTTTTCCGGTTTTTACACCTAGATTCCCCTGTTTTACTAATTCCGTCATATAGGGATTAGCCTTATCTGAGCTATTAATTCCTGGTAAAACGGTATTTTGGACACTCTCACACAGATCCATACCCACTGCATCCACATGCTCAAGCGGTCCCCAGGCAGGGAAGCGAATACCCATACCCATCTTGACTGCTGTATCAACATCTTCAGGAGAAGCAAGATCAATAGCAACAATATTGATTGCTTCACGTATAACAGCCTGTAAAATACGATTGGCCAACTGGCCGGGCAGATCCCGCTTTACGATGACAGGCGCTTTACCCCAAGTTTTCAATTCATCTCTTACCCAGACTGCTTTGTCGGGATCTGTCTTTTCCCACATAACAACTTCTACCAAGGGTACCAAGTGTGCAGGAAACCAGAAATGCGTGGTCATCGTACGT
This sequence comes from Bacillota bacterium, assembly GCA_017441925.1. GTDB lineage: Bacteria > Bacillota > Clostridia > Lachnospirales > Bianqueaceae > RUG12817. The sequence goes on from JAFRUE010000003.1 coordinate 120,134, forward strand.
TCAGGATGTTCTACAAGAGCAGCAATGTCAGTGATTCTGAGCCCAGAGGTGTTCGAACAGATTGGAACATCTTCCGGAACAATGGCATCCAGCTGTTTGAACAACTGTTGCTTAATCTGCACGTTTTCAAAGATAGCCTCAATAATCAACGAAGCACCAGCAACACCTGCCGCCATATCCGAGCACGGAACAATCAGATTTTTAGCAAGTTCACCCTGTTCAGATGTTGCCAATTCATATCCTACTAACGCATCAATTGCAGCAAAAGCACTTTTCTGTCCTTTTTCGGCCCGTACATCATCAAGATCGATGAGAATCGTTCTATTGCCTGCAAGCGCACTGATAGCAGCAATGCCACTCCCCATCAAACCTGCACCAAAAATTGCAACTTGCATGATATCCTCCTTGCTTACAGATTGCCTTCCGGATCAATCTTGGTAAGCTCATAAATACCGTTACTGTCCCGGACACGCTCCATCTCAAGATCTTCAATCTCAATCAGAACCATTTCCACTAGGTACAGAACACGGGATCCCGGTTCCAGATGCCCAGTATACGTTACCTGCCCTTCTTCCTTGCTTCTGCCATAGACAGACATAACCATATGGATATGAGGTGATCCATTGGCAATCAGTCCGCTCATAGCAGAAATACCAATAGGTTCATCCAGCCACTCATGAACGATATCGTTTGCAGGGAATCCGATCGTTGAAACAGTGTGCATACGGCAGCGATCAAGTGTGCCCATACCTGAAACAACGACCGCATGTTTAATGCCTTCCTTCTTTATAACTTCTTCGATACCTTCCAGCAGATAGTCGCCGTATTTGAACTGAAGAAGATACGTTTTGGCTCCATTTTTACCATAAAAGCTTTTCATGAGAATCCTCCTTAAAGTAGCGCCTGCATAGTTGAAACATATGCCTTCTCATCGGCAAGACGTTTCTGATAGGCGTTATAAATCATGTCTGCGAATTCAACGACCGTATGATAACTACAGGTATACGGATTGCACCTTGTTGCATAGTCTGTCATATCAAACCACTCTTGAGGAATGGACTGATAACCCGTGAGAGCACCAGAGATGCCGGCAGCTACTGCTGTTACACAGTCTGTATCACGCCCCATATTGGTGCCGGCAATCATGGCTTCCTTCGTATTACCTTTAACCATTGCAAAGATACACACGCCCTTTGTCACCACTTCAGATGCATATGCCATTGAAAAATCAATACCCTTTATACTGAATACACCATCAAAGTATTCCCGCAGTTCGCGGATATCTTTACAATATGCGCTACCTTCAACATGCTTACGAATTTTGTCTACAACCATCGGATCGCAGTTGTCATAAATCGCCTGAAGAACACTTTCCACCGTTGCATCGGGCAGTGTCGCTGCTGCAATTGCTACACCAGTAACACAGGCCCACTTGAGGCCACGACTCTTTGCCGTCTGGTACAGCTGTCCAACTTCAAAAATGTCGTCCTTAACCGTTTCGATGTTACCGGCATTAATCAAAGCGATCGCGTGACAAGCTCTGGCAAAGCTGTTTAATCCTGCATAGTCGCAATACTTGCCGATGTCGGCACCTGGAATGTCTGCTTTTGCAAGCTCCCAAAGAACCCGTTCGAACTCCATGGAAAGAGTTCCGAAAGATGCCGGATTCATATACTTGGCCCAGGATTTCTTCACATCATCCGCTGTAACACGACCACCCTTATCGCGAATAGCAAGTATCATAAGTCTCTGCCGCTCTACACCATCTTCCGTCATCCCTGCTTCACACTTCCATACCGGTCTGTTGGGACGTAATAAAGCAGCACGCTTTTTCATCCCAAGCGGTGGACGTTCATAAGGAAGAGGTTTTTCGATAAAACCGTAAGCTTCCTCAATGAACTGCCAGTCCATGCTTTCCGTTACGGCACCCATAGCAGAACCGATATGACAACCGGCAATACATCCGATAAACTTATCTCTTAATGATACACTCATTCGATGTCCCTCCTTGTCATGTATTTTCCATGGTCTCTACGAACGCCTGTTGCTTAGCGAGTTGTTTGCGAAATGCCTCGAATAAGATGTCCGCAAACTCTACAACCGACAGCTGGGAACAGGTATACTGATTCTGTTTGGTTGCTTCATCTGTCATGGCAAACCATTCTTCCGGTATGGATTCGTATCCAGTTAAAGCACCTGCAAGGCCGCCTGCAACTGCAGCTATACAGTCGCAATCTCTTCCCATATTTGTACCGGCAATCATCGCTTCTTTTGTATTGCCACGAGTCATAGCAAAAATGCAAACACCCTTGGTCACTACTTCAGCAGCAGTTGAGAAATAAAACTCTACACCTTTTCCAGAATAGACGCCATCAAAATATTCTCTCAGTTCTTGGATATTTTTGCAATAAGCGCTGCCCTCTATATGTCGTTTGATTTCAAAGACAACACGAGGATCGCAATTGTCATAGATTGCTTGAAGAACGCTTTCTACTGTCGCATCAGGCTTTGTCGCTGCTGCAATTGCTACACCAGTAACACAGGCCCACTTGAGGCCACGACTGTTAGCTGTCTGATAGAGCTGTCCAACTTCCAAAACGTCTTTTATAGCGTTCTGGATGTTTCCTGCATTTATTAATCCAATGGGATGACATGCTCTAGAAAAGCTGTTCAATCCAGAGTAGTCACAATACTTACCAATATCAGAACCGGGAATACCTGCTTTTGCCAACAAATACAGAACTTCCTCAAACTGCATGGATAGAGTACCAAAGGAAGATGGATTCATGTATTTAGCCCATGCTTCCTTGACATCATCTGCAAACACACGTCCACCTTTATCGCGGATTGCAAGAATCATTAATCTCTGCCGCTCTACACCATCCTCAGTTGTTCCCGCCGGGCATACCCACTTCGGATTCTCCTCAAGATATTTCTCTTTATCAGCATCGCCGTCTGCAAACATTTTAATAAATCCTTTTGCCGGATGCTGATAAGGCAAAGGTTTATCCACAAATCCGTATACTTCATCAATGTACTGCCAATCCATGGCTTCTGTAACTGCACCCATGGCCGAACCAATATGACAACCAGCAATGCATCCAATGAATTTGTCTCTTAATGAAACACTCATAATCAGCTCTCCTTTCTGTTCTAGGGCAGAGGAAGATCCTCTGCCCTAGATTGAAATACGAATTAGGAATTACGGGATTTATAAATCGTGGTAACTTCATCAGCCCATTCCTGGCCGCCATTGTTTAAATACTCCTGGCAGAATGACTCAAAATTATCAACAGGAATCTCTCCAGTTACCATTTTACAAAATGTCTGCAGTACCATACTGTTCAAATCAGCAGAGTATTTAACTTCGCTTTCCGTTACATAGCCATCCGCTGCATTGGTAATAATATCCCACTTCTGAGAATCCAAACGGCCTTCCAGCAAGTATGTCTGAACCTGCAACAACGGCCATTCATTCTGATACAGAGCATGGAACTGTATCCAGTTGGAACAGTTGTCAAACTCAGGCAGAGTATGATAGGTTCCATCAGACCTTTTCTCCCAGTGTACTCCTTCGATTCCAGAGTAAGTTGTCATCATTCCGATCTCGGTATGACAATACTCAGTAACTTTGGCAAAAGCTTCCGGATGTTCGCAATTATAAAGGACACATACCGGGTAATCAACTTCATTTACACCACGAAGTGCTGAAGTCCCATCGGGGCCTTTGGGCCCGCCCATATCTGCCCAGTCGACTGTAGGATCCAGTTTAATCATGTTGTTTTCATAACTCTGCGCTCCGGTCCACCATGTCAGAGCAACACCGAACGCATTAGCATAAGCACGCTGCTGCATTTCAGAACCTGACATAACGATGAATTCAGGATCGATGATTCCTTCCTGATACCACTGGTTCAATACTTCAAGGGCATCTTTTACAGACGGATTTGTTGCCTGAGGATGCAGATTGCCATCATCGCCAACATAAAAATATCCATTACATGCACCTACTACACCGTATGCACCGGTAACCATTTCAAAAGGCCAGCTGGTACTACCAACACTACTGCCACCTGCTGCACCAGAGATACCATAGGTATTCTGCTCTCCATCACCATCCGGATCGTTATAAGTGAAGGCATAAAGCATGTCATGGAAATCATCCAGTGTTTCCGGCACTTTAAGTCCGAGTTTGTCCAGCCAATCTTTTCTGTAGGCGACATTCAAACGATGAGAACTGGTGATACACGGAACAGCATAGATGCTGCCGTTAAAGGAACAAGTGGTAAATGCTTTTTCCGAAACAGATGCGACTACGGATGGCATCTGATCCATCAGATCGTCCAAAGGTCTCAATGCACCTTGCTCCGCATAATCAACCATGGAAGAAATGGTATTCAGTTTGATGACGTCAGGAAGATCTGTAGACGCCATCAGAACTGCAATCTGTTCACCATAAGAAGCCATCGGAGGAGAGATCTGATTCAAACGCACACCCGTTGCTTCCTCAATCGCCTGTAGAATAACATGCGGTTCGGGCGAAGCATCAAAACCGGCTTTAGTAAACACCCAATCCAAAACAACAGGGTCTCCCGTTGGAGCTGTCTGCTCGGACGAGTTAGCAGGTGCTTTAGAAGAGCTGCTCCCACTATTACTGCCTCCTGAAGATTGGCAGCCAGCTGTAACCAGCAGAAGCGCTGCCAACAGAATTGCAGCAAGTTTCTTCATCTTTAAAACCTCCCATATTTTATTTTTTATTTCGAAGAGTTTGCGACTCAACGAGTACAGTTTTGAACATCAGCCTTTAACCGCGCCGATCATAATGCCCTTAACAAAGTACTTTTGTACAAACGGGTAAACAATAATGATCGGCATCGCTGTAAAAACAATCATTGCACAAGTAAGTGCATTGGCTGTAGGCTTTACAAGACTTGCATCGCTATCAAGACCAATATCTGCAACAGAAGCAGTGTTGATAATCTCTCTCAAGTAAAGCTGTAAAGGCCATAAGGATCTGCTTCGGATATAGAGGATGCTGTCAAACCAGGAATTCCAGTACTGAACAGCATAGAACAATCCAACCGATGCAAACACTGGTGTCGAAAGAGGTATGATGATCCGTATCATGACTCCAATATCGCTGCATCCATCAATTGTTGCCGCCTCTTCCAGTTCGTGCGGAAGAGAATGGAAATAGGTTCGAATGATGATCATATTGTAGGTGCTCATAGCCATTGGAAGAAGAAAGGCCCAGAAAGTATCAATCAGCCCATAGTTTCTGACAGCTAAGTATGTTGGAATCGTCCCTGCGGAGAATACCATAGTGAAAAAGAATACAAACATTATCAGATTCTTCCCGGGAAGTTCAAGTCGAGATAAGGGATAAGCTGTTAGTGTGGACAGAATCAACGCAAGAACCGTTCCCAGAATCGTTCTTGTAATACTGATCAACATTGCCCGCCAAAGCTGTGATCCGCCTAACAGGTAACGATAATTATCTATGACCCAAACTCTTGGAAAATGAAGAAACGAATCAGCAAATTGAACCTGTTCCGATGTTGACGTAAAAGAAACAAAGATAACGTTGATGACAGGAAGAAGTGTTATCACGGTACAAAACAGCAATACTATGAAAATGATTGCCTTAAATATACTGTCTCCGGCACTTTGATGAATTCTCAATCTTGTCTGTGTAGCCATCTTATGCACCCCTCCTCAGAACAATGATTCCTGTCCCAAAGCACGAGCCAGTCGATTACTCCCCAGGACAAGGATAAAGGAAACAACGGATTTGAATAACCCGACTGCTGTTGAGAAGCTGTAGTTCTGTTCTACAAGACCAACCCTATATACATAAGTATCCAAAATATCCGCTACATCGTAAACAGCAGGGTTATACATCGCTAGGACCTGTTCGAAACCCATATTCAAAATACGACCAATACGAAGGAGCAGAGTAATACTGATAGTTGGAAGAATTGCCGGAATTGAGATATGGATCATTTTTTGGAAACGGCTTGCACCATCTACAGAAGCTGCTTCATATAACTCCACCGGAACCCCGGCGAGTGCCGCTAAATATAAAACCGCATTCCATCCGCTTTCCTTCCAAACGTTCACACCAACCAAAACTTGCCGAAAGAGATCCGTACGTCCCAGGAAGAATACTGCTTCTCCTCCCAAAGCTCGAATCACATTATTGATAGCACCATAGCTTAAGGAAAATACCGTATTTGCGATAGCTGCTACAACCACCCAAGACATAAAGTGGGGAAGATAAACAATTGTCTGCACGGATCGCTTAATAAATGAATGGGATACTTCATTTATCATTAATGCAAGTATGATGGCAAATGGAAATCCTATAAATAGATTCGCAAAACTTAGTATAACTGTGTTTCCCAGTAATTTATAAAACACTCTTGAGGCAAACAACGTTTTAAAGTGAGCGAATCCTACCCACTCTGATCCACCAATACCCTTGAAAATCTTAAAGTCCTGAAAAGCGATAGCTAAGTTACTGATTGGAAGATAATGAAATAGGAAAACCCAAATGAGACCGGGGATCAACATTAAGTAGTACCAGCGGTGTTTGACTATTCTTTTGAATAATCCACCCCCCCTTGTCTTTTTCACAGTTGTCTGTGTTAAGGATTCGGTTGCCATGTTGTTTTCTCATCCCTCCTGAATTCTTGATGCTCACGTTAGTGTGATTCCTTATTGTGATTCTAATCATATCAATCGCTTTTGTTTTATAGATAACAATTGTTATTGCTATCATAATCATAACGAACTGATTCTTTATTTCAAGTTGCAATAATGAAAATCCCAGAATCAAAAATAGAACTTGAACCAGCAAAAAGAAAACAGATTTATCGAATATCAAAAATGCAACTTTTACATCAGTGTAAAATATGATACATTAAGTATGAAAAAGCGTGATATGTGCATGGTATACTTCATAAAAGAATTAGTCTAAAATACACAGGTGAAACAGCATGAAACGAAACAATAGCGCAAAGGATCCTCCAACAAACAAAAGCATTTATCGAATAATAATTAGAAGTCTCTGCGCTATAACGGTAAGCGTTTGCCTTCTTTCTATAATAATAAGTTCAATTAGTTATTTTCGAGACGCCCGGGATCAAATCAAGCAACAGAATCTTCTGTTTCTGAAGCAATACCAGCAAGTTGTAAATGACAATGCTGATTCCGTTCTAAGAATTGCTTTAAGGATCAGTGAGGACAATTCCGTCAAGAAATTTATGAGTCATCCGCAAGACATCGGTCTTTATGACAGAAAAAATATAATAGATCTTTTGGAAGACTATGTGCTTGTTAACTCAAATATACATTCAATTTATGTCTCCTATGACAACTCAGACATGGTCTATACATCGTTTGGAACATACGATAAGGCATTTTTGAACACGCTCCCTTGGATTAAGGATAAAGAATCATATAAGCAGCTCACTGCGAAGATGATATGGTTGCCAGAATGGGCATATAACATCAACATCACCACCGATTTAAATGGACAAAGAGTCCTTGCACTTTTGCTCCGAGTTCCAATATCAAAGAATTCAACAAGTGCTTCCATCATCATGTGTCTACATTCTGATGCATTCTTTGGGTATGTAGAATCTGAATATGTCGGAATATATAACTTCTTTGCAGTCTTTGATAAGGAATCTCAAAATATTTATTATACCCTTCCTTCGCATGTTCTCTCCTCGGACATGGAAACTGTGATGAATGGGCTGTCCAAAGATAAAGATCTTGTGTCTTCGGGTGAACACACTCTTAATGTATCCAAATGGATTGTTTCCACGGTAACGAGTTCGGATCGGAATTGGGTGTTTCTTGCCGCTTATTCTTTGGCGGAACTGTATCCTCAATTGTTTTCACTGTTGCGAAAACTGCTTATCATTACTGGTGTCATGCTTATCCTTTCCTTCGTCATAGATTATTCTATGGCAAGATACCTTTATTCCCCTTGGAAACACTTATTGAATGAATTCCAACAAGAAGGAACCGATTCAAGCTCCAAAAAAAGCTATATGGAGTTTGAAACCTTGAGTTCACAGTTTAAAAAGACTTTCACGCATAACGCAGAATTAGTTCAAACCATCGATGAGATGATGCCACGTCTGCAACGACGTTTTGTATCTGATCTTCTTTATGGGTATTATGACGAAGAAGAGTTGATACGTCAGCAGATGATCACCTTGAATCTTACGGACAAACCCAATCTATTCACTTGGTGTCTAGCAATTGTAGCCATTAATAATGAAGATCGCTTCTCAACAGAATTGTCTACTCGTGAGCAAGTAGTTACTGGTCACTCTATTCTCTTTCTGTTGGTAACGGAATTAAAGAAAAACGGGTTTATTGCTCAGTACAGTCAAATGAACAGATTCCACTTTGCTGTGCTAATTGGTATTCCAACATCGAGAGCTACTTCTGCTGAGAAGGAACTAACACCATCATTTGACCACTTCCTTATGGAAGAAAAGGAAAAAGTTGGATCTTTTACTGTTGGCATTATTTGCGGAGAGTTATTTCACTCTTTGGAACATAGCAGTGATATCTTTAGCAATCTTTCCAAGATTCAACAAATTGTACCTCAAAACGACTCCTATGTGTTTCTGGACTCAATCCAATCAGAGATGACCCAACATAATATATATGTGCTTCAAAACGTTACTTCAAATATAAAAACAGCACTTCATTCGTCAAAAGAAGCGCTTCAGGATATTATTTTTACTCAGAAGAAGTATATCGAAGAGCAGTTGTTTGTTCGATCGGAGAACACGCATTATTTATCAGTACAATTAACAATGCTACTTAATGAGATGTTGATGGATGAAGAAATCATTTTGGAAGGGACTTCTATCAGTGTAGAACAGATTGCAATCTTATTACTTTCATCAGATATGCCTGACAACGTCCTTAAGGAACATATCAAAGATATTACAGATGTTCTCCGAAATGCAATGCAAGCTAAACACAATCGAAACGAATCATTTGTCTCAAATGTAATTGAGTTTATAGAGAATAATTACAACACAGATATCGGTTTAACTGAAATCTCCGAGTATCTTTCATATACACCTGCTTACATCAATCGAATACTCAAAACAAGCACTGGTCATACATTCTATGAAATTCTAACAGAATTCCGCATGGAAAAAGCAAAATCACTTCTAACACAAACTAGTCTTGGACTTGCAGAGATATCTTCACAAGTTGGCTATATTAATCAACAGAGCTTTATTAGAGCTTTTAAGAATACCATTCATATGACACCTACTCAATTTCGGAACAGCAGTAAATAGTGTTTTCCCTTTTCTTCCTTTCTCTGCCTTTCTTTCCTAGTGGATATGTTTCATGTTCACGCAAAAACAGTGGGCCTGCCAAGAAACTGGCAGGCCTATTGTTATAACCTCAACCAACGAAATCAAATGATGAAAATGTAATAAATCATTAACTCGAGATGCCCTAATTTTACGTATTGTCTACATTTAGTTTGATCTTTGATCTGATCGTTCTTTATATCCAGGCTAACATCTACAGGCGCTCCATGATGATTCTTTAGTTGTCTTGTAAAGCTCATCATATGCTTTCTGTTACGAAATCTGTGTTTTCTTTGCTCTGACTGTTCTTAAAAACGCAGCGATCATCAAAATATAACAGATCGTTTTCGGCAGCATCAGCATTCCGAGAACAGGAACAATACTGGCAGCTACTGCTACCGGTATGTAAAACAGGAAAGACAGCAGGATGAACAGCCAGACAAACCGCAGCTGTTTGTCACTCTGCCTTTTCTTATAAAACAGCCAGCAAACAATTATTCCCAGGATTACAAAAGGAATGTTGCGGATGATTCCCCATGTAACATCGCCTGCATTTTCAAGCCAGCCATTCTGTGGAAACAGACACAGACCAATTCGGATAATCGCAAGAATCCAGACAGCTATTGTAACAGTTTTGTTTTCTCTCTGCTTATAATATCCAAGCCATACATAATACAGCATCACATAAAAGAGCGTCATTGTAATGGAAGTAATGAGTTTTCCAATAGCAAGTGCTGCTGTCAGATCTTTATTCAGGAAATAATTCAAAACTCTGGGCACCAGATGGAACGCATCGCCGCAGCCCAGAACTAATGCCGCAGTGCCCATCATCTTATCTGTTTTGGATTTGCCTTTTGCAAGCATAAAACATCCGCTGATGATCGCAAACAAAAGATACAGGATATCAAAGGTTGATTCTCCATATTTCACAGTTCAGAATACCTCCTGTCTTTACAACTGTCTTTCTTAATCTTTTAAATACTTCTTCCAAACAGTACTGTGTACTGTATAATCAGGATTTTTGCTTTTTTAGTCTGTTTGAAGGTCTTGCAGATGAAAATAGCGCCGATTTCTACCCCGAGAACAATACAAAATCTCGGAGATAGAGATCGGCTGCTTTATATTCAAACAAAAGAAAGAATGTGAAGTATATAATACCAAATATCTGCGGGTAATTGCAGAGAAAGATACTTGAAGGATTTTTAAAATCTTCCCTTGACAAAAGTGGTCCCATAGATGTTCTGTTTTGCCATCGTTTATCCCTTGCTCTTATTCTTCTTTATAAGCCGGCTGATGCCCCAGACCGCTCCCGCAATCACGGCAAGCTGCCAGACCAGATGCAGCCAGTACCAGCCTGATGAAGTCACGGTCAGGACGCTGTCCTCCGTGATCGAAGCGTCATTCGCAAGAGCGACTGTCGTCACATACCGTCCCGGCTTGTACAGATAACGGAAAATCGATACGCCGGTCTGTTTCAGAATATATGTCCCGTCCTCTGCGAGCTGCAGCTTATACGGCATCTTTACGAAAGAAAGGCTATCCAGGAATCCGGCGCGCGACGCGTCTTCGTCCTCGTATACATACGTGGAATAGATCATCAGCCCGTTCTTCGCGGCTTGTTCCGCGTCAAGCGGCGTCCCGTCCGCCAGGATCGTGTAGACAGACTGCGTCTCCTGATCCTGCACGGCAAGCTTCACGGCCGGCTCGATCATGACAACGGTGACAGCCGGGTCAATATCACCTTCGACCGTGACCTTATATTCTCCTGCGGGGAGAACTGTCCCCCCTGCCGAAACTGTCGCAAATGAACCCAGCAGGTTTTTATCGGTGCGGAATCCGCGCCGGTACGGATACTGCAGGACCGAATGGTCCTCCACCGTCAGTTCCGTGTTTCCGTCCGCGCTTACGGCCGAGACAGTCATGCTCTCTCCGCCCTGCACGAGCAGAGACGCGCTGTAGAAAGGCAGCACCGCGCGGAACGTAATCGTTCCGTCCGCCACTGACACTTCCTCTACGGCTGCCTGGCCTGAGATATCGTTGGAGATCTCTGCCATGATGGACATGATGGTTTCAAAATCCTTGATCTTAAAACCGGTCAGGCCTTTTGACGGTTTTGTCTTTACCGAAATGGCTTCCCGGCCGAATCCCATGTAGATCACGTGCGGATGCGATCCGTTCGACATCGTCTCCGCGGTAAGCGTTTCCAGGTCTCTCTGCAGCTGCTTGCGCTCCACATGCGGCCCGTTGCCGTAATCCTCCTGGAATTCGCCGTCTGTCAGGATGATCAGCCAGTATTGAGTTCCCGGATCGGTGTCGGTGGACGCGCGCAGCGAGTTCATCGCGATATCAACAGCTTCATACGGTGTGCTGCCCATGTCGAAATAATCGCGGATCTCCGTGATCGTCGCTTCCTTATCGGACAGGTCCAGCCTGCGCGCCTCAGCGCCGGGGACTTCCGCCGTGCTCAGATATGTGATGTACAGCTCATCCTGTTCGTTTGCCGTTGCGGCGATCGTCTGCATCGCGTAATTCAGATACGACCAGCAATAACCCTTGGTCAGCGTGCTGTCGGAATCGTCATATACGACAGAGATGACTTTTCTGTCATGATAATTGTCCTGTGTGCTGATCAGCATCGGCTGTGCCCCCACGATCACGGTACTGAACAATGAAATGATCAGAAACAAAGCAAGTACTCTTCTCATAACTCTCCTTCGTAATCTGTGAAACGGTTCATCAGATTTATCTGATTATGGCTGTCGCTTGACAAGATGAACCGTCCCCCTTTTGCCCGGATATAGTCCCGGAGAATCTTGTGCGGATAAGGATCGTTCCGATAGCCTCTGGCCATCGCGCCCGTATTGATCTCAAACGGACGGCCGTACGGAAGCAGCTTGTCGACCGCAGCAAAAGCCGCTGCCAGATACCGCGGATCATCGAAACGGAAGAACTCTTCGCCCGCGTTGAACTTGGTGACGAGGTCGAAATGTCCGATAATATCGCAGCCCGTCCGCTCTACAACGCGTGACACTTTCCGGTAATAATCCTCCGCAAACGCCAACGGATCCCCATTATACGCCTCTTTGACGATAAATGCAAATCTGTCCCTGCTCATATCGACCGGAAGGTATTCCCGTCCCGGATTGACATAATGGACGGAGCCGATCACATAATCGTAGTCATCGATCGGCAGGCCTCCGTCGATATCCTGTTCGATCCCGCAGAGAATGCGGATCCGGCCGCGGTATTTCTCCGCGAGCTCCCGGATGCAGGTCCTGTATTCCGCAAGTCTTGCTTTAGGGATGCAGTAACTCTCGTCAGAATCCGTATAACCGTGGTCGGAAAAGCCGAGCACTTCCATACCGTTCGCGATCGCGGCGCGCACCATTGTCTCCGGATCGTTGGTACCGTCACTGAAGAAAGTATGGACGTGCAGATCTGTCCTCACATGTCCGTCCGCCCCGCGGAAATTCCGCAGCACACGATCGATCTCCCGTTCACCGCCGGTCTGCTGCTGTCCGCCGGCTTCCGGATCCCCTCCGTTCCTGGTGTTTCGCATTACGTCATTTTCTCCTGTTTCACTTTATGGTCGATCACGTGGCGGGACGCAAGCTCTTTGGTAATGTCCTCCAGGCTGATGCCCGCCTGCACCATCAGCACCATCACATGATAAGCCAGATCCGCGATCTCATAGATCGTGTCTTTTTTGTCTTCGGCCTTGGCCGCGATGATGACCTCGGTGCTTTCCTCACCGACTTTCTTGAGGATCTTGTCCAGGCCCTTTTCGAACAGATAGGTCGTATAGGAGCCCTCTTTCTTACTGGTCTTGCGGCCGCGGATCAGATTCATCAGACCTTCATACGAGAACGTCTCAAAGTCCTCTTCCGCGTCGAAAAGCGGATATTCAAAGCAGCTTTCCGTCCCCAGATGGCACGCGGGTCCGTCCGGACGTACCTTTACCAGCAAAGTATCCCTGTCGCAGTCCGCCGTGATCGAAACGATATGCTGATAGTTCCCGCTCGTCTCGCCTTTCAGCCACAGTTCCTGGCGGCTCCGGCTGTAGAAGCAGGTGAGCTTTTTCTCCATCGAAACAGCCAGGCTCTCCTTATTCATGTACGCCAGCATCAGGACTTTATTCGTATCCGCGTCCTGCACGATCGCGGGGATCAGTCCCTGTTCGTTGTATTTGAGTTCTTTTGTGTCGATCATACTGTTCACCCCTCTGTATTCACGATCCGGGCAGGTATCCCCGCCCGCTGCATTTCCTGTTTCAGATCCGCGATCCGGATCTCGCCGAAGTGGAAGACCGAAGCCGCAAGCCCCGCGTCCACTTTTGGCAGCGCTTTGAAAAGATCGATAAAATCCTGCACCGTACCGGCTCCGCCGGACGCGATAACCGGGACGGAGACCGCGTCGCAGACCGCCTCAAGCATCTCGAGGTCAAAGCCCTTCTTCACGCCGTCCGTGTCCATCGAATTGACGACGATCTCGCCCGCGCCTTCCTCCACACCGTAACGGATCCAGGAAATCGCCTCCATGCCGGTGTTCTCGCGGCCGCCCTTGGCAAAGACGCGGAAGACCCCGTCGACCCGCTTGACGTCGGCCGAGAGTACGACGCACTGGCTGCCATAGCGTTTGGCCGCCTCTCCGATCAGCTTCGGATTGCGGATCGCTCCGGAATTCACACTGACTTTGTCGGCTCCGCATTTAAGCACACGGTCAAAATCCTCCACCGATCCGATGCCGCCGCCCACCGTGAGCGGGATAAATACCTTAGACGCGGTCTCCCGGAGGATCTCGGTGAAGATCTTGCGGTCGTCTGCCGATGCTGTAATATCGTAGAAAACAAGCTCGTCCGCGCCGCTTCTGGAGTACAGGTCCGCTAGCTCGACCGGGGAAGAAACGTCCCGCAGGCCTTCGAAATGAACGCCCTTGACGACCCTGCCGTCCCGCACGTCCAGACACGGAATGATCCGTTTGGTAATCATGCCTGTTCCTCCTTTCCGGTCTCTGCGCACTCTCTGCCTGACTTCCCGGCGGCGGCAATCCTGACCGCTTCCTTCAGATCGATCGCGTGCGTATAGTAGGCCTTGCCGATGATCGCGCCGTGCAGCCCGAGCGCAGCAAGCGCCGCAACGTCCTCCAGGCTTGACACACCGCCTGACGCGATGATGTCAAGCGGATATCTCTCCTGCATCGTCCTGTAAAGCTCACGGTTCGTGCCGCGCATGGCCCCGTCCCGCGAGATGTCCGTGCAGATCACGGTACGAACGCCCGCGTCCACCATTCTGCTGAAGAAATCCTCTGCCTTCACACCGGACTGCTCTGTCCAGCCTTTCACGGCGACAAAACCGTCCCGCAGATCCACGCTGACCGCGATCCGTTCCCCGTACCGCCCGATAGCAACCGCCAGAAAAGCAGGATCCGTCACTGCCGCGGTCCCAAGGATCACCCGGTCGATCCCAGCCTCCAGATACCGTTCTACTGTCCCGAGATCGCGGATCCCTCCGCCGACCTCGGTGAAAAGGCCTGCCTCGCGTATCTTAAGGATCGTCGCAAGATTGCGTGACTCGCCGGCTTTTGCACCTTCCAGATCCACGACATGGACCCTCTCCGCCCCCTGCGCCTTAAAATCCAGCGCTACCTCGTACGGGTTTTCGCTGTAGACCGTCATCTGCGCATAATCGCCCTGGTACAGGCGGACGGCTTTTCCTTCATAAATATCGATCGCCGGATAGATCAGCATGACGGCACCTCCGCGAAAGCCCTCAGGATCGCAAGGCCGACGTTCCCGCTTTTTTCCGGATGGAACTGCGTCCCGTACACATTGCCGCGCTGTACGGCCGCTGTCAGCTCCGCGCCGTATTCCGCGGTCGCCGTGACATACTCATCGCAGTCCGCCGCATAATAGGAATGTACGAAATAGACCGCGTCCCCTTCCTGAATGTAGCGGAACAGCGGGCAGGGATTGTGAAAATGCAGCGCGTTCCAGCCGATGTGCGGGATCTTGTAATCCGCCGGGATCACGTCCCGGATCGGCCGCACCGCGCCGGGGATCAGCCCGAGGCCTTCATATTCGCCGAATTCGTAGCTTTTGTCAAAGAGAAGCTGCATACCGAGACAGATTCCGAGCATCGGCTTGCCGTTCCGGGCTTCCGCGAGAACCGTCTCCTGCAGGCCGCTCTCCGCAAGTTTGCGGGCTGCGTCGGCAAAAGCTCCGACTCCCGGCAGGATGATCCGGTCCGCGCTCCGCAGCACTTCAGGATCCGCTGTCACCTGCGCGTCCTTCCCGATCGCTGCAAAAGAGCTCCGGAGTGAAAACAGATTTCCGATCCCGTAATCAACGATCGCGATCATGAGAGTGTCCCCTTCGTCGACGGGATCTCGTCATCAGCGCCTTTTTCGATCGCGACTGCCGCCTTCAGGCTGCGGGCCGCGGATTTGAACGCGCCTTCGATAATGTGATGTGAATTCGTGCCGGCAAGCTCCCTGAAATGCAGAGTGCAGGCTGCGCTGCGGACAAATCCGAGCCAGAATTCCTGCACTAGCTCTGTGTCGAAAGTCCCGACCTTCTCTGTCGGGATCGGCAGATCCCATCCGAGATAAGAACGTCCGGACAAATCCACCGCCGTTAGGATCAGGGCCTCGTCCATCGGCAGAATTATGCTGCCGTAGCGCGTAATACCGCGTTTATCTCCGAGTGCCTTGGCGAAAGCCTGTCCCAGCACGATCCCGATATCTTCTGTACTATGATGATCGTCCACCTGTGTATCGCCATTACAGATCACCGTCAGGTCGAACCGGCCATGCCGCGCGAAGAGCGTCAGCATATGGTCCATAAATCCTACTCCCGTCCGGATCTCGTTTTCCCCGGTCCCGTCCAGGTCAAGCCTGACCAGAATGTCCGTCTCGGCCGTTTTGCGGGCAATCTCTGCGGTCCGGACTCCTGCTTTTCTGCCTTCTGTCTCATTCTTCATCGTATATACCTCTCTACTGCGGTTCCTGCCAGGCGTCACACGCACTCATCCAGAATCGCGCGGACGGCTTTGATAAAGGCCTGCATCTCCTCTGCACTGCCGATCGTGATCCGGTTAAACTCACGGATCCTCGGGACCGTAAAGTGACGGATCAGGATCCCTCGGTCCTTAAGCTTCCGATAGAGCTCCTCTCCACCGATCCGGTCCGACTTCGCGAAGACGAAGTTCGCGGACGACGGAAGCACCGTGAAACCAAGCTCCTGAAGCGCTTTTGCCGTCCATTCGCGGACCCGCAGTGTCTCGCGGATATTTTTCTCGAAATACGCTGTGTCCCTGAGCGCTCCGGCTCCGGCCGCCATCGTCATCCGGTTGACATTGTACGGATTCGTGGAATATTTGACCGTGTTCAGGTCCGCGATCAGCTCCGGGCACGCGATTCCCATCCCGAGCCGGCCGCCTGCAAGCGAACGCGATTTGGAGAACGTCTGCGTCACCAACAGATTCGGATACTTTTCAGTCAGCGTCACGGCGCTCTCCCCGCCGAAATCAACATATGCCTCGTCGATCACAACGACGTTGTCAGGATTTCCCGCAGCGATCCGCTCGATCTCGGAAAGCGGCAGCGCTATGCCGGTCGGAGCGTTCGGGTTTGCGATGAAAACCGTCCCTCCGGCGCCGATATAATCCTCCGGATCCACCGTAAAATCGTCTTTCAGCGGGATCTCCCGGTACGGCACACCGTTCAGCTTCGCGAAGACCGGATAGAAGCCATACGTAATGTCCGGAAAGACCGCCGGATGCTCCGCGTCGCAGAAAGCCATGAACGCGAAGTTCAGGATTTCGTCGGAACCGTTCGTGAACAGGATCCTGTCCCCCGCGATCCCAAGCACCTCTGCGGCCGCCTGTTTCAGCACCCCGCATTCAGGGTCTGAATAGAGCTGCAGCTTCGCCGCTTCTTCTGCCGCCATTCTGACCGCCGCAGGCGACGGCGGGAACGGCGATTCGTTGGTATTCAGCTTGATGTACCGCCTGTCCTGCGGCTGTTCACCCGGAACGTACGGCGTCAGAGCTTTATATTTTTCACTGAAAAACCGCGTCATTTCTGATCCTCCGTTCGGATGACGGCGCTCCTCGCGTGGCCGGTCAGTCCCTCCTGCCGCGCGAAATAGGCCACATCCTGCGCAACGTCTGAGAGTGCCTTGCGGGTGAAATACGTGAACTGCGTTTTCTTTACGAAATCATCGACGGAGAGCGGGCTGGAGAAGCGCGCCGTTCCGCTTGTCGGGAGTGTATGGTTCGGTCCCGCCAGATAATCGCCGAGCGCTTCGGGACAGTTATAGCCCATGAAGATCGATCCGGCGTGGCGCACCTTGTCGAGCCAGTCAAAAGGCTGCGCCACGGCAAGCTCCAAGTGCTCCGGCGCGATCTCATTCGCCGCCTCGATCGCCTGCGCGATCGTCTCTGTTACGATGATCTTACCGTTGTCCTCGATGGACGCGCGGGCGATCTGTGCACGTTCAAGCTTAGGGATCTGGCGCTCAAGTTCCAGCCGCACCTGCTCCGCAAGCCGCATGGAATCCGTCACCAGCACCGCACTCGCCATCTTGTCATGTTCTGCCTGGGAGAGCAGATCCGCCGCCAAAATATCCGGCTGCATGCCGTCATCGGCCACGATCAGGATCTCGCTCGGACCGGCGATCATATCGATCGAAACCTGCCCGTAGACCTGCTTTTTGGCTTCCGCGACATACGCGTTGCCGGGACCGACGATCTTGTCGACACGGGGGATCGATTCCGTCCCGTAGGCAAGCGCCGCGATAGCCTGCGCGCCTCCGACCTTAAAGATGCGGTCGACTCCGGCAACATGAGCCGCGGCCAGAATCGCGGGATTGAGCTTCCCGTCGGGTCCCGGAGGCGTCGTCATCACGATCTCCGGACATCCGGCGATCTTTGCTGGTACTGTGTCCATCAGGACCGTCGAAGGATATGCCGCGGTCCCGCCGGGCACATAGAGTCCGACACGATCCATCGGAATCACTTTCTGCCCCATCACGATCCCGTCCCTGTCATTGATGACAAAACTCGCGCGGACCTGTTTTTCATGGAACCTGCGGATATTGTCCCTTGCTTCCTCCAGGATCCGGATAAATGCCGGATCGATCCCGCTGAGCGCATCTGTGATCTCCTGCTCTGTCACCGCGAGATCCGTAAGCTCCGCATGGTCAAATCTGCGCGTATATTCACGAAGCGCCGCGTCACCGTTTGCCCGGACGTCCGCGATGATCGCGGCAACCGTACCGGCCACGTCCGTTTTCATCGGTGTGCGCGCGAAAATCTCACTGTTTGGTGTCTCACCGTACTTCAGTATGCGGATCATGATCAGTTTTCCTTTCCGGCGGCCAGCGCGTCCGTAATACGGTCGATCGAGGCCTGATTGAATTTATACGATGCTTTGTTGGCGATCAGCCTCGCGCTGATCGGTACGATCTCCTCTACGACGTGCAGATGGTTCTCCCGCAGCGTCGTCCCGGTCTCCACGATATCCACAATCACGTCCGAGAGGCCCAAAAGAGGCGCCAGCTCGATCGATCCGTTCAGATGTATGATATCGATGTCCCGGCCACGGTCGAGATAATGCTCCATCGCGATATGCGAAAACTTTGTCGCGACCCGCAGCGGACCGGCCTTGTCGTCGCGGAAATCTTCTTTGGCGGCAACCGCCATCCTGCATTTCCCGATCCCGAGATCCAGCAGTTCATAGACTTCCGGTTCATATTCCAGCAGAATGTCCTTGCCGACGATCCCGATATCCGCCGCGCCGCGCTCAACGTAGATCGCGACGTCCGACGGTTTTACCCAGAAGTAGCAGACGCCCGTCTCCGGCGATTCGAAGATCAGTTTGCGGCCGCCTTCAAGGATCTCCGGGCAGGAATAGCCGGCCTTGTCAAGCATCTCATAGACCTTGTCGCCAAGCCTTCCCTTGGGAAGCGCGATCTGGATCATTTTCTTATTGCTCACCGTCAGGGCCCTCCTTTCCGCAGGCGTCACCGCTGCCGTCAAAACGGACAAGCTTCCGGTAACGGATGCCTTCCGGGATCCGGGCCTGCGCCATCACACGGCTTCCGTCCCGTCCGAGCTCCTCTGCCCGCGCGCGGACCGCTTCAAGCGGCGTGTCCTTATCATAAATCAGTACGATGTCGGTATCATAACCCTCCGGCGCGTCCAGATACCGTTCCAGGAGATCCATATACACGGCAAAACCGATCGCGCCGCTCTTTCTGCCCATCTTGCGCATCAGAGCGTTATATTCGCCGCCGGAAAGCACACTCTTGGGAACGCCTTCCAGATATCCTTTGAAGATCACGCCGTCATAGTAGTTCGGATCGCCGACCAGAGAGAAATCCAGACGGATCGCGCCTTCCGGCTGTGCTGCCGTCTGTCCGTCTGCTGTCGGGTCAGCCTGCCCGCCGCAGATCGCGAGCAGAGCCTTAACGACCCGGACAAACTGCTGCAGCTTGGCATCGTTGACTTTCCCCTTCAGGATCTGTTCTGCCTGGCTGAGAGCCGCCGCAGGATCCTCGTCGAGCCGGAGCAGCGCGAGGATCTTCTCCAGGTCCGCCGCTTCAACGCCGGCCTGTTCCAGCAGACGCTGCAGCTCGTGACGGTTCTTCTCCCCGATCAGGGCCAGGACCTGCGCCTTATAGACGGCCGAGACACCGCAGGCATCGATCAGTTCGGACAGCAGGCCGAGATTGGAGATCTCGAGCACATAACGGCCACCGGCTTTATGGAGGCTCAGCAAGGCAAGCTCCATTACCTCGCACAGCGTATAATCATCGATCGCTCCGATGGCTTCAAGCCCGGTCTGCAGGATCTCCTGATATCCCGCCGCGTCCTGGCGGATCCTGTAGACGTTCTCATTATAGTAAAGTTTCTGTACGCCGGAAGCAGGATCCTGCGTGTTCTTGACGATGGAGAGCGTCACGTCCGGCTTGAGCGCCATAAGCTTGCCGTTCGTGTCCGTAAAAGTAATAACGCCCTCGGCGATCAGGAAATCCTTATGATTCGCGTACAGATCGTATTCTTCAAATTTGCTCATCCGGTATCGGGAGTAGCCGAAGCCGTCATAGATCTCCCGCAGCGCGAAAACCAGCTGTTCCACAGGTCTCAGACTGGATTTACGGACGCCTGCCGCGTCCGGGATCTGCTGCATCATGGCATCTGTCCTCCTTATCGCTTATCTGCCGGACTTGGAACCGGCAGTCTTAAGCCGCTCCAGAGCGGTCTGATATCCGCCGCTCCCGTAATGAAGGCACCGGCTCACGCGTCCGATCGTCGCGGTCGACATCTCCGTCTGCTCCGCGATCTTCTGATAGCTCATGCCCTCGGAAAGCAAACGGGCCGCCTCAAGCCGCTGCGCCATATCCTGCACTTCCTTGATCGTGCACAGGTCTTCAAAATAGTCGTAGCACTCTTCCACTGTCTGCAGATTCAGAATGGAGTGAAAAAGCTGATCCATCGCTTCGCTTCGAATCGTCATCGTCTTATCTCCTTGATATTACTGTCCCGTAAACACATTACCGGGACAGTTTCATATATTACCACTTTATCACGCTAAAGTAAAGAGGTATTTTATACTTTTTATGAATATTCGGCAAAGATCTGCAGCAGCCGTCGTTTTCTCCTCGATTTAGGCCCTTCTGGCGTCTCTGAGAGGCTCATTCCAGAGGATTCTCGCGCCGTGTTCCGCCCTGTGATAACGTTCATACACATTAATAACCATATTGTCCTCCTGTCTCAAAAACGAATGGCATGACCCTTGGGCCATGCCATTCCGTAAAACCTTGTATCTGTCCGCGCGGAAGCTTCCGTTCCTTAGCAGACCATACTTATTTGCTCATTATCTTCCTGTAGAGCCAGACGACCAGGCAGGCTCCTCCGATGGAAAGGATCAGACCGGTAATCCAGCCGCCGCCGATGCCGAGCAGGTTTCCGATCAGTCCTCCGACGAATCCGCCGACGACACCGAGGATAACATTCTTGATGATATTGCTGGTATCGCCTTTCATAAGCGAATTGGCAACATAGCCGGCAACGCCGCCGAGAATGATCTCAATAATAAGTTTGATAAGCATGTCACAACCTCCTAATCTATTGTCGATCAGCCGATCTTCCCGGGCAGCGGGATCCAGTCGAGTGAAACGAGCGGGATCCCGTGATAGGAATCACGGTGTTCGCCTTCCAGAAGGACGCACGCGATGACGCTGATCTCTACACCGATCTTTTTGGTCAGTTCCATCGCGGCATCGATCGTGCCTCCGGTGGATACGACGTCGTCCAGGAAGCAAAGCTTCTTGCCCTGGAAACGCGCGTATTTCTCCTTGCCGATCCACAGTTCCTGCTTGCCGTGTGTGGTAATGGAGGTGACCTCCACGCCCACAGGATCGATCATGAACGGTTTGCGGCTCTTGCGGAGCTCCAGATATTCGTCGCGTCCGCATTCCGTGCAGATCGCCTGCGTAAGACCGCAGGACTTGGTCTGAACGGTGACAAAACCGTCAAAATCATAGGCAGCCAGCTTCTTTTTGAGCTCGGCAGCAGCTTCGCGGTTCCAACGGGCCTCGCCGGTCATATCAAAGGAATAGATGCAGAAACCATCGCCGATGTCAAGCAGCGGCAGATCTACGGAGAAATCCGGAGACAGATGTACAGTATATGTTTTGGACCAGTTCTGCATATCGTTGTCCTTACACAAGGCCTACATACTGGCCGAAGAAACGTACCAGAACGCCTACGACCATGCCGAGGAACGGATTCTTGGACCATGCGGTGACACCGAGGGCCATATAACCGGCAATCGAATTCTCAGATGCCGTTACAGCCTGAAGGTTCGGTGCGAAGGTCAGAGCGAAACCGATGACCAGCAGGAATCCGGAAATGCTCTGTGCCGGCAGATATTTGCCCAGGCGGCTTACAAGACCCGTCAGGACCAGAATGCCGCAGACAAGCATGAATACGATGCCGCAAAGCACCGGCCAGGGGGCACCGGCAGTACCGGAGATGATCGCTTCGATCGGAGGTCCGCCGAAGAGAGCACTCGGAACGTCAGCGAGTGAGTTGATGATGGACAGATGGTCAAAATTCTGCGTCGTGCCCGCGATGGAAGCCGTGATTCCGCCGAAGGAAATGTTGGCGCCAATGTTCAGCATGACAAGGCTCAGCGCGCCAAGCAGAACAGCAACGTTGAACGTAGGCTTGATCAGCTTGAAATCAGCCCAGTAGGCTTTCTTCCAGAAACGCCATTCCGTGCTGCTTTCCATATTCTCGCGTCCCTCTTCCACAGCGGTGGAGAGATCCACGCGGCGCTTCTGCAGGAACAGGAAGTCAGCCGTGGATACGACAACGGAAACGAAGATCGTCCAGACGACAGAGTTCGCGCTCTTGGTCACGATGCAGACAGCATAGGTAGCGATTGCCGCGACGACAGAGACGATCGTGGTTCTCTTCTCTTGACCGAACATATCCCAGGTTACACCGGCAAGAATGAGTCCGACACCGGACATCATACCGGAAATGACCGCGGGACCGGCAAAATCGGCAATCTTGGAGACGCCGCCGCATAGTCCGAGAACGACCATGAGCAGAGCCGCGAGGAGAATGGAACTGACATTGTTGCGAAGGTTTTTCTTAACGCTCGCAACCGTAATGGTTTCCGCCTGTCCGGAAATCGGAGTAACAGATCCTGTCAGAGCATTGCCGACAGCACCGATCAGATACGCAAATCCTGCAGGCTTTAACGCAAATCCGCGTGTCTGCGCATACAGAAGCTGCGGCACACCGTTGATGATAACAGCGATGACTGCGAGTACGAACGGACCGATCGATTTTAGAAACTCCATACTATACCCCCTTACAAAAAGTATACATATAATATAGCACCGAGCGTTTTCAATATCAAGTTTTTTGTCACCGAAACGGGCTGTAAATTTGTACAAAAATGCACGGCCGTACACGCAGAAGTTCAAGTAAAATGCCGAGAAAAGCCTGTTCCGGCTCTTCCCGGCATTTTGGTTATTATGCAGTTATTCCGTTTTTTCGAACAGATCGTCATCCATCGGCAGATGCGTGATGCGGTGCAGATGATAACGGTCCGTAAGCGCCTGCGTATCCGCGAGGACTTCCGGCCGTCCGATCGAAGAAACGTGGTGCGCGTCAAGTCCCCAGATCACGTCGTTCCCCGTCTCTCCGACGATCTTCCAGAACGCTTCTGTCGGATAATGGCGATGCTCCATAACTCCGAGCATATTGATCTCAAGCGGGACATGATTCTTAAGAGCTGCCTCGCAGAGCCGCCGCATCTCGCTGTCATAGACGGCCGGATCGCCGACGAAACGGATCAGATCCGGGTGCGCGAAATACACGATCCGCCCTGTCGCCATCGCAGCACACGCACTGTCAACATAAGCGCGGATTACCGCCGGATCCGGCGTCGGTATCCCGGCATAGAATCCTGTAAACTCGTCGGAATGCTCCCCCGCGTCCGTGACGAAATGCTGGCCGAGAATCATATACTCGACTCCGTTCGCATCCGCCGCACGGCAGAGCTCGTCAAAATATTTCGGCATATATTCGACTTCAAGTCCCAGATGGATCCGGATCCTGTCCTTATACTCTTCCTTGAGGTCAAGCACTGTCCGGCAATACTCCGGAAGTTCTTTCATTTTCATCCGCATCCGGGAGACCTGCTTCTCCTCCGGATACGGCTGCGGGGTATGGTCAGAGAATCCGAAGACTCTGAATCCTTTCTGCAAAGCAGCCTCTACGTATTCCCTCTCCGTGCCGTCCGCGTGTCCGCAGCGGGCCGTATGAGAGTGATAATTCACATCCATCATGTACAGCACCTCCTCGTCTGATTCCTGATTATACATCTTTTTTTCTGTTCCGTATAGCCCCGATTTCTCTTGCGGAAGTCTGCTCCGGTTGTTATAATAGGAGCAGAACGATTCGTGAACAAATCTGCTGTATAAAGGAGAACCACATGCAGGATATCATTTTTACCCGGGTGAGCATCCGTAAGTATAAAGACCGCCCGGTCGAAGAAGAGAAACTCGACCGTCTGTTACGGGCGGCCATGCAGGCTCCGTCCGCCGGCAATCAGCAGCCCTGGGAATTCTATGTCGTTACAAATAAGGAGAAACTTGCCGCACTCGCGCAGGCTAGTCCTTTTGCCGGCTGCACCAAAGACGCGCCGGCCGCAATCGTCATTTGCAGCCGCACGAAGCAGATCCGCTGGCTTGATTATGCGGAGATCGACTGCTCGATCGCCTGCGAGAACATCTGGCTCGAAGCGGAACAGCTCGGCCTCGGGACGGTCTGGCTCGGCATCGCTCCCCTTAAAGGACGTATGGATACAGTCCGCAAGATCCTCGCAATCCCGGAAGATCTGAACGCTTTTGCCATCATGCCGGTAGGCTATCCGGACGAAACCCGTCCGCAGCAGGATCGCTACGACGCGTCCCGCATCCACAGAGCTGACTAACCGGCTTAGGGCTTCAGCCCGTCACACTTACACATTTCAGGAAGGAGATCTCTCTATGAAACTCGGAATCATCGGCGCGCCGGAGGCTCAGTCGCTCCTCCACGCAAAAGAGCTCGGCCTCGATTTTGTTGAATTTGACTGCAATTACGGATTATACGGCGGCGGCCGCGCTATCGCGGACATCGCCCGGAACCAGGACGCCATCAAAAAAGCGTCCGAGGAAACCGGCGTAGGTGTCGGTGCTGTCGGACGCTGGTCCAGTCATATCCTGGACGCGCAGGGCGAGATCATCCCTGCGGAATGGAACGAAGTAAAGGCTCTGATTGATTTCGGCGCCGCGCTCGGCAGCGAGAACTATCTCTGCAGCGTCGCCTGGGTGCCGGAACTGACTTATTACAAGAATGTCACAGCCGCGATCAAGGTCCTGCGCGAAATTGTCGCATACGCTGCGGACAAGGGAATGCAGACCTCCATCGTCAACTGCATGATGGGTGATAACTATATCCGGACACCTGAGCTCTGGCGTCTGGTCCTGCCGGAGGTTCCCGGCCTCGGCATCAAATACGATCCGTCCCACAGCTTTGTCCACGGAGGACAGAACGGCCGTTATATCGAAGAAGCCCTTGAGTTCGGCAAAGACATCAAGTATGTGCATATCAAGGGTGTGCTCCAGCGCGGCGAGTCCCGCGAACCGCAGGACTGGGCGATCCACGACATGATCTATGCCGTACCCGAAGCCAGGGAATACATCGACGCGCACCGTCTGCCCGATGATGCCTACGACAACCCGCCGGCAGGCCTTGACTGCATCAACTGGCGCGCTTTCTTCGGCATTCTGTACAAATACTTCTACGACGGCTGTCTCTCCATCGAACCGCATTCCTCCACGTGGCGCGGCGAAAAAGGCGAGCTCGGCGTGAAATACACGATCAGGTACATCCGCGATCTGATGATCCTGGACTGACCTCTACCCGCGCCGGCCGAGCGTCGGCAGACTGGATCAGGTTTCCCGTCTCAGGATCAGGAGCCAGTCCGGATTCGGCATATATTCTTTTGCCGGGGACGGAATCGTCAGCCCGCTCCGGGCAAGTGTATCCGTATCCAGCTCTCCGGCGTAACTGATCACGCCGGTAAGCGGATTCATCCAGTTCACGCTCCAGTTCCCTGCGAGAGCCTTTTCCCGCAGCGTGACGGAACGGCCGGTATAGGTATAGGCCAGGACATAATCCTCTCCGGCAAAACACGCGATACGGTCATACCGCTCTCCATTATCCACAAGCAGCCCGCGGGCTGCTTTTCCTTTTGTAAAATCGAGGCCGCGCATGAGCCGTGCCATGTGGCTTACGCTGTCCGACCCCGGATGGTGCAGGGCTTCCTGCCAGGTCTCCCAGCAGTTGTATCCGCCGGCCCGCTCCCGAGTATTCCAGAACTGCATGATCGCGTTATGTCCGTAAGTGAAGCCGCAGGCGCCTTCGAGCACCGACCACCAGGCATAGCGCCGCACGTCATGATCCCGCCAGTACGGCTCCGCGCCGCTATGCAGGCCCTGCGGAATATTTTCATAGGAAGGCTCAGCGTCGAGCACCGGCTTTAGCGCTTCCGCCGTCATTCTGTACACTCTGTCCACATATTTCCAGTTATCTTCGCCGAAACTGTAACTGTCCCCGTCGTTATCATCCCACGCCTTGAGCTGCGTCTGGTCATAACGCCGGTGCCCGGACTGGAACATATGAACATCCAGCCAGTCCGCATCCGGGAAATAATCGATCGATGTCGTCCTTCCGAACGGATGGAAACAGATCACGCGCTGCGGATCGTTTTCGCGCAAAACCTCTCCCATCGCGTTCCAGTATCCCGCCGCTTCATTGCCGCGGGTATCCCCGCCGAGGATCCAGATCACATTCGGGTGGTTTCGGAAGCGCTCTGCCAGGAACCTTGCGTACGCACGGCCTTGCTCCGCAGAGTATTTCTTTGAATAGCTGCCCCAGTGCGGAAGGAGGCCCATATAAAGACCATACTTCTCCGCAAGGCTCACGATCCGTTCCGCCCGGTCCCAGTAAGCGGCAAGCGGCCTCGCGATATCCAACTCCTCAAAGGCGTGCTCCTCGTACGCGTTCACATCCGGCACCGCGTGGAAAAGTGTCGCCTGTATGACGGAATAGCCTTTGTCCGCGCGGTTGCGGAAATAGATCGCCGCTTCCTCTTCCGTCAGTCTCTGGAAAAGCAGCCAGGCGGTATCGCCCAGCCAGAAAAAGGCCGTTTCCCCGTTTCTGAGGTAACGGCCGTCTGTCCGCAATATCCCGTTATCCCACGGTTTCATGCAGCTTTTGTCACTTTTTTGCATCTGTCCCGAATCCTTTCTCTGCAGCCTTACGGATCGCGTTGAACGTCTGCTCGCTGAGATCGTGCTCGACCTTGCAGGCATCCTCGCGCGCCGTCTGCGGATCCACCCCCAGGCGGACGAAAAAATCCGTCAGCATTTTGTGGCGTGTGTAGATCCGGTTCGCGACCTCCATCCCGGCATCCGTCAGCGTGATCAGGCTATCGCTGTCCATCGTTATATATCCGGCCTCACGGAGCCTTTTCGTCGCGTAACTCACGCTGGGCTTGGTCACATGAAGCTGCTCGGCCACATCGATAGAACGGATGAATCCATGTTTCTCCTGCATCATCAGCATCGCTTCCAGATAATCTTCTCCGGATTCAGCAAGTATCATGTAGATTCACATCCTTTCTGTTGTCTATATAGAACAGGTTAGCATATCCGGACCGTATTTGCAAGCAAAAAGTTTTTAGGCTATTTTTCGGAAATCTATTGACTTTATTGGTTAGAGGTGTTAAACTCGCATTTGGTTAGCTTCGTCTAACCAATTCTAATACGAAACAGTTAAGCATCCTTAACCGTTTGGGACGGAGGTATTGTCATGATGCCG
This sequence comes from Bacillota bacterium, assembly GCA_017441925.1. Taxonomy (GTDB): domain Bacteria; phylum Bacillota; class Clostridia; order Lachnospirales; family Bianqueaceae; genus RUG12817. The sequence continues at coordinate 147,939 of JAFRUE010000003.1, forward strand.
CTTACTCTCGCTAATATCGGAGAGCAGAATATGATCCGTAAAGTCGGCGGGAAACCGGAGCTCAAGAAGCATCTGGAGGATCTGGGATTCATCGCCGGAGGATACGTTACGATCATTTCCGCGATCGGCGGGAATCTGATCGTCAACGTAAAGGATACCAGAGTCGCTATCAGCCGTGAAATGGCTGGCAAAATAATGGTGTAAAGGAGAATTGAAATGAGCACTCTCAAGGAAACCAGGATCGGAGACACCGTTACGGTCGTGAAACTCCGCGGGGAAGGCGCTGTCAAGCGCAGAATCATGGACATGGGTCTTACGAAAGGCACGGAAGTCTATGTCCGCAAGGTCGCTCCTCTGGGCGATCCTATCGAAGTGACCGTCAGGGGTTATGAACTGTCAATCCGCAAAGCCGACGCGGAAATGGTGGAAGTGAGGTAATCATTATGGCCGGAGAAATCAGAATCGCCCTTGCGGGCAACCCGAACAGCGGTAAAACAACACTTTTCAACAACCTGACCGGCGCGAACCAGTTCGTAGGCAACTGGCCGGGCGTAACCGTTGAGAAGAAGGAAGGCAAGCTGAAAAAGTACGATGATGTCATCATCACGGACCTTCCCGGCATCTACTCCCTTTCTCCCTATACACTGGAAGAAGTCGTCGCGAGAAACTACCTGATCACAGAGCGTCCGGACGCGATCCTCAACATCGTCGACGGTACCAATCTGGAGAGGAACCTTTACCTGACCACGCAGCTCACCGAGCTCGGCATTCCGGTCGTCATCGCGATCAACATGATGGACCTGGTCGAGAAAAGCGGCAACAAGATCAATGTCGCAGAGCTGTCCCGTGAACTCGGCTGCAAGATCGTCGAGATCTCCGCGTTGAAGGGCAATGGAATCGCTGAAGCCGCTGAAGCCGCTGTCCAGGCTGCCAAGAGCGGCAAAAAGACCGTTCCGATGCACACCTTCTCCGGTGTCGTCGAGCACGCGCTCGCGCACATCGAGGAAGCCGCGCTTCATGACATCCCCGAAGAGCAGCAGCGCTGGTATGCCGTCAAGATCTTCGAGCGCGACGATAAGGTCCTGGATCAGCTGAAGATCGCTCCCACCGTCCTCTCCCATATCGAAGAAGACATCAAAGCGGCCGAGAAGGAGCTTGACGATGACGCGGAGAGCATCATCACCAATGACCGCTATGTCTATATCGCCTCTATCCTCAAAGGCGTTTATAAGAAAAAAGGCGCCGAGAAGCTTTCTCCTTCTGACGCGATCGACCGTATTGTAACGAACCGATGGCTTGCTCTTCCGATCTTTGCGGCCGTGATGTTCCTGATCTACGCACTCGCCATGGGTAAATCCCTTGCAGACGGCGGCGTCGGTATCGGAACTTTCCTGACCGACTGGACAAATGACGTTTTCGGCGGAGAATGGCTTGTGGCCGGCTCTCGCAGCCTGCTGGAGGGCTGGGGCGCTTCCGAATGGCTTGTCGGTCTGATCTCTGACGGTATCATTGCCGGTGTCGGCGCCGTTCTCGGCTTCGTACCGCAGATGCTCGTCCTGTTCCTGATGCTGTGCATCCTGGAGGATATCGGATACATGGCGCGTATCGCGTTCATCATGGACCGTATCTTCCGCCGTTTCGGCCTGTCCGGCAAGAGCTTCATCCCGATGCTGATCGGTTCCGGATGCGGCGTGCCCGGTGTTATGGCTTCCCGTACGATTGAGAACGAGAGAGACCGCCGCATGACGATCATGACTACCTGCTTCATCCCCTGCGGCGCCAAGATGCCGATCATCGGTCTGATCGCCGGCGCGCTCTTCGGCGGCAGCAGTCTGATTGCGACCTCCGCTTATTTCATCGGTGTCGCGGCCATCATTATCTCCGGTATCATGCTGAAGAAGACGAAAATGTTCGCCGGTGATCCGGCTCCGTTCGTCATGGAGCTGCCCGCCTACCATGTTCCTTCCTGGAAGAATGTTCTCCGCGGGACATGGGAGCGTGGCTGGTCCTTCATCAAGCGTGCCGGCACCGTTATCGTTATTTCTTCCATCATTATCTGGGGCATGTCCAGCTTCGGAACCGTAAACGGTCAGTTCGGCATGGTTGACGAACTGGCTGCAGACGAAACCCTGTGGACCGACGAGTATGTTGAGAGCGTAGCCGAGCGTATGGATCTGGAAGCAGATCAGGTCAACCCGATGGATGATTCCATCCTTGCGGACGTCGGCAATTTCGTATCACCGGTCTTTAAGCCGCTGGGATTCGGCGCATGGCGTCCGACCGTTGCGACCGTGACAGGTCTTGTCGCGAAAGAAGAGGTCGTCGGTACCTTCGGTGTCCTGTATAACTATGAGGCGGAGACCGAGGAAGACGAACTCGACGAGGAAGGATCTCAGATCTGGTCCAATGTTGAAGCCGACTTCAACAATATCTCCGGCGGGCACGGCCGTCTTGCGGCTTTCGCTTTTATGATTTTCAACCTGCTGTGTGCTCCGTGCTTCGCGGCTATGGGCGCGATCAAGCGCGAGATGAACAGTGCGAAATGGACCTGGTTCGCGATCGGCTATATGTGCGTTTTCGCCTATATCATCGCCCTGATCGTATACCAGCTCGGTCTGCTCTTCACAGGCGCAGTACAGATCATCGGACTGATCGTGGCCATAGCGCTGCTCGCAGGGCTGTGCTACATGCTCTTCCGTCCGTATCACGAAGCTGAAAAGCTGACAGTCGGAACGACTGCGGGGGCTTCAAAATGATCATCTGGCTCTCTGCGCATCTGGTCGACATCCTGCTCGTCCTTGCGGTCCTGCTTGTCGTCGGACTGAGCGCGCGCAGTATGATTCTCGCGAAAAAAGCCGGACGTTCCTCCTGCGGCTGCAATTGCTCAAACTGTGCGATGAGCGGTGCCTGTCACGCGAAAAAGTCCGCTAAACAAGCCAATAACCTCCCTAATGGATAAATTTGTGCTTTTTCAGTAACAAAGGGACCTGTGCAAATGAGCGATCATTTGTCACAGGTCTTTTTGTCCGCATTATGACAGTTCGGTCTGCGGTTCTGTTTTCTGTCCCTGACTGTTGTGATTCCGGCACAGATATGTTATAATAAATTGATTATCTGAATTCTTATTCTATAGAAGGAGCTGCCGGCGTCCGTTCCTGCAGACGCCCTGAACATAAAGATGGCAAAGATCCGATCGCGCAGCACACGCATGCTGTGGCGGAAATACAGAGGCAGAATAATCCTGCTGCTGGCTGTTCTGGCAGCGGAGATATTCTTTCTGATCCATTCCGGCATACAAAACAGGGATAAATCAAGCGGCAGTGCAGTAGGATATGCCGCTACGGTTACACTCGGCACCGAAACCGATCCCGGTACTGTCTCAGAATCCGGCATCGCGGGAGAGATGAACACCGAGCCCTCGAGCATGGAATCCGTACCCGAAGAAGAATCCGAAGCAGACCCCGCCGGGGAATCTAAAGAAGAATCACAAGAAGAATCCACCGCGGAGACGGCGCCGGAATCCCGTACGGAGACGGAAGCGGAGATCCTCGCCCGTCTTCCCGAAAAGCTTCAGCTGCTCTACAGCAAGAATCCCGATGCACACGATTTTGTTTTCGGATATGAAGAAAACCGCGATAAGGATTTTGAGATCGATCTCAGCGAATATGAGAACTGTACGGAAGTGCCGCTGCTGCAGCAGTGGGATAAGCGCTGGGGCTACAAAGAATATGCGGACGAACTGTTCGGTCTCTCCGGCTGCGGGCCGACATGTCTGTCCATGTGTGCAATCTACCTGACGGGCGATCCTGAGTACTCGCCGGAATACATGCGTCAGTTCTCGATCGAAAACGATTATTATGTGGACGGCAGCGGCAGCAAATGGCTCCTGATCATGGAAGGCGCGGAGATGCTCGGTTTTGATGTAACGGAGATCCCGGTCTACGAAGACAGGGTTTTAGACAACCTGGAGGCAGGAAATCCCATCATCTGCATTATGGGACCAGGAACATTCACGACCACGGGACACTTTATCGTGCTTGCAGGCACTGACGACGACGGAAATATCACCATAAATGACCCGAACAGTATTACACGTTCATCCCGGACATGGCAGTTCTACGAATTCGAAGACGAGATCGAAGCGATGTGGGTGCTGCGGTAAAGCATTGCAGCCATCTGCTGCCGCGAAGCGCTGCTTCACATTTGCATATTGTAAATTCCCGCAAACTGTTATATAATATACGAAATTCAGATACAGGAGGTTCTCTGTATGGACATTTTTGAGAAATGCTATCAGCCGACTCTTGCTTCAGAGATCAAGAAGAAGGGGCTTTATCCGTATTTCCACGCTCTGGAAACCCGTCAGGACAAGGAAGTCATCATGGAAGGCAAGCGTCGCATCATGCTTGGTTCCAACAACTATCTCGGTCTGACGACCAATCCGGAGGTCATGGAAGCCGGCATCAAGGCCATCGAGCAGTATGGAACAGGCTGTTCCGGATCCCGTTTCCTGAACGGCACGCTGAATCTTCATCTCGAGCTGGAGGCCGAGCTGGCCAGGTTCCTCCACAAGGAAGCCGTGATGACTTTTTCCACCGGTTTCCAGTCCAATCTCGGTATTATCAGCGCGATCGTTGGCCGCAATGACTATATGATCTGCGACAGAGAGAATCACGCGAGTATCTACGACGGCTGCAGGCTCAGCTTCGGCAAGATGCTGCGCTATGACCACGCCGACATGGCCGGACTGGAGAAAGCGCTTCAGCGCGTACCCGAGGACTGCGGCGCTCTGATCATCACGGACGGTGTCTTCTCCATGGGCGGCGACATCGCAAAGCTGCCGGAGATCGTGGCACTGGCCAAGAAATACGGTGCCCGCGTCATGGTCGACGATGCGCACGGACTCGGCGTCCTCGGCGAAGGCGGCCGCGGCACGGCAAGCCATTTCGGTCTGGAGGACGAGGTCGACATTTACATGGGCACTTTCAGTAAGTCTCTTGCTTCTCTCGGCGGCTATATGGCAGCGAAGAAAGAAGTCGTCGAATACGTCCGTCATTCGTCAAGACCGTTCATTTTCTCCGCCTCCATCACGCCCGCAAGCTGCGCCACTGCTCTTGCCGCGCTGCGTTATCTGGAAGCGCATCCGGAGATCGTGACCCGGCTGTCCGATCTGTCCGCTTATGCCCGCAAGGCTTTCATGGACCGCGGTATTCCGATCCGCCAGTCCACTACGCCGATCATTCCGATCTATACCTATGAGCCGGAAGAGACGCTCCGCGCCGCAATGGAGATCTATGACCGCGGCGTCTACGTCAATCCGACACTGCCTCCGGCAACGCCCGATCACGAGTGCCTGCTGCGCACAAGCTATATGGCAACGCTGACGGAAGAACTCATCGACGAAGCTGTCGGCATCATTGCATCCGTTATTGGCTGATCATCACAGCCGGTCCTCTATATTCCAAACCAAGTCCGCACCTGCTGCGGCGAAAGGAGAAAGCATCATGAAGAGTTTCCGCAGAATTACCGCGATCCTTCTGGCTTCCGTTCTGATCGCGGGTATGTTCCTGACGTCTTGTATGAAGAAAGACGAAACTGCTGAGACATCCGAACCTGCAGCGGAGAGTTCTGTCCCCACCGAATCCTCCAAAGAAGAGAGTTCCAAGGCCGAAAGTTCCAAAGCGGAGTCTTCCAAGACCGCAGAATCGTCCAAAGAAGAGTCTTCTCAGGAAGAGTCTTCTCAGATTCCTGTCCCTGAAGGCAACATGAACCTGCTGACCGGTCTGTACAACCTCTCCGACGAGGCTGTCGGCAAGCGTCCGGTCGCAATCATGATCAATAACCATTTCGATTCGCTGCCCCAGTACGGAATTGCAGGCGCAGATGTCATGATGGAAATGCTGGTTGAGCACGGCATCACCCGTATGCTGGCGATTTTCGGTGACAACACCGAGATCCCCAACGTCTGCTCGGTACGTTCCTGCCGGCCTTATTATGCGGAATTCGCCTGCGGTTTTGATGCGATCTATGTGCATGTCGGCGGTTCCAAAGCCGGTAATGCTATGATCGCCAGTCTGGGACTTGCAGATTTCGACGGACAGAAAGGCGACTATAACATGTTCGACCGCGATCCCAACCGTCTGCCGTATTACGCACTCGAGCATACGATGTATTTCAAGGGCGAAAACGCATGGTGGGAGATCTCCAATTACGGTTACCGCGAGGAACTGCGAGAGACTCATGCCACACCGTGGTTTAACTTCCGCCTTCCGGACGACTATCAGTCCAATACGACGGATAAGGCTGAACATATCCGGATCGATTTCAGCGAAGACTATTATTACACCGACCTGGAATATCATCCTGAGGATCATAAGTATTATAAATTCCACAGCGGAGAGATCCATTACGATCAGAGCACTGGTGAACAGCTTGCCTATACGAACGTTCTGATCCTGCAGTCGGATGAGTATTATTCCAGCGACGGATACCGTCACATTGACACTATGGGCGGTGAAGGTTACTATATTTCTAATGGTACCTATGAGCCGATCAAGTGGAGCCGTGAGAGCGAGTATGACCGTATTGAAGTCACCTCTCCCGACGGCAAAGAGATCACCATGAACGCCGGTACGTTCTATATCGGTGTCATCGATTACGAAACACCGCTGGTCATCGAATAATGCAGAACTTCCGCAGGGCCGGGATCTTTGCGTTTTCCATGATGCTCGTTATGGTCGTGGGAAGCGTCCTGATCTCGGTCCTTTTATCTAAGACCGGTTCCGACAGCCTGCTTCTGCAGTACGGGCTTTTCTACGGGCTGCAGTTCCTGCTGCCGATCCTTGTTTATTTTTATCTGACAAAAGAAAGCCCCCGCGAGGCTCTGCGGGTTCAGCGGCCAAAGGCTTATACTTTTGTGCTCGCGTTTCTGTTCGCGCTGCTCGTCCAGCCTGCGCTCATGCTGCTCTCCGCCTTCAGCTCGTCGCTTTTTCATAACTATGTCGACGACTCTATGGTTCAGTACCTCGCGCGGCCTTTCTGGATCAGTTTCCTCTGTGTAGCTGTTCTGCCGGCTTTATTTGAAGAACTGATCTGCCGCGGCATCTTCCTGTCGGGCTGCAAAGATATGAACATCTATGCAGCTGCCCTGCTTTGCGGGCTTTTCTTCGGGATGCTGCATCTCAATCCGCAGCAGGCTCTCTACGCGGTCTTTTTCGGCGCGTTCTGCGCTCTCGTCGCGATCGGGGCCGATTCCGTCTGGCCGGCGATCCTTGCACATGGAGTCATCAACGGCACGCAGCTCTTTCTGGCATACCGGCTGACGGATGCCGGCATTGCCGCGGAGGATTCTGCCGTGTCTTCCGAGGCGCTTGATCTGGCTGCGCCTACCGCGGGACTGCTGATCGTCATTTTCATTCTCCTTGCGATGGCAATCTGGTGTCTTGTCCGGATCTTCTATATCAACCACCGGGAAGGACTGCTCATCGGCAGAACGACCGAATCCGGCGACGCCCCGATGCCGTTTGCCGGCGCACTGCCGGGGCTCGTGTGGTTTGCCGCGGCGGCGGTAGTTTTCACCGTCATCTCACTTGTGACCGCCAACGCACCGCTGTAACGCGGCCGCAGCCCGGACAGATCACAAATAAACGCAAAAAAGCATTTGACATTTCTGTAAACCTGTGATATATTTTGATAGCTGACTTCCCGTACGGTCTGTAAAAGGGGACAGTTCAGCAGGCCGGGCCATTAGCTCAGTCGGTAGAGCACTGGACTTTTAATCCAGGTGTCTCGGGTTCAAGTCCCGAATGGCTCACGTAAGGCAATATCGAAGCTGCCGGCTTTGGTATTGCTTTTTTCTTTCAGCAACAACAGTCAACAGGAGCCTGATCATGCGTAATCACTTTGTCCGAAACAATGCTGAGATCCTTGCCGCGTCTTCTTATGTCATCCAGGATCCCCCTGCCCTTCGCGGGCATTACAGGGAGCGGTTGGGTGCCCCGCGCCTGAATCTGGAGATCGGTACCGGGAAAGGCCGCTTCCTGACAGACGCTGCCCGTGCGGTCCCTTCTGAAGGCTGGATCGGCGTGGAGCGGATCGGCTCAGTCCTGTGCAAAGCCGCAGGGGCTCTTGACAGGCTGATCCCGGCAGCCGCGCTTCACAACATCTGTCTGATCCGTTCCGAAGCGGAAGATCTCCCGGACTATTTTGAACCGGGCGAGATCGACGCCTTGTATCTGAATTTCAGCGATCCGTGGCCCAAGGCCAAGCACGCCAAAAGGCGCCTGACTTCAGCGCGTTTCCTGTCCCTTTATGAGAGGATCCTCGCTCCGGGAGGTATCCTGTATCTGAAAACAGACAGCGATATTCTCTATTCGTTCTCTCTGGAAGAACTCCCCGCCCGCGGTTGGACAATACTTGCCTCGGAGGATGATTACCGTCCGGATGCCGGGGACACTTCCGTACAGGCGATCCCGACCGAATACGAATTGCAGTTCCGCAAGGAAGGCCGGCCGATCCATATGCTGCGTGCACAGTGCCCGGCGTCTGCCGGTCAGCCGGAAGCCGATCATCCGGCTGGCAGCACGCCCGGACGGACGAATGAAGAAGGAGCCGCAGCCCATGCGTAAAACACCCAGAGAAAACTCTTTCCGGGTGATGCTGCCGACGATCCTTGCGCTCGCGCTGCCCACAATGCTGGAGCAGCTGACGCAGACTGCTGTTCAGTATATCGACACAGCGATGGTCGGTACGCTCGGAACGCAGGCAACGGCTTCTGTCGGCGCGACCGCCTCTGTCAACTGGATGATCGGAAACACCATCTCTGCGATCGGTGTGGGCTTCCTGGCTTATATCTCGCAGTCGATCGGCGCCGGCAGAGGGGAGGACGCCCGTAAGGCTTCCGGCCAGGCCGTCACGATCACCTTGCTTTCCGGTATTTTTTTCACGGCGCTCACCTGCGGTCTCAGCGGCATGGTTCCGGTCTGGATGCGGGTCGACCCCTCGATCCGCAAGATGGCTTCCCGGTATTTCCTGATCATTTACACCCCGATGCTGTTCCGCGCGGCGAGCATCATCTTCGGGACGCTTCTCCGCGCGGCCGGAGACACCCGGACGCCGATGAAAGTCGGCATTCTCGTCAACGTTATCAACGTTGTAATGAACTATTTCCTGATCTACGGGCCGCATACAGTACAGATCGGCAGGTTTGCCCTGCATATCCCCGGCGCGGGCTGGGGGATCGACGGCGCTGCCATCGCGAGCGCGCTGGCCTTCGTCGTCGGCGGTACGGTCATGACGATCGCGTTGTGGCGTCATCCGCGGATCTCCCCGCGCAGACAGCGCAAGCGTCCGGATCTGAACATTCTCCGGCCGTGTTTTCGCGTTGCGTTCCCCAATATGCTGCAGCGCTTCGCGACGACGTTCGGTTTTGTCGCTTTCGCGTCGATGATCAACTCTCTGGGAGAGACGTCCACGGCGGCGCACACGATCGCGAATACCGTCGAATCCGGTTTCTACATCCCGGGCTGGGGCATGCAGACGGCGGCAGCAACGCTTGCCGGCAACGCTTACGGCGCTCACGACGAACGTAAGCTTAAAGATCTGTCCCGTACGATCATCCCGCTGGAAGTCTGCCTCATGGTCATCACCGGCGGACTGCTTTTCGCCTTCGCGCCGTCGCTGGTCCGTATTTTCACAAAAGACCCCGAAGTCATCCGGCTCGGCTCGACGGTTCTGCGTATGGTCGCGCTTTCAGAGCCTTTTTACGGGATCCCGATCGTGATCGAAGGTATGATGCAGGGCGTCGGCAAAACCGTTGCTCCGTTCATCTTTAATATTATCGGCATGTGGTGTGTCCGCATCGCCGGCACCTTTGTCTGCACGCAGCTCCTGGGCTACGGACTCGTCTCCGCCTGGGCCTGCATGATCGCTCACAACCTGCTTCTGTGCGTCCTCTTCAGTATCCATTATCTGCGAGGCCGCTGGAAACCGCAGATGTGACGTTTTATTTCCGGAGGAATCACTATGAACCACAATGACGACAAAATGAAAATGATGGCCGAGCTCCCGGTCAGAAACGTGCTGGTGAAGATGAGTCTTCCTATGATGATCTCCTTCTTTATCCAGGCCCTCTACAACATCGTGGACTCGATGTTTGTCGCGAGAATCTCCGAGAATGCTCTGACGGCGGTGTCTCTGGCTTTCCCGATGCAGCAGATCATAACCGCGCTCGCGATCGGTTCCGCAACCGGCGTCAGTGCCGTCTGGTCACGCAAAATGGGTATGAACGACAAGGAAGGCGCTTCTGCCGTCATTCAGACCATGACCGGACTCTGCCTGATCTTCTCGGTATTCTTCCTGCTGCTCGGGTTCTTCGCCGCCGGGCCGCTCTACCGGTTCCAGACAAACGTCGAAGAGATCGCCATCTATGGTACGACGTATCTTTCCATCAACTGGATTTTTGCCTTCGGTTCGATCTTCAGTAAGTATTATGAACGTCTGCTCGTTTCGTCCGGCCGGGCAACGCTATCGATGCTCTCAATGGCGGCAGGCGCGGTCTTCAACCTGATTTTTGACCCGCTGCTGATCTTCGGCATCGGCTTCTTTCCCGAACTGGGTATTGCCGGCGCGGCGATCGCGACCATCGGAGGACAGATTTTCTCCATGATCATCGCCTTCCTGCTGAATCTGCGCTATAACCACCCTGTCCGGCGGGATCTGTTCCGGCTGGGATTTAAGATGAAAGCCGCTGCGGATATCTTTCGGGTCGGTCTGCCGTCCATCATCACCATGGGTCTGTCTTCCGTCGTCAGTTTCTTCATCAATCAGATCCTTCTGACCTATTCCACGACGGCGACCGCGGTCTACGGGATCTGGATCAAGCTGCAGAATTTCTGCTATATGCCGGTCTTCGGTCTGAATAACGGCGTTGTCCCTGTTCTTTCCTACAACTACGGTATCGGACATAAGGACCGTGTAAAGGAAACCATCCGCCTTTCCGTCGGAGCAGGCGCTGTCCTCATGCTGTTCCTGATGGTGGTCCTGGAGCTGATCCCGAACGTAATCCTGACGCTTTTCTCCGCGAGCGACTATATGCGCAGCGTCGGCATCATCTGCCTGCGGATCTGCATCCTTACCCTGCCGCTCGGCGCGGTCACCATGCTGCGGAGCACAGCGATGCAGGCACTCGATCACGCCCGGTATACGCTTTTCCTCAATCTGATGCGCCAGGCTGTACTCTTAGTCGGAAGCTTCGCGCTGATCTCGGCGATTTTCCACGATCAGGATCTGATCTGGTTCGCCGTACTGTTTACAGAGGCCGTCACGTTCATCGTCTGCTGCTTCCTGTACAGGAAATTCCAGCAGGATCTGGGGCTTACTTCGTATCAGAAAAAAGACTGATCCGGTCCTGACGGGTCGCAACGCCCTTAATAAGCCAAAAAGCCCTCCTTATCCATGTAAGGAGGGCTTTTTCTGTGACCCCGTCTCTTTTTATTATGCCAAAAACCGCTTCGGCTCAGGCTTTCTTTTTGTTAGAGGTAAAGATGAGCGCCAGCACGCCGCCGGCAATCGCCATAGCCATAGCCACATAGAAATTCGCGATGTAGCCCTGTACCGGGATCGTATCGGTCGCCGCGCTGCCGGAGAATCTCTCGATCACTGCGCCGGCAATGACCGGTCCCAGGAACATGCCGAGGCCGTAAATTGCCTGATAAATGCCCATCGCCGCGCCGCGCTTAGTATTCGGGACCGTTTCAACCGCGCTCGCCATCGTCAGCGGAACGATCAGTCCGACGCCCGCGCCGAGCAGTGCCTGCACGGCCAGCAGGGACACAAGCGATCTCGTGTACGGATACAGGAAACAGGCTGCCGCGATAAAGACGAATCCACCGACGAGCACTGTTTTACGGCCGAATTTCGGTGCAAAGACCGTGCCGGAGAGCCTTGCCAGGATCGTATTCGGCAGGAGGTTCGCAACCGACAGATAACCCAGCTGCGCTGTCGTGAAACCGATCACGTCGCGTGCCCAGTTCTGCACAAATCCCTGGACCGTTGCCCAGACGACAAGCTGATAGACGGTCGCAAGAACTGTCCCCGTAATCAGCTCGCGGTTCTTCGCGACTTCAAGGAAACCTTTCACCGTCATCGGCTCGCCTGTCGGCCTCTGTTCCTTGACCTGCGACATCACGATGAGTCCGGCAACTCCGCCAACAGTCGCGAGCAGGAAAGCCCAGAACTCGCCGAAATGCCCTGCGATCTGCGATCCGAGCAGCATCGCAATAAGTTGGGAGCCTGTCTGCGGGAGAGCAAGACGGCTCATGGCTGCCGCTACCTGGTCTCCTTTATAACTGGAGGAATACAGGACGGAGAAATTGACCCATGTCGCCGCCATCATTCCGGAGATCCCGCGGAAGATCAGCGCCGCGTATGCCAGCCCTTCCGGAACTTTCTCCCGGCCGGCAAGCAGCGCGACAACGGACAATCCGGCAGAGGCAACGATCGACAATACAAAACCGATCATAACGAACATCTTGCGCTTTTTCAGCGCGTCGGACGCGATACCGAGCGGGATACGCAGGATCATCTGCGTCAGGCCGTAACTGCCAACGATCGTGCCGGCGAAAACCTTGGTCGCGCCAAGCGTATTGACCGCGTACGTCGTCAGGAACGACGGATATGTATAGGTCGAAAACCAGAACAGAAAGACCGCGCTGAGCAGGAATAGTTCATTCCGTTTCTCTTCGTTTGCCATATAATTACCTCCGTAAGTGAAACTCTTTCATCGATTCACAAAAGATACTATACCACATTCCGAGCGGATCCGCACTCTGTTTTTTTTGCGCCGGAATCTGCCGATTTTGCCGGATCCGCTGTATCCGTCCCGCACGGCCGGCATAAAAACAGCCGCGTCCTGATGACGCGGCTGTCCGGATCATTCGTTATCAGTGAAGCAGATTCATGAGCATGGACAGGAATCCTGAATTATCGTCCTGCTGCTGTTGCTGGACCTGCTGTTGCTGCTGGCCGGCAAGCGTGAAGTTCTGCTGCTGGACCTGCTGCCCGCCGCCGAAAAGCGAACCCAGTCCCTGTGACTGTGTCTGGGTCTGCTGTCCGCCGCCGAGAAGCGAGGAGAACAGATCGATCGAAGAAGATGCTCCGCCGCCACCAAGAAGCGTGCTGATCAGATTCATTCCGGAGGGCGCTGCCTGCTGCGTCGCCTGCGGAGCTATCTGCTGGAACACGTTCTGCTGCGGGGTCATCTGGTACGCGTTCTGCTGAGGCGCCATCTGGAAGACTGTCTGCTGGCTCTGCTGGGATGAACCCATGCCAAGCAGGCCGCCTAACAGGCTAAGGAGTCCGCCGCCGTTACCTGCCTGGGAAGCGGAACTGTTCTGCTGTCCCAGTAACGACAGGAGCAGGGGAGCCGCGAGTGCCAGGATCGTTCCGACCTTGGACTTGGAAACACCTGTTGCTCTGGAGATCTCCTCCATCGCCTCATCCTGATCGGCTCCGAGCACGTGGTTTACGATCTTCTTGCCGTCCTGCAGATCCGATGATGCAAGAAAAGCACCGGGATCGGAAATATCCGCGGCTTCATGCTGCGTCAGAGCGCGGGCCAACGCCTCTGCTCCGCCCGCCTCGGCCGCGTTGCGGTTCATACCGCCGACAAGCGTCGGAAGACCGACAGCAAGTACTTTCGCGACATCATCCTGTTTGACCTTGGACCGTCTTGCGATCGCAGACAGCCCGCTGCCGGAATAGGCCGTTCCGACTGAACCTAAACTGAATCCCATATTAATCCCCCTCTTCGACTACGCCGCCTTCAATGTTCAGCTGATCCAGATCGAGTCCCATCTCCTGCGCGTAATGACCTGCGCAGTAGGAACAGATCGCCGTACGTCCGGCTTCGATGGCTTCCGTTACACTGCCCTTATACAGGGTGCTGGAAGACCGGATATACGGGCAGCCGCCCTCTTCGTCAGCGTTCAGATGATATTTATGACCGAACTGCGTCCAGTATACATCGTCAGAGATCTGCTGCTCTGCCTGCTGCTTCTCCTCCGCCGTGATCGGATCATAGTCGGCGGATGCTGCTCCTGTGATCAGAAGCGCAACGACCGCAACGATCGCGGTGATGGTCTTGGTCCTCTTGTCAAGCTTGTCGTTCTTAAGCAGCAGAATGATCAGCGGAATAAAGCAAATGCACGCCATGATCACGCCGAGCTCATTCCAGAGATAGAACAGGAACTTGCCGCGCTTCTCGCTCATCGGCTTGATGTGGTTCGCTTTCTTCCAGAGCTGCGCCGCGATGATGGCAAGGGCCATATCCAGCACGATCGCGATGATCAGAAAAGTCATGGCATTAAACGGCGGGATGAAATACTCCATCAGCACCATAATTGCCAGCACTTCGCATGCGATGGCAAGCAGCCACAGAACGCACGCGCCGATACGCAGTCCTACCGTGCTGCCGCCCGTCGGCTTGTTGGGCGTGATCACGGTCTGCTGCTTGTTTGCCGTTTTCTTTACGGTCTCCGCAGCCTGCTTGGCGGCCGGTGCGGCCTTCTCTGCCGGTTTGGCGGCCGGCGCGGATTTCTTCGTAGTATTACGGACGATTTTCTCTGCCATATAGATCCCTCCAATATTATAAACGTACCGTATTATGATATACCTATTATCTATTCATTATGGTCTTTTGTCAAGTAAAAAATACACACCGGTCCGATGCGGCGCCGGTGTGTGCGGATCGTCAGAGCTTCTCCGGATCTGAACGGGAGCTCCGACTGTCTGGTTCATCTGTTCTGTCCCCCCAATTTACAGAACGATGCGGACTCTGACGCCCTCCGGTGAAAGCAGGACAATGCCCTCTCCGTCATCGGGAACGACCTCCGCGCCTTCCGCAAGCCTGTTGAGCGTCTCTTCATCCTTGGCCTGCAGCACAAATTCCGGCTCGGCGTTCTCGCGGTATTTCAGCGTATCCGCGCCGAAAACCAGATCGTCCCCGCGCTGCTCCATGCCCATCCCGTCCCGGAAGATCCGGAAGATCGTATCCTTTGCGCCTTCCGGCATCGGAAGCTGGTTGTACAGATAATTTCTGATCCAGCCCTTGCCGGCAAAATCCTTGCGCAGATGTTCTTCGCGCTCGACCACTTCGATCCTGAGTCCTGACGGCTCCGTCATGAAGCACAGCCGGCCGACGCCGGAATAGGCCGTGCGCGGCGCGACGTCGACCCCGGCGCCTGCCGCGACGCACCGCTCGAACGTCTCATCCAGCGACTTGTCGAGCAGCAGGAACGCAGTATGCTCCACGCCCTGATCGTTCTCCGACTCCGCCGGGATCAGCTCCACAATGCACTGTGCGATCTCCGCATAGATGTAGCGGGCTTTACCGTCCACAGAAAACACATCCCGGACGACCTCTCCGCCGAGCCTGTCGATATAAAACGCCATCGACTTCTCCAGATCCCATGTTTTGACTCCGATATGGCTTAATTCCTTAAGCATGTTACAGTCCCCCTTTATCCGAATATTGTATAAGTGAGAACTGCTGCCGCGTAGGCCAGCAGGCACTGAAATACGACCATGATGATCGCCCATTTATGTCCAAGCTCTCTGCGGACGGCGCCGACCGCCGCGACACAGGGCGTATACAGCAGGCAGAAAACGAGCAGCGCTCCGGCCGAAGCCGTGGACAGGACCTCTGTAAGTACTGAAGTGCTTCCGAAAAGGACCGACAGCGTGGATACGACGTTTTCTTTTGCCGTGAAACCGGTCACGAGCGCGGTCGAGATCCTCCAGTCCGCGAATCCCGCCGGACGGAATACCGGCGCGATCATCCCGGCGATCTTAGCCAGAATGCTCTGGGAAGCGTCCTCGACCAGCTGCAGATTCGTCCCGAAGCTCTGTAGGAACCAGATCACGATCGTCGCAAAGAAGATGATCGTAAACGCCCGCTGCAGGAAGTCGCGCGCCTTTTCCCAGAGCAGCCTGCCGACGCTCTTAAGGCTCGGCATGCGGTAATTGGGCAGCTCCATGACGAAAGGGACCGGCTCGCCGCGGAAGACCGTGTTCTTCATCAGCAGCGCCGTCAGTATGCCGAAAACAATGCCCAGCACATACAGACCGATCATGATGAACCCGCCCTTACCCGGGAAGAAGACCGCCGTGAAGAAACCGTAGACCGGCAGCTTTGCGCTGCAGCTCATGAACGGCGTGAGCAGGATCGTCATCTTGCGGTCCCGTTCGGACGGCAGCGTCCGGCTCGCCATGATACCGGGGACAGTACAGCCGAATCCGATCAGCATTGGGACGATGCTGCGCCCCGACAGTCCGATATGCCGGAGCAGCTTGTCCATCACAAAAGCGACACGCGCCATATATCCCGTATCTTCCAGCATGGAAAGGAAGAAGAACAGCGTCACGATGATCGGCAGGAAGCTGATGACCGCGCCGACGCCGTTAAAGATTCCGTCAATGATGAGCGACCGGATGAACGGACTGCCGCCCGCTCTTTCCAGCGCTCCGCCCACGATCGTCTGCA
This sequence comes from Bacillota bacterium, assembly GCA_017441925.1. Classification (GTDB taxonomy): domain Bacteria; phylum Bacillota; class Clostridia; order Lachnospirales; family Bianqueaceae; genus RUG12817. The sequence goes on from JAFRUE010000003.1 coordinate 164,479, forward strand.
GATATTCGATGCCTCCCGCGAAAAAATCCTGCAGGAAGGCGCCGATCAGATTGAACGTCAGGTAGAAGATCAGTCCCATGATCAGGATAAAGATCGGGATCGCCGTATATTTGCCGGTCAGGACGCGGTCGATCCGCGCACTGCGGATCTGCTCCTTGCTCTCGTGCGGCTTCACGACGCAGTTCTCGCAGACTTTGCGGATAAAATCGAACCGCATATCCGCGATGGCCGCCGCCCGGTCAAGCCCGCGCTCCGTCTCCATCTGAAGGATCACGTGCTCGAGCATCTCTTTCTCGTTCTGGTCCAGATTCAGCTTCTCAAGTACAAGGGAATCTCCCTCGGCGATCTTGGCCGCGGCAAAACGCACCGGGATCCCGGCCTGCTCGGCGTGATCCCAGATCAGGTGCATGATCGCGTGCAGGCAGCGGTGCACCGCGCCGCCGTCCTCCTCCGGATCACAGAAATCCTGCCGGCCGGGCCTCTCCTGATAACGGGCGACATGCAGCGCATGGCTGATCAGCTCTTCAATACCCTCGCCCTTGGCCGCGGAGATCGGAACGACCGGGATGCCGAGCATCTCCTCCATAAGGTTAACGCGGATCGTCCCGCCGTTCTCACGGACCTCGTCCATCATGTTCAGCGCAAGCACCATCGGCACGTTGAGCTCCATCAGCTGCATGCTCAGATACAGATTGCGCTCGATATTCGTCGCGTCGACGATATTGATGATCCCGAGCGGATGCTCATCCAGGATGAAATTACGGGAGACGATCTCTTCGCTGCTGTACGGGGACATGGAATAAATGCCTGGCAGATCCGTCACGGAAGTGTCTTTGTGGCCTCTGATCACGCCGCTCTTGCGGTCGACGGTCACGCCGGGGAAATTGCCGACGTGCTGATTCGAGCCGGTCAGCTGGTTAAAAAGCGTGGTCTTGCCGCTGTTCTGGTTGCCGGCAAGCGCAAACGTCAGTACCGTCCCTTCCGGAACAGGATTCTCGTCCGCTTTCACGTGATATTTGCCGCCTTCGCCAAGGCCGGGGTGTTCTTTATCCGGGTAGTGGGCTTTGTCCCGTCCGGATGTCTCTGTCGCGTCCCGGACGTTTTCTATATCGATGCGGGCCGCGTCTGCAAGCCGCAGCGTCAGAGCATAGCTCTGCACGCGGAGCTCCACAGGGTCCCCCATCGGCGCGTGTTTGACCATCGTCACGTCCTGGCCGGGCAGAAGGCCCATATCCAGGAAATGCTGCCGCAGCGCGCCGGATCCGCCGATGCGCGTGACAGTCGCGCTTTTCCCGATGGGCAGTTCATTCAGTGTCATGATGTATCCTCCTCTTGGCTGTTTTATCGCAGCTCTTAGGTTAGAAGTATCTTATAACAAAAAGAATCCGATTGCAACCCTTTGCGGAATATGATATGATATTTACAGAAAGGAGTGTTTACAAATGAATACACCTCTGGTCTGGGCGCACCGCGGAGCAAGCGGATACGCCCCGGAGAACACGCTGCCCGCGTTTAAGCTGGCGGCAGAGATGAAGGCGGACGGCGTAGAGCTGGACGTCCAGCTGACTAAAGACGGCGAGGTCATCGTCTGTCATGACGAACGGATCGATCGGACATCCAATGGGCACGGTCCGATCGGGAGCATGACGCTTGCCGAGCTCAAAGAGTTCGATTTCTGCAACCACAATTATGTATATGAAGGAACACGGATCCCCACGATGCGCGAAGTTTTCGAGCTGCTCGAGCCTACGGGCCTCACGATCAACATCGAGCTAAAGACCGGCATCGTTTTCTACAAAGATCTGGAGGAGAAGACCGTCCGGCTGACGCAGGAATACGGCATGCAGGACCGGGTGATCTATTCGTCCTTCAACCACTACTCCATCCTGAAAATCCAGGAGCTCGACCCGCAGGCGCAGACCGCTTTCCTCTATTCGGACGGCACCTATGACATGCCCGGCTACGGAGCGGCCCATCACGTGACTGCTCTGCACCCGCACATCGCGAATCTGCAGTATCCGCATTATATGGAGGACTGCGCGGCGCGCGGCCTCGATGTGAACGTCTGGACCGTCAATACGGAGAAAGACCTTCTCTACTGCCGCGATATGGGCGTTCACGCTGTCATTACAAATTACCCGGCCAAAGCCGTTGAGCTTTTCGGCGGGAAAGAATAAGGAGCTGTCATTATGGAAAGAATCGTCAGAGTGCTCGGAGAGAAGAATTTTGCGCCGATCATGCGTGACAGCGTCGAGCCGTGGGTCGGAAGCGATGTACAGGACGGATATCTGACCGCGCCGGACGGTATGAAGCTGCATTACCGGTACAATCTGGTCCCGGACAGCCGCGCGGCCATCGTGATGGTCCACGGTTTCTGTGAGTTCTTCGGGAGATATCAGGAGCTCGCGTGGTATTTCACGCAGGCCGGCTTCTCGTTCTTCTTCCTGGAGAACCGCGGACACGGCCTCTCCGGGCGTGAAACGGACCAGTTCGATCTTGTACAGATCCACAGCTATGACGAATATGTCGAAGATCTGTCCCTTTTCATCCGTGAGATCGTTAAGCCTGAGGCTCCGGATCAGAAGCTGCTTCTTTACTGCCATTCGATGGGCGGCGCGATCGGGACGCTTTTCCTGGAAAAATACCCGGACGTTTTCTCCGCGGCGGTGCTGAGCTCCCCCATGCACGGGATCCAGCTCGGACCGATCAAGGACTGGATGGTCTACGCGATGTACGGCGTCAGTAAACTGAGAGGCAAAGCGGACGAGATCTCTTTCGGCAACAATCACTGGACCGGCAGACCGGATTTCAATCCGGAGAGCGGTCAGTCCGAGGCCCGTTTCTGGTATCAGTTCAATCTGCGTGTGTCCAACGACGCGTATAAGACCTGCGCCGCGACGAACCGCTGGGCTGTCCAGAGCATCTCCGCCGACCGCAAACTGGTGAAAGGAGCGGCGAAAGTACAGATTCCGGTGATCCTGTTCCAGGCGGAAAAGGACAGTCTCGTCAGCCCCGAGCCGCAGGAACGCTTCGCTGCAGGGTCCGGCAACACAAAACTCGTCCGGTTCGCTTCCGAGCATGAGATCTTCAACAACGCCGACCTCGCCCTCCGCATCCGCTATTATAAAGAGCTTTTCGCCTTCCTGGACGCGCAGTCGGACGGTCAGGCCACCACGGTAACGGAAGCCTGACCTCCCGCCGGAGCAGCCAAAGGCCGCAAAAAACCGTTATAAATTCTTGCATTTACCTCTTGACAGGGCAAATTAGTTGCAGTATCATCCAATTAGTTGATATTGCAACTAATTTTTCCGTCAGGAGGTTTTTATATGAGAGAACATGAACACTTTACCGGAGAACATCCTGGCCGGCAGATCACTAAGATCGCCCGCGAAGTCAACAGGCTGCTGGTCTCTTCGCTGCGGGCTGAGGCTGTCGGTTCGGGCGAGATCGATATGATCCATCTGATCCGGCATAATCCCGGCATTTCGCAGAAAGACGTCTGCGAAGCCCTGAATATGGATAAAGGCGCAGTCGCCCGCCGGACAGCCAACCTGGAGGAAAAAGGCTACCTCACCCGCAAAACCAATCCGGATGATCAGCGGGCACAGCTCCTGTATCCGACGGAAAAAGCCGGAGATCTGCGTGATTCCAAAGAATCCGTCGAATCCGTCTTCTATGCCTGGCTGATCGACAGCCTTGACGAAGAGGAGCGAACCGCGTTCCTCCGGACACTTGATAAACTTTACCGGAAATCGCATGCAGAGAGCCGCGCCGGCTTCCCGGAAGTCCGTGCACTGCTCGCCGCCGCGCAGGACACATCCGACAGAAACACCCTAACAGGAGACGCTGATACACCAAAATGAACAAAACGAAACAAAACCTTCTCGGCTCTTATCTGGTCCGGGAAAAATGGCTGCTCGTCCTGATCACCGTCACCGGTATCCTGTACAATCTCGGCATCATCGCCGGCCCGTATTTTGAAGGACAGCTTGCCCAGACGCTGAGCGACATTCTGAACGGCCTCCGCACCAAAGAGGACATGTTCCGCCTGGCGCTCATCTATGTCGGCGTGATCGGCTTTGTCCAGGCCGTACGCGCGGTCAAGCGCCTGTACGTCCGCAAATTCGCAAACAACCTGAACCGCCGTATGAAGGATACCCTCTACGGCAACCTGATCCATGAAAAGGCCGGCGCTTCAGACGACGGAACGATGATGACCAAAGCACTGTCAGATGTAGACGATTGTGTGGAAGGCATCCGCAAATCGGTGACGGAGATCTTCGACACCGGTGTCGCGCTGATCGCGTATTTATTCATGCTGACCTTTTATGATCTTCGCCTGACGGTTCTTGTCCTGCTTTTCCCCCCGCTTGCCTATGTGATCGCGGAGAGGCTTAAAAAGCCTGTTACAGAGAGCGCGGCCGCACTGAAGAAAAGCACCGGTGTACTGAACGGCCGGACGCTGGACCGTGTACAAAACGCGCTGGTCTACCGTGTCCATGGACAGGAGCGGCATCAGAATGAACTGTATGAGAGCGTCCTCACCGACTATGAGAAACGGGCTGTCATTTCCAACATTTTCGCAAACGCCATGCAGCCGCTGTACCATATCGTATCCATGATCGGCGCGTTCCTGATTCTCTGGCTCGGATCCCGCTATGTCCGGTCCGGATACTGGAACATCGCTGCTTTTTCGGCCTATCTGGCCTGTTTTGTCAAACTGGCGGTCAAATCTTCCAAGGCAGCCCGCCTCTTCAACGCGATCCAGAAAGCCAAAGTCTCCTGGGGACGCGTCCGCGAGCTGCTCGATCCTCCGTATGAGGACGCGCCTGCAGATCCTGCCGAACCGGCCGATCTCCGTGTCTCCGGTCTTTCCTATCGTTATGAAAACGGTCCGGAAATCCTGCACAACGTCTCCTTTACCGCGCAGCCGGGACAGATCATCGGTGTTACCGGTGAAGTTGCCTGCGGAAAAAGCACGCTTGGCAAGGTTTTCCTACCTGTGAACGCGCAGGCTGCCGGTACTCCTTATGAGGGACAGATCCTCTGGAGCGGCACGGAATGGTCTGCACTGCCGCAGGACCGCCGTTATATATCCTATCAGGGACACCAGCCGGAGCTGCTGACGGCGTCCGTGGCGGACAATGTCTGTTTAGGCGCGGACAGTACGGATCTTGCGGGAATCCTGGATACGGTCTCTCTTACGGATGAAATCAGGGACCTGCCGGAAGGTGCCGACACAGTACTCGGCGAAAGCGGAACAACGCTTTCCGGAGGCCAGCAGGCACGTGTCGCACTCGCCCGTACCCTGGCGCATCCCGCGCCGCTGTACGTTCTGGACGATCCTTTCGCGGCAGTCGACATGCCGACCGAAACCCGTATTTTCAGCAGGCTGCGTGATCCCGGCGCGATCATTCTTCTGATCACACACCGGATCACACATTTTGACGAGGTGGATAAGGTCCTCTGGATGGAAAACGGGACCGTCACCGAATCGACTCATGAAGAGCTGCTAGCCGGCAGCGAAAAATACCGTGCTCTCTGGAATCTGCAGAAAGGAGGAGCCGAAAATGCGTAAAACAAAAGCGTCGGATCCGCTTGGCAAAGGGCTTGCGCGTGCCGTCTGGCAGCATCGCTTTCTGACCTTGCTTCTCGTCCTTATGATTGCGGCGTCCGTCATCATCTCGGTATATCCTCCGTTGGTTCTCGCGGAGCTGATCGACCATATTCTGGAGGGAAATATCCTCCGCTACGCGATTCTATACTTCGCCCTGACGGCACTCGGCGGACTCACCGATTCCGGACGTGAGGTCCTGATCGCGGTTTTCGGCCAGAAAATCACCCATTCCCTTCGCAGCATCATGGCGGACAAGCTGTACCGTCTGCCCGCAGAGTATTATGTCACTACAGAATCCGGCGTTACGGTCTCTCGGATCGTCAATGACGTCTCCGCCGTCGAAACGCTTTTTACAAGCGGTATCGTCAGTATGGCGGCTGACGTATGCAAGGTCATCAGCATCCTGATCGTGGTCTTTACCCGCAGTACCGGTCTCGGCATGCTGCTCATCCTGCTCCTGCCCGTGCTTTTCTACATAACACGGCTCTTCCAGAAGAGAATGCTTGCAGCGCAGAAGGACCGTCAGAAGGCTGTCGGCAGCGCGAACGCGCAGATCCCCGAAACACTGCACAATCTCCGCGCTCTGCACGTTTTCCGCGCGGAAGGCTGGATGCGCAAGCGCTATTCCCGCTTTATCCGTGACGGCTTCCAGGCTATGGAGCGATCCAATTTCTATGACGCGATTTACTCGCCGATCATCCTGTTTACGAGCGCTTTTCTGGTCGCTGTCATGATGTGCTGCGCCAGTGCCGGCGGACGGTTTGCATCCCTGTTCGGCCTGACGGTCGGAGGAGCCGCGGCCATGATCTCCTACGTCAGCAAAATCTTTGAGCCGCTGGAAGCGATCGGCATGGAGATTCAGAACGTCCAGACGGCTTTTGCCGGTATTTCCCGTATCCGCGAACTGCTGCAGGCCGCGGAGCGCGTCTGTCCGCCGGAGACAGCGGAACCCGTACCGGATACGGATACACAGCCCGGCGCTGCCGTAAACTCCACAGCAGATCCCGTTGTGTCCTGTACGGATCTTTCCTTCTCCTATGTGCCGGAGATCCCGATCCTGCGGGATTTCAGCCTGGAGCTGATGCCGGAGGAAAGCGTCACGCTCGCAGGCCGGACCGGTATCGGCAAAAGTACGCTGTTTAAGCTGATCCTCGGCCTCTACACACCGCAAAAAGGTACGATCCGCGTCTTCGGACAGGATCCGGAAGAAATCCCGGATGCCTGGAAACGGTTCCTGTACGGATATGTCGAACAGACCTTCCGTCCGGTTCCCGGCACCATCGAAGACCAAATCAGTCTTTCCGATCCGCGGATCTCCCGGGAAGCCGTTCTTGCGGCTCTTGACACTGTCGGACTGCTGCCGACCGTCGAAGCATTGCCCGAAAAGGAACAGACCGCCTTCTCCGCAGGACTGTTTTCGCAGGGCCAGCTGCAGCTTCTCTCCATCGCCCGCGCCATTGCCGCCGATCCGAAGCTTCTGCTGCTCGACGAAATCACATCCGGTCTGGACTCCCTGACCGAAGCCCGCGTCCTCGACGCGCTGCGCAAAGCCTGCGAGAACCGGACGGTCTTCTCCATCTCGCACCGTCTGTACGAACAGACCGGCGGCCGCCGGATCGTCCTCGAGCGGCCGGACGGTACCGCTGAATCCGCAGACAGCGCCCCGGTGCCCTCCTGTTGACAATCCTCCCTGTTCCCGCTACAATAGAATAAAAGCAAGGAATTCATCCGATTCACAGGGGGGCTTCATCATGTCTGTCATCACAGGTCTGCACCATATTTCCATCAAATCGCTTGGCTATGACGCTTACGTCAAGAGCTTCAATTTCTATCATCAGGTGCTCGGAATGCCCGTCGTCCGCACATGGGGCGAAGGCGACCGCAGCGGCTCGATGCTCCAGGTCGGCGACAGCGTCATGGAGCTCGGCGCGAACGGCTCTCCGTATGACGAGGTCAGTGCCATCAATCATATCGCGATCCGCGTGACAGATACCGACGCGATCACAGAGACCGTCAGAGCTGCGGGATTCCCGATCACGACCGAGCCGAAAAACATCGTCATCGGATCCGTCCCTCCGTTCCCGGCAAGGATCGCTTTCTGCACCGGGCCGAGCGGAGAATCGATCGAATTTTTCCAGGAACTGTAAAACCTTCTGCCGGGGACAAGTTTAGCTTGACTTTCCCCGGTTTTTGTTTATAATATTAATTAGGAAAGTTTGTTTTTCTTGTGCGCTTTTTTCTGATGTCTATGCTTCTGGCAGGGAGCTTAGCATAAAATAATCTCCTGGGAGGTTTTAGTAATGGTCTGGTATCTTGTGATGCTCTGCATCGCAGTCCTTTCCATCCTTTACGTCTTCTACAACTATGGCAAGATCAAGAAGATGGACGAAGGCACGGATGAGATGAAGGACATGGCCGGTATTATCCGGAGCGGTGCATCCACATTCCTGCGCACGGAGTTCAAAACCGTCGCGATCGTTGTTGTCGCTGTCGCTGTTATCTTTTCTCTCTTTATTGAGGCAAGCAGCGGAATCACATTCGTTATCGGTGCTCTGATGAGCAGCTGCGTATGCGTGCTTGGTATGAAGAGCGCGACCTACGCAAATGTACGTACTTCCAACAAGGCCCGTGAGACCCTCTCCATCGGCGAGACCGTTAAGGTCGCGCTGTGCGGCGGATCCATCAGCGGACTCAGCGTTCAGGCTTTCGGTCTGCTCGGTCTTGTACTGATCCTCATCGTCTGCGGCGTTAATCATGACGCTTCCGGACATGGTCTGATTGCGAACCTTGAGTGCAATCCCACCATCATGAGAATTTCCACTTATTCTCTGGGCTGCTCCGTTGTCGCTATGTTCAACCGTGTCGCTGGCGGCAACTACACCAAGGCTGCTGACATTTCTTCCGATATTCTGGCGAAGATGCGTCACGACATGCCTGAGGACGACAGCCGTGTACCGAACGTTATCGCTGACTTCATCGGCGACAATGTCAACGATATCGCCGGTAACTGCTCCGACCTTCTGGAGAGCTTTGTCGCGACCATGTCTTCTTCTATGATGATCGCGGTTACGCTGTTCAAGAATCTGGGAAGCACCGTTACCGACGCTACCTTTAACGCGACGATCACCTTCCCGGTCGCTCTGGCCGGCCTTGGCCTGCTGGGCTGCCTGCTGGGTCTTGCGTATTCCAACATCCGCAAGATGGGCAACAATCCTTCCAAGGATCTGGACCTTGCGACCTATATCTCCGCGGGTATCACGATCGTATTCGGATTCTTTGCCTGCATGATCATCTTCAAGAATGTTCCTCTGTATGCTGACTTCAAGGCCGGCTGGATCTCTCCGTGGCTGTCTGCGGTTCTGGGTATCGGCAGCGGTGTCGCCATCGGCGCCATCACCGAGTACTACACCAGCACCGAGTACAAGCCCACCCGTGAGCTTGCCGAAATCGCTCCCGAGGGCGACGCTTTCGTTATCACCAAGGGCGACGCTATTGGATCCCGTTCTTGCCTGCTTCCGATCCTGATGATCGGTATCGCGCTGTTCCTTTCCGGTAAGCTCTGCGGCACCTATGGTATTGCCATTTCCGCTCTGGGCATGCTGGCATTCGTTGGAACGACCGTTTCCATCGACGCTTTCGGACCTATCGCCGACAACGCCGGTGGTCTGGCTGAGTCCTGCCACCTTCCGGCTGACGTACGTGTTATCACCGATAAGCTTGACGCTGTCGGCAACACGACCGCCGCCATCGGTAAGGGCTTCGCTATCGGCTCTGCCGCTTTCGCTACGGTTTCCCTTATCGTCGCGTATGTAGGTAACTACACCGCGGTCGGTCAGGAGCCTATTCTGAATATCGCTTCCTTCGTCGTTGTTGCCGGCGGTATCATCGGCGGCGCTCTGGTTGAGTACTTCAGCGCTCTGCTTACCGACAACACCATCGAGTCCGCCCGTAAGATGGCGGATGAGGGCGATAAGATGCTTTCCATCCCGGGAGTCCTTGACGGAACCGTTCGTCCGGATTACAACGATCTGATCGAGATGGCTTCCAAGCAGGCTCTTGCGAAGATGCTTGTTCCTTCCGTTCTTGCTCTGGTACTGCCGATCGTCGGCGGATTCCTGTTCGGTGTTGAGTTCGTTGGCGGCCTTCTGGTCGGCGCGACGATCACCGCGATCCCGCGCGCGATCTTCATGGGCAACTCCGGCGGCGCTTTCGACAACGCGAAGAAGTATATCGAGAGCGGATCTCTGAAGGGCCATGGCAAGGGTTCTGCAGCGCACAAGTCCTCTGTTACCGGTGACACCGTTGGTGATACCCGTAAGGACGTTGTCGGCGTTGCGCTTGATATCTTCATCAAGACAATGTCTACCGTTGCGAACACGCTTGCTGTTGCGTTCAGCAAGATCACACTGATCAAATAATTCCTGCCAGAATTTTTAATGAGACCGGTTCTTCGGGGCCGGTCTCATTTTTTACCGATCGCTGTTTTACAAATCCGTAGAAAGAAGGATCTGCACCGTGCCTGAACGCACCCGTGTCATCACCTTTACCGTACCGGCTGAATATGAAGGCCGCCGGCTGGACAGCTTTGTCCGCCATATGGGCTATACCGGGCATACCGTCATCGAGCTGAAAAAACATCCGGACGGTGTTCTCCTGAACGGGCGGCCGGTCTGGATGATCGAAAGGATCCACGCCGGCGACCGGATCGACCTCCGGATCACCGAGACGGAGAATTCGCCGCACATCGATCCCGTGCCGCTCGAGCTTCAGATCCTGTATGAGGATGAAGATCTGATGGTGATCAATAAACCGGCCGGTATGCCGACACATCCCTCCATGAACCATCATGACAACACACTTGCGAACGGGCTCGCGGCACTATTCGCAGAACGCGGGGAACCGTTTGTTTTCCGCTGTCCGACACGGCTAGACAGGGACACTTCGGGACTTACGATCATCGCGAAACACTATGCGGCTTCCGGGATCCTTTCGGACATGGCTTCACGCAAAGAAATAAGGCGGCATTATCTCGCCGTCACCGGAACTGCCCCCGACCCGGCAAATGGCGTCATAGACGTGCCGCTGGGCCGCAGGCCTGGCTCCATCATCGAGCGGATCCCCGATCCGGAGCATGGAGAGACCGCTGTAACCGCCTACAGGACGCTTTTTACCCGGAACGGCTGCAGTCTGCTCCTCGTAACGCCCGAAACCGGCCGCACGCATCAGATCCGCGTGCACCTGAAGACAGCCGGATGTCCGATCATCGGCGACTACCTGTACAATCCCGACATGAAAAAAATACAGCGCCAGGCGCTGCATTCTTATAGTCTGTTCTTCCGGCATCCCATTACCGGGCAGCCGATGCATTTCTGCGCGCCGCTGCCAGCGGACATGCGGGCCGCGCTCGGATTTGCGGACGCCTGCTCTGACAGCGGCTGATCTGCCGGCGGCTTCCCGGACAATCAGTCCGTGATCACGAGCTCAACCGGACAGTGATCTGACCCCATGATCTCCGGATGGATCAGTGCGTCCTTAAGCCTCGGCGCAAATTCCTGCGAAGCCAGGAAATAGTCGATGCGCCACCCGGCGTTATTCTCCCGGGCATGGAACATATAGGACCACCAGCTGTACGCGTCCGTCTTGTCCGGGTAAAAATACCGGAATGTATCGATAAACCCGCTGTCCAGAAGCTCCGTCATCTTGCCGCGCTCTTCGTCTGTAAAGCCCGCGTTGCCGCGGTTGGACTTGGGGTGCTTCAGGTCGATCTCCTTATGCGCGACGTTCAGATCGCCGCAGACAAGGACGGGTTTCTGCTTCCGCAGGCCATTTACATAAGCGCGGAACGCGTCCTCCCACGTCATCCGGTAATCGAGCCTTGTAAGCTCCCGCTGTGCGTTCGGTACATAGACGTTAACCAGATAATAGTCCGGAAACTCCACACGGATCACGCGGCCCTCATGGTCGTGCTCCTCGAGGCCCAGACCGCAGGAAACGGAAAGCGGCTCCCGCCGGGTAAAGACTGCCGTACCGGAGTAGCCTTTTTTCTCCGCGTAATTCCAATAGGCTTTGTAGCCTTCCGGGCAGAAATCCAGCTGCCCTTCCTGCATCTTGGTTTCCTGCAGGCAGAAAACGTCCGCGTCCAGCTGCCTGAACGATTTTTCAAAATCTTTTTTCATACAGGCGCGCAGCCCGTTCACATTCCATGAAATCAGTCTTGTCTCCGCCATTGTGGCTGCCTCATCTTTCCGCGGCATCCCCGGCATCGCTGCCGGCAGGTCAGGCCGCTTTTTTAGTGCGTATACACAATGTTATCATGAAACGCCGTCAATTTCAACCGGAGCAGCTGCCGCAGGAGTAATTTCCGCAGTCCGGAGGGCAAATTCCGCCCTTTTCATTTCTGCCGTATTGCAGTATAATGGGGACAGAACATAGAACAGGAGGCCACATCATGAAACCATTAATCGGATATCAGATCTCCAGCATCCGTGCTTATCTGGATACAGAAGAGCATTTCCACGATTCTGTGGTGAAGCTTGCAGCGATGGGCTATAAGCGCATCCAGCTGCAGTGGGCTTCGCCTGACCTCAGCAATGATTTCATCGCGAAAGAACTCAAGGACAACGGGATCGAATGCATCGGGACGCAGGACCCGTATCTGGAAGGCTTCGGCCCGAATCTGGAGAAAACCATGGACCGTACGCTCAAGACCGGCAGCCGCTATATGGTCTTCTCGCTGATCCCCCGCGAACTCGACAATGCGGAAGCCATGAAGGACTTTGCCGAAAAGATCAAAGAGCTCAACAAAATCGCCCGTTCCAACGGTCTGATTCTCGGCTTCCACCCGAACGATTACAATTACACGACGCGGATCGACGGGGTTCCGTCCTATGAATACCTGCTGAATCTGCTGCCGGACGACGTACAGCTCAATTACTGCATACACGCGTCCTTCCGCAGCGGCGTCGAATATGATGAAGTCCTTCGCAAATTCGCCGGACGCGTGGATCTCGTCCACTTCAAGGACAGCAAGATCCTGCCGGACGGCACGCGTCACCTGATGCCGCTCGGTGAAGGTGAGCACGACTGGGTGCCGATCGCTCAGAGCTGCCAGCAGGCCGGTGTGAAATACATTTTCACAGAGCAGGAACGCTGGCTCAAAGACGCGTTCGAATCCGCGAAAATCGCCCTGGATTACACCGTAGACTGCCTGGACAAAATCGAAGAAAAACCGCTGTGGTAAGCACTGCAAAAACAAATCAGCCCGTACAGGATCGCTCCTGTACGGGCTGTTCTTATGTCTGATCTAAATCAGGCTGTCTGCCGATTACTGGACGTCCTCGTCGCCGAACGGATCGCCGCAGTTCGGGCAGAATTTAGGCGGGTTCTTGGGATCCGGCGGGACCCATCCGCACTTGTCGCATTTATACTGCGGTACGCCCGCGGGCTTCTTGGTCCCGCAGTTCATGCAGAACTTGCCCTGGTTGATGGTGCCGCATTCCGGGCACTTCCAGCCGTTCTCTGCCGCTGCCGGAGCGGGCTGCGGCTCAGGTTTCTTGGTCCCGCAGTTCGGGCAGAACTTGCCGGTCGCCATCTGTCCGCAGGTCGGACACTTCCAGCTGTCCGCTGCCGGCTGAGCAGGAGCGGCCTGCGACTGCTGGTACTGCTGCTGCTGATACTGCTGCTGAGCACCCATCTGATACAGCTGCTGTGTATTGAATCCGCCGGCGTTCTGAGCCATATTCATGCCCATGAAAGCCATCGCGGCGCCGTTCGGATTGGCAGCTGCGGACTGCATAGCGGCTCCCTGGGAACCGACGAGATGTGCCGCTGCACGTCTGGGATCCATGAACGCGGCATTCTTCTGCAGTTCCTTGATCATCGCTTCGTCTTCTTCATTCGCCTTTACAGAGGAAACGCCGAAGGAAACGATCTCAAGTCCGCGCAGGTCGCGCCATTTAGCAGAAAGAACATCGTTCAGAGCGTCCGCGATCTCGGTGGTATGTCCCGGAAGGGCGGAATAACGGATGCCCATTTCGGAGATCTTGGCGAAAGCGGGCTGCAGAGCGGTCAGAAGCTCGCTCTTAAGCTGTCCGTCGATCATATCTCTGGTATACGCACTCGTTACGTTGCCGCAGACGTTGGTGTAGAACAGGATCGGGTTCGTTACGCGGTAGCTGTATTCGCCGAAGCAGCGGATATTGATGTCGATATCGATTCCCGCTCTCTCATCGACTACACGGAACGGTACCGCAGAAGGTGTGCCGTACTTGTTGCCGATCAGCTCCTTGGTGTTGAAGTAATAGATCCTCTGATCCTTGGGGGGCTCGCCTCCGAACGCGATTCTCTTGCCAAGGTTCGCGAACGTCGCCTTCAGGTTCTGTCCCAGATCTCCGTAGAAGATCGACGGCTCGGTGGACGTATTGTAGGTGAATTCGCCGGGTTCAGCGCAAAGCTCGGTGACCTTGCCCTGATCTACGATGATCATGCACTGTCCGTCCGCGACCGCGATTACGGATCCGTTGGAAATGATATTGTCTGTGCCTCTGGTGTTGGAGGAACGTCCGCCTACACGCTTCTGTCCCTTAGCGACCAGAACGTTTGTCGGCAGTGCTTCACAGTAGAAATATTCACGCCACTGATCGGCAAGCATGCCTCCGGCTGCTCCAAGAGCTGCTTTAATAAGACCCATTTATAATCCTCCTTGTGATTAAAAATACTGGTTAAGACCGTTGATAACGCCGGGCAGATTATCTGCCTGTCAGTGCGGCGCCGCAGTACTCGCAGCAGCCGTTCGCATCCGGAATCGTGCTGGCTCCGCAGTACGGGCAGATGACCTTTTCCTTGGGACGGGCGGCCTCGTTGATCTCCTCGCGGATCGTGTCGCGGACCTCGGTCAGAGCCTGTCTGATCTCCTCGCCCATCTGATAGTAATGTTTGTATTCGGGATTAGCCATACGCAGCACCTGGTTCGGGGACTCGGTGCGGACACCGCTGATCTCGACGTCAGAGCCGTTCAGATCAAAATTCATCTCGTCAAAATACGGCGTATTGACGCGCAGTTTGATCTTGAAGTCGTAAGAGAATGTGAAACGGCGCGGATAATAGCTGACTTCCTTGGTGGTGCCGTCCGCATTGCGCACTTCGCGCATCTCCTCGTGCTGATGCTCGTCGATGTCCAGATCGCATCCGGTGACCTGAGAATAATCCAGAACGTCCGGATTGGCCTCGGCAAGGTTGCGGGCGGATGTGACCATGAACTTCTTGGCATCCTCGTCAAGCAGGATCTTGGTCCTGTCGCCGAAAGACTTGGTCGTATGGAACGCCGCGACCGCGTTCTTGTTCTCCTCGCGGTAGGCAAGCTGTTCCTTGATCTGAGCTACCGTAGAACTGCGTCTCTCGCTGAACCAGGGAGAAAGCTTGGCTGCACAGTCTTTGCAGAGATTACCGTCCTCGAGCTTCCTGTTGCCGAGAAGGCCGATCTTTTCTCCGCATACATCACAGAATTTCTTGGAAAATAAACCCATAATGTACCTCCTTATTTTGTCGATAGAACCCATTGTTGATTCTGATTATAGCAAAAACCATCCGGATCGCATCCACCATATGTATGAAATTTCACTCCGGCCGCCTGGGAATCGCCAGTTTAGCGTTCGCGGCGAGCACAGCGAGCTCGACTTTGCTCGAACAGCCCACCTTCTGGAACATGTGCAGCAGATGCGTCTTGACCGTGGATTCCTCCACGACCATCACTTCTGCGATCTTCTTGACGCTCACATACTCAAGCAGCAGATAGAGCACCTGTATCTCCTTGGGCGTGAATTCGCTGAGCTTCGCGTTGCCAATCACCGCGTCCGGCATTTTCTCCGGATAAATGGATTCGCCGGCCATCGTCCGGTCCATGATCTCGATGAGCTCCATCTGGCTCAGATCCTTGAGCCAGAAACTGTCCGCGCCGGCTTTGCGC
Organism: Bacillota bacterium; assembly: GCA_017441925.1. Classification (GTDB taxonomy): domain Bacteria; phylum Bacillota; class Clostridia; order Lachnospirales; family Bianqueaceae; genus RUG12817. Next base: position 180,060 of record JAFRUE010000003.1, read on the forward strand.
GCCATATCAAAAGCCCGCAGATCCAGGTAGGACGTCGTAATGATGATCCGGATCCGGGGATAGCGTTTTTTGATCTCCGCGGCCGCCTCGATGCCGTTGACGGCGCCTGCCGTATTGATGTCCATCAGGATCAGATCGACCTTGCGGGCCGCGCAGACGATCTTGGCATCCTCCGACGAAGCCACCGTAGCGATGACCCGGTAGCGGTCCGGTGCCGTCTCGATATCGGACTGATAAGCCTTCCTGACGATCCGCTCGTCGTCCACGATCAATACGTTTGTCATAGCGTTTCCTCTCCTTCCGGGAAAATGAGCCGCAGGCAGAAAGCCGGCTCGCTCTCGGTCTCCATCCTGCCCCCGGACTCTGCTGTCAGCCTGCGCAGGGAGCTGAGCCCACCGCCTTCCCGTATCGGTCCGTCCGGTTTTGTCCCGTTATTCGTGATTTCGATTGTAAGCTTCCTGCCTGTATCGCGGATCACAACGTCCATCCGCGTTCCACCGGCATGGCTGATCGTATTCGTCAGCGCTTCCCGTATCGCAGAAGCCGTGCACAGACGCAGATTTTCCTTTAGAGGAATCGTTCCGTCAATATGAAGCTCAATGCCCAATGAATCCGCCAGCGACTGCAGTCCGAGGATCTCGTCCGTATTATCGTTAGCGCTGTCGGTACTGTTATACAGCATGGCAAGCATCTGCCGCCATCCTTCGGCGATATCGGGCTTCTCCTCCCGCGGCAGTCCGCGTGTCAGGAATCGACGGGATGTGAGAATACAGCTGCCCATCCGGTTGTGGACCAGCATTTTTGCTGACAGAAGCTCCTGCTCCCGCGTGATCACGGCAATATTCTCCGTGATCTGCGAAAGCCTGTCGATCATCTTCTGCAATTCTTCGTTGCGCTTAGTCCGCATCTGCGACATATTATACAGCTGTGTCAGATCATAGGCAAGGATGCGGGTATACTGATCCTGTCCCTCGTCTGCGACCTTGCTCTCGCGGAACATCCAGTTCTGTCCCTCTTTGGAGCGGTAGTACCGGCAGCCGCTCTCCGGCGGGATTCCGGGCTCCTCCGGCTTGTCCGGAAGCTGTGCCAGCGCCGCGGAGAGCTCCTGTTCCGTCTGCAGGCTCCGTCCGAGCAGTTCATATGCGATCGCGTACATTTTACGGTTGCACAGGACCGGCATTCCGTTCTGTCCGAAGAAGCAGACTCCGCCTGGCAGATCGTCGAGCGCTTCCTTGACGGATGACGCGGACAGTCTTTTCCTGTCCCGTCTTCTTCCGTAAATAAAGATCAGCAGACCGTTCAGCAAGAATAAGGCAAGCACAGCCCACTGCAGCGGTCCCGGCTGCGAGAGGAGCGGGATCCGTCCCGCGTACGGCTTTCCCGTCAGATAAAGCACCCAGGCGAAAAGCACTGCCGCCATGCCGGCCGATAGCAGGAAGCGTATCTTTCTTTTGTCCCATTCGTAGACCGCAAGGCAGAACAGTGCCGCGTCAAGGCCGTACAGGACCGCGAAAAAAAGCGATCGATCAAAACTCACCGCCGCTCACCCCCTTCCGCTACGTGAAGGGAGAGGAGCACTATACCGTCGCCCTCGTCCTCGGCATATTCACTGCGTCCGTTTACGCGGTCATAGAATCCCGGATCCCGCGACTGGACCTCTGTCAGGATCTCCCAGCCGTCTTCCTGCTGCCGGATACTGACATAGACCGAGCGGAACCGGTTGAAGTCTTCTTCCATGACCGCTTCAAAAAAGTCATAGATCCGGCACGCGCCGCGGAAGGAAATACCGGTCTCTCCGAGCACTTCATATCCGCAGACGATCCCGAACATCCGGAGATAGACAAAGGTCTCCTCCAGACAGTATTCCAGTTCTTCCCGGGCGATCCTGCCGGATTCCTGCGACAGGAAGAACAGATTGCTCCGCCGTTTGATATAGATGCCGAGCAGCAGGATCTTCAGCAGATACTCCCTTTCCGCCTCCGGATCGTCTTCCATTTCAAATTGATTTACAAGCTCCAGGACTGTCCGCATTTTGTCCCGTACTTCCCGCTGCATCGTATCGTAGAGACTGTTGCGTTCTGTGAGCTGCTGGCGCTCTTTGCGCGTTTCGTAAGCCTTGCGCGCCGCAATACTGGACTCTGTCAGGGATTCGTTCATATCCGCAAGCTCCTCCAGCATCCTGGCGGCTTCCCGGATATCCTCCTGCCAGAACGAATATCCGCCGGAGATCCTGCTCGAGACCATCCGGCTCCCGTCCGGAAGGATCAGCGGCTCCTCCAGCGCCGCATGCAGGGCGCCTTCCTCAGCTTCGTGAAAAGCCCTGGAGACCAGATACGGCCGCAGGTCTTCATCATAGATCCCGACCGGGAGGCCGGCGTTCAGGAAAAGCTCCCGGTAGCGCACGTTAGAAGGGATCAGGCCCACCTGCAGGCAGAGTTCAAATGACAGGAACACAAGCAGACAACAGATGACGCTTACGTCATTTATTTTAAGCGTCTCAAGCAAAGAACCATGAAGAGCGTAGACAATACAGTATGAGAGGATCAGAAGGACCGGTGCGACCGGCAGATACAGCCATTTCCGGTTCCCTGTGAGCCGGTTGTGACGGATCATCCGGCAGATCGCGATGCCGATACAGACCGCGATCCACAGCAGGATCGCAAGATAGCCCGGGCCGTAGGAATATGCCCCGTCCTCCGGAATCCCTCCCGGAAACACAAAAACAAGCCGATGCGCGTTGTTGGTCAGAACAAACGCAAGCAGCAGTACCGGGATCAGATAGGTCATCCTCGATCCGCGCGGTAGCGTGTCTTTCTCCGGGAGGCCGAGATAAAAGGATATGCGGACTGCAAAGAGCGGCGCGAACAGGATCGGAACGTAGAACAGATACCATAAATACACCTTGGCCGGTCCGCCGAACCAGTCCGTATATTTGATCGTGCGGATAAAGACCCAGAAGATCATCAGGAACATCTCCGCCATCAGGTAGCGGCGCAGCTCCGGATGGATCACGCGTCTGGAAAGCGTCTTGCCCCAGCTGGAAAAAAGCAGGATAAAAAGAGTCCCGCGGATCACCGAATTGCTGAGTTCGTATCCGCCGACTCTGACGTGCACAAATTTAAGCAGATACTCTGCCGCGATCAGCAGCAGAGCACCTGCATAATAGCGCCACTCATTCCTGCCCGGTCTGTACATGGCTCCGTTTCGTTACGGGTTCCACGGTCCACGCGTCGTCCAGGCTCCTCCGGTGAAATCCGGTATCGCCACCGGCGCGCTTCCCGCGGCTATGGATGCCTCGGAAAGAGGTGTAATGCTCATCCAGGCCGCCGCGTCATAGACATCGATCGGCGCGGGCCTGCAGTCAGCCGCGGCTTCCAGGAACCGGCCGTACACCAGCCCGTCCATCCCGCCATGTCCGCCGAAAATGCCTTTTTCCTGGAATTCTTTCCAGAGCGGATGATCGTACTGATCATAAAAATCTTTCAGATTATCCCATTTGCCGCGCCAGTCAAAATGCCGTTCGCGGTCCTCGCTGTCCAGGAAAATGCTGTTGTTGTCTTCCGTATAGAGAGCGCGTGTCCCGTGGACTGTCAGCCCGCGTGAATAGTAACGCGGCAATGTCGTATCCAGCGACAGCCGGATCGTCTCGCCGTGCGCGCATTTGATCAAGGTCGTCACGACGTCTCCCTGCGTGAACGCAAAAGAAGCGGCGTCATAGTCCAAGCCTTTTTCCCGCGTCAGGAAATCGTTCAGCCCGGCCGAGCGGGAAGCCATTGAAACCAGCGACACTATGCGGTTGCCGCGGTTGATATTCAGAATATTCGCGATCGGTCCGAGCTCATGTGTCGGATAATTCTCTCCGTTGCGGTTCAGATAATTGCGGAAACGGTAATGGCGGTTCTCCCGGCCGAAACCGATCTCGTCGCGCAGATCATGCTGATATCCGCCGTCGCAATGGACGACCTCTCCGAAAACGCCCTGACGGACCATGTTCAGGAGCAGCAGCTCGTTCCGTCCGTAGCAGCAGTTTTCAAGGAACATAAAGCCTGTCCCTGTCTCTTCGTAAGCACGGACCATTCTCCAGCAGTCTTCGACACTGTACGCGCCGCCGACCTCGATCCCGACGTATTTGCCGGCGCGCATGGCATCACAGGCCACGGGAACATGCGCTTCCCACGCGGCGGTCACGATCACGGCTTCCACATCGCTCCTAGCAAGGACCTCTCTGTAATCGGCCGTTACAAAAGGTCTCGGCTGTCCGGCTGCCTCCACGATATCTGCAGTCTGATCCCTTCGGTCTTCATAAAGATCGCACACCGCCGTAACTTTAGCGCCGAGCTCCAGTAAAACGTCCCGAACAATCCCTCTGCCGCGGCCTCCAAGACCTACGACACCGACCCGTACATCCTGTTTCATGGTTAAGACCTTTCTTTCGGAAAAACTGTATTATTATGCTGATATTTGCTAAGTTACACGTCCTCTTCGCAGACGTTGTCAAAACGCGCGTTCCGGCAGTTCTCAAGCTCGGCGAGCCCGCTCCAGGCCGCAGCCCGCGGCGCGTGCCAGCGGATCCTGACCCCGTCAAGATGAAGCCCGTTCACATGATTCGCGTAAAAGGCCGGGACCGCGTGCGGATATACGTCTCTGTCCGAAGGCTGCTCGTCAAAAAGCCCTGGCTCCTGCGTCCCCTGCCGTTCATAATCGAACCGGCAGTTCCTGACCGTAACGTCCTCGATCACGCTGTCCGCCTCTCCCCGGAAAAAGCTGCTGGATTCGGCTTTAAGCCGGATGTCCTCAAAAACGATATTCCGGATCGTACCGGCGGGCTTATGCGTCCCTCTCCGGTACGTCGCGGACAGATACAGCGGCTCGCCTTTGCCCCACCAGTCCGGAATGAACTGACGGCTCCTGGCGCCTGCGTACTGCCGCACCGCGCCGTTAATATGGTGCGCTGTGACATTCTCGATGGTGCCGCCGTCACGGAGCAATATCCCGACGCCGCGTGAACAGTCCTTGACGATGCAGTCGCTCATCAGGATGTTCCGGATGTCCCCCACCGTCTCCGTCCCGAGCTTGAGCGCGGAATCGTGGGAACACAGGATACAGCCGCGGATCACGATGTTTTCGCACGGTCCGTAAAGCCGCGTCATCGGCCCGGTCGCCTTGATCACGATCGCATCGTCGCCGGTCTCGATCTGGCAGCCGGTGATCAGAACGTCCTGGCACGAATCCGGATCGATCCCGTCCGTATTGGGGCTCCTGCGGTCGTTGAAGACCTTAAGAGAATCGACGACAACGTGACGGCATCCGGCCAGATGCAGCGTCCACAGGGATGAATCCCGCATGGTAACGTCCCGCACGGTCAGATCCTCCACGTCCTCAAAATACGTCAGGCGCGGGCGGAAACCTTCGCTGTAGAGCGGGCATTCGCCGAGACCGCCGTCCGACCCGTCGTCATACATGACAAAGTGTCCCTGACCGTTCAGTTCGCCGGGACCTGTGAGCGCCACGTCCTTCGCATGGACCGCGCCGACAAAAAAGCCCGAATGGCCGCTGACCTGCGAGTCCGGACTGACCGTCTGACGGATGTCCTCTTCCCGCAGACTCGCGATAAGGACCGCACCTGACTCCAGATGCAGCTCTACATGGTCTTTCAGCTCGACCGTACCGCAGAGATACCTCCCGGCCGGCACAACAACACGGCCGCCGCCCGCCGCGGCACAGGCATCGACAGCCCGCTGCACGGCAGGACCGTCATTGGTCACGCCGTCAGCCGCCGTCCCGAAATCTGTCACAAAATAATCGCTCATTTTCAGAACCATTTCCGTTTACGGATATCCGTTTCGTGCTCTTCTTTATTGCGGATAAAGATCTTCTTCCTGTCCAGCGCGTGAATGAACTCGCGGATCAGATCGCTGATCTTCTTGGCTTCTTCTTCGTTCTCGATGCCCAGCGTCTGGTAGCGGGCCTTAAAGATCTCGCCCTGCTCTTTTTTGATCTGCAGGGTAATCCGGCTCATCCGGCCTTTTTTTGACGGCATGACACCGCAGGTGATGATCTGTCCCCACGGGATCAGATCTCCCGTATTGTAAACAAAGATGCCTTTCTCCGTAATGGCCCAGTCCTGCTGATCGTACGGAACCGTCCCGAAAAAGACCAGTACCGCGATCGCAGCGAGCCATCCGAAGAAGACGTCCGCAAGATTGATCAGATTGACAATGGTCAGATAATAGACCAGAAAGCCGAAGACCCCGGCCGCGAGGACCAGGCAGATGATCTTGGCGATCCTGGGCCATCTGCGGGTATCCCGGTGATAGACGATCGCCTCTTCCTTAAGTTTCTTAAGCGACAGCAGGGAAGAAGTGTTGCGGACGATCATGAAGACCACTCCAAGCAGCAGAATGGCCATGAATATTTCCGATCTCGGCATATCGTTTCCTCCTTATAGTTCTCTGTATTGACGTTCTGCGGGCAGATCAGATGATAGCGAGCGTTTTCAGCAGGAAAATGCCCAGCGTCATCGTGAACATCGAAGCCGCCACCGTACCGATTACGATACCGGCCGCAAGATCCGCGTCCCCGCCCATCTTCTGTGTGACGATATAGACGTTGGCCGCTGCCGGAACGGCATATACGACGAAAAGCACGACGATCGGCACAGGGCCGAGTCCCATCGCGACCGCGAGCGGAATGATGATGAGCGGCTGCAGCACCAGACGGAAGAAGCAGGACATGCCGATCGGCTTGATGCTCTTCCGGATGGCTGTAAACCTTGTGCTCGCGCCGATGACGATCAGGGCAAGCGGTGTGACCAGATTGCCGAGATAGCCGAGCGATTTGGTGATCGCAAATGGGAACTCAAAGCCCGTCTTAACGCGGATGAACGAGAACGGGAGTCCGGCGAGGATACCGAGGATCATCGGGTTCTTGATGATCGAGAGCAGGATCTTGCCGAAATCGATCTTCTTGCCGGGGTTGTTGGTAACGGTCAGGACGACAACGGCCAGAACATTATACAGCGGCAGGATAAAAGCGCTCGCGAGCATCCCTTCCGCCGGCAGGGCGGACAGGCCGAGGATATTCTGGATCAGCGGATAGCCAATGTAGACGAAATTGCCCCGGATCGTGCCGTGCACAAAAGCTCCGACCTTGGCCGGCTCCTTCAGCGTGACCGCACCGATGATCCAGAAGAGTACGTAGAACACCATCGTTCCGCCGATCAGAAGCAGGAAAAAGCGCCAGTCGATCGCCTGGGTGAAGTCCGTATTCATCGTATCGGAGAAGAGCTTGGCCGGCAGGCAGACGTTGAAGATCAGCGTGTTGGCGCAGGCGATGAAATTATCGTTCAGGATGTTCTTCTTCCTGAGGAATACTCCCAGGAGCAGCAAAATGAAGATCGGCAGTGATACGTTCAGACTGAACAGAAAGTTGGCAAGCATGATATCTCCTTATCCTCCGGCTTTTTTGACGTCCTCGCGGGTGACTCCTTCACGGGAATATCTCGCGCGTTCATAGATTTCCGATAATACTTCCAGATTTTCGGCAGGGAGCTTCCGGAGGATCTCCTCCGGCGTATCCGAGGGCCGCACCTTGTCGCCCCTCTTCATCGGCCCTGCCAGCCGTTTTTTATACATGCGGCGGACTTTTTTCTCGTCCGTCAGACGCAGCCTCTCGAACAGGGATCCGATACCGCGGGGCCTTGCCGTAGGCTGTGTTTCGATAAAGTCCGTTGTTTCTTCGAATTCGTCCGAGCGGACTGTTTTGACGCTTCTGGAATAGAACCATTTGTAGAAACGGTACAGCCCGTAGATGATGAGACCGACGATCGCGACGATCATGGCGAAAGTCAGCAGATATTCCAGATAGATCCAGATCGCGGCCGTAGAACCGCCGTCCGGCATCATCCCGCCGCCGTCATCCGGCTCCGGTGCGGATTCCATCGGGATGGACGTCTCATCGGGAGGCGCGTCGCGCGACGGGATCAGGCTGACCAGGAAACGAATTCCGGCAAGCAGTGCCTGCAGCGTCCATACGATCACGCGGTCAAGCCGCAGTACAACCGCAAGCAGTGCGAAAGCAAGCGTCCCGATCAGGAACATCAGCAGGATCCGGTTGTTGGAACGGCGGATCTTCTGCTCCGGCTGGTTCAGCATTTCGTTGATATTGGTCAGCGTGCTGTTCACGTTCCGGGTATGCATATCCGCGAAATAGACCGCGATCGCGGCAAGTTCGCAGCCCAGGAGATACGGCCGGATAAAAGGATTCCGCATATGCTCTGCTGCGAGATAACCGGCGGTGAGTACAAGCGTGATGACGATCAGGCCTCCCATGCTCGTCGTATCGGAGAGGTCCTTGAGACGGTCGACAATGGAATAAATGATGATGAACGCCGTCGCCAGGATCATGATGCCCATGCCGAATTTGCCGAGCGCGTCCCACGTCATGTAGAATTCGACCTGCGCGCCGCCGATATAGACCGCTTCCGTCGTCAGATCGCCGAGCAGCGGAATATAGACCGCAGCCGGAAGCAGCGCGAACGCGTGAAGCAGGAAGAACAAGAAGAAATTGCGGACAGTGCAGCGGACCAGATACAGATACAGGATCGGCAGCACCAGAAGCTGCATGCGCCAGATATCCGCCGGATCCTTGGTCAGCGCCGTCATCAGATAACTCGCGATGATAACGATGGGATACATCTTGAACAGCAGGACCGCGACTTTACGCAGATGCAGGAAAAATTTACGTTTATTCGTCTCTGTCATGCCGCATCCACCTTCCAGATAAACACGTTCCGGTGCGCCTCGGCGACCGCAGGCCCGTGGAACATGGGATCGTTCAGATCCGACAGGACGACCGGCAGGATCCATTCCGTGGACGGATGGACAGCCGAAAGTCTTTCATAAGCGGTGACAAAACCCGGTCCGAAGAACGGCGAGATCACAAGGAACATGTGGTCTGCGTCGAGATCCTCGGCTGCTTTTACAAGCTCCGGAGACAGATCCTCGACCTCCGCGGTGATCTCAAGCCTCGCCAGGCTTTCGAACAGAGTATGCATATGGCCTGTGCCGCATCCGGACTCTACCCTGACCGGGTTTCCGGTGAAAACGTCTTTGCCGTTCGAGATCAGCTCTACAGGGATCGCTTCCTGTTCAAAAGCCGCCGTCAGCGACGCCGCCATGCGGATGCTGTTTTCGTACAGGCGCATATCGTAATACTGGTTGGCCCGGTCCATATTCAGCAGGATCGTGACTTTCTGCGAGACCGTATAGTCGTACATGTTCACGAGCCACTTGCCCGCGCGGGCCGAAGCCTTATAGTTGATGTTTTTCATGCCGTCGTAGGGCTGGTATTCGCGGATCCCTTTGAAAAGGAACGGATCCTCCAGCATAAATCGGCGCGTCACGATATCCCCCATCATGCGCTGGAACGGAATGCTGAACTCATCCGTGCCGACAAGCCGCGGATAGACCGTCATCATCTCCGTATCGGGGATCTGCTTGACGTATTTACTTGTAATAAAGAGGTTATTGCTGATCAGATCGATCCCGTGCACCGTATAGATCCCTCTCCGGTCCGGCTCAAACGGGATCCGCCTGCGGATCTGCTGGTAGAACCGGATGGAAAACAGATCGCTGCGGTACTGGAAAGCCTTCTGGTTGCAGTCTACACGGAATTTGACGTAGACCCACGGAAGCGGCAGGATCTTACCGTTGGAAAGCGTTTCCACGATCTCAGTCTTCTGTCCCTCGTGAATAAACCGGTCGGTAAAAACCACCTGCGTATGCAGGTTATCGGCCCAGAACCGCCGGTACACCCGTTCCTGCACGATATAGAGCAGGGCCGCGGTGATCAGTACAATGACGATTGGCATATGGGCACCTTAGGTTTCGGTCTTCCAGTCTTCGGTCGGCGCCGGCACACTCGCAAGGATGCCGTTCAGAATCCCTTCTATCTGAGTGGAACGGTTGCGCAGACCGCTCGAGAGGATCATTCTGTGGCCAAGGACCGGGATCACCAGATCCTTGACGTCCTGCGGGGAGACAAAAGTCCGGCCGCGGACCGCGGCAAGAGCCTGCGCCGCCTTGACGAGCGACAGGTTGCCTCGCGGGCTTACGCCGAGCGAAACGTCCTCACGGCCTCTGGTCTTCTCCACGATATCAACGGTATAAGCCGCGATGTCCGGATGGACATAGACGGTCTTGACAGCCTGCTGCATCTCCAGAAGCTCCTCTTCCGTGCAGACGGGCTCGATCTCCTGGTCCGGAGCACCCTTGACAAAGCGGTCCAGGATCGCGAGAGATCCTTCTTTATCGGTATAGCCGAGTGAGAGCTGCATCAGGAAACGGTCCAGCTGTGCCTCAGGCAGCGGGAAAGTACCGCCGGTCTCGACCGGGTTCTGCGTCGCGATGACGAAGAACGGTCTCTGCAGCGGATAGGTTACACCATCCACCGTGATCTGTTTTTCCTCCATGCTCTCAAGCAGACTCGACTGTGTACGCGGCGTCGCGCGGTTGATCTCATCGGCAAGCAGGATATTGGTGAAAAGCGCGCCCTGGCGGAACTCGAATTCGCCCGACTTCTGGTTGAAATAGTTGATACCGATCAGATCGGACGGCAGCAGGTCCGGCGTAAACTGGATACGCTTGAAGCTGACGTTGACAGATCTGGCGAGCGACTTGGCGAGCATCGTTTTGCCCGTGCCCGGTACGTCCTCCAGAAGCACGTGTCCCTGGGAAAGCAAAGCTGTCAGGACCTTCTCGATCACGTCGCCTTTACCGACGATGACCTTCTCGATATTCTGACGGATCTGTGCCGCTTTAGCCTGTACCTGTGTGATTTCCACGAATATCCCTCCCCTTTTCGTTATGAAATGTCTGTAAAAAAGGCGCTGCGGCCCGGTAATGACGGTACCGCAGCGCCGGTCATGCAAATGATCTTACGCGAACGGATTCTCTGTCGGATACGGCAGGCTCTTGGGCTGATTGTACGCGATATCCGTGACACCGAGATACTTGAAGACCTCGAACAGAGCCTTCCCGAAATGTCCGAAAGCGACCGCGCCGTGATGCGGATAGCGCTTCTGGATCAGAACGTGACGGTAGAAGCGTCCCATCTCATGGATCGCGAAAATACCGATGCCGCCGAAGGAACCGGTCGCTACCGGAAGGACCTCGCCCTCTGCGATGTAGCTGCGCAGGTTGCCCTCGCTGTCGCACTGCAGACGGTAGAACGTGATCTCGGACGGAGCAATGTCGCCTTCAAGCGTTCCGCGGGTGAAATCAGGCTCGGATCCGGCAGGCTCGAGCAGACGGTGCTGGATCAGCTGATACTTGATCGCGCGGCTGTCGCACATCTTGCAGGACGGCGTATTGCCGCAGTGGAATCCCATGAACGTATCGGTAAGCGTATACGGGAACTTGCCCTCGATCTCCTTCTTATACAGGGAAGCCGGGACAGAGTTGTTGATGTCGAGCAGCGTTACAGCGTCGCAGGATACGCAGGCACCGATGTACTCGGAAAGCGCGCCGTAGATATCGACTTCGCAGGATACCGGAATGCCGCGGCTTGCCAGTCTGGAGTTGACATAGCAGGGCTCAAATCCGAATTCCTCCGGGAACGCCGGCCAGCATTTGTCGGCAAACGCGACGTACTCGCGGGATCCCTTATGAGCTTCTGCCCAGTCAAGAAGCGTCAGTTCGAACTGCGCCATGCGGGCAAGCATATCTTCGTAATAACGTCCCTCTCCCATCTCGGCTCTCATATCCGCAATGACTTCCGGAATGCGGGCGTCGTTCTTGTGCTTCCTGTAGGAAACGAGCAGGTCGAGCTCGGAATTCTCCTCGATCTCGACACCGATTTCATACAGTCCCTTGATCGGAGCGTTGCAGGCAAAGAAGTCCTGCGGACGCGGTCCGAAGGTGATGATCTTAAGTCCCTTGACGCCAATGACAGCGCGGGCGACCGGAACGAATTCCGCGATCATCTTAACGATGTCTTCCGCGGTCCCGACCGGATATTCCGGAATATAGGAGCGGATATGGCGCATGCCCAGATTATAGGAACAGTTCAGCATACCGCAGTAAGCGTCTCCGCGGCCGTTAATCAGATCCCCGTCGCCTTCCGCGGCGGCTACGAACATGACAGGACCGTCAAAACGCTCAGCGATCTCGGTCTCGGGCGTCTCCGGTCCGAAATTGCCGAGGAAAACGACCAGCGCGTTCACGCCGTTCGCCTTGACGTCTGCGACAGCCTTAAGCATGTCGAGCTCGTTCTCGACCGTTACAGGGCAGGTGTAAAGCTCTGTCTTGGATCCTTCCTTCTCCCAGCCGGCAGCGATGGCCGCGCGGCGCATCTCAGAGAGCGCGATCGGGAAACAGTCACGGCTGACAGCGATCAGTCCCAGTTTGACATTCGGAATGTTGTTCATACGAAAAATCCTCCAGTTATTATTATATTATGATGAAATTACTTTCTGATATCGGTATTGACGCCGACAAGGCCGACATAGGCGCCGTCAGCCGCTTCCGGCGCTTCCGGATGCGCAAGCAGCCATTTGTTGCGGGCCGTCATCCAGCGGTCTTCTTCACAGGCAGGCACAAAATCAGGCTTCTCGGTATTGGTGCCTCGCGGCAGGACCACGATCACGCGGAAACCGTCCGTTCCGTCGACTGTGCAGGGCGCGTAATGCAGACTGGTCGCGTAGACCTCGACCGCGCATCCCTTCGGTACCAGGAAAGCCTCAACGTTGGCCGTGTCATATTTACCGTCCTGAATATCCTCCTGACGTCCGAGGATCAGGACCGCGTCATCCGCCGCGATATTGATCTCCGAATCCCTGTGATACTCGAGACAGTTCAGAAGATAGTTATTGCCGTTGCAGTAACCGATCTGGATCGGCATGCCGCCGTAAGCCCTGTCCCTCAGCTCGGCATAGACCGGCTCTTTCTCAAGCTCCGGATCCGACGCGACATAGATGGTATGATCCGCCGGCTTCTCACTGACTTCCACAAGCTTTGCAAGAAGCGGACCGAAATCGTATCCTTCCACGACCTTTCCGAACCGGGAAAACTCGGGATCGGTAACTTTGCGGATTATCATGACAGAATCCCCCTTTATATAACATTTGCTGAGCATATTACGTGCAAAACACCTCACTCTAATATCATACTTTTTTTTTATGAAAATGTCAATCGAAACAGTTGCATCCGGCCAACTTTTTGTGGTATGATAAGAGCACTCAGTTTTTATTCCGAGACCGCAGATATCCACAAAATGTGGACAACTTAGTGGATGATTCGTGCAAAAGTGTGGGTTTTTCCTCATTTTCTCTCTTTTTATCCATATTTTTACGGTGGATATCTTATGCACATGTTTTTTTCCGGAGGTACATATGGATCCTAAAGTTATTTATTCCGAGATACAGAAGCTGCTTCAGCAGGAGCTGATGCCTATAACCTACAACGGCTGGTTCCAGGATATGGAGGCTGTCGAGATCCGCGATCAGGACGACCGCCATGTTCTTGTGCTGGAGTCCGCCAATCCTTTGGCGAAGGAGCTGATCCCGCAAAAATTCGGCGACCTGATCCAGAAGTGCTTTACCATGCTCAATTATCCGGATTTTACGTTTGAGATCCTTTCCACCGATGAATCCTACAAACCGGTCCGTGAGGACTCGGATCTGGTCCGCGAGAATAAGACCCGTGCCAATCTGAATCCGCGATATACTTTTGAGACTTTTGTCGAAGGCACGCACAACAAGCTTGCCTATCATTCCTGTCTAGCTGTAGCGGATTTCCCCGGAAACACCTATAATCCTCTGTTCATCTGGAGTGATTCCGGACTGGGCAAGACTCACCTGCTCCACGCGATCGGCAACCATGTTCTGGAGAACGATCCGACCAAAAATGTCCTGTACGTTCCATCCGAGACGTTCATCAACGAGCTGATCAATTCGATCAGTTCCGGCAAGACGGACGCTTTCCGTGAGAAATACCGCCAGATCGACGTTCTGCTGATCGATGATATCCAGTTCCTCGGGAATAAAGAAGCGACTCAGGATGAATTTTTCCACACATTCAACACACTTTACAATGCGAATAAACAGATCGTCATCTGCTCCGACCGTCCGCCGGAAGCGATCGAACACCTTGCGGAGAGGATCCGTTCCCGCTTCAAATGGGGCTTGACCGTCGATATCCAGTCTCCGGACTACGAGACGCGCGTCGCGATTCTTAAGAAGAAGATCGAGCAGAACAATATCCATGTGGATATGGAGGTCCTGAGCTATATCGCAGACCATATCAATTCCAATATCCGCGATCTGGAGGGCGCGCTTACCCGCGTCGAGGCTTACGGCAAGCTGCAGAATCCTGATACCGACATTACGATCGACATTGCTTCTCAGGCGCTTAAGGACTATACCGGCAATGATCTGAAGAAGACGATCACCTGTCAACGGATCATCGAATGCGTCTGCGAATACTTCTCCGTCACCCAGGAAGACATGCAGTCCAAGAAAAAACCGCAGAATATCGCCTATCCGCGGCAGATCGCCATGTATCTGTGCCGCAAGCTTACGACCGATCCGCTTAAAACGATCGGACAGGCGCTCGGAGGACGCGATCATACGACGATCATGCACGGTGCCGACAGGATCACTTCCGATTTGAAGAACATACACGCTCCCAATAATGAAGAGCTTTCCCGTACGATCAATGATATCGAGCGCAGGCTCAACGGAGAATAATCAACAGAACTGTGAAAAAGTGGACAACTTGATATGGTTATCCACTTTATCCACATAAATAGATGTGGACATCCTGTGATTTTTGGAGTATAATATCGGTTAAAGAACAGTTTCAGGCAGATCTTGGCAGGCTGCGTGTGGATAACGTGGACAGACCGCAAAGTTTTACAGATCTTTCCCACAGGGATCTGCACACGGTTTTTAGCCTGATAATCGGAAAAACAAACGTTTTCCCCAAAATCACAGCCCCTATTACTATTATTACTACAAAAGAATACTATAATATTCATTATGCACTCCAAGGAGGATCTCATGAACATTCTTTGCAGCAAAACCTTATTGATCAAAAGTGTGAATACAGTTATCCGCGCAGTATCGCAGAAGACAACGATGCCTGTCTTACAGTGCATCCTTCTTGAAGCAAAGGATGACGTATTTACGCTGACAGCCAACGATCTTGATATCGGTATCCGCAGCACTTCCGAAGCGACGATCCGCAAACCCGGCAAAGTGGCGGTCAACGCAAAGATCTTCTCCGAGATCATCCGCAGACTTCCGGATGAGGAAGTTCTGATCGAGACAGACAATCAGGACAATATCCTGATCCAGAGCGGTAACTCCAAGTTCAACATTCCGGGACAGAGCGGAGAGGATTTCCCGCCGATCCAGGACGTACAGAGTGACAATCAGATGGTGCTCCCGCAGAACGAATTCCGTCTGATGGTACAGAAGACGATCTTTTCGATCGCGCAGGAGGATGCCGGACGTCCGGTCCTGACAGGCGAGCTGATCGATATCCATGACGGCTTCCTGCATGTGGTCGCAGTCGACGGATTCCGTATTTCCATGCAGAAGACCGAGATCTCCGGAAACAGGAATTTCAAGATGACGGTTCCCGGCAAGTCTCTGAATGAGCTGACTAAGATCCTTTCCCAGGACGACGCGGACAGCATGAATGTGAAATTCACAGGACATCATATCCTGTTTGATCTGGGAGATACCGTTTTCGTAAGCCGTCTGCTGGAAGGGGATTTCCTTAATTATGAGTCCAAGCTGTATATGGACGCGACGGCCAGAGTTCTTGTCAGAACCAAAGATCTGCTTGACAGTATCGACCGCGCGGCCCTGATCTCCAAAGAGAATAAAAAGAGCCCGGTCCGTTTTGATATCCGTCAGGATAAGATGATCATTACATCCAATAACGAAGCGGGAAGCGCTTATGAAGAAGTTCCGCTGCAGCTTGACGGCGAGGGTCTTGTGACGGCGTTCAATCCCAGGTACTTTATGGAAGCGCTGCGCGCGGTCGATGACGAGAACGTTGTGGTACAGTTCACTTCTTCCCTTTCTCCCTGCATTATTCACGGTGAGAAAGCCGACACATTCCGTTATTTCATCCTGCCGATCCGTCTGAACTGACAGAAGGACGCGGGATTTAAGGTGTTCCGATGAAAGAGAGTTATGTAAAAGGTCCTTATATCAAGCTGAATCAGTGGCTTAAGAAAGAAGGACTCGCGTATACCGGCGGAGAGGCCGGTATGATGGTAGAACAGGGTCTTGTCACGCTGAACGGTCAGAAAGTGACGGAGATCCGCAAGAAACTGCATGACGGCGATGAGGTCTCGGTAAACGGTGCCGAGCCTTACCGCATTCTGGTGAAAGAATAATGATTTTAAAAGTTGAACTCCGGGATTTCCGCAATTACAGCAGTCTTGATCTGGAACTCGCGCCCGGAGTCAATGTTTTTATGGGAAAAAACGCCCAGGGCAAGACGAATCTGCTGGAAGCGGTCGCGTACTGCTCTACCGGCCGGTCGCACAGGACGCCGAGGGACAGGGAATGCATCCGGATCGGGGAATCCGACGCCTATATCCGTCTGTATTACCGGAATGAAAAGAAAGTCACTAGGCCAGGGGCGGAGGCGCCTGTCGATCTTGTCGAGCTGCAGCTGCACCGGACCGGATCCAAGGCGGGACTGATCAACCGTGTGCCCTGTCAGAAGATCAGCGATCTGTACGGGCTCGTGCGGACCGTGCTTTTTTCACCGGAGGATCTGTCTCTGATCAAGGAAGGACCGGCGGCCAGGCGGCGTTTTATGGATATGGAGATCTGTCAGGTCGATAAAGTCTATATGCATTATCTGATGCAGTATAATGTCGTGCTCAGACAGCGCAATCAGCTGCTTAAGGACATCGCGAGACGTGCCGGAAACGGTGAGATCCCGAGCGATATGCAGGCGATGGTGCAGGTGTATGACGATCAGCTGATCGCAAATGCCCTGCCGGTCATCGAGAGACGCAGAAAGTTCGTGGAACTGCTCGAGAGGACCGCTCCGCCGCTTCACGCAAGGATTACAGGTGATTCGGAGGAGATCCGTTTTACGTATGAAATGAATGTGCCCTCAAACCCGGACGATATCCGGGAAGAGCTTACGATGGCTTTTGAAAAGGATGTCCGGAACGGAAATACGTCTGCCGGACCGCATCATGACGATATCGGGATCCGGATCAACGGGACGGATGTGAGGACATACGGTTCGCAGGGACAGAAAAGGACGGCTGCGCTGTCGATGAAGCTCGCGGAGGTGCGGATGATGGAGCAGGAGACTGGGGATTCACCGATCTTGCTGCTTGATGACGTTATGAGCGAACTGGATGAAAGCCGGCAGACGTTCCTGGTGAGGTGCATCGAGAACCATCAGACGCTCATTACCTGCACGGGTGTCGAAGACAGTATCCGCAAAATGCAGAAAGCAAAGCTTTTCCACGTCGAGGGAGGCGTAATAACCGAATGAAATTCCATTTTTTTGCCTATATGGCCAGAATGAAATATATCAAGCGCTGGGGGCTCATGAACAGCGTTAAGGAAGAAAATATCCAGGAACACAGCCTGCAGACCGCGATGATCGCACACGCGCTCGCCTTGATCTCCAATAAGTATTATGACGGGAATGTTGATGCAGAGCATATCGCGGCGATCGCGATGTATCATGAGACGTCGGAAGTTCTGACGGGAGATCTGTCCACTCCGATCAAGTATTTCAACCCGAAGATCAAGACCGCTTATAAAGAGATCGAGAAGATCGCGAATGAGAAGCTGCTGCAGATGCTGCCGGACGAACTGCGGCCAGAGTACGAAAAGCTGATCCTGGACTATACGCCCGAGGAGTATAAACTGGTCAAGGCCGCGGACAAGATCTGCGCCTACCTGAAGTGTGTTGAAGAAATGAAATCCGGCAATCTCGAGTTCCGTGAGGCCAAAAACAGTCTCTGGCACGAGATCCAGAAGATGCATCTCGCGGAAGTCGACTATTTTATGGAGAATTTTGGCGAAAGCTTCGAACTTTCGCTTGACAGTCTGGGGTAAAATCAATATAATATAAGGTGCGCGTTTTTTGCTGCGCCTATTTTTGGAGCCGGCGGATACCGGCACAGGCGGGAAGTTATTTTCGGACCCGCAGCGATCACACAGTAAGGAGGTGTACAATCCATGAATCAGACTTATAATCCGAAGACCAAACAGCGCAAGAGA
This sequence comes from Bacillota bacterium, assembly GCA_017441925.1. Lineage (GTDB taxonomy): Bacteria > Bacillota > Clostridia > Lachnospirales > Bianqueaceae > RUG12817. The sequence goes on from JAFRUE010000003.1 coordinate 198,334, forward strand.
GAGCATGGCTTCATGAAGAGAATGGCTACTGCCAACGGACGCAAGGTTCTTTCCAGAAGGAGAGCTAAGGGCCGCAAGGTTCTGACTGCTTAAGTTTTCAGGAGATGTATGATCCCGTCACTTAAGAACGACCAGTTCCGGCACGTTTATGAAAAAGGGAGATCGAGAGCGGACCGGCACGCCGTGATGATCATCTGCCCAAACGGTCTGAATATGAACCGTCTGGGGATTTCGGTCAGCAAGAAGAACGGCAACAGCGTGGTTCGCCACCGGCTTAAGAGGATCCTGAAGGAAGCCTACAGAAGTATAGAAGGGGAACTCAGGACAGGGTACGATATCGTTTTGATCGCCAGGAACGCATCGATTCCGATGAAGAGTACGGAACTGATCCCGGTGCTCAAGGAGCTTGCCGGGAGATTCCGTCATTTTGTTGTTTCCGGCGACAGTACAGAAGGCTGAAAAGATGAAAAAACCATTGATTGCCCTGATCCGTTTCTACCAGGGCGCGATTTCACCGTACAAGAAACCCTGCTGCCGCTTTTATCCGACCTGTTCGCAGTATGCGCTTGAGGCCGTAACAAAATACGGAGCCGCTAAGGGCTCTTATCTTGCTGTGCGCAGGATCCTGCGCTGCAATCCTTTTCATGAAGGCGGGTATGATCCCGTTCCGTAAGTTCCGAAACCTGGCCGGATGATTCGAGAGGAGTAAAGTTTTGGAATTTGTCTTATTAAAGCAGACAACCAATTTTATCCTGAAGCCTCTGGCATGGCTATTCAGCTTTGTCATAGATCTGATCTATAACGGAGTCGCGGCTCTGACGACGACGAACTCGATGGGTATCACCATCATTCTGTTCACGCTGATCATCAGAGTCCTGATCTTCCCGCTGTCCCTGCGTCAGCAGCGCTCCACGCGCAAGATGCAGCGTCTGCAGCCCAAGATGCAGAAGATTCAGGAAAAATACAAAGACAACAAAGATCCGGAGTCGGCGCGTCGGATGAATATGGAGATGAACGATCTCTATAAAGAGAACAAGACAAGCCCGTTAAGCGGCTGTCTTCCGATGCTGATCCAGCTGCCGATCATTTTTGTGCTGTTCGAGATCCTGCGTAATCTTGCCTTCTATATCACGGATTACGGCGCGTATTTCGATCAGATCACAACGACGGTCATGAATGTTCCTGCGTACGATTCGCTGCTGCAGGAGATGTTCCCCGACCTGATCAAGGGTCTGCGCGGTTTTGACATTGCGGAGTTCAGTTCCGTCAAGGATCTGCTCTCCTACTTCACTGCCGGCAGCTGGAACGAGCTTTATGAAGCCGTTCCTTCACTTATGCAGAATGCGGAATTCGTTTCTACCGTCAAGCTGACGCAGGATATCAATTCGTTCCTGGGATTCAATCTTTCCGGAAACGGCAGTCTGACCTGGCCGGGTATTATCTGGCCTATCGTTACCGGTGGTACGACATGGCTGCAGTCCTTCCTGATGACGCGCGCGAACGATAAGCGCACGATCGCGGCAGGAGGAGATCCGAAGTCCCAGAACAACCAGACGATGAAGATCATGAACTACGTATTCCCGGTCATGACGGCTGCTTTCACGCTGTCCATGCCGCTCGGAATCGCGCTGTACTGGATCAGCAGCAACGTTTTCAGCCTGCTGCAGCAGCTCCTGATCGATAAGATCGTCGACGATGAGGAATACAAACAGGCGCTTGCGCATAAGAAAGAACTGGAAGAAAAGCGCAGACTGAGAGAACTGACGAAGTCTTCTGTCGATAAGAAGACCGGCAAACGGATCGGTACAGCCGAGATGACCGCTGCTCAGCGCAGCCTTATGGCGGGTAACCGCAAGGCAGGCGCGCAGCAGGCCGCTGCGGCGAAGAACGATCAGACAGGTACGGCTCTGGGTTATGATACCGAGACATTCGGCAGTCCGGAGACCTCACAGGAGGAGAATAAATGAACTATATCGAAACAAGCGGAAAGACCGTAGAAGATGCGGTCATTGCTGCTGCACTGAAGCTGGGCGTGCCCAGTGATCAGGTTGAATACGAGATTCTGCAGGAAGGCACCAAAGGCGTGCTCGGCATTTTTGGAGCCAAAGAGTTCCGCATCCGCGCGGCGGCCAAGAACGCGTCGCTGGAGGATGAGATCTTTGGCGATCTGAACAGACCGGCCAAAGCTGCTGAGCCCAAGCCGGCCGTTAAGCCCGCGCCCGCCAAGGAAGCGCCTAAGAAAGAAGCTCCCCGCAAGGAAGCTCCGAAGAAAGAGCCTGTAAAAGAAGCTCCTAAGGCAGCCGAGCCCAAGCCGGCAGCAAAACCGGCAGAGAAGCTCGCTCAGCCCGCTGAGAAACCGGCTGAAAAGCCTGTTCAGCCTGCGAAGGAGCAGCCCAAACAGACCTATATCGTAGATACTTTTGTAGAGGATAGACTGGCCGCGGCACGTGCCCGCGCGGAGAAAGAGGCCGAAGAGGCAAATAAGCCGAAAGAGCCGATCGCTTTCACCGAGGACGCGCGCAAGGCTCAGGAAGCCGCAACCGCATTCCTGCTGCCCATTCTGAAGAAGATGGGAATCGAGGATGCCGAGATCACCGGCGAGATGGAGGAAGAGGATATCCTCTGCCTGTCCATCGTGAGCCAGAATCTGGGCGTCATCATCGGAAAGCGCGGTAATACGCTGGATTCTCTGCAGTATCTGACAGCTCTTGTAGCAAACCGCAGCATTGACGGACACGTCAAGATCAAGCTGGACGCGGAGAATTACCGTGAGAAGAGAAAAGAGACACTGGAGAAGCTTGCCGTTAATCTGGCGCGCAAAGCCAAGAAGACAGGCCGCCGTGTTACGCTGGAACCGATGAATCCTTACGAACGCCGCATTATCCACTCCGTTCTGCAGGAATTCAACGGTGTCGACACGCACAGCGAAGGCGAAGAGCCCTACCGCAAAGTCGTGATCACTCCGGTAAAAGGCAATTACCGCCGTCATAAATAAGGTATTCTGGGGTGCTGCCGCATTGAGTCATGCGTCAGCACCTTTTCGCATAAGAGGACAGAAGTGATGATTCATTCTAAGGAAACGATCGCGGCGATCGCGACGCCTGTCGGGACAAGCGGCATTGGTGTGATCCGGATCTCCGGAGACGACGCGATAGACGTATGCGGCAGGATCTTTCGGCCGCACGGACGCAAGGCGCTTGCCGAAGCCGCCACGCATACGGCTCATTACGGACGGATCTGTGATCCTGCGGACGGAGAGACGCTCGACGACGTTCTTGTGCTTGTCATGCGCGGTCCGGGGACATTTACCGGGGAGAACACCGTCGAGATCGACTGCCATGGGGGAATCTATGTCCTGCAGCGCGTTCTGCAGGCGGTCCTCGAGAGCGGCGCGCGTATGGCGGAGCCCGGGGAGTTCACGAAACGGGCTTTTTTGAACGGACGGCTGGATCTCGCACAGGCGGAATCCGTCATGGACGTGATCAGCGCTTCATCGGCACTCGCGCTTCGTGCAGCGCACAAAAGGCTGGCCGGGCGCCTCGGCGGCAAGATCGATACGCTGCGGCAGCGGATCATGGACCTGCTGGTCGTTGTGGAAGTTGAGATCGATTATCCCGAATATGAGATCGAAGAGGCCGAAAAGCTCGATCTGAAGCAGGAACTGGACCGTCTGGAGCAGGATCTGGATGCGCTGTACAGGACGGCTGATACCGGCCGGATGCTGCGGGAAGGGATCCGCGTAACGATCGCCGGGCGGCCGAATATGGGTAAATCCACGCTTCTGAACGCTTTTCTCGGGGAAGACCGTGCGATCGTCACGGCTATCCCGGGGACGACAAGGGACACTTTGGAGGAAAGCATGAATCTTGACGGGATCCCGGTCCGGCTCGTGGATACGGCCGGCATGCGGGATACCGCTGATCCTGTGGAACAGCAGGGTGTGCAGCGCGCGAAGGACGCCGTCAGGGACAGTGATCTGGTCCTTGTGCTGATTGCCGCGGATGAAGAGCCGGCGCCGGAAGACGCGGCGCTCCTCTCCTCTCTTGCGGAAACAGAGATGCCGTATCTGATCGTGCGGACCAAAACGGATCTGACAGGGACAGGAGAAGCCGGGCCAGGACCGGCGGCGGGCGGATCTGAAGGGTCTGCTGACATGCCGGCTGACCGGGAGGTCATGATCTCTGCAAGGACCGGCGAAGGCATGAAAGAACTGAAAGACCGGATCCGGAGCCTTGTGCTCTCCGGTGCGGTCCAGGCGGAAGACGGTGTGTATCTCGCCAATACCCGGCAGAAACAGGCCGTTTACGAGGCACTCGAGGCAGTCCGGGAAGGGATCGCGATCCGGGATGCGGAGCTTGGGACGGATATGATCGGGACAGAACTTCAGAAAGCATATGACGCGTTGGGTGAGGTCACGGGCAATTCGGTCCGGGAGGATCTGATCGACACGATCTTCTCCCGGTTCTGTCTGGGCAAATAAAATACCGGTCAAGCAAGATACCGGCCGGTAAGATATCAACAGAAAAGAGGGACCTTATGTATCTGGAAGAACCGTTTGACGTTGCGGTCGTCGGAGGCGGCCACGCGGGCTGTGAAGCCGCGCTTGCCGCGGCCCGTCTGGGGATGCGGACGGTCCTTTTTGCTGTCAATCTGGACAGTATCGCGATGATGCCGTGCAATCCCAGCATCGGCGGGACGTCCAAGGGCCATCTGGTCTTTGAGATCGACGCGCTGGGCGGCGAGATGGGCAGAAATATCGACAAAACCTATCTGCAGAGCAAGATGCTCAATATTTCCAAGGGACCGGCGGTCCATTCGCTGCGTGCCCAGGCGGATAAATTCCGCTACAAAGAAGAGATGAAAAGGACGCTCGAGCATACGCCGGGGCTCCTGATCCGTCAGGCGGAAGTCGCGGATCTGGACGTTAAGGACGGTGTGCTTCAGGGCGTTATTACGGCGGCGGGGGCTTATTATCCGTGCAAAGCCGCGGTCCTTGCGACGGGGACATATCTGCAGGCGACCGTGATCCACGGAGAGTACCGCCGGCATTCCGGACCGAACGGGATGGCTTCGGCGGATCTGCTGACGGAGAAGCTCGAGGGTCTGGGCATCGCTATGCGGCGCTTTAAGACCGGGACGCCCGCGCGTGTCGACGCCAAGACCGTTGATTTCAGCAAGATGCAGATCCAGCTGGGCGATGAGCCGGTAACGCCTTTTTCTTTCACCGATACGGCGGAAGAGATCGCGCGGCCGCAGCTGCCCTGCTATCTGACTTATACTACGGATGAAACGATCCGGATCATCCGGGCGAACCTCCACCGCTCTCCCCTTTTCTCCGGCGCGATCCAGGGGACGGGGCCGCGGTACTGCCCTTCCATCGAAGACAAGATCGTCCGTTTTGCCGATAAAAAGAGGCATCAGATCTTCCTGGAGCCGGAGGGCGAGAATACAAACGAATATTACGTACAGGGCATGAGCTCTTCCCTGCCGGAGGACGTGCAGCGGGATATGCTGCGTACGCTCATCGGCATGGAGCATGTGGAAGTCATGCGGACCGGATACGCGATCGAATACGATTGTCTGGATCCGCAGCAGCTTGACCTGTCGCTGCATATCAAAAAAATAGCGGGACTCTACTCCGCGGGACAGATCAACGGCAGCTCCGGATATGAGGAAGCCGCCGCGCAGGGACTGATCGCGGGGATCAACGCGGTACGGTACATCCGGGGACAGGAACCGTTTATTCTGACCCGGAGCGACGCGTATATCGGAGTTCTGATCGATGATCTGGTAACAAAAGGGACAAATGAGCCGTACCGGATGATGACGTCCCGGGCTGAATACCGGCTGCTGCTCCGCCAGGACAACGCGGATCTGCGGCTGACGGAAAAAGGCCATGAGATCGGGCTGATCGATGAGGAGCGGTATGCGCGCTTCCTGGCAAAAAAGGCCGCGATCGAGGCTGAACTTGCCCGGCTGCATTCTGCGAGGGTCGGCGGCAGCGCCGAAGTCAACCGGATCCTGGAGGAATACGGGACAGCGCCGCTTAAGATGGGCGAGACGCTTGCGGACCTGATGAAGCGGCCGCAGCTTTCTTATAAAGCATTGGCGCCGATCGATCCGGAGAGGCCACTGCTCGCACCGGAGGTCGTAAGAGAAGTTGAGATCCAGAACCGCTACGAGGGCTATATTCAGAAAGAAATCGAGAGCGTCGAGCGGTTCCGCAAGATGGAGAGCCGCCTGCTGCCGGAGGATCTTGATTATAAGGAGATCCGCGGACTGCGGATCGAAGCGGCGCAGAAACTTGAAGCGATCAGACCCGCGTCGATCGGACAGGCGTCCCGGATTTCGGGCGTTTCGCCGGCGGATATCGCGGTGCTGCTCGTTTATCTGAAACAGAACAAAAGGTGACGCATATGCAGAAGGAATGGATCGACAGGCTGATCGTGCGGACCGGGGATATCCGCATCAACGGGAGACCGGCCGGGATCGGCATCAGCCTTGAACAGGCAGAGAAGCTGGCCGTTTATACGGATCTGCTGCTGGATTGGAACAGCCGGATGAATCTGACGGCTGTCACGGCCCCGGAAGAAATCCTGACAAAGCATCTGCTGGACAGCATGGCGGGACTGCCCCTGCTCTGCTCTGCCGGCGGGCTCGCGGATGTTGCAGCTGCCGGTGCTCCGGCAAAGCCGGTCCTGGCAGACGTCGGGACGGGAGCGGGTTTCCCGGGGATGGTGCTTGCGGTCATGAGACCGGATGTGGAGGTCGTTCTCATGGATGCCCTTCAGAAACGGCTGAATTTTCTGGAGGCAGTGAGGGACGAATTGGGCCTTGTGAATGTCAGGACCATGCATGAACGCGCGGAAGACGCCGGACAGAAAGAAGCCTGCCGGGAGCAGATGGATTTTGCGGCGGCGCGCGCGGTTGCGGCGCTGCCTGTCCTGTTGGAGTACTGCCTGCCGCTTGTGAGGACCGGCGGGAGCTTTTTCGCCTATAAAGGGCCTGCGCTGAAGGAAGAGCTTGCGTCCTCCGGACACGCGCTTGCGGTTCTCGGAGGGAAAACCGAAAGTGTTTACGAAATCAGCGTAAAAGGCGAAGATTGGAAACACTACATTTTACATGTTATTAAAGAAAAGCCGACAGGCAAAGCTTATCCCAGACGCCAGGGCAAGATTTCAAAAGCTCCGCTGTGACCGGAACTTTGCGTTCCGCGTCAGCGGAGCTTTCTCTTTACAAAGCCCGGATTTTCCGATATAATGAATTCGATTTTGCAGAAAGGAAGAGATACAATGACGGTTAAAGAACATATTGCCGGAATGCTGCAGCAGAAGCTGCCAACGCTGGATCTGGATACAATTCTGAGCATGCTGGAGATTCCTCCGGAGAAGGAAATGGGAGACTATGCTTTCCCCTGCTTCAGACTGGCCAAAGAGATGCGCAAGGCTCCTGCCCTGATCGCAAAGGATACGGCGGAGGCTCTTGCCGGAGAACAGCTGCTGGAGTCCGTACAGGCCGTCGGACCCTATGTGAATATGCGGGTCAACAAGGCGGCTGTGGTTCAGATCGTCACGGAGGAATATGCGGCCGGTCATCCCTTCGGATCCTCCGATGAGGGCGAGGGCAAGACGATCGTTCTGGACTACTCTTCCATCAATATCGCGAAGCCCTTCCATGTAGGTCATCTGCGCTCTACCGCCATCGGCAACGCGATCCACAAGCTGTATCGTTATCTGGGATATAAAACGGTCCGCGTCAACCATCTGGGCGACTACGGAACACAGTTCGGCAAGCTGGTGGTAGCGTACCGTAAATGGGGCAACAAGGAAGAGATCGAACAGAAGGGAATCCGCGGACTGCTGGATATCTATGTGCGGTTCCATAAAGAAGCGGAACAGGATCCGTCGCTGGATGATGAGGCCAGAAGCACCTTTACCGCCCTTGAAAACGGAGACGAAGAGATTCGCGAGATCTGGAAATGGTTTGTGGATATCAGCCTGAAGGAAGTCAGCAAGGTCTATGATCTGCTGGACGTTCAGTTTGATTATTATCTGGGCGAGAGCTTCTATATGGACAAGACGGACGCTGTGGTCAAGGAGCTTCAGGAAAAAGGATTGCTTGAGGAAAGCGAAGGTGCGATGATCGTGGATCTCTCTGATTGCGATATGCCCCCTGCCCTTGTTCTGAAGAAGGACGGCAGCACGCTGTATACGACAAGAGATCTGGCGGCCGCGATCTACCGCAAGAAGACCTATGATTTCTATAAATGCCTGTATGTCACCGGCTCTGAACAGTCCCTCCACTTCTCCCAGTTCTTCAAGATCCTCGAGAAGATGGGATATTCCTGGAGCAAGGGTCTGGTCCATGTGCCCTTTGGACTGATGAGCCTTGAAACCGGCAAGATGAGCACCCGTAACGGTCAGGTCGTTTTCCTGCAGGATCTGCTGGATGAAGCCATTGAAAAGACCCGCCGGATCATTGAAGAAAAGAATCCGAATCTGAAGGATATCGATCAGGTCGCGACCCAGGTCGGCGTCGGGGCGGTCGTATTTAACGATCTCTTTAACAGCCGGATCAAGGATGAAGTCTTTGCCTGGGACAAGGTCCTGAATTTTGACGGAGAAACCGGCCCCTATGTACAGTATACCTTTGCCCGGGCTTCGAGCATTTTGCGCAAGGCCGGCGTGGATGTCTTCCATCCGGAGGACATGAAGGGCGAATGCCTGTCCGATGAATACGCGCAGGAGGTTCTGCGGATCATTGAGCAGTTCCCGGAGAAGGTCAAGGAAGCGGCCGATCGTTATGAGCCCTATGTGATCACCCGGTACGCGGTGGCCCTCGCCTCCGCCTTTAACCGCTTCTATCACGAGAACGCGATTCTGTCTGCTGAGGACGAAACCGTCCGCAAGGCTCGTACGGCGCTGACCAAGATGATGGCGGAAGTTCTGCGCAGTGCTCTTTCCCTGATCGGAGTACAGACGCCGGAAGAAATGTAAGTATGGAGAAAGATATTCTGCTCCTGTATAACCCAAAGGCCGGAGACACGTTCTTTCGCTTTGAACTGGAGCGGTTTCTGGATGTGTTCGGGAAACGGAACTGCACAGTGCGCGTTTTTCAGAGCCAGTCCGAGGGAGATATGACGGAATGCCTGAAGAATACGCGGCTGGAAGAACTGAGCATGATCATCGTTGCCGGCGGCGACGGGACCTGCAACGAAGTTCTGCAGGCGATGATGTCAAGACATATTCAGATTCCGATCGGCATCATACCGGCCGGAACCAGAAATAATCTTGCCAAATTCCTGGAAATGCCCGAGGATTACGGACAATGCATCGAAGTTCTATCCCGCATGCGTACCAATACAATCAACGTAGGGGAAGTTAACGGCCATTACTTTATTGACCGATGCGGTTTCGGATCTCTTGCAAGCATCTATCACACAACAAAACAGGATGTCAAGAATATTTTCGGTAAAACCGCCTATTATGCGAACGGAATACGGCAGATTCCTCGCAGCGAACCGTTTCACTTGAGACTGGAGACAGAAGATCAGACGATGGAAGACGATTTTATCCTGTTTCTGGTCATCAACAGTAACGGTGCACCGTACAGCGGAGAAGCATTCGGAGTGGAACAGAATAAAGGAACGTCCGGAGACAGTCAGCTTGAGTTTATCGGGATCCGCAATACCAAAAGGTTGACGAACAGCAGACTTCTCCTCCGCTCCATCGGCCGGATTCCTGCGGAATCCAAAGCGGTCGTCAGGCTTAAAGCAGATAAACTTCGAATCACAGTATCACAGTCCGAGTTTGCAAGAAAAGAGCTTCCGGACAACATGGTCTGTGTGATAGACGGAGAGCCGGGACCTACTGCTCCGTTCAGCTTTGAACTGCACCGGAACGCGCTTACCATGCTGACAAATCAGGAATGTTCCACGTGGAACATTCCGCTTGAAAGAAATGAAGAACACTGATTGTTCCACGTGGAACAATTTCCGAGAAAGGGGAACAGAAGCTTGAGTGAAGAGACAGTAAAGGGCTTTGATGCAATGTTTGGAGCCGGGCAGGCGGATCCCGCTGCCGACGATACAGAAAACAAGGATCCCTGGGGTGTTTTTCTGAGCAGAAATCTGAAAACGGATAATGCAGAATTGCGGAATGAGCAGGAAGATACGGAAATGAATGAAAACTTTGAAATGAAAAATGCGGATCTTTCCGGCAATTCAAATGATTCGGTCGTTCAGATGGTTGATCTCTATTCGGTGGAACCGGACAGGGAACAGGCGAGAAAGTCTTTTGATCCGGACAAACTGCAGGAACTTGCGGACTCCATCTCCCGTTACGGTGTTTTGCAGCCCATTCTTGTACAGAAAGAGAAAGATTATTATAAGATTATTGCCGGTGAGCGACGTTGGCGCGCGGCAAGGATCGCCGGGCTGACGGAAGTTCCGGTTATCGTCCGCGAATTCAGTACGGAAGACAAGGCCGCGGTCTCTCTGATCGAGAATCTGCAGCGGCAGAATCTGAATCCTATGGAAGAAAGCGCGGCCTATCAGAAGCTGATCGATGATTACGGTATGACGCAGGAAGAAGTCGCGTCCAGGATCGGAAAAAGCCGCGCAGCAGTTGCGAATTCGCTGCGGCTGCAGAATCTGCCGGATTCCGTCCGGAGAAGTCTTGCAGAAGGGATGATCTCAGAAGGACATGCAAAGGTGATCCTGGGCGTCAGCGATCCGGTTGAGCAGGCAAGGCTTGCGGTCCGCGTTATCGGAGAATCTCTGAGTGTAAGAGACCTCGAGAAGATCATCGGGAAGGCCAGACCGGAGAAAAAGAAAGGAAAACCGGCACGCAAGGCGGGCCGGGAAGCCATGCTGGCTGCCCAGTATGCCGAGAAAAAACTGGGCACACTGCTTGGTACCAAGGTTTCCGTAACGAGAGGCGTGCGGAAAGGCATGATCGAGATAGAGTATTATTCGGAAGAGGATCTGGAAAGGATCCTGTCCGTATTTGGCAAATAACAGAAACAAACAGATTGCACAGATATCCGGGGAGGAATTGGAATGAATCAGTTTTTTGTAGACCATGCGGCGGTGTTCTTTATTCTGCTGATCGTATTTCTGATCTGCGGGATCACGTTTGTTTCTTATATGGTACAGAAACAGCAGGAGCTGCGCAGGAGGATCAAAGCACTTTCTCTGATGAAAGAAGAAGTACGTATCCCGGAACCGAGAGACGTGCGTACTCCGGAAGAGTACGCGGCATCGCTTGCTTTGATGAATGATAAGCTGGAAGCGCTGACGACTCGAATTCAGGGCGGCATGCAGGATCAGATCAACGAATGCCTGTGCAAGACCAAGATGGTCCGTTATAACGCATTCGACGGGCTTGGCGGAGAGCTTTCTTTTATCTGGGTGCTCCTGGATGCTAAGAACAACGGCTTTATCCTTCACAACATCTATAATCGGGAAGGAAACAGCAATCTGTATACCCGTATCATTGAGAATGGAGCAGCACTGACGCATCTTGCGCCGGAGGAGGAAGCCGTACTGGCCGAGCTTATCCGCAGACAGCCGTGGGAGACACCTGCGAATCTGTCCGTCAGAAGTACTGCGGGCAGAGATGCAGCCGCACAGGATTCCTATGTGAATCCATATTCCGGCAGGGAAGAAGCGGAACCCGCTGCGGCAGCAGAAGAGCTGCCCGCGGATACAGAAGCGGAGACTGCGGACGAAGAGCAGCGCTGGAGCGGCCAATGATCCGTCTGATATGCGCGGATCTGGACGGAACGCTTCTGAATGAAGAACGATTCATTCCTGAAGCAAATAGGAAAGCGATATTAAGAGCGAGAGAAGAGGGCGTACGGCTGGTGTTTGCAAGCGGACGGCCGCCTCAGGGTCTCAGCCGTTATCTGAAGGAGCTGGATCTTGATCACGAGGGAGAGTATATCATCTCGATGAACGGCTCAATACTGATGGAGTGCGGGACGAAACGGATGCTGCGCGAGGCGGGGCTCGGCAGGCCGCAGCTCTCATATCTATTGGATATCGCGAGGCAGAACCGGGATATCGTCAATCCACACATGTATCATGGTGAAAAGATCTTTGTGGAACGACAGGAAGCCGCTACCCGGATCTACGAAAAACTGTCCAGATGCAAGACGACGCTGGTGCCTGATCTTACCGCGTATCTCGATATCACAATGTCCAAGGTCGTTTTCTGTGCGCTTGAGGCAAACGGCGCTCTGGCCGAATTGCAGCAGAGGCTCGAAAAAAAGCTGCCGCCGGAGATCCGGATGTTCCGGTCAGCCGATTTCCTGTTGGAATTCGTTCATCGGGATGCCGGCAAATGGAATGCGGCAGCTGCTTTGGCGGAACATCTCGGCATACAGCAAGACCAGGTCCTGTGCATCGGAGACAACGAGAACGACATGGACATGGTCAGGGAGGCAGGCTTCGGCGGATGTCCGTCCAACGCCTGTGAAGCGCTTAAGGCCTGCGCAGACTATGTGGCCGTGTCGGACAATGATCACGGCGGAGCAGCGGAAGTGATCGCAGCCGGTCTTGGCTGGACCTGAAGATCACTCCCGGAAGACCAGGCCCTTGGGATCATACTTTGAACAACAAAAAAACGCGGCGGTCAACATCCCGCCGCGTTTTTTACTGTATTTTAAGAAAACAACGCGATATTATTCTGATACCGGTATTTTATCAAGAAAATCAAGAATAATATGTATAATGTCAAGATCTTCCTCTGTCATTTTGCGGAAATCTGCCGAATCGATGAATCTTTCCTCGGCTGCAGCGGGCGGATTCCCGTTATACTGCGCATTCAGCTGCGTATATGCAGTGAAATAATCTGCCATCGCCTGCTGAGCAGCAGCCGTGATATAAACGTTATGCGCTTTACCCGGCACAAGCAGGATCTGCACGGCCGGATTTTTTTCGAAGAAAGAACGGAAGGCGAGAGGACTCAAGGACTCCGGAATCATGGTGTCCTGTGTGCCGTGCATCAGCAGGACCGGGACCTGTGTCCGCTGCAGGCCGTAAGAAGGACGGTACAGAGCAAACTGTCCGAAATCCATCAGTGTGCACGCGAACAGAAACGGCTTCAGGAAACCAAGCTTTTTCCCGGTATTCTGCGACGCCAGGGCAGCCATAGCGGCAACAGGATTTTCCAGTGGAGACAGCGCGATCACGCCGGCAACGGGCCGGCCAAGCTGCAGGAAGGCGCACACCGCGTACGCGCCCCAGGAATGTCCCGCCAGATAGACCGGCAGACGGGAAGGGTTGTTTTCCTGCACATAATCGTAAGCACTTGCCAGATCCTGGATAGCCTGCGGGAAGCCGCGCAGAGACGGTCCGTCAGAGAGCATGGTCCCGGTATTGTCATAGCCGAGCACCTGATAGCCGGCCTTCGCGAACGTGTTGATCTCGGTGGTATAGGCCGTATGTCCGCCGCCCATGCCATGGACCCAGATCAGGATGCCGCGCGGGCTGCTTTCCCACAGCCGGGAAGTATAGAAAAAGCCGCGAAGCTGCTCGTTCTGCATGGACCGGAAGGACACAGGCACCGCGTCAAGCCCTTCGAAATCAGCGGCCTGGAAGTATCTCGCGCCGCGCGTACCTTCCGAACGGCTCCCGAAAATGGCCGAGATCACGCGCCTTGCGAGCATGTAGCATACCGCGACGGCAGCCAGAACAACAAGCAGCAGGATCAGATATATCAAAGGAAAACCCTCCCTTACAGGTTATAGTGGTATTATAGCAAATCGTCCGGCACTTGTAAATGAAAAGAAGCTGTTGTATAATCGTAGCGTATGCGAGGAGGTGTAACACGGGGATGAAAAAACTACGGAGACTTCCGGCCGTAATGATAGCCGTTCTTGTTTTGCTGTCGGCAACAGCCGGCTGTATGAAGGAGAAGGACCCGCTGGACGTTAAGAACGGTGCGGGGCTGCCGGCAGGCAAGGATGCCAAAGAGCTCTATGAAGAAGCAGTGAAGCGGCTCGAGGAGCAGGCCGCGCTGGATTATACGCTCGATATCGGCATCAGCCATGAGGACGGCGGCGAGACGGATACCATAGATATGAAATATGATATCCAGTCGGAGATGACCGACGGCAAGCTCAGCAAGATGGTGATGCAGGGCAATTACGTGACTTCGGGGACACAGGGCTACGGCATGGAGGTCTATCTGCTCGACGAGTATTTCTATCTTAACGTCGCCGGCATGAAGATCAAGCTCAAGACCACGGATCTGGAGGATCTCGCCGGAATCGTAGACGTTCCCGTACAGGAACCGTTCGAGGCCGACGTTTTCACAAAAATGACCGCGGAGGAAAAGGACGGCTCCACAGTGATCCGGTTTACCGCGGACGGCGCCAGGATCCTGGAAGAGATCGAAGGGACCATGGGATCCGTATCGTTTACGACCGGCGGAGAAAACGCTTTTGAAGGCATTACGTTCGGTGAAGTGGAGGGATCCGTGACGATCAGCAAAGACGGAGATCTCGCGGAGACCGCGCTGACGCTTCCGATGAGCGTGGAGCAGGAAACGGCGGTCATCACCTATCATATCGTCTACCGTAATCCAGGAGAGCCCGTCACGTTCGAGTTCCCGGATTTTAACGGATATTACGACTATACAGGATACATAACAGGAGTGAATTAAAATGCTGACAGACAAAGAGATGCAGGAAAGAACGCTGCAGGCCTTCCGGGGACTGTTCCCGGGAGAGATACCGGCCCTTTATTTCGCGCCGGGACGGGTCAATCTGATCGGGGAGCATACGGATTACAACGGGGGACATGTTTTTCCCTGCGCGCTGACGATCGGCATCTATGCGGCAGCTGCGAAAAACGATCTCGGCATGCTGCGGATGTATTCCGCGAACTTCCCCGGGAGCAGCGTCAGCCAGATCCCGATCGGTCCGATGGTCAAGGAGAAGAAGGACGGATGGTGCAGCTATCCGAAGGGCGTCATCTGGGCGTTCGCCGAGAAAGGCTTTGAGGTCACGCAGGGACTGGATATCGTCTATTACGGCAACCTGCCGAACAGCTCCGGGCTGTCTTCCTCCGCAGCGATGGAGGTCCTGACAGGGACAATTCTGCTGGATCAGTTCGGCTGGACAATGGACGGCGTCACGCTTTCGCTCCTCGCGCAGCGTGCGGAGAACGTCTACAACGGTGTAAACTGCGGTATCATGGACCAGTTCGCGATCGCGATGGGCAAGAAGGATCACGCGATTTTCCTGGATACGGCCGATCTGGCATACCAGTATGTGCCGCTTCCGCTCGCGGATAACGGCGTTAAGCTCGTGATCGCCTGCAGCAACAAGAAGCGCGGTCTGGCCGATTCCAAATACAATGAGAGAAGATCGGAATGCGAAGCGGCCCTTGCCGCGATCCGCACAGCCCGGCCGGCGGAGAGCCTCGGAGCGCTGTCTTCCGCAGAGTTTGAAGAAGTGAAGGACGTGATCGGCGATCCTGTAAAGATCCGCCGTGCCCGCCATGCCGTCGCCGAGAACGAGAGGACGATCCTCGCGGTCGACGCGCTCGGTAAGGGCGATCTGGCGGAGTTCGGCAAACTGATGAATGCTTCCCACGTGTCCTTAAGGGACGATTATGAAGTTACGGGCATCGAGCTCGATACGCTTGCCGAGACAGCGTGGGAGCAGCCCGGTGTTCTGGGATCCCGCATGACAGGAGCAGGGTTCGGCGGCTGCACGGTCAGCCTTGTGAAAGAAGCGGACGTCGAGGCGTTCATCGAGAACGTCGGCCGCATCTATCAGGAAAAGATCGGCTACGCAGCCGATTTCTATTCCGTGACGGCCGGGGACGGACCCCGCAGGCTGGCCTAAAAGCGGAAAGAGGGGACATTATGCGTACACTGCTTAAGAACGGCAAGATCTATGACGGAACCGGTTCCGATCCGGTCACGGGCGACATCCTGATCGAGAACGACCGCATCCTGCAGATCGGCGCGGGCATCGACGCGGAAGCGGACAATGTGATCGATCTCAGCGGCAAATCTGTCGCGCCGGGCTTCATCGACGGGCATTCCCATAACGACTGGTATGCCATCAAAGAAGACCCGCTGCCGTATTTCGAGCCGTTCCTGCGGCAGGGCATCACGACCTTCGTATCCGGTAACTGCGGCATCTCGACGGTCGGATTCGAGGCCGACAGTCCGTATGCGGACCTCGCCGGAGCCGGGCTTTTCGGTTTCCGCGGCACGACCGGCAAATACGGGACGGTAAAAGAGTTCCTGGAAATCATAGACCGTCATATTCCCTGCAATATGCTGGAGCTCGCGGGCCACTGTACGGCACGGACCTCTGTCGCGGGATATGAGAACCGTCCTCTGACGCCGGAAGAAGAAAAGCGGATGCTGGACATTCTGGAAAAAGCGCTGCAGGAAGGCGCAGCCGGGCTTTCGCTCGGACTCATGTACGTTCCCGGCGTCTATTCCAACACGGAGGAGATCCGCAAAGTGGCAGAGCTTTGCGTCAAATACAATAAGCCGCTGACAGTCCATCCCCGTGCCGAGTCCAAAGTCTCCATGAGCTATCCGCTTCTTGGCCGGGCGCATATCCTGCGCGCTCTGGACGAGCTGGTGGAGATTTCGAAAGGGACAGATCTCAAGCTCCAGTACTCGCACGCGATTTTTGTCGGCCGCAGCAGTTTCCGCTACAAGGACGAATTCCTCAGGATCCTCAAAGCGCAGCGCGACGCGGGCGTGGACATGATGTTCGACATCTACAACGAGCTGCGCGGCGTGTCCGTCATTACGGTCATCCTGCCCGACTGGTTCCAGGGCCTCAGTCCCGAAGAGAAGAAAAAGCCGCTGACAAGGCTTAAACTGCGTCTTCTGGTCGCCGCGACGAGCAAGCTGCTGGGCTTTGGCTTCAAGGATATCGAGATCGCCTACATCGGACCGGGCTACGAGCGATACGAGGGCAAGACCGTCCACCGGATCGCCGAGGAAGAGCACATGAGCGATTTTGACGCGTATCTGATGCTCTGCGAGGTATCGAATTTCAAGGGACGGGTCAATATGGGCCCATACACTACGAACGAGATCATTCACGATTTTGAGCGCAATCCGAACTGTCTCTACATCACCGACGCGTGGGTGGAGGAGAAGGGCATACAGAATCCGGTGCTGGAGGACTGTTTCCCGCGGTTCCTGCGCGATTCGCTGCTCGGGCTCGGCGATACCATGCCCGCGACGGTCCGGCGCATGACCGGAGCGACGGCCGACCGGTTCCGGATCCCGGAGCGCGGCTATCTGCGCGAGGGATATTATGCGGATTTGACGGTTTTTGACGAAGCGGCGCTCGCGGCCGGCGTTCCCGGACAGGGCAAGGCTTTCGGCATTGAACGGGTCTTCATCAATGGAACACAGGTCCTCGACGGTGACGATCTGGATACGGAAGCAGTGAAAACGAGCGGCCGTTCGATTGCCGTTCTGTAAAGCGCGGCACAAGCCAGCCATTCCAACAGATATAATAATACCCGGAAAAGCTTCAGGGCTCGTCCGGGTTTTTTTCATGCCGGTCCGTGGTATGGCGGTTTCGTAAAGATTTTACGGATGAATGTGATTCAGATCCGTTAGATTGCCGTCCGCGTCGAAGGCGATCGGCGCGGGGCGTCCAAGCACCGTAACGCGGGGATTTGCTTCCGCGAGGGGCAGCAGCCCTTCGGAGATCCACATGTAGCGGAGCTCCATCGTATTGACGATGCGGACGACCCTGGGCCGTTTGCGGTCGATGAAATTGCAGCTTTTCAGCGCCATCTGGATGGCCTGCCGGTCGTTGTAGAGCACCATCGGGATCTTCGCGACCTCGGTGACGGTGTTTGTGATGGAATTGGGATACGTCTGTTCAAAATCGATCTTGTCGTAGAGGCGGCGGCAAGTCACGTCCGCGAGACCCATGCCCGCGGCGTTTCCGTGCGTTTCGTCCGTCAGATCCAGTACGGCCACGCGCTGGGCAGTGATCCCGCCGTCCGCGAACGGTGTGGGGAAACGGCCCGTAATATTGGGATCCATCCCGTCCCCGGAGATGTTCTTGCCCATCTGGTCGATCACGAGCACGTCTACCGGGTCAAAAGGAATCGACGGCAGGTAGGTCTTGGAACGGATCAGCAGCGCGGGCTCTTTCTCCATGATCTCTTCGCGGTCGAGCACGACGAGCTCGCGTGTCTGGTCGTAAGCGTTCTCAAGGATCGCGATGCCGCCGAGGATCGGAGCTTTTTCCAGGAAGACCCGCGCGAACATCGGGACTTCTTCCTTCATCAGTCCGAAGCCGTCCGCGTGCAGCATCGCGGCGCCTTTCTGTTTGCCGAGGCCGATGCACATCATCTTGCAGATGCCGCTCTCATACGGCCCGCGGAAAGCCGTATGCGCTTTCACGCGTCCGATGACAAGGATTCCGTCGGATTCATATGCGTAACGGTCGCAGTATACGGGCTTGCCGTTTTCGGACGGACCGAGCACGACCGTCTCCATGGACGAGCAGATCTCGCAGCCCATCGTCTCTTCAGTGATGCCGAAAGCTGCGATCACGCCTCGCTGACCCTCTGCGGTCGATCCGCCGTGGCTGCCCATGGCCGGCACGATGAAAGGTACAGCGCCTTTTTCTTTCACATAATCCACGACGGTCCGCAGGATCAGGGCGATATTATGGATACCCCGGCTGCCGGCCGTGATGGCGATCCGCATACCGGGCCGGATCCGGCCGGCCAGCGTGTTTTCATCAAGCCCCTTCTGCAGCACAGAAGGAATCTCCGCAGTGTCCAGATGCGTGTCGTCAAAATGCTGTTCGACAAGCACCATATCCGGCAGGAACGTGTCCTGCAGTAAGCTCCCTATTGCTCCCATAATCTGCCTCCTTTATAACTCTGCGGCCATCCGGTCGATAGACGCGATCCAATCGGCGATCCTGGCGCTCTGTTCCGGCGCCGCGCACTGCAGCGGGTGCAGGCAGTAGGGACTGACCTGTACGCCGCGCTGGCGCATGGCTTCCTTGATCAGCGGAATGAACGGCACGCCAAAAGAATACAGCTCGGACATAGCGTTGATGAGCTGCTGGTATTTCTCGATCCGCAGGATGTCCTTGTCATTGACGGCCGCGGCGAAACCCGCGCAGATCTCGGGATAGATATTGCCGAGTCCGCCGATGCTCCCGACACCGCCGCTGAAAACGACGTGTGCCAGATTCTCATCGAATCCCGCGTATACTTCGAAATCCGGGAATTCGTCTTTGGTCCGGTTGATCAGCGTGCGGGTATGCGCAAGCTGGCTGTGCGAATCTTTGAATCCCTTGATGTTCGGATGTTTGCGGAGCAGATTGACCGCGACATCCACCGGGAAATCATACCCGGTACGTTCCGGGAAGTTGTACAGATAGACGTCTCCATTGATCGCGGAAGCGAGATCGTCATAGTAGATCTCAAGCGCTCTCTCGTCGATCGAGAAGTAATACGGTCCGATGATCATCACGCCGTCGGCACCCTTGCTGATCGCATAATTGGAGAGCGCGATCGTGTCTTCCTTGCGCATGCAGTTCGTGCCGAAGAAAAGCCTTACGCGGTGATCGACCCAGCCCACGGCGGCATCGATCAGACGGATCTTGTCTTCATAGGTCATGGAATAGAATTCGCCCGTGCTTCCCATGATCAGCAGGCCGTCAATGCCGCCTTTGATCAGGAATTCAACGACCGCCTTGTTGCCTTCCATGTCCAGGCTCCCGTCCTGGTTAAAAGAAACCACGGTCGGGACCAGAAACTGTGCTTTTTTCATAATGTGCCCCCTTATGATGTAATGTGTTACGCGTAATTGCTGACGCGGGCGATGGCGGTCTCTACAAATCCCAGCTCTTCCGCCCGGGTCTTCTTTCCGTTGACGGTCTCAAGCAGCAGTGCAAAGAGACGGTCTGTCATCTCCGCGAGTGTCTCGGGTCCGTAGATCACGGGGCTCGCGTCGAGATCCGTGTTGTCCTGCATCTTCATCCAGGTCTCCCGGTTGCCGGTGATCTTGATGACGGGTACGAGCGGATGTCCGGTCGGCGTGCCGCGGCCGCTGGAAAAGACGATCACCTGCGCGCCGCCCGCGACCATGCCGGCGATGGAGGAGGGGTCGTTGCCCGGCGTATCCATGATGACAAGGCCTTTTTTATCCACGGGCTGACCGTAATCATAAACGGCCTGGATATCCCGGTGGCCGCCTTTGTGGATGCAGCCGAGGGATTTCTCTTCCAGCGTCGTGATCCCGCCCGCGATGTTGCCGGGAGAGGGGTTGCCGTTGCGGACCAGCTCGCCGACGCGCGCGAGCGATTCTTCATACCGCTGGATGATGAAAAGGATCCGGTCACGGACCTCTTTGTTAATGGCACGGCGCGCGAGAATGTGCTCCGCGCCGATAAATTCCGTCGTTTCGCTGAGGATGGCGGCCGCGCCTGCATCGACCAGCCGGTCGCAGACCTCGCCGATCAGCGGATTCGCGGCCAGACCGCTTGTCGGATCGGAGCCGCCGCATTCCGTCCCCAGGATCAGCTCGGAGAGGGGAAATTCTTCGCGCTGCACCTGTGAAGCCTCCTGCACCAGCTCCTTCGCGTAGCGGACGCCGAGCTCTTCGGCTTTAAGCGTTCCGCCGGCTTCCTGAATGATGACCTGGCGGATGGGTTTGTTGGTTTTCTCGCGGATCGCGTGTACGACGCGGTCCATCTGGCAGTTCTCGCAGCCCAGAGAGACCACAAGAGTCCCGTACACATTGGGGTTCGCGGCATATCCGGAGAGCACTTCCATGGTCCACGCTTCATCCGCAGGGACCTGAGAGCAGCCAACCTGATTGTGAAAACTGACAGCGCCTTCGACCTGCCGGGCAATCTTATCCGTCACGTCGCTCGCGCAGACGCTTGCGGGAAGCACCAGTACGTGGTTGCGCACGCCGACGCGGCCGTCCGGCCTTCTGTATCCTTTAAAAAACATATGAGCCTCCGTTTTTGATCGATTGATTCCGCCGGCGGGTTCTGCCGGCAGGGACAGTTCCTGACGCGCCGTATCAGACAAGCTTCTCTCGGACGCTGGTAACGTTGTGGATATGGACGTGTTCGCCCGCGCGGATCGGGGCGCCGGCTTCGCCGATATGTTCACCGTATTTAACGATCTTCTCGCCCTCTGCGATGTCTCGCACAGCGAATTTGTGATAAATGGGGATATCCCCGGCGGCCGTTACGGAATGTTCCGTCCCGTCCGGGGTGAGCCATGTGAGCAGCGTGCCCCGGGAGACGTGTTCGACCGCGACAGCTACGTTGTCGTTTTCACTGATGATCACGGCGTTTCTCATATTATCCTTCCTTTCGGTACTGCGCAGGCGCAGTTTTATAGAGATCTGTCCCTTCGCAGTCGATCACGACAGTCGCGGGGAAATCCTGCACGGTCAGCCGGCGGACGGCTTCCGTCCCCAGATCTTCATAACAGACGGTCTCACTTGCGATGATGCATTTGGACAGGAGCGCGCCGGCTCCGCCCGTAGCCGCGAAATAGACCGCGGTGTTCTTGCGCATAGAATCGATGACAGCCTCCGACCGGTCGCCCTTGCCGATCATTGCGGCAAGGCCGGCGTCCATCAGCGTCGGCGCGTAAGCATCCATGCGGCCGCTCGTCGTCGGTCCGGCTGCGCCGAGCACCTGTCCGGGACGCGGGGGCGTCGGTCCGACATAGTAGATGACAGCGTTGCGAATGTCAAAAGGCAGTGCCTCTCCTGCGGCAAGCGCCTCGCAGAGCCGCTTGTGCGCGGCGTCCCTGGCCGTGTAAACGGTTCCGGAGATTAGGACTGTATCTCCTGCATGCAGTGAGCGGATCACTTCCCGTGAAAACGGAGCGTGCAGTCTGCGGGTCTCGGGCTCCGCGGTCCGGCCGTTATCCGTCCCTGCTGTATATTTCATATCTTTCATATTGCCGCCTCCTTTACAGGACCGCGCTCTCATGGCGCGCCACGTGACAGTTCAGACAGACCGCGACAGGCAGTCCGCCGATATGCGTCGCGTACGGCTCGACCGCGAGCCAGAGCGCCGTCGTCGTGCCGCCGAGCCCCTGCGGCCCGATACCGAGCCGGTTCACACGCTCCAGCAGATCGCGTTCAAAATCCGCCCAGAACGGGTCCGCCGAATTCTGTCCGATCGGACGCAGCAGCGCTTCTTTGGCGAGCTGTGCACATTTTTCAAAACTGCCGCCGACGCCGACTCCGATCACGAGCGGCGGGCAGGCGCTCGCGCCGGCCTCCCGTACGGCCGTGAGGACTGCTTCCCGGATGCCGTCTGCGCCTTGCGAGGGTTTCAGCATAAAAAGCCGGCTCATATTCTCGCTGCCGATGCCTTTCGGCGCGACAGTGATCTCAAAACCGTCCCCGGGAACGACGCGATAGTGGATGATCGCCGGCGTATTGTCGCCGGTATTGGTCCGGCGCAGCGGATCGCCGACGACGGATTTGCGCAGATACCCTGCGGTATAGCCCTCGGCGACGCCCGCGTGGATCGCCTCTTCAAGGGATCCGCCGGTAAAATGCACGTCCTGCCCGACTGTCGCGAAAACAACGGCAAGTCCTGTGTCCTGGCAGATCGGTGTCCCGGTGGCACGCGCGATTCCGGCGTTTTCCACAAGCTGGCAGAGGATGCTCCTTCCGACCGGCGACACTTCGGCTGCGGAAGCCTTACGGAGCGCTTCGTACAACGCCGGGTCAAGCTCGGTATTGGCTTTGACGCACAGGCGCGCGACCGCTTCCCGGACCGCGGAGACATCTATTTCCCGGATAGACATATGTATCCTTCCTTTCCTGTAATGGAAGTCTGTAAGATCATGTACTGCTTTGATTATACATGTAACCCGCCCCGCGCGCAAGAGTGAGAAATGACTTGCATATTTTTTCACGCTGCGGTATACTTTAGGGCGTGCAGTATCAAGAAACAGGAGGTCACAAGATGCGAGACAAGACATTATGGACAACGTACACAGACGAGCAGAAGCAGGAGCTTTTCCGCTTCAACGAAGAATACAGGCAGTTCCTTTCCCGCTGCAAGACAGAGCGTGAGTGCGTCACCGCGATGGTTGAGATTGCCGAGGCCGCAGGCTACCGCGATCTGAACGACGTGATCGCCGCCGGCGGGAAGCTCAAGGCCGGCGATAAGGTCTACGGCAACAACCGCGGCAAGATGCTGGTGCTCTTAAACGTCGGACGCAAGCCGATCGAGCAGGGCATGAATATCCTCGGCGCGCATATCGATTCCCCGAGGCTCGACCTCAAGATCAATCCGCTCTATGAGGACAGCGGTTTCGCGATGTTCAAGACGCATTATTACGGCGGCATCAAGAAGTACCAGTGGGTCGCACGTCCGATGGCCATTCACGGCGTCGTGGCGAAGAAGGACGGATCCGTGGTCAATATTACGGTCGGTGAGGATCCGTCGGATCCTGTTATCGGCATCAGCGATCTGCTGATCCATCTGGCCAAGGACCAGATGCAGAAAACCGCGGCCGAAGTCATTACCGGCGAGGGCCTGAACCTTGCGATCGGAAGCATTCCGGCTGACGGGGAGGAGAAAGAACCCGTCAAGAAGCAGATCCTGAACCTGCTTGCCGAGAAATACGGCATCACCGAGGACGATTTCCAGTCCGCGGAGCTCGAGATCGTTCCGGCCGGAGAGGCGCGTGATTACGGCCTTGACCGCAGCATGATCATCGGATACGGCCACGATGACCGCGTCTGCGCGTATCCGTCGATGGCAGCTCAGCTCGCCGTTGCGGATCCGGAGACGACCTCGGTCACAGTCGTCACCGATAAAGAAGAGATCGGAAGCGTCGGCGCGACCGGCATGCATTCCCAGTATTTCAACAACTTTATCGCGGACGTCATGAATCTGACAGGCGGATACTGCGAGCTGAAGCTGCGCCACGCGCTCGCCGCGTCCCGCATGCTTTCCTCCGATGTTTCCGTAGGTTTCGATCCGAACTATCCTGAAGTCACGGAGAAGAACAACACACCGTTCTTCGGATACGGACCGGTCCTCAATAAATATACAGGATCCCGCGGCAAGTCCGGTTCCAACGACGCGACCGCGGAGTACATCGCCAGCCTGCGCAGGCTTTTCGAAGAGGAAAAGATCGCGTTCCAGATGGGCGAGCTCGGCCGGGTCGATCAGGGCGGCGGCGGCACGATCGCGTATATCCTCGCGAACTATTCCATGGACGTCATCGACGTGGGCGTTCCGGTCCACAGCATGCACGCGCCGTTCGAGGTCGTATCCAAGGCGGACGTATATGAGACATACCGCGCTTACTGCGCGTTCCTTAAGAGATTCTGAGGCTTGACAGCCGGACAGAGGGGTGCTATACTTGGGGCAGTTCCGCCGGACAGGCGGAGTTGCTCACCTCGTTTTAATAAGAATCCCCGTTTCTTATTAAACCTTTCCGGCAATCCTTAGAGATTGCCGGTTTTTTTGGAGGAAATATGGATCCGTGTAAAAATTCAATCGGCCAGAAGGACCCGCATAATTACGCGGCGCTGCATCTGGTGGGCCTCGACGCGATCTTCGCACGGCGCGAGAAATCGTACACGATGTCCAAGCAGCATTTCCACGATTATTATGAGATCTATTATCTGCGGGAAGGCAGCCGTTTTTACTTTATCAAAGACAATACTTATTATGTGAAGGCCGGAGATCTGGTCATGATCGACCGGCGTGAAGTGCACCGTACGCTCGAGACTATGGAGCAGTACCACGACCGGGCGCTGTTCAACGTCTATCCGGACATGGTCCTGGACGCTCAGGGACATTTCGGCGAACTGCTTACGCATCTGTTCAGGAACGGCAGTTTTATTCTGTCTTTCTCCGGTGCGGACAAGGAATACGTCGACAATCTGATGGAGGGCATCCAGAACGAGATCCAGCGCAGGAGACCCGGACACGAGATCATGATCCGCGTTCTTGTGCTGCAGCTCCTGGTCTTTGCCGACCGCAATTACTGCAAGCGTCGCAAAGAGACGGACAATTCGCTCCGCAAGAATAACCGCCGGCTCTTCCTGATCCTGAATTACATCAACAACCACTATAAAGAAGATCTGTCCCTGGAGAAAGTCGCCGAGCAGTTCTTCCTGAGCAAGTACTACCTGAGCCACGCGTTCCGTGAGCTGACCGGTTTTACCTTCGTGGAATATGTGAATAACGTGCGCATAAAGGAAGCGGAGAAACTGCTGGTCGAGACCACGCTGCCGGTTTCCGAGATCTCCAAGGAGGCCGGATACGGGACGCTGACGCATTTTGGCCGGATCTTCAAGCGCGTGACAGGGACGTCTCCGCAGGTCTACCGCCGAGAGGTCCGGGAGCGCCAGCAGAACGGCTATCTGATCTACCGCTCCGCGGATGCGAAAAACGACCGGAAACCGGAGACGGATGCCGGTGACAAAGGAGAGTGAATCCGATGAAATACCGTAATCCCATTATTCCCGGATATCATCCGGATCCCAGCATCTGCCGCGTCGGAGAGGATTTCTATCTGGTCAATTCGACGTTTGAGTTTTTTCCGGGCGTGCCTGTCTTCCACAGCCGTAACCTGGCGAACTGGGAGCTGATCGGATACGTTCTGGACCGCCGTTCCCAGCTGGAGCTCGAGGGCTGCCGCAATTCGGGCGGCATCTACGCGCCGACGATCCGTTATCACGAGGGCATGTACTACATGATCACGACGAATGTGACGTGGAAAGGCAATTTTGTCGTGCACAGTACGTCCCCTGAGGGACCCTGGTCGGAGCCCATGTGGATCGACCAGAACGGGATCGATCCGTCGCTTTTCTGGGATGACGATGGGACCTGCTATTACTGCTCGACCGGCACGAATGACGGGCTGCGGGGCATCTGGGCTTTCGCGATCGACCCGATGACGGGAGAGCGCCTGTCGGAGAAACACATGATCTCGACGGGCTGCGGCGGACCCTGTACGGAAGGCCCGCATATCTATAAGGTAGGCGGCCTCTACTATCTGATGTGCGCGGAAGGCGGCACGGAATATCAGCATCACGAAGTGATCCTGCGCTCCGACAGCATTTTCGGGACGTATGAGCCCTGTCCGTACGGACCGATCTTGTCCCACGCCGCGCTCAAGAACTATCCGATCCAGGCGACAGGCCACGCGGATCTGGTCGAGGATCAGAACGGAAACTGGTGGGCGGTCTTCCTGGGAATCCGCAATTACAGCCATGCGCTGCTGCATAATCTGGGACGGGAGACTTTCCTCGCGCCGGTGACCTGGACCGAGGACGGATGGCCCATCGTCGGGGAGAAAGGCGTCGCGGCCCTTGAGATGGACGCGCCGCTTCCGGCGCCTGCGGAGCCGGTCTGCCATGATGTGCGCTGCGATTTCAGCAAGGACGGTATACCGATCTGCTTCGAATATACGCGCAATCCGGACCCGGCCTGCTATGTGAGGAACGCCGCGGCGGGGACGCTGACGCTTGTCGGGACGGATACGCTGCTCTCGCAGCCGGCCTGCGCGCCGACGATGCTTTCCGTCCAGCAGCCGGAATTCTGCACGCATACCGAGGCGGTCCTGGACCTTGCATCCGACGCGACGCGCACCGGGATCTCTGCGTTCTACAATAACGATTATCATTATGATATCTATATTCTGAACGAACTGGACCGCAAGTATATCGGCTTTACCAAGGCGGTCCACGACATGACCGTTGAGATCGCCCGCGTACCCGCTCCGGTATCCGGCCGTGTGAAGCTCATGATCGACAGCGACAGAGAAGGATATGTTTTCTCCGTGCAGGAGGAAGGCCTTGCCCCTGTCGTGCTCGGATCGGGCAGCAATGCGGGTCTCAGCACCGAGGGCACCAAGACGATGACCTTCACCGGCACAATGATGGCCATGTTCGCAGAGCAGGGCAAAGGCGTCTTCTATAACTTCAGCATGGAGGTCCGGCCGGACACGGCGGGATAAAAGCCAGCGTTTTTGCGGGATTTCCTGTTGAATTCCCGCCGCGCATCTGTTATAATACACAAGCCGGTCCGGAAGGACGGCCGACAGTTCATTTGTACCTTCCTGTCGATAAACAAAACCGGGACTACAGTCAGTTTTTATGTATGCAGTCATACAGGAACGACTCTGGGCTCCGCGGTTTGCGGAGCCTTTTTTCATGAGGAAACAGGAGAAAAGTATGAAAGCGCTTGTATTGTTCAGCGGGGGACTCGACAGCACGGTCTGCCTCGGTCTTGCCGTCAGAGAGTTCGGAGCCGGAGAGGTGCTCGCCCTGTCCGTTTCGTACGGGCAGAAGCACCGGAAAGAAATGGAAGCCTCGGAGAAGATCGCGGCTTATTACGGGGTGCAGAGGATCACGCTGGATCTCGGAGAATTGTTCAGGAACAGCAGCTGCACGCTGCTTGAGGGTTCCGGCGGGGACATTCCTCATGAGGAATATGCAAAGCAGCTTGAGGGGTCCGGCGGCGCTCCGGTCAGTACCTATGTGCCTTTCCGGAACGGGCTGTTCCTGTCTTCGGCGGCTGCGGTCGCGCTTAGCCACGGCTGCGGAACGATCTGGTACGGCGCACATGCCGACGACGCGGCGGGGAATGCTTACCCCGACACAAGTCCGGCGTTCAACCGGGCGATCTCGGACGCCATTTACATCGGGAGCGGAAACGCGCTCCGGGTCGTCGCGCCTTTTATCGACAAGACGAAAGCCGATGTCGTCGCGGCAGGCCATGAGATCGGCGTGCCTTTTGAACTCACCTGGAGCTGCTATGAAGGCGGGGAGAAGGTGTGCGGAGTCTGCGCCACCTGCCGGGACCGGATCCGGGCTTTTCAGGAGAACGGCCTGACAGACCCCATTGAATACGAAACGTCCGCGCCGGGCCTGCGGATGACCGATTAACGAGGAGAAACTTATGCCGAATGAACTGATCTTTATCATAACTGTCCTGATCTATCTGGGAAGCGTGCTGGGACTGTACAAGCTTTTCGGAAAGAACGGACTCTACGCCTTTGCGATCTTCGGAACGCTGCTCGGCAACATCGCGGTCTGCAAGAACGTGGATATCTTCGGGTTCTCCACGACCGCCGGCAACGTGCTGTACGCGGCGACTTTCCTCGTGACGGATATCCTCTCGGAGAAATACGGCAGGAAAGATGCGGCCAGGGCGGTTGCCTACAGTTTCTCCGTGATGATCCTCTGGATGCTGGGATCCCAGCTTATCCTCTGGTTCACGCCGAACGCGAACGATCACATCAACGAGAGCCTTAAGGTCGTTTTCGGCCTCGTGCCGAGAATTACGGCCGCAAGCCTGGCCGGCTTCATCGTCAGTCAGAATCTGGACGTTTTCCTGTACTACTTTATCTGGAGCAGAACGGGCGGGACCCGGGCCATGCTCTGGCTGAGGAATAACGGCAGCACCCTGACGAGCCAGCTGATCGACACGGTCATCTTCACCACGCTGGCCTTCTGGGGCGTATATCCGCAGAATGTCTTCTGGAGCATTCTGATCACGACGTATCTCTTCAAAGCGGCTGTAGCGCTGCTCGATACGCCGTTCATGTATCTGTCCCGCAAAATCGTACCGCTGAATGAAAGGAAAGAACAGTCATGAGAGAAAAAGAGAACCTGACCTTGCTTGGCAGCAGGCATACCGAGTATAAAACAACATACGATCCGTCCGTGCTGGAGTCCTTCAGCAATCAGCATCCGCAGTATGACTATTTCGTCAAGTTCAACTGCCCGGAATTCACGAGTGTCTGCCCGATCACCGGACAGCCCGATTTCGGCAATATCACGATCTCCTACGTCCCGGACGAGCGGCTTGTGGAGAGCAAATCCCTGAAGCTGTATATGTTTTCCTTCCGGAATCAGGGAGATTTCCACGAGGACGTCGTCAACCGGGTGATGAAGGATCTGATCGCGCTGCTGGATCCCAAATATATCGAGGTCTGGGGACGGTTCCTGCCGCGCGGCGGGATCTCCATCGATCCCTACTGCAACTGGGGCAAACCGGACACAAAGTGGGAGCAGGTGGCCTGGGACCGCATGCGTTATCACGACATGATGCCGGAGAAGACGGACAACCGGTAATAGCGCGTGCCGCGGTGCTGCTCCACATAACCCTGCAAGGCCCGCAGAACTGTCCTTTTTGGGCCGAAGCAGAAAAAGCGGTGCTTTTGGCAGAGTTTTCTGCTTCTTGTGCTCATTTCGGCAGAAACACGCATGGTTTTTAAAGATAATTCTGCTGATATCCTCTTCAATCCTCTGAAATCAGTCAATGAAGCAGAAAAACCAGCTGAACTTCTTGCTTTTTCTGCCTATTCAGGCATGAAAAGCAGAAAAAGCAATACCATTAGCCTGATTTTCTGCTTGGAAGCCTCAGGCCGGACATGAGGGACGGATCTCTGCAGGCCATGGAATAGTGCGGCCTACAAAAGTGCAGCCGAAATGCTTGCGAAATCCGCAGACCATACCATAAAAACACCGTGACATCGGGTTTCCTGTTGTCACGGTGTTGTTTTTTTGCTCACAATTACCCTCCGGGCAGGATGACAAGCACCCTCGTGCCTTACTCGCTCTTGGAGAAGCCGAGACCGTACTCGGCGCCCCATTCCACCGCCATATCCTCAAGCTCGCCGTCCGAGATCACCGTCACACGGCCGGACTCATACTCCGCGTCGATCCATTCCTTCATGCGGACGACAAGCGGGTGATTCTTGGAGATGCGGCCCTCGCCGGTCAGATGGTATCTGCTGTCGATCCACTGCGCGATGCCCGCGGCACCGGAAGTGTTGGTGATCAGGACCTTGGGCGGGCGGTTGAGCAGCAGCTCCGTGTTGAAAACGTTGTAGATCTCTTCGTCCTTGAGCAGGCCGTCCGCGTGGACACCGGCCCTCGTGACGTTGAAATAATCCCCGACAAAAGGCGTTCGCGGCGCGATTTCTTCGCCGAGCTCCTTGCGGTAGTAATCTGCGATCTCGGTGATGACGGTCGTATCCATGCCGTCAAGCGTCCCGCGCAGCTGCGCGTATTCAATGACCATGGCTTCAAGCGGCGTATTGCCGGTCCGCTCGCCGATACCGAGCAGGCTGCAGTTGACGCCGGAAGCGCCGTAAAGCCAGGCTGTGACCGCGTTTGTGACGCCCATGTAGAAATCATTGTGGCCATGCCACTCGATCAGTTCGGAAGGCACGCGGGCATGATAGCGCAGACCGTAGATAATTCCCGGAACGGAACGAGGCAGAGCAACACCGGGGATCGAGACGCCGTAGCCCATTGTGTCGCAGGCACGGATTTTGATCGGAACACCGGATTCTCGGCGGAGTTTGGTGAGCTCAAGCACAAACGGGACGACGAAGCCGTAGAAATCGGCGCGAGTGATGTCTTCGAAATGGCAGCGGGGACGGATCCCGACGTCCAGACATTCTTTCACAACGCTCAGATAGTGATCGATCGCCTGGCTTCTGGTCATGTGCAGTTTATTGAAGATATGGTAGTCCGAGCAGCTGACGAGTATTCCCGTCTCCTTGACGCCCATGGATTTGACAAGCTCGAAATCCTTACGGGAAGCGCGGATCCAGGTCGTGACCTCGGGGAAATCGAACCCGAGCTCCATGCATTTATATGCCGCGTCGCGGTCTTTCTTGGAATAGACGAAAAACTCGCTCTGACGGATCAGTCCGTTGGGGCCGCCGAGCTTGTGCAGCAGTTTATACAGATGCACGATCTGCTCGGTGGTATAAGGCTCTCGGGACTGCTGCCCGTCGCGGAACGTCGTGTCCGTGATCCAGATATCCTTAGGCATCTCCATAGGAACAAGACGCCGGTTAAAGACGATCTTGGGAATTTCATTATATTTGAAGTTCTGACGGTACAGATTCGGCGTCTCGACGTCCTGCAGGATATAGTTGAATTCAGCCTGCTCCAGCAGATTTGTCTTGGGATTCAGATGCAGATCCGTATTGGTGTCGATACTGTTCATATAGCTCCTCCTTCTAAATATGATGAAATCATTCATACTTATGCTTTGGTATTGTACAGCAAAGTCTCCGGAAAGTCAAGAGAAAAACGCAGAATTATGCGAAAAAGGGGACAGATTTTACCACCTGGCAAATCCGGCACAGATGTTTCGTATTTGTATACACCCCATTACCGGTTTTTGTATTATAATGTATAAAGAAAGGTGTCGGCGGGAGCCAATCCTGCCGCGCTTTTTCAGTACAGAAAGGGGACAGGAATGAGAAAACGGTTGACCAAGACCCCCGAAGCCTGCCGGATCGGATACATTATCCGGCATAAACGGAATGAGCTGAATCTCAGCCAGAAGGAACTCGGCCGGCTGACCGGCTACTCCAACACGTATCTTTCGCGGATCGAGAACGGCTATGAACTGCCGAGCCTCACGGCGATGGCCGCGATCAGCAGGGAACTCGGGCTGAGCATGGATGAGACGTTCGGCCTGCAAAGCCCGGCACAGCCGGGCAGTCTGAGACAGATGATACTTCAGACAGTGACGATGATGCCGGACAGCCAGGTCTGCATGGTCAGCGATATGCTGAACACGATGCATACGCTGAATCAGGACATGGCAGCACCGGCTATGCTTGAGGACTCTTTCAGAGGGAAATAACCGCCGGATCCCCGGAAATCTCTCCTGAAAAGACGGCTGAATTTTTAGCGCCGGCAACGGGAACAGATTGTACCGTTCGTACAGACTGTACCGGAACACCGCAAAAACAGTTGGTTTTAGCCGAAAATCTCAATAATAATTACAATTGATTCAAATATTGAAAAAACGCTTGACAATCGCTTGGTAAAAGATTACAATAATGATGCTATTATTATCGTTAAAATTTGTGCAAACTTATTGCGGCACCGAAGAAAGGAAGCCGATTCGCATCTGTTCTGTATAGAATTCGGCGTATTTTACTGAAAGGAGTTCATTTATGGCTAAACTTGGTGTTATTTTGATGGTAATCAAGGATAAAGTACAGGAACTCGGCGTTTACGAGGCGATGAGGCAGTATGCCGAGATCGGCTTCAAGAGCGCGGAGATCTCCCAGATCCCGATGACCCCCGAGAACGTTGCGGAGTTCAAGCGCGCGATGGATGATTTCGGATTCACCGTAGATTCCATGACCGCTTCACTGGAACCCATGAAGCTGCCGGGAGGCGCTCCGATGCGTCCGGGCGGAATGCTGCCGCCGGGCAAAGACGGCAAGGTTCCGCAGATCCGCAAGATGGAGAATCTGCAGGATGACTACGACAAGATCGTTTCCGACTGCAAGACCCTCGGATGCCGTTATCTGAGAATCGGTATGCTGCCGATGCAGTACGCGGCCAGCAAGGAGCTGCTGATCGAGTTTGCGAAGAAGGCGGACGCGATGGCCGAGAAGCTGGAGGCTGACGGCATTTCCCTGTATTATCACAACCATCATCTGGAGTTTGCCAAATACGACGGCAAGACGGCGCTTGAGATCATCCGCGACAATTCCACGAAGCTCGGTTTTGAGATCGATGTGCATTGGTGCTGGCGCGGAGGACATGATCCGGTCAAGGTCATTAAGGAGTTCGGCAGCCGTGCCAAGCTGATCCATCTGAAGGATTACCGCATCGGACAGATCGATCTCAGCAAGGGATTTGCCGCGATGGCCGATATCGTTCAGTTCGCTGAGATCGGGGAGGGATCCCTGGACTTCCCGGCGATCATCAACACCGCGAAGGAGACCGGCGCAGAGTTCTTCTTTATCGAGCAGGATAATACTTACGGCCGCGATCCTTACGATTCTCTCCGGATCTCCGCTGAGAATATCAAGAAGATGGGCTTTACGGATCTGTTCTGATCCTGATTAAAACGGTTCTTAATGCCCTGGCAGGGCATTAGAAATAAAAACATTTCCTAAGGAGGAAAAAATTCATGAAAGTTTTACGCAAGTTGGTAACAGCGCTTCTGCTGGTATCGATGGTAGCGGGACTTCTGACAGGCTGCACGGGCGGCGGAAGCAACAACAGCTCCAAACCCGCAGAGTCTTCCAAGGCTGCAGAGTCTTCCAAGGCTGCAGAGTCCTCAACTACCACGGATGCCAACAAGGGCACCGAAGAGTTTACCGACGACACTAAGAAGAGTGATCTTGCAGGCGTATACCCCATCGAGGGCGACCTGACCTTCACTTACTGGGTTCCGATTTCTTCCGGCGCTCTGAACTACATCAACAGCTATGCTGAGAACATTGCGTATCAGAAGAGAGCCGAGATGACCGGTGTCACGATCGACTTCTGGCATCCTCCGGTTGGTTCCGAGTCCGAGAACTTCAACCTGATGATCACCGGCGGCGAGTACGCTGACATCATCGAGCAGGTTAACTACTTCGCTGACGGCGAAGACGCTGGTATCAAGAAGGGCATCTTCCTGAAGATGAATGACCTTGTTGCTCAGTTCGCTCCTGCTTATTCCGAGATCATCCGTATGAACGAGGATGTCCGTAAGGAATCCGTAACGGATGAAGGCAACTTCCGCGGATTCGGAATGATTTCTTCTGACTCTACCGCTAACGGTGGTACCGATCACACTCCGTGTATCGAGAACCCGTGGACCGGTGTTCAGTGGAATACCGAGTATCTGGAAGCCTGCAACATTGCCGAGGCTCCGGATTCCATTCCTGAGTGGGAAGCAGCTTTCGCAGCTTTCAAGGAAATGGATCCTGAATGCACGCCGCTGCTGATCTGGGGCAACAACTCCGGTAATCAGGGCTATGCTTCTACCGACGGTGCTGTTATCACAGCGTTCGGAATCGCTCCGGGCTGGTATCAGGAGAACGGAGAGGTTAAGTACGGTTTCTATGATGAGCGCTATAAGGATTACCTGGCACTGATCAAGAGCTGGTTTGACAAGGGATACATCCACAAGGATTTCTCCTCCATGGACGGCACGACCGCTAAGACGATCTGGCTGGCAGGCAAGGCCGGATGCTTCTGGCAGGATGGTACCGGTGACGCTCTGGTTCTGAAGAACAACGGATTCAAGACCTGGACCGGCGCTCGTACTCCTTCTCTTGAGGAAGGCGGAGAGGCTCCGAAGTGGGGATACAAGAACTACTGGATCCGCGGATACTTCACTCTGGTAACCACCAAGTGCGCACATCCGGAAGAAGCTACCCGTTGGCTTGACTGGGGTTACACTCAGGATGGTTATGAGACCATGAACTTCGGCCGTACCGATGGACCGGTCTCTGCTGAAGGCGCTGCCATTCAGACTCCGACCTACACCGGATTCAATGAAGAGGGCGAAGCTCTGTATGCTCCTCTGTATTCCGACAACAACTATGCTATGTGGGACGCTTACAACAGTGTCATCCGTATGCATAACGGCTGCTATCTGAAGTCTGACCGTCGTTCCAATCCTCGCCGTTTCAGCGGAATCAACAAGGATCTGGAAGCGATGCGTATTATCTGGGAAGCTCAGGCTGAAGAGTACACTCAGCTGCTGCCGAACATTACCCTGACTGCTGATGAGGGTTCCGAGTCTGCTACCATTATGGCTGATATCGAAGCTTTCGTTAAGGAGTGGTCTGTTGGTTTCATCAATGGCACCAAGGATCTTGAGAAAGATTTCCCGAAGTACATGGAGACCATTAAGGGCATGAACATTGCACGTGCTATTGAGATTCGTCAGAATGCTCTTGCACGTTACAACGCTCGTTAATTCAACTATTACTATCACTTGGATCTTGATTTGTGAACTGTAAGTACAGATGTACGAGGCAAGATCCCGACACAAGACCGGACAGACCTGCCCGGTCTTGTGTCTCATATCGCATAAAACACATCTCTATTACAGGAAGTGATAATCAATATGGCTACAACAACTCCAACCGTCAATAAGAGGTATCCTAAGTACGGGTGGCATAACATCAAAAGAGATTTCAAGTTGAATTATGCGCTTACACTGATGATCCTGCCCGTATTTGCGTTCTACATTATTTTCCATTACGGCCCTATGTACGGTCTGCAGATCGCGTTCCGCGATTACAACCCGGTTGACGGTGTAACCGGCAGCCCGTGGGTCGGCCTTAAGCACTTTATCAGCTTCTTTAATAACTTCTATTTTGGAAGACTGATCCGCAACACATTACTGATTTCCGTTGAGACACTTGTCTTCGGATTCCCGGCTCCCATCATTTTCGCAATCCTGCTGAATGAGATCCGGACTTCCTGGTACAAGCGCACATTGCAGACACTGTCCTACCTGCCGTACTTCATTTCTACGGTTGTTATGTGCGG
Source organism: Bacillota bacterium (assembly GCA_017441925.1). GTDB lineage: Bacteria > Bacillota > Clostridia > Lachnospirales > Bianqueaceae > RUG12817. The sequence continues at coordinate 233,643 of JAFRUE010000003.1, forward strand.
TATCATCGTTAACTTCACCCGTTCCGACGGTGTTATCAATGATATCATCGCTTTATTCGGCGGTGAGAGAAAGACGATGCTGCAGTATCCCCAGTACTTCCGTCCGGTATATGTCATTTCCGGTATCTGGCAGTCTCTGGGATGGAACTCCATCATTTACCTGGCAGCGATTTCCGGTATCGACATGCAGCTGTATGAAGCAGCCAAGATCGACGGCGCAGGACGTTTTGCGCAGGTCTTCCATGTAACGATCCCGAGCATCGCTCCGACTATCATTATTTTGTTTATTCTCCGAATGGGATCCATGTTCTCTGTCGGATCCGATAAAGTTCTTCTTCTGTATAACTCGGCCACCTATGAGACGGCGGACGTTATCTCCACATATGTATACCGTCGCGGTATTCTGGACGGAGATTTCTCCTTCTCGGCTGCGGTTGGCCTGTTTAACTCGCTGATCAACTTCTTCCTGATTATTGTTACGAATAAGGTCAGCTCCATGGTCTCAGAGACCAGTCTGTGGTGATTGCTATGGCTAAGAATAATGTGACTGTTAATAAAGCGAATAAGATCAAAGCATCGTTCGGCAGTATTCTTTTCGATACCTTTAACCATATCTTCCTCGGACTTGTCGCTATCATCTGTCTGTATCCGCTGCTGTACGTTCTGTGGGCATCCCTTTCCGATCCGCTGTCGCTGATGAAGCATACCGGTATCCTGTGGGCTCCGCTGCAGCCGCCGACCCTTTGGGGCTACAGACTGACCATGCAGAACAAGAACATTCTGGTTGGTTATAAGAATACGATTTTCCTTGTTGTAGTCGGAACATTCCTTAACGTTTTCTTCACGGCTATGGCGGGCTATGTTCTGTCCCGTAAGACATATCTGTGGAGAAACCTTATCATGGCGCTGATTACCTTCACGATGTTCTTCGGCGGCGGCATGATTCCGACCTTCCTGCTGGTTAAGGGAATCGGTCTGTACGACAGCCGCTGGGCTCTGATCATCCCCGGTATTGTCAGTACCTACAACCTGATCATTACACGTACCGCTATGGCGGCTCTGCCGGACAGCCTTGAGGAGTCCGCCAAGCTTGACGGCGCGGGCGACTTTACGATCTTCCTGCGGATTGCTCTTCCGCTGACCAAGGCGAATATCGCGGTTATCACGCTGTATTACGCGGTCGGTCACTGGAACGCATGGTTCAATGCTCTGCTGTATCTGAAGAGCTCCAGCAAGTGGCCTCTGCAGATGATCCTGCGTCAGATTCTGATCATCAATGATACGAGTACCATGTCTGACGTAAACGCTTCCGCCAACCAGGATGCGGATATGATGTTCATGGCTCGTGAGCTGGTCCAGTACGCGGTCATCATCGTTTCCACACTCCCGATCCTTGCGGTATACCCCTTCATTCAGAAGTATTTCGTAAAGGGCGTTATGATCGGATCCATCAAAGGATAATTCCGATTATTCGGATAGTGTTTTGTCAGATGGCAGATCCCGGACAGAAATGTCCGGGATTTTTGTTGTGTTTTTGCCAGTCTTGTGGTAAAGTAGGGATAGAGATGGTGCAAGCGGTGGAAATATGTGCGGAGCAGGAAAGAACGGCAAAAAAACGAGCGGAGGTGAGACGTCTGATCCGGATTAAAGCAGGAGCAGGTGTCCTGGCAGTGCTGATGATACTGCTTACAGCAGCCGGCTGTCAGACGGGGAAAGAATACACGTATTATTATTACGATTATTTCGATACGTTTTCTTCTCTGACAGTATACGCGCCAGATGAGACAGCCGCAAAGCGGTATGATCAGATCGTCCGCGATTATCTGTCCGCCTATGACGCGCTGCTTGATGCATTTGAACCGCATGAGGGCGTTGTCAGCCTGTACACCGTGAACGAGAAGGCCGGGACCGCGCCCGTCGCCGTATCCGAAGAGCTCTATGCTTTCCTGGAATATGGCCTTGCCGCTTATGATAAATCCGGGAAGACTGTCAACATTGCGCTTGGTTCTGTTACCGCCCTCTGGCAGGAGCAGCTGAACAAAAATACGGAAGGCGGCCAGGCAGAGAGCAAGCCGGCAGATGGATCATCGGAAACAGGATCTTCGGAGGACAGTCCTTCAGAGGCTGATCCGGCTGCAGAGCCTCAGCTGCCGGATCCGGACGCACTGCGGGAAGCGGCGCGGCACACGGATCCTTCAGACGTCGTGCTGGATCCTGCAGGCCATACTGTTTATTTCCGCGATCCGCAGATCCGTCTTGACGCTGGAGCGCTCGGTAAAGGCTATGTCTGTGCTAAGATCGAAGAAGCCTTGCGTGCCGCAGGCTGCCGGAGCGCGCTTTTCTCTGCGGGCGGCAATGTGATGACGATAGGGACATATCCGGGCCTTGCGGGCTGGAACGTCGGGATACGGAATCCTGACCCCGAAGCGGCCGAACAGGTCTACACAGTATGGCAGGTCAAGGACGCATCGGTCGTTACAAGCGGGGATTATGAGCGGTATTTTATGATCGGCAATACCCGCTATCACCATATTATCGATCCGGAGACGATGTATCCGGGGACCCGCTATCACAGTGTAACCGTTTCATGCCGGGATGCCGCGGTAGCGGATATGCTTTCAACGGCTCTGTTCCTGCTCCCGGAGGAGGAAGGCCGCGCATTGGCCGCAGAGTATGATGCCCGGGTGCTCTATATTTATAATGATTATTCCGCGGGGTGAGGCAGAGTTATGGATTTGATCTGTTTTGTTATCGGCTATATCTTTGCCGCGTTCGAGCTGAATGTGGGGGTTGTGGATATCCTGCCGGACGCTGCGGGATTCGCGCTGCTCGCAGTGAGCGCTCTGCTTCTCATCCGTAAAAGAAAGATGCCGGGGTGGTCCGTTGTTCCGATTCTGATCGGGCTTGTCGGCTCCATCCTGCTCCTTATCCTGAAGCGGTCCATGCTTTGGTGGTGGATCCGTCTTGCAGACCACGCGGCTTTGCTGATCTGGATGTTTCTGCTGTTCCGGACCGCATTGCCCGGCGTGGAAAAAGGTTCTGTGCAGCAGATCCAAAAGAAGACGCTCCGGCTGTCCCAGATTATCCTGCTGCTGCTTGCGGCATTCGGCGGGTTGCTGTCGCTTACGACGGCACTGTCCGTGATCCTGATAGTGCTTGAAGCACTGCTTGTTCTTTACGTTATCGTTGCTGTCTCCCGGGACTGGCCGGGACGGACGGTATAAAATATCAAAGGAGGTTTTGCCTGTTATGCTGAAGTACACGCTTACCGGATTTGCTGATGAGATTTCTCCCGACCTTGACGTACAGATGAGTGTTCTGGATTCCCTGAACATCCGTCACATCGAGATGCGCGGAGTTGACCGTAAGAATCTTTGCGATTATACCGTAGAAGACGCAAAGAAGATCAAGGAGCGCCTTGACGCGCGCGGATTCAAGCTGTCCGCGATCGGATCTCCTCTTGGAAAGATCAAGATCACAGATCCTTTTGAGCCGCATTTTGAGTTCTTTAAACATGTCTGTGACCTGGCGGATCTTTTCGAGACCAAGCGCATCCGCATTTTCAGTTACTACATCGATGAGGGAGACGATCCTGCGAAATATCGTGACGAGGTTCTGCGCCGTACCGAGATCTTCGTAAAGGAAGCACAGGTCCGCGGAATCCTGCTGCAGCACGAGAATGAAAAAGGCATCTACGGTGACAATGCTGAGCGTTGCCTGGATCTGCAGCAGAACTTCTACGGCGACAACTTCAAGTGCGTATTCGATCCCGCGAACTTTGTACAGTGCAAGGTCGAGACCTATCCTCATGCGTTCGGTCTGCTGAAAGACTACATTACTTATATGCACATCAAAGACGCGCATATGGATGACGGTGTCGTTACGGTTGCCGGCCGCGGCGACGGACATGTCAAGGAGATCCTGACAGAACTTTCCGAGAGAAATTACGAAGGATTCCTGTCTCTGGAACCCCATCTGCACACCTTTGTCGGTTTCAGCGATCTGGAAGTCGGCGCGACGAACAAAGCGACCGAGGACGCCGGACTTGGCGGCAAGCTCTGGACGGCGGCCGTTACAAGTCTTCGCGGAATTCTGGATGAGATCGGCGCAGTCAACGCGGAGGCCTGATTCCGAACCGGATTCAATCCCCGGTCTGAAAAAAGCCGGGAATCAATAATATACCATTAACACAGGAGGATTCTTTTATGAACAAACTTCGTTTTGGCATCGTCGGTATCGGCAATATGGGTTCCGGCCATGCAATGAACCTCAACGCGGGCGTTGTTCCCGAGATCGAGCTGACCGCTGTCTGCGATATTAAGGAAGATCGCCGTCAGTGGGCTAAGGAGCATCTGAAAGACAGCGTCCAGATCTATTCCGACGCGATCGAAATGTATGAGAAGGCGCCTATCGATGCTGTTATCGTAGCGACTCCCCATTATTTCCATCCGTCTCTGGTCATCGCCGCTCTGAACCACGGCCTGCACGCGATCTCCGAGAAGCCGATCGGCGTTTATACTCTGGCGGCAAAAGAAGAGATCGAAGTCGCGAGAAAGAGCGATAAGGTCTTTGGTATCATGTTCAATCAGCGTACCAATCCGGTTTACCAGAAGGTCAAAGAGCTTGTCTCCAGCGGCGAGATCGGCGAAATCAAGCGTGTTGTATGGCTGATCACTGACTGGTACCGCTCACAGAGCTATTATGATTCCGGTTCCTGGCGCGCGACCTGGGGCGGTGAAGGCGGCGGCGTTCTGCTGAATCAGTGCCCGCATAACCTCGACCTGCTGCAGTGGATCGCAGGAATGCCCTGCGGCGTCCGCGCATTCATGAAGTACGGCTGGGAGCGCAATATTGAGGTCGAGAACGACGTTACGGCTTTCCTGCAGTATCCGAACGGCGCGACCGGACTGTTTGTCACTTCCACGCATGAGACTCCGGGAACCAACCGTCTGGAGATCTCCGCGGACCGCGGCAAGATCGTTGTTGAGAACAACAAGATCACATACTGGCGCAACCGTGTAGGCGAGAAGGAATTCAACGATACCTTCAAGGGCGGCTTCGGCAATCCCGAGGTCTGGAAGATCGACGCCACACCGGATCCGCGCTTCGCTCCGAAGCTGCAGCAGCACATGGGCGTATTCCAGAACTTCGCGAATCACGTTCTGAAGGGCACTCCGCTGCTGGCTCCCGGCGAGGAAGGCATCCGCGGACTGCAGCTCTCCAATGCTATGCATCTGTCCGACTGGACCGGTCAGATGGTCGATCCTAACAACATCGATGAAGTCCTGTTCAAGAAGCTGCTTGACGAGCATATCGCCAACTCCACCTTCAAGAAGGCCGAGACGGACGGTGCAACGCTCGATACGAGCAATTCTTACGGAGACTAAGTTTCCGGTACAGTATCAACGACCAAACATGGCAACAGCCGGGGAATCGCTGAGAGATCAGCGGTTCCCCTGTTTTTTTACAGCTATGGCGGCCCTGGCGGCCTCTTCCGGAGTATGCGCCTGACAGGCCGGAAACCCTGTAAAAATGACATTTGACAAGATATGCAGGGCTATGCTATACTCTTTATCAGTATTCTAGGGCAGTACGGCCGTCCGGCCGGAACGCAGCCATTGGATACATTCTGATAAGAAAGGCAGTGTAAGATTTAATCTCTATGGACCCTGACCCCAGTCGATCGTCGTTCTTAATCGTCGTAACAGTACTTCTGTTTGTGGCCTCCGCGGTATTCGCCCTGATGGAGACCGCTTTTGCGTCCGTGTCCCGTACAAGGATGAAAGTCCTCGACGACCGGCATGACCCGCGCGCGGGCAGAGTGTTGTATATATTGGACCATTTTGATCAGGCGGTCACGACGCTGCTGATTGTGATCAATATTGCGCATCTTGTGGCAGCATCTATCGTAACGCTGCTGGTCACCCGTGTCTGGAGCGGTTCCGCCCGGATGGGTACGGCTGTCACGATCAGCACTTTTGCAACCACGATCGCTATGTTCTTCCTGGGAGAACTCCTCCCCAAGAGCATCGGCAAGAAGACATCCGAGCAGACGAGCCTCAGTCTGTCCGGTTTTATGGTATTCCTGATGAAGATCCTCAGTCCTGCCGCCAGGCTCCTGGCGCTGTTCGGGCAGATGATCTCCTCCAGGATGAAAAATAATGAAGGCGCTTCCGTAACGGAGAACGAGCTGTACGATATTATTGAAGACATGACGGAAGAAGGCTCGATTGACGAGGAACAGAGCGAGCTGATCTCGTCCGCGCTGCAGTTCGGAGATGTGACGGTCTCCAGCATTCTGACTCCGCGTGTCGATCTGGCTGCGGTTGAGGTCAACGATTCTCCGGAAAACATCCTGAATTATGTGCGGGAACAGAATCATTCCCGTATTGTAGTATATGAGAAAACCATCGACAATGTAATAGGTGTCCTTCAGATCCGCAAATATCTGAAGGAATACATTCTGTCGGGCACAATTCCGGATATCCGGCCGCTGCTCGACCAGGTTTATTATGCCCACAGCGCGATCGAGATTGATGAACTGCTGACAGAGATGTCCAAACACAAGATGAATATGGCCGTCATTACGGACAGCTACGGCGGGACACTCGGCGTCGTAACAGTCGAAGATATTGTTGAAGAGATCGTCGGCGAGATCTGGGATGAAGATGACGAGATCCGGGAGCCGCTTATCAAGCTGACAAATGACTCCTTTATCGTAAGCGGGGACGAAACGGTCCTGGACGCTTTTAATTTCATGGAATTTGAGGATCCCGACGAGCGGGAGAACGAGGACCGCTTCACCAATCTGCTGGTTTCGGATTGGGTGTTTGAGCATTTTACCGAGATCCCGACGCGCGGACAGCAGTTTGAATATTACAATCTGACAGTAAAGGTCAGCGATATCCGGCACAACCGGATCTACAAAGTGCAGATGGATATCCGCCGCGAAGAGTTGCAGGACACAGAGCCGGCACCGGCTTCTGCTGAATCCGCGGAAGGAGGCAGATCATGATACCGATCATACTTGTTCTTGCGGGCATCCTGGTGTGCATCCTGCTGTCGGCATATTTTTCAGGCTCGGAGATGGCGCTCTCTTCCTGTAATCAGATCCGTCTGGAGAATGAGGCGGAGGACGGTGATCCTAAGGCAAAGCGAGCTCTCAGGCTTGCAGAGAATTTCGACGACACGCTGTCCACGATCCTGATGGGCAACAATCTGGTCAATATCGCGGCATCATCGCTTACGACCGTCGGTGTACTGCTCCTTACGGGCTCTGACAAACTGAACGGCGTCGGGACGCTGATTATCACGGTCCTGGTCATCCTGTTCGGCGAGACGGTCCCCAAGATCTTCTGCAAAGCCAACGCGACCGGCATGGCCAAAGCAGTTTCCGGTGGGATCAGCTTCCTGCGGATCCTGTTCTATCCGATCACTTATGTGATCGTAAAGCTTGTTCAGTTGCTGACGAAGGGCGTTAAGGAAGAGAAGACAAATCCCGAAGACGAGGTCAGCGATGAACTTCAGACGATCATCGAGACGGCTGAGGATGAAGGCGTCCTGGACGCAGAGCGTTCGGAGCTCGTGTCCGCGGCGATCGATTTTAAGGATACCACGGCGGAGGAAGCCATGACGGCGCGTGTAGACATGGACGTGCTCGATATCAGCGCGACGCGCGAGGAGATCATGCAGACCGTTGTGAAGAGCAATCACAGCCGCCTGCCGGTCTATGAAGATTCTATCGACCACATTGTCGGTGTCGTCCATGTGAACCATCTGCTCAAGGAGATGTCTCTTGGACAGGAATTCGATATCCGGGCCATTATGATGGAGCCGTGCTTCATTTATAAGACGACAAAACTGCCAGCAGTGCTGAACGCGCTGAAAAAAGCCCGTCAGCATCTGGCCATCGTTGTCGATGAGTATTCGGGCACGCTCGGCGTCATCACTATGGAAGATGTGATCGAAGAGATTGTCGGCGACATCTGGGATGAGACCGATATCGTAGAAGAAGAAGTCGTACCGATCCGCGACGGGCTCCTTGAAGTCGACGGCGATATGGTTATCGACGATTTTCTGGAACTGATCGAGGTCGATCCGGATACGTTTGACTATGAGAGCCTGACGGTCGGTGGTTGGGTTACGGAGTATAAAGGAGACTTCCCGGAGGTCGGCTATTCCTTCGTCTTCGGGGACAGCCGGATCTTTGTAACGGAGATGGACGAGAGGCGCGTAGAGAAGATCCGCGTGATCCACCCTTATCCGCCAAAGCCGGCAAAACCGCAGGAATAAAGCAGGAATGCGGTTCTCGATTGACAACGGACCGCAATATCGCTATAATTATATGAGATTCTTTCGGGAATTATCTCAAGAAAGGCGTACCGCCTACAGGAGGAACAAGATGGCAGACAAAGGTACATATTATCTGACGACAGCGATTGCTTATACATCCCGTAAACCGCATATCGGGAATACTTACGAAATCATTCTTTCCGACGCGATCGCCCGGATGCGCCGGGCTGAGGGCTATGACGTCCGCTTTATGACCGGAACGGATGAGCATGGCCAGAAGGTCGAGCAGAACGCGAAAGAGGCCGGAGTTGAGCCTAAGCAGTATGTAGATAAGATTGCCGGCGAGATCAAGTCGATCTGGGATCTGATGAATACCAGCTATGACCGCTTTATCCGTACGACGGACGAGGACCATGTGGCACAGGTTCAGAAGATCTTTAAGAAGCTGTACGATCAGGGCGATATCTATCTGAGTAAATATGAGGGCTGGTACTGCACTGCCTGTGAGTCCTTCTTTACCGAAACGCAGGTCGTAGACGGGAAGTGCCCGGACTGTGGACGTCCGGTCCAGAGAAGCAGTGAGGAAGCGTATTTCTTCCGCATGAGCAAATACAGCGAGCGTCTGCTGCAGTATATCGAGGATCATCCGGAGTTTATCCAGCCGGAAGCCCGCAAGAAGGAAATGGTCAATAATTTCCTTAAGCCGGGCCTGCAGGATCTCTGTGTGTCCAGGACATCCTTTACATGGGGCATTCCTGTATCGTTTGATCCGAAGCATGTGGTCTATGTATGGATCGACGCGCTGAGCAACTATATCACCGGACTTGGCTATGATGTGGATCATCCGAGCGAGCTGTACAAGAAGTACTGGCCGGCAGACGTACACATCATCGGCAAGGATATCCTGCGGTTCCATACCATTTACTGGCCCATCATGCTGATGGCGCTCGGCGAACCGCTTCCCAAGCAGGTTTTCGGACATCCGTGGCTGCTGAACGGGGATTCCAAGATGAGCAAGTCCACAGGCAACGTTATTTATGCGGACGACCTTGCCCGTCATTTCAGCGTTGACGGAGTCAGGTATTACTGCCTGCGCGAGATGCCTTTCGCGTCAGACGGCAATATTACCTATGAAAGTATGATTGCCCGCTACAATGGAGATCTTGCGAATACGCTCGGCAACCTTGTCAACCGGACGATCGCGATGAATAAGAAGTATTTTGACGGCGTAATTCAGCCGGCGGATACAGCGGAGCCGCTGGACGAAGAGCTTCGCAGCCTTGCAGTCGAGACAGTCGGTAGAGTCGTCAAGGATATGGATACACTGCATGTTGCGGATTCTCTGGAAGAGATCATGACGCTCGCGCGCCGCAGCAACAAGTATATCGACGAGACCGCGCCGTGGGTCCTTGCAAAGGATGAAGCCGCGCGCCCGCGTCTCGGCACTGTTCTGTACAACCTTCTTGAATCCATCCGCATTATTGGTATCCTGATCGCTCCGTTCCTTCCGGAGACCGGAGAGAAGATCCTGGCACAGCTGAACGTCCGCGAGGAAGCCAAGAGCCTTGACAGCGCGTACACATTCGGCGGGCTTGTTGCAGGAGATCTCACCGGAGAGGCTGCGCCGCTCTTTGCCCGTATTGATGAAAAGAAGAAACTGGCTGAGATCGAGGCAGAGGCCGCCGCAGCGAATAAAGCCGCGGAGAAGGCAGCTTCGAAAGCCGCACCTGTAAAGGAAGAGAAGGCAGGATCAGTACAGGAGATCACAATCGATGATTTTGCTAAAGTACAGCTGAAGGTCGGACAGGTCATGGCCTGCGACAGGGTCGAAGGAGCCAAGAAACTCCTGGTTTCCCAGATCCGGATCGGTGAGGAGACCCGACAGATCGTTTCCGGTATTGCACAGTGGTATACGCCGGAAGAATTTGTCGGCAAGAAGGTCGTTGTTGTTACCAACCTGAAACCGGTGAAGCTGCGCGGAGTTCTTTCGGAAGGAATGATTCTGTGCGCGGAGGACGCAGCGGGCAATCTCGCCGTCGTCAGCCCGGAGAAAGATATTGAGACAGGCGGGGAGGTTCGCTGATGTATTTTGATTCCCATGCACATTATGACGACGCGGCGTATAACACGGACAGGGAAGCAGTACTGCAGAAGGTCCGCAATGCAGGCGTCGAGGGAATCGTAGACTGTGCTTCGGATCTGAAGAGTCTGGAACGTGTAAATGAACTTGCAGAGCGGCATAAGTATATTTATGCCGCTTTCGGATTCCATCCGGGAGATATCGGCGGCCTTGATGAGGAGGCGGTCTCTCTGCTGTATGATTACGCCGAGAGCTGCGCCAGGACGGTCGCTGTCGGTGAGATCGGACTGGATTATCATTATCCGGACAATCCTTCCAAAGAGATGCAGCAGGACTGGTTTATAGAGCAGATCGAGATGGCAAAGGATCTGGAGCTCCCGATCATCGTGCACAGCCGGGATGCCGCGAAGGATACATATGATATCCTGAAGGAATACGACGGAGCCCGCAACGGTGGTGTGATCCACAGCTATTCCGGCGCGCCGGAACTGGCCAAAGAATACGTCAGGCTGGGATTCCATCTGGGAATCGGCGGTATGGTGACATTCCAGAATGCGAAGAAAGTTGCCGCAACTGTCGCAGAGATTCCGCTGGAGCATCTGCTGCTGGAGACGGACTGCCCGTATCTGGCGCCTGCTCCCTACAGAGGAAAACGCAACGATTCTTCGAATTTACAGTATATTGCCGCTCGGATTGCAGAGATCAAAGGTGTCTCTGCGGAAGAAGTTGCACGGATCACGACAGAAAACGCCAGAAGGCTGTTTCGTCTGGAGGACGCTGAATAATGAAGGAGAGAATTGCTTCTCCGGCAAAGACGATCGAGATCCTGCAGAAGACAGGATTCCGGTTTGCCAAAAAATACGGTCAGAATTTCCTGATAGATCTGCATGTGCTGGATAAGATCCTTAAGGCCGCAGAGATAGGGCCTGATTCCGTATGTGTAGAGATCGGCCCAGGAATCGGAGGGCTGACGCAGGTCCTGGCGGAGAATGCAGCGCATGTTATCGCGGTAGAGATCGACGGACGCCTGATTCCGATCCTGCAGGAAAATCTGGCGGATTATCCGAATATACGGCTGATCCAGGCGGATTTCCTCAAACTGGATCTGAAAAAGACGCTGGAAGAGGACAATGTCACAGTACCGATCCATGTCATCGCAAATCTGCCGTATTACATAACGACGCCGATCATCATGGACCTTTTTGAAAGCGGCATTCCGCTTGCCAATATGACTGTGATGGTGCAGGAAGAAGTCGCGCAGAGAATGCAGGCCGGACCGGGGACAAAGGATTACGGAGCGCTGAGCCTAGCAGTTCAGTATTACGCGGAAGCAGAGATCGTAGCGTATGTCCCGCAGAACTGCTTTATGCCGAGGCCCGGCGTGCGTTCCGCCGTGATCCGCCTGCGGGCTTATCCGGAAAAACCGGTCCAGGCAAAGAACGAGAAATTCATGTTTGCTGTGATCAGGGCTGCGTTCGGTCAGCGCCGGAAACAGCTGATCAACAGTCTGTCCGGTGCGGAAGGCTTGAATATTCCGAAAGAAAAAGCCCAGGAAGCATTGCAAAAGATGGACCTCTCTCCGCAGATCCGCGGCGAAGCCTTGACATTAAAGCAATTTGCCGATCTGGCGGATCTGCTGTATACGGAACAGCAGCACGACGCCTGATACAATCAAAGACAGACCAGGTAAAGGACCGCGGATCATCGGCGGTCTTTTTTGTTTTTTGCAGAGCGTTTTGCATAATCCTCCTGGATAGACGCTGCCCAGTTCTCGTCGATATGTCCGGTTGCCCGCATGGCGGAAACGGATTTGGAGAGAACGGAGTAATTCAGAGCGGTCCCGGCTCGGTCGCTCAGATAATCCGTAGCCCGGTCCCGGCGGATGCCGATAGACTGCGCGGTCTCAACAGCATCAATATTCGCTCCGAGAAAGAGGAATTCCCAGCCTTCCTCGCTCCGGCTGCTGATCATCTTTTTAACAGCATCGGAAGAATACTCGTGGCTCGCATTCTCCATACCGTCGGTGATGATGATAAAGAGCGTATGAGCAGGCACGTCCTCAGGACGGATATACTTATGGATGTTGCCGATGTGATGGATCGCGCCGCCGATCGCGTCGATGAGAGCCGTACTGCCGTAAGGGGTATAATCCTTCTTATTCATAAGAGGAACCGATGCGATCGGGATCCTGTCATGAAGAACATGCGATGCAGAATCAAAGAGTACGGTCGAAACATATGCCTCGCCGTCCTCTGCACGCTGCTTCTCCAGCATGGAGTTGAAACCGCCGATCGTGTCCTCTGTCAGAGGACTCATAGAACCGCTTTTGTCAAGGATGAAGACGAGTTCTGTTAATGAATCTTTCATAAGAAAAACCTCCTGTAATCATTTGATGATCTGATTATAGGAGGTTTTGAGGTTTAAAAGGTCGCCTGAAAAGCGACATTTTAAATCAGGTTCTGTGATATGATATCTCTGCGCTCAGAAATCCGAGGAGCCGAGCAGCGGCTGATCATATTTGAAGAGCGACTCGTTGATAATATCGATATCGTAGCAGGGCTGCTGCAGATAGTATTCGATAATAATATCCGCTTTGCTGGAGTTTGTGAGGGTGAAGCCGGCTTTTTCCAGGAGTGCCTGAATCTCGGGGAGGGAGAGCCTTAAAGCGATTGCGAGGGCCAGCGCCGTCATCTTCTTCGGATGATACTGCGGATTGCTGCGGATCTTGGAGAAGAGCTTACGGTCGATATTGGCTCTTTTATATACGTCAGAGTCCTTCATGCCGCGCTCGTCGATCAGATGAAACAGTGCCTCGGCAAAAGATTCATCGGCGCTGCGGATCATCTGATCCAGGTCGGAAGTCTGTTTTCTGCTCTCCCGGCGGCTAAAAATGGAAGAAATCTTTCCGACGGCCGTATCCTTGTCCGCTTCCGGCTGTTTGGGGCGTTTGGCCGGTTTGGTCAGTTTATGCGGCTTCCCGGACGGCGCCGTGGACGGTGCGGCATTGAAGACCGCAGAGGCTTCCTCCAGAAACATTCCCGACAGATTCGGAGAAGACAGGGCCGGAGAGGAACCGGCAGCACCGGAATAACTGTATGGCGGCCGTTCCGGTGTATTTCTCCGCAGATATGCGGCAAGACGCGGATCCGCCGGAACGATCGAGGGGTCGGCCAGGACAAGGTATACCAGCAGATCATCCTCGCTCTGCTGATCCAGATAATCACGGATCGCACGGACGGCGATCTCAAGAGCCTGTGCTTTGGGATATCCGTAGATACCCGAGGATATCAGCGGGAAAGAAATGCTCTGCAGATGGTATGCGGAGGCGAGTTCCAGAGAACGGGTGTATGCCGATCGGAGCAGCCGGGCCTCGTCATGCGTTCCGTCGGACCATACCGGACCGACAGCGTGAATTACATACGGACTTAAGCGGAATCCCGGAGTGATTACGGCGGAACCGGTATCACAGTGACCGATCGCTCTGCAGGCGGCATCCATTTCCTCAGCGCCGGCAGCCTGGAAAATTGCTCCGCAGACTCCGCCGCCTCCGCGCAGTTCGGAATTGGCAGCATTGACGATCGCATCGGTCTTCATGTTGACGATACTGTTTTTTACGATCTGAAACGGCATAGGATATCTCCTTTATTCAGAATGGCAGTTCAGACATTACAGAGCAATGCCGAGCCTGCCTGCGATCATATCGGACAGCTCTTTAAGCTGTCGGACCTCACTGCGGTTCGTCTCATCCAGATCTGCCGCAGACCGTGTTCTTGTATATAGTGAGGAGAAATTGCCGATCAGCTGCTGGTGGTATTTCGCGTTAACGGGATAAGGTTTGTGTTCGATAAAGGAAGCAATTGTCAGGAAATCGCTGACAAGTGCGGCCTGCACAGGATCTTTGCGGAAATTCCTGCACAGCCAGACATACAGCTCCGGATGGAAATTGGCCATAACGCCGGAGTAGCCGGCAGCACCGTTCTGGAGCGAATCCAGCAGAGTAGCAGTGTTCGCATTGTAGAGCCTGAGCGGGGTTCCCTTGATAGCCTGCAGCTTCTCACGGATCAGCGCGGCATCACAGCAGGTATCCTTCATGAGATAGAAACGGCCGGTTGCCGCAGCGCGGCCAAGCAGCCTCGGAGAGAGCACACGCTTATAAGGATAAGGACATTCATAGAATCCAAGAGGAATGGATGGATCCAGCCGGTCAAGAAGCTTCTGCAGATTGGAGAACCAGATCTCGTCGCTCTCATTCTGTGCGGCAAAGCGGTTCGTGATCAGGATCACAGCAGCAGGACCGCAGGCAGCAATGGCATTGACCTCACGCACCTGCTCTTCCAGCAGATCGGAAACCTGACCGCTGGCGATCACGGGAACACGTCCCGCGGCAGCACGTATAACGGCTTCTGTCAAGTGTACCCGTTCTTCCAGGCTCAGGAAGAACATCTCGCTGGACTGGCAGACTGCAAACAGGCCGTCGACACCGGCACGGATATACCAGTCCACAAGTCTCTTCAGAGATTCGTCATCAATACGGTTGTCTTCCGTAAAAGGTGTAAGCATGACGGGCCATACACCGGAAGGGAAATCATTTATCATAACAGAGACTCCTTTCTTCAAAGAATAAAAAATGCACCTGAAAGGACTTGAACCCTCGACGCACGGCTCCGGAAGCCGTCGCTCTATCCGCTGAGCTACAGGTGCTTAAATGAACGTATACAGTATAGACTATTTTTTGCTTTTTTTCAAGTCTTTGGGAAAATATTTTGAAACCGGCGAAGCAGCTGAGAACTTGACAAATTATACGAAAAATTGCATAATAAGTATATGTTTCGGGAATCGGACAGAATATGGAGGATCTGTAATGGAAACTTATTCGGCTGTGAATTTTGCGGATGTTTCAGTATGGCGCAGTGTTTTACTGATTACCATTCTGCTTTTAAGTCTGCTTGCTGCAAATATACTGAAAACCAAAATTCCGTTGTTTAAGCGGTCTCTGATTCCCAATTCCGTTCTGGGCGGAATGATACTGCTGATCATCTCGTCTGTCTGTTATTATACAACAGGGGATTATCTGTTTAATCTGAAAGTGTTCTCGGAAAACAGTTCCGGCATCTCCACACTTGAGGGATTGACTTATCATTGCCTGGCGATCGGTTTCATTGCGATGACTCTGCGGCCCGTGCAGAAGAAGCTTAAAGGCAACCGGACAACGGAGATCCTGAATTCCGGCTGCATGACGATCGGAACGTATGTGATCCAGGCCATTCTGGGAATCACGATCACTGTTATCGCGTCTCTGGTCATTCAGGGATTCTCGCCCAGCTGCGGAGTGCTCCTTTGCTTCGGATACGGACAGGGGACAGGGCAGGCTTTGAATATCGGCAAGAATTTTGATATCGGGATGGGAACGTCCGGCTATTCCAGTTTCGGACTGACGATCGCAGCGCTCGGATTTCTGACTGCGAGTATCGCAGGCGTGCTGGCGCTGAATATTTTCCGCAAGAACGGCAAGCTTAAGTTCCGTGAAGGCAAGGCTGCAGAGGAGATCTTCTCTGCTGAGAACGAGCCGCCGGTCAATGAATCGGTGGATAAGCTCTCTATTCAGCTTGCGCTTGTCGCGTTAGCGTATCTTCTGGCATACGGAATGATGTATTTGCTCGGGAACGTGATCATCAGGACCGGCAATTTTGTCGGCACGATCTACGGATTCAACTTCCTTTTCGGCGTACTAGCAGCGGTGCTTGTCAAGAAGATCCTTGATATCCTGAAGAAAACCGGGCTTCTGAAGCGTAATTATCCTAATTCATTCCTGCTGAACCGGATCAGCGGCTTTGCGTTCGACATCATGATCGTTGCGGGTATCTGCGCCATCCAGATCCATCTGATCCAGGACTATATCGGCGTGATCCTGCTTCTCGGCGTGGCCGGAGCGGTTTCTTCCTGGTTCTATGTCAAATTCGTGTGCGAGAGGATATTCCCGGCATATGCTTACGAGCAGTTCCTCGCGTTCTTCGGAATGCTGACCGGAACGGCCAGCACAGGTATGATCCTGCTGCGTGAAGCGGATCCGGGTCTGGAGTCTCCGGTATCGGAGAATCTGGTCTACCAGAACTTTCCTGCGATCATTCTTGCGCTTCCGCTGCTTTTCATAGCCAATTATCTGACGACAAACGCTGCTAGCCGCACATCCGCACTGATCATGCTGGGGGTCCTGATCCTTGTCTTTATCATACTGAACCTGTTCATTTTCCGATCCCGTCTGCACAGGAAAGCCGGAGGCAAAGCATGAAACAGGAGGCTTTGCAGGATCCGAAAGAAGCTAAATTCTATAAAGATACGGCAAGAGGACGCAGAGTATACCATGTGCTGCGGATCCTGATCGGGAGGATCTTCTGCGCGCTGACAGGTTTTTCCTATGAACCGTGCGAGATCAAAGGCCAGACTTTCCTTTTGCTGGCAAATCATACGATGGATATCGATCCGATATGTCTCGTTATCGGAACGAAAAGACATATGCGGTATGTCGCGAGCGCGAATATTATGCGGGGACCGATCGGCCGTCTGATAGCTTATCTTGTCAGCCCGATCCCGAGGGTCAAAGGCGCAAGTGCAGATCAGACAGTGGAAGGGATCCGGTACAATCTGGAAAGGGATGTTTCTGTCGCCATGCTCCCGGAGGGAAATACCACGTGGGACGGAGAGACAGGCTATATTCCGCCGAGAACGGCACAGCTGGTAAAAGAATCAAAAGGAAATCTGGTCACGTACAAGATCGAAGGAGGATATCTGCGTAAGCCGCGATGGGCGGCGTTCCGCAGGAAGGGGCCTTCCCGCGGACAGCTGGTCCATGAGTATACAAGAGAAGAACTGGATCGGATGACGGCGGATGAGATATACCGCCATATCTGCGAAGATCTGTATACAAACGTATATGAAGTGCAGAAAACCCGCCAGGCCTGCTATCGGGGAAAGAATCTGGCCGAAGGGCTGGACCTGGCCTTGTATATCTGTCCTGCATGCGGGAAGATCGGCACACTCAAGGCTTCCGGGAACACTTTGCGGTGCGGATGCGGTCTGGAGGCAGTCTATACAGATACCGGATTCCTGAAAGGGACGGATCTGCCATACGACAATATCAGAGATTGGAACCAATATCAGAAAGAATGGCTGATCAGCCATGAAAAAGAGCTTGTGGCGCAGATAGAGAAACCATTCCTGACCGATACGCACGTGGAACTGTATTGTACAGAGCACGGCAAAAGGATACGGAAAGAAACGAATGCGGTCGTCAGCCTGTTCGGGGACAGATTTGAGATCCTGGGGCCGGGAGAGACGGAACCGATGGTCTTTTTGTGGAAAGAAGTTGAAAAGATGGGAGCATTCCGCCGCAGCAGAGTGTTTTTCACAGCAGAAGGCCGATCTTACGAAATGGCCAGAGCAGGCGGTCTGTCAGGCCTCCGGTATTTTGCGCTGTATCGGACGCTGACCGGCAAATCATATGTATAATCGCCTATCAGACGGCAAATTGTGATCAGAATATGCAAAATCCACCGTTCGGCGGATGGATAAAAGCTTCCGGGCAATTATAATATAATCAGGAGCAGAATGCCGCGGGAGCTTCTTTTGTATTCTGCTGACGGAATCAGATAGTTCAGAAAATATAGCGAGGGATCAAAATGCCTACAGAATTAACGAATTATCAGTGCCCTGCATGTACCGGACCGCTGCGGTTTGACGGAGCGACCGGGAAACTGGTCTGCGATTACTGCGGCAGTTCCTATGATGTCGCACAGATCGAAGCCCTGTATGCGGATAAGAACGAGAAAGCCGAGAACGCTTTTAATGCCAAGGAAGAGAAGGATTCTACCGGCGACGGATGGGATACCTCCGATCTGGGAAGCGGTGAATGGGGCGTTGCCGACGGCATGAAACAGTATAACTGCCCGAGCTGCGGCGCGGAGCTGATCTGCGATGAGAATACGGCAGCAACGAGCTGTCCTTACTGCGGCAATCCGACGGTCGTTCCGGGACAGTTCTCCGGCATGAAAAAACCGGACTTTGTCCTGCCGTTCAAATTGAGCAAAGAAGACGCGCAGAAGGCGCTGCTGGGGTATTATAAAGGGAAAAAGCTTCTGCCGGGACGCTTCAGATCCGCAAGCGTGGTTAAAGAAGTCAAAGGCGTGTACGTTCCGTTCTGGATGTATGACGGAACAGCGGAGGCGGATATCCTGTTCGAAGGCGTGAAGAACCATATCTACAGGAGCGGAGATTACGAGGTAACGAGATCCGATCATTTTGATGTGCGCAGAGCCGGCACAGTACCCTTCGAAAAAGTCCCGGTCAACGCGTCTTCCAAGATGAAGGACGAATACATGGACGCGCTGGAGCCGTTCGACTATAACGAGCTGAAAGCCTTTTCCCAGGCCTATCTGCCGGGATTCCTCGCCGATAAATACGATAAGGAAGCGAACGAGATCGCGGACAAGGCGGATCAGCGCGTAGAGAGTACGGCTGTCAGTGTTATGCGGGAGACGGTCAGCGGATATGATTCCGTAATGATGAAAGGCAAATCGGTCCGGCTTCGCAGAGGGAAGGTGCATTACGCGCTTCTGCCGGTTTATATGCTCACTGTCAAATGGAAAGATACGGATTATCTGTTCGCGGTCAACGGACGGAGTGCGAAAACGGTTGGAGAGCTGCCTGTGGATAAGGGACGTTTCTGGGGATATCTGTGCGGCATTGCGGCAGGTCTTACAGCCGTGATCACAGCCGTGGTCTATTTCCTCACGGCGCTTTAAGTAAGGAGGCAACGATGATGAAGAAGATATCGCAGAGATTACTGGCATTGGTGATCGCAGTCCTGGCCGGCATCTTTACTTTCTTTGCCGGAACGGGGAAAGCGCAGAGTACTCTATATGCTGCAGGGACAGACACCTATGTTTATGATTACGGTGACATACTCAGCGACATGGCGGAGGGTGTGCTTCAGAGCAAATCCGAAGAGCTGGCCGCGGCTTACGGCGTAGGCGTCTATATCTTTACGATCGATGACTATACGGATTATGAGCCGTTGGGCGTCAGTATTTACGAATGGAGCAAGAGCGTCTACAGGGAGCTGGATCTCGGTATCGGAGACGGAAAAGACGGGATGCTTCTTACTCTCAGCATGGAGGACCGGGACTATTCATTGATCGTTTACGGCGATAAGGCACAGACGGCTTTTTCAGACAGAGGCCAGGAAGAGCTGGAAAAGGTATTCCTGGACGATTTCGGGCAGAATGAATGGAAGTCCGGCTTTACGGATTACCAGACTTTGAGCGAAACCCTCCTGCAGATGGCAAAAGACGGCAAACCGTTTGTCTCCGGAATCCTGCCCGGACAGGAGAAAGAGACCCTTGCAAGATCTGCAGTCTACGGCGGAGGCGGCGGAATCCTCGCGGCGCTCCTTTCCGTTTTTGGCATGAAGAGCAAGATGAAGAATACCGGACTGCAGCGTCAGGCGGACCGATATGTAAGCGCAGAGAATGTTCAGCTTGTGATTCAGGAAGAAAGATACACGCATACAACGGAAACAAGGAGACCTATCAAGTCTTCCGGCACTTCGAGGGACAGTTCCGGATTCTCCGGAAAGAGCGGCAAGTTTTAAGGGCTTTAAGGAAGTGACCTTCAGAAAGGGACAAATGATGAGAAAAGCGTTCAGGACCATGCTCGCGGTGATGCTGGTGTTTTGTCTGCTGGGATCAGCAGCCGGATGCACCGGCGGTTCTAATACGGACGAAGGGTACTGGGTCATTACCGCTTACAGAGAAGAAGGCGAGACATACAAAGGGGATGAGCTCCCAAAGATAGGGTGCGACGGATATCTGGTTCTGGAATCAGGCGGGACCGGCTTCCTTATGGTCGGCAAGCGCGCATATGAGATCGCGTGGGGAGCCGGCAAGATAGAATGCGCGAATTTCGGGCTGGACTTTGCCCGTGAGGGCAGCGTTCTGACAGCATACGGCCGCCGTGCCAACGATATGGAAGGCATTGTCTATACTTTTGAAAAGAGCAAGGAGAGTACGCCTGTGCGTCCTTCGGGGATTATAAGTGTGGATGACGCCAAGCACGGTCTGCACGAGAGTTCAGCGGCAGAGTCTTCTCAGGAAAGCGAAGAAGAAAGCCTTGCCGAAGAATCCGCCGAGGAGTCTTTGCAGGAGGAGTCTGCGGAGGAATCGTCTCAGGAGGAATCGTCTCAGGCAGAATCGTCTCAGGCAGAATCGTCCAAAGAGGAATCTTCCAAGGCCGAATCCTCAGTGCCGACCAACACAGGGGATCCCACAGGAACCGAACCCGGAAATATTCCGGGGACGATCGCTGAACTGCCGGAGTTCCTGCAGATTGCGAATCCTTCACCGGCAGCGCCTAAGGGCGGCTATGTGGTCACAGCGTATTTCATCGACGGAGATGAATATGAGCCGGATGGGAACGGTATCGTGTTCAATGAGAACGGCGTCGGCGAGCTCAATTTTACCGGTGAGATAGAGACTGTATTCTGGGCATATGAGAATGGGGTCCTGTCCATAGAGGCCTCTGACGGAACATATCTGGGGACACTTGCGGATGACGGCATTATGCGTCTGGCCGATTCGTATTACGATGACTATTATTACACGCTGGAAGCCGGGACACCCAATTTTGCTCTGGAAGGCCCGGCAGCGGACCGGATAGAGGCGATTATGCCCTTCATCGGGGAGTATCAGGGATTCCTTCATGTTTATAATACGGCCGGGTTCGGCGGATATCTGGAAGACGGTACGGATATGATCTCCCAGCTTTTTGCCCGGATCGGCGTGAATTCAGACGGGACACCGTTCGCTGGCTTCCAGACGTTCTATGATCCGGCCCATGCATTTACTCCGCTGCAGGCGGAATACAGTCCGGAGGACGAGGGGATGTCCGTTACAGGACAGCTCCTGGGGATCCCGTTCGGCGCAGATTTTACACAGCCTGATGAGAACGGCGTCTACAGAATTGCCGGATCCGCTGCGGAGGGCGGTGTCAGCTATGATTACGAGATCATCCTCAAATCGACCAATGCGGATTGGACCATAGAGGAAGTTCCGACCTATTCAAACGGCGAACAGGCCGCTTACGCCGCTAATTATGTCGATGAACTGGCCCGGTTCAAGGGAGAAAACCTCGAGACCCGCCTTAAGGAATATGCGGCAGCCCTGGATCCGGACGGAGAGATCGATCTGTCGATGTTCCAATTCGACAAAAACGTTTATAACGTTGAGATGAACGGTGCCGGGCCGGATACGCAGACGGTCCAGTATCTTGACGATGAAAAGAAGATCTGCTGGATGTATGATTCGGCAGTCTTCCAGGCGAGCGAGGATCAGGAAAACGGACTGATGCTGACGGCGGACAACGGGACCGTGTATATCTTCATTGAACTCTCGACGGGCAGGACAGCGCTGGATGATTATGTTAAGCTGATCAAACAGGACGAGGCGGACGGGATCATTGATCATCTGGTAATGGAAGATCTTACGCTTGGACCGTATTCGGTAAAGAAACTCTATTACCGGATCGCCGAAAGAGATGTCTACGGAGCTGATTATCTGGTCGTACTGGATGAAGAAGGGGCTTCGGGATATTACGGAGTCGACGTTATCGTGTATGATACACTGCAGCGGCCTGAAATGGCCGACACTGCAGATATCCGCAATCTGATCAGTTCCCTGCAGGTCAACTGACACTGACAGCCGTGCGGCAGCACGAAGGTCTGCTGTACGAAAGGTCAGTCCCGCAAGAACACAAAAATAAACCGTCCTCGGGCGGCCTCATATCAGGCTGCTGCCGGGGACGGTTTTTGTGCGGAAATGAATTCTCAGGGACGGATTCTTTTATTTCTTATCCCAGTCGTAGTTCTTAAGGTTCATGGTCAGATGACGCGGCAGACCTTCGACCATCATCGGCTCATAATGACCCTGGATCAGCGGACGGACGTAATCCAGGAATTCCTCGGTTACGTAGTTGCCTTCTTTGTTGATCCACTCGCGCGGAACGACCTTCTCGCCGTTCGCGATGCGGTGTACGTCATAGACGCCTGTGGTGGACATGTAAGGATCGTCGGAAATACGTTCGATAACAGCCATAACGCCGGAACTGCCTTCATCGGCAGCCTTAACGGTCGCACCGCCTACGTTGAAAGCTTCGTCGACGTCGATCTTGCTTGCCAGATGGGCGGCCGCGCGCTGCAGCGTGGAGAGCTCAACGGCACGGGTCTTGCAGCCGATTTCCTGATAGATGACCTGCGCAAGATAAGCTGCGGTTCCGGTCAGCTGAATGTGGCCGAATGCGTCTTTTGTCTCGGAACCGGCAGTCAGTTCGCAGATATACTTGCCATCCTTGGTGCGGATGCCTTCAGAAACAACGGCAACGACAACGTCCTTTTTTGCAAGCAGCTCTTTTACTTTGCTGACGAATTTGTCAACATCGAAAGGAGTCTCGGGCAGATAGATCATGTCAGGACCTTCGCAGTCTTCACCCTTGCTGAGTGCGGCGGCACCGGTCAGCCAGCCGGCGTTTCTTCCCATGATCTCTTCGATGATAACGTTCTTCTTCTGATAGGAGAAGCCCAGAGCGTCGCGGATGACTTCCTTGGTAGAGGTAGCGATGTATTTCGCAGCGCTGCCGAAGCCGGGAGTGTGGTCGGTGATGGCAAGATCGTTGTCGATCGTCTTGGGACAGCCGACGAATTTCTGTCTTGCGCCGGTCAGAAGCGAATAGTCATAGAGCTTGCGGATGGTATCCATAGAATCGTTGCCGCCGATATAGATGAATACTTCGATATCAAGCTTATCCAGAAGCTCGAAAATGCGCTTGTAGACTTCCTGGTTCTCATGGATCTCCGGCAGTTTGTAACGGCAGGTGCCGAGGAAAGCCGAAGGAGTACGCTTCAGAAGCTCCAGATCCAGTTCGTTCTTAACATAGTCCGAGAGATCGATATACTGCTCGTCCATGAAGCCCTGGATGCCGTAACGCATACCGTATACCTTATTGTAACCACGCTCTTTGGCGTTCTTGAATACGCCTGCAAGGCTGGAGTTGATAACTGCGGTCGGTCCGCCGGACTGACCTACAAGAACATTACCCTTTCCCATAATTAGTCATCCTCTTTCTGCATTATTCTTGATGGCTGTGATTGTTTCCACAGATAAAATCATTCTATCACAACAGTTATAGAAATTCAATTACTTTTTCCTTGCGGCAGGCTGCTGCAAGGAAGGTCAGCTCATATATTTATCTATGATCTCTGCGATCGCGTCATGATCGCAGTCTGCCTGCGTAATAAAGTCGGATTGGGCTTTGACCGCGTCCGTCGCGTTCGCGACCGCGCATCCTACGCCGCAGGCCAGGATCATCGAGAGATCATTCTCGGAATCCCCGGCAGCGAGTGTGTTTTCTTCCGGGATCTGAAGCAGATCGCGCAGATAACGCACGGCGGAACCTTTGGAGTTGCCGGTATGGACACACTCCAGATAATATGGATTGGAAAAGAAAATCTCGACCTGGCCTTCCGTCCAGGGCTTCTGTGCCTCGCGGAAAGCTTCCAGCTTCGCGTGGTCGTCAAGATCGAGGATCAGGACCTTGATCGGCTCCTGATCAAGTCCCTTCGGCAGATCCGGCATAACACGGACCGGCAGGGGAGTGCGGGCTACATAATACTCGGTCTCGCGGTTCATTTCGCGGACCAGGAGATGCGTATCGTCATAAGTCTGACAGTGAAGGCCCCAGCGGGCCGCTTCTTCAAAGAGTTTTGCCGTCTCGGCCATCGTGACCGGCTGATAGTACAGATTCCGGCGGTTGTACGGATCGTAGATCTGCGCGCCGTTTGCGGAAACGACATAGCAGCCTTCCCGGTCGAGCTGCAGTTCTTCGATATATTTCACGTAGCCGCAGAGCGGACGGCCGGAACACAGGACGACAAGATTGCCGGCTTCAACGGTTCGCCGGATCGCGTCATGGTTGCCGCGGGTGATTTCTTTTTTGCGGTTCAGAAGAGTGTCGTCGAGATCGACGAAAAGCATTTTGCGTCCAGGCTGCATGTTCAGATTCCTCCTATGATAATGACAGATACGGCCCGGAGACCGCGCGGATCCCCGGGCCGTTGATTCTTACGGTTCAGAGCGGTGACGGTTCACAGACCGGCCGCCGCCGTACAGGACTTAGTCCAGATAATTCTTCAGCGTGCTGCGGATTGCACCGGGGCCTGCGATTTCTTCCGTAAACATCTTCTCGACTTTCTCGCCGAGGCCTACGGAATACAGATCCACACCGAAGATCTCCGCATTGGAGAGGATCGGCTTCAGAGCGCCGGCAGCGGTCTCGGGCTGTCCGACAACAACGTCCTTCAGATAATCCTGAAGCTGCGCGATCATCGGATCCGGGGAGACTTCCATCTTCTCGCCCTTGTCGTTTACGCCAAGCAGGTAACGGCACCATCCGGCGATCGCCAGAGGAATGCAGGTAAGAGTGGCAGGATCACGGTCCGGGTCAGCGGCATAAGCCTTGATGGTCTCGCCGTAGCGGATGCCGACCTTCTGGGAAGTATCGGTCGCGATACGCTGCGGGGTATCCGGAATGTACGGATTCGGCAGACGCTCGTCCAGTACTTCGTGGATGAAATCCATCGGGCTCAGGATCTTGGGATCGGTAACGACCGGCATTCCCTCGTCGTAGCCAAGGCGGGAGACCAGCTTCGGCAGCTCGGCGTCCTTCATCTCGGAAGCGATCGTGTCATAGCCCAGCAGGCATCCGTAAACAGCAAGAGCGGTATGCAGCGGGTTCAGGCAGGTCGTGACCTTCATGCGCTCGGACTGATTGACGGTATCACGGTCAGTCAGGAAAATACCGGAAGCCTCGTCCAGCTGCGGACGGCCGTTCGGGAAACGGTCCTCGATGACCAGATAATGCGGTACTTCGGCATTAACGAACGGAGCGATGTAGGTGTGCTTGGAAGTGATAACGGGAGCCATATCCTCGAATCCGAGAGCTTCCAGATCCTTCTGGACGCTGTCAGCCGGACGCGGGGTGATGCGGTCGATCATGGACCACGGGAAGGTGACTTCCTTCTCACCGTCGATATACTCGATGAAGTCCTCGCCTACGAAACCGCGCTTGCACCATTCTTTAGCCATGGTGACGACGCCGGCTTTCAGCTTCTCGCCGTTGTGAGAGCAGTTGTCCATGGAAACGACAGCCAGCGGATAGCGGCCTGCCTGGAAACGTTCATACAGCATAGCGGCGACAACGCTCATCGCATGATGCGGAGCGGAGGGGCCTGCTTCGATGTCGGCCAGAGCCAGGCGGCTGAAATTGCCGTCAAGGCCGGTCAGGGAATAACCCTTCTCGGTGATCGTGAAGCTGATCATCTGCAGGGAAGGATTGCGGAAGATGGCCTTCAGCTTGCCGTACTGCTCAGCGTCGGTACAGTCAGCTTTAACGCCGTCAGTGATGGAAGCGATGACGCTCTTGTCAAGGGTCCCGTCCGGATGCATCTCGACCAGAAGGGTCAGATTGTCAAACGGTCTGTAGATCTTGTCGATAACCTCGAAATCGAAGGTCTCGGCAGCGACGATACCGGCCTTCTGCTTGCCGGCATCCAGCAGCTGCTGCTGGATCTGCGCGATGAATCCGCGGAAAATGTTGCCTGCTCCGAAATGTACCCATACAGGATTCTTCTCGGTCTCAGCCTTGACAGCCTCAATATCAAATTTCGGCAGAACAACGCCGGCCTTCTCCCACTCAGCGGTGTTCTTGATGGAACTCAGGGATAATTTCATATTATCAGTCTCCTAATTCGTGTTTTTGGACCTTAAGGCCGGCAGAAGACATCGCCGCTGCCGGTCCGGGACCTTTGTTTCATCTTATTCCTGGAATTTCTCGCGGTTGATCCACAGGCCGAGAGCCGGATTCGGGATGAAATAGATCTCTTCGCCGTCCGGAAGGGTATTGTAGCCGTATGTCAGCTTTTCGGGATCATAACGCTTGATCATTTCGTCGTAGCTTGCCGGGTTGAATCCGACGCCCGCAATCTCTTCCTGCGTGATGTCGCGGACCGCGTAGGTGATCGTGAAGCGTCCGTCGGAAGATCCGTGGATCATGTGCGCCGCAGCGCCCATGTTGTCGCGGAGATCCTGATTCTCGGGCTTGCGGAATTCTTCCAGTGTCTTAAGACGTCCGCGGTAGCCGTACTTGCGGATCAGTCCGTCGACGGTCATATCTTCGCCGAAACGCTCAACGCCGGGCGCAAGGATGATCAGCTCGCCGTCGTCGGCCATCGCCATACGGGTACGGTAGACAGCCTTGTTGCCGAGCCATGTGCTGTGGAATTCCTTCGGAGTCAGATAGACGACGCACTTCTTGATGCCGTGCTCGACAAAGTCGATATTCTTCTCCTGAGCGAGCTCGACAGCCTTCTCCAGGCCTTCGCGCTCCTCGGAGATGAACAGACCGTGCATACGGATCTCGTCGTCGGGAGCTGTCGTTACGGTCAGCGCGAAGAGGATCGGACGGTCGGCGAGGCAATGAGTCAGACCATAATCGAAGATCTTGCGGACCGGCGTGTAATCCTTGCCCATCATGCGCTCCATGCCGTAAACGGCACCGACCATGTGGGAGGAGTTGATCATGCTGGAACCGCCGCAGCCTACGAAGAGGTTCTTGGCGTGGTTGGCCATACCGACGACTTCGTGCGGCACGACCTGGCCGATCGAGATGATCAGGTCATATTTGGGATCCAGCAGGCGGCGGTCGATCTCAACGTCGATCGGATCGGTCCACAGGCCTTCCGTGATCTCGGAGATGTAGTCAGCCGGCACAACACCGACTTTCTCAACATCCGTACGCCAGTTATGTACGAAGAAACGGTCCAGAGGAATGTCTCCGTACATGGATTTGATCTCCGCTTCTGTCATCGCGACGTGTGTGCCGAGTGCCGGCAGAACGTCAGCCTCAACGCCCATATCTTCAAGCAGATGATAGTAGGCGTTGGTGATCAGTCCGGATCCGGAATAGAAACGGGTATAATCCGGAGGGATCAGCAGTACGCGGTTCAGCTTCTCCCCGTGCAGGGCAGATCCCTTAAAGATCTGCCCGTTCAGGGATTCCGCAAGCGCCGCCCGTACTTCCTGATCGGTCAGTCCGGTTTCGGTGGAAGCGTATTTATAAATCTTCATGTCTTATCTCTATGCGTGATTATCTCTTAACGCGCGCGTTGCCGTTGTAGATATTCCAGACCTGATCTTCGGAAGAAGGTGAACCGTAGTCGTTGAGCGTGGTCGGAACCAGAGCACCGGTAGCCCATCCGAACTGCATGCACTTCTCAGGCTCCCATCCCTTCAGAACGCCGTAAAGCAGTCCGCCGGAGAATCCGTCGCCGCCGCCGATACGGTCCATGATCGGAATGCTGCGCTGATCTTCTACGTAGAACTTGCCGTCAGCCTCAAGGATCGAACCCCACAGGTTGTCGTTTGCGTTGGTAACGGTACGGAGCGTGGTCGCGAACATCTGGGTGTTCGGGAATTTCTCCTTGGCTGCCAGGATCATGCCCTTGAAGCCCTCGATCTTGGACTGGATGTCCTTGCCGCCGGCTTCCGGTCCCTGCAGGCCCAGGCAAAGCTGGAAATCTTCCTCATTGCCGATCAGAATGTCGGAAATGGAAGCGATCTCGGTGAAGATCTGGCGAAGTTCTTCCTCTCTGCCCTTCCAGAAGGTCGCGCGGAAGTTCAGGTCGAAGGAGACCAAAGTGCCGTACTGCTTGGCAGCCTTTGCAAGATCCAGGCAGAATTTGCTGGTGTCCTCAGACAGAGCGGCGATCAGACCGGAAAGGTGAAGGATCGCAACGCCTTCCTGTCCGAAAATGCGCTCGATGTCGAATTCTTTGATGTTAAGGGTACGTCCGACTTCACCGGCACGGTCATTGGTAACGACCGCTCCGCGTACGCCGAAACCGGAATCAGCGATGTTGAACTGATGACGGAATCCCCAAGGGCCGCCTGTCGGAACTTCCGCGCCTTCGAAGTCGATGTTGCGGCTGCGAAGCTCATTCTTGATAAAGGTCGCAATGGCGTTGTCCTTGACGAACTTGGTCAGAACGAGACCCTTGTATCCAAGAGAAGAGGAAATGTTGACAACATTGCTCTCCGCGGAGGTCGCCTGCATGTAGAACAGATGGCTGTTCTCAACGGGCATGCGGTTCAGAGGGGTGATGCGTACGCCCATGGAAGTCGGGCATGCAATGCCGTACTTGAAGTTCTCTTTTACTTTCAGACTCATTGTAATTCTCCTTTGTGTCAGTTATTTGAGTTGCTAACATGACTGCAGAGCCGGACACAGCTGGCCGGCCCTGCAGTAGATGCATACTTAAGCGATATAGGTCTCGGAATGAGTGTCTCCGCCGCGGCCGGTCCAGTTGGTGTGGAAGAACTCACCACGCGGGGTGTCCAGACGCTCGTAGGTATGCGCTCCAAAGTAGTCGCGCTGAGCCTGCAGCAGGTTAGCGGGCAGCTTCTCGGAGGTATATCCGTCAAAGTAAGACAGAGCGGAAGACAGAGCCGGGATCGGAATGCCTGCCAGCGTAGCGGTAGCGACGACCTGTCTCCAGGACTCAACGCAGTTCTTGATCGTCTCTTTGAAGAACGGGTCAAGCAGCAGGTTGGAAAGCTCCGGATTGTTGTCGTAAGCTTCTTTGATCTTGCCAAGGAACGTGCTGCGGATGATGCAGCCGCCTCTCCACATCAGCGCGATTCCGCCGTAGTTGAGGTTCCAGTTGTAGGTCTTGGCAGCCGTGCGCATCAGAGTGTAGCCCTGAGCGTAGGAGATGATCTTGGAAGCGAACAGAGCCTTGCGCATCTGCTCGATGAATTCTTCCTTGTTGCCCTGGAAAGCAGGGATCTCTCTCGGATAAGCCTTGGCAGCCTCAACACGGTCGTCCTTCATAGCGGACAGGCAGCGTGCGAAAACAGCCTCGCCGATCAGTGTCAGCGGAACGCCCTCTTCCAGAGCGGAGATGCCGGTCCACTTACCGGTACCCTTCTGTCCGGCGGTGTCCAGAATCTTCTCTACCAGAGCGGAACCGTCCTCATCCTTGTAAGCCAGGATGTCGCCGGTGATCTCGATCAGATAGCTGTCAAGCTCGGTCTTGTTCCACGCCTTGAAGATCTCGCTCATCTCGTCATCGGACAGACCCAGCAGATAGCGCATCATCTGATAGCACTCGCAGATGAGCTCCATGTCGCCGTACTCGATACCGTTATGAACCATCTTTACAAAATGTCCTGCGCCGTTCTCGCCGACCCAGTCGCAGCAGGGCTCGCCGGAATCAACATGCGCGCAGATCTTCTGGAAGATCGGCTTTACGGATTCCCAAGCCGCCGGAGATCCGCCGGGCATCAGAGAAGGTCCGTTCAGCGCGCCTTCCTCACCGCCGGAAACGCCCGTGCCGATGTAAAGCTTGCCGGCTTCCTCGACATAAGCGGTACGACGGATGGTGTCGCCATAGTTGGAGTTTCCGCCGTCGATGATGATGTCGCCGTCATCCAGCAGCGGAAGCAGTGTATCGATCATGCTGTCGACAGCGGCGCCGGCCTTGACCATCATCATGACCTTACGCGGCTTTGCCAGATTGTCGACCAGTTCTTCCAGAGAATGGGTTCCGATAATGTTTTTGCCTTTTGCACGGCCTTCCACGAATTTGTCGACCTTGGATGTGGTACGGTTGTAGACCGCTACCGTGAAGCCCTTGGACTCCATGTTCATGACAAGGTTCTCGCCCATAACGGCTAATCCGATAAGACCGATGTCAGCTTTGCCCATAATGATTAAATCCCCCTTGATGTTTTTTATTACAGACTCTCAGTTCTGAAAGCCCTTGTAAACTTCCTGCAGATGACGTCCAATATGCTCGTCCAGACGGACCGCGTACTCCTCAGCGTACTTGCGCCATGCCGAGAACAGGCGGTCACGGAACGCGAAGGTGCCGTCAGTCTTCTTCTGGGTCAGAATCAGGCCGTAGGTGATGTGGATCAGCTGTCTGGCGTCGTTCAGCTTGAACAGGCCGGGCAGCTCCTCGTCGGAGAGCGTGTCGAGCGCCGGGATCTTTGTCAGATCCGTAGTGACATGATAGTACTTGCTCGCTTCGGTGAAAGCTTCCTCCAGAGCATACTTGTGGACCTCGCGGTAGAGCTCGGGATCGTGCTCCGCGATGATCTGCATGGCGACCAGCCAGTTGGTGCCCGCGGTCTTCAGATGGAAGTGTCCGCCGGTCAGACGGCCGATGCTCGGGAATACGGAGAACTTGTCGGAACCGGAGTGAACAGAGATCTTGTAGCCCAGTTCATCCGCGATCGCGGCATGTACGGCGAAATCGGCGTCGAAAGACTCGACAGTTCCGATGTAGTCGATACCCTTCTGGAACTCGCCGACGAAGCGGGGAGCCAGAGTCGTGATCTTAACGCCGCGGCGCAGCAGCTCGGAAGCTACGAAATAGTGCTGATAAGGCTCGGTTACGGACTCGGTCTCGTCGATGGACATCTCGAGCTCGGGGCCGTTCTCCTTGCCCTCGAAATACTTGTTCCACACAGCCACGGTGTAATCGACCGCTTCGCTGTAGATCAGGACCGTGCGCTTGAAATCGGCCTCGGAGAAGACGATCTTGTGGCCGCCCACATCGAAGGTCTTGCCCATGTACAGGGCCTCAAGCTCCGGATTCGGAGTATAGCGGGCAGCGACCTCTTCGTCAGAGATCTTGGCCGCATCGTTGTGAATGTGCTCACTGCAGTCCAGCGTGATCATGGTGTAGCCGTACTTCAGCGCGTATTCGATCTCGTCGAAAGTCTTCAGATGGTCGCCGTCAGCGCCCCACGGACGGGTGAATCCCTCGCGGAAAACGCCCCATGTGGCCGCGTCCATGACATCGCCGAACGTGCGGTTTGTCAGGTTCAGCTCGCGGATACTCTGCTGCGCAAAGATCGGGAAAGCATCATAGCGGTTGAACACACGGATGTGTCCGGGAGCCGCAAGTCCAAGACGGTCGCCGACGCCGACAGTCCTCTTCTCGTGCAGGACCTTGGACGGAGCGGTGAACGGGAACATCTTGCGGAGCGCGTCTGCGTTCTCATGTACAAGCTCGCAGCAGACATAAGGAACATCACCGGCTGTCAGGGCAGTTCCTGTAAAGCAGGCTGCCGCAGGACCTGCGGCGACGAGAACGTCTCTGTCACCGATATCGGCGATGAATACACAACTGTCGTTTTCTTCGTGAAGAGAGGCCGGGTAGATCTTAAACGCGCTCTTCACGGGGCTGAAATCACTCATTGTTAGCATCAATCCTCCTTTGCGCATAGAAAAAATACTGATTGTAAAGCTAGTATAGCCGACTACTTTTATTATATCGGATACAGCGCAGAAAATCAACCGGAAACCGTAAAAAATTACCTATATGTAATATTGACAGGGCGGCTGCCTCAGGCATATAATACCACATATTTTTATTGAAAAAAGGAGGCGCCGTCATTCGTGGAAAACGAGAAGATCCTGGTCCTTGATTTCGGAGGCCAGTACAATCAGCTGATCGCGCGGCGGGTCCGCGACGAACACGTTTATGCCGAAGTCCTGCCGTATACGACTCCGCTTGACGAGATCAAGGCAGGCCGCTACAAGGGCATCATTTTCACCGGCGGGCCCAACAGCGTATATGAAGAGGCTTCGCCTCATTATACACCGGAGATCCTGGACCTCGGTATCCCGATCCTGGGGATCTGCTACGGCGCGCAGCTCATGGCCTGGATGCTCGGCGGGACGATCGAGCACGCGCCCGGCCGCGAATACGGCCGCACGCAGGTCACGGCAGACAGGAATAGTCTTCTCTTCCGCAATATTCCGGCCGTGAGTACGGTCTGGATGAGCCATACGGACTATGTGAAAGAAGTGCCCGCGGGCTTTGCGGTGACGGCCTCTTCCGATAGCTGTCCCGTGGCTGCGATGGAGAACCGCGCGCACAGGCTGTATGCCGTACAGTTCCATCCGGAAGTGACGCATTCGGTCTACGGACAGCAGATCCTCTCGAATTTCCTGTTCGAGGTCTGCGGATGTTCCCGCGACTGGGTCATGGATGACTTTATCGAGAGTACTGTCGCAGCACTGCAGGAAGAGATCGGGACGGACGGAGTGGTCCTGGGGCTCTCTGGCGGCGTGGATTCGTCGGTCGCGGCAGCGCTTCTGTCTCGGGCGGTCGGCAAGCAGCTGACCTGTGTTTTTGTCGATCAGGGACTCATGCGCAAGGATGAGGGCGACATGGTCGAAGCAGCCTTCAAAGGGCTCTTTGACATGAATTTTGTCCGGGTGAACTGCCAGGAGCAGTTCCTGTCCCATCTGGCGGGCGTGACGGATCCGGAGAAAAAACGCGAGATCATCGGGACGCAGTTCTACGGAATCTTCTGGGACGTGATCCGCGAGCGTTACGCGGACGGCTATTTCGCTCAAGGAACGATCTATCCGGACCGTATCGAGAGCGGCAAGGGTGACGCCGCTAAGATCAAGACGCACCACAATCAGGTGAAAATGCCTGAGGATATACATTTTAAGGGCGTGATCGAGCCCCTCAAGGACCTGTTCAAGGACGAAGTCCGTCAGGTCGGCGAAAAGCTCGGCCTGCCTCACGATCTTGTATGGCGGCAGCCTTTCCCAGGCCCAGGCCTCGGTGTCCGCGTGATCGGAGAGGTCACGGCGGAGCGGGTCCGGATCCTGCAGGACGCGGACGCAGTCCTGCGCGATGAGATGCACCGGAACGGTTACGAAGAGAGCATGGCGCAGTTCTTTGCTGTCCTGCCGGGTGTCCGCACGGTCGGCGTCATGGGCGATGCCCGTACTTACGAAGAGGTCGTGGCGCTGCGAGCCGTGACGACAGACGATTTCATGACGGCGGACTGGGCGCGGATCCCTTATGATATCCTTGCGAGAGTTTCGAACCGGATCATTAACGAGGTCGAACACGTCAACCGCGTCGTTTACGACATCACGAGCAAACCGCCCGGAACGGTCGAGTGGGAGTAATTGCCAGCGGTTTGTGCAGTACACCAAAAACCAAGCATCTATGCGGGTTTGAGGTGCCTGTGAGTAATGAAATATTTACCCACAAGCCGCGAACAGTACACTCGCAGTACACTTCGCAGAATTGAATGAGTAAATTTTCTGTGGCTTTAGGGCCCCGTTTTTCCCTCTTAAGAGGTGAGAAAACGGGGCCTTTTTTACTGGTTTTTTACTCTGATTCACACAAAAGCCACTTCGTACCCAGTACAAAGCAGTACACAGGGTTTATCCCAAAAAAGAGCAGATTTTTTCTGACAGAGGGTTGAATTTGGACCCTTCTCATCTCCGAATAAGTGAGGAAGCTGAATTATTCGGCACTCAAGAGACGAAAGGAGAATTTAGAAAATGGCAAAATCAATTTTTATGAGAGCAGCGGAAGTTGAGGAGTTCCTGGGCGTATCCCGGACGGAGGCTTACCGCATCATCAAGCGCCTCAATGAGGAACTGAAGGCAGGAGGCTACATGGTCATCGCGGGAAGGATCAACCGGCGATATCTGGAACAGAAGCTATACGGTTACGTGGATGAACCCGTTACCGTGGAGGAAAAACCACAGGAGGAATTGGACTATGGCTGTATATAAGGAAAAAGAACGCAGGACCTGGTATGTCTCGGTCTGCTACACCAACTGGCAGGGAGAGAAAAACCGCAAGGTAAAGCGAGGCTTTAAGACCAAGCATGAGGCACAGGAATGGGAGGATGAATTCCTCCATTCGAAGGCAGGAAATCTGGAAATGATGTTCGGGGACTTCGTGGAGATTTATCTCGACACTCTGAAGAAACGTGTCCGTGAAAGCACGATCGTCTCCAAACAGAGCATCATCGACAGCAAGATCATGCCGTATTTCAAAAGAAAGAGGCTCTGTGACATCAAGGTCAGTGACGTGGTGAACTGGCAGAACAAGGTGCTTGATTTCACGGATGAGAACGGACAGCACTATTCTCAGGCCTATCTGAACACAATCCATACGCAGCTTTCCGCGATTTTTAATCACGCGGTCCGCTATTACGATCTTCCCAAGAATCCGGCTAAGATCGCCGGAAACATGGGAAAGAAAAACTCGCGGGAGATGATGTTCTGGACCAAGGAGGAGTATCTGAAATTCTCGGAGGAGATCATGGATCGCCCGGTATCCTTCTATGCTTTTGAGATTCTCTACTGGTGCGGCCTGCGCCTTGGAGAGATGCTGGCGCTAACTCTGGAGGACTTTGATTTTAAGGAAAATACAATAAGAGTTAATAAGTCCATTCAGCACGTCAACGGAGAAGACATCATTACCGATCCCAAGACGCCCAAGAGCAACCGCAAGGTCAATATGCCGGACTTTCTGGCAGAGGAAATGAAGGAATACTTTGAAACTATTTTCGATCTGCAGCCGGATCAGCGTGTATTCCCTATCTCCAAAGGCTACATGCACAGCGAGATGACCAGAGGCAGTACCAAGGCTGGTGTGAAGCGCATCCGCATTCATGATCTGCGTCACTCCCACGTATCCCTTCTCATCAATATGGGCTTTACGGCCATGGACATTGCGGAGCGTGTCGGACACGAGAGCATCGATATCACCTACCATTATGCACACCTCTTCCCGAATGCCCAGAAGAAACTGGCCGAGAAGTTGAACCTGGAAAGGAGCTAAATCATGTATAAAAGAGCGAATTTGAAAGAAACCGCAAAGGAGGCACGGGCGATCCAGCTGGAGAAACAGAAAGCGATGAAGAGACAGACGCAGGCGGAAAGGCTCGCGCAGTCCACCAACAGTCGGACGCTGCGGGACGAATACGATCGTATCCGAAATATAACAGTAGGCTTCCGTGTTTCGCCAGAGGAAAACGAACTAATCAACGTGGCTGTCGCAGTATCCGGTCTTCCCAAACAGGAATATTGCTACCGCAGGTGCCTGAATCAGGATGTGGTCGTAAAGGGCAACCCCAGAGTGTATAAGGCACTGAAAGATCAGTTGGGAAATATCCTGATACAGCTGAAGAGGCTGGTCTCTCTTGAAGAGGCCAGCCCAGAGCTGCTTAAAACGATCGACCTGATTGCCACGGTGCTGGGTGGCATGAAAGAAGAAAAAGATAAAAATGAAAATATTTTTTGAGAGAGGGTTGAATAATCCCCTTCCTTATCTCCGAATATATGAAGGATGTTTTCTCTTCTTCGAAGAGACACCCTTCACAGCACCCTTACAACTGAATATACAGGTCATCAGGTACGTTAATCGAACTGAAGAGCCATACGGCATGTACGCGAGAACTATAAACTGCGAGAATTCAGTGCCGCAACTGCCGGACTGCTTCCGGCAAGGCGATGACAGGTTCGAGGATAATGATACTTCTCTACGGAGCTGGCGGAGAACCCGGCAGAGGTGAGATTCCTATGAGGCTGCAAAGCATGCGGTCATCTGATGGCTTCCCGAATGAAAAGCAGGGGATGTTGAGAACAAATACTGCGATATACATGCCGGAACTATCCGGTAAAAACAGGAAAGGGGGAATAACCTATGAGTCACTGTAAAGTGATAGCCATTGCCAATCAGAAAGGCGGGGTCGGAAAGACAACTACGACTGTAAATCTCGGGGTGGGTCTTGCACACAGCGGGTACAAGGTGCTTTTGATCGACGCAGATCCCCAGGGCAGTCTTACTGTCAGCTTTGGAGTAAAAAAACCTGATGACCTTGACATTTCTCTTGCCACAGTCATGAGTGCCTTAATTAACGACGAGGATCTGGCTGAAGGCGCAGGTATTCTGCATCAGGGCGAAGGTGTAGATCTTTTGCCTTCCAATATTGAACTGTCAGGTATGGAGACGCGGCTTTTCAATATTCTGAATCGCGAATATGTCCTTGGGGACTATGTGGATATGGTCAGGAAAAATTACGACTATATTCTGATCGATTGCATGCCTTCTCTTGGAATGATGACCATTAATGCACTGGTAGCCGCAGACAGCGTAATCATTCCATCTCAGCCAAGCTTCCTGTCTGCAAAAGGTCTGAATCTGCTGCTTCATTCCATCTCCAAGGTGAAGCGTTCCATTAATCCAGACCTTGAAATAGACGGCATCTTATTGACAATGGTGGACAGCCGCACAAAAAACGCAAAGTACATCATTAATGCCCTTCGCAACGGTATCGGTCAGAGAATAAAAGTGTTTGAAACGGAAATACCGCATTCAGTACATGCAGCAGAATGCAGCCTGGTCGGCAAAAGCATTTTCTCCTACGATCGAAATGGAAAAGTCGCGGCAGCTTATGAAGCTTTAGCAAAGGAGGTAAAAAGCATTGAAAGAGCGACCCAATATCGATCTGGGCATGACTGGGTACGATGAGCTGTTCATGAACGATCAGGAACGGCAGGAAAACAGACTTCCTAAGATCTATAACATTCCCCTCACAGAGATCGATGACTTCCCAGATCATCCTTTTCAGGTCCGTATGGACGAGGATATGGATCAGCTGGTTGAGAGCGTAAAAAGCCGCGGTGTGATCACACCGATCACCTTACGGAAGAAAGATGATGGAAGATATGAAATAGTATCCGGACATCGTAGACGTAGAGCGTGTGAGATTGCGGGATTCGAGACCATACCGGCAGAGATCAAAGAGTTGACCAGAGATGAAGCGATTATCCTGATGGTGGAATCAAATCTGCAAAGATCAGTGATTTTGCCAAGCGAAAAGGCATTCTCATACAAGATGAGGCTGGAAGCGATGAAGAGATTACCAGGTAGGCCACCCAAAGATAATTGTGGCCCACTGGTCCACAATTATGATGGCCAAAAATCGAGAGATCTTCTGGCTGATGAATCCAGTGATAGTGCAAGACAAATCCAGCGCTATATTCGCCTTACCTTCTTGATTCCGCAAATCCTTCAAATGGTAGATGATGGTAAGATTGCTCTGCGTCCTGCCGTTGAGCTCTCGTATCTGAACGACTGGGAACAACAGGATCTGCTAAGCGCAATAGAGTATGCGGATGCTACGCCTTCTCATGCGCAAGCCATTAAGCT
Organism: Bacillota bacterium; assembly: GCA_017441925.1. Classification (GTDB taxonomy): domain Bacteria; phylum Bacillota; class Clostridia; order Lachnospirales; family Bianqueaceae; genus RUG12817. Next base: position 271,166 of record JAFRUE010000003.1, read on the forward strand.
GCGGCGATTCTCGGCTGAAAACAAACTCACCCAGGAAGTCATAGAGTCTATCATGTGTGAAGAGAAGCCGAACCAGAAAGAAAAGATCAGTGTTCGCTATGAGGAGGCCAGAAAGTATATACCGGCCAGTGTGCCGTTCAACAAGACGGGGGAGTATATTCTGAAAGCCCTGGAATACTATCAACGGCATCAGGAGAGAATCCGGAATGATTCGAGATAATGCTGTCACAAAGATAATGGCCGGCAGCGTGCATTAAATTCCCCTCTCACACTCTCCCCTATAGATACTATCTGAGCTACCCGAAGAAAGAAATAATAGTAGTTAATTAGTTAATCTAAAGCATCATGAATTCATGGTGCTTTTTTGTTTGCCAAAAAGAAGCCCTGCTTTCACAGGGCTCCAAAAGGAGATGAGATCGATAATATCCGCACTTACTTAACCGCCCCGCACTCGCTGCACACATACACGGTTTCATATACCGCATCGTGATGCACGGTTTCTTCGTGGGTCTCGGCAGGATGATGGACCGTTTCGGTGTGAGTCCCGGCGGGATGATGGACGGTCTCTTCGTGAGTAACCGCGTCGTGATGGACGGTTTCGGTATGGGTTACAGCGTCGTGGTGAATGGTCTCTTCGTGAGTTACGGCATCGACGTGGGTGTAGACGTATTCCCACGCATCAGCCCAGCTTGAATGCTCCAGCATTTCTGCGTTGTAGGCATCCTTGTCTTCAGCACGGATCACACCGCCGCCAAGATCATAATACTTTTGAGTAATACGATCACGTTCGGCTTTTTGATGCGCTTCAACAGCAATCGAACCATCTGCACCATCGTCCTTTGAAGAGAAAAACGCACCACATTTACAACGACATCCTTCTATCTCTTCCGAAACGTAATCATACGCTTCCTCATCCACGACGGTAATCGTTTCGTCCCACGCTTCTTTATCGACCACGGTGATGACCTCATCCCAGGCTTCAGCATCGGTCACGGTAATGGTTTCATCCCAGGCTTCCTTGTCCGTAACAGTTACGGTTTCATCGTAAGCCTCTGATACAAGCCGCTGTTCTGCAACGTAGTTGTGAACGTGCTCAGACGACTCTTCACGAGAAGATTCGGGTTTAGAACTATCCTCCTTGCTGGATTCGGCAGGCTTTGAAGAATCTTCCTTGGACGATTCCTCCTTGCTGCTTTCAGCCGGAGCAGAGGATTCATCTCTGGAAGATTCCGGTGCTGGAGCTTTTGAACTCTCCTCACGGGAAGAAGCAGATGAATTCTCCGGAACAGAAGACTGCGGAGAAGAGCTGCTTTCAGACTTTGAACTCGTTTCCGTCCTGGAAGATGTTTCTCCGGCAGAAGAGTCGGACGCGGACGAATCCGCCTTATGACTTTCTTCAGAGGACTCCGCCTTGGATTCATCGGACTTGCTGTTGTCGGCAGCGGAATTATCAGACTTGGCGGAAAAATCTTCAGCCAAAGAAAAAGCCTTCGAACTTTCCTCGAAGGCAGAAGAGTCACCAGATAAAGAGGCGTTGGAATCGCCTCCTGGGAGAGAACCGCCTTCAGATTTGGAATTGCATCCATTGCACGATGCATATGAAAGGAAGGTCAAAACAACCAGAATGAAAATGACTATCACAAGTGTTCTTCTTTTGGGTTTCAAAAGATCACCATCCTAACCAAGAGTACAGTAACAAAACTTTGCTCGCCTAGTAAATAGCACACTTCAGTACTTGTGTCAATCCTCTGAAGAACACAAAACGCTTAAGATTCAGCTCTACAATGATACTCGAGAAAGGAAAATCAATATGAGAACAAGAAAATTTCTGGCTCTGCTCATGGCGGTGCTGATGCTCTTCGGCAACGTGATTCCGACTCCGGTCCACGCTGAAGATGCCGAGCCCGCGAGTCCCGAAGTCGTTCAGGAAACAAAGAACGACGAATCTTCGACGGGGCAGGAGACAGCTGCTCCTGCAGCAGAACCCGCAGCGTCCGGGGAAAAGTCTGTGACAGATCCGGCAGCTGCGGATCAGACCCCGGCAGACCCGGAGCCTGCAAAAGCCGAAGAACCCAAGGCGGATGAAACAGCCGCCGTTGAGGAAACTCTGAAACCGTTCGATCAGTCCGCTCATGTGAATGGCGTGATTATTACGGTCTCGGCTCCCGAAGGGGTTTTCCCGGACAACTCAACGCTTCATGTTGAGGCTGTTGCGACCAAGACAGCCGAGAACGCGGAAGCGGCGGCAGAGGATATGACCTCCGCCAACAAAGCTGTATCGTATACGTTCGACATCAAGATCCTTGATGTGGACGGAAACGAGATTCAGCCTGACACTACAAAGGGCGAAGTCGCTGTTACTTTCGCGCTGGAAGCCCCGGTCAAGTACGACGACGTTGAAGTTTACCACGTCGAGGACGAGGCAGGAAAGAATGTAACTCCTCTGGATACCACAGTAGAGGAGAACGGCGATCAGATCGAGGCTACGGCTACGACCGAAGGATTCTCTCTGTTCGTAGTGCAGTTCATCTACAACGACATCGAATTCGATCTGACCGGATATGACAGCGTGCTTCTTTCCACGATTCAGAATGCTTTGGGAATCCCTGGCACAGTCACGTCTGCTGTATCAAGTTCTCCTGAACTGTTCTCCGTAGAGCAGATCGCCGATGGGGACTGGCTCGTATCCTCACACACCTTCTTTGACACGGCAGAAACGCTGACCCTGGTGATCGGAGACGCGACATATGTGATCAACGTCTATGATCCCGAAATGGTTAAAGAGTATGCCTCCTTCGGAAACAGTTCGGACATTTCGTTTGATACTTACATTTACGCAGACGATATCCGCTGGTATTCCGGAACTGTATATGCCAACGGCGGCAGGCTGCAGATCCACCGCTTCAAGGACGGAGATTATGCGTACTGTATCGAAACAGGCGCAGATTCTACTGGCGGACATACGTATTCGGAAACGCAGCAGTATGCGGTCAACCTTGTAAACAAGATCAAGAACAACTATCCGACCGGTTACTCTTATCTGGCTCACGTAGCTGCCATTGCGTCAACGATGATGAGCAGCAGCGACTGGAGTTCCTACAGCGACGTAAACATTGCGGCAGCCGCACAGATCATCGTTTGGGAACTTATCTCCGGAGCCCGCACCTCCTTTACAGTTGACAGCACGACATGGGTCTACAACAAGATCGATGCAGGAGATACGAGCGATTTCCATACCCTGTACGCGGAAATCGTAAAACAGGTCGCCAACTGGCTCGTTATTCCGAGTTTTGCCGGAACTACAACATCCGTTACTCCTATCAAGCTGAACTATAACAGCACGACGAAGACGTACACGGCGACGGTTACGGATTCCAACGGAGTATATTCCGCGTTCTCTTCTCTCGGAACATCCGGTACGGTTCCCGGAACAAGCGTTACCTATTCCGTTTCCGGAAAATCTGTGACCTTTACCGCTTCCGAACCTTTCTCCGAGAAAGTCGTTTCCTCTGCGCTGTCAAAGTTTGGCACAGGCGCGACCACGGATACGATCGTCGGATACGGTGATACGAGCGTATCCGGCTCCGGACGTACTGATGGTCAGATTCTGATCCTCGCTACCGGAACGGCGGATGTCAATGCGTATCTTGCTTTCGAGATTGATGTTTTCTCTGTTTCCGTAAAGAAGACATCCTCCAACACGGCAAGCTATTACACGAATAACCCGCTGTACACCCTGGAAGGGGCAGTCTATGGACTGTATGATTCCCAGGCGAATGCCAATCAGGACAAGAATCGTCTGGAAACGCTGACAACGGATGCCAACAGCAACGCAACATCTACAGGCGTTTACGCTGTAGGACAGACGCTCTGGATTAAAGAGATTACGGCTCCGGCAGGATATAGACTGAATCCACTTGCCACCAGCATTACCGTTTCCGCGACATCCTCTAACAATGTTTTCAACGTCAAGGACGATCCGGTAAGAGATCCTAATAGTATATCGCTGCAGAAAGTAAACTCGGCAGGGGAGCTTATTCCTTCTGGGAGTGCTTCGCTTCAAGGTGCTGAATTTACTTTGAAGTATTATACGTCCTATGATTATTCGGGGACTCCTGCATGGACCGCAACTTTTGTTAGTGATGCAGACGGGTTTGTTGCTCTCAAACAAGCATACTTGAAATCGGGCACCATACCATATGAAACATCAGCATCTGGCACTATTAGGTTTCCTCTTGGTTCTATAACAATCCAGGAGACAAAAGCGCCTACAGGATACCAGGTCAACGATTTTCTGATCAAAGGCACCATTACACAGCCGACGAATGGTGGTGAAGCCACATTCACTTTTGATCAATCCGTTCTGGATCAGCTTCTTGATGAGAATATCGTTAAGGTTCTGGAGCCGGAGATCACCTACTCCCTCACCGTTACCAAGAAGGATACAGAATTGGCTCAGGCCCGTGCCGGTGCTGAATATGACATCATCAACCGCAGCACGAATCCTGTCATTGTGAACGGCACATCCTGTGCTGTCGGAGCAGTCGTAATGCACATCGGCCCGACCGATTCGACTGGTAAGGCTACGACCGGAACCGTTCTCCCGATGGGTACTTACGGCATCAAGGAGACCAAGGCTCCCGCCGGACTGACGCTGAACACCACAGAAGCGACTGTCACGATCACGAACGCGAACGTAGACAAGGACTTCGAGAACGATGCGCAGAAGGGAACCATCAAGATCGTAAAGAAGATTGAGAAGGCTCCTTCCGGCTACAGCATTGACCCGATCACGCTGGACGGTTTCCAGTTCAGAGTGCAGGGTACGGACCCTTCTTGGTACTACCTATGACAAGACCTTTACCACGGACTCGACAGGAACGATCACCATCAACGATCTGCTTGTCGGTTCGTACAAGGTCACGGAAGTGAAGAATACAAAGACCAATGCGTTCATCGTTCCCGAAATGCAGGAGAACGACGTAACGAACGGATCTACTGCGACCTTCACTTTCACGAACGTCTATAAGAAGTTCAAAGTAGAGCTGACGAAGACTGCCCAGGGCAGCACCGTCAACGTCTGGTCCGGTACTTCTCTTGCCGGAGCGGAATACACGCTTTACAAGAACGGTACGAAGGTAAAGACCTACACCACAGATGCGAACGGCAAGTTTACGACCGACGTATATATCTGCGGCGAAGGCTGGACGATCAAAGAGACCAAGGCTCCGCAGGGCTTTGCTCTCGACCCGACCGTCTACACCATCGGTGCTGTTCGGGCTTCACAGAATACCGAGGAGAGAACCGATAAGGTTACATCCGACGAAGATGTTCTCCCCGGCAAGATCGTGATCCAGAAGAAAATGGAAACGCCTCCGACCGGATACACCGTCACGAACATCACTCTGGACGGCTTCCAGTTCAAGGTGGAAGGAACGCTGGATGACGGAACCAAGTACAACAAGACCTTCACTACGGACGCGAACGGCAAGATCACGGTAGATGGTCTGATGCCCGGTACTTACACCGTAACAGAAGTTGCGAACGGCAAGACGACTCCGTTTATCATTCCCGAAAAGCAGGAGCAGTCCCTTGCTGCTGACAAGACCATCACCTACACCTTCAACCAGGTACGCAAGAAGTTTGAGCTGACGCTTACCAAGGTTGACAAGTACGGCAAGAGCTATCCCGACTTCCCGCTGTCCGGTGCCGAATACACCGTCTATAAGAACGGCGCCCCGGTCAAGACCTATACGACGGATGCGAACGGAAAGCTGACTACCGATACCTACTGGGAAGATACCGGATGGACCATCAAGGAAACAAAGGCTCCGAACGGCTATCAGCCGGATCCTACTGAATACAGCTTCGGAACCGTTGATTCCGCGCAGACCATCGAAGTCACGAACCCCAAGCTCACTTCAGAGGAAGAACCGAAGCCCGCTGATGTTACCATCACAAAGGTATTCGAGGATCTTTCGAATGTCGGATATGTTCTCACCGACACCAACAAGGCTGGATTCAAGTTCCATGTGACAGGAACGCTGGACAACGGCGAGACCTACGACGAGACCTTTGAGACCGACGAGAATGGACAGATCATTCTGACCGGACTGATCCCCGGAACTTATACCATCGAAGAAATCAAAGTTCCCGGAATCACCGACAACTACATCCTTCCGGAGCCGCAGACCTTCACCGTGCTGCCGCAGGATGATCTGGAGAAGAAATTCGACCAGACCTACAAGAAGTTCCAGTTTGCTCTGACAAAGGTTGATGCTGACGGTCTTGAAAGGACCGACGCAAAACTTGCCGGAGCAGAGTACACCCTGTATAAGGGCGGAGAAGTCGTTAAGGTTTATACCACCGACGAGAACGGACAGTTCACCTCCGACGTTTATGTATGCGACAGCGATTACGTCGTTAAGGAGACTTTAGCCTCTGAAGGTTATAAGCTGGACGAGACCGAATATCCGGTAGGCAAAATCGAAGGAACACAGGATATCGAGATCCGCAATGAGGAGATCGAATCCAGAGAAGAAATCGTCACCGGAAAGATCATGATCAACAAGGTGACGGACGAAGGCATTGAAGCCGAGATCATCCCGGAGGAAGGCGCACAGTTCGAGATCTATCTGAGAGCAGCGGGCTCTTACGACGCGGCCCTGGAGACCGAGCGTGATATCCTCACGATTAACAAGTACGGCTTCGCTATTTCCAAAGAACTGCCTTACGGCGTTTACACCGTACACCAGACCTTTAGCTGGGACGGAAGAAAGCTGACAGACGACTTTGACGTAGTGATTGACGCAAACTCCGATCCTGACGAGCCGTACTACTATCTGCTTGAAAACGAGACCTTCCGCAGCTATATCCAGGTCGTAAAGACAGACGCTGAAACAGGCGAGACGATTCCGTTTGCCGGAGCGACGTTCGAGATCTATGATGCGAATGGCGAACTGGTAACGATCCAGATCACCTATCCGTCCAAGCAGACGCTGACAAGCTTTGTCACGGACGATAGCGGAACCTTTATCACTCCGATCAGGCTGCCGTATGGCGAGTATACCCTAAAGGAGATCAAAGCCCCTAAAGGATACCTTCTGTATACCGAACCGATCCCGTTCACCGTGAACGAGGAGAATGCGCAGGAGGACGAAGGCCTCATGCTCATCACCATTACCGTTCCGAACGGACCGGAAAAGGGACAGCTTACCGTTACCAAGGAAGGTGAAGTCTTTGCTTCTGTCGAACAGGATGGCGATCAGTACATGCCTGTTTACACAGTAATGCCGCTTGCAGGCGCGACCTTTGAGATCACGGCTGCGACGGATATCTACACTCCGGACGGAACGCTCCGCGCGGAGAAAGGCGAAGTCGTTGACACCATTACGACGGGTGAAGACGGAACAGCCACCTCTGTTGAACTGTATCTTGGCAAGTACGAAGTCCGTGAGACCAGCGCACCTTACGGAATGGTACTGAATGAGGAAGTCCAGACCGTAGAATTCGTCTACGGCGGACAGGAAGTAGAAGTCGTCTTTGAGCAGGCTTCCTTCACCAACGAGAGACAGAAGTTTGAACTCTCCATTCTGAAGGAAATGCAGGCAGACGAAGACGGCAACATCGATCTTGACGCAGCCTTACTGAACGTAGAGTTCTCGCTGTATGCAAGAGAAGAAATGGTTGCTGCCGATGGCCTTAGTTCCGAAGGAACTAAAACCATTCCCGCAGATGGACTTCTGGAAACTGCAAGTCCTGACGAAGAAGGAAAGATCAGTTTCAATGTGGATCTGCCTGTAGACGCAAAAGTCTATGTCAAAGAGACTGCCACAGACAGCCACTACATCCTTGACGAAGGCGAGTATGACCTTGAAACTGCTTATGCCGGACAGGACAAAGACGTAATTGAACTGGTATTCAACGACGGCGATCCTGTTACCAATATCCCGGTTGAGATCAAAACGACTCTGGAGAGTGACGAAAATCACGCTTTGGATGAAACAAAGAAGACCGCTGTCGTCTACGGCGATGTAACGCTTGTCGATACTGTCACCTATGAAGGACTTGTTCCCGGCAAAGCCTATATCATGACTGGAATCCTGATGGACAAGGCCACAGGCGAAGAGTGGAAGGTAGACGGTGAAACCGTTACCGCTTCCGAGGTATTTACACCGACCGAAGCAAACGGAACCGTAGACATAACTTTCACTTTCAAGGGTATTGCCGTGAAGGAAGTTACAAGCGTCGTTGCGTTTGAGACCCTGTACGAGAAGGAGAGCGGAGCAGAAGTAGCCGTTCATACCGACATCGAAGACGAGGATCAGACCGTTGAACTTGTAGAGCCGAAGATCGGAACAACCGCTCTGATTGACGGCAAGAAAGTTGTTGGAGCGACCGAGACCTTTGATCTTGTCGATACAGTTTCCTATGAGAATCTGGTTCCCGGAAAGGAATACGTTCTCTATGCGAAACTGATGGATAAGAAAACCGGCGAGGTCTTCCGTGAAATCACTGCTTCCTATGTTTTCACAGCGGAAGAAGCTAACGGAACGGTTGATGTAACCTTCCCGGTTGATCTGCTTGGTCTGACCGAGGATACGGAACTCGTAGCGTTTGAGGCTCTGTATATCCGTCTGGAAGACGAAGAAGAAAACACCGAAGAAGTTCTTGTCACCGATCACGAAGATCTGGAAGATGAAGGACAGACCGTCACGGTTGAAGTACCGGAGATCCATACCAACGCTACGGTCGATGACGGCAAACGCGAGACCGTATCCGTAGACATTCATGAGATCGTGGATGAAGTTTCCTACCGGGGTCTGGCCGTTGGCAAGGAATATGTCGTATCCGGAACACTTATGGATAAGGATACCGGAAAGCCGATTCTGATTGATGGCAAGGAAGTGACCGCTGAGACGACCTTTACGGCTGAAAAGTCTGAAGGAACCGTAACCGTTATTTTCCACGTCGATCTGACCGGACTGGAGACCGATACCATCGTAGTATTCGAGGATCTGTACCGCAACGAAGTAAAGATTGCCATCCATGCTGACATCGAGGACGAGAACCAGACGATCATCGTTGATCATCCGGAGATCGGAACCGTTGCCCAGATCGATGACATGAAGACGGTAGGCGCGACTGAGACCTTTGAACTTGTGGATACCGTTGAGTACAAGAATCTGAATCCGGGTGCTGAATACACCGTTCGCGGCATCCTGATGGATGCAGCCACCGGAGAAGCATTCCTGGTTGACGGCAAAGAAGTAACCGCTGAAGCGACGTTTACGGCGGCAGAAAAAGACGGAACGGTAGATGTGATCTTTACGCTGCCGACCGTTGGACTCACCAAAGAAACGAAGCTGGCAGCGTTTGAACAGCTCTTCATCGTGAAGTCCGCTATGGAAGGCGAGGAGATCGAGGAAACTCTTGTCACCGAACACGAAGACATCACAGACGAAGATCAGACCGTTACCGTAACCGTACCGGAGATCCGCACAAGCGCTCTTGTTGACGGAGAGAAGGAGACGGCAGCTGTAACGGTTCGTGAAATCGTTGATACCGTGATGTATTCCGGACTGACTCCGGGACGCGAATACACCGTATCGGGCGTTCTCATGGATAAGGCCACAGGAGAAGCATTCCTGGTTGACGGCAAGGAGATCACGGCGTCCACGACCTTCATCGCTGAAAATGCGGACGGCACGGTAGACGTAATCTTCGAGGTTGACTTAAACGGCCTTGAACTGGAGACAACACTTGTTGTCTTTGAGACTCTGTACCGCAACGAAATCGAAATCGCCATTCACGCCGATATCGATGACGAAGATCAGTCCGATCTGGTAAAGATCCCGGAGATCCGCACCAGCGCTTCGATTGACGGAATGAAGACCGTAGGCGCGACTGAAACCTTTGACCTTGTGGATACTGTTTCCTACAAGAATCTGCTGCCGGGCATGACCTACATTGTGCGCGGAAAGCTGATGGACAAAGCCACAGGAAAGCCGCTCCTGATTGACGGCAAGGAAGTAACGGCAGAGACGGAGTTCGTAGCGGAGAAAGAGGAAGGTACAGTAGAAGTGATCTTCAAACTGAACGCTGCTGCACTGACCGAGGAAACAGAACTTGTTGTCTTTGAAAAGCTGTACGTCGTTGATGGCGAGCTGGTTCGCTTCGTTACCTTCCATGAGGATATCGAGGACGAGGACCAGACCGTTAAGGTGACGATCCCCGAAATCGGAACCACGGCTACCGTTGATGGAGAGCACGAAACCGACGCTATCGGAGTCGTTGAACTGAAGGATGTTGTTGAGTACAAGGGCCTGACCGTTGGCAAGGAATACACCGTAAGCGGAATCCTTATGGATAAGGCCACCAACAAACCGTTCCTGGTTAACGGCGAAGAAGTGACCGCCGAGACGACCTTTACGGCAAAGACAGCAGACGGAAGCGTTGAACTGACGTTTGAAGTGGATCTGTCGAATGTTAAGAAGAAGATCGAGATCGTAGCGTTTGAAACGCTCCTGCGCGAAGACGTTGAGATCGCGATTCACGCCGACATCGAAGACGAGGATCAGACCGTTGTGGTCTATCCGGTTCCCGTAATGCACACGACTGTTTCCGTAAACGGCAAGGAATCCACGGATGAAAAGCACGTCGAACTCATTCAGGCCGCAGACAAGACCACGGTCGCTGTCAAGGATACCATTTACTACGAGTGCTTTGTTGGCGGGACATATCTCCTGGAAGGAAAGCTTGTCAAGGTTGAGGACAACGGAAAGCTCGTTATCATTGCCGAGACGTCCCAGATCGTAACAGTCGAGGAATACAAGGCAGGCGAGTGGGTGCTTGACTTCGGAGAACTGAAGCTTGAAATCGGCAAGTATGTTGTATTCGAGAAGGCGACTCCTGTAACGGTTGAGGAGAAGCCGAATCCCGACAAGCCGGAAGAGAAGATCGAAGAAGTAACTCCGACCGGACCGAGTATCGAACACGAGAACCCGGATGATAAGAGCCAGACCTTTGTGATTGTTTCTGTACCGCAGACGGGCGACAGTTTTGAGTTCATTTCGTATGTTGTGCTGGCAGCTGCTGCCGGAACGGGAGTTGTATTGCTGACCAGAAAGCGCAGGAAGAGAGCTGAAAAATCTAAGGAGGTGTAACGAACGAATGTAAAAATCATCATCGGAATATGCCTTGTGGTATTCATCCTTGGCGGCATGATTCTTCTGAGAATCAGACATAGAGAATGAAACAGGCATGCGGGCGGCATTCAGAACAGGATGCCGCCCTTTTCTATTCAGCAGTTGATAAAGAATCAGACGAAGGAGGAAACAACAATGGAATTGACTGTTCGGCCGATGACAGAGCCGGAAAAGATGTATTGCTACACCCAAAGTCAGCAGATCAGGACCAAGACCGGGAATATCGGATTCCTGAGAGCCGATTTTGGGTTCGGTGGAGAAGGATTTTACTCGACCTGGAACGATTTCCGAGAGGATTTGAAAACAGATGTGTTCGTCAAGGAACTGAAACAGGTGATAGACAGCCTGAGAAACAGCAATAAGTCAGAAAGCTTCCTGACGAATCGCAAGAAGCTGGCACATTACTGTCTGTCTTATCCCGATGCAGAGATCTCTGAGTCCGGAAGCTTTGGCTTTCGGGTGGATACTAGTAAGTATACGTATATGATGCGGTTGAATCCAGCCCGGGGAGAATACAATCTGTACTGTTACTGTTATCGAAAGGATTGGCTGGATCATCACATGAAAGAAGCGGAGCAGGGAATTCGTTTTATCGACAGCAGTTACAGAGACCTTTTCCGGATTCCTGACGGGGGCGCGATTTTCATTCAGTATCCGGACGGGGAAAAGAAAAGAGAAACATGCAGGTATATTGATGCTGATCATGTAGAGATTGGAATTGATAAGCTGAACCTGTTCCATATCTGCGAGTTTGCAGAGCGCATGGAAAGATGCGGAGCAAAAGTGGAGCCGATAAATACAAAACCGAAAACGAAAGGAATGGAACGATGAATTACAAAAAGGATCTTCTGGAATACCTGGCATGTGGACACAAAGGTTCAGACAATGCCGTCTTCAGTAAGGAACTGGAACAGCATTTTTCTTTGGATGGAAGATCCATCCGAAGGATTATCAGCAAGTTGCGGCAGGAAGGAATCCCGATCTGCAGCGGACCTAACGGATATTACTATGCAGGGTCCCAGCAGGAAATCAATGAAACGATTGCAAGGCTCAATGATCTGGTTACAGGCGTTTCCAATGCGAGGACAGGCCTGCTTTATGCGCAGTCGATCCAGAACCATCCGACGGTAGAGATCATTATCCGATTTGAGGAAGTATGAGATGGATCTGGCATACAGAGTGGTTATGTTCATTAAGGACATCGATCCTTATGGCTATCTGGACAGCCTTGGATCAGACGAGACAGATGAGGATGTGATCGAGAACTATCGTGAGCTTTTGAAAAATCCACTATTGATCAGAAGCGCAATAGAAGTCCTGGAGGAGATGATGATAAACGGTACTATCGATGAAAGCGATGCGGAAGAGAAAAATGAATGTATGGAACTTACTGAAGAACTGAAAAAGCTTTACAGGGATACGATTGAGATACAGAATGCGGAAAGGATTATACGATGAATACAGAGATTGTTTTTATTGAGGAAGAGACATTAACACCGGAAGAATGGGAGGCGATCGTGGATGAGTCGACCGAAGACTAAGGAGGAGTTCCGTCAGCAGATAGCGGAAGCGTTTGCAAACGTTCTGGAAGAAAAAGGACTGCAATGGAAGAAGGAATGGACGGGTGTTGGAGGTAATATGCCGCAGAACGGAATCACAAAAGCCAATTACAGAGGCTGCAATGCCTTTTGGCTTTCGCTTGTTTCCATGATGAAAGGGTATACGGATCCCCGCTGGGTAACAATGATTCAGATCATGGACCTCAAAAAGAGGTATCATCCGAACGAGCAATGGCATCTGAAGAAAGGATCCAAGGCTACATATGTGGAATACTGGTATCCGTTCGATTCGAGGGAAAACAAAGCGTTGACCTGGGAGCAGTACAGACAGGAAATCGCGTCCGGAAGGATAGAATCAGAATTCACTCTTTCATCGCGGTATACCGCTGTTTTCAATGCCTGTGATATCGAAGGGATCCCGGAAATACAGATTCAGGATCACGATGACATCCCGCAGGATGATTTGGTTAAGAAGCTTTCAGAAGAGATGGGGGTTCAGATCCTGAACGATGGAGGAGATTTGGCATATTACTCACCGACGAAGGATGTAATTCATCTTCCGACTCCGGAATCTTTTGAAAGTGCATATGCTTTCAATGCCACTGCGCTGCATGAACTGAGCCATTCCACCGGTCATCCGACCAGACTGAACCGACCGCAAAGCGCTTTCTTCGGGACAGAGGCTTATGCTTATGAAGAGCTTGTCGCGGAAATGTGTTCCTGCTTCATGGGCAGCGAACTTCGGACAGAGCTCACAAAAGAGCATTTGGATAACCATAAAGCCTACGTACAGTCATGGATCCATGCTATCAGAGAGAAGCCGGAAACACTGATCCGAGCTATCAAGGATGCGCAGGCAGCTGCTAATTATATGGACTATAAAGCAGGACTCATTACAGAGAAAGATTATGAGAAAACCTGCGGTTCAGTGATGGAAGTAAAGCAAAAAGCGCGAGAGATAGAACGTTGAAAAAGCATTGTTTTCAATTTCCTGGTAGATGGAATTAAGGCATTCTGGTATAATAGATATACAGGTATTATATCTGACACGCGAGTCAGGATTTGTGGAGGTGTTTTTATGAATAACAAAGGCGTTGGTGTAATACTCTGTTTAATCTCAGCCGTTTTAACAAGTGCACGATACATAGCGGCTGCGATTTTCATGAGTAATGTATCGAGTTGGAATAGTTCATTATTTCAAGCTGGATTAAGTTACGTTGGCTCTCCGCTGATAATAACGGCCGTGATTGCGCTCATTGCAGGCATTTGCTTCCTGGTGTATGGAGTATTACAGGATTTCAAAAAGAAGGACAAATGAAGCACACGTTCCAGTTTATCGATTTGTTTCCAAATCGGTTATTTATTGTAACAAAAAAATAAAAGAATCGAAGTTTGTGAAGCAGACACAGAATTACAAATCTGTGCGGATTGCAAAAAGCAACTCTTCCGTCTGATAATTGGAGGTCACATCAATGAATACAAGGTATGAAGAACTAAATGGGCTGATACCGGTACATACAACGGTTTCCCAGGTTGAGATAAATGGAGAAAAAGTGTTTAGAGTCACAAAAAAAGACAAAATCATGCAGTTTGATGAGAATACTTTCGTCAAGCTGGATAATTTGGATTTTCATAATGGTATCATCAGAGTGAAGATGCTGAGCAGGCTTCTTTCAGATGCACCGGATTTTGCCAGAGGGTTTATCGGAATCGTTTTCCGAGTGAAGCAGGACAATAGTGAGTTTGAATCTTTTTATATTCGACCAACGAATGGCACAACCGATGACCCAGTACGTAAAGCACATGGATGTCAGTATTTTTCTTATCCTGGATACACATTTGCGTATTTTAGAGAATTCGGAATTACTGAATATGAAGCGCCAATTCATAACGGATTGGGTGAATGGATCCAGCTGACAGCAGTCATTCATAATGAAAAAGCAGAGTTTTATCTTAATGAAGAGAACTCTCCCGTATTGGCAGTTCAGTTAATGAAGCACGGTAAAGATGCCCATGGATCTGTCGGTTTTTTCTCTGAAATCGGAACGGAGGCCTTTTTCAAGGATTTTGAAGTGGATTGTATTGACTGACAAATCCCGTTTGTCGGAATCTCGGGAAATCGCGGGTTGTGAGGGAGTAAAGGTTATGGACATAATACAATCCTTTTATGACAATATGGCTTCTCAATATGATAAGTTGTTTCTGGATTGGAGTGTTACAACTAAGGAACAGGCGACTATACTAGATAGAATTTTTAATGCTAATGGCTTTAGCATCAATTCCCGTATTCTCGATTGCGCCTGCGGGATCGGAACACAAGCAATAGGGTTAGCCTCCCTTGGGTATCAGGTTACTGCCTCCGATATCAGTGATGGAGAATTGAGTGAAGCAAAAGCCCGGGCAGAAAGTCAAAGTGTCACACTCCGATTTGAACATGCTGATTTCTGCGCTTTATCTGACACCTTTTCAGAACAGTTCGATATTGTGATTGCGATGGACAATGCTTTGCCCCATATGCTTACGAGAGAGGCGTTGGAATCAGCGGTGAGAAGTATTATTGGCCAGACCAAAGAAGGTGGCCTTTTTGTGGCCAGCATTAGGGACTATGACAGTCTTTTGCAGGAAAAGCCCCCTTATTCTCCACCATATATTCACGTGACTGAAAAAGGCAAGCGTGTTTCATTTCAAACGTGGGTTTGGCAAGGAAACAATTACCATCTTACTCAGTACATTATTGATGACGAAGAAACGCTGCAGATAAGTAAATTTGAGTGTGAGTATAGAGCAACTCGCAGGGAAGAACTTACAAAGCTGCTCTTTGGCAGTGGTTGTAATGAGGTAAACTGGAAATTCCCAGAGGAGACAGGCTTTTACCAGCCAATTGTCATCGCCAGGAAGTGACAGCTTCCGGGTTGTCGAAATCTTTTATAATCTATGGAGGAGATTGTTATCATGAAGAGCCGATGGTATTTAATATGTTCCATCTTTTAGGTAGTTGTTGGGCTGACCGCTATAGTTGCATTTGTGGTGCTGGCAATAAATGGAGAGATGGAAACAAGATGGATAATAACATTGTTATTAGCAATTGCTTTTGTTGCCATGGGGGTTGTTGGCATCATAGATAATAAAAGATAGTTTCAGCTCAGCAATATTTTCATTCGCACATTTGCATGAAGATCACCTGATCTGTATTCTAGAATCAGAAGGGTCAGGTGATTTTTTATGTTCAAGAAGAAACCAAAGAAATATGTCGTAAAGTTTACACCAGATGAAGTGCGGCTTTTGCTGACCGCTCTGCTCTGGTTCCGGAACAAGGTGGTTCGAGCAGGCAAGCCGACCGAGGATATTAATGAACTGATTCTGATGATTACAAAATAACAGAAGATCGGTTACAAGCCACAGGGATTACAATCTCTGTGGCTGTTTTTATGCGAAAGGAGTTACAAGATGACGACGGAAGAAAAGAACAAAGTACGAAAACAATTTCTGAAGATGGCAAGTGGGATTCAGGATGGAGAAATCCATATTGTAGCAATTAGTACCGAGTCGGCAGAAAAGGATGATGAAGATGAATCAGTATGAAATGGAACGGGTATCTATTCGGATGGTAAAAGAACCGCCGCTGATCTCCGAAGAACCTATTACCAGCCCGGAAAGCGCAATCAATCTCCTTGGAGATTATCTGCAGGACTTTGATAGAGAATTGATGATACTGGTCAATCTTCGAAGCGACGGGAAGCCTATAAACATGAACATTATGAGTATCGGCACGGTAAATGCTTCTTATGCAGTACCGAGAGAAGCGTTGAAGACATCGATCCTGTCTAACGCATGCAATGTAATTCTGTTCCATAATCATCCATCAGGCAGTCTGACTCCATCGGAGGATGATATCAAAACAACGGACAAAATGATAAAGGCGTATAACATGCTGGGAATTACGGTTCTTGATCATATTATCGTAGGAACGAATAAAGACTTTTTCTCGCTTCGTGAACGAAGAATCTTTGATCTGCCATGCAGAGATTATTGTACAAAACTGGAAGAGCTGGATTTCAGACAGAAGAACTCCCGGATCAAAGACCGGGAAGACAGCAGATAAGGAGAATGCCTATGAATTATATTGATCCCCAAATTCTTCAGGAAGCGCAGCAGATGGACGTTCTCACATATCTGCAGAGGAACAATCCTGAAAATCTAGTAAGATTGTCCAATAACTACTACTATACCAGAGATCATGACTCGCTTAAAATCAGCAATGGAAAATGGTATTGGTTCTCCAGAGGAATAGGAGGAGTTTCCGCATTGGATTATCTGATGAAAGTCCAAGATTATTCGTTTATTAGGGCGGTTGAAGCAATTATTGGAAGGAAGATTGATCGGCCGTCCTATTTTAATGCCTCAAAGCCTGCCAAACCGAGAAAATTGCTGCTGCCGGATGTAGAGAAGAATCCTGTACAAGTCACAGACTATCTGAAACGACGGGGAATTCACCCATTCGTAATCAACTACTGTTTGGAACATGCGCTGCTGTTTGAAACGAATAATCATCATAATGCCATGTTTGTCGGCTATGACGCTAAGGGAATTGCAAGATACGCGGCCTTACGCTCGATTAACTCCGGGTATAAGGGAGAAGTCACCGGCAGCAACAAACACTTTTCGTTTTCAATGTCAGAAAACTCCGATGCAGAACACGTTCATTTGTTTGAATCTGCTATAGACGCGATGAGCTATGCTTCACTTGCAGTGCTTGAAGGAAGTGACTGGAAGCAGGACACTCTTCTTTCATTAGCAGGAGTATTTCAAGTAAAGAGAGCTAACGTAGTGCCAGTGGCTTTACAGCAATACTTAGAGGACCATCCACAGGTAAAAGTACTGCACCTTCATTTGGACAACGATGAAGTTGGTCGTGGGGCAACGGCGGGAATCATGAAGGGTTTGTCCGACAAGTATCAGGTCCTGGATGAACCGCCGAAGAAGGGCTGTAAAGATATGAACGATGAACTGATGTTGCACATAAACACAAGAAAGAAGGAGGAATACGAACGATGATGGATATCAGAATCTATCAGATCAATTTGGATCGGGATGATGAAGACGTCGCTTTCAATAGTCTGTATCATATGAAACAGAAGTCAGAGGTGATCAAACCTGAATGGTATGACAAAGTATATGAAGGAACAGTTGAGGCCAGTGACCTTGATGATGTTTTTGAGATCTTTAATTTTAACCAGCCGGAAGAATATGGAGGAAGAGGCGTTTATGTTTCGGATATAATCGAGGTCGTTCGGTCTGATGATGTGGCTCCGGGTTTCTATTTCTGCGATTCGATCGGGTTTAAGAAAATAGAATTTGATCCGGAGAAAAAACAGGAGGCGATGTCGAAGACTATAACAGTAGTCAAAGTTGAACCGGGGAAGCTGGCAAGAACAGCTGAGATTGAAACTTCGCTGGAAGGATTGCAGCGTGCTGTCGGAGGAATGATCGAGACTTTTTATCCTTTTGAAGAGCAGGTATGTATCGTATGTAACGATGAAGGAAAGCTTAACGGTATGCAGCCATGCAGAGCCGTCTATGGGGATGAGCACCAGCTGATGGATATTGTCTTCGGGCCGTTCTTCATCTGCGACTGCAGCGGGGAGGACTTCGGTTCTCTCAGTCCGAAACAGATCGAAAAGTATACTGAAATGTTCCGCCAGCCGGAACACTTCTATAGAAAGAACGGCGAGATCATTGCCGTACCTTATGAACCGAGGCCTCAGGGACTCGACCGATAAACCTAAGGAAAGTGGCGCAGGGGTTTGTGGCATTTTCGTAGCAAGCATCTCGTTTGTATATACAAACGAATCTTGTTGGGGTAGCCCCAAACCCTTATGTGCCGGAAAGGAGACGCAAGTGAGACGCAGAAACAAACAAATCAATTTGCGACTTTCAGCTGATGAATACGACAGGCTGAAAAAGGATGTCATGAAATCAGGCTTGACCGTACAGACATATCTGCGACTGCTGATCCGACAAATACAGCCTAAGGAGATGCCGTCCGCAGATCTAATAAATGTTTTAAAGAGTCTGCAGCGGATTGGCAACAATATGAATCAGATTGCCATAGTAGCAAACTCTAAAGGCTTTGTAGATACAGAAGCCTATTGGGAGAATGTTGAACGGCTTCAACGGGAGGTAAGCAGCTTGCTGGAGGTTATGTATTAAATGGCAACAACGTCAATATGGCGAGTTAAAGGATATCTCGGAAAGGTTCTCCTGTATGCAAAGAATCCTGACAAGACAGAAACCCCAAAAAATATTGAAGTGCCGGAAGATGCAGACAGAGATTCTCTGGGAGATGTTATTGCCTATGCCGGACGTGAATCTGCAACAAATAAGCGGCAGCTGATTTGGGGGATAAACTGTTCGCCGAAAACGGCAAGGGAGGATATGCTCAGAGTAAAGAAGAAGTGGGATAAAGTAGGGAGTACGATTGCTTTTCATGGCTATCAGTCTTTTAAGAAAGGAGAAGTAACTCCGGAGCTGGCTCACAAGATCGGGATCAAACTTGCTCAGGAGGTATGGGGAGAAAAATATCAGGTTTTAGTATGTACCCATTTGGATAAAGAATCGCATATCCATAATCATTTTGTGGTAAATACCATATCTTTTATCGATGGTCTCAGATACCGACGGACTCCGGAAGAGTATCGGCATATGCGGGATGTCTCTGATCGTTTGTGCAGAGAATACGGCTTGTCCGTCATTACACATCCTGAGGGAAAAGGCAAACAGTACAGCGAATGGGAAGCGGAACAGAACGGGAAGCCAACATATCGGGGAAGGATCCGTCAGGACATTGATAGGGCTATTTCAATGTCTCTTACTGAAGAGGAGTTTTTTGATACACTTGGGGAGATGGGATACGAGCTAAAGGTGAAGAGCAGAAGCGGTAATTATCTTCAGCGTCCTTCACTCCGTCCAGAGAATGCGCAGCGATTCTTTCGTTTTGACCGGTTAGGCGATGACTATAATCTGGATGAAATCTCTGACCGTATTCTGGAAAACATTCGAAGAGAGGAGCCATTTCCTGAGGCAGATCAGGAGAAAGTCAGATCATATCGGAATGAACATCCTCCGTGCACGCATCACAAAGGACTGGCTGCCTTGTATTATCATTACTGCTATGAGCTTCATATTCTTATTCTCTACCCGGCATCTGTCAGCCGGGTTTCGCATTTTATGAGAGAGGATCTGCGGAAGATGGATCAATTGGATCAACAGACAAGGTTCCTGGGCGAGAACAACATTGAGACTCTTGAGCGATTGAATGCGTATCGATGCGAAGCCAGAAAGCAAATTGCGGAACTGAAGGAAGGACGTTCAGATCTTCGAAATGAACTGAAACGAAAGATCAGAAAAGGAGATTCTTCCGGGGCTGATACAGTAAGAAAACAGATTGCAGAAGTTACAAAAAAGATCAAACGGTTTCAGAATGAACTTGTAATCTGCGATAACGTGGAAAAGCGTTCCGCACAGGTGCAGCAGGCACTGAATGAAATCAAAGGACAAACTACAAAAAAGGAGGTTGGTGACAATGAACTATTCGGGAGAAGCAGCGGAACAGATCGTTCGAATGAGTCTGAACGGCGTTGAAGTTGCAGCAAAGATTGGCGGCAAAGCAGCAGAGAGGCTTGCTGTTCTGTTGTATGCGATACTCCGCGATCAGAAGAAGACAAGAGGAAAGACAAGGCTTGTCAATATGCTTCGCAGCGGTAAAGAATTGAAAGTGTTTGCTGTAAAAGACAATGAACTTGCCAAGTTCTGTACAGAAGCAAAGAAATACGGTGTGCTTTACTGTGTGCTGAAGGATAATAAGGCAGGAGATGGCCTTACAGACATCATGGTTCGCGCGGAAGATGCAGCTAAAATCAATCGTATTTATGAACGCTTTGGGCTTGCTACAATCGATATGGGATCGGTCAAAACAGCTATTGAACGGAAACAAAAAGTGCCGACGGCTAAAAACGGAGATGATCGGCCAGAGCCAGAGAGAGCGCCGGCAGTAGATGATAAGTTGGATCAGTTCCTGAATAATGTCTTGCCTGAGGCAGACAATCCAACTGCAGAAAAGGCGGAAAACGAAAACCCCAACTTGGCCTGGATTTGGAAGTCCCCTCAGTCCGAGAATTCCTCCGGGAACAGAGAAGACCGTTCCGAAGGCGAGGCTGATAGGCAGTCTGATCGCCCGTCTGTGAAGAAAACCTTGGAAGCAATCAAGGCCGAAACGGGACAGAAGAAGACAACAGAACCGGATATCAATGATGATCTTAATCTTCTTCTCACACCTATTCCAAAGAAGATAGATGAAAAGGAGGTGCGGTAATCGATGATGAGTGAAGAGGTTGTTGTTACCCTGGACAACTTTGAACAGCGGTTGATGGTAACAGGACTTGCAGACTTTCGAAATACTCTGATTCGGGCAGAAAAACCAACGGAAGATGTGGATTCACTGCTTCTGAAGGTCATTGACGCACCGCAGAGAATGAAGAGAAAGGCACAGCGTGAAGTGAGATAAGGGGTATTTTACTAAAAAGGCAGTGATAAAACAAAGACTATCACTATTTCGAATGATTATGTAACGCCTATAATCGCAGACTTACCTTTGTTAAGCCATGACAGAAAAAAACAACAGGTTTTCGCCCTGAGAACGGTACAAAATCTCGGGGATGCGGAGATCGGCTTTTGTATTCAATTCACAGAAAGGAAAAGACGCACTTATTACTAGAATGAATAATAAGAGAAAGACAGAAGGGGACTATTTTCTCAATGAACAAAATCAGATCACCTATAACGAGCTCTGTTTGCAATGCCAGAAGGACTGCAAACAGAGTTTTCGTTGTAAAGTGATCTATTGTCCAAAATACGTAAAGAAGAAGAGAAAAACAAAAACATGAGACAAGGCAAGCAATCGAAGCAGAGTATTATTCTATATTGTTTCGGGATACTGCCGGTGATCTGGATAGGACTTTTGATTGCTCCTTATATGAAGGACGGGCTGAAAGGATTGGTGGAGAATTTCGGGAACCTGATGCAGCAGCCGTTTCGAATCACTTTATGCGAGGACAGCCTAAAAACTGTCCTCGTTTTGTTAGTGGTCTATGGACTTGCGGTCGGTATTTTCCTTTCTACAGATAGGAACTATCGCAGACGGGAAGAACACGGTTCCGCCAAATGGGGAACACCGGAAGCACTGAACAGGAAGTTTGCAGAGAGAAAGAGTACAGACAACAAGATTATGACACAGCATGTCGCTATCAGTATGGATGGCAGAAAGCATCGAAGGAACCTGAACACACTTGTGATCGGTGGAACGGGAGCAGGAAAAACTAGATTCTTTGCCAAGCCAAATCTGATGAACGGCAACTGTTCATACGTTGTCCTTGACCCCAAAGGCGAGCTTCTGGCGACAACAGGAAAACTACTATCCGAGAAGCTCGGCTATGAGGTTAAGGTGCTGGATCTGATCAATATGGACCGTTCCTATTGCTATAATCCCTTTGTTTATCTGCGGAATGACAATGATATACAGAGGCTGGTCACGAATCTGTTCAAGAACACCACACCAAAAGGCTCGCAATCTCAGGATCCTTTTTGGGATCAGGCAGCTTCCATGCTGCTTCTGGCATTGATCTTTTATCTTCATTATGAAGCACCACCTGAGGAACAGAACTTCCCGATGGTAATGGAGATGATTCGAGCCGGAGAAGTGAGAGAGGAGGATGAAGGATTCAAGTCCACACTGGACATTCTCTTTGATCGGCTGGAAATGCGAAATCCGGAACACATTGCTCTGAAGTACTACAAGAGTTATCATTCCGGATCCGGAAAGACCCTGAAGTCCATTCAGATCACACTGATTTCCAGACTGGAGAAGTTCAATCTGGAGAGTCTGGCAGGGATTACTCAGACAGATGAACTGGAGTTGTGGAACCTGGGAGAAAGGAAAACAGCAATCTTTGCAGTTATACCGGACAATGACAGTTCATTCAACTTCATTGTCGGTATGCTGTATACACAGATGTTTCAGCAGCTGTATTACCAGGCGGATATCGTGCATGGAGGAAGACTTCCTGTACATGTGCACTTTCTCATGGACGAATTCGCGAATGTCGCATTGCCGGATGAGTTTGATAAACTGCTCTCCACCATGCGGTCCCGTGAGATCTCGGTGTCGATCATCGTTCAGAACATGGCGCAGCTGAAGGCGCTCTTTGAAAAACAGTGGGAAAGTATCGTGGGTAACTGTGACGAGTTCCTTTATCTGGGAGGCAATGAGCAATCCACTCATGAGTATGTCTCTAAACTCCTGGGCAAGGAAACAATCGACACCAACACGTATGGGCGGTCAAAAGGCAGAAACGGAAGCTATTCCATGAACTGGCAGGTCACCGGACGTGAACTGTTGACCCCGGATGAAGTACGGATGCTGGACAATCGGTTGGCTCTTCTTTTTATTCGTGGAGAAAGGCCTGTGGAAGATCTGAAGTATGACATCCTCAAGCATCCGAATATTCAATGGACCGCCGATGGAGGAGCAGAAGTCTATCGATACGGTGAGGATTCTGTCAGTGTTGCTGTGCTGGACATTGATCAAAAACTGCTGAATAAAGCAAAAGCAGATCCAGTGGATGAGGAAGAATATCTGTTCTTCTGTGAAGATGAACTGGAAGAGCTGATAAAGAACAAATTGGAGGAAAAACGTAATGAGAAACAAAAAGAAGCAGAACAAAAATAAGCCTTCTGTCAGGCTGAAGAAAGGATTCCGCTATTATGCTGTGACAGTACTCAGCCTGACAATGATCCTGAGTGCCGGATTGATTGCCTTCGCAGCAGAAGAGGATCCTATTGCGGTCGTCAACAATCTGAGTGATTTTATCTTCGGACTGATCCGTGCAGTAGGTCTGATCCTGCTAGGATGGGGCATTGTGCAGATCGGACTGTCTTTCCAGAGCCATGATCCCTCTCAGAGATCCAATGGTTTCCTGACTCTTGCAGGAGGGGTAGTCATCACCTTTGCCAAAGAAATCCTCAATCTGATTATTGGATGATACCAGAATCCGGCATTCGGGACAGTTCTGATACTGTCCCGAAAAGGAGGTGTAGAACATGTCGGATAACTGGATCGTTCAGAATCTGGAAAGAGCCCTGGAGATCTGGAATGAGAAGCTGTCCGAGATCTGGCAGCTTCTGACACAGTCGCCGCAGGAGTTCAAGGACGGTACGATCTGGGCTGTTATAACAGAGATTCACGGGACACTGCAGGCAATCGGATATGCTTTGCTTGTCCTCTTTTTTGTTGTAGGGGTAATGCGAACCTGCGGAAGCTTTGCGGAACTGAAAAGACCGGAGCATGCACTAAAACTGTTTGTACGGTTTGTTCTGGCAAAGAGCGTTATCACGCATGGGATGGAGCTGATGCTGAGTTTCTTAAGTATTATCCAGGGCATAATCGGACGCATTATGAATGCTGCAGGCTTTGGCGGTGCGACAACAACGGTGCTTCCGGAAGAGATCATTACAGCTGTTGAGAACTGCGGGTTCTTTGAGAGCGTACCGTTATGGGCGATCACATTGATAGGCGGTCTGTTTATCTGGGCGCTTAGCTTTGTGATGATCCTGAGTGTCTATGGAAGGTTTTTTAAGCTCTATATGTATACGGCAATCGCACCGGTTCCGCTTGCCACGTTTGCAGGAGAACCGACGCAGAATGTTGGGAAGAGTTTTTTAAGAAGCTATGCGGGTGTCTGTCTGGAGGGAGCGATTATTCTGCTGGCCTGCATTATCTTTTCTGTATTTGCAGCTAATCCTCCGGAAGTTGATGTCAATGCTCAGGCAGCCAGCATGG
This sequence comes from Bacillota bacterium, assembly GCA_017441925.1. GTDB lineage: Bacteria > Bacillota > Clostridia > Lachnospirales > Bianqueaceae > RUG12817. The sequence goes on from JAFRUE010000003.1 coordinate 295,825, forward strand.
TCTGGAACTATATCGGAGAAGTGGTTTTCAACATGCTGATCCTGGTAGGAGCAGTGAAGATGGCTGACCGTATTGTGAAGGAAATGATGGGACTATAAATGGAAGGAGAAATAACAATGGTGAAGAGTTTTGAAATCAAAAGCTATGATGATATCCGCAACAGCCTTCGAGTAAGGCTTATGGATATCAGAGAAAACGCGGACAGAATGCAGAATCTGATTTTCGAGCCTGTCGGATGCGGGCTTGCTCTGGTGGCCTATATGGAACTGCCGGAAGATCTTTCTGACGGCGGTGTTGCCAATATTCCCCCGTCTTTTCTGAAGATTGAGGGAACGGACAGAGGAATAATCCTTGACGATGCAATGAAAGGTTCTGTAGATGCAGATCCAGCTAAACTCTGTTCGATTCAGGAAGTGATTTTTGGATCCGGGGATGGATCGGAACCTCAGAACTATCTGGAAGGAGGAACTGCTCCGGAAGACGGACTTCTGGTTCTTACGACAAAAGGAGGAAGACTGGGAGCATCGGCGCTGCTGTATCCCGGAATGGAAGCAAGAATCGGTGAAGTTGTCGGAGGTGATTACTTCGTCCTGCCCAGTTCTGTTCATGAAGTGCTGATCCTTCCGGATCGTGGGCAGGCTGCACCGAAGGATCTTGCTATGATGGTAAAGGATATCAATGAAAACACTGTTAAACCGGAGGATAGACTCTGCAATAAGGTATTTCGTTTTCGGGCAAAGGAACAGGAACTGACAATTGCATCCGATCCAGATCGAAACAGAGATATCGAAAGATAAGGAGAATTCGATATGGAAATTAAGATCAATCGGGAGATCCGAGATTATACAGAATCCGTGTTTTTTGGACTGTCCATGAGGCAGTTCTTTTTTTCGATTGCGGCAGTTGCTGTGGCAGTACTGATCTTTTTCCTGCTGAAACCACATTTGGGTACGGAAACAGTTTCATGGATCTGTATACTGGGAGCCTTGCCTTTTGCTGCGATGGGATTCTTTACCTATCACGGAATGAATGCTGAGCAGTTTCTTCTGGTCTGGCTGCGTACAGAACTGATTGAACCGAAGAAACTGAAGTTTGAATCAAAGAACTATTATCTGGAAGCGATGAAAGATACGATAGAAAAACACCGGAAGGAGGCATACAGATCTTATGGTGAAATCAGTCAGTAAGATCATGAAGAGAGACAGGGAGAAATATGTTGTTCCCCGGGTCGTACAGGATGTTATCCCGATCAGACGAATCTGGGAAGACGGCATTTTCCTTGTCGGGAACAACTATACGAAAAGCTGGAAGTTCTCGGATGTGAACTATCATGTGGCAAGCAAAGAAGATCAGGAGAGAATGTTCCTGACATATTCGGAACTACTCAACAGTTTTGACAGCGAAGCCAGTACAAAGATCACCATCAACAACAGGCATATGAAGAGGGCCGACTTTGAAAAGTCGGTCCTGATGCCGGAGAAAGGTGACGGCCTGGACGAATACAGAAGGGAGTATAACGAGATGCTTCTTTCCAAAACCATCGATGCCAACGGATATGTTCAGGAAAAGTATATCACCGTATCGGTATGGAAACGCAGTATAGAAGAAGCGAGAATTTACTTCACAAGGGCTGAAGCAAGTCTGACAGCAAGACTTTCAGAGCTGGGATCCAAATGCTTTCCGATGAGTGCGAAGGAGAGACTGAAGGTGCTTCATGATTTCTACCGGGCAGAAGATAGCGAGTTTTCTTTTGATATTCGTAAAGCAGCACGGCGTGGACATGATTTCAGAGATTATATATGTCCTGACAGCATCGAAAATCATAAGGATTACCTGATTCTCGGCCGGCAGTATGCAAGAGTGCTGTATCTGAAGGACTATGCCAATTTTATAAAAGATTCCTTCATCTCGGATCTGACGGAAACGAACCGAAATCTGATGCTGTCGATCGATGTGATTTCGGTACCGACGGAAGAAGCAGTACGGGACGTAGAGAACAAGCTGCTCGGCGTGGAAACCAATATTACGAACTGGCAGAGAAAGCAGAACCAGAACAACAACTTCAGTGCAGTCGTGCCTTATGACATGGAGCTTCAGCGAAAAGAGTCAAAAGAGTTCCTGGATGATCTGATGACACGGGACCAGAGAATGTTCTATGGTATCATCACGGTGGTTGTAACAGCGGATTCCCTGGATGAACTGGAACAGGAGACAGAGAGGATCCTTTCTTTTGCGCAGCAGACAGTTGCCCAGATTGCAGTACTGACTTTTCAGCAGCTTGACGGACTTAACACAGTGCTTCCGCTGGGTTGTCGGAAGATCAATGTATTTCGGACACTGACAACGGAAAGTCTTGCGGCGTTTGTACCTTTTAAGGTACAGGAGATCATGGACAAGGGCGGGATCTATTATGGGGAAAATGCTATTTCCCATAATCTTATCATGTGCAACAAGGAGAATCTGCTGAACCAGTCATCCTTTGTGCTCGGTGTACCCGGATCCGGGAAATCGTTCAATGTGAAGGAGCTTATTACGTTCTTGATCCTGAATACGGAGGATGATATTCTGGTATGCGATCCGGAAGGAGAATATGCTCCGCTTGTAGAAGCAATGGGAGATATCGGATCTGTGATCCGGGTTTCCGCTGGCGGAAGAGACAGGCTGAACGCGATGTACATGGTCGACGGATATGGTGAGAACAATCCGGTTGTAGTGAAGTCCGAGTTCATCATGTCCCTGGTGGAGCAGATCGACAAGAAAGGCGTAGGTCCGCAGCACAAGTCTGTCATTGACCGCTGCATTTCACAGGTATACCGGGAAGCTGCTGACATGAGCATTATTCCGACACTGGTTACACTCCGGGAGAAACTGATGGAACAGCCGGAGAAGGAGGCGCAGGAGATCGCGCTGGCACTGGAGCTGTATACAGTTGGATCGCTTGACATCTTTGGAAAGCAGAGCAATGTGGACCTTGATAAAAGAGTCGTCGTCTTTGATATTCACGGACTGGGAGCGCAGCTGAAGCCGACGGGTCTTCTCGTGATTACAGATACGATGCTGAACCGTGTTACTCTGAACTGGAAGAAAGGAAAGCGCACACACGTCTTTCTGGATGAGTTCCATGTGGTGTTTGAGAACGAGTATTCCGCGCAGTTCTTTAATTCCGCCTGGAGACAGTTTCGCAAAAGGAATGCATATCCTACGGCGATCACGCAGAACGTGGAATACCTGCTGGATTCCGTACAGGCAAGTACAATGCTGTCAAATTCAGAGTTCATCGTCATGCTGAATCAGGCAGCACCGGACAGAGAGAAGCTTGGAAAACTGCTGAACATTTCAAAGGAACAGATGAGTTATATCACGGATGTAAGTCCCGGCTGCGGACTGATCAAGTATGGAGGAGCGCTGGTTCCGTTTGTGAATCGATTTCCAACGGATACAAAGCTATACCAGCTGATGACAACAAAGCCGGGAGAAGGCATTTTTGCAGGGCAGGCCGTATAAGGTCTGCCCGTTCTTTTTATATGGAGGGAAAAAGATGAGCGGACAGATCAAGATCAGAACGAAAGAAAAGAACCGAACGATCCGGGTGCTGGATAAATCCGCCGGGATTGCAAGAAACATAAAACAGTCTGTAATAAAGACAAAGGAAAGTGCGGAAAACACACAGAATCCGTCATGGGATACCCCGCAGGAATATGCCGAAGACAAGCTGAAAACAGGGACTGAAAAGACGATTGCTTATATCAGACGGGATGGAAAACAAGCTGTTAGGAGGGTTAGAAGAAGTATCGGAAGAGCAAGACAGGGTTCAGAAACAGCGATAAATATGGCAAAAAGAACAGGAAAAGCAAGGATGGCAGCAGCTAAAATGCTGGCCATGTTGAGAACGAGAGTGCCGGACAGAGTTTATAGCACCATTGCAGCAGCAGGGAAAGCTGTTTCAATGGCTGTTACTAGGACTGTCAGAGCGGCAAGAACCTTATGGACAGCTGTTTCAGTTGGAAGCGGGACCATGCTTGGCATCATTGTTATTATCTGTCTTGTGGGATTGATGGTTGCGTCGCCTTTTGGAATCTTCTTCTCTGGACAGCAGGCAAAGGAAAAATCGATGCCGGAGGTGATTCGGGAAATCAATGCAGAGTACCAGGATCAGCTTGAACAGGTTAAAACTGCTAATCCACACGATAATGTGGAAATGTCAGGATCTACAGCAGCCTGGCGGGATGTTCTTGCGGTCTTTGCGGTGAAACCTGTATACGATGCGGATCAACCTTCAAACGTTGCTGTTATGGATAAGGAGAACATTCAGTTGCTGAAAGATGTTTTCTGGGAGATGAATGAGATTACTTCGAAAACGGTTGTGAAGGATGTTGTAACTGTTATCGAGACGGATGATGGGAAGGGAAACATCATCCGGAAAGAGATGAAGGAGCGGAAGAATATACTGCAGATAAATGTCCTTCATAAAACAGCAGATCAGATGGCAGAACAATATGACTTTGATCTAATGCAAAGACAGCAGCTGGATGAACTCCTGAACGAGGAGAACCGATCGTTATGGTTGGGCGTACAGTTCGGAGCTGAGCTTGGTGATGTCGAAATCATAGAAGTGGCGCTTAGTCAAGTCGGCAATGTAGGCGGCAATCCTTATTGGTCATGGTATGGCTTTAAGAATCATGTAGACTGGTGTGCCTGCTTTGTTTCCTGGTGCGCGGATCAGTGCGGGTATATTGAGAATGGTATTATCCCAAAGTATGCAGGCTGTATAACAGGAGCAAACTGGTTTAAGGAACGGGGACAGTGGTTGGATGGAAAACAGGAACCTACTCCGGGTATGATCATTTTCTTTGACTGGGACGATCCGGAAGGATCAAGCGGACCGCAGGATGGAGAAGCAGATCATACAGGTATCGTTGTAAGAGTGGAGGGAGGAACCATCTATACAGTCGAAGGAAACTGTAGCGACAGTTGTAAGGAGAAGAGGTATAGTGTAGGACATTATGAGATACTGGGGTATGGAATACCGGCATATTAAGAGAGCTTCGGTATCAGGCTTTGTTGTTTGATGTCGAGGTTCTTTTTTATATGAGGATTCTTGAAGGCTAGAAAGAGTTGTGAAGAATAGAATGTAGTTGGTAGATGCACAGAAGAGACTCTTGCTGAGATAATACTAAAATCTTCCCTGAATGGTGTCGGTTATAACTGACAATTAGGCCGATTAAGAGGCAATTGTTCGGTAATTAGTTGAAACAAGATATATTGTGTGATAAAATATATCTAAATTGTTTTTATCATGAACAGGTCTAAAATGTGTAATTAATGGGGTTCAAATAATGAGTGTGAGTTATGAGAGGCTTTGGAAGCTAATGAAGGAAAATCGGATGAACAAGGGAGAATTGGCCAAAGCGGCTGAAATAAGTCCATATACGATGTCAAAGCTTGCTAAAAATGAATATGTGTCCCTGGAAGTAATCGCAAGGTTTTGTAAAGTGTTTCATTGCGATGTTGGGGATATAGTGAAAATGATAGAAGAGGATTGAAAATATGGGTGAGATACTTCAATATCATCATTTGCCAGAAAGAAATTCACTGTATCGACTGCTCATCTATAGTAAAGCGATTTCGGAAATTGCCTCTAAGGCTATCGCTGTGAATAAGCCTATTGCGGCTGAGCTTGTAGACTTAAAACCGAGCCGCAGGACAATGCAGCTTGAAAAGTGCTTTGTGAAAGTGCTTGAGTCCCTGCCTGAACAGCCCATTATTAAAGACATTGATGTGCTGTTCAATCCAGCGTATAAGGTTGATGTAATGAAGTTGCTGTCCTCTGCGTATAAGCAGAAGCAATTCAGCCTGGTTTGGCCTGGAACCTTTTCTGATGGCAAGCTGACGTACAGTGAAGAAGGTTATCCCGATTATCGGGTTTACGAAATAAACGACTATGACATCATGTATGTCATTTGATAGGAGGACGGATCATGAAATACTCGGAATTGATAAGCTTTAATCCGATTGAGGACGTTATCCAGCTCACGACTGCGGATAACGCAGATAAAGCCCGCGAATACGTTAAAACCTACGTGATGTCTGATGCGATGGCTGAGAGTTTACAGGCTCCCGTTATCGATCAGCTTCAAATGGATGAGGTCATCGACAACAAAGGCGTGCTCGTTGTCGGTAACTACGGTACTGGTAAATCTCACCTCATGTCCGTTATCTCCTCCATTGCACACGACGCAGACAATCTGCAGTTTCTGCAGAATAAAAAGTTTGCTGAGAGTATGAAACAGATCGCTGGGAAATTTGAAGTTCTCCGTATTGAGATCGGCGGCGTTACCATGTCGCTGCGTGAGATTCTGTTTGGCTTCATTCAGGATGATTTCGATGAGAGAGGCATTTCCTTCGACGTACCTGACTTCAATACGGTTAAGGACAACAAGAAGCTCATCAGAGACATGATGATGGCCTTCTCTGAGAAGTATCCTGACAAGGGCTATCTGATCGTAGTCGATGAGTTTCTTTCTTATCTGACTTCCCGTGACGAGCGCGAGATCGTTCTTGACCTGGAGTTCTTCCGTGCCTTGGGAGAAATGTGCTCCAAGTCTAAGCTGCGTGTCATCTTTGGCGTACAGGAGAAGATCTTTGACAATCCGCGCTTCAGCTTTGTCTCCGATACTCTTAAGCATGTCAGTGACCGCTTCACTCAGATCATCATCACGAAGGAAGCAACTTCCTACGTCGTATCTGAGCGTATCCTGAAGAAGACTCCTGAGCAGAAGGCCTTGATTCGTGCTCACCTTGAAAAGTTCTGCAATCTGTATACGGGTATGTCTTCCAAGCTGGAAGACTTCGTGGACCTGTTCCCGATCCATCCTGCTTACATTGACGTGTTCAACAAGATCTACCTGATTGAGAACCGACATATTCTGAAAAACATCTCCCTGGCCATCAAGAACATCTTCAACACGAACGTCCCTGAAGATGCTCCTGGCGTGATTTCCTTTGATGATTACTGGCCTGCGATCAAATCCAATGGTCTGCTCAAGAGCGATGTAACCATCAGCCGCGTAGTAAATGCCAGCAGCCAGTTGGAGGAAATCATCAACCGCGCCTTCCCCAAGAAGGCTTACAAGCCTCTGGCAATCAAGATCATCTATGCCCTGAGTGTCCATCGGCTGACTACGAATGGCCTGGATGTCCAGTTCGGTCTTACGGCAGAAAATCTGAAGGATGACCTGTGCCTGCATCTGCCTATGCCTGAACAGGATGCTGACTTCCTGCTTGGTATTGTAAAGGCGACGCTGCGGGACATCATGACAACCGTTTCTGGCCAGTTCATCATCTGCAACGATGCCAACAGCCAGTATTATATCGATGTAGACAAGGTCGTTGACTACGACGAGAAGATCAAGCAGAAGGCTTCTCTGATGGCAGACGGTGAACTGAACCGCTACTTCTATCAGGTCGTATACAGCTGCCTGGAATGGGACAAGAAGCAGTATGTTTCTGGATTCAATATCTATGAGCACGATCTGAACTGGGAGTCTCACAGCATCTTCCGTGAAGGCTATCTGTTTATGGGTCTGCCTGGAGAACGCAGCACGGCACAGCCTGAGCGTGACTTCTACATTCATATCATGCCTCCTTATGCTGGCGCTGGCCTCAGCACGGGAGATCTGGATGACGAAGTATATTTCTACTTCAAGTCTACAGATGATTTCAAAGAAAATATCTCGCTGTATTCTGCGGCAAACAGCCTTGCGGATATCAGTGAAGGAAAAGATAAAGACGCCTACCTCAGCAAGGCAGCTATGCTCCGCAAGAAGCTGGTGAAATACCTCAGCGAGAACAAGAACACTTGCTTCGATGTGGTATACAAGCGGGAACGTCATCAGCTGATAGAAGTCCTGAAGGGACGCTATAACAGAGACTATACCTTTGGTGACACTATCGATCTTGCTGCATCGATCTGCCTGGATGGATACTTCAACACGATCTATCCCGACTTCCCCGTAATGAAAACCAAGATTACTCGCAAGAACATGGCAGATAATGCCAGAGCAGCGTTCGACCATTTCGCGGGCAGGAAGACGCAGCAGTCTACTATGATGCTGCAGAGCTTCGGAATCGTTGACGGTGACAAAATCCGTCCTGAAGGATCCAAGTATGCGTCCTACTATATCGATCTGGTGAAAGTGTTGCCGCCGCAGGGAGTGTTGAACTATTCTGATCTCTTTGAACAGCAGGGATTGTATTGGCAGATCGATAAGAAGTTCCGCATCTGGCATATCTTCACACCGATTATTTTCCTGTCCATGGTTTATGCGGGATACGGAGTAATTACGCTGAAGAATGGCGAGACCATCACGGCTTCTTCTCTTGATCGCGTGCCTAAGATTAGCGCTCTGGATCTGTATGAGTTTAAGTATCTCTCCAAGCCTGCGCAGATCCAGATGGCAGAACTGAAGAAACTCTTCGCTGTTCTGGATCTCAACCCCGCGCTTCTTGACAATCCGAATGACCGTGAGAAAGGTATCGAAGACCTTCTCAAGAAAGCTCAGGAACTGTGTAACTCTGCGGTCCTTACGGAACGAAAGCTGACAGATGGCTTTGAGCTTTGGGGCGAACCGCTGGTAAATGCACAGGTACTGCAGAAGATGCATAATGCCTGCACGGATGTGAAAAACGAGTTCAGCAACTACAGTTCCCGCTTCAACACACCTGCAAAGCTGAACAATTTCAGCCTTTCCAGTGATCAGGTTGATGAGCTTGGCAAGAGCATTGCGATGCTGAAGCTCATTCCTGAATATCTGACCTTCAAGACGGATAGTTCTTCCGATGTCAGCTATGTTTCGAGCATTGAATACATTGATCTCGGTGCATCAATGAAGTCCGATATTGAAAACGCAAAGGCGAACTTCCGTGAGATTCGTGATAGTATCTTGGACGGCACTGCTGGCGACGTGGCTGCACAGAAAGTCTGCGATGAACTTGGAAAGATCAAGGACAAGTACATCGGAATCTACTTTGATGCACATAAGAAAAAGCGCCTTGGAATCGAAGATGCAAAGCGCAGACGAACTATCCAGGAAAGCTTGGCATTGTCCAATCTCCGCAAACTTCGGGGAATCGATATTCTCTCTGGCGCAAAGTTGACCGAGATTGAGCAGGATCTTGCAGCACTGAAGGTATGCTATGATCTGACGCCTGCGGAACTGAAATCGAATCCGACCTGCCTACATTGTCACTACAGCCTTGAAGACAAGGCGAAGAATGTTTACGGACAGCTGGATAACATTGAGGATCGTATTGATGCGCTGGTCACAGAGTGGACGAACACGCTGATCAACACAATCTCAGACCCGCTTGTATTAAGCCAGAAAGAATACCTGAATGCAAAGCAGGCGCAGACGATTGAGGCTTTTGTTTCTGCTGGTCAGTTGCCGAAACGTGTGGACGACTTCTTTGTAAGCAGCATCCAGGCATTGCTGAAGAACTATGAACCTGTGGTCATTGTTGTGGAGGACATGATGCAGAAACTGGAGCAGCTGCCGCCGATGGATGAAGCTTCTTTCAAGGCGAAGTTGAATGAAATGGTTTCCGCTTATACAAAGGGCAAAGATGCGTCAACACTCCGTATTGTCGTTAAGAGAAGAGAAAGCGAGGAATAATCGATGGAACGCAGAAAACTGACCAAACAGGACATAGATATAGTACGTGATATCGAAGGCTTTCCTATTGGAACGGATGAGGATATCATTGCTCTTTCAGACGCTCCATATTATACAGCTTGCCCTAATCCGTTTATTGAAGAGTTTATTCGAGAAAACGGAACTTCTTACGACGAGCAAACTGATAATTATCACAGAGAGCCTTATGCAGCGGATGTTAGCGAAGGAAAGACTGATCCTATTTACATGGCACATTCATACCATACAAAAGTTCCTCACAAAGCAATTAAGCAATATATTCTTCATTACACTAATCCTGGAGACATAGTCTTGGATGGATTCTGTGGAACAGGAATGACAGGTGTTGCTGCTCAGATGTGTGAAGCTCCAGATGGAGGATTTCAACTTGAATTTGGCCTTGATCGGAAAGAAGAAAAAAAGTGGGGAGCAAGAAAAGCGATCCTTAATGATCTGTCTCCAGCAGCGACATTTATCGCTGCGAATTACAATAAGAAGATAAATGTTGCACGATTTTCTCAGACCATGGAGAAGATCCTCTCATCGGTAGAAGAAGAAACCCGTTGGATGTATGAGACTACGGTTCCAAAGTCTGGCGGCAGAAAAGCTAAGATCAATTATGTACTATGGTCTGATGTGTTTATCTGTCCTAAATGCGGTAAAGAACTTGTGTTCTGGGATATAGCATTAGATTCTGAACGTAATATGAGAAAGGTAATGCATTGCAGTAATTGTGGTGTGGAGATAAAAAAGTCTAAGTGCGACAGATCTATTGAATACTATATTGATCCGTTATCAGGTGAGCCAAAGGCTTTTGCAAAACAAGTGCCTGTGCTAATCAATTATTTCGATGGACGTCAGAAAAGAGAAAAAAGCCCTGATAAAGATGACTTAGCGTTGATTGAGAGAATAAATAATTCAGGTGCAGGGGCTTATTGGTATCCGACGCAAGCAGTTCCCATGGGGGTTAAGACGGCGGATCCAATTAAACTGGGCATTACAAACGTTAATCTATTTTATACCGTCAGGAATCTCAGAGTCCTTTCCGCTATATGGGCAAAAGCAGGCGATACAGAATTTGCAAATCAAATACGCTTTTGCTTGACTGCGGTTCTGATTAAAACAGCGTCCAAGCTACATAATGTTGGCGTGAAAAACGGTAAGATTAATCTTGCGGGAGCGATGCCGAATGCTCTATTTATTCCGAGTATTCTTGCCGAACGAAATATTATTGAGTTGGTACGGGGAAAAGTTGCCGATATAATACCTGCATTCTCGTTTGCTAAGAGTGACAGTAATTATATTGTTAGCTGTGGGTCATCTACTGATTTGTCTATGATACCTGAGAACAGTGTCGACTACATTTTTGTTGATCCTCCATTTGGGGACAATTTGATGTACTCTGAATTGAGCTTCATTTGGGAGGCTTGGCTTAAGGTTCTAACTAATAATAAACCAGAAGCTATTATGAGTCAGGCACAGGGCAAAGGGATAAGCGAATACCAAGAATTATTTACAAAATGCTTTTCGGAGTTTTATCGTTGCCTTAAGCCAAATAGATGGATTACGGTTGAATTCCATAACAGCAAAAATCAGGTTTGGACTGCAATTAATGAAGCAATTCAAAGAGCAGGGTTCATTATTTCAGCTGTTAAAACATTGGATAAAGGTCAAGGAAGTTACAATCAACAAACAGCACTTGGCGCTGTTAAACAGGATCTGGCTATTACTGCTTTCAAACCCAAAGAATCATTTTCACGCGAATTTGTTATTAAGGCGGGAAGTGAAGAAGCTGTTTGGGATTTTGTCAGACAGTACTTAGCAAATCTGTCCATAGCAGTCAAGTCTGGTGGAAAGCTTACGGTAATTACCGAAAGGCAAGCATATTTATTATGGGATCGCATGGTTGCATATCATATCATGCATGGGATAGCAGTTCCTATCGATGCTTCTGATTTCTATAAAGGCCTTGATGATAGATTCCTTAAACGGGATAATATGTATTTTTTGCCGGATCAGATAAATGAATATGATATGGAACGTGCTTCATGTGAAGTCGAAAACATTCAATTCTCATTGTTTGTTTCTGATGAAAAATCTGCGATAGGATGGCTATACCAACAACTTGATGAGAAATCAGGCGAAGGTCCGCAAACATATCAGGTGCTTATGCCGAAATTTATGCAAGAACTGAAAGCGGTTGATAAGCGTGAAAAAATGCCCGAACTCTCTGTCATTCTTGAAGAAAACTTCTTGATGGATGAAGAAGGCCGCTGGTATATTCCTGACCTGACCAAGAGTGGGGATATTGCCAAGCTGCGTGAGAAGAACCTGCTGAAGGAGTTCCAGGAATACCAGGCCACAAAGGGCAAGATGAAAGTATTCCGTTCTGAAGCCATCCGTGCTGGCTTTGCAAAACTTTGGAAGGATAAGGACTACCAGGCCATAGTCACCATGGCTGAGCGCCTGCCCGAAGAGACCATTCAGGAGGACAGCAATCTTCTGATGTACTACGATATCAGCTTGAGCAGAGTTTAAGGAGCAAACCGCATGAAATTTACTGAATCCATGTTAAATGGTTATTCCCAGCCATTAGGGGCAACAGAAGATCAGCAGTGTAAGAACGCAATTCGTATGGTTAGCGATGCACTAAAAAGACTTGGATTTACCGATGATGGTAAAGAAATAGCACTTCTTTATCCAGACACATATGCGTACTCATTGCAGTTACGCAGTACTTCTGGAGGCCGAAAAATCAAGATATTCGTTCAGGGGTCTTATGCTAACAACACGAACGTTCGGACTGAGAGCGATGTTGATGTCGCAATCATTCAAGAAGAAGTGTTTACAACAGAGTATCGTACAGGGTACATCCCTCAGTCAGATGCAGACTACGGCTTTGTAATCGCTGCTCCTGCTGCGAAATCATTTAAGGATGAGGTGCAGGAGTGCTTAGAGGCGAAGTTCGGCGATGATGTGGAGCGTAAAAACAAATCCATCAAAGTTCATGGAAATACTTATCGAAAAGATGCTGATACTGTTCCTTGCAGGCGCTATAGAGATTATCGTGCTGATTACAACAAAGATACAAACAACTACATTGGTGGAATAGTTATTACTCCTGATTATGGCGCAAGAATCATCAACTATCCAGAACAGCATATCGCAAATGGGCGGCAAAAAAACACTATAACCCATGGCTACTACAAAAAGTTCGTTCGGATTATGAAGAAAATGAGATATCTCATGGAAGACAGTGGCGTATATTCCTACAAAAACGCTGCTCAAAATGTGAATTCATTCATGCTGGAGTCGCTACTGTGGAACATTTCTGACACATGGTATCTTGAGGACTGTAGCAAGTACAGGAAAGTATTTGCGTTTTATCAGATGATCAACTGGCTCAAGGCACGCAAAAGCGATTTTCACTCTTATAAGGAAGCGAATGGAATTAAGCCTCTTTGCGCAGACGAGGATGCTTACAAAAGTATCTGCACGTTCATAGATCAGTTGTCTGCTTTCTACCAATATGAGTGAGGCTGCGTATGAATGATAGAGTAAAGAAGATGATAAAACCAATTATCATCGCTGCTGTAATATTATTGGTTATATGCTGGATTATGCTCAAGCCAACAACCTTGGACGATAAGTTATCCTGCGTTGGCAATGCTATTTCTGGGGTGACGATTCTTTTTGTTTTGTATGAACGGTTTTTATGGCGTTATATCCCGTGGAATCGTCCACCACTGCTTAAGAAAAAGTACAGTGGAACCATCTCATATACATACAAGAATCAACCATCTACCAAGTCAATAGAGATTACTGTGAAGCAATCATGGCTTTCAGTGTCAATCAAAGCAAAGACTGACATCAATTCAAGCAGCTCAATTACGGGTACGATTGTTTCAGAGTTTGGTGATAGTGTTCTTTATTACAACTACATCACAACTCCATCAGCGGCAACACAAGGAAAGAATCCAATTCAGCATGGAACGTGTCGGATGTTGCTTGAAGGAGATAATACAGTAGTTAAAGGAAAGTACTGGACTTCAAGTAAAACCATTGGCGATATAGAGTGGAAGGCAGAATAGAGTAAGTAGGTGTGATATGTTGAAAATAGGTGATTTCGCCTTTGATACATTGACAGGCGCTAATGTACAGGTGCTGGAGCGTATTGAAGCATGGGGGTTCACTTCCTACCGTGTTTTTAATCCTGCCACTGGAACGGTGTATAAGGTGGCCGAAGAACAATTGAATATCGAAGGCGGCACCAACACATACGATGAGAACTATCTTCGGTATGTCACTCTGCTTTCCAAGATCAAGAATGAGACTGCCGGCGGCCTCCTCTCTTCTCTTGCAAGCGGAGTTATTCCTCTGCCGCATCAGCTTCATGTGCTGAACCGTGCGATGGAACGGAACACGATCCGATACATTCTTGCAGATGAAGTCGGTCTTGGTAAAACGATCGAGGCTGGCATGGTCATCAAAGAGCTGAAGGCCAGAGGCCTCATCCAGCGTATTCTTGTTGTTTGTCCGACTGGTCTGGTGACACAATGGGCATCCGAGATGCAAGAGAAATTCCATGAGAAGTTCCATGTTATCCTGCCGTCAGATTTCGACACGATTCGACGACTCACAGACAGCGATGACGTCTACGGTCAGTATGATCAGGTTATCTCTCCGATGGACTCCATCAAACCTTTGGAGAAACGAGCTGGCTGGACCGATGAAAAGATCGAAAAATACAACGAAGAACGGATCTATTCAATCATAAATAGTGGTTGGGACCTGGTTATCATCGATGAGGCACACCGCGTAGCAGGCTCTACTGGCGAAGTGGCGAGGTACAAGCTTGGCCATCTGCTTTCTCAGGCCAGTCCATACTTACTGCTTCTTTCTGCTACTCCTCATAACGGAAAGACGGAACCGTTCCTGAGACTTGTTCGCCTGCTTGATGAAGAGGCGTTCCCGAATGCAAAGGCTATCGTTAAGGAGCAGGTCGCGCCGTATCTTATCCGCACCGAAAAGCGTGAGGCCATCGACAACAATGGCAACAAGCTCTTCAAAAACAGGATAACCCACCTAGTACTTCTCAATTGGGATGAACGGCATACTTTCCAGCGGGATCTGTATCAGCTGGTGACATCATACGTTTCCAAGACTTATAACAAAGCGCTTCGGAATCGTAAGAAGAATATGTGCCTGATCTTCCTCCTCATTATCATGCAGCGCATGGTGACAAGCAGTACGGCTGCAGTCCGTCAGAGTTTGGAACGACGACTCGCGGTCCTGAAAAATCAGGCAACTAAGCTGGGCTCTCTTACCGAAGAAGACATTGCGGACCTGGATATCGAAGATGGTGTTGCAGAAGCACTGGAAGCCATTTCCCTTGATACAGAGGAAGAAAATGCAGAGTTAGAGCACATTATATCTGTGGCGAAACAGGCAGAATTCCAGCATCCAGACGTCAAGGTAGAAAAGCTTCTTAGCACGATTGACGAGATCCTAAGCGAGGATCCGAACCAGAAGATCATTATCTTCACCGAATTTGTTGCTACTCAGGAATACCTGCAGCGCCTGCTGGTAGGAAGAGACTACACAGTTTCTATACTTAATGGCAGCATGAGCATTGAAGAACGTAATGACGCACTCCGTGAGTTCCGTGACCATAGCAATATCTTTATCTCCACCGACGCTGGCGGCGAAGGTCTGAACTTGCAGTTCAGCAATATCATCATCAACTATGACCTGCCGTGGAACCCGATGAAGATCGAGCAGCGTTGCGGGCGTGCAGACCGTATCGGACAGACACGTGATGTTCAGATCTACAATTTCATCATCGAGGACACGGTAGAAAACCGCGTTCGTCAGGTCCTGGAAGAAAAGCTCTCCATTATCCTGAAAGAAATCGGTGTCGATAAGTATTCCGATGTTCTGGACAGCGAGGTCGCTGAACTCGATTTTACCGAAGTTTACATGCGTTCCATCAGCCATCCTTCCAAGCTGAACGAGGCCATGTATCCTGTAGAGTCTGAGATGAAGCAGCAAATGGCCAATGCTCAGAAGTATAAGGATGTCATCCGCGAAGAAAAGGATCTGACGGAACTGGTTGGACAAGAATCTGACTTCGACATTGAAGATGCTCTTCGGCAGGTGCTGGCTTATTATGACGGCTGGCAAGGAAACGAGCTGACGCTCATGGACCGTATCGGAATCAACGACGAGAAGGTCACAAGGCATTTGAAGGTCGATATCATCCAGGACAAATTTTCACCATTGCTTTCGGTGCGGATCAAGAACTTCCCGAATGAGGCTGGCTACTTCATGCTCTGGGAGCTGGACATCTCCGAAAGAGACAATGATCGAAGAATCGCTCCGATCTTCGTAAATGAAAACTTCGTGCTTAGGCCTATAGCAGGAAACCGGATCATGGATGTGTTCCTGGATCCGAATTCCAAACTGACTGTCAAAAACGTTCCGAACATAGGCGCAGAAGACTATGCCAAACTGGAAAAGATGAGCATGGACTTTGCTTATGACACGTTTGTTGACCTAAAGGAAAAACACCTGCAGAAGAACCAGGAAAGTTACAACAAGTACATGTATGCTCTGCAGCTTCGGACCGAGGCTGCGGACCAGATAGGTATCAAGAATATCAAGAGATTCCGCTTGGCAAGGCTTGAACGGGAAAAAGAAACCATTGAGCAAAACTATCGGAAAGGTCAGCAGGTCTATCCAGATTTCCGCTTGGTGATGCTTGTTAGATTGGAGGCATAGCGGTGTTTGCAGATTATGTGTATGAGAAGTCATCCGCTGAGTTTTCAGACCGTGTTATTCTGATTGACTCAGATGACCTCGAAAGAAAAACAAAATACAGCGAATACTTCGCAGCACACGGGTTCCAGATTATTCGCTATCAAGATGATCTTCACCTGCGTCTGGAACACGAAGACGCTGTGTCTGGAGAAAACGGCAAGTATATTCTGCTTGTAGAGCATAACAGCTATGTCCCTTATGATGTTCTGAAACGGTATCGCCGCTATGCGGTATCATTAGCAAATCTCTTTCCCAAACTGAATACTGCAGCAATCAAAGCCGCTCCGAAAATGGACTATGACCTTCTTTCTATTGCATACGCCCGTAATTTCTCGGATCTCCGCAGTGAAAATGCAACCAAACAGTTTGTTGAGGGAACGGTTTACAGCCGCAGCAATATAGAGAAGTATCTCAGCGAGAAGAACATAGAGTTACACAAAGCTGCTTCGGAAGCAGTGAACTATAAGGACTGGTGTCAGGTTGCAAACCTGAAGGCTCTAATTGACAGTACGGCTGCAGGCTTCGATATCGAGATACAGACGGATGATGTCCATAAGAGATTTGTAGAGTTCATATTGGCTGGTTTTGGCAAGCTCTCCTCCGCTAACGACAAGAATGGACCTGTGCTTGTCAGTCGTGCCATGGAGTATATGCATGATCATAGCGACAAGTTTGCCATTGTTGTAATGGATGGTATGTCGGAATTTGACTGGCATATCATCTCACAAAGCTTTGAAGGCATTCGCTATGAAAAGGCTGACACCTTTGCCATGATCCCGACCACAACTTCGATTTCACGGCAGTGTTTGTTATCAAACAAGTATCCGAGTCAGCTGCAGGAGCCATGGAAACAGAGCAAAGAAAAGAATGAGTTTATAGAATGCGCTAAAGATCTTGGATACACTTCAGAGCAGATCGGATACGAGCGAGGCTATGATGCTGACTTTGGGGCGTTCGTAAAGTGCGCAGCTGTCATAATAAACGATGTTGATGATATGGTCCATGCACAGATGCAAGGCCGCATTGGTATGTTCAATGATATCAGTGTGCTGGCAAAACAGGGGCATTTAGCATGGCTTGTAAAACGGCTTCTGAAAAAAGGATTCGATGTCTACATCTCCGCAGATCATGGCAACACGCCGTGTACTGGCATGGGTAAACTCATGAAGACAGGCGTCGAAGTAGAAACCAAGAGCCGCAGGATGATTGTTCTGAAGGATTTTGCGGACAAACAGAAACTGATCGACCAATACGAACTGATC
>JAFRUE010000011.1 GCA_017441925.1 Bacillota bacterium
GTGCTTCCAAAAGGCGGATGTATGTTTGAGAGCCTTGTTAATTCAGATAGGTCTTAAACTCTGCGGGTTTCATTGAAGAAACAAAACCGGTTTGAGAGCCTTGTTAATTCAGATAGGTCTTAAACTGGTAGTATCAACTGGCCGGCAATCCAGGGGTTTGAGAGCCTTGTTAATTCAGATAGGTCTTAAACTTGCCACTTGTGAATGCGAGCGGTGTTACCGTTTGAGAGCCTTGTTAATTCAGATAGGTCTTAAACGTCGACATTCCCAGGTAGTCCGCGAACTGGGTTTGAGAGCCTTGTTAATTCAGATAGGTCTTAAACCTGCGGTCTATCGCTCTGCGGCGTTACCAGTTTGAGAGCCTTGTTAATTCAGATAGGTCTTAAACTACGATATGCTCCGGATAGGTGACTTCGATGTTTGAGAGCCTTGTTAATTCAGATAGGTCTTAAATAGCCATTGGTGCTACATTATTTCTCTTTATCGTTTGAGAACCTTGTTTTTTCTTATCGATATATAAGGAGTTTTTTACCATGAAACATCAAATCCCACTTATCATCGATTCGGATCCGGGTGTGGACGATGCGCTGGCGCTGCGGATGATCTATTGCAGCGGGGCTTTTGACGTGCGGCTTGCCTGCTCGGTAGCCGGCAATGTGAGCCTTGATCTGACGACGGCGAATCTGCTGTATCTGACGCAGATCTGGGGCAGCGGTATTCCGGTCTGCCGCGGCTGTGTCAATCCGCTCGGCGGTTCTGACACCTCCGTACATGGCGCGGGCGGGCTCGGCGGATATCAGCTGCCGCCGTTTGATTCTAAACCTGACGAACGCGGAGCTGTACAGGCGATGTATGAGACGCTGACGGCTTCGGACGAGAGAGTGACGTTTATAACGCTTGGACCGCTGACCAACGTTGCAAAGCTTCTGCAGGAGCATCCGGAGGCAGCCTGCCGGATCGACCGCATTTATGCGATGATCGCTTCAAAAGACGGGACCGGCAACATCACGGAGTATGCGGAGTTCAACGCCTATTGCGATCCCGCAGCACTCGATATAGTGATACACGCTGGCGTCGTTGTCGTTTTCGCCCCGATGCATCTGGGGCGGGAAGCTAAGCTCTCGATGGACGAGATGCTTGCGCGCGCACAGAAGAGTAATGAGAAAAGCATGATGGAGGAGATGTTTGCCGGTTATTACGATAGAGCTGTCGGTGACGGATATGTTGCCATGTATGATGCAAATGCCGTCACGGCTCTGCTGCATCCGGAGCTGTATGAATTTGTCCCTTGTAGGGCAGAAGTCAATCTTGACGAACGTCCCGGGCAGACATTCCTGCCGGAAGACGAAAAAGGACAATTCTTCCGGCTGGAGATCAAGGATCCTCAGGCACTGGCCGACGCAATGCTGAAGGACCTTTTCCCCGGCACAGAGTGAGCCGGATGGGCAAAAAAAAAACCACCGCATAAAGATCAGGAGGTTTCACTATGTACGGAGCGATATTAGGGGACATGATCGGTGCCCCGTATGAATTTGACAGAGGAGATAAAACCAAGGATTTCCCGCTTTTCAGCCGTGGATCGGAGTTCACTGACGACTCGGTTATGACGATCGCTGTGGCGGAAGCGCTGCTGGGCCTTGGCAGGGACGCAGACGACGAAACAGTCCGTCAGGCGGTCACCCGGTCCATGCAGGCCTGGGGACGGAAATACCCGTATGCCGGATACGGTGGGCGGTTCAGAGGGTGGCTGACCGAGCGGGATCCGCAGCCTTACAACAGCTGGGGCAACGGATCCGCCATGAGGGTTTCTCCGGTGGGCTGGCTCTATGATACGATCGAAGAGACTCGGAAATACGCCGGACTGACGGCGGAGGTTACGCATAACCACCCGGAAGGCATCAAAGGCGCGGAGTCCACGTCAAGTGCGATCTATCTGGCGCGGACCGGTTCGTCCAAAGAGGACATTAAGGACTATATCGTCCGGGAATTCGGTTATGATCTGTCCCGGACCTGCGATGAGATCAGACCGTACTATCACCATGTGGAAAGCTGCCAGGAAACTGTCCCCGAAGCCATCACGGCGTTCCTGGAAGGGATGGATTTCGAAGATGTGATCCGGACAGCGGTCTCTCTCGGCGGAGACTGTGACACACTGACCTGCATTGCCGGCTCCATCGCGGAAGCTTTTTACGGTGTGCCGGACGAGCTTAAAGCGGAGTGCCGGAAGAGGCTGCCCGGGGATATGCTCGCAGTCCTGGAGCGGTTTGAAAAGGCCGTCGGCTGAACGCCGGTACATGACCGCCTCCAGCGGAATGCCGGCAGCGCATCGGCACAACGCCAACAGAGCGCTTATATCCTGCCTTGCCTGCTGCGGATCTCAGCCATCGCGATCTCCTGCATCTGCGGGAGAGCGTGATCGAGCAGTGCCTTGAAGGCTCGGCAGTAATAATTATGAACACCCTTCTCGTCTGTAAACCAATCGTTTTTGCAGCCGCCGTTACAGATCGTGCTGTACGGGCAGGACGCACATTCGGTTGGTTTTTCTGTGCCCCATTGCAGGAAGGCGCGGGCCCGTTCGCTGTCGGCGAGCTCTGCAAGCGGTTTGTCACCGAGCTTTCCGATCAGCCATTCGTCCAGCGCGAAGAAATCACAAGGGTAGAGAGATCCGTCCCCTTCTACGACAAGATATGAGCCGCAGCGGCCGCAGGTCGCGCAGGTGCTGGCATTGTCACCGATCAGGATGTGTATGTAATCTTCAAAAAGCCGGACGCTGTGGTAATTGCCGTTCTGCCAGTCGCGGTACCACAGGTTGAACAGATCGCAGAGAAAAGTCCCGTACGCTTCCGGCTTGAGCGAATATGGCTCGCAGCCGCGTTCATGCCCGATCGGATCCAGACATCCGATGAACTGCATATAACGGAAGCCGAGCTTCTTCAGCGTGTTATAGGCGAGGCCTGGGCTGCGCGCCGCGCGGCCGGTGACAACGCAGAGCGCGTTATATTCCACATGATGCCTGTCCAGCAGCTGCTTCGCGCGAAGCACTCGGTTCCAGGTGCCTTTCGCAGACGGATCCACCCGGTACAGGTCATGAGCGTCCTTAAAACCGTCGATCGACAGACCGACCAGGAAGTTTTCTTTGCGCAGGAACTCGGCCCATTCGTCGTCGAGCAGCGTTCCGTTCGTCTGGATCGAAAAGCTGATCGTGACACGGGGCGGCTTGCCCGCACGGGCTTTCTCCACAAAGTGACGGTAGAAAGCCAGTCCTGCCACGGTCGGCTCTCCGCCCTGAAAAGTAAAGCCGATGAACCCGTTCCGGTCGATGGCGCCGTAAGCCTCGTCGATCAGCAGGTCCGCCGTCTCATAAGTCATAATACCGGTGCTTGGCAGCGCGCGGTTCACCGCTTCATCCGCATAGAAACAGTATCTGCATCGGAGATTGCAGTTACTGGAAGCCGGTTTGATCAAGAGAGAAAGCGCACGCATGACGGTACCTCCGAAACGAATTTGCAGGCGGCCGTTGAGGCCGCGGATAGGCAGTTTTCTGCTCTTATTGTATGCGCGGACGGCAGGGATGTCAAGCAGAGGAGAGGCAGCGCAGCCGGTACGACGCAAATCAAACTTGCTTTTTTACGAAGAAAGTGGTATGGTAGACATTACATTCAGGTTACATATATTGAAGGAGGGATCAGAGATGTCAGACCGTCCTAATATTATTTTCTGTTTCTCGGATCAGCAGCGGTGGGATACGCTGGGCTGTTACGGGCAGAAACTGCCGGTCACGCCCAATCTCGACCGGCTCGCCGCCGAGGGGACACTTTTTGAAAATGCTTTTACATGCCAGCCGGTATGCGGTCCTGCGCGTGCCTGCATCCAGTCCGGACTGTACGCGACGCAGATCGGTGTTTTCACCAATCACAGGATCCTGCCCGAGGATGCGGACACGATTGCGAAACGCTTTAATCATGCGGGTTATCAGACGGCTTACTGCGGCAAATGGCATCTGGCCTCGACCGTCGGCAGCAACTACCGGACCATTGCGGTCCCGGAAGCCCGCCGCGGCGGATTCAAGGACTGGGTCGCAGCGGACGCGCTGGAGTGGACCAGCCACGGCTATAACGGATATGTGTTCGACGGGGACATGAATCGCCGCGATTTCTACGGTTACCGCGCAGACTGCATCAACAATTATGCGATCGATTTTCTGCACCGCCACAAGGCCAAAGAAGAGGAAACCGGCGAGAGACAGCCGTTCTTCCTGTTCATTTCGCAGCTTGAGCCGCATCACCAGAATGATCACGGCGTTTACGAAGGCCCGGACGGCAGCAAGGAAAGGTTCAAGGATTACGAGGTTCCCGGCGATCTGGTGGGGACAAAGGGTGACTGGCGCGAGAACTATCCGGATTATCTGGGACAGTGCCATGACCTTGACGAAAACGTCGGCCGTCTGATGGATACGCTGGAAGCCATGGGCATGAAGGATGACACGATCTTCTTCTATTCAAGCGACCACGGCAGCCATTTCAAGACGCGCAACGCCGAATACAAGCGTTCCTGCGAGGACGCCAGCCTGCATGTCCCGCTGATCGCGTGGGGCGGGGATTTCATGGGCGGACACAAAGTCAGCCAGCTCGTCAGCCTGATCGATGTGGCGCCGACACTGCTTGATTGCGCAGGCCTCGAGATTCCGGACGCTTTCATGGGCAATTCGATGCGCCGTCTCGTGACCGGTAAGGAAGAGGGTTGGCCGGAGTCCGTATTCGCGCAGATCAGTGAGGTCCAGACGGCCCGTACGGTCCGTACCAAGGACTGGAAATACGCGATCAAAGCGCCGGTATTTGACAGCAAGCAGGCCTACAGCGATGTCTATGAAGAGGACAAGCTCTATGATCTGCGGAATGATCCGCATGAGCGGACCAATCTGGTAGATGATCCTGCGTACGCGGATGTGCGGGCCGAGCTGCGCAAGCTGGTGGTTTCCTATATGGAAAAGGCGCACGAGCCCAAGGCCGAGATCATCGTAAAATAATGCTTTTTGATTCAGGTATCCGAGCCGATAAGGCTTTGATATAGCAACTAATTTACAAAGGAGATGGGACAAGCTATGAAAAAGTTTATGGCGTCTGTTCTTGCCATCGTAATGACCGTTTCCCTGCTCGCTGGATGCAGCGGCGGAAACAGCGGCAAGACAGAGTCCGGCAAGGCTGAGTCCAGCAAGACGGAGGCCAGTGCGGCGGAAGCCAGCAAGGCCGAAGAGAGCAAGGCTGAGGAAAGTAAGGCTGAAGCTGAGGAGAGCAAGGCTGAGGAAAGCAAGGCCGAGGAATCCGCGGCGGAGCCTGTTGCGGAAGACAACGGCAGCAGAATCAACAGTGATCGTACCCTGCTGACGAACTGGGACGGCACAACAATGGCTCTTCCGATCGTCAGCGACGGAAGTGTTACACTGACCGCGATGCAGTGCATCCGTGACGATCATCCGATCACTCTGGATGGACTGTGGTATGTTACAAAGGCTGAGGAAGACACCGGCGTTAAGGTCGAATACACGCAGATTCAGCGCAGCGACTGGTCCACACAGATCACACTGATGTTCGCTTCCGACGAATACTGCGACATGATCCTTTCCGGCGTTGAGAAGCTCGACACCGAGATCTACGGAGTAGATCAGCAGATCCTGATGCCTCTGGATGACCTGCTGCAGTACATGCCGGTCTATAAGGCACGTCTGGATGGAGAAAAGAACACCTGGAAATCCATTATCAATTCCGACGGCAAGATGTACGGTTTTGCCAAGATCGCGGATGACGGCTGCCGTCTGAACGGCACCTGGTTCATCAATCAGACCTGGCTGGACAACCTGAAGCTGGAAATGCCGACGACGACAAACGAGCTGCTGGACGTTCTGCGCGCTTTCATCGCACAGGACGCGAACGGTAACGGCGATCCGTCTGATGAGATCGGATACGAGGCTATTTTCGACGAGATGACCACCAATATCTTCAACGCGTGGGGCATCCCGGAGAATGCGAAGCACGTACGTATTGACGACGACGGACATGTTCAGTTCATGCCGTTTGAGAACGGTTACCGCGAAGCGGTCGACTACCTGGCGACCATGTACGCGGAAGGCCTGATGGATCAGAAGAACATCACGCAGGATACGAACTCCAAGATCGCTACCTATAACAAGACTTGGGATGAGGCCGGAGAGCATACCAATATTGGTATGGCGACCTGCCACAGACTGAAGTCCATGGGTTGGGATCTGCTGGAGAACGATCTTGTATGGCTCAAACCGATCACGGCAGAGGGATATTCCTTCAAGAACCAGACCTCGATCGGTGCTGCTACCACAGCAGGATATTTCACCTCTCAGAACAAGAATCCGGAAGTTTCCGCTAAGTGGATCGATTATCTGATGTGCGATCAGTGCATGTATGAGACCTTCTACGGACCGGAAAACACTCTGTGGAGCTGGAATGACGAGATGAAGTGCGAGCTCGGACCGGAAGGCGACCAGGGCAACAAGAAGTACGCTCTCGGCACCAATGGCCTGTATTATCTGCCCGCATGGTATTACAACGAGACTTTCGTACAGCCGGATTACCGCGTAGAGCGTATCGAATACAACGCGTTCTATCAGGAGAACGGTTATGACGAGAAATATCCTTTCGGCATTATCAATAACGGTATCAAGCTTACTCCGGATCAGTCCGCTGAAATCGCTCAGCTGTTTGCGAACATCGAAGCGCTCTATGACGAGGCTGTGGCTGACATGATCATGCACGGAGTAACGGACGACGCATGGAACGCCATGATCGACCGTCTTAC
The DNA here is from genome assembly GCA_017441925.1 of Bacillota bacterium. Taxonomy (GTDB): domain Bacteria; phylum Bacillota; class Clostridia; order Lachnospirales; family Bianqueaceae; genus RUG12817. The sequence goes on from JAFRUE010000011.1 coordinate 6,829, forward strand.
CGGAGCAGGCGTCGAGAGGTACTGTGAGATCTACCAAGGCGCAGTTGACGAATACCTGGCAGGTTAAATATCGATCAAGAACAGTCTGAAGCCACCGGCCGAGCAATCGGCCGGTGTTTTTTGTAAAGTAAAACCACAGGCTAGGCCTGTGGTTCGGGAGAGCTTAAGCGATAAAGCAGACATGAAAACCTCCTTTTGCTATAATGAAAATGCGGCTGCCAACTGCATTCATCAAGCAAAAGGAGGGACATTCAAAAGTGGCTTTGAATGACATTAATAGTTTATCGCATACGAAGTGGAATTGCAAATATCATATCGTGTTTGCGCCGAAATACCGACGAAAAGTGTTTTACCATGAAAAGAGGGTAGCAGTAGGAAAGATTTTGCGGCAACTATGTGAATGGAAAGGAGTAAACATAGTAGAAGCAGAGGTATGCCCGGATCACATACACATGCTGGTGGAGATACCACCAAAGATAAGTGTGTCGAGTTTCATGGGATATCTGAAAGGGAAGAGCAGCACGATGCTGTATGAGCAATTCGGCGAGTTGAAATATAAATACCGAAGCAGAGAGTTTTGGTGCAAGGGGTATTATGTGGACACAACGGGAAAGAATACGAGCCGAATTGCGGAATATATCAGGAACCAGCTGAAAGAAGATGAGCTGGGAGAACAGCTGACAATAAGCGACAGCTGCCCTTTTAAGGGCGGCAAGTAACAGAATCGCAGTTGGCAGTTGTTATTACACGTTTGACGTGTACCGCGAAGAACAGAGGGCTATGCCCACATAAGAAAAACCACCCGCTATGCGGGTGGATGATTATTTGTGCTTCTTCCGCGTGTTGACGCATGCAGAACTGTCCCTGGCGGCAGGAATGCGGACGGAGTCCGGTCTTAGCAGCCGTTTTCCTTCATTTGCGGCATCCGGAGAAGAATGAGAACATAGACCTTGTTTTTCTTGCGTACTGCAGAGACTTCATATATAATAGTCTAAAAGAGTATCGAAAGTGAGGGGTCAAATATGAAAAAAAGATGTCTGTTGGTCAAGGACGGCGACGACGTAGCGGTTCTTCTGGAGGAAGGCTGTGCCGGCGACGAAGTAGAGGTTAACGGGCAGACGATTACGCTGCTCGACAATATTACCATGGCGCATAAGGTTGCCGTTCATTCTTTGAAGAAAGGTGATCCGATCATCAAGTACGGGCAGGAGATCGGCCGCGCGAGTCAGGATATTCCGGTCGGATCATGGGTCCATACACATAACCTGGTCTGTGAGCGCGGACGGACGGCCCGCGAAGAGCGGACCCGCAGCAAACGTTCGTCGGAGCAGTGGACCGGTCCTTTCAGCGGGAAAAAGCTGACGTTCATGGGCTACAAACGTCCGTACGGGGGCGTAGGCGTCCGCAATCATCTTGCCGTCATTGCAAATGTTTTCTGCGCGAATACAGCCGCAGAGAAGATCGCACGCCGAATCCCCGGAGCTGTACTGCTGCGGCACAATCTGGGCTGCGGACAGGTCGGCTTTGACCTTGAGCTGACGGCCCGCACGCTTAAATCCATGGCGAATCATCCCAATGTCGGGGCAGTCCTCCTGATCAGCCTCGGCTGTGAGCGGCTTAAACCGCACGAGGTCTATGAGGCGGTCCGCGCCACCGGCAAGCCCTGCTCGCTTTTCATCATGCAGGAAGAGGGCGGCATGAATGCCACTATCGAGAAGGCCGTGGCTAAAGGCCTGGAATACGCGGAGATCCTGAAGAAAGAAGAGCGCGTGTTGTGCGATCTGTCCGAGCTTTTCCTGACCACGAAATGCGGCGGGACGGATTCCACCAGCGGTCTGGCCGCCAATCCGGCCGTCGGCTATGCGGCAGACTGCGTCGTATCCGCAGGCGGCAGCGCGGTGATCTCTGAGCTGAACGAACTGATCGGGACGGAGGACTATCTGGCGAGCCGTGCGGTGAGCGAAGAGGCTGAGGATCGTATCTATGACGCGGTCTATGGTATTGAAGATCTTCTGAAAAGCTGTATTCAGCCGGAACTTCCTGATTTCCGGAACCAGCTGATCAGTCCGGGCAATTTTGACGGAGGCGTTTCCAGCGTTGTGGAGAAAGCCCTCGGAGGTGTCCACAAGTGCGGTACCGCACCGATCACGGATGTGCTCGATTACGCCCTGCCGCCCAAGCCGGACCAGAAGGGCCTTTATCTGATGAGCTACGAGAGCGTGGACGGAGAGGTCACGACCGGCATGATCGGCTGCGGATCGCAGATCGTGTGTTTCACGACAGGCCGAGGCAATCCGACAGGCCATCCGATCGCACCGGTCATCAAGATCACCGGCAATCACGAAGTCTATTCCAAACTGGCAGAGGATTTTGATTTTGACGCCAGCCCGATCGTTACGGAGGGGAAGAGCGTCGCAGAGGTCGGCGGCGAACTGTTCGACCTGGTCCTCCGCGTCGCAAACGGCGAGCTGACAAGCGCGGAGAAACACGGAGGCGAGGAACTTTTCTGCATGCCGCGCAGGCATGGCGTCCGGATGGCGCGCCGCGACGACATTCAGTGTCAGTTTATGTAAAGAAAAGGCCGCAAACGGTCTGAAGAGAACAGAAGGGGGTCATAATATGTATCTTTTTGACTGCACGCTCCGCGACGGGGCGAACGTCATCGGGAAGGGGTTTGACGCGCGTCTGACCCGAATGATGATCGAGGGACTGATCAGAAGCAATATCAAAGTGATCGAGATGGGAAACTGCCTCGGGCTTGGCGCTTATGAGGCCAACAATTCGATCGCGCCGCTTAACGACGTAGAGTATCTGGAGCTGATCCAGCCATATCTCTCCCAGGCCGAGATCGGTATGTTCATGGGCGTTGCCAATACAAGCGAGGAAAATATCGCGCTCGGCGCCAAATACGGTCTGCATTTCCTGCGGATCGGCGCGAACGCGGGGGACGGTAAGAATGCGGTAAAAGGCATCAGGCTTGTTAAGCAGTACGGCATGAAATGCCGCTATTCCATGATGAAGGGCTATATCCTGGACGCTGAGGATCTTGCGGACGAGGCTGCCATGCTGGAGGAAGCAGGGCTCGATGAGATCACCATCATGGATTCGGCAGGGACGATGATGCCCGACCAGGTCAGCGAATACATCGCCGCCATGGTCAGGAAAGTCGGGATCCCTGTCGGTTTCCACGGGCACAACAATCTGGGACTGTCGACGGCAAATGCGATCGCTGCGGCAGAGGCGGGCGCGACAGCACTGGACTGCGGCCTGCTGGGAATGGCCCGAAGCGCGGGCAACTGCGCGACAGAGCTCGCTGCGGCAGTTTTCCAGCGGCGCGGACAACTGCAGGAGGTCGATCTCATGGAGCTGCTGCACTTTATCGATAACGAACTGGCTCCGGCCATGGCGGAATACGGCTTCCGCGCCAACGTCATTCCGCTGGACCTTGTATACGGCTTGTCCGGATGTCATTCCAGTTTCGCCGGCCTGTTCAAGCAGGTTGCGGAGGAGCGGAAGGTCGATCTGTACGATCTGATCATCAAGGTCTCGGCCATCAACCGGAAGAACCCCGACAAAGCGCTGATGGAGCAGGTCGCGGCGGATCTGCCTAAAATATTATGAATATCGTAATACTGGACGGATACACGGAAAACCCCGGCGATCTGAGCTGGGCCGGGCTGGAAGCTCTCGGCACGCTGACAGTCTATGACCGGACCGGAAATGACCTCAATCTGATCGCGGAGCGCATCGGAGATGCGGAGATCGTGCTGACAAACAAGACACCGCTCCCGGCGTCCGTGCTGCAGAAGTGTCCCTGTCTGCGTTATATCGGTGTGCTCGCTACAGGCTATAATATCGTGGACGTCGAAGCCGCTCATGCGCTCGGCATTACTGTCACGAACATCCCGACCTACGGAACGATGGCCGTGGGACAGTTTGCCATCGCGCTGCTGCTGGAGATCTGTCACCACATCGGCCATCACAACGATGCCGTCCATACCGGACGCTGGTCGTCCAATGCGGACTGGTGTTTCTGGGATTATCCGCTGATCGAACTCGCGGGAAAAACACTCGGCATCATCGGTTATGGCCGGATCGGCCAGACGACCGGCCGGATCGCGCAGGCCCTCGGCATGGACGTGATCGCGTATGATCAGTATCAGAATCCCGGACTCACCGGCGAACATGTGCATTATGTGACGCTTGAGCAGCTGCTCGCGGTTTCCGATGTGATCGCGCTGCATTGTCCCCTGACGCCCACAACGGCAGAGATCATCAACAAAGACACGATCAGCAAGATGAAAGACGGTGTGATCATCATCAATAATTCCCGCGGCCCGCTGATCAATGAGGACGATCTGTGCGAAGCGCTCGTCAGTGGCAAAGTCGCGGCTGCCGGTCTTGATGTTGTCTCAACGGAGCCTATCCGGCCGGACAGCCCGTTGCTTGCGGCGCCGAACTGCATCATCACTCCGCACATTTCCTGGGCCTCCCGCGAAAGCCGCAAACGCCTGATGGACATCGCCGTGGAGAACGTCCGGAGCTTTCTGGACGGAAAGACAGTGAATGCAGTGTGAGAACGGCAGGTGCTGTGGGGTGTGAGAGGCTTTTGAATCTATACAGTATATATCCCCGGATGCATGTGGTGCCCGGGGATTTTGTTTTCAGCAGGCCAGAGTTTTGAGATGATCCGGCGCGCTTGACAGTAGTTGATATGTACGTTATAATGTACGTGATCAAGTACGTAAGGGGATGATATAAGTGACGGCAGTTAACATGACCACCTTGAGAAACAATCTAAAAAAGTATTGCGATAAAGCATATCAGGAGAAAGAAGAGGTTATTATTACCCGGAATAACGAAGAAAATCTCATTATTGTGCGTCTGGACGAATGGGACAGGATGATGAAGTACAAAGCATATGTGGAGTATCTGGCAAAAATCGACCGGGCAGACAAACAGATTCAGGAAGGCAGCATTCTTGTAAAGTCATTTGAAGAACTGGAGGCAATGGCTGAATGAAGGTCGGCTTTGCCGGAGACGGTTGGGCTGATTATCTTTACTGGCAGCAGAAAGACAAAAAGATTCTGAAAAGAATCAATGAACTGCTGCTTAGCATAGATATAGAAGGCCCGCTAAAAGGCTTGGGGAAACCGGAAGTGCTGAAATACCGTACAAATTCATACAGCCGGCGGATAGATAATAAAAACCGTCTCGTATACGAGATAATCAATGATATGATTGTTGTGAAATCCTGTCTGGGTCATTATGAGGAAAAGTGAAAATGAATCAGCCCGTCTCTTTGCGAGACGGGCTGATTTATAGCGGATTATCACAGCCTCGGTATCACCATATCCCACAGCGACTCCAGTACGAGCTGCATTTTGCCGGTGTCGGCGTTGTAGCAGATGACGGCGTCTTTGTAAGGCACCATGAAGCAGCCTTGGGTGGCGGCACCTGAGGCGCGGTAGCAGCCGTGGCGGGCCATCCAGAACTGGTAACCATAGCCAAGGGATTTGTCGGGGAAGAAGCCGGCGTCATCGGTGCGGATCTTAAAGGTCGTGGCTTCTTTGACCCATTCCTCGGGGACGAGCTGGCGGCCGTTGTATTTGCCGCCGTCAAGCAGCATACGGCCGAAGGCCAGGCTGTCTTCGGTGCGCAGATGCAGGCCGGAGGCGCCGATGGGATATCCGGCCGGGCATCGGTCCCATTCGGGCGTGGGGATGCCCAGATAACGGAAAAGCCGCTCATCCAGGTATTCCAGCATGTCCTGACCGGTGTATTTGGAGATCAGGCGGGAGAGCAGGTACGTGCAGCCGCTGTCGTAGACGAATTTCTCGCCGAGAGCGCGGTCCGGCGCGACGGACATGAAGGCGCGCACCCAGTCGCGGTCGCCGACACCTTTGTAGTTGTCGTTTACGAGCTCTTCGGCGACACGTCCGAGCAGAATGGGATTATCATGTCCGGCAGACATGGTGAGCAGATGGCGCACGGTGGTCGCGGCTTTGTACGGATGCACGTCTTCAGGCGTGTATTCCGGGAAAAGATCGACAAGCCGGTCATTCAGGCCGAAGCGGCCTTCGCCGATCGCGATGCCGACTGCCATAGACGTGTAGCTTTTGCTCATCGAGAAAAGCTGATGCGGGACATCTGCCGTCCAGCGGTGGCGGGCGATCACGTCATTGCCCTGCAGGATCGCGATGCCGAACATGTTCACCTGGTTTTCGTTCATGCGGTTTATGAACGGAGTCAGATCGAATGTTTTCATGACAGGTCTCCTTACGGGATTTTTCTTTATTATAGCATGGATCGCGGCAGGAAACAATGAAAACGGGGACGGTTCTTGCTTGACTCTTTTGCCGCAGAAGTATAAAATGGATCCGGATCTCAACTAACCCAAGGAGGTTTTCTATAATGAAAAAAGGTTTGATCGGTGTGCAGATGAGTACGATCGCGCCGTCCAAGATCCCGGATTTTGACGCGTATACGCTGATGGGGCGGCTGACGGATATCGGATATCACTGCGTGGAGATTTCGCAGGTGCCAATGAATGCGCGGAATGTAGCCGGCTTCCGCCGCGCGGTGGAGGAGCTTGGCATGAAAGTATCATCCTGTACGGCTTCGCTGTCGCCTCTGGTTCCGGGTATGCCGGGCGAATATCTGAACGATCCGGATGATTTCAAGAAGATCGTCAATGACTGCCGGACGCTCGACTGCAATATGCTGCGGATCGGTATCCTGCCTATGACCTGCGTTGGCAGCTACAGCAAGGCGCTGGATTTTGCGAAACAGGCCAACGAATACGCGCTGAAGCTGCGCGAAGAGGGCATCGATCTGTACTATCACAACCACAATATCGAGTTCGTGCGCTATGACGGCCGCTATCTGCTGGACATCATCCGCGACAACGCGCCGGAGATGGGATTTGAGCTGGATACGCACTGGATCCACCGCGGCGGTGAAAATCCGATCAGTTTTATCAGAAAATACGCGGGACGGATCCGTCTGCTGCATCTGAAAGATTACCGGATCGCCGAAGTGCAGATCCCGGAGGGGCTTGCGCCGGATTCAAAAGAATTCTCGGATGCGTTCTTCAACAGTTTCGGCAGCATCGTCCAGTTCGCGGAGGTCGGTGAAGGTTCCCTGCCGATCAAGGAGTGCATCGAGGCTGGCCTAGCGGGTGGCAGTGAATACTTCCTGGTTGAGCAGGACGAGACTTACGGCCGCGACCGTTTTGAGAGCCTCAAGATCAGCCATGACAACCTGGTCAGGATGGGCTACGGCGAGTGGTTCTGAGAGGCTGGGACACAATCTGGAATAAAAAAGCCGCTGGTTCTGCCAGCGGCTTTTTGCTGTATGTTCGGGGGGAGTCGGTTTTGCATGTCTGCGCCGGTGGGAACTGTCAATCCTACTGTTTTTCCGGACGAGAACTGTCCCTAGCATTTTCTTTTTTCCGTTGAGATCTGTCCCTTGCTGCCCGGACTGCTGTAAAAACAGGTGCTTTCCCTCATTTTGAGCTTGTGGTCAGTGCCTTCGGCTGAATCATCCGGAAAAATCACAAAAAGTTCAGTACGAAGGCGGCTTTAAGTACTGAATTATTTCATAAAATCATCAAGAATTCAGCTGTTAAGCGTCCTCGAAAACCTTACAGGCTGAACAATCAGAAAATAACACGGTTTTTTCAGTACAGAGAAGGCGCCGCATACTGAATAATTCCGTAAAATCGCGGAAAATTCAGCCGGCAGGCGCCAACACAAGATCAAAACGGAAACCAACGACCGGCGGCCCGGATCTTTTCCGCGACGAGCCTGGCGCATACGTCGTAGCCTTCGGGCGTGAGATGGATCAGATCGTCGCTGACGTACCGGTGGATGTCACCTGCGAGCGGCGTGTTAAGGTCATTGATCATAATGCCGAGCGGTGCGAGGGTTTCGGCTGCGGCACGGTTGTACTCACGGATGACCGCGTTGGAATTGTGCGTGTTTTCGCCGCGGACCGGGGTCGTAAGCGCAAAGATCACATTCGGCGTGACCTCGAGCAGCAGGCCTGCGATGCGCCGGAGACAGTCTGTGTACTGACCGATCGAGGTGAAAGATCCGTCCCCGAAGAGATCGCAGAGATCCCAGTGACCGTTATTCCAGTGGATTACATCACTGCCGGCAATCTGCTCCCTGTAATCAAAGAGCGACCGCAGCGTATAGGCGGCGAACCTGCCGTTGTCTTTATAAGTGAAAACTTCAAAATCCGGCTTCAGAAGCTCGGTAACGCGGCTTTCGTACCCGAGGCGGATCGAATCACCCAGTAGAGTGACTTTTTTCATGGCGGACTCACCTCCTATAGAGCAAGCGCTTCTCCTCGAGGATCCTGTTTCGCTCAAAAGCGGTCAGCCGTTCAAAGGCGTCGCAGGTTTTCTTCCAGACAAGAGGAGCGTTCTTGGCGGCATAATCATTGGACTGGCTCCCGTAGAAGCCCCATGCGAGGATCGTGCGGGCACCGGCATCGAAAGCCGCTTCGGCTGCCAGAACAATGTCTTCTTCTGCGCCGCGGGGATTGTTGTAAGCCTGGATCCAGATATTGTGGTCTTTGCCGCATTTCCGGCTGATCTCGAGATTCTGCTTCGTGCCGCGGTATACATAATCGTACGGATCGTCGGGATGGCCGACCCAGTACGGATCCGAGCCGATATTGTCGATCGTATCGATGCTGCAGAAACGTTCGATATTCGCGAGACTGATCCCGAAATGCTCGCCGAGCATGACACAGACAACGTTCTTCATGCCTTTGGAGGCAGAATAGGCAGTGACCTCGGAGAAATAATCAAGGAGCGTTTGTACTCTGAACTCGTTCACGTCGTCATCGGCAGTCTCAGGCATCTCCCGGCCGTAGCGCTCGGCAAAAAGCCTACGGCAGCGCGGGCATGTACAGGTGTAGAGACGGCGTCCGTCGGAACCTTTTTTTGTCGGCATATGCGGCTCGTCCCAGAAGATCGTGCGGCAGCCGGTGAAATCCACGGCGTCGATCCATTGCTTTACCCAGGCGCGGTAATCCGGACTGTTGAGGCAGGCCCGGACAGGGTCCATGGATCCGTCAGAATAGTACATGTGGCTGTCAGGATAGTAGGCGAGAAAATGCGATTTGTCACCCGGAGGGCCGCCGAGCCCCCAGTTGTCCATCCAGGTCTCAAGGCCTTCCGCCTCCGACATGGCGACCAGGTCCTTCATAACGTGGAGATGGCGGTCCCAGTCGGTGTGAGAAAGCATGTGGACGACCAGATTGATGTTGTGATTTGTCATTTCCCGGAAATCCTGCTCGGCGTGGAAAGGCATCCTGTTGCCGTGATACGCGACGCCAAGCTTTAACGGTTTCATATCTGACATCTTAAGCCTCCTGTGATATGTAAGAGGGTATTATCCTGCGAAAGACCGTGCTTATGCCATCCGCGCGAGCATGTCCGCGGAGACCTCATACAGCGGGGCCTGGCCGGAATGGATGCGGCGGAATTCTTCCAGCATATAGAGGGACATGCGATGGACTTCGTTGCCGGTGCTGCCCGCGATATGCGGTGTCAGGAAGACGTTTGGCAGATCATAGAACGGGTGACCGGGTTCGGGCGGCTCAGGCCAGGTCACGTCGAGCACTGCGGTCACGTCAGGTTTCTCCCGCAGGACGCGGACAAGGTCGGTCTCGACGACCTGCGCGCCGCGGCCGGTATTGATAAAGGCCGCGTTGTCCTTCATGTATTTGAAGCAGCTCTCGTAGTTCAGCATGCCGACGGTCTGTTCATTATTGGCGATGTGGTTGGAAATCGTCTGGCATTCGGAGAAAACCTCTGCGAGCGACGCTTTGCGGACGCCGAGCGCGGCAGCTTTCTCTTCCGGCAGGAATGGGTCGAAAACCATCACGTCCACATGATAGTCTTTTTTAAGACGTTCGATCACCATCGTGCCGATCATGCCGGCGCCGAGGATGCCGATCTTGACATCATAATTGCCCGGGAAAAGGCGGCTGTAAGCGCGGGCTTTTTCGATCCGGCCGGCGCTCTGATAGCGCATGGCCTGGTAGAAACCGACATTCGCGAGCAGGATCTGGGACACGGCGTATTCCGCGACAGGCACACCGTTTGCAGCCCAGGCACTGTAGACGCGGATGCCGCGGGCGAGGAACGGCCGGGCAAAAGCCTGTACAGAGCCGGCGGAGTAATAGACTTCTTTCAGCCTGGGCAGATAGTCCGCGATCTGCTCTTCGGTGAGGACGGGCATGCCCCAGGTCGAGAAGATGACCTCGACATCGGCGAGCATGGGACGCAGTTCCTCGAGGTTCTGATTGGTCAGAACGGCAGAGCGGTCGAGGCCGGCGTGCTCTTCAAGCTGCGCGAGAGTTTCTTCCGGGTAGACGGCGAAAAGGCGGTCCTTTGCGTTACTGGCGAGAATACTTTTCATAACGGCTCCTTTCAGTTGGCGGGATGACGGTCAGTTGGCGGAGAGGCCGGAACGATAGGCCGAGGCCAGCTCGGCGGCTTGCAGGGCGGGATCGTCCAGCGTCCGGAAATAGGTCTGCATGGTTTTTTCCAGCAGGGAAATACACAGGCTCAGGTGGTCCGCGGCCGCGTCAATATCATTCGCGTCGGCGAAAAGCCGAGGCAGCAGGACGTTCCGCGTGAAGATCCGTCCCGGTGAGGCCGGACTGACGAGGAAAAACTTCGCGCCTGCCGCATCGATGCGGGAGAGGTCGTCAAGATAGCTGTTCAGCAGGGCCTGGACCTCAGCCGAAGTCGTACGGGAAGACAGGCGCAGACAGCCGACGGGCTCGCCGTTTACGGACACGATGTCGAAACTGTATTTGACACTGGGGTTGTATTTGTAGCGGACGTAGGTCGCCATCTCCATGCTGCCCCAGTTGGAACGGATCTGCAGCTTGAGAGACGGAAGCACAGTGCTGACGCGGTCCGCGGTCTCCTTGACGAGCATGCGTGTACGCTGCTCGGGCGTATAGAGGCCGGCTTCACGGGCCAGCAGATGATCGATCATCTGAGAACGGCTCATACCCTGCTGGTAGGCTTTCTCATCGATCTTCTCAATGACCTCATCCGTCAGGATCAGACTGTACATTGACTTGCTCACAAAAAATCACTTCCTTTATGGAATATGGTAGCACGTATATTGGATTTTGTCAATCAATTTATATAATAACTGACGCAAAAATACTGCCGCCAGGGGTAGTCGCCTTCGGAAGCGGCCTTCCGAAGGTGCCTTCCGAGGCGGAACTGTCCCTTTCAGAACAGGCGATGGCGGTAAAAGCGCCTATTTTTTGTTTTTTTACCGCCAGAAAATCAGATAATAGCTGAATAATCAGTGAATTAAATGATTTTTTCAGCCGGAGAACTGTCCCTGAGAGCATCAACCAGCGGACAATCGGCAAAAACCTGTTCTAAAACCGCAAAAATACCGCCGGTAAACCCAAAACCGGCGGTAAAATAAGCACTTTTTTGAATTTTTACTGCCGCAACCAACACAAGGCGGCCAGTGGACCTGAAAACAAGTCGGCAATCCCCAAAATCCAGTCAGTGGTCCCAGGCTTCGCGGCCAACGGACTCGAACCTTGCGCCGCAAAAGCGGATTACGGTTCCCTTCGCTGCCGGCTGCGGTTCTGGATCCGCGGCATCAGGACCACGATGGCTTTGAGAAGGGCGTAGAGAAGGATGATCTGGAGCGGCAGCAGGGCGACATTTGCGTAAACGCGCGGGATCAGGATCGCGAAGAAGCCTTTGCCGTAGAGGATCGAGGACCAGAGCGTGTTGAGGCCAAGGTTCAGAAAGACATTGATCAGCGTTTTGGAGATCACGCAGCGCAGCACCGTGACTTTGTTCTTATAGAGGAAAGAGCCGTATACAACGCCGCCGAGGAGCGCGGTGAGCGTGTACCCAGGGAAGAAAGGCCCACTCGGCTTGATCAGATATTTGAGAATATCACCGAGGCCGGCCGCGATCCCGCCTGTGACCGGACCGTAGAGCATGCCGAGCATGGCGGTCGCCAGATACGCTGGGCCGATGCGGAGCGTCTCTGTGACATAGATGTTGAAAAAGGACAGGACAATGCTTACGGCGAGGACCATGCCGACACCGGCTACGCTCGTAAGCTGCGTGAATTCACGCGCACTGTCTTTATAGACGCGCGGCTGGGACACGAAAAAATCGCGCAGAGACGCTAACAGGTTTTTTTTCGGGCTGTTCGGCAAACCGGCAGACGAGCTGTTTGACGAGCTGTTCGACGGGCTTTCGTTCATGAAACGGACTCCTTTCCGGGCATGGCCGCGTCTTCAGGGGACGCAGACGAAGGGGACACAGCTGCAGGCGGGAGGGTAGTGGAAGGTACACCCGCGGATGACGCAGTTGTCTGGGACATAGCAGACGCGGTTATAGTGGATACAGCCGCAGGAGATGTGGGCATAGACGCAGGAGATCCGGATACAGCCGCAGGTGGTGACGCTGGTTTGCTTCCGACGACCGCGGTGGATATCGGCGTCACATTGTCGGGAGCACTTGAGGCCTCATCAGCGGCTGCCGCACTGCTCTTCAGACGGGCACGTTCGGCTTTGCGGCGGGCCTTGTATTCTTCGCGGATCCGACGGTTCGCATCGCGGGTCCGCTGTTTTTTCTCTTCGCGGGTCCTAAGCCAGGCACGGTATTCCGGCATTTCGTAGAGGACCGCGCAGATCTCCATGCCTGCGAGCAGGCCAAGACTGTACCAGTAGAACCAGAACAGCACGGCGGCGAAACCGGACAGGCCTCCGTACAGCAATGAGTAGCGGATGACGGCTGAACGAATCAGATAGGAGAAGATCACACTGACGATCAATACCATGAAAGTGCTGATCAGCGCGCCGGGCAATGTGCAGTGCCGGGACACTTTACGGCACGGGATGACGGTGTAGAGGCTCCACAGAACGAGGAAAAGGATCCCGACCGGGAGGATGGATTTTACAAAGGTGAAAGCCAGGGACAATACGCGGCTGCTGAAACCGAGCGTGACGAGGAAGCCCCGGATCGTTTCGCCGAAGACCGTCAGGACGAGCAGCAGCAGGACGCCGACTGCCAAGAGCAGCGTGAATACGATGGAGAGGATATAGCGGCGCAGCAGGGGACGGGATTCGCGTTCGCGGTAGACCATGTGGATCGCGCTCATGATCGCGCGGATCATCATCGAGGACGACCATAATGCCATGATCGTCGCGAGTGAGAGCATGGCGATCGGCGAACCGGTCCGGCCGAGAGCCAGCCGCAGCAGTTCTTTTGTTTCATCCGGGATGGGCGACGTTTCGAGCAGTTCAGTCAGATAGCTTACGTTGACGATGTTGGAGGCCGACAGCCATCCAGATACGATCAGAAGGAAGGGGATGATGGAAAGCGCGGTAAAAAACGCGATCTGCGCGGAATACGCTACCAGATCATCGTGCTTCAGACGCCGGATAAATGCCAGTAAAGCCGCTCTGAACATGCTGTCGCCTCCCTTCCTCAATAAATGTATAACAGGTATGTACAATATATAAGATTTTTGCGGTGACGTCAAGTTTTTTCAGAAGACGGCGGGCAGTGTTCGCAGAATCGCGCTCTTGTGGTATAATATGGAAAGAACGCACCGGACGCGCTGCAGACAGACGGCGGTCCGGAGAGCTTTTGACAAATCATTCCAGAAAGGAAATATTATATGAAGATCTGTGTTTTCTGTTCATCCGGCAGGAACCTGCCTGCAATATACTATACGGACGTCCGCGGGCTGGCGGAGCGGCTCGGACGTGAAGGGCACAGTCTGGTCTTCGGCGGATTTGCCGCGGGGCTCATGGAAACCGTCGCGGACGGATTTGAAGAGGCCGGAAGCGAGATCATCGGTGTGATCCCGGAGTCGCTGATCAGCCCGGTCAGGCATGTGCATAAGGGCTGCACCGAGGTGATCAGGACCGCGGATCTTGCCCAGCGTAAGCAGAAAATGATCGAGGTGGCGGACGGACTGCTGACGGTGCCTGGAGGGACGGGGACACTTGACGAATTCTTCTCGGCTGTAGCGATGAAACAGGCCGATGAGCTCGACAAACCGATCGTTCTGTATGATCCGAACGGTTTTTACGCGGATCTGATGCGCTGGTTCGAACGGGCCGGGCGGGAACAGTTCCTTGTCAAGCCGATGAAGGATCTGTTCATTTACTGCCGGACGGCAGACGAGGTCATCCGGGCTTTTGCCGGAGAAAAAGCCTGAAATGGATGCTTTTTCCTATACGGCGGAGAGCCTGACGCGGAACGGCCGACCGTGGTTCCCCGTGATGGGAGAGATGCATTTCTCCCGCGTGGCGCCGGAGATGTGGGAGCCGGATCTCATCCGCATGAAAAGCGGCGGGGTGGAGATCGTCTCGACGTATCTGTTCTGGCTGCACCATGAGGAGATCAAGGGACGGGAAGACTGGACAGGATGCCGCGATCTGCGGCAGTTCCTGACACTGGTGAAAAAACACGGGCTGTACTGTTTCCTGCGGGTCGGACCGTGGGCGCATGGAGAGGCGCGGAACGGCGGGCTGCCGGACTGGCTCGTCCGCGAGTCGGAGGCAGAGGGATTCCGGCTGCGCAGCAATGATCCCGGATATCTGCGGTACGCGGACCGATGGATCGAAGCTATCGGGGAGCAGGCAGCGGAATTCACGGCCGCGAAGGGCGGTCCTGTGATCGGCGTGCAGATCGAGAACGAATACGGTCATGCCGGAGGACTCAGCGGACCCGAGGCGGAAGCGCACATGGAGCATCTGCTGCAGGCGGTGAAGAGATCGGGACTTGAAGTACCTTATTATACTGCGACCGGTTGGGGAGGAGCGGTGACGCACGGGCTGATGCCCGTGATGGGTGGCTATTGCGACGCGCCATGGGACAGCCGCCTGACGAAGATCGAGACCAGTACGAATTTCCTGTTCCGGGTGGAACGGGACGATCATGCGATCGCTGCGGACTGGACAGAAGGGACGGAGAAAAACGCCGGAGTGCCGGACGAGACAGCAAACGAACCGGCGGCGGGGCATATCGGGGCAGGAAAGGGACAGTTCCCTTATCTGACGGCCGAGCTTGGCGGCGGTATCATGCCGACGCGGCACAGACGGCCGATCGCGTCCGGACGCGACGCAGGCTGTATGTCGCTTGTAAAGATCGGAAGCGGAGCGTCGCTGCTCGGCTATTATATGTACTGCGGAGGGACGAATCCTCCTGAAAAAGCAACGACACTGCAGGAGTCCAAAGCGACCGGTTATCCGAACGATCTGCCGGTACTGAGTTATGATTTCCAGGCGCCGATCGGCGAATGCGGACAGCTAAGGGACGGCTTCCGCGAGATCCGCCTGCTGGCGTCTTTTGCGAAGGATTTCGGCGAGGATCTGTGCAGGATGCCTTTTGCCCCGCAGCCGGGCAATCCTTCGGATCCCGAAGATGCAGAAGAACTGCGTACTGCGGCGCGGTTCGTACAGGAGCCCGGCGGAGCACAGGGGTATCTGTTTATCAGCAATTACGCGAGACTGCAGGAGCGGCGTAACATCAGCGGTTACGTCCCGACGGTGACGGATGCGGACGGCCGCGAGATCGTCCGGTTCCCGCAGAGCGTTACGATTCCTAAGGATGCGTATTTCTTCTTTCCGTTCGGCATGCCGTTCGGCAAGGCGGTGATCCGCTCGGCAACAGCGGTTCCGCTGATGATCCTTCAAAGCGCGAAAACAATGGTATTCTACAGCGTGCCGGGGATCGAACCGGAGTTTGACATCGCGGGCGATGCGGACGGCTGGCGGATCCTTGTGCTGACGAGGGACGAAGCCCTGCGCGCTGCGAAAGTCTCTCGCGAAGGGACAGATTATCTTGTCATCGCGGCCGATGGGGACATTTTGACCGACGAGACGGTCAGTCTGGAGATACGGGTCCGTGACGCTGTCCGGCCGAGGATCATGGTCTATCCTGAATTTTCGGAAGGAGTGCTTGCACCCGACTGGACTGCATGCGGCAGAACGGATAAGGGGACAGTTTACGAGTACAGCCGCACCTTGCGGAATACGGCAGTCTGTGAGGCGAAAGCGATCACCCGCACGGCGGCGGCGAAGGTACGTCATGTGGAGACTTCCGAAGCCGCACAGGGCTTCCGTGTGACCTGCACACGGACCGGTTCGCCGGATGCGGCGGATATTATTCTGTCCGTGCTTTTTGATGGGGACATCGCGGAGATGCATACGGATTCCGCACGGCCCGGAGCACCGGTCACATATGGGATGCTCTCCGACAGCTTCAGCCTGGGGACAGGGATGCCATGGGAGATCTGCGTGCCTCGTGGCGAAGACGCGGGTGATCCGGCCAGCGGAAAGATCGATGACCCAGCCGGCAGCGGCCCGGAAGTTTTCACCGCGGAGATCCTGATCGAGCCGCTCTCCGCGGACACGCCGGTCTACATGGAAGAAAGACCGGTTTTCGACGGGGACGGGACTGCATGCAGGATCCGGGAGATCCATGCGGACATCGTGTTTCGGATCCCGGTAATGAACTGAAAAACCTTGCATTCATGCGCCGGACATGTATAATAAAATCATGCCCTGCGGGGATACAGATAGCGTCCCGGGCTGAATCCGGTCTGGGCACACAGAGATATACAAGGAGACAGAACGTGTCAAATACAAACAGAAAAAACGGATTTCTGAGCAGGTTCGTCGGGGATAAAGCGTTCTACAAAGCGACGCTTACGATCTTCCTTCCGATCATGCTGCAGAACGGTATTACTAATTTTGTCGGTCTGCTCGACAACATCATGGTCGGGCAGATCGGGACGGAGCAGATGACGGGTGTCGCCATCGCGAATCAGCTGCTGATGATCTTTAACCTGTGCATTTTCGGCGGCCTGTCGGGAGCCGGGATTTTCGGCGCCCAGTATTTCGGGCAGAAGAACGACGAAGGCGCGCGGTATACGATCCGGTTTAAGATCTGGACCTGCGTCATCCTGCTGGCAGTCTTTACGGTGGTTTTTGTGGCGTTCCGCGAGCCGCTGATCCGGCTTTTCCTGTCGGAAGAAGGCGACAAGGTCGGCGATCTGGACGCGACGCTCCGCTACAGCAGTGAATATCTGAACATCATGATCATCGGAATGTATCCGTTCGCGCTGTCGCAGATCTACTCGACCTTCCTGCGCGAGGATAAAGAGACGCTGCTCCCGATGATCGCAAGCACAACAGCGGTCCTGACGAATCTGTTCTTCAACTATACGCTGATCTTCGGTCATTTCGGGGCGCCTGCCATGGGCAGCACCGGCGCGGCTGTCGCGACGCTGATCAGCCGTGTGGTCGAGGTCGCGATCGTCGTGATCGTTCCGCATGTGAAAAAAGCAAAATATACGGTCCTTAACGGCCTGTACCGGTCGATGCGCATTCCCGGAGATCTGGCTTTGCGGATGTTCCGTACGAGTATCCCGCTGCTTCTGAACGAGGCACTGTGGTCGCTTGCGATTGCGGTCGTCATGCAGTGCTATTCCGTGCGCGGGCTCGCAGCGGTCGCAGCCGTCAATATCTGCGGGACCGTGGCGAATCTGTTCAACATTTTCTTCTTTGCGTGCGGCGCGTCGATCTCGATTCTCGTCGGGCAGCTTCTCGGCGCCGGCAAGATCGAGGAAGCCAAGGACACGGACCGCAAGCTGATCGCGTTCTCAACGGCGGGAAGCGTCGTGACAGGCCTGCTGCTCGCAGCCGCTTCGCCGTTTATCCCGCGGATCTACAATACAGCGGATACGGTCCGCACGCTCGCGACGCAGATGATGCTCGTACTTGCGGCTTCAATGCCGATCCACGCGTTCAACCATTCCTGTTATTTTACAATGCGATCGGGCGGCCAGACGGTGATCACATTTTTCTTTGACTGTGTATACACTTGGGTCGTGAACGTTACACTGGCATTCGTGCTGTCACGCTTTACGGATATGCCGATCGTATGGATCTATTTCTGCGTACAGTTCTCGGAGATCATCAAGAGCTTCGTCGGCGGAGCGCTTGTTCATAAAGGCGTCTGGGCGCGCAACGTCGTAGGGACGCCGCAGGAGGAGACTACATGAAATTTCTGCACATCTCGGATCTGCATCTGGGGACACAAGTCTACGGATACTCCATGCTGGAGGAGCAGAAACACGTTCTGGATCAGGTCCTGGCCTGCGCTGCGGAGAGAAAAGCCGATGCCATCGTTCTGGCGGGAGACCTGTATGACCGGTCCGTACCGGCTGCGGACGCGGTGGATCTCCTGGACACATTCCTGACGCAGGCGCCGTGTCCGGTGCTTGCGGTAAGCGGCAACCACGACTCGGCGGAGCGCGTCGGATACGGCTCCGACATCTTTGCGAAAGCAGGGATCCATATGCAGGGCAAACTGAGGAAACCGCTGTATACACAGGATTTCCGGGACGAATGGGGGACGGTGAGGTTTTATTTCCTGCCGTTCGTGAGGCCGGAGACCGCAAGAATGCTGGGCTGCGGGGAGAAAACGTCAGACGGCGCGGTTGCCTGGATCCTGCAGGAGGCCAGAGAGGACGCTGCAGCGCGCAAAGCGGAGGATCCCACGTTCCGGGCAGTGCTGATCGCGCATCAGTATTTTGTGACGGATCAGACGGCGGAGGCTGCGGCAAACGATATTGCGGTCGGAGGGACGGATCTTGTACGGATCTCGGCGCTCGACGGATTTGATTACAGCGCGCTCGGCCACATCCACGGGCGGCACGCAGTGAGCGGGAATAACTGGTACAGCGGTTCGGTCCTGCCGTATTCATTCAAGAACGCAGGTCCGCACGGCGGTCTTTTTGTGGAGATGAAGGGTCCCGGAGAAATTATGGTGGAGCCGGTGGATTTCACTCCGATGCATGCCTGGAGGATCCTGAAAGGACCGATCGAGGAGCTGACCGCTCCCGAGAATGTCGCGGCAGGCGATCCCGAGGATTATATCTATGCGGTCCTGACCGATGATAACGTCACGGACGCGCACGACCGCCTGGTCTCGGTCTTCCCGAACCTGATGGGGATCGATTTCGACAATGCGAGGACCCGCGCTGCAGGAGCTTTTGCCGACGGGAAGGGCCCCGGCGCGGAGCTGCCCAAAATGGAGAGCCTGGACAGGCTTTTCGCCGAATTCTATGAAATGCAGAACGGTTCAGCGCTCACGGAGAGCCAGACGGAGACGGTCAGGCAGATCCTTGAGGACGCGAAGGAGGTGCAGCGATGAAGCCGGTACATCTGATACTGGAGGGCTTCGGACCTTTCGCTGGGACGGAGACGATCGATTTTACCGGACTTGACGGGCTGTTCCTGATCACCGGAGATACAGGCGCCGGGAAAACGACGATCTTTGACGGCATTGCGTATGCACTGTACGGAGAGACGAGCGGGGAGAACCGGTCTGTGGATACGGTCCGCAGCCAGTATGCTTCGATCGAGACGCCGACGCGCGTTGAGCTGATTTTTGAAGAACACGGCAAAAAATACAGGATCGAGCGCAGTCCGCGTTATACAAGGATGCGCAGGAACGGGAAAGGTACGACGCAGGAGCTGCCCAAGGCCGCGCTGACGCTTCCGACAGGAGATGTCATTGTCAAACAGGAAGCCGTAAACCGTAAGGTCGAGGAGATCCTGGGCCTGAATTTCCGCCAGTATAAGCAGGTCGCGATGATCGCACAGGGCGAGTTCCGGGATCTGCTGCTTGCGGGATCGGATGAACGCGGAGACATTTTCCGGAAGGTCTTCCATACGGAGGATTGTCAATATCTGCAGAACAGGCTGAAAGAGATCGCTTCGGCGTCCCGGGAAAAGGCCGAAAGCTGTAAGCGGGAGATCCTTGCTCAGCTGCAGACGGTCCGGCTCACGGGGGACAGAGCGGAAGATCTCGCGGAAATCCTGCGTAAAGACGATGTTTACGGTGCGGCACAGATCCTGCCCATGATCGAAGAAGAGATCGCCGAAGGCGGTTCGCAGATCGTGGTTCTGCGGGGCGAAGAGGATCGGACCGAAGCCCGTCTGCAGGAAGTGCAGAAGCTCCTGGACGGCTGGACGGCGCTCACAGAGGCTAAAGGCAAACTGGATGCGCAGAAGCGGACGATGGCCGGTCAGGAGGAGAAACTCCTTGCGGCCCGGGCTGTCCTGCAGGAGGCTGAACACAGCCGGGAGCGGATCGAGACATGCCGCAGGATGGCGCAGGAGCTCGATCACCGTATTGCCGCAAGACAGGCCGCAGATATGGCCTTAACAAAACGGCAGCGCGCCGAGCAGGATAAGATCAAAGCGGAGAATACGCTTGTGATCCGCCGTAAAGCGATAGATACACTGCAGGAAAAACGTGACAGTTTGTGGGCCGCGATCCAGACTGAAGAGTCGCTGGCGCGCGAAAAAGCTGACGTTATGACGGCGATCGAAGCGCAGACTGCGAGAGTGAAGCAGATCCGGACGGCGCTTGAGTGCCTGAATGCGGGGAAAACCGTCCGTGAGCAGTATGATGCCAAGAGCAAAGCGATGCTGGAGACGGAGAACAGGGTAAAGAACGCACGCGCGGCTTATGGCGAAGCGCAGTCGGCCTGGTATCATGCGCAGGCGGGAATTCTTGCGGACGGCCTTGCGGATGGACAGCCCTGTCCGGTCTGCGGCGCGGTCCATCACCCGGTGCTCGCGAAGCGAGACCCGGTGGCCCCGACAGAACAGGGCCTTAAGAAGCTGGAAAGTGATCTTCAGAAGCTGGAAGGCATGTACCGGACGACTGCACAGGAAGCGGCTGCCCTGCATTCAAAACTTGAAACGCTGCGCCAGCAGTTTGCTTCCTATGGCTTCAAACAGGAAGAGATCGACGTTGACGCGGAGCAGAAACATCTGGACGCTCTGAATCTGGACAGGAAAAAGATCGAAACACGGGAGACTGCGCTTGCAGCCAACCGTAAGGCATATGAGCAGGCAGGGACGAATCTTGAGAACGCGAGAAAAGGCGTTGAAGATGCACAGAAAGCGGCTTCCGACGCGGCAGTTGTTTTTGCCCAGCTTGACAGTGAATATAAGACACAGGCTGCGCTCGGCGGTGACGTTACGGTTGACGCCCTGCGGAAAGAGCAGACCGGTCTGAGGCAGGAAGCCGGGACGCTGCAGCAGAATCTCGACAAAGCTGAAGCCGATGAGCGTACACTGACCGAGGAGCAGAAGCAGGGACAGGGGGTCCTCGAGACGCTGCAGAGCACTGCGGACGCTAAGGCTGCGGCCATGGAAAGCCAGCCGTCCGAAGCGGAACTGACGCAGGAGAAAGCCGCGCTTACAGCCGCCCGTCAGTCCGTCCGCGAGCGTGCGAACGACGAAAACGCGCGGGTCCGGCAGAATACCGCTGCCCTTGACAGATGCCGCGGCACACTTGCCAGACTGGATGCCGCGAACAAGACCTATGCGGAAGATCTGAATCTCTCGCGGATCGCGAACGGCGATTCCGCCGGCAAAGTCAAGCTCGCATTTGAACAGTACATTCAGGCGTTCTATTTTGAAAGGATCCTGGACTACGCGAACGCGCGCCTGACCGGGATCAGCGGCGGCCGTTATACGCTGCTGCGGCAGACCGAGGGACAGAACCGCAGGAGCGCGGCAGGCCTCGATATCGAGGTCCTAGATCATTTCACCGGTAAGAAGAGGCCTGCGTCCACATTGTCGGGCGGGGAGTCTTTCCTCGCGTCGCTGTCGCTCGCACTGGGACTTTCCGACGTCATCACGGCCTTCGCAGGCGGAGTTGAAGTCGATGCGATCTTTATCGATGAAGGTTTCGGATCGCTTGACAAGAGCGCGCTCGAGCAGGTGATCGGAGCGCTTGGCAAGCTGTCGGACGGCAGCCGGATGGTCGGTGTGATCTCCCATGTAGAGGAGCTTGCCGCCGCGATCCCCAAGCAGATCCGCGTGCAGAAAACCAGACAGGGGAGCCATCTCGGCATGGTCCTGTAATTCAGGGAGGGAAAGGCGCCGCGGCGCCTGCTGGATCAGACATGAAAGAACTTAGCTATATCAACCGCTGTCTGCGGACACGGACCGGTAAACGTCTTTTCGGACCGGTCGGGAGAAGGGCATGGGTCTCATGGCTTGAGCCTGTTCCGGGATTTGCCGGACGGATCGATTTCATCCACAAAACAAATCTGACGGAGCTCTTCACGGTGCAGCCGGAAGGGATCCCGGAGCCGGACTGGGCTCTTGCCCGGACAGTATGGCGCCCTTATGATCTGACGCTGTCGTTCGCAAATGAAGATTTCACAGTGGAAGAGATAAAACTTCTGCTCGAAAGCGATACGGCAGTGTCCCTGCAAAAGTGGACGAATCTGACGGATAAGCCGCTCCGGCTGCGGTTTGCGTGCCGCCCGGAGAAAGCGCAGGTCAAGGCAGAGAACGGATACTTTTTCAAGGCGGAGCTGCCGCTTTACGGATATACCGTAGGCGGCTGTTCGGTATGGGACGCAGATTCGAAAGCAGAACCTTTCTCCGCAGTGCTGCAGCCGGGGGAGACCCGGTGTATACAGGCATTCTGTCAGCTGGGCAATCTCTCGCAGGAGACAGAGGATTCGATACGGGCTAAGCTTGCCGATATCAGAAGGACCTGCACCGAGCCGCAGGATTACTGCAGCAAAGCCATGCAGGAATGGACGGATTTTACCGGGCGCGGTGCGCAGTTCGCGAGCAGCAGCGAGATCTATGACCAGACCTGGCAATACCGGAATTATATTCTGAAAAGCTGTCTCGCGGATCCGCGGTTCGGCAATTTCAGCCATCCGGTCATGTTCGAAGGACGTTCCCGCAAGATGGGCGACGAGCCGTTCGAGAGCAAGGGCTGGGAGTTTTCCAAACTGATTCCGCTTTCGACACCGCTGCATGTGATGGATCTGCGGTGGAAAGATCCGGAACTCGCAAAAGAGATCCTGCGGACTTTCTACAGTTCAGCGGACGGGGACGGGATCCCGGTCTGCATGACGACTTCCGAGAAGACGGTTTCTTATTCGAATTTCGGTGTGTGGGCGGTCTGGCAGCTGTATCTTGCGGACGGCGACAAAGAGTTCCTCCGTGAGATGCTGCCCGCGATGAAAGCTTTTGTGGAGGGACACTGCAGGATCTACGGCAATCCGGATGACGCACTGCAGACAGAATATACGCATGCCCGGACCGGCAAGGAATATCAGCCGAGTTACTGGGCATTCGCTCCGTATCCGAAGGATCCGAGAGACAAGACGACCTATACGCCGCTTAAGCGTGTCGACCGCAGCGTGTATCATTATCTGAATGTGAAAGGCCTTGCGGCCTGCTGCCGTACGCTTGGGGACACGGACGCGGAGCGCTACAGTGCTCTTGCCGGGAGGATCGCAGCGGATATCCATAACAAAATGTACGACACGCAGACAGAATTTTACTACGATCTGCATTATCAGACCGACGAAAAGGCGATGGTCAAGAATATCGTCGGTGTATATCCCTGGTGGGCCGGGATCGGAGCGGAGAACGGAATTGAAACTCTGCTTGATCCGGAAGAATTTGCCTCGGCCAGCGGATATCCGTCCGTGTCAAAGAAGTGCGAGGTCTACGCGCCGGACGGCGGTTGGCAGAATCTGTTCTTTAAGGGGCGGAACGGCTGTGTCTGGGATGGACCTTCCTGGCCGTATACGACCGGGATCGCGCTGGCGGCGCTTGGTAACGAAAGCCTGCGCAGCGGCCACCGATATGATGCGGAATTCGCAAAGGTGCTGAGGCAGTACGCGGCAGAGCATTTCAGGGACGGAGATCCCACGAAACCGTATCTTGTGGAGCATTACAATCCGGAGAGTGGAGAACCGCTGAGCGATGAACCGGATTACAACCATTCGTTCTGGATGGATCTGATCGTGACCTATGCGGCCGGAGTACAGCTGACGGAAGACAGGATCCGTTTTGAGCCGCTGCGGCTTGGATTCAGACGTTTGGAAGTTACCGGGCTGCGGATCCGCGGGCATGTCTATGATGTGCTGTGGTCAGAAAAGGACGGATACCGCATTCTGCAGGACGGCCGGACGCTGCATGCTTCCGGACAGCAGGAGCCTTATGAGATTATAGACGGGAAAGGATGATATAAATGAGCGCAGAGAGAAAACCACTGATCGGAATGACGATATCCAGACTGGATGAGCGGCCGGCGTATTTTCTGCGGGAAAACTACGCGGACAGTGTGCTGCAGGCAGGCGCTGTCCCCATTCTGCTGCCGTACAGACTGACGGACCAGGATATCGCGCAGATCGTCGAACAGATGGACGGGTTCCTCTTTACCGGAGGGAACGACATCGTGACGGTTCGTTTCGGCGAACAGACGCTTGCGGGCTGCGGTGAGTCGGACGAGGAGCGGGACGAGATGGAGATCCGTCTGTGCCGTGCGGCCGTACAGGCCGGGAAGCCGGTATTCGGCATCTGCAGAGGGATCCAGCTGATGAACGTAGCGCTTGGCGGGACGCTCTGGCAGGATCTGCCGTCACAGTTCCGCGCGAGGAGCGACGCGCCGAAGCTTGCGCATCAGCAGCCCTCCAAGGGCAAAATCGTTTCCCATCTTGTGCAGGTCAAGGAAGGTTCTCTTCTCGAGAAGATCCTGAAAAAGGACGGAGAGACCCGCAACCGGATCTGGGTGAACAGTTTCCATCATCAGGCCGTACGGACGCTTGCGCAGGGCTGCGAAGCCGTCGCCTACAGCCAGGACGGCGTGGTCGAAGCGATCGAGATGCCTTCGTACCGGAATTTCTTCCTCGGCGTGCAGTGGCATCCCGAGTACATGGCCGTAGAGAGCGCTCCGGAAGACTGGAACCGTGCGGCAAAGAGCCTTTTCAAAGGATTTGCGGAGGCTTGCGCAAATGGCATTTGACGGAACGACGACCTATAAAGTGACGGAGGAGCTCGAGGAGAGGATAACCGGCGGCAAGATCGACCGTATCTACCAGACGGAAAAGGACGAGGTCGTGCTGCAGATCCGCAGAGGTCGGGATGTCAGCCGTCTGCTCCTGTCCGCGCATGCGGAAAGCGCACGCTTTTACCTGACGGAACAGAAACCGGAGACACCGCTTGAGCCGCCGATGTTCTGCATGCTTTTCCGCAAACACTTCAACTCCGGCAGGATCCTTGAATGCCGGCAGATCGGTTTTGACCGGATTCTGGAGATCGCCGTGCAGGGCTACAGCGATTTGGGAGATCCCTGTGAGAAACGGATCATCCTGGAGATCATGGGCCGGCACAGCAATCTGATCCTTGTCGACGAAAACGGACGGATCATCGACAGCGTGCATCATGTCGGACAATCCATGAGCTCTTTCCGGACCGTGCTGCCGGGGCTCGCTTACGAGACACCTTCCCACAATCATCGTCTGGATCCGCGCGAAACCGCGGAACAGGCGGATTTTGACGCCGCATGGGACGGCAGGACGGGAGCGATCCGCAAGAGCATGTTCCAGATCTGGAACGGGATCAGTCCGTTTACGACGGCCGAGATCTGTTTCGCGGCCGGGATCGACGGCGGCAAAAGCTACACGGATCTGACGGAAGCAGAGAGAGAAAGCCTTTTTGCCGGCTTTTACAAGTATTTCCACGAGACGCTGCGGCTGCGGCCGGATCCGAGGATCTTCGCGAACAGAGAATACTGTATGGTCGAGAGCCGCATGATGGCGGACACTGAATACCAGGGATTTAGCAGCCCGAGTGAGTTGCTCGACGCATATTATGTCCGAGAGGACAACAAGAACCGCCTCAAGCAGAAAGCGCAGGACCTCCGGCATCTGGTCATCAGCAATCTGGACCGCGCCGAGCGCAAGGAAGAGCTGCAGGACCGCCAGATGGCCGAGACGAAGGAGCGCGAGCCTTATCGCAGAGCCGGGGATCTGATCCTTGCGAACATCTATCGGATCAAACAGGGCGACACGCTGCTTGAGACAGAGGATTTCTACCAGGATCCGCCGGTCATGACGGAGATCGCACTGGATCCGAATCTGACGCCTTCGCAGAACGCGCAGAGGAATTATAAGAAATACGACAAGCTTAAGAGAACAGAAGAAGCGCTGACGGGGCAGCTTAAGGAGACTCGCGAGGAAGTCGCTTATCTGCGCAGCATCCTGAACGCGATGGAGCTTGCGGACTGTGAGAAGGATATTGAGGATATCCGTTCAGAGCTTGCGCAGACCGGCTATCTGAAGCACACTGCCGGCCGCAATAAGAAGAAAAACCTGCAGGCAAGCCATCCGCTGGTCTTTGAGACGAGCGAGAAACTGCGGGTCCTTGTCGGAAAGAACAACATGCAGAACGATCTGCTGACATTCAAAATGGCTTCACCGTATGATATCTGGCTGCATGTGAAGAATGTCCCGGGCTCCCACACGATCCTCTTCTGCGGAGACCGTAAACTTGGCCTTGATTATACCGAGCAGAGCATCATTGATGCCGCGCGGATCGCCGCTGCGCATTCAAGCGTATCGGAGGATTCCCGTGTGGCCGTGGACTATACCGAGCGCCGTTATGTCAAGAAACCGTCAGGGTCCAAGCCGGGTTTTGTGATCTATACACATCAGAAAACACTTGTTGTCGAACCCTTGCATTTTTGACATCAAAACAGTATAATGATTATGTGTGTACGTATGCACACCGATGAACTATAGAGTATTCAGTAAGGAGTAATATTCATGATCCACAGCATGACCGGCTTCGGACGAGGCGTTGCCGAGCGGGATTCGTCCCGGATGACGGTAGAGCTCAAGTCCGTTAACAGCCGTTATCTGGAAACAAACGTGAAGATGCCCCGTGTGATCCTGGCGCTGGAGAACGACGTCAAGAACCTGATCGCACAGTCCGTTGCCCGCGGCAAGATGGACGTCTATATCAACTATGAGCCGGGCGAGGGACAGAAAACGGTCACCGTCAGCGAAGATCTTGGCGCGTATGTTGCTGCTCTCCGGGAGGCTTCCGAGCGCTACGGGCTTCCGGATGATCTTGGAATCAGCCATGTGCTGAGGATCCCGGATATGCTGCAGACCCGGCAGAAAGATACGGATCCCGAGGATGTCTGGCCGCTGCTTGAAGAAGCGGTCCAGGCGGCGCTGGAGCAATTCAACGACATGCGTGAGAGGGAAGGCATGCGGATCCGCGAGGATCTGCTCGGCAAGGCTTCGGAGATCGAGAGGATCGTTCAGAGCCTGCAGCAGTCCGCTCCGGAGATCGAGGATGCCTATCGTGAGAAACTGACGCGCCGTATTCAGGAAATCCTGTCCCGTAACAGCGGGATCGCGGTGGACAGAGGGCTTCTTGAGAACGAGATCGTTTTCTACGCGGATCACTGTTGTATCGATGAGGAAATGGTCCGTCTGACCAGCCATATCGCCCAGCTGCGGCAGCTTCTGGGCAGTGAGGAGCCGGTCGGCAGACAGCTTGATTTCCTTCTGCAGGAGTTCAACCGGGAGGCCAATACGATCGCTTCCAAGGCGGGCAGCCTGTCTGTTACGCAGGAAGCCCTGAACCTTAAGAAAGAGATCGAGAAGGTCAGAGAACAGATCCAGAATCTGGAATAACGGGACCGGGTGAATCATATGGATCTGATAAATGTAGGATACGGAAGCGTCGTCAATGCCGATAAGGTGCTGGCGGTGCTGAACCCGGATTCGGCGCCGATCAAACGGGCAGTACAGGAAGCGAGAGACGCGGGCAAGCTGATCGATGCGTCCTACGGGCGCAAGACACGCGCGGTCCTGGTACTGGAATCGGGACATCTGCTCCTGTCGGGAATCCAGTCGGAAACGATCGCGGCGCGCGCTGCCGCAAATATCACAGAGGAGGCAGGCAAATGAGCCGTCACGGACTCTTGGTCATCATCTCGGGCTTCAGCGGAGCCGGGAAGGGTACGATCGTCAATAATCTTATGAAGACCGGGAAATACCGTCTCTCCATCTCGGCCACGACACGTTCTCCGCGTGAAGGCGAGCAGGACGGCCGCGAGTATTTCTTTATCTCCAGAAAGGATTTCCAGCAGGGAATCATGGAGAACCGCTTCCTGGAATGGGCAGAATTCTCGGGCAATTTCTACGGGACGCCGCGTGAGTATGTCATGGAACAGATTAAAGAAGGCTGTGACGTGATCCTGGAGATCGAGCCGCAGGGCGCTCTGCAGGTCAAGCGCAAATTCCCTGAGGCCGGGCTGATCTTCCTGACGGCACCGTCCATGTCGATCCTTAAGGAGCGGCTGACAGGACGCGGGACAGAGACAGAGGAGCAGGTCGCGCGGAGGCTTTCGCAGGCCAGACGCGAGATCGAAAAGATGCACGAATACGACTATATCGTTGTGAACGAGGATGTCGCCGAATGCACGGACAAAGTCGAACAGATCATTGAAGTCATGCATGAGAGGTCCTGCCAGAAGCAGGATCTGATCAGCCGTTTCCGCGAGGAAGCGAAACTTATGAATTTATAAAAGAAAACTGGAGGTACAAAATGCTGCATCCGTCTTATGGAGAACTGATTGAGACTGTTAATAACGTAAACAAAGAGAAGGGGATCGCCGAGATCAATTCCCGCTACAGCATCGTTATGGCTGCTGCGCGCAGAGCCCGCGAGATCGTGAACGGTGATCAGATGATGATCCCGGAGACTGACGGAGACCGCAATGTGCTGTCCGAGGCCGTCGCGGAGATGGCTGCCGGCAAGATCGCCATCCAGATGCCGGAGGAGAAAGCTGCCGCAGAGAAAGATCTGCATTATGAGGATATGGCCGTAGTCGATTTCAGCCGCGATATGGAGGACGACGAATAAGTGGCATTTGCCCAGATCATCGTAAAACTGACGGCGCACGCAGCGGATTCAATCTATACTTACCGTGTGCCGGAGGGGATGAATGTTCCGGTCGGCAGCATGGTCCGTGTTCCCTTCGGAAAAGGGGACAGGATGCTGGACGGTTTTGTTCTCGGGCTTTCTGAGACCGCGGACGGCTCCATCGGCCGGATCAAACAGATCGCAAGTGTATCGGGTCGGGAGCCCGTCTTCACCGGGCGGGAGCTCGGGATGGCGGAATGGATGAGCCGGCGCTATGACGCACCGCTTTCGTCATGTCTTGCGCTCTTTGTCCCGAGGGATCCGGACAAGACCACACAGGTCCGCGTTTACGCGAGATTTTTGAGGGATCCGTTACCGGCAGACCGTGCCGGCAGCGGGCAGAAAAGTTTCCTCAGCGTGCTTGCGGAGCATCCGGACTGGAGTCTGTCCCTGCTGATGAAAGCATCAGGAGCGGCACGTTCATCGGTCCGCTCTCTGGAGAATAAAGGTATTATCGAATGCTTCGAAGAGTCGGACGAGACCCCGGCTCCTCTTGTTATGCAGAAAGCTACGGATCCGGGGAAAGAGCTGAATGCCGAGCAGAGGCAGGCTGCGGACAGGATCATCCGGGCTTTCCGCGAGGGACAAAACAGCAAATTCCTGCTGTACGGGATCACGGGAAGCGGTAAGACCGAAGTCTACATGAGCTGTATGGAGCAGGTGCTCGCGGCCGGGAAAGGCGCGTATCTGCTGGTGCCTGAGATCAGTCTGACACCGCAGCTCGTGGAGAGGCTGGGCAGGCGTTTCGGAGACCGTATCGCCGTACTGCACAGCCGGCTGAATGATACCGAGCGTTCGCGCGAATGGCTGCGGATCCGCCGAGGAGCGGCCAAGGTCGTGGTCGGACCGCGTTCCGCCCTGTTTGCGCCGATGCCTGATCCCGGACTGATCATACTGGACGAGGAGCACGAGTCAAGCTATAAATCCGAGATCACGCCGCGCTACCACGCAAGAGAAGTAGCAGAGGAAATGGCTGCAAGAGGCGGCTTCCCGCTGGTCCTGGGTTCCGCGACGCCGTCCTGCGAGAGTTATTATCAGGCTATGGAAGGCCAGGCAGAGCTGCTGCGGCTCTCCCGACGCGCCGTGCAGGACGCGGTATTGCCGGCGATCCGTCTGATCGATATGCGCAGAGAGATGGCCGCAGGGAATATGACCGGTTTCTCCGGTGAGCTGATCGCCGCGCTCAAGGACCGGCTGGCCAGGAACGAACAAAGCATTCTTTTCCTGAACCGGAGAGGCTATTCGTCCTTTGTCAGCTGCCGCAAATGCGGTTTTGTCCTGCGCTGTCCGGCCTGTTTTCTGCCGTATACCTATCACAAAGAACAGAACCTGCTGATCTGTCATCATTGCGGCCGCGCCGTCCAGCCTGTGAATACCTGCCCGAGCTGCGGTTCCAGGTATCTGCGGATGTCGGGCATGGGAACGGAACGGATCGCAGAGGATCTGGCCGGGCTTTTCCCGGACGCTCGGATCCTGCGCATGGACGCGTCCACAACTTCCGGGAAGAACGGTTTCCAGGAGGCTTACGAGCAGATCAGGGACCATAAGGCGGACATCATCGTCGGGACGCAGATGATCGCCAAGGGAATGGATATGCCGCTCGTCACACTGGTCGGTGTGATCTCGGCGGATATGAGCCTGTATTATCCCGACTTTCACAGCACCGAAAGGACCTTCCAGCTGCTGACGCAGGTGGCAGGCCGCGCGGGACGGGGAGACCGTCCCGGAGAGGTGCTGATCCAGACCTATGAACCGAAACATTATGTGCTGCAGAGCGTGGCGGCGCACGACGACGCGGAATTCTACCGGCAGGAGCTTGCTTCCCGGCAGATGCTCGCCTGTCCGCCTTTTGCGCATTTCCTGCAGATCCTGCTGACCGGGCGGGAAGAAGATAAAGTAAGGCAGGCGGCCGGTGATCTAGCCGGGATCCTGCAGCGGGAGAGCGAGACGGCGGAATCCGGCGAAGCCGTGGTACTCGGCCCGTCTCCGGCGGAGCTTGGCCGGATCGATAATATTTTCCGCTGGAAACTGCTCGTGCGGCATCCGGAGGAGGAACCGCTGATCCGCATGGCAGGCGTGTGCCTGGAGGAATTCCGGCAGAAATACCGGGACGTTGCGGCGGCGGCCGATCTGAATCCCGTCAATATGTACTGAAAAAGAGAGGAACTGATTATGGCATTGAGAAGCATTCGGGTAGACGGAGACGAGATCCTGCGTAAGGAGTCCAAGCCGGTCGACAAGTTCGACAGGAGGCTTGAGATGCTGATCGAGGACATGTGGGACACAATGTATGACGCGAACGGCATTGGTCTTGCCGCGGTCCAGGTCGGCGTTCTCAAACAGGTGATCGTGATCGATACCGGTGAAGAGGATGAACAGCTCGTGCTGATCAATCCGGAGATCATTGCGATGGAAGGCAATATCTGCGAGGCGGAGGGATGCCTGAGCATTCCCGGTAAGAGCGGATATGTGAACCGGCCCGAAACAGTAACGGTTCGCGCGCTGGATGAGAACGGCAAGCCGTATACCCGCACAGGGACAGGACTGCTGGCACGCTGCATGTGCCACGAAATCGACCATCTGCACGGAATTCTGTATACGGACAAAACAGTGGACGCACCGGAAGGGGAGAAAGACTGATGCGGATCGTATTCATGGGAACGCCGGATTTTGCCGGAGGGATCCTGACGAGCCTTCTGGACGCCGGGGAGAACGTGATCGCGGTCTATACGCAGCCGGACAGGCCGCAGGGACGTAAAGCCGTTATGACGCCGCCTCCGGTCAAGGTGATCGCCGAGAGTCACGGGATCCCGGTCTATCAGCCAGTGCGGATCCGCCGGGATAAGTGGGTCAGACTGCTTGAGGAACAGAAGCCGGACGTCATGGTCGTGGCGGCTTTTGGCCAGATCCTGCCGAAACCGATCCTGGATATCGCGCCGTGCGTGAACGTCCATGCGTCTCTCCTGCCGCGCTACCGCGGTTCTTCGCCGATCCAGCGCGCGATCGCTGCCGGCGACCGGGAGACAGGCGTTACGATCATGCGGCTGGACGAGGGAATGGATACCGGTAATATCCTGCATAAGGAGATCATCCCGATCCGGGATACCGATACCGGGGAGACTCTTTTCGACAGGCTCGAAGAGCTTGGCCAGAAAGCGCTCCGGAAGGTGCTTGATGATTATGAGGCCGGTAAAGACCTTGTCGGAGTTCCACAGGATCCGGAGTTCGCGACTTACGCACCGATGCTGACAAGGGAAGACGGCAGGCTTGATTTTACCAGGTCTGCCTGGCTTCTGGACTGTCAGATCCGGGCGTTTACACCATGGCCGTCAACTTATACGACATATGAGGGGAAAGTACTCAAGATCCTTGCCGGACGGATATTCCGGGACAGTTCCGGAGCAACCGGCGCATCAGCAGCCGCTGGAACGGATGACGCAGGCCGCGCCTGCGGAACGGTTCTGACACAGGAAGAAGTCCGCGAGGCAGGCGGGAACGCCGGGAAGCAGATCCTTGTACAGACAGGGGACGGGCTGCTGGAGCTCCTGACGCTGCAGCTGCCGGGAAAGAAACCGCTCCCTGCAGATGTTTTCCTGCGGGGGTGCCCGCTCTGGGGCAAGACGCTCGGGCTTGAACAATGAGCTGCAACGAGAGGCTTGAAGCCGTCCGCATCCTTGGCCGGCTGGAAAGTGGAGAACGCTACGCGTCCGATGAGCTGGACGGTCTCTTCCGGCAGCATCCGGAGTGGCGCAGAGAGCAGAAGGCCCTGATCACGAAACTGGTCTATACGGTCCTGACGTATGATCTGCGGCTCGACTGTTTTATCGATCTGTATTCCCGTACGCCTGCAGCGCGTATGGATCCATATATCCGGCAGGTACTTGAGGTCAGCGCCGCGCAGCTGCTTTTCCTGCCGAAGATCCCGCAGAGCGCGGCAGTCAATGAGGCAGTCAGGCTGGTGAAGCAGTCTCCATATAAGAGGCTCGCGGGCTTTGTCAACGCGGTGCTCCGGGCAACGCTCCGGGAGAACCTGAAAGAATCCTGGCCGGAGGCGTCACTTGATCCGGCCGCGCACTGGTCTGTCCGCGCAAGCCTCCCGCAGTGGATGCTTGAGATGTGGAGAGACGCGTACGGACTTGAAACATGCATCGGGATCGCGCGGAACCTGAGTACGCCGCGGGCGCTTTCGATCCGTGTGAACCGGCTGAAGACAGATCCGGAACAGCTGAAGCAGGAGCTTGCGGCCTGCACGGTCCGTCAGGGACTGTATCTGGAGGACGCACTGCAGCTTGTAAATCCCGGAGACATTACAGAACTTCGGGCTTTTGCGCAGGGACACTTTACGGTACAGGATGAGAGTTCGATGCTCTGCGTTCGTGCGCTGGATCCGCAGCCGGGAGAACGGATCCTGGACATGTGCGCCGCGCCGGGCGGTAAATCCACTTATATGGTGGAGCGTATGGGGAACTGCGGGCTCGTAAGCGCGAGGGACATTTCAGAGGCGAAATGTTCCAGGATCACGGAGAACGCCGGCCGCCTCGGCACGTCCATCGTGCAGGTGTCGGTCTCAGACGCTGCGGTGCCGCGTCCTGAAGATGCCGGCAAATGGGACCGCGTCCTTCTGGATGCTCCGTGTTCAGGGCTCGGAGTGCTCCGCAATAAGCCGGATATGAAACGGCACCGCAGATATGAGGATCTGGCGGAACTGTCCAGGCTGCAGCGCCGGATGATGGACATAGCCGCGCAGGCCGTACGTCCGGGAGGCGTTTTCGTATACAGCACGTGCACACTTTCACCTGTCGAGAATGAGGAAAATGTCGCCGCGTTTCTGGCGGATCATCCGGAATTTGCGCGTGACGCGCTGCCTGACGACTGGCCGGAAGTCCGCTTCGGAGGGACAGCCGGACCGGCAGAGCCCGGGATGCTGACGATTTTTCCCGAGGCGGACGGACTTGACGGATTCTTTATCGCAAGAATGTGCCGCCGCGGCTGAGAGTATTTGGAGGAATGATGAAGACACCGGATGCCTTTTCGATGATGCCGGATGAGTGGAAAGCGTATCTGCTTTCACAGGGGGAGAAAGCCTTCCGCGCGCAACAGATCTTTGGCTGGCTGCATAAGGAGCATGTTTTTTCCTATGGAGAAATGACAAATCTCCCGAAAGTCCTGCGGGACAGACTGGACGCAGAACTGCCGCTGCACAGCGCGACAATCGCTCTGGCACAGCGTTCCCGAAGCGACGATACGGTCAAGTATCTGATGACGCTCTGGGACGGAGAGCAGATCGAGACCGTCCTGATGCGGTATCATTACGGGTATTCCCTGTGTATTTCCTCGCAGGTCGGCTGCCGTATGGGCTGTCGGTTCTGCGCGTCGACGCTGGCCGGACGCAAACGGGATCTGACTGCCGGAGAAATGGTTTCGCAGATCTATGCCGTTGAGGCAGCGGAAGGCGTGACGGTCTCACACGTGGTCGTGATGGGCTGCGGCGAACCGTTTGATAACTATGATGAACTGATCCGCTTCCTGAAGCTGATCACGGATCCGGCCGGAAAGAACCTGAGCATCCGGAACCTGACAGTTTCCACGTGCGGACTTACGGACGAAATGAGGCGTTTTGCGGATCTGGATCTGGGCGTCACGCTTGCGGTATCGCTGCATGCGCCGAATGATGAGGTCCGGCGGCAGATCATGCCGGTCGCGAACCGTTTTACGATGGAAGAACTGCTTGCCGCCTGCAGGTATTATACCGACAGAACGCATAGACGGATCACGTTTGAATACGCACTGATCCGTGATGTCAATGACGCGGCGGCACAGGCAAAAGAACTTGCGGGAAAGCTGCGCGGAATGCTTGCGCACGTTAATCTGATCCCGCTGAATCCGGTAACGGAGCGCGATCTCTCGGGATCGGATCCCGAAAGAGTCAGAGCTTTTGCCAATATACTTGAGAAAGAGCATATCCCGGTCACTGTACGCCGGGAAATGGGACAGGATATCGATGCCGCGTGCGGACAGCTGCGGCGCAGACACAGCAGTGTGAAGGAGGGATAGATGTGAGATCGGCAGCGGACAGTAATATCGGTGTTCGCAGACTGGTGAATCAGGACCGGGTCTATGCCAGCGACAGGCCGGTCGGCATCTTCCCGAATCTGTATATCGTGGCAGACGGAATGGGAGGAGAAGCGGCTGGAGAAGTCGCGGCGGCCGCGGCTGTTGAGAGCGCGGTCCGTTTCGCCCGGAGCTCGTGGCCTGGTGACCCTCAGGATCTGTTCCGCGAGATGGGGATCGTTGTGAACGCGGACGTATACGACATCGCGGTGCACCATCTTGAATACGCCGGGATGGGGACGACTTTTGTCGCGGCTTCAGTCTATGAAGACGCGGTATACTGCATAAATATCGGAGATTCCAGGCTTTATGCCATTAATTACAGAGATGAATTTGTACGGATCACGACCGATCATTCACTGGTCGAAGCAATGGTCCAGAGGGGACAGATCACTGAGGAAGAGGCGCGGGTGCACCGTGACCGGAATCTGATCACAAGAGCGGTCGGAACCAATAAGTCTGTTCAGGCTGATATCTACCGGATTCCGATCGGATACCCCAGAATGCTGCTTCTGTGTTCGGACGGTCTGCACGGACAGGTCGACGACAGCAGGATCAGCGAGATCATGCGGATCAACAGCTATCCGCTGTCTGTGCGTGTAGAAATGCTGATACAGGAGGCCAACAGGAACGGCGGATCCGACAATGTTTCCGTCATTCTGGCAGATCTTGGGAAGGAGGTGAGATAATGTTTCCCATCGGTACGCTGATCGCGGAGAGGTATGAGCTGCAGGAAATCATCGGAAGCGGCGGTATGGCCGTTGTTTTCCGCGCTTTGGACAGAAAGCTGCACCGCGAAGTTACCGTCAAGGTCATGCGGGAAGACTGCAGCAACGATCCGGTTCAGGAAGAGAATTTCCAGAGAGAAGCGCACGCTGTCGCGATGCTGTCGCACGCGAATATCGCGGGCATCTATGATGTCGGCTCCGAACAGGGCCTGCAGTACATGGTCAAGGAATATGTCGAAGGCATTACCTTGAAAGAATACATTTCTCACCGCCGTCATATGTCTTCTGACGAGATCGTCAAGGTCACGCTTAAGATCGCCGAAGGTCTGCGCTGCGCGCACCGGGCGAATATCGTCCACCGGGACGTCAAGCCGCAGAACGTACTTGTCAGCCCGCAGGGAGAAGTCAAAGTCACGGATTTCGGCATCGCGATGTTTGCCAAATCGGATACGGTTCCGGACAGCAAAGAAGCGATGGGATCGGTGCATTATATTTCGCCGGAACAGGCCCGCGGCAAGGCTGTCGATGCCCGCAGCGACCTGTATTCTCTCGGAATCACGATGTATGAGATGGCGACCGGAGACGTGCCTTTTGACGGAGAATCACCTGTGGAAGTCGCGCTGAAACAGGTCAAAGAGCCGATGCCGTCTCCCCGGGAGAAAGTGCCGGATCTTTGGCCGGGACTTGAGACGATCATTTACGGACTGACCCGGAAGAATCCGGAGGACCGTTATCAGAGCTGTGATCAGCTGATCGCGGATCTGCGCCGCGTTTTTAAGGATCCGACGCATACGGGAGCGGCCGGATCGGGGACAGATATTCATCTGAAGCCGGTAACGGACGAAGATATCCGTAAAGCCTCCCAGAGCGGCGAGTACGTGGTCGGAGGCGCCAATTCAGGCATGGAAGAGCCGAAACTGACTTTCTGGCAGCGTCACGGGGTGTTGATCCTGACGCTTGGCCT
Organism: Bacillota bacterium; assembly: GCA_017441925.1. Lineage (GTDB taxonomy): Bacteria > Bacillota > Clostridia > Lachnospirales > Bianqueaceae > RUG12817. Next base: position 43,513 of record JAFRUE010000011.1, read on the forward strand.
CTGTCTGGCGCTTGCGCTGCTTGTCAGCGTGATCGCGCGTTTCCTCCGCCAGAATTCGGATCCCGGAGGGAATGGAGCCGCTTCCGAAGCCGAAGCACAGATCGTCCTGCTGCCGGGTTTCCAGGGCATGACGATCGATGAGGCAAAATTGGCCGCGGCGGATAAAGGAATCCATGTAACATTCACCGAGGCTGCCTATATCTATGATGCGAATTTCGCGGAAGGCGTGATCGTATTCCAGGATCCGAAAGCAAATACGGAATTCCACGCGGGTGATAGTGTTGAGGTCGCGCTGACGATCTCACGGGGAGAGAGGACGGTATCGCGGATCGCGGATTACGAGAACAAGCCGTATGAAGAGGTCATACAGTCGCTTGCTGATCTCGGCATTACCTATGAGATCCGTAAACAGCAGGTCACAAAAGACGAACAGGTAGGAGTCGTTATTTCACAGGCGCCTTATGCAGGCTCCGAAATCACTTCCACTACGACTGTGATCCTGACAGTCGGAGTCAGGGACATGGAAATGGTATCCGTCCCTGATCTCCGCGGCAATACAGCGGAAGAAGCCGCCGCGATGCTGACAGAGCTGAAACTCAAGGTCGGCAAGACGACGGAAGCTTCGAGCGAAACAGTGGAAAAAGGCGTTATACTGGCGCAAAGCCCGGTGGGCGGTTCCAAACTGCAGGCTAATATGTCCGTCGATATTACGGTCTCTTCCGGGAAAGCGGAGGATTCATCGGAAGGCGGCAGCAACGGACGGTTCCTGCTGTCCGCAGATCTTTTCGCCGGTCAGGAGGACAGTTCCGGGGCAGGCATTTCCGGACAGGTCACAGTAGAAGCGGAGAAGAGCGATGGGACCAGGGTGTCCGTCTTTAGTCAGAAGCTGAGCGCGCAGGATATGGCGTCCAAGGATTACTGGATCGAGTATCCTGCAGGGACAGTCGTGCTGCATGTTCTTGTGAACGGACAGGAACAGTTCAGCGTCACATTAGGGTGAGACGAATATGCCGACCGGCAGAATAATACGATCGATAGCAGGTTTTTATGATGTTGCCGAGACAGACGGAGCAGGATCCGGAGAAGCCGTCAGTGCTTCCGCGGCAATCTTCGCACAGGGCGCTCCGATCGGCTCGAGTGTTATGGTAAACGGGATCAGGATCACACGGTGCCGCGGCAAGGGGACTTTCCGCAAAAAAGGCGTCACGCCGATGGTCGGTGATCTGGCCGAATACACGGAGGGCGGACTGGTCACGGCGATCCTGCCGCGCCGGAACGAAATGCTCCGGCCGCAGGTCAGCAATGTGGATCAGGCGCTCGTTGTGATCGCGGCGACGGTTCCGGAGCCGAATTTTGATCTCGTGGAGAAAATGCTCCTGATGATCCGCAAGGCGGAGATCCGTCCGGTCCTGATCTTCAATAAGTGGGATACATTGGAAGGGACGGATGAAGGCATGATCCGGGAGAGGGCGGAAGGCTACAGGAAAGCCGGATTCCGGGTGATCTGCACCAGTGCGGCGACAGGACTCGGAGTCGAAGAACTGCGGGCGGAGCTTGCGGGACGGATCAGTGTTTTCGCAGGGCCGTCCGGTGTCGGCAAGTCCTCACTGCTCAACAGCCTGCTGCCGGATGAAACATTCGAAACGGGGTCCTTAAGCGAAAAGATCCAGCGCGGGCGCAATACGACGCGCTGTGCGGAGCTGATCCAACTGCCGGGTCTGCAAAGGGAGCAGCCTGGCTATCTCGTGGATACGCCGGGCTTCACATCTCTGGACCTGACGTTGTATCCCGATGATCTTGCAGGGTATTTCCCGGAATTCGCGCCGTATCTCGGAAAGTGCTATTATACCGGCTGCCGGCATCATGAAGAACCGGATTGCGCGGTCCGGGAAGCGGTCCGTGAGGGACAGATCGTGGGATTCCGCTACGAGAGCTATCTGAAGATGCTGGCAGAGGCGGAAGAGGCTTTTCCGGACAGTGAACTCTATAAGACCAGGATCCGGCCCTGACAGGACCCGGTGGGCCGGTAGGACAGATCTTTTGACAAAGGAGCAGACATAACAGCAGATACAATTCCAGAAAAGGAGAACAACATGAATCTTTTATCAGCATCGGTGCTTGCCTGTGATTTTTCCAGGCTGGGAGAACAGATCGCTATGGCGGAACGCTGCGGATCGGATTATATCCATCTGGACGTCATGGACGGACATTTCGTGCCCAACCTGACCTTCGGGCCTATGTTCGTAGAGGCCGTCCGCCCGTACGCGAAGATTTTCTTTGACGTACATATGATGGTGACGGATCCGATGGATCTCGCGGAAGCATTTGTGAAGGCCGGAGCGGACGGCATTACGATCCATGCCGAGTCCTTCCGTAAGACTCCCGTCGCTGCCGGAACGCCGGGTAATGTTGCTTCATACGTGGAGGATATTGATTACGACAGGCTTATTGCCGCGCTTTGCCGTCTGCGTGAGATGGGCGTGCATCCGGGCTGCTCGATCTCCCCGCTGACACCGGTCGAGGTCATCAGACCGGTGCTGCCGTACGTCGATATGGTCCTGATCATGACGGTCCAGCCGGGCTACGGCGGACAGAAGCTGATTCCCGAGACGCTGGATAAGGTCCGTACGCTGCGCGAATGGGCACCGGATCTGAATATCGAGGTGGACGGCGGAATCAATAATTCTACGCTTGCAGAGACACTTGCTGCCGGCGCGAACGTGATCGTGATGGGGACAGGTTTCTTCCGTGCAGAAGATCCTGCAGAGGCGGCGCGTGTTTTCCATGCGATGTGATGAAGAGAAAATGAGAGTTCTGATATCGACGGGCGGCAGCGCGGAGCTGACGCCTGCCTTTATGGAAGCCCTGCGTTCCTGGAAGCCTGAGCTTGTGATCGCCGCGGATTCCGGCCTGAGGCATCTCGTTGCAGCCGGCATACGGCCGGATATCCTGCTGGGAGATATGGATTCAGTCGATCCGGCACTGCTTGCATCCGCGAAGGAACAGGGTATCACGCCGCTGCTGTATCCGGTGCAAAAGGATGAGCCGGACACGGAGCTTGCAGTGGATGAAGCGCTGCGTCTTGCAGGAGCTGATGCCGAGATCCGGCTGATCGGCGGGTTCGGCACCCGTCCAGATCATTCTTTCGGCAATCTGAATCTGCTGCACCGGTATGCGTCCCAGGCGGAGTTCTGGGACGGGAAATATCTGGCCAAAGCTGTGAATGTCAAAGACGGAGACACACGCTGCTCGTTTGAACTGTGGCGGCCTGACTGGTTTGATACGTCAGCGGCAGCTTATGTTTCACTGCTGCCGTTCGGAACGCCGGTGAAAGGAATCACTCTGGAAGGCCTGGCATATCCCACGTACCGTGCGGATTGGGACAGAGACGCGGTTATCGGGCTGAGCAATCAGTTTATGAGCGATGACAGACCCGCCCGCGTTACTTACGACAGCGGATCGCTTTTAGTCATTATTTCGCAGGATTAGGCAGGATACTGTTGCGTAAATAACAGATTTGCGGTACAATTAGTTTAACAGTTCGGATTCGTTCAACTATATTTGATAAGGAGAGGCTGGCGGTCGTTATGAAAAAACTATCCATAATCTGTATTGCAGTGATTCTGCTGTTGATTTCCGTACTGAATGGCTGTTCCGGCAAAGCAGAGGACAACGAGGCAGAGCAGTCATCGGACAAGGCGCCTGAACAGACATCAGAAGCAGAAAAAGACGGCGAAAAAGAAGCGGATAATCTCTTTGACTACGCATTTGCGGTAGAAGAGAATGCTCTGGTTTCCAAAACGGTTGCTTTCGGAACGTCTTCGGAAGATGCGCTTGAGCAGCTTGGACTGACCGAGGAAGCCATGCTGAATGATACGACGTTTGGAATCCGTAGGATCACGCGGACAATTGAACGGGACGATTATATGAACGGTATGACGGAAATCTATAATTTCCTTGGGAACAGCATGAACTCTGCCGCTTATGTGATCGCAGTAGCTCCGGATAAATTGGAGAGTCTGACCGTGGAGCTTGCCGGTCTCTTTGGAGAGAAGATGCCTGCTGAGTGGACAAGCTCTGACACGACTAAATACTCCCGCCGTTATTCCTGGAAGGATCCGGCCGGGACTAAGCTGGACATCCTTGTTTCCAAGAATCCGAACGCAGACGGTATGAACGAGATCAATATCAGTCTGACGCTTGATGCGGCAAAATAAAGAAATTTCTGAAAACAGTAAAGCCGGCCTGAAAACAGGCCGGCTTTTTGCTGTAATGGAATCGGTTTTAACCTTGTGAAGCTCCGCTCTCTGTCGCAGCCGCTGCTTCTGCTGTCCGCTGTTCCTTCTTCATTCGGGCTATCATCCTGTAATAATAGATGATACAGAAGATTGCCGCGCAGCCCCATCCGACAGGGAATCCTACGTAGACAAAACGGATGTCGTGCCAGACGGACATCGTGATGCCGAGGAAGATCTGCCGGCAGACGATCATGCCGAAGACGGAGAAGAGCATGACCTGACGGGACTTGCCGAAGCCGCGGACAACATTCGCATAGATCGCATTGGCTGACTGGAAGACATACAGTGGCAGAATGACACGGACCATTGCGACGCCGTAATTAATCGCTTCTGCATCCGACGTGAAGATCCTGAGCGACTGCGGTGCAAAGATATAGACCGGAGTGCCGAGCAGAACGATCGAACCCAGGGCAAGAAGCATGCAGACACGGACTGTACCCATGGCCCGGTCCGTTTTTTTCGCGCCGAGATTCTGACTTGCGTAAGTCGTCGCCGCAAGGCCGATGGACTGGGAAATAATGCCGATGAATTTGTCGATTTTCTTCGCAGCGCCGACACCGGCCATCGCGGATGAACCGAACAGATTGATGTACCTCTGGACAAAAAGGTTGGAGATCGAGATCAGACTTGCCTGTATCGCGGCGGGAATACCCAGATCGATGATCTGGCCAAGATATTCTTTACGGATCTTCAGATCGCGAGGGACAAATCTATAGACATCTTTTGTTCGCAGCATGTTGCGGAAGATCAGGAAGCAGGAGAGCAGCTGGGACAGGATCGTAGCGGCTGCCGCGCCGATAACGCCCCACTTGAGAAGCGCGACAAAGACAGTATCCAGGATAATATTGGCGATACTGGTGATGATCAGATAATAAAGCGGGCTCCTGGAATCGCCGACAGCGCGCAGCACGCCGGAAGCGACGTTATAGATCGCCGTAAAAAGGATTCCGATCAGATAGATCCGCAGATAGTCAGTGGCTTCCTTCAGCACATCTTCCGGGCAGGCGACGATCTTCAGAAGAACCGGTGTCAGGAGAACGCCGGTAAGTGCCAAAATGATACCTATTGCAAAGGCAAAAGCCAGCGCGGTATGGATCGCGTCGTGCAGATCGTCGTATTTTTTCGCTCCGAAATACCGGGCAAAGAGAACGCCGGAGCCTGTTGAAAAGCCGGTGAAAAAACCGGTCAGCAGCATAGAGATATCCGAACATGAAGATACCGCCGCGAGTGCGGTCTTACCGACATAATTGCCGACAATGATCGAATCGACACTGTTGTACAGATTCTGAAAGACCTGTCCCAACAGGATCGGAAGCGCGAATGATATGATCAGACGATAGGGATTGCCATTTGTCAGATCTGTGGTTCTTGAACGTTGTACAGGCACTGCGGATCCTTTCTGCGAGCGGAAAACAGCTCGACATGAGATAATGAAATCATAAGCTACCTTAATAATATGACAGACTCCATTATATCAGATATTCCACAAAATGCAACCGCAATATAAATTGGTATTGCCTTTTCAGAGCAAATCATATATAATATATCTTTGAAATGTCAGATTCTTTTTTTACGAAAAGGAGTTTTTTATGGCTAAGCCAAAGAAAAGATCCGGAGGAGCAACAGCCGCGATCGTGATCCTGTCTGTTCTTTTATGTTTTGTGATTATTGCTCTTGCCGGTATGGGATATGTGTATTTCCGTCTTAACGGAATCAAGGATATTGACAGGATTTTCCCGTCAAATTCCGGCAAAAAAGTGGAAGAGTTTGAAAAAGATCCCGTTGTTGACAACGAGTCTGCGGTCTATGTCGATCCTGATGATATTTCCTGGCCGGATGTCAAAACGGAAGAGAACGTTGACGAATCCTGGGTCTACGATGATCCGGATGTGATTAATATTATGCTGATCGGTATCGATACTGCCAGTTATGTCGGCCGGTCGGATACGATGATGCTGATCTCCATGAATAAATCCACTAAAGAAATAACGATGTCTTCTTTTATGCGGGATCTGTATGTTCAGATAGCGGACGGATACAGTGCCAACAAGCTGAATGCCGCCTATGCTTTCGGCGGGGCGGATCTGATGGATAAGACATATCTGCTTAATTTCGGTGTTAAGATCGATGGCCATGTTCTTGTTGATTTTGAGAGCTTCCCTGCTGTGATCGATGCGCTCGGCGGTGTCGATATCGCTTTGACGGATGCCGAAGCATGGGAGATCGGCTACAGCGGCAGCGGTACTTATCATCTGGATGGCAGCGACGCGCTCAAATATGCCAGAATCCGTAAGATCGACAGTGATTTCTCACGGACAAGCCGGCAGAGGACAGTAATGAACGCGATTTTTGAGAAGTATCACGGAATGAGTTCTGTAGAACTTCTTTCCATGGCCAATAAAATACTGGATCTTGTTTATACGGATATGGATGCCGCCCGGATCCTGTCCATAGGCAGCGAATTCATGGGTGTGCAGTCCATCCGTCAGCTGCGGTTCCCCGGCAATGATGAGTATTACGACGCTGTCATTAACGGAATGATGGTACTCGTACCGGATCTTGAGATGATCCATGAACGGATCGGCAGTGAGATCTACGGAATAGACTGAATAATTATAGCAGGAGGAGTCAGGTTTCTGGCTCCTTTTTGATTAATAATCCGTTAATTCCATAAAATAATTCTTGCAATCTGCTCCTTATGTGAGTAAAATGAAAAAGGTTTTTTTCAATTCATGACAAAGGAGGTCTGGCTATGGGCAAATATTTCGGAACTGACGGTTTTCGCGGTGAGGCGAATAAGGAACTGACAGCAGAGAAGGCTTTTAAGGTCGGACGTTATATAGGCTGGTACTATGGACAGAAGCATGAGGACGGACGCGCACGCGTTGTGATCGGCAAGGATACACGCCGTTCATCATATATGCTGGAGGCAGCCCTGTCTGCAGGACTTACTTCTTCCGGCGCGGACGCGTATCTGATGCACGTTACGACGACGCCTTCCGTATCGTATATTTGCAGAACAGATGGTTTTGACTGCGGAATCATGATTTCCGCTTCACATAATCCGTTCTATGATAACGGTATCAAGATCATGCGCGCGAACGGACAGAAGATCGAACCGGAGATCGAGGAGAAAATCGAGGCTTATATCGACGGGCTGGTTCCGGAGCTGCCGCTTGCACAGCGCGAGGCACTTGGAAATGCTGTAGACTATTCCTCGGGCCGCAACCGTTATATCGGATATCTGATGACGATCCCGACAAGAGGCTTCAATGGGATGAAAGTCGGTCTCGACTGTGCGAACGGCGCGACCTGGAATATCGCCCGCAGTGTTTTTGAAGCGCTCGGGGCAAAGGTCTATGTTATCGGTAATACGCCGGACGGCATCAATATCAACGACAATTGCGGTTCGACGCATATAAAGGGGCTCTGCCGCTTTGTAGAGGAGAATCATCTGGACGTCGGCTTTGCCTATGATGGAGACGCGGACCGCTGTCTTGCCGTCGATGAATACGGACATGAGATCAACGGTGACCACATTATGTTCATGTGCGGCAAATACATGAAGGAGACCGGCAAGCTTGACGGCAATACGATCGTTACGACGATCATGTCCAACATGGGCCTGTACAAGGCTTGTGAAGCGATCGGCATCCGCACGGAGAAGACCGCCGTCGGCGACAAATACGTTGCGGAGAACATGATGTCCAACGGATTCGTTCTTGGCGGCGAGCAAAGCGGTCACATTATTTTCGGTAAATACGCGACGACGGGTGATGGTATCCTGACTTCCCTGATGGTCATGATGACCATGCTGGAAAAGAAAATGCCGCTTTCAATGCTGGCCGGCGAGATGAAAGTATACCCGCAGTGCCTTAAGAACGTTGTTGTTAAGGACAAGCAGGCAGCCCAGCAGAACCCGGCAGTTCTGGCTGCGGTCGAGGAAGTGAACAAGGCGCTTGCCGGAGAGGGCAGACTCCTGCTCCGCGCGTCGGGAACAGAGCCCAAGATCCGTGTTATGGTCGAAGCTGGAACGGATGAGATCTGTGAGAAGTACGTCGATCAGCTGATCGCGGTGATCCGCAGAGAAGGGCTTGCGGTGGACTGAGCCGCACAGATTACGGATATTCATATTTTACGATATTTCTTTTCAAGGAGGAAACACACTATGCTGCAGGTTGTTTGCAAAAAAGATTACGAAGAGGCGTCCCGCGCGGCAGCGGATCTGATCGCTGCCCAGATCCTGCTCAAGCCTGACTGCAAGATCGGTCTGGCGACAGGTTCCACGCCGGTCGGCGCCTATGCGGAGCTGGTCCGCAAATATGAAGCCGGAGAACTTGATTTCAGCAAGGTCACGACTGCTAACCTTGACGAATACAAGGGTCTGCCGGGAACACATGACCAGAGCTACCGTTATTTCATGGATTCGAATCTGTTCGATCACGTAAATATCGACAAGAGCCGTACTTTCGTCCCGAACGGTGTTGAGGAAGACGCGGTCAAGGCTTGCAAGGATTATGACGAGCTGCTTGACCGTGAGATCGGCGCTTTCGACATCCAGCTGCTTGGGATCGGTGGAGACGGACATATCGGATTCAATGAGCCCGCAGACGCTTTCTGCGTGAACACCCAGTGCATTAAGCTGGAAGAGCAGACGATCCGGGACAATGCAAGGCTTTTCTTTAACGGAAATCTGGACGAGGTCCCGAAGGAAGCCTACACGATGGGAATCGGTTTCATTATGCGTTCCAGGAAGATCCTGATCATGGCGACCGGTCCGAAGAAGAGAGATATCGTAGAGAAGGCTTTCTGCGGCCCGGTTACTCCGTGGGTTCCCGCGTCCATCCTGCAGCTGCATCCCGATGTAGTCCTGCTCGGCGACGAAGCGGCCATTTCTGAAAAGGTCCGCGCACTCGGTAAGTAATCTGTAATCCGTTCAATTAGAGGATGAACTTATAGGCGTGACCGGAGTCACGCCTTTTTTATGCACAAAACATCAGAACTGCCGTAAAGCTGTATTGATTTTGCGATCGAAATATGCTATAATAAAAATAATCATATATCTTCATATTTCCAAAGGAGGAAACACAATGGATAAAAAGCTTCGTTTCGGCATCGTCGGCTTCGGTAATCAGGGAAGCGGATATGTCAGAATGTTCCTGGGACAGGCAGATCCTCGTATGCCTTTCAAGAGATATACCCCGACAAACTGCACGGTAACAGCTGTCGCAGATATCGATCCTGCCAAGAGAGAGAAGATCAAAGAACTGTATCCTGATCTCCCCGTATTTGAAGATTATAAAGAAATGATCACCTCCGGTCTGATCGACGCGGTTATCACGACCCTTCCGCATTACTTCCATCCGGAAGTTGCTATGTATGCTCTGGAGCATGGCATCCATGCTCTGGTCGAGAAGCCGGCCAGTGTTGCCGCCAAGAACGTCCGCGAGATGAACGAGTGCGCAGCCCGTCATCCGGAGCTGACATTCGGAATCATGTTCAATCAGCGTACCAACCCGCTGTACATCAAGGTCCGTGAGAAGATCCAGAGCGGAGAACTCGGCGAGATCCGCCGTTCCAACTGGATCATCAACAGCTGGTACCGCACGGATGCATACTATCGCTCCAGCGATTGGCGTGCAACATGGGGCGGCGAAGGCGGCGGCGTCCTGGTCAACCAGGCTCCTCACCAGCTCGACCTGTGGCAGTGGATCTGCGGAATCCCGACCAAGGTTACCGCTATCTGCATCAACGGCGCGCATCGTGACATCGTAACAGAGAACGACGCGACGATCCTGACCGAGTACGCAAACGGCGCAACGGGCGTATTCGTAACCACCACGCATGACTTCAAGGGCACGAACCGTTTCGAGATCGACCTTTCCAAGGGCAAGATCGTCATCGAGAACAATAAGGCGACGATCATCCACTTCCCGGAGGATGAGGACTACATGAACAGCAAGATGGATATGCGCGAAGCAATGAAGTATACGCTTCCGGCTTCCATGGGCGGTGTTCCGATGGAGACAGAGGTCATCGAGGGCGTTCCCGGAGAAGGACCGCAGCACGGCGGTGTTATGGAGAACTTTGCGGCTCATGTTCTGGAAGGAACTCCGCTGCTCGCTCCCGGTGAGGACGGTATCAACGGTGTGCGTCTTGCGAACGCGGCTCAGCTTTCTTCCTGGCTCGGCGGCATCCAGCTCGACAACCCGGTCGACGAGGATCTGTATCTGGCCGAGCTCAACAAGAGAATCGAAGCAGAAGGCAAGTATCCGACCAGAAAGTAATATACCAAGGATCTTAATTGAATCCGAATCCCATATCAAAAAGCAGCCCGGTCCAAGCGGCCGGGCTGCTTTTGTCATTGAGTTGCTTTGGTTTGTATGAATACTGCTTACAGATTTTCTTTGTCCTTTACTTCTTCCGCGATCTGTCCGGCAGCCTGTTCTGTATCAGCGGCGGCTTGCGATGCGTCAGAAGCAGCCGCTTTGTAACGATCGGCAAGATTCTCGACAGTTGAAGGAGTAGTCTCACTCTTTCTCTTGTCGATTGCGTTTTTCACCGCATCGGCACCTTTGTTGACCAGTGCGCTGATGACAAACCGGATCACAAAGATAATGACAACAAGTCCGATGATCAGCAGAATAGCACCTGCATTATCCATAATGGTTCCTCCTTATACAGTATGATAGACTTAAAAGAATTTCGTTTTTGTCGTGGTCTTGACGGCCATTTGACTGGTAGTGACCTGCGTCTTCGGATCGATAGCAAGGAACATCTTTTCAATGGAGGTCGTCAGAATATTCATCTGCTGCAGACCGGCTACCATAGAATTATCTTTCTTCCAATGCGTGAAATTGAAGATCCATGTAGTCAGATCAGGTTCAGCCGGGCCTTCCTCCGGATCTTTTGCCTTATAAAGCTGGGCAGTCCAGCCTGTGGCATGTTTGAAGACGATCAGCTGTTTTCCCTCGACCTTGGTAGCGCTCGCGCCTCCGAGATCACTGTTTTTAATGTCCTCGATGATCCTGGTAATGTCAGCGCCGTGAACAGAGAATGTTTCCTGCTGTTCATGGAAACCATACGGTCTCTGAATAATTTTACCGGATGCAAGAAGCTCCTTTGTTTTGTTTGCACCGGAAATACCGGCGACCACTATAATTGCGACTACTGCAAGAATAATCAGTATAACAAGCCATTCCATATGTAATCCCCCCTCTGTTTATGCTGTATTTATAATATATTTACTGTGAATATTTGTCAAGAATAAAGCGTATTGACGGATTTCTTGATATTCCTGATAAAATCGTGTATACTGGATACAGAATAATCCGGAAGGAAGTGAAAAGTCAAATGGATAAAAAGTTTCTGTGTTCCAAGTCTGCGCCGGTCGTAAAGACAAAAGCCGGCAAGATCCGCGGATTCTATTTTGACGGCATCTATAATTTCTGGGGCGTCCGCTATGCGACGGCAAAGCGTTTTGAGATGCCTGAACCGGTCAAGCCGTGGGAAGGTGTGAAGGACGCACTGGCATACGGCTTGGTCTGCCCGTTGCTCAACGAGCCGACACCCGGGGACGAGGTCTCTGTACCGCATCGTTTCTGGCCGGCAGGAGAGGACTGCCTGAATCTTGATGTCTGGACAAATACGATCGATCCCGAGGCGAAGAAGCCTGTCATGGTATGGTTCCACGGCGGCGGATATTCAGCCGGCTCCGCGATCGAGCACATCGCGTATGAAGGCGACAATCTGGCGAGAAAGCATGACGTCGTCATGGTCGGAGTCAACCACCGGCTGAACGCGTTCGGACATATGGATGTGTCCGCTTTTGGTGAAAGATTCAAAAACTCCGTGAACGTCGGTATCGCGGATCTTGTCGCGTCACTGGAGTGGGTGCGCGATAATATCGTTCAATTCGGCGGAGATCCGGATAATGTAACGATCTTCGGACAGTCCGGCGGAGGCGGCAAGGTCACGACGCTCGGGCAGGCTCCGTCCGCAGACGGTCTGTTCCACAAAGCGATCGTCATGAGCGGCGTGTTCCCGAAGAATTTCGGCGCGTCTTTCCCAGAGGTCGATCCGGAGGAATTCGCTAAGCACATTATGGAAGATCTGCACGTAGAGACGATCGAGGAGCTGCAGAAGGTCAATTACCGCATATTTATCATGGCAGTCAACCGCGCGCAGCGCTTCTTCGGCAAAAAGGGACAGATCGTCAGCTGGGCACCGCATCCGAACTACTGGTATGCGGGAGATCCGCTTCAGGTCGGATTCCGCGAGCACTACAAACAGATCCCGACGATCGTGGGGACCTGTTTCAGCGAATTTACAGGAGCTCCGACGGAGAAGGAAAAAGCCGGGATGACGCCGGACGAGCAGAGGGAGTTCGTCTATGCGAAATACGGCAAAGAAAAGGGCGAAGAGCTCCTCGCGCTGTACGAGAATGTCTATCCCGGCAAGAATCTGTGCTATGCGGCAGCGATCGATTATCTGACCCGCCCGGCTTCCGTGGAATATGTCCGTCTCAAATCGGAAGGTGACCATGCACCGGCTTATGAATATCTGTTTGACGCGGAATTCGATTTCGATAACGGACGTACCGCATGGCATTGCGCGGATATCCCGTTCTTCTTCGCGAACGCGGAGCGCATCCCGTACTGCTATTCGACGCCGAACTGCGAAGAGCTGAACCGCATGATGGCGGAATCCTTTACGAACTTCGCAAAGACCGGCAATCCTGACGCGGAAGGCATGCCGCACTGGGAGTGCTCGGACGGCGTACATGTCCCCAGTATGGTCTTTGGTCTGGAAACAAAGCTGCGCGTTGATCACGACAAAGAGCTTCTGGAGCTCGCCCGTGAGATCGCCCCTCCGTTTACTTTCGGCAGCCGCAAACCAAAAGACGATGACGAAGAGGAAGGCAGATCCTGGATCTATTGATCGTATACTTGAGGGTATGATATAGTTGTTCTTGCAAAATAATAAATATCCCTCTCCCAAAAGTTGTTGCTAAAGCAAAGGCCTTTTGGGAGAGGGATATTATTATTTACTGAATGCGTAATCAAAGCCCTCAAGTATGCGGTCAATCGGAACTGATTACCGGGGCGTCCACTGCTTTTCTGACCGCAGCAATTCTTCCTGACCGCTCTGGCCATGTTTTTATGCTTTACTCATTTCATGACGCATGTCTGCCGGCTCATCAGAAATCCCTCGTCAGGTTGCGGATCCAGTTCCCGCTCTTATAGTGATGCAGCGCGAAGGGCATTTTCGCGAATTCGTCCGTGCACATGAGAGCGTAGACCCAGATCGGCGGGAGTTTCAGAACGAACGCGCTGATCAGTCCGAGCGGGACCGCGAAGCCCCACATACAGATGATGTCCAGGATCATGCCGTAACGCGAATCTCCGCCGCATCGGAACAGGGACGCGATCAATACGGTATTGACCATCTGGCCGAACTGATAGACGCAGCTGATCCACAGCATGATCCGCAGATAAGAACGGGATGTATCGGAAATCTTCACAAATCCGGGTATGATCGGGCTTGCCGCAAGCAGCAGGATTCCCTGTATAATGCTGATAATGACAGTGACCTGCATGACCGAAGACGCGTCGTTTTTGGCCATTTTGAGGTTATTGGCACCGATCTCTTTGCCCAGCAGGATCGCGGCGGCCGTCGACACACCGTATCCGGTGACGGAAAGGAGGTCGCGCGCGACGGTTACAACACTGTTGGCGGCAACGATATCCGACCCGAGATGGCCCATAATGATCGAATTCATGTTGAAAGCCAGTCCCCACAATGCATCGTTGATGAAAGCAGGCATCGAATATCGGCCGAAATCAGCGAGCAGGATCTTAGGGATGCTGAAGATGATAAGCGGGGAGCGCGGCATGAGCTTCTGACATGCAAAATCGACAGCGCAGATAGCCAGTTCAATGCCCCGGCTGATCGTGGTCGCAAGCGCGGCGCCTTCGATGCCCATGGCCGGCAGTCCGAACAGGCCGAAGATCAGGACCGCGTTCAGGATTACGTTCAGGATCAGCGTAATGGAAGAAATTACGGTCGACAGCTTGACCCGCTCGCAGCTTCTCATGATCGACAGATACGGCTGCGAGAAACCTGCGAACAGATAAGACAGGGCAACGACACGCAGATATCTGGCTCCGGCCTCGATCAGTTCAGGGACATTTGTCCAGATGCGGATCACGGAGAATGGCGCGAACAGTGCCAGTACTGTCGCAAGACCGCAGCAGAAAACAGAAATGATCAGTCCGATGCCGAAAATACGTGAGATCGATCTGGAATCACCTTTGCCCCAGTACTGTGCCGCGAGGATCGTCAGGGCGGAATTCAGCCCGAAGAAGACGATATTCAGCAGGAACTGTACCTGTCCGGCAAGGGACGAGGCAGAGAGTGCCGTCTGCGTCACCTGTCCGAGCATAACGGTATCGGCCAGACTGACGGATGACGTGATCAGATTCTGGATCACGATGGGGAGTACGAGCCGGTACAGATCCTGTCCGAATCCCGGACGTGTGTTTTTCAGAAGACTTCTGCGTATCGTGCCGGAGCTGTTTTCGTTGGGCTGCCGGAGAATATTGCTCATAAATATACCTGCCTGTCATAAAGGATAAAAAGCTGCGGGAAATATCTTATCATGCCGTCTGTGTAAAGTCAAGCCAGGGAACGCCTGATAAAAAAAGGTTGCGGATAGTATGTTTTTGTGATAAGATAAACTAGTCTGAATATACATTTGAACAGGCCGTATGATTGCGGCCGCGGGATAACCGCGTGTCAGGAATTCATGACAGGAAGGAGCTATGAAAGATGGCTGCTAAGATCGTTACAGAGTATGGCAACATTCTGATCGATAATGAAGTTGTGGCGAGGATCGCAGGTCTTGCCGCACTGGACTGCTACGGTGTCGTCGGCATGGCCAACACAGATATGAAAGACGGTTTCGTCCAGCTGCTTCTGGGCGACAGTCTGACCAAGGGAATCAAAGTGGATACGGATGATGACGGCAAGATCACTCTGGAGTTCCACGTTATTGTAGAGTATGGCACCAAGATTTCGGCGATCGCCGACAATCTGATCGATACCGTCCGCTACCGTGTCTCCGATATACTAGGAGCGGAGGTTTCCCATGTAGACATCTATGTGGAAGGCGTCCGCGTAGACAACACGGATAAATAAACAGCGGGAGGATACAGCAAAGTGAACAGTCAGATTACGGCTAACGAATTTCGCTGGATGATCGTCGCGGGAGCTAACCGTCTGGAAGCCAACAAGAAAGAAGTAGACGAACTCAATGTTTTCCCGGTCCCGGACGGAGATACCGGTACCAATATGTCCCTGACCATCACATCCGCGGCGCGTGAAGTGATCAAGGTCGGAGACGACGCAACGATCGCAGAAGTTTCCAAGGCGCTTTCATCCGGCGCGCTGCGCGGCGCGAGAGGCAACTCGGGAGTTATTCTGTCCCAGCTGATGCGCGGCCTGTACAGGAGCCTGCGCGGGACGGAGAACGTCGATGCGGCGGCGTTTGCAGACGCGATGCGTCAGGGCGTCGAGACCGCTTATAAGGCCGTTATGAGGCCAAAGGAAGGCACGATCCTGACCGTAGCCCGCGGGATGGCGGATGCGGCAGTCGAGAATGCCGTTTCCTGCGAGAGTGTAGCGGATCTGCTGAAGGTTGCGATCGAGAAAGGCGAAGAGGTCCTTGAGCAGACACCGGAGATGCTTCCGGTACTGAAGGAAGCCGGTGTCGTGGATGCCGGCGGCAAAGGCCTTCTGTATATCAGCAAAGGTATGCTTGCGTCTCTGACGGGTGAGGATACCTGCCATGAACTGCTGATCGAGGGTCAGTCCAAAGCTGCCGAAGCCGGAGCAGAGCACGTCAGCAAGTACCGTTATCAGGTTTCTTTCGTCCTGCATATGACGGATGCGGATAAGATCGTTGAACCGCTTCGTTCCTATTACAGCGGGATCGGCGACAGCATTAAGGGCAAGACGGCTCCCGATACAGTCGAGATCGCGCTTTGCACGGACGATCCGGGCCTTGCGCTGCAGAAAGCGATCGCTTACGGACCGATCACGGATATCATCGTAGAGAACCGCAGACCGGACGAAGTTCCGCATGCCAAAGCAGCGGAGAAGAGCGCAGAACCGGCGGCCAAGACGGATGATGAAGCTAAGATCATCGATATTTCCGCACAGGAGAACAGCCCTAAGACAGGGACGGTCCAGGGCGCGGCAGCGGCGGTAACAGCCGCGGTGGAAGCTGCGGCCGGAGCTGTCGCGAACGCGGCTGCCGGTGTTGCGGCTGCCATCAAGAATACAGTCAGCAGCGTGACCGGAGCAGTACAGCCGGCGGAGAAGCCGCAGGAGCGCAAACAATACGGTTTTGCCGCGGTTTCCATGGGCGATGGGCTTTCCGTTCTGCTTAAGGAGCTCGGCGCGGATGAGATCATTACCGGCGGACAGACGATGAATCCGAGCACGGAGGACGTCTTGAACGCGGTGCGCAGCATCAATGCAGACGTTGTCTACGTGCTGCCCAACAACAAGAATATCATTCTGGCCGCGCAGCAGGCGGCTGAACTCGTTGACGACAAGAAGGTCTATGTCGTGCATACCCGCAACGTGCCGCAGGGAATCTCGGCACTGCTGAATTTCACCGGCGAGCCTGATCCGGAGAAAAATCTCGAGACGATGGAAGAGATCATCCAGGAGACTCATACGGCTATGACGACGTACGCGATCCGCGATACACAGCTGTCCCGCTTTGACATCCATAAGGATGACATTCTGGGCATGGTGGACGGAGAGCTGGCTGAAGTCGGGACGGATCCCGATACTGTCGCCCGCCGTTCCGCGGACCATCTGAAGGAATTCCAGAAGAGCCTGTATACCGTATATTACGGACAGGACAGCACGGAAGAGCGCGCGAATAAGCTGGCGGACTACATCCGTGAGCAGAATCCGGACTGTGAAGTCGAGGTACAGTACGGCGGACAGCCGATCTATCATTATATTCTTTCCGTAGAATGAAAAGTACAGAATGCGCAGGGACGCCTCTGACGCAGCTGAAGGGCGTGGGCCATGCAAGGGCACAGGCCCTTTTTAGAACCGGAATCGAGACAGCCGAGCAGCTCGTGACTTATTATCCTAGGGATTACGAGGACCGCAGGGAGCTGACTCCGATCGCGAACGTTAAGATCGGCGACAGCGTCATGATCCGGGCAAAGCTCGTCAATACGCCTTCGACCTTCCGCAAAGGACGGCTCGCGATCACGCGGGCCCGTGCAGAGGACGGAACGGGACATATCCAGCTCGTCTGGTTCAACCAGGCTTATATTTCCAAGAACCTGGAAGCCGGCAGAGAATATGTCTTCATCGGCAGGGCGGACCATAAATACAATACATTATCGCTTCTTTCTCCCAAATGGAAAGAAGCACTCGACGATGAGCGGGGGATCCTGCCCATCTACCCCCTTAAAGAAGGCCTGACGCAGGACTTCCTCCGTCAGACGATGCGGCAGGCACTTGAGCTGCCGACGCTGCGGGAGTATATGCCGGTCGAGATCCGCAGCCGCTACAGACTTGCGGAATACAGTTATGCCAGCCATCAGATCCATTTCCCGGATACTCCGGAGGATGTGGATCTCGCGAAAGCCAGGCTTGTTTTCGACGAACTGTTCATGCTGCGGCTCGCGCTGCTGCAGGTCAAGAACAACCGGATCTTTGCGAAAAACGGCTACAGGATCCCGCCTGCGCCGGATGAAGCCAAACTGCGGGACCGCCTCGGTTTCGCGCTGACCAAAGCGCAGGAGAGGACGGTTCAGGAGATCCTTGCGGATCTGGATTCCGACAAAGCCATGAACCGTCTGGTCCAGGGCGACGTGGGCTCCGGCAAGACCGCGGTCGCCATGATCGCGCTTTTCGCGGCGGCAAGAGCCGGCCGGCAGGCCGTTATGATGGCCCCGACCGAAGTCCTCGCGAAACAGCATTATCAGAATATCCGCGATCTCATGGAGCCGCTCGGCGTACGGGTCGGTTTCCTTTCGGGATCGCTTACAGCCGCGCAGAAACGTGACGCTGACGAGAAGATCCAGTTGGGTCTCTACGATATCGTGATCGGGACGCATTCCCTGATCCAGGAGAATGTGGAATATGCACGGCTCGGACTCGTGATCACGGACGAGCAGCACCGTTTCGGCGTGCGGCAGAGAGCAGCGCTGGCCGCAAAGAGCGAGATGCCCAACGTTCTGGTCATGACCGCGACACCGATCCCGCGGACGCTCGCAATGGTCCTTTACGGGGACATGGACATCTCGGTGCTCGACGAGAAACCGCCGGGCAGGACGCCTGTTTCCACGTATTGCGTGAACTCTGATTTCGAGACAAGGATCGACAATTTTATCGCGAAGCAGGTGCGTGCGGGGCATCAGGTCTACATTATCTGTCCCGCCGTAACGGAATCCGAGACAGGAGATCTGCATACGGTCATGGAATACGGGGCTTTCCTCGCCAAGGAGGTTTTCCCCGAGTTCAAGGTCGGGCTCCTGTACGGTGCGATGAAAAACGCCGAAAAAGAGCAGGTCATGCAGGCTTTCTACGACGGGGAGATCCAGATCCTGGTATCTACGACGGTCGTAGAGGTCGGTGTCGACGTTCCCAACGCGAACCTGATCGTGATCCAGAACGCGGAGAGATTCGGCCTGGCCCAGCTCCATCAGCTGCGCGGCCGAGTCGGACGCGGCAAGGCGGAATCCTACTGCGTGCTGATGACGGATTCGGAACAGGTGCTTACCCGCCGCAGGATGAAAGTGCTGGTCGATTCCGAGGACGGTTTCTTTATTGCGGAGGAGGATCTGCGTCTGCGCGGAGCCGGGGATCTGTTCGGCCTGCGGCAGCACGGACTGCCTGAACTGCATCTGGCGGATCTCGCGAGAGACCTGCCGACACTGCGCGACGCGGGCGAAGCCGCCGCGGCAGTGCTCCGGGACGATCCTGATCTGTCCCTGGAAGGACACTACTTACTGAAACAGAAGGTACAAGAGTATATTGCGCGCGGAGATGAAACCGCGCTGTAACAGGAGGCATTCAGATGTTTTTCTTATTAAGCATGAATCCGATCCTGATCGCGGCAGCCGTGATCCCGGCGATTATCTTGCTGATTAAGGTCTACAGGGCGGACAAACTGGACAAAGAACCACCTTCCATGCTGATCAGCCTTGTGCTGCTCGGCGTCGCGAGCACGTTTGCCGCGATGATCACCGAAAGGATCGGCAGCGTGATCCTGCAGGCCGTGCCGTTCGACAGCGCGCGGAAATACAATTTCTTTATGTACTTTATCGTTGTTGCGTGCTCAGAAGAAGGCTTCAAGTATCTTGCGCTCTACAAGAGGACCTGGAAATCCGTATCCTTTAACTGCCAGTTTGACGGTGTGGTCTACGCGACATTCGTTTCGCTGGGATTTGCACTGTGGGAAAATATCCAGTACGTCATGATGTACGGTTTCTCAACGGCGCTTGTCCGTGCGGTCACGGCAGTACCGGGCCACGCGTGTTTCGGCGTTTTCATGGGTACATGGTATGGTCTTGCCAAACGCTATGAAGGCGCGGGCAACCGTGACGCTGCCAGTGTCTGCAAACTGGTCGCTTTCCTGCTGCCGACACTGCTGCACGGCGCGTATGATTACATCGCGACCATGGAAAGCTCTGCATTCAGCTTCACGTTCATCATCTTTGTGGCGGCAATGTTCATTCTTGCCTATATAATGGTCGTCAGGATGTCCAAAAACGACCGTTATATCGATAATCCGGGAGCAGACCGCTTCTGAGCCGGTATTCCTCCCGTCTGATCATACAGTAAAACAAAAGGACTTCCGGGCTGATCGGTCTTCAGCATGGAAGTCCTGTTTTATTGCTGTTAAAATCCTATGGCGGGAGAGGGGCTACCGGCCGCAGAACGCGAAAATCCTGTCGTAGAAATCTTTTGCTTCCTCGTATGCACCGTGCCCGAAGCCCTCATAAACATAAAGCTCACTCTCGCGGATCCTCCGGTTCAGTTCGTGAGCCGCATCGTGTCCGACGGTGTTGTCCTGGTCTCCGGCGATGATCAGTGTAGGACAGGTGATCCGGGACAGTTCGTCCCGCGCGTCAAATTCCAGAATGGCACAGGCATTCTTCATGAAGCGGTCATAGCCTGCAGGTTTGGTGAATTTCGCAAGCAAAGGGAAGTATTTTCTGTTTTTCTGCAGGTATCTCTCTGAATACATCCTCTCGGCAGTGTCGACCATCAGGGCAGTGTGATCTCCGCGCTTAGCCATATCGATCCATCCGGAAACCGCTTCTGTCACAACAGGATTCGCATACGGTGCTGTAACCGCGAGGATCAGTTTTATAACTGTCTCCGGGTGATCTGCAGCAATATACTGGGCGATCATCCCGCCTTCGGAGACCCCGAGCAGATACGCCCGGCTGATTCCGAGATTTCTCATCGCAAGGACCTGATCCGCTGCCATATCCCTTATGGAATAACCGTCAGGCATCCCGTTTTTCCTGCTGAACATATGGACCGTATAGTCCCGGAAATACTTTCTGTATGGCAGGGACAGTATCAATGCTTTCCCTTTGACCGTGGCCAATCCGTCCGAGAGGCCGGGCAGCACGACCAGGTTTTTAGGGCCGTTTCCAAAGGAAACGTAATACATATCCGTATTTCCGACTGTTACACAACCGTTTTTCATCATAGCTTTTGTCAGTAGAGGATCCTCCGGGTCCTGCCGGATGGATCGTCAGGAAACTTTCCGGGACCGGTATTCGGCAATAACGGTCTTTGGATCGAGATCCTTCGGCAGATAGCGGACCAGCCATTTCATCCGGTAATAATACACAAAATAGATCACGGAAGTCAGTGCCCAGGAGGCCGGATAGGAGTAGGCGAGCATGGTCGGCGTGTGCCAGCGCGGCATGATGAAGACAAGCCACAGGATACGGAAGACACAGACGCCGGAGGCGGTGATCAGCATGGGACGCAGGGTGTCGCCGGCGCTCCGGCATGCGCTCGGGAAGGTCTCCATCGGCACATACAGGATGTAGTAAGGGACCTCGGCCATCATGATCGTGATCGCGATCCGGATGGTTTCTTCATCGGACAGGAAGAGGCCGAGAACGGCACGGCGCAGCAGGATGATCACGATGGAAATAAAAACGGTAAAGACGGTCGTCATAAGCGCTCCGGTCTGTACGACCCTGCGCATCCGGCCGAATTTGCGCGCTCCGTAATTCTGTCCGCTGAAGGTCGTCTGCGTGATGCCGAGGGCGCCGAGGATCATCCAGAAAATGCTGTCGGTCTTACCGAAAGCGGTCCAGGCTGCCATGACCTGCGAACCGAAAGAATTAATGGTCGACTGGATCAGCGTATTGGCGATCGCGAACATCGTAGACTGGAGGCCGGACGGCAGACCGATCCGGATGATCTGCTTCAGGATGCGTCCCGTAAAGCGGATCTCCCGGAAGAAGAGCCGGTAGCAGTCGCGGCTGTGAGAAAGCGTATAGAGGACGAGCACGGCGCTGACGGTCTGGGAAAGGATCGTTGCAAGCGCGACGCCCAGGACGCCCATACGGAAGACCGCGACGAAAAGAAGGTCCAGAATGATATTCGTAATGCACGAGACGATCAGGAAGAACAGAGGTTTCTTGGAATCGCCGGACGCGTTCAGGATACCGGAACCGATGTTGAAGATCACATTTGGGACGGTGCCGAGGAAATAGATACGGATATAGGTCTCTGCCATCGGGAAAACGTCCTCCGGCGTCCGCATCCATACAAGCGCCTGATGTGTGATCAGAAGACCGATGACCATCAGACCGGCTCCGCCCGCGATCGCCAGCGCGATACCGGTATGAACGGCAAGCTTGACGTTGTCATATTCACGCGCGCCGTAGTACTGCGCGATAATGACACTGGTACCGCCGGCCAGACCGACGAAGAAACCGACCAGCAGATTGATGATGTTGCCGCTCGCGCCGCCGACTGCGGCAAGCGCTTCCTGGCTGACAAAATTGCCGACTATGATCGCGTCGATCGTATTATAAAGCTGCTGAAAGAACGAGCCGAAGAGGATCGGAAAGAAATACAGCAGCATATTTTTCGCGATATTGCCTTCGGTGAGACTGATTTGTCTTGAATGATGTCGGACCATCTGGAACAGAATACTCCTTCCATGAAATGTTGAGGTCTGAATAAGTCCGGCCGGAGCAGGACAGGATCATACAGAGACCGGACTTGTTCAGAACCGGATCCTTTTGATATAGGGCAGTGTGAACTGCGCTGCGAGGCCTGTGATGAGCCCTGCGCCTGTGCCCGAGAGGACAAGGAGCGGCGCGTAGACCAGGATGCCGGGCGAACCGGTGAGCAGCAGCGCGACAAGAAGCTGCGCGGCGTTATGGGTGAGCGCTCCGAAGATGCTGATCAGGACAGGATAGCGGTTATGCAGCAGCTTGCCGATCGCGAGCATTACCAGATAGCAGGAGATACCGCCCGCCAGACTGTAGAGAAAAGCCGTCGCCTGTGAGAAGAAGAGACTTCCGATCAGGATCCGCAGGATCAGTACGACCAGCGCCTCGAGCGGATGCCCCCAGATCATCAGGAGCAGAGTGACGGTATTGGAAAAACCTAATTTGACACCGGGGATCGGGAGTACAGGAGGCAGGAAACCTTCCACAACGTGCAGGGCAAGGGCGATGCCGGCAAAGATCCCTGTAAGCGCCAGCCGCCGTACTGTAAAGAATCGGTTACTCATGATCGTTCACACTATCGTCCTGGATCATGTAATGGTCGTAGATCTGAATGACGAGCCGGTGCGGCAGACAGGTGATCGGCATCGTGTTCGTGGAGATTTTTTTCATCTTAACACAGACCTGGGCAGGGCAGTTGGACTCCTGTACGCTGATCTTGCCGGGCTCGACGAGGATGACGTTGTATTCGCCGTCTTTTCCGTCGACACGGAGCGTATAGGGTTCATCCACCGCGTCCAGATCGATTTCATACAGTACTTCGCCGTCTTCCGTAATGCGGGCGATGTGCATATTCCTCTGCGACAGACCGCGAAGCTGGGGGAAGACCATGTAAACAGAGGCCAGTACGAGCAGGACGATAACGCCTGTCAGGATCCATACGGTTCTTTTAATCTGCTGTGACATACCGGTTGAGATACAGGATCCGCTGAATGCGGACCGGATAAAAAACGACGGATCGATCCGTCAGGGAGCGCCCACATTATACCAGAAAGCAGAAGCTTCTTCAAGAGAAGACACTCTGAATCTGTGTTATTTTGTATGGGAAAGATTTTCTTTGGAGTGTTCGCTTGTCAAAGTATCGGCTGTGAGATACAATGAAAACAGTTCGGACGGACAGCGGATATCCGGACAGAAGGGATGGACAAGATTGGATCAGGAACGTATCTATACAGATGAACCGATCCCGTCTTCCGTGCCGCCTAGGCAGAGAGAAACGGGAGGATCGGTTGCGCGTAAGCCGGCGGAATTCCCGTATTTCAGGCAGAGGCAGCTCTATGAAAACATGCAGATGCCCGGGACGCCTCCGCGGATCGCCGCGCTGAAGAAAATGTTTGACCGGAACCTGTTCCTGCCGGCGGAACGTGCCGCGGCATTCCGGGAACAGGCACTGTACATGGCGGATTATATGACCGGAGAGGATGAACAGTATCCTCCGGAGATGGATTTTGTCCGCTATTATCCGGTATACCAGGACATGACAGCGCGGCAGCTCTGCGGCTATTTCGCGTGGCGGAGCGGTGTGCGCAGAGGGACGTTTGCCGACGCGCCGCTTTCTTATATTTTTGTATACGTATATGAAATCCTGATGCAGATCGGAGTCGAGTCGGCCGAGCAGGGATATGCTGTTATGCAGGCGCTTCTGGAGAATTACGCGGGCGAATATCCGCGCCTGTCGGGGTATCTGCGCAAATGGATGAAGGATTACACGGTCTATTATGATCTGGACGCGGAGTACAGGGACAGATGTTTCCTGTATGAAACGCGCAGGGACAGGGTCGCGGCAATCCTTGCGGACTGCCGGAACCAGGAAACGCAGGATTTGTATCCGGCGATCGCGGCCGCGTCCGGCTATGACCTCGGCCGGTCCGTCTTTGTCAAGGCGAAGCAGGAGGTCTCGGCGGAGATCATCTGCCGGGTATATGTGCAGATCTCGGATTATTACGAGAGACATCATATGGGAAGTCTGGCGGAGAGGCGTTTCGGCAAACCGCAGAAAAGAAGCTATGAAATGTTCCGCGCGGCGGTCTTTACGGATCCACGGCCGAGAGACAGCCGGGTCTACGAGATCAGCCCGATGCGGAAATATACTTATGACGGCGGCAGATGGATTCTTGAATCACCGCCGGAGGAAGGCAATCCTTCCGTTCTGGATGAATTCATGCGGGAAACGGACCGCCAGATGCGCGAGGCTTATGGCTTCGGCCATCCGCTTAAAGTCCGCGTTCCCAAGCCGACATTCCAGAAGATCATCGCGGACGTGATATCGGTCTATCAGGAAGAAGAAAAGCTCCGGTCCGTCTCGATCGATCTGGGCAAGCTTGCCGGGATCCGCGAGGCGGCAGCGCTCACACGCGACCGCCTGCTGGAAGGCGAGGAGGAAGAGGATATCGCAGAGCCTGTTTTCAAACCGGCCGCGGCCTCCGAACCTGTCATTGAGCCGGAACCTGTCGAGCTGCCGCCTGAAGAACCGGTTGTATCACAGGCAGCTGTATCGTCGCCTGCCACAGCATCAGTCCCGGCCGCAGCGCCTTCCGCAGTGCCGGCAGATTCACTTCTGACAACGCAGGAGGTGGAATTCGTGCGGCTGCTCATTGAGGGCGGCGACTGGAAAACGTTCCTGCGGAGCGGACATCTTTTCGCGTCGATCATGGTAGACGCAATCAATGAAAAACTGTATGACGAGGTCGGGGACACAGTTCTCGAGATGGACGGCGATATCCCGCTGACCGTTGAGGACTATATCGAAGAGTTAAGGCAGGCTGTGGGGATCTGCGGCTGACGGCATAGAGAAAGGATAACGAATGGACAGAGTACAGGGGACAGAGATCCGCAAAAAAGTACCGCGCCGTATTGCGCAGGCGGTGCTGAATTCGCTGAAAGGCGGCGTTGTGCCGAGGACCGGGCTGGCGTATGTGACCGTCGGCCGCAAGGATGAGATCGCGGCACTTCTCCATGATACCGAGATCATCGCGGACGGCGGAGCCACGTTCCGTTTTATTGTCGGCCGCTACGGCAGCGGCAAAAGCTTCCTGCTGCAGACGATCCGCAACTACGTGATGGACCGTGATTTTGTCGTGGTGGACGCGGACCTCTCACCGGAGCGCAGGCTGCAGGGAACGCAGGGACAGGGCCTTGCGACATACCGCGAGCTGATCCGCAATCTTTCGACCAAGACCCGTCCGGACGGCGGCGCACTGACACTGGTGCTGGATCGCTGGATCAATTCCGTTCAGTCACAGACAGCAGAGGAAAAAGGCCTGCTCCCGGACAGTCCGGGGTTTGAAACGGCGGTCGAACAGCAGATCTACGCGGTCATCCGCAGGATGAACGATCTTGTGCATGGTTTTGATTTCGCACGGCTCCTTGCGATGTATTACCGCTCCTATGTTGAAGATGACGAGGATACAAAGGCTAAAGTCGTGAAGTGGTTCCGCGGCGAATATCTGACCAAAAAAGAAGCCAGGGACGAGCTCGGCGTGACTTCCATCATCACGGACGATTCATGGTACGATTATCTGAAGCTTTTCGCGTATTTCTTCCGTCAGGCGGGATACAGCGGCATGCTGATCCTGATAGACGAGCTTGTCAATATTTATAAGATCCCGAACAGCATCACCAGACAGTATAACTACGAGAAAATCCTGACCATGTATAATGACGCGATGCAGGGGAAAGCGTCCGGTCTCGGCGTGATCATGAGCGGTACGCCGCAGTGCATGGAGGACAAGCGGCGCGGGATCTACAGCTATGAAGCGCTGCGGACAAGGCTCGCGGCGGGCAAATTCAGCAAAGAAGGCATGCGGGACATGATGGCTCCCGTGATCAGTCTGGAGCCCCTTTCCGGCGAGGAGATGATGGTCCTGACGGAGAAGCTGGCCGATATGCACGCGGATCTGTATTCCTATGAACGGAAGATCGGCGAAGAGGATCTGGTCCTTTTCCTGAAGATCGAATACGGTAGGATCGGTGCGGACACCAATATCACCCCGCGCGAGATCATCCGTGATTTCATCGAGCTGCTGGATATTCTGTACCAGCGGCCCGGTCTCAGCGCGGTACAGCTGCTGAATTCGGACGAGTTCTCCTATGCAAAGTCCGACGCGGTCAGTGACGACGCGGATGAGGATTTCGCCACCTTTACGGTCTGATACGCATTTTGCAGCACGGCCGGCATGAAACCGGACGGAAACCACTAAAGAAGGAGCCTGATCTATCTTGGATATTTTCAGCCGATACGCACCTTTCATACAGGAATTCATTTACAGGAACAAATGGCAGAATCTGCGCGGCGTGCAGGTCGCGGCCGGAGACGCGGTTTTCAATACCGATCAGAATGTGCTGCTGTGCGCGTCGACCGCTTCCGGTAAGACAGAGGCAGCTTTCTTCCCGATCTTGACGCTCTTCTCGGAGGATCCGCCCCAGTCCGTCGGCTGCCTGTATATCGCTCCGCTCAAGGCCCTGATCAATGATCAGTTCACACGCCTCAACGATTTGTGCCGGGAGGCCGAGATCCCGGTATGGCACTGGCATGGGGATGTTTCTCCGTCGCATAAAAAGAAACTGCTGGAGCATCCGTCCGGAATCCTGCAGATTACACCCGAATCGCTGGAATCGCTGCTGCTGCGTAAGCACGGCGAGATCGCGAAACTGTTCGGAGATCTGCGGTTCGTCGTGATCGACGAGATCCACTCACTGCTGCGGGGCGACAGAGGGGGACAGACCTTCTGTCTGATCGAGAGGCTTTCCCGCGCGGCAGGAGTGAATCCGCGCAGGATCGGGCTTTCCGCTACGATCGGTGATCCGGAGGAAGCGGGACGCCTGCTTTCGGCAGGGACAGGACGTACGACATTTATCCCTAAGATCGACGCGAAAGGCATGCAGTGGCGGCTGTCGATGGAGCATTTCTATCTGGCGGACCCGCAGGCGGCCGAGATGGAAAATGTCCTGAAGAACGCGCCGTCGCAGGCCGGACTGCTCGCGGGTGCACAGCCTGCGGAAGAGCCGGCAGATCAGCCGGAGAATCTTCCGGACATGGAGAAGACGGACGAAGCGCCGCTCGCGGCGGACCGCGGGATCGGCTATATTTTTGAACATACCAAGGGCAGAAAATGTCTTGTTTTCAGCAATTCGCGTGAGGAGTGCGAGGAAGTCACGACGACGCTGCGCCAGTACTGCGAGGCCAATCATGAGCCGGACCGTTTCCTGATCCATCACGGGAATCTGTCGGTCTCTTACCGGCAGACCGCAGAGGAGGAGATGAAGGACGAGGAATCTGCACTGACGACCTGTACGACAGCGACGCTGGAGCTCGGGATCGATATCGGCAAACTGGAACGCGCGTTCCAGATCGACGCGCCGTTTACGGTCTCATCTTTCCTGCAGCGGATGGGCCGGACCGGCCGCCGCGGAGACGCGGAGGAGATGTGGTTCGTGATCCGCGAGGAGCATGCCGAACCGCGTGCGGTCCTGCCGGAGACAGTGCCGTGGAAGCTCCTGCAGGGTATCGCGCTCATCCAGCTCTATCTGGAGGAACGTTTTGTCGAGCCGCCGCGCAAAGGGCGGCTTCCTTACAGCCTGCTGTTCCATCAGACATTGAGTATCCTGGCTTCTCACGGCGAGATGACACCTGCGGAGTTGGCTTCCCGTGTCCTGCCCCTGTCGCCTTTTGAGAACGTGACGGTGGAGGATTTCCGTATTCTGCTTACACATATGCTGGAGGCCGATTACGTCCAGCGGACCGAAAACGACGGCCTGATCGTCGGGCTCGAGGGTGAGCGGCTCACAAATTCCTTCAAGTTCTACGCGGTTTTCAAGGAAAACGAAGAGTACAGCGTGCGATGCGAGTCTCAGGAGCTCGGCACGATCGCCTATCCGCCCGTGCTCGGCGACAAGATCGCGCTGGCCGGTCATGTCTGGGTCGTCGAAGAGGTGGACCGCAAACGGCATCAGGTCTATTGCCATATGGTCAAAGGCAAGGTCCCGGCGTATTTCGGCGACGTCGCGGGGGACATTCATACCCGGATCCTGGAGCGCATGAAACAGGTGCTTGCAGAGGAAACGATGTACCCTTATCTGCGTGAAAACGCCCGTGCAAGACTCCGCACCGCCCGCCTGAACGCAAAACTCACGAATATGCTGCTCGAGCCGCTCGTCCCGCTCGGAGGCAATATGTACTGCCTGTTCCCGTGGCTCGGCAGCTACGCCTTCCTGGCGCTCGAGCGCTTTCTGCGCCTGCGCTGCAAGAAGCTTGGTCTGAAGGGCTTTGTTTCGCTGCGCCCGTATTTCATGGAATTCACGATGGGCGTCTCTGAAGACGAATTCTGGCAGATCCTGGAAGAAGAGATCAAAAAACCCCTCGATCCGATGGAACTGGTCTTCGAGGGGGAGAATCCTGTTTTTGATAAATATGATGACGTCCTGCCGGCAGAGCTTGTCAGGAAAGGCTTCGCGCAAGGCGTGCTGGACGTCGAAGGAATGCGTAACCGCGTGCTTGAGTGGCTCGGGTAAGACGTAAACCGGGCGGTTGAGCGGCGGACGGTCAAGCGGCGACGGTCAAGCGGCACACTGTCAGAGAATCTCCAGCAGTGCCGCGACGTCCTCTTCCTGTGTCGCCCAGCTGGTGCAGAAGCGGATCACGGTATGATCGGCGTCATAGCGCTCCATATAGCCGTAATTGACTTTTTTGCCCAGTGCAGGCAGGTCTGCGTCCGGATAGACGCAGAAGATCTGATTGGTCGGGGAGTCGATATACAGCGGCAGACCGCGCTCGATCAGTTTCGCGCGGATGCGCTGCGCGTAATTGACGACTTTCTTGCCGAGCTGCTCATACAGCAGGACGCCGGGCTGCGGCGCGACACCGTCCACGCCGAACATCGCTCCGAACTGAACGCCGAGAATGCGGCCCTTCGCGAGCAGAGCGCCATGCTGCTTGATCATGGTGAAAAAGCCCGGGATCAGGTCCTTGCACGGCATGACGACGGCTTCGCCGAAGAGCAGACCGCACTTGGTCCCTCCGATATAGAAAATATCCGTCAGGGACGCGAGATCCCTGAGGGAAACGTCATTAGCGGCAGATCCGAGCGCATAAGCCAGTCTCGCGCCGTCCACATACAGAAGCATTCCGTTTTCGTGACAGACGTCCCGGATCGCAGCGAGCTCCGCGCGGGTATACAGCGTTCCGAATTCCGTCGGCTGGGACAGATAGACCATTCCCGGCTGGACCATATGGTCGCGCACTTCGTTATCGTAATAGGCTTCGGTCAGAGCGCGGACCGCTTCGGCCGTGATCTTGCCGTTCTGCGCGGGAAGCGTCAGGACCTTGTGTCCGCCCGCTTCGATCGCGCCGGCTTCATGTACGGCGATATGACTGGATTCCGCGGCGATCACGCCCTGGTAAGGCCGCAGCAGACAGCTGATGATCAGCGCGTTGGTCTGCGTACCGCCGACCAGGAATCTGACAGCGCCTTCCGGACAGCCACAGGCTTCGAGAATCGCCTGTTCAGCCGCGGCGCAGTAAGGATCCGCGCCATATCCGTCAGTCGATTCCATATTGGTACGGATCAGCGCGTCCAGAACCGCCGGATGCGCTCCTTCCATATAATCGGATGAAAAAGGCAGTCGTCTCATATATTCTCCCTGCAGGACATCTCCTGTTTGACTTTTTGCTGTAATTATGGAATAATTCAGTTATATACGCGAATGATCGAAGCGATCTCACGGATCGCGGGCGAAGTCCGGAGAATCTCCGTAGCGTCCTGAATATGGCGCTCATGGATCGGACTCGTGATGATGACAAGTTCAGAATCAGCATCGCTGATCTTGCTCTTCTGGATGATCTGCTGGATCGAAACGGAATTGTTTCCGAAGACACCGGCTACAGAAGCGAGCACGCCGGGACGGTCTTCCACGATCATACGGATATAGTAGCTGGAGATGGTGTCGTCGATCGCTTTTACCGGCAGGGAACGGAATACACTGTCCCTTGCGACGCTGGAAGCGTGGCTTGCCAGATGGCGCGCGATCGTGAAAATATCACTGACCGCGGAGCTTGCCGTCGGCAGCTGGCCTGCGCCTCGTCCATAGAACATGACGTCGCCGACCGCGTCGCCGTGTACGAAGATCGCGTTGTAGGAATCCGTTACGGAAGCAAGCGGATGCTCTTCCGGGATCAGTGTCGGATGGACACGGACCTCGACCCCGTCCTCTGTATTGCGCGCGATGCCGAGCAGTTTGATGACCCAGCCGAGGGCAGCCGCGTATGAGATGTCCCGGGCAGTGACTTTGGTAATACCTTCTGTATAAACATTCGCGAGAGTGACTTTCGTATGGAAGGCGATCTGCGCCATGATCGCGATCTTGCGTGCCGCGTCATATCCCTCAACATCATTGGTCGGATCCGGCTCCGCATAGCCAAGGCGGGTGGCTTCGGCAAGCGCCTGACTGTAATCCATGCCTTCTCTGGTCATTTTTGTCAGGATAAAATTTGTCGTACCGTTGACGATACCGGTGATTTCCGTAATCTCGTTGGCAGCCAGACTGTTAAGCAAAGGATTGATGATTGGGATGCCGCCGGCGACGGATGCCTCATAGCGGAGCTCGCAGCCGTTGGACTCCGCGATCTCGATGAGCTCGCTGCCGTGCGCCGCGATCAGGTCCTTGTTTGCGGTGACGACGCTCTTACCCGCTTCAAAAGCTTTGCGGATATAGGTATACGCCGGCTCGATGCCGCCCATGACCTCCACGACGATCCTGATCTCGGGATCATTCAGGATCACATCATAATCATCCGTCAGGATGGAAGGATCGCTGACTTTGGAAATGTGTTTAGCCGGAGTCCGGACAAGGATCTTTGCGATCCGGATATTCGTATTGAGTTTCTGCATCATCAGAGGCGCCTGCTTCTGCAAAACCTTGTAGATTCCTTCTCCGACGGTTCCTAGACCGAGCAGAGCGATAGTGATCTGCCTGCTGTCCTGTGACATATGATTCAATCCTTTCCTGGTACAGAGTGGATTTATTATAATACAGAAAGTAACAGAATTCAAGCAATAATATGCAGAAAGAGGCAAGTTATGTCTATTTTCAGCCGTTTTAAGACATTAAAGAAAACCTCGGTCAAGGAGTGGGACCGCGAGCATCTGAAGCCTGTTGTGCTCTCCAGCATCTGCACCGGGGAGAAGACCGCCGGTTTCGAGGATGAAGCGGGACACTTCCACGCCGTCATGCTGGTCCGCGGACCCGAAGATCTGAAGGCTTTTGCCGGAGAATACGGGATCGATCCGGATTCGATCCAGATACGGTACTGAGCTGCAGGGAAGAGGCCGCAGACTGTGAGACTTTTTATTGCGGTCCGGCTCAGCCGGGAGCTCAGACAGGCTGTGCAGGACGTCCAGAACGCATTCCGCAGGCAGGGGATCCGAGGCCGTTATTCACCAGAGGAGAATCTGCACATTACGCTTGCTTTCATCGGTGAATACAATGATCCGGACGAGATCCTGGAACTTATGGAACAGATACGCTTCCGGCCGTTCACGATCACGCTCGATAAGATCGGGTGTTTTGATGATCTGTGGTGGGCAGGCGTAGGAGAGAGCCCGGAGCTTGAAACCCTGTTCAAAAACGTCAGGCACGTTTTGGCAGACGCGGACGTCCCGTATGACCGGAAACGATACAGACCGCATATCACCTTCCTGCGGAATGCCGTGCCGGTCACGGGACAGGTCAGACCGGAGCAGATCCGGCGGAGATCGATGACTGTGCGCCGGATTTCGCTGATGCTGTCCACAACAGGGAAGAACGGCAGTATCTATACCGAGCTCGGATCGATAGCTGCCCGAAAGTAATTCCGTCAACTACGATAAACAGGACTGAGGTAGAACCATGGCAGATAAGATTTGCCCGCATGCAGAGGAGTGCGGAGGCTGCGCATACGCTGCGGTACCCTATGAAGAACAGCTTGCCACCAAACAGAAGCTCGTCGATAAGTTGCTGTCACCTTTCGCAAAGGTCTCTCCGATCATCCGAGCGGAACAGCCGCTCTATTACCGCAATAAAGCGCACCGTGTGCTTAGTGTGGGCAGGAACGGGCGGATCAGCTCGGGAATCTATGCGGAAGGGACACACCGTGTGATCCCTGTCCGCGAGTGCCGTATCGAGGACCGCACCTGCCAGCTGATTCTGACAGATTTAGCTGCGCTGGTACAGGATTTCCGTCTGCCGGTCTATCATGAAGACCGCAGGACCGGACTGATCCGGCATTTCCTGGTGCGCAGAGGTGCCGCGACCGGAGAGGTCATGGCGGTGATCGTCACAGCGAGTGCGGTTTTTCCTTCCCGCAAGAATTTCGTCAAGGCTCTGCTGGAGCTGCATCCGGAGATCACGACAGTGATCCAGAACGTGAATTCCCGCAAGACCAATATGGTTCTCGGAGACAGAGATATCGTACTGTACGGCAAAGGGTGGATCGAAGACCGGCTGTGCGGACATACTTTTCGGATTTCACCGAATTCATTCTATCAGGTGAATCCTGCACAGACTGAGATCCTGTATAATACAGCAGTCCGGATGGCCGGGCTGACCGGCCGCGAAACCGTGATCGATGCCTATTGCGGGATCGGAACGATCGGGATCTGTGCCGCACCTTACGCGAAAGAAGTCACAGGGATCGAACTTAATGAAAATGCTGTAAAGGACGCTCGACAGAACGCTGCCCGTAACTGGCTGACAAATATCCGATTCGCAGCCGGCGACGCAGGAGAGTGGATGGTCCGGCAGGCTGCGGACGGTGCTCACGCGGATGTGGTT
Source organism: Bacillota bacterium (assembly GCA_017441925.1). GTDB lineage: Bacteria > Bacillota > Clostridia > Lachnospirales > Bianqueaceae > RUG12817. The sequence continues at coordinate 76,928 of JAFRUE010000011.1, forward strand.
TTCCTCGATCCGCCGAGAGCCGGCACGACTCCGGAATTTGTACAGGCCTGCGCGGCACTCGCGCCGGAACGCATCGTTTACATCTCCTGCAATCCGGAGACGCTGGCCCGCGACCTTGCCTTATATCAGCAGATCGGCTATCAGGCTAAGGAGATCCAGCCGGTCGAAATGTTTGCTTTTACAGGGCATGTCGAGACGGTATGTGCATTGTCCAAACTTTCTGAAGCGAAGCACCATATCAGCGTTCAGGTAGATATGGATGAACTGGATGTGACTGCGGCGGAGAGCAAGGCTACATATGAAGAGATCCAGGCGTGGGTGAAGGAGAAGTACGGATTCCATGTAACGCACCTGAATATTGCGAAGACGAAGCGGAAATGTGGGATCATCGAGCGGCAGAACTATAACCTGCCGAAGAGTGAGAACAGCCGGTCTCCCGAGATGCCGAAGGAGAAGGAAGAGGCGATTATTGAGGCCTTCAGGCATTTTCAGATGATCTGAAATTCGTTGTAGGACGGCGGTTGTACCATTTGATTGAAAATGATGAAATTCAACAGTTTTTAAATGTTACCGGACCGTTGCAGTGGACAATGGTCCGGTATTTTAAATGACTTTACGCCGATTTTACAATACAGAGGTTACAGGACTTACAATACAAAACTATGCTGAGAGTGAAGAGGAGGTTTTCCTATGATTTATTGTGTTGAAGATGAAAGCGCCATTCGGGATCTGATGGTCTACACGCTGCAAGTGTCCGGATTTGATGCGAAGGGCTTTGAGAACGATGCGGACTTTTGGGCTGCAATGAAAGAGCAAAGACCTGAACTTATTATTCTGGATGTGATGCTGCCCGGAGAAGACGGGCTGACGATCCTCCGTAAACTGCGCTCCTCTCCTGTAACGACAGATA
>JAFRUE010000012.1 GCA_017441925.1 Bacillota bacterium
CCCTACTCGGGGAGCTGGCCGGTGATGATGCGCCTGTGGGAAACACCCGTTCCCATACCGAACACGATGGTTAAGCCACAGGCGGCCGAAGGTACTTGGTGGGTAACTGCCTGGGAGAATAGGAGATTGCCGGCCTTTTCTGTTTCCGCATGTCGCTGAGCATCCGCTCGGCTTTTTTTGTGCCTTTGAATACTGATTCCGGAGCGGGAAATGTTTGCAGGCCTGGAAGCTGTGACCGAAATAAATCAGGCCGTTGTAAGTGTATTTCGAAAGTTGTATATTCTTGGTTTAGAATCGAAAAACCACTTGTCAGCCGGGGCATTATATGGTATAATATGAACAGTTTGTAACATTTTGATGTCACATCAATATCACAGAAAGGTGGAAAAGAAATGACATTTAAGAAAATGATCGCCATGCTGCTTGCTGCCGTACTGGCTATCAGCTGCCTTACCGGCTGCAGCGGCGGCGGTTCCGACAAGCCTGCGGATACGTCCAAGGCCGGCGAATCCAGCAAAGCTGCCGAGCAGTCTCAGAAGGAAGCGGATCCTGATGATCCGTATGCCAGCGCAGATTTCGCTTATCCCATGGATAAGGCTGAGCTGTCCATCAACAAGGATGCGACCGATTACAGCACGATTCCTGCCTGGGTCGGCGACTACTACTGGGAGTATGTTGTCGAGGAGAAGACCGGTGTTCATCTGAACATGATCGGATCTCCGTCTCAGCCGATGGAAGATTCTGAGCAGTTTAACCTGCTTCTGGCTTCCGGCGAACTTCCCGACCTGCTTCAGTGCAACTGGCTGACGCACAAGGGCGGCCCGCAGGGCGCTATTGATGAAGGCTTCATCTATGAGCTTTCTCAGTACAGCCAGTACTTCCCGGCATATTATCAGATCCTTCAGGACAATCCTGATACCTACAAGAAGTGGGTCAGCCTGGACAATGGCGGCCTGTACAACTTCCCCTGCATCGTTCTTGCATCTCCCACCGGTACCGGCTGGAGCATCCGTAAGGACTATCTGGAGAAGATCGGCGAAGACGTTCCCAAGACTGTTGATCAGTGGCACACGGTTCTGACCAAGTTCAAGAACGAGCTGGGTCTGTCCGCGCCTATCACGTTTGAGTGGCGCTGGCTGTTCCTTGAGTATGCTGCTGCCGGACTGTCCAATCCGTGGGGCACTTGCTATCCGTTCTACATTGTAGACGGCAAGGTTCTGTTCGGACCCGACACCGAGGGCTACAAGGAATTTGTTGAAACCATGCATCAGTGGTATTCTGAAGGCCTGATCGATCCCGATATCCTGTCTGTTGACAAGAAGACGGTCGAGTCCAAGGTTTCTTCCGGTGATGCTGGTCTTGCTCTGCAGCAGATCCGCAATACCCAGAACTGCATGATCGCAGATCATACTACTGATCCTACCTTTGAGCTTGTCGGCGTACCCGGTATGGTTATGAACGAAGGCGATCCGATCGAGTATGGTCACTATACCAACGCTTACACCGGCGGTATCTCCATCTCCATCACAACGGACTGCACGAATGTTCCTCTGGCTTGCCGTTACCTTGACTGGGGCTACACCGAGGAAGGTCACAAGTTCATGGAATACGGTACTGAGGGATTCTCTTATGAGGAGAAGGACGGCAAGATCGTTCTGACCGACATCATCAAGAACAATCCTGATACGCCCGATGCTCAGGCTGCCCGTTATTATGTCGGATACTTCCGCAACCATGCGGTTATCTGCGATGACGCGTATGCGCATTTCAGTGATGAGGTCCTGGAGATTGCGAACCAGTTCGGTTCCAATCAGCAGGCTCATGCTATTCCTTCTCTGGTCTACACAGATGAGGAAGCTGAAGCGATCCGTGAGTACACCGATATCGATACGACTTCCCGCGAAGCTATTGCTAACTTCGTAATGGGCAACAGACCGATGTCTGAGTGGGATGCTTTCGTTGCTGAGATCCATAACCTGGGTCTGGACAATGTGCTGGCTGCTTATCAGTCTGCCGTTGACCGTTACAACGCTCGTTAATCTTTGAATTAACCTTGTGGGGCGGTATAGATACTATGCCGCCCCATGCTGTTATCATCCGGAGGTAATCGCATGGCACAAAAGAAAAAGAAGGTGTCTTTTGCCAAGGACATGCAGAAAAACTACCCGGTTTATCTGATGTTTCTTCCGGTTCTGGCATTCTACATCATCTTCCATTATTATCCCATGGCGGGTATCGTCATGGCATTCAAAAACTATAAAGCATCGCTCGGCATCTGGGGCAGCCCCTGGACGACCATGCATGGCTTTAAGCACTTCTATAAGTTCTTTACAGGTGCTTATTTCTTAAGAACTGTTACAAATACGACACTGCTGAGTTTCCTGCAGCTGATTTTTGGCTTCCCGGCGCCTATTCTGCTGGCGCTGATGCTGACGGAGCTGCGCAGCAACAAATTCAAGAGACTTATGCAGACCATCACGTATCTGCCGCACTTTATTTCTACGGTCGTTATCTGTGGTATGCTGATCGAGTTCTGTCTGACCGATGGCCTGTTCAATCAGGTCGGCGCGCTCTTCGGAGCAGAGGCGGTTCCCTTCCTCTCAAGACCACAGTACTTCCGCACGATTTATGTTGCCAGCGGTATCTGGCAGCAGATCGGATGGAACAGTATCATCTATCTTGCCGCTATCGCCAGTATCGATCTGCAGCTGTATGAAGCTGCCGAGCTTGACGGTGCCGGCCGTTTCCGCAAAATCTGGCATATTACACTGCCGGGCATCAAGCAGACGATCGTCGTTCTGTTCATCATGCAGGTAGGCCGTATCATGAGCGTTGGCCATGAGAAAGTACTCCTGCTGCAGACCGACGGTAATCTGGCGACATCTGAAGTAATTTCTTCATACGTATATAAGCAGGGCTTCGGACAAAACAATGACTTCAGCTATTCTACCGCTGTTAACCTGTTCAACTCTGTAATCAACTTCTCGTTGGTTATTCTGGCGAACTACATCAGCCGTAAGTTTAGCGAGACCAGTTTGTTCTAAGGAGGCGACGACATGGCTAAAACAGTTAAATCAAGAATTAAGAGAAGTGCAGCTGATCATATCGTCGACACGATCCTTGTCATCTTCATGATCCTGCTCGGAATTGTCATGCTGTATCCGATGTGGTATGAGCTGGTAGTATCGATCTCCGATGCGACAAAGCTGATCAAGCACCGCGGTATTCAGCTCTGGCCTCTTGGATTCGACACGATTGCTTACCGTCTCGTTTTCAAGTATCCCCAGCTGCTGGAAGGCTATAAGAACACACTGATCATTCTTGTCCTGGGTCTTGTTGTCAATATTGTACTGACAAGTCTGGGCGCTTACTGCCTGACCCGTACCTCTTGCAAGTTCCATCGCTTCATGACGCTGTTCGTCCTGGTTACCATGTACTTCAGCGGCGGACTGATTCCTCTTTACCTGACGGTCAGAGGAGTAGGATTGTACAATACGATCTGGGCTGTTATCATCCCGACCGCACTGAGCACCTACAACATGATCATTCTGAGATCCGCTTTCTCGAGCATCCCGGAAAGTCTGGTAGAATCCGTCTTCATCGACGGCGGCGGACACTGGACAGTACTGTTCAAGATCTTCATCCCGCTGTCTCTGCCGGCGATGGCCGTTCAGATCCTGTATTACGGCGTAGGTCACTGGAATTCATGGTTCAACGCATTCATCTACATCCCGGACGTTCACAAACAGCCGGTACAGCTTGTTCTGCGTAAGCTCCTGATCTCCGGTTCCAACATTGATATGGGCGCTGAGACCGCCAATATCCCCAACTACGAAATGATGGCAAAGAGTATGAAAGCCGCCATGGTCATCGTAACGACCGTTCCGATCCTGGCCATTTATCCTCTGCTGCAGAGATATTTCGTAGGAGGCATGATGATCGGATCTTTGAAGGAGTAAGTTGGTTTCATTCTACAAAACAGCCCCGGGTCTTCTTTTGCGGCGATCGGTTGCGCAATGCGCAAATATCGCCTTAAAAGAAGATCCGGGGCTTTATTTATGGCAATCGAAACCAGCTTGTTCCCATAAAACAGTGCTAAATGAATGGTCGTCCTGGCATGCCGTACCCAAAGCAAAAAGCCATTAAATACCTGCTGCGACGGTATTTGCGCAAAGCGCAACCGACCGGAACAACAGGTATTTCAGGGCGTTAGTTTTATGCTGCGGGCTTGAGTTCTTCGCTTGACTGTTCCGGCTCCTGATACTGTTCAGGAGCTTTTGTGATTCCGTCCGGATAGATCTGTGCGAAATCATTCTTCATGGAGACCGGAATAAAGCCTTTGGCCAGATTCTCTTCGGATTTGACTGCCCAGTCCTGGGTTCCCCATTCCCGGACGTCATCGTCGGCTACGATCATATATGCCTGAGCCGGATACGGATTGCGGCTGTCGATCGTATAGTTCATCATACTGGTATCGCTGCCGCTGTTTCCGAAGGCCAGGACCGGGCGCTGTCCGATCTCGCGTTCGATGTAGATGGATTTGTTGGCGTTGAGGTTTTTCTGGATGAAACCGCCGGTCAGTACCAGTTCGTCGCCGATCGAATACTTGAAATCGATATTGGCGGCAACATCCTCGTAGCCTTTCTGCTTGACTTCAAAATCCGTCCCGATTACGTGGTTCGGCGTAACATAATCTTTGTATGGAGAATTCGCTATGACCGCACGGGTCGTCGTACGTTCCGTACCGCTGATGACATAAATCGTGAATTCGTTCTCATACAGATACTTCACGAGCTCGACCATCGGGAGATAGGCATTATCGATATAACGCATATTCTCAAAGCTTGCGGTCTCCTTCTGTCCGAAAAGAGCAGCATATTCGGAGAATTCTTCGACCGTCAGACCGGCGTAAGCCTTGGCAAAATTCCGCGCAAGCATCTCATCCGCGACATATCCCGGCCTGATGGATGCTGCGATCTCCTTGAGTTCGTCCGAAACCCGCTCCGGATGATCGTTCAGACAGAACTCGATAAACATCATCGTATCATAATATGTATAATATGTTTCACAGACAAGTGTTCCATCCATGTCGAAAACGGCGATCCGGTCTTTCACCGGGATAAAATTGGCGGCATCGTCAGGATCGGTAACTTTTGAAACATAATCCCGGAGACCCTGCGCTACGGTCGAATCTGCAGTCCAGTATTCGGAAAGTGGCGTTGTCTCCGGTTTGCGCGAGCAGATCGTGACGATAAGTATCACGGCCACGAGAAGCAGCACAAAGATGGAAACAGTAGTCAGGTTTGTGTTTTTGTCGCGGTTCATAGCAGTTCTCCTTCTTATTCTGTAAGCCAGGGCATTAGGCTGACGCGCGTTTGGGCTTGCGCGGTTCTTCCACGATCTCTCCGGCTTTGACGAGGCCGAGTTTGCTGACACCCGGGCCGATCAGCTCAAAGACAAGCGTTGAGCAGAGGACGACCGCACGGATCGTTTCCGCGTACTGGGGGACGGATCCCTCCGCGACCAGAGACAGACCGATCGCGACACCGGCCATCGGCAGCAGACCAAGTCCGAGATATTTTCTGACGACGGGAGAGCTTCCGCACATCGCCGCGCCTGCATAGGTCCCTGCGATTTTGCCGACAATTCTCAGTCCGATGAAGAGCACGCCGACAAGACCGATGGACGGGAGGACGGCAAGCTTTAGGTCTGCTCCCGATACGACAAAGAAAAGCATGTACAGCGGCGGCGTAAAGTCGTCACAGATCCTGTTGATATCCTGTGTGTCGGAATCGGGGCTCATGTTGCAGAAGACAGCGCCCATGGCCATCAGGAGCAGCAGAGAGGAGAAACCGACGAGCTGGGACAGCGCGACGCCCAGGAAGATAAAGCCGACGACCAGGGACAGACGGTTGCCCTGCTTCTTGAAGAATTTCATCGGGATCGACATGATGAATCCAAGTACGGCGCCGACTGCGAGACCTCCGAGGATCTCGATCACAGGCTCCAGGACCAGCTGGCCGACAGACAGTCCACGGCCCTCAATCGCGTTTGCGATAGCAACGCAGAGTGAAAAGTAGATCAGCGTCGTAGCGTCATCGATCGCGACGACAGAAAGCAGAGTTTCCGTCATCGGGCCTTTGGCGCGGTACTGTTTGATGACCATGACGGTCGCGGCAGGCGCCGTAGCCGCTGAGATCGCGCTCAGGACGAGCGAGAACGGAAGGCTGAATCCTGCAAGGAGCAGACCGATCAGTACCAGTACGACCGCTGCGAGCGATTCCAGGACCGCGATCACGATCGGAGCACGGCCCATCCGGCGGAAATACGAAAGCTTGAATTCGTTGCCGATCGAAAAGGCGATGAATCCGAGGGCAACGTTGGAGATCAAGCTGAATCCCTCCAGGCTTTCCTGAGAGATCAGGCCTGTGATGCTGGGTCCGAGCATAAGGCCTGCCAGCAGATATCCGGTAACATTCGGCAGTTTGATCCGTTTGACGAGGCGGCCGAAGGCCATCCCGCAGAAGATCATCAGACATAGGGCAAGAAGCGTGTTCTTAATCATGGGTATCCGGCAGTCCTTCCGTATAGCCTACAGGAACCGTGAAAAGGATCCCTGTGTCGGGCTGGTCAAGACCTCCGGTGACGTCGTTAACAATCCGGGACACGACAGGGATCTGATCGTCTGACACGACCATGAAAATGGTCTTGCTTTCTTTATGGTTGGGGTTGAGCAGAGAACGGAAGGAGAGCAGGAAAGAAATATCGCTGTTCTCCTGGATCTCGCGGATCATGCCGCGGCTCTCCAGGATCGTGGCTCCGAAGAAACGGTTGCGGCTGAACTCTTCCAGCATTTCTTCCAGACACTCGGTCTTGTTCAGAACAATGAAAACGGCCTGCATAGAATCATCTCCTGTTCGGCAGTGCAGTGCTGCCATATATGCTAAACTCAGGACAGTTTACTCCTATCTGTCCAAAAATGCAAGGAAAAACCGCATGTTTTTTTGTTTATCTGACAGGGTCCCGCACTTGAATGTCCTTTACCGCTATGATAAAATGATGCCATGAATCCTAACCATGACCTGAATGAACAGAAGAACCGCGGCGCCGGGAAAAAACGACACGCGGGGATCATCGGAATTCTGATACTGGCGGCAGTTCTGCTGCTTTGCATATGGGCTGCGTGGCAGCGCAGCCGGCCTTCCGCGCCTTCGGAGAAGGCAGACGGAAGCTCTTTTCGTGTACGGTTCCTGGATGTCGGGAACGCGGACGCGACTCTTGTCGAATGCGATGGACATTACATGCTGATCGATGGAGGGTATGCCGAATCTTCTGATAAGATTTATACAGTCCTTAAGGATGAAGGCGCTGAAACCATTGATTATCTGGTCTGCACGCACGGACACGCGGATCATTGCGAGGGTCTGGCGGCTGCTTTTCACGCAGCGGAGGTGGGGACGGTTTTCGCACCCGTCCGGGAAGATCCGGAGAACTATTTCTTTGAGAAATTCGCGGGACAGGTCACAAAGGCGGGACTTGAGATCACAGTGCCGGAGCCCGGCAGTGAATATGCGCTTGGCAGTGCGGCTTTTACCATCCTGGGACCGCTGACGACAGAAGTTGAAGACCTGAATGACACTTCTCTGATCATCCGGATCGTTTATGGAGAGACGTCGTTCCTTTTCTGCGGGGACGCAACATGGACAGAAGAAACCAGCCTGCTCGAGGCGGGGTGCGTGCCGGAGACGACGGTCCTGAAAGCCGCGCACCACGGATCGGGGGCATCGACCTGCTATCAGTGGCTGTATGCGGTGGATCCGCAGTATACAGTGATCTCGTGCGGTAAGCAGAACGAATACGGACACCCGCACGGAAGTCTGCTATCGCGGATCCGGGATCAGGGTTCTATGCTGTACAGGACCGATCTGCAGGGGGACATTACAGCGGAAAGCGATGGAAATACAGTCGTTTTCACAGTCGAAAAGAATCCGGACGCGGACGTATACGTGCCCGGGGACAATTTTCAATAGATCACCCGCATGGCGGCGGTGAAGGGAGATTTGAGATGGAATACGCAAAAAAACTGGCCGAGACGCTGATGGCAAGATTTCCGGATCCGGATTCATTTCCGTTCCGTAGCTGGACATATCCGCAAGGATTTATGCTCTGGGGCATGATCAGGCTCTATGAACGGACCGGAGATACGGTTTATCTCGATTACGTGCGAAAATACGGCGATGAGCATGTTTCCGGGGATGGTTCCGTCTCCGGCTGGGACGGCGGCAGCATGGACGATATGATGCCCGGAGCTGTCCTTGCGTGGCTCTATCACGCGACCGGCGAGGAGAAATACAGACTGGCGTGCCGCCGCATCTATGCTTCGTTTGCGGATTATCCGCGCAATCCGGACGGCGGATTCTGGCACGGTCGGGGCATGAAGGGGCAGATGTGGGTCGACGGCGTCTTTATGGGACAGATGTTCATGCTGAATCACGCCCGTTATGTCGGTGAGAATGCGGAAGAATGCTTTACGGAATGCATCCGTCAGCTGACGGTCGTCTATGACCGCTGCAACAAAGATGGGACAGGTCTGCTGTATCATGCATACTGTGAAGGAGCTCGCGCTCCGTGGGCCAACCGTCTGGACGGCAAGTCGACAGAGGTCTGGAGCGAAGGTCTTGGCTGGTACGCGCTGATTCTGGCGGAAGCGCTCGAGATCATTCCGGCGGATTTTCCCGGATATGACAGGATCCTGCGGCAGGGCCGGATCCTCTGCCGCGATCTGGATAAAGTGCAGGATAAGACGTCCGGACTGTGGCTGCAGGTCGTGGATAAGAACAGACATCCCGGCAACTGGCAGGACTCCTCCGGCAGCGCCATGTTCCTGTACTGTCTGAAAAAACTGCAGAATATGGGCCTTGTGACGGATTATGAGAAGACGGTCGGACTGGCCTGGAGAGGCCTGCGGACCAAGCTGGTTCCGACAGCAGAGGGATATCTGGATGTCTGGGATGCCTGCGACGGGCTTGGCGTACAGCGTACATATGCGGAATACATCGGATTCCTCAAGACCGTCAACGCAAAAGAAGCCGTTGCGGCGGCTTTCTGGGCATCTGAGATCATGGAGCGCTGAGCTCCGGCATAAAAACGGGACCGCCCCGCAGCGTGTGCGGAACGGTCCCGGTATGGATCTGCGGATATGGACCGGTATAAAGTCCGGTCTTGTACCTGCCTTACAGTCCGAAAAGCTCTCTGGCCGCGTCCATCTTCTCGATGACCTTGACGCCGAAAGGACAGCGGCTCTCGCAGCCGCCGCAGGCGATACAGTCAGCAGCGTTCGGGGAAAGCTCCAGATAATGGGCCTTCAGAGAGGCGGGCACTTCCGGCTGCATGGCTGCCAGATCGTAGAGCTTATTGGACATCGCGATATCGATACCGACAGGACACGGCTGGCAGTGTCCGCAGTACGTGCACTGACCGGTGCTGAAGGCGTGTTTCGGCGCGGAGGCAAGCACAGAAGCATAGTCCTTCTCGGCGTCGGAAGCCGTTTCATAAGCGACAGCTTCACGGACATGCTCCGGCGTATCGTAGCCGACCAGGACGCTCGAAACAGCGGGACGGGTCAGGCAATAATGTAGGCACTGGACCGGGGTCAGAGCGATTCCGAACGGTGACGCGGACGGGTTGAAGAGACGTCCGCCGGCATAGCCTTTCATGACGGTGATGCCGATGCCGCGCTCGTAGCAGAGCTGATACAAAGCGGCGCGTTCAGGTGCGATGCCGTTCCAGGATTCGTCATACTGTCCGACCAGATCATCGAGGACTTCTGTCCCCGGATGCATGTCAAAAGCCGGATTGATGCTGAAGAGCAGCATTTCGATCTCGCCGCTCAAGACAGCTTTCTGCGCGACAAAAGGATTGTGGGAGCTCAGGCCTACGTGACGGATGACTCCGTCCCTCTTCAGGCGGCGGACATATTCGATATAAGGGCTGTTCATCAGTTCGTCGAATTCTTTCTCCGAATCGACGTAGTGGATCATGCCAAGATCGACATAGTCCGTATGCATGCGGCGGAGCAGATCCTCAAAAGCCGGCACGGCTACCGCAAGATCGCGGGTCTTTACATACTGACCGTTCTGCCAGGTCGATCCGATGTGTCCCTGCATGATCCAGCGGTCTCGCTTACCGCTGATCGCGTCGCCTATTTTGGTGCGGACCTCCGGCTCAGACATCCAACAGTCAAAAACATTGATGCCGCATTCCTCTGCGGTATCCATGACGGCCTTGACTTCTTCGGCGTTATGGCGCTCCAGCCACTCGCCGCCGAGGCCGATCTCACTGACCTTAAGGCCTGTATTGCCAAGATTTCTGTATTTCATAGAAGCTCCTTTCCGGTCCTTTCTGTGCGGGACCAGATCATGATAATTCATTGTATCGTATATCCGCCGGGATTGCAAGCGGATGCGGTATCAGCGGAGGGAATAGTAATGGAACAGTTAAGAGAAGTCCGTATGGAATGGGTCCGCGCGATGGAACGGATCGTGAGGCCGGTCCTTGAGAGCGCGGCGGAAGGCCGTCTGCAGGAAACCATGCCGCTTCGCGGTTCGGATCTGCGCGGCAAGAAAGACTGCACTTATCTCGAAGCTCTCGGGCGGACGGTCTGCGGGATCGCTCCGTGGCTGGAGCTCGAAACGGATCCGGCTGCCCTGCCGGAAGAAGCCGCTCTGCAGGCGGAATTCCGCAAGCTGACCAGACAGGCGATCGTTCATGCCGTGCGGCCGGACGATCCAGCGCGGCTGAATTTTGAGAAAGACCACCAGCCGATCGTGGACGCGGCTTTCCTGGCGGAGGGGATCCTCCGGGCGACGCGGCAGCTTTGGGACTCTTTTGCCGACGATGAAAAGAACTGGATCTGCGAGGCGATGGAGCATACCCGTACCCGCAAACCGTATCCGTCGAACTGGCTGCTATTCTCGGCGATGATCGAAGCATTGCTGCGTCATGCAGGACGGTTCTGGGATCCAATGCGAGTGGATTACGCGTTCCGGCAGATGGAGCAGTGGTATCTCGGGGACGGAGTCTACAGCGATGGCGCGCGGTATGCGTGGGATTATTACAACAGCATCGTGATCCATCCGATGCTTGTGGATCTGTCCCGGGAGCTGTCGGGTGCTTCAGCCGACTGGGATAAGATGATCCCTGCGTTCCTGAACCGCGCGGCCCGCTATGCAAGCCATCTGGAGAGGATGATCATGCCGGATGGAACATACCCGGTGATCGGACGGTCCAGCGCGTACAGATTCGGTATCTTCCATGATCTGGCGCAGTCCGCGCTGCTTGAAGCATTGCCGCCGGATGTGTCCCCGGCCGGCGTCCGCTGCGGCATGACGGCAGTGCTTGAGAAACTCATGAAAGGGACGGAACAGGCTGACGGAGGCATCTATGACGAGGCAGGCTTCCTGCGGATCGGGATCGTCGGAGAGCAGCCCGGAATCGGAGAACCGTATATTTCGACCGGTTCGCTCTATATGTGCACGGTTTTCTTCCTGCCGCTCGGACTCGGACCGGACCGTCCGTTCTGGAACGCGCCGGACGAGCCTTTCACGCAGAAAAAAATATGGCAGGGGACGGATATCCCCTGCGATCATGCGGTGCATTGATGGAATTGCTGCCCGGCCGGTCTGTACCGGCCGGTTTTGAATTACCTGTCTTCTTTGGAAAAATCGTACGGCGTTTCCTGATAGACGTAGTAATTCAGCCAGTTCGAGAAGAGCAGATTGGAGTGTCCGCGCCAGGTCATCAGCGGTTTCTGCTTGGGATCATCGTTCGGGAAGAAATTCTCCGGAATTTCCGGATTGATCCCTTTGGCAAGGTCGCGATGGTACTCATTTGCCAGGGTCTCAAGGCTGTATTCAGGGTGCCCTGTGATAAAGATACGGTTTACGGCTTCATCAAGGATCAGATAGGCACCGGCTTTATCGGATTCGGCCAGGATCGTCAATTCCTTATGCGCCAAAATATCATCTTTATGGATCCCGGTATAGCGGGAATGCGGCGCATAGAAAACGTCGTCAAATCCGCGGATGAGATCTGTCCCGTAATTCTGCACACGATGCTGATAGACACCGGACAGCTTCTTGTCAAAACGGTATTTCTGGATGCCGTAGTGATAGTAGAGCCCGGCCTGTGCCGCCCAGCAGATGTACATCGTAGACGTTACGTGCAGACGGCTCCACTCAATGATCTCAGACAGCTCCTGCCAGTAATCGACCTCTTCGAACGGCAGGTTCTCGACCGGCGCGCCTGTAATGATCAGCCCGTCATAGAAGCTTTTCCGTACTTCCGCGAACGGTTTGTAGAAAGCGTTCAGGTATTCCGCGGAAGTATTTTTATACGTGTGGGAATCCAGACGGATAAAAGTTGTCTCGACCTGAAGGGCAGTGTTGGAGAGGAGACGGAGCATCTGCAGCTCCGTGGATTCTTTCTCCGGCATGATGTTGAGGATCGCGATCTGCAGGGGACGGATGTCCTGATGCGCCGCGCGGAATTCCGTCATGACGAAGATATTCTCGCTGCGGAGCTTCATAACGACCGGCATTTTTTCGTTGACGCGTACTGGCATAGGTTTACCTCTTTTCTTATAAACAGAGCACTTGTAATCCGGTGCTGAAAAGTATATAATGGATATCTATTATAGAAGAAACACAGAAATGGGGGATTACCAGGTGAAAGAAAAGCTCTTGCGTCTTTTCTTCGGTGTAAAGGGTTCAGAGCAGCTGGAACAGGATCAGGACAGTCTTGGCGGGATGTACCGCCGCGTTCTCTCGATCGCGTGGCCGGCAGCTCTTGAAGGACTCCTGATGTCGCTGATGAATTCGTTTGATACAATGATGGTCGGCCGTCTCGGCCCGCAGGCGATCGCTTCCGTCGGACTGTGCGCGCAGCCGCGTATGATCCTGCTGCTGATCGCGCAGGCGCTCTGCGTCGGCACAACGGCAGTCGTCGCGAGGCGTAAAGGCGCCGGTGATCAGGCGGCCGCGAACAGCTGTCTGAAACAGTCGCTCGTGATCATAACCGGGATCGGCATCCTGATGGTGATCGCAGGCTATTTCCTCGCCGTTCCGCTCCTGAAGCTCGCGGGAGCAATGGAGGACACGCTGCCGGACGCGGTCACATATTTCCGCATCATTGCGCTTGCTTTTGTCGCGAACTGCTGGACGCTCTGCGTCTGCGCGGCTCAGCGCGGCATCGGCCGTACCCGTATTACCATGACGGTCAACATGACGGCGAATATCGTCAACGTTTTCCTGAATTACTGCCTGATCAGCGGTCATCTCGGATTCCCGGCACTCGGGATCAAAGGCGCGGCGATCGCGACGGCTTCCGGAACCATCGTTTCCTGCATCATGGCGATCCGTTCCGTACTGCCGAGAGATGGTTATCTGAAGATCCGCCCCTGGGGCGGGTTCCGGTTTGACGGTGCCACGGTCAAGAGCCTGGTCACCGTCGGATCCGGCACGATCGCGGAGTCCGTATTCCTGAGGGTCGGATTCCTGATCAACGGCCGGCTGATTGCGGGCGTCAGCACCGCGGCTTACGCGACGACGCAGATCGTACAGCAGATCACAGGCCTGACGTTCACCGTCGGAGACGGTATCGCGTCCGCCTGCACCTCGATGGTCGGTCAGTCGCTCGGCGCCGGCAAGAAATGGAAAGCCAAGCTTTATGTCAGCGTCGGCCAGAAGATCTCGATCTGTCTGTCGATCCTCCTGATCCTCCTGACGTTCTTCGGCCGCAGGCTGTTCCCGACGCTTTTCACCGACGATCCGGTGATCATTCAGGCTGCGTCCCTGTGCTTCCTTGTGATCCTGATCGGAATCCATCCGCAGAATATGCGTGTTATGCTGTCCGGCTGCCTGCGCGGAGCCGGCGACGTGAAGTATGTCGCGCTTGTTTCCCTTATCAGCGTAGCGATCGTGCGGCCGCTGACGACCTGGCTGTTCTGTTATCCGCTGAACGCCGCGTTCCCGACGCTGATGCTTGGATTTATCGGCTCCTGGCTGTCATTCGACATCGATTCGCTGATCCGCTGCGTCATGCTGACCAGCCGCGTCAGGAAGGGCAAGTGGGCGGACATCAAGCTGTAAAAACGACCGGACAGGCTGCTATAGAGATTGTCTCAAGCGGTCTGTCCCTTTTTTATGCAAGCCAGGACCGGATCGTCTCACTGCACTCGGCAAGGTCCTCGAACGGATCGCGTTTGTGCGTGTCTTCCTCGATGAAGATCCAGCCATCATAGCCGCGTTTCTTGAGAAGCTTGACGACGCCTTCGTTATCGATCGGCGTATTGCCGTGGCCAAGCCCGGTGAAATAACCGCGTTTGTACCATTCCGGAGCGGACGGATCGGTGGAGACCCAGTCCTTCAGATGGACGGCTACGATACGGTCATAATACTTGTCAGCGATCTCGAGAACGCTGCCGCCGGCAACGCCGAGATGGCCTGTATCGAGCAGCAGACCCGCGTTAGGACAGCGGCGGAGGAATTCCTCCAGCTGGTCCTGCGTCTCGACGAGACTGCCAAGATGATTGTGCACGGCCGCGCGGATGCTGTATTCACGGCACGCCTGCGCAAGATATTCCGTGTTGCGGCAGTAGGCGTCGAAATCATTCGGGATATAGATCGATTTATTGGCCCAGATATACTTCTTGCCGAGCGCTGCTGTCCATTTCAGCATACGCTCGATGTTCTTATTCTCGACCGTGGCGAAATCCATCTGCAGTTTCGCGAGGCATACGAGTTTGCGCATAACGTCGTCCGCGTCTTCCACAGACAGCCGTTCGATGCCGTCATAGCCGATCTTCTTAAGATCCGCCATACGCTTTTCATAATCATACATTCCGCCGAACCATACGTGCATACCGTAATCGGCAACACCGACTTTAATCATTTGCTGCACCTTTCTTTCCTGAAAAATCAGTACGATAAATATAGCCTTTTTCGGGGGATCTGTCAAGTCCGTGCCTTGACTTTTTATACAGCAAAATGGTATTATACGTTATACAGACCAGATATTCAGGAGATGACCTTATGAAGATCAGCGATATCTTAAACAGCGGCAGACCAACCCTGTCTTTTGAAGTTTTCCCGCCGAAACGTTCGGCCGGCTATGAGGAGGTCGCGGAGGCGACCGAAGCGATCGCGGCGCTCCATCCGTCTTTTATGAGCGTGACCTGCGGAGCCGGGGGGACCGGTTCCAGCCGGTATACTCTGCGGATCGCGGCCAACCTCCGGGACAAGACCGGGACAGAAGTGCTTCCGCATCTGACATGCGTATCTTCAACACGCGAATACGTCCGCAAAACGGCGGAAGAATATAAAGCACGCGGTTTTGAGAACATCATGGCGCTGCGGGGCGATATCCCGAAAGAAGGACGGACCTGCTGGGACTATATGTACGCAGCCGATCTGATCCGGGATCTTCGGCAGTACGGAGATTTCTG
The DNA here is from genome assembly GCA_017441925.1 of Bacillota bacterium. Taxonomy (GTDB): domain Bacteria; phylum Bacillota; class Clostridia; order Lachnospirales; family Bianqueaceae; genus RUG12817. The sequence goes on from JAFRUE010000012.1 coordinate 15,503, forward strand.
CATCGGCGGGGCATGCTATCCGGACGGACATGTCGAAGCGGCCAATAAAGCCGAGGACATCCGTCATATCAAGGAGAAAGTCGACGCCGGCTGCTCGTTCCTGACGACGCAGATGTTTTTTGATAACAGTGTCATGTATAATTATTTATACAGGCTGCGTGAGGCGGGGATCACGGTGCCGGTCCTTGCCGGTATCATGCCGATCACGAACGTCCGGCAGGTCGAGACCTCGGTCCGTCTGTCCGGAACCTACCTGCCGCCGCGCTTTAAGAGCATGGTCGATATGTTCGGGAATAATCCGGCCGCGATGAAGCAGGCCGGCATCGTGTATGCGTCGGAGCAGATCATCGAGCTGCTCGCAAACGGCGTCAATCATATCCACGTCTATACGATGAACCATCCGGACGTTGCAGAGCGCATTCTGTCGAATATTTCTGAGCTCCTGGGGAGATAATGCATGAAGATCACCGATAAACTGGGTAAAGAATGGGTCTTTTTTGACGGCGGATCCGGGACACTCCTGCAGAAAGCGGGACTTGCTCCGGGCGAACTGCCGGAAACCTGGAACCTGACGCATCCGGTACAGGTCGAGGAGCTCTACTGTGGTTACCTGAACGCGGGATGCGATGTTTTCAATACAAATACGTTCGGCGCGAACCGTCTGAAATACCCGGACGATCTTGAGCAGATCGTGATGGAGGCGGTGCGCCTGGCCTGCTCGGCACGGGAAAAAACAGGACGGACAGATGCCTGGATCGCGCTGGATCTGGGTCCGACCGGTAAACTCCTGGAGCCAATGGGCGAGCTTGCTTTTGAGGACGCTGTGAGTCTGTATGCAGAGGTCGTGCGGTACGGTGCGCAGGCGGGCGCGGATCTTGTCCTGATCGAGACGATGAGTGACTCCTACGAGACAAAAGCGGCTGTGCTTGCGGCTAAAGAGAATTGTGATCTGCCGGTGATCGTTACGATGACTTTTGACGCGTCCGGCAAGATGCTTACCGGCGGGACTCCGGAGTCGATGACCGCGATGCTGGAGGGGCTTGGCGTGGACGCACTCGGCATCAACTGCAGCCTTGGACCGCGTGAGATGATCCCGGCCGTGAAGCGTTTCCTCGACGCTGCATCCGTCCCTGTCGTGGTCAATCCGAACGCGGGGCTGCCGCGGATCGAGAATGGAATAACCGTATATGATATCGGGCCGGAGGATTTTGCTGCGCAGATGGCGGAGATCGCTGCGCTTGGCGTACAGGGAGTGGGCGGCTGCTGCGGCACGACGCCGGAGCATATCCGCCGTGTGATTGCGGCTGTGCGTCCGATGCCTTTTGTACCGCAGACTGTGAAAGAACGCACGGTCATCAGTTCTTTTTCACAGACCGTGGAGATCGGGGACAGACCTGTCGTGATTGGCGAGCGGCTTAACCCGACCGGCAAGAAAAAACTCAAGGCAGCCCTCGTTTCCGGCGATATGGATTATGTGCTCGGCGAAGGCCTGAAGCAGGAGGAACAGGGAGCTGACGTTCTGGATGTAAACGCGGGCCTGCCGGGGATCGATGAGGCGGCGGTTCTGTCCCGCTGCATAACAAGCCTGCAGGGGATCCTTGCGCTGCCGCTGCAGATCGATACAGCGGATCCGGCCGCGATGGAGGCCGCGATGCGCCGTTATAACGGCAAGCCGATGGTCAATTCCGTAAACGGTAAGCAGGAAGTGATGGACAAGGTCTTCCCGCTGATCCGCAAATACGGCGGCGTTGTCGTTGCGCTGCTCCTGGATGAGGACGGTATTCCGCAGACAGCGGAAGGCAGGCTTGCGATCGCGCGCCGGATTCTTACGGAAGCGGCCAGGTATGGCATCCGTCAGAAAGATATCGTATTCGACGCGCTGGCGCTGACGATTTCGGCGGAACCGGACGCGGCGATGACGGCGCTGCAGACGATCACGGGAATCAGGACAGAACTTGCGGGACACAGTATTCTGGGTGTCTCGAATATTTCATTCGGACTGCCGCGCCGGGAGATCGTGAACTCGCATTTCCTGACGATGGCTCTCTATGCCGGTCTGTCCTGCGCGATCCTGAATCCGGGCAGCGAAGAGATGCGCGAGAGCATTCGGGCGTATCTGGCCATTTCCGGCAAAGATCCTCAGTGCGGAGAGTATATTTCCGTATACGCGGGGACAAAAGCTCCGTCTGCGCAGGCAGCGCCGGCAAAAGCCGATGCAGCGGCGGGGGCGAAGCCTTCCCGTAATGCGGAAGGGACAGATATGACGATCGCGGCCTGCATAGAAAGAGGCCTTGTGCAGCGCGCAGGCCAGCTGACCGGGAAAGAGATTTCCGGAGGCCGGGACGCGATGGATATCGTGAATCAGGAAGTGATCCCGGCGCTTGACCGGATCGGGAAGGATTTTGAGAAGAACGTCATCTTCCTGCCGCAGCTTATCCAGAGCGCCGAAGCGGCCAAAGCCGCTTTTGCCGCGGTGAAAGAGAGTATGCAGGGGACGGTGCGCGAGACGAAGGGGAAAGTTGTCCTCGCGACCGTCAAGGGCGATATTCATGATATCGGCAAGAATATCGTCAAGGTCCTGATGGAGAATTACGGTTATGAAGTTATCGATCTCGGCAGGGATGTGGATCCGCAGATCATCGTGGACACTGCCCGCAGAGAGCAGGTCCGCCTTGTGGGCCTGAGCGCGCTGATGACGACGACAGTTCCCAGCATGGAAGAGACGATCCGCCTGCTGCATGAGGAGCTGCCGGATGTTCTTACGATGGTGGGCGGCGCGGTCATGACTGAAGAGATCGCCCGCCGGATCGGAGCGGACTTCTACGGGAAAGACGCGATGGCAAGCGTACGGATCTGCGATCAGGTCTTTTCCGGAAATTGACAGCACGGGCTGTCCGCGATATAATCAGGATGTAAGGCCACGGCGGAAAAGAGGGTTCGCTATGCAAAAAGGCAAGAGCACGGCAGCGTATATATTTCTTCTGATAACTTTCTTCCTGTGGGGCAGTATGTATGTCGCGGGCAAATTCGCGATGCAGACACTGCCTACGTTTACGGTCTGCTTCTTCCGGTTCAGCATCGCGTATCTGACACTGACCCTGCTGCAGACAGTCCGTGACCGGCGCAGAGACGCCGCGGGAGGAGACGCGGGAGAGGATGCAAGACCGACTGTCATCGAGAAGAAAGACCGGCCGTGGATCGTTCTGATCGGTGTGCTCGGGTATTTCATGTCGGCAGGATCCACTTTCTTCGGGACAAGATATGCCGGCGCGTCGCTTTCTTCGTTGATGAACGCGATGAACCCCGTAACGATCTCGCTTTTCGGTGTGCTGATCCTGAAGGAGCGGCTGAGCCTGCGCAAAGCGTTCGGAATTGTCCTTGCGATCGTCGGTGTCTACGTGATCCTTGCAAGGAACGAAGGCGGCAGTATCATAGGAGTTCTTTTCAACATCCTGGCAGTGACGCTGTGGTCGCTTGTATCCGTACTGGTCCGCAGGATCACGCAGAAATATGACCCGATCGCGGTGACGCGCAAGGGCATCAGCGTCGGCCTGATCTGTTATTTCATCGCAGCCGGTATTGAAACAGCCATCAACGGAGTGCCGCGGTTCACGCTGCCGGTCGTGCTGTCGCTCCTGTACATGGGCGTCTTCGGAACGGCTGCCGCGCACACACTGTGGAATCTGTCGCTGCAGAGACTGGAGGCCAGCACCTGTTCAGCCTTTTATCCGCTGCAGCCGCTCGTATCCGCACTGCTCGGAATGTGGCTGCTGCACGAGCAGAACGGCCCGCGTTTCTGGATCGGGGCGGCCCTGATCATAGCGGGTATCCTTATCAGTCTGATCCATCCGGGCAGTGGATCTGCCCGTTCGATACCATCAACAAAACAGGAGTGAAACCATTATGAAAATCGGAATCGGTAATGACCATGTCGGGTACGAAATGAAGCAGGAGATCATCGATCACCTGAAAGAGCGCGGTTATGAGGTCGTTGACTATGGCGCGTATTCTTCTGAACGCTGCAATTATCCGGTATACGGCGAGAAGGTCGCGAACGCGATCGTAAACGGTGAGGTCGATCTGGGCGTCCTGATCTGCGGAACGGGTGTCGGCATTTCATTGGCCGCCAATAAGGTCAAAGGTATCCGTGCATGCGTCTGCAGCGAGCCGTATACGGCAAAGCTCTCCAGAATGCATAATAACGCGCAGATCATTGCTTTCGGCGCGCGTGTTATCGGACCGGAGCTCGCAATGATGATCGTGGATGAATTCCTGAACGCGGAGTTCCAGGGCGGACGCCACGCGGAGCGGGTCGCTCTGATCACGGAGATCGAGAACAGGCAGAAATAAAAACATGATGGATCTGACGGATTATATCTTCAGACCGGGCGAGCTGCCTCTGGACAGGATCCCGCCTGACGGAGGGATGACGGCGGTTTTCCGGCGGATAGGCTGTATCGGGGATAGTCTGGCTTCGGGTGAGTTTGAGTCGGAAGAAGTCCTCGGGCAGAAGCATTATCATGATTATTATGAGTATTCCTGGGGACAGTACCTGGCCAGAATGGCAGGACTGGAAGCGCTTAACTTCTCGCGGGGCGGTATGACGGCTGAAGCGATCATCCGGGAGTATGGCGATCTGTGGCATATGTGGGATCAGGAGAAGCTCTGTCAGGCCTACATTATCGCGCTCGGCGTCAATGATCTCGTAGGAAGACGGATGCCGGCCGGGACACTGGATCAGATCGATTTTGAAGACTGGCGGAATAACGGGACGGATACCTTTGTGTCCGGTTATGCGCGGATCCTGTTGCGCCTGCAGAGCCTGCAGCCTAAGGGAAAGTTTTTCCTCGTCACCATGCCGAGAAACACGGACGCTGCTGATGATATCCGCAGGATCAGCGAAACGCAGGCTGAGCTCATGCGCGGATTCGCGGACCGTCTTCCGAATACCTACGTGATCGATCTGATGCAGTACGGACCGGATTATAACAATGACTTCCGCAAACGGTTTTTCCTCGGCGGACACATGAATCCGATGGGATATCTGCTGACAGCCCGTATGTTCGGCGCGTATATCGATTACTATATCCGCAGGGAACCGGGCAGATTCGCGGAAGCCGGTTTTATCGGCACGCCTTATCACAATCTGCATACAGAGGAGGTATAAGGCTTATGAAAATCCTGGATTTCGGGTCCCTGAATCTGGACCATTTCTATTCAGTCGATCATATCGTGGAGCCGGGCGAGACGGAGGATACGCTTGCGATCGAGACGCTTTCCGGCGGCAAAGGCCTGAACCAGGCGGTCGCGATCGCCAAGGCCGGCCTGAAAGTGCAGATAGCCGGGTGCATCGGGCAGGACGGAGAGATGCTCCGCGAGGTCTGCCGGCAGTACGGTGTTGACGATTCGCTGCTGCGGACGGTGCCGGGGCTTACCGGAAACACGGTCATCCAGCTTGATAAGAACGGTCAGAACAGCATTCTGCTGTACGGCGGTGCGAATCGGGCCGTGGACCGCGCTTACGTCGATGAGGTGCTCGCGCAGTTCGGCGAGGGTGATTATCTGGTCCTGCAGAACGAGATAAGCGAGCTCCCGTACATTATCGACGAGGCGTACGCGCGCGGGATGAAAATCGTGCTGAACCCGTCGCCTTTTGATGATAGGCTGGGGGCCTGCGACATGGGAAAAGTAACAGTCTTCATGGTCAATGAGGTCGAGGGAGAGCAGCTCTCCGGGAGCGAAGATCCGTACAGGATCCTCGACGCGATGGAAGAGAAGTATCCGAAAGCGCACATCGTGCTGACGCTCGGGAAACGCGGATCCGTCTACCGCTATCGCGGAATGACCGTTCCGCAGGAAGCTTTCCCGGTCGAAGCTATCGATACGACAGGCGCCGGGGACACTTTTACCGGTTATTTCCTCGCGGGATTTACGGCGATCACCGGTGAAGTGACGAAGAAAGCCATCAAAAAAGTGATGGAGAGGGCCTCCAGGGCTTCCGCCATCACCTGCACGCGCAAAGGCGCAGCACTCGCGATTCCGACAGCGGCAGAGGTCGACGCGAGCATGCGCTAAGAGCGCGTTTGTCCGAACAGTAATAAAACAGAGATGTCTTATCAGTCCGGTAAGGCATCTTTATTATGAAACAGAGGAATATACATGAGTGGTTTTTTGTGGACCCCTAAAGAACAGCTTAAATCCGACCCCAGAAGCGTCGGACTGATCCAGGTCGCGTATCCGATCCTGCTGGAAAGTCTCCTGCGTACAACGGTCTCCATGATCGACGTACTGTTCCTGAGCCGGGTTTCGGATAGTGTCGTCAGTGCTGTCTCGGTTGCGGGACAGTATATCATGCTGTGCATGATCCTGGCTTCTTCTGTCGCTTCCGGTACGCTTGTCTGCATCAATCAGGCCCTGGGCATGAAAAATCTGCGCAAGGTCAACCAGTACGCGTCCATAGCCGTTGTGACGAATACGCTTCTCGGCGTACTGCTTGGCGTCAGTTTCCTGTGCTTCTCCGGTTTTTTCCTGAAGATCATGACGCTGGATGCGGAGGCGATGGCAGCTTCGGAGGCCTATATGCGGATCTACGGAGGCATGATGGTCTTCCAGTGCACGGAGATCATTTTCTCCGGAATCTGCAGGTCCATGGGCCACACAAAAACGCCGCTGCTGATCAATCTGATTTCCAATCTGATCAATGTCGGAGGCAATTACGTCGCAGTATTCCATCCGGAGATCCTCGGATTCTCACAGGTGGCGGGCGTAGCGCTCGCAAGCGTTATGAGCCATTTCGCAGCGATGCTGATCGCCATGTTCATCGCGTTTAAGGCAGGCGTGCGGATCGGGCTGCGGTATCTGCGGCCGTTCCCCGCTGCGGATTTTAAACTTGCGCTTTCCATTGGAATTCCGGGAGGACTCAACAATATCGCCTACTCGGCAAGCCAGCTTGTCACCACGTCGATCATTTCGCTGACCGGAACGGCTATGGTAGCCGCTAAAACATATGTCACCAATCTGGTGCGCTATGTCGCGCTGGCCGGCATGTCCTTCTCGAGCGCCAGTTCACTGCTCGTCGGGTACAGAATCGGCGCGGGGAAATATGACGAAGCCAATCAGATCCGTTCGCTGGTGACGAAAGTCGCAGTCGGTTCCAATCTGCTGTTCTCGCTGATCCTTCTGCTGTTCCGAGTGCCGCTGCTTGGTTTCTTTACGAAGGATACGGCCATTATTACCGTTGCGGCGAACATATTCCTGATCGATATTGCTGTTGAGATCGGCAGAGCGCTGAACAATTCCCTGTCTGGTGCATTGCAGGCGGCCGGAGATGTGAAGTTCCAGCTCGTCGTCAATCAGGCAAGCGCATGGCTTATTTCAGTGGGAGGTTCCTATGTGTTCGGAATCCTGCTGGGGTGGGGCCTGTACGGCGTCTGGCTGAGCTTTGCCCTCGACGAACTGACACGCGGACTGATCCTGCTGTACCGCTGGCGCTCGCAGAAGTGGGTTGCTCAGGCAGAGCTGAGGCGGAAAGTTATCGCGTCGTAAAAAAACATTGAAAAAGGATCTGCGAGGGACGGATTCCATCTCTGGCAGATCCTTTTTTGATGCGTCAGTAATATGCAGAACTGTCTGACCTATGCGCTTGCCGATGCCGCCTTGGGCCCGCTGCCGGAGGTCGGATCTGCAGCGCGGACTTTTTTCCGGATGTGCAGGTAGTAGATCACGGCGACGACCGCGGCGATGAACCATGTCATCGGATAGGAGAAGTAGAGGACGCGCAGTGAATGCGTCGAGCGGAAAACAGTCATAATCCAGATGACGCGGACCACGCAGACAAAGAAGATCGTATTGATCATCGGGAAGGACGAGTAGCCCATGGCGCGGCTGACATTGTTCGGAACGCTCATCCACTGGCCGATGAAGTTGACGATGCAGATCGTTCCCAAACGGAGCATGCCGACTTCCACAACAGAGGGATCATCGGTGAAGACCGTCAGCAAATGCCGTCCAAGCAGATAAGACGGTATGCAGGTGCACATCGATGTCACGGTGGTCAGGATGAACGCGAGGATCAGGATCTTATCGATCCGGTCGTATTTCTTCGCGCCGAAGCACTGTCCCGTGAAGCTGATCGCGGCCTGTGAGAAACCGTCCGCGGCCACACTGCAGAATCCTTCGATATTGGCGGCGGCCGCGTTTCCGGCCATTGTGATCGAGCCGAAAGAATTGATAGAGGACTGGATCAGAATATTGGAGATGGAGAACGAAGCGCCCTGCAGGCCGGCCGGAAGACCGATCTTAAGCATGCGCAGCAGTTTGTCCTTGCTGATCCGGGCTTTTTTGATGTCGAAGCGCCAGTTCGCGTCCGCCTTGATCAGACAGCGCATGACGAGGACCGCAGAAACCGTCTCGGAGACGATCGTTGCGATACCGACGCCCGCTACGCCCATATGGAACGGGACGACAAGGATGATATTCAGCACGACGTTGACGATGCCGGAGATGATCATGAAGAACAGCGGCCGCCGGGTGTCTCCGACCGCGCGCAGGATCGCCGAGGCGTAATTATAGATCATCAGCGACGGCATGCCGAGGAAATAGATCTTGATATACAGCTCCGCAAGATCGATGACATCCGCAGGAGAACCGACCATGTTGAGCATCGGGCGGGCAAGCAGCATGCCCAGAACGACCAGGATCACGCCGAAAAGGAAACTGGCCACGATACTGGTATGTACGGTCTCCACCAGGTCTTTCTCGTTGTGCGAGCCAAGCGCCTGGGCTGTCAGAACGTTGGTGCCGATTGCCAGTCCCATGAAAAGCGTTACGATCAGATTGATCAGAGGGCCGTTGGATCCGACTGCGGCAAGAGCCTGGGATCCCGTGAAACGGCCGACAACGGCCGAATCCGCGGCATTAAAGAGCAGCTGCAGGACGCCCGAAGCCGTGAGCGGCAGGGCGAAACGGATCATTTTGCCGAGCAGCGGGCCCTCCGTCATATCCATTCCGGAATAACGAGCCAAAACAGAGCCCTCCCTTATGCTTTCCAGTCAAGCGGGTAATCCGCAAGATATTTGTCAAGGAGTCCGCATTCATCGATCAGTTTGAACAGGGTGTAGCGCGTACGGTAATCCTTGGCGCAGTGCATGGACAGGTTCGTCAGCGCTTCGTCGACGCCGCAGTCCGCGGGGACCATCTGTGCGCCGAGGCGTTTCATCGCGTTATAGATCGTCTCATAAGAAGGCATGTCGGCGATGACGGCCTTGATATCGTCAAAACGCTCCTGTGCTCTCCTGATACGGCGTTCCTGTTCTTCCCATGTCAGGAAATCGCCTTCATTCTCGCTCATGATCGCGTTCGCGGCTTCCGGCTCATATGCGTACAGCATCCACTTTACGCGGTCTTCGCGGCTGATACGGTTGGCCTTGATCTGTTCGAGATCGAGCTTGCTGAGATCTTCGCTCATGAAACGGGTGAAGATCGGCCATACCATGAGGGTGGAGACGCCGACGGAAGCGCCGTGCATCGGAGCCTTCTTACCGTGCAGCATCTGCATCATCTCCCAGTAATGGGCGATATTGTGCTCAACGGAAGCGACCGCGCGGGTGTGTCCGACGATCATGATCGTCATGCCGGAAAGGAGCAGGGCTTCGATCAGGATCCGGATGCCCTTATCGGTGCGGGCTGCGATCTCATCGATATTGTCGATCAGCTTGCCGACAGCGTCCATAACAATCTCGCCGCAGGTCGGGCAGTAGGGCTCATCATTGATGATGTTTCCGATGATCCAGTCGGCTTTCGCGATATATTTGCCCAGAACGTCGCCGACGCCGGAGCGGACCATCTCGATCGGCGCGGTCTTGAGAATATCGATGTCGCAGATGATGACCTCGGGGCATTTGCCGGCGCGGTGGATCTTAACGCCGCGGAAGGTCAGCGGGCAGATTGCGGAGGTGTATCCGTCCATGGACGGAGCGGTTCCGACACAGACCTGCGGAATGCCGAGGCGGGTCGCAACCATGCGGGTCGTATCCGTGATGGAACCGGAGCCGACGGAGACCAGGAATTCCGTATCCGGCTGCAGGCTCAGCATGACCTCACCGATCGCGGTCTCATCCGGATCCATCGGACCGTCTCTGCGGATGACGCAGGGATAGACGGTGATGCCGCCGGCCTTGAGCAGTTCTGCCGCGCGGCTTCCGGCGAGATCCCAGGTGATATTGTCCGCAACCAGGACACAGTGCGTGCCGACGCCGCGGAGCTTAACATATTCTGCGATATTATCGAGGATGCCGTTGCCGACGTAGATGTCCTGTTCCGGTTTGTTATGCTCACAAGGGCAATCGCACTCGATATCGGAAATGATCAGTTTGCTGTTTTCGTCATAATGCATCTTATAACTCATATGAAGACCCCTTCTTTCTGTAATGATAGGATGTTAAAATGATAGCAGAGACCGGCTTTCAAGTCAAGAGAAAAGAAAACCGCCGGCGGGGAAACCCGCGCCGGCAGCCTGATAAAACCGTTATTTCAGCGTGATCTCGACGACAGTGTCTTTTTCGTCAGGAAGAGGGAAGGTCAGGATCTGTCCCTTCTGGAACGAAAGGAAAGCGTCCTCCGGATATTCTCTGACATTCCAGTGATTTAGCTGGAAGACCTCCGAACCGTCCTTAAGAAGGCGCATATGGTCGATCTTGCCTGCAAGCCCTTTCAGACAGACGGCACCCATGGTTTCCTCATAGATATGCGCGTAGAGCTTCTTGCCGTTCTGTGTGTAGCGGCCCCATTCCGGCTTCGGATAATCAGCCTGGCGGCAACCGTAGACGGATTCATGATTATCGCGCATCCAGCGGGCGACGTCCTCGAGGATCCGGACGGATTCCTCCGGGAAGCGTCCCTTGGAGTCCGGCCCGACGTTCAGCAGCAGATTACCGTTCTTAGAGACGCACTCTACCAGATTGCGGATGATCATCCTGGAACTCTTGTAATGATGATCGGCAGCCGAGTAGCCCCAGTTGTCATTCAGCGTGATGCAGGCCTCCCACGGGACGCTGTCGCCAAGCTCGTTGGTGACGCCTTCCGGCGGGATCATCTGCTCCGGACACGCGAAATCGCCAGCGTAATCGGAAGGATGGGCCGTCAGGATCGTGCCGGACTGCTCGCCGCTTCCTTCCAAACGGTTGTCGATGATAATGCCGGGCTGCAGTTCGCGAGCCATTCTGACAAGCTCTGCCGCGTGCCATTTCTCCCGCGCCATGTCATCATAGGAGAAATCGAACCAGATGATGTCGATCTTGCCGTAATTCGTCAGCAGCTCGCGGACCTGACCGTGCAGGTATTCGACATAGCGGCTGAAATCGCGGTTCTCGTTGCTGTAGGCGGGATTCTCGCGCATCGGATGGTTGCGGTCGCCGTAGTGCGGATAATCCGGATGATGCCAGTCAAGCAAAGAATAGTAGAAGCCGATCTTCAGCCCGGCTTCACGGAAAGCGTCCACATATTCGCGGACCAGATCCCGGCCGCATGGCGTGTTGGTGGACTTATAGTCCGTCAGCTTGCTGTCGAAAAGGCAGAACCCGTCGTGGTGCTTCGTGGTCAGTACAGCGTATTTCATGCCGGCATTCTTTGCGATCCGGGCCCATTCCTTCGGGTCATAATCCACCGGGTTGAATTCCTTGAAGAACGGCTCATAGTCCTCAACGGATATCCTCTCTGTGCTGCGGACCCATTCGCCGCGGGCGGGGATGGAGTACAGGCCCCAGTGAATGAACATACCGAAACGGTCCTTGCGGAACCATTCTGTTCTGACGGTACGGTCGATGATATTCTGATCCATAATGTGAACCTCCTGATGCTGATGTGATTCATGGTGAACAGTATAACAGCTTTTTTCTGAAAAATGTCGCTTTTTAGGAGACATTTTTTGCCGCTAAATGTGTATACTGTACTCACGACCAAATGTGTGTCAAGCTGATTATATCGCAAAAGAGGGATTCTTTCAACTTCATTGCGAAAAGAATCAGAATGTGGTATAGTAACGAATGGCAACCAGCGGATAATGAAGATCAACAGTAGAATATGATTTGCGGAGGTATGGCAATGACCACAGAGCTGAAGTGGAGAGCACGGGCGGTTATAGATGGCAAGGCTCGGGAATGGTTCCCGGCGCAGGTCCCGGGCAATGTCCAGAAGGATTACGGAGAGGCCATGGGATTCGGAGACCATTCTTACGGCATGAACGCGGAGAAATTCCGCGTGACGGAGGATTATGCCTGGGATTATGAGGCAGAGATCCCGACCGAAGCACTGCGTGTATCAGAGGGACAGAAGCTTTTCTTTATTACAAAGGGAATTGATTATAAATTTGAGATACTGGTGGATGATCGGGAGATTGTTGCACAGGAGGGTATGTTCACGCCTGTTGAGATCGATCTGACAGGGATACTCGGCCGGGGAGAGGATGCAGACGGCAGACCGCATTTTCTGCAGGTTCATATCGAGCCGCATCCGAAGCGGACCGGCGCAGCAGACGATCGGACGCAGGCGGATCAGTGCGCGAAGCCGCCGGTCTGCTATGGCTGGGACTGGCATCCGCGGCTGCTCGTGTCCGGTATCTGGAACGATACATATCTCGAGACGCGCGGAACCGGCTATATCCGGGACTGTGAACCTTTCTGGGAGCTCACTGAGGACAATAGCACGGCTAGAGTCTGGTTCGCTGTGGATTGTGTCAAGGACGTAGAGATCACACTGTACGACGCACAGGGACAGAAGATCGCGGCCTGGAAGCAGCAGCCGGGGACAGAACAGGTCATCGAAATAAAGGACCCGCACCTGTGGTGGTGCAATGAGCAGGGTGAGCCGTATCTCTATCAGTGGTCTGCGAAATCTTCAGACTGTGAGAAATCCGGAACGTTAGGCATCCAGAGCTCCCGGCTCGAGATGACGGAAGGCAGCTGGCTGAGCCAGGAGACTTTCCCCAAGTCCCGGTGCGACGCGCCGGCACAGCTCGTCCTGAATGGCCGGAAGGTCTTTGCAAAGGGCAGCAACTGGGTGAATCCGGAGATTTTTACCGGCACGATCCGGGCTGAAGATTATGAGCCGTATGTCCGTCTCGCAAAGAAAGCGCATATGAATATTTTCCGATGCTGGGGCGGATCCGGCATCAATAAAGAAGCTTTTTACGACACGTGTGACCGCCTGGGCATCATGCTCTGGGTGGAGTTCCCGCTTGCCTGCAACAATTACGTCGGGACGCCAGAGTATCTGAAGGTCCTGGAGCAGGAAGCGCGATCGATCATCCGGCAGCTGCGCCGGCATCCGTCCGTTGTGCTGTGGTGCGGCGGCAATGAGCTTTACAACAACTGGTCGCTTATGACGGATCAGTCTCTGGCCCTGCGCCTGTTGAACCGGCTGACCTACGAGATGGATATCCGCAGGCCATTCATCGCGACGTCACCGCTTGTCGGCATGGGTCACGGCGGATACACTTTTGACGATCCGAACGACGGACGGGACTGCTATCAGGTCTTCCAGAGCGCGTATCAGACCGCCTACACGGAATTCGGCGTGCCCGGCTTCGCGGATCCCGAGGAGATCCGCAAGGTGATCCCGCCGGAGGATACTTTCCCGATCGAAAAAAATCCGGTCTGGATCCTGCATCACGGCTTTGAGGCCTGGGGCGAGAACCGCTGGATCTGTCCGGAGACGCTTGAAAAGTACGCACAGAAGCCGATGGAGAGTCTTGAGGAGACAGCGAAGACCGCCCAGTGGCTGCAGTGCGAAGGTTATAAGGGCATTTTCCAGGAGGCGCGCCGTCAGGCTCCGCACTGTGCGATGGCGATCAACTGGTGCTACTGCGAGCCCTGGATATGTCCGGCCAACAACAGTCTGCTGAGCTATGGCGGAAAGCCCAAAGCGGCTTATTACGCGGTAATGGATTCGTTGCGGCCGCGGCTTGCAAGTGCGCGGATCCCTAAGTTCAGCTGGCAGCCCGGAGAGGAATTCACGGCCGAGGTCTGGCTGCTCAATGATTCGGGGAAGCCTGTCGAAGCAGACATCCGGATCCGGCTCGTTATCGGAGACGAAACGTATGATCTTGGCGAATGGCATGCGGCATCGGACGGCGCGAATACTAAAGGACCTACCGTGAAATGCGTCCTGCCGCGATCGGACGCCCGACGGATGACGCTGCAGCTTGCAGCGGACAAAGGATTCCTTGACAGCTCCTATACTGTATGTCTGTACAAGGAGTAAAACACCGGAATTTCTTGACATTTTATCGCAAATAAGGTATATTTTCAGCAAAGAAGGGAGTGTTGAATATGGCTGAAAGAAGAGAAATATGGGATTCCATTATAAAGAGATCGCAGAAGGTGGCTGCTTCCGTCGCGAAGCAGGCGCAGACGATCGCCCAGACCGCTCAGAAGAAGACTGCGCAGACCGTAGATACGGTCAAGGTCGAGAATCAGATCAAGAAGACCCGCCAGATCCTGCAGGAAGAGTATGCGATGCTCGGTCAGGTCACCTATCAGATCGAGAAGGGCAATGTGAACAGGGACGCAGATGTGCTGAAGGCGGCCTGTAAGCGGATCGAGAGGACACTTGAGCGGATCGCCGAGCTTCAGGAAGAGAAGCAGAAGATCGCGGCCGGTGAAGAAGTTAAAGCTGACGAGACCGAAGAGACGGCCCAAGAACCCGCGGCAGCTGATGCCGAAGAAGAGTCCGGCGAGGATGACGAGGCTGATGACGCGCCGGTCATGAAGATCTGTCCGTATTGCAATGCCGGCAACGCGCCGGACGCTAAGGTCTGCGTAGCCTGCGGCAAAGAACTGGAATAAGCAGGGGCGGCCGATATGGAATCAACTCCGAAGATTCATCCGGAAGTCTACTATATCTGCGCGCATCCGGATCATAAAGGATCGATGGAGATCTTCAAAGGCGCGTCTCTTTCCAGGGTGATGGAGACGGACAGCCGCTATGAGATCATCGGTGAAGCCGCGTCCAGAGAGGACGCGATCGCTTTTACCGTCAGCACGGTGAAAGAAGCGATCAAGAAAGATCCGGAGCTTACCGATCTCAAAGAAGATATCAGAAGGATGTATCACGCATGAATAAAAATCCGGCATGGGCTAAAATCACGGCATTTATCGCCGGTTTCCTGTTCCTGATCGTCCTGTTCCTCACATGCTTCCAGCTGACGGTCTTCAACCGGAGTTTTGTCAGCAAAGAGATGGAGAAATACGGTGTCGCAGAGCGGATCGGCATGACGGATGAAGCGCTCGACGAGCTCTACGACGAGATGCTGAAATATCTCGAGGGTAAGCGCGGTGATCTGAATATCCGGGTTGTCCGGTACGGTCAGGAGACCGATGCTTTCTATGAAAAAGAACTGCTGCACATGGTCGATGTGGAAGCGCTTTTCCATGGCGGGTTCCTTCTGCGGAACGCGCTTGCGGGAGTGACGGCGATTCTGATCATGGTGCTTTTCGTGAAGAAGCAGCAGAAGCCGCTGTACGGAGGGTTCCTGGCCGCGTCGGGCTTCTTTATCGTTGCCGTCGGGATACTGACTTATCTGCTGACCCGCGATTTTGACAGGACGTTTATCAGATTCCACGAGATCTTCTTTACGAACGATCTGTGGCAGCTCGATTACGCATCGGATCTGCTGATGAATATTGTTCCGGAGACATTCTCGCAGGACGTGGCGATCCGGACAGTCATCACGTTCGCGGCGGTCTGGATCCCGCTCCTTATCGCGAGCGCGGTGCTGTACGCAAAGAAGAGGAAATAACCGCCCGTCAGGACGGAGGGAAAGGAGGATCCTATGGGAACGGTACTGACGATACTGCTTACGATTCTGAAGTGGATCGGTCTGATCCTGCTGTGGATCCTCATTTTGATTGCCGCAATTATACTGCTGGTCATTGTACTGCTGACGATCCCGATCCGTGTACGGGCTAAAGGCGCATTCGATCAGAAGAAAGAGATCCTGGATCTGAACGCGGATATCAGCTATTTCCTGAAGCTGGTTCACGCGCGGATCTTCCTGCGGGACAAAAAGATGGCCTGGCAGCTTAAGATCGCAGGCAAGACGATCCGTTCATCGAAACCGCCGGATGAAGCCGCAGAGGATTCGGCAAAGTCAGAGCCATCCGAAACGGCAGAAAAGCCCGAGACCGTTGAGTCATCCGGCTCAGCCGAGAAGACCGAGTCCGGCGATACGGCCACGGCAGCTGTCGAAGGAAAGACGGAGACAGTTACGCTGACGGATAAGACGGACGAGGCTGCCTGCACGAGTGAAGAAGCAGGTCCGAAGCCGGATGAAGAGTCCGGAAAGAAGCCGGAACAGGAAACGGACAGAGAACCGGATCAAAAGCCTGACAGAAAGGCCGGCAAGGCCAGGAAAAAGCCGAAAGACGCTAAAAAGACCGAGACGGATGCCACCGATGGGGACGGCGTCCCGGAATGGGCGGCAGAGATCATGGAGCCGATCGGACCGACCAAGATCGAAGCGCTTGAGGAAAAGATCGGGGCGCTGCTTGCGAAGATCGACCATTATTATGTGCTGTATGAAGAGGCACCGGGCAAGCGTAAGGTCATCCGGGCGCTTTTCCGGATGATCGGCCGGATGCTGCGGCAGTTCTGGTTCCGAAACAGCGAGATCCGGGCGGTCTACGGACTTGCGGATCCCGGTACGATGGGAACGATCCAGGCTGTCGTCGGAATGCTCGGCTGCTACATTCCGGACAAAGGCTTGCGTTTCGCAGTCGATCCGGATTTCCAGAAAGAGAACATTCATGTCGACGCGGATCTGAAGCTGCGGATCCACATTCAGGCATTCATCCATTATGCGCTGTGCTTTGTCTTTAACTGGCACGTACTGAAACTCGTGTTCTACGTGATCCGGGTCATGCGCCGGGAAAAGAGCACAGGAGACAAAACGGATAAGAAAAGCAAAAACAAAAAGAGTAAGAATAAACAAGAGCAGGAACAGTGTGCGGACCACGCTGTGGAAAGGAGCAATTCATGAAGGCTAAGGAAGGATTGAACGATCTGCTGTCTCAGCTGGAGGGCTTTATCACAACAAAGACGGTGGTCGGAGAGGCGATTCACATGGGGGACGATACGATCCTGCTTCCGCTTGTGGACGTAACACTTGGCGTAGGCGCCGGTGCAAAGGACAAGAATTATGACAAGAACGGCCTGGTAAGCACGATCGGAGGCGCGAGCGCCAAGATGAGCCCGAGCGCGATTCTGGTCGTACAGCGCGGGAACGTCCGGATCATAAACGTCCGGAACCAGGATACCGTTACCAAGATCATGGATATGGTCCCCGACGTACTGGATCGCGTATCGAACGGATTCTCCAAAGAGAAAGAGAACAAGGCCTTCCGTGCCAAGGCTGACGCGGCTGCCAAGGCTGATACTGCGGCGGATAAGGCGGAATAAACCACGGCAGCAGGAGGTAACTGTTTTGATTCTTTATGTG
Source organism: Bacillota bacterium (assembly GCA_017441925.1). Lineage (GTDB taxonomy): Bacteria > Bacillota > Clostridia > Lachnospirales > Bianqueaceae > RUG12817. Next base: position 32,994 of record JAFRUE010000012.1, read on the forward strand.
AATGCCAAGGCAGGCAGGGACGGGAACGGCACCAAAGAAATGCCGTTCAAGCACATTCAGGATGCTGCACGTGTCGCCCTTCCGGGAGATGAAGTGCTGGTTGCGCCGGGAGTATACCGCGAGTATGTAGATCCGGTACATGCCGGGACAGAAGACGCGCGGATCACTTACCGCAGCACGGAGCCGCTCGGTGCGGTGATCACAGGTGCAGAAGAGCTGAAGAACTGGACGAAATACAGCGATAAGGTCTGGACCGCCCGCGTGGACAATAGTATTTTCGGAAACTACAATCCGTATACGACCTATGTTTACGGAGACTGGTATTTCGCCGGCAGAAGCAAACATACAGGCGTCGTCTATCTCAACGACAAGATGCTCTATGAGGCGGCTTCCATCGAGGAGTGCGAGCGCGGTGAAGTCTATGAGTGTTCCTGGGAGCCGGAAGCTTCGACGTATAAGTGGTATGCTGAGCAGGACGGGAACGAGACGGTTTTCTACGCGAATTTCCAGGGAAAGGATCCGAACTGCGAGAATATTGAGATCAATGTACGGCGTGAGTGCTTCATGCCGTCCGTTACAGGGATCGGCTATATTACGGTCAGCGGTTTCAAGGTCTGCAAAGCAGCGACGACATGGGCACCGCCGGCGGCTTTCCAGGACTGCATGATCGGTCCGCACTGGTCCAAGGGCTGGATCATCGAGGACTGCGAGATCTCCAACAGCAAATGCTCCGGAATCGGTCTGGGCAAGTATTATGACCCGGAGAACGATCATTTCTTCACCGTGCATCATGTGAAAAGTCCGACGCAGATGGAGCGCGACGCGGTCTGCCGCGGTCAGTATCACGGCTGGCTTAAGGAAAAGGTCGGCAGCCATATTATCCGCCGCAACAATATCCACAACTGCGAACAGGGCGGCATTATCGGCCGTATGGGCGGTGTTTTCAGCATTATCGAGGACAATCATATTCACCACATCAACAACATGATGGAGCTTGGCGGCGCGGAGATCGCAGGCATTAAGATGCACGCGGCGATCGATGTGACGATCCGGCGCAATTATATCCATCATTGCACAATGGGCGTCTGGAATGACTGGGAAGCGCAGGGTACACGGATCAGCCGGAATCTGATGCATGACAACATGCGCCCGGGATTCGCGAAGCAGCTTACGGGTGGCATGACGAGCCAGGACATCTTTGTGGAAGTCGGACACGGCCCGACCCTGATCGACAACAATATCCTGCTGTCGGACGTCAGTCTGCGGATCGCGACGCAGGGTGTGGCAATGGTCCACAACCTGATCTGCGGAGCGCTGACTTACGTCGGCGAAGGGACAGGTCCCCGCTATACGCCGTACCATATGCCGCACAGGACGGAAGTTATGGGATTCATGACGATCCTGCATGGTGATGACCGCTTCTATAATAATATTTTCGTACAGAAATGGCCTGCCGATAACTTTGCGGCGCGGAGCGACAGTACGGACCGTCCGCTTACGGAGAACCGCGAAGTCGGCACGCATGTTTGGGACGGATATCCGACCTATGATGAATGGATCGCGCAGTTCGATATGGACACGGATACGCCGAATATGGGCAAACTGGCGCCGGCACATGAGTCACATCTGCCGGTCTGGATCGACGGCAATGTGTATTTCAACGGGGCTAAGGCCTGGGCGAAAGAGCAGCATAACCGGGTGGATATGGAGCATAACGTCAGCGTGGACGTTGCAGAGAAGGATGGGAAACCCGTTCTGGAGACAGACCTGTATCAGTATCTGGAAGGCTTCCGCTGCGGGATGATCGACTCAGACGTCCTCGGCCGCGCGTTCGAGCCGGATCAGCGCTTTGAGAATCCGGACGGGACGGCGATCCGTTTCGATGCCGATTATCTGGGCGATCACAGAGGAATCGAGATTCTGCCCGGACCTTTCGCGGCAGAGGATGCTGTCGGCAAGGCACTTTGGTTCTGAAAGAATACCGAGAACCGCTATGGCTCTATCTGAAAGAGCCGTAGTGGTTTTTTGCTGCTCCGGAATGTGTCAGCAATCGCGGCGAAATCCAAGCAAAATCGCGGATTGCTGACATTTTTTGTACAATGTGTCAGCAATCACCTCAAAAAGATATAGACTCCATCGGTTGCTGACACTTTCAATTCAATGTGTCATCAATTTGTTTATATTGCAGGATTTTCGTAGATTTGCTGATACAATGGAATCTGCGAACGGCACAAAAAAGCCGCCCTCTGCAGAGGGCGGCTATACGGTTTTTTTCAGGGCAGATTCTGATATTCGGGGAAAGTCACAACGCCCCATTTGCCGTCGGAGCGGGCCCAGGCGGAACTGTTCATGACCGGGCAGGCATCTTCAAATACAAATCCTGTGATCGGGCTGCAGCCGACATCGAAATATCCCCACAGTCCGGAATCATCCTGCAGCACATAGATGCCTTCGGAACAGGGATACGGCGCGGCCTCCGCCTGTGCTGCAACGATTCCCTCCGGCGTAAAGAGCACGGTCCTGGCGATGCGTGGGATCAGCCGTACCTCCGGCATCAGATCGTCGCCTGAAGGAGAGACCAGATGCCATCCCCAGCTGTCCTGTACGAAGAACTGATGGTTCAGACCGGTCGGACCATATGCTGTATAAACAAAGTCCGTACTGAGGCCGTCACGGTTACCGAGCGCATAGAACGAGCCGGACCTGACCGCGGTGAAATCTTCACTGTTATAGGATTCTGCGGTCCTGCCGTTTATGATCATGCTGCGGGCTTCGCTCCAGATGTACGGAGTATCCGCGACTGGCTCGACGTGGATCTCCACATCTCCGATGACATCATAATTCGTATTGAGCAGCTGATAGGCCGTCGATTTCTCCGGCAGGACAAGCAGCCCGCCCTGATTCTGGCTCCAGCAGATATCCATATAGATCGCGGGGAGCAGGGTCTCGCCCTCCTGGTTCATCAGGCCGCACAGGCCTTTATCGATAAATACGACAAAAGGACTGGAATAATACATGCCCGCGTGATCCGCGTCCGGCAGCGGACAGACGGAATCAGCATCAACTACGGGTTCCAGAAGCCATTCATACGAAGAGACCGGAGCAGCGGGCGGCTGATCTTCGGCGGATGAAGCAGGCGTGATGATGACGGAATGTTCGGAATCGCCGGCAGGTTCAGGGGAAGAACATCCGATCAGCAAGATCAATAAAAGCAGCACAGATAAAAAACTGTATTTTCTCATTGATAAGCCCTTTTTTTATACATTTTAATACAGTATAACATACTCTCCCGCGAAAAACAAGAAAGAATAAAAACTGTCCCTTTCCGACACATGAAAAACACAAAATATGGCTTAAAAATGCAGAAAATCCCTTGTCTTTTACAACCTGTTGTGGTATAATCTAAATGTGAATTTATGCCCGGATTCAGTGGCGCCGGACATGGGTTTTCAGATAAAAAAGGAGCTGTAGAATGAAAAATAAGAAAGACGAACAGATGGGAATGCAGGAAGCGGAGCAGATCGGTCTGGACGACGTGGGACTGGACAAGGAGGACCGCGAGGCGCGGAACATTCTGGAAAGTGTCAAGACCAAGTCCGGATCCAGGAATAAGAAAGCCGTTGTAGAGGATCATGAGGATGATCCCTCTTATGATACGGAGAATTTCCACGAGCCGGGCAGTTCGTCAGCGGATTTCACCGTTACGGGCGAGTACGGCGCGTCGCAGATTCAGATCCTGGAAGGCCTTGAAGCGGTCCGCAGACGTCCGGGTATGTATATCGGAAGTACGTCGAGCCGCGGACTGCACCACCTTGTATATGAGATCGTAGATAACTCGGTAGACGAAGCGCTTGCCGGATACTGCAAGAAGATCACGGTTACGGTCAATCCGGATAATTCGATTACAGTCACCGATGACGGACGCGGCATTCCGACAGGGATCCATCCGCAGGCCGGCATCTCCAGTGTTGAGGTCGTTTACACGATCCTTCACGCCGGCGGCAAATTCGACGGCGGCGGCTATAAAGTTTCCGGCGGTCTGCACGGCGTCGGCGCGTCGGTCGTGAACGCGCTGTCCAAGCACGTGACGGTCCAGGTCTTCCAGAATGGAAATATCTATCAGGTCGAATTCGAGCGGGGCAAGACGCTTTATCCGCTTAAGGTCGTAGGCACGACCAGAAAGACCGGAACAAAGGTCGATTTTACGCCGGATGACGAGATCTTTGATGAAGTGGTATTCGATTATGAGCTGCTGAAGAACCGTCTGCGTGAGACCGCGTTCCTGACGAAGGGGCTCAAGATCGATCTGGAGGATAAGCGCAAAGGCCTTGAGCAGAAGGACAGCTTCTGTTACGAGGGCGGTATCCGCGAGTTCGTAGCCTACTGCAATCAGAACAAAGACACGCTCTATAATAAGATCATGTATGCGGAAGGCACGAAGGACGACGTCTACGTGGAAGCAGCGTTCCAGCACAATACCGGATACAACGAGAATATGTACACGTTCGTCAATAACGTTACGACTCCGGAGGGCGGTATGCATCTGGTCGGTTTCCGTATGGCGTACACGAGTGTGCTGAACGATTATGCGAGGAAGAATGGCCTGCTTAAGGAAAACGAGAAGAATCTGACCGGTGACGACGTCCGTGAGGGACTGACCGCCGTTATCAGCATCAAGATCGCCGATCCGCAGTTTGAGGGACAGACCAAGCAGAAACTCGGCAACGCGGTCGCGAGAGGCGCTGTGGCGTCCGTGGTCTCGGACGGGCTGAGCTTCTTCCTGGAGCAGAATCAGAGGATCGCAAAGCAGATCATCGATAAGGCCGCGCTTGCCTCCCGTGCGAGAGAAGCCGCCAAGAAGGCCAGAGAGCTGACGCAGCGTAAGGGCGCGCTCGAGTCAAACAGCCTGCCCGGTAAGCTGGCCGACTGTTCCGACAAGGATCCGAAGAACTGCGAGATCTACATCGTTGAGGGAGATTCCGCAGGCGGCAGCGCCAAGAACGCCCGATCCCGCCAGACACAGGCGATCCTGCCTCTGCGCGGCAAGATCCTGAATGTTGAGAAAGCCACGGACAACCATATCCTGAGCAATGCGGAGATCAAGGCGATGATCACGGCTTTCGGCACCGGTATCCAGGATCATTTCGACATCTCGAAACTGCGTTATGACAAGATCATCATCATGACGGATGCTGATGTTGACGGAGCGCATATCCGTACGCTGATGCTGACTTTCTTCTACCGGTACATGCCCAAGCTGATCGAGGAGGGACATGTTTACGTCGCGCAGCCGCCGCTGTACCGTGTCCAGAAGAAGAAAGAGGTCCATTACGTCTACAGCGATGCGCAGCTTAACCGGATCATGAACCGGATCGGCCGCGGAGACGATGTGGAAGTCCAGCGGTACAAAGGTCTGGGCGAGATGGACGCGGATCAGCTGTGGGATACGACGATGGATCCCGCGAACCGCATTCTGCTGAAGGTGCAGACGGATGACGCATCCGCAGCGGACAGGACCTTTACGATGCTGATGGGCGACAAGGTGGAGCCGCGCAGGCTTTTCATCGAGCAGCACGCCAAATACGCCAAGAATATCGACGCTTAACATATATTAGGAGCAGAGAATGGACGATAAGTACAAGAACAACGGAGCCGGGGAGAATCTGAGCATTCCGGACGATCCGGCGCCGGTTACTAAGAATTCCGAAGGAATCGATCAGATCCAGATCATCGACCTGGAGAAAACGATGCGTGACTGCTATATTGATTATGCGATGAGCGTTATCGTAGCGCGCGCGCTGCCGGACGTCCGCGACGGACTGAAGCCGGTACAGCGAAGGATCCTGTACTCGATGGGTGAACTGGGCGTTACGCCGGACAAGCCGTACCGTAAGTCCGCACGTATCGTCGGCGATACGATGGGTAAATACCATCCTCACGGCGATTCGTCGATCTACGACGCGATGGCGAGAATGGCGCAGGATTTCAATACGCGCTATATGCTGGTGGACGGCCACGGCAACTTCGGTTCCGTGGACGGTGACAAGCAGGCTGCCATGCGTTACACAGAAGCAAGGCTCAGCCGCATCTCCCTGGAGATGCTCGCCGACATCAATAAGAACACGGTCGATTTTGTGCCGAACTTTGACGAAAGCCTGAAAGAACCTTCGGTCCTGCCGGCCCGTTATCCGAACCTGCTCGTCAACGGTTCCGGCGGTATCGCGGTTGGTATGGCGACCAATATTCCGCCGCACAATCTGGGCGAGATCATCGACGCGGTCGTGCGCATGATCGACAATTATGTTCTCGAGGACCGGGAGACGACGGTCGATGAGCTCATGGAGATCGTCAAAGGCCCGGATTTCCCGACAGGAGCTACGATCTACGGAACATCCGGCATTCAGGAAGCCTACAGGACCGGACACGGCCGCATCATCGTCCGCGCCAACATGGAGATCGAGTCGATGCACGGCGGACGCCAGCGCATCGTGGCGACGGAGATCCCTTATCAGGTCAATAAAGCCCGTCTGATCGAGAAGATCGCGGATCTGGTCAAAGAGAAGAAGATCGAAGGCATCTCGGATCTGCGGGACGAGTCGGACCGCGAGGGCATGCGGATCGTGATCGAGCTGCGCCGCGACGCAAACGCGCGCGTCGTCATGAACCAGCTCTACAAATATTCCCAGCTGCAGGATACTTTCAGCGTCAATATGCTGACGCTTGTCGGCAATGAGCCCAAGACCCTGAATCTGCAGCAGATGCTGTACTACTATCTGATGCATCAGAAGGATGTCATCAGACGCCGTACGGAGTACGATCTGGAGAAAGCCCAGGCCCGTGCTCATGTTCTGGAAGGACTGCTTAAGGCTCTCGATTATATCGACGAGATCGTCAGCATCATCCGTCATTCCGACAACGTCGCGCAGGCCAAAGAGCGCCTGATCAGCCGGTTTGATTTCTCCGATATCCAGGCGCAGGCGATCGTCGACATGCGTCTGCGTGCGCTGACAGGTCTGGAGAGAGAGCGTCTGGAAGAAGAGTACAGGGATCTTGAGGACAAGATCGCGCTGTATCAGGCGATCCTCAGCAACGAGAAACTGCTCTACAATACGATCAAGGAAGAGATCCTGATCGTCAAGGCCAAATACGCGGATTCGCGCAGGACCTATATCACTTATGAAGAAAGTGAGATCAACATCGAGGATACGATCAAGAACGAGCAGGTCGTGATCACGATGACCAATCTCGGCTATATCAAGCGGACTTCGCTCGATATGTACCGCAGCCAGCACCGCGGCGGCAAGGGGATCAAGGGACTGGAGACCCGGGAAGAGGACTACGTAACGCATCTGTTTGTGGCTTCGACCCATGACTATATCCAGTTTTTCACCAATAAAGGAAAGGTCTTCCGCCTGAGGGTCTATGAGATCCAGGAGGCGGGACGCACCGCCCGCGGACAGGCGATCGTCAATCTGCTGTCGCTTTCCGGCGAAGAGAAGGTCACAGCCGCGATCATTGCCCATGAGCTGTCGGACGACGACGGCTATCTGATCATGGCGACACGCAAGGGCACCGTTAAGAAGACGCTCGTGTCCGAATTCGCCAACATCCGTCAGAACGGTCTGATCGCCATCAATCTTACGGGCGACGATGAGCTGATCGAGGTCAAACATACACGTGGCAACGATCAGGTCTTCCTGGCGACGCAAAACGGCCAGATGATCTGCTTTGACGAGAAAGACGTGCGGCCGATGGGACGCGCGGCGGCCGGTGTGCGCGGGATCAATCTCGAAGCGGGCGACCGTCTGATCGGCATGCAGCTTGGCCGGTACGGAGAGGAACTGCTTGCGGTAACGCAGGGAGGCCTCGGCAAGCGGACAGCGCTTTCCGAGTTCTCGGTACAGCACCGCGGCGGTAAGGGAATCCGCTACTATAAGATCACGAAGAAGACCGGTCCGGTCGTCGGATTTAACGTCGTCCGCAGAGGACAGGGCTTCCTGCTGATCAATTCGGAAGGCACGATCATCCGTCTGGAAGTTTCGGATGTAAGACAGATCGGACGCGCCGCTTCCGGCGTCAAGCTGATCGATATGAACAAGGACGTTCAGGTCGTCGGACTGGCGCTGATCCTTGAAGAGGAGAACGCAGATGAATAAAAAGAGGATCCGGGTAGCTATCCTTGCGGTCATTATGACCGTGGGATGCTGCCTGATCCATTCTTCCGCCGATCTGAATGCGGAAGAAACCCCGCGGGCGGCGGAATCCGTAAGCCGCTACCGGGCAAACGACAGCCTGAATTCGCTGCGCAACGCCTTGGGACTGCGGACGCTCGCGATGGACAAGGCGCTGGGCAGTGCGGCTCAGGCTCATACGGATTATATGTACCGGGCACTGACATCCGGACAGACAGAGCGCACGGATAAAGAGGCTTTTACCGGCGTGGATCCGCTCGATAGGGCTCTATACGCCGGATACGGCGGGCAGACGGTGCTGGAGGTCTGCTCGGGCAGCACAGAGAACTATGAACAGATGCTGACGGTAGCCCTGCACGATCCCGCCTGGCGGTATGCTTTGCTGCACCCTGCCTGCGCCAGTATCGGATATGGGGCGAGCAGCGGTTATATATCGATGCTTCTCGGTGTTTCCGACAATCTTGGCTGGGGACCGGAGGCCGTGTTTTATCCGTTTGCAGGACAGGAAGAGGTCGGCAACTGTTATCTGTCCCGCCTGCAGACTGTGCCGGATGAAGTCCGACTGGGCAGCGAGCGCGGACAGATCGGAGAGCCGGTCACATTTACTTATTATGTCCCTAACGCGCAGTCACTGGAAGCGCGTGACGTTTCGTTCACGCTGACAGAGACCCGTACAGGACGGACGCTGACCTGTGTACTGATTCTGCCGCAGGACAGTTTTCAGCTGACACAGACGATTATTGCCTATCCGCTGAGCCTGTATCTGTCCGATACGCGGTATGAAGCGCATCTGATATGCGGACTGTTTGCGGAAGGCGAGAAAATCGCGGATATCGACGAGACATGGTCGTATACCAGTTCAGGACCGGATTCGATCGGAGAAGTCAGCACGCTTGCTGCGCTGAAGCGGATGTGCGGGATCTTTGGCGTCTCAAGTGAGATGTTCCCCGCAAACTGGAAGCCTGAAGCGGAATATTCGGATTATTCCTTTAACCCGCGTACCGCGCTCAGCCGGCAGGTCTACCGGCTGGCCGAGGACGGGGTCATGACGCCTGAAGAGAACAGCAGGCTCCTGCCGCAGGAAGGCATCACCAGGCAGCAGACCGCAGTCTGGATGATGCGGATGATGCGGAAATATCAGAGCCAGGAGTATTACTCGGTCGAAATGTCCTACACCGATACTTTCCAGGATATCAACCGCTGTACAGAGGAAGGCAAAGACGCGGTACAGCGGGCGTATCTTCTGGGGCTCGTCAGCGGACAGGGCGGCGGTGTGTTCAGCCCTGACGCCTATATCACGGAAGTGGAATTTGAAACGTGGATGACCGCGCTTGAGACCATGCTTGCGGAAGCGGACAGCGCGGAGGGAGGAGAATAAGATGAATTTAGCAATGCAGCATCCGGCGGACCAGATCGTAACGATTATGGACAGGATCTATCAGTACGGGATGACGACGACTTCCGGCGGCAATCTGTCGATCCGGGACGAGAACGGTGTGATCTGGATCAGTCCGAGCGGGATCGATAAGGGCACGCTGCGCCGGGAGGACATCATGAAGGTGTACCCGGACGGTACTTATGAAGGACTGCATACGCCTTCTGTCGAATGTCCTTTCCACATGGCGATCTATAAGGCAAGGCCGGATCTGAAAGCGATCCTGCACGCGCATCCGCCGGCACTGGTCGCTTTCTCCGTGGCGCGCAGATTGCCTGACGTACGGCTGATCCCGCACGCGAGAATGCTGACAGGAGATCTGGTATATGCGGAATACGCTACCCCGGGCAGCACGCAGCTCGGCGCGAATATCAGCGCGAAATTCGCTGAGGGATACAATACGGTCATGTTGGAAAACCACGGCGTGGTCCTCGGATCGGACGAGAGCCTGTACAAAGCGTTCATGATGTTCGAGACGCTCGATTTTGTCGCGAGGCTTGAAACCGGCGCGAGAACGATCGGAGACAACCCGCGTCCGCTGACCAAGGCGGAGCTTGAGCAGTTCAAACGCAAGACCCGTCCCGATATGGAGGAATATGAGCCGCGTCATACGAGTGAAGAACTGGCGCTGCGCAGAGATATGTGCATTCTGATCAAGCGCGCGTACCACAATCAGCTGTTCACTTCGAGCCAGGGAACTTTTTCCTGCCGGGTAGGGGACGGATTCCTGATCACGCCTTATGATCAGGACCGTGAATATCTGGAGCCAGAGGATCTGGTACTTGTCGAAAACGGCAAGCGGGAGAAGGGCAAGATCCCGTCCCGTTCGCTGAAACTGCACGAAGAGATCTATAAACAGCATCCGGAGATCAAAACGGTCATCGTCGCGCATCCGCACAACATCATGGCGTTCGGCGTAACGGACCGCGATTTCGACGCGAGGCTGATCCCCGAGAGCTATCTGCAGCTCAGAACAGTTCACAAGTATCCGTTCGGCTCGACCTTCCTGCAGCCGGAAGAGCTTGCGGCGCAGCTCGGTAAAGACAATCCTGTCGCGATCATTGAGAACGACTGCGTCATCACGACCGGCGATTCGCTGATCAGCGCGTTCGACAAGCTGGAAGTCATGGAATACAGTGCAAAATCCGTCATCATGACCCGCAACGTCGGGCCGATCGTTAAGATCACCGACGAAGAGATCGATGAACTGGAAGAAGCTTTTCATCTGAAATAAGGAGGACAGAATATGGCAGATCTGGAAAAAGCACTCCGTCTTCACGAGGAATGGAGAGGTAAACTGACGATCGAATCCAAAGTGACGCTTGACAGCAAGGAAGCGCTTTCGATGGCATACACTCCCGGTGTCGCGGAGCCGTGCAAGGTGATCGCGAAGGATCCGGAAGCGGTCTATAAGTATACGATGAAGGGCAATCTGGTCGCTGTCGTTACTGACGGTACCGCGGTCCTCGGGCTCGGTGACATCGGCCCTAAGGCCGGTCTTCCCGTTATGGAAGGCAAATGTGCCCTGTTCAAGGAATTCGGCGGAGTGGACGCGATTCCGATCTGCCTGGATACCAAGGATCCCGATGAGATCGTAGAGACGGTCAAACGGATCGCGCCGGGCTTCGGCGGAATCAATCTGGAAGACATTTCCGCGCCGCGCTGTTTCTATGTCGAAGAAAGACTGCGCGAAGAGCTGGATATCCCGGTTTTTCACGATGATCAGCATGGGACCGCGATGGTGGTCCTCGCAGCGCTGACCAACGCGCTTAAGGTCGTCGGCAAGAAAAAGTCCGAGATCCGCGCGGTCGTGAACGGCGCCGGTGCTGCCGGTACTGCGATCACAAAGCTGCTGCTTGCGGACGGATTTGGCGACGTGACCATGTGCGATAAGGTCGGCATCCTGCATCCGGAGACGGAAGGGATGAATGAGTCTCAGGCAAAGATGGCCGCCATCACGAATAAGACCGGGCTGAAAGGGACACTTGCGGACGCTCTCAAGGGAGCTGACATCATGGTCGGCGTCTCCGCACCGCACATCGTATCCAAGGAAATGATCGCCACGATGGCTAAGGACGCGATCGTTTTCGCGATGGCGAATCCCGTGCCGGAGATCATGCCGGAAGAGGCGAAGGCAGGCGGCGCGAGGATCGTCGGGACAGGCCGCTCCGATTACCCGAATCAGATCAACAACGTTCTGATCTTCCCGGGACTGTTCAAGGGAGCGCTTGCGGCGCGCACCAAGATCACCGAAGAGATCAAGCTTGCCGGCGCGCATGCGCTTGCGGAGATGATCCCGGACGATGAGCTCAATGAAGAGAATCTGATCCCGTACGCGTTCGATCCGCGGCTTGCCGACACGATCGCCCAGGCGGTCATCAAGACGGCGCAGGCGGGTAAATAAGCTTCGCGTCACAGACATCATTTCACTGCAGATATAAAGTAAAGCTCACGAGCCGGATGGCTTGTGAGCTTTTTTACTGTCTGTGAAACGGAAAGGCCGGATATAAGCAGCAGACGCGTTACCCGCCGATCTGACACTCAAGACCGGACTGAAGGGCTGCGGTAAGGAGCTTCTGCATATGCTCGCCGGTGGGAGGAACGATGTCCGGAAGCGTATAATCACGGCCGAGGCCGATGTATTTATCGGTGCCGAGACGATGGTAGGGCAGGAGATGCAGTCTGTGCACACCGGGCAGACTGGCGGCAAAACGGGAGATCTCCTGAATATCATGGACACTGTCATTGAAGCCCGGTACGACCGGAACCCGGATGATCAGCTGACACTGACCGCTCTCTGCGATCCTGCGGGCATTTTCGAGGATCCGCTCGTTCGGCGCGCCGGTGTAGGCTTTATGCTTCGCGCTGTTCATATGCTTGATGTCGAGCAGATAATAATCGAGCTCTGGCAGGATCTTCTCGATCTTTTCAAACGGCGCGAAAGCTGTCGACTCGACAGCGGTATTGAGCTGCGCGTCGTGCGCAGCCTCGAGCAGCGCGGCGGAGAAATCGGCCTGGAACAGGCATTCGCCGCCGGAGAGTGTCATCCCGCCGCCGGATCTCCGGTAATACGGACGGTCCTTGAGCACGGTCTCCATGACTTCGCCGACGGTAATGTCCTGACCGACGGTCTTCGTCACGCCGCCCATTGTCATCTGTTCGAAATCATGGCTCTGCGATTCGGGATTGCAGCACCAGCGGCAGCGCAGATAGCACCCTTTCAGGAATACGATCGTGCGGATCCCGGGCCCGTCATGAATGGAGTATCTCTGAATATCAAAGATACGTCCCCGCACCTGATTATAGTCTCTACTCATGGCAAATCGTTACAGTGAAGTCTGCTCGGTACGGCTGATGATATCGTCCTGCAGAGAGCGTGAAAGCTGCGTAAACAGTGCGCTGTAGCCCGCGACGCGGACGACCAGGGAACGATAGTTCTCCGGATGCTTCTGTGCGTCGAGCAGCGTCTCCCGGCTGACGACGTTGAACTGCATATGGCTTCCCTTCTGATCGAAGTAGGAGCGGATGAACGCGACGAAATTGGCCAGCCCTTCCCGTCCCGCAAGAGCGGAGGGATGGAATTTCATGTTGAAAAGCGTGCCGTTGGACGCGATCGAGTGGTCCAGATGCGATACGGAATTAGCGGCAGCGGTAGGACCATGCGTATCCCGTCCTGCGTACGGAGAGACACCGTCCGCGACCGGGGTACCGGCATAGCGTCCGTCGGGAGTCGCGCCGGTCTGTGCGCCGAGCGGGACGTTTGCGGATACCGGATACAGGCCCGCCTGATACTGTCCTCCGCGCGGATTGCGGAATTCCTGCATGGGACGGGTGTAAGTGTACGCCACGTCGCGCGCGAAATTATCGACCTCGGGAATATCGTTGCCGAACTTGGGAACGGCCTCGATCAGGTCGTGGATCTTTTGGTATTTAGCACGGTCCGCAGCAGAGATACCGTCATTCAGAGAGGTTTCATAGATCGTGCGGATCTGGGATTCGGACAGCCGGATGCCGTCCTTCATCATCGCTTTCGCGACCTGCTCGGTCAGATCCTTAGCCTCCTCCGGTGTGCGCTCTTTGCCGTAGTTATGCGCCAGAGCATTACGCAGGTCCGCCATGGAGACGGTTTTCTGCTCATAGACCAGCGTCTTGACCGCATACAGGGCATCGGTCATATTCGCGATGCCAAAACCCTGCGGCCCGGTGAAATTATAGATTGCCCCGCCTTCCTGGACGCTCTTGCCGCGTCCGATGCAATCCTCGATCATACCGGAGAGGAAAGGCAGCGGGCAGCGTTCGGCATGAGCCACATCGATCGCATTGTCCGCGTTGACCAGCAGGCTGATCATATAATTCATCTGCTTCTTATAGGCGTCGTAGAATTCGTCGAAAGTCCGCATCTGGGTGACGTCGCCGGTCTTAAGACCGACCTGTACACCCTTGTCCATACCGTTCGAGAAAACAAGCTCGAGCGGACGGCACATGTTGAAGAAAGCAGCATCGTGCCAGCCATCGGTCTTGCAGGCTTTCTGCGGCTCGACGCATCCGATGATATTGTAATCCCTGGCGTCGCTCATCGACAGGCCGCGGGAGAGCAGGGACGGGATAATGACTTCGTCGTTGTAGTAAGCGGGAAGGCCGACGCCGGTGCGGGTCAGCTCAGCTGCGCGCATCAGGAATTCCTGCGGCGAACCGTTCCATACGCGGACAGAGAAGGACGGCTGCGGCAGCAGAACATGCATGGTCGCTTCGATGCACATAAAGGACAGATCATTGGTCGCATCGAGACCTTCGGGGGTCTGACCGCCGGCGATCAGGTTCTGGAACAGGCTGTAGCCAGCGAAACCCTTTGCGGAAGCGGCATCGCGGATCTTGTTGAGGTCGTTGAGCTTGACCCAGATGCAGTCCATGATCTCCTGGGCGAATTCACGGGTGATCTTGCCTTCTTCCAGATCTTTCTTGAAGAACGGATACATATACTGGTCGAAACGGCCCGGAGAGATCGAATGTCCGCTGGACTCGACCTGCAGCAGCTGCTGGATGAACCAGAAGGACTGGCAGGCTTCATAGAAATTGCGGGCGCCATAGCGCGGGACACGTGCGCAGTTCTCAGCGATGACCTCAAGCTCCTTGCGGCGGACGGGGTCTTTTTCCTTGGCGGCTTCTTCCCTGGCAAGTGCGGAATAGCGCTCAGCGTAGACGCAGGCGGCCTCACAGGACAGAATTACGGCCTGCAGGAAATGCGAACGGCGGGCATAGTCTCCGTCCCCGACCTTGCACTTAAGAAGTGCTTCGGCGGCCTCGGCCTTGATGGATTCAAGTCCCTCGCGGGCAATGCGGCCGTAGCAGACGGTCACGTGGCCGATCCCATTATAGAAATAGTTACCCGGTGTGAACATGTTGTGCTCGATCGCGACAAGCGCCTCCGGAGCCATGTAGGACGTGGCCAGCTCACTGGTGGTGCGTCCCTTCCAGTACTTGTAGACCTCATGCAGCGTGGCCTTGGTCGCGTCGTCGATGTGGAAAGGATCGGCCTCACGGGTCTCCATGGTCTCGAATTCATCCTCCAGCCAGCTGTAGGAGAATTCAGGGAAGACCTGGCAGCCGCGCGGAGCCTGGGAAGAGCTGCCGACGATCAGCTCTTCCGGACGGATAATGATCGGAAGATGACGGCAGATCGCGTCAAACGCCTTTGCACGGCGGATGATGATCGGGTCGCCTTCAGTCTGTTTGTAGGATTCGGTCAGGAGTACGGCGCGGTCGGCCTCCACGACGGGAAGCTTCGCATATAGATGCTCGATCAGCCTCGGGATACGAGGACTTTTCGCAATATGCTCAGAATAAAAAGCGGACATGTGGATACTCCTTCCATAAGAGCATACTTTTCTATTGATAATTTTACCGCAGGACGGCCGTATTGTCAACAGAAATAAAAGAAAATACAACAAAAACAAAGATAAAACAACGGAAGCGGTAACGCGTTCAGGAGAGAAATCTGTGCAATATATGTTAATTCAACACGAAACAACAAAAAGCAAAGAGTAATTGAAATATTTTTGCGAAAAAGTGTTTACAAAACAAAACCTTTTGGTATAATGAAATCAAATTTGGAACAAGGAAGGAATTGAATATGAGAACAAAGCAGTTAATGAACAGAGACTGGCGTTATTATTTCGGTGAACCTTCTGTTATGCGGGAGGATTACAACAGCTCTGACCAGACCTATCGCGGCAGCCGCGCGGCAAACGGACGCGGACCCGCAAGGCGCGATTTTGACGATGCTGACTGGCAGATCGTTTCCCTGCCCCACGATTTTGTTGCACTGAACGGCATCTCCGAGACAGATCCTCGCGGCGGAGAGCACTGTGATTTCCCGATGGATCGCGGCAGCGCCTGGTACCGCCGTTATTTCAAGATGGCCGAGGCGGACAAAGACAAACGCGTCGTACTGTATTTTGAGGGCATGGGGACGCTTTGTGAAGTGTACGTGAACTCCATGCTGCAGTACGTGAGCCGTACGAACGGCATCGGTTTCGCGATCGATATTACCGATACGCTGCGCTACGGGGACGAGGAGAATGTGGTCGCTGTACATTGCGACTGCCACGACTATGAAGCCTGGTATTATGAGGGCGGCGGCATTACCCGAAACGTCTGGATGATCGTTACGGACAGGCTCGCAGTGGATCACTGGGGCACTTTTGTCCGCAGCGAGAGGCTCTCTGACACGAAATGGAAGCTGACGATCGATACGAAGGTCGTGAACCGTCACCGCGAGGATAAGAACGCGTGCATCGTTTCCCGTATCGTTCCGCAGGACGGACTGGATGCCGGCAAAGAGGCAGCCTGTGTTGACAGTCCGTGTCAGGCTGTTGCTTCCTATAGCGAGGCGGATTTCTCCCAGACACTGGAAATGGAGAACCCCAATCTGTGGAGCCCGAAGGAGCCTCATCTGTACACCCTGGTGACAGAGGTCGTCTGCGACGGAGAGGTCGTAGACAAGGAAGAGACGACCTTTGGTATCCGCGAGCTGAAGTATGACGCGGAGCATGGCCTGTACGTTAACGGCGAGAAGACGACGATCTACGGCTTCGCGAACCATATGATCTATCTGGGCGTCGGCGAGGCGATGACTGATTCCATGTGCGAATTCCAGATCCGCACGCTGCGCGAGATGGGATCCAACGGCTACCGTACCGCTCACAGCCCGCATCAGGACGCGATCATGGACTGGTGCGACCGCTACGGACAGCTTGTCATGGACGAGAACCGTATTTTCCATTCATCCGAATTCGGAATCGACGAAGTGCGCCGCCTGATCCTGCGTGACCGCAACCATCCGTCGGTCTGCATGTGGGCAATGTATAATGAAGAGGATTTCGTGACGAACGAGACCGGAATCCGCATTTTCAAGACCCTTAAGGAGGAGGTCCGCAAACTGGATCCGACAAGACCGGTGACCGGCGCGACTTCCTACGGAATGTTCAGCGAAGGTATGCATGACGACTATGATATCTTCGGATTCAACCATCAGAGCATGCATTTCGACTCCCTGCATAAAGTACATGCCGGCAAGCCGATTTTCTGCTCCGAGATGATTTTCCCGGTCGGCAAAGCGCGCCGCGGCGGCATGGGCGTACGTCCGGCAGAGGACGCGCACCAGCTGCAGAAAGAATTCCCGATCGGCGGATTCCATTTCACGGGCTGGGCCGAGATGCCGAGCCGTCCGCGGATCATCGGAATGGAAGGCACATATGCGGCCGGGTATTATGGCTTCCGCGCACTGCTGCGTCCGGATGAGCCCATCGCCAAGATCTTCCCGGCATGGGATTTCCCGGGACAGGAAGGCAAGAAAGTCGAGCTCAGCCTTGCGAATAACGGCGATACCGTGGAGGTATACCGCAATGGGGAGAAGATCCTGACAACAGAGACGGATCTCTATCAGATCACTCCGGTCGAAGTCGAATATCAGCCGGGCGAGCTTAAGATCGTTGCTTATAAGAATGGCGAGAAGTGGGCCGAGGACGTTTCCGTGACGCCGGGAGCGCCGTACGGACTCGAGCTTGTCTGCGAGAACAAGATGCTCAAGGCGGACGGGACGGATACCGCGTTGGTTTCCGCGTATGTGGTCGATAAGGACGGTAACCGCTGCCTGACCGACCGCGGCAGGCTGCTGCATTTCTCCTGGAACGAAGCAGGCGAGCTGGTCTCAACGAATGCGCTGAACGATAACGGATTCCAGGGCTATATGGGGCCGGACGTCCGGAATTTCCTCGGCAAAGCCCAGGCGATCCTTCGGACGCTGCCCTGTCAGGGACCGATGGTCGTCCGCGTCGAGTCGGAAGGCCTGCAGCCGGCGGAGATCGAGATTCCGTGGATCATGCCGGATGTGGAACAGGTTCCGGACTGCAAGCCGGGATATGTGCTGAACTGGAAGATTTCCAAGCTGATGCCGGGCGAGATGGACGATGAGAAAGTCATCCGCGAGCACGATGTACAGCGCTGGCAAATCGTTGATACGGTGGGTTCGCCCGCGATCCTTGCAGGCGCAAGAGCCGGATACAACGGCACACCGGGACTGTATCCGGATGACGTTGCGCTGAATTATGCATATTATAATCATGTCGTGATTCCGGATGACCTGAAGCCGCAGACGGAAGACGCTGTCCTGGCTCTGCATTTCGAAGGCATCGATGGCAAGGCCAATCTGTATGTGACGGACGGTAAGAAGTGCAACACGGGAAATCACGCGAGTGATTCGCCGTGGTTCGGACATTATCGTCCGGAGTGGGTCGTTCCGTGTCCGGACTTCAAGCCCGGCGACGAAGTCGATATCTGGGTCATGATGCATGACCTCGGCCGCGTCCATGGAATCGGCTGGCCGGTTTACTGGGAGTACACGACGATGGCGAGGATTAAGGCGCTTGAGGACCAGACGGCCAAGGAGTGGGATTTCTGCAACCACGACGACGATTAATAAATACAGGGAAATACCGCAAATTACGGCTGCCGCACGTTTAAAACGTGCGGCGGCTTTTTTGTATGCGGTTCTGCTGAATCCGGGCACCTCAAGTGCCCGTTCGCATTAAGTCGCGTTAAGTCGTACTGAATCGTGTCAAGTTGTGTCAAGTTGTGTTAAGTCGTGTCAGCTTTCATCTTTTTATGTGAAGAAACGAATCATTTTCTGACACACTGCGGGATCATCTGATACGACTTGAGATGCAAATAAAAAAAGATCCGCTGCATTTGCAGGGATCTATCTATAAGCCTGCAGAAAAGACGCGAATCCGGCCTATTTTTGCGCATAAAAATCACATGATACAGAATTCTGCAGGAAATCAGATCTCGAAAAATCAGATTTCAGAAAACACCCCGTGTATGCAGCATCTGTTCGATTTCCACAAGGTCAATGCGTTTGCCATATGCAACACTGATCAGCAGATCTTTTCCGATGACAAAACCTTCAGAACGGTAACGCGCCCACTTTTTGCGCTGGTTTTTCGCATAATCAAGCTTGTTCAGCAGGCCGTGATGTTCATGATATACAGGCTGCCCGTCCACAATATACTTAAAATCCGGGTAAAGAATCCGTCCCCCGATCATCGTTGGCGGCGCATATTCAAAGCGCACATGATGTTTATGCAGCATTTCGACGATCGCTGCTTCCGCCGTCGAGCAGACATAGATTTTATTTGTATAAAAGATATAGCTTTCTGCATACGGACGGTTGATCACCGCCAATTTGGCCGCAAGCCGGCGACGATAACCCTTCAGATGCCGAGATGCTTTGCGGATCTTTTTCAGCGCCATACGGATCGTTCTTTTAATGCGCAGTAGATCGATGAGGCCGGAATCTGTTTTCAGGGAAAGATATCTGTCCCTGCGCCGGTGGTCTACTGTGGTCTGAACGCTGTAATATACACGCTGACCACGGCGGCGTACGGCAAGTGTCCCTCTTGGAAACCAGGGCAGTTCATTCAGCAGCTGCGCATGGAGCGTGACCAGCTGCTCGACGGAAAGGGTTTCGGCGTCCAGGTCCTCGGGCGGCACGATCAGCTTTGAGGGATCAATATAAAAATCATCATAATCAGCCATTTTTACCATCCTTTCAACATTGCTCTTATCCTTATTATGTAACGAAATCCGGTTTTGGCTGGTTTTTGCCGTATTTTTGTACGTGTCAGAAACAGAATGGTTTTTGTATGAAAAAAACCGGATGCTGACACGCTTGGGGAGAGGATGGCGAAGATGGTGACGATGTTGTACTTGCGGGACGGCTTTATCTGTAGTATACTGATCAGGAGCAGGAAATCAGACAGAACAGAAAATGCAGCCCGAGAGGAAATTATGGCAGATACACAGCTGGCCCGCAGAATGAAGAGTCCATACGACAATACGGAATTCCGCAAAAAACTGACCGCGATCGTATTCCCGGTCGCGATCCAGGTTTTTATGCTATCACTTGTGAATGCCACAGACTCACTCATGCTGACGTATGTCAGTCAGGACGCGATGTCGGCGACGGCGCTTGCGGGACAGATCCATTTTATACTGAACCTTCTCGTCAGCAGCCTGGCCAACGGAATCGGAATTCTGACAGCACAGTACTGGGGCAAAAAGGACATCCGGACGATCGAACGGATCATCCCGATCGGCCTGCGGGGCAATCTGCTGATCGGGCTTGCGTTTATGCTGCTCAGTCTGATCTTTCCCAAGGCGCTGATGCGGATCTTCGCTTCGGATGAGCTGCTGATCGATGCCGGAGCCACTTATCTCCGGTATGTCGCGCCTTCCTTCTTTCTTGTGGCCATATCGCAGATCTATCTGTCCGTCCTGAAAAACACCGGTCGTACCCGGAAAAGTTCAATGATCGCTACGTCGGCGGTCATCGTTAATCTGATCGGCAACGCGGTCCTGATTTTCGGCCTCTTTGGAGCACCTAAGCTCGGAATCATCGGCGCGGCCATCGCGACAGTGTTCTCGAGAGTCTTTGAGATGGGCTGGTGTATGATCGAAACCGCAAAAAAAGACCGCGTCAGAGTGCGCTGGGGACAGCTTTTCACGCGGAATAAAGTGCTGGAAGGAGATTTTCGTAAATATACGGTGCCGCTCTTAGTCTCGAGCCTCGTTTGGGGCGGCGCTTACACTTCCTATTCGGCGATCATGGGCCATCTTGGCAGCGACGCGGTAGCGGCCAATTCCGTCACGACAAATCTGCGGAGCATGCTGATCTGTTTTGCGCGCGGTGAGAGCGCAGGCGCGGGGATCCTGGTCGGAAATCTGCTCGGAGCGGGCGACCACGAAAAAGCCAGGGATTACGCGCGAAGGCTGACACATATCTCGATCGTAACAGGCATGATTTCCGGCTTTCTAATGATCGGCCTGGCGTTCTTCCTGCCGCGGTTCTTCCCGATCTCGGATACGGCAAAAGCCTATCAGAAGATCATGATGATCTTCTGCGGATTCAATATGATGGCGCAGGCCGTCGCGACGGTTACATTGGACGGCATCTTCCCTGCGGGCGGCGACACGCGGTTCAACATGATGACAAATGTCTGGTTCATGTGGTGCTTTACGATTCCGCTGGGACTCTTGGCCGCATTCGTGCTGAAATGGCCGCCGATGGCCGTCTATTGCATCGTCAATTCGGACGAGATCGTCAAAATGCCGCTTGTCTATAAGCATTACAAGACCTATGTCTGGCTGAAAAATATCACAAGGGACACAGAAGGAACGGAAGAATAGAGACGGTCTTAACCGGCAGTATGGATAAATTGTCTGAGAAGGGCGTCGGGCTGTGCCGCGGAAAGCAGTGCAGCGGTGGCGCCTCTTTTTGTGACGCTGACGGCAGCGCAGGCAGAGGCGAAAAGGACAGCTTCCCGGAGCTTCTCGTCGGTGAGAACTGTCCCTGATGAGAGCTTGTGGATCAGACCTGCGTTGAAAGCGTCTCCGGCGCCGATGCCGTCAACACATTCGACGGGGAATGCCGGAACAGTAAAGGCTTTGCCGGATTCGGGGAGGACATAGCAGCCGCGCTCGGCAAGTTTAATGATGACATTGCGGACGCCATAAGAACGGAAGACGCGGGCAGCTTCTTCCGGGGCCCCGGTCTGCGTATAATGCAGCGCCTCGGCTTCATTCGGCGTGATCCAGTCGAGCAGCGCCAGTGTTTTACGATAGTCGGCCAGCTGCGGATCTGTCCCTTTCGGCAGTTTGGTATCTGCAAGAAGCATCGTACCGGGGAAGGATTTCACCCGGCGGGCAAAATCGAGGCAGTCTGCGGGATCAAGAAAAGGCGGACGGAAGAGACTTGCCATCGTGACAAACGAAAAACCGTCCCCGGGGAGATTCGGATGATAGCCGGCGAGTGAATGTGCTTTGGAAACGCGGGACCGCCGGCCTCCATCGGTATCGACAGTGAGCAGCGAAACGAGTGTCGTGCCGTCATAAACCGACTGCAGCTCAATGCCTTCCCGGTTAAGCATGGTACGGATCATGTCCCCGGCCGCGTCGTGACCGACAGGTGCGATCAGACGGACCCGTTCGCCCAGACGGGCCAGAGAAACGGCTTCGTTAAAGGCTTCGCCGCCCGGGGCAAGTGTGATGGCATCAGCGACACTTTCGGTACCGGACGCGGTGATAATACAGTCGATCAGGACAGTTCCTGCACAGATGATCATGGGAAAGCCTCCTTTAGGGACAGTTTCAGGGACGGACTGGGGACGAATCGGGGACAATTCGGGGACAAATCAAGGGACGGATCCTGCAGACAGTTTGCATTTTTACGCAGTCTGCGGTATAATCGGATTCACAGATCGGGCTCATATTATATGGACAGAGCCCGGATCTGCAAGCCGGATAGAGATTTATGAGACGGAGGAGAGGGATCGCTATGGATGTGTTGTGTTTGGACCTCGAGGGAGTACTGGTACCGGAGATCTGGATTGCTTTTTCAAAAGCGTCGGGAATCCCGGAGTTGTCACGGACAACACGGGACGAGCCCGATTACGATAAACTCATGCGTTTCCGTCTCGAAATTCTTAAGGAGCGCGGGATCCGGCTGAAGGAGATCCAGGAAATCATCGGAACGATGGAGCCGATGGACGGTGCGCGGGAATTTCTCGACGAAATGCGCAGTCTGACGCAGGTCATCATTCTGAGTGATACGTTCACGCAGTTCGCTATGCCGCTGATGAAAAAACTCGGCTGGCCGACGCTTTTCTGCAATACACTGAATGTGGATCCGAAAGGCAATGTCGTTGGCTATACGATGCGCTGCGAACATTCCAAACTGACGTCTGTGCGCTGCCTGCAGCAGATGGGCTTTGATACCATCGCCGCAGGGGACAGTTATAATGACCTTGCGATGATCCGCGCAAGCCGTGCGGGATTCCTGTTCCGTACGACAGACGCGATCCGCGAAGCGAACCCGGATCTGCCGGCGTTCGAAGATTACAAGGACTTTGCGGCTGCCGTCAAAGCGATTCTGCGCTGAGCGGAGCGCTCTGCAAGGAGATGTCGGAACCGCCCGTTATATAATATCGCCCATCACGGACTTCCAGAAGGAGGTCCGCTTTTTTTGGCCTGTCGGTGAGGACGAGCTCCGCGTTTCGCCCGTCGGAGAAAGCATAGAATGCTTCGGCCTCCGCCTGCGGATGGCCGCTTGCGGTCTTGCGGGCAATCAGCCGTTCCCGGAGGATGGAAAGATCCGCGTACATGTATAAACTATAATCACAGAACTGCCCGGCGAGTTCTTTCCAGGGTGAAGAATCAAGCAGCAGATAGTTGCCTTCTACAAGGAAGATCTGACCCGTAAGTGTCCCCGAATCGGGTAAGACATCGTGGAGCGTCCGACTGTAGGAAGGCCACAAGACCGTATCGGAAGCGCGGGCTTCTATGAGCTTTGCGGCAAGAGCATCTACGTCAAAAGTCTCCGGCGCGCCTTTAATCTCATCAAAGAGGATCGTCCGGCCATCCCGGACCGTCGTGTGACTTTTCAGCCAGGCAGCATAATGGTGAAAACCGTCCATCGGGGCGGCCTGGACCGGCAGTGTGCCGTCAGGGACAAACCGTGGATCCCGCGACAATGCGGCCAGAAAAGACACCAGCGTTGTTTTGCCGCAGCCCGGCGGCGCGGCGAGGAAGACAAACATCCGCCGGCCAAGGGCTTTCTGCCGGGCGGTCCATTCAGCGAGGAGAGGTGCAAAAATGTCCCGGATATCCGCCATGTCAAAATAAGCAGTCGTCTCAAGCCCGCTGTTTTCAAATGTGAAGCAGCAGGCTCCGCTTTCTGTAAGACAGATGGTTCCTGATTCTGATGCTTTCTCGGATAGCGGCCGGTTCATATATTTCCTCATCCTTCCGTATATAGATTGCGTGGCAGGCATTCATGACCTTATTATAGCATGAGCTTCGTAAAATATCGATAGATTCCTGATAAATGCGGCGGTACCTGCGTATCGATTGACACAGCCTGCGGTTTCCGCTACAATTGACATATAATGAGTACGGGAGGCGTGTACAATGGCAGAAATTCGCGGAGTAAACCTGGGCAACTGGCTGGTGTTGGAGAAATGGATGGAACCGGAGCTTTTCCGCGGCACGACGGCGGAGGACGAGACAGAACTCTGTATCCAGCTGGGCGAGGAGAAGTATGCCCGGCTCCGGGAGCACAGGGACACATATATTACAAAAGCGGACTTCGAGTACATCGCGGCGCATGGGCTGAATATCGTGCGGATTCCTGTACCGCATTTCATTTTTGACGATTGCGAGCCCTATGTAGGCTGCATCGAGTACCTGGACAAGGCTTTTGTCTGGGCTAATGAGACCGGGCTTAGGATCCTGATCGACCTGCATACCGCCCGGGACAGCCAGAACGGTTTTGACAACGGGGGAATCTGCGGCGTGTGCAAGTGGCATCTGAAGCAGGAGAATATCGATCATACCATTTCGGTGCTGGAGAAGCTGGCCATCCGTTACAAAGACGAGCCCGCCCTTTACGGCATCGAGCTGCTCAACGAACCCATCGCTCCCGAGATGTTCGCGGTGATGCAGAAAGCAAACCGTTACCCGCCGCATGACCCCAAGCGTGCCGAGGGCAGCTGCGGAGTGCCGGACGACGTGCTGCGCAGATTCTACACCGATGCCTATCATGTGCTTCGCCGTCACCTGAAAGATGAGACGGTCATCATGTTCCATGACGGTTTCCGGCTGAAAAACTGGAAGGACTTCATGCAGACGGAGGAGTACGTCAACGTGGTGCTGGATACGCATATGTATCTGGCTTTTGCGGCGTGGGACGGCAGGGACGGTTTCAAGGACCTGCTGGATCATACGCTGGCCGGCTTTGCTGAGGATATCCGCGAGATGAGCCGGTATTTCCCGATCGTCGTCGGTGAGTGGTGCGATTCTTTCCCTGTCGACCGGACCGCGCGTGCGGATGATACGCCTCTTGCCCGGGAGAGCATGATCCGTGCTGCCGCTGCGGCGCAGCTCTATGCTTTTGAACAGGCCTACGGCTGGTTCTTCTGGAGCTATAAACTCATCAGCGAACCTCAGGGATGGGATGCAAGGAAAGCTTTCCTGGCGGGCTGGCTGCCCGATAACTGCGGATCGTGATGAAAAAAGGTTATGCAAGCATTCCTTGCGTGACTTTGTGATTCTCTGGATATATCATGATGTCAGATCAGATTCACAAGGAGGTTACATCATGAGCAGTGTGGCGAGGAATATCCGGCGGTTGAGAATCAGCCATCATATGACGCAGGAGGACTTGGCCGGTAAGATGTATGTGACCAGGCAGGCGGTCAGCAATTGGGAGACGGGCAAGAACCAGCCCGATACAGATACTTTGATCGCGCTGGCGGAGGCCTTCGGGACGGATGCAAACGAGCTGATTTACGGCACGGCTAAAGGAGACTGGCCCAGGTTTCAGAATAAATATGTCAGAGCTGCAGTTATCTGCGGAGCCGTATTCATTCTGATGCTGGGGCTGCATGAATGGTTCCTGCCGTATCTGAAAAAAGCGGTTTCCGATATCTACAGCAATTGGGGAGAAAGACTCTCAGGTTATGAATTCTATTTCATTCCGTTATTTTCGGAAGCCGGTATGGCGGCCGCTTTGAGCCCGCTGATCCTGTCCGTCTTGTCCTTCCGGTTCGACATAAGAACTGCGTGCAGAAAATTTCTCGTTCTTATCGGGATTCTTCTGCTGATACCCGTAGTGTTTCTCGTTGTGGAATATGCAGCAGCACTGCTCTCTGCTGCGAAATCTTTCCGGTTGGCGTGGCTGGTATTCGCGGGGTATAAATGGATGAGAGTGCCGCTGTTTATGATCATGCCTTTTATAGCGGGAGTTCTGTTTTTCCTGTGGTATAACAGGAAAAAAGACGAGTGATGATATCTGTCTGTATTTTTTTCGGTTCCGCTTGACAACAGATCCTGACAGTGCTAATCTATTAGTTGCACATACAACTAATTTGAAGCAAGGGAGTTTTCATGAGCAACACGGTAACACAGACAGAACCTTCGAGGTCTCTTTTCACGACAAAAACCCTGATCAGCCTGGCGCTGCCGCTGATTGTAGAGCAGCTGCTCTCCATCACGGTCGGTATGTTCGACACGATGATGGTCTCCAACATCGGTCAGACCGCAGTGTCCGGTATATCACTTGTGGATTCGGTCAATGTTCTGCTTAACAATATCCTCAATGCGCTTGGCATCGGCGGTTCGGTCATCATCGCACAGCTGCTCGGACGCAAGGACATGGATAATGCCGAAGAAGCGTCACGGCAGGTCATGCTGCTGGCTGGTCTGGCTTCCGGGGCGGTCGCCGTAATCGCGATTCTGCTGAACCGTCAGATCCTCGGACTGCTGTATCCTAAAATCGAAGCAGAAGTTATGCGGAACGGGATCACCTATTTCTATGTAACTGCACTGAGCTATCCGGTCTGGGGCGTCTACAACGCCTGCGCAGGTGTTTTCCGCGCGATGGGCAATACAAAAGTGTCCATGACGGTTTCATTCGGAATGAATATTCTGAATGTTGCGCTGAATGCACTGTTCATCTACGGACTGCATATGGGAGTGCTGGGAGCAGGTCTTGCGACGCTGATTGCCCGGACAGCCGCGTCCGTCTGGCTGGTCATCCGGCTGCGCAGCCCGCAGAATCCGCTTTCGGTCCGTTCTTATACGCTGCGCCTGCAGGGGAAATATGTCAAAGAAATCCTGTCGATCGGTCTGCCGACGAGCTTTGAGAACCTGATCTTCCAGCTCGGCAAGATCATGATCGCGACGCAGGTCGCATTGCTTGCGACCTCCGCGATCGCGGCAAATGCTGTCGCGAACAGTGTTTCGGGTATCCAGACGATCCCCGGAGCAGGTATCCGGATCGCGTCCCTGACGGTCGTAGGACAGTGTATCGGCGCTTCCCGCAAGGATGAGGCGGAACTGAATCTCCGGAGGCTGATGCGGATGGCATATGTCAGCCATCTGATCCTGAATATCGGGGTTGTGCTTGCATCCGGACTGATCGTCAGCTGGTACAGTCTGGGCGAGGAAGCCGCTGCCGTAGCACGCAGGCTGCTGCTGATGAATGCTGCGGCTGCCTGTACGGTCTGGCCGCCGTCCTTTATTCTGCCGCACGCTTTCCGTGGAGCACGGGATATCAAAGTACCTTTTATCATATCGGTCGTTTCCATGTGGCTCTGCAGGGTGTTTGGCAGCATCCTTCTCGGAAATATCCTCGGATTCGGTATCTACGGGATCTGGGCTGCCGTTATCCTCGACTGGCTGTTCCGCGCTGTATTCTATACAGTCCGCTTCCTGCGCGGTACATGGGCAAAACAGCAGGCGGTGATGGGAAAATAAAGAATCGGTCAGACAATGACCAGGTGAGGAATTTGCAGAATCAGCCGCAGAACGGAATAACAAACGTTCTGCGGTTTTTATATGCGCAGCGAGAACGCACGGATCTCAATCAAAATAATGCAGTAAAACTCTTGACAACTGCGATATGATAGTATATTATACGATTATAAATAATGATATAAAAATTATTATTCGACTTATAATTAACGTTATAAAATAGTCATAATACAAATTATTACCGCATCCGGCATTTGGAAGCGTCATTCTGCAGATGTATAGCAGAGTAAAGATTCCGTAGAGAAGGAGATACAAGATGTTTCGGTCAAAGGACGGTATTGGGAAAGCAAACAATCCTCGGATCAGGAAATATTCGTTCCGGAATATCCGCCACGATTTTAAGATGAGTTGGGAAGTCTATCTGCTGGCGATCCCGATTCTTCTGTATTTTATTGTGTTCAATTACATTCCGATGGCCGGGATTCTGATGGCTTTTGAGAACTACAGTCCCAAGAAAGGGTTTTTCCACAGTGCATGGGTCGGACTGAAACACTTTCGGGATTTTTTCGGTAGCTACTATTTTGAACGGCTGATCGGGAATACGTTCGCGATCAGCGGTCTTTCCATTCTGTTTGCTTTTCCGGCTCCTATCATTCTGGCGCTGATGCTGAACGAGATCGTCACGAAATGGTTTAAGAAGACGGTTCAGAC
Organism: Bacillota bacterium; assembly: GCA_017441925.1. Lineage (GTDB taxonomy): Bacteria > Bacillota > Clostridia > Lachnospirales > Bianqueaceae > RUG12817. Next base: position 61,200 of record JAFRUE010000012.1, read on the forward strand.
GATGAGCTATCTGCCGTATTTCGTCTCGGTCGTCGTCATTTGCGGACTGATCAAAAGTTTCTGTGATACCAACGGGGTGATTACGAATTTCGTCGTTGCTCTGGGTACTGCAAGAAGGAATCTCCTGAGCGATCCGGCTTTGTTCCGGCCGATCTATATTGTCTCCGATATCTGGTCGGGGATCGGTTTTGGTTCCATCATCTACCTGGCTGCGTTGTCAAGTGTGGATCAGGAGCTTTACGAAGCGGCTGTGCTGGACGGCGCGGGGAGATGGATGCAGACCTGGCATGTGACGCTGCCGGGAATCTCGTCTACGATCATTATCATGCTGATCATGCGGATGGGCAGCATCTTCAGCGTCGGATTTGAGAAGATCATCCTTCTGTATAATCCGCTGACGTATGAGACGGCAGATGTGATCTCCAGTTTTACGTACCGCAAAGGCCTGATCGAAAACAATTACGGTTATTCTACAGCTGTCGGTCTGTTCAATTCGGTTGTTAATTTTGTCATGCTTCTGATCTCCAACTGGATTGCCCGCAGATTCTCAGAGACCAGTCTGTTCTGAGGAGGTAAGAAATGGCTATCGTACAGAGAAAATCAAAAGGAAAAATCGCTTTCGACATCGTTAATTATGTTTTGCTGACACTGATCGCGCTGGTCTGTGTCATGCCGATCTGGCATGTAATGATGGCTTCTCTGTCCGCTCCTGCGGAATTGCAGCTGAATAAGGGGCTTATCCTCTGGCCTCTTGGGCAGTCGACTCTAAAAGGTTATGAACTGGTGTTTGAGAACCCGAGCATCATGGTGGGTTATAAGAATACGATCATCTACGTTGTCCTCCAGACAGCTCTCGGGATCCTGTGCACGATCATTGCCGGCTATATCCTGGCTCACAAGACGTTTGTGTTTAAGGGATTCCTTATGTTCCTGATCACGTTCACGATGATGTTCAGCGGAGGACTGATTCCGACATATATGGTCATCAAGAATCTCGGCTGGATCGATAACCGACTGGCTCTGATCATTCCGGGGTGCATGAATGCGTTCAACATCATCATTATGAGGACATCTATTCAGGGAATTCCGGACAGTCTGGAAGAGTCCGCAAAACTTGACGGCGCAGGTGATCTCACGATTCTTTTCCGGATCATTATTCCGTTGGATAAGGCTACGATCGCCGTACTGATACTGTTTATGGCCGTAGCGCAGTGGAACAGCTGGTTCAACGCGATGATCTATCTGAAATCCAGGAAACTCTTCCCGCTGCAGCTGATACTGCGCGAGATCCTGATCCAGAATGATGTTACACAGGTTTTCTACGGAGCTGACGCGGCAAGCCGTACCGATATCTATAAACCGCTGGTACGCTATTGTACGACGATCGTCGCAACGCTGCCGATCCTCTGCATTTATCCGTTTATACAGAAGTACTTTGTATCCGGAGTTATGATAGGATCACTGAAGGGATAAGGCTCGCATCTTTATTATGTATGTCTGCAAATACGTGACTGGAAGATCAGACGGAATGACTTAAAGTGATGGAGACCGGAACAGGGAGAGGAGGCGAAAAATCCGATATAGCGCATCCGGGTTGATCTCCGAACGTATAGAACGTAAAAAATATTGAAACACAGTAAAAACAGGAGGTAAAACATGTTACGCAAATTCTTATGTATCGGGCTGTCCGTAATTCTCCTTATGGGCTGCCTGGCCGGATGTACAGGATCCAGCCAGAATACAGAAAACTCATCCAAGGCAAATTCATCTGCTCCCAAGGGAGATTCTTCCAAGACGGCCGAATCTTCAAAGGAAGAACAGAAAGAAGAACTGGTGTATCCGAAGCTTTCCGAAGAAACGGTAGAACTCAGCTGGTTCTATCCCATCGGCGAAACACCGCTGACATGGATCGAGAGTTACAGCGATTCTCCGACAGTTCAGGAGCTGGAGAAAAGAACAAACGTTAAATTCGACTGGTACAACTGCTATGTTGACGCTCGGGAAGAGAAGTACAACCTGATGCTTGCCAGTGACGAGATGACGGATCTGATCACGCACAGGTTCATGCAGTTTACAAACTACATCACCGGTGACCGTGCGATCGAAGAAGGCAACTATCTCCGCCTGAACGAGATGATCGATGAGTATATGCCGAATTATAAAGCGCTTCTGGAAAGCGATTATGACGCGTATCTGGAAACCGTAACCGATACCGGCAATATCTGGGCGTTCTATCTGTATGCGGATCCGAACGGCTATTATGCGCCTGACTGCTCAGGCCTTGCATACCGCAAGGATATCGCGGACGCGTGCGGACTGACAGAGACTCCGGAGACACTGGACGAGTGGGAAGCTTTCTTTGATGTTCTGATTGAGCATGGTTATGAGCATCCTTTCCTAATCAGCGAGAATGGACTGAGCAACAGCAATACGATCAACGGAGCTTTCGGTGTCAGCCACACATTCTACCACGAAGGTGATACGGTTAAGTACGGCCCGGCGGAAGAGGGCTATCGTCAATACGTGACCCGTATGAACGAGTGGATCAATAAAGGTTATGCTTATCGTGATTTCGCTACGCAGGATACATGGGAATCCATGAGTTCCGGCAATACCGTTGTTTCCTGGATGACCAGCTATTTCATCGGCGACACCGCTGCCGCATGGATGGGACCGGACTTCTTCATTCAGCCTGCTCCGGATCCGTCCCTGACGAAAGGCGACACCGTTCATCTGCACGCTCTGCAGGCAAGAATGTCGAATCCGACCGCTGTTACGACGGCTTGTGAGACTCCGGATATCGCCTGCAAACTGGTGGATTACCTGTACAGTGATGAAGGCGTTACGCTCTGCAATTACGGCGTAGAGGGCGTTACATATGAAGTGAAAGACGGTGAACCGGATTATACGGATTTCATGCTGCATCATACGGAAACTTCTCTGCTTGCGGAGACGATGGAAACATACGCGCTTCTGCTGACGACCAGAGATCTGTCCCTTGGCAACAAATACTCTGACAAGAATATCTGGGCTGCGGAGATCATGTTCAAGAATACCGACAATGCTTATGAACTGCCGCTTTCTCTGAATATGACAGCTGACGAGATGACGGAATTCTCCGCCATCATGGCTGACGTAGAGACCAGCGTCAAAGAGAATATCGTGAAATTTATCCTTGGAGACAGACCTCTCGATGAGTGGGATGCTTATGTAGCCACGCTGAAGGAAATGAAGCTTGATCGTGCGGTAGAGTTAAAGCAGGCATCCTATGACCGTTATATGGCGGGAAGGAAATAATCGAAAATGAAATATGATTACGATGGCCGCGAACTATGGTTCGCGGCCAGGCCCAAACTTCGCGATGAGAATGATCCCGTAACGGATGTGCTGAAAAGTTACGGCTATCATATGATTCGGGAGGGTAATGTTAAGTTTGACCTGATCCGCTATATCGATTCGCCTGTCGGAGAGGCCCGGATGAAGCTGATCAAGCTGACGCTGACCTATCCAAACGGAGACGAGCCGGAAGTGATCGAACACTGGAAGCAGCGCGGCATTGAGAAGAAGGTTCACTGGAATGACGGCGTGCGGGGCAACTGGGCATCTTATATTCCGCTGAACAGAAAGTCTTCCGGTAAGCTTCCGCTGATTATTCAGACCAATTTGGAACTGTTCGAGATGGAGAACCAGGGCTTCGTCGATCTTGCTGCGGACGGACCGGACGATCTTGCCGTGTTCTGCACCGAGACGCTGGATGGGGACAGTATCGATTCTCTGATCGATACGGCGATTGATTCTTATGATGTGGATCCGGAGAGGATCTATCTGACCGGAATGTCATACGGCGGCATCATGAGTTCCTGGCTGGCCATCAGTCATGCAAAGAGGATCGCCGGCGTCAGTTCTCTCAACATCTGCTACAGCTATAACATCCCGGGGGATCCGTTCCTGATGTATCCGGACAAGTATGGTAAACTCAGGGACAAAGAAACACCGAGGCTTATAGAGGAAGTCTCCGAGATCGGAATGCCGGTCGTTATCACAGGCGGCCTGAACGAGAATTTTATGAATCCGATTTTCCCGATCTCCATGCGGTATTATGAGACCGGAGGAGCCGTTATGCACAATCTGCGCGGTGTCGATATGTGGTGCAGGATCAACCACCTTCCGATGTATGACTATTCTGTCGATGTCAGAAAAGCCTATGAGTCTGATGATCCTGTGGAGCGCGCCATCGGACTGCCTGTACAGAACGGCCGCATTGTAGAAGAACTGGGAGTGAACAGTTACTTTGGAGATGTGCTCGGAAGCGACGGGAGAGCGTATATCCGTTATATCGCTACCGAGAATAACTGCCATGATGTTTTCCCGTGCAATCCCGCCGATATCTGGGATTTCCTAAAAGCTTTCCGCAGGGATACAGAGACGGGAAAACTGCTTACAGATTAACCGGGATCTGTTTTCAGAATCCCGAAAGGAGCAATCAGTATGTTAAAAGGTTTATATCCTTTGCAGAAAAAAAGTATGCCTCCATGCAGCTTTGAAAAACTGCCGATCACAGAGGAGCACCGTCCTCTTTACAGTGCCTATCATCAGATTGATCCCATCAATCTGGAGGATTACGGTTATGTGGAAGAGGAGTATCTGATCCGTGGCAAGAGCAATGTCTATACATGGAGTGAGGACGGCCAGACCGCAATGGTCGCGTATCCGGACAATGATTATTGCACCCGTATCATTGTGAGGAAGCCGGCGGATCCTGCAAAGTTCAGCGGTCATATTTTTGTCGAGCCTATGAACGGAACAGAATATGTTGACATGGCAGGGGCTGGCTGGGGACTGACCTTCGAGTATATGATGGACAGCGGAGATATGTGGATCGGATTCTCCTGTTCGGACGGCGGTTTTCTTGGCATGAAGGCCTTTGATTATGATCGGTATAAAGATCTGAATTTTGATAATCCGGTTCCTAAGGAACTTCGTATTGATCATTATTTGCCAGACGGCAGACTTACAGACGACTCTTTTGAGAAAGGGCTGATGTATGATGCACTGGCTGAACTTGGCATTGGCTTGCGGAAGGCGGCCCCAGGAAGCCCAACTTACGGATATAATGTCCGATATTTATTAATGACGGGTCTGGAGTATCAGATCACATATGCTTATGTGTTTAACAGATTTCTAAGAGATGCAGAAGGAAAGTCGATTTATGATGGAATTCTGCAGTATCAGATGACTCCTGGCGGCTCACTGAACCGGGATGAAGATTTCTGGTCAAATGAAGATCCCAGAAATATGCTGCCAGTAGACATTCCGTTTATTAAACTGAAAACCGCCGGAGATCTGCGGGGAGTATTCCCTCATCCGTTCTGGGCTTGTACCTGGAGAAGTCCGGACATGGATCTGCCGGAAGGCCAGATGAGATGGTACGAAGTAGCCGGAGTAGCGCTTCGGTTTGCGTATCGGCATGATGTACAGGTTGCAGCGTGTTATGATGACTACATACGGGCGGGCAGGAAGCCGGAACAGATTTCCTGGCCGAGGGAACGATTCGATTTTGAGAATCTTGCGATGAAACATATCATGGTCAGTTGTTCCCACAACCTGAAAGAATGGGTCGAAAAAGGGATTCCTGCTCCGCGTGCACAGAATATCGAGTGTGTGGGTGAAAAACCGAACACTCAGTTCGTCATGGATGAGTACGGCAACCAGAAGGGCGGAATCCGTACGCCTTATGTGGATGTACCCGTCGAAACGTATATTGATGACGGCACGGTAATTCCTTTCAGCAAAGAAAAACTGCTGGAGATCTATGGCAGCAAGGAGAACTATGTCAGGCTTGTTGAGGAAGACGTCAGAAAGCTCGAGGCAGAGCGCTGGCTGATCCATAAATCTGCGGAAGAGCTGATTCAGCAAGCCAAAGATTTCAAAGGCTTTGATTAAGCCGAAAAGCGTATAACAGGCTGCTGCGGGCTGTCTCCTTCCGGGACGGCCTGCAGGCGGGCCTGCCGCAAAGAAAGAAGTGCAGAAATGAACCAAGAGTATTCGTATAAGAATAAAGAATTCTGGAACAGACAATTCATCGATTACTGTCCGCCCGCACGGAAAGAACTAAGAGAACAGCCGGTGCCGCAGACTCAGAAAGAACATGTGCGCAGACTTGGCGACAGCGATTTTGATATAGAAGCCTTTATTAACAGCAAAATGGGAGAAGCTGTGGCCGATCTGCAGGCAGGGTATCCTTCCACCGGCAATGATGTGAATCCGGCTGCGAATCTTTACTGGAAAGAACGGGGATACGACAGAGAGTATCATCCGGAGGACAGAAGGGAACATTCCTGGGTCTCTCTTGTTCCGTCTGATCTGGCAGAAGACGAAAAGCTGCCGGAAGTCGTCCTGATCCACGGCGGCCAGGCTAACGGCCTTGCTTCCGATATGGAAGCGAGCGGATACGTTCATGAAGTCATCAAGAGGGACAGAGCTGTATTTGTCCTGCCTGCAAATACGGAGACGGACAACACGATCTATGCAATGGACAGAGCGGATCCGATTCTGCCCATCGATAAAACAAGAGTCTATATTATCGGGTTTTCCGGCGGCGGCGCCTGGGCACGCTATACAGCTTTGACACATCCGGAACGGTTCGCGGCCTATGCGCCGAACGGTTCGAATCTGATGAGCTGGCCGGCGCTCGCCGATGACATGATGCTGGCAAAAGTCCGTGAAATCGGTCTCCCGGTCTGTATCTATGCAGGATTGCGTGAATTCCTGCGGATCTTCCCGTTGAATCAGAACGGTGTTAAATTTACCGGTATTCTCGGAAAAGACGAACAGCCCGGGACACCGGAAGAGAAATATATGCTCTTCCGCAGATGCCTGTATGCTTCAGGATGCTCTGATATCTCGCCGGAGGAGTGTATGAAAGCAGCCGGGGATCCGGATCCGGCCAGGCAGATGTGCGGAGCGCCCGGTGGGGACGCAAAGATGATCCGGCTCCTGGATACGGATCATGCGGTGATCGATTATACGCGGGAGGATGGTACTCCCGGTATGCGCATCATCTGTGTGGACAATATGCCGCATGTGGTATCGCCGAGCGCTGCGGGCCTCGTATGGGAGTTCCTGCGGCAGTTCAAGCGATATTAATTTGACAAATAAGATAATAATTAGTATATTATTATTTGTTTTCCTGACAGACGGGACAGAAAGGGGATTAAGATGAGCGAAGCAGCCGGAGCAGATAAGAAAAGATATTTATATCAGAATATCTATGAAGATCTGAAGAAAAAGATCCTCGACGGAACATACCCGATAGGCTCTTCTTTCCCCTTTGAACAGGAGCTGAGGGAACAGTATAATGTCAGCATTACGACCATGCGGGAGGCTACGAGACATCTCGCAGAGGACGGGTTTATCCAGAAAAGGCGCCGCGTCGGTTCTGTCGTACTTGACTGGAAAAAAAGAAATGTCATTAAAGACAATAAACGGCTGCATTTCTTATTCTTGATTACGACTCCTGTCGTCGAGCAGATTCATAATCCATACAGTTATCATTCCGAGCTTTTCTCACATTTTCTGATTTACTGCAGTCAGAAGAATATCTCGATGGACTTTATGGCTGAGAATGATCCCCGAATCAATAGTATTACAAAAGAAACATATGATGGTTGTTTTGCTGCTTCTTCTATCGATCCGGAGCTGCTGGACAGGCTGAGCAGCCAGATACCTACGATCTGCCTGAACGATGTACATTATCCGTTGTGTTCGATTACATCAGATGATGAATTCGGAGCCTATGAAGCCGTGAAGCATCTGATCGAGCTGGGTCACAGAAGGATCGCGATGATCATAAATCACTCATTCCTGTACTTCACGGCATTCCGAACATTGGGTTATTATCATGCCCTGTTGGAGAAGAATATACCTGTCAATCCTAAATATATCGTACATTATGATGATGAACAGCATCATTCCGATATTGAAAAATGTATCAGTGATGTGATGGATTTTCCTGATGGAGAAAAACCGACAGCAATCTTCTTCCAGACGGATGATCTGGCTCTGTACGGAATCAACTATTTCGCGCAAAGAGGAGTGGGGGTTCCTGATCAGATCAGTATAGTCGGTTTTAATAATACCAATCTTTATCAGATGTCCAAGCCTGCGCTTTCATCCGTTGCCCATCAAACAGACAAGATGACAAAAGTCGCGCTTGAATTCATGCTCGACATCCTCGAGCATCCGGATCATAATACAGGAATTATGATCAAGATTCCACCGGTTTTCATCCCGCGCGGATCGATCGGACCTGCACCGCAGGAAAAATGATCATGCTGACTAAAAAAGACTGTTTTCATTTATGAAAACAGTCTTTTTTTGCAGTATAAACGCAAAGCAGCGGCCTGCGTTTCAGATTTTCTTATTCTCGGCTATGGATCCGGCTGTATCAGCAGCCTTGCCGGCTTCGGTCAGTACAGCGTCTGCGGATTCAGAATTGTCCGCAGATGCTCCCGCATTCGTATCGATGCTCTTACCGAATACGAAGAAACGCTGATACAGGAACTCGGTGACAAAATTAAGCAGCATGTTCAGGATCGTGGCGACATATTCATTCCAGCCGAGTCCGGTCGTGTACCAGTGCTCCAGCCAGGTAGAGACAGGCGTGAAGACCGCGTAGAAGAGTGCGACTTTGAGCATCGCGATCGGGACGTTGGCAGCCGATTTGAACGTGTATTTACGGTTCAGAGTGAAGTTCCAGACGACCGAGAGTACGAGTGCGATCAGATAGCTGACCCAGTAATCGAGATGCAGGATTTCATTCAGCAGCGTGAACGTTCCGATCTCGATCAGGCCTGCGCTCAGAGAAAACAACGTGAATTTGACGACCCGGATGAATTCTTTCATCAGGAAACTCCTCCTGTTCTGGCTTTTTTATACTTGGGGCGGATGAATACAAGCCATTCTGCGAGCATGCCAAGCGGGATCGCCGCGAAGATGTCGGCCACGGAATGCTGTTTTACAAATGCGACGGATATGCAGATGAGGATCACGAGGATCACAACGCCGGCCTTTACCCAGGGAGAGGCGTCTTTTTCGCGGAGCCATGTTGAGGCGATGCCGAGAGAATAGGCTACGTGAAGGGACGGACAGACACCGGTACTGGTGTCGAACGCGTAGAGAAATGCAATGAACCTTGTCAGAATATTGTCCCTGGGAAAGACCTCAGGCCGCAGATCCTGCCGGTTCGGGAACAGGATATAGATCGTCATCGCGACAAGCTGTGTGATGATGATGTAGGTCTGCAGGTTCCGGAACTGTTTGACGTCGTAGAGCATGAACCACAGGAGGGACACGACAATCAGTGCGTACCAGCTGACATACGGGATGATAAAGATTTCATTGAAAGGAATCAGATCGTCGAGAGCGATATGGATCGGAGTACAGCGCTCGATCGGGATCAGATTCTCCGTCAGAAAATACAAAGCAAAATAGACCAGCCAACCGCTGAGCAGTTTCAGGTGGGAGAATTCCGGTGTATTCAGTTTGGAAAGACGAAACTGCCTGTAATCGACGACAGGTTTTCTCATTTCAAAAGTTACTCCTTGCGGGATGGTTTTGTTTCAGCGATATTGTACGGATAATCCTTCTTCGGGATATTCGGATACGGCACGACACGGTGGCGCGGGAGACTCTCGGCGATCCCGGTGATCCCGTCCATCATCTCCGTGCAGATCCGCTGACGTTCTTCCTTTGCGGACGCTGACGGATCATAGCGCACGGGCTTGCCGATATACATCTTTCTGAGCGCCGGCGCAATATAGAACGGGACGAAACAGACCGCTTTACCCGTGCTGCGCCAGTAGCGTTTTGCCGTGTCCACGAATCCTTCCTGGAACTCGTGGACGATCTGATTATGCGGAGTATAGCACTCCGGGAAGATCAGGACATGATTCCCCTCGGAGAGGTGTTCTACGGTCATATTGATCGTCTCGAGAACCCGGCGGTCCCGGTATACGGCGATCGTGTGCGCATTGTTGAAGATACACACCGAAAGCGGCGCGATGATATAGGACAGGATCCTGAAGAACCAGCGGATCCAGGCGGGTTTGCCGCTCCAGAAGTCCTGATAGGCATAGGCCGGGACTTCCTTCAGATGCATCATCTCGGCCGTGCACCAGATATAGAGCGGATCTTTGAAGAAGACTTCGCCGGAGATCGGCCCGTTCATCTGGGAATGATTGCCCACAAGAATACAAGGCTCATCGGGCAGATTCTCCAGTCCGACAGTCTTCATCTTCGGATGAAAGAGCCAGACAAGCGGCAGAATGATGAGCCGGTAACAAAGACGTGAAAACAGGTTCGGGCGTTTCTCGGGGTAGGGGTTGGGACGGGCTTCCAAAGTGCTGTCCGGAAGCGTCTCAGCCTGTGGTGTTACGGTCTTATTTGAGGTCTGCATCATGCGCCTTCAGCCAGTTCATACTGCGGCTGACATCCTCAAGTCCTGTCGGGACCGGATCGTCGTTTTCCAGAACCAGCCAATCAAATCCCAGATCTTTGCCTGTCCCGATCATCGCGGCTACGTCGCACTGGCCTTCGCCAAGCGCGCAGGGAACACCGTTGTTGCCGTCCTTTATATGCAGGGAAATGATGCGGTCCTGGTTGTCGAGACAGAATTTACGGGTGTCGATTCCCGCGTAGAAGCTCCAGTAGGTATCGATCTGCAGGAGAGCGCCGGCCTTTATCACATCGATCGGCAGACGGCCGGATTCCAGTTTCTCAAATTCGGTATAATGGGTATGATAGTAGAACCGGACGCCCTTGTCCGCGCCGTATTTGTTGGCCCATTCAAAAATCAGGGCAGTACGGTCCGCGTCAGCGTCGGTCCTGTGCGGTCCGCCGCCGGTTCCGATCATTTTCAGTCCGAGCGCCTTATGGTAGGCGATCGTCTCATCGATCGTGTCCGGCATAAAGCCTTTCATATTATAGTGCGTACCGGTGATGATCAGGCCTGCTTCGTCGCACAGACCCTTCAGTGTGACGGGATCCAGACCGTAATAACCGGCGAATTCAACACCCTCGAATCCCATCTTGCGGAGCTCATAGAGATGGAACCGAAGGTCCTCTTTATTATGGATTTCATTGCGAAGCGAGTACATCTGAACGGAATATTTCATGGCAATGCCTCCTCGGATATGATATCTGGATTATATCACAAAACGGAAAGGAATGAAAGAGCAAAAGGGAACGGATGTAATACTGAAAATCTGTTGTGATACGGAAAGAATTGTGGTAAAATGCTTTTATCATTGTGATTTTGGAAATGCCGTGACCAGGCTGGCGTTAAGGTACAGACCAGAAGGAGTGGGACAGAGATGACATACCGGGAAGAAATGCTCGAGAACGATCCGGTCCGGATCGAAGGCGGTAAGAGCGCGGATATCCGTTTCCATGACGGTGGTCTGCCCCACGTCAAAGGCGTGAAGAATTACCAGATCCTGCGTGCCTGCAGGGATCCTGAATACGCGATGGACGGCTGCGGCTGGACTTATAACCACGCTCCGATGATCGCCTGGTGGCGGGGACGGTTCTTTGTAGAATACCTGTCCAATGTGAAGACGGAACACGAGCCGCCGTCACAGACACTGCTTTCCGTATCAGAGGATGGCCGGCACTGGAGCGATCCGGTCATGGTCTTCCCGATGATCCATGTGGATACCGCGCCGTATGCCGGTCCGGGCAAAGAACTGCTTGGTGATACGGTGATTCCGAACTGCCATCAGAGGATGGGCTTCTATGTGACAAGCACGGGCAGGTTGCTCGTGAGCGCGTTCTACGGCATCTCGCCGCATATCCATCTGAATCCGAATAACGGCTACGGGATCGGACGCGTCGTGCGTGAGATCTATCCGGACCTGACCTATTCACCGGTCTATTTCCTGCGGTATAATGAGCCGGGCGGATATACATGTGATAACATTAAAGTATTCCCGTATTTTGAAGAAGCGGAGGACACGGGGTTCGTCGAGGGCTGCCGCGAGTTCCTGAATGACCGGCTCGTCGTCCAGCAATGGTGGGAAGAGCAGCGGTTCGATAAGGAACTGTTTACGGCTCCGGGCGGCGCGGCACTTTCGTATTATACGCTGCCTGACGGGGACGTGGTCGGGATCTACAAGACCGGCGCCGTGATCCGTTCGTCTGATCGGGGCGAGACCTGGTCAGCCAAGGTCAATGCATGGTCGCTCGAGACGAATACAGCCAAGGTCTGGGGCGAAAAAACGCAGGACGGCCGGTATGCGCTGGTCTATAACCCTTCGCGGAACGGAGCGCACCGCTGGCCACTCGTGATTGTGACCGGCGAGGATGGAATCCGTTTCTCGGGTATGGCCGCGCTCGTGCCGGAGATCAGCCCCTGCCGCTATGAAGGCGGGCTTAAGAATTTCGGAGCGCAGTACATGCGCGGGATCGCGGAATGTAATCCGCGGCCTGAGGAGCAGAAGCTCCGGATGACCTACAGCATTAATAAAGAAGATATCTGGGCCCTGGAAGTGCCGCTGCCGGTTGCAAGCACAGAGACAACGGATGTTGCGGACGATTTCGCCGCGATGGAGACGCACGCGGAGCTCAGGGACTGGAATCTGTATATTCCCAAATGGTGTGACGCCGACGTTGAAGAACTGCCTGAGGGCCGCGGGCTTGTACTGCGGGACGGAGATCCGTATGACCGCGTGAGGGCAGAAAGGCTCGTCGCGGCGGGCGACCGCACACGGATCGTTTTCCGCATGAATCCGGCGAGGATCCACAGCGGCACGGCTGCCGTTATCCAGGCAGAGGACGCGCACGGAAGAGAAGCTGTACGCATGGCTTTCCGGCCGGACGGCTGGATCTGGGTCAAGGGCGGAGGTTCAGCCCGCAGATGGAAAGAATATCCGAACGGGTGGATGCGGGTGGAAATCCTGCTGGACTGTGTGAAAGGATCCGCCGGGATCACGGTCAGCCCGGACAGCGGAGAGTCTGTAACGAAGGAGTTTTCCTTCAATCAGCCGCTTGAATCCGCGGCAAGGGTCGTCTTTACGACGAAAGAAACACTTCCTTGGCAGACGATCGAGGACGACGGCGTCGGCGGTATGATCCGGGATCTGCCGGATGATCGCCGCAGGGACGAATCGTACTGGATCCTGGGAAGTTTCGAAGGAACAAGCAGCTGTGAAGCTGATTTTGACTGATATATCCTATAGACGGAAAGGAGGCGGATACGCGTGAAGCTGGACCCTGTTGTCAAGAAAGAAACAGGCTATATCGCGCTCTGGACGCTGATCTTAAGCGTTCTGATGGAAGCGGTCTTCCTGATACTGCGCAAATGGAATCTGCCGGTCCTTTTCGGTAATCTGCTCGGGGGAGGCGCGGCGATCGGCAACTTCCTTCTCATGGGAATGACACTGACCCGTGCGCTGACCATGGAGCAGAAAAAAGCAAAAATGACTGCGATCATCTCTCAGATCGGGAGGTATCTGCTGCTTGCTCTGGCGATGGTCCTCGGTTTCAAACTACCGTTCCTGAATCCGTGGGCGACACTGATTCCGCTGCTTTTCCCGCGGTTCGCGATCATGCTGCGGGCAATAAAAGGCGGAGAGCCTGCTGCGGCAGACTCCGTACAGACCGATATTAAGGCAGGTGATGCTGATGAATGATAAGACGAAATTCCGTGTGATCGATATCCTGCTTCTTGCAGGGGTGATCCTGCCGGTCGCGGCCGCGATGGCGATCAAGATCCTGTTTACCCCGCTCGAAGAGGGCATTGCGGTCCACGGCGCAAGGATCTTCTTCACGGTCCCGATGCCGGTGCAGGACCTTCCGATCACGGAATCGCAGGTCAATTCGTGGCTGCTGATCGTATCGATCTTCTTCCTCTGCCTGTATATGACGCACGGCACGAAGGAAAAAGCCGATACACGCAGACAGCATATCTGCGAGTGGATCGTGGAGAAAACCGACGGCCTCGTAGCGGACAATATGGGAGAGTTCTTCATGGGCTTCTCGCCGTTCGTCGGAGCGGTCCTGGCCTTGTCCGCCTTCTCCAGCCTGATGTCACTGCTCGGTGTGTACGCGCCGACTTCGGACATCAACATCATCGCGGGCTGGGCGGTCCTCGTCTTCCTGCTGATCACCTATTACAAGATGAAATGCGGTCCGCTGCACTATCTGAAGAGCTTTACGGAGCCGGTCGCAGTCATGCTTCCGATGAATATCATCAGTGAAATCGCGACGCCGGTCTCCATGTCGTTCCGTCATTACGGCAACGTGATGAGCGGCTCGATCATCTCGATCCTGATCGCGTCCGCGCTGCAGGGCCTGTCAAAGCTCGTGCTCGGCTGGCTGCCCGGGTTCCTCGGTGAGATCCCGTTCCTGCAGGTCGGGCTGCCGGCGGTCCTGTCCGTCTACTTTGACGTTTTCAGCGGGATGCTGCAGGCTTTCATCTTTGCGATGCTGACGATGATGTACGTCGCAGGTGCTTTCCCGGCGGACGATTACGCCGCGAGACAAGCCCGCAAACGGAAGAAAAACGTTTAAACTTTTATGTTGAATACATTACAGGAGGTATTACAGAATGCTTGAAATCGCAATCGGAATTATTATCGGATGCTGTGCGCTCGGTGCGGGTATCGCGGCCATTGCGGGCATAGGCCCTGGTATTGGTGAAGGTAACGCTGTTGCAAGCGCCTGCGAAGCTGTCGGCAGACAGCCGGAGAGCAGAAGCGCGGTCACTTCCACAATGCTGATGGGATGCGCCGTTGCGGAGACAACCGGTATTTACGCGCTTTTCATTGCGATCATGCTGATCTTTGTAGCGCCGAACATGTTTGTAAACGTGCTGCTGAGAGCGATCGCTTCCGTCGGTTAACATCATGTTGCAGACACTGGAAGTTATTTCCGTCAACCTCTGGCAGATCGTGATCTCGCTTCTCAATCTGCTGGTGCTGTACCTGATCCTGAAGCATTTCCTGTATAAGCCGATCCGCAAAGCGCTCGAGAAGAGGCAGCAGACGCTGGATGAACAGTACGGGAAGGCTGAGGAGGCCAGACAATCCGCCGAGAAGTACGAGGCAGACTGGAGCGGCAGGATGCAGACCGCAGAGGCAGAAGCCGATAAGATCATCGCGGCTTCGGAGTCACGCGCACAGGAGCGCGACCGGGCTATGCTGAAGGATGCCGAGAAGCGTGCCGGCGAGATCATCCGGCAGGCTGAAGCCGAGGCGGATCTCGAGAAAAAGAAGGCAGCGCAGGATATCCGTCAGAATATCATCGATCTGTCGGCGATGCTGGCCGAGCACGTGCTGCCCGAGCA
The DNA here is from genome assembly GCA_017441925.1 of Bacillota bacterium. Taxonomy (GTDB): domain Bacteria; phylum Bacillota; class Clostridia; order Lachnospirales; family Bianqueaceae; genus RUG12817. The sequence continues at coordinate 76,543 of JAFRUE010000012.1, forward strand.
GCTGGACGAGGAGCAGCATGAAGCACTGATCGATTCGGTGATCCATGAGCTTGACCGGACCGGCAGTGACGGATATGCAGGATATAAGGGTGGAAGCCGATGACACCGTCAGGAGAATACGCGGCGGCCTTGTTTTCGTTGGCCGAAGAGCAGGCTCTGACGTCTGAGGTACAGGATGGCCTGCATCTCGTACGGCAGGTCCTTGCCGAGACAGACGGTTATCTGGATTATCTGGCATCTCCGGCGGTACCGAAACAGACTCGGATCGCTTCTTTCCGGACATTTGAGGGACAGATCCCGGAGTGTGTGATCTCGTTCCTTTCCGTGATGCTGATGCACAGCAGAGCCAGACTGATTCCGGATACGATCAGCGAATATGACAGACTCTGTGATCTGAAATACGGAATCGTGCGCGCTGTTGCAACTACGGCCGTCCCGATGCCGGAGAGCCGGCGCAGGACACTCGAAGCAGCATTGGAAGCCCGTACCGGCAAGGATGTTCAGATACAATATGTGACGGATCCGTCGGTCCTTGGCGGTATCCGGATCGAAATGGACGGAGTCCTGATGGACGGCACGGTCCAGGGCCGTCTGAAACAGCTAAAGAATGTAATGGAGCAATCATGAGCAGACAGACAGATGAAATCAGCAGTATTCTGAAGAATGAGATCCGGAATTACAAGAGCAGCATCGAAATGGAAGAGACCGGTACCGTCATCGAAGTCGGCGACGGTATCGCCCGGGCTTACGGTCTGCGCAGCTGCATGGCCAACGAGCTGCTGATCTTTGATTCCGGACATTACGGGATGGCGCTCAATCTGGAGGAGGATTCCGTTTCTATAGCGGTCCTTTCCAATGATAACGATATCCGCGAGGGATCCATCATCAAGAGGACGGGAAGAGTCCTTTCCGTGCCGGTCGGAAGCGGCCTGCTGGGACGCGTTGTGAACGCGCTGGGCGAGCCGGTCGACGGCAAAGGCCCCATTGCGCGGGAGGGCGAGCGGCCGATCGAGGCGCAGGCGCCCGGAATCATCGAACGCAAGAGCGTTTCCGTGCCGCTGCATACCGGTATTGTCGCGATCGACAGTATGATCCCGATCGGACGCGGACAGCGTGAACTGATCATCGGAGACCGCCAGACCGGCAAATCCGAGCTTGCGATCGATACGATCATCAATCAGAGAGACACAGGTGTCCTCTGCATTTATGTCGCGATCGGCCAGAAGAATTCCACGGTCGCACAGCTGACACAGATGCTGGCCGATAACGGAGCACTCAGTTATACGATCATTGTATCGGCTTCCGCGTCGGAATCCGCGCCGCTGCAGTACATCGCGCCTTATTCCGGATGCGCGATGGCCGAATTTTTCCGGGAGCAGGGCAAGGATGTTCTGATCATCTACGATGACCTGTCCAAGCACGCGGTTTCGTACCGTGCGCTTTCCCTGCTGATCCGCAGGCCGCCGGGACGCGAAGCCTATCCGGGTGATGTTTTCTACCTGCATTCAAGGCTGCTTGAGCGTGCGGCATGCGTTGCGCCGGAGTACGGCGGCGGATCGATCACGGCACTGCCTCTGATCGAAACACAGGCGGGCGACGTTTCGGCCTATATCCCGACAAATGTCATCTCGATTACAGACGGACAGATCTTCTTGGAGACCGAGCTTTTCCACGCGGGCGTCATTCCGGCGATCAACCCCGGTATCTCGGTCAGCCGTGTCGGCGGATCAGCCCAGCTGAAAGGCATGAAGGCTGTTTCCGGAGAGCTGAAGTTGCTGTACTCGCAGTACCGCGAGCTGCAGGCTTTTGCACAGTTCGGCAGCGATCTGGACGCGGATACCAAGAGCCGTCTGGCGCTTGGCGACCGCATTGTGGAAGTCCTGAAGCAGAAGCGGAACGCGCCGGTGAGGCCGGGCTGCCAGGTCGCCGTGATCTATGCCGTTATTCACGGATATATGAATGACGTTCCGGTCAGCAGGATCCAGCAGTATATGTCGGATCTGTACAGCCTGATGGAGGGAGAGCATGAAGACTGGCTTGAGAAGATCGAAGCGGGCGAGTATTCCGCCGATATCGAGAACGAACTGAAACAGATCCTTGCGGGGATCCGTACGGAACGGTATGATCCGGCCCGTGTAAAGGTGGATCAGGAGGCACAGCATGCCGGCTAATACCAGAGAGCTCCGCAACCGGATCCGAAGCGTGGATTCGACGCTGCACCTGACTAAGGCGATGGAGCTGGTCGCTTCTTCCAAGATCCGCAAGGCAACAGCGAAGATGCATGCCGGGCGGGAGTACGCGGACGCTGTGACAGACGTCATAAACGTGCTTTCCGGCTGTCAGGAGTGCCAGGTGAGTCCTTATATGCGGAAAGGTTCAGCTGACAGGATCCGCCTGATCGTGATCGCTGGCGATCGGGGCATGGCAGGCGGCTACAATGTCAACGTGTTCCGGGAAGCGCAGAAATACCCAGGCGCGGAGATCTATGCTATCGGACGGAAGGCGAGCGCGCGGTATGGACAGGAGATCCGGGGGACAGAGCATTATTCATACGAGGACGCCGCGGAGCTTGCCGTTCGTTTCTGCGAGGATTACCGGAACGGCTTATATGACCGGCTCGGGATCCTCTATACACAGTATATTTCGATGATGACGCAGGAAGCAAAGATCCGCTGGATCTTCCCGCTTGCGGCACCAGAACAGGCTCCGGCACAGCAGGTGATCTTTGAACCGGACGCGGCAAAAGTGCTGGAAGAGACGGTTCCCCTGTATCTGACCGGGATCCTGATCGCTTCGGTCCGAGAGAGTTACGCGAGCGAAGTCAGCGCAAGAAGTTCCGCGATGAATTCGGCCGGGCGGAACGCGCAGAAGATGAAGGATGATCTGACACTGGCTTACAACCGGGCGCGGCAGGGCGCGATCACGCAGGAACTGACAGAGATCGTGGCCGGCGCCGGAGAGGGATAATCATGAATGAGACAGAGAAAAAGATGAACAAAACGTCTTACGGAGTCGTGCTGCAGGTCATGGGACCTGTCATTGACGTGCGTTTTGAAAAAGACGAACTGCCTGCGATCTACAACGCCCTTGAGATCCGGATCGGAGACCGTGTGCTGACGGTTGAGGTCGCACAGCATATCGGTGACGGAACAGCACGCTGCATCGCGATGGCTTCGACAGACGGCCTGCAGAGAGGAGCCAAAGTCCTCGATACCGGCGGACCGATCTCGGTCCCGGTCGGCAGGAAGACGCTCGGCAGGATCCTGAACGTTCTTGGCGAGACTGTGGACAACGGCCCGGCGATAGAAGGGACGGAGAAATGGAATATCCATCATGCCGCTCCGGCTTTTGAAGAACTGAAGCCTGCGATCGAGATCTTCGAGACCGGCATCAAGGTCATCGATCTGATCTGCCCCTATGCAAAAGGCGGTAAGGTCGGACTTTTCGGCGGTGCAGGCGTCGGCAAAACCGTTCTGATCATGGAGCTGATCCACAACATTGCGACGGAGCACGGTGGACTGTCTGTTTTCACCGGCGTCGGAGAGCGGACGCGTGAAGGCAACGATCTTTATAATGAGATGAAGGAATCCGGCGTTCTGGCGAATACGTCGCTGATCTACGGACAGATGAACGAGCCGCCCGGAGCCAGAATGCGTGTCGCGCTGTCGGGACTGACCGTTGCGGAGTATTTCCGCGATAAGGAAAAACAGGACGTACTGCTTTTCATCGATAATATCTTCCGTTTCACGCAAGCCGGATCCGAAGTCTCAGCGCTGCTAGGGCGTATGCCGTCTGCGGTAGGCTATCAGCCGACGCTGGCGACAGAGATGGGCGCGCTTCAGGAGCGGATAGCGTCGACGAACGCAGGCTCGATCACTTCGATCCAGGCTGTCTACGTGCCTGCGGACGATCTGACAGATCCTGCACCGGCAACGACTTTCTCGCATCTGGATGCAACGACGGTCCTGTCGCGTTCGATTGCGGCTATGGGCATCTATCCGGCAGTCGATCCGCTGGAGTCCACAAGCCGTATCTTCCAGCCGGAGAGCCTTGGACAGGAGCATTACGAGACCGCGCGCGAAGTGCAGCGGATCCTGCAGCGCTATAAAGAGCTGATGGACATCATCGCGATCATGGGCATGGACGAGCTTTCGGACGAGGATAAGCTTCTCGTACAGAGAGCCCGTAAGATCCAGCGTTTCCTGTCCCAGCCGTTCCATGTTTCGGAGAAATTCACCGGAATTCCGGGCACTTATGTACCGCTTGCCGAGACGATCCGCGGCTTCCGCGAGATCATCGAAGGTCGGCATGACAGCCTGCCTGAATCCGCGTTCCTTTTCGCCGGCACGATCGATGAGGTCATTGAGAAGGCAAAACGCCAGGGACAGTAATAAATTGTGCGGAAAGAATACAGAGCTAAGGAGGGGATCGTGTGGCGGAATATCAGCTGAATATCGCGACGCCTGACGGAGAATTCTACAGCGGACCGTGCGAAGAACTGATTGTTCGCGGGACACAGGGCGATCTGGCTGTGCTTGCCGGTCACATTCCCTTCATGACCGCTTTGGTGCCCTGCGCGTTCCGACTGTGGACACCGGACGGGAACGAACGGGGCGGACGGCTGGAGGGTGGGTTACTGACAGTCGGCAGCCGCAAGGACGAAAACCAGACCGTTACAGTCCTCACGACTCATGCGGAATGGCAGGATGGAGAAAAAGACGGAAACGAATAAGATGCTGTAAGAAAACGGCTTGTTAAATTCAGCCCGTGGGAGATACATCTCTCACGGGCTATTTGTATTCTTTTTAAAGTTTACATAAAATAAAACAGTAATTACGATATGATGACCCGAATTCAAAGATGTTGTGTTATATATTTGTGTTTAACACAAAATATACGTTCATTTTGTGTTAAACAGTGAATAAATGGCGCAAAATACCGGCTTTTTCGACGATGGAAGACGAAAAAATCTATTGACATATGTGAACTTCAAATATATACTTTTATTATCTATCGGTAGCTTTATATGTAAAATCTGAATTGTATATCAATAGATTTCCGGATAGTATAAGAATCATCAGGGGGTTCTGTCATGAAGAACGCAAAACGGATAGCAGCTATTATTCTTTGTGTGATGATGTGCGTGCAGCTTTTGCCGCAGCATATTTTTGCGGAGGAGAATTCGGGGACGGTTTCTGAATCTTTCATAGACGATTCAGGGATCGTTACGGAGAATTCCGGCACGTCCGAAGAGGATTCCGGGGAGGAATCTATTGCGGAAGAGTCTGTTCCGGCTGAGGAAAGCAGTGAGGATCCCATAGTCCCTGCAGAGGAGAGTAAGGAAGAAAGTATCGACGAGACTTCTGTTCCTTCTGAGGAGAGTAAAGAAGAGAGTGTCGAAGAGCCTTCTGCTCCTACTGAAGAGAGCAAGGAAGAGAGCATCGACGAGACTTCTGTTCCTGCTGAAGAGAGTAAGGAAGAGAGCATCGACGAGACTTCTGTTCCTTCTGAGGAGAGTAAAGAAGAGAGCGTCGAAGAGCCTTCTGTTCCTGTTGAGGAAAGCAAGGAAGAAAGCGCAGAAGAATCGTCCGATCCTGCCTTGGACAAGCCTGAGGCTACTTTTGTGGAGAAAAAAGGCCTTCGTGCCGTGCAGCTCTACGGCCCCGCTGCCCTGAAGGCGGAAGAGGCGGAGAAAGCTATTGCCGCACAGGGC
>JAFRUE010000013.1 GCA_017441925.1 Bacillota bacterium
GAGAACGCAGGAATTGTCAACGGAACGACGACCGGAACGGTAACGGTAACGGTAGTGGACAATCATGACGGAACGCTGACAGCTACGGCGGATTCGACAGAGGCAAGCCCGCTGACATTCACGAACACGTACAATGTCGAACCGACGACAGTGCAGTTCCCTGTAAAGAAGGTAGTGGAATCCGCGACAGAGGGAACCGAGCCTGAAGAGTGGAGTTATGACTTTGCGCTGACAGAAGGAACGACAGCGATTGAGACTGTAACGATCAGCGGAAGCGGAAACGAAGAAGGAACCGCGACATACGCAGCGATCAGCTACACAGCTCCCGGAACGCATACCTATACGATCACGGAGAGTGCGACAGAGGGGAGCGAGAACGCAGGAATTGTCAACGGAACGACGACCGGAACGGTAACGGTAACGGTAGTGGACAATCATGACGGAACGCTGACAGCTACGGCGGATTCGACAGAGGCAAGCCCGCTGACATTCACGAACACGTACAATGTCGAGCCGACGACAGTTTCCTTCCCGGTTGAGAAGATCCTTACACTTCCGGAAGGTATGACTGAGGAAGAGGAGTGGAACTTTGAAATCACCGTAGCGGCCAAGGACGGAGCTCCTGCAGCTGAGGTGATGAAGGGAGCGGTAACGAATGAGAAGGCTACTGTAACCTTTGGACCATTCGAATATACCACACCTGGAACTTATAAGTATGATGTAACAGAGAGTGGAACTGTTGCAGGTATCACGAATGATGCGACTGCTACTAAGACTGTAACAGTAACAGTAGTGGACAATCATGACGGAACGCTGACAGCGACTGCGGACTATGATGAAAAGAGTCCTCTGACTTTCACCAACACGCGTGATACTGGAGATCTGAAGGTCACCAAGACTGTTAAATCGGATCTTGCAGCAGATGCAAATGCGGAATTCAAGTTTACCGTTACTCTTGACTATAAGGGAATCAATGGTAAGTTTGGAGAGATGGAATTCAAGGACGGCGTTGCAAACTTCACACTGAAGGACGGCGAATCCAAGTCTGCAACCGGTCTGCCGACAGAAATGGGCTACAAGGTTACAGAGGAAGCGGCTGATGGCTTCACCACTGAAAAGACCGGAGATACCGGAACAATCAGCAAGGAGAAGGCAGCTGAGGCGGCATTCACCAATACTCGTGAGACCGGCGACCTGACAGTTACAAAGACCGTTAAGTCTGACAAAGCAGCGGATAAGAACGTTGAGTTCGAGTTCACCGTAACCCTGGCAGACACTACGATCAACGGGACCTATGGCGACATGACCTTCAAGGATGGCGTCGCGACCTTCACGCTGAAGGACGGCGAGAAGGCAACTGCTAAGGATCTGCCGACAACACTTGAGTACACGGTAGAGGAGAAGGCGGCTGATGGCTTCACCACTGAGAAGACCGGCGATACCGGAACGATCAGCAAGGAGAAGGCAGCCGAGGCAGTATTCACCAATACCCGTGTAACCGGTGACCTGACCGTTACCAAGAAAGTCGAGAGTGTTGTAGATTCTGACAAGACTGTTGACTTCACATTCACCGTAACGTTGGACGACACGACGATCAACGGAACCTATGGCGACATGACGTTTAAGGATGGCGTTGCAGAGTTTACGCTGAAGAACGGCGAGAGTAAGATCGCTAAAGGTCTGCCCACAACGGTTAAGTATACCGTCGTTGAGACAGCTAATCCTGACTTCAAAACTGAGAAGACAGGAGATACCGGTGAAATCGCTAAGACAGCTTCCAAGGCTGAATTCACGAACACCCGAATTACGACTGACATCGAGGTTAAGAAAATCTGGGATGACGCGGATGACGTTGATGAATTCCGTCCGGCCAAGATCACAGTTCATCTGATGAACGGCGAAACCGAGGTCGATACTGCTGAACTGAACGCAGAGAATGAGTGGAAGTACACATTCAAGGATCTGCCGTACAGCGAAGGCGGTAAGGAAATCGTTTACACGGTAACTGAGGATGCGGTAGCCGGATATACACCGTCTATCGACGGACTGGTTATTACCAATAAGCACATCCCGCTGACACCGGTAACTCATAATCCTCCGGTTCTGAAGGTTATCATCGGAGATGAGCCCGATGTCAAGGAGAAGTTCACCTTCACGCTGACAGCCATCAGCAATACGGCTGGCCTTGAGACCATGCCGATGCCTGAGGGTGCGGTGGGTAAGGTTAAGACCGTTACCATTGAAGCCGGAGTTGAGTATGAATTTGGTGAAATGTCATTCAGCGTTCCTGGAACTTATGTATACGAGATTGCTGAGTCTGACACCAAACTGGAAGGCTACAAGTACGATCCTTCCGTCTATACTCTGACTTATGTGATCACTAAGTCGCCTGATAAGACGCAGTTCGATAAGGCACTTACAGTAGAAAAAGATGGTAAGGTTGTAGAAATCTCCACCTACACCTTCGAGAATGAGTATACGGCTCCTACAGTCGAAGTCAAGGTCAACAAGGTCTGGGATGACGGCGATGACAAGGACGGTATCCGTCCCGAGAGCATCAGTGTCAAGCTGCTGGCCGACGGAGAAGATACCGGCAAGATCGTCGAACTCTCCAAGGAGAACAACTGGACCTATACCTTCACCGGACTGAAGGCGAAGAAGGATGGTAAGGAAATCGTTTACACGGTAGCCGAGAAGAAGATCGATGGTTACACGATCCACATCACCGGCGACATGAAGACCGGTTACACCATTACCAACCGTCATATCCCGCCGGAGACACCTCCGACTGGTGACACTCAGCCGATCGGCCTGTGGACCGGAATCATGGGTATAGCTCTCGCAGGAATCGGAATTGTCTGCTTCGAAGCCAAAAAGGACAAGAAGCGCCGCGCCTGATTCCTGACGAACGGCTGGTAAAAGCAACATAAAATTAAGGGTGCGTCCTCTTAAGAGGACGCACCCTTTTTTCGAGTGTCTCATCAGTTACAGACTTTTGGCAACCATCTGTGGATCATTGATAGCATTATCAAGCAGACGGCTTAAGAATCCGGTATAACCTTTTCCGGTAGCCTTTGCTTTATCAAGTGTATCAGGTGAGATCCGGAGTGCAACAACAGGCTTTACATTTTTGATACGACGTGCCTTAGCTATTGCAGCCATCTCAGCATATTGTTCAAGAGTTAGTTCGGGTGCGTCTTCATCGGGAGTGATCGGTCGCAGCGAAGCTGCTTCAATCTCTTTGATCTGAGCTTCGGTAGGCTGTTGACCGACACGGACGACAGTACGTATGATTTTTTCATTCGCCATAATAGATCCTCCTTTCGATAGAATTTGCCATGCGTGCTGAAATGAGTCGATCCGCTCCTCATCGGCAAATACTAAAGCAGCAGTTTCAAAACTGATACCATGTTTCCTAAGGTTGGTACGATTCTTTTTGTCATTCCATTCGACTAAAGTCTCGTTGATTATAGTTCTCATGGATTAAGTATAACAAAAAGTATTACGTTTGTCAATGCGATACATTTGCGATGTGTATAGCATGGATGAAATAGAGCAGCTTATCCCGGTGCTTTTCTCGCGCAGCTGTGTTATAATGGAACCAGGCTATTCGGGGAGGAACATCCATGGACCTGCATTATAACGCTTTTATCTCCTATAAACATGCGCCGGCGGATATTGCCGTCGCAAAGGATATCCAGCATCAGCTGGAGCATTACCATATCCCTAAAGCGGTGCGGCAGAAGACAGGCAGGGACCGTATCGAGCGGATCTTCCGCGATCAGGAGGAGCTGCCGATCACAAGCGATCTGAGCAAGGATATCGACGAAGCTCTGCAGGACGCAGAGTTTCTGATTGTGATCTGTTCGTCTTCGACAAAACTGTCCACGTGGGTGCCGAGAGAGATCGCGCGTTTTCTGGAGTTCCATGACCGGGATCATGTGCTGACCGTGCTGGTGGATGGTGAACCGAACGAGGTGATTCCTAAGATCCTGCTCGAGGAGGTCAGCACCGGGATCGACGAGAACGAGACAGAAGAAGAGCATAAGACCGTCTTTGAGCCGCTGTCCTGTGATTATCGCGGGAGTATCCGCCAGGCGAGAAAGACGGAGATCCCGCGTCTGGCAGCCGCGCTGTTGGGCTGCTCCTACGATGAACTGGTCATGCGGGCGAGGCAGTATAAAATGCGCCGGCTTACTGCGATCGGTACAGCGGCCGGGATCATGGCAGCGGTTGCGATCGGCTATCTGATCTGGAGCAACCGGCAGATCCGGTCAAATTATGAGCAGGCACAGGCAAATCTGCTCGAGGCGCGGCGCAATCAGATCACGATGCTGGGAAACGAAGCTCTGGATGAGATTGGAGAGGACAATTATATCCTGGCCGCGCAGCTGGCTTTGTCGGCTCTGCCGGGAGAAGGCAGGGAAGACTGGCCGCGGATGGCTCTCCCGGAATATGTTCTGTCGCGCGCGGTCGGAGCATACAAAACTTACTTTTCCACGGCGTCTTACAGTAATACCTGGGATATGGAGATGCGGGGGAATATCCTGGATTTCCAGGTCGAACGAAGCACGAACGTTGTGTACGCATATGACTTTTACAATGATATAGCCGCCTGGAAACTGGACTCTTTTGAGAAGCTGTTCCATCTGGAGCCCGGACGGGAGATCGAGGCTGTCTACATCCTGAATCACGATGAGACGACGGACCTCCTGGTCAATGATGAGGACGGCATTCATCTGCTGGACGGTATAACCGGCTCGGTAAAATGGACTTTTGACGCGGCCGGTGCGGCAGAAGGGGACCTGGTCAAGGTCTATTCCTGGGTCTCAGATGATTACGTACCGTTTGCCTTTGTCTGGAATACGGTGCGGGTGAATGTATTTGATTATTATTATACGATGACGCTGTGCCGGCTGGATCCGGCGGACGGCAGCATCGTGTGGAAAAGCAAGCCGCTTAAAACAGAATACTGTGTTGATTACGTCTGCAGCCTCAGTCAGGAGGAGAATTCGTTCTATTTTGTACTGAACCGGAGTGATTCCTGTCTCCTTTACTGTGCGGATCTGAAGAACGGGCAGATCCGGCAGATCATACCGGAGACGGTTTTTGTCAAAATATATCATCTGTATCAGCCCAGGGACGGCCGCATGACCGTATTCGGCTGTACGGATAAGGAGCGGAACGGAGCTTACGGGCTGTACGGCAAGTATGTACTGAAGCCGCTTTACGGCACTTTACTGTGTATAGAAACAAGGAGCGGCAAAACGGTCTGGACCAATGATTTTACTTCCTGTGATCTGAATTATCTGCAGCAGAAGAAATGGTGCCGGAGGCTCGATCATACGGATCCGCAGGGACAGCAGCGGTCATTGCTGCTCGTTCTGTACGGACATTCGGTCCGGTTTTATGATGAAGCTGACGGCAGTCTGTATGAGGAATTCAACCTGCCGTCTGAACTTGTCAGCGTCAATATCCGTGTCGACGGGAGCGGGTTCTATTCTGTCCTGCAGAACGGGACCACGCTGAATTATATACTGGACAGAGGCAGTGCCTATCTGAATACGGATTTCCAGAAGACGATCAATCAGGCTGTCATGTGTTTCCCGCATGACGAACGGATGGGCTTTGTCTGCAAAACGGACCGCACAAAACTGCAGCTCTTTGAGGTCCTGTACGACAGTGAAAAGCAGTATTTCACGAACGCGCAGAGTTATCTGCGCAATCCTGCTCAGACTGTTGTGATCAGAGACAGATTTCTGCTCGTAACGGAACAGCCGGACTATAAAGGCTACGGCTATGCAGACTTGTATGATATCGAAGCAAAAGCATCCATCTGGCATATCGGGAAAGAATTTGAAGGCAAGATCACTCCGCTCGGTCTCGATGCCTCAGGGAAATACGCGCTGATGTATCAGACATTTCCGTACCGGATCCTTGTATTTGATGTGGATCAGGAAAGTACGGAACCTGTGTTCAGCTATGATCTGGAAGAAGGGACAGGCTTTTTCTTCGGAGACTGCTTTATGATCCGGGATCAGATCTGTGTGCTGCAGGGCAGGCATTCAGGACCGGAACTACTGTTTCTGGACGTTATGGAGGATGGATCTGTAGAGCCGGCCGGCAGAACGAGTGTACCGGATGATCCTGAACTGGATTTTCATACCGATCCGTGCGTGATGGACGCTGACAGCCGTTTTGTGCTGCTCATACAGCTTCCCAAGGAGGGATATGTTCCGGAGGATCCGCCGATACTTCGTATTTATGATCCGGATAACGACAGGTGGCTCCGGACGGATTTTGTACCGGACAGCGAAGAGGCAGCGCTTGATTATCTACCGGATCAGGAGCTGATGGCGATTACGGACACAAAGAAGGTTCAGGTATTCGATAGGGACAGTAAACTGATCTATACGATCTATGATCCCGCCAGAACGGTCAAGGCGATACATTTCTGCCCGGCCTCGCAGTCCGGGTTGAACGAAGATCTGCTCTTCGTTGTGAACCGCGATGAGAATTACCGTATGGACCGCTACAGGGCTTCAGACGGGACATTTCTCGGCAGTACTTCGCTCACCTATTATTCCAGTGATTCCATGCGCGCGCACTGGAGTATTGCGGAAGGGGAGGTCGTCCTTCAGCTTGATGATGTTGTCAATATTATCGATATGAAAGAGTGGATCCACACTGCACTGGCCGGCAGCTGCATCGTGTATTCTCCGTCCTGCAGGACGTTTGTATCTTATGAGAATCCGGATGACTACAATCTGGTCTGGTTTCCGCGCTACAGCATGGAGGATCTGATCCGCAAGGGACAGGAATTCCTGCACGGGCTGGAGATGTCGGACAGCACCAAGGCCATTTACGGTATCAGCGAGTAGCATCAGAACAGCCCGGAATGGTTCTGTTTCTTGACTTTTTCTCTGTAAATTCCTATAATAAACAGTAGAGACGATGCGGGCAAGAGTGGGGGCATCCATTCCTGCCCGTGTTTATTCAAGGGAAGGAAAAGCAGCATTATGGATACTGTTTTACAACTGATCGGGCAGATCGTCATCATGTTCCTGCTGGCCGGGATCGGGTTTATCCTTTTCCGTACGGGCAAGATCACACAGGAAGGCAGCAAGACCATCGGAAACATGCTGATCTATATCGTCCTCCCGGCAGTCATCATCAAGGGCTTCCTGGTGGAGAGGACCCCGGAGCGGATGCTGGGGCTCGCGGTAAGCGCCGGGCTTGCGGCAGGCGCGCTGCTGATCTGCATTGTGATCTCGAGGCTCATGTTTCGTAAGGATCCGATCGCGTCGTTCGCGTCATCGTTCTCCAACCCGGGATTCTTCGGAATTCCGCTGATCATCGCGATCCTGGGAAACGAATCGGTTTTCTACATCGCCGCTTATGTCGGCTTCCTGAATCTGCTGCAGTTCACGTACGGCAAAGTGCTGATCACCGGTGACAAGAAGAGAATGAACGCGGTACAGGTGTTGAAGGCTCCGTTCCTGACCGCGATCGTGATCGGGCTGATCCTCTTCTTTACCCGGCTTCCGCTGCCCGGGCTCATCACAAAGACTCTGGACCATGTTGCGGGTCTGAATACACCGCTCGCGATGTTCACTGTGGGCGTTTATCTGGCACAGACAGATGTCAAGGCCATGTTCCGCAAAGTGTCCCTTTATAAGGTCTCGTTTGCAAGAATGATCCTGATCCCGCTGGTTGTCATGCTGCTGATGAAACTGATCCCGGAGACGTGGCATGCCTGTAAACTCGCGATCCTGATCGCAGCAGCCTGCCCGGTCGGTTCCAATATCGCTGTATATGCGCAGCTGTATGACCGCGATTACCGGTACGCGGTGGAAACGGTAATCATATCGACGATCCTGTCGATTGCAACAATACCGGCGATTGTATTTGTCGCCGAACATTTCTGGTAAGGAGGCGTAACACATGTTGAAAAAAGGCTTAAAAGAGTACCCGTTTGACAAGTATGGCTATCCGGAGATCCGCGTGATCGACGACACTGATTTTGCCTGCGAGGGCGATGATCCGTTTGCGACCGCGCAGCTTCTCCTGACCAGCAAGTTTGACGTGAAGGCGATTACAGCCGCCAATTATCTGCATCAGCTGGATTCTGTAGAGAACAGCTATAACAAGATCCTGGAGATGCTGGATGTGATGGGGATCCGGGATGAAGTGACAGTTCTGCGGGGCAGTCTGCCGATGCGCTCGGAGACGGATTACGACCGGTCCGAGGCGTCCGATTTTATTGTGGAAGAGGCCATGAAGGACGATCCGAGGCCGCTTTTCGTCTGTGTACAGGGTGCGATCACCAATGTCGCGGTCGCGCTGCTTACGGAGCCCGCGATCGCAAACCGCATGCATGTGATCTGGATCGGCGGCGCACCGTATCCTGCGGGCGGCAATGAATTCAATCTCAGCAACGATGTCGTCGCTGCCCGGGTCGTGATGAATTCGGAGGTCGGGCTGTGGCAGGTCACGGCAAAAGCATATTCGATGATGCGGGTCAGTTTCGCCGAACTCTATGAGAAGGTCTACCCCTGCGGGAAGCTCGGGAAATGGCTCTGCGAACAGCTGTGGGACGTGAACGAGCGGTATGGAAAGATGCGGAACAGTATCCCGGACTTCAGAGCATCTCTCGCCGAACCTACTGCATACGCGCATTTTGCCTGCGGAGAGATGTGGTCTCTCGGGGACAATCCTGTGGCCGGACTGATGCTGAACAGCCAGAAACATGACGCAGTCATTACGGGAGCACCATATATCAATGATGACAGCACATATACGCTGCGGCCGGACAATCCCCGGAAAATCGCGGTCTATGATACAGTCGACGCGCATTTCATACTGAATGACCTGTTCGCAAAGCTCCGCTATCAGTACGGGGACGAAGCCTGATCCCGGACGGCAGGAGGTCAGGCGCGCTCAGTGACAGTTCTGTCAAAGCCGTACTGTCTGAACATAATAAAACAGCCCTTAGCCTTGGTACCGCATCTGCGGAATCTGAAGCTAAGGGCTTTTTTGTGAGGGTTGTGAAGGCCTGTACAGACAAGTTTTATTTCCCGGCGGCTGTCCTGGCCTGTTTCCTGTATTCGGCAGGACTGACGCCTTCCAGTTTCTTAAACGCGCGGGTCAGGGCCTGCGCATCCCAGAAGCCGACGGCTTTCGCGACATTGCTGACATTGTCCGAAAGCAGGAGCTCCTTGGCCTTGGCGATGCGCAGCGTCTGAATGTATTCCAGTATGTTGATGCCGTAACTGTCCTTAAAGGCGTGAGAGAGGGCAGAGACGCTGGTACCGAACTGTTCCGCGATGGAGCTGACGTTGAGTCCGGGGTCCGTCAGATGGTCCTGAATATACGTCTGTACGCGCTTCATATAGCTCTGATCGTCTTTCTGACGGCTTCCTTCGGTATGGGCCGCCACCTGATCGACAACGTCGTGCAGGATCGTTTCTTTGTCGAGGATGTATCTGGATTCGAAATAACGCTGCTCAAAATTCAGCGAACGGATATAGTTCCAGCCCTCGGGGTATTTCTGCTGGAGAGCCATCATCAGAACGATGGCGACGGTGTAGGCGCGGATCTGGGCGGTTGAAGCGTTCTCTTTGCCGGTCGGAATCGCGTGCAGGAAGATATCATTGATGGCTTCATGAGCGTTGGAAAGGCCTGATGTAATGATCGTGTTTTCGAGCTTCCGGACCAGATTGCAGTAGCTGACAAAATCCGCGTCCGAGATGATGTCGGAATCCTCCGGACGGAAAGGTCCCCAGACATTGAGGTAAGAGATGTCCGTATAGAGGTCTGAAACGGTCTCTTCCAGGTCGGCTGTCCCGGTATTATAATGTATGGCTGTCTGGAAGAGAGCACAGCCCGTGCTTTCCGTGAAGCTTGTATGGATGCTTTCGCGGATCGTCTCGAGTTCCGGCAGATCCGCGGATCCGCAGGAGACGACGATTACATGCCAGTCTTTCAGGATCGTGGCACGTATACCGGTAAAACGCTGGAACAGCTGGTTGGACAGTATGATGGAGAGGTCTTCGTAGAGCTCCTGATCGGATGGAGAATCAGAGCCTTCGGTCCTGGCGGGGTAGGACTGGGCCCACATCGCATATCCCTGCTGCGGATAGATGTCGGCCATGTTCAGACAGAATTCCAGATTGGAAAGATTCTGCCGGTTCTCCGGAAAACTGTGAAGGCGGTTCATCGTGTTGCCGAGAGCCCAGGAGTTGAGGCGCAGATTATTGCGCTGCAGCTGGGAATTGGTCTGTTTCAGCATGGACAGCTCGGTGGTTACAGAACTGATCATCTGACTGATGTCCGTATCGGAAGACAGACGAGGCCGCCCAGTGGTCTGGGTGAGCCGGTGCAGCGGGATCAGGACTCTTTTGCTGACAAAGTGAACGATAAGCACAAGGGAAATGATAACGATCAGGGCGGTCGACACAAGCAGCAGGATTGAGTCAGAAGTGATCCTTTTTGTGAAAGCGGTGGAAATACCGGCCGTAACGAAGCTATTTGATAAGGTACAGGGGACTGTGACGGACTGGTATTCGACGTCGTTTAGTGTAAATAGACCGTTCAGACGGCTGCCGATCAGGGCTGCCCTGTAATTCTCCCTTGAGACAATATGCGTCGCGGTAAAGCAATCCGAGCTGTTCCCGAAGAATATGACGATATCGTCGCCCGAAGCTGTAAAAGTAGTTAAGAACGGGATCAGATTGAATTCCAGAAAGACATAGAACGCAGAACCGTTATCGGCAGAGCATCTGTTCAGGATCAGGTCCTTAGGGTTTTTCTCTGTGGCGGGGAACCAGGAAATGCCGCTTTTCATCAGAGAGAGGCTGTCGGAGGGTATTTCAGGGTAGTTGATGAAGAACTCCGCAGTCTCATCGCCTGTCAGATACCGGGACTGCGTGATGACCATCCCGACCTCGGGAAAGTAGAGCGCGAGGAAATTGATGTGTTCTCCGTAGAGTGTGACCTGGCTTGCAAGCAGCTTCTGGAGGTCATAAGCGTCCCGTGTAATGAGTGCACGGTCTGTGCTGTCATCATAGAGGGAGAAAGCCGTGACAAGACTGTTGGCGCTGATTACGTCAGAGAGAGTCTTATATCCGGAGACCAGGGATTCGGTCTGTTCAGAGATCGTTTCGATCTCGTGCTGTGAGAGCTCTCTCGAGCGCTGGACGATCGAACTTACCCTCCGTATCAGGAAAACAAAAAGAATGATCAGTATGACGGCAACGAATACGAAGACGATCAGGATCCGGATGAAATCGCCGATCGAACGTTTCTCAGGGACCGTATTGCCGCCTGCGGTGTTTTTTTTATTCAATGGAATGACCTCTTATGAAATATAAACAGAAAACTACGGGCTGAAACAGGAAAAAGCTCTCTTTATGCTCATCATAGCAGTGAAACCGGACAGTGTCAATCTTTTTTTGAGGACTCTTCATTTTTTGAAAAAAGCAAATTCTCCGATTTTTATCATTTTTTGAATATTGTTTATATTTGATTTGCGGAATATGATGGCTACAGTAACAGCCGGCAGCACGGACGAGTCCTAGCTGCATCCGGCAAAATCATACTTATTCTATAAAGGAGAGTAAAGCAATGAAGAGACAGTGGAAGCGTATCCTTGCGATGCTCCTTACAGCAGTTATGCTGATGGGCGTTCTCGCAGGCTGCAAATCCGGAAGCAGCGACGGAGGATCCAAGTCCGGAGACAAGGGCGGAGATCTTGTTTATACAACTGCTTTCAGTGAATTTTTCAACCCCTACAAGCAGGGCACACTGATCGGTTACGGCTGGCCTTGTTATGAGCCTCTTGCATGGTACAAGAGTGCGACACATGAGTTCACCCCCATGCTTGCTGAGAGCTGGGAACGTGATGAGGCGAACAATGCCCTCGTTATTCACGTACGTAAGGGAATCACGTTCTCTAACGGAGACGTGATGGATGCTACTGACGTAGCATGGACATTCCAGGCAAGACTGGATTACGGCACTCAGTCCACGATCGGTGCTCCTGAGAAGGTCGAAAAGGTCGATGATTACACTGTTAAGGTCTACTATCCCGAGTTCTCCCTGAACTGGGAAGTCTGGCTGCTGACACAGTACATCTTCTCTTATGAGACATTCGTAGAGCACGGCGGAGACAACGGCGGCGTTGACTGGTACATGAACAATATGATGGGAACCGGTCCTTACGTACTGCAGGAATACACACCGGACGTTGTTCTGAAATTTGTCCGCAACGAGAAATACTGGGGCAAGGAAGTTCCTCAGTTCGAGACCTGCACATTCAACTATTCCTCTGACGGAACTGCTCAGCTCGCGGCATTCCTGAACCATGAGTCCGATCGTTTCACCACCAGTGATCCCGTTGTTATGGCTCAGCTGAAGGAAGCCGGCTATGAAGGAACAACCGGTGCTGCTGTCAGCGGCGTTCAGTACTATGCGGTACCGATCACCCTTGATCCGGATGCGCCTCTGTCCAACATTGATGTCCGTAAGGCGATCTATCTGTATGGTATCGACTGGGATAGCATGGCGAAGACGGTTGTAGGCGACAATGCTTATCACACCAGCGCGATCGGATTCCATGAGAGCCCGTATTACGATGAGAGCATTGAGAAGTGCGAGGTCGATTATGAAAAGGCCAAGAAGATGCTGGCTGACGCCGGATATCCGAACGGCTTCGATGTTCAGATCTATGGTATCGGCGCTATGGCCTCCGGTGTTGAGACCTATCTGCAGGCAGAGCTCAAGAAGATCGGCATTAATGCTGAGATCTCTGACACTGACTTCGGTACCGTACAGGGCAACTACCTGAGCGGTAAGGAAGCTCAGACCGGTATTGCCGTATGGGTACAGGCAATAAATGCTGACCAGCAGCTTGACAGATTCACCAAGCATTTCAATCCGAACGGAGCAACAGCTTCCGGATGCACCAACTGGACGGATGCTCTGAAGGAGAAGTGGACTGCTACCGCAACTGCTAAGACGAACGAAGAAATGGAGAAGAACCTTCTGGACTACTGCAACCAGTATGTCAACGAAGACTGCATGTTCTGGCCTTGCTATACTTCAACTTCTATGGTGTACTATCAGGAGTACTATCATGAGAAACCGGAAGCGGCTGCTGTAAACTGCGGTTATGATCCCTTCTGCATCTCCAAGGACGCAGGTAAATAATACGTAAGAAAATCAAGAACCATACCGCTTCCTCGGAGCGGACAGGAGATCTGTCCCGGAGGAAGACGGAACGTCACTAAGATCATAGGGAAGCCGTTGTGCAGCAAAAGGACAGAGCAGTCCGAAACAGCGGCTTCCTTCTTAGAATCAAAGATCTTCTGTAACAGGGACATCTACGGAAAGGGGGCATATCATGAAGAGAATCATGGCAATCGTATTGTTGCTGGTATTCTGTTTTCGTATGGTATGCTGCGCTCCCGGCCGTCCCGAAGAGCCGGAGATCTCGGAACCTGCGGCAGAGCGGGGCGGAGACGTTGAGCTCGCCTACAGGAGTATCAAGGAATTCTTCAATCCGTACAAGCAGAGTACAATGATCAGTTATGCCTGGCCGTGCTATGAACCGCTTGCCTGGTACAAGAGCGCGTCACAGGAATTCGTACCGATGCTTGCGGAGAGCTGGGAGAGGAATGACAGAGAGCATTCGCTGACTATACATATCCGCAAGGGGATCAGCTTTTCCAACGGTGATCCGATGAATGCGCAGGATGTCTATTTTACACTGCAGTCGAGAATCGAGTTCGGGACGCAGTCCGTCATCGGTAATCCCAGACGCATTGAGGCCGTTGACGAATACACCGTCAAAGTATACTGGCAGGATTATTCCATGAACTATGAGCTCTGGGTCCTGACACAGTATATCTTTTCCAAAGAGACGTTCGATGCCAAAGGCCTGGACTGGATGCTCAACAATATGGTCGGTACCGGCCCATATGTAATGGAAGAGTATACACCGGACGTAGTGCTGCGGTTTGTCCGCAATCCGGAATACTGGGGAGATAAACTGCCGCAGCCGGAAACGATAACATTCCAATGTATAGCTGACGATACTGCGACAGTCGCTGCCTTTCTGAACGGCGATATTGACAAGATCTCCACTGCAGACGAAGTACAGATCCGGGAGATCCTGGATGCCGGATACAAGGAGGCAGAGTTAACGGAAACTCAAGGCTATCAGTATTATGCGATCCCGATCACGCTGGATGCGGAGGCACCGCTCTCTGACAGAACGGTCCGGCAGGCCGTTTTCCTTCACGGGATCGATTGGGACCGGATGGCAGAGATGTGCGGCGGCAGCAAAGCGTATCATACAAACGTCATCGGGCTGCATGAATCTCCATACTATTCCGGAGAGATCGAACATTGCGCCTATGATCCGGATAAAGCAGCCAGAATGCTGTCTGAGGCCGGATATGGGGACGGATTCAAGATCGTGATCTACGGTATGGGCAAAGCGACCGCTCCGCTTGCTGCTTTCCTACAGTCAGAGCTTGAAAAACTGGGCATTACGGCAGAAGTCCATGATACGGATTTTACGACCGTGCAGGGAGATTATCTGAGCGGCAAAGAAGCCGCGACGGGTATCGCGCTCTTTGCGCAGCAGATCGCAGCAGATCAGCAGCTGGACAGGTTTGTCAAGCATTTCAGTCCGTTTAACGCGACGGTATCCGGATGCACCGGCTGGACCGAGGAGATCAAGGACAAGTGGCATGCGGTACTCGCGGCCCGTTCGGAAGAGGAATTGGAAAAAGGGCTGCTGGATTACTGCCGCAGCTACATTAACGAAGAGTGCCTGATCTGGCCCTGTTATACGATTCCCAACGCGGTTTTTTTTCAGGACTCTTATACGGAAGAGAAAGAAGCCGCGGCTGTTAACTGCGGATTTGATCCCTTCTACATATTTAAGGATACAGAATAATACAGGACTGTGTCTGCAGTCCTGAAAATCATCAAAGGAGTTTTTGATGGGTAAATATATACTGAAGAGACTTTTGCAGATGATCGTCGTTATGTTCCTGGTCTCTTTCCTGACTTACGTTCTCATCGGCATCATGCCTCGTGATCCGATCTATTCACTGTACGGGTCGGATGTTACGCCTGCCGAGTACGAGGTCATCTATCACAGGATGGGACTGGACAAGCCCGTTATCGTACGTTACTTTAACTGGCTGGTCAACTTCTTCAAGGGCGACCTAGGGACATCGTACGCATATCATATGCCGGTCATGGAAATCATCGGACAGAAGATCGGCGTTACACTGTATCTGTCCATCGTATCTACACTAATCTCTTTCCCGCTCGGCATGCTTTTCGGCATCATTACCGCCGTTAAGCGCGGAAAGTGGCAGGATACGACGCTGACGCTCGTGGCGAACATCTCGGCAAGTATCCCGGGCTTTGTCATCGCGATCGCGCTGCTGTTCCTGTTCTGCATCAACTGGAAGATCCTTCCGTCCCGCGGATTCACCTTCCCGTGGGAGAATTTCGGAGATCATATCCGGCAGATCATCCTTCCGATGTTCTGTCTGTCGCTCGGCGGCATTGCCGGTATCACCAGACAGACCCGTTCCAGCATGCTGGAAGCGATGCGTCAGGACTATGTCCGGACCGCGCGCTCCAAAGGTCTGCAGGAGAATTACATCATCAGCAAACACGTTCTGCGGAACGGCCTGATCCCGATCATCACCCTGATCGGCGGCAGACTTGCCGGCATGATCGGTGGCTCGGTCTTCATCGAGAACGTTTTCTCGATCCCCGGCATGGGTACCCTGATGGTCAACTCTGTTAACCAGATCGATGTTCCGGTTATTCAGGCCTGCGTCCTGATGACATCAGGCTGCATGTGTCTGGCGTTCTTCATCACGGATATGCTGTATCTTGCAGTCGATCCGCGTATTTCGCTGAAGTAAGGAGGCAGAGACGATGAATACGAATCCTAATCCTGCCGTTAAGAAAACGGCAAAGCAGGTTCTGTCAGAGAAACTCACGGCCTTCCGTAAATTCATGCGGGTCATGACCAGCCGCAAGATCGTTGTCGTCGGCATTATCGGAACACTGTTCTTTATACTGGTAGCCATTTTTGCACCGGTCATTGCAACACAGGATCCCAACCTGATCACGACAGACGGCAAGCTCCTTCCGTTCTCATCCGCGCACTGGTTCGGCACGGACTATCTGGGACGCGACCTGTACTCCCGTCTTGTCTACGGTACGCGCGTATCGATCCTGACAGGCGTTATTTCCACACTGATGGCTGTTGTCGTCGGCTCCTTCCTCGGAATGCTGGCTGCGTACTGCGGCGGTATCGTAGACAAGATCCTGATCGGCTACTGTGAAGTCTTCAATTCGATCCCGGGCATCGCGCTTTCGCTGACGTTGATCACGCTTTTCGGCGGCGGCATGATGAATATGGCATTCATCCTTATGGTAACGGGTATTCCCGGCTTCTTGCGGATGATGCGCGCCTCAAGTCTTACAGTCATGAACAGTGACTACATCCTGGCTGCGAAGCTGTCAGGACAGTCCCGGCTGAAACAGCTTTATAAGCACGTTTTCCCGAACGCGATTTCTCCGATCATCGTTATGGCGACGCAGCATGTCGGCATGACGATCATGATGGAATCCGGACTTAGCTTCCTGGGCGTCGGTATCAAGATTCCTACGGCTTCCTGGGGTTCCATTATCAATGAAGCAAGGCCTTACCTGATGGTCGATCCCTGGTACGTTCTGCTTCCGTGTATCTTCCTTGCACTTTTGATCATCAGCCTGAACCTGCTCGGTGACGGAATCCGCGACGCGCTGGATCCCTCGCTCCGCGGTGAGGTTTAAGAGGAGGCAGTCAAATGAGTGATAACAACGTTGTTCTGAATGAAGCTTATACTGTCTCCGAAGGCAATCTTGTGGAGGCGAGGAATATCGTAACGACCTTCCCTTACGACAGGGAGAGAAAGATCACGGCTGTCGACGGAGTATCCATTCATCTGAAGAAAGGAGAGATCGTCGGTCTGGTCGGTGAGTCCGGTTCCGGGAAGTCCGTAACGTCCATGAGCATCCTGCAGCTGATCCTGCCGCCCGGCAAGGTGGAGGGCGATGTCAGAATCGAGAATATGAAGGGCAATATGCTCGACTACGGGATGAATTCGGACGAAGCGCGTTCTGTACGCGGCGGCAAGATCGGCATGATCTTTCAGGAGCCCATGACCTCCCTGAACCCGATCCTTAAGGTCGGTTTCCAGATCCAGGAGAACATCATCACGCATCTCGGCGTTTCCCCGGAAGAGGCCAAGACGCTCGCAATCGAGATGATGACCAAGGTCGGCATCGCCAACCCGGAGATCCGCTATAACCAGTATCCGGCAGAATTTTCCGGCGGTATGCGCCAGAGGATCATGATCGCGATGGTACTTGCGGCCAAGCCCGACGTACTGATCGCTGACGAAGCCACCACGGCCCTTGACGTTACAACGCAGGCGCAGATCCTGGAGCTGATCCAGAGTCTTGCCAAGACGGAAGATGTTTCCGTCATTATCGTTACACATAACCTTGGACTGGTTGCCCGCTACGCGGACAGAATCTATGTCATGTACGGCGGCAATATCGTAGAGTCCGGGGATAAGTATACGATCTTCGAGACTCCCGGACATCCGTATACGAGAGGCCTGCTTGCGGCCGTTCCGCGGCTTGACGACCCGAAGGACCGCCGGCTGATCCCGATCGAAGGCCTGCCGCCCACTCCAATCAATCTCCCGAAGTACTGCAAGTTCTATGACCGCTGCAAGTACCGCGAAGACCGCTGTAAGGACGGAATGTGCGAACTCCGCGACGAGGGCAATGAGCACTATGTGCGCTGCGTCCTGACGAAAGATGAGATCGAGGCCAAGAAAGCTGCTGTCGAGACGGAGAGCGGTACAGTGCCTGAGAAGCACATCACGGACGAAGTCGTTCTTGAGGTCAAGGATCTCCAGATGTTCTTCCCGATCCTGAAGGGTATGATGAAGCGCAAGATCGGCGAGGTCCATGCGGTAGAGGATGTTTCTTTCAAGGTCCACAAAGGCGAAACCGTCGGTGTCGTAGGCGAGTCCGGATGCGGTAAGACAACGCTTGCCAAGTGCATCATGCGCGCACTTACGCCGAATGGCGGCGAGATCCTGTACAAGGGACAGAATATCGCGCACATGAAAGAAAAGGAACTCAAACAGTTCCGTTCCAAGATCACCATGATCTTCCAGGATCCGTTCTCCTCGCTGAATCCGCGTCAGAAGGCCGGGGACATCGTCGGAGAGCCGCTGACCATCAACCATCTGACGGGCAGTCGTGCGGAATACAACGCCCGGATCGATGAGCTTTTCCGTCTTGTCGGACTGGATCCGCAGTACAGGACCCGCGTGCCGCGCGAGTTCTCAGGCGGGCAGCGTCAGAGGATCGGCATCGCGAGAGCGCTGGCATCCAATCCGGACATCATTGTCTGCGACGAACCAGTTTCCGCTCTGGACGTATCGATCCAGGCGCAGGTCATCAACCTGATGGAAGATCTGCAGTCTCAGTTGGGACTGAGCTATATCTTTATCGCGCATGATCTGTCCGTCGTAAAGCATATCAGCGACAGGATCGTAGTCATGTATCTGGGACGCGTCGTAGAAACGGCTCCGGCGGAACTTCTGTATGACAACCCGCTGCATCCCTACACCAAGGCGCTGCTTTCCGCGGTTCCGATCACGGATCCGAAGGCGGACGAACAGCGTGAGCGTGTGAAGCTGATCGGCGAGGTTCCGAGCGTTATGGAGCGTCCGAGCGGATGTCCGTTCGCGGACCGCTGCCAGTACGCGACGGAGCGCTGCCACAAGGAAGTACCGCAGCTTAAGGATTACGGCAACGGCCAGCAGGCCGCCTGCTTCCTCTGCGACGAGAAGTAAGAGTAACAAATGGCTGTAAAGCCTGTGCACTAAGATAGGAATCCGGCTGTCTCCGAATCCGGAGGCAGCCGGTTTTGTAAAAAAGAGTAACAGGAGGGTAAGAAAGGATGAGAACAAGGATTCTGAACAAGATGCTGGCGTCGGAGGTCGAAGAGTATCTGGCGCGCGGCGGCAACACGATCTTTATGGCGACAGGTGTCGTTGAGGTTCATGGAATTATCCCGATCGATGTGGAACAGATCGTTCCCGAGGCGTATTCTGTATGCCTTGCGGAGGAGTTTGACGGACTGGCATTGATCAACAATCCGTATTTCTTCCCCGGCGGGACCATCGTCAGCAATGCTACGGTGCAGATGAGTGTCCGCGACAGCATCGATTATCTGATGAAAATCTGGCACTCTCTGGTCGCACAGGGATTTAAGAAGATTTTCATTGTCGACGCGCACGGTCCGGCCACCCTGTATGTGGACGCGGCTGTCCGTGATTTCTTCCAGGAGACCAAGGTCATGGTCTGCCACATCAACATGAGATCCGCAAGAGCCGAGTATAATAAGAGACACGGCATCCCGCAGATGTCCATGGAGCAGATGATGGCCAGAATGAGAGATCCGGAAAATATGAAAGCAAAGCGCGTGCAGGAATACGGTGCTTACAGAATTATGGGTCAGGAGGAATATCTGCCGGTCGTTCCGGGCGGAAAAGGCATTCCGGTCGAGATGGCGGTTGCCGACCCGCGTCTTACCGCTCTGCAGAAAGCCTGCCGCGACTGTGGAGTCAAGGCCGCTTATTATTTCAGCAAGCCAGAAGAGCATCTGGGATATGATGATCCTGCCCAGAGTGTGGAAGAGAGGGATGCTCTCTGCGCGCAGGGCGCGGCCGAGATCCGCGAGATCGCGAGTCTGATGCCGATCAAGGAGCTGCAGGACGCGTTGGACGAGTATGAGGGATATATCAAGGATGTGCAGGAGAAGTACCCTCGTCTGAAGGGCATCTATTAAGAAGGAGGAAGACAAGATGAGAACAAGAATCTTAAACAAAATGCTGGCGTCGGAGGTCGAGGAGTATCTGGCACGCGGCGGCAATACTATTTTTGTAGGAGTCGGCGTTGTCGAGGTTCACGGCGGCATGCCGGCGGATGTAGAGCAGATCGTTCCGGAAGCAATGGCTCTTGCTATGGCGGAGGAGTATGACGGACTGGCGCTGATCAATCTGCCGTATAATTTCCCCGGCGGCACGATCGTCAGCAACGCCACCGTTCAGATGAGCGTCCGAGACAGCATCGATTATCTGATGAAGATCTGCCATTCCCTTGTGGCGCAGGGCTTCAAGAAGATCTTTATGCTCTCCGCTCATGGCCCGGCAAGATTGTATATTGACGCGATGGTCCGTGATTTCTTCCAGGAGACCAAGGTTATGGTATGCAACATCAACACGATGCGTCCCATGATGACCTATAAGGATGAGAACGGCGAGTCCTACGGTCTGGGCATCCTTCATATGATGGCGTACGGTGGCTATAAGATGCTGCATCAGGAAGCTTATCTCCCGGTTGATCCGAACGGCAAGCCGATTCCGGAAGAACTGACCGTACAGGATCCGAGACTTGTCCGAATGATGGACGCTGCCAGAGCATGCGGTGTCGGTGCCTGCATCCTGTTTGGCAAGCCGGAGGAGCACGGAGGCACGGATGCTCCGTTTAAGAGCATCGAGGACAGAGACGCGGCCTGTGCCAAGGGAGAGAAGATTATTCACGACATCGTCAAGAGCATTCCGATTTCCGATCTGCAGGCGGCACTGGACGATTATGAGGGCTACATCAAGGATATACAGGAGAAATACCCGCGTCTGAAGGGCATCTATTAAGTCGGAGGACATGCGATGAGAACAAGAATCTTAAACAAAATGCTGGCGTCGGAGGTTGAAGCGTATCTGGCGCGCGGCGGCAATACGATATTTATCGGCGTAGGCGTTGTGGAAATGCACGGCAACATGCCCGCGGATGTCGAGACGATCATGCCGGAAGCAATGGCTCTTGCCATGGCGCAGGAGTATGACGGACTGGCGCTGATCAATCTGCCGTACAATTTCCCCGGCGGTACCATTATCGGCAATGTTACGGTGCAGATGAGCGTCCGCGACAGTATCGATTATCTGATGAAAATCTGCCATTCCCTGGTCGCTCAGGGCTTTAAGAAGATCTTTACACTCTCCGCGCATGGTCCGGCCAAGCTCTATCTCGACGCGATGGTCCGCGATTTCTTCCAGGAGACCAAGGTTATGGTCTGCAACATCGACACGATGCGTCCGATGATGAGCCTTAACGAACCCGGGAAGCCGATGGACTTTACCATCATCCACACGATGACGGCCGGTGCATACAAGATGATGCACCAGGAATGCTATCTTCCGGTTGATCCGGACGGCAAAGCCATTCCCGAGGAGGAAACGGTGCAGGATCCGAGACTCGTTCGTCTGTCGAACGCTGCAAGGGCCTGCGGAGTGCCTGCCTGCACGGTTTATGGCAAACTTGGAGAGCACGGCAGCACCGACGCTCCGTTTAAGACCGTGGAAGAGCGCGACGCGGCCTGTGTTAAGGGCGAGGGTCTGATCCGCGAAGTCGTAAAGAAAATCCCGATCGGAGAGCTGCAGAAAGCGCTGGACGATTATGCGGAATACATTAAGGACATGCAGGAAAAATACCCTCGTCTGAAGGGAATCTATTAAGAAGGAGGGCATGCGATGAGAACCAGAATCTTAAATAAAATGCTGGCGTCAGAGGTCGAAGCGTATCTGGCACGCGGCGGCAATACGATTTTTGTCGGTGTTGGCGTGGTCGAGGTTCACGGCGGCATGCCGGTCGACATCGAGCAGATCGTTCCCGAAGCTTTGGCCTTGGCCATGGCGGAGGAGTATGACGGACTGGCGCTGATCAATCTGCCGTACAATTTCCCCGGCGGCACGATCGTCAGCAACGCGACCGTTCAGATGAGCGTCCGCGACAGCATCGATTACCTGATGAAGATCTGCCACTCACTGGTCGCACAGGGATTCAAGAAGATCTTTATGCTCGCCGCGCATATGCCCGCGCCGCTGTATATCGACGCGATGGTCCGTGATTTCTTCCAGGAGACCAAGGTCATGGTCTGCGACGTCAACATGATGAAGCCGATGATGAGCTATAAGGATGAAAACGGACAGCCGTACGGTTTCGGCATTCTGCACGCGATGGCTTACGGCGCGTACAAGATGCTGCATCAGGAGGACTATCTGCCGGTCGATCCGAACGGCAGACCGATTCCGGAAGAACTGACCGTACAGGATCCGAGAATGATCCGTCTTACCAACGCGGCAAGAGCCTGCGGCGCTAACGCCTGCATCATTTTCGGCAAGCCGGAGGAACACGGCGGCACCGAAGCTCCGTTCAAGAGCATCGAAGAACGAGACGCGGCCTGTGCCAAGGGTGAGAAGATCATCCGCGGAGTTGTGAAGACAGTCCCGATTCCGGAGCTGCAGGCAGCGCTGGACGATTATGAAGGCTACATTAAGGACATGCAGGAAAAATACCCTCGTCTGAAGGGAATCTATTAAGAGGTGAAAACGATGGCAAAACTGATTCTTCAGTCCGATGACTACGGCATTACCCCGGCAGTCGCAAGCGGTATCATCTACGGTATCGAGCACGGCGCGATCCGCAACACAGGTTTCTTTACCAACATGCCCTGGGCGGCAGAATGCGCGGAGATGATCAAGCCCTATCTTGACAAGATCGCTCTGGGCATTGACTTCAATCTTTGCAACGGATTCCCGGTATGCGACCCCAAGGATGTCCCGACACTGGTCGACGCAGACGGACGTTTCATCGACATGAATACGCACCGCAGGCGCTTCGCGGAAGACAATCCGGACGCGAAAGCTCCCTGGGCGCCCGGCAAAGATCACTGTGATCCGGCGGATGTCGAGCGTGAATTCCGTGCGCAGCTGGAGCGTTTCCGTGAGCTGATCGGCAGAGATCCCGATTATTTCCACGCACATGCTTACGCTCCGACGCAGCATTCCGAGATCATCCTGAAGCTGGCCGACGAGTGCGGGAAACCCAGTTCCCTGAGAATGCGTGATTATGCCAACGTCGGCTCGACGATGGGCTGGTATATCAATCCGCCGACCTATGAGAACCAGATGAAAGCCGACATGCTCGGATTCCTGACGGATCCCAAGAATTCTGCGGATCTTCTTGACAAAGAGTACATTTACATCATCTGCCACTGTGGTTATGTCGATGAGCCGCTCTTCCACGAGGGCAACTTCAATGTCGTCAGAACGCAGGATCTGCGCAGCGCGACTTCTCCCAAGCTCTTCAAATGGATGGAGGAAAACGACATCGTCCTGTCTGATTTTCGTGAATTCGCGGCTTCTCAGAAATAAGCGAACACGGTAAATTATCGATAGAATCCGCAACAAACGCAAGAACTCCCTGCGGCTCGTACCTCATGCCGCAGGGAGTTCTTGTATTGTCATGAATGATCTGGCAGAGTCTGTAAACCCGCTACAGAGACTTTACAGTCCCAGAACGTCCCTGATGTAGATCCGGGACACTTCAGCAGAGTGGAAGTTACCGACCTCTGGCCGGTCGAGCTCGACGCAGAGCACGCCGTCGTAGCCTTCTTCCTCCAGGGCAGCTTTAACACCCTTGAAGTCCACGGTCCCATGCCCTAGCGCTCGGAAAGTCGCCATCTTGGCGCGGCCTTCGGCTTTCTTCAATTCGAAGGTGTCGACGTCTTTAAGATGCATGAAGCCGATGCGCGACCCGATTTTGTGAATCAGGGCGACAGGATCCATGCCGGCGAGGGTCGTATGGGCCGTATCGATGCAGAAGGAGACGAATTCCGGGTTTGTATGCTCCAGCATGTAGTCGATATCGCTCTCATTGAAAACGCAGGTCCCGTAATGCGGATGGAAGCAGAGCGTCACGCCGACGGATTTGGCATACTCGCCGACAGCATTCGCGATCGTGCAGATCTTGTCGAGCATCTCGGGATTGGTCGGACGCTCGGACGGACCGTCGTCGCCAAAACCGCCGTTCTGGCAGTTGAACCACTTGCCGCCGATATCGGCGATGAATTTGACCTGCTTTTTAGCCCGCTCGATCTCGGCTTCCACGTCAAATGTGAAATGTCCGTAGAGATTACAGAGATATACGCCGCAGCGTTTGGTCATCTCGACGAGCTCCTGCGGATCCGGGAAATAATCCGCGATGAACGCGAAATTCTCGATGTAATCATATCCGAGGAATTTGCACTCCCGGAATGATTCTTCCAGCTGACGCTTGGCGCCTTCGGGTGTTCTGTCCTTGATCCAGGTCCAGGTCGTATAACAGGGTTTCATAGTAATCCTCCTTATGATATTCGTCAGATTGTTCAGGCATCCAGCACACCGTGCAGCGGATTGTTCTGCATGATCGCAGGACGGGTATAGCGGGTTTTGAGCTCAAGGAATTTACCGCTCTCGGAGGCTTTGGAGAAACCGGTCATGATCTCGAGCACATGATGCTGCTGGCGGAAATCCGCTCTCCAGGCGCGTCCGGTCTCGATGGCCTTGCACATGTCCGCAAGTCCGAGCGCGCGGGAATTCTCCCGGTAATCGAACATCAGCGGTACCTGGCGGAATTTCGTATACGGGTCGAAAACCATCTTGCGCAGGGCGGGATCGACGGCCGGACCGGCTTCGTAATCTTCGGGACGGTAGATCATGATCGGTCCTCCGAAAGTGTTCGGATCCGGGACGGCCAGCGTCCCCTTTGTGCCGTATACTTCAAAATGCGACTGCTGCGTATAATACACGTCAAACGTCGTAAAGATCTGCGCGATGGCGCCGTTCGCGAACAGAATATTGCCGGCGAGATAGGTGTCGACGTCAACATTGATGATCTCGCCGCTGTGCGGTCTGGATGTGATCAGACGCTGCGGGAAGCTGCGCTTGGTCATGCCGGTCAGGGCTTTTGCTTCGCCGAGAAGATTGACCAGCGCGGTCACATAATACGGTCCCATATCGAGCATGGGTCCGCCGCCTGCTTTGTAATAGAACTCCGGATCCGGATGCCAGGTCTCATGGCCGTGCCCGATCATGGAAACGTTCGCGCCGATGACATCTCCGATATAACCGTCGTCGATCAGCTTGCGGCAGGTCTGGATGCCCGCGCCCATGAAGGTGTCAGGCGCGCCGCCAAGGTGCAGGCCGTTCTTTACGGCCAGTTCGACGAGCTCGTCGCCTTCCTCCATCGAGATGCCGAGCGGCTTCTCGGAATAGACGCTTTTGCCGGCGAGCAGGGCATTCTTTGTGACGTCATAATGCTCATAGGGACGGGTCAGATTCAGGATGACCTGTACTTCCGGATCATTGAACGCTTCGTACATGTCCTTGTAGATCTTCGGAACAGGAGCATCCGCGCCTTCCTTGATCGCGTCCTTAACGTAATTCTGCGCGCGCAGGGCTCGTTCAGGGATCAGATCGCAGACGCCGATAAGCTCGACTTCCTTAAAGGTCCACGTCAGATTCTTCAGATAGATGCCGGAGATATCTCCGCATCCGATCAATGCAGTCTTAACCATAGTGCCTCCTTCTATCCGGTTTATTTCCTGTAATCGTAGAATCCTTTGCCGGCGTTGACTCCGGTCTCGCCCTTGTCGATCTTCTCCTTGAGCAGGGCGCCGATCCGGTTCGTCAGAGAGCCTTCCACTTTGGCATCCGGCTTCATCTGGTTGATATTGTAAGCGGTCTCCAGGCCGACGACATCAAGAATCTGGAAAGGTCCTGCCGGCGCGCCGGTCGCGAGTCTCCAGGTCAGGTCGATAGTCTCCGTATCCGCGACTCCGTTAGCCCACAGAGCCTGCGCGGCGCTCAGGAAAGGCACGAGCATTGAATTCAGAATGTATCCCGGCTGCTCCTTGTACAGCTTCAGCGGAACCATACCGATCTGCGCGGCAAATTCGACGACCTTGTCATATACGGCCGGATCTGTTCCCGGATGCCCCATGACTTCTGCAGTGTTGTTCTTCCAGATCGTATTGGCGAAATGCAGAGCGCAGTATCTGTCCGGGCAGCCGGTATAGGACGCGAACGTGCTCGGAAGCATGGTGGAGGAATTGGTGCAGAGGATCGTCTTCTCAGGGAGCAGATCCTTCATGGCGGTATACATACCGATCTTGGCCTGAGGATCCTCAGTCATGGACTCGATAACGATATCCGCGTCCTCAAGCGCCTTGGCAAGATCCAGCTCGATATGGACCTTTGTGGCGAAATTATTCTTTGCTTCCGCGATCTGCGCGTCGATGCTCTCAGCCGTGGCAGCTTTCCAGTCGCGGATCAGGCCTTTCGGATAGACAAAAGCACCCATCGGTGTGCCGACAAGAGCTTTTGCTTTAGCCAGATCCTCCAGCATCAGAGCGGAGTAACGGTCGATCTTAGGCTGAGTTCTGCCGATAGAGCTCTCCGACCTCAGCCAGAAAGTCGTATCGAATCCATAATAAGCGCTCATCAGGCCGATCTGCGTGCCGAGAACGCCGCCGCCGGTGACGACAACTTTGTTGATAGCCATTGTGTGTATCCCCTTTCGATATTCAGTTTGCATTTACTGCATGTTTCTGAATCGATTATACAGGAGAAGGAACGGACCTGTCAATATGAAAATGATTCGCAAATCCATTGACAGACAGACCGGACCGGACTATAATTGAGAATAATTATCAGATTTCAATATGGAGGCAGCAATGAATACCCATTCCAAATATAAAACGAAACAGAAAGACATTCTGATCAATTATCTGAAGACGGTCCCGGGAGTTCATATCACGGCCAGAGAGGTATGTTCGTATTTTGCCGGACAGGGCGCGTCCATCAGCCAGGCTACGGTCTACCGTCATCTGGAGGAGCTTGTGGACGAAGGGATAGTCAGCAAATATACTGTCGACGGCAACACCTCGGCCTGTTTTGAATATATGGGGACAGAAGCTCATGTGCATGCGGAGGTATGTTATCACTGCAAATGTGTAAAATGCGGGAAACTGATCCATCTGCATTGTGACGAGGTCGGCTCGCTGCAGAATCATCTGCTGGCGGAGCACAGTTTCAAAATGGATCCGCAACGGACCGTTTTCTATGGCCTGTGCGGGGACTGTATCTGACGGGAGGATCTGACATGGCTTTACTGACCGCACGGAATCTGTCGCTCGGCTACGATGGACAGACTATCGTGGAGGGGCTGAATTTCACTGTGAACGCAGGGGACTATCTCTGCATCGTGGGTGAGAACGGTTCCGGCAAAACGACATTGATGAAGACGATCCTCCGCCTGCAGGAGCCGCTTGGAGGAGAGATCGTGATCGGTGGTGGGCTGAAACGCAGCGAGATCGGCTATCTGCCGCAGCAGACCATCGTTCAGAAGGATTTCCCGGCATCCGTCAGAGAGATCGTCCTCTCCGGATGCCTGAGCCGCAGCGGGCTGAGACCGTTTTATAATAAAGAGGAGAAACGTCTTGCGGAGGAGAATATGCGGCGAACGGACATCCTGCCGCTTGCGGACCGCTGTTACAGGGATCTGTCAGGCGGACAGCAGCAGAGAGTGCTCCTCGCGCGGGCGCTTTGTGCCACGCGCAGGATCCTGCTGCTTGACGAGCCGGCGGCCAGTCTTGATCCGATCGTCACGGCTGAGATGTACAGCCTGATTTCCGGACTGAATAAGGAAGGAATCACGATCATCATGATCTCTCATGATATCACGGCAGCCGTCACGTACGCGGACCATATCCTGCATATCGGGAAAGAGATCTTTTTCGGGACAAAAGAGGAATATCTTGAAAGCTCCGCGGGCAGATTCTTCCTGCAGGAGAAACCTGTCGGGTCCGGAGAGACCGATGCAGCCGTGCAGTCCGGAGAGGCCAGTCAGGAAGGAGGCGGAGAAAATGTTTGAGAAACTCGCTCTGTATCTGCAGTATCCTTTTGTCCGCTACGCGCTGATCGTCGGCGTACTGATCGCGCTTTGTTCTTCACTGCTCGGCGTAACGCTCGTGCTGAAGCGCTTTTCCTTTATCGGAGACGGACTGAGCCACGTTGCGTTCGGCGCGATCGCGATCGCCGCGGTGCTGAATCTGACCAATGAAATGCTGCTTGTCCTGCCTGTCACGATCGTAAGCGCGGTTCTGCTGCTGCGGACGGGACAGAATACCCGGATCAAAGGGGACGCGGCCATCGCGATGATCTCAGTAGCTGCGCTCGCATTCGGTTATCTGCTCATGAATCTGTTTTCGACGTCGCCGAATCTGTCGGGGGATGTCTGCAGTACCCTGTTCGGTTCCACGTCGATCCTGACGCTGACCTCGCGGGAAGTCTGGCTGTGCATCGGACTGTCCCTCGCCGTGATGGCGATATTTGTTGTATTCTATAACAAAATCTTTGCGGTGACATTTGACGAGAGTTTTGCAAAAGCATCGGGGATCCGGGTAGAGGCGTACAATCTGCTGATCGCGGTGGTCATCGCAGTGATCATCGTACTGGCCATGAACCTGGTCGGATCACTCCTGATCTCCGCACTGGTGATCTTCCCGGCGCTGTCGGCGATGCGGCTTTTCCGTAGCTTCCGGTCTGTCACGATTTGCTCAGCCGTTCTCTCCGTCTGCTGCGCGCTGATCGGTATCATCGTATCGATTCTTGCAGGAACGCCGGTCGGATCCACGATTGTGGTAGTTGATGCGCTGGCATTTGCGGCCTGCTGGATCATCGGAACCATGCGTCGCGGATAAG
The DNA here is from genome assembly GCA_017441925.1 of Bacillota bacterium. Lineage (GTDB taxonomy): Bacteria > Bacillota > Clostridia > Lachnospirales > Bianqueaceae > RUG12817. Next base: position 28,752 of record JAFRUE010000013.1, read on the forward strand.
CGGGAAGACTTGTAAAGCCATAAAGGCTATGATATGATATAAACAGAGTTCTTACTTAACAGAAAAAAGCATGATATGTTTACAATATGAAACACAGGAGGGGCGATATGAAAGAGTATGTGAGTGCTTTCGGGAAAATCATAAGAAAACGGGGCAGGAGTATTCTTGGCCTCGTTTTGATTCTGTGCCTTCTGGCGGGCTGCGTCAGCACTCCGGCCGGAAAAGAAGGCTCTTCCTCGCAGAATGTATCCGGCAGTACGGCCTCTGCGGACAGCAGCAAGAGCGGTTCCGGCAAGTCCGAATCCACAGGAAAAGCCGAGTCTTCAGAGAAAGCCGAGTCTGCAGTGGAATCTGAAGCGGAATCTGCCGTAGATTCTGAAAAAGCCGAAAGCTCAGAGCCTGCTCCGCCGGAGGATCCGAAGCTTATGGTTTCAGCAGACAACCTCTCTGTGACGGATGAGACCGGTGTCAGCCTGGATCTTTCTTATCTGCTTTTTGACTATGACGAGGAGCTGGAAGTCACGGTCGAACCTGCCGGTGTTGAGACCGCCGAGAACGGCGAATGGCAGATCACGGCATATGATATCGGGATCGGGGATCTTAAGGAACTGGATACCTGGATCGATATCCGTATCCCTTATGCAGGCACGTTCTGCAGCAAAGGCGAGGATCCGGCCGAGTGCGTCGGAGCCAAGTATCTGAACGAAGAAACCGGCGAGTGGGAAGACGTCCTGTTTGACGTGGATGCCGCGGCGAAGGAAGTCATTATCCACACGGATCATCTGTCCATTTACGGGTGTATCGAGGTCGAGAATGCCGGACTGCGGAGCGCCTATATCACACGGGTGGATTCTTTTGACCTGAATATGTCAGCCGAGAGGATCGATCTTGAGAAATGTACCGCAGCTCTTGCGGAATACGCCACGAGCGGTGCGTCCAGCGAGGAATGCTTTAAACTCGGCGAGCTGGCTCTGACAGACGTTTTCCAGGAGATCGCGAACGCGGTCAGCAAGGTCAACGATACAGGCACCGCGCTGCAGCTCTCGGATCTGTTCTTCTTCACTGAGAAATACGCGTCCTTCAACGAAGGCTTCTGGAAGAAGATGGGCAACGTCGGGCTTGCCTGCGGAGCGATCAATCTGGGGCTTGAGATCATGAAGTCCGACAAGACGCCGGGAGATATCCTGACGATTTATAAAGACGCGGGATTGTATGCGCTCGGCATCGCCGGCGATACCGCCATGGGAATCAGTCTGGTCGGCGTTTCCCTGATCGATAAGACGATCAACGAATTCGGCAAGGCGGCACAGGGATACGTGGCCGAGAGAATCAACAACATCTATCTCTACTATAATGACAGCTTCCCCGGCGGCGTTGATTACAATACGAATCACGTCGCACGCACTTCCAAAGAATGGCGCAACATCGTCGCCAAGGCCGTACAGGATTCCAAAGGCGACGAGACGGTCTTTAAGACGATCATTGAAAATGAGATCGACACGTACGCACGCAAGTTCTGGAACGAACCTGAGTCGGTCGCATGGCAGATCCAGACTGATTTTGCCGAGCATTTCTCAGGCGGACGGCTCGGGACCGTCACCGCAGACCAGAAGGACGAACTGATCGCCAGCTATAAGCAGCGCATGTATCAGAGGCTGTCCGGCGCCATACTCAAGGAGATGGAGAAGGATTATCAGCGCAGGGTACAGGCGAGGCTGCTTAAGAATATGAACGAGGTCAAGGCGGAGCTTAACAGCGAAATAACCTTCAAGATCAGTGAAGATATGGAGGGTAAGGAGAAGCCGGCTCTGGCCGGTTATCAGATCCGTTTCTCCAAGCTGAGCAATCTGGCCGGCACGAAGGAAGCTGTCAAGACGTGGACGGCGACGCTTGGCAAGGACGGAACGGTCAGCCTGAAGGCAACGGTGATCGGCTATATCCTCGCGGGACTGCCTGACCATATTGACGTCTATGAGCCGAAAGCGAATCTCGACAAAGACAAACCGGTTCTCTCGGTCAGGTTTACATTTAAGTATCCGACGGCGAATATCATCCTTAAGGGGGCGGAGTATCCTACACTTGAGGAGATCGCCGGCTACTATGCGGACGGACTTGCCACGGTTACCGAAGTCGGTCCGCCGGAGGTCCTTGAAGCCATGAAGGCTGCGGCAGCGGCTCAGAAAGAAGATGATGACGAAGGCTGTGATTTTGACCTGTCACAGCTGATCGGACAGTCCGGAGAGGTGCCGTTCTCGATCGTTCAGATCGGACCGGATACCGCCAACATGGTTCCGGAAGACGCGGATGCAGACGAAGAGGAGTTCGATATCACCGCGCAGGTCTTCACCTATGATGAAGAGACCGGGATTCTCAAAATGGAAGATGCCGTTACGGAAGAAGGTATCGCGTCGATCTCATTCCAGTGTACGTATACGGACGCGAAAAAGACCGGTATTACGCTGAAAGGTACACTTAGGGAGGAGTTTACGGATAGTGAAACAGCGGGTCTGTACATCGTCGCGAAGCTAACGGCTACGAAGCCTCTTGAAGAAAGCGGCGGCTGATGTATCCCGTCATCAACCTTTTCGGATGGACGGTCAAGTCCTATACATTGTTCGCGGCGATCGCAGCACTGACCGGTATGATCCTGGCTTACAGGGCGATGAGAGGCCTCCGGCGGACACAGAGGATCCTGCTGCTTATGGCAGTCAGTATCGTATATTTGCTTGAGGCGCGGCTGTGGAATGTCGCGGTCAACCCGGACTCATTCGGTCCGGACCGTCCCTGGTATGTCCTGAGAATGACGGGCTTCTCGCTGTACGGTGGGCTTGCGGGAGCGGTTCTTGCCGTATTCCTGTATTCGCGGATATCCGGGAACAGACTGAGCCTCATTCTGGACGCTTTTGTCGTACCGTTCGGCGTAGCCTTTTGCATCTCACGGATCGGATGTTTCCTGAACGGATGCTGCGGCGGGATCAGGACAGATCTGCCGTGGGGAGTCGTTTTCCCGACAGGAATAGAGATCCGTACAGCTCTGATAACCTTAAAAAGCCCGCATGTGCATCCGACACAGATCTATGAACTGATTGCGGCGCTTGCAGGGCTGCCGCTGTGCCTGTATCTTGCAAAACGCTGCAAGGCAGGGGACGGAGGCCTTTTCAGCCTGTACGGGGCGTGGTTCTGCCTGATGAGACTGGCGATCCTGCCGCTGCGCGCGCTGCCGTATGCCGAGGTCATTACTAAAATCGTTTATCCGGCTGTTTACGCGGCTCTGGCAGCACTGGGACTGGTGCTTTTCATCCGGTCGCGCAGGCAGAAAAACTGAATCAGAGGAGTTATATCTATAATGGACAGATTATCCTATGTAACCGGCCGGTACGGCCTGTGGGACGCACCGCCGCGTATGGTGCCGGCAGGCGCGAGCGACGTCTCGGGAAACGGCCGGTGGCGTATCTGGGAGTTTGCCGGGACAAAGATCGATGCCCCGGTTCTTGGGAACGGAGATCTCCTGGCGGCTTTTGCCGGGCCATCGCGTTATCCGCAGTTCTGGCTGACTACGAACGATTTCTGGCAGATGGAGTCCAACCCGAACTATGAGTTCTTCCATGACAATGCGGTCGCGAAGCGCGATCCGCCGGTCGCGATGGGAAGCCCCAGGCCGCTCGGACGAATCGTTTTCGATATTCCGGAGTATGAAAATGCTGCGTATGAGGTGCGTCAGGAGTACCTGACGGCAGATACGAAAGCCTGTCTGACCGCGGATGACGGCAGCCGCCTGACGATCCGTAGCTGGGTCGCCGCGACGGAGAATGAACTGATCATCGAATTCACGTCGACAAAACGCTGCGAGCTATCGTATGAGTTCTTCTTCCCGAATGAGCTGGGCAAGGGGTGCGATGTCGGAGTCGACTGCATGGGCGACTGCGAAGACGACGAGATGCTGGTGGGCACATTTAAGGGACTTATCGGCGGACGCCCGCTGCAGGTCCGCAATACCGCGAAAAGTCTGATATGGGGTTACAGAGAATTCTCCGATCATGTGGACGTGCCGACAAAATGCGCGTTCGGCGCGCGGATGCTGGACGCTTCATCGACAACGGTCACATTGGAGCCGGACCGGAAATACACATTTGTGGTTGCGGTGAGAAGCTGGGCCAAAACGGCCCGCCCAATGGAATACGCACGTTCCCGCGCGCGGTGGATCACGGAAAACGACATCAGGATCCTCAGAGAACTGCATGTGAAGTGGTGGGAGGATTTCTGGGCCGTATCGGGTGTGGAATTTGACGATGAGCTTCTCATGCGGGCTTACTGTACATCTCAGTACATGCTGGCCAGCGTCTCCCGGGATCCGGAATATCCGCCGAATATACTGGGAATTTCGACCTATGACAGGATGGCATGGAACGGCAACTATAAGATCAATTACAACCATCAGACGCCCTATCTCGGGCTGCTTGCCTCCGGGCATTTCGCACAGGCGGATCCCCATGACGCGCCCTATCTGGCAATGATGGACATTGCCCGTGAGATGAGTCTGAGGCTGCTGGATCACGAGGGGACATATCTGCCGCTCGGACTCGGTCCCAAAGGGATGGTGAGCGAAGCCCTGCTCCTGCATATGAAGTCGCAGGGCGTTCACGGCGCTCTGAATATGCTGATGCGCTGGCGGTTGTCCGTGGACAGGGAATATCTGATGAAAGTCTATCCGTATCTGCTTACGGTCGCGGAGTTCTGGGAGCAGGACCTTGTGGAGCGGGACGGAGTGCTGCACGTTGTGGCGGACGGAATGCACGAGCGCACGACACAGAATATCATAGACGACGGAGTGCCGGAGGATCCGACAAATACGCTCGGATATCTGCGTACTTTCTTCAGCGAAATGCAGAATGCGGCGAAGTCCCTGGGCCTGAGCGCGGAGAAACTGCCTGTCTGGCAGAGCATTCTGGACCGCCTGGCTCCGTATAAGGTGGGACGGATCAGTGAGATCAGCGATAATCCCACACTCTGGAACGAAGGGCAGGCTTCGCTGGAAGAACTGCTGTCCGACGAGGTCCGCAGCCTCCCTGTGTTTTTCAACGAAACGAAAGGCAATGCCTGGTCGCTGCATTTCCCGGCAAATATCATGCAGATCTATCCGGGCGGCGCAATAGGCCTCGGCTCTGATAAAGAGGAACTTGAGATTGCACGCAATACAGTCTATGCGCTGTCCGAAATGGAGCGCGCGTTCCGGAATCCCGCCAGGGAGCAGGATAAAAACGCGCAGGTCACGGCGCGGGGTGCCTGGAACGCCACGAATCTTGGCGCGCTGTTCTTTGTTGCGGCTGTACGTGTCGGATTTGATCCGGAAATGATCCTTTACGAACTGCATCGCAAGATCGAGCTTTATGGCCTGCCAAACGGCTATCTGAACAATAATCCGCACGGCATCGAGAATCTGTCGGCCGTGCCCAACACATTGCAGGAGATGATGCTGCTCTCGCACGAAGGAGTGCTGCGCTTCTTCCGCGTTTGGCCAAAGGAAACACATCCTGACGCAAGGTTCTTCGGGTTAAGAGCTTACGGCGGCTTTATCGTGGACGCGGAGCTTAAGAGCGGGGAAGTGGCCTGTATCCGGATCCTGAGCACTGCGGGCGGGAAGCTGACGTTTGAAAATCCCTGGCCGGGCGGAGTATCGGTAGGCGGCCGCGTTCTGGAAGGCCGGACAATCTCCGTCGAAACAGAACCCGGCGAGAAGATCACGATTACGCAGGCCTGATCTTCTGAACAAAAAACAAGGCTTTTCCCTCGTTTTGATCATGCCGGCAGTGCCTCCGGCTGAATTTATGAAAAAAAACAGAAATTGTTCAGTACTTGGCGCCTTCTCTGTACTGAATAATTTCTGTTTTTGTATTAAAATTCTGCTCCGAAGCCCGGAGAAAGGCTGTGCGACAAGGCAGTGTTTTTTATATATTGTCCGGTTTACAGTACGAAATTCAGCATGCGCAGGACGTCCATCCAGTCGTCGGCTTCGTATTCAACGGATGCCGCGCCGGTCTGCAGGACGCCCGGATAAGCTGCGGCGCTCTTCGCGCGATAGTGATCCTTGAAGGAGATCTCCACTTTGAAATGGTCCGGCAGCGGGAACATGCAGTCCGCGGCAGGTTTTGCCATGGCACGGCAGGCGGCTTCGCGGATCAGTCTAAGAGCCTTGTCGGGATGAATGGAGATGCTCCCGCGGCCGCGTCCTTCGCTGACAGCCACGGTCTCAATATTTGAATTAATGGCATGCATCCAGTCGCAGAGCCCTTTGTCGCCTGTCACAAGCCGCACCGGCACGCCGAGATAGGCAGCGGTCAGGCTGTTGATCATCAGCTCCGGAGCGATGAGCCCGTTGATTTTCACATAGTTGTTGCGGGTGTTCATGGTGTGGGAGAGGGGATTGGTATCCATGCCTGCAGCAGAGTGGTATCCTGTGAAAAAGACACCGTCATAGCCGCTCTCAAGGCCGGCCATCATGCTCATGACATCAGCGCCCCAGCCGCGGAAAATGCGGATCTCCTCAGGCAGCATGGCGGGGATCAGGTTGCAGGCGCTGTCGTGAGCGTCCTTGACCAGGATCTCGCTGCAGCCCGCGTCCAGAGCGCCCTGACAGGCTGCGGCAACTTCTTTGCTCATCTGCTGCTGGAAATAGGCATAGCGGGAATGACCGTTTTCCGTTTCGTCCCAGAGCGTAATACCGGTGGTTCCTTCGATGTCGGCTGAAATAAAGAGTTTCATGGCTTTATGTCCTTTCTTGTATTTAAGTATTCCTTTAGCGAGGGGATCCGGCTGCCGTCAAGAGCCGTGTCCGGCTCCGCATGCCACATGGACTGCAGAATGGCTTCTTCCACGCATTCTCCGGCCGCGCGGAAGGGGATGTTCATGTATTCTTCCCGCAGCAGGGTCTGCGTCAGGAAGCCGGAACCGGCGGGTTCAGGTCTTGCGGTCGTGAAGCCCACGGCGATCTCACCGCTCCCGTGGCCGATGTAGGAGCCGAGCCGCGCCATGCCGACCGACGTCCGCCGCAGCACACGCTTGAGCTGACGGGCGGAGAGGGGAAGGTCGGTAGCGAGGATCAGAATGATGCTGCCCTGGTCTGATTCCGCAAGTCCTGGAGGAAGCAGAGCATCGCGGAAATCCGCTGAAGCACCGTAGTTTGACTGCACCAGCACACCCATGGTGAAGACCTTTCCGTCGATATTCATCAGGCGGGAAGAGGATCCGATACCGCCTTTCATGCCATAGCATACAGTGCCGCGCCCGGCGCCGACCGCACCCTGGGCAAAATCCTCCGAGGCGGTCGCGATGGCGGATAGGACTTCCGCTTCTCCGACAGGCCGTTTGATGATGTCGCTGATGCGGCTGTCATTGCATTCGCACACCACCGGATTTACGGAGGTCAGTGTGACACCGTCTGCCCGGCACAGATCAGCCATATAGGAGACCATAGCGTCATGTACCTTACCCACGTTCAGGGTATTGGTCAGAGCGATCGGTGTCTCCAGTGTGCCCAGTTCATCTACTTGCACGAGCCCCAGGGTCTTGCCGAATCCGTTAAAAACACAGGACGCCGCAGTGAGCTTTTCCGTAAAAGGATTGTGCCGCGGCGGCAGCACCACGGTAACGCCGGTGTGACAGTTACCCTGATCGATGGTCGTATGTCCCACACGGACACCCGGCACATCACTGATCAGGTTCTTTTCCCCGTGGCGCAATTTGCCTATGGACATATTCATAATGTTCCCCCGTATAGAGACGGCCGCCGTCGATCAGGACAGCGGCCGCTGATTTCATATTCAGTATATCTCAAAATCCGGAATATGCAAGAGTTAATGCAATGCCTGCGAGGACTTATTTCTTCCCGGAGATCTCTGCGAAAGTCTCCTGGACTTCGGCGGACGGTGCGGGCGTCAGCAGACTGACAACGACGTTCGCTGCGGCGCCGATTACGGCCGCCCAGGTAGAAATCTCCGGAACTCGCCCCGCTTCCCTTGCGGTTAAAGTGGAAACCGATCAGAAGCATCGATCCCAGATAGATAATGATGGTTGCGATGATGAGAAATTGAGCAGTAGTCATGACAGATCTCCTTAGGACTAAGATCTATTGCATATTCGAAATGCAATATTATAAAGAATTATAGCATATAATTCACATTTTACAAGGATTATCTGAATAAAACAGAAAAAATATGCAAAAAAACACCTCCGCGGCATAAGAGCTGCAGAGGTGCCTGTGTCATTTGGAGGACAGGAAAAGCCGGAAAACGCTGTTATTCAGCGTTCTGGCGGTTCAGAGTCGGCTTGCTGTCTGAGATCTTCAGGAAGACGAAGCCGAGCAGGAAGAAGACTGCCAGAGAGGCGACGGCGATATTGATCGTGCCGCCGGCAAGCTTGACGGTCGCGATAACGGCAGAGCCCAGGAAGGACGCGCCTTTGGAAAAAATATCATAGAGCCCGAAGTATTCGCCGGAATTCTCTGGCGGGATGATCTTGGAATAGTACGAACGGGACAGAGACTGGATCGAACCCTGGAAGCAGCCGACGCCGAAAGCCAGGATGCCGAAGTCCCAGATCGTGTGCAGGAACAGCGCATACAGACAGACGAGGAAATAGCCCAGGATGCAGACCAGGATCAGAGGGACGGTTTTGTGCTTTTTGGAAAGTCTCGCGAAGGTCAATGAGCCGAGCCAGGCGACGACCTGCGTCGCGAGGAGAAAGATGACCTGTCCGACCGTGTTCAGTCCCAGATCCGTTCCGATATTGATGCAGTTATCGATGATTGTTCCGACACCGTCGATGTACAGGAAGAAAGCGATCAGGAAGAAAAGGACCTTTTTGTCGGTCAGCGCGATTCGCTTCAGAGTGCCGAAGATCTTACGGAACGTTTTGCGGACAGCGCCTTTTTCCGTTTCGACGTAATTGATCTGCTTATAGTTCCTGATCAGGGGCATTGTTACGCAGAACCACCAGATACCGGTTACAGCAAATCCGATGATGCGGGACAGATTGCCGGGGATCTTGCCCAGCATATCAGGCCCGAGAACATATGCGCCGAGCGCGACAAGGAACGGGATGCAGGATCCGATATATCCCCAGGCAAAACCGTAGGATGATACCCGGTCCATACGGTCCTCAGTCGTTACATCATTCAGCATGGAGTCGTAGAATGTAAGCGATGCCTGATAGCAGACTTTTGCGAGGATATAGATGATGATGAATACGGTCCAGGACGTTGCGAAGCCGTTCAGGATACAGCCGGTGACACCGAGCGACACGGCAGTCGTAAAGAAGATCTTCTTGGTATCCTTATGGTCCGCGATGGCTCCGAGGATCGGGCCGAGCAGTGCGATGATGATGGTGACGATAGAGATCGCGATGGAATAATAAGCCGTCGCTCTGTCTGAAGTGATCTGTCCCGGGTTCGTACCGATCGCCAGACTCTTGAACCAGATCGGAACAAGAGAGCAGGCGAGCATCGTAAACGCGGAATTGCCGACGTCATAAAGGACCCAGGCTTTTTCCTGTTTGGTCAGGTCTTTGAACATAATGTCTCCTTTTTGGTCTATAATGTATGAAAATCCGAATGCGCCGGACCGCGGGAACGCGCGGATCCGGTCCGTTAAGAAAAGTATAACACATTTTCCGCAAAAAAAGAAACATTTTATTATGAATACCGGAAAAGATCCTGAATTCTGAATTTGTATTCCGGAGACTTGAATTCCGGGAATTGTTTTTATATAATGAAGATAGGAGCGGTCCGATCGGAAGACCCGTGCCGCGATTTTCTTAAAGATGAACCGGACCGGTATATTCATACGGACCGGCCAATGGGAGCAAGCAATGAACATCATCCTGCATGAACCGGAGATCCCCTGGAATACGGGTAATATCGGAAGGACCTGCGTAGCGACACATTCCACGCTGCATCTGATCCGGCCGCTTGGTTTCTCCGTCGACGACAGATCGCTAAAGCGCGCGGGGCTCGATTACTGGAAGGATCTGGACGTGCAGTATTACGACAGTTTTGAGGATCTTACACGCAGACACCCGGAAGCGCATATCTATATGGCGACGACCAAGGCGCACCAGATCTATACGGATGTGCATTACAAGCCGGATGACTGGCTGATGTTCGGTAAGGAAACAGCGGGGATACCGGAAGAAATCCTTGTGGACCATGAAGCGGACTGCATCCGGATCCCGATGTACCAGGATTACCGATCGCTGAACCTGTCGAACGCTGTGTCGATCGTTCTGTACGAGGCGCTGCGCCAGAACGGTTTTGCGGAACTTGAGGAATACGGGCAGCTGCACAGGCTGCAATGGAAAAGAACGGAGGACTGAAACATGGGCAGAACAGATGAAACAGTACTGTTCCGGGATGATTTCAAGGGATTTGCGATCGGTGAATTCCCGTATGACAGGGACCATTCCGCAACGGGAGAGTATCACTATGTAACGGAAGCCGGATTCCACGGGGCGTGGTATGATCCGGTCTGCAATTATACCTGGAATGGTTCCGGCCCGTCCTGGATCATTACGGAATGGCAGGGACGGCATTTCATGGAATCACAGCGGATCGAGAAGAACCGTCCGCACCGGACTTTCCCGACGCTTGAGACAGGGAGTCCGTTCTGGAAGCACTGTACGGTATCCGTCAGACTGCAGCGCCTTTCCACAAAGGGAATGGCGGGAGTGGTTTTTTCTGCCAGGGACAGTATCGACTGTCTGGTCCTTTCGCTGGAAGGTCCGAAAAACGGTCCTGCTGCCGGTCCGGACGGAGAAGCGGATTACCGGATCCGTTTGGCTTACCGTCATAAGGAAGAAGTACAGGCCCTTGCGGAAACGCGATTCGCGCAGGACTGCGATACAGAATATCTGCTTACGGCGGAGTGCGGGGACGGTATTGTCAGCTGTTATGTTGGCGGCGTGAAACTCCTGGAGTGCAGGACAGAACTTGCGGACCGGGAAGGACGGGTCGGAATCACAGCCGATTGTCCGGCACGTTTTACGGATTTTGAAGTGCGGACGGAGCCGGAGAATGCCGCGGATATTGAAGCGAGCAAAGCGGTAGCCGCCGCGCGGGAGGCTGAAGTGATGCGGCAGCATCCGAAGATGAAGCTCTGGAAGACGATCGATCTGCAGAACTTCGGGACAAGCCGGCAGGTGCGTTTCGGGCATCTGACAGGCGGAGACAAGTGGTACGCGGTTTTTGCGCAGATCCAGAAGAGGGTCAACAGGGACGCGTATGGTTTTATCAGCTGTCTGACGGCGATCGACCTGGACGGCAATATTCTCTGGCAGCTCGGCGAGCCTTCGGAGAATTCCCGGACGATCGGCAAGGTCTCGGCGGATATGCCGTTCCAGGTCTATGATATTGATGGGGACGGGATCGACGAAGTCATCTGCGGACGCAATTTTGAGATCCAGATCCTGGACGGCAGGACGGGAGAGGTCAGGAAGAGCGCGAAAATGCCTGTTTCCGACGATGACGATGCTTCGCTGATCGGCGTCCCGTACAATATCTACGCGTTTGACCGGATCAACCCGGACGGCATCCGGATCTGCAATTTCCGCGGACTGGACAAGCCGGCCGACATTCTTGTCAAGGACCGTTACTGCCGTGTCTATGCGCTGGATTCGGATCTGAATCTGATGTGGAAATACAGGAGCCCGAAAAATACGGGACATTGCCCGATGCCTGTCGATGTGAACGGGGACGGTAAAGACGAGCTGCTGGTCGGCTATACGCTGCTGGATCCGCAGGGCAAAGAGCTTTGGACATATCCGATCACGGACGATCATACTGATGAGATCGTCGCCGGTAAGTTCCGTGGGGACGGAAAAGGATATTTCGCCTGCGTCTCCGGAACCCAGGGATTTTTCATCGGAGATATGCACGGAAATATCGTCGCGCGGGACATGATCGGCCATGCACAGAGGGTTTCGGTTGCGAATTACTGCCCGGACAGACCGGGTTATGAGATCGTCGTGTCCAATTTCTGGGGACATGCCAGCGTGATCTATCTCTATGACGCAGATGGCAATGAGATCTGGGAGATGGAAAATACGATGAACGGTAATATCCTCGCGCCGGTCAACTGGGACGGGAACGGCAGCGAGCTGATCCTGACGAACGCAGATGCCGCGCATGGCGGCCTGATCAACGGTGACGGGGTCCGCGCGGTGGCTTTCCCGGATGACGGACATCCGGATATGTGCGTGGAAGCGATCGATCTTACGGGGGACGAGAGGGACGAACTGATCACCTGGGATTATCATAAGATGTACATCTACACGCAGGAGGACAATCCCAGGCCGCAGCACTATCATCCGGTCAAGTTCCCGAATTATAACGCTTCCAACTACAGAGGCGAGTATTCCTATCCGGACAGTTCGCTGCTGGAATTCAAAGAAGAGGTGTAAAAATGGCTGATACGACGATTGCTTTTCTGGGATGCGGCAATATGGGCGGAGCGCTTGCACGAGCGGCAGCGCAGAGGACCCGGAACATCATTCTGACGAGCGGGAGCGGAGCGACGGCGGCAAAACTGGCGGAGACGCTTGGCGTCCGCTGCGGGAGCAATAAAGAAGCAGCGGCTGAGGCCGGGATGATTTTCCTCGGTGTGAAACCGCAGATCATGCCGTCGCTTTTCGACGAGATCCGGGACGTGCTCGCGGCGCGCGAAGGCCGTTTTATCCTGGTATCCATGGCAGCAGGGCTTACGGTCGCGGATATCCGCCGGCTGGCCGGAAGAGAGTATCCGCTGATCCGCATCATGCCGAATACGCCGGCTGCCGTCGGGCAGGGCATGATCCTGTACTGCGGGGACGGAGTCACGGATGAAGAGATGAACGGATTCCTCGGGTTGATGGAGGCTGCGGGACAGTTTGACGAGATCGCGGAGAAATATATGGACGTCGCGGGAACAGTTGCCGGATGTACACCGGCATGGGTCTGCCAGTTCATCGAATCGCTTGCGGACGGTGGAGTTGCCTGCGGTCTGCCCCGGGCAAAATCGCTTCGGTATGCTGCGCAGGCTGTGCTCGGAACGGCTGCGCTCTATCTCTCCGGCGACGAGCATCCCGGAACACTTAAGGATGCGGTCTGTTCTCCGGGCGGAGCCACGATCCAGGGCGTGCGCGCGCTGGAAAAAGGCGGTTTCCGCAGCAGCGTGATGGAGGCCGTGATCGCGGCATACGAGAAGACGCTGAGTCTTGGAAAGTGAGGAGACCATGCGAATCGTAGTGAAAGTCGGAACGTCGACACTGACGCATAAATCCGGCCAGCTGAATATCTTTCAGTTCGAGCATCTGTGCAAGGTCCTGAGTGACCTTAAGAACGCGGGCCATGAGATCGTGCTGGTATCGTCCGGCGCGATCGGAATGGGCGTCGGGAAGCTTTTCCTGCCGGGACGACCTGCCGACATGCCTACGAAACAGGCCGCGGCAGCAGTCGGACAGTGTGAGCTGATGTATCTGTACGACCGGCAGTTTTCGGAATACAATCACGTTGTCGCGCAGATCCTCGTGACCGGAGAGGAAATGAAACAGCCCGGACTGCGGCAGAATTTCGAGAATACGCTGTCCCGCCTCCTTGAGCTGAAGGCGCTGCCGATCATCAACGAGAACGATACGGTAGCGACAGAAGAGATCGCGGTGGGCGATAACGATACGCTGAGCGCGATCGTGGCGACAGGTATTCATGCGGATCTGCTGGTGCTCTTAAGCGACGTTGAAGGGCTGTATTCCGCGGATCCCAGGAAAGATCCGGACGCCAGGATCATCCCGGTGATCCGGGAGCTCACACCGGAGATCATGGCGCTTGGCGGAGACGCGGGCTCCGGACTCGGGACCGGCGGAATGCGGACCAAGCTTACTGCGGCAGAGATTGCGACGGAAGGCGGCGTCGACATGGTGATCTCGGACGGCGCAAAGCCGGAGCTTCTGTACGATATTCTGAACGGCAGACCTGTCGGGACAAAGTTCCTGAAGAAAGAGAGAAAATGACATGACTGTTAAAGAGATGCTTGCAGGCGCTGTCGCGGTCAAACCTGTACTTGCGGCGCTGGATACGGATACCAAGGACCGTGCGCTGATCTGTATGGCCGACCGGATCGAAGCGGAGGCGGACGCGATCCTTACGGCAAACGCCCTTGATATGGAAGCAGCCCGGGGACGGATCACAGACGTGATGCTGGACCGGCTGAAGCTCGATAAGGGACGGATCCACGGAATGGCGGAAGGAATGCGCGAAGTCGCGAATCTCCCGGATCCTGTGGGAAATGCCGTACGTACGATCGAAAGGCCGAACGGTCTTGTGATCGAGAAGACACTCGTCCCGATGGGCGTTGTTGCAATCATTTATGAGAGCCGGCCCAATGTGACCGCTGACGCGGCCGCTCTGGCATTAAAAAGCGGCAACGTCTGCGTGCTGCGGAGCGGTAAAGAAGCTCTGCGTTCAGCTGCCGCGATCGTGGCAGCAATGAAGAACGGCCTTCAGGAAGCAGGTGTGCCGGAAGCGGCTGTCAATCTGGTCGAGGATCCGACACATGCCGGCGCGAACGAGCTGATGACGGCAGTTGGTTACGTGGATCTCCTGATCCCGCGCGGAGGGGCAGGGCTGATCCGCGCCTGTGTGGAGAATGCCAAGGTTCCCTGCATTCAGACAGGGACAGGAATCTGCCATGTTTATGTGGAGAAGACAGCGGATCAGGATAAGGCTCTTTCGATCATCGAGAACGCGAAGACGAGCCGTCCGAGTGTCTGCAACGCGGAGGAAGTATGCCTTGTCGATGAGGCGATCGCTGCTGAATTCCTGCCGAAGCTTTACGCGAAGCTGGTGACGGAACGTGCGGCAAAAGGCCTCATTCCGGTCGAATTGCGGCTTGACGGAGCCGCGGCTGCCATCATTCCCGGGACACCGGCGGGTGAGAAGGATTTTGATACGGAATTTCTGGATTATATTCTTGCGGTTCATGTTGTAAAGGACACGGACGAAGCCATTGCGCACATCGCGCAGCATTCCACCGGGCATTCCGACGCGATCATAACGCGGGACGACGCGGCGGCAAAAGCCTTCACGACCCGGGTGGATTCTGCTGCGGTCTATGTGAACGTGTCGACACGTTTCACGGACGGCGGAGAATTCGGTCTCGGATGCGAGATGGGCATCTCCACCCAGCGTCTGCACGCGCGCGGACCGATGGGTCTTGAAGAGCTCTGCACCTATAAATATGTGATCCGCGGGGACGGACAGATCCGCTGATTTGAAAGCGGCATAATAACAAAGAAAAAGCTGTGAAAGAATGGTAAGTCATTCTCTCACAGCTCTTTTATTTCCGGATGATGACACAGTCTTTGACGTAGTCGCCGTACCCGGCCAGAAAGCTTTCATAATCTGCTTTTTCCGTGATCCAGAAGATGACCGGGACGTTCACTGCACCCAGATTCTGATAGGCCTGATAACGATGATTCCCGTCGTTCAGTTCGAAATCCCCGTTCACATAACTGACAAAAAGCGGCGGCATATCCGTATCGTTCTGAATACTTTTCTCCAGATCGGAAACGTGACTGATCCACCAGTCTTTGTCGATTCTATACTTCATCCCGGGTTCCGGACCGGCGCACCGGCGGATAAACCGGAGAGGAAACCATACCGGACTGAAATAGTATCGTTCCGTCAGTTTCAGACCGTCTGAAAAGGCAGGATTCCGTCCCTCTCTGTTCAGATACAGATGAATCCAGGTATCCAGCTCTCCCTCAGCGGCGTAAGACTGTGCGGAAGATAATGCGGCGCTGTATTCTGTCACTTAATCTTTCAGCTGATCGGATTCCGGCGTATATTCGTGGAACTCGATGGGGTTGTTGTCAGGATCAAGGACCCAGATCTGCCAGGATTTGTCGCGGCCGCGGCGGACTTCGCGCTCCGGCGGGAAACCGTTCTCTGTCAGGAATGCCGCAAGCGCGCGGATATCATCGACCTGCAGGCAAAGGTGCTGATAGCCGAGATGCGGTACTTTGCGGGGATCCGTCTGCTCCGGCAGATTATCCGGATCATAGAAGAGCTCCAGGAACTGCAGCGGAGCGATCTCAAGATAGGTGATCCACGGCTCGCCCTTGTCATTGGTACGGTTGAATTTGACTTTCGCGCCGAGCAGATCGCAGTAGAAATGCTTACTGGCCTCCAGATCGTGTACTTTGTACGCAGCATGCGCGATTCTTTCGATTTTCATGAAAATGACCTCCTTATGTGTTGTATGAAACGTTACGATTATTTATATTATAACCTGTTTTGCTGGTTTCGCAAGCCCCGGATTGACAAATTCCTCGGAAATCTGTAGAATGGAGAAAATCCTGTTCAGGAGGAACACAAATGTATACAGCATCGGAAAATCGTTATCAGGACATGACCTACAACCGCTGCGGCGCATCCGGGCTGCTGCTTCCGGCGGTTTCGCTGGGATTCTGGCACAATTTCGGCGACATCAGCGCGCCGGAGAACATGCGGACACTGATGCGCACGGCTTTTGACAACGGAATCACGCATTTTGATCTGGCGAACAACTACGGACCTCCGGACGGTGCCGCGGAGATCAACGCCGGCCGTATTCTTAAGGAAGATTTTGTGCCGTACCGTGACGAACTGATCATCAGCACCAAAGCCGGTTACTATATGTGGCCGGGTCCGTATGGAGACCACGGCAGCCGCAAATATCTGCTTGCGAGCCTTGATCAGAGTCTGAAACGTCTCGGACTCGAGTATGTCGACATTTACTATCACCACCGGATGGATCCGGATACGCCGCTCGAGGAGACGATGCTGGCGCTGTCCCAGGCGGTCGTGAGCGGCAAAGCGCTGTACGTCGGTCTTTCTAACTATGACGGAGCGACGCTGGAGAAAGCCTGCGTGATCCTGGAAGAGCTGCACGTGCCTTTTGTCATCAATCAGAACAGCTACAATATCTTCAACCGTACGATCGAGAACAACGGCCTGAAAGAGACCTCGCACCGTCTGAAGAAGGGCATCATCTGCTTCAGTCCGCTGGCGCAGGGGCTTCTGACAGATCGTTATCTGAACGGTGTCCCGAAGGACAGCCGCATTGCAAAGGATCCGCGTTTCCTGAGAGAATCCGCGCTTACAGAGGAGAAGCTGGCGCAGATCAAGGCGCTGAACGATATCGCGGCTTCCCGCGGACAGACTCTCGCGGAGATGGCTCTTGCCTGGATCCTGAAGGACGGCATCGTAACCAGTGTCCTGGTTGGCGCGTCCAAGCCGGAACAGATCCTCGACAATATCGGAGCGCTCAAGAATACGCACTTTACGGAAGAGGAGCTGAAGGCGATCGACGAGATCTCGCTTCCGAAGGACTGATTTTCAGAATAATAAGTTTATACTTGCATTTTTATAAATATAGGAGTATAATCTTGGCAATTCTTTGAGTTTTTAGTCAGGAGGCAGTTTCTTATGGCAGTGAAAATCATACTGGTTGTGGTATTCTTTGCGGCAATGCTTGCGGTCGGCATTCATTTCCGGCGGCATAATACCAACGTTGACGGCTTCGTACTCGGCGGCCGTTCGGTAGGCCCGTGGCTTACGGCTTTCGCGTTCGGGACCTCGTATTTCTCTGCTGTTATTTTCGTAGGCTACGCAGGACAGTTCGGATGGGCATTCGGCATCGCGTCGACCTGGATCGGACTTGGAAATGCGTTTATCGGCTCGCTGCTCGCTTGGGTCGTTCTGGGACGGAGAACTCGTCTGATGACGCAGCATATCGGTTCCCGTACGATGCCGGATTTCTTCGGTAAGCGTTATGACAGCAACAAGCTGACAATAGCCGCTGCGATCATCACCTTTGTCTTCCTGATTCCTTATACGGCCTCTCTGTTTAACGGTCTGTCCAGACTGTTCGAAATGGCTTTTCACATTGACTATGCATACTGCGTCATCGGAATGGCGCTGCTGACGGGACTTTACGTCATCATCGGCGGATATATGGCGACAGCGGTCAACGACTTTATCCAGGGCGTGATCATGCTGATCGGTATTGTCGCGGTCATTGCCGCGGTGCTTTCCCAGAACGGCGGATTCATGGGCTCGCTCGTAGAGCTCTCCAAGGTCGAATCCGACGTCATGGGCGGCGCGTACGTAAGCTTCTTCGGACCGAATCCGGGTTATCTGTTCTTCGTTGTCATGCTGACATCCGTCGGCACCTGGGGCTTGCCGCAGATGGTCGGCAAGTTCTACGCGATCCGGGATGAAGGCGCGGTCAAGAAGGGTACGCTGATCTCGACCGCTTTCGCGGTGATCGTCGCCGGCGGATGCTATTTCCTCGGCGGTTTCGGACGTCTGTTCTCGACCGCGGAGAAAGTGGCAGCGGAAGGTTTCGACAGCATTATCCCGCAGATGCTTTCCACGCTGCCGGATCTGCTGACGGCCATCGTACTGATCCTGGTGCTTTCCGCCAGTATGTCGACGCTGTCTTCACTGGTCCTGACGTCTTCTTCCACACTGACGCTGGATCTGATCGATCCGATGACGGAAGGTAAGAACAGTGAGAAGAAGAACATGACGATCATGCGTGTCTTCATCGCGTTCTTCATCGTTGTGTCCGCTGTGATCGCGATCATCCAGGCCCGCTCCAGAGTCACGTTCATTGCCCAGCTGATGGGTATTTCCTGGGGTGCTCTCGCCGGCGCTTTCCTGGCACCGTTCCTGTACGGACTGTTCTGGAAAAAAGCGACGAAAGCCGGCGCGGCCGCAAGTTTCATCTACGGCGTGACGCTCATGATCATCCAGCTCTGCATCTCACTCGGCTGGATCGCGGCGCCTGCCGGATTCCTGGGACTGGTCTTCCGGAATTCGCTCTACAGCGGTGTCTTCGCGATGTTCGGCGGACTGGTCATCGTACCGGTCGTCAGCGCGCTGACCCGTAAACAGGTACCGGCCAAAGTGGATGACTATTTCAGCTGCTACAATGCTACTGTGGAAGTACCGGCAGCGACAGCTCTCGGCGAATCCGTCGAGGCTTCCGGAAAGTAAATCAAAACGTATGGCCGGCTGCGGTTCTCCGCGGCCGGTCAGTTCATATCGGAGGGTAAATTATGAATCCTTATATCGGGCACGACAGTCAGGTGTACGGGATCGAAGAGCACAGGCTCGTCGGCGGCAAAGGCGACGGGATGCGGCTTCTTGAGATCCATAACGGGATCGGGCTGGATCTTGCGGTGACGCCGGACCGTTGCGGAGATATCGCGAGACTGCGCTATAAAGGCGTCAATATGAGCTATATGACACCGGTCGGATATGTGGCGCCGGCTTTTTATGACAGGACAGAGGACAATTTCCTCAAATCGTTCACGGCCGGATTCCTGACGACCTGCGGACTGGAGAGTGCAGGAGCGCCGAGCGAGGATCTCGGAGTCCGGTATCCGATGCACGGCAGCATCGCGAATCAGCCCTGCGAACAGCTTTCCTGGGGGGAAGAGGGGACAGATCTTATCGTCCGCATGGCGGTGAAAGACGAGCGGCTTTTCGGACGCAAACTGCGTCTGGAGAGACGGATCGTTGTTTCTACAGTACAGAATGTTTTTGAGATCCGTGACCAGATCGTCAATACAGGCGATCGCAAAGAAGGCGTTGAGATCCTGTATCATATGAATATGGGATATCCGCTGCTCGACGAGGACAGTGTTCTGACGATTCCATCCGTACGCGTAGAGCCATATACGGACTGGGCGGCACAGGGGATCGGCGAATGGATGAAGATGACGAAGCCGCAGGCGCAGATCGAGGAGCAGTGCTACCGGCATGTTTTCGCGGACGGGAAAGGATACGCGAGGATCGCGCAGCCCAAGCTGGATACTGCCCTCACGATCACTTTCGACGCGAAGGATCTGGACGGTTTTACCGAGTGGAAAATGATGGGCGTCCGCGATTATGTGCTGGGGCTTGAACCCGGCAACTGTTATCCGGGTCCGCGCGGATGGATGCGCGAGACAGGAATGCTTAAGTATCTGGAAGCTGGCGAGTCACACGAATATGCGGTCCGGGTGGAGCTCGGATCCTGTACAGAGGAGGAGAAAAGCAAATGAATCTGAGAATTCTGAACGGGCAGGTCTACGATCCGGAGACGGGGAAGATCACGAAGCGGGATCTTTTTGTGAACGGAACGGTCATGGCGGAAGCTCCGGCTGAAGGACCGGATGCCGGAACACCGGTCACGATCGATGCAGAGGGCTGCATCGTAACCACGGGACTGATCGATAATCACGTTCATTTCTACAATTACGGGACGGAGAACGGCGTCAATCCAGACGCGTATGCTTTTCCCTGCGGGATCACGACGGCGGTAGATGCCGGATCGGTCGGCGCAGGGACGTATGAGGGCTTCCGCAGGACTGTCATGACGACCAGCGACGTGAAGATCTATACGCAGCTGCATATGGCAAGCGGCGGACAGGCGGCGGAAGTCTATCCGGAAAACCAGCAGGCTAAGTATTTTGAACGCGCCAGGATCCGGGAGCTTTTCCGGACATATCCGGATAATCTCGTCGGTCTGAAACTGCGGCTGTCAAACGGCGTCCTTGATCCGCAGTACGCCGAGGAGACGCTTCGCGAGACGATCAAAATGGCGGAAGAAGTCGGCGGCAATGTGACGGTCCATATGTCGGATCCCTGCATCGATTCGGAGAAGCTGGCTTCGATCCTGCGGCCAGGCGACGTGATGTGTCATATTTTCCACGGCAAAGGAGAGACGATCCTTGACGCGGACGGGCACGTGCGGAAAGGTATCCGCGAGGCACAGGAACGCGGAGTCATCATGGATATGGCCAACGGACGGACCAATTTTGACATCGTGGTCGGACAGAAAGCGATCGCGGACGGCATGCTGCCTGACATCATTTCAAGCGACATTAATCCCCCGGCCTATTATCTGCATCCGCTGCATTCTATGCCGAGGATCATGAGCAAATTCCTGGATTTCGGCATGACGCTGGAGCAGGTGCTCGCGGCGACGACCCGTGCGCCGGCAATGAATATCGGACATCCGGAACTTGCGACTCTCGCAGCCGGAACGCCTGCTGATCTCGCGGTCTTCAAACTGGTGCAGAAAGAAGTTCCATACACAGATTACAATGGCCATACCTTTACCGGACATCAGGTGCTCGTTCCGCAGATGACGGTCAAGGACGGCAAGGTCATGTACTGCCAGGCGGATTTCCAGTAATAAAAAAGGCCGGATCCTGTCAGATCCGGCCTTTCTGTTCCGTGTGAGACGGTTCAGCTTTTCTTAACGAGATGATATACGGGAATCAGCGGGAGCAGTATGGGCGTCCCGGACGCGTATTCCTTATAAGCGGCAAGAGAGCGGTATGTTTTGTTCTGACGGCGCTCCAGACGCTTGACGTTGCCGATGATGATGGAGAGGGCCAGAACATAGCCGATGGTGCTGATGACCCACTGCCATCCGCTGTAGACCGGGATTCCGGAGACGAACACGCCTGTCCAGACCAGAATATCGCCGAAATAACCCGGGAAGCGGGAGATCCTGTAGATGCCCGTCATGACCGGCAGATCCGGATTCGCGCGTTTTGACGCGGATTTCTGCGCGTCCGCGATGATCTGGATAATGAGACCGCACGCGGAAAGAGCGATACCTATATAAAGGAAGATATCGGAAGGCGCCTTTTCGGCACCGCGGTAGAGCATGGGCGTCATCTGGAGGACGTAAAGGATCCCGAGAGAGATCCATACGAAGATGCGGACAAGGACCGTGATCGGCTTGGATGACTGAGTCGACTGCGACTCACGGTAATTCTTGTCACCGTGTTCACGCAGGACGAGGAACAGAGCGAGCCGTATGCCGTATGCAGCGATCAGAGCACAGAAGGCAAGATAACAGATGTCCCGGCTGCCGTTCAGGTATGCTGTAACAGCAAGCGCGATGCTCTGACCGGCAATAGCCGCGCCAAATCCGACGGACAAGAAATAAACGAATTTAATGAATCCCAGCGCGCAGAGCACCAGCGAAACCGCCAGAAGAATCCAGAAAGTAAAAGGAAAAGCCATTTTATTTCTCCTTGATCTCTATTTTTCTGAAATTCTATCATTATTTAACGGATCCGTCAACCGTTTGAGGTACGGATCGGAAAGGAAGGCACAGATGTGCTGCCGATATTACGGGGATCATGAGCTTGAGGAAGATATCAGTGCACAGATCCTGTATAAAAAGACCGGTATCGGGACCGGGATCCCGACAGGCGAAGTGCGTCCCTCTGAGAGTCCGCTGATCCTGACGGAGCAGGCGGGGGCAGTTTTCGCTCGGCCGATGTCATGGGGATTCCGCAATCCGTCTCATAACGGTCTGCTCATCAACGCGCGGACTGAGAGCGCGGAGGAGAAGGTATCGTTCAGGGACAGTTTTGCACGGTTCCGCTGCATTGTGCCCGCCAGAGGCTTTTTTGAATGGGATCATGCGCATCAGCTCACTGGGTTTGAACGGGAAGACGCCGCGCCGATCTATATGGCAGGGCTTTACCGTGTAGAGAAAAGGGACGGGAAGGACGTCTCTGTTTTTGTCGTACTGACCAGACCCGCAGACAGGATCGTATCACCGGTCCATGACAGAATGCCTGTACTTCTGTCTGCTTCGGAAGCAGAGTATTATATGAAAGAAAAAACTTCTGCCCGTGATCTTCTGGCTGTCACGCCGCCTGCACTAAAATGCATGCGTACATACGAACAGATCAGTCTGTTCTGAGACAGCTGTATACGGTCAGAAGCCATTCCTGCCTGCAAAAAGGCAGCAAAAAAGCGCGAGACGGGATTCGGACCCGCGACCCTCGCCTTGGCAAGGCGATGCTCTACCCCTGAGCCACTCGCGCGAACAAATGCATTATACAACAACTTGTCCGGAAAAGCAAGCTGTTTTTTATATTTTGGCGGATCGATCCGCCAGAAACAAAAAAATCAAAAAACTTTTAAAAAGGGGGTTGACAGGGTAGGGGTGTAGTGATAGAATAGCATTCGCGCACTTGAGAGATCGGGTGTACCACCCGATTGAACAGGTGTGATATTTTCCAGAGGGAAAGAGACCGGACCGGAGTCATGCAAAGGCGAAGGAAAGGGACAGACCCGATGAAGGAAAGCTTCCGGAAGGGAGCAAAGGGACCTTTGAAAATCCAACAGTGCAGCATCTTAAGCTAAAGTAGTGGTAAGACGAAAGAATTACCCGAAACAATTTTTTTGAGACCCAAAAAAACAGTAAACAACAGTGA
>JAFRUE010000014.1 GCA_017441925.1 Bacillota bacterium
ATTTGTCGTTCCCAGATCAATTCCGATAATCTTGCTCATAATAATTCTCCCCCTCAAATATATTCAGTATTCCACTTTGCGTGGATATCAGTTTGCAACCTTAACCATGCTGTACCGGACAACTTTGCCCTTCATGGTATAACCCTTCTGATAGACCTCACAGACCGTGTTCTCGTCTGTATTCTCATCCTCTACATGCTGCACCGCGTTGTGCAGATTCGGATCGAAAGGCTGTCCGAGAGCTTCGATCTCCTCCAGACCGATTCCCTTGAGTGCTTCGACAAACTGCTCATGGATCATCGTGAGGCCTTTAGCCATCGCGCTGTCCTTGTCCTCGTCATGCATCGCGGTCATCGCGCGTTCAAAATTGTCGAGCAGTGGCAGGATCGTCTCAATCACATCCATCTGGCCGCTCTGTCTCTCCTGCTCCTTCTCCTTGGCCGTACGCTTACGGAAATTGTCAAACTCCGCCATGGTTCTGAGCAGCCGGTCCTTCAGATCGGCAGCCTGCTTCTCGGACTCCGCAAGCTTGGCCTCAAGCTCCTTGCAAAGCTCTGCGGGATCCGCTGCAGCCTCTTCGTTATTCTCTAAGGAAGCATTGTCCCCGGCCTCGCCGGTCTGATCAGCCTCGCCCGCTTCCGCTGCTTCCCGGAGCTCTTCCTCCTGAATCTGCGGCCCGGCCTCAGCCGTCTCCTTCTTTTTCTTCTCTTCCTTCATGTTGATTCCTTTCTTCCTGCGTTTCATCATGTGTCAATGCCCTCTGCAGATCGGTCATCATACTGCCCAGCGTCGAAATGACCTTCCCGTAATCCATACGGACCGGACCGATGACGCTGACCGTTCCTCTCGTCTCGCCGCCGACCGTGTATGTCGTCGTGATGACGCTGCAATCCTGCATGGCGGTCAGCTCGTTCTCTTTACCGATCGTGATCCGCAGATTCTGCGCGACGTGGGTAGGATGCGTACTGCGGATCGTTGAAAGCATCTCGTCTTTCTTATGAAAAACTTCCATGACCGCACGTGCACTCTGTACATCGCTGAATTCCGGAAAATCCAGTATATTGGTCGTCCCCGCGGTATACATCTCCGTGTCGTTGGCGTATTCGACCGTTGACTGGATCGCGTCCAGCAGGCTCGAAACGATCTGCTGCTCCGCGCCGAGCTCCCTGCGAAGCTTCTGGATCACCGGAAGATTGATCTCTTCCATCGCGAGTCCCTGCAGATTACGGTTCAGTACGCTTGACAGCATATCCGCCTCATCCTGGGACAGCGCGTGATCCATACTGATCATATGATTGCGGACAACGTTGCCGTCCGTTACGATCATCAGGACCGCCGAATGCTCATCGACCGGGATCAGCTGCAGGTGTTTGAGCTTGGTACGGTTCATATTGGGCATCGTGACAACGGTCGGATACCTCGTTATGACCGAAAGAAGCTCGCCGATCTCACGCAGGAGCGCATCCAGCTGCCGGGTCTTGCTCCGCAGCATCGCACTGACGACCCGCGTTTCATCCTCTGTTGGGATCCGTCCGGACTGCAGCAGGCTGTCGACATACAGTCTATAGCCCTTGGAAGAAGGGATCCGGCCGGCTGAAGTATGCGGCTGTACGATGAATCCCAGCTCCTCAAGATCTGCCATCTCGTTACGGATCGTTGCCGAGGAAAGTCCAAGAGGAGACCTGCGGGAAATGGTACGTGAACCGACAGGCTCAGCTGTTTCCAGATAATTCAGAATGATCGCCTGCAGAATCTGCATCTGCCGGTTACTCAGACTATCCATTCCATCCCCTCCTTTTGGATTTGTTAGCACTCAACCGTTGAGAGTGCTAACATCTGTATATAAATTAGCACTTGACCATTTCTTTGTCAAGTGCTTTTTGGAAGTTTACAATTTATTCATATTTGATCGTTTATTCCGCAGACAGCGGCCCGTTATCGTCCGGCACGTCCACAATGTCATCATTCAGGATCCTCGGCACAGCGTTCTCTTCTTCCGGATTCCAGGTCGGCGGATCCTCCGCGATCAGATCCCACGGCGTCACGATACCAAGGATCGTACCGTCCGGTCTGCCGTTCTTCGTGATAAAAATCACGGCAAGCCTCTTGCTCCGCTCACCCGGTCTGCGGTTAAAAAGATCCCGCACCATCCAGTAATCCGCTTTCGGCCCGACAAAAGCGAATCTCTCCGAAGTATGTCTGTCGAGCTTCAGGAGCTCCCCGAGTTCAAAGATCCGTGTGTTCTCGGTGATCCGGTTCCGCTCGTTCATCGTATAGGAGAAAACCGTACTGATGCTGAATACACCCGTCAATCTGCCGTTCCGGAAGACCGGCACATGGGAATATCCTTCCTTCTCCATCGCTCTCATGACGGGAAAGACCCTCTCCCCGCTGTCCGCGATCAACAGTCTTGAGCGCGGCGTCGCGAAATCAATTGCCGGTTTTGGAGTCCGTATGTACTCCAGCGCGTTCACAAGCACCTGGATCAAGGCATCGGAAGGCTCTACGATCGCCGCTCCATCCATGTCCGGGTGATGGGACAGGAGATTGCGCACCTCCCGGCAGGTATTCAGATCCTCGCGGAAAGCCGCGCCTTCATCACGGTTTGCAAAATCCATGATCGCCGTACCCGGCCGTCCGGATTTAGGATAGCGCTGCTCCAGCACATCTTCCAGTTCTTTGTACAGATTCAGGAACCGTTCCGCTCTGGTCATTTTCTGTTCCTCCATCTGGATCCGTCCCTCCTGTTAACAAGTCTCAGCCGCATTTACCGCGGCTTTTGCCATTATATGAAAGCTTCAAATACAATATTCGCAAGATCCAGTCCGCGCCGTGTGAGACACAGTCTGTCGCCTTTCTGCTCCAGCAGTCCGTCATGCACAAGCTGCCGGATCTGATCCGGATAGACTTCCATAAAGCTCCGGCCGAATTTCTCCGCAAAATCCGTATCGGATACACCCGCCGTTTTCCTCAGGCCGAGAAACATCCATTCACTCATCTTGTCCTCAGGCGTCAGTGTCTCTTCCACTTCGGCGAGTTCCGCCGGATATTCCGCTTTTATATAGCTCTGCAGATCCGCAGTATTCTTAATCCGCTTTCCATCAATATAAGAAGAAGCTCCGAGTCCAAGACCGAGATATTCACTCAGATCCCAATAGGACAGATTGTGACGGCTCTCCCGCCCGGGCTTAGCGAAATTGGAGATCTCATACTGCTCGAATCCGGCCGCTCCCAGGATCTTAAGCGTGTCATCGTACATGCTCCGTTCTGTTTCCTCATCCGGCAGAGTCATCCGGCCGCTCTCGATCCAGTCCAGCAACGGTGTCCCTTCTTCGACGATCAGGCTGTAGCAGGACAGATGCTCCGGCTGCAATACAAGCGCTTCCTCCAGCGTCTCCTGCCAGTCCTCCCGGCTCTGACCGGGCAGCCCCATCATCAGATCCAGGCTCAGATTGTCAAAACCCGCATCCCGCAGCATTTCGAAACTTTTCCGGACGTCGTCCATCGTATGGATCCGTCCGATCCGCTTGAGCAGCCCGTTCTGTGCAGCCTGCATCCCCATACTGACACGGTTCACACCCTGTGCCTTCCAACATCGGGCTTTTTCCGGCGTAACAGTCCCGGGATTTGCTTCGATGGTCCACTCCGCATCCGGCTCCCAGTCTAAAGCAGCGTCGTGCAAAGCGTCCGACAGCCTGATGAAATCCTCTGGGGACATCAGCGACGGCGTCCCTCCGCCGATGAAAACACTGCGTATCTCCGCATTCCGGAAGACATGTTCCATCTCTCTGATCTCACGGCACAGTGCCGCCAGATAGGCTTCTCGGGCGAGATCACTCCCCGGTGCGGACAGGAAGTCGCAATAAGCGCATTTCCGCACGCAGAACGGGTAATGAATATAGACGCCGAGCCGCTTTTTCCGGGTACCGCCCGACTGTGACGCCGGCCGGCTGCCCGGGATCTCTCCGGCATTCCTCACGTCTTGTCGTCCTCGTCGAACTTCAGCACGCTCATGAAAGCCGCCTGCGGGATCTCGACCTCGCCGAACTGGCGCATCCGCTTCTTGCCCTCTTTCTGCTTCTCTAGCAGCTTCTTTTTACGGGTAATATCACCGCCATAGCATTTTGCCAGAACGTCCTTGCGCATGGCCTTGACCGTCTCGCGCGCGATGACCTTGCCGCCGATCGCGGCCTGGATCGGGATCTCAAACAAATGCCTCGGGATCTCATCCTTTAGCCGCTCCGCGATCTTGCGGCCGCGTTCGTAGGCTTTGCTCTCATGCACAATGAAAGACAGCGCGTCGACCGGTTCACGGTTGATCAGCATATCGAGCCTCACAAGCTGCGACCTCTCGTAGCTCTCGAGCTCATAATCCAGCGACGCGTATCCGCGGCTCCGCGACTTAAGCGCGTCAAAAAAGTCATAAATGATCTCGTTAAGAGGCATGCGGTAATGCAGGATCACACGTGTACTCTCAACATATTCCGTACTGACATATACACCGCGGCGGTCCTGGCAGAGCTTCATGATCGATCCGATATACTCGGTCGGAAGCATGATCTCGGCCTTGACCATCGGTTCTTCCATATAGGCGATCTCGGCCGCGTCCGGCAGATCCGCCGGATTGGACAGTTCGATCATTTCCCCGTTGTTTTTATGGACATGATAGACAACGCCCGGCGCCGTCGTGATCAGGTCCAGATCAAATTCACGGTCAAGCCTTTCCTCGATGATCTCCATGTGCAGCAGTCCGAGGAAACCGCAGCGGAATCCGAAACCCAGCGCTTTGGATGTCTCTGCTTCAAAATGCAGCGACGCGTCGTTCAGTTTCAGCTTCTCCAGGGCATCCCGCAGATCCGGATAATGAGATCCGTCCGCCGGATACATGCCGCAATAGACCATCGGCTGTACTTCTTTATAACCCGGAAGAGGCTCCGCGGCAGGCCTTGCGGCATCCGTAACCGTGTCGCCGACCCGCGTATGGCTGACTTCCTTGATGCTTGCGGTAAAATAACCGACCTCTCCGGCCGACAGGCCTTCTTCCGAAGGCATCAGCGTACCGGCGCCCATATAACCGACTTCAACGACGTCATATTCCTGTCCCGCAGCCATCAGACGGACACGCATCCCCTTGCGGATACGTCCCTCTTTGACACGTATGAAAACGATAACGCCTCTGTAGGAATCATACAGCGAATCAAAGATCAATGCCTGCAGCGGTGCTTCCGGATCGCCCTCCGGAGGCGGCAGACACTCCACGATCCGCTCCAGGACGTCGTCGATATTCTGTCCCGTTTTGGCGGAGATCAGCGGAGCCTTCTCGGTATCGAGACCGATGATGTCCTCGATCTCCTGCTTTACCCGGTCCGGATCCGCCGAGATCAGATCGATCTTATTGATGACGGGGAGGATCTCGAGATTGTGATCCAGCGCAAGATAGCAGTTGGCAAGCGTCTGTGCCTCTACACCCTGCGTCGAATCCACGACCAGAAGCGCGCCTTCGCAGGCCGCAAGGCTCCGGGAGACTTCATAATTGAAATCCACGTGTCCCGGTGTGTCGATCAGGTTAAGGATATACTCCTGTCCGTCTTTCGCATGATAGATCAGCCGGACCGCCTGCGCTTTGATCGTGATCCCGCGCTCCCGCTCAAGATCCATATTGTCAAGCACCTGGTCCTGCATCTCACGCTGCGTCAGCAGCCCTGTTTTCTCTATAATACGATCCGCGAGAGTCGACTTCCCGTGATCGATATGAGCGATAATCGAAAAATTACGTATATTCTTCTGAATCATACGGCTCTCGTTCCCCTTTCCCCATGACTTCTCTGATATCTAATGTAAGAAAAAACCGCACAGGCCTTGATGACCTTTGCGGTTTATTGTGTGCGGAATAACTCAGACAGACGCCTTATTGACAGCCTTGGTAAGACGGGAGATCTTGCGGGCTGCGTTATTCTTATGATAAACGCCCTTGGCTCTGGCCTTGTCGATAGCGGAAATAGCGGACTGCAGATTCGCCTTGGCAGCCTCGGCATTACCGTTCTGGATCTCGGTCAGGACCTTACGGATCTCGGTCTTAACCTGGGACTTGACCATCCTGTTGCGAAGAGTCTTCTTCTCGATCACACGAATTCTTTTCTTTGCGGACTTGACATTTGCCATCTGAAAACTAGCTCCTTCTGTTTACAAATTCTATCATTTGAGACACGAATAATAGAACGGACAAACACGCCTATTATTTTATACATTCCCGGCCCGTTTGTCAATCACTTTTCTGAAAGTTTTCACAAAAATCTTTTGTTAAAAGGTTCGGGACGGCAGTGCGGCACCGGCAGCTTCCTTGACCGGTTCTGCTTCCACAGCACGAGTTTTCATGTACCGTCTTTTGTAATATGTTTTTAATGGTAGAATCTCTTTTCATATAGAATATTCTATGTTATATTAGACTCAGTTCTGACAGATAAGGCAGCATCGTGCATTATTCCCGGGAAATCTGTATCCGCAGAAGGCATTCCAGGAAGCGATCGCACTTACGGCAGGACTGCCCTATAAGAAGCAGGGAAGCGTCCAGATGAAGAGCGGAGCCAAAGCCGGGCCGATAGCCGAAGAAGTAGTCTCGCCGGAGGAAGCAGCTGAAGAGGTCATCGTCGACAGTGCCGAATACCAGAAGATCGTCGATAAATACACCGATAAGAACGGCAAGCTCTCTTATGCTCTGCTGAACAAGGATCTGATCCGTTTTATCCACTCCAGCAGCATTGCGCGCAAGATGATCAAAGCAGGTGAAGATGCCGAGAGTATACGCCTGTACGCATTCGCCGCCAAATTCCGCACCGTTACCGGCAACAAAGCCCTGACGGAAGCGCAGGTCCTTAAGATTACAGAACTGTTGGATGAAGTCAGTCCTAAAGGCGTTTTCAGAGAGCTGAACGACGAGATCCGCAAGAATCTGAAACAGAAATAAGATCTGCCGCGGTCTATAGTCAAGCCTGGAAACCATTACGGTTCCCGGGCTTTTTCATATGTCCGTTTGCCGGGCTTTATGTCCCTGTATCCGGTTTTACATTCTGAGTATGACCTGACGGACCGCGTCATCAGCCTCGAGCCGGCTGAGTTTCATCCTCTCGTCCATATCGGTCATATCTGTCAGAAGCTGTGCCAGATGTCCGGTGTCAAAACGTCTTGCCTGTTTCTGATAGATCCAGACCGCCCGTGGCGATACTCCGCAGAAATCCGCACATTCGGCATCCGTCATCCGTTTATCCATCGCAAGTCTCATGCGGAACATCCGGCGCACCTGTCCCGCAAGCAGATAGAAGATCCGCTGCGGCGCTTCATTCGCCTCGAGCAGCCGCTCATAGATCAGGAATGCCTTGTTCTTATCGCGTCCGCCAAGCACGTCCGTCATCTTAAAGACATTGTCTTCCGCCTGCTGCGAACAGACTGCATCCACATCCCTCATGGTCACGATCGGGCGCTCTCCGGCATAGGCTGCCAGCTTCGCGATCTCGAGCTGCTGATAGATCATATCCCCGCCGACTTTCTCGAGGAAATAGACCGCCGTCTGACGGTCGGTCTGTTTGCCGTATCTGGCGAGTTCCCTTGCGGCGAAACGGATCATGCCCTCCTGGTCCGGCTGGTTCAGCTCGGCTGCTGTCCCGTATTTGGATACCGCT
Organism: Bacillota bacterium; assembly: GCA_017441925.1. Taxonomy (GTDB): domain Bacteria; phylum Bacillota; class Clostridia; order Lachnospirales; family Bianqueaceae; genus RUG12817. The sequence goes on from JAFRUE010000014.1 coordinate 7,677, forward strand.
TTATAGAACTGGCTTCTCTTATCGACCTGATGCTCTTCAAAGATCAGGAGACTGGTCTCCGGCAGATTCGGGATCGCCTTGACAAAATTCTCCAGCTCTTCCGGTACTCCTTTTGTCTGGAACCAGCCTGAATCCCGGATCACAGTGATGCGCTTCTCTGCCATGAAAGGATAAGTCTCGGCGCTTTCAGAAACCTGTCCCACATCCGCGGCCGATCCTTCATAGACCTGCATATTCATCAGGCGATCTTCTTCCGAGAGATTCTTCTCGACAAGCCGGTCGGAATAAAATCTGACCAGATAATCCTCTGATCCGTACAGAAGGTATATCTGGCTGTATTTCCCGCTCCGAAGCTGTGCCAGCAATTCTTCCATAAACTGTCTCCTCTGATGCCCGTTCTCACGGACCTGTATGTATATACCATTTGGATAAAAAAGACCGGATCTGAACGGCTCCCACATCGTCCGTCACAAGATACCGTATTCCTGCGTCCTCCAGCCGCTCAATCGTTTCACGGTGCGGATGTCCGTAACCGCCTTCCCGGTCGCAGCTGATCACTGCAAGATGCGGCTGAACTGCTTCCAGGAGAACTGTCCCTGTTGAAGTCGAAGAACCGTGGTGACCGGCTTTCAGGATCTCACACGGACCCGCCGCAGCGCTGAAGAGCTCTTCCGCAGCCTGGTCCGCGTCGCCGCATAACAGAATATCCAGACCATCTGCCGTGAATCTCAGAACAAGAGAGGCACTGTTCTCATCTGAATACGTAACGCCTTCAGCCGGTGAAAGACAAAGGAACTGACAATTCCTGCCCTGTATTCTGTCCCCTGCTCTGATCCGTGTCACTCCTGCCGCCGCTTCGATCGATGCAAAAATACGGTTCTCATGCAGTTCTCCTTCCGGAAGGAACCATTGTCCGACTTTAAAATCCTCATCCCTCAGCAGTTTCATCAGTCCCTGCGTATGATCCCGGTCGGAATGAGTCGCAAAAGCCGCGTCGATTCCCGTAATCCCTCTGCTTTTCAGGAACGGTTCGAGTGCCGCGCTATATGACGGACCTGCGTCGATAATGAAAACCTGCCGTCCGCTCTCGATCACACAGCAGTCTCCCTGCCCGACATTCAGGAATGTGCAGACCGTCCTGTACCTCGGGAAGACCACTGAGATCATGCACAAAAACACGGCTGCGCCGGATGCGGCGTACGCCTTCTTCCGGCATGTGGGGCCTGTAAGCAGCAGGATACCGGCAGCATAATACAGCAGGAGTGTTATGATCTTGGGCCTGCCTAACGTCAGTACCGCGCCGGGAAGTCCGGAAACGATTTCGCCGGTCCTGCACAGAAACCGCAGGAGATAGAACAGTGCGCCGGCCCCGAACCGGGCCGCTTCTTTCCATACCGGATAGACTGCAAGCACCGCGGCTCCTGTCCCGAACAGAATGCTCATACACGGAAGGATCAGCAGATTGACAATGATCTGATACGGGCAGATCTGGTAGAACCAGTACAGACTGACAGGAATGCTGCCGGCTGTAACGGCTACGGAAGGCGCCAGAATCCGGCGGATTCCCTTAGGCAGGCGGAACCAGTGCCCCGGTATCTCCTGAAAAAATGTCAGGGACATCGTACAGATATAGGAGAGCTGAAATCCCGGATCCCGCAGATACAGCGGCTTTGCCAGTATCAAAAGCAGTGCGGAACAGCAATAGGTATTCAGCCTGTCTTCCCGGCCGTACAGAACCGGCTGAAGCGCGGTAACCGTACAGATCAGAGCCGCGCGCAGTGTCGCCGCGGCACCGCCGGTCAGAAAAGTATAGATCCATACGACCGCGAGGCTGCAGACGGAGGCTCTCCTCCGGAAGGTCAGCCGCGACAGGATACTCTGTATCATCGTGAAGACCAATGTCACATGCATACCCGAGATCGCAAGAATATGAGAGATGCCAGCCATCCGGAAATCATTCCTGATCTCTCCGTCCAGTTCGGAATCTTCTCCCGCAAGGATCGCGGCGGCAAGGCCCGCTTCTCTCTGCGGAAGGACTTCCCGCAGGATCTCTCCGACCCGTCCCCGGAGCACCGCAAAAGAAAAACGTGTTCTCCCCGTTCTCCGGATCTCTGTTATCTTACCTGTATAGTAGATCCCCTGGATCTTCCCGGACGTTTCACTGTCCCATTCGCCGGGATTTCCGAGATTGCGGATCCGGATGACCTCCAATTGTCCCTCAAGGACCTCTCCTGCTTTTGCGGATTCCGTCAGATAGACTCTGGCTCTGCCCGGAAGCCCCGCAGAAGAGATCACACAGGAATAGCCATATTCCGTCCTTTTTGCACTCTCGACAGTACAGACGGCATCAAGCCTGATGGATTCAGGCATGCCTGCATCCACGATCCTGCAGGCATTTTCCCGCAGCATTCCGGCAAGAAAGACCAATCCGAGGACTCCGCAGTAAACCGTTCCACTGCGGATCCCGCGTTTCTTCACATAACACAAAAACAGCCAGACAGCGGCAGCAGCGATGCCTCCGGCACACAGCCGTCCTGCCACGGCCGGCAGAACATATCCGGCCAGTATACCGGCGCCGGCTGTCCCAAGCAGCGGGAAAGCCGGCCGGCGCAATATGATCTTCCGCATGTATCGCGGATTGCCTGCAAACCGGGTCTATGCAGTAATTACGGTGTTTCTATATAATCCTGATTAAATGTAAAAGCCGTATTCAGCTGGACAGTCTTATATATATCTCTCTGCTGTCCGTCGATCAGGAACTGTACCGTATCGATACTGTACAGCGACGTGAGGGAATTGACGATTGAATACAGCGTCAGCATCTCCTGCTCTACATTACCCACCTGATTGGTCACGAAACTCTCGTTCATATCCACGTAGCAGACGGAATTCCGGATCAGGATCTCATTGACAGCAGATCCCGGCGGCATCGAAGCATAATGGTTATCCACTCTCGGTCCTTCGATCAGCATGGCCATGACTTTATCCGCGTTGCGTTCGGACATCCTGACCGTCGCCGTCCGTTTCTCCGAGACCAGCTTATCTCCCTTGGCGTTGACAAAATACAACGTGAACGATACTTCGTCCTGGAAGAAATTCTCGTCCGATTCATTAACGATGATCGTGTCCGCGATCAGAGACGAGATCTGTGTCATCGGACTCTCCCCGGCTTCATTCGGGACATTGGCATAGATCTGCACCCCACTCAGTTCTTTCAGCGAGATCATCGATTTCGCAAGTCCGACACGAAATACATTCTCCGTATTCGGCAGCAGAGAACTGTAACTGCCCCGGATATACATAACGAGCAAAGCCTGTCCTTTATCGTTGTAGGAGATTTCCGGAACGACCCTGAACCCTGTCGGAATGATGCTCTTTAGGTCATTCTGAGGCTCTGAAAGTAATGTAAGGAGCTCATCCACCTTCTCCTCTACACTGAGCGCCGGATCCATCGTAACCGTATACTCTATAAGGGATGTGTATTTCTCATTCGTATAATAGATATGGGCTGTCCCCAGATCCGCGGTACTATTCTCCCCTCCGGATTCCTCTCCGGAAACCACGGCTGAGCTCTGAGCCGGCTGAGAAGAAGCCCCTCCGTTCCCGGAACTGCCCGTCCCGGCTTTTGTACATCCGCTGAACATGCCGCACAGCAACACGGTCACAAGTGCAAATACGGTAGACCGGTACAAGAGATCCGTCCTTCTGCTTCTCATCTCTTCACCTCCCTGCCGGATCCGTCCGCAGACACAGCGTCATCGGACGGAACACGCGGCGCGATCAGCGGTATCCTGACCGTAAAAGTCGTGCCTTCGTTCAATTTGCTCGAAACACTGATCGTACCATGGTGCATCGTGACGATCTTATGAACGATGGAGAGTCCAAGCCCTGTCCCTCCGGTCGCGCGGTCCCTGGTCTTGTCGACCCGGTAGAAACGCTGAAAGATCTTGGGAATATCCTCTTCCGGGATACCGATACCTGTATCGCTGACCGTCAGGATCGCATCGGAAAGATCCGCGTTCACTCCGACGCGGACACTTCCTTCTTCAACATTATACTTGATCGCGTTCTCGATCAGATTGGAGAGCGCGACCGACATTTTCATCTCATCCACTTCCGCTTCGACAGCAGTATGATTTTCAAGGACAAGTGCGATACGCCGCGCATCCGCAAGGGGCTGCAGCCGCTTCAACAGCACCTCCGCAAGATCGTTCATGGAGACCATCGAAAGGTTCAGTCCGCTCTTATTGTCCTCAAGCCTCGTGAGCGACAGGAGGTCATTGATGAGTGTGCTCTCTCTGTCGACCTCTGTATTGATGTCCTGCAGAAATTCCCTGTATTCCTCAACCGAAGCGTCCCCGGCCAGCAGCAGCGATTCCGTCAGGACCTTGATCGAAGACATGGGCGTCTTCAGCTCATGAGATACGTTGGAAACGAATTCCTTACGCGACTGATCCTCTTCCCGCAGCGTGGAAATGATACTGTCCATTGTCTGGACGATGTCTCCGTATTCATTGGCTCTTGTCGCAGGTTTCCGTGCAAAATGACCGTTCTGGACATTCTTAAGCCATTTGCTGATCCCGTCAAGCGGTCTGAACGCAGAGAGGATCGCGGGGATCATCAGAGCAAGGATCAGAATCTCCGCAATGATCATCGTAAGCAGATTCGATTCCATACTGGTCCTCGCGGTCTCATACTGACGATCCAGTCCGAAAGACACATAAACAACACCGACCACATCCGTCGTCTTATATTCGAAGATCGGTACAGCGATTCTGACGTACCGTCCCTCTGTCTCCGTTACGGAGCTGCCGGACATGGCGGTCAGGATCGTATCATTCAACATTGTCCTGCCGCGTCTTGTACTGGCGGAATCCTTCACGACCCGTCCCCTGACATTCAGTACGAGGATACGCGTCTCCGGGAAGAATCCCGACATGCTGTCTACTTCACTATAATCCGTTACAGCCGCGCCGGTAACATAACGGTTTACCGAAATATCGGAAGCGACCGTGACAGCGTAACGGCTGATCTCATTGATACGGGCTTTGACCCTGTCCCTGATCACCGCGTTGCGGTTGATCATAAAAGCAACGCCCTGTATCAGCAGCGTTCCAATAACCAGTCCTGCAAGCAGGCGCAGCGGAACACTGCGGTACCAGGCAGTATTGTTCTTCTGACTCATTCCTTAAAGAAATAACCGACGCCCCACTTTGTCTGAATGTAGGTGGGTTCACTTGACTTGGGCTCGATCTTCTCACGAAGACGGCGCACATGGACATCGACCGTTCTCTCATCACCGGGATACTCGCTTCCCCAGATGATGTCAAGCAGCTTATCACGGCTGTATACCTTGCCTGCGTTGCGGGAAAGGAGCTCCAGCAGATCGAATTCTTTGGCTGTCAGATTGACATTCTTGCCGTCCACCGTTACTTCACGGCTGTCATAATCGATGCGGAGCGAACCGGTCTCCATCACATTGCGGGAAGGTGCCTGAGAAGCGCTAGCCCTGCGGATGATCGCCTTGACACGGGCCTTGAGCTCCAGAATATTGAACGGCTTGGTCATATAATCGTCCGCACCATACTCCAGTCCCAGGATCTTGTCCATATCTTCGCTCTTGGCCGTCAGCATGATGATCGGCACATTCGATGTCTCCCGGACTGTCTGGCATACCTGGATCCCGTCCACCTTGGGCAGCATAACGTCAAGGATCACCAGATCATACTGCCTGTTGCGGATCATTTCAAGCGCAGTCTCACCGTCATATGCCGCGTCTATTTCATATCCGTCATGCTCCATTGCGTAACGGATCCCTTTTACGATCATTTTCTCATCATCGACTACAAGAATTTTGGATGCCATTTCTTCCTCCTGAATCTCTATGTTCCCGGATTGCCTGCCGTGACCAGGGATCTCAGCCTGGACAGCAGGACCTCACCGATCCCTTTCACATTAAGCAGCTCCTCGACATCAGAGAATCCGCCGTTTTCCTCTCTGTACGCTATGATCCTGCCGGCAAGCGCAGGTCCGATACCCGGAAGATCCTCCAATTCTATTTTACTTGCTTTATTCAGATCGGTCAAGTGCGTTCCTGAACTTTCTTCCGTAATAATGTTGATGGAAACAAGATCCTGCAGTCCGGATTCCTCTCCTTCCTCCGGAATATAGATCCGCTGTCCGTCAGAGAGCGGCGCGGCCAGATTGATCCGCCACAGAGCGGCATCCGGCTCCGCGCCTCCGGCAGCGTTGACCGCATCTTCCACCCGTGATCCGGCCGGCAGTACATACACATGATCCGGTTCCCTGACGGCTCCGCAGACATGCACGGAAATATCCGTGCTCTCAGATTCTTCCGTCTCTGCCGGTATCTCCTTTTCCGTTACAGACAGGGTAACCCCGGCGGATTCCTCCTGATCGGATATATCCCGGTCCAGGAGGACCGTGTCCTGTCCCCGGATCCCGAAAACCGCATATATAAGCCCTCCGGCAAGAACAGCCGCACCGATCAGGATCTTACGGATCCTGTTTTTCTTTTTATCTGTCAAATCTTGCTCCTCCCTTGTCTGTCCGTCCAAAACATGTTATAATTCACAGGTAAACTTCTTCGAAACTCATATGAATGGAGGCCTGTATATGGCCCTTAATGATAAAGTTCCCATCCAGATGAATCCCGGCCGCGGCGGATCGTCCCGGCTGTGCCGCACAGCCGTTGTGTTCTTGTTGTGTGCTGTGCTCTTGATAGCGCTCTTCCCTCTGCCGGCAGTAGCTGCGACACCGGATTTCCCCGTCTCAAGCGATGAGCAGGCTGTACTGATCGAGACCAGTACTCTGCAGGTCCTGAACAGCCAGAAGGCTGACACCCGGATCGATCCCGGCAGCCTGGTCAATTATCTGACTGTCCTCACAGCCGTCCGTCATGCCGATCTCTCGGCCCGCGTCACGGTCCCGGATAACGTCGAGTCCGCCGTACCGGAAGATGCCCCTGTCGTGTTCCTGCGGCCCGGCGAAGAGCTGACCGTACGGGACTTGGCCGGTGCTCTGCTCTTTAATTCCGCAAATGACGCGGCCTACGCGCTTGCCGTATCTCTTGCCGGTTCTGTCGAGAACTATGCTGTCTGGATGAATGAGACCGCCGCTGACTGCGGAGCCGGCAACACTCATATCTCGTCGGTCTACACGCTCGTCGATCCGGGGCAGTATACCACGCCGAAAGATATCGCCCGCATCGCTGCGTATTTCAGCAGAGAACAGGAACTGTATGACATCATGAGTTCGGATCTGTTCGCGATCGATCCGACCAACAAGATCGATGAGACCCGTTATTACCCGAATGACCTGCCGCTGCGGCAGACAATCTCTCTGACCTATATCGAATACGTTACCGGCGGCCGCTACAGCCGCAACAATATCCTTGTATTCGCAAGATCCGAGACGATGGATCTGGTCGGTGTCGTAAGCGGTACTGCCGGAGAAGATTCTGCTTATTACGATGCATACGATCTCATGCGTTTCGGACTCGACTACTATCAGCCGGTCACGATCAATTATGACGGTTCCTCCATTGCGCGCGTGCCCGTCTATTCCGGCAACAACAAAATCGCCTACACCAATATCGCGATCGACGGCGCGCTGACCTTCTACGCTGAAACGCTGAGCCGCAAGCCCACGGATGCCGAGGGACTTGGATCCTTCTTCTCCCACACGCTCTCTCTGCCGGACAAATTGCAGGCTCCTGTACAGGCCGGAGACAAGGTCGGAACCGTCATCTACACAATGCTTGCGGATCCCGAGATCACGATTGCGCTTGACTGTGTCGTCATGGACACTGTATCGGTACCGCGCGACGTACAGATTGCCGGAGACAACAATCCCGGCAATGCAGAGAAGATCCTCTCCCTGATCCACTGGATCGTCCTGCCGGTTCTGATAATCGCGATCATCGCCTTGCTGCTCCCGCGGATCCGTGACTTTCTGCGGCGCCAGCGCGGGCCGTTTTGATCCTGCCTTCACCCTTATTATGTAACGTTTTTTGGAAATGGCTGGTTTTTAAGACAGATATTAAAGATTTTTCTGCCGGGACCTGCCGGTGAAAGGAGCTGACACATCATGCAGATCAAAGGACTGAAGATCAATTTCCTCGGGGACAGTATTACGGAAGGCCACGGTACAAGTTCTCTTGACCATACCTTCTGGAACCTGCTCGCCTCCCGTGACGGAGCCGTTACCCGCGGCTACGGGATCGGCGGGACCCGTATTTCCAGACAGCAGAGCGTTTCTCCCAAACCGGTCTATGACGAATACTTCCGTACCCGCATAGCCGGCATGGATCCGGATGCGGACGCGGTCTTTGTTTTCGGCGGCACGAATGATTACGGTCACGGCGACGCTGCAATCGGCCATTTCAGCGACAGGAACGACGACACTTTCTACGGTGCGCTGCATAATCTCTGTACGGATCTGATCGCCCGTTATCCAGACGCGCTGATCGTTTTCCTCACGCCGACGCACCGTCTGAACGAAAACCGTGTCTACAACGAATGGGGCGTCCGCAGCGTCGGTTCACTCCGGGATTATGTGAACTGCATCCGGGAAGTGACGGAATACTACAGTATCCCTGTGATCGATCTCTATCGGGAAAGCGGTATACAGCCGGAGATTCCCGAACTGCGGGAACGTTTCATGCCGGACGGGCTGCATCCGAATGACGCGGGACATGAGCGGATCTACTCGCTGGTCCGTGATTTTCTGATGCGGACGAACCGTTGAATCCGGCCGGATCATTGCCTTAAACACGATAAAAATCTTGACAAACGGCTGTGTATAAGTTAAACTGTTCAGCGTGTCTGTGTACAGATACAAAGAACAGGCACTTGTACAGCAGCCGTTTTTATTTTTTTGACATACGCACGGTAATGCAGCCTGCGTTATGACATTGCTGAAGAGAGAAAGAAGAGGTAAGATGACAGACCAGAGCAAAATCAGAAACATCGCGATCATCGCGCACGTTGATCACGGTAAGACCACACTTGTCGACGCGATGCTGCGCCAGAGCGGCATTTTCCGTGAGAATCAGCAAGTCGACGAGCGTGTTATGGATTCGAATGACCTTGAGAAAGAGCGCGGCATTACGATCCTTGCGAAAAATACAGGCCTGGAGTACGAAGGATACAAGATCAATATCGTCGATACTCCGGGACATGCAGATTTCGGCGGCGAGGTGGAACGCAGCCTTAAAATGGCCAACGGCGTACTGCTGCTCGTCGACGCGTTTGAAGGCTGCATGCCCCAGACACGTTTTGTCCTGAAGAAAGCTCTGGATCTCAATCTGGTCCCGATCATCGTTATCAATAAAGTCGACCGTCCGATGGCCCGCCCGGAAGAAGTCTATAATGACGTTCTCGAGCTCTTCCTGGATCTCGGCGCTTCTGATGAGCAGCTGGATTCTCCGGTCGTCTATGCGTCCGCCAGGGACGGATGGGCTTCTTACTCGCCCACTGAACCGGGCACGGATCTGCGTCCTCTGTTCGAGACGATCCTTAAATCCATCCCCGCTCCGGAAGGCGATCCGGACGGACCTCTGCAGCTTCTTGTCTCGAATATCGATTATGACACCTATACCGGCCGTATCGCGGTCGGACGCATAGAACGCGGCAGACTTAAGGTCGGTGACGAAGCGGTGATCTGCGGTAAGAACAGCACTTCTTCCCGCGTCCGTCTCGCGACTGTGTTCACTTTCGAAGGTCTTTCCCGTGTACCGCTCGTCGACGCTTCTGTCGGAGACATCGTTGCGGTCTCGGGCATTAAGGAGATCAATATCGGCGAAACGATCTGTGCTCCTGACTGTATCGAGCCTCTTCCCTTCGTTGAGATCGACGAGCCTGTCCTTTCGATGACTTTCCGCGTTAATGACAGTCCGTTCGCAGGCCGTGAGGGACAGTACGTAACGAGCCGTCATCTGCATGACCGCCTCTACCGCGAGCTTGACTCCAACATCAGTCTGCGTGTCGAGGATACGGATTCTCCCGATGCCTACGTGGTATCCGGCCGCGGTGAGCTGCATCTTTCCGTCCTGATCGAAGAAATGCGCCGTCAGGGTTATGAATTTGCTGTTTCCCGTCCCCAGGTCATCACCAAGACCGTCAACGGCCAGCTGCTTGAGCCTATCGAGATTCTGACCGTCGACCTGCCGGACATCTATACCGGAACTCTGATGGAGAGCGCCGGCGTCCGCAAGGCCGAGCTTCTGAACATGACGCAGGTCTACGGCGGATACAGCCGCGTCGAATTCAAGATTCCCGCGCGCGGCATGATCGGATACCGCAGCCAGCTGATGACCGATACCAAGGGCACAGCTGTCATCAACCATATTTTCAGCGGATATGAGCCGTATAAAGGCGAGATCATGTCCCGTACACACGGCAGCCTGATCGCTTTTGAGACCGGCGAGGCTGTCTCCTATGGGCTCTACAACGCACAGGACCGCGGCGCGCTCTTTATCGGACCGCAGACTATGGTCTATGAAGGCATGATCGTCGGTGAAAATTCCCGCGGCGGCGATATGGTCGTCAATGTCTGTAAGAAAAAGCACGTCTCCAACATGCGTTCTTCCGCGGCTGACGAGGCGCTCCGCCTGACACCGTACCGTGTCCTCAGTCTGGAACAGTGTATGGAATTCATCTCCGAAGACGAGCTTGTCGAGATCACTCCCAAGAATATCCGCATGCGCAAGCGCTATCTTTCCGCAGAACAGCGCGTCAAGATCATGAACGCTGAGCGTTCCCGCCAGCAGGCAGCTCAGGAGAACGCTGAGCAATCTTAAGCATATTACAAAACAAAACACACCCCTCGCACATACTGTTGCTGACGCAAAGGGTATTTGCGGGGGTGTGTTTTGTTTGATACATTGCGTATGACTACAGCAGCAGTTCCCGGACTGCCTGCTAGCGTCCAGCCGTTATAATAATCCTGCAAGGCGTGGACTTCCGCTCTGCATCCAGCCGGAGGATATCTTTTATCCATCTAAAACTATCCTCAAAGAAAAAGATGTCCGTTCGCAAATACCCTTTGCTTTAGCAACAGTATTTGCGACGGACATCTTTTTCTATTATGGTTATTTTAGATCTTAATGATATCCTCCAGCCGCACGTCTCGCGGCGAAGTCCAGGCATGGCGGCCGAGCGAATCCGTCACCATCGCGCGGACAAAGTGATCCGAGGCTTTCAGGCGGAAGCGGGCTTCTTTCAGTCCTTCTTTATCTCCGACCTGCGTCGTGTCCCTCTGATAGTACGTTGCGGAATAGAACACGACAGACACCGCCTGATCGACTTTTACGACATATTCACCGTTCTCGAAGTAATCTTTATAGATCCGCGGGCCCTGCGACGCGTAGAACCGTCCCTCACGGATCGCTTCCACGATCGCAGGCGCGGTGCATTCATCTGCCTGCACATAGATAAACCCGCGGTATGGCTCTTCTCGGTAGAAATGCGTATCGTCCACAGCAAGGTACGGCAGCCGCAGGCCCAGCACGGAAGCAAGATCCAGGATCACGCTGGAATCAGCCCGCGATGAGTACGGATAGCCGGAGACAGAATTGTAGATCTCCGTCCCTGCCAGTCCTGTCAGTTTCACGATATCGGCGGGCTGCTCCAGAGACCATGCGGGATGCGCCAGAATCGCGAGTCCGCCTGCTTCCCGGATGCCGTCGATCAGCGTCTGCGCCGGAAGATGGATCCTTTTACCGCCTTCGTCCCTCTGCAGAGCGATCGGCCGCTGCATTCCGAGTCCGACGATATGCCAGCACCCATCCGTCATCGTATCGAGCTCGACTCCGGGAATCATCAGCATTCCCTGATAACTGTCCTCTTCGCTCTGCTTCCAGTGGTCTGTCAGCGCGATGAAATCATAGCCGGCTTCGAGATATCCTTTGCAGGCAGCTTCCGGCTCAGCCCGTCCGTCACTGCGCGTCGTGTGCATGTGCACATTACCCTTCCACCATTTCTTACCTTCCGAATCTGTATACATGTTTCTCCTTATTCTTTACGATCGGGCAGTAATTCAATTTCAAAATGGAATTCTTTCTCCGTGAACTGGTACTGCGGCAGAAGACGCGGTCCGCAGGAATTGGAACCGCTTCCGCTCTGTGCGTAGTCCAGGATCAGGATCGTCCTGTGAGACTCGGGCAGCTGGTACGGATGACCGGAAGCCGCGATCTCATGCGGGGTATACGGACTTGCGTTGAAAGAGAAGGATGCTCCCGCAGCCTCGATTCCGAACCCGTTCGAATCTCTGACGGATACCCACTGCGTGTCATAGTGCGCACCGTTCTCCTGCGGCTTCAGGTAGTTCTCAAAGAGTCCCTTGACCGTACCGGCAAAGAGCGATTTATAGGACGCGTGATGTTTATCCTGATAGCTTTCGTCCGGTCCGTAGCCAAAGTAACGGACACGGTCGTAATCTTCCTTCAGCGGAAGCAGCAGTCCGTAACGAGGCAGATACAGCCTTCTCTCGAATGTACCGTCCTCTTTCTTTACGCCGTTATTCATCCGCATCAGCTCTCTCTCTGTCTCATCGCGGACACTGACGTCCTGCGCCAGCTTAATCCTGCCGTCGCCGGTAATGGTCCAGCTGCTCGTTACGACAGCGATCGGCAGCATGGAAGCCGCTGCCAGCACGTGGCGGGTATGGAACGTGATCTCTTCCGGACGGGCATCGTAGATATCCATCTTCTCAAGCCTTGTCTGGGCTTTGTCGATACCGAACATCTCCCATTCGCGGATCACGTTGCGGTCATTGTCCATCGGCGCGCGGAAAATCGAGAACTCCGCGGATCCTGCCATCAGCTCCCGTCCCTCGACTTCGAGGCTCAGCGGGAGACCTGTATATTCTCCGAAAATGTAGCAGAAAGTCTGTCCCTTCAGGACGATCTTTCCGTCCTTTTTCCAGATCTCCATCGGTCCCGATCCGTTTGAAACAGAAAGTGCCATTTCCTCCCGGGCAAGCTCCTTCTCGTCTCTCGCGATAACTTCTCCGGTGTCGAAATACGGATTCCCGTCCTTGGCGATCGCTTCAGCGCGGAGGATCACCGTGCCGTTCTTGGGAAGTGTGTACTGCAGACGCACGTCCGCACTCTCGCCCGGCGCAATATCCGGGAATTCCCGCACTCCGCCGGCGACACGGATTCCGTTCTGCTCGACGGTCCAGCGCAGCTTCAGGCCGGACAGATCGGAGAAATCATACCGGTTGGTGACCTGGATGATCTTGCCGTCCGGATCCGGGAACGCGAAATTAACCGGAGCGATAACGAATTTGTACTCGCGCAGGCCGGTATGCGGCGTACGGTCCGGATATACCAGACCGTCCATGCAGAAGTTCGCGTCATGCGGCCATTCGCCGAAATCTCCGCCGTAAGCGTAGAATTCCTGTCCCTCCTGTCCGCGCAGAGCTCTTGCCGGCTTAACTGTCCCGTCCGGCAGTTTCTTCGCCAGGATCGCGTGATCACACCACTCCCAGGCACAACCGCCCATCAGCTTCGGCTCCTTGTAGATCAGATCCCAGTAATCGGCCGGGTCTCCGGGGCCGTTGCCCATACAATGCACGTATTCGCACAGGAACAGAGGCTTCTTCTGATCCGGATTGGCTACGTATTCTTTCATCCAGCTGATCGCGGGATACATACGGCTGTTCATGTCAATGCACGCATCGCCAAGCTCCTGGCGGTGGAACTGTCCCTCATAGTGGACAAGCCTCTTGCCGCCGTGCTTTTTCGCATAATCCGCCATCGCGAAATGATTGTGTCCGAAGTCGGACTCGTTGCCGAGCGACCAGAAGATGACGGCGGGCTGGTTCTTATCGCGCTCCACCATTCTCTTCATACGATCGACACAGGCTTCTTTCCACTCCGGATCATCCGGCAGATTGATGCCGTTCGACCACGCGCCGTGCGACTCCAGATCGCATTCGTCCATCACATAGAAGCCCATCCGTCCCGCAAGCTCCAGGAAACGCGGATCATTGGGATAATGGGAAGTACGGATCGTATTGACGTTGTGCTGTTTCATCAGCACAAGGTCCCTGCGCATGTCGTCCATAGAAACCGTCTGGCCTGTCAGCGGATTGGAATCGTGACGGTTAACGCCCTTCAGCTTGATCGGTCTGTCGTTGAAATAGAACACGCCGTCGCGGATCTCCGCCTTGCGGAAGCCTGTCTGGACCGCGATGACCTCTCCGGCCTTGCGCAGGATCACACGGTAAAGCTCAGGATGCTCCGCATTCCAGAGGATCGGTTTCTTGACCGTAAAACTGAGAACCGCTTCGCCATTGGCATCCGCGTCCACAGCCGCCACAGCGTCCGCTCTCGCGCCGACAGCCTTGCCGGGTCCGTAAAGCTCGGCACGGACTTTGCCTTTACCGTCTGTGCGGACCTCGATCTTGATCTCGCCGCTGTCCGGATCTGCCGTGATCATATAGTCGACGATATGGCCCGCAGCGCGCTTCAGCAGATAAACGTTGCGGAAGATTCCTGAATAACGGAAGCAGTCCTGATCTTCCAGATATGTCCCGTCGCACCACTTGAGAACAACAGCGGCGATCCTGTTCCTGCCAGCATGCAGATATTCCGTCAGGTCAAATTCCGCCGGAATGCGGCTGCCCTTGGAGTAGCCGACGTATCTGCCGTTCGCCCACAGCATCAGGCAGGAATTCACACCTTCAAAAACGATCGTCTTCTGCGTCCCCTCCCAGTCCTTGGGAAGCGTGAAATCGCGGATATACAGGCCTGTCGGGTTCTCCGCCGGCACATTCGGCGGGTCGCAGGGGAAAGGATACCGCACGTTCGTATACTGGCACTGGTCATATCCGTACATCTGCCAGCAGGACGGAACAGGCAGCTTGTCCATATCCGACGTATCATAGTTTTCACTGATGCAGCCTTCCGGAAGCGCTTCCGGGCAGCTGAAAAGCCGGAAATTCCAGTCTCCGGCAAGATCTTTCATGAGTTCAGAACGATAACCGCTCAGAGGGTCCGGATCCGTCCCCTCCTGAAAAGGAATGTACCAGGAACGAGGCGCGAGTCTGTTTTCGCAGACACTGCCCGGCTGGTTCCAGATATGTTTCAACAGCATAATTTGTCCTCCCTCTCACGAGTTGTATACTATCCGCAGTGTATCACAACTGTCTGAAAAAGACAAGCTTCATCCGTCATCATTTTCTGTTTGCGGATCCGGCGATTTATGGTATAATACAGATATAAATGATCGTATCGGACTATACAGGAAAGGAGGCCGCGCCGGCTGCAGACCGGGTTTATATGAAGATTCTTGTTCTCAGCGATGTCGAATCCCGTTTCCTCTGGGACCACTATAAAGAAGGCATGCTCGAGCCTTATTCACTGATCCTTTCCTGCGGCGATCTCAAGCCGGAATACCTTTCATTCCTGGCAACTTTTACCAAAGCGCCGGTTCTGTATGTGCACGGCAACCACGACGAACGCTATGACAGGCGACCGCCGGAGGGATGTTTCTGCATAGACGATCGTCTGGTCGAATTTGGCGGCGTGCGCATTCTTGGCCTCGGCGGTTCCATGCGGTACCGTCCCGGCAATTACCAGTATACGGAGAAAGATATGGTCCGCCGCATCATGCGGCTGCGCGGCAAGCTGCACCGCGCGCAAGGTTTTGACATTTTGCTCTCCCATGCCCCGGCTTATCGGCTGGGCGACGGGACAGATCTCTGTCATCAGGGATTCGAGTGCTTCCGCGAATTGATGGACCGCTATCATCCCGCCTATATGCTGCACGGACACATGCACGCGGATTATAATTACAATTTCAAACGTGAACTGACTTACGGTACCACACAGGTCATCAACTGTTACGAGAAATACGAACTGGAGATTCCGGACCGTCCGGTTCCGGACCGACCGTTCCATCCCCGGAAATTCATGCGTCTGGATTTTACAAAAGCGTAACCTGCCGCCGTCATCAGGCTGCGGCCGATAGTGCTTCGACTACAGCAGTCTGCACAGCGCCTCGACAGCCGCTGCCGGGACACTTGTGCTGGGGTGCGGATGTCAAGACATTGCAGCCGGGACACTTTTCTCTGGATGCGGCGGTAAAAGCTCCTATTTTTGTTATTTTTACCGCCGGTTTCGGCAGTAAATTTTGCAAAAACACCTGATTTTACCGCCATGAGAGCATTTTCTCGTGACAAAACCTGGTCAGATACTCCTAAAATAGCATGAAACACTCCGAAGCAGCCTGATTTCAGGCTGTTTTTTTGCTTGAAGCCAAGAAACCGGCGGTAAAAAAAGACATTTAAGGAATTTTTACCGCCGCAACCAACACAAGCCATCTTCACTCATCCGGACAGGCCGATATAAGCACCGGATAAATAAAAAAAACTGCGGAATCCCGACAGCATATCAGGATTCCGCAGTCTTTTTTGTTCAGATCAGTTCTGTTGTCCGCCGCTTCCGGCGCTCGGCCTCACACCGTCCTGTTCCAGTTTTCCGACTGCTTCTTCGATCTCGTCCCAGTTCCGGACCCGGATCATGCCAGCGCTTTCCGCGTCATAATGCACGTTGTGCGGCGCGGTCATCAGGATTTTGGCGTAGCTTCCGCCCTCCAGATTATGGATTCCGTCGTCGATCAGGACGTCCCCGCGTATCATCTGTTTGCGGCTTGTAATGATCACATGATCCCAGGAGATAAACGGGAACCATCGGAACAGGAGATCCGTCATCTTTTCCGACAGCGATTCGTGCGTCGCCGCTGTCACGATATAGACCTCATGCCCGGCTGCGATCAGCCTTTCAAGCGCCTCCGCGGCACCGGGCATCGGATCTACCGTCCCCCAGAAACCGGGTTCTTCTGGTATGGCATAGACCTGATCATGCGTCAGCCCGGGAAAAGCCGCCGAAACATCCCATGACAGGATTTCTTCATAGGCCGTATCCGTCCCGTATCGTTCGTTGACGCCCCGGATCCAGGCAGCGAGCAGCTGTTCCATGGTGTCGTCCATATCGACCAGAATAATCATAGATTCCTCTTCTGCAGTTTATTTTGTACTGAAAATCTTACCGAAGACAGCCTTGACGCTCTCTTTATCCGCCGCGTTCCAGGCAGCTTCCGGAGCGATCGCGATGCAGGAGCGCATCGGTGCTGCACATTTATAAGTAACACAGAGCTGCGGCGCGGGCTCCTTGACCGCGTATCCATAGGAGACCCAGCCACCGATCGGATCCAGATCGCCCTTGAATCTCTTGAGCTCCGGCACGACACCGGGATTTGCATCTTCCGGCGTCAGGACCGCGATGACAAAACGCTCACCCTTCTCCGTCGTATAAATTGCTTTGGAACCGTCGATCTCAAGCTCGCCCGGCGCGAAATTGAACCAGAGATTGATATCGTGCTGTGTAAGCGCCAGTCCTGTCACTTCGTCTGCAAGGCCGAAAATATCCCCGTCCAGTCTTGCTGCCATGCGGCGGTGATTCATCGGATCGTCCGCATAAGAATAGCCATTATGAGACATATCGATCAGCTGATAGCCGATCTCATTGCCCTTGCCGTCCGCAGCCTTGCCTTCCTCAAACCTGTGCAGCCATGCACGCGCGCAGAATTCTCTGTCTCCGGGGACATGGCCCATCAGGCGGTTTTCTACCTCCAGCGTATTGTGCGCGCGGGAAGACATAAAGTATTCGCGCCACTCCTGCCAGGCCGTTCTGCCGTAGATAAAGCGTCCCGTATCGACCAGGATATCCGTCCCGCCGATCTGCAGCTCAAAATGCCCCGTATCGTTGTGAACGTGAGCGGTATGCTCGCCGCGCTCGATCCGCAGACCCTGCAGAGCGAAATAGCTGTCTTTCTGTCCCCAGCCCGTCCGCATGATATAGAATCCGGACGCCTTGAACGGATAGTTGCGCGCAGGTTCTTCGCCCTGCTTGCGGCCTGTCGCGATGTACAGGAGATCCTTGCGGCCTGTCAGATCCGCGATATGGCGGATGAAACCGCGCATTTCATTCAGATCCTGCGGCCAGAACGACAGGTTCATGCCCTCATACAGTGCTTCGTCGCTGCGGATCGCGAGCAGATTGTTGCGGTCCGCGTCGCCGGTCATCTGCGTTGTGAAATCAGGCTTCGTAACAGCCATCAGGAACGCGGCCGCGTTCTCGAGGATCGGCAGCGCGTAATCCGGGACAGGAATCCCGTTCTTGCGGCAGATGTCATAGCACTGCGTGAAGCAGACTGCCGCCGTCATATGATAGATTGGCGTTCTCTCCATATGGATGCCGTCTTCGTCGAATGAATACATGACCTCCTGAGAGAATCTGCGGTAGCCCATTCTGCGCCACTCTTCGGAATTTTTAAGCTCGGGGAAAAGTACGCCGCACTGCAGGAGTCCCGTCGTCTCCATGCTCAGCCAGTTGCTGGAATGGATGTGGTTCGTATAGTATACCATCAGGTATTCCGCGGAATCATAGACCATGTTGAGGAAATACGCCCATCCTGCCGTATCCCACGCCTCGGACCTGCGGAACGCGACGTAGCAGGGCATCAGCGCGGTGTAGAAACGGATTCCCGTCTCAATGTGGCGCCAGGCTCCTGTCCAGCCTCCGCCCAGCGAATAATCCGGATCGGCCATATACGGATCGACCGGACAGTTATCATAGAAGGACTCCAGATACCACAGGAACTGCTTTGTATACTCTTCATTGCCGTTCAGCACATACGCGCGCGCAAGCGGCTGCAGATAGATCATACGGTACAGGGACCAGCACCATTCACGGTCCTGCGACGTGTTCGCAAGCGGGCTGAAGAACCAGTCGATCTCTCCTTCGTAATGATATCCGTACAACGTGTGATCCATGACAAGATCCACTTCCCGCATGATCTCCTCTATCGCAGCAGGATCCTTGTATGCCTCCATATCCGCACGTTCAAAGAGATATTTGGGGTTCTCACGTGTGCGCAGATGCGCGATCACCGCTTCAAAAGCCTCCGCATCCTTGCCTGCCTCATGCAGTGCGCGTGCCTCCTCAAGGCCCTCCGCATCCCAGTTGATCCGGGAGATGGCTCTGTCGATAACGAACTGTCTGCGTGCCGCCTTGTCCATTCCTTCGCTCATAATTGACCTCCTGTTTTTATAGTTTATGAATGATCAGGCCGAGTACCGCGATCTGCACGACCAGACCGCAGGCATTGACCGCCCAGAAATACCAATGTTTTGTCTTGTGATGGAATACTTTCATTCCAAGCAGTGCGCCTGCCGCTCCGCCAAGCAGTCCGAGTCCGAGCAGGACAGATTCCTTGATCCGCCAGGCTTTCCGGACAGCCCTGCTTTTATCCACCCCGTATAAGATGAACGCGATCAGACTGACTACGACAAGAACTGCTGCATAAATCTTTAGAATCATTTTCTGTCACCAATCACTTTATCCGGCATATCCGGATCATTTCCGCAGTTTCGCGAAGAGATCTTCCATCAGCGCGTCACGGTTGATTTGATAGACGTACTTGATGAAATGTCTCCTGTCGTCAAATGCATACCGGTCGTCATATTCCGGTATCGGGCTGTGGATCAGCTTATCTTCCATAAAAGGGCCGTCGAGCAGCCATCCGACCGCGGTCACGTCCCAGATCGCGCGTGTCCAGGTCGAATACGGGCTGGCTTTCTCCGCTTCCTGTATCGTATAGGACGCAAGATAATCGCAGAGCGCGTTCCGTCCCTTCAGGTGATAAACAAGCTCCGGACCGCTGATGGTAAACGCGGAAACCACGCCCGCGCAGGGGAGCTGTACCAGTGGAACTCCGCAGCCGAAAATGATCCGGGCCGCGGCAATATCCTGCATCAGATTGAATTCCCGGTTGTGCGGCCAGTGGATTGCGGTCCCTCCGAGCCACACGACCACGATCCGGTCGATGATCTCCGGCCGCATCAGGATCGCGGAAGCGACATTCGTGACCGCGCCGGTTGCGACGACATAGAGCGGTTCCTCCGTCGTGTACTGCATAGCGCGCGCGGCAAGATCCCGGGCTGCGTCCGAATCCTGCGGCGTCTCCTCATCCGGAAGATAATCCTCCGATCCGCGATAAACAGAATCCTTGAGATCCTCCCGGCCAAGTAACGTCAGCAGATGCAGGATCTCGTCATAGCTCTTCAGCATCCCGTCCTCCGGACCGACGGAATTGCTGTTATAAAAAGGCGCGGCGTAAATCGCTTTCACATCCGCCTTCTCATCGGACCGGACCAGATAAGACAGCGCGAACTGGTCATCGATCTCGTTATATGTATCCGTATCCATGACGACATCGATCCGTCCCTCCGGTTTGCGGAGACGGCGGATCAGCGCCAGGTTCTGTTCCTCTGTCAGTATCGTGTATTTTTTCATATCCGGCATAAGAGAACCTTCCTTCGGGATCATCCGCTGCTGCGGTCAAAATTGTTATAGAAGCATACTAAACTAAATCCATGATACCCCTGATCGCGGTTTTCGTCAACTGATTTTTTAGGATTCGCTTCCTTGACAGTTATCGGTAAAGAGAGTATGATGCAGACAGTTTACAGGTCCGCGACAAAAATGAATTCAGGAGGTACTTTCTATGCTGCATCTGGATCCAATGGATAAACATAAAGAGCTAATGGCGAACGCGCCTTACAGGATGTCCTACCGTCCCGGAATGGACGTATGGGAATGGCAGAAGGCTGCCCGAGAGAAACTAAAAGAACTCCTGGGCCTGCCGCTTGAGACCGCCGAGTCCGACGATTTCACGATCGTCAGCGATACGGAAGAAGAGCCTGATAACGGCGGGATCCGCTATCGCGACATCTGTTTTACGTTCTCCAGCGAGCCGACCGTAACAGTAGACTGTCATCTGCTGCTCCCGCTGCAGTATGAGGGTCGCATCCCGCTCGTGATCTGCCTGCAGGGACATACCAAAGGCATGCATATCTCGCTGGGCAAGACCCGTTATCCGGGCGAAGAACCGCTGATCCTCGACGGCGACCGGGACTTCGGTCCGCAGATCGTGAAGAAAGGCTTCGCAGCTCTTGTCATGGAGCAGCGCGGATTCGGCGACCGCGGCGGTACGCCGGACGGTCCGAACTGCTATCAGATCGCGATGAGCGCGCTGCTTGTCGGCCGCACACTGATCGGTGAACGCTGCTGGGACGTTTCCCGTGGGATCGACTGCGTGCTCGCGCATTTCGACATGATCGATCCGGAACGGATCGCTCTCATGGGCCAGTCCGGCGGCGGTACGGTGACCTGCTATGAGACAGCTCTGGAACCGCGCATCAAAGCCGCGATCCCCGCGTCCGCCTTCTGCGGATATATGGATTCCATCGGCGTGCAGCATCACTGCAGCTGCAATTATGTCCCCGGGATCATGAAGTATTTTGACATGAGTGATCTGGCCGGCATGGCCGCTCCCCGCCCGCTCGTCATCGTCAACGGTGCGAAAGACACCAGCTTCCCGCTCGCTTCCAATTCGTTCGAATTTGAGAAGGCGCAGAAGATCTACGAAGCTGCCGGTGCTGCGGATAATATCTATCACGTTATCGGACCGGAAGGCCACCGTTACTACGCGGCGCTCGCCTGGCCCGAATTCGACAAACGCACCGGATGGGATAAGACAGAATAAGAGCATAAGCAATATAAAGAGGCCGTACTTCAGGTATCAATCCGGAGTACGGCCTTATTTGTTCTTTTGCTTATTTCATGTCCTTTTCAGCCGTTTTGCCAGCGCGTAGATCCCGTATCCGACAGCGACTCCGAATGTATTGAGCAGCAGATCGTCGACATCGGTTCCTCTGCTGCTGAAGGGCAGCTGCAGGATCTCGATGCAGAGCGAGATCAGTAAACCGCAGCCGGCAACTTTCCAGAAGGAATTCAGCTTTTTATACAGGATCGGCAGGATGATGCCGCTTGGTATGAACATCGTCACGTTCCCGATGAGATTCATGAGCAGATCCCGCTTGGTCTCAAACCATAACAGCTGCTTCAGAGGCACCAGATTGATCCGGAACGGATATGCCGTCGCCGGATCGAACACAAGCGGCTGGATCCGGCCATCCACCCGGTCCATCGGGAAGAAAGTGAACCGCAGGATAACGGCAAGATTGATATACATCAGGAGCAGTACCGCCTCCCGCTTCCAGTCGATCCGTCCCTTCTGCCGCCATACGATGATCCTGAGCAGCACCCAGATCCCCGCAAACAGCAGCTCCAGAAAAAGAAATGAGATTTCTGTCATGCCCTGCGCCTCAGACCAGCTTGCCGTATTCGCCCGGCTTGAGCACGCAGCTCCTGCCGTCTGAATCGACAAAATACAGCGTCTCGGCAGTCGGATTATGGAAACAGCTGCCGTCTACGCTGCTCTCAAGCTTCTCAAACGCCTTTACATAATCATAGATCCCGATATTCGTTGCGTACCAGATATTATCGCGACCGCCGATGAATCCGGCGAATTTCTCGATAACGTCCCAGTTGTCGTTCCCTTCGAACTCATAGCTGTGTCCCCACAGGTAGAAAAGCGCCGAACCGCGGTCTTCACGGAGATCGACGAACTGCTGTGCAAGATCCATGAGCTCCGGATCATTATGATGACAGGTCGCGTCAAGCTTCAGCCACTCCTGCGGGATGGCGAATTTATGCGTAGAAACGACTGTCCTGGAATAAACGATCCCGGCAGCTTTTGCCGCAGCGATGACCCGGTCACTATAGGTTCCGAAAGGATACGCCATACCGCGTACGATACCGCCGTAGATTTTCTCCAGATTCTTCCGGTCCTCGGTCAACTCATACGCCAGCATGCCATCCGGCAGCTGCTCCAGGAAAGGATGCGTCAGCGCATGACAAGCGACCTCCATGCCGTTCTCGATATAAAGATGCTGCATCTGGGAAAGCGTCATTCTCCTGTGCACCTGGCCTGCCGGATAAACCGTCCCCTCCGGAGCGATCAGGCCGCTGTTCAGGTTAAACGTCCCTTTCAGGCCGTTTTCCTTCATGATCCGGATCAGGCGGATATCCTGCTCTACGCCGTCGTCATAGCTCAAAGTCAGAGCCTTGCTTTTGCCGCCCGGAAATCTCATAAAAACACTTGCCATCGCGAACCCCTCCTTAATTTGTACTGTCTGTTATTGTTTTCCGTTCCGTATGCGGATTGCCGCCGGCCTCTGTCCCGCGGCGGAAACCGATCCGCAATGCGCCTTGCGGGCAGCTCCGCACGCAGTCCCCGCAGCGGATGCACTCCATACTGTTAGGTGTGCGGGCCGGATCGATATTCATCCGGCAGGCTTTCGCACAGGCTCCGCAGTGCACACATCCGGAAGCGTCATGATCCATCCGGTACAGCGCGACCTTGTTGAAGAATCCATAAAGCGCGCCGAGCGGACACAGATACTTGCAGAAAGGCCGCCAGATCACAAGACTTGCCGCGATCAATGCAAGAAGCACGGCCGCTTTCCACGTAAAAAGCCATCCCAGCTGACCACGGATCATCCGATCCGAAGCCGCCAGCAGGATCCCGGCCAATGTCCCCGAGGGACACAGATATTTGCAGAAAAACGGTGTCAGTTTCACAAAGAGCGGAAGCAGCAGGGTCGCCGCCAGTACAAAATACTTGACAGAACGAAGCGCTTTATCCGCCTTAAAGCGGTTCTTTTTGTAAAAAGGGATCTTGTTCAGGAGCTCCTGAATCCATCCGAACGGACAGAGGAAGCCGCAGACTGCTCTTCCCAGAAGCGCTCCGAAAAAGACCAGGAGCCCGACGATATAGTACGGGATGCGGAAGTTCAGCCCGCCGAGAAAATTCTGCAGCGATCCGACCGGGCAGGCTCCAACCGCTCCGGGGCAGGAATAACAGTTCAGTCCAGGCACACAGACCTGCTTGAGCGGCCCGTCATAGATCTTTCCCGTAAAAAAGCCCGTAAAATTGGCATTCTGCAGCAGTGCGGCAGCCGCCTGTATGCCGAAGCGGCGATAAGAAGCGGTCCGCTTGCGGGAAGAAGTTTTTTTATCCAATTCCGACACACTCCAGACAGATCCGGATCGCTTTGGCAAGGACGGAATCCGGCTGACCCAGGATACATCCCGCCGCGATCAGAACGATACCGGCAGTCAGCACGATCCACCCGGCCGTATTTCTGCGCTTATCCATTTCCGCCGTCCTTTCCGTTCAGGAGATCCTCGACGATCCCGGCCCACTCTTTATACGAACGAGAACCGATATACGGTTCACCAAGGACTTTGCCCTCTGCGTCCACAAAGACCGTCGTCGGGACATATCCTGTCTGGAACTGATCAAAGTCCACACAATAATGCAGAATCGGATAGGTCACGCCGGTATAGTCAAGGACCTGATCCACGTCCTTCTCCATATCCGCAGTGCTGTATACACCGAGGATCACAAAACCTCTGTCCTTATAGTCGGCAGCAAGCTTCTCAAGGTCAGGCATCTCACCAACACAGGGACCGCACCACGGCTCCCAGAAATTGATCATGGTCAGACTGTTTTCCATAAAAACAGACTGATCCCAGACGTTTCCGTCCCGGTCAGCCGTATGAAAAACAAGCCCCTCGTAAGGCACAGATTCTTCTGCCGATGATTCCGCCGCGGATTCCATGGTCGATTCCGCGGCTGACGGTTCCGCTTTGGATGCCCCGCTGTCCTGTGGATCGATCCGTATGCAGGAAGCTGCTATGACCACTATGCAGAATACCGCGATCAGTAATAATCTCTTCATCTCTATCTCCTGTCCGACATCCCGGCCTGCGCCGGTTTCTTTCTGTCTGAACAAAAGATATCATTCTTCGTCTTATCTGTCAAGAACACGCCTGCCTGCGCATGGCGTCAGCGGATCAGTCAACCTTCAGCATCCTGTAGCCGATGCCGACATGCGTCTGGATATACTTGGGCGAAACCGGACCCGGTTCGATCTTCTTCCGGAGCGTCGTCATAAAAACACGCAGGGATGCAACGTCGTTGTCCCAGCTCCTGCCCCAGATATTCTGCGTAATATACGTATGTGTCAGGACTTTGCCGGTATTTCTGGCCAACAGACAGAGAAGCTTATACTCCATGGACGTCAGCTTGAGCTCTTCTCCGTCCAGATACGCGACTCCGGCAGAATGATCGATCGTCGGTTTCCCGTTTGTATAAACGGAATGGTCGCTGCCTCCGTCACCGGTCATCAGGCTCAGCCGGCGGATCGTTACGCGCAGACGCGCCAGCAGTTCGTCCACGGAAAACGGCTTGGTCAGATAATCATCCGCTCCGGCGTCGAGAGCTTCGATCTTATCCGCGTCATCGCTCCGCGCGCTGATCACGATGATAGGCATATTGGACCAGCTTCTGATCTGACGTATGACATCGATCCCGTCCATATCCGGGAGTCCCAGATCCAGGAAAACGACTTCCGGATTGTGAGACGTTGCCATCATGACTGCTTCCGCCCCGTTCTTCGCGGTCAGGAACCTGTATTCATGTGTTTTCAGCGTTGTAACGATCAGATTGCGGACAGGTGTATCGTCCTCGATCACCAGTATTACAGGATTAGCCATTGACCTGCACCTCTCTCATCGGTAAGTAAATTGTAAAACAGCATCCGCCCGGGTCGTTGTCCGTAAGCGTGATCCTGCCCTGATGCGCTGAAATGCTTTCCTGCAGCATGCTCCGCTGAAAGAGCGAGATCCTCCTGCCGGAAATGACGGCGATGAAAGCTGTTACGGAAATGACGCCCAGTCCGCCGATCTGTATGAAGATCAGGATCACAGCCTGGCCGAAAAGCGACCAGTAAGACGCCGTATCTTTCACGATCAGACCGGTTACGCAGACCGCCGACGTCGCTGTGAAGAACGAATCCTCAAACGAAGTCCAGCAGCGCGCTTTGGATGAGACCGGCAGCATCAGCAGGAATGTCCCGACCAGGATCACGGCCAGAAAGCCGATAATGATGATCTGAAAGGATGACAGTTTTTTCCTTGATGGACGACTGCTCATTACTATCTTCCCTCCTTAACATGGACCTATTATAGAACGGATCCCATAAAGACGGTGTTAAGCCTCTCCGTACCGGAATTAAGATTGTATTAAGAAGCGTTTCCGGCCGGACAGGATAAAATCCGCAAAAAAGCACAAAAAAACACCGGAGCACGCTGTGTGCTCCGGTGAAGTTCTGTTATGGTCTGTCTGCGGCCGGTCTCTGCGGTCAGGGCTCAGTAATTCTCCGCGTGAACCTCGAAGTAGCTCTCCGGATGTGCGCATACCGGGCAGATCTTGGGCGCCTTGGTACCTACGACGATATGTCCGCAGTTACGGCACTCCCAGACCTTGACTTCACTCTTCTCGAAAACGGCTGCGGTCTCGACATTATGCAGCAGCGCGCGATAACGCTCCTCATGATGCTTTTCGATCTCACCGACCATGCGGAACTTGGCTGCCAGTACCGGGAATCCCTCTGCCTGAGCGGTCTCTGCGAACTCCTTGTACATGTCGGTCCACTCAAAGTTCTCGCCCTCAGCAGCGGCTGTCAGGTTGGCAGCGGTGTCGCCGATGCCCTCGAGTTCCTTGAACCACATCTTGGCATGTTCCTTCTCGTTGTCGGCTGTCTTCAGGAAAATGTCCGCGATCTGCTCATATCCTTCTTTTTTCGCTACAGAAGCAAAATATGTATATTTGTTCCTCGCCTGAGATTCACCGGCAAAAGCCGCCTGAAGATTCTTCTCTGTCTGTGTTCCTGCATACTTATTGGCCATTTGATTACCCCCCTGTAATGGAATACTCCGTTGTACGGAGATCATAACTATATATAGTATAGCACAGTTCTATTCTTTTTCCTATATGTTTGCGGAAAAATTAACAATTGTTTTACGGAACGGGACCGTCCGGGATACCGCAGACATCGCCGGTCTTCAACCGATCTGCC
Organism: Bacillota bacterium; assembly: GCA_017441925.1. GTDB lineage: Bacteria > Bacillota > Clostridia > Lachnospirales > Bianqueaceae > RUG12817. The sequence goes on from JAFRUE010000014.1 coordinate 34,602, forward strand.
GGATCTCGATTCTGCCGAGCATTTCCTCCATATCGCTCAACAGATAGAAACCAGTCCTGTCCGTCATAGCCGCGGCAGCCGATACGGCACTCGCAAACCGCAGTGCTTCCGGCAGGCCAGCGCCGCGGGATAATGCGACCGCGAAGCCTCCGACCATCGTATCCCCGCAGCCAACGGTATTCACCGCCGTGACCTTTGGAACAATAGCCCGGAACAGGCCCTGCGGACACGAAAGGACCGCCCCCTCTGCTCCGAGAGAGATAACGACCGCCTCTATACCCTTACGGTGCAGGACCTCAGCCGCCTCGGAAATCTCACCGGTCCGAAGCGTTTCCCGCCCGGTGAGCATCCGGATCTCATCCAGATTCGGCTTGATCAGGAAAGGCTGGGCTTCCCCTTTAAGCGCGTCCTCCAGGAGCTTCCCGCTCGTGTCCAGGAGGACCCGGATCCCGTGATCCTTCCCGATCTGCAGGATCTCACGGTACAGTCCGGCGGAACATCCCTGTGGGACACTGCCGGATACCGTGATAATCTCTGCGCGGTCGGATCCTTCCGTATAAGATCTGATCTTATCGAGAAGCTTCTGCCCGTCCTCGGCTGTACAGGCAGGTCCCGGCTCCAGATACTCTGTCGTCTCCTGCTTCTCCTCATCCCAGATGTTCAGACAGGAACGGGTCTCACCCGGAATCCATACAAAATCCGCCGGAATGTTTTCCTCCGCGAGTTTCTCGGCAATATACCGGCCGGCATGACCGGCGAGAAAACCAGTCGCGGTAACTTCCGCACCGGCGATCCGGACGGCCCTGGAGACATTCAGTCCTTTGCCTCCAGCCGAGTACGTACACTCCCGGATCCGGTTCACCGCACCCGGCACAGCCTTTTTTACCACTGCCCGTTTATCGATCGATGCATTGGCCGTAACTGTCAGGATCATTCTCCCTGCCTCCTATGGACAGAATCAAAATCAGCTCTCAAGCTCCCTGCATTTCTCCAGCAATGAAATGATCGGCAGATGCTGCGGGCAGGCTTCCTCACACTGACCGCACTGGATGCAGTCGCTGGCCTTGCCCTTGTCCTGCGTAACGATCGTATACTCACGTTTGGTACGGAATTCCGGACTGCCTTTCTTACGGTTCTCGACCATGAAGATCTCCGGGATCGGAATGCCCATCGGGCAGCCCTTTACGCAATAATGGCAGGCTGTACACGGAATGGACTGATCCTCGTCAAGCGCCTTCTGAGCCGCGCGGATGACTTCCTGCTCATGCTCGTCAAGCGGCTTGAAATTGCGCATATAAGACAGATTGTCTTCCATCTGCGCGATATTGCTCATGCCGGACAGAACGGCAAGGATACCCTCCTGGCTGCACGCGAAACGGATCGCCCAGCTGGCATAGGACAGACCGTTGTTCTCTTTATCGAAAACGGCCTTGACCTCGTCGATCGGATCCGCCAGAATGCCTCCCTTAACGGGCTCCATGACTGTAACGAGCTTACCATGCGCTCTGCAGATCTCCAGGTTACGCTTGGAAGCAACGCCCGGATTCTCCCAGTCTGCGTAGTTCAGCTGCAGCTGGACAAAATCAACGTCCGGATGCTTGTTAAGCAACTCTTCGAGCAGTTCCGGATCCGCATGGAAAGAGAAGCCGTAATGACGGATCAGACCTTTCTCCTTCTGCTCCTTAACGAAATCCCAGAGGCCGAATTCTTCATAAAGCTTATAATTGGTACGTTGGAAAGCATGCAGCAGATAATAGTCGAAATAGCCGGCGCCGGTACGCTCCAGACTGGTATAGAACTCCTGCTTCGCTTCCTCTTCGGTCATTCCCGGCCTGCAGATCAGCTTTGTCGCAAGCGTATAACTGTCCCGCGGATAGCGGTCGACCAGCGCCTGCTTTGCCGCCGCTTCCGACCCCTGATAGGCAAACGCGGTATCAAAATATGTACCGCCCGCCTCAACGAACAGGTCTACCATCTTCTTGACCTGCTCGACATCGATTGTGCCGTCCTCAAACTTAGGCAGACGCATCAGACCAAAACCCAGCTTAAACGGATTATTCAATTTACTGACCCCCTTATCGATTCTGATTACAGTCTCAGGATATACACCTGAGATGGCTCCCGGCCGCATCGCGCAGCCTACATATCTATTATAATTATATCATCATCCGCCGGCAAATTCAACTTGAGATTTAGACTAACGTTTTGACTAACATATTATAGTTAATACGCTAAAATTCTGTATATTCCAAAAACATACGATGCATATATCGGATTCGCAAAAAGATATGTAAAGGCGTTTCTCTGCGTAAATAAGACAAAAAATACCGTCCACTCAAGTGGACGGTATTTTGATAATTATGAATGGGGATAACAGGAGTTGAACCTGCATGAAGTTGCCCCCACATGGACCTGAACCATGCGCGTCTGCCAATTCCGCCATATCCCCATATCGAAAAGCCATAGCTTTAAGCGACGAAGATATATTATCACACTCTCAGGAATTCGTCAAGCGTTTTTTGAGAATTCCGGACAATTTTTTCCCGAAATATCATGCCGGCTGCCGTCCGGCCCATGAATAAGCCGTTTTTCGGACTGATCCGGCCTCTTCTGCAGGCTTTCCCTGCCGGTAAAGAACCGCCCGCCTTGACTGAACCGGCGGTTTATGATAACATAATTATGCTTTTTATGCTTTTATTCGGGATATGATCCCACTCCTATAAGAAGGTTCATGCGATGAAACATCTTTTTATCATTAACCCGGCTGCCGGACGGAAGGACCGCAGCCAGGAGATCTCCGAGGAGATCCGTGCTGCTTTTGCCGGAACACCGGATCCATCGGAGACCTATGAGATCTACATTACCAAAGGACCAATGGATGCCGCAGATAGAATCCGTACAGAAGCCGCATCATCCGAACCTCTGCGTGTCTACGCGTGCGGCGGGGACGGTACTCTCAACGAGTGTGTCAATGGTGCTGCCCTGCTTCCGAATGCTGCGGTGACGCATTTCCCCTGCGGTACCGGAAACGATTTCATCAAGATTTTCGGCGATGAGAGGAAACGCTTCTTTGACCTAAACGAACTGATCCATGGTGAGGTTCGGCCTTTTGACCTGATCGAGACCTGCGGCCGGTACAGCATCAACATCTGCTCAATCGGTCTGGACGCGCGGATCGCCGCGGACGTACACAAGTACAGCAATATTCCGGTGATCGGCGGTGCTACAGGATATGTGGTCAGTCTGGTCGTCAATATTTTCAAGGGATTGAGCCAGCCGCTTCGTTTCAGCGGCTGCGGATACGAATACGAAGGGAAAGCTACTCTCATCTGTGCCTGCAACGGCCAGTTTTACGGCGGAGGTTTCCATCCGTTCCCGCAGGCAAGACCGGACAACGGATATCTGGATTTTCTCTTTATCAAAGGAATTCATCTGTGGGAATTCCCGTCCCTGATCGGCAAATATGCTGCCGGCCGCTGGGAGGAGCTGCCCAGGGACAAAGTCATTCATCTGCGCGGAAATCATCTGCAGATCGAGAGTCCCTCTGATATCGTCGTCAACATCGACGGTGAAGCGATCTTCCGTAAAAGCGTCAATTTCGACCTGGTGCCGAAAGGCGTCAATTTCATCGTCCCGAAAGGAATCGCTTTTGCCCCATAAACAGACAGTCCCCCGGCGCCTCGTCCGGGGGACTTTTTTGCTTTTTTACCGGATGTTCAAAATGCTCTTGTCGACGAGTGCTCTTGCCTTACCGCACTCTGTACAGAAGCGGCCGGTATTCACTGTCCCGCAGCTGCAGGTCCACTCGCGTTTGGTCCCGCATTCCATGCAGAACTTACCCTCGTTGATTGCTCCGCATTTGGGGCATTTCCACTTGATGTCGCCCAGTGCCGTGATCTTTTTGGCTTCTTCGATCGCCGCTGCTTTGGCGGCTTGAGTCGCTTCTTCCAGCTTCTTGGCAAGCTTGGCCGGATCCCGGAGTTCATTCATCTCATAGAGCTGGTTCATGAACTTTGCGCTCTCTTCTGTAATCTCGAGCTTTTCGATCTGTATGCCGAGGATATTGACACCGCGGCGTTCCCATTCGGATCTCATCCGCTCAATGGCTGCTTTGCAAAGCCTCGGCTTAAGCGGTGCTAAGTCGCGCGGATCGATTTCTTCCGGCTGTAAAGAGCTGATCGCGATCGTAAACGCAGTCTTCGCGGAATCTCCGACGATCCCACTGATATCACCGTAACTTTTATCTTTCATCTCAAAGGACACACTGCCTGCATAGATCACTTTCACATCCATATCCAGATTCACGGATGTATCGGTCACATGGACAGGCGCCGGCCTCTCCTCATTTGTAAAAGCTGCCTTCAAAACATCAGGTTCCATTGCTCTTCCTCCTTTTACTGATTCTGTTTCAGCACTTCCCATATTGTCTGACGGATGACATCGATCGCGGCAGGATCCGTATCCGGCGGGCTGAAGGGATTTTCCCGGATGTCTTTTCCGGTCAGAAATGAGAAGATGACCGCCCCGAGGAGATATCTGCCATAGTCAAAACTCATATGGAAACCGTCACGGCAGAGCGACATCCCGCCGGCTTCATACCGGAAAGGATCGCGTCCGCGGACTGTCTGTATCACATCCCCGCTCGGGATCAGCCGTGTCCCGGTCTTTGCCGCCGCGTTCTGATAGCAGGCGCGCAGTTTCTCATACATTTCCTGCTGATCGCAGTGATACCGCGGGAAACGGTCATGCGTGCTGTCGCGCTCATAAGCCCATGTCTCCTGCAGCAGGACTTCGGCAGACGGACACTGCCTCCGGAAAAAATCCACTACATTCACGGCAAACGGTTCGTATGTCTCCGGCATGCCGCTGTCATGGCTGGCCTGCTGGGTAATAATATAATCCCACGGCTCCTCCGCCAGAATCTCGTTGGAAGAAACCATCCGGTCCGTAGGCTCACCGTTCACTTCGTAGACGTAATCCCTGGCACCGCTTACGATATTATTCCAGTGCCGCTCTAATGAACAGCCTCCGATATACAGATTGACCGCTTTAAGGCTGACTCCGCCCGCTTCGGCTATTTTTTGCAGATAACGGAAAGAATCCTGCGTAAAACTGTTCCCCACGGCGAGAACATGTATTGTCTTCCCGTCCATAATATCTCCTCCGATCCTATAAAAATTCAATTATTACCCGGTTAAACTGACTTTATAATAGCCTAAGTGCCCTGTTGTGTCAAGATTCAAGTTGCCTCTTTACGAAACCGGCCGGAGCAGCTATAATACAGATATGAATACACCATTGACCGGACAGGACCGGTGGGCTGTTTTCATGGACATGGACAATACGCTGACCGTACACAGTGTCCTGGTCCCCGAGAACATCACCGCAATGCGCGAAGCGCAGGCACGCGGACATATCTGCGTGCTCAACACAGGCAGATCTTACGGCTTTATTCCTAAGGACGTCCTGAGGGACGGTAATTTTGATGCCGTTATAACGGGAGGCGGCGCGTACATCAGGGCACGGGACGAAGTCCTGTATGAAGAAAACATTCCGGAAGAAGCCGGTCACGAGCTCTGTTCGTATTTTCTGAAGACAGACATCCCCTTCTTCCTGGAAGGGGTTGAAAAGAATTATTGTATGAACGTCGATTATGACGGTTTCATCCGGATCCGGACGCCGGAGGATTTTCCCGACAGAACGTCCAAGATCACGATCCTCTCCGCGAGGACACCGTCGCTCCCTGATGACGCAATCCGGCTGATCGAGAAGCATTTCCGCTTCATCCAGCATGATTCTTACTCCGAATGCATCATCCGCGGCTGCTCCAAAGCTTCCGGGATGGAGATGATCCTGCGGCATTTCGGCATTCCGCAGGCCCATACGATCGGTATGGGCGATTCCGATAACGATCTGGAGATGCTGGATTACGCAGCCGTCTCGGTCGCCATGAAGGATTCTGTCCCCAATGTACTGAAGCGGGTCGATTTCGTCTCCCTCACCTGTGCGGAAGGCGGCGCGGCTTATGCCATGCGCAAGTTCCTGCCTTGAGCTTCAGGGACTGTTATCTGTAACAAAGCCCTGCGGATGGTCCGCAGGGCTTTGCTTTATTGATTCTTTTTCTTTATTCTGCCTGCCAGCTCAAAACCTCCGGTAACGAGCAGCATGTACGGACCAAGGATCAGTATACTCGGAAGCAGATACAGGAACGGCACCGGAATCCAGCTGTGGAAGAGATCGAGCAGGAAATTTCCCTCCGTCTCGACGGAATAGAAATAATTTGCTTTCGGATGCAGACCTGTCCAGCGCATCAGCATATTGATGCAAAAGACCACGAACGCCACACAGAGAAGTGTCACGATCGTCATCGGCAGATCGCGGAATTTAGGCCGATACAGACCGAAAGTCACAATCGCGAGCGCCTCGATAATGATCATGAAATGTGTTCCGTAGAAGCCGAGCATCCGAGGCAGCAAGAGTGAATATCCGTCAAATCCGTTTCCGGGCATCATCAGCGCAAACAGCGCACCGATCGGTCCCACGAAGAAGCAGAAACTCATAAGCGGACGCTTTCCGGTAAGCACGGCAATAGGAATCAGTATCATATTGATGTTGCACAGCTGCAGCGGCAGTTCCCCCCACCAGTTGAATCCGCCCATATTCTGGGTGATTACATTATACTCCTTATCCAGTGAAAGGAATACTTTGTACACAAAGAATCCTATGAAGGTGATGACACAAGCCGTTACAATGACAGCCTTTTTCGTCTTTTCACTCTTGTTCCGGAGAAGCAGCGAAGCCACGATCAACAGCAGAATAAAGCAAAGACTGGCAATACAGAAAACGAGATTAAAAGGCCTGATAATCCAGAAATCCGTCTGTGCTCCCATTTCTGATGTTCCCCTTTCAGTATGACGAGATTCCTGCAGATGCCCGCAGTTGTTCAGGATAATGTGTCCCTACAGTGTTAAGATATTATAGCAAAAAAAGTTTATTTGTCAAGAAGAACTTCAAGCCGGACGTACCAGTGCTACCGCTACATCATTTACATTTGTACCTGTAGGTCCGGTCATGATCAGTCCGCCGATTTTCTGAAGCGCGTGGTAGGCATCATTATCCTGCAGGACCTGATCGATGGTGATGCCAAGCTTCTTAAGCTCACCGCAGGTCTCCCCGTCCGTATAACCGCCGGCCGCATCTGTCGGGCCATCCGTACCGTCGCTTCCGACCGAAAATACAGCCGCGTTCAGGCCGTCGATCCCGGCCGCTGCCGCAAGCGCGAGCTCCTGATTGCGGCCGCCTTTGCCATGGCCGGTCAGCTTGACAACCGTCTCGCCGCCCGCAATGAAAGCAAGCGCTTTGCCGGATCCTGCATGTGTCTTAAGGATCGATGCCAGGAAACTGCCCGCTTCCTTAGCCTGGCAGCAGAGCTGATCCGTCAGCATCACAGGCTCATAGCCTAGTTCGGTACAGGTTTTGGCCGCAGCCGCGCAGAGTTCACGCACGCTGCCGTTGATCTGAGTATTGACGTTCTCAAGTGTCTTAGGCGTCTCGATGTTAAGAAGCGCTCTGGCGGAGTCGGACATGCGCAGTTTGTATTTCTCCGCGATCCGGATCGCGTCCTCTGTCGTAGAGGTATCCGGGCAAGCCGGTCCGGAAGCGATCATATCCAGTGGATCGCCCAGAATATCGGACAGAATGACGGCCTCCACATGCGCCGGCCAGCAGATCTGCGCAAACCGTCCGCCTTTAACCTGGGACAGGCGCTTCCTGATTGTATTGATTTCAACGATATCCGCTCCGCAGGCCAGAAGCTGCCCGGTGATATCCTGCAGTTCTGCGGCCTCGACCAGCGGTTTCTCAAACAGTGCACTGCCGCCGCCCGAAAGCAGGAACAGCACTGTATCTTTTTCAGATAAACCGGTCACAAGGTCAAGAGCGGCCTGTGTACCCTTGAAAGAATTCTCGTCCGGCACCGGATGTCCGGCTTCATAACAGTCATAATTCGCGATCGGGCCCATGACATGATCATATTTGGTCACGACCACGCCCTTCTCGATACGGCTGCCCAGACAATCCGAAGCGGCCTTAGCCATCTGCCAGGCAGCTTTGCCGGCTGCCACAAGCAGGACTTTGCCCGGAAATTCGCGTCCGGATAAAGCTCTTGCCACCGCCGCGTCCGGCTGGACTGCCGCGATCGAGTCCCGGATAATACGGTCCGCATGAGTACGAAGTAATTCAATCATAACATATTCTCCTCGTATAAACGAATGCGCCGGCACGGACGGCCGGCGCACCCGACTGTTTCTTATCAGAAAATCAGACTCAGAATAAAGATCTCAACCATGGAAGCAAGACCGATGACAAGCGTCATCAGTGTCTGCGTCTTGTAACCTTCCTCAGGCTTCATTTCGCCGAAGTTGGTAACAACCCAGAAATAGGAATCGTTCGCATGGGAGACTGTCATGGCGCCGGCGCCGATCGCCATAACGACCAGAGCGATCTCGACAGGTGTCGTGAATCCGAGAACACCCAGAAGCGGCGCAATGATACCGGCTGTCGTCGTAATGGCAACCGTGGAGGAACCCTGCGCGCTCTTGAGGATCGCGGCCAGCAGGAACGGGAAGAAGATGCCCATCGCCTGCAGCACCGTAGCATGCTCCGTGATGAAATTAACCATATCAGAGGAAGCGATAACTTTGCCCAGTACGCCGCCGGCAGCCGTTACGAACAGGATCGGGCCTACGGTCTTGAGCGTATCATTTGTCAGATCATAGAAGATGTCTTTCTTCTTGGCTGTGAACAGCTGAATGATAGCCAGGATCGAACCTACTGCCAGGGCCATGATCGGGGTGCCAAGGAACGTCAGGCCTTCAGCAAGCCATCCGGTCGCCTTTGCCATGGAAACGACAGAAGATGCAGCCATCAGCAGGATCGGAACGATCAGCGGAGCCAGCGCGTTAAAGCCGTTCGGCAGCTTGCCGTACTCAGCCTTGAGCTCTTCGTAAGTCTTGACAGCTTCACCCTCTGTAGCCAGTTCGTCTGCACTCTTGATTTTCTTGCCGATGAATTTAGCATAGATCAGACCGGCGATCAGTGGGAAGATGGAGCAAAGCGCGCCAAGTCCCATGACCAGGAGCAGATTCTCGCCGACGCCCAACGTCTGGGCCGCAGCGATCGGACCAGGGGTAGGCGGAATGAATACATGCGCAATGTACAGTCCGCAGGACAGGCATACGGTCATGGCAACACTTGATTTAGCCGTACGTTTGACCAGTGCTTTACGGATCGGGTTCAGAATGACGAAACCACTGTCGCAGAATACCGGGATGGAAACAACCCAGCCCATCAGCTCGATCGCGAGCTCCGGATTCTTCTCGCCGACAACCTTGATAACCATGTCCGCCAGCTTAAGGGCAGCGCCCGTCTTCTCCATTACGGCACCGATAAAAGCGCCCAGGATAATGACGATACCAATAGACGTAAATGTGCCGGAGAAACCGGAACCGATAATTCCCGGAATATCCGTCAGTTTGATTCCCGCAACGATCGCAAGCAGCAGAGACACACCCATAATGGAAAGGAACGGATGTACCTTAAGCTTGGAGATCAGCAGGATCATTACCACTATTGCGATCACGAACGCAATAATAAGAGGTACGCCTGTCATATTCAATTCCTCCTTTAGAGTGACCCGGTTCGCTCCGGATCCAGATTATCTGAAGTATACTACTTATGACAAAAAAAGTCAAGTATCCGGCAGTCGTATTATACATAGATTTGTATTACAGAATCATACAAAATAAAAAAAGGCGGTATCCGGCAGGATATCACCTTTATCATCCTGAAACATTTTACGCTGCGACAGATGCCGTCAGCCGTCATTATCGCCGTGAGAGATAATTGCATGCGTTGATCGCAGCGTTCGCTCCGTCCGAGCAGGCTGTCGCCACCTGTCTCAGGGCTTTGGAGCGGCAGTCCCCAGCAACAAAAACGCCTGCCGTCTTAGTCAGGCCGGACTCATCCGCGTCAAAATAACCCCTGCCGTCTAAACCTGCCAGATGCGCAAACGGGCCGTTATTCGGGATCAGACCGACAGCAAGGAAAACGCCGTCGCAGAGAGCGATCTTCTCTTTTCCGTTCTCAATATACGTTACGCCGGCGACCTGGCCGTCTTCCACAACATATCCCGTTACTGTAGCGGAAAGATGCGTTTCCACGTTATGATGGCTGAACACAGTCTCCTGTGACTTGGCATCAGCGGTAAAATACGGCATATCCTGCAGCATAATCAGCTTCGCAGCCGTCTGGACAAGCGTATTCGCTTCGACAAAAGCGGAATTGCCCCCGCCGATCAGCACCACGGTCTTGTCCCTGTACAGATCACCGTCACAAACCGCGCAGAAATGAATACCGCTGCCGATCAGATCTTCTTCACCGGGAAGCCCCAGTACGCGGTGAACGGTACCTGTCGCCAGAATCAGGCTTTTGCCCTCATAAGTGCTGCCTTCTTCCGTACGGACGATGAAGATGTCCCCACTCTTCTCCGCTTCCGTCACGTTTTCGATCATGATCTCAGCACCTTGTCCGAGAGCCTGATCAAGCAGTTTGTCGGCGAATTCATCACCGCTGATCTCTGCAAAACCCGGTATGTTCTCGACCTTCGGCGTATTGACGATCTGTCCGCCGAATACACTCTTCTCGATCACGAGGACACTCTTACCGTTCCGGCGGCCATAGACTGCGGCTGTCAGACCGGCCGGTCCCCCGCCGATAATGATTATATCGTACATATTGTTCTCCTTTTGAATAAAACCATGCAACAGATTCATCATAACATACGAATCCTGTTTTTACAACAGCCTTTACATTGTCCGAGGCCAAAAGGATTCCCGCTTTTCTGCTCGACTTTACTCACTTTCGGTCACACGGCCTATTGCGATGGTCCTGCCGCTTTCACGCACGATAATCCTGTCGCCTTCTTTGATCGGCACAGGTTTCTTCAAAGCAAGATTGACCTTGATGTTGCAGCCTCCGACAATGGGATCATCCAGGTCATCCTTGGCAAGCACTCCCGGCACTGCAATCTGGCCGCAGTAAATCATCACTTCCGCGCCTTTGAAAAGCATTTGGTGTATTCCGCCCTCTTCTCTCGTCAGGAAATTGAGATCAGCGGTAATCGACCGGCTCGTCAGATCATGAGCATCGCTCGTAACCAACCATCCATGACCGGGCTTCTTCGGCACATCACCTTCCAGCAGGATTCCTACGCAATCACCCGGTCTCGCTTCTTTCCGCGGCCTGTGGGCACACTGGATCTCTTTCACCCGGACCGTCAATGCATCTTCCGCTGCGCCTATAATAAACACAGAGTTGGAAAGACTGACGACTCCGCTCTGTACCACGCCGGTAACGACCATGCCCTTGCCCGGAATTATACGGCTCTTATAAACAGGCATGCGGAAAGTCCTGTCCTCATGACGTTCGGGCAGCGGGATATCGTCGATTATGCTCATCATCTCCACGATCCGGTCAGCATCGGGGCCAAAAGGATCCTGAAGCGCTTTGTCAGCGGAGCCGTCATAGGTTATTCCCTTCACGATTTCGCTAAGTCCTGCTCTCTCCAGTTCAGATTCCAATTGCTGCATCTGGAGATTGAACAACTCCTGATTCTCCACTGCATCAGCCTTATTTACAAAGACATAGATTGCGGACAGGTTTTTGATCTCTCCTGCAATACGCAGATACTCGCGAATCCTGGCACCGTCCAGCCTGTCCGGAGAAACCACAAAGATCGCAACATCCATCTGTCCCAGCCCGCGGATCATATTCGGAATGTAGTCAAGATGTCCCGGACAGTCATAATGCGTATAATACCGTTTCTCCGTGCGGTACTCCGCAAATGACGGCTCGATGGTTATATGTCTTTTCCGCTCAGCGTCCATATTATCCAGATCATTCACGGAATAGGTTTTGAAACCGGTCCGGTAACGCGCGGCAAGCACCTGGGTGATCGCGGCTGTCAGTGTGGTTTTGCCGGTATCGATCGGGCCGAAAGTACCGATATTCAAATGCGGCATATCGTCGGGATCCTTATAACTGTTGACCGCCGTCTGAACGGATTTAGCAGCGGGTTCGGGTACATCGGTATCGGAACTCTTCTTTTTTTCCTTGGTTTCCCGGTCCTCTGCGTCGTTGATTCCGGCAAACCAGAAAGCGAGAAGCGATACTACAACAAAGATAAGTGTGGCCCATTTGTCACTTTTCGGTATGCCGCATTCTATTCCGAACATCAGATAGGCGCAAATATTCAGGATAAACTGTACAAGCCTCCAGAAAAGCCCGGATAACAGCAGCCACAGCAGTACGAAGACGATGAGGAGCACCCCGACCGCCAATAACTCCGGCTTGGCATCGGCAAACGATTCCAGCGGGTAATAACGCATTATGAGCCAGGCAGGCAGCACACATCCGGCAAAACGTAAAATACGCCTTACGATCTTGCCTCCGCGCGTTTCCTCTTTGCTGTCCGGCTGACTATAACATGCCATGATCGCGCCGAACGCAAGGCCTGCCATGATCAGCAGTCTGAAGAACCCGGGGATCCTAACGATAAAAGCGATCAGCTTCGCCAGGACCGGATAAATCGCTTCACCGATCGTTGTCAGGATATTACAGAAAATCATCATTCATCCTCCTAATAATCTGATTTCATCTACAGCTCTATTCTCCGGTTTTCTCAAAAATCTCTCTGAAAAATATATATGAATATTATACGCTGTCTTGCCTGTTTTTTCAAGTTTATTCAAGTATTATCATGTTCAAGCGGGCTTTCAGAATCTATCAGAGCCTCTCCCGCTGATCAGATGATAATGCTTTTTCAGAAAAGAAAACCATGCAATGCGTTGTTTCCGCATTACATGGTTCTTTTCATGTTCTACTGCAGTCCGGATCAGTCGGCAGCTGTCAGATGCGCCTTGAGCCAGTCAGCCGCAGCAGTGTCGCCGACATATCTCGTTCCGTCCGGATCGATAATGGTCGGGGTCTGCGTGATGTTCAGCGCTCTCGCAATATCCATATGCTCGGAGCAGTTGACGGTCTCGAATTTGACCTTCGCGATGCGGAAACGCTGCTCGGCGCCTTTGCACTTAGGGCAGTGATCCTTCACGTACATCGTCGGGACAGCTCCTGCCTTGACATCCGCTCCCTTGATAACGGAAAGCGTGTTGTCCTTCTGCGCTTCTTTACCGGCTTCCTGTCTGTCGATCATCGTGTTGACAACGGAATCCACCAGGCCTTCATGCATCTCTTCCGGCATATAGGTCTTGCGGTTGTGGAACTCGGAGACTTTACCGTCGTTCCAGTTCTTGACCGGACGGTAGTAACCGGTGATACGGGAGTAAACCTCCGTCTCCTTGCCGCAGATCGGGCACTTGAAATGCTCGCCCGTAATATATCCGTGCTCAGCGCATACGGAATAGGTCGGGCTCATGGTGTAGTAAGGCAGCTTGTAGTTCTCCGCGATACGGCGTACCAGATGCGCGCAGCTCTTCCAGTCCGGAATACGCTCGCCGAGGAATCCGTGGAATACGGTTCCGGAGGTGTACAGTGTCTGCATCTCGTCTTCCTTATCCAACGCGTCAAAGATATCATCGGTATATCCTACCGGCAGATGCGTGGAATTGGTGTAGTACGGAGCCTGGCCGTCCTTGGCCGCGGTGATGATGTCCGGGAAATCCTTGACGTCATGTTTTGCGAAACGGTAAGTCGTGGACTCAGCCGGAGTCGCCTCCAGGTTGTACAGATCGCCATAATGCTCCTGATAATCGGACAGACGCTCGCGCATATGCTTCATGATCTCGATCGACAGCTTCTGACCCTCTTCGGTCGTCAGGTCGGTACGGGCCCACTTCGCGTTCAGCAGCGCTTCGTTCATGCCGATGATGCCGATGGTGGAGAAATGGTTGTTAAAGGTTCCCAGATATCTCTTGGTGTACGGATACATGCCGTTTTCCAGAAGCTTGGTGATGACCTTGCGCTTGGTATCCAGAGAACGGGCCGCGATATCCATATACTTGTCGAGCATTGCGTAGAACTCTTCCTTTGTGTCGGTCATATAAGCGTAACGGGGCAGGTTCAGCGTAACAACGCCGACCGAACCGGTCGATTCGCCGGATCCGAAGTAGCCGCCGCTCTTCTTGCGGAGCTCACGCAGATCCAGACGCAGACGGCAGCACATGGAGCGGACATCCGAAGGCTCCATATCGGAATTGATATAGTTGGAGAAATACGGGGTGCCGTACTTTGCCGTCATCTCAAAGAGCATCTTGTTGTTCTCGGTCTCGGACCAGTCGAAATCCTTGGTAATGGAATAGGTCGGAATCGGATACTGGAATCCGCGTCCGTTCGCGTCGCCCTCGATCATGATTTCGATGAAAGCCTTGTTGACCAGATCCATCTCGGCCTTGCAGTCGCCGTAGGTGAAATCGACTTCCTTACCGCCGATGATCGCCTTCTGGTCCTTCAGGTCGTTCGGTACGGTCCAGTCCAGCGTAACGTTGGTGAAAGGCGCCTGTGTGCCCCAGCGGGACGGTGTGTTTACGCCGTAAATAAAGCTCTGGATGCACTGCTTGACCTCATGGTAGTCCAGATTGTCGATCTTGACAAACGGAGCCAGATAGGTATCAAAGGAAGAAAACGCCTGTGCGCCGGCCCACTCGTTCTGCATGATGCCGAGGAAGTTGACCATCTGGTTGCACAGTGTGGACAGATGCTTTGCCGGTGCGGAAGTAATGCGTCCCGGAACGCCGCCAAGACCCTCCTGGATCAGCTGCTTCAGGCTCCAGCCCGCGCAGTATCCGGACAGCATGGACAGGTCATGAATGTGCAGGAAGCACTGCTTGTGCGCGTCAGCTACTTCCGGATCATAGATCTCGGACAGCCAGTAGTTGGCGGTGATCGCACCGGAGTTGGACAGAATCAGTCCGCCCAGGCTCAGGGTGACGGTGGAATTCTCCTTAACGCGCCAGTCCTTGTCCTCTCCGATATATCCGTTAACGAGCGCACGGTAATCCAGGAATGTGCTCTCGGTATTTCTTACTTTCTGATGCTGCGTACGATACAGGATATATGCCTTGGCAGTACTGGTGAAGCCGAACTTCATCAGGGACTTCTCAACTTCATCCTGGATCTCTTCTACGCTGGGCTTGTCAAAGCCTGCATTGCGCAGACCTGTCTCTACGACAAGCTCGATCGCCTTTGCCATGGTCAGGATATCGTTATCCTTGGTAAGCTCTCCTGTAGCCTTGAAAGCTTTGATAATGGCGTTCTCGATCTTTTGTGCCTCGAACGGCACTTCTCTTCCGTCTCTTTTGATTACTGTGTTGAACATTTGTGCTGACCCTTTCGATTACTCCAGATTGTATAGAACTGCTTTCCCCGTGCGTAATGTCTCCCGGACGTCAAGCAGCCGCTGATTGTCGCTGCCTCTGTAGATGCATTCCTGCGACAGTCTTGACTGAATGAACGGTCCGTCCACCAGGACGTCGACTTGCGGGAGGAGCTCTTCAGTCACTGTGGCCGGCAGTGTACCTGCGAAGATCTGCTCCATCGTCCATCCGGTGTAGCACCACACGGAAAGGCCGTCTTCTTTCGCTGCTTTCGCGATTAACGCGGCCGCCTCCGGCTGATATAACGGATCACCGCCCGAAAGCGTGATCCCGTCCAGAAATCTCGTCTCCCGAATCAACCGGATGATCTCTTCTGTGTCTGTTTCCTGTCCTCCGGCAGGATCCCATGTCTCCGGATTCTGACAGCCCGGGCAATGATGCGGACAGCCCTGCATAAACAGGACGAAACGCACTCCGGGACCATTTACCAGCGTATGCTTTTTATACCCTGCGATCCGTATTTTCATAGTCTCCCACCTCCGAACATTTTTCATTATAACACAATATCTTGTGTTTGCAATACCCAATTTAACAAAATATATAGTTTTTTTGAAAAAAAGTCTGGACACGGCTCCGGCCTGCATTTTCATGAAACCACAGTAAACCCTGCGTGCAAATTGACAACTGTACAGGCGCGCAGTATAATGAAGATAAATAAAAGACGGATCTGAGGGAGAAAAATGCCTACCACATATGCACATTACAGATTCGGCCTGCAGACTGCCGAGCGCCTGCCTAAAGACCTGCAGACCATCATATACCGGAATCCGGAGCCTTTTTATATCGGTGTACACGGACCGGACATCCTCTTCTATTATGAACCGTGGCACAGTACCAAAGTTGCCCGTCTTGGTTCGGAACTGCACAGGTTGACCGGGAAAGCTTTCTTCTCCCGCTGCGGAAAGATCCTGACGGATCATGCCCATAAGAGCGGGACCGGTAAACTGCCGGAAACGGATCTGTCCTATCTGTACGGGTTCCTTTGCCATTTCGCGCTGGACCGTCCCTGTCATGCGATCATTGACGATGAAGCACTGCGTGTCGGCAGTTCGCATAATGAGATCGAGGTGGAGCTTGACCGCTTTCTGCTCACCCGCGACGGATTCGATGCCGTAAGCCGCATCGTCACCGGACACATTCATCCGTCCCCGCAGAATGCTGCCGTGATCGCAAAATACTTTCCCGGCGTCAGCGCCAAACAGCTTGACACTGCACTGCGTTCGTCTGTAACGGCTCTGAATCTCCTCGTGAGCCCGGGACGCGTAAAGCGGCAGATCCTGGTCTCCGGACTGAAAGCGCTGCACCTCTATGAAAAGCACGGAAGTCTTCTGATGAAGCACGAACCTGTCCCCGCCTGTGCGGAAACGGTGCAGAAACTGCTCCGCCTCTATGACGAAGCACTGCCAGAAGCCGTTTCCCTGATCACGGATTTCACAGACTGCGCAGCCGGCAGAAAAGACTGGAGTCCTCTTATGGATTACACGTTCGGCGGGGACAAAGGCTGATCATCACAGTTTTCCGGGACAGGACATGACCGGTCCGAAACAGCGGCATGACAGGCCGTTATCCGGGCTGGTCTTATTTTACGAAAATTATTTATCGTTTTTCGATAAATAATGCTTGACATTCAATATTTCCATGGTATAATGGTCTTAGCTTCCGGACGGACACAGTCCTGCGCGGAGGTCTGATGATCAAGGAGGTTCAGATGAATGGTCTCTGACAAACCTGATAATAAGGAAAGAATCCTATCCTTCCTGATATTTGTCCCGGCTTATCTGCATGTTCTGCTGGCTTTTGAGAGCGGGATCTATGAACCCACCGGCGGGAAATGGCTGACAGCCGTCCTGCTTGTGCTCTTTACCGCAGCCTATATCGCTGCTGCTGAGTGGCTCTTTCGCGACGTGAAAATGCCTCGAGAGAGCCGGATCTGGCTAGGCTGCATTCTGCTCATCACGGCCGGGATCCTGTTCACTCTGTTTCAATTCCCCTGGGGAAGGTGGCACGATGATACCGTTTTTCCGAACTGGCAGAAATATCTGTCCCTGCACGCGTTTGCCATTTACTGGCTGCTTGTCCGTTCGGACCGTCTGACAGAGGGTAAAAGCGAACATATGCTCCCGCTTGACGCACTGAACGGAGCCGTACTGATCCCCTTCGGAAATCTCTTCCTGCGGATCAGGATCATGGCGGCGACGCTTTTCCGTCATAAGGGAACCGATCCGGATACGGCAGAAGCAGCCGAATGCGAAGCTGTCGGACCGGCCTCCGGGCAGAAATCCTCTCAGCTCTCCGCCCGTGCAGTCTCCTGGATCGCCGGGATCTGCGCGGCTGTCGTCGGACTGATCCTTCTGTCTTCAGCGCTCCGGCAGCTCTCCTCTGCTGACGATACTTTCGGACATTTCATCGACAGTCTGACCGAATGGTTCGCCGATTTCCAGTTTGAAGGGAAATATATTGCCTACGGATTTGCCGCTTTGCCGGTATCCGCGTATCTTTTCGGACTACTGGCAGGAACATGCCGTACGGAGCCTGCCAGGATCCGTCGCCAGGGAAGTGCTTTTCTTGAAGGAGTCGGCAAGGCCGCCCGGGTCAAATCCCTGATCTGGGGGATCATTATTGCCGTCTTCTCCGTATTCTATCTGATCTTCTTTTTCCTGCAGGCAGAATATCTTTTCGGCGCGTTCACCGGAAGACTG
Organism: Bacillota bacterium; assembly: GCA_017441925.1. Classification (GTDB taxonomy): domain Bacteria; phylum Bacillota; class Clostridia; order Lachnospirales; family Bianqueaceae; genus RUG12817. The sequence continues at coordinate 52,750 of JAFRUE010000014.1, forward strand.
CCCGACGGCTTTATCGTCTCGGAATACGCAAGGCAGGGCTTCTTCGAGCTCCTGCGGGTCATGGCCGTCAATATGATCCTGTACTGGTTCGCGCTGCGGACCTCCGTTCGGAACGGCAAAGCAGGCGCGGCCGCCCGGTTCCTCGAGGCGATGCAGATCCTGCTCATACTGGAGAGCATGCTCTTTGCCGTCGTCGCCTGCTCCAAACTCATACTCTATATTTCGGTTTTCGGCTTCACCGTCAAAAGGCTGCAGAGCACGTGGCTTGTCCTTGCCGCGTTCGGTCTTGTGCTCGCTCTGCTCATCAACCGGCTCACCGGCAGACGGACCGCCAGGCCCTGGATCCTTGCATGCGGGATCAGCTGGTCGCTCCTCTGCCTGCTGTAATCAACACCTTTCCAAGGAGGCTTTACTCATGAATCAGAAAAATCTTGCACTATGGCTTAAGATCATCGTCATCGGTGTCGGCATCGCCGGACTTCTCATCTATTTCTGGCTGCTCCCGACGATCGGTAAGGATCTTGCCGTCGAGGAATTCAAGCATCTGTACTGGCCCTATCTGATCACGATCTGGGTCACAGCCATTCCTATCTATTGGGCGCTCGTTCTTGCCTGGAAGATCTTCACGAATATCGGGCTCGACAATTCCTTCTGTGAAGAGAACGCGCATTATCTCAAAAAGATCTCCATCCTTGCGGCCTGTGACTGTGCTTACTTCTTTATCATGACTGTGATCGGCACTTTCCTGAACGCCGTACATCCCGGCATCCTGCTCATTGCGCTCTTTGCCATTTTCACCGGTATTGCGATTGCTGTCGCGACGGCTGCTCTGTCCCATCTGGTCTACAAGGCAGCCGTGCTGCAGGATCAGAGCGATCTGACGATCTAAGGAGGCAGCTATGGAAGGAGAAATCATTTTCAATATCGACGTCATGCTCGCCAAACGCAAGATGAGCGTGACCGAGCTCTCTGAGCGCGTCGGCATCACCCTTGCGAACATGTCCATCCTGAAAACTGGCAAAGCAAAAGCAGTCAAGGTCTCGACGCTTGCTAAGCTCTGCGCCGCTCTTGACTGCCAGCCCGGTGATATTCTGGAATACCGTAAGCCGGAGAACTGATCCGTCCCCGGTTTATACGTAATACTTGGTCACGATGGGTCTGATCCCGAGGAATTCATCCACAAAATCATGGAAGGCTTCTTCCCATAATTCCCATTCGTGGCCGACACCCGGATACACGCGGAATTTATATTCAAACGGCAGATCCCGGAAGAAATCCGTCATGCCGTTTCCCTGTCCGCCCGGTTCAAGCTCACCGGACACATGGAAGATCCGCGGATACGGTCCGCCCTGCTCAACAACTCTCCGGGCGAGGAATTTGACCCCGTGTTCAGACTGGCCGGGATTACCCTCTCCGAATACCAGCACGTGTCTGCGTCCCCGGTAGGTACCGTCGTCGGTCCAGTACTGATCGGCAAAATCTCCGCCGGAGAAAGACCCGATGGCGGCGAATTTCTCCGGATACCGCATACCGATCCGCAGACAGCCGTACGCACCGTTCGACAAACCGGCGACGTAATTATCTTCTCTCGCTGTTGACAGACAGGGAAATATCTCCCGCAGCCGCTCTATCAGCTCTTCTCCCATAAATTTACCGTATTCCTGACCGTGCAGCATATCGGTAAAGAGGGACTTATGTGCGGTCGGCGTCACAACGGCGATGCCTCTCTCCCGCACGAATCTTTCCATATCCGTATACCGTTCCCACAGCGTATGATCTCCTGTCCCTCCGTGGTACAGCCAGACCGTCTTGTAGGGAGGCGCGGCATCTTGCGGCAGGATCACATCGACCGGGACCTCCAGATTCAGGACCTGTGAATACAGATTGATCTCAATCAGTGCCATTGTTTTCACCTCCGGATGAAGAGTTCCCGGCCGCGGATCCGGTCGGGCAGCCTGCAAAGTGCCGCAGGGCGGCTTCGTCAGATTCGCCGGTTACGGAGACCGTAAAGCCGGCCTCCTGCAAAGCCTGTGCCAGCTTCTTGCTGTAACCGGCAGATGCCTCCGGCTTCGTCTGATTCAGGAAGATTCCGGGAAGTCCGGCTCCGGAAATATTCGCTGTCCTGCATTCCTTAACCGCCGCAAGCAGATTGTTCGTCCTCTGCAGAAAATGTCCCCGCGGCCCGAAGATATCTTCCATCCTGAGGGACGGGATCGGTTGGTCGTAATAGCTCTCCGGGTTCAGCAGGCCGTCCAGGGACAGGGCTTTTGCGTATGTCCAGGGTTCGGCGAGCGCGGCGCGGACAGCGCCGTAACCGCCCATCCCGACGCCGGCGATCAGACGGTCTTCCCGCCTGTCCGATACTCTGAGCCACCGGCCGAGCAATTCCGGCAGTTCTCTGGTAATATAATCCAACATATCATAACCGTAGTACATATTGACGTAAAAACTGTTCAGACACGAGGGCATCGCAACGATCGTTCCTGTCCCACGGAAAATATCCTCGACCGGATACCTGCGGATCCAGGACGTGTTATTGCCTGCGATATCGTGCAGCAGCACGGCCAGTCTGAACGGTCCCGGTCCCTCTTCCGTTCCCGGTACCAGCAGATCCAACGGCAGTGGCGTTTTCGGCGCCGATGTTGAGGTCTGCAGATGCAGATAATCCATATTGTTCCCCCTTTTCAGGATGACACATGTCATCCGTTTTTTATTCTGTTTTTTAGCATAACATCCCGGCCGCGGAACGTCAAGCCCGGAATTTGCGGAATCATTATTATTGACAGTCTCTGTCTTTTTTCATATAATACAGTTAACAGCAACGAAATCCGGGATTCTGCCGGATACAATCAGGAGGCGGTATCATGTATTACAGCCGTGTATTTTATTCCAACGCAAAAACGTCCTGGCGTGCATCGTATACGCCTGATATCGTATATGCGAACCGTCCGGGCAAAGACCTGAAGCTGCAGCTGCTCAGTCCGGTCCCTCCGGCACTGCCCATGCCGCCGCGCAAGACCTATATGACGGTTCTGCAGGAACAGGGCCGTGTGCCCCGTCCTGCCGCTCCTGCGCAGCCTGCGCCGGACAAAGCTCCGCGTTTTCCGCTCATTGTCAGCGTTCCCGGCTCCGGCTGGGCCGGTGCGGAGGGGACACGTCATGTACCGGCTATGGTGCAGCTTGCTGAAGCGGGTTTCGTCGTCGCGAGCATCAGCTACCGCGGCGTCTATCAGGATGACGCGCCGTTCCCTGCCGTCGTACAGGACGTAAAGGAAGCGATCCGTTACCTTAAGGCAAACGCGGATATTTATCACATCGATACAGACCGCATCGCTCTGCTCGGGGATTCTTCCGGAGGGCAGACGGTCGTCTTTGCCTCGCTCTGCGGAGATGGGCCTGAATACTCGATCGGAGCGAATCTGGACCAGACAGCTGACGTGAATGCCTGTGTCGCTTTCTACGCACCTGTCGATCCTGAGTATCTGGTGCAGGACCGCATCGCGGAGCATAAGGATCTGCGCTTCGGCGAGGATCCTTATCCTTTTGAACTGCATGAGCTTTTCCAGGAGACCTACGGCGACGAGCCGGAGAAATACCTGCAGAGCGCGGGCTGTTCCAGACTGATTCCGACCGCTAAGAATCTGCCGCCTTTCCTGTTTATCCAGGGTGACGACGATATCTGGATCCCGATGGCGCAGGATGAGCGTTTCTGCGATAATATCCGCGCCGCGGGCGGACGCGCCGAAATGATCAAGATCGCAGGCGGCGGCCACGGACTCGGCTGCTGGACTCCGGAGGTCTATGATCAGATCATCCGTTTCCTGAAAGCATACCTTTGATATCAAATAAACCAATCATAAACACCAAAAAGGAGGCAACACTATGTGGAACACACTGCGTACCGATGAGTACGAGGGCATGATCGCCGAGACGACGGTCATTCAAGGCGCGGACAACACTCCTCTGCGCACTTATTTCTCCCGTCCGCTCGGCGGCGGGCAGCATCCGGGAATCGTTATGATTCCTCATATGCCCGGCTGGGACGAATATACACGCGAAGCCGCAAGACGTTTCACCCAGCACGGATATATGGTCATGAGTCCCAATATCTATCAGCGTTTCGGCGAAGGCACTCCGTCTGAAGTCTCTCAGATGGCGCGCGCAGCCGGAGGCGCTGTGGACGATCTCGTAATGGGCGACTGTGCCGGCGCGATCGCGGCGCTGCGTGCAAATCCTGCCTGCAACGGCAAGGTCGGTGTGATCGGAATGTGCTCCGGCGGACGCCATGCATTCCTCGCGGCCTGCCGTCTGGAAGGTATTGACGCGGCTATCGACTGCTGGGGCGGCGGCGTTGTCGCCAAACCGGAAGACGCGACTCCTGCGCGTCCGGTCGCTCCGATCACCTACACCAAGGACCTCTCCTGCCCGCTGCTCGGAATCTTCGGCAACGAGGACAGGAGTCCGACCAAGGACGACGTCAACATTCTGGAAGCCGAGCTCATCAAATACGGCAAGAACTATGAATTCCACCGTTATGACGGAGCCGGACACGGCATGTGGTATTATCACACCCCGATGTACCGGCAGGAACAGGCAATGGATTCCTTCGAGAAAGCTCTCGCCTTCTTTGAGAAATACCTGAAATGACGGAGACGGAGTACCGGAGCCGTCAGCCTTTTGCCGTCATGGCCAAGCCCGTCGGATCCTTCTGCAACCTGCGGTGCAGCTACTGCTATTACCTGAAAGCTGACGAGCAGCACCCGATCGCGCGGGAGTATCTGATGAGTGATGAAGTCCTCGAGAAATTCATCCGCGAATACATTCAGAACAACCCGGCCGGGACGATTCCCTTCACCTGGCACGGAGGGGAGCCGACCCTCGCCGGGCTTCCGTTTTTCAGACGCGCGGCCGAGCTGCAGCGCAAATATCTGCCCGCCGGCAAGACCGTCTGGAACAATCTGCAGACGAACGGCACACTGCTCACCGATGAGTGGTGTGCTTTTCTTGCCGAAAACCACTGGGACGTGGGCTTAAGCATTGACGGCAGTGCGGCCGTGCACGACAAATACCGCCGCGACGCAGGCGGTCAGGCAACGTTCGAACGTGTCCGCAAAGCCTGTCTGCGGCTGAAGCGCCACGGCGTCCTGCCGGATCTTCTCTGTACAGTCACAGCCGATTCCGCAGCGGATCCGCTGGCGGTCTACCGGGGCTTAAGAGAGCTTGAGACCGGATGGGTACAGTTCATTCCGATCGTCCGCTGGACCAAAGCGGACGGGAGCATCCGGGATACCGCTGAGAATGCAGGACTGACAGCCGATACCGGTGCAGTGCCGCATATAGGTTTCGCGTCAGCCGCAGGTTCCGTGCCAGGTACAGGCTCAGCCCCGCCAGTGACACCGGAATCCGTCACCGGCAAAGCTTTCGGCAAATTCCTCTGCACGGTCTTTGACGAATGGGCTTCTAACGATATCGGCCGGATCGACGTCCAGCTTTTCGCCGAGACCTGCGAGATGATCGCGGGCGGTGAGCCCCGGCTCTGCACGCTTGGCGAGACCTGCGGACGCGTCCTGGTCCTTGAAGCCGATGGCTCCGTCTATGCCTGCGATCATTTTGTCCAGCCGGAATACCGTCTCGGCAGCATTCTGGAGCAGAATCTTGCAGAGCTCGCGGATCTCCCGGCGCAGCTTGCTTTCGGCCAGGCTAAGCGGGACATGCTCCCGGCAAAATGCCGCGCCTGTTCCTGGCTGCGTCTCTGTCGCGGCGGATGTCTGAAGGACCGTTATTCCCCTGCCGCCGGATCCGTCCCGATCCACTGGCTCTGTGAAGGATATGAAATGTTCTACGCTCATGCCGTGCCGGACCTTACGGCTCTGGCCGGTTTCCTCCGCCAGGGCATGCGCCCCGCCGAGGCCGCGGCTGCCATGCGCGCACGCAGAAACGTCCAGTGGAAAGGCGTCGGCCGCAATGATCCCTGCCCCTGCGGCAGCGGTCTGAAATTCAAGAACTGTCACGGAAGAAAATGAACCAGCTATTCGTAAACCGTATCAAACTGAACCGGGCGGACACGGATCCTTGCCGGTATCCTTTCAACATCGAGTGTCTGCGTGATTTTAACGAACTGGAGATCAACACCCCTGTAACCTTCTTCTATGGAGAAAACGGTGTCGGGAAATCCACTCTGATCGAAGCCGTCGCCATCGCGCTCGGGATCAATCCCGAGGGCGGCAGTGATAATATGCGTTTTTCCAGTTATGATGATTATTCGGACCTCTACAGGCACCTCATCATCGGCCGTTTCGGCCTGCCCAGGACCAAATTCTTTTTACGTGCGGAATCGTTCTATAATGTCGCGACCGATATCAGCAACAATGGTGATCTGATCTATACCACTTACGGAGGAGAAGATCTGCACGCCTGCTCACACGGTGAATCCTTCCTGAAGCTTGTCGAGCACCGCTTCTGGGATCATGGTCTGTATCTGCTGGACGAGCCGGAATCCGCCCTGTCCCCGCAGCGGCAGATGACACTCCTCTGCTACATACATGAGCTCGCGCAGAAGGGCTCGCAGTTTCTCATCGCAACCCACTCCCCCATCCTGCTGTCCTACAAATACGGCAAGATCCTGGATCTGAACCATCAGATGCAGGAGATCCGATACGAGGACACGGATGTCTACAGAATCTATTTTGACTTTCTGAACAATCCTTACGGGATGCAAAAAGTTCTGTTTGACGAGTAGAATACCGTAAATCCGCCGTTGACGGAACTGTCCGCATATGATATGATTCTGATAAATTCATCTGAGAATTTACAATAACGAATAATTGTTAAGAATCAGAAGGAGGATTAAAAATGACGAAAAGAGAACGTGTTACAGCTGCTTTCCGCGGTCAGGAGGTCGATCATGTACCTGTTTGTATGTGGAAACATGTACCGAGCACTTACTGGGGCGATGATGACCGTTTCGCGGAGTATCAGGCGCTCTCTTACGCAAATACTGGCGTGGATTTCATGAAACTGTCCGGTGATAAGTATTTCCCGTGGCCGGCTCCGGTCCTGGAAGGCATCCAAAAAGCAGACGAGCTCTACAAGATCGAGCCTCTCGGCCCCAACCATCCGCATATCCGCGGTCAGATCGAGCGCACCAAGAAGGTCGTCGCCAAACTCGGCCCGGACTGCGTATCCATCTATCTTGTATTTGTACCGCTCTCCTGTATCAGACTGAAAGTCGGTTATCCGATGATGATGCAGATGATCCGTGAGAATCCGGACGCCGTCAAATACGCCTGCAATGTCATCGCGGAAGACCAGAAGGCCCTGGTCAGAGGCATCATTCAGGAAGCCGGAGCGGACGGAATCTTCTACAGTGTGCAGAACGGCGAAGAGAACCGTTTCACCTATGAGGAATACCGCGACTGGGTCACCCCGAGCGACAAAGCTGTCCTCGACTATGCCAACACCCTTAGCGACATGAATGTCATCCACTTCTGTGCCTGGGAAGAGATCCCCAACAGACTCTCTGTCTGGGAAGACTACAAGGCTCCGGTCATTCAGTGGTCCCGCGCCTTTGATATTGCGGATATCCAAGAAGCCAAGAAGCATTTCGGCTGCACGGTATGGGGCGGATTCGACAACCGTCCGGGCACGTTCCTGTACACCGCGTCCAGAGAAGAGATCGAAGCCGAGACTGCCAACCTGATCGCGCAGGGCGGCAAGAAAGGTTTCATTCTCGGCTCTGACTGCAGCATCCATGACGAGCTGCCCGAGAGAAAGATCCGCTGGGTCGCAGACGCTGCCCACAGGATCTGATATAACAATCAGGAGGATTCTATATGACCATTACAAAAGACATCCGCTATATCGGCGTCAACGACCATCAGATCGACCTCTTTGAAGGCCAGTACAAAGTGCCGAACGGCATGGCCTATAACTCCTATGTGATCTGTGATGAGAAAACTGCGGTAATGGATACCGTTGACGCAAGATTTACCCACGAGTGGCTCGATAATCTTCAGAAAGTCCTGAACGGACGCCAGCCCGACTATCTGATCGTACAGCACATGGAGCCGGACCACTCCGCCAATATTGCAAAATTCATGGAGTATTTCCCTACCGCCACGATCGTCTCCTCCCAGAAGGCTTTCGTGATGATGCAGAATTTCTTCGGTACGGACTACGCGGACCGGAGGATCGTCGTCGGTGAGAAGGATACTCTCAGCCTCGGCCGCCATACGCTTACTTTCGTCACCGCGCCGATGGTCCACTGGCCTGAAGTCATCGTAACGTACGATTCTTACGATAAGGTGCTCTTCTCCGCAGATGGATTCGGCAAGTTCGGCGCGCTGGATGTTGAGGAAGACTGGGACTGCGAAGCCAGGCGCTACTACTTCGGCATCGTCGGCAAATACGGCGCGCAGGTACAGGCTCTTCTGAAGAAAGCCGCGGGACTTGATATTTCGATCATCTGTCCTCTGCACGGCCCTGTGCTGAAAGAGGATCTTGCCCATTACATTGGCCAGTATCAGATTTGGTCCACTTACGGTGTGGAATCCGACGGAATCCTTATTGCATACACCTCCGTCTACGGCAATACACGCAAAGCTGTAACGCTTCTTGCGGAGAAGCTTAAGGCCAAGGGCTGCCCCAAGGTCACAGTGACGGATCTCGCGCGGGACGATATGGCCGAGGCTGTGGAGGACGCTTTCCGCTACGGCAAGCTCGTTCTCGCGACCACGACCTACAACGCGGGTATTTTCCCGTTCATGCAGGAATTCATCGATCATCTGACCGAGCGCAATTTCCAGGGCAGGACCATCGGTCTAATCGAGAATGGTTCCTGGGCGCCTCTTGCCGCCAAGATCATGAAAGAAAAACTCTCCGGCTGCAAGAACATCACCTGGGTGGAGCCTGTTGTGAAGCTCCGTTCCGCTATGAACGCCGAGAATGCCGAGCAGATCGAGGCGCTCTCCGACGAGCTGTGCCGTGATTATGTCGAGCGTTCCAATGAGACCGCGAACAAAAACGATCTCACGGCTCTCTTCCGCATCGGTTACGGTCTGTATGTCGTCACGTCCAACGACGGTGCTAAGGACAACGGTCTTATCGTAAATACTGTCAGCCAGGTGAGCGACAATCCGAACCGTATCGCGGTAACGATCAATAAAGCCAATTACTCCCACCATGTCATCAAACAGACCGGAGTCCTCAACGTAAACTGCCTCTCCGTCGAAGCGCCGTTCTCTGTCTTTGAGTCTTACGGATTCCGCAGCGGACGCAACGTCAACAAGTTCGAAGGTGTCAGTTTTACCCGTTCCGATAACGGGCTTGTGATCCTCCCGCAGTACATCAATGCCGTCATCTCTCTCCACGTGGATCAGTATGTGGATCTCGGCAGCCACGGAATGTTCATCTGCAGTGTCACGGAATCCCGCGTGATCAGCGATAAAGAGACCATGACCTACACCTATTACCAGCAGAACGTAAAGCCCAGGCCCCAGACCGAAGGGAAGAAGGGTTATGTCTGCAAGATATGCGGATACATCTATGAAGGCGACACCCTGCCGGATGATTTCGTCTGCCCGCTGTGCAAACACGGCGCAGCGGATTTTGAACCGATCAGCTGAACCGATATGCCAGAGTCCGGCAGATAGACCCAACAGGACCTGTGAACGCAAGAAGCCCGCGCTCCCTGAATAAGGAACGCGGGCTTTTATGTTGTCCGTGCTGTCAGCGGTACTTCTCGTCGTAGATGATCTGGGCTTTTTTGCAGAAATAGCTGCTGCGGTCGTACGCAATCCCGGTCTCGTCCAGCTTGCGGATGAGCAGCGGGATCCCCTGATACCGGTCGTTTTCCTCGATCTCGATGAAGAGGTATCTGCCCCCGCTGACCTGCTGAACACATATCCCCAGTCCGTCTTTCTCGTAAACGGTCAGATCATCCTCAATATCAAAAACCCATCTGTAGCCGATTGCTTCGAGGAACGCCGCGGCGCTTTCGATCCGTGCCGCGTCATCGCCGGAAGCTTTGCCGACTTCGACATCGATATTGCTCTGCCGCAGGATATCGCCGTTCGCAGCAACTTCTTTATACTTGCGTGACAGTTTGACACGGGTGCCGGCAGGGCTTCCGATCTCCCGGATCAGGACCGCCTGATTGAGGACATCCTGCGTCGGGAGCGCCGTGTCATAATGCTCCGGCAGATAATACCGGTCAAGCAGCCTGGCGCTTCGGACCTGCGTATATCCCAGTGCGATGAGTCTCGGCGCGAGTAAACCGTATGGTTCCGTCACTCTCACCGTAATTTCGTTGTATTCTTTGACCATAACAGATCTTAGAAACCGTGGGAACCGCCGCCGCCCGAGCTGCCGCCTCCGCCGCTGAAACCGCCTCCGCCGCCACCGCCGCTGCTGAAGCCGCCGGAACTGCGGCCACCGCTGCTGGATCCGGAATCTGAAGGCGGATCATATTCCTTACGCGTACCGGTCTGTACAACATTGACATTGAAGACATGTGTTTTGTCGGCCTGCATGGCTGTCAGCAGGACGGACTTACCTGGCGCGTCCTTCTTGCGTCCGATGATCTGCGTCGCAACGTAGGTCAGGAACGCTCCGATGATCGCGGCAAGAACGGCCGCGGAAGCCCATTTCATCGGCTCCGGAATGTATTTCCCGCCAAGCTTATCATATACCTGTTCAAAAACTTTGGCGCCGCATCCGTCATAATCGCCGCGTGAGGCAAAACGGTAGCAGTTATCCAGGATCGAATCGGCGACTCCCGGCTTGATCGTCTTCAGAACGCTTCCGTCAGCCCAGAGTCCGAGCTGCCGGGTCGTCATGTCGATCGTGAAAAGAATGCCGTCTTTACCGTCACCGATCAGCCTGTCATACAGCTGATCGCCCAGCGTACTGATCTCCGTCCCGTCGGAATGGACCGTGATCATCATCACGTTCCCGTAATATTCGGCAATGGGCAGCAGATAGCTGTCGCCAAGCTCAAGCTCCTCTCCTTCCGTCATCAGCTCCGCCTCATCATAGATAACAGCCATGTTTCCGGCTTCGGTGGTCCTGAAGTATTCAGGCTTGTCAAAAGAAGCTTCCGCCGGCTCTGAATCTGCGTATGCATGGATCCCCGCGTATCCGGCAGAGGAGAAAAGGATCAGAGCAGCCGCGAAGAAAGCCGCAAAGACCATGATCTTTTTACGCATTGGCTCCACCTCCCTTATCCGCCCGGTTGAACTGCGGCATCGGATGCGTCGAGAGCAGATTCTGCACTTTGAGCAGCTCAAGGAACGAAAAAGCACAGGCCAGTCCGGCCGCGATGGACGCGATATACCACAATTCATCCGCATGCGGATTGTACTGCCGGACAATAAAGCAGAGCCATACAGAGGCAAGCAGCCACAGCGATCCATGGACGCTCCTTAAGGCTCTTACGCCTTTCTTTACGAACAGTCCGGCGATCGCGAGTATCGTAACAACAAAGATCCCGATCGTACTGAAAAGCTCCGATAATGCCGCTGCTCTGACAGCAGAAGATTCTTCCGCTGATGTTAATATGGGGCCAATCAGTGCAAAACCGACAATGACGACGAACGTCCAGAAAAAGAACTTCTTCAGCGAAGTCAGGCAGCCGTTCTCAGGCGCCACTTCCGGAATGCTTTCCGGATCTCCGCCCGTCCTCTGGATCTGATCCATCATTCTCTTGCGGTACCGCTCATTCTTACGGGCTGCCCGCGGATCGATCTGGTCCGGGTTCTTCACCATGAATCCCAGGTCTCCGGTCCGGAACTCTCTCCTGCGGACCTTTTTAATACCACTATAATACAAGACCGATGATATGATCGCGATCAGACAGCTGTCAGCCATGAGCTGCATCGGCCGGATCGTATAGATCAGTCCGAGCACGACCGTCAGAACTGCGGTCAATGCCAGCCACACAAGCGCGAATTTCTTCATGTCGACCGGGAGATCCGCCACTACCTTACCGGTCTGCCCGTTTACCGCGGAATAACAGACTCGCGTATTGTTCTTGCCCCTGCCGATCCGCCGCGCCATGAACCATACCGGGTACATAGCGAGCTCGGAATCCGTGCTGGCCGAATATCTGACTCCGCTGACGGGACTGCCCTTCATCTTCGTTTCATTCCGGATCTGGTGTGTTAACGCCGAATCAATAGCTCTGCGGCCATGCTTCGCGGCAACCCTTCCATAGACCGAGTTGGGCACATCGTCCATGTCGGCGTAGAAACCTGCCATATAAGCAGAATGGAAGTTCTGCTCCTGTCTGCGCTGGAAGGGCTCGATCGCTTCACTTACATCATCGGCCATATTGGACGCCGCGTCATGATATCCGCCCGATGCTCTCGACTGTCCCTGGCCTGTGATCTTGTACTGATCGTAATACTTGTAATCCCGGGTACGCTTGCTCAGATGCTCCCAGGTATCGATAGAGAACTCGCCGTTCATATGAATATAATACTTCCAGTACGGCATATAGATCCCGCGGAAATCATCCGAAGCACTGCCGTCCGAGTATCCTTTCGGCGCGAACCAGTTCAATTTGGCATAGTTTGTAAAAGCGGCCTTACATTCTTCTTTCGTCTTCTTGAACGGAATGATCCTGAGAGGCTTCTTCATCTGTCCCTGACGGCCCTCGAGCATTACGGATGCGCCGCAGTACGGACAGAAATCCGCCATGGCGCCGGGCAGCGCCGTGATCTCGCCTCCGCAGTCCGGACATTCAAAGATCTCCGTCTCGAAGAACCCAGACGAAGCTTCGTTATAATCCGCCTCTCCCCGCTGATCAAGCGATGTCGGCTCAAAAGACGAATCGCAGTGCTCGCAGAACATCAGCTGGGAACTGATATCAAAACGGATCTCCGCTCCACAGTTCGGGCATAGATACATAGTATTCCCCCTTCCGGGATATATTTCAAACGAATCTGATCTGTCAATTCATTATACAGAAAAACCGGCAGAAAAGCAAGCCTGGCCTTTCTGCCGGATTCCGTTCGCCGTATCAGCAGCCTTTGCGTCCGCTGCGGCGATCCTCGAGCGAGCATGCCGCTGCGCTGCCGTATTCGATCAGGCCTGCATCCGCAGGATCTGTCGAAATCCGTCCGTCTTCCAGAACAAAAGCAGGGATTCCGATATCCCCGATCGCCTTCAGATGGTCAAAGACCGGATCATTATCGCGCATCCGCATGAATTCCCCCAGATAGCGGACATGCGTACCGATATCGATATACTCAAATTCATCTGTTCTGTCCTTGACCTGCTCATATACATAATCACAGTACGGACAAGTATGGAGCCCGTAAATCCTGATCATAGCTTACAGCATCCTCCTGTAGATCTCTTTCACATCGTCTTCGCTGAGCTTGACAAAACCGTGCAGATATCCGTCCCTGCCGTTGCCGAAGCATGCGGAATGTGCCAGATGATCGATATCTTCGGCCTTTCCGCCGAATTCCGTGATCGAGCCGGGCATTCCGATCGCCTTCAGGAATTCCCTGAATCTCCGGATGCCTTCTGCGACTGTCGCTTCGTCATCGCCGCTGTCTTCACAGCCCCATACGCGGACAGCCCACTGTACCAGTCTCTTGACGTCATGCTTGTACGCAAAAGACAGATAAGCCGGGAATGTTACCGCGAGGCCTGCTCCATGCGCGCAGTCATACAGCGCAGACAGCTCATGCTCGATATCGTGCGAATTCCAGTCCTGGCTGCGTCCGACGCCGCAGGAGTTGTTATGCGCCATCATACCGGCCCACATGATATTCGCGCGGGCTTCGTAATCCAGCGGATCCGCGATCACCTTGGGACCTTCCTCGATCATCGCAAGCAGCAGTCCCTCGATCATACGGTCCGTCGTAACGACATCGTCCGTATTGGTCAGATATCTCTCCATCAGATGCGCCATGATGTCGGTAATACCGCAGGCGGTCTGATACGGCGGCAGCGTAGTCGTCAGCTGCGGATTCAGGATGGAGAAAGTCGGACGGATGCCGTCGCCTGTCGCGCCTCTCTTGAACATTCCGTTCTCATTGGTGATAACGGAATCGCCGGATCCTTCGCTGCCGGCCGCTGCAATCGTCAGGATCGTACCGATCGGAAGTGCTTTATCGATATATTTCCCGCAGTAGAAATCCCAGAAATCACCGTCATAGACCGTGCCGGCAGCAATCGCCTTCGCAGAATCGATCGTGCTGCCGCCACCGACCGCGAGTACGAAATCAACGCCTTCTGCTCTGCACAGATCGATTCCTTCATAGACCAGCCCGCTGCGCGGATTCGGCTTGACGCCGCCAAGCTCAACATACTCTATACCGGCATTTGTCAGGCTCTTTTTCACTCTGTCAAGCAATCCGGAACGGACGACACTGCCGCCGCCGTAATGCACCAGCACTTTGCTGCCGCCGAACTTCTTAACAAGCTCGCCTGTCCTGTTCTCTTCGTCTTTGCCGAACACGAAATATGTCGGGCTGTAGAAATAAAAATTATCCATTGTGACCTCCTGTTATATATTCTTTTTTACAGATTCTCAAAATGCTCAGCGCCTTTGGTCTTAATCCAGCTGTACTCGATGAACGAAGCGGCCGCCAGAAGCACGGTGATGATAAGGCAGAAGACCGTCGCGGAAATATATTTTGTCAGCAGGAAGTAAAGCCCGCCGATCACGATCAGGAAGATCCAGCTTCCGAAAAGCGATGCCATTACAGGCATTCCCTGCTTGTAAACGTAGATCTCATTGGACCAGTTCAGGTTCGCGCCTCTTACTCCCCAGATCATATCCCATAATGAAGTGAAGAGGACGTACAGCAGCGTAAGCAGAACGAACAGCACGATCATCAGCGGATCTGCCGGAACAAAACGGATCACTGCTATCACGCTGCACAGCACCGCGAAGCACAGCGGCACTCCCGCGAGCAGCAGCTGCATCCGGAGTTTAGCCTGCAGGACCTGCCATGAGCTTACAGGACTTGATTTGGCGATCCAGATATTTTTGCCCTCCAGTGAGACCGCTGCGGTCACCGGATAGATCGTCCCTGCGATCATGCCCAGGATCGCTGCCAGGATCAGCAGTGTAAGCTCCGGACCAAAGACCATCCCGATCACGTAGAACACGTCTTCTCCCTTCCACAGGATCGCTCCTCCCGCGAGGACCAGCATCAGGATGCCGAATCCGCAGTTCAGCATATAGTTGGCACTGGAGGTGAATCTGCGCAGTTCCCGGATCAGAAGGGCTCTGGAAACACTGTTCTGATGTGTGGTCTTCTCTTTATACACTGCCTTGCTGACGACTCCGGTAGAGGTCGAGATCTTGAGGAAGCTTCTGTGCAGAATAAACCAGGTCAGCGCGAACAGCGCGCCCGTACCCACAGTATACAGGAGCATCGCGAGAGGATCTCCTTCTCCGATCCGTCCGAACATATACAGCGCATAGAACGATTCTTTGATATTCGCACCGATCGTTCCCGCGTCATCGACGAGAGATCCGATCATCTGTCCGAAATGGAAGTATACAACATAATAGACAACGATGAAAATGACCGCAGCCAGTGCCGTCAGAACGCCTTTGTTCTTAAGTTTCAGGCTGATCCGCGCGACCACGTAGCCGAGCAGGCAGGACAGGATCATGACGATGAACGAGATCACAAGGATCAGGATGATCCCGCCGAGAATCACCAGCGGAGCTGCACTGACCTTTACCCAGTAAATGATGACCGCCGGGAGGATGATCGCCGCGGAATACAGCAGTCCCATCAGATAGACGATCAGGAGACGGGAGATCATGATCGCGGATAACGGGATCGGCAGGGAGAACAGCAGATCATTGTCCTTTGCGAGATAGAGCCCGGCAAACGTAGTGAACACGCTGCCGAACGCTCCGAGCAGAACAGACATTAAGCCGAAGATCGTAAAGTACAGCCATCCCATCCCGGCTGCGGAGAGCGGATCACAGATCTCGACCGCCATCATCGAGAAAATGCCGCCGATCACGCCGACCATCAGGAAGAGATAGAAAATATAATACCCGATGACGCCTGCTTTGGAGCGGGCTTTATTTGTTTTGGGATTATAGTGGAAGTTTTTGAAAATATCCATCCACTGTTTCCGGACAAGCAGCCCGATCATTTTTCCGCCTCCAGCTCCAGGAAGACGCTCTCCAGGGATTCGTCCCCCTTGACCTCGTCCATCGTTCCGGAACGGATCAGACGGCCTTCCTTGATGATCGCGATCTTATCGCAGAGTTTCTCCGCGACTTCCAGAACATGCGTCGAGAAGAAGATCGCTCCGCCCTGATCGCAGAGCTCCCGCATCATTTCCTTCAGCAGGAAGGCGGCTGACGGATCCAGCCCGACAAAAGGCTCGTCCATCATGATCAGCTTCGGCGCGTGGATCCATGCGGAGATGATCGCAAGCTTCTGCTTCATTCCGTGTGAATACGCGGCGACCGGCTGCGCAAGATCCGCCGTCAGCGAAAAACGGTCCGCATATTCGCGGATCCTGGCCTGACGGTCCTCGGCGCTCACTCCGAAAATATCCGCGATAAAGTTCAGGTACTGGATGCCTGTCATAAATTCATACAGATCCGGATTGTCCGGAATATAAGCCATCTGACGCTTGCACGCCAATGGATCCTGCTTGATGGATGATCCGTTGATATAGATCTCACCGCTGTCAAAACGCTGGATCCCGACTGCGGAACGCAGTGTTGTGGTCTTGCCCGCGCCGTTATGTCCGATAAAACCATAGATCTCGCCCGGAGCGATATGAAGCGACAGATCGTCTACCGCTTTCTTGTCTCCGAATGTCTTTGTCAGATGTTCTATTCTGAGCATTTTTGTAATTCCTCCATGCGATTTGCCATAGTCGTTAATATTATATCTTGGATAAATGTCTTTGTCAATAAAAGGCTTGGTCGGGATGATACCTGTTGGTTATTTACGGACGGGATCAACGATTCAGGCCGGATTATGTCAACCGTAAAATTTTAACATAAATCAGTAATCTCCCAAAAACAGGTAAACTTTTTCAAAGCATTCGTAACAGACATACGATTATTTGGATAAAAATCGAGACAAATACATATTATTATGGTATGATAACAAATGATAAAACGAGACAGGGGGAACATTCATGCAGATTGCCATACTGGACATATGTAAACCTGATCAGGCGGTCTTAATGCAGTTTGTTAAGAAGGCACTCGAAGAATCACATATCTCTTCAGAGATCCATTTATTCTCATCCGGTGATGAGCTCGCCGCAGCCCATGTACAGCATCCGTACCAGCTGATCTTTATCGACCTGGATCTTCCCGATCAGGCTGGCCTGAAGGCTGCCCGTACAGTCCGCATGACACATCCGCAGTCCGTTATAGTATTTCTGTCTGCCAGAGATCCTTTTTATTCTGAAGTCCTCTCCGTTCACGCGTTTGACTGCCTCAGAAAGCCTGTGGGCTATGAACGCGTCGTCAGGCTTATGACAGACATAGAGACCCATATCCTGTTCTTTCATCCGCAGATCGAATTGCATTACGGGACCAATTGTCTCCGGCTGCTTCTGGAGGAGATCCGGTATGTTACTTCTGCAGCGAATTATTGCGATATCCAGGCATCTTCCCCCTATCACCTGCGGATCCCGTTCCGGGATCTTACCGGACAGCTGCAGGATCCGCGTTTCCTGCAGATCAACCGTGGTGTCCTGATCAATATGGATCATGTAGCGGCTATGGATCAGACTGAGTGCAGGATGCTCGACAGCCGGATTCTCCTGATCAATCAGCGCCGGGCTGCAGATCTGGTCCGGATCTATCATAACTATCTGTCTCAGCATACCACATGGGTTACGCTATGACATTCAGCATCACGGCATAAACCGATTCCAATCACAAAAAAGTGCGGATGACGTCCTGACCGGCCGGTCAAGGCATATCCTCCGCACTTCTTTTTTTGTTTTAGATCATCTCTGTCCCAGCAGCCGGGTCACCCAGCCTAGGATCGGATTATACTGGTTCGCGAATTTCAGCAGATAGGAAGCGTTCATCGCCTCTACAAGCTGCGGACGGTCTCCTGTCAGGATCAGGACATAGACTACCGCTCCCAGGATCCACACAAGGATGATCCCGAGGACAAGTCCGATCGCTCCGCCGAGGAACGCGTTGACCGAATGGATCACCGGCAGTTTACTGGCCAGATTCAGGACAAGCCCGACGATCCAGGTCGCAATGACCGCAAGGATCAGTACGGCAAAGACTGCGACCGCGTTGACGGCGAAATTGGTGACGGAAGCGGTCAGATACTGTTCAAAAGTATCCACCCCGAGTTTAGCATAGATCTCCGCCGTATCCTGCTTGATCAGCATTTCTTTCAGGAAATCCGGAAGCGGCAGGTTCTCAAGCTTGTCGGCGTTGGACCCTGCAGCCGGCAGCAGTCCGGAGATCTTCTCCCCGACGGTCTCCCTGATCGTCTCCGGGAGGCTTGTCGTCATCAGGATCTGTGCCGCGTACGGATACAGGATCCTTGTAAGGATCAGGCAGAGGATCAGGCGTACTGCGGAATAGACGGTCTTGATCAGGCCCCTCTTCACTCCGCTGATCACCATGATAAGCAGAATCGCCGCGACTGCCAGATCCAGAATGATCTGCAGTGTTAATGTATTACTCATGTTGTACTGTCCTCCTTTGAACGCACATCTGTCTTACGGATGACATTCATCGTATGGAAAGTCTGTCCCGAAAGTACAATGACCGATTTGCCGTCTTCCGCAATCATAAAGTCACTGATATCGACCGGTGAGCTGTACTGCCATTTCTGTGAACCGTCCCCGGCGATGCATGTATATGTCCGGCCTTCTCCGTAGATCAGAAGACCTTTCTCCGTCTGCAGCCATGTCGGGTTCTCCAGAGCTGTCCGCGCCGCCTCTTCTCCATTCAGCTTATACAGGATAAGCATATTCTTCAGGTTCTCGCCTTCATGCGTAAGCTCGTCGCCGAAGATCACCGCGGCGGTGTCTTTCAGATAGGCCGCAGCCGCGACTTTATAGGTCCAAGCCTTCTCAAAACTCTGCTCCGGTGTGCCGGACAGAGAATAGCCGATCATCCGGGTATCCCCGACGGCAAGACAGGTCTTCCCGCGGATCACAAGGTCGGAAAGGATCAGATCCTGATAGACGAAATTCGCGGAAATACGGTCCGTATAGGTCCCTCCGGCTGCCGTCAGGTCATAGAACGTGACGCGCGCCTGCAGAACGTCGCTGCTGTAATCCGTATAGGCAGTGGCGAGGATACTGGAATCCGCATTCAGCGCGACAGCCATCGGCTGACCGTCTTTTGCGGAATTGGTCACACGCTCAAGCTTAAGTGTCCCCTGCACATTATAGACCAGAATCTTCTGCTCCATTCCCTGCTGGGTAACGACCGCCAGATCGCCGTTCTCATTCAGATATCCGGTCAGGATCGGGAATTCTGTCGTAATGGAATAAACCGCTCCCTCCGCATCGCATACGACCGCGTTGTTCCCCTTAAGGCTCAGTACGGCCGCATAGGAATCGGATTCAAGAAGACGCGGCTCCTGCATCGTGAACGGACAGCTCCAGATCAGCTCGTGGCCGGAATTATAAGCCGTAATACCTTCGCTGCCGCCTGACAGGAGCACCCCGTCAAGCAAAGCACTGTATCGAGTCTGCCCGGGCTGGAATGCGGAGACCGTACTGTCTTCTGCCAGCGTCTGTGAGCGGTCGCCCCAGAGACGCCCGCCGAAACCGTCCGTATGCAGCGCGACGACTGCCAGGAAAGCGATCACGAGCAAAACGGCAGGCAGGATAAAACGTCTGCCCTGTCCTGGTTCTCTCCGGACAGTTCTGTCCTGCGCGTCCATTCCGTCCCCGGCATCAGATCCTGTCTCTCCGGAGTCTTTTTTAAGACGGCTCTCGCGCTGCTGCTTCCGCCTGCGCCTTGCTTCACGGTTCTCGCGAAAATGCGCGTCCTGCTCTTCTTTCTCCGCGTCGGACTTGTCGGGATAGATCAGGTCGATTGGCTGATCCTGCCGCCTGGGCTCTTCGGCCGCGAATAGATCCTCGGCCTCCTCGCCGTCCGCTGCGTAAACCTCGTTATCTGTATCGTCATTCACCCAGGTAAAATCCCGGGAGTCGTTTTTCTTATCCAAAAGATAATCTCCTTGTTATCATGATAGCATTTTCATTATACCATATTCCGGCGCGGTTGCAAACAGGTTTTTACAGATGACGCGCCGCGGATCACTCTTGCATTTTCCACCGGAAAAGCGTAAACTGTATGCAAGAATGATTTTGAAGGAGGTATGCTCTATGCCGCTGCCTGTATTTAGAAAAGAATACCGTGCTCAGTTCCTGCCGGGAGCTATCGGTCCGCAGAATCCGTCACTCGCTGCCGCGCTCGCAGCCTGCAAGGCCCGCTGCGAAACGCTGATCGGGGATCAGAAGCTGATGACGGCCGGACTCTTCGCCTACCGGGACATGCTTTTTGCCTATGTTGAGTCGCTCGGGGACGAACTCCCGCCGGGAGAGATCTTCGCGGATCTCGCGCCGCTGCTCTGCGACTGGCCCGGTGTGAACGGATTCCGCAAATGGGTACCGATGACGCCGGCTTTCTACCATGCGGTCCCGCAGGACGACGTGGACTGGAGCCGCGATATCCCGCTTGAGAAATGCCGCGGACGCCTTGCGTTCCTCAAGCCGGACAAAGTCTTTGACTATGCCCACTCCCATAAGGCTCTGACGGATGCCGGCGAGCTCACCGGCGACAAATTCCTGTTCATTTCCCTGAACGAAAACATCCTTTTCAACTACGGAGAAGGACGTCTGATCATCACGAATATTCAGCGCGATCCGGAGAGTTGGGAGAAAAAGACCGGTCATCCCCGCTTCATCGGAGAGCTGCCGCCGCATAGACCGTCCCCGGAGCAGCAGCTCAAGAGTCCGTTCCAGACCTGGGAGGACGGACAGAATTTCCGCTATATCGACACGCTTCTCATCGTATCGAGAGGCAGATCATAAGGAGGTATTTACATGAGCGCGAATTTCAGCAGAGAAGAACTGGACCACTGGACACAGGAACACCGCGTTCAGATGATCGAAGAGCTTAAGGACTGGGTGCGTCATCCTTCTGTGTCCCGTGCGGACCTGGCCGCTCCGGGGGCGCCTTACGGGCCGGATTGCCGCAAGATGCTCGATTACGCCCTCAAGCGCGGCGCGGAAGAAGGTTTTGACGTGCAGAACGCGAACGGTTATGCAGGCTCGATCTCTTATGGGGACGGAGCCGAGGAAATCGGTCTGGTCTGCCATCTGGACGTTGTGCCTGAAGGCGACGGATGGATCTATGCTCCCTATGACCCTGTAGAAACGAATGGATTCCTGATCGGACGCGGCATCGGGGACAATAAAGGTTCTGCTGTCGCATCGTTCTTCCTCCTGCAGTATCTGCGGGAACACGGTATTAAGCTGCGTCATACCGTACGCGTACTGCTCGGCTGCGCGGAAGAGACCGGCATGGACGATTTCGCTACATATGTAAAGGAAGGCCTTGGACCCGTCCCGCAGTTCAGCATCGTGGCAGATGGCGGATTCCCGGTCAATTACGCGCAGAAAGGCGGTCTGGACTTCTCCGTATCCGTCCCCGGAGGTGCGGATCTTGTTGATATGAAAGCCGGGAACGTCCGCAACGCGATCCCGGACAAGGCTATTCTCACGGTCCGCAATACCACGGCGGACGCGGCGCTTGCGATTCTCACTGCTCATGAACTGACCAGCGTCAAGGCGGAAGCAGCTGCGGACGGCAATGCAGTCGTTCTGACTTTCTTCGGCAAAGGCGGTCACGCGGCCGGTCCGGAGAACGGCGACAACGCGATCGTCAAAGCTGCCCGCGGAGCCGGTTATCTTGCTGCCGACGCAGGACTTGACCTCGGCATGATCCCGCAGATCGCGGACGCTTTCACGGATTATTACGGCGGCGCGCTCGGGATCGCCGCAGAGGATGAGACCTCCGGCAAACTGACGATGAATGCCGGCGTGATCCACAGCGAAGGCGATCATTATCGGATCGAAGCCGATATCCGCTTCCCGGTGAGCTGCAAAGGCGCTGAGATCATTGCCGCGATCGAGAGCAATATCGCCGGATACGGCATGAGCGTCATCACGCACCACATCGCGGATCCTTTCTACATCGATCCGGAGAGCTCGATCGTTAAAACGCTGATGTCGATCTATCAGGACATCACAGGGGACACAGAATCCAAATCCTACGCGATGGGCGGCGGCACCTACAGCCGTGTCGTCCCGAACGCCGTGACTTTCGGACCCGGCCTGCCGAACGCGCCCAAGAAGGACTTCCTGCCGGAGGGCCACGGCGGCGCACACGGCCCCGACGAAGCACTGAATATCGACGCATGGCTGACCGGTTTCCGGATCTATGTGGAATCCGTCATCCGCCTCGACGATATTCTGTAACCGGCGGCAGCCTGTACAAGGCTGTCATAAAAGGACTGCGATAAAGAACGATCATAAAGCAAGAAGGCCATCCGAATGACCTTCTTTTTATATGTTCCAGGAACGTCTCTCCTGTTTATTCTACGATAACACGGACACGGTCCAGGTTCAGGACCTGCGTAAAGATTTCGTTCCTGTCCCCGCTGCGCTGGGAGGAAACGCGTGCTGAGACGAAATATGTCCCCGGCTTTTCAAAACAGCCTACGGTTTCCGCACAGGCACCTTTGACGCCGTCTTTTCCGAGCGGCAGCAGACTGCCCTGTATCGGGAAAAGCCCCTCGACTTTGTCCGGGAAATCCCGGCGGTCCCGCAAGTCAAAACCGATTCCGGTAATCTCGCCGGCGTTTTCCGGAAGAATCGCCTCGGCCCGGAGCACAAATTTCTCTCCTGCTTTTACACATGCGCATTTCCGCCCGTTTACCGTCAGGTCGATACCGGCCTGCATACCGTCTCGACGGGAAGGATCCTGCTCCACAATGACCTGATTCCCGACCATCTCGTATCTGGTCGTCGCGAGCGGTTCTTTGCCGTTCTGAAGCCAGTCCGCCATATCGAGCAGGCTCTGGTACAGCGCTCCCATGTAATTGACGACCATGTTGTTGGCCAGATCATTGGAATTGCCGTGCATGCATCTCTGCATATAATAGATCCGGAAGTCATCTTCACTGCCTTTGACTCCGGCGACTTTCCTACGGTACCAGTCTCCGCTCCACGGACAGGTGGATTCATCCATCAGACTCTGCACGACGATGACTTTCCCTTGGATATTGCCGTCCTGAGGCCGCCCTGTGCCGTTCAGCGCGTAGCCCATCACATTCGGACGCTGCGGATACTTAGGCGTCCCGTCCTCATTGCGGGACTGGTCCCATGCGTGAAAACTCGCGTCCGGGACCTGATGCCGGTAGTAATGCTGGATAGCGATATAATCGGAATTGTCCAGACTCAGTTTGTCTCCGGGCTCGATTTTCGCGAGAGCATCGCCCGGATCGGACATGCCGTAACTCATCCCGATGGTCAGGAATCCGCCGCCGGTCACTTCGTCCTGCTTCATTCGGTCCCGGGAAAGGCGACAGATACTGGAAAAATCTGCCCTTGAATGCCTCGCGCGGCGGGAAGCAGAAAACAAATTTCACCGCAGTCCCGCGGAATCCGCCGTGAACATAGCGATAGGACAGTTCCCTCCCGTCGGCAAGCGTGCGGGAACGAATCTCATCCGTGTCTGTATACGGATTCTGATACAGAGGATCCGACAAGGCATGATAGATTTCTTTATTCACAATTGTTCCTCCTGAGATATGTTTCCTCTGATCAGAGTATAACACCAAAAACAAAACCCCTCAAGCACCGGAATGCCTGAGGGATTAAATCTTTATGACTTTTTATCCGAACAGCAGCAGGGACACGCCTACGATCACAAGGATCAGCAGCAGACAGGGAAGCCCGACGACCAGAAATCCTGAAACGATCATAGCGAAGAAATCGCCGCGCTCAAGGCTGGATTTGTCTTTCCTGCGCGCTTCTGCCTGAGCCTCTGCCTTGATTCTTGCCCATTCTTCCTCCTGAACACCTGCCTGGGCTTCCGCTTCGGCATCTGTCCGGATCAGGGGCCTGTCTGTATCGCTCATTGAATAGCCTCAGCAGACTTGGTCGTCTTTACGGAGAACAGATACTCTCCGTTCGGACCCAGCTTACGCTCGGAGTAATGGCATGCGCAGAAATGTCCCGGCTCGATTTCCACCAGCGGAGGCGCTACACGATGGCACTTCTCCGTCGCCATGTAGCAGCGGGTGCAGAACTTGCAGCCTTCCGGAGGATTGACCGGAGAAGGAATCGTTCCTTCCAGAATGATTCTTTCCTTATCGGCAGAGCCCGGATCCGTTGTCGGGATCGAAGACAGCAGCGCGACCGTGTACGGATGACGCGGGTCGTCAAAGATCGTCTTCTTATCCGCAAGCTCTACGACATTTCCCAGATACATGACCGCGATACGGTCGGAGATGAACTTAACGACGCTCAGGTCATGGGAAATGAACATATAGGTCAGGTGCTGTTTCTCCTTCAATTCCTGCAGAAGGTTGATGATCTGGGACTGAATCGAAACGTCCAGAGCGGATACGCACTCATCGCAGACGACGAATTTAGGCTGGACTGCCAGCGCACGCGCGATGCAGATACGCTGTCTCTGTCCGCCGGAGAACTGATGCGGATAACGGTGCAGCATGTACTCCTGCAGTCCGCACTTCTCCATCGTGTCGACGATGTATTCACGCATCTTCTTGGAACCGTGGCGGAAGAAATTATGCGTGGTCAGGCCTTCCTCAATGATCTGTCCGACGGTGAAACGCGGGTTCAGACTGGAGTACGGATCCTGGAAAATGATCTGCAGATCCTTACGAAGGATACGCATTTCTCTGTAGCTCAGACGCGCCAGATCGATGCCGTTGTCGCGCATGGCTTCATACTTCCGGAACTCTTCGTCATCCGCGTATTTCGCACGGACAGCGTCGAGCTTCTGTGTGATCGCGTCGACTTCATCATTGTGCTTGTCGAGATTCTTCTTGATATCCGCGAGCTTGCTCTGTGCGGAATCAAGCTTTCTCTGCAGGGAGCTCTTCTTGGCGTCCGCCGCGTCATCCAGCTCGTCTTCCAGATGGCTGACGAGATTTGCCTGTACCGTATATCCGGTCTGGACTTCATTACGGCGGCTCTGGGCCTCATACTGCTTCAGCAGCAGATCCATGCCCTCTTTGTCCCTCTTTGCGTAGAAACCGCCAAGGATCTTGACGATATTACTGAGCGCGGTCTCTTCCTCGCAGCGGGCGATGTTGGCGTCCTGCAGCGTGTAGAAATCAGCCTTGTCCTCGCCGCCGGCTTCGTCTACCTTCTTCTGCATGGCCTCTGCATGAGCATGCGCCTTCTGCAGCTTCTTGCGATACTTCTCGTCATGAACGATCGTATCACGCACATACTTCGGCGTGACTTCGTCGAGTGTCTTGCCGTAGTACAGCGTGCATCCGGCAGTCTGCGTGTACAGCTGCAGGAGCACGCGGCCGAGTGTGGACTTGCCGCATCCCGACTCTCCTACGATACCCAGCGTCTCACCCTCGTAGATATCCAGCGTAATGTCCTCATTCGCGCGGACATACAGCTTGGTCTTCTGGAAAATGGAGGACTTGGCGACCGGGAAGTATTTCTTCAGATTAGTTATTGACAGTAATTTTTTTGTGGTCGGCACTGTTCCGTTCCTCCTTATTGGGATAAAAACACCGGACTTTCTGGTTGTCACTGATATCGACTAACTGCGGCTCTTCTTCCATGCACTTCTTCGTGCAGTACTTGCAGCGCGGTCCGAACTTGCAGCCCTTAGGCAGCGCCAGCGGATGCGGCACAACGCCGGGAATGGGCTCAAGACGCTCATTCTCGATCTCAAGACGCGGAATCGAGAGCATCAGTCCTTCCGTGTACGGATGACTGTTCTCACAAGCCTGGAAAATGACCGAAGCCGGAGCCTGCTCGACGACCTGTCCGCAGTACATAACCGCAACATCATCCGCCATCTCGTTGATAACACCGAGGTCATGCGTGATGAAGATGATGGCCGTACCGGTCGTACGCTTCAGATCGTTCATGAGCTTCAGGATCTGCGCCTGGATCGTAACGTCAAGAGCTGTTGTCGGCTCGTCGGCGATCAGGATCTTGGGCTTGCAGGCAAGCGCCATAGCGATCATAACACGCTGGCGCATTCCGCCGGAAAGCTGGTGCGGATACTGTTTGATAACGACCTCCGGGTTGGGGATCTGTACGTCATACAGCATCTTCAGAGCCTGTCTGTGGGCCTCGTCCTTGGTCATGTTCTGGTGAATCATAAACGGTTCAGAGAGCTGACGGTCTACGGAGAAGACGGGGTTCAGACTGGTCATGGGCTCCTGGAAAATAACGGAAACCTCATTGCCGCGGATATGGTACATTTCCTTTTCGGAAAGTTTGGTCAGATCCTTGCCCTCCAGCAGGATCTCTCCGCTGTCGATATAGCCGTTGCCGTCCAGAAGCTGCAGAATGCTCATGGCGGAGACGGATTTACCGGAACCGGACTCGCCTACGATACCGATTGTTTTTCCGGCGTCCAGTGAATAGGAAACTCCGTTAACGGCCTTGACGATTCCTTTTTTCGTCGTAAAGAAGGTATGCAGATCGTTGACTTCAAGCAGATGCATTCTCACATTCCTCCTTATTTATCATTGGTGGACTTAGGATCCATAACGTCACGCAGCGTGTCTCCGATCGTATTGATGCAGACCGTTGTGAAGACCAGGATCGCGGAAGTAAACAGCCACTGCCACCAGAAATTGATCGCGGCGGTCGCGTTGGACGCGCGGCTCAGCATGTTGCCCCAGCTCGGCTGCGGATAGGTAACGCCGAATCCCAGGAAGGACAGGGACGTTTCTGTCTGCATGGATGCCGCGAAGGACAGCGTCATATTAACAAGAATAACGGAAATGATATTCGGGAGAATATGCTTGAACGCGATACGGACTTCCCGGACACCCATTGCCTGAGCAGCCGTAACATACTCGCTCTCACGTGCGACCAGGATCTGCGCACGTGTAATACGGGCAAATCCGGGCCATCCGAGAATACCGAGGATCACCATGATCATGTAAAGCCTTGCGTCCGTGCTCAGGGAAACCTGTGCAAGCAGGGAGCTCAGGATCAGCATGAACGGATACAGCGGGATCGATCCGAAGACCTCAGCCACACGCATCAGGAAGATGTCGACCCATCCGCCGAAATATCCGGCGATCAGACCGATCGAGACACCGATGATGATCTCGATGATAACGGCTACCGCGCCGACTGTCATGGTTACACGTCCGCCGGCGATAACACGCTGCGCGATATCGGCGCCGCGGTCATCCGTTCCGAACAGATAACCCTTAAGGCCCCACTTGTTCAGCAGGCTGCCGTTCTCGTCTACTGCGTAGCTCTGGAACGCGCCGGCATAGATCTTGGAGACGCCGGTAAGACCTTCCGGAACCTCTGCCTGACGGTAATGGTCTCCGCCGAAGGAATAGACGTTTCCTTTGTTGGTAACGCCCGTGTAATGATAGGTACCGCCTTCAATCAAGGTGAAGCCTTCACCCTCCGGCAGTGTCGGAACATCGATAACATCTGTTGGGAAATCACCGACCATAGCGATACTGCCGTCATCCAGCAGGATACAGATACTGGTGGACGTCGCCGTAATCTCATTGATCTTACGGCCTGCCAGGAACTGGAAGAGCTTCTCGCCCTTGCCGCCGATAGACGTACGGACGGTATCATACAGTCCGCGCGTACCGGTATAGACACTGTTCTGCTTCTCGTCTATGCCGACGACATAGTTCAGTGTGAAGTCGATATCGACGATATTGTCTTTGTCGACAAAATTAACAAGATTGGAATATGCCTGCTTGTTGCCCCAGATATACAGCACTCCATCATCCATCAGGATCGCGGAAGCCTGGAAACCGCAGACGACTTTCTTGATATGAGATACATCCAGTCCGTTCAGAACTGCTTCCGGAACCGGCTGCAGGTTGGGGTTAGCGAGCGTTGTCTCGGTTACGGCATACTGTCCGAAACGGTTACTGCCCCATCCGTACATCTTACCGTCCTCACCGATCGCAATAATGTGATCGATACCTGCGGCAACAAAAGCCATCTTATTGTTCTTGACTTCTTCCGGGATGTCACGGACATTCAATCCGGTCGCGCCGATCTTGGTCGCGCCCCATACATAAACCTCACCGTCATTGGACAGACCGACGGAGAAGCTGCCGTAGCTCGAGATCTGCTTGATGTTGCCCTGCAGATCCTTGGGAACGGACATGAAGGACATGGTAGGCGGCAGATCCTTCTGCGTAACCTCTGTATACGCATCGTAGTACTTCGTCATGAAGTGCGGTACGATCGTAACGATCAGGAACATGAAAAGAACGACAAATACGGACAGGACTGCGAATTTGCGCTCCAGGAAACGGTTAAAGATCTGACGGCCGGGGCTGACGATCAGCTCGGAATCATCCGGTACACCGTTCTTGTACTGGATCTCTTTGGGTTCATCCTTCTTGATGTGGAACCACTTCTCTTCGAACTGCGGTCCAAGGAGTCCGCGGACAAGCCATCTGCCGCACTTGCGGAAGATATTCTCTTTTTTCTCTTTACTCATATCTCCGCCTCCTTACTTACTGATACGGACACGAGGGTCAACCAGGCCGTAGCATAGGTCGATCACAAGGTTAGAGAACAGTCCGATGAAGGTATAGATGACCTCAAGGAACATGATCAGATCATAGTCAGCTGTTCTGGTCGCGCTCAGGAACAGAAGTCCCATTCCCTTGAAGCCGAACATGGTCTCCATGATCATGGCGCCGCCGATGATTCCGAAGAATCCGCCGACGATGATCGCGACCATCGGAACCAGAGCGTTTCTCCACGCATGGGAATAAATGACGACCTTCTCGCTCAGTCCCTTGGCGCGGGCCGTCCGGATGCAGTCCAGACTCAAAGCGTCGATCATCGAAGCACGCGCGATACGCGTAATGGATGCCAGTGAAGAGAACGTCAGGCAGATGATCGGAAGCGCGATATGATGGAGCACATCGAGGATCGCCTTGAAGCCTGTATAGCTGGTACCGGGTGTCTTCATGCCGCTGACCGGGAACAGATGCAGGATCGAACAGAAAAATACGATAAATACGATATATATGATAAAGCTTGGCGTCGAGAAACCGATCAGTGTAAAGATCTGCGTTCCTCTGTCAAATCGAGAGTTCTTCCTTACGGCGCAGGCAATACCGAGCGGGATCGTGATACCGAGGACAAAAATCTCGGAAACCAGTCCGATCAGCATCGAGTTGCGCATTGGCGGGCCAACTACTTCTACAACCGGAGCGTTATGCTCATACGAAAAGCCGAAATTGCCCTGGAAAATACCATTCAGTTTGCCGTTATAGAACGGATACAATCCGAGCCATCGCAGATAAAGGACAAGCTTGTTGTCCGTATCCGTACCGTACATCCGCTGATACTTTAAGTATAGCTCCTCAAACTTAGTCTCCATCTCTGCTGCTGAGAGACCCTTCTTCAATGCCTGAACCTCGGTATGCGCGTCAGTATAAGCACGGTTAGCCGGCATCATCTGGTACAAAACAAACAGAAGGAACGTCAGCAGGAAAAAGACCGCCACCATGTATACAAGACGTTTTATTATATATCTTCCCATGGGCACTCCTTTACAAATCACCGGCTCCCGTCCTCCGCGGCAAGTCCGGCGGCATTTACATATGTTTTATTTAAGGCACAAATCCGCATCCGGCGGTATAGTATCACCGGATGCGGATTGCAATAGCGTTACTCGTTCAGATCAGAATATCAGTCGTTCAGCCAGCAAACATCCGCATAGTCCTTGATATAGTATGCAGAATAATCGTCATACATAGCAGGATCAATCGTCATGTTGAAGGAGTAATCATACGCTGCGGAGTTGAATCCGGTAGCGAAGTTGAACGCGCAGTACATCGGGGTTCCTGCATAGTAGCCGTAAACAGCTGCCTGATACAGTTCGTCCAGCATCGGAGCGAAGTCGCCGATCGTGTTATAGACCTTCATTCCGCAGGCTTCAACATTGGCGTTTTCCTTCAGTCCGGTCTGCAGCAGATCGGTGAACGGGTTGTCAGCGGTACCATACCAGTTGATGACCAGAGGCATGTAGTAGTTGCCATCGATCTCAACGGTCTTGTACTCGCCGTCAACAGACTGGTAATTCTTGTCGTTCTCGTTGATAACGTCACCAGGAATCATCTTGTAGCGGACGCCTTCGGTATATTCCTTACCGTCTGCTCCAAAGATCCATCCGTCAGCCTCAAGAACTTCGATAGCGCTGTCAGAAGATGTTGCGTAAGAGTTCAGCAGCATTCCCTGATCCATAGCAGCCTTGTACATCCAGGAACCGGTGTAGTAAGGTCCGTCAACAACACCACCGTATCCTCCGGTGAAGTCCTTAGCGAACTGTGCACGATCCATGCAGAAGGCAATAGCCTGACGTACAGACTGGAACTGAGCCGGACCATAGTCAGCACGGAAACCGAGCTTACCATAGCCTGCGCGGCTGTAGTGCGTGTAAACATATGCGCCGTTGGAGCTGTCTGCCAGAGCCAGAGCTTCGTCAGTCTCAGCACCGCCGGTGATGGCAGCGATAACATCCAGACCGCCTGCCTTGAAGTCTTCCAGCTGAGTAGCGGAAACGACTCTCTTGTAGGTGATTCTGTCGATGGAGGGCTTAGCTCCCTCATAGTTGCCCTTGTAGTACTCATTGCGGACCAGAACAGCGGTAGAGTCGGTCGTATCGAAGGACTGTACTGCGTACGGGCCGGACCACGGATAAGCGGCATAAGCCTCTTCCGTTGTCAGAAGAGCGGTGTCCTTGATGTGCTGTGCCATAACGAAGTTGTCTCCGTCCTTGGCATAGAAATCATCAGACAGATAGCATCCGTTGCCGTCATCTACGATCTCGGCATCGCCGATCCACTGAGCAGCGTAAACTGCAGAGAAACCAGCATAGGAGATATCATAGAAATACGGGATATAATCGGAAGCGATCGTTACGGAGAAGTTGTAATCATCATACATGCGGATACCGGCAAGTTCCTTGGTTCCGGAACCTTCAGTTCCATCATAAGTCTGATACTGATCCTTCCATCCAAGAATGGTCAGTCCGGAGGTCTCACGACCAGCAGCCTGTGTCCAGACAGGAGTCAGGGAAGCCATCGTGGTAGCAAGGTAATCCTTAGCGGTTACCGGGCTGCCATCGGAGAACTGCAGATCATCGTAGATCTCGATCTTGAAGGTCTTGTTGCCATCAGCATCTTCAGACTCTTCATGAGACTTAACGACGGTGTCATTCCAAGCATATCCGCCTTCCTTAGTGGTAACGACGGTAGACAGCTCTGTGGTCAGGCCGTTAATATCGTTATCGGAAGCGCCGGGGCTGGACTTACCAAAGCTGGCGGAACGGAACTGTCCGGAAAGCTCAGTAGAGTTTCCAAGGATAATGTCGTTGTCCGGCTTCTCAGATGTCCAGTCGATCAGAGCATTAACGGGGCTCCAGAACGGGTTGGTCGGATGCTCCTCAACGCCCTTGATCTGAGCATTGTACAGATCATAGTACTCGTTAGAGTACAGCGGAACCTCGGGAAGCAGGGCATTCCAACGAGTGATGTACAGTCTCCACCATGCCGCGTAAACGTCATCAGTGGTAGCGTAGTCACCGGCCGGTTCATCATTGTAAACCATAGCCATCGTCAGGAAGTCCAGACCGAGTTCCTGAAGCTCACCATTCTCGTCGGTGATGTAAGCGAATCCGGTATCCGGATCCTCGACAACATCAGCGATTGTAATGTCAGCGCCGTACTTGTCGTACAGAGAAACATAATCTGTACCATACTCGTAGTTGCCAAGAGTCATAACGTCAAACTCGTTAGACCAGATGGGCTCTACTTCGGGCTCTTCTTCAGAGCTCTCAGCCGGCGTCGAAGCTTCTTCGGCTTTGCTGCTCTCTGCTGCCTTGCTGCTCTCTGCTGCGGAACTATTATTATTGTTTCCGGTGCAGGCTGCAGCGCCGATCACAAGGATCATAGCAAGAAACAGTGCCACAAGTTTCTTCATGTGTATTTCCTCCTTATAAATTTCGTCATGTTCCGCGGTCTGCGGGTACTTATGCACGAGCATACTGCAAAACATACTTGGTATTATACATACACATTTCCGATTCGTCAAGCAGAAATCGCAAGATATTGTGATTTTTTTGAATTCACAACTGCTTAATCCTGCAGAAAACATCTTGTATTTCTCGCCTGTTTCACATATAATGTGCTTGAATACACCGTTCGTTTTCAAGTCCGGCAACATACAATTTGAAAGGAGTCTATTTATGGATTTCATCTATCAGAAAGTCCGTACTCTGACCGACAAGATGCATTCGCTGATGTTCCTGCCGCCGGAGCCGCTTCCCGGTCTGGAATATCAGGAATCCGGCTATAAAACGGGCAGCACGCCCCCGGCGGACGGCTACAGACCTTTCGCGCCTGACACCCTGCTCTCCGGATGCGACAGCCATTTCTGGTTCCATGTGCGCTTCCGGACGCCGGACGCGCAGAAAGGCCGCACGCCTTTCTTCCGCCTGATTACGGGCAAAGACGGCAACTGGGACGCGACAAATCCGCAGGCCATGATCTATATCGACGGACAGCTCGTCCAGGCGATCGACGTGAACCATACGATGGTACAGCTTGAATCCGGCCGCGACATCGATATGTATATCTACCTGTACATGGGCATGATCGACATCCCGATCCTGATCCAGGCCGCGCTTGTCATGCGCGATGACCAGACGGAAAAGACCTATTACGATCTGAAAGTGCCGCTGGATACGCTCCTCGTCCTCAACCCGAATACCGAAGAATACATCGAGACCCGCAAATGCCTTGAACTAGCGGCCAACGAGCTCGTCCTCTGGCCTGAGTACTCCCCCGCTTATTACAAGGGCATGCGGGCCGCGAGCAAGCTGATGTACGATGAATTCTACAACGGGATCTGCGGCAAAAGCGACCTGATCGTCAACTGCATCGGCCATACGCACATCGACGTCGCATGGAAATGGACCTACGCGCAGACCAAAGAGAAAGCGCAGCGCTCCTTCGCGACCGTGCTGGAACTGATGAAACGCTATCCCGACTATATCTTCATGTCCTCACAGCCGCAGCTTTTCGCATATGTAAAGGAAGAAGATCCGGAGCTGTTCAAGCGGATCCAGGCGGCCGTGAAGGCCCGCCGCTTCGAGATGGAAGGCGCGATGTGGCTCGAGGCCGACTGCAACCTGACGAGCGGCGAGAGCTTCATCCGGCAGATCCTGCACGGTAAAAAGTTCATGAAAGACGAATTCGGCGTCGAGTCCAAGACGCTCTGGCTGCCGGACGTTTTCGGCTACAGTGCCGCTCTGCCGCAGATCCTGCGGAAATGCGGCGTCGACACGTTCGTCACGTCCAAGATCAGCTGGAACGAGATGAATACTGTCCCCTACGATACATTCCTGTGGCAGGGCATCGACGGCACCGAGATCTTTACGAATTTCATGACCGCACAGAATGCGAAGCCTAACGCCGAGATTGAGAATTTCACGACGTATAACGGCGACATCACGCCTTTCCAGGTCCTCGGCACCTGGAACCGTTACCAACAGAAAGAATACAGCCACAACACCGCGATCACGTTCGGATACGGCGATGGAGGCGGCGGTCCGACACGCGAGATGCTGGAGCGCTACGAACGGCTTAAATACGGTCTTCCCGGCCTGCCGCGCGCTCATATGGCGACCAGCCGCGAATGGACCGAGAACGTCCGTAAGGAATTCGAGGCCAGCACGAAGCGGCTGAAACGAACGCCGCGCTGGGTCGGTGAGCTCTATATGGAGATGCACCGCGGGACATATACCTCGATCGGACGCAATAAACGCAACAACCGCAAATCCGAGCAGGCCTTGCAGCAGGCCGAAGTCCTCTGCGCGACCGACTGTCTCCTGACCGGAGGGCCTTCCTGCCATGATGAGCTCTACAAGGCCTGGGAAACCGTCCTGCTGAACCAGTTCCACGATGTACTGCCTGGCTCCTCGATCTTCGAGGTTTATGAGGACACAGAC
The DNA here is from genome assembly GCA_017441925.1 of Bacillota bacterium. Classification (GTDB taxonomy): domain Bacteria; phylum Bacillota; class Clostridia; order Lachnospirales; family Bianqueaceae; genus RUG12817. Next base: position 87,011 of record JAFRUE010000014.1, read on the forward strand.
AAGAACTATGCGGAAGTCTTCAGGACTGCGGCTGAAGTCACCGAAGCCCGGCTCGATTCGTTGATATCCCGTGTAAGAGTCGATGACGCGGACGATGCCGGCGCGGATGATGATGAAGCCGCCGGAGCTGTCGCGGATACCACTGACCGCTACTTCGTCTATAATCCGCTGGGATTCGCGCGCAAAGCCCAGATCGCGACGCCGGAAGGGACAGTTGAGACAGCGCCGATCCCGGCTTTCGGATGGACCGTTATCGCGGCTTCCAAGCCGGTCTCCAAGGTCCGCCTGCGCGGCCGTACCGCTGAGACGCCTTTCTACAGGATCCATCTGGATGCCGCGGGACGCATTGATTCTCTGTATGATAAGCGCGCTGAGCGCGAGGTTCTGCTTGCCGGCGCTTACGGCAACGAGATCCAGATCTTCGAAGATTTTCCGCGTGCGTATGATGACTGGGAGATCACCAATTATTATAAACAGAAGGAAACCATCCTGGACGGCCGTGCCGAGATCACCCCGCTCAAGGACGGCAGCCGCGCCGGATGGCAGATCCGCCGCAGGTTCCTTTCCTCCGTGATCTGTCAGAAACTCTGGCTCTACTCCGACGATCCGAGGATCGACTTCGAGACGGAGATCGACTGGCACGAACAGCACATGCTCGTCAAAGCCGCTTTTCCACTTGACGTCCATACTTCCGAAGGCACCTACGAGATCCAGTTCGGCAATCTGAAACGTCCGACGCACGAAAACACGAGCTGGGACGCCGCCAAATTCGAAGTTTGCGCGCATAAGTGGGCGGACCTCTCCGAATACGGTTACGGCGCCAGCATCCTCTCCGACTGCAAGTATGGTTTTAACGCAGAAGGAAGCACTCTCAAGATCACAATGCTTAAGTGCGGGACGGATCCGAACCCGCTTGCGGACCAGGGCCGCCACGTCTTCACCTATTCCCTGCTGCCGCATCTCGGCGACTACCGCTGCGGGACAGTTCAGGAAGCGTATTGCCTGAACGTGCCGGCGATCTCCAGAAAGATCGAGACCACGGACAACAATGCCGACGATCTCAATGATCTGATGGTACTGGACGGCGCTGACCAGGCCGGAATGAATCAGGCCGGGACACTTCCCGCGACCTTCAGTCTGCTCTCCGTCGACAAAGAGAACGTGATCCCCGAGACCGTGAAGCCCGCCGAAGACGGACACGGCATCATCGTCCGCCTGTACGATGCCTATGACATGCGCACCGAAGCCACACTCCGTGCCGGTTTCCCGTTCCGCAAAGCCTGGCTCTGCGACATGCTGGAAAACCGCGAAGCCGAACTGCCGGTCGCTGCCGATGGTACAGTCAGCTTCCCGGTGAAGAATTTCGAGATCGTCACGCTGCGGCTGGAGTAAAAGCTTATCACGCCGTTCTGCAGCGATTGCGTTTCACGCACAACACAAAACAGGACCTATCGCAGGTCCTGTTTTTTTACACTATTTGATGCCTCGTTATCTTTATTACCCTGATTATTGTCCGCTGAACTGTCCCTTGTGCTGGTTGCGGCGGTAAAATTTCAGTAAAGGGCGATTTTTACCGCCGTTCTTGCACTCATGCGGCGGTATTTACAAGAGGTTCGCCGTTTTTTACCGCCAGACAAAGGACTGTTCGGCTGAAAATGCCATAGTCAGCAGGCTTTGACGGCTTGTCAAGCATATTTTAGGCTTCCATAGAAGGCTGCCTGGCGGTAAATAAAAGAAAAATAGGCGCTTTTACCGCCATAGCCAAATTCGCAAGGGACAGTTCTGCCTGAGAAGCTGCAGTTCTGCCTGAGAAGCTGCCGTTCTGCCCGAAAAGCTGCCGTTCTGACTGCTGACAGGCTTGTACAGTCGGGCGATGCTATCATGCAACCGTAATGACCAGTTCGAATTCGCCGTTCTCGTCCGGCCGGACGCGATATTCCCGTCCCATAAAGCCGGGATTCAGGTTGAAGACAGGTTCCGGTCCACCATTGAGTGAACCTTTTCCGACACATACAGCAGCCCGCTCCGCAACGATCGGCAGGATGTACTCGACTTCAGCCCGGATTCCTTTCGGAACTGTCCCCGCAATCCGCAGGGACTCAGCTGTGAACGTATAGTCAAGAGTGCAGGATCCGTCCCTGTCAATACGATGACAGCGGTCATCACAGAGACTAGCGTCCACGTGGATGTGAAGTGTCCCTGCATCCTCTCCCGCCTCCATCCTCGCACCGTAATCATAATGCTGGCCCCAGCGTTTCCCGTCCTTTACAAGCTCGACCCGCGGACAGACACTGCGGTGCTCGGCTTTCTTTAGGGAAAGCTGCTGGTTATGCGCCTCATGCAGTGAATAATCCACCGCACCGACCGCGATCACCGGTCCGCACACCTCGTGCCACAAGAGGCTCATCGCCCCGCCGGACGCATGCCCACCGGTCATATAATCGAAATCATATGCTGTAACATCCGCCCGCCACGGCCCGCAGGCGATCCGCCACGTGTCCATCTCCGGATAGTATTTCATCCCGCGGAAAACATCGGATGGCAGCGGCACCCGTTCAAAATCATACAGCCCTTCGTCGAGTACGCCGGCCAGCACCTTCGCATGGCAGAAAGTATGATGCACACAGGCTTTTTCGCCGTGGCGCCAATAGTCCGGCCCGCCGTACAGCAGCCCGTCATGTGTACATTTCTCATAGAGCCTCAGGTTGCGCAGCGCTGCCTCGGCAAACACGGGATCGCTCTTTCCAAGCCGGAAAAGTGCTTCCTGGCATCCGTCCGAAGTCCGGCTGCCCCAGTACGTCCATTTGAAATTCCGCGTGCCTACGCTGTTATCCCACGCACCGTCCGGCAGCATCCAGTCCAGATGCGCACGATAGCTCCGGATAAGTATCCCGAGTGCTTCCTGATCGCCCAGCTCGATCGCCGCGCGGCAAAGGGACGGAAGCGATTCCTCTACATTGTAGCCGCCTACGTCGATCGGCCTGCAGCCCTTTGCGGTATACGCATCATTCGGCTTGCCCTCACCGAAAAGCAGCAGATTCTCGGTCAGATGCTCCAGGCTGTGTGAGAGAAGGCTTCGGGACAGTTCTAAATAATCTTCCCGGCCGAAATATCTGCCGAGCAGCGCCATCGCGCACGCGTTCGTCGCGAAATAATTGATATTCGTGACCAGCCCTACCACAAGCCGGCTGTGCAGCCACTCGCTCATCACAAGGAGTCGCGCTTCCCAGGCCGCTTTCGTCTCCGCGTCCAGCAGGTATCCGTGATGCACCAGCGCATCATGCAGCGCGACCGCGTTAAAAACAGTGATCCCGTTCCAGGCGGAATGCCCGTCATTATACAGGCTGCCGTCATCGCAGAGCATATTTTCGCCCCACGTAAAGAGCTTCTTTGCCGCGGCAAGATACCGGCCGTCGCCTGTCCGGTCCGCCACGCACATCAGCGGATAAACCGCGTCATGACAGCGTCCGTGGATGACCTTGCAGGCCGGGCAGAGAAACGCGCCGTCAAAATCGCTCTGGTCCGGCATGTCGATCTGCAGGCGGATCAGCCCGTCGCACCAATCTTTCAGCAGGTTGAAAACCTCGTTCTCCAACTGTGTCTTCCGGATCATCATGGTTCAGCCCTCCTTGGGAGCCTCGCACGCAGCCAGCCAGTACTCCTCCCCGCCGTACGTGATCTTCTCTTCCCAAAACGCATACTCCGTCGTGTCAATGCCGGCCGGATATCCCACGATGCCGCGTCCGGTCATCTTGGCGACGGCTTCTTTCCTGCACCAGACGTGCGTAAAATCCCCCTCGTACCGCTCTTTCTCCCGGCTGGAAAGGGACCGCTCCACCATGTGCGGATTATAACTGTCCCTGATCCGCTCGACGTCCACACCAACCGGCCGATCCGAGACCGCGGCCGCACAGACTCCATGACTGTGCGCGATACTGAAATAGACAGGATTCCCTTTGAAATACGGTTTCCCGCCATCTTCAAATGCGATCCCGCCGACCGGCAGACCGTTCTCCGCCAGGATCCGGTACAGCAGCTCCCACGCGGACAGCGACGCCCGCCGCACTTTCGGATTCCGGTAAGTCCTGATGTGTTCCTCCAGCGCTTTGTCAAAAGACGGGACCCATTCCGTTTCGGCGATGGGTCCCCAGTTGATGATCATCATTGATGTTCTTATTCTCCCAGCATCCCGGCGAACTGTTCCATGATGTCCGGGATCGCGATGTTCTGCGGGCAGATGCCGGCGCAGGCGCCGCAGCCGATGCAGCGGGTCGGATCCATCGACGGATCACAGCCCTCAAGCGGATATTTCGCCGAGTTCTCGCCGTTCTTCACCGCGTTATAGGCCGCGATGATCTTAGGAATCTCAAGCTCCATCGGGCAGCCTTCGGTACAGTAGCGGCAGGCCGTACAGGGCACCCAGGACAGCATGGCGTTCGCCACATCGTCGAGCGCTTCCCACTCCGCAGGCGTGGCCGGCTCATAATTCTCAAACGTATCGACATTCTCCACGATCTGGTCAAAAGTGCTCATTCCGGACAGGATCACGCTCACCTCCGGCAGCGACTGCAGCCAGCGGAGCGCCCACCGGGCCGCCGAATCCTCCGGCCGGATCGCGCGAAGCTTTGCCATCTCCGTCTCCGGCAGATTCGCAAGCCGCCCGCCGCGGATGCCCTCCATGACGATGACCTTCAGCCCGTGCTTCACGATCACATCGTACTTGGCCTTCGCGTCCTGCAGCTTCCAGTCCAGATAGTTCAGCTGGATCTGCACGAATTCAAAGATTCCTTCGTAATGGGTCAGGAACCGGTCGATCGTCTCAGCCGTACCGTGTGCGGAGAAACCCAGATGACGGATCTTGCCCTCGGCTTTCTTCTGCAGCAGGTACGGAACGATCCCGACCTCCTCGTCCAGATACATATCGATGCTCTTTTCGTTCACATTGTGCAGCAGATAGAAGTCGAAATAATCCACCTGGCACTTGCGGAGCTGTTCATTGAAGACGCCGTCCACCGTCGAATCCGGCCATCCGGCAAGTCCGGCCGTAAAATGCAGCACGCCACCACCTGCGTGCTCGCACATATGTCCGGGGAACTTTGACGCCAGATACCAGGTGTCGCGCGGATATTTCTTAAGTGCCTCACCGATGAAAAGCTCCGACTGCCCGCCGTGATAGCGGTAGGCGGTGTCATAATAATTGATGCCGTGCGCATAGGCATAATCGATGATCTCCTGCGCCTTTGCATAGTCGATCGCCGACTCCGGCTGACCCTCGATCCTCGGCAGCCGCATATTGCCCATGCCGAGCAGAGAGACTTTAACATTGCTGATTGAACGGTATTGCATTGTGTGACCTCCTGAAATATAGGTTTGTAAAATGTTTTCAATCGTTTGTGTAGGGGAACAAATGAAGTTTTCTTATATAGTCGCTCTGACCGTACAGCACTCGATCCACGAGCAACTTATCATTCTCCACTCGATAAAAAGCAATATAAGCCTTAAATACAATGAAATAATATCCCGTAAAACTGTCTTCATAATACAGTGGAGAACCGGACTCCGGATAATCGGATTTGGTCTCGTCTTTGTCCATCAAGTCGGTGATGTATTGCTCCGTAATATCATAGTCCTTGGAAGCATCGAACACCTCCATCCAGATACGGTCAAGATCACGGATCGCCGCTTTAGAGTACTGAATTCGGTATTTCATGGACGCTTATTGTGAAAAAGTGCCCGTACATCTTCGCTTGAGACATAACCTTCTTCCTCACCAGAACGCCTTCCGTCATTCAGATCACACATAAGCCGCAGCATAGCGCGGGTCTTCTCAAAAACTTCATCCTCGGCAATATCGCGGATTGTGTATCTGCCGCGTCCGTTCACCGTCAGATATACAGGTGACCCTTCCGCAACCTGGTTGAGCACAGTATTATAGTTGCGAAGATCGGAAACCGGTCGAATCACTGCCATCTGATCACATCCTTTCCTGGATTTACAAAAAAACTTCTATAGATCCATGATAACATGTCGGAGCATTTTAAGCAAGATTTTAAGTAAAATTCATAGATTAGAACAGTTCATCTGTTCTTCTCATTAAGTGCGACACTAATAGGGCAATATTAATCTGCAGCTATTCTACAGGTTACTTTCTTCATTATACTGGATTAAAGCCATATCGGTTTCGCATTTGTATTAAATATCTATATAAACCCGATTCCGTTATCGCCTATGATTGATTATTATCACTAATCAACATCCAGTTATCGCCAACAATAACATATAATCGCCCATCGACTTTTTCGATGATGCCTTTATACAGCTATTTCATATTTTTCTTTCAGATTGTTCAGCATGCTGTACTTAATAATTCCTTTGCGCTGCATTCTCCCAACTACTATCCCGGGGGCAATTCCCTGCGCTTTCGCAAATTGGATCACTCTTCTCTCTGAATAATCTCTATCCCTTCTGAAAACTTCAAAATCATCGGCCGAAATAAGCGTATCACAAGCCCAATCGTTCGCAGCCTTTTCATCATCTTCAGACGTACCATGAGACTGTCCTATATGGCCAAGCGCAATGTGCGCAAGTTCATGAAACAGACTGAACCAAAACTTGTCAGCGTCCTTGCCTCTCGCCGTGAGCCCTACGACAATTTTGCTTCCATCCATAAAAGATGCTCCCTGAAGGAATGATCCTTTAAGATGCGGCAGGAACACCAAGGCTATTCCACAATCAGCAAGACATCTTTTGATCTGAGGACAGAACTCCTTAGGTTTAAGAACCGTCATTTTTCTTATCTCGGGTATGGCAGAAATCAAACCTTTAATATTGATCGGTGCGGTTTGGATATCACGTGCCTTGATCTTTGCCTCCTGTGCCCATGCCATCAATGCCAAATCGCTTTTTTTCGTAATTGCCAGACGTCTGCAGGCAATTCTCGTAATCTGCTCATTTCCAAGAAGAGAGAGTTCAACAATCTCAAAGTATCTCCTCAGATTGATGGCCTTTTCTTGAGCCACCTTTGTCTCTGGAACCCATCCGAACTTTGCCATCTCACTATACGGAAACTGTTTGGCAATTTCAATATCAGCATCCATTGCATTTTCTGCCTCTGCCTTAATGATCTTCTCTCTATAAATTGCCTCCAGATTATTCCAAAACTTGGCCGGAACACCTAAAACCATCTCTAATCTAACAGAGGTCTCCGGTGTAAGCTGTACCTCACCATTAATGAGCTTACTGATATGCTTTTCAGACATATCCATCCTGGCTGCAAACTCCTTCTGGCTCATACCTCTGTCGTTCAACTGCTCTTTAATCGTCGCCCCAGGCGGCGTTGCAATATAGCTGCGACTTCTCACCATAGTGCTGCCTCCTTAACTTGTCATCTTAACAATTAATGATAATCAACTATTTCTAAAATATTGACTATTTGGATTTCGTCGCCATTCTTCTCGAACACCAATCTATATGGATGAACCAAATCCACGGCGTATTGTCCTTTCCGATTCTGTGTAAGAGGATGACATCGTCCAATATGAAACTGAATCATCATTTCAACAGTATCTGCCGCATCAATTTCATATATACGCTGAAATATTTTATCGGTCATTTCTCGACCGTAGGTTCTCTCTGCAACCTTGACATCTGTACAAACCTTTTTGATCTTGTTGTTCTTGTACGTAATATCCAAACCATTACCTCTCTTTCGGATTTACCTTTGAGGTAAATATATGATAGCACAAGACTCTCCTTTTTGTCAAGACAACAATTAACCTTTAAGGTAAATTCTTTGTGCACAGTTTTCGCTTTTCATTTCAATCCAAGTCTACTCCGTTCATGACTGTATCCATCAATGCTCCTGCGATCTTATCACTGGCAAAGCGCATAATACTGTCCTCTTGTGAATTATAAGCGAGCGTACTGACACTTCCGTACCAGACGATTTCTCCGTCTATAAGTGTGAACTTTTGATGCAAACCTACCTTGTATCTCACCCGAATACCGCCGTTTTCAAGCATAGATACATTCTGATTTACTGTCATTTGCTGGTTCTCTCTATAATCATCCGATGGTCGTGTGACCACTGTTACAGAGATACCATCAACTATCCTGGACATTAATACCTGCATTAGTTTAGTAATGCGATTTCTGGACAAAGACGGACTGACAATAAGGACCTCCCTTTTTGCATTCGCAAGATCCGACTGATAGACCTTATCATACGACCGTCCATCATAGATAATATCAGGAGTTTCCGGTTCTTCCACATCAGAACGGGTTTTATACCCTATCGAAGAATAGCCCTTCATGCGCTTCTGGTACATCCGTTCAAGCATTGGTACATGGATGTCAATATAATCATATACATGTACTTCTGTCTTGCCCTCACAAAGCCGATGCAGCCTGCCGGTATATTGCTCTACTTTGCCTCTCCATGCGATCGGAAGCGCCAGAAATAAAGTATCAAGCCTCGGATAGTCAAAGCCCTCTCCAACATATCTGCCAGTAGCAATAATTACAAGTGACTCATCTTTCCGGACTCCTTCGAGTCTTTGCAGTGTTTCCCGCCGTTCTTTCGCAGATACTGTCCCGACGAGCGTGACTATATTATCACATTGTACTGAAAGCAATTCCCTCAATCTCTCAACATGATTACGACGTTCTGTCAGTATAATAGGTGTCCTTCCCTGTCGCACGGAAGCTACAACATCCTCAACGATCTGTTTATTCCGGGCGTTGCTTTCAGACAAGTCCTTATATAGCTCGGTGATCTTCTTATCTGCTGTTGTTCTATATGTCGTGAACCTTGGGATCAGGATATGATCAAAAGGTCTCTGCTCTGCCTGCTTCTTAGCATTGACACGATATCGGATCGGACCACACTGCATATAGATGATCGGATGATGCCCATCCTGACGGATCGGAGTCGCAGTCAGTCCATAGACATATTTAGCATTTACATTCTGCAGCACTTTTTCAAAACTGACGGCCGATACATGATGACATTCATCAACTATAACCATTCCATAATTCTTGACAGTATCTTTAATCTCACCATCTGAAATCATTGACTGCATGATCGCGACATCTACAATTCCATGAAGAGTATTTCGATTTGCTCCAAGAGTGCCTACAGGCGACCAAGCTACAGGCCGCCCCCTGCCTTTTTTCTTTTCAGGCTTCTGCAAGTCAAAATCGAGAAAGCTTTCCAATGCTTTTTTCCATTGTACCAACAGGGCCTGTGTATGAACCAGGATCAAGGTATTGGTTTTCCTTTGTCCGATAAGATAAGAAGCAACAACCGTCTTTCCAAATGCGGTCGTTGCCGATAAAACGCCCGTATCGTACGCCAAAAGGGCATCTGCGGCTAATGTCTGTTCTTCTCTCAAGATCCCGTTAAAAGTAACAGGTATGGGATGTCCGGCATTCCTTTGATCCACTAATGCATAATCGACATCTAAACTTTCAAGAAGCCGGCACAATGGCTCTCCACAACCACGTGGTAAGGCTACATATCGCTCGTCCAATTCCGCACAGCAGATGATCCTTGGCTTGTCATATGTCGGCATACGCATTGCCTGTGCTTTGTAGAATTCCGGATTCTTGAATGCCGCCAAACGTTTCAAAGCATTAACAGCAGCTGATGAAAGTCCACTTCGGGACAGATATAACATGTTTGCACAAGTTATGATCAGTCTCTGAGGAAAGTCCAGTCGTGTGAGCTTTTGCTGTTTTATGGTCTCCCATGGCTTTTCATCAGAGTTTTCGATCAAAGTCCCTAACTCTTTCTTCCCATGCTGTTCCAGCACGGCTTCGACTTCTTCCTGTGCAACTCGCTTAATCGTCGATAGATACGCCCACTGATCTGCATATGGAATAAAATCCTCGTTTACAAACAGGCTGTTTCCGTTCTTTCGAGCCAATCCCTGTAACGGAAGCGCAATCAGATTACCGAATCCACCTGTCGGCATAGTATCCTGATTCGGGAACAATCTGTCATAGGATTTGAAGGACAATTCTCCTCGTCTTTCCATCGCGGCTGTAAGTATAGTAGTCCCCAGTCTCCGGGCTAATGCTGCCTGGATCGGTTTCTCAAAAAAGATCCAGGCATGCGCTCCATTACCGGAACGGGATCTCTCAATAGAAACAGAGATCCTCCATTCATCACAGATCTCACGATACACAGAAACATCTTCAGTATAGTTCTGTTCGTCAAAATCTGCCGTCAAAAAAAGACAGGTCTCGTCTTTCAGCATTGGATAGATGCCGATCACTTCCCTGCCGTATTCGTCTTTTCCTGCCAGATGATCATAGATCGCACTGTCATCCAGCGGCTTCAGCTGCCTGTTCGGACATGCCGCGCACTTATAAAGACGCTTATCGCACAATCCTTGTACCCATTCATTCTCACATGCCGGCTGATAGCCGCTTTTCCCGGTAGTTTTACTATACCAACGCCGGGCATACACATCCTCTCTTCCGGCAAAAAGCGGCCGGAACAAAGCTATCTTCTCCGATGGAGAGCTGTACTTATGAACTCTAAAAGCATTGGCTGTCCGCTCTGCGTTTTGGCTGCCCAAAACAGTCTTCTGCTCTGACGCGCTTTCTTCAGGCCTCGTCCCGAGCTGCCTTTTTAACTCTGCATTCTCTGCTCGCAGCCGGGCACACTCCGAGACCAAGAACAGATATTTCTGGTAGAGTTCATCATAGGTCATACTATGCTCCTCCCGATCGTATGATATCTATATATCCTATAAGCTGCAGCTCTCATCGCTTTCATAGTTCTTCCAGGAAACCGATCTGGTTTGGATCAGGATTCACCTCTGTCCGCTTCCCAGTGTGTTGTCTGCTCCTCGCCTATTCTGAAAGGATTATCTCATAAGTGCAGAATTGGTGGAAGCCGAAATATCATTGAGCGCTTACAGAGAAAAAACAACCGGAAAGTCAAGTTTCCGGCTGCAATTTCATCATGTGCAGCTCTTCAATTCTCGTAAAACCTATATCAGCAGTAATCAATGTCAACTTCTGAGTTATAGCAGATGCAGCTATTATGGAATCCGGCAGTTTTATTTTATGCTTTCTTCTTAAACGTATCGTTTCTTCCTGAATCTGCTCATCAATCTGAATAATCTCGCATAAGCTCAGAAACCTACGTATCGTATTATCTTCCTCTTCAGACAATCCAGGAAATGAGAGCAATTCCATGCACGTTATGACAGATATAGCCAGACGTTCCTGAAGAAAGGGCTTCATACAGGCATTTCCGCCCAAAAGATAAATGACTGCATTTGTATCTGCAAGGTATTTAATCCCATTCATCGCGCAACTCCCTTTGCATCTTCAATCCATCTGGCATCTGATTCAATACCCCATAAAACTCGGTCAAATCAGATGCTTGACGCTCTTTGTCACGCAAACGCAAACGATATATGATGAACTCAATATAATGAGACACATCGTCCAGACATTCTTCCGGGAGCATTCGGATCTGCTTTTCCAATGTATCATATGACATAATCATTTCCCCCCTTCTATAATAATATACCACATTCCATCACATTTTTAAAGAGAAGCTCACGAAAAAGACTTCCTATTATTCGGGTCGGGAGCAATTAACCACAAAGTGTCGGGATACAAGAACCAATTTTAGTCGGAACAAAAAGCCACTACTGTAATCCTTTCAAATCCTGTAAACTGGAAAGCCTATCGATCTGCTTCCGCATATCGGTGTATCCGCGTTGTTTCGGATCTCAGCCTTTCCGGCTGGAGTTGTACGATATCCGGAGCCGGAAGCAAGGGATGATCTGCCTCTTGCAGGGCCTCCTGCTGGAGAAGACGCAGCCAGTAATAATACTGATGCTGGGTCTTCCCATTCGTCCGGCACCATTCCTTGACGGTTTGTCCACTTGCGTTCCATTCATGTATCCACTGTGCCCATCTGGACAGGGCAGCTATACACTTGGTTTTTTGATCGTCATGGATAATCCTCCTTGATCACGCTGTCAACTTGCAACTACGGATTACTACGAAAAACTTTTTCAAGTTTTTCGTAGTAATAGCAAGTGCGCAAATCTCTGAGAGGATTATCTCATGAGAGAAGAACCAGCGGAAGCCGTAGGATTATTGAGCGCTTACCATGAGTTGTGGGAATGCAGTGGTTAAGTATCTATTTTTTTTATGACAATTGGTTTATAAAATCTTCCAAATTATCTAATAAATATTGAATCTGTAACTTTTTGATTCTATCAATTGGTTCTTCATGAGCAATCCTTTCTTTGATGGCATGTTTCAATTCTTCCATAAATATGCGATCATCCTCTATAAACTGTGCTTTTGTTGCATGACGATATATTGCAAGCAAAATCCCGCGAAATTCATCTATTTGACAAGGAGTACTCTGATAAACCATATTTAGAAGTTTTTGAACATCAAATTTGCTGATAAAACGATGACCATATACCACCTTTGATTCATTTTTGATAACATAATCATAATAGTCATGGATCTCTGCTGGTTCATAATTGAATGGACCATAATCCTGTTCTATAGTAAATATAGCCAATAAACTGTCTGTAAAAGACTCATATTTTTCTTTTTCTTCATCATTATCAAAGTCTCCAAAATGCCATCTCAACATTTCTGGATCAAAGGATTTTCCTTGTGTCATTAAGTTATGTTTCATTCTTTCTTGACATAAAGAATAATCAAATCCAAGAACTGTATTACATTTTATCAGATAATAACATATTTTACTATATTCATAAAATGGAATATCTAAAGTATCATTCAATCTATTCTCTATTCTTTGTAACGCTAATAACACGTCTTCTTCTGGATATAAATAAAAGGAATAGATGATGCTTAAGTCTGAGTCAGTACGTGCAGTATTTTTATCATACAGAAGTATTTGTTTATAAGCCTCAAATGAGGGCATAACCAAATTAATATTCAGTTCATGGAATCTAATATAATCATAACAGAAACGAAACAACGGATAGCTTCGAGTTCCTAAATTCATTGAAAAAAGTGTATCTCCATCCCAAGAGGGATAATGATTCTGTTTGATTTTATATGAAAACGCTATTATTCCATAGAAAACTTGTTTTCTTAAATCGTAAGTATCTAGTTTTGCAAGTTCAAATATGTCTATCGTTTTCTGACAAGCAAATATAAATGTGCGAAGATTATAATTATTGATCATCCCCATTATCTCTTTTATATCCTGTAAAGCATTGTCTTCAGAAAACGGATTAAGTTTCTCATTCTCAAATGAAAGGATGATACTTTTTATGGTATTTCGAATATCTCCACAATAGTATACTGTGTCACTAATCGTTTTTTCCTTTGTTTCTAAATATATTCTTGTTGTTTCATCGGGTGTTTTAAAAACTTTGCTATTCTTGTCTGGTTCACTATTTTGATACTTGATAATTTCTTCTTCATTTGCAACAAGCAGAACTCTAATGTTATCGTGTTCCACAAGATTATTAACATATCCCAAGACTTGATTAACACTGATTCCAGAGCGTTCCAAATCTTCTAAAATAATAAGTTTTCCAGATAAATCTATCAAAGAAAATAATCTATTCAAATCCTTTTCAGATAATGATAAATTGACTCCGATTAAATCTGTAATGCCTTTTATAACCGTTTTTGTTGTCAAATATCCAACCTGTTTTTTCTTCGAAGTATTTATCAGTTTGGAAAAACTAGCTTCAAAAAATATGTATTTACTTATCTCCGTTACATCATTTAGTCCATAGAGAGAAACTATTATACAACTATAAGCCCCATTACTCTCTTTAGCTAGAAATGGAACTAGTTCATTTTGAATATAGTAACTTTTTCCTATTCCCCAGGCTCCTGAAAGCATTTTAGCACTTTTCGTTTTATCGGATTTAACATAATGTAGGATATATTTATTTAATTCTTCATTAGTCAATGTAATCAACTCCTTATATTTACTTGATAGGTTTAGGTGTCCCATCATATGCATTTTCAGCAAAAAACATATGGACCGTTAATATCCCTTATCCACTTATTCTTCATAATAACTAGCCGGTTTCCTCTGAATCCGTAAACCATCTCACCTTAAATAAATACCTCGAACATACCTTAAAAAGAGAATTGGTTTCATCTTCAGAATAAGCAACTGCTCTTTCTGAAAAGTCATACAGTGTCATAGTATTTCTTTAGCTAAACATTTTCTGGACATCTTCCAGAGTAAATGCTTCACTCTTCTTCCATTCTTTTTCAATATTCTCCAAATACACTTGTGCATCCACCAAAACATTAGAAATTGATCCAAGACTATTCTTTTGTGTAAGTCGATCAACGATCTCAAGAATTATTTCATCGACATAGCTATGAAGATGTTCAACAAAAGCTTTGATATTATCGTCCTTTTCTCCAGAATGTATAATTGAATTTCTTATTCGATACAATCTTTGGATATGCCATGTCAACCGTAATGCATATCGATTTAGTTCAGCAACATATTTTTTCTTATCTTTGAAGACATCCTCATGCAATTGGCTCATTCTGCTTCGAATAAGTGGATAATGAGAGAGTACTTTGTACATATCTTTACGCTTATCTTCGTATTCTGGAAGAATAAGCAAACATGCAATCTTGAACTCATCGCTTCCACTGAGTTTTAAACTGTTTATGATTCTATTATATTCTGAGGAGTCTACATTTGCTTTGAGATAATCATGTAACTCGTCAACAACATGAATCACATAATTTCGCTTCAATACTGGAACTACAGAACGAATTATTTCTTTTATCTTGGAATCCGTGTGATCATAAACTCCAATAATCTCGATTATCGACCATAGATTCAAAAATGCATTCTTTGCATCATGACTCTCTATTGCCGTATTATGCGTTTCAAGTATCTTATCAATCACAAAAAAATCATTTCTTGCAGCATTCTCCAACAGCTTGTTGATTATTCTTTCAGAGTTTTTCCCAAGTGTTCGAACATCATAGTCTTTTGAAACAGTATAATGATCCGGTTTCAATGGTGGATACTCTACTACTCCATATGGATCTTTTACCAATGCAGTCTCTGAGCACCATTCCTCATCGCGATTCCCCAAGAATTTATAAAATCGCATAAAAATGCCAAACGTATGATAGGCTCTTATGGCGGCTCCATTTGGATCTAACGCTGCACAGCGCATGTTAATACACACATATTTGTTATGATCATATTTCAGCTTATTTGAGTAATCGTCAATCTCAAAGGAAATCCTCAACTGCGACTCAAGAATTGTTTTGAACTTTTTCACTCTCTTGTCAACTGCATAATAAACAGTATAGTCAATTTTCGAACCATCAAAGCGACGAAGGAAGCATTCCAGCGAGCTTTCATCACATATTTCGGGATCCATAAACACCTGTTTACAGTATCTGTAAATGTATACTGGCTGATATCCAATGCCGATGGTCATTGGCAAATATGACCTTATTGCCCTTTCTATTTTCTTCTTATTCTTTGGATTCTTGATTGATTTTTTTAGACTTTCTATTGCCCATGCTGGATAATCCCCCATAATATGAAACAAGTAATACATCATTTTGTGTTGTTCTGGGAGAGAATTTCCTTTTAATCTACTGATATATTGCTGGATTTCAGTATTAGAAAACTTTTCTCGTATAACAATATCTGCCCCGAACGTATCGATAAACTCTTCAAGAATATAAATAAGATACGACGAATCTATTGTTCCCCCTTTAACTAGATCATATACCTGAAGGTATTCTTCACAAAGAAGGAAAGAGTTATAAACTGGCACCTTATAAAGATGAGATGTATAGTTCATCAGCATTTCTTCTATACGTTGGGCACAAAAGAGCATTCCATCCTGCTCATAATTATCTTTCCATTGTCCTGTTATTTTAAAGCGCATTGGATCACCTTATTATTGTCATTTTAATAGTTGCTTTCCACCAACGAAGCAAATCATATCTATTACACAATACATATATCGAATTGTCATATAGTAATATAGTATAGTCTTTCAATCATCTCTAAATATATTATATACTATTCCCCTATCATTTTAGATACAGTTTATGACCTTATGAAACACAAAGTATATGAATAAATGATGACGGATCATTATGAGTAAACTGGAAACTAAAAAGCTATCGTTCCAGTTACTATAATTGAAGCTTTATAAAGATTGGCGGCGTTTCTGTTTGCCGCATCGAGAATGTCACAGTAGTTTTATTCGTACTTATTCCCAATCCTATTATATACCATCCCTCCGTAATTTTAAAGTCATTAACCGTATAATATCACAATTACTTTTACAAAAAACTCGTCGGATTCTTAAACTTTGAATCCGACGAGCTAGTCGCTACAGGCTTTTATAGATAAACCATTATCTAGTCATTCTGTCTTTACCTAATCCCTATAACCGAGACTGTATATCGAGATCTAACGACGTGTTTCTTCATATTCTCCAACTACTTGAAATCTTCTATTCCGCTGAAGATGCTCTGCAATTTGATGTACAAGCCATTATGCAAAAGGCATATCCGATAACATAGAAGCTGCCGTACATGAAACCGTCCGACGCATCTCAACGAGTAATGGCTATCATCTGAAAAGCACAGACTTACATGGACTCCTACCATCTGGCGCAAGAACTTGAACAGTCACAAATCAGTCAATTGCCCTTAGTTGAACAAATAGAATTTGCGGAATAATCTTTACTTTACGCTATAGGCCGAAATCATCCTATAACCACAAACTATATTAGCTCTTTGCGTAACAACTGAACCAAATCTCTTTTTAGATCAGCAAATTCTCTGGCGATCTGTTCGAGGTTACGTTCGATTCCTTCAATCTGTACTTCTTTTATTCTTCCGTGTTTATATGCTACAAGTCGTTCTGCGATTATATAATATGCCCAATTTGAAGAATACCTGCTATTGCTCTGAACAGCAAAACCGATGGGTAAGCGTTCATTCCTCAAGCCAATACGCACAGCCATAGGATTAATCCCCAGATAATCGCCAGCTATTTCACAAGTGACCTTCTTCATTGCAAGAATGTCTTCATCTGTGTATTTACTCATGCTCCACCCTTCTTTGAAAGATACCTTTGTACCAAAGATATCAACACTTTTATAAAAACAGAGTCACAATAGTTACCTATCATACCTCTGCTTCTCTTCTCAGTACTTAATCTTCCCCTCGGCTACCGCTCTCAGATGCTCTCCATACGGAGATTTTCCATACGCCGCGGCAGACTCAAGCAGCTTTTCTTTGCCGATAAATCCGTTGATGAACGCGATCTCTTCCGGAGCGGACTCACAGTTTCCGCTTCGCCGGAATGACAGTGTTTTTAAGCTGGAAAAATCAGCAGCTATACGCTTGGTTTTCTTGATCGTCATGGATAATCCTCCTTCGACTGTACTGTCAGTGTGACTACGGATTACTACGAAAAACATTTCAAGTTTTTCGTAGTAATCGCAAGTACGCAAATCTCTGAGAGGATTATCTCATAAGAGAAGAATCAGCGGAAGCCGTAAGATTATTGAGCAGTTACCGTACAACAACGCAAAACCGGCGTGGTCACCCACGCCGGTCTTTATACAACCTATTACACCGTATGTCCCTTGGCCTTGATCACATCGATCACGGAATCCACGTACTTCTCGCAGATCTCGTCGGTGCCGGCCTCGACCATCACGCGGATGACGGGCTCGGTGCCGCTCTCGCGGACCAGGATGCGGCCTTCGTCGCCCAGTTCGTCGGCCACCTTCTTCACCGCCGCCTGCACATCGGGATCATTCTGCGCTTCAGGTTTGGACTTCACGCGGACATTCTTCAGCACCTGCGGATAGAAGACCACCGGAGCCGCCAGTTCGCTCATGGGCTTGCCCTTTGCTAGCAGCACTTCCATCATCTTCAGGCTGGTCAGAATACCGTCGCCGGTCGTCTCATACTTCAGGAAGATGATGTGACCGCTCTGCTCCCCGCCCAGACGATTACCGGTCTGGACCATGTTTTCATAGACATATTTGTCGCCGACCTTGGTCTTCTCGTACTCGATACCGACCTTGTCAAGCGCCTTGTACAGGCCGAAATTGCTCATAACAGTCGTAACGACCTTGTTGTTGAGCAGCTTGCCGCGTTCCTTCATATACAAACCATAGATATACAGGATGTGGTCACCGGTTATGACATTTCCTTTTTCGTCCACACACAGACAGCGATCCGCGTCTCCATCGTAGGCAAAGCCAACGTCCAAGCCGTTCTCAACAACGAATTTCTGCAGATGTTCAATGTGCGTGGATCCGCAGTCCGTGTTGATATTGTAGCCGTCCGGATGATCGTTCATCATGTAAACCTTAGCACCGAGCGCGTCAAAAACACCTCTCGCGATCTGCCAGGCTGCGCCGTTCGCTACGTCCAGACCTACCTTGACGTCCTTGAAGGAATACGTCGCCATGGAGATCAGATGGCCGATGTAACGGTTGCGTCCGGAGACATAGTCCACGGTTTTGCCTATCTCGTCGCGCTCCGCCAGCGGCACCTCGGTCTTGCCGTCGATATAATCCTCGATCTCCAGCAGGACCTCTTCCTCCATCTTCTCGCCATTGCCGTTGATGACCTTGATTCCGTTGTCATAATACGGGTTGTGAGAAGCGGAGATCATGATACCGCAGTCAAAATCATCCACACGGGCGATATACGCCACCGAAGGCGTGGTCGTTACGTGCATGATGTACGCGTCCGCACCAGAAGCTGTCAGGCCCGCGCACAACGCGTATTCAAACATATACGAAGAACGGCGGGTATCCTTGCCGATAACGACCTTGGCTTTCTTATTCATACGCTTGCCGTAGTACCAGCCGAGGAAACGACCGATCTTAATGGCATGCTCGTAGGTCAGATCCTTATTGGCCTCGCCGCGGAAGCCGTCTGTTCCGAAATATTTACCCATGAGTTATTCTCCTCTCTTCTGGATCACGTCGCCGCTGTTCTTCCAGATGCTGTTCTCCGGAACAACGCCGCGCACACAGCTCGTCGGATAGACGTTGGAATGCCGGCCGATCACCGTGCCGGGATTCAGCACGCTGTTGCAGCCCACCTCTACATAATCGCCGACCATCGCGCCGAACTTCTTGAGACCGGTCGCGATCTGCTCCGTCCCGTTGTGGACAACGACCAGCTTCTTGTCGCTCTTGACGTTGGAAGTAATGGAACCCGCGCCCATATGGCTGTAATAGCCGAGGATGGAGTCTCCGACATAGTTGTAATGCGGGGTCTGCACATGGTCAAACAGGATCACGTTCTTCAGCTCACAGGAGTTGCCGACCACACAGTCCGCTCCGACCAGCGCCGAACCGCGGACAAAAGCGCAGTGGCGCACTTCGGTGCGGGCTCCGATGATGCAGGGCTCGCCCAGATAGGCCGACGGGAAAACTTTCGCCGTCTTGTGGATCCAGACATGGGGGGACACTTCTGTATAGTCCTCTCCCAGTGTGGGGCCCAGCTTCAGGATCAGCTCCTTGATGCCGGCGAGAGCTTCCCAGGGATAGGTGAACTGTCCCAGATACTCCCCTGCCAGCGTATGCTCCAGATCATAGAGGTCTTTGATGGTATACATTACAGGCGCTCCTTCTTCTCGATGTCGAGGAAGTACTTGTAGGTATCGACAGTCAGCTCACCGCAGGCCGCCTCATCGCAGGCAATGATCGCGCCGTTATGCATCTGCAGCGAAGAGCAGGTCCACTTCTGGCTCACGCCGCCCTCGACCGTCGCAGCCAGCGCCCGCGCCTTGTTGTGGCCATTGATCAGGATCATGACTTCCTTGGAATCCATGACGGTACCAACGCCGACAGAAAGAGCCTGCGCTGGTACAGCTTCCGGATCATTGCCGAAGAAACGGCTGTTAACGATACGGGTGTCGGTGGTCAGATTGCGGACTCCGGTACGGGAGGTCAGTGAGGTATAGGGTTCGTTGAAGGCGATGTGACCATCCACACCGATGCCGCCCATGAACAGGTCAATACCGCCGTAAGAAGCGATCTTCTCCTCATAACGGGCGCACTCACCCTCCGGATCATCGGTCATGCCGTTGAGGATGTTGATATTCTCCGGCTTCATGTCGACCAGATGGTTGAAGAAATTGTCATGCATGAAATACCAGTAGCTCTGGTCATGCTCGTGGGGCAGCCCCAGATACTCGTCCATGTTGAAGGAAACAACATTGGCAAAGCTCAGCTCACCGGCCTGATTCATGCGCGCCAGCTCCTTGTAGACACCGATCGGGCTCGATCCGGTGGGAAGGCCCAGGATAAAGGGACGATCCGCCTCCGGTCCCGCATTGTGCGCCTTGATCTTACCGGCAATATAATTTGCAGCCCATTTGCACATATTGTCATAGTTTTCCTGAATAACAACTCTCATTTTATAGATCCTCCTCTTGATGTCATAATAAGATCGGCTTCGAGTCCGGGGCCGACCAGATAAGCCCAGCTAAAGCCAGTTAAACTGTCCCTTATCGAAGCTTGTGATGAAGCCGCGCTCTATCGCGGTTCTCGATTAGGTCAAAGAGGAGTTCTGTTACAGTTTTGATTCTGCTTTTTGTCTCTCTTCTGACGACTCCTAAAGCCGTGGCAGCATCCGCCGAGTCTTCCGACAACTGCCATCCCTCGTCACCCTGTTACGGGCCTGGCGCTAACAGCTCTTCCTGTTTAACTCTGCCTCCTTGCGAGAACGGGCTGTTTTACTGAGATGATGTCCTGCACAAAACAGGAGCCCATATGGTGTGTAATAAAAACATAAACAATATAAATTATACTATGATAATAAAGAAAATGCAACTTGTATTTGCAATATCTATTACCGATACAACAGCTTGCATAATAGATAAAGACTATTACAAATAAGATTTCAGAAGATATTTACTGATACCGCCCCAAATATGCATGTGTGGTTGACAAATGGTCTTTTTTATGATAAAAAGTATTATGGTTGTATAAGATATGTTTATTTTTACGCATTCGCAGATTGATTATTCCGGAGTGTTTTGAGCCACCTGTCCGGAATTTGAGAGCCACCATTCCGGGGCTTTAGAGCCACCCGCCAGCAGTTTATTCCACGGTGCTCTTGACATGAGCCTCCATCGCTCATGATTCTCTGGCAAAGCGGCAAACAGGCGCTTTGGAGCCATTTGCCAAGGCAATAAGCCTATCATGAGCTACTCATGTAAAGAGCCTTTCGCGGCATAAAGCTGCTGGCTCTCAAAGTCCGGAACTGTGGCTCCGTTCATACCGGACAGGTGGCTCTTCAGCGTCGTAATAATCACGCAGATCTCAAGTATATTGCATATTACGTAAAAATTACTATTGTTCAATATGGAGTAAAATAGTGAAACCATGGCATTTACAACACAAACTTTCATTTTCATCTTTTTCCCACAGAGCATTGCTTTATACTATGTCTGCTATCTTTTGCAATCAAAGAGTATCTTTGCTCCTTTATTCAAAAAGTACCGAATATGTGATCTGCTGATTATTGGAATCAGTGCATATTTCTATTTATGGGCATGCTTTGATGACATCTTTCGCTTTGTGTCCTATATTCTCCTAATCTGGGTATTAGGCAAAATTATCGAATCGATTCATCTAAAGCATTATTCATTTATTATAGAAAGAAGAGATGAACCTAATTCAAAGAAACACGTTCCCCTCTCTCTCTTTATCTTGTTTTTCTCCTTAGCTCTTATAGTTTTCATACTGCTTCATTTTAAGTATACTGCGCTTCTTCTAAGAGTATGGAACTATCTTTTTAAAGACACTATTACAGCAAAGTCGTACTTAGCTCCCTTAGGAATTTCCTTCATCACATTTTCATCCATTTCCTATCTGGTAGATATTTATAAAGAGAGGGCCAAAGCGGGAAGTCTTATTGACTGTACCTTATATCTTCTTTTCTTTCCAAAAGTCGTATCTGGTCCAATTGTGTTATGGCGAGACTTTGCAAATCAGATCGAAGATAGAAAGGTAAGTCTTGACTTAAGCATTACTGGCGCAAATAGAATCATGATCGGTTTTGCCAAAAAGCTGATCCTAGCAGATACTTTTGGGGCCTGTATAGCATCTGCAACCGGTTCCATAGATATAGCTACTTCCTGGGGCATTGCTTTATTGTATATGCTTCAGATATATTATGATTTTTCCGGTTATTCTGATATAGCTATTGGGCTTTCAAACATGCTAGGCTTCTCTTTCTCTGAGAATTTTAACTTTCCCTACTTGTCATTGTCCATTACAGAGTTTTGGCGGCGCTGGCATATCTCTTTGGGGAAATGGTTCCGTGAATATATCTATTTCCCACTAGGAGGCAATCGAAGGGGAAAGGTTAGAACGCTCCTGAATGTTGGAATTGTATTTCTATTAACAGGGTTATGGCATGGAGCTGGATGGACATACATGTTATGGGGTATTATCAATGGGCTTTGTAATATACTCGAAAAACTAGTATTTGATAAATCCTGGTATAAAAGAACGCCTAACTGTATTAAATGGTTTGTAACCATGTTCATTACATATTTTTGTTGGGAGTTGTTCCGTTTCAACAGCATAACATCTTGTATACAATGGCTAAAAGTTATGTTTGGTATAATAAAGCACTCTGATATTCCATATTCTTGGATGTATTATTTTGACACACGCATGGTTATCCTCACGATTATCGCAATAGTGAGTGCTACTCTATTCGGTTTGCCAAAAGTTCAGCAATTCTTTCAAACCATCATTCGAAAGCCTTATGGATATGCTATCCAGCAAGTATTGTTTATTGTTCTGTTTATCATTGCATGTCTCTTTATGGTAAACTCCACCTATAGTCCATTCATTTATTTCCAGTACTAACAAGGAGAATCTAATATGAAAGCGATCAAAATCATCTCACTGATATTGTTTGCAGTCATCGTAACTGTTCCTCTTTGTTTCTTCAATACTCAATCAAATGCAGCATCAGAAATAGATAATCGTATGCTAACAGAGAATCCCTTTACACTTGAAGGAGATCTGACCGATAATCTCCAGAATTATGTAAACGATCGAATTGGTTTCAGGGACGAGATGATCACAGCTTATACCATTCTAAACGATCGAGTGTTTCATAAGATGGTACACCCCAGCTATACTTATGGCAAAAACGGATATGTATTCGGTGCAGGTATTACAACAAAAAACACCTTCAGCGATTATCATATCGCATTTGCTGATATGATAGCTCAAATTCAAGAATACTGTAATGACCGCGGAGTGCCTTTTCTGTTTGTTTTCAATCCCGCTAAACCCGCCGTGTACCAAGATAAAATTGCAAACGGAATCAATTACAATCGAGAATGGGTCGATCTCTTATTCAAAGAATTGGATAAACGCAGTATCTATTATTTAGATAATACTGAATCTCTAGCTCAATTAAGAAAAGAAGGTATCGAAGGTTTTAATACAATGTATGACGCAAACCATTGGAATGATCTTGGAGCATTCTATGGAACACGCTCAATGCTAGATCGCTTAAGTAAAGTGTGTGATAGTGTTCACATTAATTCTTTAGATGAATTTAATGTCTCAGAGATATTACAAACATCTTTGTTGGTCTCAAAATTTCCCATCCATGAATACGTTCCCAAACTTGATCTGAAGATCTCTGCAAAGAGGCTTCGCGACAACTATTATTCCGAAATCAAGCTAAATGAATCCTATAAAACTTTTGGCTACTTTATAAACAATTCCGAAGAGGTCAAAGATACCCCCAAAGCACTTGTTTTTCAAGGAAGCTATATGAACAGTTATGGAGCTAAGTACCTTATTAACGCATTTAAGGAATACATATATGTCCATGACTACCAGAATGTACTTGATTTTGCTTATTATTATAATATTTTCCAGCCCGATTGCGTTATCTTTGAAGTAGCTGAATATACTTTTTTAGATAAGTATTTTAGTCTCAAAGGAATGCAAGAATTTAAGCTAAATCCGGTTTTATCTACTTTTGAGGAAGTCATGAATACTGTTCCCGTAGATTACAGTAACAGTATTTCTATTGAAGAAGGAGAATCTCTAACCAAGATCATCTGGCATACAGATCAAACTTATCCATATGTTTGGCTTGAACTAGATTCTATTTATGATATGCAAAAAAATGATGAGGGCTATGAGACAACTATTGAAACCACACAATATGAGGAGTCAAATAGTTCAATCATAATCCATGTATATCGTGACGATGAATTGTATCCATATAAGACGGTACCGTACAGAAAATCGTATTCAATACAATTGACAAAGTCTAAATAATCGATAATCCTAATTCTTCACATTGGTTATTCCAAGTCTTCAGGTGGCTCCACCACAGGAATAATCAACATAAAAACGATATCTGCAAATATTATTCCGACTAAATTTGGTTCTTATCTCCCGACACTATGTGGTTATTTGCTCCCGACCCGAACAATATCTTTGACGATAGCACTCAATGGTGGCGGTTTCAAAGGGAATCCCTTTGAGCTTGGGCACATGAAATATAACATCACCAGATATGGTAATGATACAATCGTAGTGATCAAAACGATATCCTTGCCGATTGCTGGAACGCTCATTTCTTTGGGCATTGACCAGTTCATCCACTTCATGGTTAAGCAACTCGTTTAAGGTCTCTTCGACAGAATTCCTTTCAAGATCTTTGAGTTCACCCATTATGGTGAATATTCCGTCTTGAAAGTACCGGGATATCGCGCCAGCGGTACCATTGATCCGCGACAATGATACCGCTGATCCGCGACTGGATACCGAAAGTATCCATCATTCAACATTAATCCGATTTACGTGTTAACAGAGCACGCATATTTACTCTCCCCAAATCGACAGTGTCAGCATTATGAACAATACGATCCATGATCGCGTCTGCCATTACGCCGCCTCCCAGACGGGGATGCCATTCCGCCTGTTTGTACTGAGTACAGAAAACAGTCGGATGAAGATCGTAACGAACTTCGAAAATCTCCAGAAGATATTTCACCTCTACTTCCGATGGGATCTCTACCAGCCACTCATCGACAATCAGCAGATGATAGCTACTGTACCGCTTGATAAGTTTGCTGATCCCGGATCCGGTGTGTGTGGCGAGATTAAACTCCTCTAAAAGCATCGGCAGCCGGATATAGCGAGCCTTGTGCAGCCTCCTGCAGGCTTCTTTGGCAATGGCACAGGCCAGAAAAGTTTTACCTGCGCCGGCGTAGCCATTGATGATGATATTTCGAGCATCCATGAAGTAAGATTCAGAAGATAGAGCAAGCATGCGGTTTTTACTGAGGCCGCGCGGTTCAAGGATGAGAGTGTTGATATCGGCAGTCGGATACCTAAGTTTTGCTCCCTTTATCAGACGTTTGGCTCGATTGCTGTTGGTTCGATGATACAATTCATCAAGGACCAGAGAGAGGCGGTCATCGAAAGACATCTGAGCATAGACATCCGGACGCCCATCCTGGTCATCTAAAATGTCAATCAATTCATTCAACTTGAGTTCGCGTATCTTACGACGTGATTCTTCATTAAGCATCGGAATCACCTCCGTAGTAGGCGGCACCTCTTATAAAAGCACCTCCATCAGCTTCTGTCAGCCTGTTTTCCCTCGGTACAGACTCCTGTTCCTTACGGACAATGTCCTGATTATGAATCAGGATGGACTGGATTAGGCGGTAGCGAGGGGAGGAAGCACTTTCGAGGGCAATGCGGCAGGCAGTTTCAAAACGTTCCTTCGTGTAGCCTTTGGAGAGCCTGAGGATGGCCAAGGCCGCATTATAACCCTGTTCCTTGATCTTTACACTGCGGAATACCCTGGCAATAACTTCGTTGGTATTCGGGCCGATCGTGGCAGCCCAGGAAAGCATCCTGACATCATTCATTTCGGGTTCATTGAAGTAATCCGGCATATGTGACGGTTCTGTTCGATAGCGGTTCTCGACATACGCCGGGAAAGCAGGGTGTGAGGCTATCCGCTGGTGGTCATAGTAGATTTCGACGATCTTTTCTGTGTAACGGATATCTACGTACTTTCCACGGTAAGTATACGGAACAGAATAGTAATTCTTCTTCAATGTCGCATGACAGTTCGGATAGACCTTTCTATGGTATTCCCAGGAAGCCATCTCATAAGGGAGTGCTGGAAGAGGACGAAGATAGGAAACTTCTTCTTTCCAAATTTCCAGGCGGCTTCCTGCACGCTTTTCAAACGGAGCCGCATTATAGACCTTCAATGCGTCACTGACGGCCTTCTTCAGACTTGGAAAGTCGTGGAAGGTACGATTCCTGAGCTTCGCGATGATCGCTGTGGCAATGTTTCCGACAGTATTCTCCGCGCCGGATTTCTGCTTTGGCTTTCTGATTCCAGCAGGCATAATCGCTGTAATGTAATGGTTTCCCATTGCTTCATAGGCATCCGTGAGAATGATCTCACCATCCTTGGGATGCTTGACAACTCCGGTCTTGAGATTGTCACAAATAGTCCTGATAGGAACACCGCCGAAGAACTCATACATATGGATGTGACATCTGATCCATGTATCCATCTTCATGTCAAGGGTCGGTTCAACGTAGGCATACCTGCTATAAGATAGACAGGATACGAAGAGATATACTCTTATTTCTTCTCCATCAGCTTTGACGATCTTCATCGTAGGACCACTCCAGTCCACTTCACAGCGCTGACCGGGTTTATGCTCATAATGAGCACTGATAGCAGCCTCGTTGCAATACTTGTTGTAATCGTCGTTAAACTTTGTCTTTCCTACAGGGATGTTACCTTTGGCTAGAGCTTTATCCCTGTACTCTTCCCACAGAAGCTGCTGTGTTACACCGACTTTCTTGAGTTCTTCATGAACATACTCATAGTCAGGTAGCTCGTAGATTTGATCTGCCGAAAGTTTTTCCGGAAAGAAAAGGCGATACGCCTCTTCAGATGACATCTCTCGAAGATCGTCAGTTGTTACATTCAGTTCCCTGGCTGTTTTAAGCACCTGAGTATTCCGGGTCAGGTAGAAGCGCCTGTCCGGATTTTGGAAAGCGCCGTTCCGGTTTAATGGAAAGCGCTACTCTTCAAATGAAATAACAAATCGACTTGTCATTTCGGACCACATATAATGTATTTATGCGCTGCTAAAGCGTAAATACACTAAGGAGGTCCAGAGATGACCAAGTATCGAGAAATCATCCGGCTAACAAGCCTTGGATGCTCTCAGCGCAGCATCGTAGCCAGCTTAAATGTTGCGTTCAAAACGGTCGTTAACGTCCAGAAGCGTGCAAGTGAGTTAAATCTCTCATGGCCGCTTGAAAACAGTTTAACTGACCGTGAGCTGGCAAAGCTCATGTTCCCGAAGGAACTGACATCTTCTCAGAAGAAGATGCCAAACTATGACTACATCCGTGAAGAGCTCCGCCGCAATGGCGTAAGTAAAAAGCTCTTATGGATGGAGTATCTGGAGGAATGTCGCTTAAACGGCGACGATCCTCTGATGTATTCGCAGTTCTGCTACTACATCCAGGAGGATGAGCAGAGACGCAGAGCAACCATGCACATTCCCAGAAAGCCCGGTGAACAGGCTGAGGTCGACTGGGCCGGAGATCCGGCTCAGATCATCGATCCGGATACCGGAGAGATGATCGATGCGTGGTTGTTCGTAGGCGTAATGACCTACAGTCAATATACTTATGTCGAAGCATTCGTAAATGAGCAGCAAAGGGCGTGGATCACAGCCCATAATCACATGCTCGAATACTTCGGCGGCGTTCCGAGAATAATCGTCCCGGATAACGCAGCAACTGCAGTAGACCGCAAGCAGAGCAACTGGTATACTCCGACGCTTAATGCAACATACCATGAATGGGCAGAGCATTACAACACGGCGATAATACCAGCCAGAGTGCGCCGGCCCAAAGACAAACCAAATGCTGAAGGGTCTGTCGGAAACATATCCACATGGATAACCGCAGCGCTTCGCAACGAGCAGTTCTTCTCAATATCTGAACTGAACCAGGCCATCAAGGTTAAACTCAAAGCCTTCAATGCCAGGCCTTTTCAGAAAAAAGAAGGCAGCAGGCTTAGTTTGTTTCTTGGGGAAGAAAAGCCATTACTGGCACCGTTGCCTGCTACCTCTTATGAACTTGCAACTTTCAAACAAGCTACAGTTCAGTTTAATTATCACATCGCAGTAGACAGGATGTACTACTCGGTGCCTTATCAGTATATCAGAAATAAGGTCGATGTGCGAATAACAGATACAACGGTCGAGATATTTATCGGCCATGAGCGTATCGCCTCTCACAGACGCCTTTACGGGCGTCCTGGGCAGTATTCCACTGTAATGGAACACATGCCGCCGGATCATCAGAAGTTCCTTGAATGGAACGGAGATCGGTTCCGTGAGTGGTCAAAACGTATAGGACCAAATACATACGGTGTTGTAGATAAACTCCTCACCTCCTCAAGGGTGGAACAACAGCAGTACAGGGCTTGCATGGGGCTTTTAAAGCTCGCTGACAGGTATTCAGAAAAGAAGCTTGAAGCTTCCTGTAAAAAGGCTCTGAAATACTCAAACTCACCCAGCTACAAAAGCATTCAGAACATCATCGTGAACCTGAAGGAAGAAGACATTCAGACTTCGGAGCCTAAGACAAGTTCTGACTCGTATGGCATCACTCGCGGTGCCAGCTACTATGGAGGACACCGGAATGACTAACTACAGCACTTACGAAAAACTCATTTACATGCGTCTGACCGCTATGGCCAACGCTTTCCAGCTTCAGATGGCAGACCCTAAAATGAAGGACGTGCCGTTTGAAGACCGCTTCGGTATGCTTGTCGATGTTGAATACACCAGCCGCAAGAACAACCGCCTGAAGAGACTCATCAAGAAAGCTGAGTTTGAGCAGACTGATGTCAGTATTGCCGACATAGACTACACTTCCGGCAGGAAGCTTAACAAAGCTCTGATCAACAGACTGGCAAGCGGCGAATACATCGCTGAATACCGAAATATATTCATCACCGGAGCAACAGGCAGCGGGAAGACCTACATGGCCTGCGCCTTCGGCATGGAAGCCTGTAAACAGTACAATACAGTAAAGTATGTCAGGCTGCCTGATCTGCTTTTGGACCTTGAGGCTGCTAAGCATGATGGCAATTACCAAAAGGTCATGAACAAATATACAAAGCCGACTCTGCTCATTCTGGATGAGTGGTTGCTCAGCCCGCTTACACAATCAGAATCAAAGCATGTCTTTGAACTGATTCATAAGCGCCGCAAGAGAAGTTCGACTATCTTCTGTTCTCAATTCAGAGAAGAAGGCTGGTACGAGCGCCTTGGTGGCAGCGACAACCCACTTGCTGATGCAATCATGGACAGGATCACTTATGACTCCTACAAGATCGACATCGAGAGTGTTGATCCGACCAGGGACGAATCCATGAGAAAGCGTTATGGTCTGGATCCGGCTAAAGCACGATAGTATTTAAAGGTGGCTCCGAAAGTCCGGAATAGTGGCTCTCACTTTTCCGGACTGGCGGCTCCGCCGCACCGGAATCATGCTTTCCCATAACCGGAATCATGCTTTCCAATTCGCCGGACAGGCGCTTTCAGCGCACCGGAATATTCAAAGCACCAGACTCACTGAGGTTTTTGAAAAGTGGCGAGAACTGGCGATTTCGCTTTGCGACAAGCCACCGGCACTTAGCTCCATAATGAGCTTCACGTTAATACGTTTGGCCATACCATAGGCCCCCTTTCATAGAATGTAGGCAGTGATGCCTGATATCATTCTATTACAGGCCGGTATCATTGGCGATCAAAAAGTATCCTTGTGCGGACCGGACGTTCCGGAATCTCCGGTATCATTCAGCGATTTGCTGGTATCTTGTTGCGGATTGATGGTATCCTGATATCGGAATACTCATTATGGCAACCTCGTATAACTGTATAATGCTTTCAGTCATGGTTCTAACTCCTCCTGGGATCTGATATATGGTAACTCAAATTTACCAGGTAGAGTAGACCATGTCTACTATGCCTTGTAGAGAAAAATCAATTCAACATCACTTGACACTTTCTCACTTATTAAGAAATCTCAAAATCATGTTACGCAAAGGATAAATAATACGATATAAAACTCTAATTCCGAATGGACAATAACGAATTAAGAAATCCAAAATCTTTAATGTAACATCTTTAGAATGAATATGCAATACACTTCCCGTCTCTATTATTCTATTTCTTAATTGTTTCATAAACTTTGGATCATCATTTGATCCTTTTTTATACCGTCCATACAAACTAATCATCCCACGAAAATGCCGACGTAACATTTTTTCTATATGATCATCTGTAAATATTTCAGGAGTATTTTTATCTACGAAATCAAGGAAATGCTCTTTAGCTAATAAGCAGTCGCTAATACTCTTTTGAGATACGGTTTCAGTAATACTTCCAGGTCTTTTTCTATATAAGTACAATGGTGTATCTATAACACAAATTGTATTGCATAAAGCCAAAACTTTATAAGTTGTATCCAGGTCTTCATAAACATGCCCGACAGGAAAACGAATATCCTTCCACAAATAATTTTTATAAATATTATTCCAAACGCTTTGAGCACTAAAGCCATTAGCTATCTTCCTAAAGAAGCTTTTTTTATCATATGATTCACACGAGGTTGGCTCGTAATCGATTTCTGGTAAATGTGCCGTCATTTCTCCTGCTGTATAGCAAAAGACTCTTTCACACATAACTATATCTGTTTGTTTTTTTGTCAATACATCTAGCATGATCTCAACAAACGCAGGATGGTATGCATCATCAGAATCCAAAAAAGCAACCATTTCTCCATTCATATTATCTAATCCTACATTTCGTGCTGCACTTACCCCCTGATTCTTCTGATGTATCAGACGAATTCTCGCGTCTTTATTAGCATAGGCATCACATATCTTTTCTGATCCATCGGTAGATCCATCATCAACAATAATAATCTCAAGGTTTTTATATGTCTGATTCAGAACGCTGTCAAGACATTCAGCAAGATACGGATACACATTATATACAGGAATAATCACACTAACAAGTATGCTTTTGTTCATAACAAACTCCTTTATTTTCTGTTTGGGATTATAAAACTCAATACGTGCAACATTGTTCATTTGTTGTCATGGAATTATACTTGTTTGTATAAATGACATTTTATAAGTATTGCCTTTATACTCTGTCGAAAACACATCTTTGGATAACACCTTCTAATTGATTTATTGATTGTGTTTCCTGCTTTAATTAATGAAAAGAAAAGATCTCTTTCTTTTGTCATTTTTGATGGTTCTCTTAATTGATGATTAGCCATAATCGCTTTTTCAATGTTAACATCCATTAGCTTAATGTCACTTTTCTGAAGCAGTTGTATTCCTTTCTCTGTTTGACAGATTGCTAAAGAAATTCCTTTTCTTCCTTCTTCCATACCTAAACTACTACCCCACGAATCACCTAAAGTAATATCTGAAACTCTATTCTGTGTGGCATATCTGCACGAATAACAGTTCTTTGTATAGAACAACCCTTTGAGGAAACCTATAGTGAACCTATCTCTGACCCCCTGTGGTGCTATAGATACCTCTGAATTATTGGTTCTATAAGACAATCTGAAAACGCTTTTCTTGCGAAATGAAATGTTACTTATACTATCTAATGGTACTCTCTTTTCAGCAAGAAACTTCTTTAACAACTTCTGTGAAGGAGAACCATGACATATCAAATCAGCCGTATAGAGAAGCTCATCATCATACTTGCCCAAATAACACTTTAGTCCTGCAACGTGACAAGGTAATCCGATGAACAATACCTTTCTATGTGAATCAATGATGGATCTAATTTCCGAATAAATACCTTCTGGATTACTTTTGACATATTTAGAACCTCTATACTTCTCTAAATCCACTTCAGAACTAGCAATCTTATAAACAAAATGTGTATTGTTGTATACACAGGAACAAACCACTCCACCTTCGCTGATAAATCTTTTCATAAGCTCATAAGCAAATCCTCCAGATGAACTTCTAGATCGACTAGAATCATCATTACACCACCCCTGAAACCACGCTATTGGTTGTTTAAGCTCAATGGGGTGTATTTGTTGGCATACCTTTTCGCAAGCTTTGCAATGAATGCATTTCTTCTCATCAATAACTGCATTCAAACTATTAGTATCATCAATGACTGTAATAGCATCTTTAGGACAAATCTCCGTACATGCATAGCATCCTGCACACAAATTTACGTCACAAACCGTTTTCAAGCATTTCACCCTCCCCTCAAAAAGACCATAATTTTTTTTCAAAAACACAGGTTATTTTGAAATAATCTTTACAATTATAGATCTAATTATTGTTAAGCACTCTTTAACAAAGCTTAAATTCAGAACGATCACCATGATAAGTTCTATTATAAGTACAACCTGTCCAATCCAACTATTAATAAACATAGAGATCGCTGCAAGAATAAGTATTGTATATCCTAGAACATACTGTTTCCGAAACACTTCAATTCTCATATATTTCCTAGTGTCATAAACACGATAAAGATATACACATATATAGCTAACACAAGTTGCAAAGGCTGCCCCATGCACTTTAATTACCGGAATCAACAAATAGTTCAAAATGATATTAACAGCCGCACCTATAGTCCCTGAAACCAAGAAGCCTTTGCTATCTTTATTTACCGTATAAAAAGTAGATAAAAATGTAGCCAATGTGAGAAAGAAATTCCCCACAAGCAAATAAGGTGTATACATCCAAGCTTCATAATAAGTCATTCCAACATATGCCTTTAGAAATGGTTTCATTATGCACATTAAACCAATGGTTACTATTGTCAAAAATCTGGCGAGTTTATCATACATATTGTTATTGAACGCTACACGATCATTACTCTTATTCTCGTGTATTGCCGAAAAAGCCCAGGCTTGATTAAAAACCGTGGATAACGCAGACAATATTGAAGGAATTTTATATGAAATAGCATAAATCCCGTTAGCGGCAATCCCTATCATTGCAGTTACCATTACATGATCTGAGGAATTCATAATCCACCACATCAATGAATTGGGAATCAATACTATAGAATACTTAACCATCCCTTTCATCAAATCCTTATCTATACTAAATCGCTTAAAAACCATTAATACATCGCCAGCAAAGATACAATAGATGCTAGCAATAATATATGATATAATATAAGCCAAGAAATATCCATTTATTCCCAATTTAAATACTAATAAAAATACAATGTTAAGAATTGCCATGAATAAAGTAGACAAAATATTGCTAATTGCATACTGAAGAATTTTTTCCTGTCCTCTTAAATAACAAGATACTGTATGAAACAACCCTTCTGTAATACAGTAAAAATATACAATCCAACCATTAATGGTAATCTGAGAAAAAAACCATAAAACAACAAAAATACTAGTTCCCAAAATCACAGCAGTCAATGAAAACACAAGTCCAATACTGGCAATCTTATTTTTTTGCGCATTTTCATCCAAAGAAAACCGCATAACTGCTTCCCCAATATTAAAAAAGATAATTGGACTTAGAATTGTTACCATAGTTACAACAAGGTCTATTTCCCCATACTCCGAAGTTCCAAAAGTATTGGTATAAATTGGAACCAACAAGAATGTAATAATTCTTATCCCTATACTGTTGAGTGCGAATAGTGCTGTGTTTTTAGCAAGGTAAGCTTTTCTTTGCATTGTATATATCCTATATAGATTATCTTTCAATACATTTTTTCAAATATGACTTTGATCTATCAATTTCTCGCATTCTATATTCCTCAAAAGAGCTATAGTCTATTTGTTTTTCTAATAGTTCCTTTATAGATTTTCCATTATCATACTCCCTTTCCTTCAAGCCTATTCTTGACAATAAATCGCCCAGCTTCTCTTTATTAGTATTTCTTATAACCGTGACAAATTGTCTATGCATACGCGTAGAAAAAATAGTTCCATGGAAAGTGTCTGTTATAACATAATCTGCATTTTTAAAATAACTTAAAAGCTCTAATGGATTAGGAAGAACATTCTTATTTACCCAATCTTGATAAAAGCCAACTGATATTATTGATAATCTCTTCTCTCTTGCAAAAGAACGAACTTGTTTTATTATATCAGGATCAGATAATCTGAAATCGTATGAATATACTAAAATATAATTTTTCTCTTTTATATTGGGCAAACCATCTGGGAACTCCCCAACTAACACTGGATCCAAATGAATCTCAGGTCTCTTATGTGTTATCTTTTCTATTATTTCTGCCGAATTCTCATCGCGAACTGATAAATGTTGAATGTTATTCAATGCACTATGAATCGTTTCTTCTCGATTTGTGCGTTGAATCGCATCATATGTTGTATTACCAAAACAAGCGGCATATGTGCTTACATTTTGATTATCAATATCCCCATAAAGCTGTGTAGAAAATCCCCACGGAGACTCTTGAACAAAATTAAAGACTTCATCACTACCTATAATAATACTATCATAATTGCTTTGATAATTCTTATCTTCTGTACATCCTAAAACTGTCCTTTGATAATCAAAAAATATTTTTTTCTTTTTATTTTGGAATAAGTAATATGGTATTCTTTTTATTTTTGAGAAACTAAATGCTCTCTTATAGACCGTTCTCGTTTCAACGTCCCCTGGGATTATATCAATAAACTCCAGTGTACAATTACCTTGATCACAAATCATTTTTTTTAAACAATATGCTTGCCAAAACGAACCATAATTAACCACCCGCTGCATAGATAATAAACCAATCTTCATAACTATAGTCCTTTCAATATAATCATCAATATACAAATAACTAAGTATTGCAAAACTTATACTAACCACATTATATTCTCATAAAGGCCCAAAGCAGCAATAAACAAGATGCTTCCTATCGTTACTATTCTGACGATCTGCTTTAATTCTGATTTAACACAATGATAAGAAAGCACCTCATTAACAATGACCGGAGATAAAACCGCTATACTATAGGGTAATCTAGTAATCATTGAATAATTTTTAAAATAACCTAACGAAAATGCAGAATACCAAACAAATAAGTTTGCTAAAGAATACTTATTGTCGGCGTCTGGCATTCTTTTCTTTTTTTGATTCCAAACTACATTTATTATTATTATGACTAAAACAATGATAGGACTATATAAGAATACTCTTCCTTGATTATCTACTCGTACCATAGTATAATTATAGTATTTTGCAGCAATTCCGAACAGGAAATCATTATGAACATGCAGTCGAACAAATTCTATCACCGGATTCAGAAGTGAAGGTATAACTAACGTAATGATTAATCCGATAACGCTGGGGCTATACTTGCTTAATACGATAAAAGGAATAACCGCGATTGCAACAGGATGAATTAATACTGCACAAATCGAGCAAAATGCAAAAATAAAAAACTTCTTATTTTTGAAAAAGCGATATAGACCATAACCAACGATTGTACTTGCCAAAGCATTTCTTATACCAGAATAAACGTATAAGAAAGGCAATAACACTAAAAAAATAGAGAAAGACAATAGTATATTCTTATTATTTAGATCAGAATCCTCAAATTCTCTAAGAAGAACACTAACAAATAGGATATAAGTAATAAAGATTGCTATAAATGGAAGTGCTTGATTAGGAAACCATCTAGCAACGATATAAATCAACACATTAAACAAGTATGTATATCTATAGTTCGAAGAGGTAATCGTATATCCTTTTGATAAAAATGAACCAAGGGTATATGAACTTTTTCTAACTCTTTCAATTACTTGATAGTGCCTTGCTAGATCATAATTATCTTTTGGAACAATACTTGCTCCTATTCCTGCTAAAGCAAATACTACTAATACTAAAATAAGGATAGTTTGTTTGCGAGGAAATCTATTATTAAATGCAACTGCGAACATTAATACACTTAGCATCAGTATTATATGTAACAGTATCATTATTTATCCTTTCATCTTTAGATCTGACTATTATTCAATATGATTGCGAATTATATTCTCTACTTGTTGTACAGTATCTTTAATATCAAAACCCTCATCTTTTATAATATCACAAGCATCTTCTCTAAAAACATTTGTATTCTCTAATTCAATTATCTTTTTTGCCCAAATTGTATCATCAGCGGACAATGGCAAAAAAACATTCCACCCAAGAACATCTGATTCACGACTAACTGTATCAGAAACAACACACTTAAGTCCTGCTGCTTGTGCTTCAAGTAAAGCAAATGGCAATCCTTCAAAGAAAGAAGGCATAACAAACAAATCCATCGCTTGTAATACTTCATTCACGTTATTAACAATTCCCATTATAATAACAGAATCCTCTAAGCCGAGTTTTTTAATCAGCGTTTCAATATGAATACGTTCCTCCCCATCTCCACACAAGACAAGTTTCGCATTTGATTGGAGTTTATGCACCTCATTGAACACATTAATTAACTTTGTATGATTTTTTTCGATGCCAAACCTTCCAACATGGCCTAATACAAAGCAATCATTTAACTTCCACTCTTTGCGTATTAAATCTCTCACTCCAGAATTATACCTAAACTTCTCTACATCAATACCATTCTTAATCAAAGTATAAGACTGATTCCCAAAAAACCACTTTGCAGCAGTATCTGAACATGCAAAATACTCGTTAGCTAAACTCTTAACAAAAAGCTTATTAATGCTATGTAAAACAAAAGTTAATCGTCCGCCCATATTTGAAGAAGAATGGCTATGAACAATCCGTAGTGGAACAGAATGTCTTTTTGCAATCTCTAAAATCTCACAAGAACTTAATGTAGTTTTATTAGCCCACACTACATCAAACTTCCTTTTTGAAAAGACATCTGATAGACTTCTTCGATAGCCTAACAAACCTTTATTCCTTCCGTTAATTCTAATAATCTCGGCTCCAAAAGATTCCAATTCGTCTTGATAAGCAATTCTGTCATTATAAGAAATAAAAGAGAATGAGTACTTACTCTTATCAAAGGCACGAAAAGTATTCATAATAAATGCCTCTTTTCCTCCCTTACCTTCTGTCATTCCCTCAACAAGTATTCTAATCATGCTAAATCCTTATCCTTTCTATGACTCTTTTACTACAAGATAAACTCTTTTACAATTACTATTATCATATAAACGAAAATACTCTTTATGTGCCAATAAATACTCATTTGATACAGCGAATCCTTCGCTTATTTTTTGTTCTAAAGCTACTAGGACATCCTTTTTCGTTATGTAACTCTTTGCAAAAGGGTTTTGCGTATAGGAGAAATATCCTTCCCCATATTGGCCCATCCGGAACCTATCATAATCAAATTGATAGAAAATAACTGGTTTTTTCATATACAACATATCCATAAAAACACTAGAATAATCTGTAATCATTAAGGACGCCTTCTTCATAAGATTTTGAACATCGTACTGTCTAGCATCTGCAACTTCAAGATAATATGTAGATCTTGGAAACAAATCCATATACTTTTGCATATTTCTATGAGGAAAGAAAATAAATCTACAATTATACTGATTTGCTATTCTTTCCAATTCTTGATCCTTTAAAAAAGAAATCCAATTTATAAAATAATTAGTTTTTGCAATATCTTTTGTTCCTTCATACTGTAACAAACGCGAATCCTCATCAGCTATCCATTCTCTCCATGTTGGCATAATTAAGATAATTCTAGTATCATCTGAAATATTATCATGTAATCCATCAAAACGACATATTCCAGTATAAACCACATTTTCTAGAGGATATCCAAAATTATTTCGTATAAACTCATACTCCGGATATGCTCCACAAATAAAACGATGCATTTTCGTAACATCATAATATAGCCATTTTAAATCATTTATAATAACTCCATGTTGCAAAAAGATTCTATTGTCTTTTAAAAACCCATATACTTCTAAGAAATAAAAAATCGCAGCATTAGGATTTCCTGCCTTTTGACTACTAATTTTTTTTGTGGAGGCAAGATACAGAATCCAGTGCTTTAATGAACCAAATTCAACCCAATTTCCCAACTCTCTGATTTTATTTATATCAGGTGATTTACTTGAGATTGCATACACACAATCTTGTTCTGGATGTTCTTTTCGTAGATACTTAAAAAACCAATATCCATTATCTCTTGCCTCATTAGGGTCTTCACATATAATCCATAAATCGTTATGTTTAATTCTATAAAAAATAGCACATATCATAGCAATTGGTAACTTCCATAACTCACTTAATTCTTTTAGCTTGACTCTTTTTAGCTGATACAAAAAATGATTCATTCAATTCCTCCAACGCTGTTAATTATGTAACTTCTTTTTATAAATCCAACCTCTAACTTTAGACGGCATAAGCGCAACTATAAGTTGAACAATAATAGTATGTAGATAATCTACATATGTTATATACCCTGTTTCAAGCACTTTTCTCCTCCCTGCCCGATATTTTAAGAAATACTCCCATCCCCCTCGCCTTTCATACATATCATGCCCAATTCGAACATAGACTAAAGAATCCGGAATGTTTTTACAAACAGCACCAGATTGAATCATACGAACCCATAAATACGTATCTTCCATTAATGGACATGAACAATAATTACCAGCTTTTAATACAGCAGCCTTCTTATACATTACTGACATATGATTAAAAGCATCTCTTTTTTTCTGGAATTGAATAATATCTGCATGTTCCGTAGGCACTGATCTTTTTGCCACTATTCTATCTGGAGTATCCTCAAATTCAAGTATTTGAGAACCACAAATATCAAGACTCGGATTCTTCTCAAATTCTTGTAGCTGCTTTTCAAATCTATTCTTCAGCGCTATATCGTCTGTATCCATCCTTGCAATTAATTCAAATCTGCAATTAGGAATTCCTTCTCTCAAAGCTAAACCTAGCCCTTGATTATCATTCAATTTTACACGCCTAATCAATTTAGGATATTGTTTCTGATATCGATCTAACAATGTATACATTTCATCTGTCAAAGGTCCATCTTCTACAATAACCCATTCTGCTGCCTTTACTGTTTGATTTAACAAACTCTGGAAGCAGGCTTCCACGTATTCTGGTTTCTCTTTATAATATAATGACATTAATACAGAAAAATCAGCAGTCATACATCGTCTCCTCTAAATAATTCTAATGATCCTTTAGTATCATAAATGTATTAATGATACTAAAGGATCCACCAAATCCCTTACTGATAATCTTTTCCCAATACCGCAAAAACGGTCCTAAACATCGTTAAAACATCTCTGATAAAGCTATACTCTCTGATACTTTCAAGATTCCATTTCATTTTAGCTGGCAAAACAGTTTTCAAATAAACATTGTCCACATTATCCGCATCTTTTAATAACCTATCTTCATCTTTATATCTGATGCTGGCTTCACTCGTTATTCCTGCAGGCAATAATAACGTAGCATAAAACTCTGGTTCGTATAAGTCCACATACTTTACAGCCTCTGGCCGAGTGCCAACAAATGACATCGTTCCTTCAAGTATATCAAACAATTGAGGAACTTCATCCAATCGTAGATGCCGTAATCTCAAACCTACTCTAGTAATGCGAGCGTCTCCACTTATCGTTACAGCAGAACCAATCTTATCCGCATTATTTACCATCGTCCTGAATTTATGAATTCTAAAATGTTTCCCACAAGTAGTAACTCGTTCTTGCCGATAAAAAACCGGCCCGGGACTATCAATCTTGATCAACAAAGCTATGATAATCATAGGTATAGCTAATAATATCAACAAAAACAAAGCTATCACTATATCAGATATACGTTTAAGAAGAAGTTGCCCTTTCTTCTTGTTCAAAGTTTCCCAGTATGGCCTTACTTCAGGAATTTTCATGAATTCAGGCAATTCTTCCCATTTCTTCATCATCTCATCCTCTAATCTGCTTAAAAACAGCAGTTAAATTATTACATATATATTCCACATCATCATCTGCAAGCAAAGTATGTAATGGAAGAGAAATAAGATTATGGTAGTAATCGTACGCATTTGGATAATTTGTGCAATCTTTACCATAGGCAGTCATCATTGGAAGTGGTTTGTAATGCACATTTGTAGCAACTCCCTGCTCCGCCATTAATTGAATAAACTTATTTCGTTGTTCTTCATTTATGCCAGGAATTCGAATCAGATACAGATGATTTGAGCTATCCATATTATCAGTATGATGCAACAGATGATTAATCCCCAGTTCATCACATACTTCATCATATTGCTTTATAATAGCTACTCTTCTATTCAAAAGTCCCGGATATCTGTCCAGCTGGCGTAAACCAATTGCTGCCATGATATCCGTCATATTGCACTTATACCATGGTCCGATAATATCATATTCCCATGAACCCATCTTCGTCTTAGCCAATGCATCTTTATTTTGACCATGAAGTGACAACAATTGGAACATCTTATATATCTCGGCATTATCGATACCTTCCAGTGGCAACCAAGTACTGGCACCGCCTTCTGCTGTAGTGAAGTTCTTAACTGCATGAAAACTGAAACTGCTCCAATCCGCAATTGCGCCACAATACAATCTGCGAGCTTCTGTCAGTTTGCCGTTTCCATTAGTATTAACAATTCTTGAAGCTCCTAAAGAATGTGCACAATCAGCGACTACAGCAACACGACCTAACGCTTTTTGAATTCGGCTTCCAAGGTCTGCAATCGGATCACTATGATCATCAAGCGGAGTAAACAACACTTTCTTCTTCTCAACTATCTCAAAAACCTTATCATAATCACATACTATACCCGCAAGATCAACGGTTATAATCGCTTTTGTTTTAGGCCCTATTGCAGCTTCCAGCTTTTCGTAATCCATCTCCGGCATATGTGTTACCGGATCGCCGTCCTTCCGGATATCAACAAACTTAACCGTAGCTCCACAATGTATAGCTGCACTTGCACTTGCAGTATAGGTATAAGCGGGTACAATAACCTCGTCTCCCTCTCTGATTCCAAGCACACGAAGGTTCAATTCTTCAGCTGCCGTTGCAGAATTTAGACAGACGACCCGATTACTGTACTTCTGTATATTATCTTCAGAATTACATTCAATATCTGTCTTTCCGGTTTCGATATAAGCGGCAAGACGTCTTTCGAGCAATTTCGTCCTTGGTCCCGTAGTAATCCAACCACTTCTTAATGCTTCGGCGACCTCTGCAATCTCAAGTTCGCTAATATCTGGCGGACTAAAACTAATTGTCCGTTTTTCCATACTTAAACCTCTTTTCTTATCACTAGATAAAAGATAACTGAATTGTTCGCAATTAAGAAAACTATCTACCCTTAAAACTTAGCGTTTAAGGCCAAAAAAGGCTGACTTCCACGAAGAACTCTTCTTGATCAGAATCGTCCCAATTACATCTGTGCCTTTCTTCAGCATCTTAACAGAACTGTTGATCTTGCTGAATGCCGTGTTCGTAGCTGTGACAACAACGCATCCGTCCGTCTTGCTTGCTACTACGATACCATCCGGAGACTTGTCCATCGGTGGCAGCAGGATAAAGACATAGTCAAATGCATCTTTTGTGCTTTGAAGAACTTGTGTGAATTTAACACCGCTAAGCAGTTCTGAAGCATATACCGGTTGTTCTCCCACCGGGAGTACGTATAGTCCCTCAATATCAGTCTGGCATATACAAGCCTCAAGATCAGCTTCATCCGTCAACGCTGTAAACAATCCATTCGTGCCGGGTTCAACACCAAAAGCTGTCTGATTCTCACCGTCAGCATTCACAAGCAGCACCTTGCGCTGTCCTCTTGCAAGTGCTCCTGCTAGATCTGCGACCAGTGCTGGAACTTCTGGATCGTACATTATCGGGATGAACGAAATGATCTTCCTCTCTTTCAGATTCAGAAGCAGATTTGTCTTAATAACATCAAACTCTTTGACATGTTTTTCGGCTGGTCCAATACTGGATAACTGTACTGTATTCATTATAGGCTCCTTTCTTTCGCTATATCAGCGTTTATCGGCAGTAATGCTGCCGAGTGAAGGGACCTTGAAATAATCCTTCACGTCTTCTTCATCACAGATTGGTTTCCGGATAAACCAGCGGACAAGTACATATGCGCAAGCTATGATGAAGCCCAACAGGAAACCTTTGACGAAAGGACTCTTAAAACCTGGTTTGGAAACAACTGAAGGTAAGCTGGGTTTATCAACAACTTCAATATACAAAGTCTGAGAGATAGATGCTGCCTTTTCGCCAGCAACCGCAAGCATGGTTTCACCAATCTTTTGTGCCTGAGCAGCATCATTATCCTTAATGCTAAGAGTAACCACTCTGTTACCGGAAATATTGGAGATGGATACTGCGCTTCTCAGTGTGCTGACAGGAACCTGCAGTTCCAGTCTGTTGATCGTCTCCTGCAAGGTATCTGTACTGCCAAGGATCTGTACAAAATCCGCTGCCAAGGTAGCACTTGCAGAGAGCTCTGCCGTCGTAATGGCGGTACTACGATCCGTCTTACTGAGCAGATATGCAGACGCAGTCGAGGTATATCTACGGTCAGCGCTAATGAACGTGTAAACGATCATCAGAATCGCACAGCAGATGGCTGCGGCAGCAATGATGTACCACTTTCGAATCAGTTCTTTTATCAATGACAGAACATTGATCTCGATCTCACCGGATTCAACCGGAACAGCGTTTTCGTTCATTTAGTTATCTCCCTTCAAAAAACCTCTATAGATGCATTACCGTTTCCTCTTATAAGTTGTTACGATTGCAGCAACCCGATCTTCGATATCATCCTTATTCGAATACGATGCCTTCATCAAGCCCTTCATGCCCTCGAAGAATTCATCCACTTCAAACGGGATCGGATGCCCGATACTGATCAGGTCGTTCTCCGTCTTCTGCAGGCCTTCTTCAGCCATCAAGCGCTCTTCATACAGCTTTTCCCCAGGACGGAGACCTGTATATTCGATCTTGATGTCCACATCTGGCTTGTATCCGGAGAGTTTGATCATATTACGGGCAAGCGTGTCGATCTTGACCGGGCTGCCCATATCAAGTACGAAGATTTCCCCGCCATGTGCGTACGTACCTGCCAGCATGACCAGACTGACTGCTTCAGGAATCGTCATGAAATAGCGAATGATATCCGGGTGTGTAACTGTTACGGGTCCTCCATTCTCAATCTGACGGCGGAAAATCGGGATTACCGATCCATTGCTTCCTAGCACGTTACCAAAACGTACAGCGACAAACTCGGTCTTGATATTTTGAAACACCTCGCCAGTGCCATCTTTATCTGCATTCTCGAGTCCGCTGTGTGTAAACAACTGTGGAATCTCGTTAGCTTTACCGGCCTTAATCTTGGAGTCAAAGCTCTGGATGATCATCTCACAGAGGCGTTTGGATGCTCCCATGATATTAGTCGGATTGACCGCCTTATCCGTACTGATCAGGACAAATCTCTCACATCCGTGCACCATGGCAGCATATGCTGTTTTATAGGTTCCCAAAGAATTATTCTTGATAGCTTCGTTCGGGCTGTCCTCCATCAGAGGCACATGCTTATGCGCGGCTGCGTGATAGACGATTTGGGGACGGTACTTCTCGAAAACTTCAAAAATTCTTCTGCTGTCTCGTACAGATCCGATCAGTGTAACAAGATCCAGATCCGGGTATTTCTCCCCCAGCTCAAGCTGAATATCATATGCGTTATTCTCGTAAATATCAAAAATGATCAGCTGCCTGGGATTATGCGCGGCAATCTGCCGGCAGAGCTCGCTTCCAATGGAACCGCCTCCTCCGGTGACCATTACGATCTTACCCTGGATGAAAGCATAAACATCTTCCATGTTAGCCCTGATCGGCTCCCTGCCAAGCAGATCCTCGACAGAGACTTTCTTCATTGCGCTGACTGTTATATCTCCCAGAACCAGCTGATACATACCTGGCAGATTCCTAAGCTCACAGCCGGTCTCCTGGCAGATATTCAGTATATCCCGCCGGTCTTCCGCTGTTGCGCTGGGAATCGCAAGATAGATTTTATTCACACGATACTTATCGGCGCTTGACAGGATAT
The DNA here is from genome assembly GCA_017441925.1 of Bacillota bacterium. GTDB lineage: Bacteria > Bacillota > Clostridia > Lachnospirales > Bianqueaceae > RUG12817. The sequence goes on from JAFRUE010000014.1 coordinate 131,238, forward strand.
CATCCCGTCCCCCGACGATCGGCACACCGTCGATAAAGCGTCCCCATTTATTCACATCGTCGTCAATAATGCAGACAACTTCATCTGATATCTCTGAAGCGTTATGCATGTCACGGAGGATCATCTGTCCTGCAGAACCGGCTCCGATCAGCATGACGCGACCGTTTCTCTCCTGTCTGCTCCGGGATTGACGCAAGAGCAGCAGTAAGCGATACGAGAACCGCGCTACGATAACAAATACAGTCTGCAGTATGATCCCCATCAGATAATAGGAGATGTTCATTCTCTGGAACAGGAAAGTAATGCCAAGCCAATGCGCAATACCGCAGATTACTGAGGATACAAGGATCCGGAAGAGCTCGTTATAACTTGCGAATCTCCAGATGCTCTGATAAAGCCGCAGCAGCCAGAAGATCGCGACAGTGAAGACCGTATAGATCGGGACAAAATGAAACCAGGCTGACAGATATCCGGCCGGTATCCTTGAATAGACACAATCGAATCGGATCCACAACCCCAGTATATACGCTAAATTGACCGCAACGATATCATAGATCAAGAGTAAAATCGTAGATACTACAGCCCTCTTGCGCTTTTGCGCTGAAATTGAATTACTCACAAGGATGATGCTCCTTAATCAAAGATAGTATGGAACTGCAAATCTGCATACAAAAATCTATAATAATAGTTTTGTACATAGTACCATATACTGTACAGTTTGTCAAACCCTTTTAGTATTTATGTGTCCAAAGGGCATGATCTCCGATTACAATCTTGTAACATCAAAAAAGCCCTGCCGTACGGCAAGGCTTACTGATTTATCGGATATATTGTGTGCTGCCCCTCTCACTCCACCACATACAGTACTTCGTAGTCCCGGATCAGGTGGAACTGGTCGCGGGCGAGGCGTACGCGGTAGGCGTCTGAACGGAGAACGGCCTCGCGGCCTTCAAGCTCGATCTGCAGGGCGCGCTCGTCGCGGATCTGATCCTCGAGGGCCTGGGTCTGCATGGTCAGGTCGAGGATCTGGCCTTCCGTGTAGCGATGATTGAGGACACAGACGGACAGAAGGATCACTGTACATGCAACTACAAAAAGGAGGGATGCCTTACGGCCCCGGATCTTTGTCCTGCGTCCTTCTGTATTGCGGACTGACTGTTCGCTCTTCCTCATGCCTGAAACCCCCAACTATGGTTCTTTGGAGTAATAATAGCCGATTTTGAAGAATCCGTCAACTGTTTTATGGCATTTTTTCAAAAAATCTGTCAAAATGCGGATACGGATGCGAGCCGAGGGTCGGGAAGTTCAAAAAATGCCTAAATTATCGCATTATTTTTAATATATCCCTTGACAAATTTTGAAAAAATGAGTATAAATGTATAAGGAACCGCGAGGGACATATTCTCTCTGGTCCGTATAAACACAAAATATATTAGGAGGATTTGAAATGAACAAGGCAGAACTTGTTGCAGCTCTTGCTGCCAGCATGGACGTTAAGAAAAAGGACGCCGAGCTGTTTGTTAAGACATTTGAGGAGGTTGTTACCGCTGAGCTTAAGAAGGGTGGAAAGGTTCAGCTCGTTGGATTCGGAACATTCGAAGTTGGCAAGCGTCCCTCTCGTACCGGTATCAATCCGCGTACCAAGGAAGCCATCAAGATTCCGGCAGCCAAGACCCCGAAGTTCAAGGCCGGCAAGGCTCTGAAGGATTCCGTCAACAAGAAATAATTATATCTGAAGATACAATGAGCCTTTGGAATCCGTTCCAAAGGCTCTTTTCTTTTTACCCGGCGACGCGGCGGCACCGAAACTGCGCAGCCGTCCGTCGAATCAAGGAGGTAACAAATGCGTCTCGATAAATACCTAAAAGTTTCCCGGCTGATCAAGCGCCGCACTGTCGCCAATGAGGCTTGCGATGCCGGACGAGTCCAGATCAACGGCAAAACCGCAAAAGCGGGGACCGTCGTCAAGCCCGGCGATATCATTGAAATCGCGCTTGGGAGCGGCGTTCTCAAAGCCGAGATCCTCACGATCGCAGAGACGGTCCGCAAGGACGACGCGAAGGAGATGTACCGGATCCTGTCCTGACTGTCCTGTCCTGACTGTTCTGTCCTAACTGTCCTGTCCTGACTGTTCTATCCTGACTGTACCGTCCCGACGGCTCTGCCTTCACCTGATCTCCTGCATCAGCTGTTCCGTGATCTTTCGCCAGGCATCCTCATCCAGATATACCGTCTGCTCTTCCTGCCAGTCATCGATCAGATTCTCGATGCCTTCGCCGGCGTGTTCCTGTGTGATCTTCTCGCGGTATTCGTCCCGGAGCGTCTCCAGTTTGCCGGCATAAGCCTGCACATCCGCATCGACCGCAGCCGGATAGCTGATCGCCTGAACGATCACATAGCCCGTATCGGACTCCAGGACTTTTGAGAACTGTCCCGCCGGCACGCGGAATACACTCTCCCACAGATCTCGCTCGAGCTGGCCTTTGTAATACATGCCCCAGCCGCCGGACTGAATGAGCCCGACCGTAAAGCACGGCGCTTTCTCGCCGACCGCGAGCTCCGAATACTCCGCCCGCACACTTTCGAAAGATTCGCCCTGTGTAAGCCTCTCATAGGCTTCCTGGGCTTTTTTCATCTGATTCTCCCGCACATCCTGCGAATACAGGACCCATTCGCCGTCAAGGTACTGTCCCGAATACAGGAATATCGCGTCCATCTGGATCCGCTGCATATATTCCGAAACGTCCAGATTCTCATACCAGACAAAAGTCTCCTCGAGCTCCCGTTCGACTTCTTCGGAGTCGGGCATATAGGACATCTGGCCGATAAAACGCGACACCAGATAATCCTCCTTCAGATACTGCAGCGCCAGCTCGTCCGTGATCCCGTACGAAGCAAGTTTTGCTTCTCCGATATTATCCTTGAGCACGGCAAGCGCTGCCTCGATCCTCGCGTTTTCTTCACCGCTGAGCTCTTTCTGCGAGCTTCTCAGCTGTCCCAGCACCGTGCGCGAACGCAGCATCGACGCGTAGGCTGCCTCGCAGGCCGCGTCATAAGCGTCCCTGCCGCCTACTTTCATCTGCCAGATGCTCTCTCCGGCTTCGTTTTCAAAAGCCTCCAGGCACAGCAGCAGATAAAGTCTGGCCTGCGGAGCATAGACTTGCTGTGTCCCGACCTCCATGACCGGCTTCTCTGTCCGTGCGCGGCATCCGGCAAGCCCGGCCGCGGCAAAAAAGATCAACGCCAGACAGATTACAGTGGCCTTGCCGAGAAAAGCTCTGCCGAAGAACGCTCTTCCGAGAAAAACTCTGCCCGCTGCAGTCCTGCCGTCAAGATCAGCCCGCTGCATTTCCTGCCTCCTTTGCTCCGGCACCGTCTTCCGTCTCAGCCACGCCCGCTTCCGTCCCGGTCTTATCCTGTGCCGCCGGCTTCCGCACTTCTTCGATCCGGGCGCCTTCGAGCCGCTCAAGGATCCTGCGGATCCTTGTGAGCCGGACGGAATCCTTGTCAACGGTCTCCGTATGGAACGGGATCCGGACATAAACGGTATCCTGTTTCGGAATGATCCGTGCTTCACGGCTCATCGGCTCCAGGATCTTAGCGAGTTTCCAGTAATCGATCGGCGCATCGGTCCTGAAGTGCAGCTTCAGCTCAAACCCGTCCTCTTCCAGACTGTCAGCGCCGAGGCTGTTGGCCAGATACTTCAGATAGCTGATATCCAGCAGGTTCCCGACACACGCCGGCATATCCGAATACCGGTCGAGCAGTTCCTCCTGCATATCCAGATAATCATCCTCGCCCGCGATCGCGGCGATTTTTTTGTAGACTTCGAGCTTCTGCGCGCCGCTGCTGATATAGCTGTCCGGAATGTAGGCGTCTACGCGGACGCGCATCGTCGTCTCAAAGGTCGGCCGCACAGGCTCGTCTTTCAGCTCGTCCATGGCTTCGCGGAGCATCTTGCAGTACAGATCGTATCCGACCGCGCCCATGTGGCCGTGCTGCTCGGCTCCGAGCACGTTGCCGGCTCCGCGGATCTCCAGATCCCGCATCGCGATACGGAAACCCGAGCCGAACTCGGTGAATTCGCCGATCGCTTCGAGCCGTTTCTCCGCGGCTTCGTTCAGCACTTTATCGCGTGAATACATGAAATACGCGTACGCGAGCCTGCTGGATCGTCCGACCCGTCCCCGCAGCTGATAGAGCTGCGAGAGCCCCATCGTATCCGCGTTCATGATCAGGATCGTATTGGCATTCGGGATATCAAGTCCTGTCTCGATGATCGTCGTGCAGACCAGGACATCGATCTCGCCCTGCACGAACGTCATCATAACGTCCTCAAGCTCTCTCTCTTTCATCTGGCCGTGCGCGACCGCCATCCGCGCTTCCGGAACGAGTTTCCCCAGATGCGCGAGCTGCCCTTCGATGTTCTGGACGCGGTTTGACAGGAAAAACACCTGCCCGCCCCGTCCGATCTCACGGTAGATCGCTTCGCGGATGATGTCCTCATCTTCCTCCATCACGAAGGTCTGCACGGGCTGCCGCTCTTCCGGCGGCTCCTCCAGCACGCTCATATCGCGGATTCCCGAAAGGCTCATATGCAGCGTCCGCGGGATCGGCGTCGCGGTCAGCGTCAGTACGTCCACGTTTTTCTGCAGTTCCTTGATCTTCTCCTTATGCGACACACCAAAACGCTGCTCTTCGTCAACGACGAGCAGCCCCAGGTTCTTAAAATGTATGTCCTTGGACAGGATCCGGTGCGTCCCAATCAGGATATCCATACTGCCGTCCGCAATGCCCGAAACCGCCTCTTTGCGCTGTTTGGGCGTACTGAAACGCGACAGGATCCCGATCGTGACCGGATATTCGTGCATACGGGCACGGAATGTGTTGTAATGCTGCTGCGCAAGGATCGTTGTCGGCGCGAGCAGCGCGACCTGCTTATTGTCCTGCACGGCCTTGAAAGCCGCCCGGATCGCGATCTCCGTCTTGCCGTACCCGACGTCGCCGCAGATCAGACGGTCCATGATCCTGTCGGACTCCATGTCTTTCTTGGTGTCCTCGATCGCGGCAAGCTGATCATCCGTCTCTTCAAACGGGAAACTGTCCTCAAATTCACGCTGCCAGACCGAATCCGGTGAAAAGGCAAATCCCCGGGTGCCCTGTCTTGCCGAATACAGACGCACAAGCTTCTCCGCCAGTTTTGAGACCGATTCCTTGACTTTATTCTTGGTCCGGTTCCACTCCTGGCCACCAAGCCGGTTCACCTTAGGCTTCGCGTCTTCTCCGCCCACGTAGCGCTGCAGCAGCTCGAGCGACGTCGTCGGCACATACAGCACGCCACTGTCGCGGTACTGGATCTTAAAGAAATCATGACTCGCGCCGTTCTGTTCGAGCTGCACGATCCCCTGATAGATACCGACGCCGTGAGTCTCATGCACAACATAGTCGCCGGGCGTCAGATCGCTGAAAGCTCCGACCTTCTGTGCGTTCTTCACACGGAAACGGCGCTTCCGCTTGGCTTTTGCCGCCGCGTTCTCCTGCTGCGGCGCGATAAGAAGCTTCGCGGCCGGACAGATGAAGCCCTGTTTCAGCGAGCCTTCAAGGATCGTCACGATGCCCTGCCGCGGCTCCTGCTCTGCGTCCCGCTGGCGTTCTACCGGGATCTCCTCATCCGTCAGGAATTCCACCATTCCCGGGATGCGGTATTCGGACTCCGCAAGCAGAACACAGCTGTATCCCTCGCCCGTGTAGCGTTTCAGATTCCGGAAGAATTCTTCTCTCTCTGAAGGCAGGACGTTGATCGAGCGGCTGGAGACCGAGAGGATCTCCTGTACCGGCAGGACCTGCTGGTTTGCCGCGAGCAGACCGCACAGATAGAGACCGGCAAACTGCTGCAGGCGTTCGGCGATCTCCGCGAATTCCGGGAAGATCCCGCACTGCCGCGCCAGGATATAGCCTTTTTCCAGTCTTGTCTGCAGATTCTGTGCGGATTCCGTACTGAAGATCCGAGCTTTCTCACGGACTCTCGCCGGCTCCTCCAGAACGATGAGCGTTTTATCCGGCAGATAGGACAGAAGGTCCGCGCTCTCCGGATAATAATACGGAATATACGCGTCCAGCGCGTACGAACCGGAGCCGGAGATCCGGTACAGGAAAGACTCCGTCATCTGACGGATCCTGTCATATTCCTCGGTCTGCCCGTTTTTCAGAAAAACACGGGCAGCCTTCTCGGTATCGTCCTGCACTTCCTGCTTCACGCGTTCTGTCAGCGCTTTGCCGGCAAAAATCTCCCGTGCCGGATCTATCATGAACTCCACGATCCGCGCGCCGGAGCGCTGTGTCTCGGTATCGAGCAGTCGCACCGAATCGATCTCGTCGCCCCAGAGCTCGATCCGGAACGCCGGATCGCCGGAGACCGGGAACACGTCGATGATGCCTCCGCGCATCGCGAACTGTCCCGCGTGCGCGATCTGGTCCTCCCGCTCATATCCCAGAGCGGTAAGTCGCTCGGCAGCCTCCTCAGGCGGCAGGGTCTCTCCGACCTTCCTGTGTATGGCCGAGCCGTAGAAGACCTCCGGCGGCATCATGCGGTCAAAAAGCGCGTCGATCGTTACGACGACCGTCCGGCAGCTGCCCTCGCGGAGCTTCCGCAGGACCCTGAGCCTGGTCTCCTCGATCGCGCCGCCTCGCGACTGTGCGCTGTAAAAGACCGGATCTTTCGCCGGGAAGAGGCAGACGCCGTCGGGATCGTACAGGCGCAGATTATCATAGGTATTGGCTGCCGCGACGTCGTTGGCCGTGATCACGAGGGATGTGCACGACAAATCGGCGGCACAGGCTGCCGCCAGATACTCGCGTATACCATCCCCGATACCGGAGACGAGCACGGCCTTCCCGCCGCTTAGGATCTCCCGGATCCTGTCATAACCCGGGATCCGTCCCGCAGGCGCAAGGATTCCCCTCATTCGGTTTCCTCCTGTTTCTTATCTGTCCCTTCCGGAACTTTGCCGGGCTCCGCCGGTCTCTGTTCTGTCCTTTCCGGATCCGCTCCGGGTTCCGCCTTTTTCTTTTTCGGCTTCGGCGTGATAAAACGATTCATGGCCTCCTGCAGGCCTTTTTCGATTACGCAGACTGCAGCGTCCGCGGCTTTTTCCTCCGCCGAAGCAAGCTCGGCGATCTGTTCCCGGCTCATTTGCGAAAGTACGTAATCAGCGAGGTCCCAGCCCTCGGGCTGTGCGCCGACACCGATCCGGACACGGATAAAATCCGTCCCGATATGGTTCACGATGCTCTTAAGTCCGTTATGACTGCCCGCAGATCCTTTTCCACGGATACGCAGGTGACCGAACGGCAGATCGATATCGTCGCACATGACGATCACATGGTCCGCGGGAACTTTATAGAAATCCGTGATCTCCCGCAGGGCGATGCCGCTTTCGTTCATATAAGTAAGCGGTCGGATGACAAGGACTTTCTCCGTACCGACAAGGCCTGACGCAATCTCTGCATGAAAACGGATCCGCACGCCTCCCGTGCAGATCTTGTCCCGCAGCCTCGCCGCTGCCTCAAATCCCGCGTTATGCCTGGTCGCGGCATATCTGTCTCCCGGATTCCCGAGTCCCGCAATAATGTACATCTATATCTACCTCAGATTGATCGTGATTTATCGGTCCAAAGAACCTCAGATCCTTATTATAAGCCTTTTCCGCCGGCGGGTCAAGCCTCACGGCTGTTATCACGGCGGCTGCCGGAAGGAATCAGACGGTTTGATCCCGGAAAGTCTTTACAATTCGCGAATATATGTTATAATAACAGAGATTATAGTCAAAAGAAAAGAGGGCAACCTTTATGAGATATCACTTTATCGGGATCGGCGGGATCAGCATGTCAAGCCTTGCCTGTATTCTGCAGTCCCGCGGCCACGTCATTTCCGGTTCCGACATTAAGGAAACACCGATCATACACTCGCTCCGTGAGAAAGGCATCTCTATCGCGATCGGTCAGCGCGCGGAGAATATCACGCCCGGAATCGACGTCGCGGTCTTCACCGCAGCCGTTCATGAGGATAATCCCGAACTGGTTGAAGCCCGTAAGGTCTGTCCCAGAGTCATCGAGAGATCCGTCCTGCTTGGAGAAATGATGGGTGAATACGAGCATTCCATCGGCATCGCCGGCACGCACGGCAAGACCAGCACCAGCACGATGCTCTCGTATATTTTCCTGAATTCGGAGCACGATCCGACGATCACGATCGGCGGAATCCTCGACGTTCTCCAGTCAAACTACCGTGTCGGCCACGATGAGTTCTTCATCGCGGAGGCCTGTGAGTACTCCGACAGTTTCCTGCAGTTCCATCCGGAGACCGGTATCGTCCTCAACGTCGAGCCGGAGCATCTGGACTACTTCAAGACCTATGAGCGCATGGTCGCATCGTTCCGCAAATATGTGGACGGGCTCAAGCCCGGCGGCACGCTGATCCTCAATTCAGACTATGTGAAGCTCTTCCCGGACTATACAGGCAAAATGCTCACAGTATCCCTGTCGGATCCGGACGCTGACATTCTGGCTGCCAATATCCGTCCCTCCGAAGACCATATGGAGAACACCTATGATCTGATCTATAAGGGACAGGATCTCGGACAAGTGCATCTGAACGTGCCGGGTTCCCATAATATCTTTGACAGTCTGTGCGCTGCCGGCGCCGCTCTTGTAAACGGCATTCCGTTCGGAACGATCGTCCGCGGGCTCGAGCTCTACCGCAGTCCCAAGAAACGTTTCGAGTATAAAGGGACGGTCAACGGTTTCCGGATCATCGACGATTACGCGCATCATCCTTCCGAGATCCGCGCGACACTTAAAGCAGCCCGCGAAGTTGCTCAGAAAGAGATCTACGTCGTGTTCCAGCCGCACACCTACAGCCGGACCAAAACGTTCTTCAACGAGTTCGCAAAAGCCCTTACTCTCGCTGACCATGTGGTCCTTGTCGACATCTACTCCGCTGCCCGCGAGAAGGATCCGGGTGACATCCATTCCCGTGATCTGGCCTTGGCCATTGCCGCTCTCGGGACCGATGCACGCTACTGCCCGTCCTTTGAAGAGGCGGAGAAATATTTCCTGAAAAATTGTTGTCCACAGGATCTGTGCATAACTATGGGAGCCGGAGATGTAGCCGCCATCGGCGAAAACATGCTTCGTGCCTGATCTGTCCACATTGTCCACATCCACAGTGAGAGTTCATCTCTCTGCAGATGTGGATTTTTTATTTCGGAAATATGGCTTTTATACGGCCAGTCCCGCTTCTGTCCACCTTGTACACATGTTTGTGGATAAATCCCGCCCCTCCCCCTGTGGGTAAGACCTTCTTCACAAATAAAGGGATGTGGGATATAATGTGAAACTATCAGGGGATCAAGGCCGCAGACCGATCATGCCTGCATGAATCGGTCTGCGGAGTTGAGCCCCGCCCTGACATGAGCAAGAAGCGGTTTTCCTGATTCTATCAGGAAAACCAGCGGATTGCGAATGTCAGGAGGATCGCGAAGTTTCGAAGAAACGAAGCGATCCGTAGTTTCTAAGACCTGATCTTAAGAAAGCCTGGAGGATCGCGGAAGTTTCGAAGAAACGAAGCGATCCGTAGTTTTGTGCGATCCGTAGTTTCATCAACAGTATTGTCCCCGGTCTACCGCCGCCGGCTCACCCGCGCCGCGCCTGCACCGGTCTCATAAAGGAGCGTAACGCATGTCATATCTTGGTCTTCACAGCCCGACAGATTCAACAACACCGGTCTCCGACCGTTTCCTTTCCGAGTGGATGCCTTCCGCAAGCGGCACCTATGTTAAGGTGTATCTGTATTTTCTGTATCTGTCCCGTCACGGCAGCATGGGCCAGTCAACCAAGGACGCCGCCCGTGTGCTTCTGATGACGGAATCCGATATCCTTGAAGCAGTCCATTACTGGGAGGAAAAGGGCGCGCTTGCCGTCGACCGCAGCGGCGATACGGATATTCTGGTCTTCCCGGACCTGTCCCTGCCTGTACTCTCTCCCGATGGTCCCAAGCAGGATCCGTCCGGACGCCCTGCCGGTATGTCCCGCTCCTATGATGTTTCCGCTGAAGATGATTCTGCCCTTGAACTGGAGCCTGATCCCGTCCAGGATTCCGCTCCCGCCCAGGACACTGCTCCGAACGACAGCATGGCTAAAGTGATCCATATTGCCCAGCCCCCGGTCTATCTGCCGGTCGAGCTCGCCCAGTACCGCAAGGATCCGGCTGTCCGCCATCTCTTCGCGCTCGCGGAGAAATGTCTCGCAAGGCCGCTCTCCAATCCGGTCGCCTCTACGCTGTACAGTTTCTATGATTACTACAAGCTTCCGATCGACGTCGTCGAATATCTGATCCAGTACTGTACCGGTAACGGTCAGCGCAGTCTGAACTATCTTGAGGCTGTGGCGCGCGACTGGTCGGAAAATAAGATCGATACCGTGGACAAGGCTGAATTCCAGACCCGCCGCTATGACATTTACCGTCCCTATCTGCGCGAAATGGGGATCTCCCGCTATCCGACGGACAAGGACGCTGAGCGTTTTGCCGAATGGGAGGAAAAGTACCATTTCACCCAGGAGATGATCCTCGAAGCCTGCCGCCGTGCTAAAGGCAATGCTTCCGAGAGAGGTCTGCTCAAGTATACCGAAGGGATCCTGCGGAACTGGTACTCCAAGGGCATCAAGACACGTGCGCAGATCCTCGCGGACGATCAGCTGCACGCGAAGGATACAGAGAACCAGGCCGCGGCCCGTAAGGCGGCCGCTGCCCGTCCCTCCCGGACACGTAAGAACATGACCTATTATCACGATCAGAACAGTACTGTCGATTATGACGCACTGGGGCACGAACTCGCTGTCAACTCCGGCTATCCCAAAAAATGACTGCCGGACACCGAAATTAGATGAGGTATTCCTATGGCACTGACTGAAACAACCATGCAGGAGATTCTCTCCGAATACGCGGCCAGACGGCAGCAGCATGAGACCGAACGTGATCTGCGCGTCGCGGATATCTACCGGCAGGTCCCGGAGATCGCCGCCATCGACGAAGAGATCCAGTCCTTCGGACTGAACGCGATGAAAGGCTATCTGCAGAACGGCCGTGACGCCGCCAGATCGCTTTCCGAACTGCGTTCCCGCTATGAGCATCTGACCACGAGCCGCGCGGAGCTCCTCCGGCGCAACGGTTATGCTCCGGACGCTATGGAAGTCCACTACACCTGTCCGCTCTGCAAGGACACCGGCTATGTCGATTACCAAAAATGTTCCTGCCTGAAGCAGCGCATTATCCGGGCTGCCTACGACCACTCCGGCCTTCCGAATCATTTAAAAAAAGAAAACCGCCAGGCTTTCAACCCGGCGCTATTTTCAGACGAGCCCTATCAGAACGAAGTCCTGACGCCTCGTCAGAATATTCTCAACAATCTCAAAGTCGTAGAGGATGCGGTCCGGCAGATCGCAGACGGCGGATGCCGCAATCTGCTCTTTACCGGCACAGCAGGGACAGGGAAGAGTTTCCTGAGCGGCGTGATGGCGAATGAACTCCTCGCGCTCGGCAGAACCGTCCTCTATGTCGGCTGCTACGATCTGTGCGCTTATTTCGACCAGGAGCATTTCGGCGACCGTGCGCGCAAAGCGCCCACTTCACTATCAGCTGAAGCGATCGATGCCTGCGATCTCCTGATCATCGACGACCTCGGCGCGGAGTTCCGCACGAGCCTCTCCTATACGTCCCTCTTCCATCTGATCGACCAGAGACTACAGAACGAAAAGTCCACCGTCCTTTCGACGAACTGGTGGATCCCCGATCTGCGGGAGCTCTACGACGAGCGGTTTGTCTCCCGCATTCTCGGCGGCTATACGATCGTCCGTTTCTTCGGGCCTGACCTGCGCGTCACGCAAGCAAGAGCCGGAAGCAGCAGCAATCGCTGACGCAGCCGATATACACCATCTTCATGTCACGTCCAAGTGTCTTGCCGCGGTACTCCCGCTGCAGGGCACTTTTTATTTCCGGGATCTGATCAAGATCGACGGCGATCCGGTCAGACTGGACCTGTACGATATCATTGTCCCTGACCGCCATCTGCAGATAGGTCTGCTTCGACGCCTTCTTGGCAAGCCCGCCGAAAAAGCCGATCACGCCCATGTCCGCTTCTTCCTTGTAGGAAAAAACGACCGCGTGCATCCCCTGCTCAAAGACAAAGCTCTCGACTTTCATGCGGTAGGTGAGCTGCATCCCTCCGGCCATTCTTGAATGCGCGCTGATGTCGAGCCGGTCCGGCTCTTCAAAATCTGCTGTCAGGCTGTCTGCCTGCAGTTTCGTCAACTGCGGGAGGACCTGCGTCCGCAGATAACCGTTCAGGAGATCCTCATGAAAGCACAGGATCGCCTCGTCCCAGTCGTATCCGGACAGCCTGTTAAAAGCATAATCCATATCAAATCCGTTCCGGATCGTATATACATGTTCGGTCATATTGTCCCTCCGTTCAGATCGTACTGCCTCCGCACGCTTTGCGCAGGCGGTTCATATAAGCCGTTCCGATGCCCTTCTGCGGGATCGTCTCAGCAAAGATCACATCGCACTCCAGTTCATCGAATCTGCGCAGTGCGTCAAAAAGATGCGCCGCCATCTCGTCCGGATCGTCAAGGGATCCGATCGCGAGCACCGCCTCCGCGTCATAATCCTTCACGTGCTCGGAAACCGTCAGGACTCCGCGTTTCTTGCCCCGCGCTTGTGCAAGCGCCTGACGGATCTTCTCTTCCTGTTCTGACGGCGTCCCAAGCGCCATCGTCATCGGAGCTTTCGGCGCGTAGTGGCGGTATTTCATGCCCGGAGCCTTAGGCGTAACGTTCGCCGCGACTCCGAGTCCGGGATCCATCCGCAGATCCGGTACGACTTCCCGCAGTGTCTCGAGCGGCAGCCCGCCCGGCCGCAGCACCATCGGCGGCTTCACCGTCATATCCACGATCGTGGATTCCAGCCCGATCTCGCAGGGGCCTCCGTCCAGGATCAACGGGATCCGTCCCTGCATGTCTTCCCGGACGTGCTCGGCTGTCGTCGGGCTCGGTCTGCCTGAAAGATTCGCGCTCGGCGCGGCAACCGGAAGTCCGCTGACCTCCAGCATCCGCATCGCGACCGGATGGCTCGGCATCCGTACCGCGACCGAAGGAAGCCCGGCACTGACCGCGTCCGGCACTTCCGGAGCTTTCCACAGTATCAGCGTCAGCGGTCCCGGCCAGAATCGGCGCATGAGCTCTCTTGCAGTCTCCGGGATCCGTACAGCAATCGGGGACAGATCCATACCCGGGCAGACATGGACGATCAGAGGATTATCCGAAGGACGCCCTTTCGCGGTAAAAATCCCGCGGACCGCTTCTTCCGATCCCGTCCATCCTCCAAGCCCGTAGACTGTTTCTGTCGGGAACGCGACGTTGCCGCCGGCTCGCAGGATCTCTGCCGCTTCCTTATAGCCGCGTTCCGCCTGCTCCGGATCGCTCATATCATAGATGATCGTTTTCATTCCTGTTCCACTTTCCACAGATATTTCCTGACACGGTCACGCACTGACGCATCCGAACAGATCTGCATGACCGTCCCGTTTTCATTATATTCCTCAGACAGTACTCTCGCGTTCTCCCGCAGGAACTGTCCGATCCGTCCGTCCGCATAAGGGATCAGAACGGTATATTCTATCTCCTGCTCCTTAAGGATCCGCTCGATCTCCTCCTGGACCGTTACAAGATCGCTCTCCCGCAAGGCGGAGATCTTAAGGATCCTCTCCCGCGTTCCGGGGAAAAGGATCACATTGTCGGGATCCGTCACCAGATCCTGCTTATTGTACAGCAGGAGCACCGGTTTACCGGACGCGCCAAGCCCCCGCAGCGTCTCCCTAGTCACGGCAAGCTCCGCAGACGCTTTATCATCCGACGCGTCCACGACGATCACGAGGATATCCGCGTACCGGACTTCTTCCAGTGTCGCGTGAAAAGCCTCCACAAGCATGTGGGGCAGCTTGCGGATAAAACCGACCGTATCCGAAAGCAGGATCTCCCGCCCTCCCGGCAGTCTGATCCGCCTGGTTGTCGTATCGAGTGTTGCGAACAGCTTGTCCTCTTCCAGCACTCCGGCGCCTGTGATCCGGTTGAAGATCGTCGATTTGCCGGCATTGGTATAGCCGACAAGCGCCGCGTGGGGAACGCGGTTGCGCACCCGCTGGCTGCGCATGGTGTCACGGTTCTTCTCGATCTCGGCAAGCTGTCTCCTCAGCGCGTCCATCCTCGAACGGATCGCGCGCCTGTCAAGCTCAAGCCTTGTTTCGCCGGCGCCTCTGGAATGCATCCGCCCGATCGTACCGCCCTGCTGCGACAGGGATCTGCCGAGTCCTGTCAGTCTCGTCAGCCTGTAGGACAGATCCGCAAGCTCCACTTGCAGCTGTCCTTCACGGGTCGTTGCTCTCTGTGAAAAAATATCGAGGATCAGAAGCGTCCTGTCCAGGACTTTTGTCTTGAGGATATCCGCCATATTCCGGAGCTGCGCCGGTGAAAGCTCGTCATCGGTGATCACTCCGTCCGCGCCGGTCAAAGCCAGCGCGTTCCGCAGCTCTTCAAGCTTGCCTTCCCCAAGATATGTCCCCGGATCCGGCGTCTCCCGACGCTGGATGATCCGTCCGCATTCTTCTCCTCCGGCAGTCTCAAGGAGCTCTGCAAGCTCATCCAGAGACTGCTCCGCCGTCACATTGCTGCGCGGATCTTCCGCCGCAGCGAGAAGAAACCGCTCCGGCTTCGGAGCGGTTTCGTAAATGTCATTGTACATGTTCGTATTCCGCGATGAGGTCCCAGATCTCTGTTGTATCCCAGCCGTAGTACCACAAGGCGACACCTCCGAGATTCTGTGACTTGGCGAGATCGATCCTCAGCTGCATGGAGCGCGGATCTTCAAGCCATACACGGCTTCTGGAATTGTCTCCGTAAATGATCTCCGCGTAGTACTGTCCTGTCGTACGGTCCCACTCGACATCTTCATACCAGTCGTTGTTGACCAGATCCCAGGCTTCCTCCATACTGATCGTCCGGGTGTATTCCGGCATGACCATACCGGTAGCCGTCAGGCTCCATACACGCGTGTACAGCGGCATACACAGCACCAGCTTCTGGGAAGGGATCCCCTCCGTCAGCGCGTCCTGCACGCCTGCCTGCACCCAGGGATACGAAGCGACGCTGCCCGCGGTCGTATCGTTGGCGTAATGCTCATCATAAGCCATCAAACAGATATAATCACAGACATCGCCCATGACGTCGTAACGGTAATAACCGTTCCAACCACTCGGCACGTTCAGATCGACCGAGAGGACGCAGCCCTCCGGACGGACCGTCGCGGACAGCTCTCTCATGAACTGTACGAAATACGGGCCGATCTCTTCGTGCAGACCTTCCAGGTCGATATTGATGCCGTCAAAACCATAGATCTTATATAAATCCAGGATCTGCTGTACCATCGTCTGCCGGCGCGCCGTATCCTTCATCAGCTCCAGCAGCTTCTCGTTCAGATCGTCATAATAGTTATCGACGTTCTCAAGCGTTACCCAGACCTTATATCCGTTCTCATGCATCCAGTCGATATATTCCTGGCTGGAAGCGTCATACAGGTACGCGTTGCCGTCTTCATCCTCCAGAATGTGCAGGAAAAGCGGCGCTACGACCTTAAGTGTATCCGACGTTACGACTTCCGTATAATGCTCCATCGCGTCGCCGCCGAGATATCCGCCGTAATCAGCGGAGAAATACTGCCAGATCACGGAGATCGGCAGATCCATCTGCTTATCGGCCGGAAGCTCATAGCTGTCAAGCTCGACCGTCTCCGCCTGCTCGTAGCGGATGCCGCTGACCGCGTCCTTTTTCACATAGCCGGTCTTGCCGTCGCGGTCTGCGATCTTGTAATAGTCGTCTTCTTCGCCGAAGACGATCAGGGTCTCACCGATAGTGAGCTCACGGTAGACTTCATAGCCTTTGCCGAAACCGAACATCTGCGCGAACGGGTTGCCGTCCTTTGGATATACTTTCAGATACTGCGTCTCTCCGGTATCCAGCACATCCACGTAACGCCGGGTCGCGTCCTCCAGGACCAGAACGTTTGAAGCCTTGTCATACAGGAATTCCACACCGTACAGATCCGTCACCGCTGACGCGCGCATATAGATCCTGCCTGTCACAGGCACTGTCTCTTCAGGCTCGGCCGGCTCCTCCGGCTCGGCCTGTGTCTCTTCTTCCGGAGATTCCTCAACAGACTCTTCGGAAGATTCGCCGGAGGAATCCTCTGTGCTGTCAGAGGACTCCTCACCGGCTGAAATATCGGATTCTTCTTCGGAAGATTCCTCTTCCGGTTTATCTTCCACAAACAGGAAAGTAGGCAGACCGCCGGCACTGCGTCCGTTCTTCAGATCATAAGACGGTCCGATCTCGCAGTTCATGACACGTGTCGAAGTTGTGTAGATGATCTGGTCCGTTTCTTCATCATAATAGAACCGTTCACCGGCATATACGCTGTTTACGGTCTCCAGATCCACATACAGCTCACTCCGGTAGGTATGATACGTCGCATTCTCGGTATCATAGCCTTCCGTGGACAGAACGATGACATCGCCCTCATCCTTGATCTTAGGAATATCGGAATCTGTCTCCACCGTCACATAGTGCTCCATATGTGAAAACGCTTCCTTAGCATACCGGAATACGTATACACACAGGCCGGCAAAGACCAGAACTCCTAAAAGGATGCTCCATTTCTTCATACAATCAGTCTCCTACTCCAATAATACAAGCAGTTCTGTTATTTTACAGCTTTCTGCCGATTGTGTCAAGGTTGAGATACACCTTGTTGTTGGCCTTCGTGATCTCCTGCAGACGGTTCTCCGGGTCGATCTCGACATAGCAGCCCTTCAGATCCGTAATATGATGCAGGTAGAAGATGACCTCACGGGAACGCGGCAGCATGTCTGTCGGAGCCTCGAGCGACGGCAGCAGAGCGCTCTTGAGCACCTTGCCGTCACGGTTCTTCAGCACGACTTCGACTTCAGGCGTCGCGACCGCTCCGAGTGAATGGATCCGGACATTGATACCGTGATCGAAGACCTGAATATCGTTCTCGCCGACGCCGAGATCCGGTCTCTGCCAGTAAGGGGTGTCTTCCTTGAGCAGGCGCATCTCGACGACCGTGGTCTTGCCCGCCGCAAAAGCCAAACGTGCTCTCTCGGTGTACGCGAACGGCACTTCACGTCTCTCTACGTTCTCATCCGCCCTGTCGTCGTCATTGGTATCCACACCTGTCACGACTTCCCACAGCCCCGGCTTCACAACCTGTCCGATCACATCCGCGAAAACGTCACGGTCGGACAGATTGTATACCACGATCCGCAGATGGTCTTCTTCACAGACAGGCGTCAGGATCGCTACACGCTCATCATCGCACCAGTTGGTGAAACGCCATGTGATGCGGTTCATCGGGAAGGAATAACGTGTCTGCACGTCGGAAGGATCCGCCAGACGGTCGCAGTACAGCGCGCAAGGCTCACTGTAGACACGGTCGATCCACGGATGTCCGTCGGTATTGTAGTATTCCTTGACCGCCGCGAGCACGTTCAGCTTCTCGTAACGTTTTGCCACGATGTCCTTGTCGATAACGTCTTCCGTCCCGGCCTTGACAGGATGCAGCGGATAGCCGGTTTCTCTCTCGGTCATACCGCCTTTATCTGTCTCAGGCATCAGATCCCAGTACTTCTTCTCATTCAGAAGGACAGACGCCGGCGCGAGAAGCGCACGTTCGCCGCTCCTGCGGTGAGAGATCTCCGGCACTTCGTAGTCATCTTCAAAACGGATATAGGAATGGATATATTTCTCATCCGGATGATAATGCGCGATCAGACCGTCCGCCATTTCGCGCAGGATCCGCAGGAGATACGGGTTGCCGTTATACTGCGCTACATACCATGCGATCGCCGGGGAGATGTAGCAGCAGGACTGCTGGCTGCCCCACGGCTGGTCGTATGCGATTACGGAACCGCTGTAGAAGCAGGACTTAACCAGTCTGTTGCCGGCTTTGTTGACGCCGGTAAGCCACTCCAGCTGACGCCCGATCTCAAACGCGTGCTCCAGCCACTCCGGACTGCCGGGATGAACGGCAAGACAGGCTGCCAGGCTGACCTGTCCCTCTTCGGAAGAATGCAGCTCATCGGCCTGGATCGAGCACAGTCCGTTCGTGAACATACCCTGGTCGTAGAAAGCTCTCTCGTTTGCTTCCATCGAGTGGACGACCTTGTCGCCCTCGCAGTCCATCATGGCATAACGTGCCCAGGACGCGACGAAATCGCCGTCGTCCGACAGACCGCCGCCAAGCTCGCCGTTCGCGATCTGGCGCTTGTCCATGAAGAAGCGGATGATCTTCTTATAATGCCGCAGATACTCGACCTGACGGGCCGCCCATGCGGGAACGCCTTCCGGCAGCTTCTCCAGCAGATCCGGCAGCGGGTACTCCGGTACCTTGTTGCCGTTCGCGTCCGAATACGCCATGCCGCGGCGGTGATACATCATATAATAGTATCCAAGGCCAGGCATATGGTCAGGATCCACCTTCAGGAGATCCAGAATATCGCGTTTGAAGCGGACATACGTCGGATAACGCTCGTCCATCGGAGATTCCTCGGTCATATGACCGGCAATATCTCTGACCTGATTGAAGCGGTCGGCGATATGCTCTGCTTTCGCAAGCTCGGCCTTCTTATAGACCACGCGGATCCTGATGGAGGAAGCAAGCGCAGCTGCGGACTCCGGATCGGAGACTGCGATCGTCACGTACAGCAGCCTGTCTTCCGGCAGAATACGGTCGCGCGTATCGATCCACAGCTTCTGATGCGCGGCCTTGCAGCCGGCCTCCGTGCGGAAGGTGAACCACGCGAGATTGCGCCAGTACCAGTTCGGATCCTTGATCTGGATCGAATAGGCAGCATCCTTGCCCTCACAGGTATCGAAACCGAACTCCAGGCCGTCAAGGCCCAGCGCGTTGTCAGCGGTATAAGGAATGACCAGATGGATGAACGGCAGTCCTTCCACACAATCGACCTTTGCGGAAGTGTCTCCATCTGCTGTGCCCTTCAGCGTGAAGCGCTGATACGGCTGATAGCGCTCCCCGATGAAATCATAAAGGTATTTCTCCTTATCGTCGGCACACTCCGTCATCGGCGCGAAGCCGTACGTTACGGAAGCCTCTCCTGCAGGAGCTTTGCCCTCATATACATTGAAAACGGAGAAATCTCCGATCGGCTCTTCGATCTCTTCATTGGTAAAACGGACCTTGCCGCCGATATGATTCGCGATCGTGTCGACCGTGCGCTCCTCTCCCTGTCTGCGGGTGAAAAGCTCTTCCTTTACGGAAGCATCATCGTCGACAAGCTCGACCTTACCATAAGCGCTTCCGGAAATCTCGATGTGATTGTACGGCTCATACGGCATATTGAAAGTGATCGCCTTGCCGGAGAGCGAATAGCAGTCCCAGTCAGGCAGCTGGAAATAATCGTTGCGGCCTTTCAGGCGGGAGCGGTTGTATACGCCCGGCCAGGTCGTCTCACGGATACCGTCCATACCCTTGAACCACCAGCGCTTCAGATCGAACGCTTCCGCGATCTCGACCTTGCGCGCGGCTGCTGTTTCCGGGATCCTCGGCACATACTGATCCATGCCGCTGCGCAGCAGATAGTCTTTGCGCGTCGCTTCGTCCCTGAAGCAGAACTCATACGGCTTGGCGTCAGGCAGCTTTGCCTCTCCGAGCACCGCGATCTCGTCATCTGAAAGCATATGATCCCAGATAGACAGTTCACACAGATCTCCGCCTCGTGTAAAGTTGTAATCCGTCTGTACGTGCCACGGTCCGATGATACGGGAATGCGGTCCGAAAGCGTACAGTCCGGCATCATATACGGCCGGTCTGTATTCGCTCGCGGCTTCTTTGCCGTTCACATACAGCTTAAGTCCCCAAAGTTCGTCCCAAGACACTGCAATATGCGTCCATTTATCCGGTTCGGGAAATCTGAATCCGTCTGTCCAGACACGCGCGCGGGACAGATTGATATCCGTCACATAAGCCTCTACACCGTCACCGTTGTAGTCAATACGCATGAAACACTGATCCCAGCTGGAATGGTCCGCGTATCCGACACGGAAGATCGGGAAAGCCGTCGGGCCCAGCGGGAAACGCGATCTCCACCAGAATGAGAGAGTCCCGCGCTCCGCATAGATGTTGCGTCCGGCCGTCCAGGCCAGAATATCACGCGTACCGAACTCGATCGCCTTGCCGTTGACACCGTCCGTTTCCTTAACACCGTCTTCAAAGAAAGGCTTTGCCTCGCCGGCCGCTTTCTCCGCAGCTGTCGAATTACCGGACAGATAGAACAGGAGCGACCTGTTATCAAGATTGTCCATATTGACCCCTTTCCACAGCATAGCCATGCTGCATTACAATTTGTATCTGTTCGCTATTATACAACAAAACAAAGCATTTGTATAGATGAAAATCAGTCCTGCTGATAGAGAAGACGGGTGGGTGACGCAAGTGCCGGTCGGAGTACCGCAAGCGTACAGCCTACCAGATGGCAGGCGAAATACACAAGCGCTGCTATGGGTTTCCCCAGCACGAGCGCAACAGCTGCCACTCCCGCAGCCGGCAGGAGCGTCTGTTCTATCAGTACCATGACCGCGAGAGCCGGTCCGCTGACACCCAGCGTCCGCATCAGCGCGTAGGTCCGCGTTTCGCCCCGGACCGCCAGGAAGCCGATCAGGAATCCCGCCGCGAGGCTTAAGATCGCGCTGATGGGCAACAGATAATCCGTCCTGCTTATATTCTGCTCCAGCTCGGTAATACTGGCCTTATACTGCCGGTCCTGCACCGTCAGAGCCGGACGGGTGGAATAGGAAGCGGGATCCACGGTCGTAAAGACCTCCATCGCTTTCTCCATCATCTCTTCGGCTTTGGTATTATCCGCCAGGATAAACGAAAGCGAATCCGTCCGCGACGCGCCGCCGGCGCCTGTTAATCTGGAGGTCGCCGCGTAAGGCGCGTAGAAATCCGATCCCTGCCCTCTGAACCATCCGACCACCAGAAAAGTCCTGTCGATCAGTTCTTCTTTCGGCCCCATAGTCGGCATGGAAATCGTCATCGAAATCTGCTGTCCGGCCAGTGATTCATAATACTCTTCCGCTACCAGACAGATATACTCGGAGCTGCCGAAGAAATCCTCCACCACATAGTCACAGCTGCCGCCCTTAGCGGGATTCAGCTTATCCGATGCTTCTCTGCTGTTTACACCGATCAGAGAACCGCTGCCAAGGGAAGAACTGCAGGGAAGATCCATGGACAGATTGAGCTTTTTCACGTAATTGCCCAGCCCTTTCTCCGGATCATTGACAAAATCCGCAAAACTCTGATTCAGACTCAGATTCTGGGCGCGGATCCCCCTGCTGTCCGTTACGACGCACAGGATCTCATAACCCGAACGCACTTCTTCAAGCTCTGTCTGCAGCCCTTCCCGGTAACGGACAAGATAGCACAGGAAAAAACAGAAGGCTGCAGCCATGACCAGTCCCATCAGCGACAGCCAGGGACGACGGACAATTCTCCTGATCACATATTTCATCATGCCTCATCCCTCCATCAGTCTGCGCGGATCCTGCCCGGCGAGCCTTCCGGCCTGAATGGCCAGCAGAACAGCAAAAACCGCAAGCTCTGCTGCAGCGAGCATCAACAGCTTCTCCAAGCCCAGGCTGCTTTCCCGGACCATATCCGCCAGCGAGATCTCCGTGATCGTGTTGCTGAAGCCCCGGGCAGCAGTATTGACGCTTGCGAGCGCGTCCTGCAGGATCCGGTTCTGTACCAGCTTCATGACCGCTCCGCCCGCAGCGCTTCCGATAATAACGCCTGCAAAAGCGATCAGGAACCCTCCGCCGAAAAGATAGCTTCCCGCTTTGCGGGGTGAACAGCCCAGGGACCGCATGGTGCCCAGATTCTTCTTCTCACCGGCCTGGAACATCAGCAGATACAGGATCAGGAAAATAACAAATCCGCAGGCGGACAGCGCCATCAGACGGCTCATGGAGATCACCATGGAATCGATGCTCTTCTGGACTTCCTCATAGCCCTGATCGAACGCGTAGAACTGGCCTGCATAGGGACTTTTATCGAGCTCCAGCAGGAAATCGTTCTCCTTTCCGTTCTGCAGTTCGATGCTGAGCTCAAGGCCATAGATATCATCGCCGCCTTTTTCTTCCGGAATCGTTCCAAGCCCACCGGGGATCTGCGCTTTCCGCGGCATAAAGACCGTATTCGGCGTGAAATCATACGTGCCCCAGGACCATTCGCCTATCATTTTATAGATGCCGACCAGGGTATATTCCTCTTCTTCTCCGTATTCCTGCTGCATGGAAAAGAGATCTACCGTCGGATTGTTCCTGGGCGAACCCGGCCGGCTGAAACTGCTGCCGTAACTCAGGTCGCCTGGATCCTCGAAAGCTCCCAGATATTGCCGCAGCGTGACTGTGTCACCTACCTGCAGTTCACCACGGGCCGCCATTTTTTCGGACAGGATCAGAACCCTGCTGCCGCCCTCATACTCTTCCGCAGTGAAGCTGCGTCCTTCTGCAATATAAGCCTGCCCTGTCAGAAACTCATACATGCTTTCCAGATGATCAGTCCCGATGACAGGCAGACTGTGCTGCTGGATCTCCCATTTTTCCTGATAGGAAGTCCAGATCTCCGCATCCGGCTCATAAGCCAGTATCTCTTCATAGCTATTCAGATCGAGCCTCTCCGCCGCGGGAAAAGCATATGTCTCATTCAGAACGGGAGCACCGGTCCCGTCCGTCTCCACAGTCGGAAGATAGCCCATCAGAAGCCCGTCTTCCTCTTTGGCAAAGCCCATATTCAGCAGCAAAGCGCCCGGATACCGGATGCTGACCGGGAAATTCCTGCTGTTGGAAAACCGGATCCCGGGATCGAAATATCCGTTCACGAGATAGATTTTTCCTTTCCGGAAGAAATCCACCGCGTCCCGTCCCCCGGCAAGCTGTACCATTCCGGTCATCTCCCGCCGGTACTCGGCAAGCGCCTGGATATCGTTCTCGGCATAATCTTCGCTGATCAGCATGGTCCTGCCAAGGATCATATCCAGATACAGCGCGTTATTGCGTTCCTCAACATTGTTCATGTAAACGATGAACGATGTCAGGCAATACGGCAAAGGATTCCCGTTGGAGCGAAAGCTCCTGTTCTTGTTGATCTCCGTCACCGGACTGAACGAAGGGGACACCGCGGCGCTGACCGTGTGACTCCGTACCGCCTTAACAGAATCCATATTCTCAAAAAAAGCCTTGTCTTCCTGGGTAAAATACCGCGGTTCTCCTATGCTTGACGGATCGGTGCGGACTGCGATCGCCGTGTGGTTCTCATCGAGTGTCCTAGACAGCCGCGAGGTGGAATACCACAGCGAGATGCCAAGCAGCAGGAAAGCGCTCACCGCACCGCAGACGAGCAGCCAGAGGAGAGATGTGACAGGCCGCCTCCATAAACGGATCTTAATGTTCATGTGACTCCTCTTCCTCCAGGACCCCGTCCTGCATAAGATAAACTTGATCCATCTGCGCCGCGATTTCCAGATCATGGGTGATGATGATCACACAGCGGCCGTCCTCATGGGCGAGTCTCAGCAGAATATCCACTACCTGCGCGGAATTGCCTTCATCCAGGTTGCCGGTCGGCTCGTCTGCCAGGATCAGCTCGTTGCCCGCCGCCAGGGCTCGCGCGATCGCGACGCGCTGCTGTTCTCCGCCGGAAAGCTGCGGCGGATAGCGTCTGAACTGGTCTTTTGCGATCCCGACGGCCAGGAGTTCTTTCTCCGCCCTCTCCCGTGCTTCCGGACCTCTGACGCCCTTTAGGTTCATCGAATACAAAACGTTCTCTATGACCGTCAGCAGCGGAAACAGATTATAATTCTGATAGATGACCGCCGCATTGTCTCTGCGGTAGGCATCCCGGTCGATCTTGCGGGTGTCCTGTCCCCGGAACAGGATCCTGCCGTCCCACGGCAGCTCCAGCCCCGCCAGCAGGGACAGTAAAGTGGTTTTGCCGCTGCCGCTCTTTCCGACGATGGCATAAGCTTTGCCCTGTTCAAAAGAACAGTCGGCCTTCTTGACCGCGTGAACGGTCTGATATTTGTTCTGATAGGAAAAACTGACGTTTTCGACCTGTAAGATGCTGTTCATGGCAGCTCCTTTGCTCTTGTGTGATTCGTGTCCCGCCGCCCTGTTCTTCGAGGGATCTGTCCTTTGAAGGTTCTGTTCCTTACCGGCATGGGTTCTCTGTTTCAAACGATTATAACATACGCAAAAGCAAAAGTCGAGAATCCGGCCGCCAATGCCTCATTTGAAGCCGCCAAAACCTCACCGGAGACCCTCAAATATCAGAGTTGGGACATGAAGCTGCTCCAGGAACTTCACGATAGGGACAGTTTTGCAGAGGCTGATCATATCCATAAGAAAACCGCCAGCCGTTTTTTCGACTGGCGGTAAGGCCGTCTTTATTCCGTCCCTTTCGGGCCGGCCGCATCAGGTCCTGACGATCAGACCGTTCTCGTCTGCATCGATCGTAAAGACCGTCCCTTCATGGATCTTGCCTTCGATAATGGTCCTGGCGACCCTGTTCTCGACCTGGCTCTGAATATATCTGCGCAGCGGACGCGCTCCGTAGATCGGATCGTAACCGTTCGTGACAATGTAGTCGCGGGCCGCATCGGTCATCGTTACGGACATCTGCTGCTCCTTCAGCCTGTCGGACAGCCCTGTGATCATCAGATCCACGATGCTGCGGATCTCGTCGCGGGACAGCGGTTTGAAGAATACGATCTCGTCCAGACGGTTCAGGAACTCCGGACGGAACGTTTTCTTCAGCAGTTCAGAGACTCTCTCGCGGGCTTCCGGTTCGATCTCTCCGCCTTCGATTCCATCAAGCAGTATCTGGGAACCGAGATTGGACGTCAGAATGATCAGTGTATTCTTGAAATCGACCACATGGCCCTGTGAGTCTGTGATCCGCCCGTCGTCCAGCACCTGCAGCAGGATATTGAAAACATCCGGATGCGCTTTTTCGATCTCATCGAAAAGCACTACGCTGTAGGGATGGCGGCGGACCGCCTCAGTCAGCTGACCGCCTTCGTCATATCCGACGTATCCCGGAGGCGCTCCGATCAGACGCGATACGGAGAATTTCTCCATATATTCGCTCATATCGATACGGACCATATTCTTCTCATCATCGAAAAGCGATGCTGCCAGGGTCTTGGCAAGTTCGGTCTTGCCGACACCGGTCGGTCCGAGGAAAAGGAACGAGCCGATCGGGCGGTTCGGATCCTGAATGCCGGCCCGGGACCGCAGCACGGTCTCCGAGACCTTGTTCACGGCTTCATCCTGACCGATGACCCGTTTATGCAGCTCATCCGGCAGATGCAGCAGTTTGGTCCGTTCCGTCTCCATCAATTTGGATACCGGAATACCGGTCCAGCGGGCGACGATCTCCGCGATCTCATCCTCTGTCACGGCATTCCGCATGAATTCATGCTTGCTCCCGTCTTCGGACTTTGCAGCAGCTTCTGCCTCCGCCAGCTCCTTCTGCAGCGCCGGCAGCCGACCGTAATTCAGCTCGGCGGCTTTGTTCAGATCATAGGACAGCTGCGCCTGCTCGATCTCAGCATTGACCTTCTCGATCTCCTCCCTCAGCCGCTGAACTTTGCCGATACTGTCCTTCTCCTGCTCATAGCGCGCACGCATGCTCTTCATCTGATCCCGCAGATTCTCGAGTTCCTCGGTCAGCGCGGCAAGCCGTTCCTGAGAAAGCGTATCCGTCTCCTTGCGAAGCGCGGTCTGCTCGATCTCAAGACGCATGATCTTACGGCGGACCTCATCGATCTCAGCGGGCATGGAATCCATCTCCGTCCGGATCGTCGCGCATGCCTCATCGACAAGGTCAATAGCCTTATCCGGCAGGAAACGGTCGGAAATATACCGGTCCGAAAGCGTCGCGGCGGCCACAAGGGCATTATCCATGATCTTGACCCCGTGATAGACTTCATACCGCTCCTTCAGTCCCCGAAGGATCGAGATCGTATCCTCCACTGACGGCTCGGCGACCATAACCGGCTGGAAACGCCGCTCCAGCGCGGCATCTTTCTCGATATACTGCCGGTATTCATTCAGTGTCGTCGCTCCAATGCAGTGCAGCTCACCGCGCGCAAGCATCGGCTTAAGGATATTGCCGGCGTCCATGGCGCCCTGCGTTTTGCCCGCGCCTACGATCGTATGCAGCTCATCGATGAAAAGCAGGATCCGTCCGTTGGAGCTCTTGACCTCGTTCAGCACGGATTTGAGCCTCTCCTCGAACTCGCCCTGATATTTCGCGCCGGCAATCAGTGAGCCCATATCCAGTGAGAAGACCGTCTTGTCCTTCAATCCGCCAGGAACGTCCCCGCGGACGATCCGCTGCGCAAGTCCCTCTGCGATCGCAGTCTTGCCGACACCCGGCTCACCGATCAGGACAGGATTGTTCTTTGTCTTACGGCTGAGGATCCGGATCACGTTGCGGATCTCCTCATCACGGCCGATGACCGGATCCAGCTTGTGATCGGCCGCCATCGCCGTCAGATCCGAACCGTATTTCTTAAGCGCTTCGTACGTATCCTCCGGTGTATCGCTTGTCACGCGCGTATTGCCGCGGACCTCCATCAGGACCTTCAGGAACGGGTCCTTCTGAACATTATACCGGCGGAACAGATCCTGCAGCGCATAGTCCCGGCTGTCCAGCATGGCAAGGAAAAGATGCTCGACCGAGATGTATTCGTCGTTCATCTGCTTCGCGTACTTGCCGGCTGCCGTCATCAGACGGTCCGTCTCCTGCGAAATATAGATCTTGCCGGCTTCACGTCCGGGCCCCGTCACAGAACTGATCCGTGTAAGCGCTTCCTCCGCTCCGCGCTTCAGTGCGTCCGTATCGACCTGCATACGGTCAAGCAGTGATACGATCAGACTGTCATCCTGCGTCAGCAAAGCGTACAGAAGGTGCGCCGGCGCGATCTCCATATGATTATGTTCCACCGCCGCACTCTGGGCTGCCTTGATGGCTTCCATTGTTTTCACGGTAAAATTATTATCCATAAGTATTCCTCCTCCCGCATCCGTCAGGGACAGGATCTGCCTCCTCTGATGCTGATCATACTATAGCACAGCTCACATATTTTGTCAATATTATTATATAATTTATTTTGCAAATTATTTGAAAACCGTCGACGCGAAAAGCACAAAAAACCGCGGTACTACCCGCGGTCTCCCGGAATCTCTGTTATTCAGTTCTTCTCCATATCAAGCTCGATAGCATCGTCCTCATCCGCCTTTTTCCCGGGATCTGCCTGTTCCGGAGTCTCTTCCGGAGCAGTTTCCTCCTCTGAGCTCTCTTCAAGCGGATCTCTTGTCAGCATCGCGTAGATCAGCTTCAGCTGGCCCTGGACCGTCTCCTCCGCAAATGTACCGGGACCTGCAGGCACCGCGTCACAGCCGTTTACAAGAAACGCACCGCCAAGCTCCTTAAGCTCTCCCGGAAGCGATTCGTCATGCAGCATCCGGTAGACAAGATTGCTCGCTTCATAATAACGCAGATCACTGGATAGTTTCCAGCTCTCATACGTTGAAATATTCGTCAACCCGTACAGAGGGACCAGCAGCGTCAGTAAACGCTCATCCGCCGCGAATTCGGCAGAATACAGACTCAGATACTTCTGAAAACACTCCAGAAAATACTTATACATACGGCCCCTCCTCTCTTCTGATGTGCACCTTATTTTCTGACGTTCAAATTATACGCTTATTTGTACATTTTTGCAATATATTGAACATAGACTTTTTGTTAACAATATATGACTCAGGTATCTAAAAATACGGAAAACGCGTGTCTGTACGTCTGTTTTGACGAATTCCCCGATTCTGTGAAAAATATGCTTGACAAAGCCTTATCGACATGCTAGAATAGATACGCTCCATTAAATATGGCCCGTTGGTCAAGAGGTTAAGACATCGCCCTTTCACGGCGGTAACGGGAGTTCAATTCTCCCACGGGTCATCCGGCGTCATAGCCAAGAGGTAAGGCAGAGGTCTGCAAAACCTTTATCCCCAGTTCAAGTCTGGGTGACGCCTCTATCAGGCGCTTTCCGTCAGCAGACGGGAAGCGCTTTTTTCATACTCTGTCCGGGCCGGGACAGACGCTGTAAAAAGCAACAGCGCGTTGCTTGTATTCTGTCCTTGCCTGTATTACAATCATTTCATGGAGGTGATACTGTGGAAACAAAAGATATACTGCATGAGCTCAGATTAAAGAAAGGCCTGTCGCAGGATGAACTGGCCGGTAAAATCTATGTGACCCGTCAGGCCGTTTCGCGCTGGGAGAACGGCGAAACCGTCCCCAACACAGAAGCCCTGAAGCTGCTTTCCGGACTTTTTGACGTTTCGATCAACACCCTGCTCGGCTCTCCGCGCCAGCTGATCTGCCAGTGCTGCGGCATGCCTCTTGATGATTCTCTCATCGGCCGCAACGCGGATGGATCTCTCAACGAGGATTACTGCAAATGGTGCTTTGCGGACGGGACCTATACCTACAGCAATATGGACGATCTGATCGAAGTCTGCGTCAAGAATATGGCAAACGAGAGTTTTACCGAGCCGCAGGCGCGTGAGTATCTGAAGAAGGTACTGCCCACATTGGACTACTGGAAACGCTACGAAGAGCTCAGCGACGACGGCCAGTTTGAAGCTTTCAAGCAGAAACTGATCAATGAGATCAACGACCTTCACATTGAAGGCATGCCGCGTCTCGAGAAGCTGAACGCACTTGTCGGCAAATACGTGAATCTGGCTTACAGGCTTCCCGGCGGCATGAACGTTAAATTCCTGGACGATAATACCACCTATCTTGGCAATCAGCTCGAACCGGAATTCGGCGGGGACCGGTGTTTCGGAGTCCTTGCGAACATGGATTTCATCTTGATCTGCACATACGGAGACGGGGGCACTGATCCGGAGCTCGTTCTCTATAAGAAAAGATAATCCGGCCGTCCGGCTCCGACAGGCCTGACAAAGCTAGGCATCCGGCAACATCCCTGCTATACAAAGACCCCTGCAGAATCATCCGCAGGGGTCATATTGTTTTGGTCAGTTATGAAATGCCGGGAATTACATCATTCCGCCCATTCCTGCGCCGCCTGCCGGAGCTGCCGGTGTGGGCTCAGGGATGTCGGCAACGACAGCTTCTGTCGTCAGCAGGGTAGCCGCGACGGAAGTAGCGTTCTGCAGCGCGCTTCTCGTAACCTTTACAGGATCTATGATGCCTGCAGCGACCATATCGACATATTCGTCAGTCAGCGCATTGTATCCGGTGCCTTCAGGAGCTTCTTTCAGCTTGTTGACGACAACGGATCCCTCAACGCCGGCGTTCTCGACGATCTGGCGGATCGGAGCTTCCAGGGCCTTAACGATGATACGGGCGCCGGTCTTCTCGTCGCCTTCGAGCTGATCGGCAACAGCCTCGGTGGCCTTGATCGCGTGAATGTACGCGCTGCCGCCGCCGCAGACGATACCTTCCTCAACAGCAGCCTTGGTAGCCGCCAGAGCATCTTCCATGCGGAGCTTCTTCTCTTTCATCTCTGCCTCGGAAGCAGCACCGACCTTGATAACTGCTACGCCGCCGGCAAGCTTGGCCAGACGCTCCTGCAGCTTCTCGCGGTCAAAATCGGACGTGGTGTCAGCGATCTGCTGACGGATCTGCGCCTCACGGCTCTTGATCGCATCCGGATCGCCCATACCGTCAACGATGATGGTGTTCTCCTTCTGAACCTTAACTGTCTTGGCATGTCCAAGCATATCGACTGTCGCGTCCTTGAGCTCCAGACCGACTTCCTGGCTGATGACGGTACCGCCTGTCAGGATTGCGATATCCTCAAGCATAGCCTTCCTGCGGTCGCCGAATCCGGGTGCCTTGACCGCAACGCAGTTAAAGGTTCCGCGCAGCTTGTTGACAACGAGCGTTGCAAGAGCCTCGCCCTCAACATCCTCGGCGATGATCAGGAGACGTGCTCCCTGCTGTACGATCTGCTCCAGAATCGGAAGGATGTCCTGGATGTTGCTGATCTTCTTGTCTGTGATCAGGATGTAAGGATTGTCCAGGACCGCTTCCATCTTGTCCATATCCGTGCACATGTAAGCGCTCAGATATCCGCGGTCAAACTGCATTCCTTCTACCAGATCAAGCTCGGTCTCCATGGTCTTGGACTCCTCAACGGTAATAACGCCGTCGGAGGAAACCTTTTCCATAGCGTCAGCGACCATATTGCCGACTTCCGGATCGCCTGCGGAGATCGCAGCGACCTGAGCGATGTGATTCTTGCCGTTAACGGGCGTGGAGATCTCTTTAATGGAAGCAACAGCGGCCTCAGTAGCCTTCTGCATGCCTTTTCTCAGGATAATGGAGTTGGCGCCTGCCGCGATGTTCTTAAGGCCTTCCTGGATCATGGCCTGTGCCAGAACGGTAGCTGTCGTGGTGCCGTCGCCGGCAACATCATTCGTCTTGGTCGCGACTTCCTTGACCAGCTGCGCACCCATGTTCTCAAAAGGATCCTCAAGCTCGACTTCTTTCGCGATCGTAACACCGTCGTTGGTGATCAGCGGAGTGCCGTACTTCTTGTCCAGAACGACATTGCGTCCTTTGGGTCCCAGTGTGATCTTAACGGTATCGGCCAGGGTATTGACGCCCTTCTCCAGCGCGTTTCTTGCTTCGATACCATGCTTGATTTCTTTTGCCATAGTTGATTGCCTCCCCTTATATCTCTTATTCTTCTACGATTGCCAGAATGTCGTTCTGCTTTACGACGATATACTCTTCGTCATGCAGCTTAACGGTCGTTCCCGCATATTTGGAATAAATAACCTTATCGCCGACTTCGACCTGCATCTCGACTTCCTTACCGTCTACCATGCCGCCGGGGCCGACCGCGATTACAACGGCTTCCTGAGGCTTCTCCTGAGACTGTGTGGTCAGAATGATACCGCCCTTTGTCTTCTCTTCTGCTTCAAGCTGTTTTACAACGACCTTGTCGCCTAACGGAACTAACTTCATAACTATACCCTCCCTTTAATATATACGCCCAACCGGATCGGGCTTTACGGATCTATCGGTTTTGTTAGCACTCTTTACTCCCGAGTGCTAACAAAGCATATCTTAACCCTTTTATCCCGCAAGCTCAACTCCGGATTTTGGCGATTAAATACATATAACTGTGAAAATCTTCAAATTTCTCGTTTATTCTCGCTTATTTTACGAATCTCTTGATTTTTCAATCCGCCGTACATATTCGTACCCGTGCGAATAATGGCCGCTGCCCGGCAGTGAAAGCATATACAGATCTGTCGTCCTGGCCTCCGCGGCAAAAGTATTCTTCGCAGCATCTGACAGTCCTTCCAGATCAGAAGACCGTACGACAAGCGGCAGTTCCGCTCTGCGTCCGACAGCTGCGAGCACCTGATCGCCGGCCGTTCCAAGGATCCGCAGATACGCCGGTCCATCGTTCCATCCGCATGCTTCCCGCTCTGCCTCCGTAATGCCGAGTGTCAGATTCATCAGGATCCGCCGCACACGCGACGCCGGATAGCGTCTGGTCACCGACTCCCTGACCAGCTCTTCAAACGGACGGTACACAACCGCGTTCTTCAGGAGCCGGTTCATAAGACCCTCTCCGGCTTCCGGGATTCCACTGTCATACCGCGCTGCCGTGCCTGAACTGTCCCTGCCCGGATCCTGCATTTCTGCGATTTTCGCGTACAGAAGCGTCGTATAGAAACTCGCATCCGGCTTCCCGTATCCGTTCTGCAGAGCTTCCCGGATCAGCTTGGGGCTCCCGATCGTATCAGGGAATTCTCCGCCATAGAGCGCCCGCCGGATCATCTTCGCGGAATCCGAGGCCTCATCGTGTGCGGTCGTCCGCTTCACAAGATATAACGGGATCTCTGCACCGTACTCCCGCAGCGCCAGCAGATACTCGACTGCAAGGATATCATTCGGTTCACGCAGGAGCGCCGCATCCGGTCCAAGCACTGACTCTACCGCGTTCTGACGGGCAGCCGCATAACCCATGCCATGTTCCAGCCCATCTGCAAGGACTTTTCTGAACTCCGCAGGCTCATCGTGCAGCAGATCCGCGACTCTCTCAAGTCCCGGCAGATCGCAGCTCTCCGATCCGCAGGAGATCGCGTCGGCGCCCGCCGCAAGCAGTATCCGGATCCCCGCCCGGGCAAAGCTCTGCGCACTGCTCAACGCATAGATCACCGGAATTTCGGCCACAAGGTCCGCCCCGCCCCGAAGCGCGGCGCGCGTACGGATGCTTTTCTCCAGCACCGCAGGCTCGCCCCGCTGGGTAAAGTTCCCGCTCATCGCGCAGATCACCGTACCGGCGCCGCTAAGCCGCCTGGCTTCTTCAATCTGCCGGCTGTGCCCGCTGTGAAAAGGATTGTATTCACATATGATCCCGACTGTTCTCATACCGCTAAACCTCCGCCTGCCCACCGTGCTTCCGCACAAAAAAGCCGCTGGCCCTTGCTTTACCGGCAGGGTACCGGCGGCTTGTCCGTCTTATCAGAACGGTTCGTCTCTCAGCCAGATCCCGAAGGAGCTGCCGGATGCCGCGTACTGTTCTTCCAGAGCATCGACCGCCGCGCTGTAATCCGCGTTGCGCTTAAGGGCTTCGACCTGGATCTTCCAGTATTCACGGCCCTCGCCGATGTAGTAGATCACGTGATATCCCTCGTCGGAAGCGATCACGGCAGTATCTCCGGCTTTTCTTGTGCCGTCAAAGAGCCATTCGCCGACAGCGTCCGAATCGTTGGAAACTTCTTCCTGAAGGCCGCCCTCAAGATCGAGTTCGGAATACTGATCCGCCAGCGCCGCAAAGCTGTCTTCTGTGGCCGCTCCGGCTTTCCACTCGTCCAGAATGCCTTCGGCCTTGGTCTTGGCCGCTTCCATAGCTTCTGTATCCTCGGTGTCTTCTACCGAAATGAAGATCTGACGAATATTCGCGGTCTTGTAATCCTGACGATAAGCAGTCTTATCCAGGAAAACCGCATAGTATCCGCTGCCGTCCGTAAGCTCGACTACTGTCGTGTCGCTGGCTTTTCTCTCATCGGCAAAAGCCCAGGAAGCTAAATTCTCGTCACGGTTCTTCAGAGAAGACCAGGAAACCAGTGTACGTGCCGTGGTATCCGTGATCTCGGTCTCTGTGTCGGAACCTTCTTCAGAGGAGCTTTCCTCAGAAGAACTGTCCTCAGCTTCCGCTCTCGCGGTCAGCTCTGCAATCGCCTTCTCAGCGTACTGATCGGCCGTCTTAACGCCCTCGATGAAAGCATCGGCCTCGGCCTTGGCTTCTTCCAGCGTCTTGTCATCCGTCTTGCTGAACGCAAGATAACGGATGTCGACGTAGGTATTATTCTCCTTGGCGTCGCTCTGATAATAAGCCTCCAGATCCTCATCCGTATACTCCGGACGGCTCTTCAGGGCTTCCGAATACTCAGACGCCAGCATGATATCCGAAATGATCTGACGCATCAGCTTCTCGTTGACGCCGCGTCCGTAAGACTGGCGCAGATACTGGTTAACGGTCAGATTGGCCTGTTTCGCATAGGCCGCATAGGTCGTCATCTGAGCGTCCACATTGGCCTGACCTTCAGCGGAAAGAGTCATGCCTTCCGCCTTGGCAGCACTGACAAGTGCCTTCACATTATGAACCGATTTCTTTGCTTCTTCAACAAAGTAATCCGCCCAGGTCTGATCCTCGTTATAAGCCTGTTTTTTCAGGGACTTAGTCGTGAGGAACGGCAGATACTGGCCGTTTGTATACTGATAATAGGTGTTGTAGGTCGTAATGGCCTCGTCGGAATAATAATAGTCGAACTCAGCGGTGCTGACCTTCTCATCCCCGACCTTCATGGCTGTTGTCAGTCTGCGGACAAACCCCGCCTCGAAGAATACGATGACTCCGATGACGAGAATGACCACAAGCGCGATCAGAAGCCCTGTCAGTTTGCTCCGTGTGCTGGGCTTGATCCTGGAATTCTGCAGCTTATGCAGCTGCTTCATCTTCTTCTGCTGCTCTTCCCGCCGCTTCGCAAACTTATCTTTCTCTTCACTCATTTCCTTCATCCTCCAAACATACGCTGCGGACAGCAAAACAAATCGCGGCCCGCGCTAACCAATAAAGGATAACACACAGACCGCGAAAAATCAAGTATAA
This sequence comes from Bacillota bacterium, assembly GCA_017441925.1. GTDB lineage: Bacteria > Bacillota > Clostridia > Lachnospirales > Bianqueaceae > RUG12817. Next base: position 165,683 of record JAFRUE010000014.1, read on the forward strand.
TTGCACAGACGTTTCACTGTCAGGCAGTTTGTTTACGGTTTATTTACGTTTATTTGCCCATCTCTACCGTAACAACCTTCTCATCGGTTGCAAGTTCACCCTTAATAATATCTACTCGCAACGTTACAGAAGTAATGCCGTTATAATCCGGAAGATTCTTTTTCAGTTCGACCATGCTGAATTCTGCGTAATTCTCTTTTTCCTCTTCATCTAAACGCGCATACTCAAGAAGATCATACTCAACCAGGTCGATCCCGTTGATGGCTTGAATCTGGATGCTTGCCCTCATGCCGTCCTTTAAACCTGAAGATTCAAAATTGATTCTAAAATCAACATCGGAAGAGCGAACATAGTAATCCGAATCCTTCAGTATGATTTTGATTCCGTTTTCATCATAAATCACAGTTTCCGGAAGCTTTACAGTTGGATCGGCTCCTACACGGGCAAGTGGATCGAGTACAAGTTCAGCCTGTTCTGCCGCACTTGGGAACACCTTGGCGTCTTCAGGAATCCGTCCCGGTTCTACCTCGATGATGAAATGGTATGCACTGGCCTGGAATTTAAAAGATATCGTATACCCGCCATCGATTTTCTGCACGCCATTTTTATGATTGTCCCAGTATGCATCTTTATCCTTAAAGAATTCTTCAAGAAGAGACTCCGTCTCCTCGCGTATAGCACCTTTTAGGAAAAAGTCGGCAAAGGCCTCAAATCCCGCTTTTTTCTCTGCTTCATCACTGCCGGAATAAATAAACTCAGCCGAATAGATCCGCTCTCCTCCATCCAGTTCCAGTTCGAGCTCAAACTGCGGTTCTTCCGCCTCCCACGATGAAAAATCTCCATACTGTATGTTCCGATGAATATAGGTATTCGGTTTATCAACAGTTTCCAGATATTGATAAACATCATCCGGCGAATAAGGAAGGACTTCATAATCGCCAAGAGGATCTAATCGGAATGACGCTCTGTTTTTGTAACTTACACGGAGAGAATAAGAATCATTGTTAATCTTTTCCTCTTCTTCCAAGGTTGTAACTTTTTCGATCAGTTCTTCTGCACCATCCAGTGTGATTCCGGTTGTCTGTGAAAACGCCTGCCAGGCTGCAAGCAGTTTTCCGGGGATCTCTTCTGTATTGTTTTTTGATTTCTTAACACCGTAAGTTACAGACGTTAATGTCTTCTTATCCGGAGTCACATCGCCGGTAACAGTATAATCACCGGCAGCAGCATATAGACTCGGTTCCCCCCATACCGGTTCTGCTTCCTGACCATATTCTTTCAGGAAAGCGGCAAGCTCTTCCGATGAATGGAAGATAAAGTCTGTGACCGGAGTTAAATCTTCGGCAGGTGTTAAGTCTTCAGCAGGCGTTACCTCAGAAGCAGCAGACTGTTCTGCACTTTTATCTGCAGCAGAGGAATTCTCTTGCTTCTCAGATCCTTTATTATCTGCCTGGCTGCTCGTTGCAGGAGCTTGCTGACAGGCTGCCATCGATACGGCCATAAGCACTACAAGGAATAAAGCAAGCATTCTTTTCATTTTTTCATTCTATCCTTTCTCTGATATACAACGAATATCCGTATGACGCGATCTACCGCATTACTCGTCTGACGGTTTCAGAACCTCGACGAGGGTTCCGTCCGGATTGTAGTGTTTCTCCTGCAGCAGATTGCCGTTCTGATCATATTCGGATCTCCAATAACCGAACATCGTACCATCCGCGTAGAATCCGTCATAACCGGTTTCCTTGCCTTCCTCGTCATAATATGTTACATAATAGGCAACATGTTCGCCTTTGGAATAGATATCCCGGCGTGTTTCCAGGCCGTTCTCGTCATATTCCATCGTCTGATAAGAGCCCGGAGTTCCGTCCGGATAATAGAATTCATTTCTGACCGCAAGGCCGTTGTCCCCAAATGTGACGACGCAGTATTCCGATAAACCGGCCTCGGGCGTATAATTCCTCCACCCGGTCCTGCGGCCGGTACCATCATATTCATAAATGGTGTACCGGATCATGCTCCCGTCCGGATCAAATACGTCTTTCCTTCTGATCTGCGAAGAAGAGTCCTTATAAGTACCGGCCTCAATCTCCTGAACTTTACCCAGAAGCTTAGTCTGGTCCGACACGGTGGCCTGTACAGAGACGAGCAGATCATGTGCTTCATCAAATTCTTCCCGCCGGATCAAAACGTCTGCCATACCCAGATAGGCTTCCGCTAACGTCTGATCCAGCTTAGATGCCGTCTCATAATCCGTCCAGGCAAGATCCAGATTCTCCTCGACTGCGTTTTCATCCGAAGCTTCTCTCAGAACATACGCATCGCCTCTGCTCACATAAACAGGCGCTTGCTCCGCATTGACCTCGATCGCTTCAGTAAAGGCTGTGATCGCTTCTTCATACTCTTCCATGGAAAAATATGCAAGGCCTAGATTATACATCTCCGTCCAGGAAACGATTATCACTTCAGAACTCTCTTCCGTGGTCTCTTCTGAAGCTTCTTCCGGTACCGATACCTGTTCAGACGCTTCCTGTGCTTTGGATTCTGCCGCTTCGGACTTTTCCGCAGATGTCTCAGCCTGTTTCTGACCGGATGTTGGATCCGGGGCAGATGATCCGCCGGCGCAGCCGCTCAGTGTGGATACAAGCATCAGTCCGGTAAGCAATAAGACAATAAACTTTTTCATATTCTATTTCTCCTTCAAATACAGACATGCCTGTTCCTATTCCCGGATCAATCCGGAAACAAGAAAAAACCGGCCGGCCCGTTAAGGGACCGGCCGGTATATCTCATTTGTACAGAGAACCGGATTAGTCGAGGATCTCGATAACAGTACCGGAACCAACGGTACGTCCGCCTTCACGGATAGCGAAACGCAGACCGACTTCCATAGCTACCGGATAGATCAGCTCAACAGTCATAACCGTGTTATCTCCAGGCATGCACATCTCAACGCCATCCTCAAGGGTGATAACGCCGGTGACGTCCGTTGTACGGAAATAGAACTGAGGACGATAGTTGGAAACGAACGGAGTATGACGTCCGCCCTCTTCCTTCTTCAGAACGTAGACCTGACCCTTAACCTTCTTGTGAGGGGTAACGGAACCGGGCTTAGCCAGAACCTGTCCGCGCTCGATCTCATTTCTCTGAATACCACGAAGCAGGCATCCGACGTTGTCGCCGGCCATAGCCTCATCCATGGACTTGTGGAATGTCTCGATACCGGTTACAACGTAAGCCTGAGTCTCACGATGCAGACCAACACGCTCAACGCTGTCGCCCAGATGCAGAACGCCACGCTCTACACGGCCGGTAGCAACAGTACCACGACCGGAAATCGTGAATACGTCCTCAACAGGCATCAGGAAAGGCTTCTCCTCATCACGGACCGGAGCCGGAACATACTCGTCAACGGTATCCATCAGTTCCATGATCTTGTCACCCCACTCGCTGTCCGGATCCTGCAGAGCCTGCAGAGCGGAACCGCGGACGATCGGGCATCCCTCAAAGCCGTTCTTCTCAAGCTCTTCGGTAACTTCCATCTCAACGAGGTCAAGAAGCTCAGGATCATCGACCATGTCGCACTTGTTCAGGAATACAACGATGTAGGGAACGCCTACCTGACGAGCCAGAAGAATGTGCTCGCTGGTCTGAGCCATAACACCGTCAGTAGCAGCAACAACGAGGATAGCGCCGTCCATCTGGGCAGCACC
>JAFRUE010000015.1 GCA_017441925.1 Bacillota bacterium
CGGCCTGTCACGCCGGAGGTCGAGGGTTCGAGCCCCTTCTTGGTCGTTCTTCCTGGAGAGCCTCTATGGAAGAGAGTAGCAGAAAACGGACGGTTAGCTCAGCTGGGAGAGCGCCTGCCTTACAAGCAGGATGTCATAGGTTCGAGCCCTATACTGTCCACTGGACCATTATATGTATGTATGATGGGCCAACGTGGCTCAATTGGCAGAGCAGCTGACTTGTAATCAGCAGGTTATCGGTTCGAGTCCGATCGTTGGCTTGGATCTATGCTTTGCTAAGATCCATGTGAAGTATTGCACAGATGTTTCGAGAGAAGCGTCAATCAGTACGTGGGGGAATTCCCGAGTGGCCAAAGGGGGCAGACTGTAAATCTGTTAGCTATGCTTTCGGTGGTCCGAATCCACCTTCCCCCATTCTCTGCCTGCTCCGTACGGAGCGGGCAGAGATCTCAACTTAATATCGCGGGATAGAGCAGTCTGGTAGCTCGTCGGGCTCATAACCCGGAGGTCGGGTGGTTCAAATCCCCCTCCCGCAACTGGCAAAAGCCTCGGAAACAAACGGTTTCTGAGGTTTTTTCTTTTGTCTGCCCAGGCAAAGGAGCTTTCTATTATTGATTCAACGGATGGAGTTTGGTATAATCGCCTTGATACATCGGAGCTCAGGAGAAATATGAAATGATGAACAAGCATGTGGCAATCAAAGAAGAACGCATTTCTGCTCATGAATATATTGATTTTTAGAAGAGAACGAATCTGGGGACACAATACCCAAAAGAACGGTTTCGGGAGCGGATCGAAAAGCTCGTCCGAAGCGTCTCGATCAGCCTTGTTGCAAGGAATGATGACAGCATTGTTGTAGGGGTGCTTTTTGGATTAACGGATTATGCTTATTGGCTTTACGTCACAGATTTGGGCGTTGACGGAGCATACGAAAGACAAGGCATCGGTAAGCAGCTTATGAAAACCGCACACGATAGATGCAGCAGACTTCAATTTGATCAATCAGGATTGTGAGGATAATGCATATGGATGAAGAGCTCAAAAGAGCCTTTTCTCTGTTTTTTGACGACGATCCGGCTAGCGTCCAGACGATCGATACCAGCCGGGGCGATACAGACTACCGATCGACTTTTATAATCGAAACGGATACGGGAATCAGACATGTATTGAAGCTTGCCGATAATGATTTCACGTTTTCCGAGAAGATCACAGTCTGGCAAAGAACGGTCGGAGAATACCGTAAACTCGGTTATTACTGTCCGAGGATAATCCCGGATAAATCCGGCAGTTTTCCGACCATTGATTTCCATGGGCACAAATGCACAGCTTATGCGGAGGAATACTCACCATTCCAGCCTCTTGAGGACAGGTTTTCGGAGGATTTCGGCCAGAATGAAGCGCTCTATGACAGATATAAGCGGGATATCTGGAGGATGACAGCCAGGATCGCTGCGCTCAATCTCGATTATACGGAGTATCCTTCAGCATACTGCCTCTTTGAGACTTTCTGCCCAAGTGATAAGACTGATGAGGTGCTTGAAAACGCTCTGGCGTGGAAGGAATACGCGGACACTCTGCCTGAAGAGTTTGCTGACCGGGCAGAGAGGATCTGGCATCTGTGGACGGATAACAGGACGAAGCTTGAACAGGTCTATAAAAAACTCCCGACATCCGTGTTTCAGGCGGATCTGAACGCTTCAAACATACTACTGGATGATGAGGGCAGATTCGTCGGTGTGTATGATTTCAATCTTTGCGGCAGAGATGTATTCCTCAATTACCTTATGCGGGAAAACAACAGTGTCTCAGGAATATGCGAAGCCCTGGAGATCGCTTCCGGATATTACCGGTTCTCCGATGTCGAAAAAGAAACTGCACTGATGCTGTATCGTTGTCTGAAACCGCTGTGGTACACGAGAGTGGAGGAACTGAAGAAGGCGGGAAACGATCCGGACGCGGTCAGGAACTGTCTTCAGAAGTCGGAACAGGCGCTGACTTCTCCTATAGACTTTGCAGAGCACATGGGATAAGAAAAATCAAAAAATCCCCTTGCGTAAGGTATTGCTTGTTACGCTGCGTCATGTTGTAGAATCCGTGGCGTAAGGAGGTGAAAGCTATGTCAAAATACACGACAGGAGAGATCGCAAAGCTTTGCGGCGTGACTGTCCGGACGGTCCAGTATTATGATACCAGAGGCATTCTGGTTCCAAGTGAACTGTCTGAAGGCGGCAGACGGCTGTATTCGGAAGACGATCTGAAACTTCTCAAGATCATCTGTTTCCTGCGGGAAGTGGATCTTCCGATCGACGCCATTTCTCAGATTCTTAAGGAAGAACATCCTGAGAAAGTGATTTCGCTGCTGATCGAACAGCAGGAGAGTGTACTCTCAGAAGAGATCGCTGAGAAACAGGACAAGCTTGATAAGCTGCGGGAACTGAAAAACGGGCTGAAGAATCAGACGAATATCTCTCTCGAATCCATCGGTGACATAGCCGTATTTATGGAAAGCAAGAAAAAACTGAAAAGAATGCGCTGGATGATGCTTCTGACCGGAATCCCGGTAACGGCATTGCAATGTTTCTCCATTATCTTCTGGATCGTCAGTGGTATATGGTGGCCGTTCGTGATCTGGGTGCTGATCGCTGTTCCGTGGGGAATCCTGATTAGCCGGTATTACTTCAATCATGTCAAATATCTCTGTCCGGAGTGTCACACGGTATTCAAGCCTACCTTAAAAGAAGCATTCTGGGCAGCTCATACTCCTACAGCACGCAAACTGACGTGTACTGCCTGCGGTCACAAAGGCTTCTGCGTAGAGATCTGGGGAGGTGACGGGAAATGACAGAGTTCGAGAATATCGTCATCGGCAAAAGCAGCATTCCGTCCCTGATCATCACAGTTATTCTGATGATCGTGATCCCGCTTGTCTTCTTCGTCTGGTGGCGGCGGAAATATAAAGAGCAGACCCGGATCAGCTGGCTCATTGCAGGTGCTGCCGGTTTTATTGTCTCTGCCCGGGTGCTGGAACTGGGAGTGCATTATTTCTGTATTGTTGCGGATAATCCGGTCTCCCGGTTCATCAACGGAAATACTGTTGCGTTCGTCCTTTACGGGATCGTGATGGCAGGTATTTTCGAAGAATGCGGACGCCACATCGTTCTGAAGTACATCATGAAAAAGAACCATACCCGTGAGAACGCGGTACTGTACGGGATCGGACACAGCGGGATCGAAATTCTGGCAGTGATCCTGCCTTCGATGATCATGTATCTTGTCGTTGCGGTACTGTTTTCCTCGGGAGATACAGAAAGCGCCCTTAAGGCATTGAACATCACGGAAGAGACTGCGGCCGCAGCGCTTCCGTCCGTCCAGGCGGCTGCATCGTATGGTTATGCTCTGGCGGTGATGAATGTTATTGAGCGTCTGTTCGCGATGCTTGTGCATATCGGGCTTACGGTAATCGTATATTACGGTGTCCGCAATGCGAAGAAGATCTGCCTGCCGATAGCAGTGATCCTTCATATGCTGGTGGACACATTCCCGGCTTTGTATCAGAGAGGCATCGTTCCGCTCTGGACGGTTGAGGTATGGGCCGCTCTATGGGCCGCCGTGATCGTCTTTATCGCCGTGAAGCTGTACAGGAGGCTGGGTGAGGCCTCTGATCTGTAAAAACAGTCATCTGCAGACAATCATCCCCGGAAACAGGCGGTTTCCGGGGTTTTGTTCTGCAGGGCGCCTCTTGACAGCTTTTGGTATAATATGGTTATAGTTTTTTTCTGAAGGAGCAATACGATGAATACAGCAATAGATATTTCGAATACCGTACTGAAGACGCGGCGGCTCGTCCTGCGGCCCTGGAGGCCGGAGGATCTTGACGATCTGTATGAATACGCGTCTGTTGAAGGAGTCGGGCAGATGGCCGGCTGGGAGGCTCACCGCAGCATTGAGACGTCCCGGCGGGTCCTTGATATGTTCATGCAGGAGAAGAAAGTCTTTGCCGTAGAATACAACGGCAAAGTGGTCGGATCCCTCGGAATCGAGAATTATGACGAGAAAAGCTTCCCAGAATTCGCGGAGAAACGCTGCCGGGAGATCGGATATGTGCTTGCGAAGGATTACTGGGGACAGGGACTGATGCCGGAAGCGGTCAGCGAAGTGATCCGGTATCTTTTTGAGGAAATGGATCTGGACGTGATCTTCTGCGGTCATTTCCTCAGCAATCTGCAGTCAGCGAGAGTGCAGGAAAAATGCGGCTTCCGTCATTATGCCTATACGGATTACAGGACGATCGCGGGAGAGCTTAAACAGGAAGAAGTCAATATCCTGACAAAAGAAGAATGGCGCGGAGAGACAGCCGGGGACAGTTTCCGGGGGCTCGACAGGACGTGGGTCGAGAGTGAACTGTCCTATTGGGGGATCCCGGGAGTGACGATCGGCGTGACCGACCGGAACCATTCTATCTGGCTTGACGGCTTCGGCAAGCGGGATCTTGAGGCGGACGAGCCGATGACGGGCCGTTCGATCGGATGCATCGCGTCCTGCTCCAAGGCTTTTGCCTCTGCGGCTGCGGCTCTTATGGTCGACGAAGGAAAGCTCAGTTACGACAAGCCGGTCCAGGAGATCTATCCGGACTTTGCGCTGATGGATCCTGTGGCTTCTAAAGAATGCACACTGCGCGATATGCTGTATCACCGGACGGGGATTGCCGGACATGACGCCATGTGGCCGGATCCGGGTCTTTCCCGGGGCGAATATATGCGGCGCTGTCGGTATCTGGAGCCCAATAAGCCTTTCCGCAGCGTGAGCCAGTACAGCAATACGATCTACAATCTGATCGGCTGCATCGTGGAGAGAGCGGCAGGGATACCTTATGAGGATCTCGTCAGGACAAGGATCCTGGAGCCGCTCGGTATGGACCGGACAAGCCTTGAAGTGGCTAAAATGCGGCAGGATCCGGATTTCGCGAAAGGCTATTTCTGCAGGACCAGGACCTCGGAACCGGAAGAGATGGATGCATGGGAGATGGATATCGGTAACCCTGCGGCCGGGATCAATGCCGGGGCGGAGGATATGATGAAATGGCTGCGGCTGCATCTGGCGGACGGCATCAGTCAGGACGGACCTTCCTGCGGGACAAGACTGTTCTCCAAAGATGTTATGCGGCAGATGCACAGCCCGGCCGTCCAGCTGTCGGCTTTCCCGTGGAGATTTCCCGAGGTCCCGGGATTCGGTCTGTACGGAATGGCGTGGAAAACCATGGTATACAGGGATCTGCCGGTTCACTACCATTGCGGAGAGATCGAAGGATACAGCTGTATTCAGCTCTTTATCCCGCAGAAAGGGACGGGAATGTTTGTGCTGGCTAACAGGCACGCGCAGGTCACGCCTTTCATCATGGAGATCGTCTATACGCTGATCGACAGGCTTTTCGGTTATCCGTCTGTTGACTGGGCCGCCAGACTGCATGCTTACGCGGAGACTTTCGGCGGATCATGCGAGGATTGGGACAGGAATCTGATGCAGGAAGAGCCGGTACAGGGGACGCATCTGTCGCATGGACCGGCGGAATATGCAGGTATTTATGAGAATCCGGCGTACGGCCGCTACGAGGTCCTCCTGGAGGATGGGAAGCTGCTGCTCGCCTATAAGAAATGGAAGCTGCCGCTGGAGCACTTCCATTATGATACGTTCCGTGTGCGGGATCTGAAAGAAGATACGGTCTATATGACGGTACCGATGACTTTCTATTATGATGAAAGGACGGGCAGGATCAACGCGTTCACTCTGGAGCTGGAGCAGACGGTGGCTCCGGTCCGCTTCGTGAAGGTTCCGGAATAAGAAAAATATCTTGACAATTCACGAATATTCTGTACAATGATTCTATAGGTAAGGTGATATTATTATGCCCAGAATCATCGCAGGTACGGCAAGAGGCGTCGTTCTTGAGACACCCGAGGGACCGGGGACGCGCCCGACAGCGGATTTCCGGAAAGAAGCGGTGTTCTCTTCAATTCAGTTTGAGATACCGGGCAGCCGGTTCCTGGATCTTTTTTCCGGGAGCGGCGCGGCCGGACTGGAAGCTCTGTCCCGGGGAGCGGATGAGGCGGTCCTTGTGGACTCGGATCCTGCTGCCTGCGCGTGTATCCGCCGTAATCTGGCAAAGACTAAACTTGCGGGCGGGACGGTTCTTGAGACGGATGTTTTCACCGCCATGGACAGACTATATAAGGAAGGAATCCAATTCGACATCATTTATGCGGATCCTCCTTATCACCGTTCCTATGAGGGTAAGATCCTTGCCATGATCGCTAAGAATGCTCTTGCGGCTCCCGGAGACGGGACGGACGGAGCTCTCGTGGTACTGGAATCCGCTTCGGATACGGACTTTGAGATCCCGGCCGGATTCGTCAAGATCAAAGAGAAAAAGTACCGCGTTACGAAATTTACGATATTAAGGAGAAAAGAAGAGATTGACGACAATAGTGTATCCGGGCAGCTTTGATCCGCTGACCAACGGACATCTGGATATTATCGAAAGAGGTGCCAAGCTCGCTGACAGACTGGTCATCGGTATTCTTAAGAATTCTTCCAAAGCGCCGATGTTTACGCTGGATGAGAGGATCGCGATCATGCAGGCGTCGATCAGCCATCTGTCGAACGTGGAGATCATCTCGTTTGACGGACTGCTCGTTGATTTCATGAAGAGCCAGCACGCCAAGACCGTGATCCGCGGACTGCGCGCGGTCTCGGATTTTGAGTACGAACTGCAGATGGCGCAGGCCAACAGGGATCTGTATCCGGATATGGAGACGATGTTCCTGGCGACCAAGGTAGAGTACTCGTTCATCAGTTCCACGATCGTTAAAGAGATCCTCCGGTACGGCGGCAATATCCGTCATCTTGTGCCGAAGGCGTCTATTGAAGTAATAGAATCAATTTTAGGAGGGAAAAAATAATGGCAGCCGACAAACAGAATGAGATCATGGATCTGCTGAACGCGATCGATGACGTCCTGAACCAGGCCAAATCAGTCCCGTTCAGTGAGAAGGTCATGGTCGAGAAGAACGAGATCATGGAGATGACCAAGGAGATCCGCCTGCGTCTTCCCAAGGAGCTCGAGCAGTCCAAATACGTTCTCGAGGAGAAGAACCGCATCCTGAGCGAAGCTCAGAAGGAAGCGGACGACAAGATCGCAGCCGCTGAGGAAGAGCGCAGCAGCATGATCAACGAGCATGAGATCACCAAGCGCGCCTATACCCAGGCGGAAGAGATCGTAGAGGCTTCCAAGAAGGTCTCCCGCGAGATGAAGATCGCTGCCAAGGAATATGCCGACAGCCTGCTGGTACAGCTTGACGAGCAGATGAAGCGCATGGGCGAGTTCACGACGACGTCCGCAGAGACGATCACTGCCAACTATCAGGCAGAGGCTGAGAATTTCCTTAAATCCTATCAGCAGAACATCGAGACGTTCACGACCGGTCTGCAGCAGAAGAGACAGATCCTGCAGCAGAACCGCAAAGAGCTGAATCTGAACCGCGAACAGGAACAGAGCGATACATGAGCTCACTGATCAGCTGGCTTACCGGGCTGCTCGCAGGGATCCCCAAAGAAGCTGTGATTTTTATTGTCTCCATGCTTCCGATCATAGAACTGCGCGGCGGTCTGATCGCAGCCAGCGCTTTGGGCGTGCCGTATTTCCGCGCGCTCTGGATCTGCATGGCCGGCAATATTCTGCCGATCCCGTTCATTCTCTGGCTGCTGATCCCGATCTTCGCCTGGCTTAAAGAGAAGACCAGGCTTAAGGGGGTCGTGGAGAAACTCGAGGCCCGTACGCTTTCCAAGAAAGACAGGATCCAGAAGTACGAATTCTGGGGACTGGTGCTTTTCGTCGGTATACCGCTGCCGGGGACGGGAGCCTGGACAGGATCCATGCTTGCGGCACTTCTCGGACTCGAGAGGAAGAAAGCGGTCATCGCGATCGCGCTCGGGCTGTGCATGGCAGCGGCGATCATGAGCTTCCTGTCCTATGGACTGCCCTGGATCATTCGAAATATTTAAACTTTTTTAAAAAAGTTCTTGCAATTCAGGAAAGAGTGTAGTATACTGATTCCTGCTGTGACATTGAGAGCTATGATGCGGGAGGTTGCGGCGTTGCCGGGAATTTCCGCGGAGCAAGTGTCTGGTTCATAGAAACCGACGATGACGTCACTGTACAGGGAAATGAGTGTGCGGCACTCTTACTTTTTTGAGAGGGCGCGACACACACGGGTATGTGTACAGTCACCCATCGTACGCAAAAGTGCGAAGAAAAGGAGGCTGTTTTTTTATGGCAAGTCAGAAAATCAGGATCACGCTTAAGGCTTATGATCATCAGCTGATCGATCAGTCAGCCCAGAGGATCGTTGACACTGCAAAGCGTTCCGGCGCTTCCGTCAGCGGACCGATCCCCATGCCGACCCGTAAGGAGATCATTACGATCCTCCGCGCGACGCATAAGTACAAAGATGCTCGCGAGCAGTTCGAGCAGCGCACCCATAAGCGCCTGATCGACATCCTGAATCCGTCCGACAAGACCGTTGACGCTCTGATGAAGCTGGATCTTCCGGCAGGCGTCGACATCAAGGTCGCTCTTAAGCAGTAAGGACGGACAGACCGGACTCCGGTCCGGCAGAGAGATTTCCTCTCTATTATGCACCGTACCTCCGGGCTTTCGGAAAAGCCGGCCTGAGCCGGAACCTCTGATTCGCGCCATGTACGGGGCTTACACACAGAATAAGGGCATTGCAGTTGATATAAAGATCAACGCCTGCATGTACCAGGGTTGCGGTACCGAGGCAGGAGGCCTGCCGGCAGCGCGGCAGGGTCTAATGACCTAGAATGATCCATCCCGCAGAGGGACGGATCCGCTGTAGATTATTAGGAGGGCAACACAAATGAAAAAAGCGATTGTTGCAAAGAAGATCGGAATGACGCAGATTTTCGATCAGGAAACCGGCGAGCAGATCCCGGTTACGGTTCTGGAAGCAGGACCGTGTGTCGTCACACAGGTGAAGACCGTTGATCACGACGGATATTCAGCTGTACAGGTCGGTTTCGGCGAGATCCGCGAGAAGCTTGTCAACAAGCCGGACAAGGGTCAGTTCGCCAAGGCCGGTGTTGAAGTCATGAGACTTCTGCAGGAGCTCAAGCTTGACAACTCCGCTGACTACAAGGTCGGCGATGTGATCAAGGCTGATATGTTCGCGGTCGGCGACAAGATCGACGCCAGCGGCGTATCCAAAGGAAAAGGCTATCAGGGCGCCATTCACCGCCACGGTTTCGGCAGAGGCCCGATGAAGCACGGTTCCAAGTATCACCGCTCCGCAGGTTCTCTGAACTCATCCACATCGCCCGGTCGTGTTTACAAGGGCAAGAAGCTTGCGGGACATATGGGAGCAGTTGAGCGTACAGTTCAGAATCTGGAAGTCGTCCGCGTTGACGCCGAGCAGAATCTGATCCTGGTTAAAGGCTCCGTTCCGGGACCCAAGAAAGCCGTTATCACGATCGTCAGCAGCGTGAAGGCATAAACCTGAAAGGAGATAAGCATCATGGCGAAAGTAGCTGTTTATGATATGAACGGCACGCAGTGCGGAGAGCTTGAGCTTGCCGACAGCATTTTCAATGTTGACGTCAACGTGGCTGTAATGCATGAAGCGGTCGTTGCACATTTGGCAGAACGCCGTCAGGGTACGCAGAGCGCTAAGACCCGCGGCGAAGTCAGCGGAGGAGGCAAAAAGCCTTACCGCCAGAAGGGAACAGGCCGCGCCCGTCAGGGAAGCACCCGTTCACCTCAGTGGGTCGGCGGCGGCGTCGTATTCGCCCCCAAGCCCCGCGATTATTCCAAGAAGATGAACCGTAAGGCCAAGAGACTGGCTCTTAAGTCCGCTCTGACAAGCAAGGTTCAGGAGCAGAAGTTCATCGTTCTCGACACACTTGCATTTGATCAGCCGAAGACAAAGGATATGCAGAAGGTCCTGGATGCTTTCCACATTGAGAAAGCCCTGGTCGTTCTGGCAGACAACGGCGGCAACGTCATTCTTTCTGCCCGCAATATCCCGGATGTCAAGACGACTCCTGCCGAACTGATCAATGTATATGATATCCTTAAGTATGATACATTCTTCACCACTAAGGATGCGGTTTCCAAGATCGAGGAGGTATTTGCGTAATGGCTGACATTAAGTATTATGACGTGCTTCTCAAGCCGGTCGTCACTGAGAAGAGCCTGACCCTGCAGAGTGAAAAGAAATATACTTTCCTCGTTGCTCCGGAGGCCAACAAGGTTATGATCCGCGAAGCGGTCGAAAAGATGTTCGACGGCGTTAAGGTCAAGAGCGTTACAACGGCCAATCATATCGGCAAGAACAAGCGCAGAGGTATGATCGTCGGCAAGACCGCGAAGACCAAGAAGGCGGTTGTCACACTGACTGAGGACAGTAAGGACATCGAATTCTTTGAAGGAATGTAATCGAAAGGAGTGACTTAAGATGGCCATTAAGACATATAAGCCATATACCCCTTCCCGGAGAAACATGACAGGATCCGCATTCACGGAGATCACCAAGACGGAGCCTGAGAAGTCCCTGGTCGTAAGGGTCAAGAATACAGCCGGCCGCAACAGTTACGGCAAGATCACTGTCCGTCATCACGGCGGCGGTGCCAAGAAGCTGTACAGAATCGTTGATTTCAAGAGAAATAAAGACGATATCCCGGCTAAGGTCGCAGGTATCGAATATGATCCGAACCGTTCCGCTAATATCGCTCTTCTGGTTTACGCTGATGGAGAGAAGCGCTACATCGTCGCTCCCGAAGGCCTCAAGGACGGAGATTCCGTTATGAGCGGCGTGAATGCTGAGATCCGCGTAGGCAACAGCCTGCCGCTGCGCAGCATTCCGATCGGTACAGCAGTTCACAATATCGAGCTTCTGCCCGGCCGCGGCGGCCAGATCGTCCGTTCCGCAGGCACCAGTGCTCAGCTGATGGCTAAAGAGGGCAAGTACGCGACACTGCGTCTTCCTTCCGGCGAGATGCGTATGGTTCCGGTCGACTGCCGCGCGACAGTAGGTGTCGTCGGCAATGGAGATCATGAACTGATCAAGATCGGTAAAGCAGGACGCACACGTCACATGGGAATCCGTCCCACAGTCCGCGGTTCGGCGATGAACCCGAATGACCATCCGCACGGCGGCGGCGAAGGAAAGGCTCCTGTAGGACATCCCGGTCCGATGACCCCGTGGGGCAAGAAGGCTCTCGGTCTCAAGACCCGCAAGGGCAAGAAGGCTTCTGACAAGCTGATTGTCCGCAGAGCGCATTAAGGCAGTGAAGGAGGATTAACGAATGGGACGTTCATTAAAGAAAGGTCCGTTTGCTGACGATCATCTTCTGAAGAAGATTGACGCTCTGAACGCGGCCAATGACAAACAGGTTATCAAGACATGGTCTCGCCGTTCTACGATTTTCCCTTCATTTGTAGGGCACACGATCGCAGTTCATGACGGACGCAAGCATGTTCCGGTATATATTACTGAAGACATGGTAGGACATCGTCTCGGTGAGTTCGTACAGACCCGCACATACCGCGGTCACGGCAATACCGAGAAGAAGTCCGGTGGAAGATGACGCAGGGAGGAATTTAAGCAATGGCTAAAGGTCATAGAACCAGAATCAAGAGAGAGCGCAACGCGCAAAAGGACCTGCGTCCGAGGGCTAAGGTAACTTACGCGCCGATCGCGCCTTCCAAAGCTAAGATCGTACTGGATACCATCAAAGGAAAAGACGTTACGCTGGCATCCGCTATCCTTGCAGCTACGCCCCGTGAGGGTGCCCGCATTATCGGGAAGCTGCTGGATTCCGCAGTAGCCAATGCGCAGTATGCCTCTTCCGAGAGAGATATGGGTTATGATGTGTCTAAGCTGTACATCCAGGAATGCTTCGCAAACCAGGGCAGTACGCTTAAGAGAATCCGTCCGCGTGCCCAGGGCCGTGCTGACAGGATCCTGAAGAAGACAAGTCATATTACCATCATTCTTAACGAGAGATAAGGAGGACTTCGATGGGACAGAAAGTTAATCCAGAAGGCCTGCGTGTCGGGGTCATTAAAAACTGGAGTTCTAAGTGGTTCGCCGATGACAATTCTTTCGGCGAGGTACTGGTGGAAGACAACAAGATCCGTAAATTCCTTAAGAAGAAGCTGTACGCTTCCGGCGTTTCCAAGCTGGATATCGAGCGCGCGGCGCATCGTGTAAAGGTTACGGTATATACTGCCAAGCCCGGCGTTGTTATCGGAAAGGGCGGCACGGCTGTTGACGAGCTGAAGGCCGAGATCCAGAAGATGACGCAGGACAAGGTTATCCTTAACATCGTGGAAGTCAGACGTCCTGAGATGGACGCTCAGCTGGTTGCCGAGAATATCGCGCAGCAGCTGGAGAACCGTGTGTCCTTCCGCCGCGCTATGAAGCAGGCGATGGGCAGAACGATGAAAGCCGGCGCAAAGGGAATCAAGACCAAGCTGACCGGTCGTGTAGGCGGCGCTGAAATCGCAAGAAGCGAGCATTATATCAACGGAAACATTCCGCTGGCTACGCTGCGCGCCAACATTGACTACGGATTTGCTGAAGCGCAGACCGCTTACGGCAAGCTCGGCGTCAAGGTCTGGATCAACCACGGGGAAGTCCTTCCCACACATGCCGTCAAGGAAGGGAGCGACAAATAATGTTAATGCCTAAAAGAGTAAAGCGCCGCAAACAGTTCCGCGGTTCCATGGCCGGCAAGTGCCTGCGTGGGAACAGGATCACATACGGCGAGTTCGGTCTCGTTTCTCAGGATCCCGCCTGGATCACTTCTGCACAGATCGAGGCAGCCCGTGTTGCCATGACCCGTTTTGCAAGAAGAGGCGGTCAGGTCTGGATCAAGATCTTCCCGGACAAGCCTGTTACGGCTAAGCCCGCTGAGACCCGAATGGGTTCCGGTAAGGGAAGTCCTGAGTACTGGGTAGCAGTTGTGAAGCCCGGCCGTGTAATGTTTGAAATCGCCGGAATCGGAGAAGCACAGGCTCGCGAAGCACTGCGTCTTGCCATGCACAAGCTTCCCGTCCGCTGCAAGATCTATTCCAAAGCGGATCTGGACGCGGTTGTCGACGCTAAAGCCGGGGACTGAGATCCGGATCAGAACAGGATGGTGAATCACATTGAAGAATAGTATTTTAGACGAACTGAAGGGTAAGACTTCACAGCAGCTGGAGATGGAACTTGTTTCCGCGAAGAAAGAGCTTTTCAACCTTCGTTTTCAGAATGCCACCAATCAGCTGAACAATACGGCTCGGATCAGAGAGGTCCGTCACAATATTGCCAGGATCCAGACTCTTCTGACCCAGAAGAGCGCTGACAAGCAGTAAGGTCCGGCAGAAGGAGGAAACTTAAGTGGCTGAAAGAAATTTAAGAAAGACCATGGTCGGAATCGTTTCCAGCGATAAGATGGATAAGTCGATCGTCGTCAGCGTAACGGATAACGTAAAGCATCCGCTGTACGGCAAGATCGTTAAGAGAACCTATACGCTCCATGCTCATGACGAGAATAACGAGGCTCATGTCGGTGACCGTGTCCGCGTCATGGAGACAAGACCTCTTTCCCGGACCAAGAGATGGCGTCTGGTCGAGATCGTGGAAAAGGCTAAATAATTGAGCCGGCGTCAACTTTTGTAAACGAATAAGGAGGTATCAGTCATGGTACAGCAGGAAACCAGATTGAAAGTGGCCGATAACACCGGCGCCAGAGAGCTTCTCTGCATCCGTGTGTCTGGCGGTTCCACACATAAATTCGCTCATATCGGCGACACGATCGTAGCTGCGGTTAAAGATGCAACACCCGGCGGCGTTGTCAAGAAGGGCGATGTCGTTAAGGCTGTTGTCGTTCGCACGACAGCGCCGATCCGCAGGAAAGACGGAGCGTTCGTACGTTTCGACGACAACGCGGCAGTTATTATTCAGGACGATCTGAATCCGCGCGGGACCCGTATCTTTGGACCCGTTGCCCGTGAGCTTCGCGAGAAGAAGTACATGAAGATCCTTTCTCTCGCTCCGGAAGTCCTGTAAGGAGGCAAAGTAATGGCTAAGATGAAGTTAAAAAAGGGTGATGAGGTCGTAGTCATCGCCGGTACATCCAAGGGTACGAGAGGTAAGATCCTTTCTGTAGACGCCAAGAACAACCGCGTTATCGTGGAAGGTGCCAACATGATCACCAAGCATCAGAAGGCGCGTACCGCGGCGGAGCAGGGCGGACTGATCCATCAGGAAGCTCCGATCGACGCTTCCAACGTCATGTATCTGCATGAAGGCGTTCCCACCCGTTTGGGTATCCGTGTTGAGGACGGCAAGAAGGTCAGATTTGCCAAGAAGTCCGAAAACAAGGAAGCCATTGATTAAGGCGCATTATACCCATAAAGGAGGATAACACTGTGAGTACTAACAGAATGAGAGATTTCTACAAGAATGATGTTGTACCTGCCATGGTCAAGAAGTTCTCATACAAGAACATCATGGAGGTTCCGAGGATCGAGAAGATCGTCATCAATATGGGTGTAGGCGAGGCCAAGGAGAATCCTAAGGCTCTTGAGAGCGCTGTCAGCGATCTGACCATCATTTCCGGACAGAAGCCCATCATCACGAAGGCACGCAAGTCCATCGCGAACTTCAAGGTTCGTGAAGGAATGAACATCGGCTGCAAGGTAACGCTGCGCGGAACCAAGATGTATGATTTCGCCGACCGTCTGATCAGCCTGGCTCTGCCCCGTGTACGTGACTTCCGCGGCGTTTCCGCCAACTCTTTTGACGGACGCGGTAACTACGCGCTGGGCATCCGTGAGCAGCTGATCTTTCCTGAGATTTCCTATGATCAGGTTGACAAGGTCCGCGGCATGGACATCGTATTCGTCACGACGGCTAAAACCGACGAAGAAGCAAAAGAGCTGCTCACTCTTCTGGGCATGCCTTTTGTCAAGGAATGAAGGAGATAACTTAAATGGCTAAGAAATCCATGATTATCAAGCAGCAGAGAGGGCTCGCAAAACCGAAGTATTCCACTCGCGCGTATACACGCTGCAAGATCTGCGGACGTCCGCATTCCGTACTTCGCAAGTATGGAATCTGCCGTATCTGTTTCCGGGAACTGGCCTACAAAGGTGAAATCCCCGGCGTGAAAAAGGCCAGCTGGTAAGCCCGGCAAACTGAATATTAAGGAGGTCTATCAATATGATGACGAGCGATCCGATTGCTGATATGCTGACTCGTATCAGGAACGGGAATACAGCGAGACATGAGACGGTTGATGTGCCTGCTTCCAAGACGAAGAAGGCTATTGCCGAGATTCTCGTGCGTGAAGGATATGTTAAGAAGTATGAGATCGTTGCGGAAGGCAACTTTGAGACCATCCGTATCACGATGAAATACGGCAAAGACAGGAACGACCGCGTTCTGTCCGGTCTGAAGAGGATCAGCAAGCCCGGTCTCCGCGTTTATGCCAGCAAGGATAAACTGCCGAAGGTTCTGAACGGACTTGGCACGGCGATTATTTCTACCAACAAAGGCATCATCACTGACAAAGAAGCCAGAGAGCAGAATGTCGGCGGTGAAGTTCTCGCCTTTATCTGGTAAGCAGGAGGAACAATACAATGAGTCGAATTGGAAAATTACCTGTTGAAATTCCTGCCGGTGTGGAAGTTACGATCGACGAGAACAATTTCGTTACCGTTAAGGGACCTAAGGGGACTCTTGAGAAGAAGCTTTCGCCCAGAATGAAGATTTCGCAGAAGGACGGCCACATCGTAGTCGAGCGCTCCAGCGATCTGAAGCAGGAGAAATCCCTGCACGGACTGACCCGCGCTCTGCTCCACAATATGGTCGTTGGTGTTACACAGGGATTCGAGAAGAAGCTCGAGATCAACGGCGTCGGCTACCGTGCGGCTAAGCAGGGCAGCAAGCTGATCCTGACACTCGGTTATTCTCATCCCGTAGAGATGGAAGACCCGGAAGGCGTCGAGGCTGTTGTCGAGGATCCGACAAAGATCACGATCAAGGGCATCGATCGCGAGAAGGTCGGCCAGTATGCGGCTAACATCCGCTTCAAGCGTCCCCCGGAACCCTATAAGGGCAAGGGAATCAAGTATGCGGATGAGCACATCCTGCGCAAGGTCGGCAAGACCGGTAAATAATGGGAGAGGTGACTGGTAATGATTAAGAAAAGTGCGAAGAACATTTTACGTAACAAGAAGCATTACAGAATGCGCCGCCATATTATTGGAACCGAAGTTCGTCCGAGACTTTCCGTATTCCGCAGTGAGAAGCACATGTATGCGCAGATCATTGATGACAGCAAGAGCATGACACTTGTATCCGCCTCCACGCTTGACGCGGATGTCAAGGCGCAGATCGAAAAGACAAACGATACGCAGGCAGCTGCAGCTGTCGGTAAGGTCCTCGCTGAGCGCGCAGCCGGCAAGGGGATCACCGAAGTGGTCTTCGACCGCGGCGGTTTCCTCTATCACGGACGCGTACAGGCGCTTGCGGACGCGGCGAGAGAAGCCGGTCTCAAGTTCTGAGGCTCCGTAAGTCTTAACGTGAGTTTTCAATAACAGGAGGCAGTTTAATGAAGAAGGATAGAATCGATCCCAATACGTTGGGTGAGCTTACATCTACCGTCGTAACCATCAAGCGCGTCAGCAAGACGGTTAAAGGCGGACGTCATCAGAGATTTACGGCTCTTGTCGTTGTCGGAGACAAGCAGGGTCATGTAGGTTTCGGACTGGGCAAGGCTGTTGAGATTCCGGAAGCCATCCGCAAGGGTGAGGAAGCAGCCAAGAAGTCCATGATCACGGTTGCCGTTACGGAAATCGGATCCATTCCTCATGATTTCCTGGGACAGTTCGGCAGTGCTTCCATTCTGCTGAAGGCCGCTCCGGAAGGCACAGGCGTTATCGCCGGCGGCCCGGCGCGTGCGGTTCTGGATCTTGCAGGTATCCGCAACATCCGTACCAAATCTCTGGGATCCAATAACAAGAACAACGTCGTAGCTGCTACTTTCGCCGGACTGTCTGCTCTGAAGACACCGGAAGAAGTTGCTGCGGTCCGCGGTAAGACCGTCGCGGAAATTCTGAAATAAGGGGGACCTTTCAATGGCTAAGAAACTGAAAATTACCCTTATCAAATCCGTTATCGCATCCAATCCGAAGAACAGAAGGATCGTTGAGAACCTTGGATTCACCAAGCTGCATCAGACGATCATCCGTCCCGACGACGCTGCTATGCGCGGCGCTATTGCCCATATTTCCCATATGGTCAAAGTGGAAGAGATCGAAGAGTAATAGGAGGAAACTTCATGAATTTATCGGATTTAAAGCCCGCTGAGGGTGCCAAAAGCAAACGCTGGCGTGTAGGAAGAGGCCAGGGATCCGGAAACGGAGAGACCTCCGGACGCGGCCAGAACGGTCAGAAAGCCCGTTCCGGCGGCGGAGTACGTCTTGGCTTTGAAGGCGGTCAGATGCCTCTGTTCCGTCGTCTGCCGAAGCGTGGTTTTACCAACCGCAATACGAAAGAAATCGTTGCCCTTAACGTCGACCGCCTGAACGTCTTTGAAGATGGCGAGACTGTTACCATCGCTTCTCTCGTTGAGAGAGGCGTTATCAGCAATCCGCGCGACGGAGTCAAGATCCTTGGGAATGGCAAGCTTGAGAAGAAGCTTACTGTCCAGGTCACGGCTGTCAGCGCCGGAGCTAAGGCCAAGATCGAAGAGCTGGGCGGCACTGTTGCCCTGAACGATTGATCAATACCTACAGCACGCCCTGCCTTGCGGGGCGTGCAGATCAATAGTAAAGGAGGGCGGTTAGTTTGTTTTTACAGACAATACGAGACGCTTGGAAAATTCCTGATTTAAGGAAGAGACTGATCTTCACGCTCCTGATGCTCGCGCTCGTCAGACTTGGCTCCACACTGCCGAGTCCTTTCATCGATTCGAGAGTCATCAGTGAGTATTTCTCCACGAATAACGGCGTATTTGCGCTGTTTGACGCGATGAGCGGCGGAGCATTCAGCAGCATGAATCTTTTCGCCATGGGCATCACGCCTTACATCAACGCATCGATTATCATGAGCCTTCTGACCATCGCGATTCCGCGTCTGGAAGAGCTGAATCAGGAAGGTGAAGCCGGAAGGAAGAAGATCGACCAGTATACCCGTTATCTGACAGTCGCGCTGGCGCTGATTCAGGCATTCGGAATTTCCTACAGCCTGAATTCTGCTTACAATGTGATGTCCAGCAGCGTTAACACTGTATGGGCGATCATTGTTTCCGTGATTATCTTCACGGCCGGTACTGCGTTTGTCATGTGGATCGGTGAGAGCATCACCGCTAAGGGCGTCGGCAACGGTGTGTCCCTGATCATTATGGTCAACATCCTGTCCCGCGTTCCGTCGATGATCCGCTCGCTGGCAAATTATGAGAACAAGTGGGCTCTTATTATCCTGTTGGTAGTCTTTATTCTGGTCGTAGCGTTTGTTGTTCTGCTTTCGCTCGGTGAGAGACGGATTCCGATCCAGTACGCCAAGAGAATGCAGGGACGCAAGCAGTACGGCGGTCAGAGCACACATATTCCGGTCCGCGTGAACCTCGTCGGAGTTATCCCGATCATCTTCGCGATCTCTCTGCTGAGCTTCCCGCAGATCATTACAGGCTTCTTCAACTCCAACCCGACCGGTACCTGGGGAACGATCCTTAACTGGCTTTCCACAAGCCACTGGTTCGGAGCATGCCTGTATATTGTTCTGATTATTCTCTTTACGTATTTCTACGCTTCCATCACCTTCAATCCGATGGATATCGCGGACAACCTGAAGAAGAACGGCGGCTTTATCCCGGGTATCCGTCCGGGCAGACCGACATTCGAGTACATCAAGAAGGTCAGCCGCAATATCACCTTCATCGGAGCGATCGGTCTTGCGATCTGCGCAGCGATCCCGCTGATTCTGTCCTTCGTATTCAAGATCGACAACCTGAATATCGGCGGATCTTCCATGCTGATCGCGGTCGGCGTTGCGCTTGAAACTGTCAAGCAGATCGAAGGAATGATGGTAACAAGGCATTACAAGGGTTTCCTTCGCTGATTTAAGGAGATTTGAGATGAAACTTCTGATGTTGGGAGCACCTGGCGCAGGGAAAGGCACGCAGGCAGCACGAGTTGCCGAAGCGCTCCATATCCCGCACATTTCGACGGGAGATCTCTTCCGCGCGAATATCCGGAACCATACTGAGCTCGGAATCCTTGCAGAATCCTATATTTCCAAGGGACAGCTCGTACCGGACGAAGTGACGATCAATATGCTGATGTCACGTCTGGCTGACGAGGACTGTGCAAACGGATATATTCTGGACGGTTTCCCGAGAACGATTCCGCAGGCTGAAGCGCTGACCGGCAGAACAAGCCTTGACTGCGCGATCAACCTGGATGTTAAAGACGAAGACATCATGAACCGCATGAGCGGACGCAGAGTCTGCCCCAAATGCGGAGCTTCCTATCATATCGTCAGCAATCCTCCCCGTAAAGAAGGAATCTGCGATGTCTGCGGAGATCAGCTGATCATCCGCGAAGACGATAAAGCCGAGACTGTAAAGAACCGTCTGAACGTTTACCACGAGCAGACGGCCCCGCTGATCGATTATTACGAGAAGCAGGGGATCCTGAAGCAGGTTGACGGCGCCAAGCCGATGGATGAAGTTACGGAGTCAGTACTCCGTGCCATTCAGGAGTAAATATGGCGATCATCGTAAAAAGCCCGGACGAGGTGGAGAAGATCCGCAGAGCGTGCCGCGTCGTCGGCAAAGTGCTCAGCGAGATCGGTGAATACATCAGACCGGGAGTATCCACGGCAGAGCTTGACCGGATCGCGGAGAAGATCATCCGCGGGGAAGGCGCGGTTCCTTCATTCAAGGGATACGACGGCTTTCCTGCAGCGATCTGTGCGTCACCGGACGAGGTCGTGATCCATGGGATCCCTTCTTCAAAGCAGGTTCTGCATGAGGGACAGATCATCAGCATTGATGTCGGCGCGATCCTGAACGGTTATCACGGTGACGGCGCAAGGACCTATCCGGTCGGAGAGATCGGAGAGGACGCCGCCAGAATGATACAGGCCGCTAAGGAAGCTTTCTACGCAGGTGTGTCCTGTGTGAAAGCCGGTGCCCATCTGCATGAGATCTCTGCCGGAGTGGAAAAGAAAGCTATAGAATACGGCTGCGGAATTGTACGTGAATTTGCCGGACACGGCGTCGGGACCGAGCTGCATGAGGATCCGCTGATCCCCAATTACAAACCGGTCGGACGCGGACCTAAGCTCAAAAGCGGAATGACCCTTGCGATTGAACCGATGCTTACATTGGGAAATGCCGCGGTCAGAGTTTTGGATGACGGTTGGACAACGGTTACGAGGGACGGTTCGATAGCGTCCCATTACGAAAACACGATTCTGGTAACCGAGGAAGGCTACGAGATTCTGACAACGGTATAATCAAGGAGGTTGATATCTTGGCTAAAAAAGATGCAATTGAATTTGAAGGCATTGTAACAGACAAGCTTCCCAATGCGATGTTCAAGGTCGAACTGAACGAGAACAAGCACCAGGTTCTGTGCCACCTGAGCGGTAAGCTGAGGGTAAACTATATTAAGATTCTTCCGGGAGACAGAGTGACGATTGAAATGTCTCCGTATGATCTGACCAAAGGCCGCATCATCTGGCGTGCCAAGTAAGAAAGGAGCGTTCGAAATGAAAGTACGTTCATCTGTTAAGCCCATGTGCGAAAAGTGCAGAATTATCCGGAGAAAGGGCAGAGTCATGATTATCTGCACCAATCCGAAGCATAAACAGAGACAGGGCTGATCGCACACACAGCGGAGAGTGGGAGTACCGTTCTCCACGACAATAATACGCCGCGGCAGGATCACAGGATCCGGACGCGGCGTTTTTGATTTTGCAGGCTGCCTGAATGTTTACGGCTCTGCCGAAGACGGTACGACAGACTCAGCCTTCTAAAAGAAATAAAAAAACAGAGGAAGTAGGATTTGAACCCACGACATTCGGTTTTGGAGACCGACGTTCTGCCAGCTGAACTATTCCTCTATTTCGACCTTGTTAATTATACAAGATGCCGGCCGCTTTGTCAAGCATCATTTGAAAAAACATTTTGGCGTTTGCGCTTGACAAGAATTATCGGATATGATATAAATGATGCATGCTGTTTGCGGGACTTCCCGTTCAGCAACAACTGAACAGTATAACGCTAAGAAGAGAAGAGTAATCTGTCCCGGACTTTACAGAGAATTCCGGCAAGCTGAGAAGGAATGAGGAAATGGCAGATGAACATGGTCTCGGAGCATCCGGAATGAATGCATAGTCAATAAGGCCGGACGGCGCACACCGTTAACAGTGAGGAGTATGTTGGTACTCTGCGAGGCGGTATCAGTGATGATGCCGTAAAGTAAGGTGGTAACACGGTTACAGACCGTCCTTAACAGGACGGTTTTTTTGTAGACAGGGAGAGGGGATATATTTTGATCGAGATCAGTCACGTCAGCAAGACCTTCACGGCGAAAGAGAATAACGTCGCGGCCGTCAGGGATGTATCCCTTACGATCCGTGACGGAGAGGTATATGGGATCATCGGGTATTCCGGTGCCGGCAAGTCCACGCTGGTACGCTGCATCAATTTCCTGGAGAAGCCGGATTCCGGATCGATCGCGCTCAGCGGTTTCGGAACGGTGACAGCTGCGGAGGGCAAGCTGTATTTTACGCCTGAGGGCGGAAAGGGACAGACCCCGCTCAGCGAGAAGAAGCTTAAAAGCCTGCGAGGCGGGATCGGCATGATCTTCCAGCATTTCAATCTGCTGGAGAGGAACACGGTCTACGAGAACGTTGCGTACACGCTGAAGTATTCAGGCATGAAGAAAGACGAGATCCGCAAGCGGGTCCTGGAGATGCTGGATCTTGTTGATCTGCGCGACAAGATCGCAAGCTACCCGTCGGAGCTCTCCGGCGGACAGAAGCAGCGAGTCGCGATAGCGCGTGCGCTTGCCAATAATCCGAAGATCCTGCTGAGCGATGAGGCAACGAGCGCTCTGGATCCCGGAGCAACGGCTTCTATCCTGTCCCTGCTGAAAGATCTGAACAAACGACTGGGGCTCACGATCGTCCTGATCACGCATGAGATGGCGGTCGTCAAGGAGATCTGCGAGCGCGTTGCGGTCATGGAGGACGGCGCGGTTGTGGAAGAAGGCCTGGTCTACGATGTTTTCGCTGATCCGAAGCAGCCTATTACCCGGAGATTTGTTGAGAGCTCCAATGGCATGGGCAATCTGCAGAAACTGGTAGAGCAGAACAGTACGCTTCTGGACAAGAGCCGCAACAGCGTCCTGCTGCGGTGCGTGTACGGCAAGGATGCGGTCGGGGACGCGCTGATCTCCGATGTTTCCAGGAAGTTCGCAGTCAATATGAATATCGTTCTCGCGAATGTCGAAATGCTGCAGGGCAGCCCCTTGGGCGAGCTGGTCGTTTCGATCACGGGCGAGAGCGGCAATATAGACGAAGCCATCGCTTTTATGAGGAACAGCGGTGTCAGAGTGGAGGTGATCGCAGATGCCAGAGTGGCTTGAGAATCTGATGCCGAATGTCGCGGCCTATACGGACAAATTCGCAGAAAGCCTGTCTGCGACATTCCAGATGTTCCTGATTTCGGGACTGTTTACATTCCTTTTCGGCGGGATCTTCGGCATTCTGTTGACCGTGACACGACGTGGAGGCATCATGGAAAATCCGGTGCTCTACCAGGTCGTCGATAAAGTCACGAACGTTTTCCGCTCGATCCCGTTCATCATTCTGCTGATCTTCCTGATCCCCTTTACACGCCTGATCACCGGAACGGCGATCGGTGTCCGCGGAGCGATCGTACCGCTGATCTTTGGCGCTACGCCGTTCTTTACCAGACAGGTGGAAGCGGCGCTCGCGGGTGTGGATCCCGGCAAGGTCGAGGCTGCGACCGCGATGGGAAGCGGCAAAGCCGGCATTATCTTCCGCGTGTATCTACATGAAGCGGTGCCGGATCTGATCCGCGCGGTCACGATCACGTCGATCAGCCTGATCGGCCTGACAACGATGGCAGGTGCTGTCGGGGCCGGCGGAATCGGGAGTTTTGCCATCAATTACGGTCAGAATCTGCATCACCAGGACATCGTAAATGTCTGTGTTATCGTCCTTCTGATCTTCGTCTCCCTGGTGCAGAGCATCGGGAACATCCTGGCCAAGAGAACCACGAATCATTCTTTGTTCCAGAAAAAATATACATTACAGGAGGAAACAAAATGAGTAAGAAACTGTTGGCGCTGGTGCTTGTACTGGTACTGGCTGTCGGAGCGGCAGCATGCGCGGGCGGAGCAAAGTCCAAGGAAGCTGTCAAGATCGGTATTCCCGATGACGCGACGAACGGCGGACGCGCGATCAAACTGCTGGAGACAGCCGGCCTGATCGAGGTGGATCCGGCTGCCGGATGGGTCCCGGAGCTTAAGGATGTCACCAAGTATATCTACAACATCGAGATCGTTCCGACGACCGCCAATACCCTGCCGTCCACACTGGACGATTACGGCGCGGCGACGATCAACGGAACCTACGCTACAGCAGCCGGATTCGTTCCTTCCAAGGACGGCCTGCTGATCGAATCCCAGGCTCAGGCTACTGAGGCGCAGGGCGGCGACAATCCTTTTGTCAACGTCATCGTTGCAAGGACTGCTGACAAGGATAACGAGACCTACAAGACGATCGTGGAAGCTTTCCAGACCGATCTGGTGGGACAGTATATCATCGCGAAGTACAAAGAGGCTTATGTTCCGGCTTTTGAGTACCAGAAAGCTTCTGCGTCTGATGAGGAAATCCTAGCGCAGGTCGATGGCTACAAGTCCGACAAAGAGGGCAAGACCGTCGTACGCGTAGGTGTCTGCGGATCTTCCAACGATCAGTGGATCGCCTGCCAGAAGGTCCTGGACGACCAGGGTGCCAACATTTATCTGGAGATGGTCGAATTCGACGCCTACAATCTGCCGAACGAGGCACTGAACAGCGGAGACATCGACCTGAATTCCTTCCAGCATAAGGCATATCTTGCTTCCGAGGTTCAATCCCAGGGTTATGAGATCGAAGCGATCGGTGATACGCTGATGGCTCCTCTGACACTGTACTCCAGCAAGTATGATTCTGTCGACGCGCTGAAGGAAGCGGCCGGCAAGAAGAACTGATCCGCAAAATGACGGAACAGGAGAAGGATCTGCTGCAGCAGGTCCGGGAAGATCACGGGTATATCGTCGGGCTGCGTCGGTATTTTCACCGCCATCCGGAGCTCGGACGCGAGGAATACGGGACGCAGCAGCGGATCGAGCAGGAGCTTGACGCGATCGGTGTCGCTCATCGCAGATATGCGGATACAGGCGTCGTTGCCGAGATCACAGGCACCGGCGCCGCCGATCAGCCTGCGAAAACCATCCTTCTGCGAGCGGATATCGACGCGCTGCCGGTAACGGAAGAGAATGACTGTCCCTATAAGAGCACCATTCCCGGAAAAATGCACGCGTGTGGACATGACGCGCATACGGCATCTCTGATCGGCGCCGCGAGGATCCTCGCTAAGAACCGGGATCTTTTCCACGGGACAGTCCGTCTGGTCTTCCAGCCGGCCGAGGAGATCGGCTACGGCGGACAGACGATGGTAGCGGAGGGTGTTGCGGACGGTGCGGACCGGACGTTCGGAATCCATATCGGCAGCGATATTCCGGTCGGTAAAGTCGTCATCATGGAAGGTCCGAATAACGCCAGTGTCGATTGGTTCCGCATTAAGGTGCACGGCCTCGGAGCACATGTTTCGACGCCTCAGCACGGAATCGACGCTGCGTATATCGCCAGCCAGATCGTTGTAGGAGCGCAGGCGCTTGTGACAAGGCGAACCAGTCCGATGGATAATGTCCTGATCGGGATCGGCAAGGTCACGGCAGGGACGGCTTACAATGTTGTCGCGCAGGAAGCGGAGCTGGAAGGGACAGTACGTGTCCTCACACCGGAACTGCGCAGACAGGTCCATGAAGAACTGGACCGCCTGTGCCGTCTGACTGCGGAGAGCTACGGCGGAACCGTCGAGACGGAGTGGAAAAATTACACGGCGCCGCTCATCAATGATGCGGCAGCCACGCTGGAAGCGCAAAAGGTAATGACTTCGCTTTTCGGCGCGGAGAACATGATCACGAGCCGCCGTCCGGCGCTCAGCGGTGACGATATGGCGGAATTCATCAACAAAGTGCCCGGCGTCTATTGCTATGTCGGATCCCGCAGTGAGACGGATCCGAACACGCAGGTGGCCCAGCACAATTCGCATTTTGACGTCGATGAGAACTGTATGACGGTCCAGGTCGCGCTGTATGCGGATTACGCGGTGCGTTTCCTGGAGGGACAGGTCTGACCGGATGCTGTAAATGAACGGAAAAAGGCTGCACGGCCGAATCAGTAATACAGTACTGCAAATGACCGCTCCATACCGGGGCGGTTTTATTATTATCCGGATGTATTGACAGCCTCTCTTAAGCTATGCTATACTTTTTATAATTTCATATATTAAACTGATGAAGCGGATAGAAACGGTATCCTGCAAAGAGCATGGTTCACGCTGTGAAACAAGGCGGCACCGCGGGTAAGCAGCATGATTATTCGTCCTTGACAGAAATACGGTTTCTGCCGGGGACTTTTTATTACAACAAGGAGATGTGAAAATGAAAAATGCTTTAGTCGAGGCTCTGCGTCTGCAGAGAATGCCGGAAGCTTTTAACGGCAAAACGTATCTGGAGAAGTACGGAAACTCTCTTGCCCGCTGGGCATATGTACGTGAGCTCATGTTTCTCGGCTACTACCGTCACGGCAAGATCACCGGCAACGATATCGAGATCCGGCTGATCAAGGATTATATCGACGCGCTGATCGATGAAGGCATCGATAATGTGATCGATTTCAATTACGCCAGCACCGACCAGATCTCCCAGGCAAACGCGCTGCTGATTCTGTACGATGAGTTCGGCGAGGAGAAGTATAAGGAGCTTGCCGGCCGTTTCTTTGAAGCGATGCTGAAGTTCCCCCGCACCCGGCAGGGCAGTTTCTGGCATAAATCCAACTATCCGAACCAGGTGTGGCTGGACGGCCTGTACATGGCGCATCTCTTCTATACCGGTTATGTGAAGCGTTTCTGCGAAGTGAAGGATTATTCCGATACGCTGAAGCAGCTCGCAACGGTCCGTGAGCTCTGCTATGTGCCGGCTGAGGGCGTGTACTATCATGCCTGCGATACCGAGAAGCTGATGTTCTGGTGCGATAAGGAAACAGGTCTGTCCCCCAATGTATGGCTTCGCTCCGTCGGCTGGCTCTCCATGGCGCTTGTTGAGATCTATGAGACCATCAGGGATGATGATCCGGAAGGGGCCGCGGCACTGGCCGCACAGCTTCTGGAGCTCCTTAACGGTATGATGCCGCTCCAGCGCGAAGGCATGTGGTATCAGGTCTTCAACCGCCCGGGCGAGGAGAACAATTATCTTGAAACCAGCGGATCGCTGATGCTTGCTTTTGCCATGATGAAAGCTGCCCGCATCGGTATGATCGATGCAGAGTGGCGTGAAGAGGGCGTTAAGGTCTATGAGAGCGTGCTGGATAAATTCCTTGTGGAGGAGAACAGCGAAGTTTTCCTGAACAATATCTGCAAGAGCGCCGGCCTCGGCAAGAACCCCGGCACAGGCGTTATCCGCGACGGTTCCTATGAGTATTATACGACCGGCGAACCGATCGTTCCCAATAACGGTCACGGCGTCGGCGCGCTTTTCGTAGCAGAGAACGAATACCTGCTCGCCAGGTGGAAATAAGCTGTACTGTGCAGTCTGAGACTGCGCGGACAGCCGGAGAATGCATGATGAAACACTGACCCAAGGAGGATTCGACCATGTCAACACTCAGGAACCCGATCCTGCCCGGTTTCTACCCCGATCCGTCCGTATGCGCGGTGGACGGCCACTACTATCTGGTAACGTCCACGTTTGAGTTTTTTCCCGGCGTACCGGTGTTCCATTCGACCGATTTCGTACACTGGGAGCAGATCGGACACTGCCTGACCCGGCCGGAGCAGCTTGAGCTTGCCGGTGTGCGGGCGTCGCAGGGCATCTATGCGTCCACGATCCGTTATCATGACGGTTTGTTCTATATGATCACGACACTGGTTCAGGATCCTCCATATTGGGGCAATGTGAATTTCTATGTGACGGCGGCGGATCCTGCCGGTCCGTGGAGCGATCCGGTCGTCATCGAAGGCGCGCAGGGAATCGATCCGACGATCTTCTTTGACGACGACGGGACAGCTTATTATCTGGGCAATCTGAGGCCTTATCCTGACCGGCCGTCAAGCGCGCGGCATATCTGGATCCAGAAACTGGACATCGCGGCCGGCCGGCTCCTTGACGAGCCGCATGTGCTTCTGACGGATGGCGCGGTGCATAACGCGCACACGCCGGAAGGCCCGCATATCTACCATATCAACGGCTGGTATTATCTGCTGATCGCTGAAGGGGGCACCAGTCATGACCACGCGATCTCGATCTTCCGCAGCCGTGAACTGTTCGGACCGTACGAATGCAATCCGCGCAATCCGATCTGCACGCACCGGACGATGAGAAGGCCGGCAGCCATCCATAGTGTGGGACATTCTGATCTGGTGCGGCTTGCAAACGGCCAGTGGTGGGCGGTGATGCTTGCTTCCCGTCCGGACGGCGGCGACTACAGGATCCTGGGCCGTGAGACCTTTGCCGTACCGGTTTGTTGGGAGGATGAATGGCCGGTCTACAGCCCGGAAACGGGCCGGGTGGAATTCTCCTATCCTGCGCCGGATCTGCCACCGATGAAACTCGTCCCGGAAGCGGCCTGTGATCATTTTGACGCGCTGGAGCCCGGTCTCGCGTGGAACCATCTGCGGACGCCGGAGGGACAGTACTGGAGTCTGACGGAACGGCCCGGTTATCTGCGTCTGTACGGTAAAAAGAATACCGTCTGTGAGCAGGGTAATCCGGCCATGCTGCTCAGGCGGCAGCAGCACATGTGCGCTGATGGACGGACCGTGCTGGAAGCAGAACTTCCGGAAGGTACGCAGGCCGGTATGATCGCGTGGATGAATGAAAACTACCATCTGCGGGCGGAACTTGCGCGCAGGGATGGGACACTTATCCTGTCAGCAGTCCGGCGCTTTGCCGGGGCAGATGAAGAGCTTGCCTCGGTTGTTCTGCCGGAGGGTACCGGCAAAGTCCGACTGCTTCTGGAGGCGGAATATCAGTTTTACAATCTGTATTACGGCACAGATCCGGACAGATACAAGGTTCTGCGGCTGCATTGCGACGGGTCCCACCTATGCCGGGAAGCGGCAGGCGGATTTACGGGGACCTACCTGGGACTGTATTGCCAGGGGGAAGGTGCGCATTGCGACTTCGATTATTTTGAGTATAAAGGGAAAGAGTAAACACTGCTTTTGTTTTATGCAATCTCTGTAAGGATTTGTGCAAAAATGTATTGACAGCGCTGTATAAGACATGCTATAATGCGGAAAATTTAATACATAAACCGTTGAAGCGGAGATAACGGCAGGGATGCCCGTACAGAGAGCCTGCGATGCTGAGAGTCAGGCCGGATACAGATTGTCAAATGGACCGCTGAGGGTGCAGTCAAATGTGCTTGCACAGAGTATTCTGCAACGCCGGAGGCAGACGTTACAACGCCGGGGATATGCTGGTATCCCGCTAAGCGCACGGATCACGCCGTGAAACAGGGTGGCACCGCGGGTAAGTTGTATGATTATTCGTCCTTGACAGGAACACGTTTTCTGTCAGGGATTTTTTATTCTTCTTTGTCAGGAGGACGGCAAGAGTAATACAGCATCGGTACAGAATAATAAACAGAGGGGGTAAACAGCATGATTAAGGAAGCAATTGTAAAAATCGTCAACAAGGGAGATCTGACGTACGATGAAGCCTATACCGTCATGAATGAGATCATGAGCGGCGAGACTTCAGCCACACAGAACGCGGCTTTCCTGGCAGCGCTCTCAACGAAGAGCGCAAGAGCGGAGACAACGGATGAGATCGCGGGCTGTGCCGCGGCAATGCGGGCACACGCGACCAGAGTCGAGACGGGCATGGAAGTCATGGACATTGTCGGGACCGGCGGCGACAATGCACAGAGCTTCAACATCTCCACTACCGCAAGCTTTGTCGCGGCGGCAGGAGGAGTCAAAATCGCGAAACACGGCAACCGCGCGGCTTCCTCACAGAGCGGAACGGCGGATTGCCTGGAGGCGCTCGGCGTCAATATCCAGCAGAGTCCGGCAAGATGCGTCGAGCTGCTGCGGGAAGTGGGTATGTGCTTCTTCTTTGCGCAGAAGTATCATACTTCCATGAAATACGTCGGTGCGATCCGTAAAGAACTGGGTTTCCGGACAGTTTTCAACATCCTCGGACCGCTGACCAATCCCGGCACGCCGACGATGCAGATCCTGGGCGTCTATGATGATTATCTGGTCGAACCGATCGCACAGGTCCTGACGTGCCTCGGGATCCGTCGCGGAATGGTTGTCTATGGATTGGATAAGCTGGATGAAATTTCCATGAGCGCACCGACCAGGGTCAGCGAGATTCGCGACGGCTGGTATAAAACCTATACCATCACGCCGGAGGATTTCGGCTTTAAACGCTGTTCTAAGGAAGAACTGAAGGGCGGCAGTCCGCGCGAGAACGCGCTGATCACCGCTAATATCCTGCAGGGAGAGCGGGGACCGAAGCGGGACGCTGTTCTGATGAATGCCGGAGCGGCTCTGTATATCGCGGATAAGGCAGCTAGCATAAAAGAAGGCATTGAGCTCGCTGCGCAGCTGATTGATTCGGAGAAGGCGCTCGATACACTGCACCGTCTGATCGAGGTCAGCAACCGGCCGGAGGAAGGCTGATGACGATTCTGGATCAGCTTGCCGCTTACGCAAGAGAACGGGTCGAACGGGCTAAAGCCAAACAGTCTCCGGAGATGGTCAGAAGGGACGCAGAAGCGCTGCCCAAAGGAGATTTTCGTTTTGAAAAAGCTCTTTCCGGGACAGATCTCGCTTTTATCTGCGAATGCAAGCAGGCATCGCCCTCAAAAGGACGGATCGTGACGGATTTCCCCTATCTGCAGATCGCTAAAGAATACGAGGCGGCCGGCGCGGACTGTGTATCGGTATTAACGGAACCAAAATGGTTCCTCGGCAGCGATGCCTATCTGCAGGAAATTGCGGCTGCAATTTCGATTCCCTGTCTGCGGAAAGATTTTACCGTCGATCCGTATATGATCTATGAGGCAAAACTGCTTGGAGCATCGGCTGTGCTGCTGATTTGTTCCATCCTGGACGATCAGCAGCTTCAGGAATACCGGCAGATCTGCGATGATCTGGGTCTTTCCGCGCTGGTGGAGACACATGATGAGAACGAAGTGGAACGAGCCTTGCGGGCAGGTTCCCGGATCATCGGCGTGAACAACCGGAACCTGCGGGATTTTTCGGTGGATACCGGAAACAGCTGCAGACTGCGGGAAATGATCCCTTCGGACATACTCTTTGTCTCGGAGAGCGGTATAGCCGGTCCAAAGGATGTGGCATTGCTGCGGGAGCTCGGCTGTGATGCGGTACTGATCGGAGAGGCTCTGATGCGGGCGCACGATAAAAAGGCTCGCCTTGCCGAGCTGCGGGGACAGAACTGACAGGTATACCGGTTATGATCAGAATTAAATTCTGCGGGCTGTCACGCCCGTGTGATATCGAAGCCGCGAATGAACTGCATCCGGACTATATTGGTTTTGTTTTCGCCGAAAAGAGCAAGCGCTATGTCACGCCGGACGAGGCGCGGGATCTAAAGAAGCTGCTTGCGGAGGGGATTCCCGCAGTCGGTGTATTCGTAAACGCGCAGCCGGAGACAGTCGCCGGACTGCTTGCAGAGGGGACGATCGATCTGGCGCAGCTGCATGGCGCTGAGGATGCTGCATATCTGCAGAAACTGCGAAAGCTGACGGACTGCCGGATTATCCAGGCTTACAGGATACAA
The DNA here is from genome assembly GCA_017441925.1 of Bacillota bacterium. Taxonomy (GTDB): domain Bacteria; phylum Bacillota; class Clostridia; order Lachnospirales; family Bianqueaceae; genus RUG12817. Next base: position 31,253 of record JAFRUE010000015.1, read on the forward strand.
TCAGAGGCAGATCTGATTACGGCGGAGCAATCCGAAGCCGATTATGTGCTGCTTGATTCCGGCGCTGGGACAGGAAAAGCTTTTGACTGGACCATGCTGCGCGGATTCAGCAGACCGTATTTCCTTGCGGGCGGCCTGACACCGGAGAATGCCGGACGGGCGGTCCGTACGCTGCGGCCTTATGCGGTCGACGTCAGCTCCGGCATCGAGACGGACGGAGTAAAAGACAGAATCAAAATGGCGGCTTTTGCAGCTGCCGTCAGAAGTCAGGAATCAGTTAACGAGTAGGAGAAAGAAGAGAATAAAATGACCAATCCAAACGGAAGATTCGGAATCTATGGAGGACAGTACATTCCGGAGACCTTGATGAACGCGGTGATCGAGCTGGAAGAGGCTTATAACCGGTATAAGAATGATCCGGAATTCAACCGGGAGCTTGCGGAGCTTTTCAACGAATACGCAGGACGCCCGTCCAGGCTGTACTATGCCGGGAAAATGACGGAAGATCTCGGCGGGGCAAAGATCTATCTCAAGCGGGAGGATCTGAACCATACCGGAGCGCACAAGATCAACAATGTGCTGGGGCAGGCTTTACTGGCGAAAAAGATGGGCAAGACCCGTCTGATCGCGGAGACCGGAGCCGGTCAGCACGGCGTTGCCACCGCGACAGCCGCCGCCCTGATGGGGATGGAGTGCGTTGTTTTCATGGGCAAGGAAGACACGGTCAGGCAGGCGCTAAACGTATATCGTATGCGTCTGCTCGGGGCGGAGGTCATTCCGGTGACGACCGGAACAGCTACACTTAAGGATGCCGTTTCCGAAGCCATGCGCGAGTGGACATCCCGTATCGATGACACGCATTACTGCCTGGGATCTGTCATGGGACCGCATCCGTTCCCGACTATCGTGCGGGATTTCCAGGCCGTCATTTCCCGGGAGATCAAGGAACAGATCCTGGAGAAAGAGGGTCGGCTGCCGGACGCAGTGCTCGCCTGTGTCGGCGGAGGATCCAACGCGATCGGATCTTTCTATCACTTTATTGACGATAAAGACGTGTGGCTGATCGGCTGCGAAGCGGCCGGCAGAGGCATCGATACATTTGAGACCGCAGCGACGATGAATACCGGCAGCGTCGGCATTTTTCACGGGATGAAGTCGTACTTTTGCCAGGACGAATACGGACAGATCGCGCCGGTGTATTCGATCTCGGCGGGACTGGACTATCCCGGCGTCGGGCCGGAGCATGCGTATCTGCATGATATAGGCCGCGCGGAATATGTCCCGGTAACGGATGAAGAGGCGGTCTGCGCTTTTGAATATCTGGCCAGGACAGAAGGGATCATTCCTGCGATCGAGTCCGCCCACGCGGTCGCGCATGCGATGAAGATCGCGCCGTCCATGGGGAAGGAGAAGATCATCGTCATCACGGTTTCCGGCAGAGGAGATAAAGACTGCGCTGCCATCGCGCGTTACAGAGGAGAGGATATCCATGAGTAAGATCGGGAATGCATTCGTAAACGGGAAGGCTTTTATCGGCTTTATTACCTGCGGAGATCCGGATCTGGAGACGACGGCCGCAGCCGTGCGCGCAGCTGCAGAGAACGGCGCGGATCTGATAGAGCTCGGTATTCCGTTCTCGGATCCGACCGCTGAGGGACCGGTCATACAGGGGGCCAATCTGCGGGCACTTCAGGGCGGAGTTACGACCGATAAGATCTTTGGCCTCGTCAGGGATCTGCACCGCGACGTCAGCATCCCGTTCGTCTTTATGACGTACGCGAACGTCATTTTCTCCTACGGCGCGGAGCGGTTCATCGCGGCATGCAGGGAGACCGGGATCGACGGACTGATCCTGCCGGATCTGCCTTTTGAGGAAAAAGAAGAGTTCGGACCGGTCTGCCGGAAATACGGTGTGGATCTGATTTCCCTGATCGCTCCGACTTCCGAGAACCGCATCGCGATGATCGCCCGAGAGGCTGAGGGATTCCTTTACATCGTCTCGAGCCTCGGCGTTACAGGGGTCCGGAGCGAGATCAAAACGGATCTTGCGTCCATCGTTAAGGTCGTCAGAGAGAATACGGATGTCCCCTGCGCGATCGGATTCGGGATCTCGACACCGGAGCAGGCGGAGAGATTCGCCGCACAGGCGGACGGTGTTATCGTCGGATCCGCGATCATCCGGCTGCTTGAAAAGTACGGCAAAGAAGCGCCGGAGCAGATCGGCGCTTATGTACGGTCCATGAAGGACGCGGCACTAAGGGCACAGTAAGGTACAGTCAGAAGAATAAAAACGCTGCCGCACGGGTTCCATGCGGCAGCCTTTTTGGATTTGGGTCCGTATTCAGCGGATCGGTGTTATCGTACCAGACTCGGTTTCTTGGGGTCGAAGGTCCAGCCGGGGATCAGATACTGCATACCGAGAGCATCGTTCCTCGCGCCGAGATCCTTCTCGACATAGAGCTTATGTGCTTTTTCCAGCTGTTCGCGGTCGATCTCCACGCCGAGACCGGGACGCTCGGGCAGCGCTATGCAGCCGCCTTTGATCTCGAGAGGCTGCTTCGTCAGACGGTTCCGGCCTTCCTGCCAGATCCAGTGCGTGTCGATTCCGTTCATTTTGCCGGGGATCGCGGCAGCGCACTGCGTCATGATCGCCAGACTGATATCGAAGTGGTTGTTGGAATGGCAGCCCCACATGAGGCCGAAATCGTTGCAGAGCTGTCCGACGCGGACAGACCCGGCCATCGTCCAGAAATGCGGATCCGCCAGCGGAATGTCGATGCACTGCAGAGTGATGCAGTGACGCATCTGCCGCCAGTCGGTATCGATCATATTCGTCGCGGTCGGAATGCCGCTCTCACGGCGGAATTCAGCCATGATCTCGCGTCCGGAGAAACCGTTCTCGGCACCGCAGGGGTCCTCACAGTAGGCGAGGATCTTTTTCATCCGCGGGGCAAGCCGCAGGGATTCTTCAAGGCTCCAGCAGCCGTTCGGGTCGATATTGACCCGCGCGTTGGGGAAAGCCTCTTTCAAAGCTTCAACAGCATCGATCTCTTCATCCGGGGACAGAACGCCGCCCTTCAGCTTGAAATCCTCAAAGCCGTATTTTTCCACGGTCGCCTTGGCATGCCGGACGATCGCTTCCGGTGTCAGGGCCTCCTCGTGACGGATGCGGTACCATTCGCAGTCCGAATCCGGCTCGGATTCATACGGCAGATCCGTCTTGGTCCGGTCGCCGACATAGAAGAGATACGAAAGAAAGCGGACTTCGCGGCGCTGGATCCCGTCGCCGAGCAGAGCGGCGGCAGGGACTTCCAGGAACTGGCCGAGAAGGTCCAGACAGGCGGATTCGATCGCGGTCACTACGTGGACACCGGTCCTCAGGTCAAAAGTCTGCAGGCCGCGGACGTCGCCCTGGATGTTCGCGTCCAGCCATCTGCGGACCGCAAGCAGTGTCTCTTTGTACATGGGGACGGGAGTCCCGACGACCAGAGACACGACGTCCTTGAGCGCGTTCGTGATCTTGGCTCCTCCGGGGACTTCTCCGATGCCTTCACGGCCGGCCGAATCGGTCAGGATCACGACGTTGCGTGTGAAATAGGGGGAGTGCGCACCGGAGAGATTGAGCTCCATGCAGTCTGTTCCCGCGACAGGATATATTTCCATTTTTTCGATTACAGGGGTCATTGAATATCCTCCTTATCGTGATTGATAAGCACAGTATACCTTAAATATGCGCGCTTTGCAATCCTTTCCGGGGATGTGGCGGGACGGCAGGGGAGTCCGCCGGAGGCAAGTTCCTCTTGACAGAAGTACCGGCAGCTGATATGATATTTATAATCGCAGGTTTGAAATCAGAACACCGGGAGGCAATTATAGATGAAATATCGCAGAATCTTGCTGAAGCTGAGCGGAGAGGCTCTTTCCGGCAGCAAGGGACACGGCTTTGATGAGGAGACGGCAAGACAGGTCGCAAGGCAGGTCAAGGAAGCGCATGATCAGGGTACCCAGATCGGGATCGTGATCGGCGCCGGCAATTTCTGGCGCGGACGTTCTTCCGGAGACATGGACAGGGTCAAAGCCGACCAGATCGGTATGCTCGGCACCGTTATGAACTGCCTGTACGCGGCGGAGATCTTCCGCATGGAAGGTATGGATTCCGTGATCTATACACCGTATCCGATCGGTATGTACACGCAGAATTTCAACAAAGACAAAGCTATCGCGGACCTTGAGGCCGGCAGGATCGTCTTCTACGCCGGCGGTACCGGACATCCGTATTTTTCAACGGATATGGCTGTCGCGCTCCGTTCTGTCGAGACCGAATGTGATGTGATGCTGATGGCCAAGAATGTGGACGGAGTCTATGACGATGATCCCAATACCAATCCAAACGCGAAGAAGTATGACACGATGCAATATTCCGAGATCCTGGCTAAGGGACTCAAGGTCATGGATCTGCCCGCCGCTGCGCTGTGCATGGAGAACCGTATGCCGGCCGTCCTGTTCGCGCTCAAGGAGGAAGGAAGCATCATCCGTGTCGTGAACGGTGAGAAGCTGGGCACTACGATTACAGGCTGAAACAGATATATAATAAACCAAGGAGGATATGAAAATGGCAGATGAAGCATTAAGACCCTATGAGGACAGAATGAATAAGACGATCGAGTCTATGGAGTCCGAGTTCAACACGATCCGCGTCGGACGTGCGAATCCGCATATTCTCGATAATGTACGTGTTGATTATTACGGGACGGAGACCCCGATCGGACAGGTCGGCAATATTGCTGTTCCGGAAGCAAGACTGCTTGTGATCACACCGTGGGAGACCGCGATGCTCAAGAAGATCGAGAAAGCGATCCAGATCGCCAATATCGGTATCAATCCCACCAACGACGGCAAGTCGATCCGTCTTGTTTTCCCGGAGCTGACCGAGGAGAACCGCCGCGACAAGAGCAAGGATATCCGCAAGATGTCCGAGAATGCCAAGGTTGCTGTCCGCAACATCCGCAGAGACGGTATGGAAGCTTTTAAGAAGCAGAAGAAATCCAGCGACCTGACTGAGGACGATTACAAGGATATCGAGAAAGAGATGCAGGAGCTGACCGACAACTTCATCAAGGATATCGATAAGCGCGCCGAGGCCAAGATCAAGGAGATCATGACCGTCTAAGCGGGAGGACCGTCTTTTGGGTAAATTTGAGAGAGTTCTGGCGCTGCCGCCGGAGAGGATCCCGGAGCATGTCGCCATCATTCTGGACGGAAACGGACGATGGGCGGAGCGCAGCCATAGACTGCGCGCGCAGGGGCATCATGCCGGCGCGGACAATGTTGAGACGATCACGTATGCCTGCATGGACATGGGGATCAGGTATCTGACCGTGTATGCTTTCTCCACGGAGAACTGGAAGCGGAGCAAGGATGAGGTCTCCTATCTGATGCTGCTCCTGAAACAGTACCTGCTCAAGTATAAGAAGACCGCGATCGCGAAGAAGATCCGGGTCCGCGTGATCGGCGATCTCAGCGGGCTGTCCGAGGATCTGCGCGAACTTGTCCTGGATGTGGAAGAGGCGACAAAGGATCTTACAGCCTTCAATCTGACGTTCGCGATCAATTACGGCGGCAGGGACGAGCTTGTACGTGCCGTCCGCGGACTTGTGCATGACGGGGTCTCGGAGGAAGAGATCACGGAGAATAAAATCTCCGGATCGCTTGATACGGCCGAGCTGCCGGATCCTGATCTGCTGATTCGGACGGGCGGAGAGCTCAGGATCAGTAATTTCCTGCTGTGGCAGTGTGCGTACAGCGAGTTTTATTTTACGGATATCCTCTGGCCGGATTTCGGAGAACCGGATCTTGAAAACGCGATCCTGGACTATGCCGGCCGGGAGAGGCGTTTCGGCGGAAGGAAGAAATAGACCCGCCGGGACGGGACATACGGAATCAAAAGAAGAGAATAGAGAAGATATATGCTGAAGAGGACGATTAGCGGCGCGGTGCTGCTTGCGGTAATGATAGCGCTTGTGGCAGCCGGAGGGAAGATCATGCTCGCCGGACTTTTTCTGATGAGCATGGTCGGATTGTATGAATTCTATAAAGCGGTCAGAGAAGGCGGACACAGGCCATTCTCCATTGTGGGACTGGTCATGTGTTTTTTGTACTATCTTGTTCTGCTACTGTGGCCGGACGAGCTGATGGGGAGCAGTCTGCACCAGTCGCTTCTGATCGCGTTTTTCCTGGTCCTGATGATCCTTACGGTCATCGGGTATCCGGGACGCAGGATCGAGGATACGGCGCTCTCATTTGCCGGTTTTGTCTATGTGGCCGTGTTTTTTGCCTGTATGTACGTTGTGCGGAACATGCAGGACGGAGCGTATGTCGTATGGTATATCTTTATCGCGTCATGGGGCTGCGACACCTGTGCGTATCTTGCGGGACGGTTCTTCGGGAAACGCAAGATGGTCCCGGAGCTGTCGCCGCACAAGACCATCGCGGGCGGTGTAGGCGGCGTTGTCGGCGCGGTTGCGCTTTCACTGATCTATACCCGGATCTTTGCGGAGCATCTGCCGTTTACGGGAGCGGTCCTGTATCTGGCTGCCGCGGCGATCGGATTCTTTGGCGGCATCCTGTCGCAGTTCGGAGATCTGTTCGCGTCGTCCGTCAAACGCGTGACGGGGATCAAGGATTTCGGGAATCTGATACCCGGTCACGGCGGGATCCTGGACAGATTCGATTCTACACTTCTGGTAACGCCGGCCGTTCTGCTGCTCATCCGGATCGTGATGCGGATCCAGGGCTGAACGTCCGCAGGAGGTTAATTTGAAGAATATTGTAATTCTCGGGTCGAGCGGATCAATCGGTACGCAGACCCTTTCTGTTATCGGGGCATGTCCGGAGGAATACCGGGTCACGGCGCTTGCGGTCAATACTTCTGCCGCGGTCCTGAGGGATCAGATCGAGAAGTTCCGGCCTAAGGCTGCCGTTATCTATGATCCGGAGTGTTATGAAAAGGCATCACGGGACTGGCCGTATCCGGACACAAAGCTTCTGTGCGGTATGGACGGTCTGCTTGAGATCGTGCGGATGCCGGAGGCGCAGATCGTAGTGACCGCAATGGTCGGTATGATCGGACTGCGGCCGACAGTAGCGGCGATCGAAGCCGGTAAGGACATTGCACTTGCCAACAAGGAAACGCTTGTATGCGCGGGGCAGCTGATCATGCGGCTTGCCCGTGAGCATCAGGTCCGTATCCTGCCGGTGGACAGTGAGCACGGAGCGATCTTCCAGTGCCTGTACGGCGTGAAGGACCGTAAAGAACTTGCCGGGCTGATCCTGACGGCGTCGGGAGGACCTTTCCGCGGCTATACGAAAGAACAGCTGCAGTCCGTCACAAAGGCACAGGCGCTGCGGCACCCGAGCTGGAAGATGGGCGCCAAGATCACGATCGATTCCGCGACGATGGTCAATAAGGGACTGGAAATGATCGAGGCAAGATGGCTTTTTGACTGCGGACCGGACAAGATCCGCGTGGTCGTGCACCCGCAGAGCGTGATCCATTCGATGATCGAACTGGTCGACGGGTCCGTTATCGCACAGCTCGCCGTTCCGGATATGCGGCTTCCGATCGAAGTCGCGCTGGCGTATCCGGAGAGGGGACCGCGCGTCATTCAGCCGCTGGATCTGGCTTCCTACGGGTCATTGACGTTCGAAGAACCGGATGAGGATGTGTTTGTCTCCCTGCGCCTTGCGAGAGAGGTCATGCAGGCAGGAGGACTGTATCCTGCTGTGCTGAACGCGGCCAACGAATGCGCGGTCGCGGATTTCCTCGCGGACAGGATCGGTTTCACCGAGATTTATGAGCGGATCGAGAAGAGTCTGGACTGGGCTTCCGCACAGGGCATGCGGGACGGTTCCTACGAGCTTGCGGAAGTCTTTGAATGGGAGAAGAGGATCAGGGACCTGTGGTCCCGGAATGGATAAAAGATGGGTATTGTAATAGCGATTCTGGTTTTCGCGTTCATGATCATGATCCACGAGTGGGGACACTTCATTGTGGCGCGGAAGAATGGAGTTTTTGTAAAGGAATTTGCCTTTGGGATGGGGCCTAAGATCATCAGCCGTACTTCTAAGAAATCCGGGACGGAGTATTCCTGGAGACTGTTTCCGATCGGAGGCTTCTGCAGCATGCTCGGCGAGGACGAGCCGGTCAGTGAAGAGGGCTCTTTCTCGGAGAAATCCGTCTGGAGACGGATGGCGATCGTTGCCGCAGGACCTTTCATGAACATCCTGACAGCGTTTGTGTTCACAGTGATCCTTGTGATCATGACCGGATACTACACGCCCGCGGTCCGGGATCTGAATCCGGCAGGCGGCGCGGCCGCGGCCGGCATGCAGACGGGCGATACCATTCTTTCCATTGACGGGAAGAAAGTCCACATTTATCAGGACCTTTCCTATATTATGATCGACATCGGGGAGAAACCGACCGAGGTCGTCGTACGTCATCTGGACGGGACGAAAGAGACACTTATCGTTACGCCGGAGTATTCGGAGGAGGATCAGCGGTATCTACTCGGAATCACTGTCGGCGCGGAGAATCTCGGCTGGAAGGACGCGATCGCCAAGAACGGCGCGTCCGCGATTCCCGGGCTGATCGGGAGTACATTCCGGGAGGCATTCTGGGAGATGCTCGGCAATGTCCGGATCGTGATCCGGAGTTTTGTACAGCTGATCACCGGACAGATCGGAACCAGCCAGGTCATGGGACCCATCGGCATCGTGCAGGTCATGGACGATACCTATTCGCAGGCCGCAGCGATCAGTTTCCGTGCTTTGATCGTCACGATCCTGAGCCTGACGGCGCTCCTGTCGATCAATCTCGGCGTCATGAATCTGTTCCCGATACCGGCTCTTGACGGAAGCCATCTGGTCTTCCTCCTGATCGAGGCGATCTTCCGCAAGCCGGTCAATAAAAAAGTCGAAAACATCATATATCTGGTCGGATTTGTCCTGCTGCTTACCGTAATGGCGCTCGTGGCCTATCAGGACATCCGGCGGATCGTGGGGTAAGCAATGTATACACGCAAAGATACCAGACAGGTCAAGGTCGGGGGACTTGCGCTCGGCGGAGGCGCTCCGGTCCGGATCCAGTCTATGACAAATACAAGGACTTCGGACGTGGAAGCAACGGTACGGCAGATCCTGGAGCTGGAAGAAGCGGGCTGTGAGATCATCCGCGCGACGGTACCGGATATGGCGGCGGCGGAAGCTTTTGAGAAGATCCGCGAGAGGATCCATATCCCGCTGGTCGCGGATATTCATTTTGATTACCGTCTTGCGATCGCGGCCGTTGAGCACGGAGCGGACAAGATCCGCATCAATCCGGGAAATATCGGTTCTCCAGACAGAGTGCGCGCTGTTGCGGAAGCATGCAAAGCGCATCATGTGCCGATCCGGGTCGGTGTGAATTCCGGCTCGCTGGAGCGTGAACTGCTAGCGAAATACGGCGGACCGACAGCGGAGGCGCTCGCCGAGAGCGCGGCCGGCAAGGTCAGGCAGCTTGAGGAATGCGGTTTCTACGATATGGTCGTTTCGATCAAGGCATCGACCGTGAATCTTTGCGTGGACGCGAACCTGGCGTTCGCTGAGAAATATGATTACCCACTGCATCTCGGCATTACCGAGGCCGGCGGACTGTCCGACGGAACGGTCAAATCCGCGATGGGCCTCGGTGCGCTGCTGCACGCAGGGCTTGGAGACACGATCCGGGTTTCGCTGACGGCGGATCCTGTCGAAGAGATCCGGACAGCCAAGCAGATTCTGCGTTTTGCCGGACTGCGCAATTCCGGGATCGAGTGGGTGTCCTGCCCGACCTGCGGACGTACGTCGATCGATCTGGTGAAGCTCGCTGACGAGGCCAGAGAAGCGCTTAAAGACGAAACGCTGCCGGTGCGTATTGCCGTCATGGGCTGTATTGTCAATGGACCGGGAGAGGCAAGAGAGGCCGATCTCGGTATCGCGGGCGGCAATGGCGAGGGACTGATTTTCCGCAAGGGGGAGATCCTGCGGAAGGTGCAGGAGAGCGAGCTTCTGCCGGCATTGCTTGAGGAATTTGCCAGACTGAAAGAAGAAATGACACGGAGTGTGTAAAGATAAATGCAGGAACAGAAGACGTTAGCGGAATACTTTAAAGATTGTCTGACAGATGAGGGGCAGCTTAACACTGCTTCTCTTTTGCGTGTCCAGAATGTCGAGATCCGGATGGAAGAGCGTAAAATGGTCGTCAGGACCGTTACGGACCAGATCCTGGATCCCGCGTTCCGTCAGGGACTGGAAGAGACGATCGCAGAGAATTTCCGGGGCAGGCTGACTGTGGATCTGGAAGTCGAGCTTGAGAATACCGCACAGTCTGACGGCAGTGAGCTTCAGGAGAGGATGGAGGACGCATGGAATTATGTTCTGGAAGAGGAACAGCGCCTGCGTCCGATGTGCTATCATATCCTGAAGAATACGGAACCTGAATTCCTGACAGGGGGACGGATCCGTCTGCCGCTTCCGCAGGAAGCGATCCATCTGCTGCAGTTCAACGGGTGCCTGCACAGTCTGGAGATCCTGATGGAGAAGATGGTCGGACAGCCGGTGCGTGTCCTGGCGGAAGCCGTGAGGCGGGACCCGAGGATCGATGAGATGCGGGAAGCCCGCATCCAGTCCAGACAGGAAGAATTCATCCGGACAGGGACGGCACAGGCGGCAGGCTCGGCGGAGCCGGCAGGAATGCCGGAAAATGCGGATGCTGCGGCCGACAGCCAGAACATATCGGACGAGAGCCCTGCCGGGAAACTGATTCCGGTCGAACCGCTTCCATGGGAAGAGGAAGCTGCCGCGGCTCCTGCAGAAAATGCGGCAGGACCCGCTGCGGCAGTGCGCGAAGAGCCGGTGTATGAACCGGCCGCGCCTGCCGACAGATCAATCCAGGCGGCATATGATCCCGCAGAGCCTGGAGAAGAGGAAGACAGCGAGGACGAAGAGGACGTTCCAAAGGACGAAGCGCTTTTCGGACGTGCGATCAGAGGCAAGATCGGCGAATATACAGCGATGGAGGACGGGAAACGTCTGATCCTGTACGGGGTCGTGACTTCTGTTTCGTCCAGAGAGATCAAGGGCGGCAAGACGCTTGTCCAGCTGAGCCTGACGGATTATCAGCATGAAGCGCTCGTCAAGTCCTTTATTCCGACAGATCAGTTCGAACAGATCAGCGGGAAACTTGAGAACGGCGTTACGCTGATGGCGCGAGGGACCGTGCGGGCGGATGATTTTATCCATGAGCTGACGCTTGTGGCCAACAGCCTGATGCTCTGCGCGCTGCCTTTTGAAGCGGATCCGGAGGTCATGGAATCCTACAGCAGCATGGTCGTCGGAATGCCGTATACGGCCGGCGAGCTGCGGCCGCTCCGGAATATCGAGAATGTACACGGCGATGTGACCGTGGAGGGACAGGTCATCCTGCATGAAGCAAAAGAGGACCGTTCCGGCGGACTTTCGCTGACAATTGATATTACAGACGGGACCGGATCGGTTTCCGTCTATTCCCGCACGGACAAAGAACGATACAAAAAGATCGCATCCGATCTCAAGGCCGGCAGGTCGATCCAGGTGCACGGCACGGTCGAGCCGGATTTCCACGGGGAGCATTCACATATCCGGGCTAAAGCGATCCGGCGGATCAAGAAGAATTTCCGACCGGAGCGTCAGGACACTTATCCGGAGAAACGCGTTGAGCTGCATATGCATTCCAAGATGAGCGAGATGGACGCGGTTTCTTCGCCGACCGAGCTCGTCCAGCAGGCGGCCAGATGGGGGCATCCGGCTGTCGCGATCACCGATCATGGCGTCTGTCAGGGTTTCCCTGAGGCGATGACCGCGGCGGACGGGCTGCCGATCAAAGTCATCTATGGCGTAGAGGTCTATCTTGTCGACGATCTGCAGGACGCGGTTACACGCGATCAGGGACAGAAACTCGATGATGAGTTTGTCGTGTTCGATATCGAGACGACGGGATTTAATAAAGAATCCGATCAGATCATCGAGATCGGCGCGGTCAAGATCCGCGGAGGAGAAGTCATCGACCGTTTCAGCAGTTTTATCGATCCGGGACGGCATATTCCGGACCATATCACGAAGCTGACCAGTATCACCGATGAGGACGTCGCCGGCAGCGATCCGATCGAAAAAGTACTGCCGCGCTTTATCGATTTCATCGGCAAGGACGCCGTCGTCGCGCACAACGCAGGCTTTGACACGGGCTTTATCGCCGCCAAGGCGCTCGCGCTCGGCCTGCCTGCTTTTGAGAACACGGTCGTGGACACGCTGGCTTTATCCCGCGGTCTTTACAATACGCTTAAAAAATACACGCTGGACGCGGTATGCCGTCATTTGGGGATCTCTCTGGAGAATCACCACAGGGCAGTAGACGATGCCGAGGCGTGCGCCGGTATTTTCATCCAGTGTGTAAAAGAGCTTGAAGAACGCGAAGTCGCGGATCTGTCCGGTATCAACGAACTGATCAGGGCGGGGATCGACGCGAAGAGGCTGAAGGCCTATCACGCGATCGTTCTGGTCAAGAATCTTGCCGGGCTGCGCAATCTGTATGAACTGGTCTCCATCTCCCATCTGCAGTATTTCTTCCGCACGCCGCGTGTGCCCAAGTCGGTCTTTAACCGGCTGAGAGAAGGACTTATGATCGGTACCGCCTGCAGTGCCGGCGAGCTGTATTCGGCAGTGCTTGAGGAGGACGGACAGGAAGTACTGGACCGTCTGGCGGATTTCTATGATTATTTTGAAATCCAGCCGCTGACCAATAATGAATATCTGGTCCGTGAAGGACGTGTCGCGGACGATGAAGCCTTAAGGAATATCAACCGCAGGATCGTTGAGCTTGGAGAGCATTACGGGAAGCCTGTTGTCGCGACCTGCGACGCGCATTTCACGAATCCGGAGGACGGGATCTTCCGCAAGATCATTCTTGCCGGCAAGGGCATGGATGACGCGGATCAGCAGGCGGATCTGTATTTCCGTACGACAAACGAGATGCTGGACGAGTTCGCGTACCTTGGCGAGGAGAAAGCCCACGAGGTCGTTATCGACAATCCGCTTCACATCGCGGAGCAGATCGAGAAGATCAAGCCGATTCCGGACGGCACCTATACGCCCGAGATCCCCGGCGCGAACGAGGAACTTGAGCAGATCACGCACGACCGGGCAAAATCGATCTACGGTGATCCGCTGCCTGAAATCGTACAGGCAAGACTTGACCGCGAACTCGGCTCGATCATCAAGCACGGTTTCGCAAGCCTGTACATCATCGCGCAGAGACTTGTCAAGCATTCCAATGAAGACGGATATGTCGTCGGATCCCGTGGATCCGTCGGTTCGTCTTTTGTTGCCACGATGGCGGGAATCACGGAGGTCAATCCGCTCCAGCCGCATTATGTCTGCCCGAACTGCCACTATTCGGAATTCGATTCCGAGGAGATCCGGGCCAATGCAGATAAGTCCGGATTCGATCTGCCGGACAAGGTCTGTCCGAAATGCGGCACGATGCTTGCAAAGAACGGCCATACGATACCGTTTGAGACATTCCTTGGCTTTAACGGCGACAAAGAGCCGGATATCGATCTGAATTTCTCCGGCGAATACCAGCCGCGCGCGCATGCCTTCACCGAAGAGCTTTTCGGCAAGGATCATGTATTCCGTGCGGGTACGATGGGCGGCCTCGCGGAGAAGACGGCTTACGGATATGTTATGAAATACCTGGAGTCGCATAACCGGGATGAGAACCGTGCCGAGGTCAACCGTCTTGTCGCAGGCTGCACAGGCGTCCGCAGAACGACCGGACAGCATCCCGGGGGACAGATCGTTGTGCCGAAAGGCTACAGCATCTATCAGTTCTGCCCGGTACAGTATCCGGCAAATAAAGCCGAAGCCGGGACGATCACGACGCATTTTGATTATCATCAGCTGCATGACCGTCTGCTCAAGCTTGATATCCTCGGACACGATGATCCGACGATGATCCGCATGCTTTCGGATCTGACAGGTCTTGACGCGACCGAGATCCCGCTTGACGATAAGAAAGTCATGTCGCTTTTCCTGGACACGAGCGCGCTCGAAGTCACGCCGGAAGAGATCGGAAGCAAAGTCGGCACATACGGCGTACCGGAATTCGGAACGCCTTTTGTCCGCGGTATGCTGCTGGATACCAAGCCCAAGAGCTTCTCGGATCTGGTCCGGATCTCCGGTCTGTCGCACGGTACGGACGTGTGGAACAACAACGCGTCCGATATTATCGCGGCGGGAGAGGCTACGATCTCAGACGTTATCTGTACGCGTGACGATATCATGACGGCACTGATCCGCCACAAGATGGACAACCTGTACGCCTTCAAGACAATGGAAGCGGTCCGTAAGGGCAAGGGCATCAAGGAAGACGACGAGATCAAGATGCGCGAGGCCGGTATGCCGGAGTGGTTCATCCGTTCCTGCAAGAAGATCAAGTATCTGTTCCCCAAAGGGCACGCGACTGCGTACGTTATGATGGCATTGCGCGTGGCCTATTATAAGGTTTATTATAAAGAAGCCTATTACGCGGCGTTCTTCAGCATCCGGGCCAAGGTCTTTGATTATGAGTCCATGTGCTTCGGAGAGCAGACAGCGCGCGCGGAGAAAGCCCGTATCGAAGCGCTCGGCAAGGACGCGACGGATAAGGATAAAGACGAAGTCACGGCTCTCGAGATCGTGATCGAGGCTTATTGCCGCGGGGTGCAGTTCGCGCCGATCAGCCTGGAGGAATCCGGAGCGGAGCGTTTCAAACTGACCAAGGACAACCGCCTGCTGCCGCCGTTCACGGCGCTGCCCGGCATGGGCGCGCAGGCGGCGAAAAGCATTGTGGAAGCCCGCGAGAAGTCGCCGTTCATTACGGTGGACGATTTTGCGGAGCGCGCCAAGGTCTCCAAGACGATCCTTGAAGACATGCGCCGACTGCACATTCTGGAAGGCTTGCCGGAATCGATGCAGATGAGTCTTTTCTGAGATGGCGGAGCATGTGACGCACGGCTTCGGGCCGCTCTATGACGCGCAGTCGGATACGCTGATTCTGGGAAGTTTTCCCTCGGTTAAGTCCCGGGAACAGGCTTTTTTCTACGGGCATCCGCAGAATCGGTTCTGGAAGATCCTGGCAGCGGTGTACGGATGGCAGACCTGGGACGGGCGCGATCCGTCGCGGATGAGTGTGGAGGAGAAGCGGGATCACATCCTGCAGAGCCGTCTGGCGCTGTACGATGTGATCGAAGAATGCGATATCACGGGGTCTTCGGACGCGAGCATACGCAGTGTCATTCCGGCGGATCTTGCGCCGATCCTTACGGGATCCCGGATCACGAGGATCTTTGTGAACGGTAAGACAGCTGAAAAATACTATATCCGGTATCAGGAGGACCTGACGGGGATCCGCGCGGGAGTGCTGCCGTCCTCCAGTCCGGCCAATGCCGCCTGGAGCCTTGAGCGGCTCATAGAGGAGTGGCGCCGGCAGCTTACCGGATGATAATGCTGTTTACTTTTCATTCAGGATATGTTAGAGTATATGCATCCAGAATAGATGACCAGAGAAAGGAAACAAGACGATGAGAGACGAAACCTTATGCCTGCATGCCGGTTATCATCCGAAGAACGCAGAGCCGCGCGTCATTCCGATCGTGCAGAGCACGACGTATGTTTATGATTCTACAGAGGAGGTCGCGGCGGTCTTTGACGACCCGACCCGTTCGCTGATCTATTCCCGTTTCGGCAACCCGACCGTTATGGCGGTCGAGGACAAGATCGCGGAGCTCGAGGGAGGAGTCGGAGCGATGTGCACGTCCTCCGGACAGGCAGCGACGCTACTCTCGGTGCTCAATATCTGCGAAGCCGGCGACAGCCTGATCAGTTCTACGGAGATCTACGGCGGCTCGACGAACCTGTTTTCTTTCACACTGAAGAAACTGGGGATCGAGTGCATTTTTGTCGCGCCGGACGCTACGGACGAGGAGCTGGAGGCCGCCTTCAAGCCGAATACCAAGCTTGTTTTCGGTGAAACGATCGCGAACCCCGCGCTGACGGTCTTTGATATCTCCCGTTTTGCGGATTTCGCGCATAAGCATCATGTTCCGCTGATCGTGGACAATACGTTCGCGACGCCGGTCCTGTGCAAACCTTTTGATTTCGGCGCGGACATCGTGATCCATTCGACAACGAAGTACATGGACGGTCATGCGGTGCAGGGCGGCGGCGTCATCGTCGACAGCGGACGTTTTGATTGGAAATCTGGTAATTTCCCCGGGATCACCGAGCCTGACGAGTCTTATCACGGCATTTCCTATACCGAGACATACGGCAATAAGGCCTATATCATCAAGGCACGCATGCAGCTGATGCGCGATTTCGGCGTATATCCGGCCGCTCACTCCGCATTCCTGCTGAATCTTGGCCTTGAGACGCTGGCCGTCCGGATGAAACAGTACTGTGAGAACGCACTCACCGTCGCGCAGTATCTGGAGAAATCTCCTTATGTCGAGAGAGTCATCTATCCGGGACTTCCGGGGGACAGGAACCATGCTCTTGCGGAGAAATACCTCAAAGGCTCGAGCGGCGTCATTTCCTTTATCATCAAGGGCGGACGCGATACCGCCATGCGTTTCATGAACGCGCTGGAACTTGCTTCCAACGAGGTGCACGTCGCGGATATCCGCACCTGTGTGCTGCATCCCGCGAGCGAAACGCACCGTCAGCTGACGGAAGAGCAGCTTGCCGCGGCTGGAATCGAGCCCGGTATGGTCCGTCTTTCTGTCGGCCTCGAGAACGTTCAGGACATTCTGGAGGATCTGGAGCAGGCTTTTGCCGCAACAGAGAAAGCATAAAATATAAGGTCTGTGCAGGGAGGAGAGGTCCTTCCCACACAGGCCTGTTTTTAACGGAGGATAAGAATATGGAACTGTTAAAAGGAATACAGCCGTTCTGGTTCTGGAATGGGGACATGGATCCGGACGAGATCCGGAGACAGATCCGCGAAATGCATGAGAAGGGGATCCACGGCTTCCTGATCCATCCGAGACAGGGCATGGAGATCCCATATCTGTCGGCTGAATTTTTCCGCCGGGTGCAGATCGCGGTCGAGGAAGCGGCTGCCTGCGGCATGGAAGTCTGGCTGTACGACGAATATCCGTATCCGAGCGGTGTGGCGGCAGGCCTGGTGACGGTGGATCATCCGGAATACCTGTGCAAGACACTCGCGACAGTCGTCCAGGATACGGAAGGAGCCGGAATCGTGAGGATCGAGGCGCCATGGGGCAAAGTACTCTCTGCCCGCGCTTATCCGGTCACGGACGAGGGCTGTGATTACAGTACGTATATTGATCTCGCGGATCAGGTCGGACCGGATTACGGACGCGAAGTCTTCCAGCTTTCGGGGCTCACGGCCTATAACCGCAAACGGTATTTCACCGGAGAGCAGCGCAATCTTCTGCTCTGGGAAGCTCCGGAGGGACGTTACAGGATCTATCTGTACGTCGAGGTGGTCCTGAAGCACTTCAAGTATTTCGAGACCTTTGTCGATCCACTGAACCCTGAGGCGATGCGGTATTTCATCGAATGTACGCATGAACAGTATAAAAAGTATATCGGGGATGAGTTCGGCAAGACGGTCAAGGGCTTCTTCTCCGATGAGGTGACGGCATTCCCGCCGGGCAGGCCCTGGTCATCTTTGCTGCCGGAAAAGTGGCCTGCAGAGCGGGATATCTACAGTGATCTGCCGGCGCTGACCGAAGATATCGGTCCGGAAACGGCCAGGATCCGTTATCTCTTCAATCATCTGGTGACGGAGATGTTTATCGACAGTTACGATAAACAGATCTTTGAATGGTGTAATGAGAATCATCTTATGTATATCGGCGAGAAACCGATCCTGCGCAGCAAGGAGCTTGCGTACGTGTCGGTACCGGGTATCGATACGGGGCATCTGAAGGTCGGCGCGAAAGCAGACCCGCTTCCTGCCGGATACCGTTCCAACGGCAAAGTCGTATCCTCCGCGGCGCATTTCTATCATAAACCGGCCGCGCTGTGCGAGGCTTTCCACTCGATCGGCTGGGGCATGACGATGCAGGACATGAAGTGGACTTTTGACTGGCTGGCGATGACCGGAGTCGACTGGTTCGTGCAGCACGCGTTCTACTATTCAGCGGAAGCCCTGCACAAGCATGACGCGCCGCCGTCATCGTTCTACCAGATGCCGTGGTGGCACGAACAGGCGGAACTCAGCCGCTACGCGGACAGGCTCAGCCACCTGTGGGACGGTCTTGAGCGCAGTGTACACGTACTGCTCATGGATCCCGCTCCCGCGCAGTGGGTGCTGGACCGCGAAGGCAAAAAGGAAGCCGGACAGTCCCTGCAGGCAGTACAGCATTCTTTGATGCGGACCGGCAGCGATTTCTATTTCATTGACCCGGAGCTCTTTGCGGAGGCAGAAGTCAGGGACGGATCGTTGTATGTGAACGGTGAGCCGTACGCCTGCGTCGTACTTCCGGATATGTGTCTGATCGAAGATGACGCGTTCCGCAAACTGCGGGAATTCGCGGAAACCGGCGGAGCGGTCGTGATCGCGGGCCGGATCCCGTGTGTTAATGTCGGAACGGAGGACAGCGCCGGATGGTTCGCTGAGCATTATGCCGGGAAAAATATCCCGCCAGCGGATGCAGGAGCAGCCGTTGCCGCGGTTCTTGAGAAGAAGGTCGCCGGATACACGGCGTCGGTACTGCCGGAAGGGACATATTATGCGGAAGGGATAGATCCGGAGAGCGGTAAAGGCATCCGGTTCCTGATCAATACGGCAGACAGCCCGCAGGAGTTCCTGATCGGAGGTAAAGATGGGCAGAAAGAGAAGATCTGCCTTGGCGCGCTGGAGTCGAAGATCATCGATGACAGGACGGAAGAGGCGGCTGATGCGCCGGCAGGGGACACTTCAGGCAGGCTGCTTCCGGTCCCGGAGGGCAAGTGGACGATGCGGCGCAGTGCTCCGAACGTCCTGTATCTGGGACGGTTCAGACTGACGCTCGCCGACGGACAGACAGGGATCACCGGCGGATACCCGATCATCGATCAGATGGAAGAGACCGGTCTGAAGATACCCGTTCAGACACGTCCGTATTTCGGCTGCCCGAAGGAGCTTGCGTTCCCCGGCGTCGAGGCGGAATACGAAGCGGATTTTGACTGGCAGATCCCGGATACAGAAGGATGCCTTGTCATGGAACCGGGAACGATGTCCGGAGAGTGGGCGATGTATCTGAACGGCCGGGAGATCGATAAGGACAGTTTTACGGCGGACCGGCTGGACGGACGGCCTGTCCTGAAAACGGAGCTCGCAGACATCTGCCGGGGACGGAACCGGCTGACAGTCCGTGTTTCCTGCGCGAAAGATCAGGACGGTCTGCGCAATCCGCTGTATATTCTCGGAGATTTCGGCGTACGGCTCGGAGAGGCGGATGAACGCGCCTTTGAGAAACCGGCGCAGGGCGGACGGATGCTTGAGGTCATTGCCGCGCAGTCGGACGGAGTGCCCGGTAAGGATGTGGAAAACGGCCTGCCATACTATGCCGGCGAAGCCTGTTTCACTCAAGCGTTCACCTGGGACGGCGGCAGTGCCCCGGCAGCGCTTGACCTGTCCGCGCTTGAGCTCTCGGATGCCGTACGTGTGTATCTGAACGGGACGGATCTCGGTGTGAGCGCATGGGAGCCGCGCAGAGTCCTGATCCCGCAGGGCGTTCTGCAGACCGGTGAGAACGTTCTGGAACTCCGGGTCTGGAATACCATGCAGGGCTTCTATGAGGGACAGACTTTTGACCGCGCGCTGCACCGCTATGTGGATCTGCAGGATCCGGCTGCCGTTCAGGAGGAGAAACATTTCCTGGCCTGACACCCGGCGTGAAATGTATCGGCAGCGATACAGGTTTTTGCAGGAAATTCGCGAAAACAGCTTGCATTTTACTGGAATACATGTTATACTTGCGTTGTTCGCAGAGGATGAAAATGAGAGTGGGGCAGCCCACTCTCGTTTATTGTAAGTCAGTCTGCAGAGGAGGTGCCCATGAAGAAGGCAGATTTGATCCGCTTCGTCGAGGAGCAGCTTGCCCCGTTTGCCGAGGAGCGGCATTATGAGATCGTCGACGTGGATTATGTGAAGGAAGGTTCGGACATGTATCTGCGGATCCTTGCGGATAAGGAGGGCGGGATCGGCCTGGACGACTGTACGGCGATCAGCCGCTATATCGAGCCCATCCTTGACAAGGAGGATCCGGTCGAGGATGCGTACATCCTGGAGGTCTCTTCGCCCGGCCTGGACAGACCCCTGCAGAAGGACAAGGATTATACCAGGGGACTGGGCAAGGTGATGGACGTTAAGCTCTTCAAGGCGCCTGAGGAAGGGATCTTCGCAGGACAGAAGGAGTTCACGGCACAGCTTGTTTCCTGTGATCACACGGCACAGACGGCTGAGCTTGCCGACGAGAAGGGTAACACACAGACGTTTTCCCGCAAGGATTTCGCCGGGATCCGTCCCCACATTGACTTTTGATCATACGTAAGGAGGAATTCATAAAAAATGGCCCTGAATGACATGAGCGATCTGCTCCCGGCATTGGAACTGCTGGAAAAGGAAAAAGGCATCAGCAAAAAGGTTATCTTCGACGCGCTGCGCGAAGCGATCCACAATGCCTGCAACAAGAATTTTAAGAACCCCGCGGTCGCGCAGAATATCCGTGTGGATATCGACGAGACCAAGGGAACGGTCAGAGTCCTCCTGAAGAAAGACGTCGTGGACGCTCCGCAGGATGACAATCTTGAGATCGGCATCGAGAAGGCTAAGACGATCGATCCGAATCTGGAAGTCGGAGACAAGGTGGAAGTCGAGATCACTCCGCGCAATTTCGGCCGTATCGCCGCGCAGAACGCGCGCCAGGTCGTCATGCAGAAGCTGCATGAGGCGGAGCGGACCATGGTCTATGACGAATACAAAGAGAAGGAGCGCGAGATCGTCAGCGGACAGATCCAGCGCAAAGAGAAGAAGAACGTCTATATCAATCTCGGACATACAGAGGCTCTGCTGCTTCCTGCCGAGCAGATCCCGGGAGAAGAGTACAGACAGAACCAGATCATGAAGTTTTACGTGATCCGTACCGACAAGACGACAAAAGGTCCGCAGATCTTTGTCTCCCGTACGCATCCCGAGCTGGTCAAGAAGCTTTTTGAACAGGAAGTGCCCGAGCTTCATCAGGGCATCGTCGTGATCAAGAATATCGCCCGTGAGCCCGGCTCCCGCAGCAAACTGGCTGTCATGAGCAAGGATCCTCAGATCGATCCGCTCGGCGCCTGCGTCGGCCCGAACGGCGACCGTGTCAACGCGGTCGTCAACGAGCTCTCCGGCGAGAAGGTCGATATCGTGGTCTGGAACGAGCAGCCCGACGTCTACATCGCAGCCGCGCTTTCACCGGCACAGGTCCTGAGTGTCCGCGTGGATCCGGAGAGCCAGATGGCTTCCGTTACCGTCCCCGAGAACCAGCTTTCGCTTGCGATCGGCAAAGACGGACAGAATGCGCGTCTTGCGGCCAAGCTGACCGGATACCGTATCGATATCAAGAGCCAGACTCTCGGACGTATCATTATCGATGATGAAGAGGATGATTACTATCCTCCGATGCATGACGACGAGGACGATTGATCCGTCCCGTCCGTTACAGAAGGAGTGAACAGAACGGATGCCCCATACCAGAAAGATCCCGATGCGGATCTGTATCGGATGCGGAGAGCAGAAGCCCAAGAAGGAAATGATCCGGATCGTCCGGGATCCCGAGGGTAAGCTTTCGATCGACAGGACCGGCAAGAAATCAGGCAGAGGAGCTTATATCTGCGATGATCCGGCGTGCCTGGACAAGGCAGCGTCGGGCGGCGGGATCGAGAGAGCGCTTGAGACGCCGGTCACTGCAGAGCTGCTTGACGCGCTCAGAAAGGAACTGACAGTCGGATGAATGAGAGAAAGATATTCGGACTGCTCGGACTTTCCAGTAAGGCAGGCAAGATCGCGAGCGGTGAGTTCCAGTGCGAAGAAGCGATCCGCAGCGGCAAAGCCAGAGTCGTTCTGATGGCTTCGGACGCGTCCGAGAATACAAAAAAGAAATTCCGGGACAAAAGTGCTTTTTATCACATCCCGTATTATGAGATCCCGGCAGACAAGGCGCGGCTGGGACGCGCCATCGGCAGAGAGGAGAGGTCCTGCGCGGCCGTTACGGACGCGGGACTGGCCGCAGATCTGCTTAAACATTTAGAGGAGCCCGTTCTCCCCGATCAATTCTGAAAGGTGGAAATCAGTCAGTGACAAAAATTACAGTAGAAGCTCTTGCAAAGCAGTTAAAGAAAACCAATACGGAGGTATTGAAGGCACTGGAAAAGATCGGTGTTTTCGTGCCGAATGCCAAGTCTACGCTGGAGCTTGATGAAATCCGGAGAGTGTGCGTCGCGCTGACGGGCAAAGAGCCGAGGATCCGCAGAGTCGCCAAGCCTAAGGCGGAAGGCGCGGATGCGTCTGCCGCAGCCGAGACGGCTGCACCGGCTGCTGCCAAGCCTGCCGCAAAAGCGGCGGAGCATGTGAAGGCAGCCGAGCCTGCCAAGACCGACGGTACAGATAAACCTGAAACCGTCAAAGCGGAACCGACCGCGACCGAGCCGGCAGCCGAGGCGAAACCAGAGGCTAAGACCGAAGTCAAGCCGGAAGCCAAAGCAGAGGAGCCGAAGCCGGAAGCCAAGACACAGTCCGCAGTCAAGACCCAGCAGGCAGCCGGGGAAGCCGCAACGGAAAAGAAGCCTGCCGAGAGCAGGAAAGCACCCGAGGGAACCGCTCCTGAAGCGCCGAAGTCCGCCGTTAAGACAGAGAATGCTGCCGAGAGCACAGCGCCCGCAAAGACAGCATCCGCTGCAAGACCTGCGCAGCCCGCAAGACCGGCCGGACAGACTCCTGTCAGAAGACCGGCCGCGGCCGGGTCCGGCACGCAGCAGCCTGCCCGCAGACCCGCGGGCGGACAGCGTCCCGCGGGAACGTCTTCCGCAGGCACGTCTCAGGCAGGGACGGGGAATCGTTATGACAACCGTACGCCCCGCACCGGCCAGGGGACCGGTACCCGTCCGGGACAGGGTGCAGGTGCCGGCAGCCGCACGGGACGTCCGTACGGAACAGGTACCGGGACAGGGACCGGACGTCCGCAGGACGGTTCGGGACAGAAATCCTGGAACAACCGCGGAACAGGCACAGGCCGCCGTCCGGGCGGACTTTCCATTCCGGACGCGCCTAAGGAGGCCGCCATTCAGGACGATAAGCCCAAGAAGAGCGATCGCATGCGCCGCGACAAGGATAAAGAGAGAGAGAAGGCAAGAATTGCCGCCAAGGGCGACAGCTTCAGCCGCAGGCATAAGAACCTGATGGTGACAGAAGGTGAAGAGGGCTACGATGAGAATGTAAGGTCTCATGCGAAGAAACCCAAAAACAACCAGAACACGGCTGCCGTTCAGGAAGAAGAGATCAAGGTCGTACAGCTTCCTCCGGTCATGACGGTGAGGGAATTCGCCGAGGCTGTCCGCAAGCCCGTTACGCAGATCATCAAGAGCCTGATGCTGAAGGGCAAGATGATGGGCGCGAACGACGATATCGAGTTCGCGGACTGCGAAGCATTGGCCATTGACATGGATATCATCGCCGAGCCGATGAAGGAAGAAGATATTTTCAAGAAATACAGAGACTTTGAGGACGATCCCAAGGATCTGGAGCCCCGTCCCCCGGTCGTTGTCGTCATGGGTCACGTTGACCACGGCAAGACCTCCCTGCTGGACGCGATCCGCAACACGCATGTTACGGCAGGCGAAGCGGGCGGCATCACGCAGCATATCGGTGCGTCCATCGTCTCGATCAACGGCAGGAACATCACGTTCCTGGATACGCCCGGTCACGAAGCGTTTACCGCAATGCGTATGCGCGGCGCTCAGGTGACGGATATCGCGGTCCTGGTCGTCGCGGCGGATGACGGTATCATGCCGCAGACTATCGAAGCGATCAACCACGCCAAGGCAGCCGGCGTCTCGATCATCGTTGCGATCAACAAGATCGACAGACCGGACGCGGATCCTGAGCGTGTAAAACAGCAGTTGATGCAGTACGAGCTGGTTCCCGAGGAATGGGGCGGCTCTACGGCCTGCGTTCCCGTTTCTGCCAAGACCGGACAGGGCATCTCCGATCTTCTGGAGATGATCACGCTGACAGCGGATATCCTGGAACTCAAGGCGAATCCGAAACGCCCGGCATCCGGCCACGTCGTAGAGGCAGAGCTGGACAAGGGCCGCGGTGTTGTTGCGACCTGTCTGGTACAGCACGGTACGCTTCGTGTCGGAGACAATATCGTCGTCGGCAAAGCCTATGGCCGTATTAAGGCCATGACGGACGACAAGGGCCGTAAGACCAAGGCTGCCGGACCCTCCGGAGCGGTCGAGATCCAGGGACTTTCAGAAGTCCCGACTGCCGGTGAGCCTTTCTACGTCACGGAAGACGAGCGTTCCGCGCGTCTCCTGGCAGAAAAGGTCAGCGCGAAAGAGCGCGAGAAACTGCTTGAAGGTACCAAGAAGGTATCTCTGGACAGCCTGTTCGAAGAGATCCAGGCCGGCGAAGTCAAAACGCTCAATATCATAATTAAGGCGGATGTGCAGGGTTCCGTTGAGGCCGTCAGACAGAGCCTTGAGAAGCTCAGCAACGAGAAGGTCGCTGTGCGCGTGATCCACGGAGCCGTCGGCGCGATCAACGAGTCGGACGTTATGCTGGCATCGGCGTCCAACTCGATCATCATCGGCTTCAACGTCAGGCCGGACGCTGGCGCCAAGGCCGTTTCCGAGCAGGAGCAGGTCGATATCCGTCTGTACCGCATCATCTATGACGCGATCAATGATATCCAGAAAGCTATGGAAGGCATGCTGGAGCCTGAATTCAAGGAAACCGTCACCGGACACGCGTCCGTACGGCAGATCTTCAAGGCTTCCGGTGTCGGCACGATTGCCGGTTCCTACATCACGGACGGCAGGATCACAAGAAGCTCCAAGTGCAGACTGATCCGTGACGGTATCGTCGTATATGAGGGAGAGATCGATTCTCTGCGCCGTTTCAAGGACGACGTCAGAGAGGTCGCGACCGGTTACGAATGCGGTATTCTGCTGAAGGATTTTGCGGACATCAAGGAAGGCGACGTGATCGAAGCTTTCGTGATGGAGCAGATCAAGCGTCAGGAACTGTAATATGTGTGAATGTGAGGAGGCCCGGGCCGGGCAGGGAAGTTCTTTGTCCCTGTTCTAACCCGGGCCGACTGTTGAAAGGGGAATAGAATGGCTTACAAACAGAGCGGACGGATGGACCGCATCAACGAGCAGGTCCGAAGAGAACTAGCGGATATTCTCCGCGAAGAAGTTAAGGATCCGCGTGTCGATATCCGCCTGGTCTCCGTACTGAAAGTCGAGACGACCAAGGACCTGAAGTATTGCAAGGTCTATGTCTCGGTGCTCGGAGATGATGAGAAGAGAACAGAAGTCCGTCAGGCGCTTAAGTCGGCCGCAGGCTTTATCCGCAGAGAACTGGCGCGCCGCGTCAACCTGCGCAATACGCCGGAGCTGTCGTTCGTGATGGATGATTCGATCGAATACGGCATCCATATGGACACACTGTTCCGGAAATATGCTGTGCCCGAGAAGGATGCCGATGAGGCGGAAGCGGCAGAGACTAAAGAAGAGCCGGCGGAAGGATCCGTCGGGGAGGAAAACTGATGACAGCCGCCGAATTCGCGCCTGTTTTCAAGACTTTTGTTGAGGCGCACGATCGGTTCATTCTCTGCGGGCATATCCGGCCAGACGGGGACAGTATCGGTTCCTGTACGGCGATGGCCGGTTATCTGACAAGCCTCGGCAAGACTGCGGAGATCTATTATGAGGGTGATCTGACGCATTATGAGATGATCCCTCAGCCAGTCGGAAGGTTGGATCCGCTGACAGTCAGCGACGCATGCAGAAAGCCTTTTGCCTGGATCCTGCTGGACTGCGCGCAGCCTTCGAGGACCGGACAGGGACAGATCTGCGCAGAGCACTGCAGTGAATCCATCTGCATCGACCATCACGTCAATATGGGCGAATACGCAGACCACAACTGGATCGATCCGGAAGCGACTTCTGTCAGCGAAATGCTGTACCGCCTGTTCAAGGCATGCGGATATCCGCTCGGACAGCAGGAAGCGACGTCCGTTTTTGCCGGGATCGCCTTTGATACCGGCGGATTCCGTCATTCTTCGATGACGCCTGAGATCTACACGATCGCGGGCGAGCTGGCTGCAGCCGGCGTCGCGATCACGGATGTGATGAACGGACTGTTCCATACGAAAACAATGAAAGAGCAGAAAGTACTCGGCGCGATCCTGCGTAAAGCCAGGCTTTACCGCGGATGCATCGTGGTTTCCGAGATGGACCAGGCGGATCTGAAGCAGGCCGGCGCGACGTCCGATGACTGCGAAGGTGCGGTCGCGGTGATCGCCGAGACCAAAGAAGCGGAAGCGGCTGTTTTCCTGAGGGAGCTTACGAACGGACAGATCCGTGTCAATATGCGGTCCAAGAAATATATCGACGTCGCGGAGGTCGGACGGGCTTTTGGCGGAGGCGGACATGTGCGCGCGGCCGGATGCACGCTCGAAGGACCGATGCTGATGGCCAAACAGCAGATCCTGAATGAACTGTACCGGCAGCTGCCGGAGGAATCTTAAGTGGACGGCATCATCATTGTCCGCAAGGAAGCGGGCTACACGTCGAGCGACGTTGTGACGGTCCTGCGCGGGATCCTGCATATGAAAAAGATCGGCCATACCGGAACACTGGATCCGCAGGCGGAAGGCGTTCTGCCGGTGTGCCTTGGACGCGCGACGAGGGCCGCAGAGCTCCTCACGGCCGAGACCAAAGAATACGTCACGCGGATGGTCTTCGGCTATGAGACCGACACGCAGGATACAACGGGACAGATCATGGATTCCCGTGATTATACGTTTTCGGAAGAAGCGTTCCGCGCTGCGGTGCGGAAACTGACCGGAGAGATCCGGCAGGTCCCGCCGATGTATTCCGCGATCAGGATCGACGGACAGCATCTGTACGATCTGGCGCGGCAGGGGGTATCCGTGGAGAGACCCGCCCGGACGGTGGTTATTTATGAGGCGGAGATTCTGGAACTGGATGAAAAGAGCGCAATGCTGCGGATCGTCTGTTCCAAAGGGACCTATATCCGCACGCTGGTGACGGACATCGGACGGGAAGCAGGTTTCCTGGCATCAATGGAGAAGCTGACGCGTACCCGCAGCGGATCTTTTGCGCTGGACCAGGCGATGACGCTTGAGGAGATCCGGCAGAGCGTGCAGGACGGCGGGATCGGACAGAAGATCATACCGCTTGACGATATCTTTTCGGGATATCCGCAGGGAACAGTTCTTGCGGAAGACGAGAACAGGCTCCGCAACGGCAATCCGCTCCGTCTCGACCGGATCTGTCATACAGGCGGAACGAATCCGCAGCCCGCATTGGAGCAGGCCGCGCAGGATCCTGAACAGCTGATCGCGATGCACCTGCCGGACGGCGCTTTTGCCGGCCTGTACCGGATCCGTCCGGACACAGGCATGGCTGTATGTTTTAAGATGTTTGGATAATGAGGGGGAGTCAGATTGGAAAGAATCCGCTGGACGGATCCCTGCCCGTACGGGAATAAGCCGGTCGTTTTTGCGATCGGATTCTTTGACGGCATTCACCTGGGCCACCGGAGACTGATCCGGGAAGCGAGGCGGCTTGCGGACGCACAAGGCGCGGACGTCGCGGTGCTGAGCTTCGATCCGCACCCGAGCGTCCTGCTGAATCCGCAGGATCCTGTCCCGATGATCTATACTCCGGAAGAACGCGAGTGGATCCTTTTTGAGACCGGTATGGTCGATCGCTTTGTTCTGATGCGGTTTGAGGAAAGCCTCGCCAGGATGGAACCGGAGGATTTTGTCGGGAAGGTGCTTTTTACCGGATGGAACTGCAAAGGCGTTGTGGTCGGAGAGGATTTCCGCTTCGGAAACGGCAACAGCGGATCAGCCGCGCAGCTTGCCGAGTTGTGCCGGACACGCGGAGCGGCGGCCTGGCTGATCCCGGATGTGACGGAAGACGGATGCAAAGTCAGTGCCAGCCTGATCCGTGAACTGCTCATCGCGGGCAATATAGAAGAAGCCAACCGGCTGCTCGGCAGGCCGTATCTGCTGATGGGTACGGTCGGGCACGGACGCGGACTTGGTCACCGCAGGCTGATCCCGACGGTCAATCTGCCGTACATACAGGGCAAGATCGTTCCGAAGAAAGGCGTCTATGCGACAAGGACTTTCTGGGACGGAGAGGCGCATGACGGCGTGTCCAATATCGGAGTCAATCCGACGGTCTCGGAAGGGACGGATGCGCACTGCGAGTCGTTCCTGTTCGATCTCAACGAAGATCTGTACGGCGTACAGATGAGGACGGAACTGTATCACTTTATCCGGCCCGAGCGGAAATTTGCCGATGTGGAAGCGCTCCGCACGCAGCAGCGATCGGATGTCCTAAAAGCCCGCAAATATCTTCAGAGTTCCGGTTGACAAATCATATACTGTATGATAAGGTATTGTCCGTTGTTCAGTAACACAAGACAGAGGAGATACAGATAAAGTGGCAGCAAACGGTAAGTGCCTGTTCGTAACGCAGGCTTTGGCAGACAGAGCGGAGGAGGGCGTTCCGATCTGCGAGATCGAATATGATGATGATGTGATCTGCACGGTGGATCTGGGAACAGACTGGGACGCGATCAATTATTTCTTCGAAGTGTATTCGGAGGAAGTCGATAACGGATCCTATCTGCATGACGCACTGCTCGGCGGCCGCCCGTTCGAATGTGAGGACGAAGGGACCGTGTATTATATTCCGTCCGACGAGCTGGCGGAGATAGCGGATGCGGTCGGTGATATTACAGAGGAAGATTTCCTTGACTATATGGATCTTCAAGAGCTGCAGAGCAAAGGCATTGCGCAGTCCGTGGAGGAGAGCGAATTTGACGTCTACTGTGAGTCGGTCTGGGAAACGTTCCAGGAACTCCTGGCTGCGATCGAGGATGCAGCCGATCAGGCCGCGTGTTCCCTGTTCTGTGTATCGTAAGAAACAGAAGCTGCCCGGCGTGCCCGAGAGGGACCGGACAGCTTTTTTGCTTAAAAAACACAAAAAACTGCTTGACAACGCGGTTCGGGTATGATAAAGTTATAAGGCATCATTTGAGCGCTTTTTTTTGTGCTGTGGTAAGCCGGCGGAGGGCCAACCGTCCGGTGCGGCATAAGAGCGCCCGCAATGGTTGGATATTAGCCAATGGAGGTGGAAATTGTGCGTACAAGGATAACATTTGAATGCACAGAGTGTAAGCAGCGGAATTACAATGCGACAAAAGACAAAAAAGCTCATCCCGACAGAATGGAGATCAAGAAGTACTGCCGTTTCTGTCACAAGCACACCCTTCACAAGGAGACCAGATAACCTGAATAAGGGCAGAAAGGAGAAACGAGATGTCCCGTTTTGATTTTAAGGAACTGAGAAGCGAATTCAGAAGAATCACCTGGCCGGGTCCCAAGGAACTGGCTCAGAAATCTCTGATCGTTATCGTTTTCTGCGCTGTGCTTTCTCTGATCATCGGAGCCTATGACTGGGTCTTCGTCTCTCTCAGAGAACTGATTCAGGGACTGTTTGGTCTGTGAGGAACGTAGAATGGCGGATGAGATGAATTCGAGCGCAAAGTGGTATGTAGCCCATACATACTCTGGCTATGAGAACAAGGTCAAGGCGAATATTGAGAAGACCGTAGAGAACCGCAATATGCATGATCAGATCATGGAGGTCCTGGTCCCCGTCGAGGATGTCGAGGAGGAACGCAACGGACAGTCCAGAACCGTGCAGCGCAAGGTTTTCCCGGGATACGTCATCATTCACATGATCATGAACGACAATACCTGGTATGTAGTGCGCAATACCCGCGGAGTCACGGGTTTTGTAGGCCCCGGATCCAAGCCTGTATCTCTCAGCGACGAGGAAGTCGTTGCTCTGATGGGATCACACAAGGAAGCGGATCCTGTATTCGAGGTCGGGGATATCGTCACGATCGTTGACGGACCGTTCAAGAATCAGGAGTGCCGCATCACGGCTGTGGATAATGAGGCCAGGCTGCTGCAGGCATCGATGTTCATGGCCGGCAGGGATACCACCGTCGAGGACCTGAAATTCACTCAGGTCGAGAAGTAAATTTTTTGGAGGTGTCAATTAATGGCAAAGAAGATTACAGGATATATCAAGCTGCAGATCGCTGCGGGCAAGGCAACGCCGGCTCCTCCGGTCGGACCTGCGCTTGGTCAGCACGGCGTTAACATTCCGGCTTTCACCAAGGAATTCAACGCACGTACTGCAAATGAAGCCGGAATGATCATTCCGGTCATCATTACCGTTTATCAGGACAAGAGCTTCACATTCGTAACCAAGACTCCCCCGGCGGCAGTTCTGCTGAAGAAGGCCGCTAAGATCGAGTCCGGATCCGGCCGTCCGAACGTCGAGAAGGTTGCCAAAGTCACGAGTGCGCAGGTTCGCGAGATCGCCGAGCTTAAGATGAAGGATCTGAACGCGGCGAGCGTCGAGACGGCAATGAAGATGGTTGCGGGTACTGCCCGCAGTATGGGAATTACCGTAGAAGGGTAATCACAGGATATGTCCGGTCCCGGCAGGCATCTATCCGCTGTAGATGCAGGGACTTAAATCCGCCGGGATAACCCAGTGGGAGGGAAGCTCCCCGATAAAACCACAAGGAGGTTTATCTCATGTTTAGAGGTAAGAAGTACAAGGACGCTCTGAAAAATATCGACAAGAGCGCTGCCTACACTCCGTCTGAAGCGATCGGAGTCGTTCTGAAGAATGCAACGGCCAAGTTCGATGAGACGATTGAAGTGCATGTTCGCTTAGGCGTTGACGGACGTCACGCCGACCAGCAGGTCCGTGGATCTGTCGTTCTGCCCAATGGTACAGGCAAGACGGTCAGAGTCCTGGTATTTGCTAAGGGCGACAAGGAGAAGGAAGCTCAGGAAGCCGGCGCTGATTACGTTGGCGGCCAGGAGTATGTAGACAAGATCCAGAAGGAAAACTGGTTTGATTTCGACGTTGTTGTTGCGACACCGGATATGATGGGTGTTGTAGGACGTCTGGGACGTGTGCTCGGCCCCAAAGGCCTGATGCCCAACCCGAAGTCCGGCACCGTTACGATGAACGTAACACAGGCGCTCAAGGATATCAAAGCAGGTAGAGTCGAATATCGTCTCGACAAGTCCAACATTATTCACGTTCCGATCGGAAAGGCGTCTTTCGGTCCCGAGAAGATCGAAGGGAATTTCCAGGCTCTGATTGGTGCAATCATAAAGGCTAAACCTGCGGCAGCGAAGGGACAGTACCTCCGCAGCCTGACCCTTGCTTCCACAATGGGTCCTGGCGTACGCGTAAACGTTAACACCGTTTCCGCTACCCAGTCCGCTGGAGCACAGGAATAATCAATTGGCTTTAAGGCGTTCCGGGCCGGATGGCCCCGGCCCGGACGTCTCATGAAGTTCTGAAGACGCGGAGCAGCCGGTCCGTCCGGAATCCGTGGAATTTTCAGATTTATGCTTGACAGGATAACGGTTCTCTGTTATACTGTCACCGTTCGTTACCGGAGACAGCAGGCGCCGTAAGGCTTAATTTGCCCGCCGAGGTAAGTGGTTTTCTTTTTACAGATGATCAAACCTCGTCCTTCTCTCCGGAAGGACTTTTTTCATGCCGGATATGTTCCGGTGAATTGACTCATAGGAGGTGAATTCAGTGCCGAATGTTGATGCGAAACAGATTATCGTAAACGAAATCGCGGATAAGCTCACCAAGGCTAAGTCCATGGTTCTCGTGGATGCCCGCGGACTTACCGTCGCCCAGGACACAGAGATGCGCAGAGCTCTCCGTGAACAGGCTATCGATTACAAAGTTTACAAGAATACTCTGATTAAGCGTGCCATTCAGGGTACTACGTTCGAGGATCTCGCAGCTCATCTTGACGGACCGACAGCGGTTGCTTTCAGTTACGACGACGCAGCCAAGGCTGCCGGCGGACTTGGATCATTCGTTGACAAGTATGATAAGCTGGGATTCAAGGGCGGCGTTGTTGAGGGCGTGTATTATGACACCGAGGCTATCGCGAAGATCGCTAAGATTCCTTCCCGCGAAGTACTGCTTTCCAGACTGCTTGGAAGCTTCAAGTCTCCGATGGCTACATTTGCACGTGTTATCAACGAGATCGTTAAGAGCAAGGGCGGCGAGGGCGCCGCAGAAGCCAAGGACAGCGAAGAGGCTGCACCGGCTGACGCACAGTGATCACTGCGCGATCGATTCTATTAGGAGGATATTACAATGGCAAAATTAAGCATTCAGGAAATCATCGATGCGGTTAAGGAACTTTCCGTTCTGGAGCTCTCTGAGCTGGTTACCGCTGCTGAGGAAGCTTTCGGCGTAAGCGCAGCCGCTGGCGTCGCTGTAGTAGCAGGCCCCGCTGCCGCTGCTCAGGAAGAAGAGAAGACCGAGTTCGACGTTGAGCTGACCGAGGTTGGCGCACAGAAGATCAAGGTTATTAAGGTCGTCCGCGAGCTGACCGCTCTTGGACTGAAGGATGCCAAGGACGCTGTCGAAGCTGCTCCGAAGATCCTGAAGGAAGCCCTGACTAAGGAAGAGGCTGAGGACTGGAAGAAACAGCTTGAAGAAGTTGGAGCTAAGGTCACCTTAAAGTAATTCAGGAAAACATCAAAAAGGCGCATGTAAATGCGCCTTTTTCAAACGGAGGGTATTTATGAAAAGAGTTCTGGCAATTCTGCTTGCCGTGATCATCGGTCTGTCCGCGGTTTTATCCGGATGTATTCCGATGCCTTCAGACAGCTCTGCGTCCGAATCTTCCAAGACGGAAGAATCCAAGGCTGAGAGCAGCAAGACCGAATCTTCCGCCGCAGAGAGTTCCGCAGCTGAGTCATCCGCAGAGGAGTCTTCTGTACCGGATGCCGATGCGTATTCTGAGACGGATAACGAAGAGTTCGCAGCTTTTGTCAACGAGCAGTTTATAAACGCGCTGGAATCCGATTATATCGGACAGCACATTCTGCTTGCGCATCCCGAGAATTACGGGATCGACCCGGCCGATACCGAGATCGGATACGGATCCTATCCGTCAGACGAGGCATTTGACCAGATGCGTGCGGACAACGACGCTCTTGAAGAAGAATTCGCTAAGTTCGACCGCGCGACACTTTCTAAGTCCCAGCAGCTCGAATATGACATTCTGAAGTATCAGATCGAATTCGACAACGGATCCGACGATAAGAAGTTTGACTATTACGGATCTTATTTTGAGTCCGCTTCCGGCATTCACTACCAGCTGGCAACACTTTTTGCAGACTGGAAGCTTCACAACGAGCAGGAAGTCAAGGACGTCATCACTCTGATGGGTACCACGCAGGAATATGTGGATTCTCTGCTGGACTATACCCGCAGGCAGGAAGAGCAGGGAGTGATGATGATCGATCTGGACGATGTCATTTCCTATTGCGAAGGCATTCTGGAAAAAGGAATGGATTCTACGGTCCTGACTTCTCTGAACGAAGCGATCGACGGCGTCGGCCTTGATGAAGGTGCGGCTGCTGAATATAAGACACAGCTTGCCGAAGCGTTCGAGGCATCTTTCCTGCCCGCTTATCAGGATATCCTGGACGCGATGAAGCAGTTCAAGGAGAACGGTAAGAATGTCGAGCTTGGATACGCGGCGCTTCCGGACGGCAAGGAGTTCTATTCGATCCTGGTCAAGAATGAGACGGGGACGGATATGACGGTCGAAGAGCTCAAGGCTTTCATTGAAGAGCAGAGCAATAAGACACTGCAGTCCATCCGGCGTATGGCGGTTTCCAATCCTGACGCGCTGGAGGCCTATTATGACGGAAAAGATCCGTCGACGGGATATGCTTCCTACAGGGAGATCCTGGACGATATCGCTTCCAAGATGGGCAAGGATTTCCCGGATGTCGGCAAGATCGATTACAATATCGTGGATATTAATGAAGAAATCGCCTCTGATTCGGGCGTGGCGGCGTATTTCAACATTCCGCAGATCGACGGGACGGATACGCGCGAGATGCGTGTCAATCCCAATAACGAAGGCGTGGATACACTGAGCCTCTATAACACGGTCGCTCACGAGGGCTTCCCCGGACATATGTATCAGTACGCCTATGCCTACAAGTATCTGGAGTCTCCGTATCTGCTGACCTGCACGAATTTCTCCGGTTATACCGAGGGATACGCGGTCTATGCAAGTTATGAGGCGTTCAAATACCTGGACGGTATCATGGACGGCTATACGGATATCTACGGTGCTTTCGAAGCGTTCACCTACTACGCGATGGTGCTCGGTGATATCGGAATCCATTATGAGGGATGGGATGTTAAGAAATTCAGCGAATTCCTGAGCGATTACGGATTCCAAATGGATGAGGAATCCGCCGAGGCACAGTACAAGCAGCTTTGGGCAAATCCCTGCATATTTATGCCGTATTATGTCGGATATGCCATGATCAAGGATATGCGCGATGCAGCGGAGAAGGAGCTCGGCGCGGACTTTGATCCGGTCGCTTTCCATGAAGCATTGCTTAAGGACAGTGCGGCTCCGTTCTCGATCGTTCAGAAGAATATCGACGAATATGTCGCGTCTGCGAAGAAGTAAGACATAAACCGACAGAAAAACAGACCCTTTTCCCTGCCGCAGGGCAGTGGAGGACGGGTCTGTTTTGTTTTTTAAAGGAAATTGAGGGAAAATATAAAAAATCCTCCAGACTTATTGACAGCCTGAAAAAATTATGATATCATTTTAAATTGCCATTATGTCCACCTATGCCTTTCTACGGATATGATAGCACATTTTCGGAAAGAAATCAATACTTTTTCGGAAATTTATAAATGCCCGGCAGGAGACAGATTTCTGCCCGGCATCTGTCCTACGGCAGTCCAATATAATCAAGGAGTGAAGCGTATTTATGGAAAAACACCGTATTCATCCGCAGCGTTTTGGGGACCGCGTCCGCGCTTCTTTCTCTCAGGAGAAGGAAGTTCTCGAGATGCCGAATCTTCTCGAAGTGCAGAAGAATTCCTACCGTTGGTTTATTCAGGACGGACTGAAGGAAGTGTTCGAGGAAATCTCTCCGATTACAGATTTCAGCGGCGCTCTTTCACTGGAATTCCTCGACTTTGACCTGAACAGCAAGCCAAAGTACAGCATTGAGGAGACCAAGTCCAGGAACGCAACGTATTCCGCTCCGCTGAATGTCCGGATCCGCCTTACCAATTCCGAAACGGGTGAGGTTCAGGATCACGAGATCTTCATGGGAGATTTTCCCCTGATGACCGACACCGGCACCTTTGTTATCAACGGCGCCGAGCGTGTTGTTGTAAGCCAGCTGGTCCGTTCCCCCGGAATCTATTATTCCAGGACGCTTGACAAGCTCGGCAAGCCGCTGTACTCCTGCCAGGTTATCCCTAACCGCGGAGCATGGCTTGAATATGAGACAGATTCCAATGATATTTTCAACGTCCGTCTGGACCGTACGCGCAAGATCCCGGTAACGATTCTGATCCGGGCTCTTGGTGTGGGCACGGATGCTGAGATCGTCAATATGTTCGGCGAGGATCCCAAGATCGTCAAGACGATGGAGAGGGATACCGCCAAGTCAGAGGAAGAGGGGCTGCTTGAGATCTACAGAAGGATGCGTCCCGGCGAGCCGCCTACCGTAGAGAGCGCCGACAGCCTTCTTAAGGCAATGCTGTACGAGGATCAGAGATATAACCTCGGACGTGTCGGCCGCTATAAGTTCAACAAGAAGCTGGATCTGCGCTACCGTATTACCGGAAAGACTCTGTCCGAGAACGTTATCGATTCCTCTACAGGTGAGGTCATTGGCGAAGCCGGTACTCTTGTTACGAGAGAACTCGCAGACGAGATCCAGAACGCAGGTATTCCTTTCGTATGGGTACAGACAGACGAGCGCAGCGTTAAGGTCCTGTCCAACCAGGCCGTTGACATCCGTCAGTATGTCGACCTGACAGAGGAAGAGCTGCTGGAATGCGGCATTAACGAGAAAGTCCATTATCCGGAGCTTGTCAGGATCCTGGATCAGGATCTTGATCATGACGAGCTGATGACTGTCCTCAAGAAAGAGAGCTTCCATCTGATCCCGCGTCATATCACGTTCCAGGATATCATGGCTTCGATCAACTATAACCTGAACCTGGAATACGACATGGGAACGATCGACGACATCGACCATCTGGGCAACCGTCGGATCCGCTGCGTCGGAGAGCTCCTGCAGAACCAGTTCAGAATCGGTGCTGTCCGTATGGAGAGAGGCGTCCGCGAGAGAATGTCCACTCAGGACCCGAATACCGCGACGCCCCAGTCTCTTGTCAATATCCGTCCTGTAACGGCAGCGATCAAGGAGTTCTTCGGCAGCTCCCAGCTGTCCCAGTTCATGGATCAGAATAACCCGTTGGCAGAGCTGACGCATAAGCGCCGTCTGTCCGCGCTGGGTCCCGGAGGTCTGTCCCGTGACCGCGCCGGATTTGAGGTCCGCGACGTTCACTATTCCCATTACGGACGTATGTGCCCGGTCGAGACGCCTGAAGGTCCTAACATCGGACTGATCAACTCTCTGGCATCCTATGCCCGCATCAATATCTACGGCTTTATCGAAGCGCCTTACCGCAGAGTCGACCATTCCGGAAAAGAACCGGTCGTCACCGACGAGGTCGTTTACATGATGGCCGATGAGGAAGAGAATTACCGTGTCGCGCAGGCGAACGAGAAGCTGGACGATGAGGGACATTTCCTGAACGCGAGAGTTACGGGCCGTTACCGTAACGATAATATCGAGATCGACAACAGAGAGATCGATTTCATGGACGTTTCGCCCAAGCAGGTCTTCTCCGTTGCTACGTCTCTGGTTCCTTTCCTGCAGAATGACGACCCGACGCGTGCGCTGATGGGATCCAACATGCAGAGACAGGCAGTTCCGCTGATGACGACCGACTCTCCTGTCGTCGGCACCGGTATGGAATACAAGGCCGCGGTCGACTCCGGCGTATGCGTTGTTTCGGATGTCGAGGGCGACGTGATCTTTGTCGACGCGACCAAGATCATTATCAGGAACGATGCGGACGGAACAAGCCGTATCTTCAATCTGCGCAAATTCCAGCGCAATAACCAGGGCACCTGCTTCAACCAGAAGCCGAGAGTGTCCAAGGGTGACCATATCATCAAGGGACAGGTCATCGCGGACGGCCCGTCCACCTTCGACGGTGAACTGGCTCTCGGCCGCAACCCGCTGATCGCCTTTATGACATGGGAAGGCTATAACTACGAGGACGCTGTATTGCTGAGTGAGCGCCTGGTAGCGGAGGATATCTATACTTCTCTGCATATCGAGGTCCATGAGGCGGAGTCCCGCGACACCAAGCTGGGTCCGGAAGAGATCACCAACGATATTCCGAATATCGGTGAGGATGCCCGCAAGAACCTGGATGAGCGCGGAATCGTCCGTATCGGCGCGGAAGTTCATGCCGGAGATATTCTGGTCGGCAAGGTCACACCTAAGGGAGAGACCGATCTGACACCGGAAGAGAGGCTGCTGCGCGCCATTTTCGGCGAGAAGGCGAGAGAGGTCCGCGACGCTTCGCTGCGTGTCCCGCACGGAGAGGAAGGTATCGTCGTCGACGTCAAGACCTTCGACCGCACCAACAGTGATGAGCTGTCCCCGGGCGTTAACGAAGTCGTTCACGTATATATCGCGCATAAGAGAAAGATCCAGATCGGCGATAAGATGGCCGGACGTCACGGTAACAAGGGTGTCGTCAGCCGCGTCCTGCCGGTGGAGGATATGCCGTTCCTGCCGAACGGACGTCCGCTGGATATCCTGCTTTCCCCGCTGGGCGTTCCGAGCCGTATGAATCTCGGACAGGTCCTCGAGATGCATCTGGGTCTCGCGGCCAAAGCCCTCGGCTTCAAGGTCGCTTCCCCGATTTTTGAAGGCGCGCACGATGATGACGTAACGGACACCCTGCTGATGGCAAACGACTATGTGAACCATCCGTGGGATGAATTCAAAGAAAAGTATAAAGACGTTCTGGCTCCGGAGATCATGGATTATCTGGAAGATCATCTGGATCACAGAGCGGAGTGGGCCGGCGTGCCGATCCGCGAAGACGGCAAAGTGCCGCTGCGTGACGGCCGGAGCGGTGAGTATTTCGCGAACTATTCTACCGTCGGCTACATGTATTATATGAAGCTTCACCATCTCGTCGATGATAAGATCCATGCACGTTCGACCGGACCGTACGCCCTGGTTACCCAGCAGCCGCTGGGAGGCAAGGCCCAGTTCGGCGGACAGC
Source organism: Bacillota bacterium (assembly GCA_017441925.1). Taxonomy (GTDB): domain Bacteria; phylum Bacillota; class Clostridia; order Lachnospirales; family Bianqueaceae; genus RUG12817. Next base: position 69,953 of record JAFRUE010000015.1, read on the forward strand.
GTTTCGGAGAGATGGAAGTATGGGCGCTGGAAGCATACGGCGCCGCATATACACTGCAGGAGATCCTTACATTCAAGTCCGACGATATCGTAGGCCGTGTCAAGGCGTACGAGTCCATCGTCAAGGGCGAGAACATCCCGCAGCCGGGCGTTCCGGAGTCCTTCAAGGTCCTGCTTAAGGAACTGCAGTCTCTGGGACTGGATGTCCGCGTGCTTTCCGCAGATCTCAAGGAGATCGAGCTGAGAGAGGACATGGACGACGATATGGATCTGGAGGAGAAGCCTCTGGATGTCAATATCGAGGGCTGGGAGGATACTCCGCAGGCCAGAAAGACCTATACCATGCATCCGGCTTCCTCTGCGATGCCGGGAGATGACGATTATACGTCTATTGGCGACGACGAAGAGAACGCGGGCTTCGACGATGACGAGATCGGTCTGGAAGATCTGGATTTCAGTGATGCCGGCTTCAGTGAAGAGGATCCTGACGATATCGAGATCGATCTGGATGAACAATGAGAAAGGGGCGCATTGAATGGCAGCTAATACCGGTGTAAAGCAGCAGATTCAGTTTGATGCTATCAAGATCGGCCTGGCTTCTCCCGATAAGATCCGCGAATGGTCACACGGCGAGGTTAAAAAGCCTGAAACAATCAATTACAGAACCCTTAAGCCCGAGAGGGACGGATTATACTGCGAGCGCATTTTCGGACCCACCAAGGACTGGGAGTGCCATTGCGGCAAGTATAAGCGTATCCGTTATAAAGGCGTGATCTGCGACCGCTGCGGCGTCGAGGTCACAAGAGCAAAGGTCCGCCGTGAACGGATGGGCCATATCGAGCTTGCCTGCCCGGTTTCCCATATCTGGTATTTCAAGGGGATCCCGAGCCGTATGGGACTGATGCTTGACATCCCTCCCAGAACGCTGGAAAAAGTTCTCTATTTCGCAGCCTATATCGTACTGGATCCCGGTGATTCCACGCTGCAGTACAAGCAGCTGCTGACCGAGGCCGAGTACCGCCAGGAGCTTGCGAACGGTTCTCACTTCCGCGCGCAGATGGGCGCGGAGGCGATCCAGGAGCTGCTCCGCGACGTTGATCTGGAGAAGGAATCTCGCGAACTGTCTGAGGAGCTTGTGGGCTCATCCGGACAGAAGAGGATCCGCATCCTGAAGCGTCTTGAAGTCATTGATTCCTTTATCAAGTCCGGCAACCGTCCCGAGTGGATGGTCATGGACGTTGTTCCGGTCATTCCTCCGGATCTGCGCCCCATGGTGCAGCTGGACGGCGGACGTTTCGCTACGTCCGATCTGAACGATCTGTACCGCCGTGTCATCAACCGCAACAACCGTCTGAAGAGACTGCTGCAGCTCAACGCTCCGGATATCATTGTCCGCAACGAGAAGAGAATGCTGCAGGAGGCTGTTGACGCGCTGATCGACAACGGCCGCCGCGGACGTTCGGTCGTAGGACCCGCGAACCGCGCACTGAAGTCTCTTTCCGATATGCTTCGCGGCAAGCAGGGACGTTTCCGTCAGAATCTGCTCGGCAAGCGCGTCGACTATTCCGGACGTTCCGTTATCGTCGTCGGTCCGTCTCTGAAACTGTATCAGTGCGGTCTGCCGAAGGAGATGGCTATCGAGCTGTTCAAGCCTTTCGTCATGAAGAAACTCTGCGAGAAGGGCTTTGCGACGAACATCAAATCCGCCAAGAGAATGGTCGAGAGACTCGATCCTGTGGTCTGGGACGTTCTCGAAGGTGTTATTCATGAGCATCCTGTTATGCTCAACCGTGCTCCTACCCTGCACCGTCTGGGTATCCAAGCGTTTGAGCCCGTTCTGGTAGAGGGCAAGGCGATCTGCCTGCATCCGCTGGCATGCGCTGCTTTCAACGCGGACTTCGACGGAGACCAGATGGCCGTACATGTACCGCTGTCTGTAGAAGCACAGGCGGAATGCCGCTTCATGCTGCTTTCCACGAACAATCTGCTGAAGCCTTCCGACGGAGCGCCTGTTACGGTTCCGTCTCAGGACATGGTCCTCGGCAGTTACTATCTGACCCGTTATGATGAAGAGACTGTCGCTGACGATGAGCATCTGCGCCGCTTCAAGGATAAGAACGAAGCGCTGAACGCACTGGTCAACGAAGAGATTACGCTGAATACGCCTGTCATGATCCGCCGTACTGTAACGGTGGACGGTCAGACTGTGTCCGGTATGGTCAAGACCAGTCCGGGACGTATTATCTTCAACGAAAAAGTTCCGCAGGATCTCGGCTACGTCAAGAGAGATCCGGCCAGACCGGAAACCTATCTGCCGTACGAGGTCGATTTCGTCGTCGGCAAGAAGGCGCTGGGACAGATCCTGCACCGCTGCATCCTTGTACACGGTATTACCGATACGACAACGGTTCTTGACGATGTCAAGGCTCTCGGATACAAGTACTGCACGCTGAGCGGCATGACTTTCTCCGCTGCCGACGTCAAGATTCCTTCGCAGAAGAGCGAGCTGATCGCGAAGTCTGAGGCCGAGGTCAACAAGCTGGTCCGCAACTACCGCAGAGGTACGCTGACCAACGAAGAGCGCCACAGACAAGTCATCAAGGTCTGGGAGAATACAATCAAGGCGCTTGAGGATCTGGCGCTGCCGGCTCTGGGCGAGAAGAACAACATTTACATGTTCATCGATTCCGGTGCCCGAGGCTCCAAAGACCAGCTGAAACAGATGACGACCATGCGAGGCCTGACACAGACCCCGCAGGGCGAAACCATCGAACTGCCGATCAAGTCCTGCTTCAAAGAAGGACTTGATGTTCTGGAATATTTCGTATCCGCACACGGAACCCGTAAAGGTCTGACCGATACGGCTCTGCGTACGGCGGACTCCGGTTACCTGACGAGACGTCTGGTAGACGTATCCCAGGATATCATCATCCGTGCGGAAGACTGCTGCACGAACGGAGAACAGCCGGAAGGCGTCTGGGTTTCCGCGTTTATCATTCCGAATCTGAACAACCCGGAGAAGAGCGAAGTTATTGAGACGCTGGCAGAGCGTATTACCGGCCGCTGGGCGATCGACGAGATCGTCGATCCCGCGACGGGCGAAGTGATCGTTCCCGCAGATACGATGATTACATCCACTCTGGCCGAAAAGGTCGAGGCTGCCGGGATCGAGAAGGTCCATATCCGCAACCTGCTGACCTGCAGACAGAGATTGGGCGTCTGCGCGAAATGCTACGGCGCGAACATGTCCAACGGACTGCCGGTACGTCTCGGCGAGGCAGTCGGCATTATCGCGGCACAGTCCATCGGTGAGCCCGGTACACAGCTGACCATGCGTACCTTCCATACCGGAGGCGTTTCCGGAAGCGAAGATATTACACAGGGTCTTCCCCGTGTACAGGAGCTTTTCGAAGCGCGTAAGCCGCGTGGACAGGCGATCATTTCCGAGATCGCCGGCGAGGTCTCCCAGAACTTCACCAAGAGAAAGAGAGAGCTCGTTGTTACAAGCGTTACCGACGGGACTGCAGAAGCCAAGAGCTATGCGATTCCTTACGGCGCGACGCTTAAGGTCAAGGACGGCGACATCATCGAAGCCGGTGCCGAGCTGACCGAGGGTTCCGTCAATCCGCATGACATCCTGAGGATCCGAGGACTGGAAGCAACCCAGAACTACATGATCAGCGAAGTGCAGCGCGTATACCGTCAGCAGGGCGTTGATATCAACGATAAGCATATCGAGACCATCGTACGCCAGATGCTGCGCAAGATCCGGATCACGGATAACGGCGACACCGAGTTCATGCCCGGCAGCCTTGTCGATTATCTGGATTTCGACGCGCACAACAAGCAGATGAGAGAAGCCGGCAAGGCGGAGGCACAGGGTGAGAGAGTTCTGCTCGGAATCACCAAGGCCGCGCTTGCGACAGAGTCCTTCATGTCGGCAGCTTCCTTCCAGGAGACGACACGTGTCCTGACCGAAGCCGCGATCAAGGGCAAGATCGATCCGCTGATCGGTCTCAAGGAGAACGTCATCATCGGTAAGCTGATCCCGGCAGGAACAGGTATGCAGAGATATCAGGATCTGGATATCGAGAAGAACCTGACACCGGAAGAGCTTGCCGCGATCGAAGCCGCCAAACAGGCCGCCGCTGAGGAAGCCGCCAAGCTTGCAGCAGAGAAGGCAGCGAGCCAGAGAGCCGGAGCGGAGGATGAGGACGACGGCGATACGCTCGAACTCATCATGGATGACGGTGAAGAAGGCGAGACGCTGGATCTGCAGCTTTTCGCCGATGATCTCGGGGACGAATCTGATGATGAATTCAGTATAGTTCCTGACGAAGATGCTTGACATTCAGGCAGATTCGTGATATAGTATCTAAGTCTGCGGTTTTTTCCGGGCGGAGCAAGTCGTTCCGCCCGGTAAGCGTGCAGATTTGTTGGCTGCAACACAACAATAGATAGCTGTAAAAAATGTGAACAGGAGGTGCAATGAATGCCTACTTTTAACCAGCTGGTCAAACAGGGCAGACAGGTGAGCGTTAAGAAGTCGACGGCTCCTGCTCTGCAGAGAGGATGGAATTCTCTGAACAAGAAAGCCACAGATATTTCTTCTCCGCAGAAGCGCGGCGTGTGCACGGTCGTTAAGACCGACACCCCGAAGAAGCCTAACTCCGCTCTTCGTAAGATCGCCCGTGTCCGCCTTTCCAACGGCGTCGAAGTTACAGCTTATATCCCCGGCGAGGGACATAACCTGCAGGAACACTCTGTTGTTCTGATCCGCGGCGGCCGTGTCAAGGACATGCCCGGTGTGCGTTACCACATCATCCGCGGCACGCTGGATACTGCCGGCGTTGCAAAGCGCAAGCAGGGCCGTTCCAAATACGGCGCAAAGAGACCTAAATAAGTACTGAGTTCTACAAATCTGATTACTTGATATACGCGTAGGCATTGTTTGTGCAAAGAACCGATTTTGGCCTGTTGCAGCCAGATATGTTCTGTCCGCACGAATCACACTGGAAGCGTATGTGAGTACCGATAAGCCGTAAGGCTTGCGAATTAATCTCAAATTGATTAAGGAGGGAAGAATCGTGCCTAGAAAAGGACATACATCCAAGAGGGATGTACTTCCGGATCCCGTCTACAACAGCAAGGTCATCACCAAGCTGGTCAACAGCATCATGCTGGACGGCAAGAAGGGCGTAGCGCAGAAGATCGTTTACGGCGCCCTGCAGCGCGTCGAGGAGAAGACGGGCAAGGAGGCTATGGAAGTTTTTGAGACGGCTATGAACAACATCATGCCGGCTCTGGAAGTTAAGGCGAGACGTGTCGGTGGTGCTACCTACCAGGTTCCTATGGAGGTCAGACCGGAGCGTCGGCAGACACTGGGTCTGCGCTGGCTGGTCAGCTACTCCCGCAACCGCAGTGAGCGGACGATGGTAGAGCGCCTTGCAGGCGAGCTCATGGATGCAGCCAACAACACCGGAAATGCAGTAAAGAAGAGAGAAGATACGCACAAGATGGCAGAGGCCAACAAGGCGTTTGCGCATTTCCGCATGTGATGTAATGAGGAGATAAAAAGTGGCAAGAGAATACTCTTTGGAGAATACCAGAAATATTGGTATCATGGCCCACATTGACGCGGGTAAGACCACTCTGACCGAGCGAATTCTGTTCTATACGGGCAAGATCCACAAGATGGGCGATTCCCAGGACGGAAACACGCAGATGGACTGGATGGTCGAGGAGCAGGAGCGCGGTATCACCATCACTTCTGCCGCTACTACGTGCTATTGGAAGGGACATCGTATCAATATCATCGATACTCCCGGACACGTTGATTTCACCGTCGAGGTGGAGCGTTCTCTTCGTGTTTTGGACGGAGCCGTTGCGGTCTTTGACGCAAAAGGCGGCGTAGAGCCTCAGTCCGAAACGGTATGGCGTCAGGCGGATCAGTTCAGTGTTCCCCGTATGGGATTCGTCAACAAGATGGACATCATGGGCGCGGATTTCTATAATACCATCGACATGATGAAGGACCGTCTTGCCGCGAACGCTGTTCCTTTCCAGCTTCCGATCGGAAAGGAAGACAGCTTCAAGGGACTGATCGATCTGATGACGATGAAAGCATTTATCTATAACGACGATAAGGGTACGGAGATCAGTGAGATCGATATCCCCGCGGACATGATGGACCAGGCTGAGGAATACCACAACAGCATGGTCGAGTCGATCTGCGAACTGGATGACGACCTGATGGAGCAGTATCTGGAAGGCGAAGACATTTCCATGGAAGCGCTTAAGGCAGCTGCCCGCAAGGCGACCTGCGAGTGCCGTCTGGTCCCTGTCTTCTGCGGAACAGCATACCGCAACAAGGGCGTGCAGAAGCTGATCGACGCGGTTGTCGAGTATATGCCTTCTCCGCTGGATCTGCCGGCTACGACCGGTATCGATCCCGCGACAGGCGAGGAGATCACAAGACCCGCGTCTGACGAAGGTCCTTTCTCCGCGCTTGCGTTCAAGATCATGACGGATCCTTTCGTCGGTAAACTTGCGTTTTTCCGCGTGTATTCCGGCACCGCGAGCGCTGGTTCCTACGTTCTGAATTCAACAAAGAACAGGAAAGAGCGTCTCGGCCGCATCCTGATGATGCATGCAAATCACAGGACGGATCTGGAAGAAGTATACGCCGGAGATATCGCGGCAGCCGTCGGACTAAAGAACACTACAACAGGCGATACCCTGTGCAGTGAGGACAGCCCGATCGTGCTGGAGTCCATGGTCTTCCCGGAGCCCGTTATCGACGTTGCGATCGAGCCCAAGACGAAGGCAGGACAGGAGAAGATCGGAATCGCGCTGGCAAAGCTTGCTGAAGAGGATCCGACCTTCCGCACCTATACAAACCATGAAACGGGACAGACGATCATTGCCGGAATGGGCGAGCTCCATCTGGAGATCATTGTTGACCGTCTGCTGCGTGAGTTCCATGTAGAAGCAAATGTCGGCGCCCCTCAGGTCGCTTATAAAGAAGCGCTCGCGAGAGAAGCCGATGTACAGGGCAAATTCGTCCGTCAGTCCGGCGGACACGGCCAGTACGGCGACTGCCATGTACGCTTCAGTCCTCTGGATCCGAACTCCGAGAATACGTACGAGTTCGTGAATTCCGTCGTCGGTGGAGTGATTCCCAAGGAATACATTCCCGCGATCGATGCCGGTATTCAGGAAGCGATGGAGAGCGGTTCTCTCGCGGGATACCCGATCATGGGCCTCCGCGCAGAGGTATATGACGGTTCCTATCACGAGGTTGACTCTTCCGAGATGGCTTTCCACGTAGCGGGTTCTCTCGCGCTTAAGGAAGCGATGCGCAAGGTCGGGACGATCCTGCTCGAGCCTGTCATGAAGGTCGACGTAACGGTTCCCGAGAGCTACATGGGAGATATCATCGGTGACATCAATTCCCGCAGAGGCCGTATCGAGGGAATGGATAACCGCAACGGAGCAGCCATCGTGCATGGATTCGTTCCGCTGGGAGAGATGTTCGGATATGCGACGGATCTGCGTTCCAAGACGCAGGGACGCGGCGTGTATACGATGCAGTTCCAGGATTACGAGCCGATTCCAAAGAGCATTCAGGACAAGATCCTGAAGGATAACGGAATGGGCAGATAAGTCCGGGAGAGCAGGCAGGGGCAATTGTTCCGCATAAAGCCTGCATACGGCAAAATTTATTAAAATAGCTTGCAAAACAGACCTGCCTTTGATATAATATCGGCAGGCGAATAGAATCAATTAGGAGGTTTACTATTATGGCTAAGCAGAAGTACGAGAGAACCAAGCCGCATGTCAATATCGGAACCATCGGTCATATCGACCATGGCAAGACGACACTGACAGCTGCTATCACGCTTGTTCTTTCCAAGAGAGTTGCCGGCAACACGGCTTCCGCTTTCGATCAGATCGATAAGGCTCCCGAGGAGAAGGCAAGAGGAATCACCATTTCCACCGCTCACGTTGAGTATCAGACCGAGAAGAGGCACTATGCCCATGTTGACTGCCCGGGACA
>JAFRUE010000016.1 GCA_017441925.1 Bacillota bacterium
ATCAACAATCTTACCATAAACGAATCACTACCTATCATTCGCCTTTGCATGGCTCCGGTCTGTGACGCGTCCTGGGGAAAATAACACACCTGTTCAATCGGGTGGTACACCCGATCTCTCAAGTGCGCGAATGCTATTCTATCACTACACCCCTGCCCTGTCAACCCCCTTTTTAAAAGTTTTTTAAGTTTTTTCTGTGGATCGTCAATACTTCTCTTTTCCGTGCGTTTTATAGAAAATCGTCTTTATTAACGGTCTGCTGTCCTGTACCGTTTATTGGTAATTGCAAAGCAGATCAGACAGAGTATGACTTCCAGAACTGTCGAACACGGTGTTGCAAGTCCGATATGAAACATGGAGACCGGAACCTCCCGGCTCATCAGAAACGCGACGGGAATACGTACCAGGAAAGCTCCGACAATGCCCTGTACCATCACAAACCGGGTCAGCCCCAGTCCATTGAAGAAGCCGATAAAGCAGAACAGGAAGCATGTCAGCAGACAGTCGATCGCATATGCTTTGAGATAGTCAGCCGCGGCGGCAATGACCTGACTGTCTTTTGTAAAGGCAGATGAGAGCAGATCTCCTCTCCAGAATGTGACTGCAAACATCACAACTGCAAGCAGCGCGGAGACGCCGATAGCAAATCCAAGCGCCTGTCTGGCGCGGTAGTATTTACCTGCGCCGATATTCTGGGCCGCAAATGCTGCCATTGCCTGCATGAACGCGGCAGGGATCAGCATAATAAAACCGCAGACTTTCTCCGCCACTCCCATGCCGGCAGATGGAATCAGCCCGAGTCCGTTCACGATCGCCAACAGCACCAGGAAAGAGATTCCGACCAATAAGTCCTGCAGCGCGATCGGCAGACCCAGCGATGTAACCTTGCTGATGATCCTGCCGCGAAAACGGATGCTCGCCCGATTGAAGAGGAAAGGAAGTTCTTTCCTTCGCAGCATGAGAAGTGAGATCACGACACTGACTGCCTGCGCAAATACCGTGGCAATCGCAGCGCCGACGGCTCCCAGATGCAGTACAGCCACGAGCAGCAGATCACCGATGATATTGCATACACATGCAATCAGTACCGTCATCAAAGGCGTGCGGGAATCCCCGATGCCCCGGAAAACGCTCCCGATCAGATTAAAGGCGATGATAAACAGCGATCCGAATCCGCAGATACGGATATAAGATACGGTTGCGCCAAAAGCCTCCTCGGGAGCATTCATCAGATTGCTCAGCGGCCCCGCCATAGCCGGTACAAGGATTGTCAGCACACCGGCGATCACGCCAAAAAGGCATATGCTGCTCCCGACGACCTCTCCGCCCTCCTGCACGCGTCCTTCGCCTATCCGCTGCGCCAGCAGGATCGTCGTTCCCATAGCAAAGCTGGTTACCAGATTGGTAATGGTCATCATCATCTGTGACCCGGTCGAAACCGCTGAAACATCCAGCGGCTGCGCAAACTGGCCTACGATCAGCAGATCCACAGCGCCATACATCGACTGCAGGAACATGGCAAAAAATACCGGAAGCATAAATCCGATTAGCAGCGGCAGAATCTTCCCTTGTGTAAAATCATTGTATGCTCTCATTCCATCCTCCGATAAAAAAGACCGGATAAGGCACAGGCATTCCAGCCTGCATCTTATCCGGTCGATCATTTCTCAAGAATGATCCACCCTCCGATGAACCGAAAGATATTATATCACAGTTCTTCAGAATGTCAAGGGATTCAGACGGCGAGGGCTCTTACAGTCTCTGAATGTGGAAGCCTCCGTCCGCGTGGATAACTGTCCCCGTGCAGAAATCAAAAGCTCCGGACGCCAGCGCGGCAACGGCTTTGCCGATATCCTCCGGCAAACCGATCCGCCGGATCGGCGTCAGCCCGTCGGCGATCAGCCTGTCGTATTTCTCCCGGACAACGGCCGTCATATCCGTCGCGACGATGCCCGGCTGCACTTCGAATACGGATATCCCGTACTCGGCAAGCCTGTCCGCGAACAGTTTCGTCACCATGGAGATCCCTGCCTTTGATATACAGTATTCGCCGCGCGCCGTCGAGGAAGTGTATGACGACATGGACGAAATGTTGACGATCCTGGGCTCGTAATCCTCAAAAGCTTTTTCCTTGCAGGCCAGCATATAATTCGCGCCGTGCTGGCACATGAAATATGTCCCCCGCAGATTGATCCCGAGGACCCGGTCAAAGCTCTCTTCTGTCGCCTTCAGGATGTCTTCGCGGACCAGCGGCGCCACACCTGCGTTATTGACCAGCAGATCCAGCCGTCCGTATTTTTCTTCGATCCATTCAAAAACATGCTTTCTGTCTGCGGACGAAGCGATATTGCAGCGGATGTAATCACATCCCGCCAGATCTGCCGGGATCTCTACGTTCTCCGGCTCTCTGGTCGCAGAGAGGATCACGCGGAACTGTCCCTTGAGCGCCCGCGCAATCCCCTGCCCGATCCCCCGCGCGGAGCCGGTAACCAGCGCAATTTTATCAGCCATTTTTCAGGATCTCCTTCTTATAGACTTCCGTATACAGCGGATCTCTCACAACGCAGCCCGCCGTATAGCAGTTCCGCAGAAGCTCTGCGCATTTTCCGCAGGAAACGCAGACCTTGTGCGGATCCATTGCCCCTTTTTCGAGAATGTCCCCGGCAAAATCCGGATAGGCAAAACCTTCCCGTCCGAATCCAACCATCGCGAGTGGATGCCGCTCCACGATCCCGGCCGCGTAATTTGCCGCATACGCGCGCAGATAGGACGGTCCGGAGAAAATGACCGGAAGATCCGGGTTTGCCGAAGCGATCTCAGCCGTGCATCTGTACATCCTGGCGATCCCTTCGAGCGGATGCTCCGGTGGGACATATCCGCCGATATCGTATGGGCGGTTGACGTGTGGATTCACATAGGGATTGCCCATCGTGATATTCAGGAATTTCAGCCCGAGTCTGCGCAGATCCGCGACAAGCTGCAGCGGCTCCGTCATATCCGGCGTCAGACTCCCGTCCTTCACGACACCCCAACCGTACGGATACGGGAATCCATCATACAGATTCATCCGTGTTGTGACGATGAAATCCTCCGGCACGGCGGCTCTCGCCGCGCTGAACGCATTCCGGAAAAATCTCGTCCGGTTCTCGAACGATCCGCCGTAAAGGCCGGGCCGTGTAAAAGCTGAGAGCAGTTCGCAGTTCAGATAGCGGTGGCATGCCTTCACATCGATGCCGTCATAACCGATCTCTTTTGCCATAACGGCCGCTTTGCCGTACAGCTCTTCAATCACCTTCAGCTCGTCATCGCTGATGATCCTGTCTGCCGGGATCGGCTTATCCTTCTCAAAGATCGGATTGTTATACGCGATGATCGGTTCCGGATAGCCATGCGGCTTGGAATAACGGCCCGAATGCGTCGCCTGGAGGATCAACCGTACGTCACGGCCGGCTGCGGCCGCCGTCTCCTTGATCGTCCAGATGAGCCTCTTCAGCTCATCCAGATTCTCCTCGCAGAGCACCATCTGTCCCGGCGTGGCTCTTGCCTCGGGCACGACCGCCGTTGCTTCGACCCAGACGAGCCCAACTCCGCTCGCGGCGTAGCGCTTATACCGGCGGAACATCAGCTCGCCGGGCTTGCCGTCCGGCAGCGAATCGCAGCCTTCCATCGGCTGCAGCATCAGCCGGTTGGGGAAGGTCTTATTCCCAACAGTCAGAGGTTTCCCCAGGCAGGAGACGTCCTCGCTGAGCGGGAACTCCACTCCGAGCATCGCTTCTTCCTGCCGGATATCCTCTAAAGATCTGTAATGAAATCTAACGTGCTCCATAGTATTAATCCAGTTCGGCCTTGCCTGTATACAGCTCGTAATACCGTCCCTTCTGCGCCAGCAGATCCTCGTGCGTGCCTCTTTCGATGATCACGCCGTGCTCCAGGACCATGATCGCATTCGCGTCCCTGACAGTCGACAGACGGTGCGCGATGACAAACGTCGTACGCGTAGCCATCAGCGCGTCCATGCCCTGCTCGATCTGTTTCTCGGTACGGGTATCAACGGAACTCGTCGCCTCATCCAGGACCAGGATCGGTGCCTTGGAGATCGCGGCGCGCGCGATATTCAGCAGCTGCCTCTGGCCCTGCGACAGACTGGTCCCGTCACCGTCGATGACCGTCTGATAGCCGTCTGCAAGTCTCCGGATAAAGTGATCCGCGCTGACGGATTTTGCCGTCGCGATGACCTCCTCGTCCGTAGCGTCCGGACGGCCGTAACGGATATTTTCCATGACCGTGCCGGTGAAAAGATGCGTATCCTGCAGGACCATCGCGATATTGCGGCGCAGTTCGCTGCGTTTATAATCGTAGATACTGACGCCGTCGATCGTGATCTCACCCTCCTGAATGTCATAGAAACGCGACAGAAGGTTGGTAACAGTGGTCTTGCCCGCACCGGTCGATCCGACAAAAGCGATCTTCTGGCCCGGCTTCGCGTACAGGCTGATGTCCTTCAGCACCTGCACGTCCGGATTGTATCCGAAGTACACATGCTTCATTTCTACATAGCCCTTCATATCGTCCGCGGACTTGGCCTCTGCCGGATCCTCCGGTTCGGGTTCCTGGTCCATGACGGCGAAAACGCGCTCGGCACCGGCCATCGCGCTGAAGAGCGTATTCATCTGCTGGGACAACTCGTTGATCGGACGGCTGAACTGACGGCTGTAGTTGACAAAGACGGAGAAACCGCCGACATCGAACCCTCTTGTTACGCAGAGGATACCGCCGACACAGGCTGTTACGGCATAGGAGATCTGTCCGAGGTTGCCCATGACCGGCCCCATGATGCCGCCGAAGAACTGGGCGAAGATCTGTTTCTTGCGGAGATCCTTGTTCAGGAGGTCAAATTCCGCTTCGCAGACTTCTTCGTGATTGAAGACCTTAACGACCTTGCTTCCTGTTACGGATTCTTCAATATAACCGTTGATCGCGCCGAGCGCCGCCTGCTGCTGTCTGTAATACTTGCGGCTGCGGTTGGCGATGGCCATGCCGGCCCATGCGACCAGCGGTACGAAAACGATCGTGACGACCGTCAGGATCACGCTCATCGAAAGCATCAGGACCAGTGTTCCGATCAGCGTGACCGTACCGGAGATCAGAGAGATCACAGCATTATTGAGCATCTCGCTCATGGAATCCACGTCATTCATGAAGCGGCTCATCAGCTCGCCTTTGCTGGTATTGTCGTAATAACGTACCGGCAGCTTCTGTACTTTGGCGAAAAGCTCGTCACGAAGCGTTTTCATGATGCCCTGGGAGATTCCGATCATCGTTCTCTGCTGTGTGTAGTTCGCCACAACGCCGATCAGATAGACCGCCGCCATTTTGGCAAGTGACAGCGCCAGCGTATTCAGATCCGTATTCGCGATCAGGCCGTTGATGATCGGACGCAGCATGTAGGAACCGAGCAGATTCGCGCCTGTCGAAACAAGCACGCACAGCAGTGCCAGCGCAAGCTGCGGCTTGTACTTACCGATGTAGCTGAACATCCGGATCATCGTACCCTTGCGGTTCTGCGGCTTGCCGGTCATCATGGCGCCGCGGGGGCCTCCGCCCGGGCCGCCTCCGCGCCCGCCCGGAGCCTTACCGATGGACTGATACTTCTTGGACAGTTCTTCCAGAGGTCTTACATATTGCTGTTTTTTACTCATATCAGTCACCTGCCTCCTTATTTCTGTCCTGCTGCGAGTAATAGATCTCCTGGTATTCCTTGTTGGAAGCCAGCAGATCTTCATGTGTACCGCGTCCGACGATCCTGCCTTCATCAATGACAAGGATCTGGTCCGCGTCTCTGACAGAACTGATACGCTGAGCGATAATGATCTTGGTCGTATCCTTGAGCGTTGTCCGGAAAGCCTCACGGATCCGCGCTTCGGTAGCGGTATCGACCGCACTCGTGGAATCGTCGAGGATCAGGATCTTAGGATGCTTCAGCAAAGCTCTGGCAATACAGAGACGCTGCTTCTGACCGCCGGATACATTGGTTCCGCCCTGTCCGAGTTCGGTATCGTAGCCAGCCTTGAATCCTTTGATGAATTCCTGTGCCTGCGCGGCATCGGCTGCCGCCGCGAGCTCTTCCTCTGTCGCGGTGCCGTCGCCCCAGAGGAGATTATCCTTGATCGTTCCGGAGAAAAGCAGATTGTTCTGCAGGACCATTCCGACGCCTTCACGCAGATTCTCCAGCGAATAATCGCGGACATCCACGCCGTCGACAAGGACCTGTCCCTCGTCGACGTCATACAGACGCGGGATTAGCTGGACCATGGTCGTCTTGCCGCTTCCGGTCGAGCCGATAATACCAAGCACCTGTCCCGGTTTCGCGTCAAAACTGATATGATCGAGGACCCATTCCTGATGATCCTTATAATAACGGAAGCAGACGTCTCTGAATTCGACCTCGCCGCGCGCGACCTCAAGATCCTTGCACGCCGCGTTCTCATCGGTCAGATCAAGCTTCTCTTCCATAACTTCTTTAATACGGTGAGAAGAAGCGGACGCTCTCGAGAACTGCATTACGATCATCGAAAGCATCATCAGCGACATCAGGATCTGTACAACGTAAGTCGTGAAAGCCGTCAGATCGCCGACCTGCATGCTGCCGACGATGACCTGTTTGCCGCCGAACCATACGACCGCCAGAGTCGTGATGTTCATGGCAAGGGTCATGACCGGGAATGTGAAAATGATCAGGCGCAGTGCTTTCAGCGTATGATCCCGCAGATCCGTCGTTTTCTGCTCAAAGCGTTCCCTCTCGTAATCTTCGCGGACAAAGGATTTGATGACCCTGACGTTGGTCAGATTCTCCTGGACGCCCGTATTCAGCGCGTCGATCTTGCCCTGCATCGCGATGAAACGCGGGAACGCATGGCTCGTAATGTAATAGATCGTGCCTCCGAGGATCGGGACCATCGCCGCGATGATGAGTGAGAGTCTCGCGTTGATCCTGAGCGCCATAATGATCGCTCCGATCATCATTCCAGGCGCGCGGAGCATCATGATCATGCACATACGCGTAAAATTCTGCAGCTGGGTCACGTCATTGGTCAGCCTTGTGACAAGGGATCCGGTCTGAAAATGGTCCACGTTCGCGAAAGAATAGGACTGGACCTTTCTGTACAGATCCGACCGCAGGTCCGACGAGAATCCGATCGTCGCCCTGCATGCAAAATAGTTGCCGCCGACACCGCCGATCATCATGATAAGCGCGATACCGGCCATGGCCAGGCCCATGCTTATAATGTAGGAAGTGTCCCCGTTCGGGATTCCGTTATTGATGATGTTCGCCATCATCTTGGGCATCAGGACCTCTCCGATGACTTCGGACAGCATCAGAATCGGTCCGAAGATGAAGAAGATTCTGTACGGCTTTATGTATTTTCCGTAAAATTTCATGCGTTTTCCTCTTCCTTTCCTTTATTCAGAACAGACTGGAGGTTGCTCCGGATCCTGGTGAGCATCCGGGCGGATTCTTCCAGCTCCGCGTCCGGGATACCGGCATACATACTGTCGATAAACTCCCCGAAGATCCTGTGGCTTTCCGTCACGACATCCCATCCCTTCGCGGTCAGAGTGACCTCGTAATATCGCGCGTCTGTCTCGTTGATCTTTTTCTCGACATAGCCGCCCTGTACCAGCTTCTTGACCGAAGCCGCCACAGACGCGGGAGAAATATGCAGTGTCTCCGCAATATCCTTCTGTGAAGAGTTTTCGTGATCCGACAGATACATCAGAATGTGATGCTGCGCCCGGAACACATCCGTTGTGCGCAGCGCCTGCTCAACCACCCGCAGTTCCAGAAAATGGATCTCCCGGCTGAGCGAATGATACTGCTCTCTGCTGGTCAGCCGCCGTTCATCCGGATCTGTCCCGGATATGGCGGCCGGGGTTTTATTTCCCATCCTATCCTTCCTTTCCTGATGGATTCCGCCTGCATACACAGGCCGCTAACTGTTAAAACGTTGATAGTTCGGAAGCAAATAATAAACCAGTTAACTATTCATATGTTTATTATAAAACTACCGCAGGGCAGCTGTCAATATATATTTCAGAAAAGTAATATATTTTGGCCGCTCTGTTTTTTTCTTGCGGTCCATGATTGAAAAACTCCGGCCGATGCCTTATAATATAAGAAGAAACATCCGTATTATCGAATTCAGGAGGTATGATTATGGAAACAAGATTTTATATCTGCCGTAAATGCGGCAATCTGGCAGGAATGATCAAAAAGGGCGCCTGCACGCCCCGCTGCTGTGGCGAAGAGATGGAACCGCTCGTTCCCAACACGGTAGAAGCCAGCCAGGAGAAGCATCTCCCTGTCGTTACGGTCGAGAACGGCGTGGTCAGTGTCAACGTCGGATCCGCGGATCATCCGATGCTGCCCGAGCATTTCATCGAATGGGTCTATCTGCAGACCGATAAGGGCGGCCAGCGTAAGGTTCTGAATCCGGGAGACGCCCCGCATGTAACGTTCTGCCTCGGCGAAGACAAGCCGATCGCTGTATTCGCGTACTGCAATCTCCACGGACTGTGGAAGACCGAGCTGTAAGCTGGTCCGGCTCGCCGCCTGACATGGCGGGTATCTCATAACAGCAAAAGGCTGTGAGGCTCCGGGACTTATGATCCCGGCTGCCTTCACAGCCTTTTTTGCATTCATTTCCGCGCCCGCCGGCAGCGGGCTGCCTAATGTCAGATCTCCACAAAGCGCGGAAGCTTCTCCGCGTTCTGTTTATGTGCCTCGTCCATGACGATCATCTGCTTCATGATCTGCTCATGCGTGATCGGGAACGGCGTACCCTTGTCCATCATGTCGTAGAAGGCACGATAGAACGCAAGGCCCTTGTACTGTCCATCGTTTGCCTCAAGGCCCTCCGCTGTCCACTCCTCTTCGTGGAAGGTCAGCTTCTCCGAGCAGTACATCGGCGCGCCGTCTTCTTTGCGGAGCGTCTCCAGCGTCAGCTTCTGCGGCTTCTGTTCAGCCTCCACATAATACTTCCACTCCAGATGCTTCGTGTTGCCGTGCAGCGTGCCGCGCGTTCCCTGGATCAGATACTGATCATGCGGGAAAGCATTGGTGGACGTGATTTCCACATCACCGACCGGAGCTCCGGGAGCGGTGAGAAGCATTTTAACATAATCCTCCGCATCGCCGTACGTATGCGCTCTGTCGAAAACAGCCCTGACTTCGATACCCTCCGGGAAACCCATCAGATCCAGCGTCTGATCGACCGGATGCGGTCCCGTGTTGAAAAGACTGCCGCCCTGCATCGCCTGTACCGTCTGCCAGTCCCAGCGCCTGCCGAATCCGTCGTAATTCGCGGTGATCTGTAGGATGCGTCCGAGCACGCCGGAGGCTATAACGTCTTTGATCTTAATAAACGACGGCGAGAAGCGGTACTGCTGGAAGACGTAATAGAACCTGCCTGTCTTCTCGCTGGCTTCCAGGATCTTCGCGAACTGCTCCGTCCCGTTCGCGGCCGGCTTCTCCGACAGCACATTGAATCCGTGTTCCATCAGATCGATGGAGATCGGCCCGTGATCTTTGCTGTATGACGCGTTGATCACGAAATCCAGATCCGTCCTGTCGAAAAGCTCCTTGTAATCCGCGCAGACTTCGGCATCCGTCTCTTTGCGGATCATCTCGCGGCGTCCGGCGTCTTCATCCACGATCGCCACGATCTCATACAGATCCGGCAGCTGCTTCAACAGTCCGACATGGATATCGCGGCCGCTCCGTCCGTACCCGATAATTGCCACCCGATACTTCTTCATTCTGTTACCTTCTTTCTATTAATCCGGTTCCATTTCTCCCGGATCGAATTCATGATTCTCTGCAGCGTCTCGTCATAGTTGTCCGCGATCGTATCCTTGCTCGCGGAGAAAGCCCGGCCGAGCGACCGCAGGGCTTCCTTGCGCTGCTCCGGATCCATCTCCCGCACCGCGCGGAAGATGGCCATATAGGATTCCACCGGATTCGCGTTGAGCTCGGCGATCGTATCCGCTCCCGAGGCTTCGATCGACTCAAAGACGCTGTTTACCAGATTCCGGCGTTCTTCCAATGTCAGGCTGCCGAGCCACCGGTCCGTCATCTCATCCATAAAAACGCTTCTGCCCGACTGTTTGTCCGCCTTTACGAAACGCGTCCCCAGCACTTCCCAGGTATAGGGATTGTGCTGCTGAATGCCGGCGGCCGTACTGCGGATCACCTGGCGTTCTTTCGGATCCGACAGCAGGATTCCGATCATCGAGGACTCCGGTATAATGTCCTGAATGCGGTTCTCGATCCGCTTGAACGGCTCTGAATTCACGGTCTCTGCAGCAAAACCCGGCCCGTCGTTGGAATAGACCGTCAGAATGCGCCTCTGGACCTCTTCATCGCAGAAAGCCGCCGCGTACACCGCAAGGTTGCCGCCTTTGGAATGACCGCCCACGCGCAGTGAACAGTCACTGCCGGCCGCGCTGCTGTTCAGATAGCGGACCGCTTCATTCTGTCCCGGCGTTTCCGTCAGATAGGTCGTATTGAAATCCTCCCGCCAGCCGACGATCGTCGCGTCCGTCCCGCGGAAAGCCACGTATTCGGTCCCGTCCTCCAGGAAAAACCGGCAGGCGCTGAACTGTATCTCCTGTCCCGGATCGATGATATTCATATACCCGCCGACTCTCACATCGCGGAAGCGTTCGCTGACCGCAGCCGCGGCAAGCATCTGAAAGGCATCATTTGCATTGCCCTTTACCCCGTGGCCCAGACGTTCATATTCAGCGCAGAGTTTCTCGATACTGACCGTTTCACTGCTCTCCGGACCCGGCACGATATCCTCCATCCGGGCATAGGCGAGCTCCGCAAGGATCAGGTTGTCGATATCGTTAAACGGCGCTTTCCGGAAGCTGAGATCGCCTCTCCAGTCCAGATAGTCTATAATATTCGCCATAACCTTGCCGTCCGGCTGCTTTAGCTGATCTGTAGGCTCTGCAGGACAGGGACCAGTCTGTCAAGGACGGTCTTATAGCCGTTCGCGTACATATGCATGCCTTCGATCGTATACTCGGCTTTCAGATTGCCTTTCTCATCATACAGACCGCCGTTCAGATCAATGTACTCCAGACCCATATCGGCCGCAAGCTTCTCTACGGCCTTATTGGCAGAGAGGATCCGGGCATTGGTTCTGTGCTCGAAGACCGCCTTCATCTGCGGAATCGCCGCTTCCGGATTGACCGGATAGTAGGCGAGCATAATGATCCGCGCCTCAGGCAGACGCGCTTTGATCGTCTCAAGGATCCCGCGGTAGCGGCTGATCAGGCCTGCTTCCTCATAATCCGGGCCGTTCAGGTCATTGGTCCCGATATTGATAAAGATCACCTTAGGCTCCAGCTGGAAAACGCACTCTTCCAGATGCGCCGCCATCTCCGTCGTCGTATAGCCGCCGATACCGCGGTTATAGATCGTATACGGCAGATCATAGTCCAGCAGAAACTCATAGATCGGGAACTGCTCCATCAGGCTGGATCCCGCAAAAAGGATCTGTCCCTTTTTGACGAATCGATTCAGGCGGCGGAAGCGCTCGACCTTGTCGTTTTTCTGATATACCTGCCAATTCTGCATGAACTCCTGTCTTTCCTGGTCTGTCATCAGTATTCCTCCTTACTCGTTATACATTGAAACGGAACAGTACAACGTCTCCGTCTTTCATGATGTATTCCTTGCCCTCGGAACGGACAAGTCCCTTCTCCTTGGCGGCCGCGTTGCTCCCGCAGGCGACCAGATCGTCATAAGCCACGACCTCCGCGCGGATAAAGCCTCTCTCAAAATCCGAATGGATCTTGCCGGCTGCCTGCGGCGCTTTGGTGCCCTTGCGGATCGTCCACGCGCGGGTCTCATCATGGCCTGTCGTCAGATAACTGATCAGTCCGAGCAGATCGTAGCTTGCTGTAATCATGCGGTCGAGACCGGAAGAAGAGAGCCCCATTTCCTCCAGGTATTCCTGCTTCTCATCATCGTCGAGCATCGCGATCTCTTCCTCGATCTTGGCGCAGACGACGAAGACCTGCTCGCCGTGATCCGCCGCGAACTTGCGGACGGCCTGTACCTGCGGATTATTCGCGCCGTCATCCGCCAGATCGTCCTCCTCCACATTAGCAGCATAGATAACAGGTTTTGCCGTCAACAGATCAAAAGAATCCATGATCTTCTGCTCTTCTTCCGTCAGAACAGCCGTCTTGGCGCGCTGGCCGTTGTTCAGAACTTCGCGCACTTTATCGATCACTTCAAGTTCCGCCTCCAGTGATTTGTCCCCGCGTACAGCCTTGGCTGTCCGGGCCTTGCGGCGCTCGAGCGTCTCGATGTCCGCGAAGATCAGCTCCAGATTGATCGTATCAATATCGCGCATCGCGTCGACAGTCCCGTCGACATGGATCACGTCATCGTCCTCAAAACAGCGGACGACATGGACGATCGCGTCGACTTCCCGGATATGGGACAGGAACTGGTTGCCCAGACCCTCTCCTTTGCTCGCGCCCTTGACCAGTCCCGCGATATCGACGAATTCGATCACAGCCGGTGTAGTCTTTACAGAATCGGACATTTTAGTCAGTACGTCCAGCCGCGGATCCGGCACCGGAACGATGCCCACATTAGGCTCGATCGTGCAGAACGGATAGTTGGCCGCGGCCGCGCCCGCCTTGGTCATGCAGTTGAAAAGTGTACTTTTCCCGACATTTGGAAGTCCGACGATTCCTAATTTCATATCTGTATATTCTCCTTTGTTGTCTTATTCTTATCTGAACCGATTATACCATAACCTGCCGGTTCGCTCAATCTTTTTAAATCCAAAAATCACCTTTTCCTCTTGCCGTTTTCCGCAAAACCCGCTATACTGAATACGGTCGGGCCGGAGGCGAGAATATCTGCCGCTTTTCTGTTTCCGACGCTACTCTATCCACCCATTCCATATCCATAGTGAGGTATTTATGAGTACAGATTTAAAACCCATTAAAGAAGGCAAGGTCCGTGAGATCTATGACAACGGCGACAGTCTGATCATGGTCGCGACTGACCGCATCAGCTGTTTTGACGTGATCCTCAAGAACACGATCCGCAAGAAAGGAACCGTTCTGACCCAGATGTCCCGTTTCTGGTTCAATATGACGTCCGACATCGTTCCGAACCATATGATCTCCACGGACGTGAACGATATGCCGGAATTCTTCCGCAAGCCTGAATACACCGGCAATTCCATGATGTGCCGCAAGCTGACGATGATCCCGATCGAGTGCATCGTGCGCGGCTACATCACCGGCAGCGGCTGGGCCAGCTATCAGAAGACCGGCAAGGTCTGCGGCATCACGCTTCCCGAGGGACTGCGCGAATCCGACAAACTGCCTGAGCCGATCTATACTCCGTCCACCAAGGCTGAGATCGGCGATCACGACGAGAACATCTCCTTTGAACGCAGCATCGAAGTCCTGGAGAAAGCTTTCCCGGGACACGGTCAGGATTACGCCGAGAAGATCCGTGACTATACCATCGCGCTGTATAAGCGCTGCGCGGATTACGCGCTGACCCGCGGCATCATCATTGCCGACACCAAGTTCGAGTTCGGTCTCGACGAGGCCGGCAACATCGTACTCGGCGACGAAATGCTGACACCCGACAGTTCCCGCTTCTGGCCCGCCGAGGGCTACGAGCCCGGCCACAGCCAGCCCTCCTTCGACAAGCAGTTTGCCCGCGACTGGCTGAAGAGCCACGAGGGCGAGCACGACTGGCAGCTACCCGAGGAGATCGCGCAGAAGACGATCGACAAATATCTGGAGGGTTACGAGCTGCTGACCGGCAAGCCGCTGGAGTAAGCTCCTCACAGCATAAGCTTGTTTCGGTAAACACTAACCCTGGTGAAGCCACCCTGAGGCCGCATGTCTTGACAGACTGCATAACAAAAGCTTCCGGAAGCCCTGCGATTCAGCAGTGCACCGGAAGCTTTTTTCTTTCTTGGTCCTGCAGGTTTTAAGAAACGCTGTAAAAATCTCTGTATCGGCTTTATCTGATCTTTACAATCTTGGCATATACAGCCATGCGGCCTGTTCCGTCATCATCTGTACATAGTTCAGATAATCTTCATCTCCGCAAAACTCAAACCAGATATAATCATCATCGATCCGTCCAGCATCGAATGTCCGTAGATCACACAATTGCGGCTTACACCCCATACGCAGCCAGCCTTTTACATCCGGATTGATCTCAAGCAGCTGTGTAAAATCATATTCCGGAATATCCTCTTCTATTGTATTGCTTAGCGGATATGCTTCCGGTTCAGTCCATTCATTGCTGTCCAGAGAATCATCTGCAGACTCATTTTCTGTCTTTTCCGGTGAAGATACGGCAGCGGGTACGGTTTCTTTCACCCTCCTTTGCTATATTTCATCCGGCTTCAGCCGAGCCGCCGCTGTGCTTCCGCGAAAATCTCCGGTGCGAGCGGTCCTCTCTCCGCGACGCGGATATTTGCCACGATATGCGCAGGGTTCTCGGAGCCGATGATCGCGGTCCCGACGCCCGGTTGGGTCAGTGCATAGCGCACCAGGAAACCGTTCACATCCTCGCCCTCGTCAAAAAGCTCTTCCAGCCGTGCCTCGTGGATCCTGTCCTCATAGCTCGCATAGTAGCGCTTCAGTACGCCGCGGACGATCACGCCCAGGCCTTGTTCATTGTACCGCACGATATCCGGCGCTGTCTGCGGTGTCAGTCCGCCAAAAACAACCTGGATCGTGTCAAATACTCCCCAGGACGCGATCTCCGGGCCATACAGCAGAGCATGATGGTTCGGATAAGCCGGATCCGTATCTTTGCCGTTTTTGAAACTGATGCCGATCGCGCCGACCTTGCCGGATTTTTTCGCGTCCAGCATGAACCGGATCGTCGGATCCAGCGCTTTTCCCGGCAGATCCGGAGGTGTCGCGCAGTGCAGCTGCCACAGATCGATGTGATCGGTACGGAGTTTGCGCAGGCTGTCTTCCAGATTGACCGCAAGCTGCTCCGGTGTAAAAATATGGTCCAGACCGCTGCCGCTCAGGTTGCAGGCGCATTTTGTCGCCAGCACATATTCATTCCGCCGGTGTGAGAGGAACTGCCCGATCATTGTTTCGCTGAGTTTATAGTCCTGCGACGTATCGATAAAACGGATCCCGTTGTCAAGCACTGTGTTCAGGATCGTTTCCGCCCGCTTCGGGTCGTTAAAATTGCGGAGCTCCATGGCGCCATAGCCGAGAGCCGTCACTTTCAGCCCGCTCCGGCCGAGAATTCTTTCTTCCAGCATGATCGGTGTCCCCCTTCGGTCCTATATCTGTTATTTCTGTGTCTTCTTATTTGTATCTTTACGGGATCTGTCCCCGGAAGCCCGGATCGTCCTGTCCAGTTCGGCGATCACTTCCTCCTGCGTCCTGCGCGGAGCTTTCAGCAGATCATAGAAAAGAACGCTGAGTACCGCGACGACCAGCACCGCCGCGATATGGACGGAGTCCTCTCCCCACGGCTGTATGAAATAATTGCCGCTGATATAGTGATAATAGGCTATTCCTGATGAAAGCTGCATCATCGGGATCAGGAACCAGCGCCGTCCTTTCACGATCGCGTACACGACGACCAGCACGTCAAGCAGATAGAAATATCGCTCGTGCATATGCGGGAGGAAGAAGACCGTGATCCCGATCAGGAACGCCGCTGCGTTCAGCAGACTGTCTCCGAGCGGCTGTATACGGCTAAGCCACAGGATCGCGAAGAATCCGCCGATCATGAACAGCGCGAACAGAGTCGCGCCGCGGTTGATGATCATCTGTCCGTATTCCCGGAACGCATAGAGCTGCCAGAAATTCGCGCAGCCGAGCGTCAGCTTCGTATAGCCCTGCATCTGTTTCTGATAGAACAGGAACGGCTCAGTAAATCCCGCTCCGCAGATATACGCGGGCAGGAACGACGCGAGCACCGAAAGCGGCACATATACCGCCGCGGTCAGCCGCAGTCTGCGCTGCAGGATCAGATAGACCAGGAACGGCGCGAGGAAAAACGCCTGCAGCTTGTTCGCGAGCGCGAACCCGAACATGATGAAGACCGGGCAGCTTTTTCCGCGCAGTGCAAAATACAGTGAATACAGCAGGAAGCAGACGTAGATGCAGTCAGAATTGCCCCAGATGGCCGAGTTGATGAACTGTACCGGCAGCATCAGAACGGCAATATAGCCGATCGACGCTTTGTGGCGCGAATCCGTCAGATACCGGATGATCAGATAGACTGCCGCCGCATTCAGGATATCGGTGCAGAAATAAAAACCTTTTAACAGCGTCATCCAGTTCGCAAAGTACGTATGCGGGCCGACCGTGATCTCCGCCCCTGTCGGAAAGAGCGAGAGCACACCGACCGCAAAAAGATACAGCGGCGAATAGTCCGCGTCGACCGTATAGAACCGCTGCAGCCCGACCTCCCGGATCTGCTGCATCCATTTGAAAATATAACCGGTCACGTCCTTGGTCGGAAACGGGGACATCGCGAATTTGGCCATCATCGCGACTGCCGTCACAATCAATATCAGCAGGACATTGCTGTTCTTATGAAGAAACCGCAGTACAACTGCACTGCATCGATCATACTCTCTTCGGAAAGATGCTGCAAAGCTTTTCTTTTTCTGATTCTTCATTTTATAATCTCTTTTCGGATCAAGCTATTTTCGATTTGTATACTATAATCTTTATTAATGGCACCTCTTGCAAGGTTCATATCCTCTCTCAACTGCTTCATCATAAGAAATCGGAATACAACTGTTCTTAAGGCTAGAACACCATGCTTCATGATATTTAGAGCCTGTGTTCGTTATATATACGATTCTGCCTTCCAATGGTTCCTGTGCCGGTCCTTTCTCCGGAGCGCCTGTGTCTTCTGAACCAGTTTCATACACTATAAGGGTTTCCCCTTCCTCCTTCACAGGATCAGGCTCTGAAGCAGGAGTCGGTTCTTCTGTTACTACTTCTTTAGTTTCTTCAATTGGTTCTTCTATCGGTTCCTCCATCACTTCTTTTGTCGGTTCTTCTATTACTTCTTCAGATGCTTCTTCCGCCTGCTTTTCTGTCGTCTCCAGTTCATATACAGATTCCACAGATGATTCCGAAACAGCTGCAATCTCTGCAGTCGATTCTTCTGTAATAATTACTGCCTGTTCTGGTTGATAAGATGCTTCCTGAGAACTTTCTATCAAGATAGAATTCTCGTTTGAAATTACATCTTCTGTTTGAATGGATCTCTCTATATTTTCACTGTTTTCAACTACAATAAGCTCAAAGGATTCTTCTTTTGATTCTTTTGCAGAGCTATTTTCCAACAAAACAGCTGGAGTTATTCCTCTCATCATAGAATCCTCTGTATTCTCTCCGGAAGATTCCGAAACTGCTGTACTATCGACAGATTGAGTTGTCGATTTATCCTGACTCGGATAAAAAGCGATAGCTGCTACTAATAATATAACGCATATAATAATTATTGATGATCTGTTATTTATACTGTCTGGCAAATAACCCATGATACGATTTCTGAGAGGTGACACCAATAAAGCCAGCAATGCAAAAGCTAGAATAGGTATTATTGCACCAGATGATAGTATAGATAAAGCGGAAACAGCAAAAAAGCCACAACCAATCCAACTCCAGATTTTTTTAGCTTTCAACCTATCTCTTTGAGATCGTTCAGTTTTTACCGGCCGGTCCTCAGGAACGGTTGTACTTACATACGACAATCCTGTACCCGGAATTCCTGCTGATTTTGTTTTCTTGCCGCTTGAATGCATTGTGTAATGCAAGCCTTTAGTTCCAATTGTAGTACTGATACCTTTTTTACCGATATTCAGCTTCGCTTCTTTACCAATCTTTATATTTCTCTTAAATCGCAGTCCCATGTCAACGTCTCCTAATACTATGCCTTAATACTTTACGTTTCCCAAAGCTTTACTGTTTATCAGTTCTTTTAAACATTATCTGGACTCTCTTTTTTCTCCAGTTCATTCATATATCCGGCAGTTATTATACCTGCCGGCAAAGCAACTATTGCAATTCCAAACACTGACGACACCATGGTTACAATTCTGCCGAGTACAGAAACTGGATAAATATCTCCATAACCTACCGTAGTCAACGAAACCGTCGCCCAGTAAACAGCATCAAAGAAAGTATCAAAAGAGTCTGGCTCAACATTAAAAATCAAAAGTGCCGAAACAAGTATATACCCACCGGCCAACACGCAGACAGCAATCAAGGAATTCTTCGATGATCGGAGTACATTTCCTATTATTGCAAAGCTTTTCGAATACCTCATGGTTTTGAAAGCCCGAACAACGCGTAATGCACGAATCATTCGTAATACACGAAGCAGTTTAAAACTGCTGCTAACAATAGTTAAAGACGGCAATATAGATAGCAGATCTATGATCGCCATCAGTGAAAAAGGATATCTTATAAATGAAAAAACACTGTTATTTTCAAATTTATAATCTGCTGTAATCCACCGCAGCAAATAATCAATTATAAATACTACTACAGCAGCTTTATCTATAATTAGGAAGAAGTTATTCTCTATTTTAAAAGCCAGCGGAATCAGACTTAAAACGATCATAACTATCATGAAAACATCATATACTTTACTCAACCGATCATTTCCGGCTGACTTTTCAATGATCTCAAAAATACGTTTTCGGCTCATCTTATCATAGCTCCTTCGTTTGTGTCAAAAAAGGCTTTTCTGATACATTTATAATATGAAAATGGAGAAAGGTTTTTCTCTCTTTATTCGGTTCAAATATATATTTCTACTGAACTCAAGCTCTTCCAACTCACCTATGCAAGAATTTATATCTGAATACTATTCTGATACTTCTCACAGTCATCCTTTTGTCATTACTATATTTTGTAATTATAGTATACCACAATTATACAATAAAATACGCAGTAATTCTGAATCGACTTCACTATTTTTTAGGAAAAATCAAGTAATGGTAAATACACTACTATGAGATTTTCTATACAGATATACTTTCTATCAATAGAAAGTCCAGTGAAAAGCAGTTTTTTGAGACTTGACGAAAAACCTGATTTATAATTATAATAACTAGAAGATATGATAATGTCTATCATGCTACCAAAGATAATCTTTTACGTAATAACTGGTATGAACTGTATAGCACGACAGGGAAACACCTGTCATAAATCATTTCAATAGGAGGTCATCATTATGAATGAAGTACTGAAAAACCTGAAAGAACGCCGCAGCTGCCGCAGCTACAAGCCGGATATGATCCCGGACGAGATCCTGGACCAGATCCTCGAAGCAGGCACATATGCCGCTACCGGTATGGGCAAACAGTCCCCGATCATCATCGCGGTAACAGATAAAGAGACCCGCAATAAGCTGTCCCGTCTGAACGCGGCAGTCATGGGATCCTCGAACGATCCGTTCTACGGTGCTCCTGTCGTTCTGGTGGTGCTTGCCAACACAGCTATCGGGACATACAAATATGACGGCAGCCTGGTCATGGGCAATCTTCTGAACGCCGCGCACGCGCTCGGGATCGGCAGCTGCTGGATCCACAGGGCCAAAGAAGTTTTCGAGTCCGAAGAGGGCAAAGAGATCCTGAAATCCCTTGGCATCGAGGGCGAATACGAGGGTATCGGCAACTGCATCCTCGGATATCCCGCAGCGGACCCGAATCCCGCCGCACCGAGAAAAGCCGGTTATATCTACAAAATCTGATCAGGCAGCGTCTGTTCACCGTTAAGAGAGGAGAAGGCCGGCCCAAGCAGCCGGCCATAAATATCTATGCATGACTTGCTTTTGCTGCAGATCACGCTGTTCTCCATGGTCGCCGTCGGATTTCTGGTCAAAAGGCTACATATCGTCGGCGTGGAAGGTCAGAAGAACATTACCGATCTTGTGCTGATGGTCATCCTGCCCGCCAATATTCTGACCAGCTTTACCGCGACGATCAGCCCGGAAACAATGCGTGAGTGCCTGTGGATGCTGTTCATTTCCCTCGGCATCCAGATTCTTGTCGTTATTCTCGGCAAATTCATTTTTCCCCGGCAGGCGGAGGACCGCAAACGTAATCTCCGCTATGCCCTGATCTGCTCCAACGCGGGCTTTCTAGGCAATCCTGTGGCGGAAGGCGTATTCGGCGCGACAGGGCTCATGTATGCCAGCATTTATCTGATCCCGCAGCGCATAATGATGTGGTCGGAAGGCCTGGCCGTTTTCTCCGGCGATAAAGATATCAAAGGCACCATCAAGAGGGTGCTCCTGCATCCTTGCGTAATTTCCTGTAATATCGGCATCATACTTATGCTTCTCGGCGTCAAGCTGCCGGATTTCATCGATCAGCCGGTAAAGACCCTGGGTCGCTGCACCACCCCGCTCTCTATGCTTGTCGTTGGAATGATCCTGGCAGACATCGATCTGAAGCATCTGATCGACCGGACCGTGATCGAATTTACGATCGTCCGTCTCGTGCTGATCCCGCTTGCCGTCTATCTGATCTGCCTGCTCCTGCCGATCAGCCGCGCCGCCATCGGCGTGTCGGTACTGCTCGCAGCCATGCCCGCAGGTACCACGACGACCATGCTCGCGGTCAAATACGACCGGGATCCGGCATTTGCCACCAAGCTGGTCATTTTCTCCACGCTTTGTTCCATTCCGGCGATCATGCTCTGGAGCCTGATCCTTGTCTGAGTTTTTACATCTGAGATCTACTGCACCCCGATCCGCGCCGCAGACCGGTCCGGGGTGTTTTTTTGCGTCTATTACACATATTGCCTATTGACTTAATAGGTATTATAGGCTATACTGGATTCCGGATCCGGCAACAGGTTCAGACGGCTTCCGTTCCTGTCCTTCCGGACCACATAAAACTGTATCTAAAAGGAGATCATCATATGGGAAACGAATTGCTCGCCGTCCGCTCACTGCGGGCTGCTGCTGAAGATAAAGAGATCCTGAAAGGCCTCGATCTTACGATCGCTCCCGGGGAGATCCACGTCATCATGGGCCCGAACGGAGCCGGCAAATCCACACTCGCCGCCGTACTGATGGGCAGCCCGAAATATACCGTCACCGACGGCACGATCCTTTTCCGCGGCAAAGACCTGCTGGAGCAGCCGGTCAGTCAGCGCGCCAAGAACGGACTGTTCCTGTCCTTCCAGAACCCTGTCGAAGTGCCCGGCATCTCGATGGAGAATTTCATCCGCTCTGCTCTTGACCAGCGGTCAGAAGACAAAGTCCGTCCCTGGGTCTTCCATAAGGAAGTCCAGCGTGTGCTGAAAGCGCTCGACATGGATGAGAGCTATGCAGAACGCGATCTGAACGTCGGTTTCTCCGGCGGCGAGAAGAAGAAGGCTGAGATCCTGCAGCTTCTGCTCCTGAAGCCGACCCTCGCGATCCTCGATGAAACAGATTCCGGTCTCGACGTCGACGCGGTGCAGACCGTTTCCCGCGGTATCGAGGAGTTCCGCAAAGACAAAGACGCGGCGCTTCTGATCATCACGCACAACGCGGCGATCCTCTCCGCTCTGCATGTGGACCGCGTCCATGTACTCGTAGACGGCCACATCGCGGCTGAAGGCGGCCCGGAGCTGATCGGTGAGATCGAGCGCAGCGGTTTTGCGGCCTACGAAGGAGATCAGGCATGAATAAAGAGAAAACAAATGTCGCGGACGTCGACCGTTCGTTCTATGACTTCCGGTATGCGGACGATTCCTGGAAAGTCAAGAGCGGCCTGACTCCAGAAATCGTCGCGCAGATCTCGGAGGAAAAGCACGATCCGGACTGGATGCGCGAATTCCGCCTCAAGTCTCTCGAGATCTTTGAACGGACCGAGATGCCGGACTGGGGACCGTCCATCGAAGGTCTGGATATGGACAATATCGTCACCTATGTGCGTCCCAATGCGGAACGCATGAATACACGCTGGGAAGACGTCCCGACCGATATCAAGGATACCTTCCGGCGGCTCGGGATCCCGCAGGCGGAGCGCGAGGGGCTCGCGGGCGTCGGCGCGCAGTACGATTCCGAGCTCGTCTATCACAACATCCGCAAAGAAGTCGCGGAGCTCGGCGTCGTCTATACCGATATCGAAAGCGCCCTGCACGGTGAATACGGTGATATGATCCGTGAGCACTTCATGAAGCTCGTCCCTCCGACTGACCACAAATTCGCGGCGCTGCACGGCGCGGTCTGGTCCGGTGGATCCTTTGTATATGTTCCACCGCATGTCAAGGTCGAGATCCCGCTGCAGTCCTATTTCCGGCTCAACGCACCGGGAGCGGGACAGTTCGAACACACCCTGATCATCGTGGATGAGGGCGCCGACCTGCATTTCATAGAAGGCTGCAGCGCGCCCAAATACAATGTCGCGAATCTGCACGCCGGCTGCGTGGAGCTTTTTGTCGGCCGGAACGCAAGGCTGCGTTACTCCACTATTGAGAACTGGTCCAAGAACATGTATAACCTGAACACCAAGCGCGCCAAAGTCGAAGAAGGCGGCCGGATCGAATGGGTCAGCGGTTCTTTCGGCTCTCACGTCAGCTATCTCTACCCCATGAGCGTGCTGGACGGCGAAGGCGCCCGCAGCGAATTCACCGGCGTCACGTTTGCCGGCGCGGGACAGAATCTCGATACGGGATGCAAAGTCCTGCACAACGCGCCGAACACTTCCAGCTACGTAAACACCCGCTCGATCTCCAAAGACGGCGGCGCAAGCACTTTCCGCAGCGCTGTGGTCATCACGCCCAGGGCAAAAGGCAGCAAAGCCGCTGTCTCCTGCCAATCGCTGATGATCGATGACATCTCCCGTTCCGATACGATCCCGGCAATGGACGTCCGGACGAGCGAAGCAAATGTCGGGCATGAGGCGCGGATCGGACGGATCTCCGATGACGCGGTCTTCTATCTGATGAGCCGCGGGATCTCCGAAGAAGAAGCCCGGGCGCTGATCGTGAGCGGCTTTGCGGAGAATGTTTCCAAAGAGCTGCCTCTGGAATACGCTGTCGAAATGAACAATCTGATCCGAATCGAAATGAAGGGAGCGATCGGCTGATGAAACAGATGATCAATACTCCGCCGGCCAGGACCTTCCGATGGCTCGGCGTCAACGGGACAGCAGCAGAACTCCCGCAGGAAGCCGGAAATTACACCTGTTCTGTCCCTGAAGGGGCTGAACAGACCTTTGTTCTGCAGGAGAACTCTTCTCTGCAGAAAGTGACCATAGAAGTCGGACCGCACGCGGTCTTCCGCCTGATCCAGATCCACCGGAACACGGATGATACCGAACGTTTCTCGGAAATCCGGGTCAACTGTCAGGAATCCGCCCGTTTCGAATGGTACCGGATCGTTCTGGGCGGGAACTGTTATGACAACTGCTCCGTCGCCCTCTCCGGCGCGGACAGCAGCTTCACGGCTGAGATCGGTTATCGTCTCGACGGCAGCGACAGACTTGATGTAAATTGTGAAGCTATCCATACCGGCCGGCGCACCCGGAGCACGATCCATGCCTCCGGTGTCATGACCGGTGCCTCCGCCAAGATCCTGCGCAGCACGATCGATCTGCAGAAAGGCTGCAAAGGCGCGGTCGGCAACGAGCAGGAAGACGTGCTGCTGCTTGATGAGACCGTCGAGAACCGCAGCGTCCCGGTCATCCTCTGCACAGAGGAAGATGTCGAAGGTAACCACGGCACCACGATCGGGCAGCTTGATGAGGATCTGGTCTTCTATCTGTCCACCCGCGGCATCCCGCAGGAAGCGATCTATGACATGATGGCGCGCGCGCGTATCGACGCCGTGATCCGCAGGATCCCGGATCCCGCTCTTCAGACGGCCCTTCTGGACGAAAAGGAGGCCGCCATCTGATGAACATGGATTTCAGAAAAGACTATCCGCTGCTTGCGGCCCGTCCGGATCTCTGTTATCTGGACAGCGCTGCCACCGCCCAGAAACCGGCCTGCGTCATCGAAGCGGAGGCACGTTTCTACCGCAAAATCAACGCCAATCCGCTGCGCGGGCTCTACTCGCTCGCACAGGACGCTACCGAAGCGTACGAATCCGCGAGGGAGACGGTCAGGCGCTTCCTGAACGCGCCAAGTTCTGCCGAGATCATTTTTACACGCAATGCTTCCGAGAGTCTGAATCTCGTTGCCTATTCCTACGGGAGTTTCCTGTCCCCGGGCGATGAGATCGTTGTGACGGTCATGGAGCATCACAGCAATCTTCTGCCCTGGCAGCAGGCTGCAAAGCGCAGCGGCGCGATACTTAAGTATATCGAATGCGACGAAAAGGGACGGATCTCCGAAGCCGCCTTCCGCGCCGCGGTGACCGACCGTACACGGATCGTCGCGATGACGCAGATCTCAAACGTTCTCGGCGTACGGAACGACATCCGGACTTTCGCCGCGATCGCGCACGAATCCGGCGCTGTCTTTGTATGCGACGGAGCCCAGAGCGTACCGCATATTCCCGTCGACGTACAGGCGCTCGGCGTGGACTTTCTGGCTTTTTCCGGGCATAAGATGGGCGGCCCGATGGGAATCGGCGTCCTCTACGGCCGCAGAAAGCTGCTCGAAGCCATGCCGCCGTTTCTTACGGGCGGTGAGATGATCGAGTTCGTGACGCGGGAAGGTGCCACTTATGCCGAACTTCCGCACAAATTCGAAGCCGGGACCGTGAATGCCGCCGGTGCCGTCGGCCTTGCCGAAGCGATCCGTTATTATGAACAGCTTGGTTTTGACGTGCTCACAGCCCGTGAGGAAGAACTCGGAACCCTGCTCTATGAAGAACTGACCCGTATCCCGCACCTGCGTCTGTATGGTGCGGACAACGCGAAAGATCACAACGGGATCTTCACTTTCAGCATCGAAGGTGTGCATCCGCATGATATCGCCGAGATCCTGAATGCTGACAATGTCTGCGTCAGGGCCGGCCATCACTGCGCTCAGGTCCTGATGCAGCATCTGCATACGCCCGCGACCGTACGGGCCAGTCTGATGTTCTACAACACGGAGGAAGAGATCGCGCGCCTCGCGGATTCTCTGCGTTCCGTCAGAAGGAGGATGGGATATGCCGAATAGTTTCTACCGGGAGATCATCAACGATCACAACCTGCGCCCTTCCCATAAACGTCCCCTTGCGGACGCGGATCTGGAGCTGCGCGGCGTGAATCCGAGCTGCGGCGATGACATTACGCTGCGGCTTAAAGTATCCGACGGGATCATTACCGACGGAGCGTACACCGGGGATGGATGTGCGATCTCCCAGGCCTCTGCCGATATCATGCTCGATCTGATCATCGGCAAAGACGTCGGGACAGCCAAACGGCTGTATGATATTTTCTCCCGGATGATCACCGGATCGATCACGGAAGAAGAGCTCGATGAACTCGAAGAAGCAGGCGCTCTGATCGATGTGTCCCATATGCCGGCACGTGTCAAATGTGCAGTACTCGGATGGCGCACGATGAACATGCTGCTTGACGATGTTTCTCCGTCAAATACTTGACAAAATACACGGTTTCCCTTATTATCTGTGTAGTCTTTGATTATTCCTGCACAGATTAACATTTAGGAAGGATTCATTATGATGATTTCGACACGCGGACGTTATGCCATTCGGATGATGATGGATCTCGCGGAGAACCAGGGGGATTGTTATGTATCCCTTAAGGATATCGCCGCGCGGCAGGATATTTCAAAAAAGTACCTCGAACAGATCATTCCTCTGCTGAACCAGGCTGATCTGACCAGAACCTGCCGCGGTTCGCAGGGAGGCTACAGGCTCTCCCGTCCCGCCAAGGAATATACTCTCCTCGAGATCCTGCAGGCAACAGAGACCAGTATAGCTCCTGTTACCTGCCTGGAATATGAGGAGAATACATGCCCGCGCAGTGCGGACTGCCCGACCCTGCCCGTATGGCAGGGGCTCAACCAGGTCGTGCGGGAATATCTCGCCGGCATCACACTTCAGGATGTAATCGACGATAACGTTCCGGATCCGCCCAAGCCTCTTTAACCGATCCGGAGACGACGCCTGCGGCAACGGAACTCCAGCCGCATGGCGGAACGGTACGTTTTCGCCGTTTTCCGGCTGCAGGCCGGAGGACAACACTGTGCCCGAAAGGAGTTCATCCAGTCATGAAAAAGAAAACAACGAAGACCCTGTCACTCATGCTTTGCATCTGCCTGCTTCTGGTCTGCTGCTCCTGCATCAGTCCGGATAAAGAGGCCGATGCCGGCAGCTCCGTTCCCAAGGAGGAATCCGCTCCAGGCGAATCTTCCTCTGAGGCTTCCGCCAAGCCGGAAGAATCCTCTGAGGCCAGCTCCGGGAGTGATACTGTTCCCGCCGAACCGGACGCGGATACGGCTATGAGCAATTTCGTCGCAAAGCTTGACGCCGGCAATTATGTGATCGATCATGAGGATTCCGTCAAAACGACGGTCTTCTCTCCTGAAAGGATCTTCTTTACTGAGGATAACGATTCATCTTCTTCCATCAATCTCGGATATGTAACGCTTGATAACGAGACATTCCTGGTAGAACTGAACGACATCAGCGACGTCGAATTCGTCGCGCCCGGCAATGCGATCGAAGCGCTGGGATCCATTCTTCCCAACGACTGGTACGCATACAGCGGCGAGAATATGTTCAACCTGTTCTACAACAACGTCGATAATCCGCTTGAATTCACCTCCAATGACGAGGCTGTAAAGCTGACCCTGCTCCGGCTCGGCGGGTACAGTGAACAGGCGGTTTCCGTTATGGAAGAAGTCCATATGCTGCTTGACGCGGAGGATCCCTCATCTGTACGTTTCACCGCGGTCATGGGCCAGTACGGCATGATCAAGTACGACGATCTTGATGTAACGCTGCAGTTCGGCGTAGGTGAGAACGATCCGCGTATCGATAAATGGTTCGCGAATCCGATCTATCCTCCGACAAGGACCGCCTGGACTTGGAACGATGTTGCCGACCTGGATCTCGTGTTCGAGAGAGGATACGGTGAAGACGCTGTCCCGTTCCCCGAATTTGCAAGCTATGCTCTGATTTTTGATCCTCATGCGTACGAACAGCAGACGATCGTCCGGATCATGGACGCTCACGGGACCGAGGCGGACCTGGAAGCATACAAAGCCGCGCTTCTCGCC
The DNA here is from genome assembly GCA_017441925.1 of Bacillota bacterium. Taxonomy (GTDB): domain Bacteria; phylum Bacillota; class Clostridia; order Lachnospirales; family Bianqueaceae; genus RUG12817. The sequence goes on from JAFRUE010000016.1 coordinate 27,244, forward strand.
AAAGGCTATGAAGCTGTAGAGGCAACCTTCTCCGACGGCAGCACCGACACTGTTTACCGTCTCCTCTTAAGAGAAGCTTATCACAGCTATGCCGAGCTCTATCCGTACTATGACAACGGCTTTGTTCTGGAAGGCGGACTGTATTACGACAATCCTGTTTATGAAGGCCTGCCCGCGATCAGCGATGCTGTTGCAAAGAACGGATTCCCGGAGCTTGCGGAAACGGATCTCTTCAAAGAATGGAAAGCGACAGATACTGCCGCATCGAGAAGCGAAGGCTGGGCGTACTTCTTCGATTATGACCTTCTCATCTCGATGACGCTCGAATATGATGAGGAGAATGAAGCGGACGCCGTCGCGTATTTTGAAGAGTATTCTGACAGACTTGCGGAAGCCGGTTTCCATTCCGAGTATGTCCCGGAAGAGATCGGCGGCAAATATGAATCATCGAATGACTTTACATCTTTCAGATACGCGTTCAATGAAGACGGTACCGTATCCGTAGAGTTCAAGAAAGAAAAGAGTCTTACTCCTGATGAAGTCAAGGCGCTCCTTGCCGAACACGGCATCCCGGTCGCAGACATCCACGGAGATATCGCATGCAGGGATCAGACCCGCTACCGCTACATCATCGGAGAATTCAAAGGGATCTTCCTCTTCGTCTACCAGCCGTTTGACACCAGAGAAGAAGCCGAGAGCTTCCTCGACGACTATACCGCTGTTCTGGATGAAGAAGGATATCTGCCCATGGATCCTCAGAAGCTCGGTTCTCAGAGAACATTCCTTTTCTTCAACGAAGATCTTGGAAAGTATGTCGCATTTGATCTGTTCGATGACGGCGACGGCGCGACCGCGGCATTTGAGTTTGTTTCGATCGAACCGGATGAGGAGACCACTCTGCAGAGCGTACTTCGTCATTAAGTCATACAGAGAGCAGGAGCCGGACCATCTCCCCCTGCTCTTTTCTTCCTGATTGCAGCATGAAGCCGGAGGTATAATGAAATGAGTAATGTTATGAACAGTATAGCCGTAAGCATCACGCTGTCCGGCAGGATCGATTCCAACAACGCAGCCGAGACCGAAAAAGGCATACTGGCGCAGCTGGAGGGACATAAGAATGCAGCCGTCATCCTGGACGCTTCTGCGCTCGAGTATATCTCAAGCGCCGGTCTGCGTGTGATCCTGCGTGTGAAGAAGTCTTATCCGGATCTTACGATCAAGGGTGTCAGCCCGGAGGTCTATGAGATTCTTGATATGACCGGCTTTACCGAAATGATGACAGTGGAAAAAGCCTACCGCGTCGTTTCAGTGGAAGGCTGCGAGGAGATCGGACGCGGCGCCAACGGTACGATCTACCGGATCGACCAGGACAACGTTGTAAAGGTCTACAACAATGCTGACGCTCTCGAGGATATCCAGCATGAGCGTGAAGTCGCGAAACTGGCGCTGATTCTGGGTATTCCCACAGCAATCTCTTATGACGTCGTACGCGTCGGCGAGAGCTATGGTTCCGTATTTGAGCTCCTCAATGCCAAAGCTTTCTCCAACATCCTGGCAAAAGAGCCGGAGAAGATGGACTGGTGCGTGCAGGAATACGTTGAATTGCTCAAGAAGATCCATTCCACGCTGGTCCCGGCCGGGAAACTGCCCGACATGAAGGAGACAGCGCTTTCCTGGGCCGCTTTCATGCAGGATTATCTGCCGGAAGAAGCCAGCCGCAAGCTGCTTGCCCTCGTGCAGGCGGTACCGCATGACGATCACATGATCCACGGTGATTACCATACAAAGAACGTAATGCTGCAGAATGACGAAGTCCTGCTGATCGATATGGACACGCTGGCTGTCGGACATCCGGTCTTTGAACTGGCTTCCATGTACAATTCCTTTGTCGGCTACTCTGAAGTGTATCATGATACGATTCTTGGATTCCAGGGCTTTGACTATGAGACCGGCCGCGCTTTCTGGCGCAAATCCCTCTCCGCCTATCTCGGCACATCCAATGAGAAGAAAATCCAGGAGGTCGCGGATAAGGCCCGTGTCATCGGCTATACGCGTATGATCCGCCGATCCATCCGCCGTAAGGGACTGGAGACCGCGGAAGGCCGCGCCGAGATCGAGTACTGGAAGAGCGAGCTGCTCGCGCTGCTCGAGCATGTCGATACGCTTCTCTTCTCCCGCAATGAGATCGAGGTCGAAGCAGACATCCAGAATCTCCCGGAGGTACAGGCTTTTGTTGAGACGCATCTGGAAAATGTCGAATGCCCTCCGAAAGCACAGATGCAGATCGGCCTCGCTGTTGAAGAGATCTTCGTAAATATCGCGAATTATGCTTACACTCCGGGCAGGGGGAACGCCATTATCCGCGTGGAAGTTTCGGAAGAGCCCGTTGCCGTTACGATCACGTTCCTGGATCACGGCATCCCCTATGATCCGCTTGCCAAAACGGATCCCGACGTATCCCTCTCCGCACAGGAACGCGATATCGGCGGTCTTGGCATCTTCCTCGCGAAAAAGACCATGGACGACATCAGCTACGAGTATAAAAACGGTCAGAACATTCTGACGCTTAAAAAACAGCTCTGATCGAGACAAGAAGGAGAATTGCAATGAACATTGAACGTGTCGTAAACGGTACAGCGCTGACTGTAGCGGTATCCGGAAGACTGGATACCGTTACCGCTCCCGAACTGGAAACATCTCTCGGAGATTCTCTGAAAGGCATTACGGACCTGACCTTTGATTTTGCCGAACTGGAGTATATCTCTTCGGCGGGTCTGCGCGTGCTGCTCTCCACCCAGAAGATCATGAACAGCCAGGGAAGCATGAAGATCATTCACGCAAACGAGGCCATTAAGGATATTTTCGAAGTAACCGGCTTTGTCGACATCATGACGATCGAGTAAGGCCGTGCGGTCCTGATGCATGCGAAAAGGGCTTTCAGCAGATGCTGAAAGCCCTTCTTTATTGCCCCTTTACGCACCGGGCTCAGTTCCCGCGGCGTTTTCTCATCGACAGGATCAGCAGTCCCGCAAGCATCAGGACCGGGAAAACAAGTGCCGCTCCGATCCCGCTCCGCAGATTGCCGGATGCGCGCGCCGCCACTTCGCCGGCGAGCGTCGGTCCGCCGGAACAGCCGACATCTCCCGCAAGCGCGTAGAGCGCGAACATCAGCGTCCCTCCGTTCCGGATCCCGGCAGAACCGAGCGAAAACGTCCCCGGCCAGAAGATCCCGACCGAGAATCCGGCAAAACCGCATCCAAGCAGAGCGATCACCGGATCCGGCACCAGAACGATCAGAAGATAGGAAGCAATACAGAGCACCGCGCTCAGCCACATGAAACGGATCAGGTTCATCTTCTGCCCGAATTTGCCGTACAGCACGCGGGAGAGTCCCATCATGACCGAGAAGAACATCGGTCCGAACAGATCGCCGAGTGTTTTCGTAATGCGCAGGCCTGACTCCGCGAAGGCGGAAGCCCACTGGCTGACAGCCTGTTCGCTGGCGCCTGCGCAGACCATCATCATCATGAAAAGCCAGAACGTGCTGCTGCGGAACAGTTCTCCGAGCGTCGCGCCCTTCTCGCCCTCCCCGATCAGCGATGCGATCGGGACTTTTGTGAATGAAACAAGATTCACGAGCGGCACGACAGCCCACAGAATCGCCAGGATCCGCCAATTCCGGATCCCTGCAAAATGGAAGAAGACCGTCGAGATCAGAACGACGCCCACACTGCCCCAACAGTAGAAGGAATGCAGCATGCTCATAGCTTTTTCTTTGTTGTCCGCAGGGCAGGCTTCAACGATCGGGCTGACCAGAACTTCCAGCAGTCCGCCGCCGACCGCGTAAACGGTTACCGCGATCAGGAGTCCCGTGTAGGGATCCGGCAGGATTGCCGGCAGCACTGCGAGCAGGATCAGGCCCAGCGCACAGCATGCGTCCGCGAGGATCATCGCCGCCCGATATCCGATCCGGTCCACAAAAAGGCCCGACACCAGATCGACCACAAGCTGCACGCCAAAATTGAACGTGATCAGGAAGGTGATCCGGCTGAGCGGAATCCCGAATTCGCTCTGGAACGTCAGAAAAAGCAGCGGCACAAAGTTATTGATGACCGCCTGTACGATATAGCCGACGAAGCATGCATAAACCGTGCTCCGGTAATTCACTTTCTGTACGGATGTGTCCACAAAATCTCCTCCGGTTCTGTCCGGTTCACCGCGGACCAGCGCGTCTGCCGGGCCATCGCAGCTCTCGTCAGCGCAGTTTCCTCGTCAGTGCGGCAAGAACCGCCCGCGGTGTATTCTCTTCTGCCTCGATCGTGTATACGGCTTCATGAATATGCGGCAGATAGTGCGCGTCCGAATCAAAGATCACGTTGCAGTTCTCCAGATACGGATTCTGCTCCCGGACCTTGTGCAATGTCGAGGGCGAAGCCAGCTCAAAACACTTGAATTTGCTGTCCGGCGGCACGAATCCGAGGTTGCTCATGACGCTTGTCGTGGATTTATCGATATGCGCGGGGATCATCACGCCGTTATACTGCTCTGCCAGATCATAGACCTCATCAAAGCTGATATCCGTCGCATTGATCAGCAGATATGGTTCTGTCCCCGCCGGCTCGTCATTAAGATCCCGCAGGACCTGCTCGCCGAAGAATTCCGGTCTGTTCGGCACTTTGATCAGGTGTTCATACACATACGCGTCAAAACGAAGCGCGTCTGCAAGCTCGGCAAAAAGACACAGGACATGGACCTCTTCCTGTGTCGTCAGTTCCATCCCGGGAATCGCCGTGATCCCGTACTGCGCGGCCTGGTGAAGCAGCGCAGGACAGTTGCGAGACGTATTGTGATCCGTCAGCGCGATCACATTCAGGCCTTTGATATAGGCCATTCCCGCGATATTTGCCGGTGTCATGTCGTCATCTCCGCAGGGAGACAGGCATGAATGCAGATGCAGATCGTAATACAGTTCCATCTTACAGTGCCGGAATACCTCTCTTATGCATCCAGGAGCGCCTGGATCTGCATGGCAGTCTCAAAGATCGGCTGATCCGTCGCAAAGATCGTAAAGCCCTGCGTCTCAGCCCTCGCGATACCGACCGCGTCCATCTGCGCGCCTTCCGCGAGCACGATACAGGCCATATCCGTCAGACTCAGAACCGCTAGCGAATTGATATTGCCCATGACCGTGACCCAGGCCGCGTCGGCCTTGCCCCGGCCCATGACGACACTCAGAAGATCGCAGCAGAATACGCCGCTGATCTCTCTGTCCGTATCGTCTCCGGCACACACGACCTTAAAGATCCCCTTGTCCGCCAGTTCCCTGATCGTCATTCTTGTTTTCCTTCCTGTTCTTACGCACATCCAGGAACGACATCTCGTCCGATATGTGCTGGATATACTCTTTCAGAATGTAAATACAGTCGCTCTCCTTCGCGATGCCCCTGACGATATCCTCTGCCAGCGCACGGCAGCTCGGTGCTCCGCAGCTTCCGCAGTCCATGCCGGGGAAACGCTCCGTCAGCTCATCGACCTTGCGCATCATGGCGATGCTTTCCTTCAGTGTGCTGCCCAGCTTAAAGACCGGCTCATATTCGATCTCTCGGTTCCAGAAGCCGAGATCCTCAGGGACCTCGTGGTTCTTGGCGACCGGCAGATACTTGTTCAGCCGTTTCAGCTTGACCCGCGCGACATACGGATTCTCAACAGCCAGGACGCCGCCCACGCATCCGCCCATGCAGGCGTTCAGCTCAATGAACTTAAGATTCGTGAATTTCTGGTCTTCCAGATCCTCCAGGACCTTGATCACGTTCTCAATACCGTCAGCCGCCAGATAATCATCCGTCAGCAGGCCTCCGGCTTCTCCGCCGCTGTTGCCCCAGCCGATGCCGATCCGGCCGGCTTCCGCAAGTTCTTCAGGCTGTTCCGCTGATTCCGGCATATACGGCAGAAGCAGCGGATACACGTCCTTCATCGCAAGAATCTCATCTACGTCGCAGTGATCAACGGTCAGCGGATACTTGCAGGAAGACACTTTGGCGGGACAGGGCGAGATGAAGAAGATGCCGATCTTCTCGGACGGCAGGCCTGTATCCTCCATGGCTTTGCGCCGCGCCATGGTCGCCGCAAGCTCGACCGGAGCTTCCAGCGGCAGCAGCTGGGGGATCAGGTTAGGGAACCGTACGCGGATCAGCTTAACGACTGAAGGGCAGGCTGTGCTGATCAGCGGCCACTGTTCCGGATGCGCGTCCACATAATCACGCGAAATATGAGAGATGATCTCTGCCGCCGCTCCGACCTCGTGTACAGCGTCAAATCCCATCTTCCTGAGCGCAGTCAGTACGATATTGGTATCGTCCAGATTGTTGAACTGTCCGTATAAGGACGGAGCCGGCAGCGCGACCGTGTACTCATAGTTCTTCATATGCTCGACCGGATCATAGGTCGCGATCTTTGCATGATGCGGGCAGACACGGATACACTGACCGCAGTCAATGCAGTATTCTTTGGTGATCACGGCTTTACCGTCCCGTACGCGGATCGCTCCCGTCGGACAACGTTTGATACAGTTCGTGCAGCCTTTGCACGCGTCCCTGTCCAGACGCACTGAGTTTTCGAATTTACCGTTGCTCATAATGCCTCCGTATTAAACGGTCAGAAACGGACTTTCATATGTACTGTCGTTCCGACCCCTACTTCCGATTCAATGGAAAACTCATCGGAGTATTTCTTCATGTTGGGCAGACCCATGCCCGCTCCGAATCCGAGTCCGCGCACATCTTCCGGCGCGGTGGAGAAACCTGCCTGCATCGCCTGCTCGATGTCCGCGATGCCGGGGCCGTGATCCTCCAGCAGCATATCCACATCTTCCGGGGTAATCTCTACCGTAATCTGTCCCCCGTGTGCATGGATCACCATATTGATCTCGCCTTCATACATGCTGATCGCGACTTTGCGGATCGCTTCCGGCGGGATCCCCATCTTTCTCAGCTTTTGCTTGATATCGCTCGAAGCCTCGCCGGCCCTGGTAAAATCATCGCCGGGAACGTCATATTTCAGTACGATCGCGTCGCTCATATCCGGCTTCCTCCCCGCAGGCCGTTCTCATACAGCAGGCCGCAGGAGGGGAACATCGCGAGCTTTGTGCTCAGGATGACGAGATCGTTCTCCCTGGCAAGCTCTATCATCGTGTCGGTGGGAACTTTGCTGCGTACAAAAACAAGGCATACGATATCCATCATCTCCGCGGTACGGATCGCCTGCGGATTGCATAGTCCTGTCAGAAGGACCGCCTGATCCTTAACAAACGCGAGCACGTCGCTCATCAGGTCGCTGCCGCAGGCCGTATGGACTTCGCGGTCCAGCAGCTCTTCTCCGCAGCAGACCTCGGCGTCCAGGATTTTCTGTATTTCTCTGATTGTCATATTGGATGTCTCCTTAGTGAAAAAGCACAGGTCGGTTACGGCCTGTGCTTTTTGGATCCGGATCGCAGCACAGAATGCGTCAATCCGAGGTATAGTTGTTGATCTTGCGGGCTACGTAGGAAGTATGCAGCAGATGATGTGCCTTCTCACTGCCCGGAGTTCCGTAGAAGTTCTCGTAGATCTCCTTGATCGCGGGATTCTCATGGGACTTACGCAGAGTGGTCTTATCATCCATGTCATACAGAACCTTGGCGCGAAGCGCGCGGATGTCCACATTGTTGCGGACATAACCCGGCTGACGGGGCTGTCCGCCGCCGTTTACGCAGCCACCCGGGCAAGCCATGATCTCGATGAACTGATAATCGTTCATCTCGCCTGCGCGAACCTTTTCCATAACCTTGCGGGCATTCTCCAGACCGGAAGCGACGCAGACCTTAACGGTCATGCCGCCGACGTTGTAAGAAGCCGTCTTGATTCCCTTGGTTCCGCGAACGTCGTTGAACTCGATTCTCGGAAGGGTTTCGCCGGTGATGGTCTCAACAGCGGTACGAAGCGCTGCTTCCATAACACCGCCGGTCGCTCCGAAGATTGTGCCGGCTCCGGAACCCAGACCAAACGGATTGTCATACTCTTCGTTCGGCAGGGACTGGAAGTCCAGACCGAATCTCTTGATCAGGCGGGCAAGCTCGCGGGTCGTGATGGAGATGTCAACGTCGGGCATACCGTTCGCGTCCTGATCGTCACGTCCGATCTCGAACTTCTTGGCGGTACACGGCATTACGTCTACCATTACGATATCCTTGGGATCGTATCCCATCTTCTGTGCCCAGTAGGACTTGGCCGTCGCGCCGAACATCTGCGCGGGGGACTTGCAGCTGGACAGATGCGGAATCAGATCCGGGAAGAAATTCTCGCAGAACTTAACCCAACCGGGTGAGCAGGAGGTGAACAGCGGCAGTGTGCCCTTGTTCTGAATTCTCTCGATGAGCTCATGAGCCTCTTCCATAATAGTCAGGTCGGCCGCGAAATCGGTATTGAATACCTTCTCGAAGCCCATGCGGCGCAGAGCAGCAACCATCTGTCCGTCTACGTTGGTTCCGATCGGATAACCGAACTCTTCGCCAAGAGCCGCGCGGATGGAAGGAGCGGTCTGTACGATCACGTGCTTGGTCGGATCCTGCAGCGCGACGATGACCTTACCGGTGTCGTCCGTCTCGGACAGAGCTCCGGTCGGGCATACAGCGATACACTGTCCGCAGTGGATGCACTCGGTCTCATCCAGAGGCATCTCATACGCGGATCCGATATTGGTGTTGAAACCACGGTGGTTCTTGCCGATGACGCCGATTCCCTGCGTCTTCTCGCAGACTGCGGTACAGCGCATGCAAAGGATGCACTTGCTGTTGTCGCGGTACATATGGACCGCGCTGTCATCGATCTCGGACGGTGTCTGTTCGCCGTCGAAATATGTTTCGTCCGTTACGCCCAGTTCATGGGCCAGGGTCTGAAGCTCGCAGGCTCCGGATCTGACGCAGGACAGGCAGGAACGGTTATGGTTTGAAAGAAGCAGCTGCAGTGTGCGGCGGCGGGAATCCATTACCTTGGGGGTATTGGTGAATACTTCCATGCCTTCCGCTACCGGGTATACGCAGGCGGTGACCAGCGATCTTGCACGCGCGACCTCGACAACACACATACGGCAGGCGCCGACTTCGTTGATGTCCTTAAGGAAGCAAAGCGTGGGGATGCGGACTCCGGCGGCCCTGGCAGCGTCCAGAATAGTGGAGCCGGCAGGAACAGCTGTTTCGATTCCGTTTATTTTCAGATGAACGAGATTCTCGTTAGCCATTTGCTTTCCCTCCTTACTTCTTATAAACCGCGCCGAACTTGCAGACCGTCATACAGGTTCCGCACTTGACGCACTTGGACTGATCGATGACATGAGGCTGCTTGACGGTACCGGTGATGGCCTTGGTCGGGCAGTTGCGGGCGCACATGGTGCAGCCGCGGCACTTGTCAGGATCGATGTTGTAGGAAAGAAGCGACTTGCAGACGCCGGCCGGGCATCTCTTTTCCTGGATATGAGCGATATACTCATCACGGAAATACTTCAGCGTGGAAAGAACCGGGTTAGGCGCGGTCTGTCCAAGTCCGCAGAGAGCGTTGTCCTTGATGTAGTACGCAAGCTCTTCCAGCTTGTCAAGATCTTCCATGGTTGCCTGACCTTCGGTGATCTTGGTCAGGATCTCCAGCATACGCTTGGTACCGACACGGCACGGTGTGCACTTACCGCAGGATTCCTCCACGATGAATTCCATGAAGTACTTGGCGATATCGACCATGCAGTTGTCTTCGTCCATAACGATCATTCCGCCGGATCCCATGATGGAGCCGATCTCGGCCAGATGCTCGTAGTCGATCGCGACGTCCAGATATTCCGCAGGAATACATCCGCCGGAAGGTCCGCCGGTCTGAACTGCCTTGAACTTCTTGCCGTTCGGGCAGCCGCCGCCGATCTCCTCGACGATCTCACGCAGCGGAGTTCCCATCGGGATCTCTACAAGACCTGTATTGTTGATCTTGCCGCCAAGCGCGAAGACCTTGGTTCCCTTGGACTTCTCGGAACCGATGGAAGAGAACCATTCCGGTCCGTTCAGGATGATCTGCGCTACGTTGGCATAAGTCTCAACGTTGTTAAGAATGGTGGGCTTCTGGAAAAGTCCCTTCAGAGCCGGGAACGGAGGACGCGGACGAGGCTCGCCGCGGTTGCCTTCGATAGAGGTCATCAGAGCTGTCTCCTCGCCGCAGACGAAAGCGCCGGCGCCGAGACGCAGCTTGATGTCAAAGGAGAAATCCGTTCCGAAGATGTTCTTGCCGAGAAGGCCCATTTCCTCAGCCTGCGCGATAGCGACTTCCAGACGGTGTACGGCCAGAGGATACTCGGCACGTACGTAAATATAGCCGTGAGCGGAACCGATCGCATAGCCGGCGATGGCCATTGCTTCCAGAACGGCATGCGGATCGCCTTCCAGAATGGAACGGTCCATGAACGCGCCGGGGTCGCCCTCGTCAGCGTTGCAGCAGACATACTTGTCTTCCGGGTCAGCTTTATTGACCGCGCAGAATTTCCACTTCTGGCCGGTCGGGAAACCGGCGCCGCCGCGGCCGCGCAGACCGGACGCAAGGATTGTCTCGATGACTTCGTCGGGAGTCATGGTAGTCAGGACTTTGCCAAGCGCCTGATAACCGTCTCTCGCGATGTACTCCTCGATTCTCTCGGGGTTGATGACTCCGCAGTTGCGGAGCGCGATACGATGCTGTTTCTTATAGAAAGCGGTGTCGTTCAGTGTCTTGACTTCTGCCTGAGGAGTGGTCTCCTTATAGATCAGTCTCTCGACCGGACGGCCCTTCAGCAGATGCTCGGCAACGATCTCGTGTACGTCCTCGGGCTGAACATGGCTGTAATAAACAGCGTCCGGATAGACGATAACGATCGGGCCGACGGCGCACAGACCGTGACAACCGGTCTGGACGACTTCGACTTCATCCTGCAGACCCGCTGCCGCGATCTCTGCCTTGAAGTTATCCTGGATCTTGGGACTACCGGAAGAAGTACATCCGGTTCCGCCGCACACCAGTACAGATGAGCGATACATAGATGTAAGTCCTCCTTATTTGAGATTTGAAGATTCCAGAGTATACTCACGCACTACGTGTCCGCCGACCAGATGACGGGTGAACACTTCCTGCGCCTTGTCCGGATTCATGTAAATATACGTTACCTTGGGCTTGCCCTGCTCTACGACCTCAACGATCGGCTCATACTGACACAGTCCGATGCATCCGGTCTGCGTCACCATGATCTTGTCGGTCATGTTCTTTTCCTGTACGACGTCCGAAAGCGTTCTAAGTACAGGACGGGCTCCGCTCGCGATTCCGCAGGTAGCCATACCTACGAGAACACGGATCTTGCCCTCTCCGCCGTCACGCTGATTCAGGTCTCCCTGCATCTTCTCGCGGATCTCTTTCAGTTTGTCCAGTGTCATTGCCATTAGATAATACCCTCCCTAATCCGACTCGGGCTTATTTCAGTAAACAGCTCCGCCGTCGGTATCTGCACGATTTTCTTTCAGATACTGTCTGATAAATCCCATCACATCCTGGGTGTTTAAGGGAACACCCCCGAGGATCTCGCGCATCTCGCGCGTGTCCAGTTCAAAGGACTTCTCGTTGTACCGGTAGATATACCGGAAATCCACCTCTGTGTGACACTCGATCAGCGTCAGGATCGTCCCGTCCATGTCTCCGAGCGGCTGTCTGTCGATATTGGAATAGCCGAATACCGCAGTCACCGTCGTACCCACGCCCGGTTCCGACTCGATCAGGAAACTCCCGCCGGTCATCTCCGCGGCCTGTTTCAGGAAAGGAACACCCAGTCCGACTTTACGGGTCGTCCTTGTCGTAAAGAACGGATCCGTTACCGACGCGACCTGTTCCTTGGTCATCCCGCAGCCGTCATCCGCGATCACGACCGTCATCGTGTCCGCGGCCGTATCGACCGCAACCTCGATCGTCACAAGACTCGCTCCCGCTCTCGTCGAATTCTCGGCGATATCCAGGATGTTCAGTGAAATCTCAGGCATCATAGCCGTTTACCTTAATACTTATCAAGAATCCCCTTGACCATATCCGGTGTCAGACGTCCGTAAACGGTGCCGTCGATCATCATGACCGGAGCCAGTCCGCATGCGCCGACGCAGCGGCAGGACGAAAGCGAGAACTTGCCGTCCTGAGTGCATTCACCGGGTTTGATCCCCAGAAGCTCCTGCGCTTTCTCAAGGACCAGACCGGATCCTTTGACATAGCAGGCAGTCCCAAGGCAGATGCTGATCTCATGCTCGCCCTTGGGCATCAGTGCAAACTGAGCATAGAAGGTGGCTACGCCGTAGATCTTCTCCAGCGGCACGCCGGTCTCTGTCGCGATGATCTGCATGACCTCGATCGGCAGATAACCGTAGATATCCTGTGCCTTCTGCATGATCGGCATCAGGAAACCTTTCTCACCTTTAAGCTCAGCAATCATGGAGCGAAGCTGTGCCTCCTGCTCCGCCGTTCCCTTGAAGGGAACGTTCTTCATCTTTTGAGCCATACTTACCTCCCTAATCTGTGGGCACCCGCGCTTATCCTGCGTAAATCTCTCCGGCACGGCGCTCCTTTTCAGTAAAATAAATTATAACATGCAGGATTTTAAAAGTCAACAAAACCGGGCAATTACAGGGGCTTAATCTGCGTCAGACAAGCCTGTATTCCTTCGCGAAAGGAAGGTCCCGGAATTCATGTACCGTCAGGATCCACGGCCTGTCTTGCTGCCGGCTGCGGATATAATCCGTAACGATTGTTTTCGTCCCGTCGTCAAGTCCTGAGAGCGGCTCGTCCATGATCAGGATCCGCGCGTCCGACAGGACCGCTCTGACGACCGCGACTCTGCGCTGCATCCCGCCGGAAAGCTTCACAGCGGGGATCGCGAGCGCGTCTTCCGGAAGCAGCATCTTAAGCTCCTGCACGGCTTTATCCCTGCTGATCCCGCGGGTCGCCATACGGACGTTTTCGACCGCGTCTACCGTCTCAACAAGACGGTTTTCCTGAAAAACCGCTCCCGCCTTCATCCGGCCGGCCGGCTTCCCGTCAATGAGGATCCGGCCCGTATCGGGCTGCTCCAATCCCAACAGGATCCTCAGCAGAGTCGTCTTGCCGATGCCGGATGCTCCGGTAACAGCAAGGCATTCCCCCGGGCCGACCGTAAAGCTGACGTCTGTCAGAATTCTGTGCGAATCGTACGTCTTACTGATGTGCTCCGCCTTAAATTCCATATTTCCTCCCCGGCCGCAGCAGGCCGAAGACTCCCAGCAGGAGCTTCTCTGAAAGCCACGCGAACAGAATGATGCTGATCGTCCAGGCAAAGACCGCGTCCGTCTCCAGAAAGATCTTAGATCTGTACAGACCGTTCCCGATCGATGCAAGCGGCTGCCCGATCACCTCGGCCGCGACACCGCTTTTCCACGCCATGCCGACCGCGGTCTGCAGAGCGCTTTTCAGAAAAGGATACAGCGTCGGAAAATAGATGTACCTTGCCCGGGATACGGCAGGCATGTGAAATGTCCCTGCCATCTCGAGCATCCTGCGGTCCGTCGTCTTCCATCCCGCAAGCGTGCTGAAATACAGATACGGCATGACGACGAGCAGGCTGATCCAGAAAGCCAGATCCCGGTTGCCGGCCCAGATGATGACCATGATGATGAAACTCACCACAGGCACCGCCTTGACCACGGTCACCGGCAGGCTCAGGAACTCTTCAGTCTTAGGATATCTGCCGGATAGAAGTCCTCCGAGCACACCGAGCATGATCCCGGCAAAAAGTCCCAGGAAGATCCGCAGCATCGTAAATCCTACGGACCGCCAGTACTCACCGGTCCTTATCATCCCGAACAGGGCCGTAAGAGTTTCCCACGGCCCTGCCAGAACAATGCTGTTATGCGTCAGTATGGATACGAGCTGCCAGGCTGCAAGCCAGAACAGCAGTATCAGGACTTTGCGGACTGTCTTATCCACCGATGTAATAGAAATCGTCAGCCGGAAGCGCTCCGCCTACCGCCTTGGCATCACTGTCGAAAAGGACCTGCAGATAGCCGGACAGAGCCGTCTTCATCTCGCTGCCGGTCAGGCAGACGATATTGCAGTACGGCAGCGCTTTCTGCGCGACAGGCGCCTTCTCGATGATGCCGTACTCGGCGACCAGAGCGGCCGTTCCCTCAACGTCGTCAACAGCTGCCTTCGCGCTCTCCGCGTGATCCTTAAGGAACTGCTTGACCAGGCCCTCGTGATCCTTCAGGAAATCCGCGCGTACGATCGTTACACCGGTCAGGAGCTTGGACTCTCCGCCTGCCGCCGCGTCCCACTCATCACTCAGCGAGAACGCCGTGTGCAGCTTGTCGTTCTGGATCTGCGCAACAGTCGCGAAAGGCTGCGGCAGTACCGCGATCTGTGTGCTGTCCTCTGCAAGCACTGCGGCGACCTCGGTCGCTTCGGACTTGAAGTTCAGTGTGCAGTCGGCGATACCGTTCTTGTCCAGCAGATAACGCAGAGAATACTCCGGAGTTGTGCCCTGTCCGGTCAGAACGACTTCCTTGCCGGCAAGGTCCTTAACGGACTTGATCGACTCGTCTCCGGTCACACAGTACAGAACGCCCAGCGTATTCACGTTGATCACGCGGATGCCGCCTTCGGTCTTCTTATACAGTGCGGATGCCAGATTCGCGGGAACCAGCGCGATGTCCAGATCGCCGGAAACGATCTTGGCCGCGATCGCGTCAGCCTGCGTCTCCATCGTGAACTCGTAGTTCGAGGTCGTTTCCTTGTTGTCGGCCTTCTTCATCAGATTGACCAGGCCCATGGTGGTGGGTCCCTTCAGGGAACCGATCCTGACTGCGGTATCATCGGCCTTGGTGCCGGAGCATGCGCATGCGGCAACGGCAAGGATGAGCGCAAGGACTGCAGAAATCAACTTCTTCATTTACTACTCCCCCTCTCTGTAAAAAGCGCTGCCGGCTCTTTCTATACGATCGGAAGATCTGTGCAGTCACTTATTACAAGAGAAAACTATACATTATATAGCGGGTTTCGTCAAGGGATATTGTCGAAATTTTAACAAGATTTGCAGAGTTTCTGCGAGGCATTAAATCCGGTACTTCTCGTTGCGGCTGTCGTGGATCTCACCGCTCCAGTTCAGGCCGTATCCGAAGTCGTACACGTGTCCGCAGCTGTCCGTATAAGCCTCATAATCCGAAGGCAGATCTTCGCAGTGCGCGTCAAGCGTCTCCATCGACGCTGGCATTCTGCCGGGAAGCAGGCCGCTCGGTTCAACCTTGCCGGTCAGGATATAGCACCAGGCTTCGTCGCTGACGCCCCAGTCCAGAACGATGGCATCCGCATACGGTTCAAGCTCAGCCATGACCATCGGATTCTTCGCGTGGATGACCGCAATGACAGGCTTGCCGCCCATCGCTTCACGGGCCGCGATCAGCGCGTCGAGGTCTTTCTCGTTATAGGCGCGTCCTGCGTGGCCGAGGATCGTCCGGTCACAGTCATTCTCCAGTTTATCGCCTCGCGCAATCGAATGCGCTCGTGATGTCGTGGAAACATAGGGACGGTACTGCAGCGAGATCGGGACGTATTCGTGCTTTGCGGTATCGTAGCCGAAGGACTGCGGAGACCGCATGACGACGATAGCCGCATCCGCTTCTTCCGGCGTATCGCACAGTTCGAAATACTTCTCCAGAATGCGGCGGTTAGCCGGGAAGAAATCGACCGCAGGCGTCCTGCTGCCAAAGAAATTGACCTTTTCATCGTCGTGCAGCATCGGGACATAGATCTTGACCTTGCCCTCAAACGGCAGCACATTGTCCTTATTCTTCAGAAGCGCGATCGAACGGAGCTGCGCCTCAAAGCCCTCTTTGGTATACTGCGGGCAGCCGACGACCGATCTCGTGACGTCAAGGTCCAGATACGGATCCTCGTACAGTCCTGTGCGGAAAACATTCACGAGCAGCCGTCTCGCGCTCTCACGGATCCGCTTCTCTGTCCACTCCTCACCGTACTGCGCGTCAAGCAGGCGGAACGCTTCGAGCACCGGTACCGGGTCATTGTTGCCGCCGAACTGATCGCAGCCCGCATAGAGGATCTTCGCGTGACGCTCGGCGATGGTCTTATCCTCCATACCCCAGCACTTACCGGAGAAAGAATAGATCTCCGGACCGTCGTTATTCGTGATACCCCAGTCCGTGCAGACTACACCGTCGAAACCGTACTGTCCCCGCAGTACGTCCGTGATCAGATGATGGCTGTAGGAATTACCGACCTGCTCGCCTTCATCGCCCAGATTCCAGGATACCGTATAGTACGGCATGACCGCCGCGGCCATCCCGGTCTTGCCTTCCAGCCGGAACGCGCCGTCCGTAAATACTTTCTTATGGTCATCCGCGTTCCCGCCCGGGAAGACGCTGTATTTTCCGTAGGAGAAATGCGCGTCTCGGCCGCCTTCTCCTGTCCCGCCGCCCGGCCAGTGCTTGACCATCGCGTTGACGGAATCCTTGCCCCAGCCATCCGGGCTGCCCTCAGTCTCCTGCTCACCGTCACAGTACGCGCGGGCCATATCCTCGGAAAGCGCTTCACAGGCGCCGAAAGTCCCGCCGAAGCGGTTCCAGCGCGGATCCGTCGCGAGATCGATCTGGGGAGACAGGGACGTTGTAATGCCCATGCGCCTGTATTCGTCGCTCATGACCTCGCCGAAGCGCCTGACAAGTTCCGGATCAAAAGTCGCGGCCAGTCCGATCGGTTCCGGCCATTCGCTGATATCGCTTCCGGCTCCCATGTTGAATTCAGCGTCCGCGCGGACTCCATGGCGGGGATCCGAGCTCACATTGACCGGAATGCCGTAAGGAAGCTCCTCGCAGAGCGCCTGCGCGTGATTGACCCAGGCCGCACAGATCCCGGAATTGTCCACTCGGGCTATCAGCACGTGCCGCACGCCTTCCGCCAGGAACTGTTTCTGCTGATCCGACAGATCCGCAGGCGTCTTACCGGCTTCCTCAGCTGATTTGCCGTCATAGGTCGGCTTCGCGAAATGCGCTGCCATGCCCGTCTGATTCCTAACAAGATTCTGGTGGCTCGAATACAGCATCAGCCCGGCGATCTGCTCTCTCGTCAGGCGGCCGGCCAGATCCGCGGCGCGCTCAGACGCGGGAAGACGCCAGTCTTCATACGGTTTCAGCACTCCGTCCCGTTCAAAATTCTTATAGACCTTGCCGTCCTGTTCCAGCAGGATCGAAGTGTCCCTGACCGACAGTTCCGGGCCGTTCTCCATCTTTATTCTCGTGATTCCGTCTTTAACAGTACGTTTCATCTGTTTCCTCCTGTTCGTTTTTATTATACTGTCCTGTAAACGTTAGCTTTGTTTATCATTCTATCATCCGGCCTGTGCTCCGTCAATAGTTCTGGGCTGCGGGCCGGCTCTGCTGGTTGCTTTTTAAGCGGATCTGCGGTATGATAGGATCAGATCCATACAAAGAGAGGTCACAACATGATCCGGGATAAATCTTTCTATACCGCGTTCTTCAAAATGGCGCTCGTGCTGATCCTCCAGCAGGTGATCACGCTCAGCGTCAATCTGGCGGACAACATCATGATCGGCGCGTACAGTGAAGCCGCGCTCGCCGGAATCGCCGCCGTCAATCAGGTCCACTTCCTGTTCCAGCAGTCCACGATCTGCTTCGGCAGCGGCATCGTGATCCTTGGCTCCCAGTATTACGGCAAAAACAATCTGGCGCCTGTTAAGCAGCTCGTCTCGCTCGGCATGTGGTGCGGCGTGGCGGTCTCTTTCCTTTTTCTCATCGCAACAACGCTCTTCCCGGAACCGATCGTGCGCATTTACGTTGAAGATCCTGCGATCATCGAAGAAGGGCTCGCTTACCTGCGGATCGTCCGCTTCACCTATCTGCCCTTCATCATTACGCAGATCCTGATAGCGACCCTGCGCGGCACCGGCGACGTCAAGATCGTCGTCCCGCTCTCGCTCTCCGCGCTCGGTATCAACGTCCTGGCAAACTATGCACTGATCTATGGCCGGCTCGGCTTCCCGGAGATGGGTTCAGCTGGCGCGGCTCTCGCGACGCTAATCTCGCGTCTTGCGGAGCTTGCGATCCTCGCCGTCTATGTCGCCCGCCGCAACCGTCTCAGCCTGCGTCTTGCGCATTTCTTCGAAAAGATCACGGATATGCGTCTTGTAAAAGACTATTTCCGCGTCATTCTCCCGATCTTCGTGAACGGTTTCCTGTGGGGGCTCAACATGTCCTGCCAAAATTCGATCCTCGGCCATATGTCGGCCGCCGCGATCGCGGCAAACAGTGTATCCACCTCGCTGTATATGGTCCTTAAATCCGTCCCGAAAGGCACACAGCTCGCCGCTGAGTTCTTCATCGGCAAAGCGATCGGCGAGGGCGACGACGGCAAAGTCACCCAGACCAGCCGTACGCTGCAGGTTCTCTTCGTCGCGATCGGCGCGGCTTCCGCTCTGATTCTGCTCGTTCTCATCAGGCCGTTCCTGGCACAATACAACCTCAGTCCGGAGACGATGAAACTGTCGAGCCAGTTCCTGATCGTTCTCGTCCTGATCATGACGCCGATGTCCTATCAGATGGCTACAAACGGCGGCATCATCAGCGGCGGCGGAGATACGAAGTTCCTGATGGTGCTGGATATCGTGAGCATCTGGGCGATCGTGATCCCGCTCTCCTACATCATGGCATTCGTCGTCAAAGCCTCTCCGCTCGTTGTTCTCATCTGCCTCAATTCCGACCAGGTCTTCAAGGCCATTCCGGCCTTTATTAAGGCGAATTTCGGCCACTGGGCCAAAAAGCTCACGCACGAGGGCTGAACCGCAGCACAAAGGAGGTGTCTGTCATGATTGAATACAGTCCATTAGATTTTAACAAAAACGGTGACGTTTCACAGATGGAACTGGCTGCCGCCCACAAGCAGGCAGAGGATTCCAGAAAGAAGAAGAAAACCTATTCCCCGGCCATGATAACCTTAGCACTCGGATTTCTGGTTATCATTTTCGCAAGCGCCGGGATTTACGGCGGGATCTCGGGCGGGCGCTACAAGATTATTGACCAGGACTATTATTGGAGTCCTGATTATCCGATGATCATAATCAGCAGCATCGTAATCGTCATAACCGTTTTTTTCATCATCCGCGCGTTTGTCAGACAGCATAAAAAAGCCTCGTAAACAAGGAGAAACAACATGGCAGACATTTACACCAATCCCATTCTGAAGGGTGATTATTCCGATCCTGACGTGATCCGTGTCGGGAACGATTTCTACATGACGAGTTCGTCGTTCACGTATTTCCCGGGCATGCCCATCCTGCATTCAACGGATCTGGTCCACTGGGAGCATATCGGGTACGCCGCGCAGTCGCTCCCCTTCCCCGCGTACGAGAACACCAACCACAAAAAAGGCACCTGGGCGCCTTGCATCCGGTACCATAACGGGACGTTCTATGTATATGTATGCGCACCAGACGAAGGACTGCTGGCCTTTACGGCCTCTGACCCGGCCGGCCCGTGGCGGATGACACACGCGGCGAACGAGACCGGCTGGATCGATCCGACGGTGCTTTTTGACGATGACGGTTCCGTCTGGCTGGTCCACGCCTGGGCGAGAAGCCGGGCTGCCATCGATTCACGTCTGTATCTGCACCGGATGAACGCGAACGGCACCAAGGTCATTGACGGAGGTGTCGAGATCTTCCACGAAGAGAAAAGGCACCCCACGACGGAAGGTCCCAAGATCTACAAGCGAAACGACTATTACTATATCATGAGTCCTGCCGGCGGCGTCAAAACCGGCTGGCAGCTAATCCTGCGCTCCCGGAATATCGAGGGGCCCTACGATGAAAAAATCGTGCTGCACCAGGGGACCACGGACGTGAACGGTCCGCATCAGGGCGGATGGGTGGATACACCTTACGGCGAAGACTATTTCATCCATTTCCAGGATGTGTATCCGTACGGCCGCATCCCGCATCTGCAGCCGGTGAAGTGGGTCGATGACTGGCCGCTGATGGGCACTAATCAGGACGCGGACGGCTGCGGTGAACCCGTGAAGGAGGCTCCGATGCCCAAAGGTCTTCCCGTCACGGAGCCGAAGATCTATACTTCGGACGATTTTACTGGGGACAGACTCGGTCTGCAGT
Source organism: Bacillota bacterium (assembly GCA_017441925.1). Lineage (GTDB taxonomy): Bacteria > Bacillota > Clostridia > Lachnospirales > Bianqueaceae > RUG12817. The sequence goes on from JAFRUE010000016.1 coordinate 47,482, forward strand.
GGCAATGGCAGGCAAATCCCCGTACGGAATGGTACAGCCTGACCGAGAATCCTGGCGCCCTGCGGCTCAATACCTGCCGGATCCCCCGGACAGGGACACTTTTCCACGCGGGAAACTTCCTGTCGCAGCTGATGCAGTCCTTTGATTTTACATGGACAGTCAAGGTCGATCTGCATGCGAAAGAGCCCGGCGATCGGGCCGGTATCGCCGTGATGGGCTACCGGTATCATTATCTGGCGGTCGAAGCAGGCCGGGACGGATATGTTCTGAAATTGGTCGACGGCGAAGCGCAGGATATGCCGCGCGGTTATGTCGAGCAGGTGACGGAAAGCGCGGCCGAAGAAGCGCCGCTTGCATCCGGCACTGTGACGCTGCGGATGACCGTCCGGAGCGATTTTGCCGGCGAGCATCCGCGGATGTTTGTTCAGTATTCTTACAATGAAGACGGCATCACCTTCCGGAATATCGGATCCGAGCGCGAAGGCTTCGCCGGCGGTTGGACCGGCGCGCGGCCCGGCATCTTCGCGGCGAATTTCCGCGGCAAGGTCAGCCCGGGTTACGCAGACTTTTATCATCTGACTGTAGAGCCGCTGCTCTCGTTGTGCTGATTGCGGCGGTAAAAATTTCATAAATGCTGTTTTTTACCGCCGGTTTTGGGCTCTGATGGCTGAACAGATTCGAAAAAATGGCTTATTTTCAGCCAGTTCTGCTTGGGTCGGCAGAATAATTCAATAAATTCACTGATTTTTCTGCCAGGGGGCCCCATTTTGAGTCTTAATGACCTAAATCTGGCGGTAAAATAAAGAAAAATAGGCGTTTTTACCGCCACAGTCCGGCAAAAGTGTCCCCGGACACATCCGGCGCTATCACACCATCAACCACAATCATTCATCACCCATAATCACTGCACCAAAAAAGGGCTTTGCAAGAGGATGATCCAAGAAGATAACCTCTGCAAAGTCCTTTTTATATGCCGCGCCGAGAGTCATTTGCCGCACCATTCACCGGCGGCTGTGCAATTCATCGGCTTCCGTTTGCCTGACTTCCGCTTACCCGATTTCCGCTACGGCTTCGATCTCAACGAGAGCGCCCTTAGGAAGCGCGCCGACTTCGAAGCAGCTGCGTGCCGGTTTGCCGGTAAAATATCCGGCATATACACTGTTGAATGCCGCAAAATCCTTGATGTCCGCAAGGAAGCATGTGGTCTTGACGACCTTCTCCAGACTGCTGCCGGCTTCTTCCAGCACGGCTTTCAGATTCGTGATGGCCTGGACGGTCTGCTCCTCGATCGTCGTTCCTTTGAGATCGCCGGTCGCGGGATCCAGCGGGATCTGTCCGGACGTGAACACGATGCCGTTTGTGATGATCGCCTGTGAATAAGGTCCGATCGCCGCCGGAGCCTTGGGGCTTTCTACGTATTTCATCTTCGTATCTCCTGTCTTCTGCTTACGGAGTATAGTTGACTTCCATTACAATGTCTTCGAACGTGACCGCACGGACCTCTCCGCCGCCGGTCGGGTTCTTGGGCTCATACTGGATCTTGAATCCGTCCTTCTTGAAACGGGCAATGATGTCATCAAGCTGCTCTCTGGTGTCCACATGAATGCAGATATGCGCAAGTCCGCTGCGGTTCGGATCCTTCGGCTGATCCACGATCGCGGGCTTATTCATCAGCTCCAGCTTGGCCTGTCCGTCCAGATCCATGATATAGGAATAATAATTCGATTCCGGCTCATTGTAGGTCTTGAAGAGCTTTGCGCCGAAATAGGACTCAAAGAAAGCCTTTGCGCCTTCCAGATCCTTGACGAAAATCCCGACGTTGTGAATATACATGCTTATACCTCCTTAAACTTATGGCCCGGGGATGCCGGGCCTGGTGTACAAATAACCGATTTGCAGATCGCTGATATGCAGATTACGGCTTCTCCTCTATCCCGGCAGGTGCATTGTCCGCAACCGTGCCATCGGAAGTGCCGTCGGACGCATCATCAGCGCCGCGCCAGCTCAGCGATCTCTGGACAAACTCGCGGGTCCTGGCTTCCTTGGGATTGTTGAAGAATTCCTCAGCGGTATTCTCCTCTACGATCACGCTGCCCTCCATGAAAACGACACGGTTCGCGACGCTTCTCGCAAACTCCATCTCATGGGTGACGACGATCATCGTCATGCCCTCTTCTGCAAGCTGCCGCATGACATTCAGGACCTCGCCGGTCAGCTCGGGATCAAGCGCGGAAGTCGGCTCGTCAAAGAAAACGACCTCCGGGTTTGACGCAAGCGCGCGGGCGATCGCCACACGCTGCTGCTGTCCGCCCGACAACTTGGACGGATAATAATCTTCTCTGTCGGAAAGGCCGACCTTAGCCAGCAGCTTACGGCCGATCTCCTCAGCCTCTTCTTTTTTCATCTTCTGTGCGACCGTCAGGCCGAGCGTAACATTGCCGAGCGCGGTCTTGTTGCCGTACAGATTGAAATTCTGGAAAACGAACCCGACCCGGTTCCTGTATCTGCGGAGCTCCTTGCCGGAGATGCGGTTCATATCGTGCTCTTCGCCGTCGATGACAAGTGTCCCGCTGTCAGCCCGCGTCAGATAGCTCGCACAGCGCAGCAGCGTTGTCTTGCCGGATCCGCTGGGCCCGAGGATCGCGATAACGTCTCCGTCATTGACCTTGATGCTGACGTTGTCCAGGACGACAGTCTTGCCGAATTTCTTGCATACATTCCGTAATTCAAGCATTTTACCGTCTCCTTTCCAGTGCGGCTTCCGCTTTACGCTGTACGACGGTCAGGATCGAGCAGAAGATCAGATAGATCAGACCGGCTTCCAAATAGAGCCAGAAATAGTCGTACGTGCGGGAAGCGATACGCTGCGCGGTCGCAAGGATCTCGACCAGAGCAACGTTGTAGGCCAGCGAAGTGTCCTTAACAAGTCCGATCAGAGAATTGGACAGCGGCGGGAAAGCCGTGCGGAGCGCCTGCGGGATGATGACGTGCACCATCGCCTGCCAGAATGTCAGTCCGTCGCAGTAGCTCGCCTCGAGCTGCCCGACCGGCACCGACTCGATCGCCGCACGCACGGTCTCGGAGCAGTATGCACCGATACTCAGAGAAAGAACGATCCATGCGCTGACAAACGGTGTGAACTTGATCCCGATATTCGGCAGACCGAAATAGACAACAAAAAGCTGAACGATCATCGGTGTACAGCGGATGATCCACACGTAAACCCTGACGAGCTTCCTCATGACAGGGACTTTCGCGATCTGCATCAATGCCACAAACAGCGCGATCAGAATGCCTGTCGAGAAAGCGGCAGCCGTCAGAGGAAGCGTTACCTTCAGCCCTGCCATCAGCAGTTTGCCAAAGGAATCGATCAGTTCCTGGATTATTCTTTCAGTCATAAATCAGAATTGTCTCCGTAATAGTCTGTGTTAGCCCTGGGTCGTGTCGACGTCGAAATACTTCATGGAGATCGCGGTCAGAGTGCCGTCTTTCCTCGCCTTGTCAAGAGCCTCGTCGATGACTTTCACAAAGTCTTCGTTGCCCTTTACGACCGGAATGTACTCTGTCGGCTCCGGATCGCTGACGGTGATGATCTTGAACTGATCCTTCTGCTCCGGATGCTGCTTCAGATAATCCGCCAGAGATACAAGCGTATTGAACGTCACGTCCGCGCGGCCGTTCAGGACTTCGCTGATCGCCTGGGCGGCTTCCTCAACGTCGTCAAATACGCATCCGGCCTGCTCCGCGAAAACACCGATCGTGCTGGTCGGATTGTTGGAAGCGGTCTTGCCCTTAACATCCGCAAGCGTATTGATCTCGTCGTTGTCCGCGCGCACCAGCATCGCGTACTGAGAATAGTTATAGGCAGTGGAGAAATCGTATTTTTCCTTGCGATCGTCTGTCGCTGTAACGGCATTGACGATGATATCGACCTGTCCCGCGTCGAGCGCCGCGAAAATAGAGCTCCAGACGGTCTCGGTATAGCGGACCTCTACTCCGATATAATCGGCGATGACCTTGGCGACTTCGACCTCGAAGCCGACCAGATTGTCGTTCTCGTCATGATAGGTGTACGGGCTCCATGTACCCTCGGTTCCGACCATAAGATATCCGCGCTCTTTGATCTGTTCAAGCAGGGTCTTCTCAGCAGCTTCTTTCTTGCCGGAGCAGCCGGAAACGGCCATCGCGAGTGTCAGCAGGCTCAGCAGAATCGCAAGCATCCTCTTTTTCATAATCAGTGTTCCCCTTTCAAAATAAAATAAGAATAAGTATGACGTCACCGGCTGTTTTCTATTACCTGAGTCAGGCAGCCGATATACCTAGCGACCCAGTATGTTATATTCTAAAGCCCGCACGGTGTTTTGTCAATACATCCCTGATAATATCCTGTATTTATTCCGTTTTTTCGGGTTTTTCCCGCTTCACGAAGGCAAAATACAGTCCGATCGCAAATCCGGCGCTCACAATATCCGCGATGAGCTGCGACGCGATGACTCCGTTATAGCCTGCAGCCTTTGCCGCGATCAGCAGTACAACGGCAAAAATCACGCCTTGCCGGGAGAGCGACAGCATCAGCGCGGGGAGCGCTTTGCCGGATGCCTGGAAAACGCAGGTCAGCAACATAACAAGAGCAGCGAATACGGCTCCTGAAGTCAGATAGCGCAGCATAACGGTACCGTCTGCGATAATCCCTTCATCCTGGATGAACAGTCGTATCAGGCCGGGGGCACAGATAAAGAGCACAGCCGTCAATGTGAGCGAGAGGCCTGCCAGGAACAGGAGGCAGAACCGGAGCAGCTCGTTCCGTTTCTTTTTGTCGCCTGCTCCGCTCAGGTATCCGAAGAGCGGCACACCGCCGAAGGAGAATCCGACCAGCATCATCAGCGCGATCATATTCACACGCATTACAATGCCCATAGCCGCGATTTTTTCATCACCGTAGGCAACAAGCTGACGGTTCAGCAGGATATTGCAGACGCTGCTTGCGATATTCGTGATGGCTGCCGTAATGCCGATGCTGAAGATACTGCCGGCCTGGCTGCCGGTGACGCGTGCCTCCTGCGGACGGACCGAGAAATACCGGCTCTTCCTGAGAACCACTGCCAGCAAGAAGAGGTCGCTCAGGACATATCCTATCACCGTCGCGGCAGCGGCGCCGGCGGCACCCCATCCGAGTCCTGTAATCATGATCGGATCCAGGATCACATTCACGACGGATCCGATCAGCGTTCCGATCATGGACTGAAGCGCCATGCCTTCGCAGCGGAGCAGATTCAGATGAATGAAATTCGCGATGATCACAGGAGCGCCGAAAGCCAGGATCGTATAATACTGCTCACTGTGGACAAACGTATCCGGACTTGCGCCGAGCAGATGCAGGATCGGCCGCTTCAGCAGGAGCATCGGAACTGCGATCACGACACCTGTCAGGATCGCGATCCAGAAGCAAAACGAACTCACCCGGCGGACCGCGCTGTGGTCGTCCGCTCCGATCAGCCGTGAAATCAGGGAGCTCCCGCCTTGCCCGAAAATATTGCCGAACGCCATCAGCACGGTAAAGACCGGTCCGCACAGCGACACTCCGGCTACCAGTATCGGATCCCCGGTATCGGCAATAAAGTATGTATCGGCCAGATTATACAGAATCGTTACGACCGAGCTCAGTACGACCGGCAGTGCCAGCCGGAAATAAGTCCGGACGATATGATCCGTGTCGAATGGTCTGCTGTTCTTATCTTCCATGCTGCTGCTCCTGTTTATAGGTTTCTTTACTGTCCCTGCTGACCGGTTTACAACGGCCCGAAAAGGATGTCGTGTCCAACCGGTGTATAGAATAATCTGCGGAACTGCGCAGGATCGCGCGTCTCGGCGAGCGCCCACATCGTCTTGGTGATGCAGGCTTCAAGCGTCATGTCATAAGACTCCATCAGGTCAAAATCTGTCTTCATGACCTTACCGACTTCGTAGACAGCCATATCGCTGCCCTCATGCACGACCTGTGTCGCCATGATGACCTGCCGTCCCTCCTCGATATAACACCGTATCGCATCATAATAGCTGGAATCGGCAGGAATGCCGCCGACACCGAAGGATTCGATCACGAGTGCGTCCGTACTGGCGCGCATCCGGTCCAGGACTGTTCCGTCCCCGCCCGGGATCAGCTTATGCAGGAAGACATTCGTGTCCAGTTCACTGTACACACGGAAATCGCCTGGGATCCGGCTTTTGTCATCGACATAGAACGCCGTCCGGTCGTCCTGCAGTGTCGCGATCGGAGGGAAATTAATGCTGGAAAAAGCATTATAGCTCTTGGAATATTCTTTTTTAGCGCGGGTTCCTGCGATCGCCTGTCCGCCGAAGACGACGGTGACGCCCCAGGCTCTGTCGTCGCACGCAAAACGGCAGCTGTCCACGAGATTGGTCCGCGCGTCCGTTACCGGCAAGTCGATCGGTTTCTGCGAACCCGTCAGAACAACGGGCTTTTTGTTGTTCTGGATCAGATAGGAAAGCGCCGCGGCCGTATAGGCCAGCGTATCCGTCCCGTGACAGATCACGAAACCGTCGTACTGATAATATTTCTCACCGATGATCCGCGCGATCGTGAGCCACTGCTTCGGCCCGACATTCGTCGAATCCAGCGAAAACGGCTCACAGGTGTCGATCGTGCAGAATTCCGATGTTTCCGGGACGTAACGGATAATCTCCTGCGCAGGGATCGCGGGACTCAGGCCCTGATCCGTGTAACGGGAGGCGATCGTGCCGCCCGTCGCGATCAACAGTATCTTTTTCATAACGGCAGGATCTCGCTGACGGTCGGATGCGGGAAGACCGTACGGTCCAGATCCGCGAGAGTGCCGCGCGCTCCGATCAGGACCCCGAGCGGTCCGATCATCTCGGACGCGTGGGGACACAGAAGATGCGCACCGAGGAGACGTTCTGTCCCCTCTTCATACACAAGCAGGGAGAAACCGCGTCCGGCGCCTTCGATCACGGCCTTGGCGTTCGCGGATGTCAGCTGCTTGCGGGTCTTGACCGCGAAGCCGGCTTCTTTGGCCTGTTCCGCCGTCATTCCGACAGACGCGATCTCCGGCTGCGTAAAGACACAGGACGGGATCAGGGACAGATCTTTGCCCTCTCCGGAACCGAACATGTGCCAAACCGCCCGGGCGGCCTCTGCCTCCGCTGCATGCGCAAGCTGCAGCCCGCCGGCAACGATATCGCCGACCGCAAAGATTCCGGGGATCTGTGTCTCATACGTGACAGGATCGGCCGGAATATAGCCCCGCACCATTGCGAGTTTCTCTGCGATCTCTTCCGCGAAAAGACCGTCCGTCACCGGGCGTCTGCCCGTGCAGATCAGGACGAGATCCGCCGGGACCTGTCCCTGATTACCCTTTTTATCCGTAAAAACGACCTCGAGCGGCTCACCCTTCCGGATCTCGGACACCATCGCGTTCACCTGCACGTCCGCTCCGGCTTTCTTAAGAGAAGACGCAAGGCTCTGCCCAAAATCCTTATCCATATTGGCAAGGAGCCTCGGAAGTGCCTCAAGGACCGTCACTTTCGAACCGAGATTGGTGAAAAACGCTGAAAATTCCGCTCCGATGACGCCGCCGCCGATGATGACGACACGCTCGGGGAGCTTTTCGATTCCGGCAAGCAGCACGTCCGAATTGCAGACACCGTGAAGATCGCTTCCGGGGATCGGAGGCGCAGCCGGTTTGGAACCGGTACAGACAAGCAGATGAGAAGCCTTATAGACTGCGGTTTCCGCTTTACTGTCCCCGGCCGGGTCATCAGCCGTCACACTGACGGTATCCGGAGCAAGGACTTTCGCTGTGCCGCGCACGACCTGAATCTTCAGTCTCTTCAGACGGTCCTCGAGAGCTGTCCGCAGGGACAGGATCGTTTCTGCCGCGTTCGCGTACATTGCCGACAGATCATACGCTGCCTGTACAGGGACGCCGAGCTCTGTTCCGTGATCCGCAAGCTCCCGGTACAGCCCGGAAGAACGCAGCAAAGCTTTTGTCGGAATACATCCGCGGTTCAGGCAGGTCCCGCCAAGCAGATCTTTCTCGATAAGCAGGACCGACTTGCCGGCGGACGCGGCTTCCACAGCGGCTTTAGTCCCGGCGGGCCCTCCGCCGGCGATAACAAGATCATAGATCTGATCACAAGTATTCATGAACGATGTCCTCCCATAAGATATTCAGGTCGTGTATCAGGGTCTCCGGCTGCAATATGCCGGCATTACTCAGCCTGTCAGGCTTCAGGTCCGTAAAAATGTCCCGCAGTGCTTCGCCCGTAAAAGGTCTCCCGGCCGTAAACCGCGTCATGATCTCCGAAACGGCCGGCGCGATGCCGGTATCCAGTGCGTCCGTATAAAGCCGGACCCTGCGGCATCTCCCGCGCGCCGCTGAAATCTCCAGACTCGCGGTGCCCCAGGAGAAACGCATCTCCCGGCTGCGCGCCGAGGCCGGAGGTTCGCTCCCGTAAAGCCATTCCGGTGAGGCCAGCCGCTCAGCGAACGCCTGTATCTCTGCCTCTTTCGGATAAAACGGGATATCTGCGGGGTCGGAAGCGCCGGCCAGAACAGAACTGTCCCCTTCTGCGCCATATTCCCGGCAAAAAGCCGCTGCCAGCGCTGCTTCAAGTTTCTCCAGCGTCAGCTTCGGCTCGAGCTCTTTCAGATTGACCACACGGGACCGGACCGAAGCGACTCCGCTGCCTGCGAGCTTCGCGGATCCGGGGGTCAGATAGCGGGACAGATCCTGCATCGAAAGCGACAGGAGCAATGTCCCGTGATGGCAGTGCCGCGGTCCGTCCTGATAGAACGCGTTCCCGGAGACTTTGCGTCGGGATCCGTCCGGCAGCAGCGTTTCCAGATCGTTCCGCCCGGATACTTCCGCCCGGATTCCCAGCGACTCCAATGCCGCGCGGATCACGGACATCTGACGCGGAATGTTATACAGCGGCTCGGCCGCGATAAACGAGAAGTTCAGGTTCCCCGGATCGTGATAGACCGCTCCGCCGCCCGAAAATCTCCTCACCGCAAGGATCCCGTCCGCCTGCATGGCCTGCAGACTGCATTCGCGCTGCAGATTCTGGTTGCGGCCGATGATCACGGACCGGCCGTTTTGCCACAGATACAGCAGAACTGTCCCCGCCGGAACGTTTTCCGTGAGAAGATGCTCCACCGCCAGGTTGCGGTATGGGTCCAGCCCGTCCGTTATAAGCAGGAAAGGCCGGCAGTCCTCTCCCCGCGCAAGAGCGGAGCCGGGGCGGCCAGCCTTCATAAGATCAGAAGTCATAGTTCAGGTCCCAAAAACAATATGATATGTCCTAAACGGTACTTATGCACGTTTCCAGGTCAGGACCGGCGTACGCGCGGCTTTGACCTCGTCCGGACGGCTGATCGGCGTATGGCAAGGCGCACTGTGCAGTGCTTCCGGATCCGTGTCCGCCATTTTCAGCAATTCGATAATGATCGCCGCGGCCTCGTCAAGCGTCTCCTTGGACTCGGTCTCGGTCGGCTCGAACATCAGCGCTTCGTGCACGATCAGCGGGAAATACATGGTCGGAGCGTGCATGCCGTGGTCCAGCATCGACTTCGCGATATCCATCGCGCTGATGCCTGTCCGCTCCTTGATCTCGGCCAGATCCAGCACGAATTCATGCATGCAGATGCCTTCCGCCGCGACTTTGCAGTACGGAGCGAGGAGCACGCGCAGATAATTCGCGTTCAGGACAGCGTTCTGAGATGCGTCTCTCAGTCCGTCCCCGCCGAGCATCAGGATATAGGCAAGGGCCTTGACCTGTACCAGGAAATTGCCGTAGTAAGAACGGATCCGTCCGATGGACTGCTCTTTCTTCTCGAAAGCAAGCGTTCCGTCGGCTTTCTCCACAACGTGCTCGCCCGGCAGGTATTTCGCCATATCGCCCTTCGCCCCGACCGCGCCGGCACCCGGGCCGCCGCCGCCGTGCGGTGTGGAGAATGTCTTATGCATGTTCAGATGCACAACGTCAAATCCCATGTCGCCCGGGCGCGCATTTCCGACGACCGCGTTCAGGTTCGCGCCGTCATAGTAGCACAGCCCGCCCGCTTCATGGACGATCCGTGTGATCTCCAGAATGTTGCGGTCGAAAATGCCCAGCGTGTTGGGATTCGTCAGCATCAGTCCCGCGGTATCCGGGCCGGCGGCTTCTGCAAGCGCTGTAAGATCGACGCCTCCGTCCGGTGCGGACGGGATGTTCACGACCTCAAAGCCGGCCATCGTTGCGGAGGCCGGATTCGTGCCGTGGGCAGAGTCCGGGACCAGAATCTTGGTCCTGGCGGCATCGCCGCGCAGCTCGTGGTATTTCTTGATCAGAAGAAGGCCTGTGAACTCGCCATGTGCTCCGGCAGCCGGCTCGAACGTCATCTCGTCCATGCCGGTCAGCTCGCAGAGATACTGCTCGGACAGGCGGAGGACACGAAGCGCGCCCTGCGCCGTCTCAACCGGCTGCAGCGGATGCAGTCCGGCAAAACCGGGCAGCGCCGCGGCTTCTTCGTTGACGGACGGGTTGTATTTCATCGTGCAGGATCCCAGCGGATAGAAACCGTCGCACACGCCATAGACCTGCTTGGAGAGTTCCTGATAGTGACGGGACAGATCCGTCTCGGAGACCTCCGGCAGATCCGGCTTCTCCGCGCGCAGGAAGCTCTCGGGAAGAGTGGTCTCCGGCACATCGCATTCCGGGAAAATCGTCGTGGAACGGCCCGGTACACTGCGTTCAAAAATCAGTTTCATGCCTGCGCCTCCTCTCTCAGGATCCTGACTGCCTCATCGATCTGGGCTTTTGTCACTTTCTCGGTACAGCACCAGAGGATGCCGCGCTCGGTCGACAGACCGCCGAGGATCCCGTGCTCCGCGAGCTTTGCAAGCGCTTTATCCGCGTCCACAGGACATGTGGTCACGAATTCATGGAAGAACGGCCCCTGATAGACCGGCGTATAACCGATCTTCGCAAGCTCGGCCGCCAGATAATGCGCCTTGTTCAGGCAAAGCTCCGCGGCCTTGCGGATCCCGTCCGGTCCGACAGCCGCCAGATACGCGGCCGCCGTCATCGCGCACAGCGCTTCGTTGGAACAGATATTGGAAGAAGCCTTCTCGCGGCGGATATGCTGCTCGCGAGCCTGCAGTGTCAGAACGTACGCGCGGCGTCCCGCGTCATCCGTAGTCTCGCCGACGATACGTCCGGGAAGCTTGCGGAACATCTGCTGCTTCGCCGCCATGAATCCAAGATACGGTCCGCCGAATCCCATCGGCATTCCGAGAGGCTGTCCTTCTCCGACCGCGATATCCGCACCGAGCTCGCCCGGCGTCTTCAGGAGGCCCAGCGAGATCGGGTTCACGCTCATCACAGCCTTGGCTCCCGCCTTGTGTACGGCTTCGATGATCGCTTCGGCATCCTCCAGGAGTCCCCAGCGGTTCGGCTGCTCAAAGATCACCGCACCGACGTCCTTGCCGAGCATCCCGGCAAGCGCATCCACGTCGATCCTTCCGTCTTTCTCCGGAGCGATGTCAAGAGACGCGCCGGCTCCCCACAGATATGTCCTGACAGTCTCCAGATTGTCCGGCTTGACTGTCGCGGCAACGATCGTGCGCGGATGATGACGGTCACGGCACATGGCCGCGGCTTCCGCCATCGCAGAAGCTCCATCGTATACGGACGCGTTCGCGACATCCATGCCTGTCAGCGCGCAGATCTCGGTCTGATATTCAAAAATCGACTGCAGTACGCCCTGGCTGATCTCCGCCTGATACGGCGTATAAGCCGTCAGGAACTGCTCTTTGCTCGTTACGCGGCGTACGATCGCGGGAATGTAATGGTCATAGCTGCCGGCTCCGCGCAGAATCGTGCGGAAAACCGTATTCTCTGCGGCCATCTCTTCCATCCGGGCAGCCGTCTCCATCTCGGAGATCCCGTCCGGAACGTTAAGATCTTCCCTCTTAAGCAGGATCTCCTCCGGAACAGCTTCATAGAGCCCTTTATAGGAAGAAACTCCGACCTTGGCGAGCATTTCCTCCCGCTGGCTTGTGGTTGAAGGAATGAAAGTTCCCATCCGCTTACGCCTCAGCCTCGACAAAATCCTGATATTCGTCAGCGTCCATCAGGTTGTCGGGCATCTCCACGTCGGAGAGCTCCACGAACCAGGCTTCATACGGTGTGTCGTTGATCGCTTCTGGTGTCTCGGCAAGCTCTTCATTAACGACGGCGATCGTTCCGGTAACCGGGCTGTTGACCTCGGAAACCGCCTTAACGGACTCTACTTCTGCAAAAGACTGTCCCTCCGTAACCTCATCGCCTTCTTCCGGCATGGTTACGTAGACAAGGTCTCCCAGCTGATCCTGTGCGTAATCGGTAATGCCGACGCGAACGCGGCCGTCGCCGATCTCCTCTACCCATTCATGTGTCTCGGTGTACTTCAGATTCTTAGGAAATGTCATGACTTTAGTCCTCCTCTAATGTTTTCTTTATAATGATCTTCAGGCTTTTGCCCGGTTGTAGAACGGCAGAGCGGTTACTTCACAGGCCACGCGGCGTCCGCGCACCTCAACCTCTACGGGCGTGCCCGGGACGGCTTTGTCTTTCTCAACATACGCCATCGCGCAGGCGACCTTGAGGAACGGGCAGAACGTACCGGACGTGGTATTGCCGACCTTCACGTCTCCCTGATAGATATCCTGATGCTCACGGATAATGCCTCTGCCCGTTACGCGCAGTCCGACGCGCGTCATCGTGGGCTCACCCTTTGCCAGCAGCGCTTCGCGGCCGATAAAAGGCTTATCCATCTTGATGGCGAAACCGAGCCCGGCCGTTACCGGATCGATCGTCTCGCTGATCTCGTGGCCGTAAAGCGGCATTCCCGCTTCCAGACGCAGCGTATCGCGTGCGCCGAGTCCGCACGGCATCGCGCCTTTTTCAAGCAGCGCGTTCCAGACCGTCTCGGCGTTCTCCTTAGCGGTATAGATCTCATATCCGAACTCGCCGGTATAACCCGTACGGGATACCAGGCAGTCGCAGCCTGCGACAGTCACATGCTCCTTGAAGGAATAGTACTTCCTGGGCAGTGCTTCAAGGTCCGCAAGGCCCGCCATCACCGCCTTGGTCTCCGGTCCCTGGACCGCGATCTGCGCGACCTTATCGGAGATATTCTCAAAGGTGACATCGCCTGTCAGATGCTCGCGGATCCAGGCAACGTCCTTATCGGTATTGGAAGCGTTCAGCACCAGCAGGAAACTGTCCTCTCCTCTGCGGTAAACGATCAGATCGTCCACGCATCCGCCGTCCGGGTAAAGCATGATCGTATACCGGCAGGCTCCGGTCTTCATCGAATCAAAACTGTTGGTCAGGATCGCGTTCAGATTGGCCAGCGCGTCCGGTCCCGACAGAAGCGCTTCTCCCATGTGCGAAACATCAAAGATCCCGACATGCTCGCGCACGGTATTGTGCTCCATCAGAACTCCCGTCTTGTACTGTACCGGCAGCAGGAATCCGCCGAACGGAACGATCGTCCCGCCAAGCGCCACATGCCGGTCATAGAGCGGTGTTTTTTTGTCCATAATATCTGCCCCTTTCCGATATTGTCAGGTCCCGGCCGCGCCTGACGGCGCCTGTCCGGACCTCTGCAGAAAAAAAGAGTACAGGAATAAGCTTACGCTCTTCTGCACTCTGTATATGACCTGAAAGATTCTCCCGGATCTCTCCGGAATTGCTTCTTCGGTACCGCGGTAATCGCGAATCTCCTGAGTGTCGTCAGCAATCCGGTCCTTTTGCCTGAGAGTTTTTGCCCCTTCGGCGCCTAAGCTGGCCTCTCCCGGCTGCCTCATCCGACTGACTGTATTCAGTTTTTCCACAGAAGCATTGTATCACGCACAAGATGGAAAAAGCAATACAAATCTGCTTGTTTTTGCCTGTTTTATTTTTGCTTACAGGCTTGACAAGCGGTCCGGGCTCCTGTATAATCGATTCAATTCCATACTAAAAGGCTATGAAGAGAAGAGTAGTCTGCACAGGGCCTTACAGAGAGCACCCGGCCGGTGAGAGGGGCAAGGAGCATGCAGATGAAATACGTCTCGGAGCTACGTCCCGAACGCGTCCTTACAGGCGTCAGTAGGCGGCGACGGGAGGGCAGCCGTTATCTGTGCCAGGGTATTTATCAGACAGTACCTGCAGAGGCGTCCGGTGTGAGCCGGGCGTGAACTAAGGTGGTTTCACGGGAATCATACTCCCGTCCTTAACGGACGGGAGTTTTATTTTTCGCCGCAGATCCATCGCGGAACGCAGGATTATTCACAGGGAGGATATCGGAATGACAACGTACGAGGAACTGAAACGCCGCGGGCTGATCGCTCAGGTAACGGACGAGAAGCTGATCCAGGAGATGATCGACAGCGGCAAAGCTACTTTCTACATCGGATTCGACTGCACGGCGGACAGCCTGACAGCCGGACACTTTATGGCGCTGACGCTGATGAAGCGTCTGCAGATGGCCGGCAACAAACCGATCGCGCTGATCGGCGGCGGCACCACCATGATCGGCGACCCCTCCGGACGCACTGACATGCGCAAAATGCTGACACGCGAGGACATCGACCATAATGCCGAGTGCTTCCGCAAGCAGATGGAGCGCTTCATCGAGTTCGGACCCGGCAAGGCGCAGATGGTCAACAACGCCGACTGGCTGCTCAGCCTGAATTACGTCGAGCTGCTGCGCGAAGTCGGAGCCTGCTTCTCTGTTAACAACATGCTGCGCGCGGAATGCTACAAGCAGCGCATGGAGAAAGGCCTCAGCTTCTTTGAATTCAACTACATGATCATGCAGAGCTATGACTTCTACTACCTGTTCCAGCATTACGGCTGCAATATGCAGTTCGGCGGCGACGACCAGTGGAGCAACATGCTGGGTGGCACCGAGCTGATCCGCAAGAAGCTGGGCAAGGACGCGCATGCGATGACCATCACGCTGCTCACCGATTCACAGGGCAAGAAGATGGGCAAGACCGCTGGTAACGCCGTATGGCTGGATGCCAACAAGACCACACCGTTTGAGTTCTACCAGTACTGGCGCAATGTCGGCGATGCGGACGTCGTCAAGTGCCTCAAGATGCTCACTTTCCTGCCGATCGAGGAGATCGAGGCGATGGAGGCCTGGGAAGGCAGCCAGCTGAATCGCGCCAAGGAGATCCTGGCGTATGAGCTGACCACGATGGTGCACGGCAAGGAAGAAGCCGACAAGGCACAGGAGAGCGCCCGCGCACTGTTCTCTGCCGGTGCCGCGTCCGACATGCCGACGACTGAACTTGCTGCCGACGACTTCACAGACGGCGCGCTCGACATCATCAGCCTTGTCGTAAAGGCCGGGCTTGCCCCGACCCGTTCTGAGGCACGCCGTAATGTACAGCAGGGCGGCGTCACAGTCGACGACGAGAAGGTCACTGACTACACCACCACGTTCCCGCAGGACCGTTTTGCCGGCGACGGCGTCGTCGTCCGCCGCGGCAAAAAGAACTTCCGCAAGGTCGTTGTGAAATAATCAAAGCCGGGGAGACATCCGGCCGGCAAGAAGAATTCGCCTGACGCAAGAGACTTTCCCTCATTTTGAGTGAAAGAACAGCTCCACTGGCTGAACAATCCGGTAAAAACGCGAAAAGTTCCGTACGGAGGGACACTTCTGTACGGAACTTTTTCATATTTTATCTAAAAATTCAGCCGTTAAGATCGTTTTATACTCTGAACAGCAGATCGCTGTAGACCGGGAACGGCCAGAATTTCCTGTCGACGATGGTCTCAAGCGTGTCGGCAGTCTTGCGGACTTCTGCCATAGCCGGGATCACGTTGTCGCGGTAGTACTCCGCTTCTTTCTGATGATCCTCGCAGTGCGCAGCCTCCGCAGCCGCTTCCAGATGCGCGTTCTGCCCGGCGAGCTGTACGGCGAGCTCCGTCAGGCGGCTGATCTTGGCTGTTTCATACGCAGTCGGAAGGCCCAGCGTCTTTTTGCCCACCGCGATCTCCGTCAGTTCCTTCATATAGGCCTCGACTGCCGGAATGATCTGGCGGCGGACCATATCGGCCATGACGCTGGCTTCGATATTCTGCACCTTGCTGTAGTTTGTCAGATAGATATCATTGCGCGCGATGAGCTCCTGCTCGGAAAAGATCCTGTGGCGGCGGAACAGGTCGATACTCTTCTGCGACACGTAATACGGCGAAGCATCAGGCAGCGTCGGCAGATTCATCAGACCGCGGCGCGCGGCTTCCTTCTTCCACTCGTCGCCGTAGCCGTTGCCGTTGAAAATGATCCTCTGATGAGCCGTCAGCTCTTCTTTGATCAGGCGGTTCAGCTCTTCGTTGAAATCCTCTGCCTGCTCCAGCCTGTCCGCATAGCGGCGCAGGATCTCGGCAACAGACGTGTTCAGCACGATATTGGGCTCGGAGATCGACTGCGGAGCTCCCGGCATACGGAATTCGAATTTATTACCGGTGAAAGCGACCGGCGAGGTGCGGTTCCGGTCCGTCGTGTCCTTCGCAAAGCGCGGCAGGATATGCACGCCGACCTTCATCTCTTCTTTGGTCCTCGGATCGTAGACCGCGCCGGTGATGATCGAGGTCACGATCTCTTCCAGTTCTGTCCCCAGATAGATGCTGATGATCGCCGGAGGCGCTTCGCTGACGCCCAGACGGTGATCGTTGCCGGCGCTCGCGACCGACATGCGCAGCAGCTCCTGGTACTCGTCGACCGCTGCGACCACCGCTGTCATGAACAGCAGGAACTGCGCGTTCTCGATGGGCGAATCGCCGGGATCGAACAGGTTGAGTCCCGTATCCGTGGAAATCGACCAGTTGTCGTGCTTGCCGCTTCCGTTGACGTAGGCAAAAGGCTTCTCCGCAAGCAGGCATACCAGGCCGTGCCGAAGCGCGACTTTCTGCATCGTCTCCATCGTCAGCTGGTTCTGATCCGTCGCCGCGATAACGTTCGTATAGACCGGTGCGAGCTCATGCTGCGCCGGCGCCGCTTCGTTATGCTCTGTCTTTGCCAGCACGCCGAGCTTCCACAGCTCTTCGTTCAGCTCGGTCATGAAAGCGGTGATCTTAGGCGCGATCGCTCCGTAATAATGATCGTCGAGCTCCTGTCCCTTGGGCGGCTTCGCGCCGAAAAGCGTACGGCCGCAGAAACGCAGGTCTTCTCTCTGATCATAGAGTTCTTTATCCACCAGGAAATACTCCTGCTCAGGGCCGACCATCGCGTCCGCATGGCTCGCCTGAGTGTTGAAAAGCTTCAGGATCCGCATTGTCTGGTGGTTCAGCGTCTCGGAAGACGCAAGCAGCGGGCCTTTTTTGTCGAGCGCTTCGCCGTTATAGGAGTAGAAAACGGTCGGGATGCACAGGACTCCGTCCTTGATAAACGCGTAAGAGCTCGGATCCCACGCCGTATAACCACGGGCCTCGAACGTCGCGCGCAGGCCGCCTGACGGGAAACTCGATGCGTCGGACTCGCCCTTGATCAGCTCTTTGCCGGAGAATTCCATCAGGACCTGACCCTGGCCGGCAGGCGAAATAAAGCTGTCATGCTTCTCCGCGGTCACGCCGGTCATCGGCTGGAACCAATGCGTATAGTGTGTCACGCCCTTCTCTACCGCCCAGTCTTTCATCGCGGCAGCAACGATATCCGCGATCGACGGATCCAGGCCTTTGCCCAGCTCCATCGTTCTCTTCAGGGCATGGTACACATTCTTGGGAAGACGGTTCTGCATGACGGCATCGTTAAAGACCATCGATCCGAATGTTTCTTCCATGCTTTTGCGCATATGGGTCTCCTCCTTGGCTGATTCATATGGTCACGCGGCTCATCGGTGCCGCGCCGCGGCGTTTTGCACCGCGTTGCCGTATTATAACACGCTTTCCCCGCGTCTGTCCATAGATGCGCGGGGAATCCTGGCGAAAAATCGCGGCGATCCACGGCAAAATTCATTTTGACAAACAGCGCCGCATCGGGTACAATAAGGCTATCTTAACCGCGCAGCGGAGAAAGGACATATTGAATATGAAAGATCCGAATTGTGCTTATTGTATGGAAGGCGAGCTGCTCGCCCAGTTTGGCATCAAGATCTGCGAACTGGAAGCAGGTATCCTCTATCTTTTTAAGGAACAGAGCCATCCCGGCCGCGTCATCGTCGCGACCAAGCGCCATCTGAACGACATCGTCGATATGACCGATGAAGAGCGCACCGCGTTCTTCGGAGACGTCGCGCATGTATCCGCGGCTCTGCAGAAGGTCTTCCATCCCGACAAAGTCAACTACGGCATGTACAACGACAAGGGCGGCCATTTCCACGTCCATATGGTCCCCAAATACAAAGATCAGTATGAATGGGGTACCGTTTTTGAGATGAACCCCGGCAAAACGCTCCTCTCCGACGCGGAGTACGACGAGCTGATCGCCAAGATCAAAGCCGCTCTGTAAGGCAGCGCAGCTTTGATGCCGGCGCAGATCGAAGGAATGCAGGCAGTTTCGGCCCTGCAAGTCGGCATGGATCAGACCATTGCCGACAGTTTCGCATCACCGCCGGGCCATTTCGCATCGAAACTGCAGAACTGTCCCTGGCAGGCCGGGCTGTGGCGGTAAAAGCGCCTTCTTTTTCAATTTTTACCGCCATTCGGGCTGAAAAAAGCATCAAGAAACCGCTGATTTCACTATTTTTGATGCCGATTCGTGTCACTGCGGCAGAACAAATGGCGAAATCAGCGGTTTTTTCTGCCGACAAGGCCAAAATCCAGTGAAAACTGGCAGTAAAAATCGAGCTTTTCCTGTTTTTTACCGCCGCAACCAACACAAGGCAACCTTATAAGACAACGAGAGCTTGCGAAAAACGGCCGATCCGTTTCCGCAAGCTCATTTTCTGTCCGCAAGCTGTTCAGCGCCCCGCAGCCGGCCAGTCGGCTGCCTCGAGAAATGCATTAATCCGGTCCAGGCACTCCCGCCGCTGGTCATCCACCGCGATCCGGAAGAAATCATTGCCCTCAATTCCTTTGATCGAGTATTCGGCCGTATCGATCTTGAAGAAAGGTCTGCGCAGCATTCCGAGATAGGTCATGCTGCCCAGCGGCCGCAGAAGGTCGACAAGTGCTTTGTCCACCGGAGCCGCCAACAGATAATCATAGGCATACCACCCCGCTTCCACGCAGTTCTCGCGCGACGGAATGATCTCAAGTATCTTCACAGGCGGCCTCCTTTCGCGGCAGCGCCGGCGGCAGATCTGTCATCAGAACCGGCAGCCGGTCCGGCGTCTGGATTCGGGACAGATTCCGCGATCTCCCGGACCGCCCGGACAAGCGCTTCGATCTCGGACATCACATTCATGTCCGATACGCTGACCCGTACTGTCCCGTCCGCATACGTCCCCATCTCCTGATGGATCAGCGGTGCGCACTGCAGGCCGGCCCGGACAATGATCCCGTACGCGTTCTGCAGAATATAAGCCACGTCTCCGGCTTTCATCCCGCCGATATTAAAGCTCAGGACAGGCCCGTAATCTGACTCCTTGCCTTCCGGCCATCCATAGACCTTCACTCCCGGGATTTTCCGGAGCTCCCGGCTGCAGACGGTCATCAGCCCGCGTTCATGCTCCGCGATCGCATCTACTCCACGCTCCAGGCAGTACCGGACCCCGGCGCCAAGGGCTGCGATTCCCGGACCGTTCTGCGTCCCGACTTCGTATTCATAAGCATCCGGCTGATCGTCACGGTAGTACAGTTTCCGGCTGTCCCTTCCTGTCCCTCCGTACCGGTACGGCCGGAAAGGTATCCCATCCCGGACATAATAAGCTCCCGTCCCCTGCATGCCGTACAGGCTCTTATGGCCGGTCAGGATCAGCACATCGATGCCCCATTCGTCCGCACAGACCGGGACACACCCTGCACTCTGCGCGGCATCCACGATCAGAATCGCACCGGCTTCATGCACAGCGCGTGAGATCGCGGCAAGATCCTGGATCCGTCCCGTCACATTAGACATATGATTCACAAAAACCACAGACGGTTCAGCTATAACGTCAAGAGCCCTGGCAACCGCTTCCGGCGCGACATATCCGGTTTCATCACACGGAATGATCCGTACGTCCCCTGTTTGCGGTCCGTAGACAGGCTCCAGCAGATTAACAAGCGGCCGCAGCACGCTGTTGTGTTCGGTCTCCGTCGCAAAGATCCGGTGCCCTTCAAACGGCAGCCCGTAAATGATCGCGTTGGCCGAATCCGTCGCGCCGGACGAAAAGAAGATCCGTCCCGTGTCCCGGATCCCGAGCAGCTGTCCGAGAGCCTGCCGCGTTTTGCCGGCAGCATCGTCATCCCCCGCCGAACTCCGGAACTGTGAAGAAGGCAGCGCACGAACCGCCTGTTCATACGCTGCCAGCACGCTTTCAGGTTTAGGCCACGACGTCGCCGCCTGATTCAGATATATCATTTTATCCTTCCAGCACGTTAAAGTGCATGATCTTCGCGAGTTCTTTAAGCTGCTTCATGTAATTGCCGAAGACAAGCACCTGATGATGACCGAATCCGGCCAGATTATGCATGAAAGTCCGCGCGTCGTCCATCTGGATGTAATAGAACGGGCTGCAGTAGATCTCCTGGAACTCGCTGCGGATGACCTTGCCGACCTTGACGCAGAGTGTATCACCCATGGGATTCACCCGGCCGAGCGTGATTTCGTCCTGGTCATTCTCGGTGAAATCAACCTGCAGCTTGCCGCCGAAGCCCTGTCCGGTAAACGCCCAGAGCTTGTACTCCAGCGGTTTTGTCCCGAATCCGTTCATCTGCAGGGCCGGGACAGCGTGATGGATCTTAAGGATCTCATCGGATACATATTCCGGATTGCCCATGAAGGCCGGACGGTTCCCGAGATACATCATCATCGTCATTGCTGTCAGCGCGTTCAGATCCTCTTCGCAGGCACTCGGAATCCCCTGATCCTTGAGCAGCGAATGGCAGACGCACGGCGTGAACTTACGATTCTGCGGGATTTCCGACGTGCAGAGCTCGTGGCACGCGGTCGAGAACGCGTTGCAGTCATAGATGTCCATCATCTTGCGCGCGGCCAGATAGTATTTGATATCATTCAGGAACCACTCCGTATTGACGCGTGTGTCCGCGGAACCGGCAAGCATCTTCTCCGCGATCGGGCGTGCCTCCTCGTCCGTGATGGCGTCCATATAAGGCACGATGCTGTCAAAAGGCAGCTTGACGACCTCCAGACCGTACTTCTGGCGGATGATCTCCGGATCGCGGATCAGGCTCTGCATGCCGAATGTTGGCTGCGCCCCGGCTGTCAGCACGAGCGCGCGGGTATTCGCGACGGCTTTGCGGACCCAGAGCAGATGTGCCAGTTCGTTCAGATCCTGCAGATCCATGCAGACATAGGCTTCGATCCCGAGTGAACGGCAGTACGCAGCAAAATCGATGCCTTCGTTTCCGTTCTGCATGATGACGACCGGCTTATGATAGCGCTCAAGCTTGGGAATCCGCCAGTTCATGCACAGGAAGAAATCGACCTTGTCCATATCTTCCTCGATCTGCGCGTAGACCTCCTGCGGGACGACGAATTTCTCGTCATACCGCGCGTCGACCGCGGGCAGCAACGTCATTTCGTCGGAAGCGCCTTCCAGCACCTTGCAGGCGTGGGCGAAACCACGGTCAGCAGCAGCCGCCTCGGCCTCCTGTGTCATATTTTCCTTACGGCCGGCACGGCACGGGCCTTCCCAGAAATGCGAATGTGTCAGGCAGCCCACGATCGGACGGACGATCAGTTTCGTGTCCATTGCTCTTTCTTTCATAACTGTTCCTCCTGAATGATGTTTACAGACATATAAATCTGTTTTACCGCGTCAGCCCACGCTGTTCCTGCGGATAAAATTCGTCGAACGGGACGGCTCCTGCTCCGGCAGGGATACGCCCGCGCTGCGGCCCGCTTCGATGCTCTTCAGCAGCCAGGCCATATTGTTGCCGAGCGCGCGCATGACAAGCATCCCCTCTTCGTCCTGCACCACTTCGTCCGGCGTATTGCCGTGGACCATATTCCAGTAACGCGAGGAAACAAGCGGCATCTGGACGATCGTAAAATACTTGTTCAGTACGTCAAGCGACGCGCTCGTCCCGGCACGGCGTGCGGAAACGATCGCGGCACCGGGCTTGAATTCCAGGATCTTCTTATGGCTCCAGAAAAACCTGTCCAGGAAAGCCAGCACTTCTCCGCTGGGTGAAGCATAGTAGACCGGTGAACCGACGACCAGGCCGTCGCAGTCCTTCATGACCTCGGCCGCTTCGTGCACGAGCATGTCGATCTCGCCGTTCAGCGCGCGTTTGCCGATATGCATCATAACGGTCTCGATACCGTTTTTCTCCAGCGCGGCGGCGACTTCCCGCAGAGCCGTGTAGGTGCACCCTTTCTCACGGCGGCTTCCGTTGATCAGCAGTACTTTCATCTTGTCATCCTCCCCTTGTCAGTCCGCTGCCGTCTTACAGCAGCTCCAGATCGCTCCGGATCGCCGCGTCCATATCCGGCTTATCCGGAAATTCTTTGTTGTGGTCTTCCAGTGTGCAGAACACGTTATAGTAACGTCTCCCGAAGGTCTTGAGCGACGCGGTGTCAAAATGCAACAGGTCCGGTTTGCTCGTCAGTCCGTCCGCCGGGACATATCCCATCATCGGCATGGACGCCGCAACTTCGCGCAGCTGCTCATTGATCCTGTCATAGCCCGAGATCGGCGGATTATGCGGACAGTCTTTCAGGAAATCTCCCAGACCGCCCACAAGGAAAGGTACATCGCCGATCGGCAGATCCCTGCGGAAGCCCTCCACGATCACGCGGAATTTCTCCGCGTAGTATGGCCAGCGGTCCGGATAGCAATCCGTCTCGCCCTGATGCCAGAGCACGGCCGCAATCGTGGACGTACGGGAAGCAAGCCGCGCCATCGCAATGGCATGGTCATATAGCAATCCGCCCACATGCCACTGATCCAGCGACGTTCCGCCATCCGCACAAGGGATCAGGCCAACGTCCGCGTCATGATCGCGGATATACTCCTCCGCAAAATACTCCGCCAGATTCACTCCTGCAAAAGGTCTGTCATAGTTGACCGGGCGGAAAGCCTTCTGCCACCTTCCGTTCTTGAGGACCTTAAGCCTCGGTTCCGCAAGCGGCTCCGCCTGCGACATATCGCCGCGCCCCGCCATATTGGACTGTCCGATCAGTAGAATGGAATGTAGGATCATCTGATATCTCCATCATATAAGAATAAGATCACAAACTGTTTCAACCGTAATTTACTATACCACGCGCGGCCGGGATTTTCAAGAATCAGTATCAGCCGGAAAAACTGTTCTCACCCAGCCTGAGCATCATTCATCAACCGTTTTGTGCTGAGCCATGTCCCTTGTGCTCATCGTGGCGGTAAAAATTTCATAAATGGTATATTTTACCGCCGGTTTACAGCTATAGACCCCTCGAATACAATTGCTGCCAGCCTGTTCGGGCTTGTTATTATAGCATCCGGAGCTAATATGCCCCGAAAAAGCCGGGATTCGGCGGTAAAATCCGGCTTTTTCCAACAATTTACCGCCAAACTGGCGGTAAAAATAACAATAATAGGCGCTTTTACCGCCGCATCCTGGCAAAACTGTCCCGTCCCGCAGCAGCAAAAAAGGCTGTCTGGCGGAGCTTTCCAGGCCAGTCAGCCTTCTGTCTATTCGCGTGTTCATGCGGCTTTCAGCATTTTAGCGGCTTCATTATGACTTATCGTACCGGCTGCTGATCTCGTCGAATTTCTCCTTGGTGATCAGCGCGTCCTCCGGGATCCCGGCGAACTTCACGATGTAGGTCCACCTTCCGTAGGGCTCGATCGTGGAGATCCTGTCGACATTGATGATATACGAGCGGTGGCTCCGCAGGAATCTCGGCGCGGGCAGCCGCTTCTCGATCTCCTGCATCGTCATGGACGTTTCGATCCGCGCTTTCGCGGTCCGGATCACCGAGAGATCGCCTTCCCGCATGACCATGTAGATATCGTCAGTCCGGACGATCGAGATATTGTCCCGCCCTTTGATCATCAGCCGGTCCTGCGGCGCGGTTTTCTGCCCTGCATGCACCTCGGGAGCAGGCTTTGCCTGATCCGACTGTTTGCGGATCCGCTCAAGCGTGTGCCGGATCCTGGCGATATCGAACGGCTTTACCAGGTAGTCAAAAGCGTACATCTCAAACGCGCTCGGCATGTATTCAGCGTAAGCCGTGGCAAAGATCAGCTTGAGGTCGGGCAGTGCCTTCATCATGATCCTGGCGCAGTCGATGCCCTCCGCAGACTCGCTCCCACCGGTTGCGGACGTACTCCCGCCGGCATTATCCTTTCCGGAGCCGCCCTTCAGATCAACGTCCATAAAAACCACATCCGGTCTGATCTCGGAAAAACTGAGAAGCGCCTCCGTCATACTCCCGCATTCCGCGGCGACTTCGAAATCTTCGGTCTGTTCGATGACTCTCCGCAGGATCAGCCTGATGCGGGGCTCATCGTCCACGATCATGACTTTGAACTGCATGTACAACCCCTCTTCTAATTGTCAGAATCCGGCAGCACAGCAGGCTGCCGGATCCTTGCGGAGTCAGACGACTCCCTTCTTTTTCAGTTCGTGCCGGCGGATCAGAATCCATACCATATATGCAGCCGCAAGTGCCGCTATTACGATCCCGATCACCGCGATATCCGTCATCGTGTAGTCAAAGAGAACCCATCCGACCGCAATGAATGTGAGTCCGATCAGAAGAACTACCATCCCGAACAGGATCCGCCCGAGAAGCGGATTTTTCTTCTTCCCGGAGAGCTCATTGACTTCATTCACGGCAGCGGCCAGCTCCAGGTTCGAGACATTCCCATCCTGATTAAAGTCCATCGGACTATATGAAGTGTTGGCCATTTTAGCTCTCCTTTAAGAGAAAACTCTCTTATCTATAGCGGTTCATTCCCTGTCTGCGTCTGCAGACCGGTTCACCCAGGATCTCCGTAAAAGCGATCGCGGCTTTCCTGCCTGCCTCATCGCGCAGGATAGCGCGGAGCATTTTCTTCACATCTGTCTCCGCCGCGGCGCTGCCGGCTCTGACCTCCGGCTTCAGAGTATTCTGCTTCTGCACGTTCATCTCCTGTGCATTCAGCTCCCGTACGTCTTCCGCCGTCTGGAAATCAGACTTGAACATTATTTCTCACCTTCTGTCAGGGAACCGCCGGTCTTGTCGCTTCCGGCGATCTCATCGCGCATCCTTGTGTCAGCCTGGATGTTCTGCATGCCATAGTAATCCATGACACCCATGCGTCCGTCGCGAAGCGCGGTCGCAAGTGCGCGCGGAACTTCGGCCTCGGCTTCGACGACTGCCGCTCTCATTTCCTGCTCGAGAGCGATAGCCATTGCACGGCGTTCCTCAGCCTTAGCCTGAGCGATATTCTTATCGGCTTCAGCCTGCAGGCTCTGCAGATGCGCACCGATATTGCGGCCTACGTCGATATCGGCAATATCGATCGACAGGATCTCGAACGCGGTCCCGGAATCCAGTCCCTTGGAAAGGACCAGCTTGGAAATGTTGTCGGGATTCTCCAGTACTTCCTTATGGGAAGCGGAAGAACCGACGGTCGTAACGATACCTTCGCCGATACGGGCGAGGATGGTGGACTCACCGGCGCCGCCGACCAGGCGCTCCAGATTGGCGCGGACGGTAACGCGGGCTTTGACCAGCAACTCGATGCCGTCTTTCGCAACGGCTGAGATATTCGGAGTCTCGATGACCTTGGGGTTAACGCTCATCTTAACGGCTTCAAGGACCGCACGTCCGGCCAGGTCGATCGCGGCCGCCTTCTCAAAGGACAGGTCGATGCCTGCGCGTTCGGAAGCGATCAGCGCGTCCACAACACCGTCGACGTTGCCGCCGGCCAGGTAATGAGCTTCAAGCTCGTTCATATTCAGGCTCAGTCCGGCCTTGGTCGCCTTGATCATCGGAAGCAGGATGCGATGCGGTTTAACGCGGCGCAGCTTCATGCCGACCAGTGAGAACAGGCCGACGCGGACGCCGGAAGCCATGGACGAGATCCAGAGGCCCACCGGAACGACCGAGAAGAAAACAGCCAGTACCAGAATAACGATTGCAATAATGATGAAAGGTCCTTCCATGATAAATCCTCCTCAAGAACAGTTTCAAACCTTCGGACCGCGCCGGACTCAGTGATCTGCGCAGATCTTCTGAACTACCAGTGACGAATTGCTGACGCCCGTGATCTTAACGGAAGCGCCTTTCTCGATAAACGGCCCTCCGGAAATAACATCCAGTACCAGATCGTCTACCGAGACCTTGCCTGCCGGCCTCAGATCGGTAACGGCAACGCCCTCCCGTCCAACCAGGTAATTCAGATCGTCCGAACTGATGAAGCCGCTGTCTTTGTCAAGTTTCTCATGCAGCACGATCGGTGATTTGATCTTGCCGCTGTGAAGCAGTCTCAGCATCACGAAGATGAAAACGGCCATCGCTACGGCCAGTATCGCCGACAGGATCATTGCCTGCTGCCAGGTGTCCGCGCTCAGTACGATACCGACGATCAGACACGCGGCGCCGGCGATTCCGGGAGCTCCGAAACCCGGTATCAGGCATTCAAGTCCGATAAATATGAACGCCAGGATCAACAGCACAAGGCCAAGAATTTCCAGTCCCGTCATAGAATCCCTCCTTCCGCCTTTGCTGGTTCGATCTTATATCACTTCTCAGTCCGCCGCAATAGCTATCCGGCGAATTATACATTTTCGCGGTTCAATTGTCATTCTCCGGCCGGAACCGCCCTGGGAATACGGATCGTAAAAACCGTCCTGCCGCGCTCGGACTCCCATTCGATCGTCCCGCCAGCCTGCCTGACGATGTTCCGCACGATACCGAGCCCCAGGCCGTGCCCTTCCGAATTCTTGCCGCTGAAACCGTCCTCGAAGATCCTGTCGCGGTCTTTCTCCGCGATAAAAGCTCCGTTATTATAGATGCAGATCTCGCAGCCGGCAGCGTCCTCCCGGATCTCCAGATGGACCTCCGCCTTCTCATCCTGCTCCGCCGCGGTCAGCGCGTTGTCGATCAGATTCCCCAGGACCTTGCACAGGCTCCACGCGTCCATCGCGGCATTCGCCAGATTGGAAGATGTTTCGATATAGAAACCGATATGCCGCTCCTCTGCCTGGTTCATCTTATTCATCAACAGGGCATTGACTGCCGGATGGGCTGTTTTAAGCGCTCTCCCGGTCTTGGCCGTCTCCTCGTAGACCGGTTTCAGGAACTCCAGCGCTTCCTCTCCTTCGCCCAGCTCCAGCAGCCCGTAGACCACCTGCATCTCGTTCAGATACTCATGGCGCTGGCGGCGCAGCTTCGTATTCAGTTCATTCAGGTTGTCCAGATCTTCCTGCGCGGAATTAATGTAATAAAACTTAAGCCAGGTTCCGGTCAGCGCGCTTACCGCGCTCATCACAAAAACCAGGCCGATGATCACGTTGACGGAAAACGCGCGGATCTCCAGCACGTTCATCCCCAGCATCAGCCAGTAGATCAGGCAGAGCGCCATCACCGTATAACCGGGCACAACGATGACAGTCAGCAGTTTTTGTATCCGTTTGATCATGCTTCCTCTATAATTACATGTCGCAGACCATCTTCCAGTAGGTTTCCTCTACCGGAATACCGAGCTCCATATTCTCCTTGCGGATGTGGGCCATGCCCTGTCCGGGCCAGCGCACCTTCACGCCCTCGTTCCTCGGAGCGCTCGCTTCAATGTTTTTAAGCGTCTCGTCGATCTTGTCGAGCATAGCTTCCTTGTCGCCGAAAAGATCCATGCGGATCATGATGAAGACCTGGCTCAGATATGCCTCTACGCCCTGCTCGCCGATCTCCTTGACGGAAAGACCGCCGGAAAGCGCCGTCGCGATCAGATCGAGCACGATCGACATACCGGAACCTTTCCAAAAACCGATCGGGAGCGACTGTGAAGTCTCCATGACCTCGGCCGCGTTCCGGGTGACTTTGCCGTCCTTGCCGTAGCCGCCGTCTACCGGGAGTTCTTTACCCTCGCGGGCATAGGACTCCAGCTTGCCGTAGGAGAACATCGACATCGCGCAGTCAAGGAGCACCGGGCCCTGGCGGGAAGGTACCGCGTAAACGATCGGGTTGTTGCCGAGACGCGGCTCTTTGCTGCCCCACGCGGGCAGATTGGGGATCGTATTGGTCCACATGATCGCGATATATCCCTTCTCCGCGGCCTCAAGGCCGTAGGTTCCGGGACGCATCCAGTGGTTGGAGCGCGCCAGCGCCGCCACGCCGATGCCGAACTTGTCCGCGATCTCCATGGCTTTCTCCGCGCAGATCTTTGCGTTCAGATTTCCGGGGCCGTGATGTCCGTCAAAGCGTGCCACCGCGCCGACCTGGCTGATCAGTTCAGGTTCAGCGTTGATATCGATCCATCCGTCCTTGATATTGCTGATGAACCGCGGGAAACGGTTCAGTCCATGCGTGTATACGCCGTCGCGGCTCGCGTCCGCAAACAGATGCGCCGCCATATCCGCTCTCTCGGGCGTAAAACCGATCTTAAGCAATACGCGGTTGAACTCCGCGACCATTTTGTCATAAGGTACTCTCATAGTGATCCTCCTGTATGGATAATTTCTGTTATTCAATTCATGCTGCGGCACCGGGCGGACTCTTCCGTCTGCCCCACCGCCCCGGACGTGCCTTACTCTCCGTCAAAAGCCGCTTTCAGGATCGCGCCTTTGTCAACATACAGCGCGCCTGTCGGGCAGACCTGGTAACAGTAGCCGCATCCGATGCAGCCCGGCTTCTTCACGGCTTTGCCGTTCACGATCTCGATACCGTTGTTCCAGCAGACGTCGTAGCACTGTCCGCAGCCGATGCATTTCTCCGCGTCGACCGTGCCCTTGTAAGCAGCGCCGATCGCCTTCTCCCGGCGCAGCGCGACCTCAGCCGGCATGTTGAAGAGCTTCAGAGCGTCGCCGCACAGGTCGTCAAGCGTCGCGTAGCCGTGCTCATCCATCCACTGCTCCGCCTGTTTCATCAGCCGTCCCGCCGCTCCGATACCGCAGGAGCAGACCACGGAGCCAAGCTGCACGCACTGGCTTCCGGCCATCAGGATCTTGAGCGCCTGTTCATAGGTGAAAACCCCGCCGCCCGCGTACATCGGGATGTCGATGCCCTTGGAACGCGTCTCCGCAACGACGTAGCTGATGATCGGCGCTGCCTGTGTACCGCCGGCACCGCCGCCCGGACGCGGTTCGGACCGTTTCCAGTCCAGATCGAAATCAAACATTTTCCACCGTGCCGTCGGGCCGACCGCGTCTGCTCCGGCCGCGACTGCCTGACGGATCGCCGTCAGCGCGTCGCAGTTCTCGACCGCAAGCTTGGCCATGACCGGCAGATGTGTATTTGCCTTGATCAGCCGTGTGCTGTATCCGACCAGCTGATAATAATTCAGCGTTCTGTCCTTTGTCGCCGCAACGCCCGGCGTATTGAAATGCAGCTCCAGTGCGTCAGCGCCTGCAAGCGTCAGTTCTCTCGCCTGCGTGACCCAGTCTTTCTCCCAGTCGCCGCCCTTCGCGATATCGCTGAAATGCCCTACGGAAGCCCACAGCTTAACGTCCGGATCCATCTCCCGCTTGATGCGGCGGATCTCTTCGCAGTATTTTTCCAGCGTGTCGATCGGATCCGGGATCTGCGTGCCGACCGCGTGGCTCTGCGTCACGTGTCGGCCTTTTCGCCATGCATTGATATCCGGACCGATATAGCTGCCTCCGCCCTTCCCGTGGCCGAAATTGCGCAGTACGATCGCGCCGGGTCTGATCCTGGCGGTCTTCAGCACGTTGTCAGCGCCCTGAGTCGCGGGACTTGACGCTACAATAAAAGGATTCGCGAGCTGCAGTGATTTTACGGTCAGATCTGCCATAAAAATGACCCCCTTGTCAGTTGTATTCGGTTCCGCCCGCTCTGTCAGGATGATGGATTCTATAGTATTGATTTTTCGGAACGGAACCATGTCTGGGTCTATTATAGCATAATACGGCGTGAAACAGCAATATAATTTTCTTGTCTCAAGGCTCCCGGTATGCTATACTGAAGCCATCACAAACGCAGGAGGTTTGCAAATGAAAATCGATGCCTTACTGATGGATCCCCAGGACAACGTCGTGACGTGCGTACGCGACGTTGCGGCGGGAGAGACCGTCGTCTACCGCTGCGGTGACGAGATGTGCGAAGTTCTGGCCTGTCAGGATATCCCCTACTGCCACAAGATCGCGCTGAGTGACCTTGCCGCGGGTGCTTCTGTTATAAAATACGGCGAAATGATCGGTGAGCTTTCCGTTCCCGTCGCGAAAGGTCATCTGGTCGATCATACAAATCTGTTCAGCGTGGAACGGGATTACGCCAGCGAACTGATCGGAGGTGCAAAAGAATGAAATTTATGGGATACCGCCGTTCCGACGGCCGTGTAGGAATCCGGAACCATGTACTGATCCTGCCGACATGCGCCTGCGGCAGCGAGAGCGCGCGGATCGTTGCGAGCCAGGTGCGCGGCGCGGTCAATATCGTCTTTAATACGGGATGTTCGGATGTCGCCGCCAACACGGAGATGTCGCAGAAGGTCCTGACCGGTTTTGCCCTCAATCCGAACGTCTGGGGCGTTGTTATCATCGGTCTCGGCTGCGAGACCGTCCCCCACCGCCAGCTGCGGGAAAAGATCCAAAAGCTGACCGATAAGCCGGTCGTTTCGTTCGGTATCCAGGAGGTCGGCGGCACGCTCAAGACCATCGAACTCGCGACGCGCGCGGCACGGGATATGGCTGCGCAGGCCGCCATGCAGCAGAAAGAAGAATGCGATATCTCCGAGATCATCATGGGCATCGAGTGCGGCGGATCCGACGCCACGAGCGGGATCGCTTCCAACCCGGCTGTCGGCAACCTCTCCGACCGTCTGGTCGACCTCGGCGCGACAACGATGATGAGCGAATCGATCGAATGGATCGGCGGTGAGCACGTGCTGGCGCGCCGTGCCGCGACGCCCGAGATCCACGACCAGATCATCCGTGTCTGCGAAGCCTATGAAAACCATCTGAAGGCCGCTGGACAAGACTGCCGCGCCGGCCAGCCCACGCCGGGCAACAAGGCAGGCGGACTTTCCACCCTGGATGAAAAGAGCCTCGGATGCATCCGCAAGGGCGGGACCCGGCCGATCGTCGAGGTTCTGGAGCAGGCCGTTCCTCCGACAAAACGCGGCGCTGTCGTCATGGATACCGCCGGTTATGATATTTCATCCGTAACGTCCATGGCTGCCGGCGGCTGCAGCTGCATCGTTTTCACGACGGGCCGCGGCACTCCGACGGGAAACGCGATCGTACCGGTGCTCAAAGTCACCGCGAACAAGCGCACCGCCGAATGGATGGACGATAATATCGACACGGATCTGTCCGGCATTATCGACGGCACGATGACGATCGAGGAAAGCGGCGAGCTGCTCCTTGGCCAGATCGTCGATCTGTGCAACGGCAAGCTTACCAAGGCTGAGGCGTACGGATTCTCCGACATCGCCGTAGACCACGTCTGCCGGTTCGTGTAAGAATTTATCCGGGGACCGCCGGGCAACAGACCACAGCAGAATACATGCCGCCTGACAGGTTCCGGGCGGCATTCGTTTTTCCGTTTTTTTGTTTTTTCAACTTTTTTGCTTTCCGGTTCCAATATCCGTCAGCCGTTTCCGTCTATATAGGTGTAAGGAGGTGATGAGGCATGGATGACAGACAGATCGTCGATCTGTACTGGCAGCGGGATGACGCCGCTGTCCGGGAGACCGAGCTGAAGTACGGCCCGTTCTGCCGCGGACTGGCGTATAATGTTCTGTCCAGTCACGAAGACGCGGAGGAATGCGTCAATGACACCTGGCAGAAGGCATGGGATTCCATGCCGGATGAACGCCCGTCGCTGCTTCGTGCCTGGCTCGGCAAGGTCGTGCGCAACCTTGCCCTGGACCGCTGGCGCAGAAACCATGCGCAGAAGCGTTATAACGGGCTTGACGTTATGCTGAGCGAGCTGGAGGACTGTATCCCGGCTTCCGGCACGGTAGAAAGTGAGCTGGACGCTAAGGAGCTCGGCCGGACGATCAGCACATGGCTGAGGAGTCTGTCCAAGGACGACCGGACACTCTTTGTCCGCCGTTACTGGAACGGTGAAGCACTGAACGCGCTGGCTGCGGATCAGGCTGTTCCGGCCGCAAAGCTTGCCCAGAAGATGTACAGCCTGCGTCAGAGCCTTAAGAAGGTATTGGAAACGGAGGGACTCGTATTATGAACGATAAGAGAGAGAAGATCTACAACGGAATCACGAATATAGACGATGAGATCATCGAAGAGGCTCAGGTTCCGGGAACTGCAGCAGCGGACGCGAAGATCACGGATATAAATGCCGTCCGTAATTCCGCCCGGAACCGGCGCCCGCGGAATTGGTGGATGAGCGCCGTGGCAGCTGTCCTTGTGGCAGTTATCGCGCTCGGTGTATTCCTGCGTCCGGGCGGAGGTGGGAATATAACGGCTTTAGCGATCGCTGAGCCGAAGTATCCTGAAATGGCTCCCTTCCCGACTGATTATAATGCGAAAGATTATAGTACACGGAATAAAGAATGGTGGGATTCTGTCCGGAAACAGCAAAACTATTCTATACCGGATTC
Organism: Bacillota bacterium; assembly: GCA_017441925.1. Classification (GTDB taxonomy): domain Bacteria; phylum Bacillota; class Clostridia; order Lachnospirales; family Bianqueaceae; genus RUG12817. The sequence continues at coordinate 80,304 of JAFRUE010000016.1, forward strand.
ACTCCGGACATTCTCGAAGAGTATCGTACAGGAGTATCTGATGGATTCGGGAGATCAGAACCGGGTGGTCTCTCCTGCCAATCTGTATCTGGCACTGTCAATGCTTGCCGAAGTAACCGATGGCAACAGCCGGGATCAGATTCTGTCCCTGCTCGGTGTAAGCGATATCAAAACGCTTCGCAAAGAGGCGGAAAATCTCTGGAACGCGAGCTACCGGGATGACGGTACTTCCGCCAGCATCCTGGCCGACTCCGTCTGGCTGAATGACAGGATCAATTTCAATCAGAAGACCATGGACACGCTTGCCGACAAGTATTATGCCTCTTCCTACCGCGGCGTAATGGGCAGCGAAGAATTCAACAAGGCTCTGCAGGACTGGATCAACGCGCAGACCGGCGATCTCCTGCAGGAACAGACCGTGGATATCAAGATGGATCCGGATACTGTCATGTCGCTCGTCTCTGCCATCTATTTCCGCGCGGCCTGGGATGATGAATTCAACAAAAACGCCACGGACACAGGGATTTTCCACGCTCCGGGCGGTGATGTTACCTGTGACATGATGCACGGTGGTGCGGACCAGTATTACTGGGGTGAGAAATTCTCTGCGGTATCCCGCAGGCTTGCCGCGTCTATGGGCAATATGTACTTTATCCTGCCGGATGAAGGCGTCGGTATCGATGAGCTTCTCACGGACGAAGAGGCCTTGCAGTTTTTGGGCAGCCGCCTTGACTGGGAGAACACTTCTTATCCCTGGGTCAATCTGACCCTTCCCAAATTCGACGTGGTTTCAGATCTTGATCTGATCGAAGGTCTCATCGATCTGGGCATAACGGACGTATTTGATCCGTCCCTCTCCGACTTCTCACCGATGACGGGCGACACAGAAAATCTGCACGTTTCTAAGGCTGAGCACGCGGCCCGTGTCGCGATCGATGAGGAAGGTGTTGTCGCTGCGGCCTTTACCCTGCTCTACATGACAGACGGCGCAATGCTGATCACCGATCAGATCGATTTCGTTCTGGACCGTCCGTTCCTGTTCGTGATCGCCGGTCCTTCCGACCAGACACTATTCATCGGCGCAGTCAATCAGCCGTAAAGCATTTCTGCAAAAAAGACGGCCCCGGTACTCTGAATGAGTGCCGAGGCTTTTGATTACTACAGTCTTCTGTTTCCTGTTTTATGTCTTCCGTCTTATGCCTTCCACATGTCTTTGATGATCCAGTCTTTTTTCTTCAGGTCATACGGACTGCCGCAGTAGGGACAGTTTCTCCGGTGCATGGCATCGAAGCTGCCGCCGCATTTTGCGCACTGGACCTTATGAATGGAAAAGCCCGGGTCCGAGCGCCCTTCCGCTTCCCTGACCAGAACAAAACGGATCTTTTCGTCTCTCTCCCGTACGGAACTCCGGACATAGGTATCCGTCAGATACGCCGTACCCTCCACAACGAGGTAACGGTCTTTTTTAGTGTACTTTTTGATGTATACGGCGCCGCGGTACTGCATGTCTGCGACATTATTGAAGTCAGACAAGTCTCTCCTGCCCTCCCAGATTGAGAGTGTATCTCTGTCATCGGAGAGAACGATCGTCCGCAGCAGGGACAGGATTCTGCCCTCAAACGCTTCATAGGAAAAATCCGGATCATAAGTCTGCATGAAATGCAGCATCTTCTTGCGGCTCGAGATCGTCTTAAGAAGCGGCATGGCACGTCCGGCTTCTTTGAACACCTTAATCATGAGAATAAGGCTGCGCAGCATATACCAGATAAAGGCAAATACGCCGCCGTAGAAGCCTCCCATGAACAGTGCCGACAAAATACGCCATACGATATGCATATCGTTCCAGGCGAAAAAAGTGGTCACAGCCAGTATCACACCGCAGGAAACGCCTGCTATCCGCATTTCCTTCTTAATCTTGTCTATCAGCCCGGCTCTTTCTACGATGCCGGGGACAGTATAATACGACGAAACGCAAGGATAGACATCGTCTGTCTCAAAAAACGTGCCGCAGTACGGACATCCATCCCTGGCCTGCAGCGCCGTCATCGTATGACCGCAGTTCGGGCAGGTGTACTGCCTGTCCTCATGTCCTTCTTTGTCCACAAAAGTAACATACAGATTGACCGGCCGGCGGATCTTGCGGATCTGCTTCCCGTTCTTCTGATAGATGATGTGCTGCACCGCCTCCCGGTACAGGATCTTCGAAGAATATCCGTTCTCCGTCCGGTCCGCACAGCCGCTGACTTCTTCTTTAACGTGCGTAAATTCTTCTTCCCTGGATATGCCCGCGCTTTTCAGGCGTTTTTCCTGCAGATCCAGATAGTACCGAAGATCGCGGGAAGCACAGGACGGCTCTTTCCCGCTGACAGACCACTCATGTAGTTCATCGGTAAACTGATCAAGCTGGTTCATGTTACACCCCTTGAATACTGATCTTACAGACTGAGATAATCCTCTGCCCTAAGGCCTACGTACTTGCCGATCTCCTTAAGCTCTTCCAGTGTCCGGTCGTTGCAGGGAACCCCGTTCGCCAGTTTGTCGGCCGTAGAGATCATCTCCGGCTCGCCCGGCGTATAAACCCGTTCCTGTCCCTCGGCCGGTGGCGACTCGCGCAGCTCCCTCAGCAGATCGGACATCCGTCCGCGGATCTCTTTTTTGTCCCCAAAAAGGCCGTAATCCAGCGCCATGAAACCGAAAGAAGTGTCCCCCATTCCGCCGTTCTCGACATGCGGGGACGTGTGGCCGCCTGCCAGGATCGCTGTTGCGACCTCCATGATCAGGCCGATTCCGTAACCCTTATGAGAACCGGTTTCTTTTTCCGCGCCGCCGATCGGAAAGATTCCGCCGTAATCCTTCGCATTGATCAGATCGAGCACGTGTGCCGCGTCTGTACAGGAAGCACCGTTCTCGTCCGCGCACCATCCCTCGGGCAGCGGTTCTCCGCGTTTATCATAGATCTCGATCTTGCCGCGCGGAACGACCGTCGTCGCGGCGTCAAACAGGAAATCATACGGATCCGCCGGCATGCAGAAAGCGAGCGGGCTTGTCCCGAGCATGGCTTTCTTTCCGAACGTCGGGATCGCGATCGCCTCGGTATTGGTCGAGGAGAACCCGATCATATCGGCCTGCGCCGCCATTTTCGCATAGTAACCTGCGATCCCGTAATGGTTGCAGTTGCGTACCGTCACCATGCCGAAGCCGTGGGCCGCCGCCTTCTCGATCGCCATCTGCATGGCCCGGCGGGCTGTGACCTGTCCCATCGTCTTGTTTCCGTCAAGCACCGCCGACAGCTTCGTTTCAAAAACCGTCTCCGGCTGAGCGTCCGCGTGTACATGCCCCTGTACCAGACTGTTATGATAACGGATCATCCGCTGGATCCCGTGTGACTCGATCCCGTAAAGATCCGCTGTCAGGATCACGTCGACGATGCCCCGCGACTCCTCAGCGGTAAAACCATGCCGTACAAAAATCTCTTCACAGTAACGGCGGACCTGGTCCGCGTTCAGCTTAATATATGCCATATCTGTCCCTCCTGAAGCGTTTTCATATCCGTCCATGAAACGTTTTCACGGCGGCCGGTTAAATTGACATCCCTGTTTCCTTCTTGTATAATAACATTATTCCTATCGTAAATAAAGGAGTTTTTCTATGTATTCAGAATATCTTTCCTCCCGCCGCGGCCTCCTGAAGGAGCTCGTGGCACGCTTAGGGCAGCGTTACAGCTACGTTTCCGCTCTCGGCAAACATGTCACCGGAAAACGCGTCAACGTATCTACGGTGTCCACCGCCGTCTCTGACACGAACGAGAGCCAGTGCGGTTTTGTCGTCAAGATCTATGACGGCAGTCATTATGCAGAATATTCCTTCTCGGACATCACGCCGGAGACGATCAGTCAGTTGGAGACGGATATTGTCCGCGAACTGGCCCTTTCCCCGCATCTGGCCGGCCAGCATGTCGATGCTGAGATCCTCAGGGATGAACCGCTCGTCCGGGATTACGACCGCCCGATGGAAGGCCGCGAGCTCGGTGTCCAGGAGCTTGTAGAGCGGCTGACCGCGCTTCGCGATGCGGTACACGCCGCTTCTTCCAAAGTGATCCAGGCCGCCATGATGCTCGAATACTACGAGACAAGTGCTGTTTTCGTTTCCCGTAACCGTGATCTGTCCCAGCATTACTCCTGGTGCAACATGTACGGCATGGCTGTCGCGAGAGAAGGCAGCACCGTGCGGACAGCCCGCGCTTCCGCAGCCGCCAACAGCATGGAGAAAACACTGGAGATCATGGCCGGCAAGACCTCCGAGACCGCAAAACTGGCCGAAGATCTGCTGGGCGCTGGGCAGATCGAGCCGGGTGTCTACGATATCATCACCGCACCTTCCATCACCGGTCTGATCGCCCATGAGGCCTTCGGCCACGGCGTGGAAATGGACATGTTTGTCAAGCATCGCGCGAAATCCCGCCATTATATGAACAAGCCCGTCGCCTCTTCGCTCGTCAATATGCATGACGGTGCCGCGATCCGCGTTCCGGCCGAACCTTCCGCAGCGGATTATGAGTCCGCCCGCGGCGACACCGGCTATATGACGGATCCGTGCATCGGGTATTTCTTTGACGACGACGGCGTCCTCGCGCACGACACGCAGATCATCAAGGACGGCATCCTCGTGAGCGGCATTTCCGACGCGGTCAGCGCCGCGGAGCTCGGGACCGAGCCGACAGGGAACGGCCGCCGGCAGGATCCTTCCCGCAAAGCCTATACCCGCATGACCAACACGTGTTTCGCGCCGGGCAAAGACAAGCTCGAGGACATGATCGCTTCCGTCAGCCACGGCTACATGCTCTTTGACACCTCAAACGGCATGGAAGATCCCAAGAACTGGAATATTCAGTGCGTTGCCGCTTACGGACGCGAGATCCGCGATGGTAAGTTCACCGGCAAGCTCGTGGCCCCCGTTGTCATGTCCGGCTACGTTCCGGACCTCCTGATGTCGATCTCCATGGTCTCCGACGAATGGCAGATCATCGGCTCCGGCCACTGCGGCAAGGGCTATAAGGAGTGGGTGCCGGTCTCGGACGGCGGGCCGTATCTCAAGGCGCGCTGCAAGCTGGGTTAAGGAAGGAGGACGAGACAGATGATTGAACGAATCAGATCCATACTCGCTGAGATTCCCGAAGTGTCCGCGTGGAAACTGACCGTTTCCGAGAAACAGTCTTCTGAGCTTTTCTACGTCGGCAGGAAGCTGGAGACCAACCGTGCGACTGACACGACGAACTATGTCCTGACGATCTATGTGGACAAAGAGGCCGGAACCGCTGGTTCCGCAGACACAGGCAGGACCCGTGGTTCAGCGGCCTTCAGCATATATGCCTTCATGAGCGATGATGAACTGCGCGCGAAGATCCGCGACAACGTATACGCAGCCGGATTCGCGATGAATCCCTGGTACGACATCCCCGGGCCGGAAGATACGGCCCTCCCGGAGAGCAATTCCAACATTAAGGACATCGGCCTCAAAGAAGCCGCGGAGACCGTATCCGACGCGGTCTTCAAGGCGGACGCCTATGCGGACGGCTCCTTAAGCGCCACCGAGATCTTTATCGATAAGACTCGTCTGCATATTTACAACTCCAAGGGTGTGGACCTGCAGTCCGTATCCTACGGAGCTTCCATCGAGCTGATCCCATCCTGGGAGAAAGACGGCGAAGAGGTCGAAGTCTATCAGATGCTGCGCTTTGAATCCATCGATCCGGACGAAATCACCCGTCTGACCGATGAACAGCTGCAGATCGCGGCCGCGCGCTTCACGGCAAAGCCGCTTTCTGAGCTGGTCGACATCACCGCGCCGCTCAAGGTGATCCTGCAGGATAAGGAAGCCGGCCGGATCTTCGGATATTTCGCGAACGATCTGGACTACAGCACCAAATATCAGAAAGCCAACAAGTTTGAGCCGGGCGACCATGTCCAGGGCGATAACGTGACCGGTACACTGCTCACGCTGTGGATGGTCCCGTATGTCCGGAACGCCTTCAATTCGGCATTTTTCGACGGCGACGGCGTGATCCTCAAGGACACTGTACTGGTGCAGAACGGCGTGGCCGTAAACCGCAAAGGTGCGTACCGTTTCGGATATTATCTCGGCGAGAAGGCTCCTGCAGGCAGCCTGCCGATCCTCGTTGTCGAACCGGGCACCAAATCCTTCCGTGAGATGGCGGCAGAGCCCTATCTGCGCTGCCAGGTCTTCTCCGGCATCCAGGTCGAACCCAACACCGGCTATTTCGGCGGCGAAGTCCGTCTCGGATATTATTTTGACGGAGAGAAAGAGATCCCTGTCACCGGATTCTCAATCTCGGGCAACATGAACGTCTCCCGCGGGACAATGGTCTATTCCTCCGAAACCGTCACCACAAACGCTTATCACGGTCCGAAATATCTCGAGATTCCGGACATGAAACTGGCATAAAAGCCGCAAAAACAGAACGCCCCGGAGCTGATGCCCCCGAGGCTTGTAAGACAGTTTTATAATTCTCTGGAAATGGCATGATCTCCGGGTCATGCCATTTCCTGTTCCATCAGTTCACTCAGAGGGATGAACCCGATCAGATCATAGCAGATATGAATGCTCTGACGGCGTTTTCCACTGCTTTTATCCGGTGCCCCGATATAGATCGCCTTGATCAGTTCATGGGCCGCATATGGTGTCAATTCGGTTAATTCTGCGTACTTTCTAATCTTCTGAATGAATGAGATTTGATTTGTCAAGGGTATATTCTGCGATCCAAAACAACGTATAGTTTTACAATTTGGTTCTTCAGTGAACACCGCTTTGCGCGTTTCTCACATGGGCTATTTAGCCATTTGTAAGAAGCGCCTTTCTTTTTTAGATGGGCAAACCTTGCACTACACCTATGTATGTTTAGAATCTTTAAGATTCTCCACGGGCTTTTCTTTATTCTATTTTCTGAGATGTCAAAAAAATATGCTATACTAAAAACACTTTGCTGTTCTCAAACGTTATAAGAGTGAAAGCCGAAAGAAAGGAGGGTGCCATGATCGCAGAGCTATATACCATGTATCGGACAGAACTGTTGAAATATTGCTGTATGATATGCGGAAATGTCAGTGATGCAGAAGATCTACTGCAGGAGACCTTCATGAAAGCACTTTCCAATCTGGATCTTCTGGAAGAATTGGGAGAGAAAGAACGACGGGCCTGGCTGTATAAGGTGGCAAGAAACCTGTTCTATGATGCCTGTCGAAGGCGGACAGTAGAACAGAAGAACCAGATACAGGCCGAGGAAGAAACGGATGGCGGCTTCTCAGAAGTCGAAACAGCCATGATCCTCTCCTCGCTCCCGCCGGATCTGTCCCAGCTCTTTATCAAACGGTACTTTGACGGATACACCTCAAAGGAACTTGCAGAAGAATACGGGCTGTCACCATCTGGAGTCCGGGCCGCCTTAAGCCGTGCCAGAAAGCTCCTGAGAGAAAAACTGAAATCATAACGGAGGACGAATCTCATGAAAAAGAACAAAATGATCAATGCCGCAACCTGCGACGCAAGAGCTGTAATGGAAGAAAGCCTTGCCGGGTATGAAAATATCACTATCAATGCCGCGATTCTGATTGTCAATGAGCGTTCCAAGGAACTGCTGAACAAATATCCCGTGACCATGAACGCGGCAACAGTTCTGGAAATCCCGGATGGAGACAATGTTTCTGTGCAGAGCATCAACGGTAAGGGTGAGATCGGCCCGGACGCGGACGGAACCGGTGTTTTCCTGATGGTCAATGGCAAACTGGTTATTGCCGACGGCAGCCAGGAAGCTGTGAAAAGCTATTACAGCATTATGGTGAACGGAAAGGTCCTGATGCCGAAAAGCTTTGAGGGCCGGTTTTCGAATATTCAGGTAAGAGGAAAGACCGAATATTATCCGGACGGAGCAACGATCCTGAAGGCTGATACGGAGATCGACGATCTGTTTATCGCAAGAGCAGCGAACACTCTGTACTACTGCTCCGGAAACCTCTTCTTCCTGGA
>JAFRUE010000004.1 GCA_017441925.1 Bacillota bacterium
CGCGCGGGACGCTCGGAGGCCTGTTTATTCTGGCGTTTATGAAGCTGAAGCGCGGACGGGCAGCGGAGCGGCTGCCGACGCGCACGTTCATCGGGCTTGCCGTAACCGGCGCGATCATGGGGATCAACTGGATCCTGTTGTTTGAGGCATACAACTATACGACGATCGCAGTGGCGACACTCTGCTACTATATGCAGCCGACGATCGTAATGCTCCTGTCGCCGCTGATCTTTAAAGAAAAACTGACCGCGAAAAAAGCTGTCTGTGCTGCTGTCGCGGTCATCGGAATCATTCTGGTGTCGGGCGTAACGGAAGGCGGAGATCCGCAGGCAGGCAATCTGCGCGGGATCCTGCTCGGCCTCGGCGCAGCGGTCTTCTATTCCGGCGTTGTGATCCGGAACAAACGGATCAGCGGAGTAGAGGCTTACACGAAAACGACGATCCAGCTTTTTGCGGCCGGTACGGTCATGATCCCGTATCTGATCCTGACGGGTGGGTCAGTCGGTGGCGATCTCAGCGCAGCTACCGTGATCCTCCTGATTGTTGTCGGTCTCGTCCATACAGGAATCGCATACGTCCTGTATTTCGGAAGCATAAATGGGCTGAAAGCGCAGTCCGCAGCGATCCTGAGCTATATCGACCCGGTCGCCGCACTGCTGTTCTCGGCAGTTTTCCTGAAGGAACCGCTGAGCCTGTCCGGTATCATCGGTGCGGTCCTGATCATCGGTTCCGCTCTCTTCAGCGAAATCCGGACAAACGCACAATAAATACATCAGAGCCTGTCCGCACGCATAGAATAGACATATCGTCAGACCTCCAGCACAGAATTGATCATTTCTGTATAAAAATCCCCTCTCCGCAAAAACCTTTTGCGCAAGCAATGTTTTTGCGGAGAGGGGGTTTATACTGTTAAAACTGTAATCAATTCTGTGCCAGTGGCCTCACGATATGATAGTACCAGTTCGCACCGGCGATGGATCCGATCGGCGTAACGACCGCGAGATCGCCGTTTTCATCGATGAACATCATCAGATTGACCGTGATGTTCTCGTCTGAGCCGGTCCAGTCGCGCTGCTGCTGATAGAAAGTGTCTTTGTATTCAGCCGGCACTTCAGCGAACAGATCGTCATAATACTGGACGGCAGCTTCTTTCATGACTTTGAGGAATCCGTCGTAATCGAGCCCGAAACGCTGCAGCAGTTCGAAGTTGGGGACGGAGCGGCCCATCGAGAAATCGTAATTGCAGACGTAGTAATCCGTAAAGGACATATTCGATTCCATCTCGATGACGAGCGAGACCATGGTGTCGTGCCAATAGGAATCCCAGTGGATATCGTAGAAGTTGAGGCCGTATTTCTGCTCCATGTCCTCATACGCCTGGAAGACTTTCTCGCCGCAGTTCTGGCGGATCTCGTCGTTGATCCTGTTGGCTTCCGGCGTCGTCGCGGTAAGCATCGGCGCGTAGAAAGAGTACTCCCATTGCGTATCGAATTGGTCCTTATAAGTGCCTTCATCATTGAAGAATTCCCAGAGAAGGCTGTCATCATAGGTCCTGTTCGCGGCAAAATCCGGGAAGACCCATCCATCGGCCATCGGCGTGAATGTCATGGAATTATAGACAGGGAGCAGCTTTTCGTCATCGTTCACATCCGCAAGAACAAGATTGCCGTCTTTGAGTTCCCAGGAGAGATTGAATTCATAAGGCATATCGCCCCAACCGGCTCTTTCGGTCAGGATAAAGACCGTGCCGTCTTCCCTGACCTTCCAGAAACCGTGGTGGAACTGCATCGGTTCATCCTGCTTCTGGAGAAGAATATCGACCAGCCCTTTATCCATGAACTCGATATAAATGGCGGACAAAGGAAGCTCTGATGTCCACTTGCCGATCATTTCCTTAGGGCCTCCGACCTCATCGCCGAAATAGTCGAGCAGTGGTTCATAATTGTGCAGAGCCCTGGCGGAATCGCTGCGTTCATACGGGATGGACGAGGCCATATCCGGGGTGATCTCAAGCTTGGTACCGGTAACGGAGAGATTGCAGCCTTCCCTTGGATTCATATACTGTCCTCCGTAAGCGAAACCAGAGGACTCCATGCGGGTACCGTGGAGATCGGTCACATCCTTGGAAGAGAGCAGGGACGGATCATCCGGACGGAATTCATCGATCTCAAAAGTATAATAAGCGCCTTTTGTCGCGTCATCATACCAGCCGCGCTCCATCAGGAGGACGCCGCCGATCTCGAAGATCTCCAGCGTGGATCTTGCACCGTCCGGTTCGGCAGGACCGTTGAAACTTCCCAAGAGGGCGGTCCGGAGATCTGTTGTCTGAACGGGTTCGGGTTTCGAAGATTCTTCTTTAGAAGATTCGGCCTTGGAGGATTCTTCGGCTTTGGACGATTCCTCGGTCTTGCTGCTCTCGGCTTTAGAGGACTCTTCAGCCTGAGACGATTCCTCCGGTTGGGAGGATTCTTCGGCTTTGGACGATTCCTCGGCCTGAGATGAATCTTCGGCCTTGCTCTCCGGCGCAGAGGCTTCGTCCTTGCCGGAATTTCCGATTAGGCCCGAGATCGTTTTGCCGGATGAATTTGCGGAATTACCGGACGGGGCCGGAGGATTGCCGGCAGAACTGTTTCCTCCTGGTACGACCTGAATGCAGCCTGAGAACAGAAAAACGATTATAAGCAAAACAGCCAGTCCTTTATATTTTTTCATGAGGAACCTCCTGCTTTTTTCAGACGAATGACCGTAAAGTAACTATCTGAATGATATCACGGATCGGTATCAAAAGCAAGACCGGGAGCGCTGATTCATGTTACAGGTCTTTGACAATTTGCATGAAAAGCATACCACAGCTGTGAAAAAAGCGGACTCCGCCGGCCGGCGATGCAAACCGGCAGCAGAGTCCGTTTATGTTCAGTCTGCAGTATGAGAGAAGACCGGGATGCTATTCATCCCATCCGTCTGTCAGCCGGACGATCGCGCCGATCTCGCGGACAAATTCGCCCGGAGCAAGCGACATATCGTCACGGTCAGTCGTAGGCGGCAGACCGCCGTTATCCTCCAGTTCCACACGGATCCAGGCTTCTAACGCGTCCCTCGCGTCATCCAGTGCGTCGTAAAGTGTCCCTCCGCGGAAGCGGCAGCCATCGAGATCCGGAAAATAGCCGGAATACCGGCCGTTTTCCTCCGGCTTCAATACTGCGGGATATACAAATTTCATAAGAGAATCATTCCTTTCCGGCTTCCGGATAAGTTTCCGGATAGAAGAGTTTTACAGCCCCCGCACGGTTGCGGAGCACGTCGCCCCAGGCGTAATCCGCGACGAAAACACTGTAATCATTGGTGTCGGCAGGGATGTTCGGGACGATATTGGCTTGATTATAATGGCTCGCGAGCGCGATATCGACCGGCAGTTCCGCCAGTTCATAACAGTCGCGGATGAAACGGTGCGCCATCTCCTCCGGATAACCGTATCTACGCAGCGTCTCAGACCGCATCATCGGATCGACGCCAAGGCCGCCGTGCAGTGCCACATGATAAGTCTGTCCCGTTGCGTCATCCGTATCGTCGAAGAAAAAGCTCGTAACGCCGGGTGTGTGGCCGGGACAGAGGCGTGTACGGATCGTGAAGCGTCCCATCCGAACCGGTCTATCGTCGTCGTAGAAATCCGTCACCGCATAAGGCGTCACACGGAATGGAGAAGTGTCTCCGGCGTGCTTCTGGTGTTCGATCTCGTCTTCACGGGAGAGCCAGATCTCACAGCCGCTGAGCTCATGAAGAACACGCGCGTTTGCCGTATGATCCCAGTGCCAGTGCGTCAGGAAGATCTTGCGGATATCGCGCGGATCATGGCCGGACTGCCAGATCCGGTCAAGCGTCAGATAGAAGGTCTCAGGATTCAGTCCGGTGTCGAAGAGAATGCATCCGTCTCCGGTATCCAGCAGGAAGACCGCGACATTGTCCTGTCCGCCGACGTTCCAGACGTGCGGCGCATTGCGGAAACAGGGTATAGCGTGTTCCCAGTGTACAGCCATGGAACTGTTGTCGAGCCGTCCCGCCGGCTGCGCATAAAAGAACTTTTTAGGCGCGGATGCTGCATTCATACGATGGACCTCCCTTTCAGAGATATACGTATTATAGCATATCCGCGGGGACAAGACAATCTCGACAGAGAATCTTTCCTGTGTTATAATCGAAGTGATCACAGATTGCGGAGGTGCCTATGAATACGCTGCTGATCCGGCAGGGGACAGTTATTGATCCGGAAAACGGACTTTTTGATAAGAGAGATATTCTGGTCGTGGAAGGCAAGATCGGTATAGTGGCAAGACGCTATGTGGGCAGTCTGCCGGCGGGAGCCGAGGTCGTGGATGCTGAGGGCAAATGGGTCATGCCGGGTCTCATCGATCTGCATGTGCATTTCCGCGATCCGGGCCTGACCTATAAAGAGACGATCGCATCGGGAAGTGCCGCGGCTGCAGCCGGCGGATTTACAACGGTCTGCGCGATGCCCAATACAAAGCCGGTCGCGGACAGTCCGGAGACTGTCGCATATGAGCTTGCGGAGGCGGAGAAAGCCGGGCTTTGCCGGGTGCTGCCGATCGGATCTGTCACCATTGGACAGAAAGGCGGGGAGAACGTCGATTTCGCGGCGCTGCTCGAAGCCGGGATCTGCGCGGTCAGTGAAGACGGACAGTCCGTCGCGGACGCCGGACTGATGAAGCAGGCGATGCAGCGCTGTGCGGAGCTGGGCATCCCGATCTTTGATCACTGTGAGGAAAAAACGCTTGCAGGCGGCTGCATCAATGACGGAGAGGTTTCTGCTGCACTGGGTCTGCCGGGCTTGTCCAGAGATGCGGAGAACGCGATGACGGCGCGGGAGATCCTGCTCGCTGCAAGTACCGGCGCACAGCTGCATATCTGTCACGTCAGCACGAAGGAATGCGTTGCAATGATCCGCTTCGCCAAAGCGCAGGGGATTCCTGTCACCGCTGAGGTCTGCCCGCATCATTTCTCACTGACGGATACGGATATCCTGGAGAACGCGAGGTCCAGGGAGGACGGCAGTACGCCGTTTCATCCTGTCAAACTGCTCTCCAATCTCAAGATGAATCCCCCGCTGCGGACCGAGGCGGATGTACAGGCGATCCTGGAGGGTCTGCAGGACGGGACACTTGAGGTAATCTCGACCGATCACGCGCCACACAGCCGTGAGGAGAAGACAGATGATCTGCGGAAGTCGATGAACGGCATCATCGGGCTGGAGACAGCTTTTGCCGTGACGAAGAAGACTCTGGTCGACACAGGTCTGATCACGCCGATGCAGCTCGTACAGCTCATGAGCGCGAACCCTGCGAAAGTACTGCAGGGCAACAGTCGGCTGCGTTTCGCAGGCGGGACACTCTCGGTCGGAGCACCGGCGGATATCTGTATCGCGGATCCGGATACGGAATATACGGTCGGGGACAGTTTTGCATCGCAGGCCTCCAACAGCCCGTATATCGGCTGGACGATGAAGGGCCGTGTGATCCGTACGATCCTCGGCGGCCGGACGGTGTGGAAACTGTAAAAATCCCCTTGACAAGCGCTATAAGAGTGTTATAATACGGTATGCGGATTTTCCGCAGACAAAGCGATGACGAGAAGAGTAAGTCCGAAGGAAACGACAGAGAGGGTGCCAAACGGTGAGAGGCGCCTCGCGGATGACGGACCGAAGACCACCTCGGAGCGGCCCCAATCCGGCCCGTTGATCACGTTATCATCACAATGAAGCAACAAATAAGGGTGGAACCGCGGGAATAACTCGCCCCTGACAGAATGCCTGTCAGGGGCTTTCTGTATATTGTCTGCTTTATGCAAAGGAGGAAAAAGAATGAAGATCACACTGAAGGACAGATCGGAGAAGGTCTACGGGAACGCGATGTCTGCTTATGAGATCGCTGCGGATCTTTCCGAGGGACTGGCGCGTGTAGCCTGTGCCTGCGAGATCGACGGGCAGATCGCGGATCTGCGCACGGTCATCGACAAGGACGCAAATCTGAAGTTTCTGACGTTTGACGATGAGGAAGGCAAAAAGGTCTTCCGTCATACGACCGCGCATGTGCTCGCGCAGGCCGTCAAGAGGCTGTATCCGAACGCAAAATGCGCGATCGGACCGGCGATCGACGACGGTTTCTATTATGATTTCGACATTCAGCCGCTGTCCCGCGAGGACCTCGACAAGATCGAGGCCGAGATGAAGAAAGTCATCAAGGAGAACCCCGAGATCAAGCGTTTCACGCTGCCCCGCGCGGAAGCCATCGCACTGATGGAATCAAGAGGCGAGGACTATAAGGTCGAGATGATTGGCGACCTGCCGGAGGATACAGAGCTGTCCTTCTACGAGCAGGGCGAGTACATCGACATGTGCACGGGTCCGCATCTGATGAACATGAAGAACATCAAGGCGTTCAAGCTGATCTCTTCGTCCATGGCCTACTGGCGCGGCGACGAGAAAAAGGCGAGACTGCAGCGTATCTACGGCACGGCCTATACGAAGAAAGCTGATCTGGACGCGCATCTGGAGCGTCTGGAGGACGCGAAGCGCCGCGACCATAACAAGCTCGGCCGCGATATGGACCTGTTCACGACGGTCGACGTTATCGGACAGGGCCTGCCGCTTTTCATGCCTAAGGGCACGAAGATGATCCAGAAGATGCAGCGCTGGATCGAGGATCTCGAGGACTACGAGTGGGGATATGTCCGCACGAGGACGCCTTACATGGCCAAGTCCACGCTGTATAAGATTTCCGACCACTGGTATCACTACAAGGACGGCATGTTCGTCTTTGGCTATGAGAATAAGGAAGACCTGAACAACGCCGAGGATGCCGCGCGCGAGATCCACGGAATTCAGGACCTCGCGATGATCGATGATGATAAGGACAGCGATGTCTACGCGCTGCGTCCGATGACGTGCCCGTTCCAGTATTTTGTCTACAAGGCCCGTCAGAAGAGCTACCGCGACCTGCCGTACCGCATGGGCGAAACGTCCACGCTTTTCCGCAACGAGGATTCGGGCGAGATGCACGGTCTGACGCGCGTACGCCAGTTTACGATTTCTGAAGGACATCTGGTCTGCACGCCGGAACAGATCGACGAGGAGTTCAAGAACTGTGTCAAGCTGGCGACGTACTGCCTGACGACGCTGGGCCTGCAGAACGATGTAACGTATCGTTTCTCAAAGTGGGATCCGGCACATGCGGAGGATTATCTGGGAACAGCGGAGGACTGGGACCGCGTACAGAACGCGATGCGCCAGATCCTCGACGAGATCGGCCTCAAGTACACGGAAGCCGAGGGCGAAGCCGCTTTCTACGGCCCGAAGCTGGACATTCAGGCCAAGAACGTTTATGGCAAGGAAGACACGATGATCACGATCCAGCTGGATATGTTCCTGTCCGAGCGCTATGACATGTATTATATCGACCGCGACGGCACGAAGAAGCGTCCCTATATCATCCACAGGACGTCTCTGGGCTGCTACGAGCGCACGCTTGCCTGGCTGATCGAGAAGTACGCCGGCAAGTTCCCGACATGGCTGTGCGCGGAGCAGGTCCGTATCCTGCCGATCTCCGAGAAGTATTTTGACTACGCGGAAAAGGTCCGCAAGGAACTGCGTGCGAACGGCGTCGATGTTACAGTCGATATGCGCGCGGAGAAGATCGGTCTTAAGATCCGCGAAGCCCGTATGGACAAGATCCCGTACATGCTGATCGTCGGCGAGAAGGAAGAAGCGGACGGAACGGTTTCGGTCCGCAGCCGTTTTGCGGGCGATGAAGGCGTTAAGCCGCTCGGTGAGTTTATCGACGCGATCTGCAAAGAGATCCGTACGAAGGAAATCCGTCAGGAACTGCCGCAGGCACAGGGGTAAAACAATGATCAATTACAGAAAAGCCGCGATCGTGGGCATGGGCAACGTCGGCGCCTCGATCGCTTTCGCGCTGATGCAGAAGGATCTGTACAGTGAAATGGTTCTGATCGACGTGAACGCAGCCAAGGCCGAAGGAGAGGCGATGGACCTCTCCGACGGTCTGCCGTACGTCGGATCCATGCGGATCACAAGCGGTACGTACGCAGACGTAGGGGACGCTTCTCTGATCATCATCACGGCCGGAGCCGCACAGAAGCCCGGTGAGACACGTCTTGATCTGGTCAAGAAGAATACCCGAATCATGAAATCCGTTATCGATGAGATCAAGAAGACGGGTTTTGAAGGGATCCTCCTGATCGTGGCGAATCCGGTCGATATTCTGACAAGGCAGGCGCAGATCCTGTCCGGCTATCCGGAATCCCGAGTCATCGGCAGCGGTACGGTCCTCGATACCGCCCGCCTGAAGGACGAGATTTCGCAGCACCTGGCAGTGGACGCGCGCAATGTGCATACGATGATCATCGGCGAGCACGGCGACAGCGAAGTTCCGATCTGGAGCATTACGAATATCGCCGGCGTTCCGCTGACGGAGTTCTGTGAGCTGCGCGGATTCACGCATGATCATCAGGCAGCTATGAACGAGCTTTACGAGAACGTGCGCGACAGCGCCTATAAGATCATCGAGCGCAAGGGCTCGACCTATTACGGCATCGCGATGGCGGTCGCAAGGATCGCGTCCTGCATCGTCAAGGACGAGCATTCGGTGCTCCCTGTATCGGTCGCGCTGCACGGCGAATACGGGATCGAGGACGTGCACCTGAGCATCCCCGCGATCGTCGGCCACGAAGGCGTTGAGAAAGTCCTGACCATCAAGCTTGACGACAAGGAGCTTGCACAGCTTCGCGCAAGTGCGGACGCGCTCAAGGCACTGCAGACGGAGTAAAACGGACTGCTGCAGATGGTTTCGGATACAGCACGCCGAGGTATTAACCTCGGCGTGTTTTTGTGTTATGATAGAAACTGAGATCTGATTGGAAGCAACCGGACAGTATAGGATAGAATATTTATATAATTGACTGAGATTTTTAGCTCTGCTTACAGAGTATAAAAGTATACAGGAAAGGAAGGAGGCGGACCTGTGGAAGATACTGCGATCATTGAGCTGTTTTTTGCACGTTCAGAGAGTGCGGTCGATGAACTGTCGCGCAAATACGGCTGGTCTTGCAGGAGGCTGGCCTATAATCTTCTGGGTTCGCCGGAAGATGCCGAGGAATGTGTGAATGACGCCTGGCTCGGTGTATGGAACACGATCCCGCCCAGGCGGCCGGAATCGCTATACGGCTACGTCTGCCGGATCGTGCGGAATCTGGCCATTACCAGATATCATGCGAATACGGCGAAAAAGAGAGACAGCCGGCATGATGAGGTTCTGGAGGAACTGGCATATTGCCTGCCGTCCGGCAGTACAGTCGAAGACGAAGTGGATGCCCGCGAGACGGGACGCCTGATCAATGATTTCCTGGGGACACTTGACAGCAAAAACCGGATCATCTTTATGCGGCGGTACTGGTACGGGGATTCTATAGAAGATATAGCTGCGATGATCGGTGTTTCGGCACATTATGTGTCTGTGCGGCTGTCGCGGATCCGCGGCAGGTTGAAGAAGTATCTGAGAGAGGAGGGAGTTGTCGTATGAACGACAGAGATAAAAAGAAAGCCGATGAAATATTGGGCGAGATCGATCTGCAATATGTAGAAGAGGCCGGCAGAGCCGGTGAAGAGTTTTTTATGACCGGAAAGACTCCGGGCCGCTATAGGTCTTTGCCGCGTCTCTGGCTGAAGTGGGCAGGGACTGCAGCGGTGATCATGCTTGCTTTTGTCGGGCTGTTCCATCTGGCGGATCTAGCTCTGGGAATCAGTAAAGGGTCCAGGACGGCACAGAACGACAGCTCTGCAATACTATCATCCGATAATCCGGAGTATTCGGACACGAAGGGCGAAATTGTTCTTCTTGGTGGGATTCCGCGTGCCTACAAAACATCTGTAAGTTCTCAGCAAGGAGAAAAAAACAGGCTTTCAACCGTCAGAATTGCCGAAGATGCGCAGTATTCCTCTGTTATCTACAAAGACCAGTGCTATGTAAACCGTGGGAATCAGCTGCATGATTCAGATCTGGATCATATGATCGGTTCAGCTGAAATCGTTCACCACGATACAGGCAGTGCGGCAAGCGATACTATTGATGTATATGCGATCAGAAACGTTTCGGAGGAATACTTTATCGCTGCTGAGATAAACGGGAAATACGTCTGTTTTATGATAGAGGATTTTAAGGCCCCTGAGACGCTGGGCGATTTTCTGGAGGCATTCAGCCCTGTACGCACGATCGATGTTCAGTACTTCTATTCACTGGATATGCCGGAGTACCATAACATATTTGTTACGAACAACGATAATCCTTTATGGAATTATATGAGAAAATACAGCCGGGCAAAACTTACTGCAGACACTGTTCTGAGACCGGATCCTTCACAATGGGTCGGTAATCCTGATATCACAGGATGGGTCTATGCGTTTATTGTCAGTTCTCCGGTTTTGGGAGGTGAAGACAAAACCATGTATTTAACCTCTGACGGCAGAATGATCATCGATCTGTTCGGGACAACGATTGCTTATAATTCGGGAGTTAACGCATGGGCCGGCATATTCGATGTGATGGAATACACAAGTGTGGATCAGGCCACACTTCATAATTTCTTTGTCGGGACCGTTACGGAGATCGGAGCTGACTATATTCTGATTGATGACAGTGTCTCCTGCCGGAATCAATCAGAAGGGCTTGTCTTCAGAATTGACACGGAAAACCTGATAGACCGCGATTATATCTACAGTCAAGAGTTTCATATCGGAGATAAGGTTTACGTCGGATTCCAAGGAGAGATCGATCAGGAAACCATGACAGTGAACGGGGTCTTCAATATCGGTGTCATCTATGATATCCGGAGTGCATTTGATCTCTCAGATAACAATCCTATATATGATACGGTCAGAGATGCAGACGGCTTTATCCG
This sequence comes from Bacillota bacterium, assembly GCA_017441925.1. GTDB lineage: Bacteria > Bacillota > Clostridia > Lachnospirales > Bianqueaceae > RUG12817. The sequence goes on from JAFRUE010000004.1 coordinate 10,984, forward strand.
CAAGATCGTTATGAAACCTGAAATGGATCAGTACAGACATTCGATTGCTTATGATCCGAGGACACTTGCAGAGATGGAAGAGGATGCTAAAGCTCTTTTCCGCGTTGTTCATGAAGGATACCTCACAGAAGGCTCGGACATCGTGATCCGGGTTACTGAAGATAAGGCTCTGGATAAAACTGTTGGATATTATATAGAATTGGAGGAACAATTTGACGGAACTGCTACTGGTACGCATGCTCTGATGGAATTCAGTCTGGAAGGTGCACTGGAGCAGGCATGTATCTGGGATTCCCGTAATGGCAATCTGATTGCTATTGAAGAAGCTGCATTAATCGGGAAGCGGGCTGTTTATGAATGCGGAGGAATATATGATATGATGCAGTTTATGTCACAAAGAAGCTATCTGGTGGATTATGAAGACACTCTTGCCTGGCTTGTCGTAATAGAACACAACGAGTGGATTTCCAATCAGCATCCGTTCTGGAGCGGTTCGAAATACACGACTTTCTATGTGGATGCCTATAGCGGAGAGATATTGGAATACGCGGATAACTGAGGGAGGTGATCCTGTATGAAAAGAATCGGTGTAGTCTTGCTGATTCTTTGTGTGCTGATCGTAAATGGCTGTACGCCGGTTTCATCCGGGAAGTCTGACGGGGACAGTTTTCTGGATATAGAGTCTTCTGCAGAGATGTCCATGTATGGTGAGTCTGATGTAGATGTTTCTGTCATGGACAGTCCGGCTGATGATAGTTTTGATGAGAATCAGCAGGCTGCCGTATTTCCTCTTCAAATTGAAAAGACATGGTTTGAGGGTGAGCGTCTGAATCATTTGTGTTCGAACAGGCAGTGGGTCGTCAACCGCTATAAATTCGCTTCAGATTCAGATATAAACTGGTTGTCTTTCTTTCCAAAAGAAGGACCGTGGGATCAGCCGGCATGGCAGCTGAAGCCTGGAGAAGGCAGACTGATCGCGGAGGTGGCTCTTGGAGATTCCTGGATGTACTGGATTGAAGTTCCGATATCTTCTTTAGGCTTTGTGGGGTCCGGTTGGACACTTTATACCATGCAATATCAGGACGAAAGTTCCAGGAAGGTCCTCTATACAGACGATACGGAAATGCAGGTTTATCCATCGATCGCTGCTTATAAAGATGAATTGTATCTGAAATTCGCTTTTAACGGCAGACAGAATGAAATCCGCCGCTACAGTCCGGCCGGAGAGGAATTGCAGCCTTTACTTGTGTTACAGAGCGATGATCCCGGCAAAATGGCTGTTTACGGGAAAACACTGGTTGCTTCAGATCACGATGGCTACAACTGCTTCGCGGTATTGTTTGACACGGAAACCGGCGAGACACTCAGTATATCTGTCCCCACTAAATCGCAGACAGAACGGATCACAAGTCTGCGCAAGGCGGGAGAGTGGCTGCTTTATACGACCGTTACAGATTCACCGGGCAACACCTATGCGTATAATATGGTGACAGGGGAGGAACGTGTACTGGCGGATCTGCCGGACGCTTGTGCAGTGGCAGGCAACCGGTATCTATTGATGTTCTATTCGGGTCAGTCACCGATACTGTATGATCTGATAGAGGATCGATATTATGAAATACCGGAATCCGAGCTGTTTCTGAGCGGAGCCCGTGCAGAGTTTTACGGGTTTTCTGAAATTGATGAAAAGATCCTGATTTATGAGACTTCCAGAGATGTGTCTCCTGCTTTGATTGTAGAGTTATCTGTTGATGAGAATGCATCGGCAGGAGCTTCAGAAGCGAAATCAACAGGAGAATCCGCTGAATCAGGAACGAATGTAGATTTCTGCACGATAGAAATACCGGAAACAGATATGATTCACCGTTATGTTCGAGGATGTGAAGCTTTCAAGGATATCTTTTCGGAATGGGACGAGGAATTTGCTTCTGTCGTAATAAATGGGACAGAATATCCCGGCATTCTGAGGACTGCTTTTCTTGCTGATGAAGAAAAGAACGTTTCGTTCCGGTTGGTTCATGCGAATGAGACAAAAGACGGATATATCAATGAACTGTATACCTATCAGGATGGAGAGATCGTATCCGTTTCTGCTGAACCATATACTCTGAACGCAGAGACCTGTGGGACATGCTGGGCTACCGACCGTGATAACAGTCGGCTGAATTTTCGGGGAAAATGCTCATTTGTTCAGTATGTGAAGCGGCCCCGGCTGAACTTTTGACTGTTTTCTGATATTTTTCAGTATGCGGCGCCTTCTCTGTACTGAAAATCGGAGCGCTTTTCTAAATTGTTCAGCTTATGGAGCCGCAAAATGATCCAGCGGGCTGAATAATCTGCTAAAAATGAAAATTGTTCAGTACTCAGAAGCCCACGCATACTGAATTTTCAGCGATTTTTCCAGATTGTTCAGCCGAGGACCTTGTCCTGATACTCAAAATGAGGGAAAGCACAGATCGGAAGCCTGGTTCAAGCCGGCAGGGACAGTTTTTGCTGATGCCGGAGCAGGACGATACTTCGGACATAAAAATACCGCCAGCCGGTTACCGGTTGGCGGTGTTTTTTTGGTCGGTTTACGACTCCTCGGGCATGGAGATCTCTTCGGCAGACTCCTCGGCAAGGATGTCCTTGGAGAGCTGGCCGCGGGTGAAAGCGGAACCGGGACTGGCAATGATCTGTGTTCCGTCGCCTGCGAGCGGTCTGTCTGTGTAGATGTAGCCCAGGAAACGCATGCTGCTCGTGTATTTGCATTTACCTTCAGTGTCGATTTCGAAGGTGTCAAAGAGATAACCGCTCCAGCTGGATTCAGAGAGCAGAACGGAACCGTCCTCCCGGATCTCTTCAACGACCGATACATGACCGGTCGATTCGTCGTAATTATCCCAGCAGGCGACAGCGCCGAGCCGGGGTTCCTGTCCGTAATCGTAGGCATGCATATCGATGTTGTCGTACCACCAGCAGCCAGCGTCGCGGATGCTTAAGCGGGGCTCGGATTCGAGAATCTCGTATGCGCGGCCGAACGCGTATGCGGTGCAGTTCGGCATTCCGTAGCCGGAAGCGTAATAGGTATTCGCACGGCTGAAATAGTATTCGTTATAATAGGACGGTGCTTCAAGACGCGGAACGTAGACTTTCCCGGTTTCTTCCGCACTTTCCTCAGCGGCGCCGTCCGCGCCTGTTTCAGCGGTATCACCGGATTCCTCCGGCGCAGAACTGTCTTCAGGGGCAGCATAAACGGCCATGGGACGCACGGCCGCGAAAGTCAGGACCGACAGCAGAACAAGCGCTGCGGTCAGGTAACGCAGATATTTCATAAAAACAGAACAGATCCTTTCAAAAACAATTATAAATAGCCTGTCTGTGCAGACACCGCTAGATTATACGATAGTTTTACGCATTTGTCAACAATGTTGCCGACGACGAAACAATTCTTAACATATTTGTAACAATTCGAGGTTCTTTACAGCTTCCTGCCGGCGTGATATAATAATCTTGCATTATGGGTCACGGAAACATACAGACCTAAGAAAGATAAAAGAGAAAGGACGATGAAAAATGAGCAATCAGAAGATTGTTCCGGGAACCGGCGGCGACCGCTATGTTCCGTACGCGGAACGCGTAGGCAATGAATCCGTTGTTTATTTCACGAGAGATCTGTCTGCAGAGGGCATCATTAAGGCATATAAGATGGTAAATGCCGGAATCTGCGGCAAAGTCGCGGTCAAGCTGCACACAGGAGAGCAACACGGCTCCAATATTCTGCCCCGCACATGGGTCAAGAAATTCCTGGCAGACTGCCTGCCGGATTCCACGATCGTTGAGACCAATACCTATTATGAGGGAGACCGCTATACGACCCTGCAGCACCGCAAGACGCTGGCCGTGAACGGCTGGAATTTCTGCCCGGTCGATATCATGGATGAGAACGGAACCGTTATGCTGCCGGTCAAGGGCGGCAAGTGGTTCACCGAGATGTCCATGGGCAAGGATATCCTGAATTATGATTCCCTGGTCGTCCTGACACACTTCAAGGGACATACCCAGGGCGGATTCGGCGGATCCAACAAGAATATCGGAATCGGCTGCGCGGACGGACAGATCGGTAAGAAGATGATCCATACAAGCCAGCGCGCATGGGATACACTGAAGGAAGAGCTGTCCGAGAAGATCACCGAGTCCTCCAAGGCGACGGTCGATCATTTCGGCAAGCACATCACGTTCGTCAACGTCATGCGCAACATGTCCGTTTCCTGCGACTGCGAAGGCCTTGGTGCCGAGCCGGTCGTAACACCGAACGTCGGAGTCCTTTCTTCTACGGATATTCTGGCGGTCGATCAGGCCTGCGTTGACATTATCTACGCGATGAAGCCGGAATTCCGCGCGGCAATGGTCGAGAGAATGCAGAGCCGTCACGGACTGCGCCAGCTGTCCTACATGAAGGAGATCGGCATGGGCAACGATAAGTATGTCCTGATCGATCTGGACAACGGCGGCAAGAGGATCACGGCGGCGGAAGCCGCGGAAGGGCTGAAGCCTTTCGTATCCGACGGAGAAGTGTAATCCGGCTCTAACGGAAGAATGATGGCTAAGGAGCAGGTGATAGTTTGATCGCCTGCTTTTTTGGCTTTTTATGACAACACCGCACAAAGATAGATGATGCGGAGCAGCCAGAAATATGGTAAAATATTATTATGAATAAGCAGATAACGTTGTCCGTGTTCAGTGACGAACTGGCCAATGTACGGACGAAGAAGAAAGAGTTTCTGGCGCAGATAAACCGTCTCGTTCCGTGGGAAGAATGGATCGCGGAGATCAGGCCGTGCTATTATAAAGGAGAGCGCGGCAATAAGCCCTACGAATTGGAACTGATGCTGCGAATCTATATGCTGCAAAACCTGTATGATCTCTCGGACATGGCAACTGTAGCGGAGGTCATAGACAGCCGTGCTTTCTCCGAATTCTGCGGAGTGGATTCCGACAATTAGGTTCCGGATGAAGATACGCTGGGACGATTCCGTCATCTTCTGGAGAAAAACGGGATACAGCAGAAGCTGTTTGCTCAGGTAGTTCAAACGCTGACGGATAAAGGGCTCATTTTGAAAAAAAGCACGATCGTGGACTCGACGATCATAGCGGCTCCTTCATCGACGAAAAACCAAAAGAAGGAACGGGATCCGGAAGCTCATCAGGTAAAGAAGGGGACCGCATGGCATTTCGGCTATAAGGCGCAGCGGTCTTGCCCATACGGTCGAAGTGACCGGAGCCAACACGCATGACGTTACAATGGTGCCCAAACTCTTGACTGGTGTGGAAGAGACTGTCTATGGAGACAGCGGATACCTTGGGGCGGAGAAGCGCGAAGACGCGGTAATCAGGAACAAATCCGGGAAAAAGATCAGGTATAAAACAAACCGCAGACCGTCACAAAGCCAAAACAGGTCTGCCCGATCTCAAGCGCAGATCAAGCGTCGGGAACACGAAAAATCTTCAGTCAGGGCAAAAGTTGAACATGTCTTCGGGGTTGTAAAGGGGCAATTCAGGTATCGGAAAACACGGTATCGAGGGCTGCGAAAACAGACAGCAAAACTGAGTATACTGTTCGCCCTGGCGAATCTCATTCTGGCTGACAGGCCTTGCCTAGCGACTTGATTGAGCATTCTCCAGCAGCAGAAAGCAAGGGGAATCTACACTTCACAATGAAAGGCAGTATCGTATATACCCATTGCGTCTTAACTCCGATCATTGTGCGGTGTTGCCCTAGAATATGATAATACTTGATATTCTTATGAAGCAATGAATGGTTCGCCCGCAAAAAGCAATGAATGGTTCGCAAAAATATCGAATTGACTTTCAACAAAGAAAATAGTAAAATAGAAAAATAAAATTCATTGAAAGGAAACGAAAAATGAAAAGAATAATTCACAAAATGATGACATTGGTATTATCTTTTGTTATGATATTTACCACATCGTTTCAGATTCCTACTAAAGCCGCTAATACTGATTTCATTAATTGGGAGAATTATTATATGGAATCAAATGCAGCTATAGAACGTTTTTTTTCCTACTATCGGAATTCCGAAACTGCAGAAGTGCTTTTCCCGGATTTTTTCTCAGGATTTCAATTGGCGGAGGATGGCGGATTAATAGTTTATGTGACAGATGATTCAAACGAAATAAAGTATTTAATATCAAACATATGTTTAACAAGACAGGTTTGCTTTAAGAAAGTACAATATTCATATAATTATTTGTTTAATGCTTTTGAGTATATTCAACCTGTAGTGTTAGATTCAAATGATATTAGAGCGATTACGATATGTATACCGGAGAATAGAGTTAATGTTTATTATTATGATATATCTACAAGTATAACCTATGAACTTAATAATTATTTTCAAGAATGTTATTATGCCTTGCCTTATATTTCTGAAACGAATATAGCAGAAACTACTATGTATCCAGATGGTAATATCTACTCTATTCCGGATATTTCGAGAAACTGTAATAGCAGTATGCCGTCAAATACTCCTGTTAGATCAACATATCTTTATTATGGAGGTTCTGGACACATAGCTTCAGTGTGGGGGACCGTAGGATATCTAGGGTTATCCACCTCTGGAGATAAAATATTGGTTACGCATGGGCATCATATGTCCATTGGCAGTACATACTATTACAATAACACTGCAGTTGGAACTGTAACGGATATTCTAGGTACATCGAATTATCTTGACGCATCTATCATTACACTATATTCCTCTGCAGTATTGACTAATATGGCTTCCTGGACGCAGACTCTTAAGCGTTTTCAGTCAAGTATATCAACTTTTTATTCTTTATTAAGTATAAATGGCGATACAGCTTTTTATAAAGGTCAAAGTCATTCAGAAGAGCAGAGCGGAAAAGTATATGTATCATATGTCGCAGGAGAGGGCTATTCTTATCATCTCTATGATTGTACATCTTTGCCTTGGGAAGGCGATAGTGGGGCACCTCTATATTTTAAAACCAGTTCATCATCTTATGAGTTGATAGGAATTATAAAAGGTTATTCTGGTGGCATGGGAACATTTTGTTCATTAGCAGCCATAAAAAATGCCTATTCTCATTATGTTTATCTAAGTGATTCATATTATTACTGATGATTGCTGATATGGTCAATTATATGAAAATAATGGTCAGAAAATGCTTCTTTCTCTGTGTCTTATATATTATGTGTATAGCGGGCTGCGCTGATAAGGAAAAACTGCCTGTAGTTGAAGTTACTCATGAGAGGGTTTCTATGTCTGAAGCGGCAGACTGGCAGTTTATTTCAATAGGTGGAATGGTAATCCGGTATCAATGTAGCGGACAAGACTGGGAAGAAACAAAAGGAAGCTTTATAGGACAGACTGAAAGTGTCGGGCCCAGATGGACAGCAGAGAGTCGGCTGGCCTATTTGTTGCCTGGGCGATCAGATTATACATATATTTTGATCGAAAAAGGGGATACGGAACAGATATATGTCTGCGATGGAATTGAGATAGGAAAGGAAGGATATTTCGGACAAGTTTGGGATTTATTAGGAATAGGTAATATATACAACATCACAGAAATAACGCTTACTCCTGGCATTAGTGGCTTTTCTGATTCTGTGGCAATTCAACAGAGTGATACAATAAAGGCAGTCATGGAGTTGTTTCGAAAGATGCCTCGTAGATCTCTTGAGGAGTATGAAGAGCAGGTTGCTAAAAGAGGGACAGCAAAGAATCTTGAATGCGCTGCTTACCCGGAAATAGGAGCATTGCGCGATAGAATTATCCGAATTCAGATCGATTCCGGATATAAAACAGAATTACAATTTGATCCGATCTGTGGTTATATTGTCAGTTCATGGGGGTATTATGAGGTTCCGTCGGAGCTGTACGGAAGGTTGATCGATTTGGGTCAAATCGAGATGGATGAAGCTACACTATGTGATCTGGGGGATAAGTACAAAGCTGCACAGCGGGCACTTAAAGCTATAAATCGTATGTTTTTAACTGCTAAGGGCATTCAGGATGAGGGATATTTTGCAGCGGCATATACAGAGGGAATAGAACTTGTTGTTTTGATCAGAGATACAGCAACAGAAGAAGATATACAAACAATACAAAAAGCTGCAGCCTATGATAGAATTACATTTCTGAAAGCTAAATATACAGCTGGCGAACTTAGCAATATCTGTGGAAGAATCCGCCGTGATCGGGAAAATGGCCTTCTTCCCTTTGTTGCAGGCGAGATCGTATTGCTGAAGGATAATCGGATCAGCGTAGAGATTACGGAGAATACAGCGGAAAACCTGCGTAAGCTGATGGAATATGTCCCGAACGGCGATCCGGATGCTTTACGTGTCATACTCTATGAACCGTTGCCATTAATCAAGAAGTAATGGCTAAATGCTTTAGAATAATGAGGAATAGATTTCATGCGCAAGACATATCTGCTCGGGATCGATATCGGAACAAGCTCCTGTAAGGCGGCGGTATTTACGCCTGACGGGGCTGTTGTCGTATCCGCCTCTGCGTCCTATCCGGTGTATTATCCGGAAAGCGGCTGGGCGGAGCAGGATCCGGAGGACTGGTGGAAAGGCGCATGCGAGGCTGTAAGAGGGCTCTGGGAGAGCGGCAGGGTCAGGCCGGAAGAGATCGCCGGGATCGGGATCGATGGACAGAGCTGGGCCGCGGTCGCGATCGACAGGGACGGAGTGGTGCTCTCCCGTACACCGATCTGGATGGATACGAGGGCTGCCGGGATCTGTGACAGGCTGAACAAGGAGATCGGCGCGGACAGGATCTTTGCTGTCGCGGGCAATCGTCTGCAGCCTTCTTATACAACGCCTAAAGTTATCTGGTACCGGGAGAATTTGCCGGAGGTTTATGCCAAGACTGATAAGATCCTGCAGTGTAATGGATATCTGGTCTATAAGCTGACGGGAGCAGTCACACAGGACATCTGTCAGGGGTATGGCTGGCACTGTTTTGACATGCGGAACGGTCGTTGGGATTACGAAATGGCGCGGGAGCTTAGCATTCCGGCAAGTTTCCTGCCGGAGATCGTTCCTTGTGATGCGATCGTGGGTCATGTGAGCGCGGAGGCGGCTGCTATGACTGGCTTGGCAACCGGCACGCCTGTTGTTGCGGGAGGACTGGACGCGGCTTGCGGGACGCTTGGCGCAGGAGTCCTGCACGATGGCGAGACACAGGAGCAGGGCGGACAGGCTGGCGGAATGAGTATCTGTACCGAGAGCTACCGCGTGGATCCAAATCTAATCCTATCGTATCACGTAGTCCCGGGCAGATGGCTCCTGCAGGGCGGCACGGTCGGCGGCGGAGGTGTCATGCGGTGGTTCGAACAGCAATTTGGCGCGTACGAACGCAGCCGGGCGTCAGAGAAAGGATCGTCTTTTGACCAGCTGACGGAGCTGGCAGCGGCGGTCGCGCCCGGCAGTGACGGAATGGTTTTCCTGCCGTATATGTCCGGCGAGCGCAGTCCGATCTGGGATCCGGACGCCAAGGGTGTCTTGTATGGGCTGGATTTCATGAAGACGAAAGGCCACGTTGTCCGGGCGATGCTGGAAGGGACAGCTTTCGCACTGCGCCACAATCTGGAGACAGCAGAACGCGCCGGCGCCCATGTGGACAGGATGATTTCGGTTGGCGGATCCGCGAATTCCGCGCTCTGGACGCAGATCAAGGCGGACGTGACCGGCAAGCCGATCGCGGTTTCCCGATCGGACACCGCGACGACGCTTGGCGCGGCGATACTGGCGGGAGTTGGCTGCGGCGTGTATGCGTCCTATGAGGAAGCAGTGCAGATGACGGCGCGGGAGTGTGATGAATATGTGCCTGAAGGCGGGAATGCCGCGGTTTATGACAAGAACTACAGGATCTACCGTTCCTTATATGATAATCTGAAAGGTCTGATGAAAGAGGAGGCAAAATAATGGAAACCATGATGGCAGGAGTTGTACACGCGAAGAACGATATCCGGTACGAAGCGGTGGAGAAGCCCGCAGTCGGGCCGGGACTCGTCCGGATCAAGGTTAAGTATACCGGGATCTGCGGCTCGGACGTGCCGCGTGTAAACGGGGACGCATGCCATTTCTTCCCGAATATTCTGGGGCACGAGTTCTCCGGGACCGTAGATGCGGTCGGAGAAGGCGTTACGAAACTGGTGCCTGGTGATCGTGTGGCGGGTGTGCCGCTTGTGCCCTGCATGGAATGTGAAGACTGCAAGCGCGGCAATTTCTCGCTGTGCAAGCATTACAGCTTCATAGGGTCGAGGCAGTTCGGCAGCTTTGCGGAATATGTAGTCGTGCCGGAGCAGAATGCGGTCAAGGTCGGCGAGACGGTTCCGTTTGAGAAGGCCGCGCTTTTTGAACCTGCGACGATCGGCCTGCACGGGCTGGAGCGTGTGAGTTTCAAGGGCGGTCGGACGGTCGCAATCCTCGGCGGCGGAACGATCGGCATGATGACCATGCAGTGGGCACGGATCTTTGGCGCGGGCAAGCTGGTCGTCTTCGATCTGCTGGATGAGCGGCTCGCGCTTGCAAAGAAGCTTGGCGCGGATGATGGCGTGAATACGTCCAATCCTGAATTCATGAAAAAAGCCATGGAGCTGACGGGCGGCCGGGGCTTCGATTATGTGTACGAGACCGCCGGCAGCACGGTCACGATGAAGATGGCCTTTGAGCTTGCGGCCAACAAGGCGAACGTGTGCTTTATCGGCACGCCGACAAGAGAACTGTCCTTCTCCGTGCGCGAATGGGAGAATCTGAACCGCAAGGAGTTCAATCTGACGGGATCGTGGATGTCGTATTCCGCGCCGTTCCCGGGACATGAGTGGACGCTTACAGCCGCGTGTATGGAGGACGGGAGGTTCCGTTTTGACGACGAACTGATCTATCGGATCGTGCCGCTGTCGCGGATCGCGGAGGCTTTTGAATGGTATAAGACGCCCGGACTTGTCAAGGGCAAGATCCTGATCGACAGTGAAGCTTGAGGCGGTTGCTGAAGCTATAGGAACGAGGAGGGACAGATATGGATAGAATCGATCCTGCGAAAATCCCGCAGAGGACACTTTATACCGGCGCGAAAATGCCGGCGATCGGGCTGGGCACGTTTGGATCCGATCACGCGTCCGCAGAGCTTGTCGCAAGTGCCGTACGAAGCGCGATCGCGATGGGCTACCGGCATTTTGACTGTGCGGCCTGCTACGGCAACGAGAAAGAAATCGGCGAGGTCTTTGAAGAAGCTTTCACGGCGGGGACAGTTTCCCGGGAAGAGCTTTTCATTGCGTCCAAGGTCTGGAACGACCGGCACGGTGCGCGCGACGTGATCGCGGCCTGTGCGGAGACGCTGCGCGACCTGCGGCTCGATTATCTCGATATGTATTATGTGCACTGGCCTTTCCCGAATTACCATCCGCCGTTCTGTGATGTGGATGAGCGCAATCCCGATTCCAAGCCGTTCAGCGTGGAGCGTTTTATGGGAGTCTGGCGGCAGATGGAGAGGCTCGTCGACATGGGCCTTGTCCACGCGATCGGCATGTCCAACATGACGATCCCCAAGCTTGAAGTGGTCCTTCCGCTTGTACGGATTCGTCCTGCGGCTGTGGAAATGGAGCTGCATCCGGCCTTCCAGCAGCAGGAGCTCTACGATTATGTGAAAGCGCAGGGTATCGAACCGGTCGGTTTCTGCCCGCTCGGTTCACCGGACCGTCCGGAAAGGGACAAAACACCGGAGGATATCGCGGATCTGCAGATGCCGGAAATCGTCGCGATCGCCGAGGCGCATCATTGTCATCCGGTCCTCATCGCGCTGAAATGGGCCGTGCAGCGGGGACAGACCCCGATCCCGTTCTCCACGAAGGAGAAGAATCTGTACGCCAATCTGAAATGTGTCACCGAAGATCCGCTGACGGACGCGGAAATGCAGATCCTGGCCGGCTGCGAACGCGGCAACCGTCTTGTTAAGGGACAGGTCTTCCTGTGGCCCGGCGCGTCCGACTGGCGCGAGCTCTGGGATGAAGACGGCTCGCAGCAGTACTGGGAACAGGGGTAAAAGTCTTATCGCGGTATCAGACATTCTCAGGCATTCCCGGGCTGCTCAGGCATTCCTTACTGCACAGGAAAAACTGTCCCTGTTGTTCCCGAAACTCGTTGCGGGATTCATTTTAAGGGTGGAGATCCGTTCCTCATGTCCGATCTGAGGCTTCCAAGCAGAAAATCAGGCAAGAATCGTTGTCTTTTCTGCTTCACATGCCTGGAAAAGCAGAATGATCAAGAGAATCGGTTGGATTTTCTGCTTTATAGATTGGCTTCAGACGATTTGAGCAGAATTATTGTTAAAAACCATTTGTTTTTCTGCTGAGATGAGCACAAGAAGCAGAAAAGTCTGATGAAAGCACAACTTTTTCTGTTTCGGCTCCCGAAAGAAGCAGAAAAAACATCTTGAAACAGTTTTTTTTCTGCTGGAGATTTAATGGCGGCCATCGAAACCAACATCTCTCCCGGACAGCGCTATACAAACAAATTCCTTGAACACCAGAGCTTCTGCATAAAAACAGGAGCACCGCGAACGGCTTTGGCAATTAGCCTTAGCTATTAGCGATGCTCCCTTTTATTATGAATTCATTTTACAATCTGCGGACTACGCGTTCTCGCGGCCTTCACATTCTCGCGATCATTGCACTTAGTCGTTCTTGATGTGCACATCCAGCTGGTTGAAGGGGATCTTGATATCGTTCTCATACAGGAGATTGTAGAGATCCTCCTGCATCGCGAACCATGTGTCCCAGTAGTCTTCTTTCTTCATCCAGAAGCGGACAATGAAGTCGATGGACGACTGTGACATCGCGCTCATGGCGCAGAAGGGCGCCGGATCTTTGAGGATTTTTGGATGGTTCTCAGCATAGTTCAGAATCAGCTCGCGGACTTTTGCCGGATCTGTTCCGTAAGCCACGCTGAGCGTCAGATTAGTACGCCGGGTCTTCTGCATGGACATGTTCGTGATGACAGCAGTGGTAAGGTGACTGTTCGGAATCGCGATATCCAGATTTTCCAGCGTCCGGATGGTCGTATAGAACAGCCCCTGATCCGTTACGCGTCCGCTCTTGTCGCCGACCTGGATAAAATCATCGATCCGGAACGGATGTGTCACCAACAGCACGATACCGCTCGCAACGTTGGCCAGTGATCCCTGCAGTGCCAGAGCGATTGTTGCGCCGACAGCGGCAAGAACCGTTAGAATGGACGCGATGGGAATGCCAAGGACCGCAATGATCACCATAACCAGTAAAGCGTTCAGTAAAAACTTCAGAAAAGTCCGCAGATACTGGCGGTTGCGGGTGTCCAGCTTCTTAAGCCACCGGCCGTCCCCGATCCGGTTGATGATAAAGCGGATCAGCATGGATCCGAGAATCAGGATCAAAAGGGACGCGGCGATTTTCAGAGCATATTCCGCAAAGATACCTGAAATCGTACTCCAGACTGTTTTTTCGTCCATTGTATTCTCTGCCCGTTACAGCTCCGAAATCTCTTCCTGCTCTACGACACGGAACTTGCGGGCAACAAGAGCAGCTGAAGCCTTGTCTTCGTCATCCACACGAAAAATCATGTAGGCGTGGTCGGCGTCTTTGCCGCCAAGGAAAGCGTACATGTACTCGAGATTGACGTCAGCTTCTGTCAGGACTTTAAGGATCCGGTTCAGTCCGCCCGGTTCGTCCGGAATCGCGCATACGACGACAGGCGTCAGTGAGCAGACGAAACCGGCTGCTTTCAGCGTGGACAGGGCCACGATGACGTCGTCAACGATGATGCGGACGATGCCGAAATCCTTTGTTTCGGCAAGGGACAGAGCACGCATGTCGATGGAAGCATCCGCGAGGACATCCGTCATTTTGTTCAGGGTCCCGGGCTTGTTCTCCAGGAAAATGGAAATCTGTTTTACACTCATGAGTTAACCTCCTGATTCTGTTGTTCAGACTGTCAGCTAAACTGTTGTTCAGATCTTGCGCTTGTCAATTACACGGACCGCCTTGCCTTCACTGCGGGCGATCGTCTGCGGCGCGACCAGATGGACGGCGGCACGGATACCGAGCATGGACTGCAGGCCGCTCTCGAGCTGACGCTGACGGGTGGCGACTTCGCCCAGATTGTCGGTGAACATCTCAGGCGTCATTTCGACCTGAACGTCCAGCGTGTCGGTGTTGTTGACACGGTCGACCAGGATCTGATAATTGGCCGGATAGCCACTGTTCAGCAGTACGGTCTCGATCTGGGACGGGAACACATTGACTCCGCGGATGATCAGCATGTCGTCGGTACGGCCTTTCGGACGGCTCATCTTGACGAAAGTGCGTCCGCAGGAGCATTTCTCGTGGCTGAGGGAAGTAATGTCCCTCGTGCGGTAGCGAAGCAGCGGGAAAGCTTCTTTATCCAGACAGGTGAAGACGAGCTCGCCGTCCGTTCCGTCCGGCAGGACTTCTCCGGTATCCGGATCGATGACTTCCGCGATGAAGTGGTCTTCATTGATGTGCATGCCGTTCTGTTCGGAGCATTCGAAGGCGACGCCGGGGCCGGAGATCTCGGTCAGACCGTAGATATCGTAAGCCTTGATGCCGAGCGTTGCTTCGATGCTGTGACGCATCTCTTCGCTCCATGCCTCAGCTCCGAAGATACCGACCTTCAGCGGGATCTGGTCGGGCGTAAGGCCTTTAGCCTTCATGGATTCGCCGAGATATGCGGCGTAGGAAGGCGTGCAGCAGAGGATCGTCGCGGAGAGATCCATGATGAACATGATCTGTCTTTCCGTGTTGCCGGAAGAGGTCGGGACGGTCAGACAGCCAACCTTGTGGCTTCCGCCGTTGAGGCCCGGTCCGCCGGTGAAAAGCCCGTATCCGTAGGAAACCTGGCATACGTCTTCATTGGTGCCGCCGGTCGCCATGATCGCGCGGGCGCAGCATTCTTCCCACAGATCGACGTCATGCTGTGTGTAGAAAGCAACGACGCGTTTGCCGGTCGTGCCGGAAGTGGACTGGATGCGGACGCAGTCCTTAAGCGGCGCGCCGAGCAGTCCGTAAGGATAGCACTCGCGCAGATCCGCCTTGCTCAGGAAAGGCAGTTTGTACAGGTCGTCACGTGAACGGATATCGTCCGGTGTCAGACCTTTTTCCTGCATTTTGGCGCGGTAGTACGGGACGCGGTCCCATACGTGCCGGACCTGTTTGACCAGCTTTTCGTCCTGAATCGCACGGATCGTTTCCGGCGACGCGCATTCGATCTCCTTACTGTAATAATTCTCAGTCATCAGCAGTTCCTCCCCAGCTCAAAGGCTTTCAGATTGACTTCCACAAATTTGGGCGGTACGGACTTCCGGACAGCGTCAAGCCACTGTTCTTCCGGAATGTCGAAGTAACGGGACAAGCGTCCCATCAGTACAATATTCACGGCTCTTGCAGAGCCGGCTTCCGACGCGAGCGCGAGTCCGTCGATGGCATCGATCGGCACGCCCTTCGCCTGTATCTTGGAAACGATGTCTTCCGGATACTCCGCGGCTCCTGTAATGACAGGCATCGGGTCCATCTGCTGTGTGTTGGTAATGATCCGTCCGCCTTCCTTCAGGTAAGGCATCCAGCGGGCAGCCTCGAGCAGCTCGAATGAAATGATGTAATCCGCCTCGCCCTGATCGATCAGAGGAGAGTAGACCTTGTCGCCGTAACGAACGTAGGTGATGACACTGCCGCCGCGCTGCGACATACCGTGGACTTCGGCCACTTTGACGTCATATCCGGCAGAAAGAAGGAGCTGGCCCAGGAGTTTGCTCGCAAGAAGTGTCCCCTGTCCGCCGACGCCGACGATCATGATATTCTTGGTTTCCATTCCTTACGCCTCCTTGTCTCCGGTACTCTCAAATGCCTTGACGGGGCAGAGCTGGCTGCAGACGCCGCATCCGACGCAGAGCGTCGCGTCGATGTGAGCTTTGCCGCCTTTGATCGAGATCGCGGGACAGCCGATCCGCATGCAGGATTTGCAGCCGATGCACTTGTCCGTGTTGACGCGCAGCGGCGGTTTGTGCTTCACGTACTTGAGAAGAGCGCACGGACGGCGGGAAATGATGACGGAAGGCTCGTTTGCGGCGAGTTCTTCCTTGATCGCCTTGTCGCACTGGTCGAGATCGTACGGATCGACGACGCGCACACGATTGATTCCCATCGCATGGCAGAGAGCTTCCAGATCGATCTTGCCGGCCGGATCGCCCTTGATGTTGTAACCGGTCGTCGGATTCTGCTGATGGCCGGTCATTCCGGTAATCGAGTTGTCCAGGATGATGACCGTTGAATTGGACATATTGTATGCGATATTCGCAAGGCCTGTCATACCGGAATGCACGAATGTCGAATCGCCGATAACGGCTACGGTATGCTGCTCACCGGCTTCGCCCATGATCTTGTTATAGCCGTGGACGGAGCTGATGGACGCGCCCATGCAGAGCGTTGTGTCCGCAGCCTGCAGAGGAGCGGTCGCGCCAAGCGTATAGCATCCGATGTCGCCGAGAACGGTGCAGCGGTTTTTCTTCAGAACATAATACAAGCCGCGGTGCGGGCAGCCGGCGCACATAACGGGCGGCCGCGCAGGGATCGCGTCTTCGATCGCGGGTCCGGCGGCGACGGTCTTGCCGAATGCTTTAGCGATCAGATTCTGGGAATACTCGTCCTCCATCGGAAGCAGATCTTTACCGTGGACTTTGAGTCCAAGCGCTTTGCAGTGCTGCTCAAAGATCGGATCCATCTCCTCGACGACGGCGAGCTCCTTGACTTTGGACGCAAAATCGAGGATCAGCTTGTCCGGCAGAGGATTGCTCATGCCGATCTTCAGTACGGAAACGGAATCGCCGAAGACTTCCTTCACATACTCATAGGAAGTGGAAGAAGTGATGATACCGAGATCCGTCCCGCCCATCTCAACACGGTTGACAGGAGCGGTCTCCGCCCATTCCGCAAGGTCGAGCGTGCGTTTCTCGACCAGAGGATGACGGCGCTTGGCCATGCCCGGCATCATAACGTACTTCGCGATATTTTTCTCGTAAGGCTTCTGCGGCGGGAGGACGCGCTCGCCGGTCTCAACGACCGACTGGCAATGCGAAACACGTGTGCACATGCGGATCAGGACCGGTGTATCGAACGTCTCGGAAATCTCGTAGGCGATCTTGACGAAAGCAAGTGCCTCAGCCGCGTCAGACGGCTCGAGCATCGGAACCTTGGATGCAATGGCGTGATGGCGGGAATCCTGCTCATTCTG
This sequence comes from Bacillota bacterium, assembly GCA_017441925.1. Lineage (GTDB taxonomy): Bacteria > Bacillota > Clostridia > Lachnospirales > Bianqueaceae > RUG12817. The sequence goes on from JAFRUE010000004.1 coordinate 28,306, forward strand.
TGAGGAATGCATTCCCGGATCGTCCGCGACCGCGATGACAAGACCCGCGTTGACACCTGTATAGGACATCGTATAGAGCGGATCCGCAGCGACGTTCAGACCGACATGCTTCATGGCGCAGAACGCGCGCCGACCGGCGAGAGACGCGCCGAAAGCCGCTTCCAGGGCGACTTTCTCATTGGGAGCCCATTCGCAGTAGATCTCATCGAATTTGACGGCTTCTTCCGTGATCTCCGTACTTGGAGTTCCGGGATAACTGGAGGCGAAACAGCAGCCGGCCTCATACAGACCGCGCGCGAATGCCTTATTGCCGAGCATCAGTTCTTTCACTCTGTCATCTCCTGTCTTTTCTCTGAGTGAGATATTTTTTCTTGACAATTTCAAAATTTATAGTATCATTAGAAATGCTTGTACATATAAACATGGAATTGATAATTATTAATTAGACCACACTTCCGTGTATTTGTCAAGGGGAGGAGACAGAAAGATGCCGATCACAGATCTTCTGGAGAGGAACAGTAAGCTTTACGGCGATGAAATCGCACTGATCGAGGTCAATCCCGAGATCGAAGAGCCGCAGCGTGTAACGTGGAAGGAATACGAGTTGATCCAACCGACGTCATCCGCGCCGTACCGCAGGACCATTACCTGGTCCGTTTTTGACGAGAAAGCCAACAGATGCGCGAATCTGCTGATCAGCAAGGGTATCCGCAAGGGACAGAAGGCAGCGATCCTGATGATGAACTGCCTGGACTGGCTGCCGATCTATTTCGGCATTCTTAAAGCCGGCGCGATCGCGGTCCCGCTGAATTTCCGCTATACCGCGGATGAGATCGAGTACTGCGTCAAACTGGCCGATGTCGACGTTCTTTTCTTCGGACCGGAGTTTATCGGACGGGTCGAGTCGATCGCCGAGGATCTCGGACGCGAGAGGCTGCTGATGTTCGTCGGGGATTCCTGCCCGTATTTCGCGGAGGATTACCATCTGAGCGCGTCGAACTGCTCCAGTACCGCGCCTAAGGTCCTGATCGAGGACGATGATTTTGCCGCGATCTACTATTCTTCGGGTACGACCGGACTTCCCAAGGCAATTCTGCATAAACATACTGCATTAATGCAGTCTGCACACATGGAGGCCATGCATCACGCAACGACAAGATCGGATGTTTTCCTCTGCATACCGCCTCTGTACCATACCGGAGCCAAAATGCACTGGTTCGGTTCGCTGTATACAGGCAGCCGTGCGGTGCTTCTGCGCGGGAATAAGCCCAAGGCGGTCTTTGACGCGATTTCCCGTGAGGGCTGCACGATTGTCTGGCTGCTCGTACCGTGGGCGCAGGATATCCTGGCAGCGCTCGACAGCGGCGAGATCCATATTGAAGACTATAATCTGAAGCAGTGGAGACTGATGCACATGGGCGCGCAGCCGATACCGCCGAGCCTGATCCGTCACTGGATGGAGTATTTCCCGGATCATCAGTATGATACGAACTACGGTCTGTCCGAGTCCACCGGCCCGGGATGCGTGCATCTGGGCATGGAGAACGTCGGCAAAGTCGGCGCGATCGGTATTCCCGGCTACGGCTGGCAGTGCAAGATCGTTGACGAGAACGGCAATACCGTCCCGCAGGGAGAGGTCGGCGAGCTTTGCGTAAAGGGCCCCGGCGTCATGATCGAGTATTACAAGGATCCGGCGGCGACAGCGGAGGTGCTGCATGACGGATGGCTTTTCACCGGCGATATGGCCAGACAGGATGAGGAAGGCTTCTACTATCTGGTCGACCGTAAGAAGGATGTTATCATTACCGGAGGAGAGAATCTGTATCCGGTCCAGATCGAATCCTATCTGGCCGCACATCCCAAGATCCATGACGTTGCCGTTATCGGTACGCCGGACAAGAGGCTCGGAGAGATCGCGACAGCCATTATCCAGCTGAAGAGCGGCGAGACCTGCACCGAAGAAGAGATCAACAGCTTCTGCCTGGATCTGCCGCGCTACAAACGGCCGCGCAAGATCATTTTCGGCGATGTGCCGCGCAACGCGACCGGTAAGATCGAGAAGCCGAAGCTTCGCGAACTCTATGCCGGAGCACGCCTTGTCGAGCAGGAGTCCAACAGCTGATCACACAGATGATCCATAAGACCCGCTTTTACGGAAGCGGGCCTTTTTTCGGCTTCGGAAGGGCTGTTTTTTGAGGAGAAAAAGCTTGTAAAACACAATGTCTTGTGGTATGATGTACAGCGAAGGATTTTTGCTATATCAATCTTTAGATTAGGATGTGAATGGATTGCTGAATGAGAGAAAAGTCCGGGTCATGACGCAGGCGGCTCTGTACGAGAGCAGCTATCAGTACAGGAAGGATTATTTCATCCGCAGGTACTTTCTCCCGGATTATATCGCAATAAATCGTCTTGTAACAAAGGTGTGGCTGACCGTGTTCTATATCCTTGCGGTCGGTGCCTACGTTTTCCAGCTTGTCTACGTACAGTCTGTGGATCTGCTTCATTTTGACTACCAGGGTTTCGCGATCAAGGTCGTGCTGATCTATCTGATCGCAAGCATCGCGGTCTCGATCCTGACTTCCGCGTACTACGGAAGCCGGTACGCCAAGGCGGAGCGGCGGGTCCATAAGTATTTCCGCCAGTTGGACGAGATCGATGCCTATCAGAAGTAAGGCACGCATACTACGAATAACCGAGAGGTATAATCTATGAAAATAATCTATCAGATTCGGGCCTGGATCTGCCGGGCTTTTATGCAGCTGGAGCTCCCGATCAAAATATTGGCCAAATTTGCGTTTGTATTCCTGATCTTTGAGAGGGTCAGCGCGTGGGAGGGATTCCAGTCCGGACTGCCGTTCAATTCCGCGGCGGTGCATATGATCCTGGCGCTCTTGTGCATCCTGCTTCCGATGCGGTTCGCGACGTTCTTTGCGATCATTATCATTCTTTACAATATCTACCAGGCATCGTTCTGGGGCGCGATCATCGCGGCGGTCCTGCTGCTCGTGCTCTACATTCTGATCTCGCGGCTCGCGCCGGACGAGACGATCCTGATGATCCTCATGCCGCTGCTGATGAAGACAAATATCCTGATCGTTCCGCTTTTTGCCGGCGCGTTCATGGGCGTTTTCTCCATCATTCCGATCATCGGAGGTATTGTGCTGTGGAGCTTCATGCGGATCCTGCCTGTCTTCCTTAAGTTCGACGCCGGAGCCATCGATGAGCTGCCGGAGCTTGCGACCGAGACGCTCAGCTACATTGCCGATCAGTTCATCAAGAACAAAGAGCTGATGTTCCTGATGATCCTGTGCGCGGGCATCGTTGTCGTTGTATGGCTGCTCGACAAGATCAATTTCAACTATATGCGCTATCTCGCGGTGATCGCGGGCGCGGCTGTCGGATTCGTATGTCTGGTCGTCGGACGTACGACGGGCATGATCGATATCTCTGTGATCGACACGGTCAAGATGCCGGTGATCGCGATGCTCGTCATGATCTTCATAGAATTCTTCCATATTGCGCTGAATTATAAGATGTCGCGGCGGCTTGAGTTCGCGGACGATGAGTATTATTACTACGTAAAAGCGATTCCCAAGATCCTGGCGCTGTCCAGGAAGCCTGAGATCAAGACGATCACAGACGGCAGGACACAGATGATCCCGACTACGGAAGCGGTCCATACCGATTATGTGAAGACGGACGAGACCGTGAAGGAATCGGTCCGCGAGGCTGTCCGTGAGTCCGCTCCGGAGGCGAAGCCTGTAAAGGCAGAGGCAGAACAGCCGGAGAAAGCCGTAAAGTCTGGAAAGCAGGCAAAACCGTCCAAGCCGCTGTTCGCAGCGTTCGGTTTCCTCGATTCAGGGAAGGATGAGGATGCCGGCAAGGACGAGGAGCCTGTCAATGCTGAGGAGCCCGCAGAGACAGAAGCTGTGGAGAATGCAGCGGTTCCTGCAGAGGAGCAGGCTTTCGAAGAAGCCAAATCGAAGCCAGCTATCGATCTTGCGAATGTAAAGGGCTTTTTCGCAGGACTTGGGACCAAGGCGAAGAAAGGATTCGAGTCCGCGAAGGGCTTTGTAACGGATAAGGTCGCCGAGATCCGTAAGCCTAAGGATGGGAAGGATGCGGAAGATAAGACGGAGACTGCGGCGGAAGAGCCGTGGACCGAGGTCCCGTTTGAGGACGTAGAGGAGACGGTTTCGGAGACAAAGGACCTCTTTGAATTCGAGTCCGAGCCCGAGAATGAAGACGAGCTTCCGGCCGGTGCCGAAGACATGTCTGTGCCTGGACCGGCGGCCGAGACGACGGAAGCCGAAGAGCCTGCTGCAGATGAGACTGCTGAGAAGGACAGAATGCAGGAGCCCCCGCTTTCCGATCTGCTTCCGGATGATATCCGTTCCGAGGCAAAGATCGAGAATCTGAAGAAGGACACGGGCTGGAGCGATGAGACGATCCGTCTTTTCTTCGACGGATTGGACGAAGAAGACGGCAAGGCCGGAAAATGACCGGCGGAATGCCGTGCTGACGGTAATAATCAAAGAAACACGCAATACGGAACTAAAAATATAGACCATTAAAGAAAGAGGTGTGGGAAATGAGTATCCTGGAGCGATTGCTGGATTGGCTGCGGTCCACGAGCGGGATCACTTTCTTCCCGCACCTCGGTTTTATGGATATATTGGATATCGCGCTCGTTACTTTTGTGTTCTACCGGATCCTGCTGTGGCTGCGCAGGACAAGAGCGGCGACACTGCTCCGCGGTGTGCTGCTGCTTGCGGTCGTCGCGCTGCTTTCGAATTTCCTGCAGATGAATATGACGGTCTGGCTGCTGCAGAATACGATGGTCTACGGCGTACTTGCTCTCGTTATCATTTTCCAGCCGGAGATCCGCCATGCACTGGAGCGTCTGGGTCACGGCGGCCTGTTCAATCTGATCTCGTCCAATTCGAAAGAAAAGATCTCTCAGAAGACGGTCAGTGAGATCGCGGACGCGCTCGAGAAGATGGCTGCGGTCAAGACCGGCGCACTTGTAGCCGTTGAGCAGGAAGTCCCGCTCGGCGAATATGAACAGACCGGTATCGAGGTCGACGCGGCCGTGACAAGCCAGCTTCTGATCAATATTTTTGAGAAAAACACGCCGCTCCATGACGGCGCGGTGATCATCAGCAATAATCGCGTAACGTACGCGACGTGTTATCTGCCGCTTTCCGAGGATCCTACGATCAGCAAGGAGATGGGAACACGGCACAGAGCGGCGCTCGGCTTAAGTGAAGTCTCGGATGCCAGGGTATTTGTGGTTTCCGAAGAGACCGGCGCGATTTCGATGGCTTATAAGGGGTCGATCACAAGAGATATCGACCGTTCCTTCATACTGAACCAGTTCCAGGAGAAGCTTTCCGCCAACCAGACGGTATGGCAGAAACTGATCGAGAAGCGGAACGGAAAGGAGGAAAAATCTTGAGTCCCGAATTTAAAGAGACCGCTGCCAAAGTGTGGGCATACGTCAGGAAGTTCTTTACGACGAATATCGGACTTAAAATTTTCTCCCTTGTCCTGGCTTTTGTACTCTGGGTCATGGTCGTGAACCGGCAGAATCCGATCGGATCCGTTACGGTCACGGGTATCCCGGTCACGATCCTGAATCAGGATTATTTTACAGAACACGGCAAATATGTCGAGATCGAGGACAATATCACGATCGCGGCAACGGTCAGCGGACAGCGTTCTGTCGTAGAGAATCTCTCGGCAGATGACTTTACGGCTACGATCGATTTCCTTAATGTCGTACCGGAGGAGGGCAAGGCTGAGATTCTCTGCACCTGTTCCAACCGTTCGGTCACGATCAAACAGCAGAATATCAACTTCGCGCCGATCCTTGTCGAGGATCTGATTTCACGTGAATATACTCTGCAGCTCGTGCGTGAAGGTACTCCGGCAGAAGGATATCTGGTGCCGGAGGATGATTCGACCGTCGTAATGGTACCTTCGACAGTCACATTGAAAGGCCCCAAGTCCAGACTCGATCAGATAGCCTCTGCGAGAGTCTCCGTGAACCTCGAGAAGGCGACGGCAGATGTTACCGGCAAGGGCAAGAGCATCGTTTTCCTGGACGCTGAGGGTAATGAGGTCGATCTGAACGGGCTCAGCGGTGTCACCTATTCCGCCAAGCTGATGAGTCAGCTGACAGTACCGGTCTACAAATACAAGACCGTAACGATCGGGACTCCTGACGTGACGGAGAATGCGGCCGGTGACTATTATGTCTCCGCTGTTTCGATCTCGGACAAAGAGATGAAGATCTACGGACCCGAGTCGGTCGTTGACGCGATTTCGGAGGTTAAGCTCTCTCCGATCACGATCACAGGGGAGAAAGACGTTTTTACCAGGGAATATGATCTGGAAGCGCTGGCTGAATCCCTGTCCTCCATGCATAACGCAGTGATCGGACTGGCGGATGACAGTATCCGGACGATCACGGTGACAGTCGAGCAGCAGCCGTATACGGTCAAGAATTATTCGATTCCGCTGGACAATATGACAGTGACAGGACTCCCGGATGAGTATGAATGCGCTCTGACGAACGGTCCTCTGCAGGTGTCGGTTAAGGGTAAGCCGGACGCGTATCCTGCAGGGGGAAGCGTACCGGTCAAGGCGTCGATCGACCTTTCCGGCGTCAGCGGGACAGGCGACTATGTGGTTACCGTTGCATATAAGCTTAACGACGGACTGAGCGCGGTGAGCGCGCCGGATACCGTAACGGTCACGATCACAGAGACTGCCCTGGAGGAGCAGACGGATGGCTAAATATTATAAAAAGAGCCGGATACAGTATGTGCAGTCACACTGGGGCAAAGACTTCAGTGATATCCGTAAAGAGGAGCTTTCGTTCAGGGATACGGAGAACCATTTCGTCAGCATGATGAAGCGGGCGGATTGGATTCTTGACGACCAGACATGGAACGATCTGGAAATGAACGAGGTCTACTGCAAAATGGACCGTGCTTATTCAAAACCGGGCGCCCAGGTACTCTACAACGAGCTGCGGACGCCTGTTTTCGATGAAAAGGAACTGAAGCGCAGGGACCGTGTCATGGACTATATCCTGCACCATCAGGAGCAGAGAGACAAGCTGGGATGCATCTTTTACAGCCTCGGGCGCTCGGAATATGACGGCGCCTGTTCTTTGCTTTTTAAAGGGATTCCCAAGCTGCCGGAATATGCCTCCTGGACGAATACACTGGCGATCCTGATGCTGATCTCCCTGATCTCGATACCTTTCTTTAAGTTGTCGGGACTGATGTTCGCCGTCATCATGTTTGTTGTCAATACGTTCTATCACCAGAAGCTGAACCGCCGGACGGAGGCAGCGATGCCGGGCGTCCGGTATATCGCCTCGATGATCGACGCGGCCGAGGAGATCGCGAATCTGCAGATCCCGCAGCTTGAGGCGGATTACGGGGATTTCTTCCAGAAATGCGCGAAGAAATGCGCCCCGCTGCGCAAAAAAGCCGGTGTGTTCGGAGGCGGCGGGGGCGGAGATCTGGCCGGACTTCTTGAGTATATCCAGATCCTTTTCCTGGTCGAGGACAGGGCTTATATCCGCTGCACGAATCTGCTTGAAGAGTACGCGCCGGTCCTGCGTGTGCTGTACCGCAAACTCGGTGAGCTTGACGCACTGATGGCTGTCGCTTCTTTCCGCAGAGGGCTGCGCCGCTCGGCGAAGCCGGTGTTCGTGGAGGAGCCGCAGGTGCTCCGTGTGGAGAATATCATTCATCCGCTGCTTGAGCGGGAGGGCGTTGCGAATTCCTTGACCGTTGAGCAGAAGAACGTCGTGATCACGGGCTCGAATATGTCCGGCAAATCAACGTTCCTGCGGACGATCGCGACCGGAGCGCTGATGGCACAGACATTCTACACGGTATGCGCTGATTCCTACGAAGCCAGTTTCTTCAACATCGTCACATCGATCAGTCCTTCGGATGATCTGATGGGCGGTAAGAGCTATTATATGGCCGAGGCGGAAGCGTTGCTGAGAATGCTGCGGGTGGTCGAGGAGAAGCGCACATCGCTTCTGATCGTCGACGAGATCTTCCGCGGAACGAACCCGATCGAGCGTGTCGCGGCCGCGTCTTCGCTGCTGCGCTACCTTGGCGAGCGGAATACGCTCGTAATCGTCGCAACACATGATATCGAGATCACGAATAAGGTCGCGGATCAGTATGACAGCTATCATTTCGGCGAGAACGTGACCAAAGAAAAGCTTGATTTTGACTACACGCTGAAGAGAGGCGTGCTCAAGGCTCCCAACGGCATCCGGATCCTGGAGTATCTGGGATACCCGGAGGAGATCACGGAAGAAGCCTATAAAGAGACCGGATACGTCGGAGCGCAGCCCGCTTTGGAGAGCGAGGCAGTTCCTGATGAAGGATCCGGTGAAGAAAACGTAACGGAGGCCGGACCTATGGCTGCAGAAGAAAAGGAGGATGGGGAAAATGCCGGATAAGACACTGCAGGAAATGATGCCCCTGGCAGACGTATTGAATAAGGATATCGTCTGTTCCTGCGGAAGGACGCACCGCGCGGATATCGATGAGGTCGTGATCGGCCGCGGAGCGATGGAGTATCTGCCCGAGCTGCTCGAGCGCCACGGGATGAAGACCGTTCTGATGCTCGAGGATACGCACACGCATGAGGCTGCCGGCGCTCAGGCCGCCGGGATCATCCGCGATGCCGGATATACGGTTTACGAGCATATCTATGAGCGGAACGGATGGCTGCCGGCCGACGAAGAAGCGATGGACGAGGGCGTCGCGGCTTATAAAGGCTGCGGGACGACACCGGACGTTATCATTTCCGTCGGATCCGGTACGCTGAACGATCTGGGCAAGGTCATCGCGCACATGGTCGGCGGTGTCCCGCAGTGGATCATCGGAACGGCCGCGTCGATGGACGGCTATGCGTCCACAGTTGCCGCGCTTGTCCGCAACAACATGAAAGTGACGGAGTATTACGCTCCGCCTAAGGTCATCGTCGGAGATCTTGCCGTTATGAGCAAGGCGCCGCGCAGCATGACGGTTGCCGGTATTGCCGATATGATGGCGAAATACAACGCCGGACTGGACTGGAAACTGTCCCGTCTGATCAACGGTGAGTACTATTGTGATTTCATCGCGGAAGCCATGCTCAAGGTCACGGACATGATCACGGAGCTCGCGCTTCAGGCGCCTGAAGAGGGCGAATTCGGCGACGAGCTGCTTGAGAAGATCATGGAAGGACTGGTCCTTTCCGGTGTGTATATGAGCTATATGGGGACTTCCCGCGCGGCCTCCGGATCCGAGCATCATTTCTCGCATTTCTGGGAAATGTGGCTGCAGCTGAACAACAAGCCCGCGATTTTCCACGGCACCAAGGTCGGCGTAGGCGCGCTGATGATGGAGCGTGTATACCGCAGATTCCTCGATCTGGATATCGAAACGCGCCGCGTGATCCCGCGCCTGGAACGTTTTGACGAGGAACCCTATAAGAAGACGATCGCGAAGGTCTATGGAGCGGCCGCTCCTGAGATCCTCAAGGATTATAAATTCGATGCGCCGGCAAGGATCGAGCGCGTGAAGAAGATCGTCAAGAACCGCCGTCAGATCAACGGAATCATCCGTGCGGAGCTGCCGCGGCTTGACCGCATGCGTCAGGCGCTGAAGCACACCGGCGCTGTCATGGATTACACCGGACTGCCTTTCATCACCGGCGAGATCGCAAAGCAGGCGCTTCTGTACTGCAAAGAGATGCGCAAGCATTACACAATGCTGCAGATCCTGACAGACTGCGGCGTCAATCTGGAGAGTCTTTTCCCGCTGATGCAGGAAAACGGATATCTGTCCCTGTCTCAGATCCAGATGCGTGATCCTTTTATCCTGCCGGTTCCGGAGGAAAAGAAATACTATCTGTTCGGTACGACGGGTCCGGACTGCTGGAGAGGCCCGTATCCGGGACTGGACTGCTATGAAAGCGAAGATCTGGAGCACTGGCACGGTCCGATGCCGGCGTTCCGTCCGGCGGATGATTTCTGGGGGACCCGCAATTTCTGGGCTCCGGAAGTACACGCATACCGCGGGAAATACTATATGTTCGTGACGTTCGGCTCCGAGACGCGCCGCAAAGGGACGCAGATCCTGCGCGCGGACAAGCCGGAAGGCCCGTATGAGCCGATTTCTGACGGCCCGGTGACACCGGCCGACTGGGAGTGCCTGGACGGTACTTTCTATGAAGATCCGAAGGGTCAGCCGTGGATCGTTTTCTGCCATGAGTGGACGCAGGTAATTGACGGCGAGATCTGCGCGATGCCGTTAACAGCAGATCTCAGCGCGCCGGCAGGTGAGCCGGTGCTGCTGTTCCACGCGTCCGAAGCCTCATGGGCGCAGGGGCACCCGTGGAAGGAGCGCGATCCTGAGACAAAGCTGGATGCGCTGAGCTATGTAACGGACGGACCGTTCCTGGTCAAAGAGGGACGGAATCTGATCATGCTCTGGTCCGGCAGAGGCCCTAAGGGCTACGCGATGGGATCGGCCGTGTCTAAGAACGGGATCCTCGGACCGTGGAAGCAGAACGAGAAGCTCGCGTTCGAAGAGGACGGCGGACACGGAATGGTCTTCAAGGACTGGAGCGGGAAGTATTTCATGACCGTTCACCAGCCGAACAAGACGCCTTCCGAGAGGCCGGTACTGGTGCCGGCAACTGTCAAGGGCGGCGTGATCACGATCCAGAGCGTTCCTTCCAAAGTCAGCGTCAAGGCTGCCGCAGATACGAAGACCGCCGGCAAGGATGCATCCAAGAATGTACCTGAGGCGGCTCATCAGGAAGAGAAAAAGAAAGACGAGCTTCCGGTCTGGCTGCTGTAATGCCTGACAGAACAACTGAATTTCACATCTCCGTCCGGCAGATGGCCGAGTTCATCTGCCGGAGCGGGGATCTCACAAGCGGCGGTTTCCAGAGCCCGGAACGTGCGCTTGAAGGGACCAAGGCTCATCAGAAGATCCAGAAGAGCCGGGGCGGCGACTATCAGAAGGAAGTTGCCCTGAGCCGGACCGTAGATGCCGGGGATGGATTGTCCCTCGTCATAGAAGGCCGCGCAGACGGAATCACGACTGTCGACGGCCGTCTTTGTGTCGAAGAAATCAAATCGACCTATGCGTCCGGGGAGAGTCTGGGTTTTGATTATGAGCCGACCCATCGGGCTCAGCTTTTATGTTACGCCGCTATGATCTGCGAGGATGAGCCGGGAGTGTTGTGCCGGCTGACCTACTATCAGCTCGAGACGGAGGAAGAATTCTCTTTTGAGCAGTATCTGACGAAGGAAGAGCTGGAGGCTTTTTTTGCGGACGTCGCGGAGCGCTGTGCGGTGTGGGTGCGCTGGCAGAACGCGCATATCCTCGCGAGGAACACATCGCTTGAACGGCTGGAGTTCCCTTATCCGGAGTACCGGGAGGGACAGAGAACGATGGCCGCGTACGTCTACAAAACGATACAGGACGGCCATGTGCTGTTCCTGCAGGCGCCAACCGGGATCGGCAAGACGATCTCCGCACTGTTCCCGTCCCTGAAAGCGATGGGACAGGGCCTGACTTCCAAGATCTTTTATCTGACGGCGAAAAACGCCGCGGCAAGAGCTGCTCAGGAAGCTCTGGACAGGCTCAGCACACAGGAGCCGGAACTCTTATCCGTCTCTATCACGGCGAAGGACAAGATATGTCCCATGCCGGAACGTGCCTGCACGCCGGACGTCTGTCCCTATGCAAAAGGGCATTACGACCGGATCAACGATGCGGTCTATGAGGCTGTTACGGCCGCTGCGGATGCTGAGGCCGGCGGCAGCCTGAAACGCGAGCAGATCCTCGCGATCGCCGAGAAGCATCATGTCTGTCCCTTTGAACTGGAGCTTGACATCAGTACATGGTCGGATGTGATCATCGGGGACTATAATTACGCGTTCGACCCGACCGCGTCGCTCAAACGGTTCTTCGGCGAGAACGAGAAGACCGATTATACGCTGCTTGTGGATGAAGCCCACAACCTGCCGGAGCGTGCGCAGAGCATGTACAGCGCGGAGCTCGGACGCGCGCCTTTTGTCGATCTGCAGGCAAGATTCCGGGGCAGACCGGCCAGAGTCAGACGGAGGCTGCGGCGGCAGCTTAGCGAGATCGTGACCTGGTTTGATGAGAAAGAAGAAGTGCTTTCGGACAGAGGCGCATGCGTGGAAGCCTCTCCGCCGACGGTCCTGACGGCCGCGCTCGACGGCTTCCGGGAGGAGCTGGCCGATTGGCTGATGAAAGAAGGCAGCGCGGATACGGCAGGGACACAGCTGTATTTTGACATTCTGTTCTGGCTGCGGATGGCGGAGGCTTATGACGACAGTTCTGTGGTCTACAGCCGCAAGGAAGGGACAGATGTGCAGATCCGGATCTACTGCGTGCATCCGGCAGAAAAGCTTGCCGAACGTTATGATCAGGTGCGGGCCGTGATCCTTTTCTCCGCGACGCTGCTGCCGATTGCCTATTACCGTGAGATGCTGGAGGTCAAGGACGAGAAGAATCCGTCTCAGGCGATCTGCCTGCCGTCACCGTTCGATCCTTCCCATCTGGCCGTCGTGTCGGCGGACGGCGTAAGGACCGACTATAAGAGCCGTGAAGCCAGTATCGGGGACGTATGCGCGGTGATCTACCGGACGGTTCACGCACACGAAGGCAATTATATCGTGTTTTTCCCGTCTTACCCGTACCTGCAGCGGGTGGCGGATTTCTACCGGGACGCATATCCCGGGGACACAATTCTCCTTCAGGAATCCGGCATGACGGAAGAGAACAGAGAAGAATGGCTGGGACACTTCCGGGAGGATCCGCCGTGGACACTCGCCTTCGCGGTGATGGGCGGGGCCTTTTCGGAGGGGATCGATCTGACCGGAAAGAGACTGATCGGGACAGTCATCGTAACTGTCGGGATCCCGCAGATCGGCCTGGAACGTGATCTGGTGCGGGACGCGATGGACAGGCTTACGGGCAGCGGTTTTGACTACGCGTACCGCTATCCCGGACTGAATAAAGTATTCCAGGCGGCGGGCCGGGTGATCCGGACAGAGACGGACCGAGGCGTGATCGTGCTTCTGGACGCGCGCTATCAGGAGCCCGTGGTACGGCGGAATCTGCCTGCTGACTGGGATGTGAAAGTGACGGATCCTTCAAGGGTCGGAGAAGTATTGGAAGAGTTCTGGAAGGGACAGGAGTGAAAGGGATGCGGTATTGTTCGATAGCGAGCGGTTCGAGCGGCAACTGCCATTATGTGGAAGCCGGCGGCGCCTGTGTGCTCGTCGATATCGGAATCAGTCTGAAGGCCGCGGAAGCAGGCATGCACAGCATGGGCCTGGATCCGGCGGCGGTGCAGGCTGTTTTTGTCACGCACGAACACAGCGACCACGTCAAAGGAATCGGCGCTTTCGTGCGGAAATACCAGATCCCTGTTTTCGCGACAGAAGGGACGTGGCAGGGCATGCAGAAAGCTCTGGGACGGATCGCTCTGCCGCGCTGCTACACGATCCGACCGGATCACGGATACCGACTGGCAAATATGAGGATCCTGCCTTTCCTGACATATCATGATGCGAACGAGCCGGTAGGCTATCAGATAACCGCCGAGGGACATAAACTGATGATCCTCACGGATACCGGGATGGTGTCTGAGGAGATGCGGGACCTTGCTCGCGGCGCGGATATTATGATCGCGGAGTCCAACCACGATCTGGAAATGCTGATGAACGGGCCTTATCCGGCTTCGCTCAAGCACCGGATCCACAGCAATCTCGGGCATCTGTCCAATGTGGATTGCGGCTTCCTGCTTGCCGACGTGATCGCTTCGAATCCCTACTGCCAGACGCTGCTCGCGCATCTGTCCGAAGACAACAACACGCCGGAAACGGCCTGGCGGACGGTTCTCGGCGTTCTCTATGACCGGCTGGGACCGGGCAATTATTACGTCAGGGTCGCGCCGCGCAATGATCCGTCCCCCATCATCAGGATCGGAGAAGGAGGACAGCCATGATCCGTATATCCGAACTTACGCTGCCGGTCGGCGCGAACGTCACGCCGCTGCGTGATATGGCGGCCAGACGTCTTAAGATCCGCCCGTCTGAATTCCTTTCGTTCGAGATCCTGCGCCGGTCGCTCGACGCACGGCGCGGGCATGATTTCGTATATTCGTATTCCGTAGCGGTTCAGGTAGCGGATGAAAAAAGCGTCCTGTCCCGGGCAAAACCCGGTAAGGACGTGGACCGGATGGAAGCGTCTCCTGCCTGGATCCGCAATGTGCGGAAACAGCCGGCTGATCCGCCCGTAGTCGCGGGATTCGGACCGGCAGGAATGTTTGCGGCTCTTGCGCTTGCGAGAGCAGGGCTTTGCCCGATCGTGCTCGAGCGCGGCCGTCCGGTCGAGGAGCGCGCTCAGGACGTAGACCGTTTCTTCAAAACGCGGGTCTTTGAGCCGGATTCGAACGTGCAGTTCGGAGAAGGCGGTGCGGGGACTTTTTCCGACGGGAAGCTGAACTCCCAGATCAAGGACAGGGACGGAAGCGCGAGAAAGATCCTGCGTGAATTCGTGAATTTCGGCGCGCCGGAAGAGATCCTCTACGATTCGAAGCCGCATGTGGGGACGGACCGGCTGCAGCAGGTCGTTCGCGCGCTCCGGGAAGAAGTTCTTTCGCTCGGGGGACAGATCCTGTACTCGACAAAACTTGTCGGTGTCCGGGGGACAGATCCGGGACATGACGAGGTGACAGTACAGACGCAGGCAGCTGACGGGACGATCCGGGAACTTAAGGCCGGCGCGGTCTTCCTTGCGATCGGACATTCCGCAAGAGATACGGTCCGGCAGCTTTACGACAGCGGAATGCGGATGGAAGCCAAGGCATTTGCCGTCGGCTTCCGGATCGAGCATTCCCAGAAATGGGTGGATCTGCGGCAGTACCGCGAGCATGCGGGCGATCCCGCGCTTGGTGCGGCTTCCTATAAACTGACCTGGAATGACCGGGAGAGCGGAAGGGGCATTTATTCGTTCTGTATGTGTCCTGGGGGACAGGTCATCGCGGCAGCTTCGGAGCCTGGCGGACTTGTGACGAACGGCATGAGCGAGTACGCGCGGGACGGCAGAAACGCGAACGCGGCGCTGCTCGTGACCGTGACGCCGGAGGATTACGGGCCAGGGACTCTTGCCGGGATCGATTTCCAGCGGAAGATCGAACGGGCGGCATATGAGCTCGGCGGCAGCGATTGGAGAGCCCCGGCACAGACAGTCGGCGATTATCTTGCGGATCTGAAGCTGCGGACACCGGTCCCTGCTGGACAGTATCCGGATGTGGGACCGACTTTCCCCTGCGGGGTGACAGAAGCGCATCTGCGGGAGATCCTGCCCGACGAGATGGCGTTTCCTCTCGGGCGCGGCATCCTTGGAATGAATGATAAAATGGACGGATTCG
Organism: Bacillota bacterium; assembly: GCA_017441925.1. Taxonomy (GTDB): domain Bacteria; phylum Bacillota; class Clostridia; order Lachnospirales; family Bianqueaceae; genus RUG12817. The sequence continues at coordinate 43,819 of JAFRUE010000004.1, forward strand.
CGGCCGGCGGAGCGGTTCTGACCGGTGTTGAATCACGCAGTTCGAGCCCTGTGCGGATCCTGCGCGACGAGAACGGCGTGTCTTCTGTCCCTGGTGTGTATCCGGTCGGTGAAGGCGCGGGCTACGCAGGCGGGATCCTCAGCGCGGCAGTTGACGGTCTGCGCGCCGCGCGCCGCTATCTGGAGACACTTCAGCGTGATTGACGCAGCAAGATTTTTCAGCAAAACTGATTCTATAAAGCAGAAGGAGAACCTATAATGAAAGCGTATGAGAGACTCTTAGGCTACACACAGTACCCGACCGCGTCGGATGAGAATTCGCCGACCTGTCCGAGCACACCTTCCCAGCTTGTCCTCGCAAAGGACCTGGTGGAGGAGATGAAAGGGCTCGGCATGGCGGACGCCCGCATGGACGAGAACGGCTACGTCTACGGGACGATTCCCGCGAATATCCCGGACTGGGACGGGATCACGATCGGTTTCATCGCGCATATGGATGTGGTGGACGTCGTTCCCTATACGGACATCAAGCCGCGTCTGGTCAAGGATTATGACGGCGGGACGATCATTCTGAACGAAGAAAAGCAGATCACGATGGGGCCGGACGAGTATCCGGAGCTTGCGAATTACAAAGGCAAGACGCTGGTCGTGACAGACGGTACAACGCTGCTTGGCGCGGACGACAAGGCCGGTATCGCGGATATCCTCACGATGGCGGAATATTTCCAGACGCATCCCGAGGTCCTGCACGGCACGATCAAGGTCGGCTTCACACCGGACGAAGAGATCGGACGAGGCGCGGATCTTTTTGACGTGCCGGGGTTCAAGGCGGATTTCGCCTATACCATTGACGGCGGCGCGTTCGGTGAGGTCGAATACGAGACCTTCAACGCCGCCAGCGCGAAGCTGACCTTCACTGGCAAGAGCATTCATCCCGGCAGCGCGAAGAACAAGATGAAACACGCGGGACGGATCGCGATGGAATTCGATTCCCTGCTGCCTGCGCAGATGCGGCCTGAATATACTGAAGGTCGCGAGGGCTTCTTCCACCTGACGGATATGTCCGGGACAGAAGAGAAGGCTTCTCTGAGCTATATTCTGCGCGACCACGATCTGGACAAGCTTGCCTGGGAGAAAAAGATGGTCCAGGCTGCCTGTGATTTCATCAATGCGAAATACGGCGAGGGGACGGTTCAGGCCGAGATCAAGGACAGCTATTACAACATGGTCGAGCAGCTCAAGCCCCACTGGCATCTGATCGATATTGCCGGCGAAGAGATCCGCGCGCTCGGCGGCGAGCCGGTGAGCATGCCCGTACGCGGCGGTACCGACGGGAGCCGGCTTTCCTATATGGGTCTGCCGTGCCCGAACCTCGGAACGGGCGGACACAACTGTCACGGACGTTTTGAGTATGCCTGTGTCGAAGAGATGGAGCAGTGCACGGAGCTGCTTGTCCGTATCGCGCTGCGCTACGCGAAGCAGCCGAAATAACGCAACGTACAATCACTTGATTTTTCGGACACGCTGCACTATAATTAGTACAGAATACGAAAGGAAGGCAATCAACATGAATAAAACATCACTGGTCATTATGGCAGCCGGTATGGGCTCCCGTTACGGCGGCAACAAGCAGGTGGACGGCATCGGACCGAACGGCGAGATCCTGATGCAGTATTCGATTTTTGACGCGCTCGAGGCCGGCTTCAACAAGGTCGTCTTCATCATCAAGCCTGAGATGAAGGATTCCTTCGCAGAGAAATTCGGCAACAAGATCGCTGAGCACGCAGAAGTCGCGTACGCGTTCCAGTCTTTTGACAGTGTACCGTCCTTCTATAAGATCCCTGAGGACCGTGTGAAACCGTTCGGGACAGGTCATGCGCTGCTGTGCGCTAAAGATGTCGTGAACGAGCCCTTCGCGGTCCTGAACGCGGACGACTATTACGGCAAGACCGCTTTCCGTACCATGTATGAAGAACTGCAGAAGCTCGCTCCGGAGGGCGAGGCGACGATGGTCGGCTACCGTCTGCGCAACACCGTTTCCGAGAACGGCTACGTAACGCGCGGTGTCTGCAAGGTCGAGAACGGTAAGCTCACCGACGTTGTCGAGACCTTCAAGATCAAACCTTTCCCGGACGGAACGATCCGCGACGTCAACTTCCGCGAGGAAGGCGACATTCTGGATCCGGACGTACCGGTTTCGATGAATTTCTGGGGATTCACCCCGTGGATCTTCAAACAGCTGGAAGAGGGCTTCGTACCGTTCCTGAAGAGCATCGAGCCCGGCAACATTAAGGCGGAGTATCTGCTTCCGACCGTTGTCGGCGATCTGATGAAAGCCGGGAAGCTGACCACAAGTGTCCTCCACACCGATTCCGTCTGGTTCGGCGTGACCTATAAGGAGGACAAGGCTTTCGTCCAGGGCGAACTGAAGAAGCTGCACGATGCCGGAGCCTATCCCGCGAAGCTGTTCTGAGGACGACACTATGAGATATATACGCAGTATTCTGGCAATAGTCCTGATCTTTTCCGTGATGGCTTTCATGACGGCCTGTGTTGAGAAAGACAACCCCTTGGCGCCTCAGACTTCGGAAGGACAGTCTGCTGATATACAATCATCCGGCAAACAACAGTCGACAGAATCTTCTGTACAGGATTCTGCTTCCGACAGTAAAGCGATAGATCTGCCATCTCCGGTAGGCGCTGATTCTGTGAAGACCCTTTTACAAAAGAGTCTGGACTATCTTCACAGTGGATGTGATTATAGCCTTATCGAGGATGTACACGACCCTGTAGCTTATCTGGCTTATTTCATCATGGAAGATTTCTATGAGGATGAAGAACTGAGCTTTAAGGAAGCGCGTGAGAAAGCCGCTTTACTGTATACAGACGCAGAGACATTTAAGTCCAAGGATCCGAAACTGGCAGAAATGATAATGGATGAAATGGATGTGGAGGATCCGCAGGAGCTGGTTAACGAGTATATGACGGGTCTGCGGGACGCTATCCGGGAAGGAAAGATCACGCAGGAGAATTCCAACTATGATAAATTCTCCTCAATGCTGGAGGATTGGGACAAGGGTACGGATTATATCTTCGAGCATTATCCGGAGCTGCTGCAGCAGATTCAGGAACGTGGTATAGTCTTTGATCTTGAAGGTGCCATGGAAAAGATGCGGAGTTTCGGCAGATTAGAATTGTATCACGGTGATCTTGAACAATTCCAGACGTTGGAATGCGAATATCGTCCTGAGAATATCTACGTGGAAGAGAGCGGCTTCTGCAGCTATGACATGGGCAAAGTCATTGACGGTAACGATGTATGGTATATCAGCATGCTGTACTATGTTGAAAACGAGGTTTATTATCTGATGGGATTCGATCTCGTTGTAGGCAGTATGGGCGGCTGAAGACAGCAGGATCCGGTATAAAGAAATAAAGTATTACAAGAGCCGCCGTGTACTCGGCGGCTTCTGTTTACGGAAAAAGGGACTAGATGACAAAAAAGGGACCAGATGATGAAAAGAACCGCAGATTCAGTTTATTCATATCAATATACGCCTGAAAAAGGCCGGAATCCGTATATCGGCTTTATGAGCTTCCAGCATTTCCGCGGCGGAAAGCTTTACGCTGATATCGTCGTTACGCCTGAGGCCAGGATGACCGAGACAGAACGTGTCGAGTGCTATCCGGTTTCGGCTGACGCGGAGGAGTGCGGTCCTGACGAGGGGTATTATCCGGATACGACGATCGTCTATATCCGTGTGCTCTGGAAGGAGTTCGAGCCGGAGCGCGGCGTATTTAACTATGCACTGATCGACAGTATCCTGGCTGACGCGAAATCTCACGGCCAGACGCTGGTCTTCCGTCTGCTGCCGCACAGCACGCGCGCCTGCGATGACGTTCCGGAATGGCTGAAAGCTCTGGTCGACTGCCCCGAAAGGCCGCCTATGAAGCGCGTAAAGGATTCGCCGACGGATCCGCTCTTTATCGAGCTTTTCCTGAACGCAATCCGGCGATTTGGCGAGCGTTATGACTCCGATCCAACGCTTGACGCCATCGATATCTCTCTGCCCGGAGCGTGGGGAGAGGGACACAAGCTGGAGCTTTATCCGGACAATATCTTTGAACAGATCATGGATACCTATCTGGATGTGTTTAAGAATACACAGCTGTTCACGCAGGTCGGCCGCCCGAATCTTGTGGAATACGCGAGAAAACGCGGCGTAAACGTCGGATGGAGAGGCGACGGGATGGGTGAGCCCAACCATCTGGAGAATATTTATCCGGAAAAAGTAAAGGCTATAGCGGACAACTGGAAGTCCGCTCCGGTTTCGTTTGAAGCCTATTGGTGGCTGGGTGAATGGCAGCGACAGGGGTGGGATATTGACCGCATCATTCAGAGGACTCTCGATTGGCATGTCAGCTCGTTCAACGCGAAATCTTTGCCGTGTCCAACTGAATGGAAAGAAAAGATCGAGGCCTGGATCCGTAAGATGGGCTATCATTATGTGATAGACCGCTTCGAATGCCCATCGCAGGCGCAGCCGGGCGACACGCTCGAATGCAGGCTCACCATCGATAATGTCGGGGTCGCGCCGATATATAAGAAGCTTCCGCTCAAGGTACGATTGACAGACGGAGCGAGAGAATATCTGTATGACAGCGGCATCGATATCACTGCCTGGATGCCCGGAAAATCGAACGAAGTCTTGGAAATTGTCCTTGATCACGCGGCTCCGGGCACATATGACATTGAGATCGGGATCATCTCCCCGCACGCGCCGGTGGTGTATTTCGCCGCAGATGCAGAGCAGGACGGAGCGTATTTCAGGGCCGGCAGGATTACAATAGAATGAAACGAAAATAAAAAGTCCCCACTTGGGGACTTTTTTGCTGTACCGGTGTTTATACCTTTTCCGCGATATCGTAAAGCATCGCTTCGGTCGCGTCCCAGCCGAGGCAGGGATCGGTGATGGATTTGCCGTAGACCTGATCGGCGCTGATCTTCTGGCTTCCTTCGACAAGGTAGCTCTCCACCATGAAGCCCTTGACGATCTTCGCGATGTGGCTGTCATAGCGCATGCTGTGCATGACCTCGGAGATGATCCGGGGCTGCTGCTCAAAGCGCTTGCCGGAATTGGCGTGGTTCGCGTCGACGATGATGGCCGGATTCCGGAAATTCCTACTCTCATAGAGAGACGTAATATACTCCAGATCCTCAAAGTGGTAATTCGGAATGGAACGGCCGGTCACCGGATCGGTGCCGCCGCGCAGGATCGCGTGTGTGTAGGGGTTACCGCTGGTCGAGGCTTCCCAGTTGCGGTAGATAAAATCGTGCGGATGCTGACCGGCCTGGATGGCGTTGAACATGACGGAAATGTCCCCGGACGTGCCGTTCTTCATGCCGGCCGGGACGTCCAGACCGCTCACGGTCAGGCGGTGCTCCTGGTTCTCTGAAGAACGCGCGCCGACCGCCACATAGCCGAGTACGTCGTCCAGGAAAGCATAGTTCGTGGGGTAGAGCATTTCATCGGCAGTGATCATGCCGCACTCGGTAAGAACCCGGATGTGCATGCGGCGGATCGCCTTGATGCCTTCAAAAGCGTTGGGCTTTGCGTTCGGATCGGGCTGGTGCATCATGCCCTTGTATCCGTCCCCCGTCGTACGCGGCTTATTCGTATAGATGCGCGGCACAAGCAGCAGTTTGTCTTTGACCTTCTCCTGCACTTTGGCAAGGCGGGTCGTGTACTCGAGCACGGCAGTTTCATTGTCTGCGCTGCACGGCCCGATGATCAGCAGCAGACGGCTGTCTTCGCCTGAAAAAATCGCTTTGAGCTCGTTGACTTTCTCAAGACGGTGAGCTTCGGTCTTGCTGCTTAACGGCATCAGCGCCTTCAGATGATCAGGCGAGGGAATCGTACGGATATACTGGAAACTCATAGGGTATAGGACTCCTTAACTGAAGAATGGCTTGTCTTTAACAGGTGCGGTGACCGGCCTGCCGCAGGTCCTGCACCTCTGGGTGGTGCCTCTGGGAATCTGCAGGAAGGCGCCGCAGTCCGGACACGTGGTGGAATAGATGTTCTGCACCGTCCGGCTGCTGTAGGGCCGCTGTTGAGAAAGGTTCTGGGAGGTGCGGATCCGCGTCTGACCGGATGCCTGCGGGCTCTGCGCCAGCTTGTTCTGCATCGTCCGGCTCCAGTTGGACTGGATCTGATAAGGCTGAGGCTTGACACTCGGCACAGTCGGACCAGGCCCGGGCTGATTCCTGCTGATCTCACGGGATTTTCTGCGGACCGCTGCGATGACCGAGATCACGGCGACCAGCAAGACTGCGAAACCGACTGTAAACGACAGAATGAACTCGCGCGTATCCGGAGGGATCGGACCGGTGACATCAAACAGAGTGAAGACAGGCGCGATCATGAAAATGATGAACATGATGAAGAACGGTATCAGGCAGCCGATGCAGCCGGCATTGCCTGAAGATTTGCCGTTAGCCGGTCTTGACTGCGGATTGTAGCTGTTTTCTGGCATGGGGTTTCCCTCCTGAACTGTTTCTGGGCTGAACACAGAACATCATACTCTTAAAACCACGATCCGTCAAGGCGGGAAATCCGCTTGCAAATCCGGTGGAGCTCTGCTATAATGAGCCTGCAACAGAAATTCCATAAGGAGGGGTTATATGAATCCGGTATTGGAAAAAATAGGCGCGATCGGCATCGTTCCTGTTATCAAGATCGATGATGCGAAGCTCGCTGTTCCGCTGGCCAAGGCGCTTGTGGAAGGCGGACTCCCGGTCGCGGAGGTCACGTTCCGCACGGATGAGGCGGAGGAAGCTATCAGATTGATCACGAAAGAGGTCCCGGAGATGCTTGTCGGAGCCGGGACAGTACTTACAACGGCACAGGTCGACCGGGCGGTGCTCGCCGGCGCAAAGTTCATCGTCAGCCCCGGCCTCAATCCCAAGGTCGTACAGTATTGTGTGGATAAGGGTATTCCGATCACGCCCGGCACATCCAATGCGTCTGACATCGAGCAGGCTCTGGAGCTGGGGCTTGAGGTCGTGAAATTCTTCCCGGCGGGCCAGCTTGGCGGGATCGCTACGATCAAAGCGCTCGCGGCGCCTTACACCAAGGTTAAATTCATGCCCACGGGCGGCGTCAACGCCAAGAACCTGAACGATTATCTGGCATTTCCCAAGGTGCTTGCCTGCGGCGGATCCTGGATGGTCAACTCCGATCTGATCAACGCCGGCGAGTTTGACAAGATCCGCGAGATGACGGCTGAGGCCGTCCGCACGATGCTCGGTTTCGAGCTCGCGCATGTCGGCATCAATGCCGAGAATGAAGAGGAAGCGCTTGCGACGGCTAAGTTCTTCGGCGACGCGTTCGGTTTCGCGCCTAAGAACGGCAACAGTTCCGTTTTCGCTGGCACGGCAGTAGAGGTCATGAAGGCAGGCGGCCCGGGCAAACTGGGACACATCGGCATCAAGACCAATTACATCGACCGCGCGGTCCGCTATATGGAGTCCAGAGGCTATGAGTTCGAGCCCGGCAAGTATGACGAGAAGGGCAATCTGACCGCCATTTATTTTAAGCAGGAGATCGCGGGATTCGCCGTTCATCTGGTACAGAAGAAGGGCTGACGGAAGCTCCTGATTTTTGCGGAAAAATTCTTGCAATTCTTCGCGGTTCCTCTTGTCAGAACCGCAAAACTGTTGTACAATAGTTACGGTTTGTGAAAAACACATCAATTTATGGAGGATATCTAAAATGTCTGTAAAAGTAGCCATTAATGGTTTCGGACGCATCGGCCGCCTTGCTTTCCGTCAGATGTTCGACGCAGAGGGATATGAGGTCGTAGCTATCAACGATCTGACCAGCCCCAAGATGCTGGCTCATCTGCTGAAATATGACACCGCTCAGGGATCTTTCATCGGCAGGATCGGTGAGAATGTTCACACTGTAGAAGCTACCGACGATTCCATCATCGTAGACGGCAAAGAGATCAAGATCTATGCCTGCAAGGATGCCAATGACTGCCCGTGGGGCGCTCTGGACGTTGACGTTGTTCTCGAGTGCACCGGTTTCTACACCTCCAAGGACAAGTCCATGGCTCACATCAACGCCGGAGCCAAGAAGGTCGTTATCTCCGCTCCCGCCGGCAACGATCTTAAGACCATCGTTTACAACGTAAACCATGAGATCCTGACCAAGGAAGACCAGATCATCTCTGCTGCTTCCTGCACCACCAACTGCCTGGCTCCTATGACCAAGGCTCTGAACGACTACGCTCCCATCCAGTCCGGTATCATGACGACCGTTCATGCTTACACCGGAGATCAGATGATCCTTGACGGACCGCAGCGCAAGGGCGACCTTCGCCGCAGCCGTGCAGGCGCTCAGAACATCGTTCCCAACTCCACCGGAGCTGCCAAGGCTATCGGCCTGGTCATCCCCGAGCTGAACGGCAAGCTGATCGGATCCGCACAGCGTGTTCCGGTAGCTACCGGTTCCACCACCATTCTGGTTGCTGTCGTTAAGGGCAAGGACATCACCAAGGACAGCGTCAATGCTGCTATGAAGGCTGCTGCCAACGAGTCCTTCGGATACAACACCGACGAGATCGTTTCTTCCGACGTTATCGGAATGCGTTTCGGTTCTCTGTTCGATGCTACCCAGACCATGGTCGCCAAGATCGATGACGACACCTATCAGGTACAGGTAGTTTCCTGGTACGACAACGAGAATTCCTACACCTCTCAGATGGTCCGCACCATCAAGTACTTCGCAGAGATCTAATGCCAGAACTTACAGGGCGGCATCCTTCAGGGGATGCCGCTTTTTCCTTTTACACGGAGCTTCCGTTCGTCGTAAAGGACAGCGACCGGCTGCGGTTCGGCAGGCAGGGTGAGCTGCCGCTTTTCACCGTGACGGGCGAGTATGACGATACCGCGAAAAACCACTGCGCGGCGGTATGCCTGACCAATCTGACCGCAGCGCTCTCTGCCGTGACAGGACGGCAGCTCCTCGAGAACGGATCGCCGCAGGAGACTTTCCGTGTTTATCACGGTATGGTCGGGAACGGTCCTGTAGCGTCGATCTCCGGTGCCTGGAGCCGCTATGGGAAAGAGCGCGGACTGCAGCTTCGGAGCCGGCCTGTGCGCAATTACGCGGACGTGCAGGAAGCGATATCCATGGGGCATCCCTGCGCGATACTCCTGACAGACGGACCGCTCGAGTGGCACTGGGTGACGGTGACCGGCTGGGCGGAAGGCGAGGGACACTACACGCTGCGGATCCATGACGGGTGGAATCTGCGGGACGACCGTTATTATGATCTGTCCTCCCGTCCGATGTGGATTACCGGGAGAGAGTATTATATTGGAGTGTATGAGCATGACTGAGAGAGAAAAGGTGCTGCTGATCGTAAATCCCGCGGCGGGGCAGCTGCATGCGAAGACCGGTCTGATGGACATCCTGTGCCGGATGAATAAGCTCGGCGCGGAGGTTACGGTCTATACGACAGGAGCACGCGGAGACGCGCGCAGGATGGCGGCGGAGGGTGCTTCCCGTTTTGACCGCATCATCTGCTGCGGCGGGGACGGAACGCTCAATGAAACCGTGAACGGCATTATGGAAGCGGCCGAAGCAGGCCTTGAGAAGCCTGTTAAGCTGGGCTACATTCCTGCCGGTTCGACCAACGATTTCGCGGCAGGACTCGGGCTTCCCAAGAATCTGGGCAAGGCTGCAGCCACGGCGATGACCGGAACGGAGCGTCTGCTCGACATCGGCAGCTTCAATAAGCGGAAGTTCGTCTATGTCGCGTCTTTCGGTCTTTTCTCGGCGACGTCCTATCAGGTGGATCAGAGCCTCAAGAACGTGATCGGTCATATGGCGTATGTTTTCGCCGGGATGCAGGAGCTTGGCAATATCCGCGAGTATTCTGCCAAGATCATCGCGGACGGCAAGGATTATTCCGGCGACTATATCTACGGAAGCATCAGCAATGCGACGTCGATCGGCGGTATCCTCAAGATGGATCCTAAGAACGTGGATCTGTCGGACGGCAAATTCGAGGTCATGCTGATCCATCCGCTTGACACCGCGGATGAGCTTGCGCGTGTCGCTTCGTCGGTCATCTCGCAGAAACCCGATCCGACTGTGATGGAGTTCTTCCACGCTTCGGAGATCGAGATCGAGTTTGAAGACAAGGTCAGCTGGTCGCTCGACGGAGAGGAAGAGAAGGGCGGCAGGAAGGCGCATATCCGCAATCTCTGCAAAGAACTGCACTTTTACTCGTGACGCGGGCAGCAGGCTGGAGCCGCGGCGGCGTATACAGCGGCGCGGTACGGCTTTTCTGCAAATTTTCTTGAAAAAACTGTTGACAGAAGCGGCATGACTCTGTATAATATCGTCTGTAACATCAAGTAGGAGTTCACCGCTTCTCACCTTAGCATAGGGATATGACTCGGGTTTGACATTGGATGAAAGGGCAGAGGCCCTTTATATGCGGCGGACTCTATGAGTCCGCATTTTTATTGCGGAAGGCATTCAAGCTGGAGGTGTCAGACATTAGCGAAGTTATCATGAACGAACAGATCCGCGACCATGAGGTCCGCGTGATCGACACAGACGGATCCCAGCTCGGGATTATGGACACGCGCGACGCGCTGCATCTTGCCCAGGAGAAGAACCTGGACCTGATCCTGATCGCGCCTAACGGGAAGCCGCCTGTATGCAAGATCCTTGATTACGGCAAGTATCATTTTGAGCAGATCAAACGGGAGAAGGAAGCCAAGAAGAAGCAGAAGGTCATCGAGATCAAGGAAGTCCGTTTTTCTCCCAACATCGATGAGCACGACATGGAGACCAAGGCCAAGATGGCAAGCAAGTTCCTGCAGGACGGCAACAAGGTCAAGGTGTCGGTCCGTTTCCGCGGCAGAGAGCTGTCCCGGACGGAGATCGGCAGAACTGTGCTCGACAGTTTTGTAGAGAGTCTTTCCCAGGTGGCGACAGTCGAGAAGCCTGCCAAGATGGAAGGACGCAGTATGGTTGTAGTTCTGATGCCTAAACGCTGAGACCGCATGGTCCGGAGTTTTGCATATAGATGCTCCAGATAAGGAGCGATTCAGGAAAGAAAGAGTATAAGGAGGAAGTCTGCAATGCCTAAGATGAAAACAAAAAGGGCCGCCGCTAAGCGTTTTGAAGTGACCGGCACCGGGAAATTAAAGAGATTCAAGGCGTACAAAAGCCATATCCTGACCAAGAAGACCACCAAGAGGAAACGTAATCTCAGAAAAGCGACCATGATGGACGCTACGAACGAGAGAGTAATGAAGAAAGTTCTCCCCTATCTGTAAGCGGTGGGTCAGAGATCAATTTATTGAGGAGGAAGAGTTATGGCAAGAATTAAAGGAGCACTTGGTGCCCGCAAGAGACATAAAAAGACATTAAAGCTGGCAAGAGGATTTTTCGGAGCGCGTTCCACTCAGTATCGTTCCGCTAAGGCTGCTGTTATGCGCGCTCAGCGCTTCGCATACGCCGGACGCCGTCTTAAGAAGAGAGATTTCCGTTCTCTGTGGATCGCCCGTATCAACGCGGCCTGCCACATGAACGATATTTCATACAGCCGTTTCATGTACGGACTGAAGCTGTCTGATGTCAAGCTTGACCGCAAGGTTCTGGCTGACATCGCCGTCAACGATCCCGCCGGTTTCACCGCTCTGGTTGAGACCGCCAAGGAGAAGCTGGCCTGAACGGCAGGACGCTTGAATCAGTGAAAACGAGGCAGACTGCCGGATAGCCGGTGGCCTGCCTTTTCGCTTTTTGCGGAACCGGTCTGTGCGCGCCGCGGCAACAAATGACATTACGCGGCAGACAGCCGGATATCCTTTCAGAAAGGGGACAGATCATGTATACAGAGGATTTTACCGTTAGATACGGAGAGCTTTCCAGTGACGGATACGTGAAGCCGACCGCGATACTGCAGTATCTGCAGGAGATCGCGACGGACCACTCCGGAGACTGCGGCTACGGTGTGTATGAACTGCAGAAGATCGGGATCGGCTGGGTGATCATGTGCTGGGACGTTAAGCTCGGACGGCCGATCCGCTGGCGGGAGCGCCTGACCTGCAGGACCTGGCCGTATGAGTTCCGCAGCTACGTCGGGAAGCGTTTCTACGAGATCGTTGCGGAGGACGGGGAAGTGCTCGCGCAGGCGGACTCCTGGTGGGCTATGATGGACCTGAAAGAGATGAAAGCAACGCCAGTGACGCAGGAGATCGCGGATGCGTTCGGAGAGGACGGGAAGCCTGCGTTTATGATGAAGCGGCCGGGTGGTGAGACGGACACGGAGGCGGAGCCTGTGGTCTTCAGCCCTGCTGATATCGATACGAACGGTCACGTAAACAATATCCGTTTTGCCGAAATGGCCTTCTCCTATGTGCCGTCGCTGCAGAACATCCGGGAATTCCGGATCGAATACCGCAATTCGGGTCATCTCGGGGAAAAGATGACGCCGGCTTACAGTCATACGGACGGACACGCCTATGTGTGCCTGATGGGACAGGAAAAGCCGTATGTGAAGATGGAGGTTTTCTATGGAGACGAATAAGGACACTTTGTTCTCGATCGGCGAGGCGCTGATCGATATGGTACCGGCGGAGAAAGGCTGTGAGTTCGCGGACGTTACGGCGTTCATGCCCGCTCTCGGCGGAGCTCCGGCAAATGTCTGCGCGGCTTTTACGCGGCTTGGCGGACAGAGTGAAATGCTGACGCAGCTCGGCAATGATCCGTTCGGACACAAGATCGCGGCGGAACTGGCTGAAGCCGGGGTAGGGACGGATCATATCAGTTTCACAGATGAAGCCAATACCTGCTTGGCATTTGTGAGCCTGGCAGCGGACGGCAACCGGACGTTCAGCTTCTACCGCAAGCCGTCTGCGGATCTGCTCTATAAGCCGGAGCAGATCGACGGAGCCTGGTTCGACCGGGCTTATGCACTGCATTTCTGCAGCGTTTCGCTTGTTCCGTCCCCGATGAAAGACGCTCACGTCAAGGCGATCGAGGAGGCTGCTGCACGCGGCGCACTGATCAGCTTTGACCCGAACCTGCGCTTCCCGCTGTGGCCGGATCGCGAGGCTCTGCGTGAAACCGTGCTGGAATTCCTGCCTAAAGCGCATGTGATCAAGGTTTCGGACGAGGAAATCGCGTTCATCACGGGCTGCAGCACGATCGAAGAAGCGCTGCCTAAGCTTTTCGTCGGCAATGTCCGGCTTGTGCTTTACACGTGCGGGGCGGAAGGCGCGAGAGCCTTTACGAGGACCGCGCAGGCCGGCGCGCCGGGCGTCAGGGTCGAAGTGGTGGACACCACCGGCGCCGGGGATTCGTTCGCAGGTGCGTTCCTGTACTGCCTTTATAAAGGCGGCGTCACTCCCGACCGGATTCCGGAGCTCAGCGCGAAGAAGCTGACCGAATTCCTGACATTTGCCAACGCATACAGCGCGATAACGGTCACAAAGAGAGGCGCAATCCCGTCTTATCCGACTGGAGCGGAATTCGGCGCCTGGCTTGCAGGCAGGATGATATACTAAGACGCTGAACCAGATCAATGCATCAGGAGGATGTGCTGTCTGCGCGGACAGCTGGCGGGTTTGCTGCTCGGCAAACATAAACTGAAATACAAGAAGAGGAGGCACTTCGTAAAGAAGCGCTTCTTTTTTTGCTTGAAGTTGAGATGTTGAGCGCCGAAAGTCACGGATTGTCCAGTTGCTCTGTTCCTCACAAGGACAGGGCTATTATTCATAGTTCGCAGTTTTTTTGACATTAAATGAATTAAAAGTGGCGAAGGCGTATTATGCTTGATTAACAAATGAGAACCCTCTATAATAATGACAAGGATGGACTGTGGGCCTGTAAGGACGCAGAGGGCTGTAAATCCGAGAGATGATATAGTGGTTCATTTCTAAGAGTCATGACAAGAAAGCAGAAAATCTGGGATAAGTTATCCGCTTTTCTGCTTGATTCATTTGAGCAGGCAGAAAAAAGGACGAGAATCATGATGATTTCTGCTTTTCATGGCGGAGGAAGCAGAAACAGCAGGAAGAAGGAAAGGGTTTTCTGCTTTTCAGACTCGAGGTATATCCAAAAAGCAGAATTCCGGCGGCTAGGACCGGCTTTTTCTGCTTAAGCAACTGATGGAGCCTTCAAAAAGCAGAAATTACAGGCCCTTTTTCTGAAAATTCTGCTTCTATAGAATTCATACTGATTACGGGGAGGAGTGCTGTATTGCGCAATTTGAAAGAGATCATGTATATCCGGGAGAAGGAGCTTCTCAATCTGATCCGGATGAAACAGAAGCAATTGAAGACTGCGGTCGAGGGTACGTTGTACGCGAATCAACACGATAATACGGTTCAGTTTTATCTGGGAATATCGCATAGAGCCAAAAAGTATCTGAGGAAGGACGATCCATTGATCACACAGCTTGTTCAAAAAGAATATGATAAGAGTGTTCTGGACTCTGCTGAACAGGAGATAGGTCTGATCAGACAACTCACAGCGTTTTATGAAAGGAAGGACGATCCTGAGTCGCAGTATGAACGAATGTTGTCAGTTAAGCGGCCGCATGTGAAGCCGATCCGGGAGCCGGATGATGAATATGTGCGGAAGTGGCTTGCCGAGCCATATCCAAAGCTTGAGATCGAAGCATCTCAAGGAGAATATCCGAATTATTACAATGATGAAGGAGTGAAGATGCGCTCCAAGTCAGAACTCATCATCGCGGACCTGCTCCGTAAAAAAAGAATACCGTATCGACATGAATATCCGCTGAATTTGATGGATCCAGAGACGCAGCATATGAAAACGATTTATCCGGATTTCATGATCCTGCGCGTTCGGGATCGCAAGGTATTATTCTGGGAACATCTCGGCTTGCTTGAGAAGCCCGATTATTTCAGAAAAAACCTCAGTAAGATCCGAACTTACGAGATGAACGGATACCTGCCGGGATATAGCCTGATCATCTCTTTTGAAACTTCATTTGCGCCTTTGAGCATAAAGCTTATAGAACAGATGATTGAGGCTTATTGCATGTAATCTGATGAATATAAAAAAGCCGCTCCGATCACAGAGCGGCTTTACCGTCTAATAAAAGATGTACCGTAAATGTAAGTGCTGACTGTCTGACGAAATTGCAAGCTCTAACGGAATGACAGCGCAGTCTTAGTATGCCTTGCCCCAGACGACGAGCCTGGTTGCGGGACGGCCGCAGCAAACGCATTTGTCGCCGATCGGCGCTTCGCCGAAAGGCATGCAGCGGGACGTGGCTGTCGTGTCTTCTTTGATCTTGAGCTCGCAGGCGACATCGCCGCACCACATGGCTTTGACAAAGCCGGGCTTGTTCTTGATCGTGTCCTTGAAGGTCTCGTAATCGGCAGCCTCATAGATATGGCTGTCCAGATGCGCCTTCGCGCGGTCAAACATATCCTGATGCATGGCGTCGATGATCTCGCCGATCTTCTTCTCGAGCTCGTCAAGAGGCACAAAGTACTTCTCGCGGGTATCGCGGCGCACGACGACGGCCTGACCTTTCTCGATATCCTTGGGGCCGATCTCGACACGCAGCGGGATCCCCTGGATCTCCTGCTCGCTGAACTTCCAGCCGGGGCTCTTGTCGGACGCGTCGACCTGCACGCGGTAGCGGCCGGACAGGCAGGCCTCGATCTCGGCGGCTTTCTCCAGAACGCCGGGCTTATGCTGCGCGACGGGCACGATCATGACCTGGACCGGCGCAATACGCGGCGGCAGGACCAGTCCGTCGTCATCGCCATGCACCATGATGATGGCGCCGATGATGCGCGTGGACAGTCCCCAGGACGTCTGGAACGCATAGGCAAGCTGATTGTTGGAATCCGTGAACTGGATATCGTAAGCGCGGGCGAATTTGTCACCAAAATTGTGGCTGGTACCGGACTGCAGCGCTTTGCCGTCGTGCATCATGGCCTCGATGGTATAGGTAGCCTCAGCGCCGGCAAATTTCTCCTTGTCGGTCTTGCGCCCCTTGATCAGCGGGATCGCCAGATATTTCTCGCAGAAATCCGCATAGACATTGAGCATCTGGATCGTGCGCTCCTCGGACTCTTCGGCAGTCGCGTGCACGGTGTGGCCTTCCTGCCACAGGAATTCAGCCGTGCGCAGGAAAGGACGTGTCGTCTTCTCCCAGCGGACGACGCTGCACCACTGGTTGTAGAGCTTGGGCAGATCGCGGTAGGACTGAACGGTCTTGGAGAACAGATCGCTGAAGAGCGTCTCGGAAGTGGGGCGTACGCACAGCCGCTCGGTCAGCTCTTCGCTGCCGCCGACCGTGACCCACGCGACCTCGGGAGCAAAGCCCTCGACGAGTTCTTTCTCCTTCTGCAGGAGGCTCTCCGGGATCATCAGAGGCATATATACATTCTGCACACCGGTTGCCTTGAACATCTTGTCAAGCGCGTGCTGGATCTGCTCCCAGATCGCATAGCCGTTGGGCAGCAGCGACATGCAGCCGCGGACGGGGGAGTAGTCGATCAGACGGGCCTGCTTGACGACATCGGTATACCACTGGGCAAAATCCTGATCCATCGGGGTGATGGCTTCGACCAGTTTCTTCTCGTTTGCTTTGGCCATAATGTACCTTCCTTTAACTGTGCCGGCGATGGACCGGCGCGGATTGATAATAACAGAACGTTTATTTATTGTAAGAGAAACCGCCCGGTTTGTCAAGGTTCATATTGAACTTGCAGGCAAATCTGTGCTATAATGAACTGGATTGTAATCAGACAGCGCGTACAGCGCGCAAGGGAGGAAAACCACTTGAAATTTACCGAGATGCCCTATCATCGGGTACAATTTGAAGATATCCGCCAGACCGTGACGGACATTACGGAGAAGTTCCGCCAGGCGGACACCTGGGAGGAGCAGTTCGACCTGTATAAAGAGATGGACAAGGCGATGGAGGATCTGGAGACGCAGAGCACACTCGCGTACATCCGCCACGATATCGCGATGGACGATCCATTCTATGAGGCGGAGCATGATTATTATGACGAGATCTGGCCGCAGCTTGAAGCCTATAATCAGGAATTCATCAAGCTCGTTGTCGCGTCCCCGTTCCTGGAGCAGTTCCGCGCCAGGCTCGGCCGCATGGCCATCGCCAGGATGGAGATGTCGCTCAAGTCGTTCAACGAGAGCATTATCGAGCTGATGCAGGAGGAGAACGTTCTGATCTCCCGGTATGACAAACTGATCGCCGGCGCCAAGATCGAATGGCACGGAGAAATCCTCAACCTCTCGCTCATGCGTAAGCACATGATGGATCAGGACCGCGAAGTCCGCCGCGAGGCCTGCCGCAAGGTCGGTGAGTTCCTTGGTTCGATCGAGCCCGAGGTCGACGAGATCTACGACAAAATGGTCAAGAACCGCACCGAGCAGGCGCACCGTCTCGGCTATTCCAACTATGTACCGCTCGGCTATCTGAGGATGGGCCGTTCCTGCTACGGACAGAAGGAAGTCGAAGCTTACCGCAAACAGGTAAAGCAGTTCTGGGTGCCTCTCGCGGAGAGAATGCACGACGAACGCCGCAAAGCCCTCGGTTATGACCGTCTGTATTTCTGCGACGAGCTGGTGCATCTGCCGCAGGGCGATCCTTCGCCGATCGGCACACCGGAAGAGATCATGGCAAACGGCCGCCGCATGTACAGCGAGCTTTCGCCGGAGACACGCGAATTCTTCGATTTCATGAGCGAGAACGAGCTTTTCGACGTGCTCGGCCGCAAGAATAAGAAAGCCGGCGGATACATGACGTTCCTGCCGGAGTACAAGTCCCCCTTTATCTTCGCGAATTTCAACGGAACGAGCGGGGATACGGACGTGCTGACACACGAATGCGGACACGCTTTCCAGGGCTACCGCGTACGCAACGCCGAGGTCGGCGATCTGCGCGGACTGTCCATGGAGACCGCAGAGATCCACTCCATGTCGATGGAATTCTTCACCGAGAAATGGATGGACCTCTTCTACGGGGACAGAGCGGACGAATACCGCAGGATCCACCTGGACGACGCGATTTATTTCATTCCGTACGGATGCATGGTCGACGAATTCCAGCACATCGTGTATTCCAATCCGGACATGACGCCGGCAGAGCGCCGCGCGGCCTGGACAATGCTGGAGCATGAGTACAAGCCGCATCTGGACTATGAGGGTGATCCGTTCTTCGAGAGCGGCGGATACTGGCAGAGACAGGGACATATCTTCAGCTCCCCGTTCTACTATATCGATTACTGCCTGGCCCAGACATGCGCTCTGGCCTTTAAGGTCCGTATGGACCGCGATTTCGAAGGCGCGTGGAAAGACTACCTGACGCTTGTCACCGTTCAGGGCAAGGATTTTGTGGAATCGCTGGAAGCAGCCCACCTGCCGAGTCCGTTTGCGGAAGGGACGCTGGAAGGAATCGTCAACGGACTGGGATTATAAGTACAGTCCGTGACATACGGAGGAGCTTAAGATGAAGTTTCAGAAGAAAACAGGCCGTTACCCGAGCAGTGCTTCGGGTGAAATCGTAACGTATTACATGTACATACCGGAGACGGAGAGTGTACGCGGAATCGTGCAGATCGTCCACGGCATGAGCGAATATGTAGAGCGGTATGAGCCTTTTATCGGATATCTGCTGGACGCGCGTTATATCGTCTGCGGGGAGGACCATCTCGGCCACGGCAAGTCCGTAAAGAGCGAAGAGGACCTCGGCTACATACCCGGTAAGGACGGCTGGACCAAGATCGTGAAGGACATGCACACGCTGACGGTCCGCATGAAGCAGCTGCATCCGGGACTGCCGTTCTTCATGCTCGGCCACAGCATGGGATCTTTCCTGCTGCGGATCTATATGACGAAATACGGTAAAGAGCTTGACGGCGCGCTGATCTCCGGAACAGCAGCCGGCGACGCCGGAGCGTTCACGTTTGCGGGGCTCTCGCTCGTCAAGGCTATCGAGCTTTTCAAAGGCCGCCGCTACATCAGCCCATTGCTCGCCAAGATCATGTTCGGCGGCTATAACGAGAAGATCAGCGACGATTCGTCACCGTTCGCCTGGCTCAGCGTCAACAAGGAGAACGTCGAAAAATACGAAGCGGACCCGCTCTGCGGCTTCCCGTTCACGGCTTCCGGAAGCGAGAACCTGATCCGGATGCTGCGCTATATCGGGACGGATTCCTGGGCGAAGCAGGTGCCGCAGGATCTGCCTGTCCTCATCATCAGCGGTGATCAGGACCCGGTCGGCGACATGGGAAAAGGTCCCAAAGCCGTCGCGGACAAGCTGAAAGCGGCCGGTGTGAAGGACGTTGAGCTTAAGCTGTATGAGGGCGACCGTCATGAGATCCTCAACGAGAACGATAAGGCAATCGTCTGGGATGACTGTCTTACCTGGCTGAATACGCATGCCGAGGCCGCCAGATGACGGATTTTACAAAGATCTTTCAGATCGATTCGGCCGGAGAGTCCCTGCATGAGTTCGGAGAGGGACATATCAACCGGACCTATCTGCTCAAGACGGAAGACGGCAGTTCCTATATCCTGCAGGAGATCAATACCGGAGTTTTCCCGAACGTGGACGGGCTGATGGATAACATCCTGCACGTGACGGATTTCCTGCGGGAGAAAATCGCACAGCGGGGCGGCGACCCGCGGCGCAACACGATGACGCTGATACCGGCGAGGGACGGCAAGCTGTATTACAGGCGGGAGGACGGCTCCTGCTGGCGGCTGTACACATACGTGGAAAACACGATCACCTATCAGAGCTTCGACGAGCCTGAGATCTTCGAGAAGTGCGGAGAGGCTTTCGGCGGATTCCTCGCGGATCTGGCGGAATATCCCGCGGACTCGCTGTACGAGGTGATCCCGCATTTCCACGACACGCCCGTACGCTACAATAACCTGCTTAAGGCTATCGAGGATGATGTGAAAGGCCGCGCCGCGGAGGTCCGGCCGGAGATCGGCTTCGCCATGGAGCGGGCTGACCGGTACGCGCTGATCATGGACGCGCTGAGGGACGGAACGATCCCGCTGCGCGTCACGCACAACGATACCAAGATCAACAATATCCTGATGGATAAGGATACCGGTGAAGGCGTCTGCGTTATCGATCTGGATACGGTCATGCCGGGCTCATGCCTCTTTGACTACGGCGACTCGATCCGTTTCGGTGCGGCTACGGCAGCTGAGGACGCGCTGGATCCGGGAACGATGCATATCAGCCTGCCGCTCTTTAAGGCCTATACGGAAGGATATCTGAAGGGCTCCCGCGGCTGCCTGACAGAGCAGGAGAGGGAATGGCTGCCGGTAGGCGCCTGGATGATGACGATGGAATGCGGCATGCGGTTCTTAAGCGACTATCTCGCCGGGGACACGTATTTCCGCATCGCGAGGGAGAAACACAACCTCGACCGCGCAAGGACGCAGTTCGCGCTTGCAGCGGATATGGAACGCAATTGGGATGCAATGAACAGAATTATAAAGGAGGGGATCTAAATGCAGGAAGACGTTCGTCCGGAGTCAATGGAACGAATCACCACACCAGAACTTGCAGAAGCTTTTATTGAGGAACAGCTCAAAGCCCTGCGGGAACAGATCGGAGACAAGAAGGTACTGCTCGCGCTGTCCGGAGGAGTTGACTCGTCCGTCGTCGCGGCGCTGCTGATCAAGGCGATCGGTAAGCAGCTTGTCTGCGTACACGTCAATCACGGACTGCTCCGCAAAGGAGAGCCGGAACAGGTCATTCAGGTATTCCGGAACGAGATGCAGGCAAACCTGATCTACGTCGATGCCACAGACCGTTTCCTCGACCTCCTGGCCGGCGTAACGGATCCAGAGCAGAAACGCAAGATCATCGGCAAGGAATTCATCGAGGTCTTCGCGGAAGAAGCACGTAAGCTCGAGGACATCCGTTTCCTGGCGCAGGGCACGATCTATCCGGATATCCTGGAATCCAAGGCCGGTATCAAAGCCCACCACAACGTCGGCGGACTGCCGGAGGATCTGGATTTTGAGCTTGTCGAGCCCGTCAAACTGCTCTATAAGGACGAAGTCCGCGTGGTCGGCAAAGCTCTCGGCCTGCCCGACAACATGGTCTACCGCCAGCCGTTCCCGGGCCCGGGACTCGGCGTCCGCTGCCCTGGCGCGATCACTCGCGATCGCCTGGAAGCCGTCCGCGAATCCGACGCCATCCTGCGTGAAGAATTCGCCAAAGCCGGCCTGGCAGGCAAAGTCTGGCAGTATTTTACCGTCGTACCGGACTTCAAATCGACCGGTATCAAAGACGGCAAGCGCACCTTTGATTGGCCGTGCATCATCCGCGCGATCAACACGATCGACGTTGTAGAGGTCACACCGGAATATCTGCCGCAGGATCTGATCGAAACCCTCGTACGCCGTATCACAACAGAGGTCTCCGGCATCAACAGAGTGCTTGTGGATTACACGCCTAAGCCGCCGGCAACCGTGGAATACGAGTAATTGCCAGTGGCTTTGGTAGTACCCCCCAAAATCCAGTGTTTATGCGGGTTTGAGGTGCATGGTGAGTAATGGAAATCGTACCCACAAGCCGCGAGCAGTACACTCGCAGTACACATCGCAGAATTGAATGAGTAAATTTTCTGTGGCTTTAGGGTCCCGTTTTTCCCTCTTAAGAGGTGAGAAAACGGGGCCTTTTTTGTTGGTTTTTTACTCTGATTCACGCCAAAGCCACTTCGTACCCAGTACACAGCAGTACACAGGGTTTGTCCCAAAAAAGAGCAGATTTTTTCTGACAGGGGGTTGAATATGACCCTTTCCCATCTCCGAATAAGTGAGGAAGTCGGATCATCCGGTACTCAAGAGACGAAAGGAGAATTCAGGAAATGACGAAATCAATTTTTATGAGAGCGGCAGAAGTCGAGGAATTTCTGGGTGTGTCCCGGACGGAGGCTTATCGCATCATCAAACGCCTCAACGAGGAACTGAAGGCAAGCGGCTACATGGTCATCGCGGGCAGGATCAACCGCCGCTATCTGGAACAGAAGCTCTACGGCTACGTAGATGAGCCCGTTACCGTAGAGGAAAAGCCGCAGGAGGATTAAGACAATGGCAGTTTACAGGGATTCAGAACGAAAAACCTGGTATGTTTCGGTTTATTACACCAACTGGCAGGGAGAGAAAGCCCGCAAGGTAAAGCGCGGCTTTAAGACAAAACGGGAAGCAACAGAATGGGAAGATGAATTCCTGCACTCGAATGCGGGCAGCCTGGAGATGACATTCGGCGAATTTGTGGAAATCTATATGGATACCATGAAAAACCGCGTTAGGGAAAGCACCATCATTTCCAAACAGAGCATCATCGATAGTAAGATCATGCCGTATTTTAAGAGAAAAAGGCTCTGTGACATCAAGGTCAGCGACGTTGTAAACTGGCAGAACAAGATCCTTGAATTCACGGACGAGAACGGACAGCATTACTCGCAGGCATACCTGAATACGATCCACACACAGTTGTCAGCTATCTTTAATCACGCGGTCCGCTATTATGACCTTCCCAAGAATCCAGCCATGCTCGCCGGAAACATGGGAAAGAAGAACAGAAAAGAAATGCTCTTCTGGACGAAAGAGGAATACCTGAAATTCTCAGAAGAGATAATGGATCGACCAGTTTCTTTCTATGCTTTTGAAGTCCTTTACTGGTGCGGCCTTCGCCTCGGAGAGATGCTGGCACTGACGCCGGAAGACTTTGATTTCAAGGAAAAGACACTAAGAGTAAACAAGTCCTTTCAGCATCTGAAAGGGGAAGATATCATTTCCGATCCTAAAACACCGAAGAGTATCCGTAAAGTCAACATGCCGGACTTTCTGGCAGAAGAGATGCAGGAATACTTCGCTTCAATCTTTGATTTACAGCCGGATCAGCGTATTTTTCCTTTAACCAGCAGTTATATGCACAGCGAAATGACAAGAGGAAGCAATAAGGCAGGGGTCAAAAGGATCCGCATTCATGATTTGCGTCACTCGCACGTATCACTTCTTATAAACATGGGATTTACGGCAATGGCCATCGCAGAACGTGTAGGACACGAAAGTATAGATATTACCTATCGTTATGCACACCTCTTCCCGAATGCACAGAAGGATATGGCAGCCAAATTAAGCCTCGAAAGGAGTTAAAACATGTATAGAAGAGCCAATATGAAGGAAACCAATAAAGAAGCCCGAGCCATACAAATGGAGCAGCAAAAGAAACTCACACAGGCAGAAAAATTATCACGATCCCAAAATGGAAGGACACTTAAGGACGACCATAACCGTATTCGTAGTATTACTGTAGGGTTTAGGGTGTCGCCAGAAGAGAATGAATTGATCAATGCAGAAGTAGCTATCTCCGGCCTTTCCAAACAGGAATACTGTTATCGTCGGTGTTTGAATCAGGATGTGGTTGTGAAAGGAAATCCCCGAGTGTACAAGGCGCTGAAAGACCAGTTGGGAAACGTGTTGATACAGCTTAAAAGGCTGGTCTCTGTAGATGCGGCCAGCCCGGAACTCTTCCAGCTAATTCATTTGATTGCGACAGTGATGGGAGGACTGGAGAAAGATCCTGAAATTAATGAAAATATTTTTTGAAAAGGGGGTTGAAAAACACCCCTCCAAATGTCCGTATATATGAAGGGGTTATTCTTCGGATAGCCCGCTGACATCACCATCACAAAGGTGTTCGAGGATCTCACGAATGCCGGATATGTTCTTACCGACACGAACAAGGCCGGGTTCAAGTTCCATGTAACAGGAACGCTGGACAACGGCGAGACCTACGACAAGACCTTTGAAACCGATGAGAACGGACAGGTGATCCTGACGTAGTGATCGATGAGAATGCGGATCCCGATGAGCCGTACTACTATCTGCTCAACAACGAGACCTTCCGCAGCTATATCCAGGTCGTAAAGACAGACGCTGAAACAGGCGAGACGATTCCGTTTGTCGGAGCGACGTTTGAAATCTATGACGCGAACGGCGAGCTGGTAACGATCCAGATCACCTATCCGTCCAAGCAGACGCTGACAAGTTTTGTTACGGACGAGAGCGGAACCTTTATCACCCCGATCAAACTGCCGTATGGCGAGTACACCCTGAAGGAAGTAACAGCCCCCGAAGGATACGTTCTGTACACCGAGCCGATTCCGTTCACCGTGAACGAGGAGAACGCCAGGAGGAAGAAGGCCTCATGCTCATCACCATCACCGTTCCGAACGGACCGGAAAAGGGACAGCTTACATTTGATGGGAAAATGAACCCCCAGTATCACCTCATCACAGTAGAAAGAAACAATTTGCGTTTTCGAAACAGATGCCCTCAATGATGGTTTTCAGGGTCTTGCAGCTATTGGTTCTATTCAGTCGTTCAGCGCGGCATAGAGATATGGCTCCATGTACGGTGTCCACCATTCCAGATATCCTGCCCGTGTGGGATGAATATGATCAGCCATGTAGAGTGAGTGCTGTTCCTCGGTGATGCGATTGAAGCTCTTGTCGCTCCACATGTCGATCACGGTTATGCCCCACTTGTCGGCAATCTCGTGCAGAAGCGCAACCATCTCCGGATATTTTTCGTCCTCGAAGGGCGGATTCGTATAGAACAGCACCGGGCAGCCCCAAGTCTCCTTCGCGTAGAAGATGATATATTCGATGGCGCCGGCCACCGTAGAGGTATCATAGCAACCGTCCGCCGAGATCTCGCCCAGAGGCTTGTTCTTCCAAGTGTCGTTCGTGGAGAGCTGGCAGACGAAGAGTTCCACCTTCATCTCCCTATCCAAACGCTTCATGCGGGGAATGTAAGCATTGGGGCTGCCGCCGGAGAGCGTCGTGCCGGGAACGGCCTCCTTCGTGATCGTGCAGCCGTTGCGCAGGGCGATGTAGTCCGCGAAGGAGGTGCCCATGGAGGCATAACCCTGGGTGATCGAGGAACCCAGAAACACGATGTGCTTTCCGGCGAGAGGACTGTTCTCCACTTCTCCTGCGTTCTCCGGCGCGTACGCTTCGGCGTTGCCCGGGAGACTGGCGAGTTTTCTGTCGTGCAGCTTTGCAAAAGGTCCCCAGCTCCACTGCCAGCCGCAGAAGGCTAGCCAGAGTGCCATGGCCAGTACGACGATCCCAACGATCAGTATGACCTTTTTCCCTTTCTTCATAACTCCATAACCTCCCCGTGCGTGATACCGCTTTCATTGAAGGCGTCGACGCGCACGAAAAGCTTTTGCCCTTTCATGATACCGCCGATCCGTTTCCTGTCAAGGCCGTTTCCCATCACGAGATAGCTGTGATAGAGCTTGTCCGACCGATGGCCCCAAAGGATGTTATAGCCCAGCGTGTAGGCACAGTCTTCCGCCGAAACGAGGAAATCCAGATCGCCGAGCCGCTCTGCCCGCACGGCCGGGCGGGACGGCTTTTTGCCGTTTCCCCTGCCGAACACGCGCAGCCCGGAGACGCAGGGGGGCGCCCCATAGGGGAGAGCGCGAACGGTGAGCCGAATATATCGGGTCGGGAGGCCCTGGTCGAAGCCGATGAAGTCATGGCACAGATCGATCTCCGCCTCCCAGTTATCTTTCACGCTTTGCCACTGCACGCTGTCGGAGGAGACCTCCAGACGCCACTGCGTCGCACCGCCGTTCATCACGTCGATGAAGCGGAGCGTGTCCGGCGTCTGGACGAATTCTCCCGGGCAGGCGGGCAGCAGCTCGGGGTCGTCGGCAAAATTGATCTGGACGGCATGGACGTCCATCTCCTCGCCCAGATCGACGCAAAGCCATTCTCCCGGCTTTGCCGAGGCTGCCTTCCACCGGGTCTGCACCCTTTCGTCCACGGCGTTTTCCGCGCCGTGCCCCTCCGCGCAGGAGGAGGCAAGTGCGCGCTTGCCATAGCTCAGAAGCATCCATTCCGGCTCCGCCCACGGATCGGCGCGCAGAGCGTCGAGTTCCATCGGCCAGTCGCCGTAACGCTGGTTACAGAAAAGCTCCCCATCCGCGTCAAAGCCCGCAGGCCACAGGCCCACCCGGCGCTCAAAGATATGGCAGACGCCGATTTGCATACTGGCGCAGTGCCACCAGCTTCCGCTTTTGTCCTCCAGCGTCGAGCCGTGACCCGCACCGGTGATGAAGCCGCCCGGTTTATAGGAATAGGGATTGTTTTCAGCCGACCGGAAGGGGCCGAGCGGGCTGTCGCCCATATAGACCCCATCGGCATAGATGTTCAGCTCCGTGCCGGGGCAGGCGTATTGGAGATAGTATTTCCCCTCGTGCTTCGTCATCCAGGGGCCTTCGATGTAGGGCATCCCGGCAAAGGTGGCCCGGATGACCGGAAGGCTCTCCGGCGGGATCTGCGCGACGTTTTCCCCGCATTCGCGCAGATAGTCCTCGAACAGGGCGTCGATCTCCTCCTCGGTTTTCGGCCGCTCGCTGTGATCTTCTCCGAAGCGCTCATAGCCGTGCTCATAGGGATTTCCGAAAATCAGTTCCCTACGTTCCCCGACCGGCTTCATCGTGACCGGGTCAAGTTCTACGCCCCAGACAGGCGTGGAGTTGGAGCAGCCCCAATAGAAATACAGGCGGCCGTCGTCGTCCCGGAAGAGGTTCGGATCCCAATAGTCCCGGTCTCCCTTGATCTCCTCGTAAGGGCCGTTCAGCGGGTCCCTCGTCCGGAAAAAGCTGCAGGGCGTTCCGCGGTTGGAGGCCGTGAAATACAGCCAATCCCCCACGACCGTCACGTCGGGGGCATAGTCATAGATCGGCATGTTTTGGGGAAGAGGACGGTTTTCCCAGTGAGCCAGATCGTCCGATACCCACACACAGCCGTTCATGGAGGCGAAGATATAGTACCTGCCCTTGAACAGAACCAGCGAGGGGTCCGCCGCCTCCCGGTAGACCGACAGGCGGTAATTGATTCGGGGATCCTTGGTAAAGGAATATTTGTAGGAGACGTTGACCGGATTGCAGCAGACCGTCATGGTTTTACCTCCGTCTGTGCCGTCATGGCGCGTTTTTTCCCGTCGATCCAGGCATCCTTCGTTACGGTGAAAGAGCCGGACAGACGTCTGTCCTCTGAAGATGCGCCGATGCGAAAGTCAAAAGCGCCCTTCTCGATCTTCCATTTCATGTCCCCATCCAGAAACGCAAGCTGCGAGGGCTGCAGCGTGAAGCGGACGGTCTTCGTCTCTCCCGCGTTCAAATGTATCCGGCAGAAACCGGCAAGCTCCTGCACCGGACGGGTACGGCTGGCAAAGCGGTCGGAGATATAGATCTGCACAACTTCGTCGCCCGCACGCTCACCGGTGTTGGTGATCCGCACGCTGACGGTCAGAGCTTCATCCGGCGAGATTTCCGACGAGGAGAGCTCCAGATCCGAATAGGCGAAACTCGAATAGCTCAGCCCGTAGCCGAAGAAATAGCGCGGCGTGTGGGGCAGGTCCACATAGTTCACAAAACCGATGCTTTCCCCTTGGTGCCAAGCAGAGCCATAGGGGTGGTTGTAATAGATGGGGATCTGTCCGGCGTGATAGGCCACCGAGACCGGCAGCTTGCCGCCGGGATTGTAGTCCCCCAGCAGCGCGTCAGTGACCGCCTCAGCTCCGCACTCGGCCGGGCTCCAGGCCTCCAGAATGGCGCTCAGACATTCATCCGCCGCATCGCTGGAGATAGGCCGCCCGTCGAAGTGGACGCCGATCAAAGGCTTTCCATATTGAGCCGCCGCCCGGATAAAGGCGTCTTGACAGGCAGGGAGATTGATGTTTGCGGCATCCACGCCTTCGCCCATGGAGGCCATGGAGCAGGTGCCGTACTTGCCGCCCAGAGTCAGGAGCACCGCGTCCGCGTCCTGGATCAGAGCCAGTGCCTCCGAGAAGCCGCTCTCGTCCGAACCGGCTATGTGATAGCCCCTGGCATAGACGATCTCTGTCTCCGGCAGCCTTGCGCGGAGTTCTTCCAACAGGCTTTTGCAGCCAGGCTTCTGACGGTGAAGGATCGCGTCGAATTCCTCGCCCTCGTCGGACTGGATGTTCGTGTCGGGGACGGTTTTGATCTCTTCCGTTGTCTGCATCACCCCGCTGACCCCGGCAATGGAATTGGCGATGGCATAGGTGGACTCCATCATGCACAGATGGGTATAGCCGCCGAAGAATTTGCGGGCACTGTCGGCATGGGGACCGATGACTGCGAGCTTCTTGATGTTCTTGCTCAGCGGCAGCGCGCCGTCGTTTTTCAGCAGCACGAGAGATTCTCGTGCCGAGCGCAGGGACAGCTCCCGATCCTTCGGCTCAGAAAAAGCCTTCTGCAGCGCCTTGCCCTGCAGGGCGAAGGGGTGCTCGAAGAGCCCCATGCAGAACTTGGCCGTCAGCACGCGCAGTACCGCGCGGTCAAGGATCGCGATATCCGCCTCGCCGCTTTGGAACATGGCTTTGAGTTCCCCGTTCCAGCCGCTGGGAGACGGCAGTTCCATGTCCATCCCGGCCTCCATGCAGCGCAGCCCGGCCTCGGCGAAGCTCTCGCCGATATGCTGAACTGAATGGGCGTTGCCCACCGCGCCGTAATCGCTGACGGCGAGACCGTCAAAACCCATCTCCTCCCGCAGCAGATCAGTCAGAATCTCTTTCGAGGCAGACACCGGCTCGCCGTTGAGGGAGCAGTAGCAGGGCATCACACCGCGTAGGCCGTCTTGGATTGCTGCCTGGAAAGGCTTGCCGTAGATTTCCCGCAAAAGTCTTGGCGGCGTGTCGCTGTGGGTGCCGTGGATGCCGCCCTGGGAGTTGTGGAAGGCCAGAAAATGCTTGGCCACGCTCTCAGGGCGCCGTCCCGCGGTCTCGGTGCTTCGGATGCCGCGTGTATAAGCGGAGCCGAGGGCGGCAGCCAGGGTCGGGTCCTCGCCGTAGCTCTCGCCCTGACGGCCCATGCGGGAGTCGCGGGAGATGTCCAGCACCGGGGCGAAGATCTGCGTGATGCCGCAGGCGGCCTCCTGACGGCTGACGGCCTTGGCGATCTCCTCCTCCAAGTCCGGGTCCCAGCCCGCACCCCGGGCAATCCCGGCGGGAAAGCTGGTAGAATCCTGAATGAAGGCGCCACAGAGGCCCTCCATGTGGAAGATGGCGGGGATGCGGTGCGGGGACTTTGCAATCACGATCTCCTGCACTCGCCGCTGCCAGGCCGCACATTCCTCCAGCGTCTCGATCCGCCGCAGCTCCAGCGTACTGACCTGACCGATGCCGTAAAGCGCTTGCGAAGAGATCCAGTCCATGTCCTGCGCCAGTTTCCCAAAGGGGAACACGCAGCCCACCTGTGCCATCTTCTCGTCCAGGCTCAAGTCTCTGAGCAGCGCCTCGGCGCGCTCTTCCGGAGAAAGGGCCTCATTTGTCCAGAGTCTCAAATTCATAGTCTCCGCTTCCGATCGTATGTTGTTCGCCGTTCGGCATGCTCACTTCACATTGGCAGCCTACCGGCACGCTGACAGAGAGGCGGAATGTCCCCGCTGCCTTTTCCCAGCGTGTTTTAATCCAGCCGTAGGGGCATTTGTGTTCGCACTCCGCCCAAGTCAGTCCGCCGCCGAGCAAGGGTTTCACAGAAAAGCGTCGGTAGCCGGGCTCCAAAGCCTCCAACCCGCATATCCGTCGGTAGAAAAAGTCACCCACCGCGCCGTAGGCGTAGTGATTCAAGGAGGATTCCTTGATCGATCCATCCTCCTGTATGCTTCCCCACTGTTCCCACATGGTGGTAGCTCCATGCCTGATCTGATAGAGCCAGGAGGGGTCGGTATCCTGCAGCAGCAGCTCATAGGCCTCATCGACGTACCCGTTATCCGAGAGCGCAAAGAGCAGGAAGGGCGTGGCGGTAAAACCGGTATTGAGGTGAACGCCCGCCTCCTTTACCAGCCCCCAAAGACGCTCGGCCATCCCATGCTTTTCCTCATCCTGAGCCAGATCAAAGGCCAGCGCCAGCACATATGCGGTCTGAAATTCCTTTTTCATACGCCCTTTCCCGTCGGTAAAAGCCTTGCGGAAGGCGGAGCGAATCTTCTCGGCCTGGGCGGCGTAGCGGCGGCTGTCCTCCTCCTTGCCGAGGATCGCTGCAATGCGGCTCATCAGAAGGCTGGAACGGTAGAAGTACGCGGTTCCGACCCAGGGACCTTTGGCCAGCCAGTCCGACAAGGCCCCATAGGGAGCGCACCAGTCGCCAAACTGGAAGGGCAGCTTCAGAATATAGCGAGATCCGTGGAAAGGCAGCGACAGAGACGCCCAGCGCTTTACGTTCGCCAGGTATTTTTTCATGCTGGGGTACTGGCGCTCCAGCAGGCTTTTGTCTCCGTTGGCCATGTAAAGCGCCCAGGGAACAAGGATGCTGCTGTCACCCCAGCAGGAGGTCGTCAGCGTGGGGGTCACGCCTTTTCGGGCTGGAACGACGAAGGGAATTGCCCCGGTCGCGGTTTGCTCACTTGCGAGATCGCGCAGCCATTTCTCGAGGAAGCGGCTCATGTTGAAATTGAAGCAGGCCGTGGGCGAGAACAGCGCGATATCTCCTGTCCAACCCTGACGCTCATCCCGCTGGGGACAGTCGGTGGGAATATCCACAAAGTTATCTTTGCCACTCCAGGTGAGGTTAAGCTGCAGCTGATTCAGATCGTCGTTGGAGCAGCGGAAAGCGCCGACAGTCTCCAGATCGGAATAGACGGCGACAGCCTTGAGCTCCAGATCCTCTTTTTCGATGCCCCGAATCCCTACATAGCGAAAGCCCATGTAGGTGAAACGGGGACTGTATTCCTGCTCCCCGTCCCGGCAGATGTAGCGCAGCTCCTGTTTGGCGCTGCGAAGGTTCTGTACGTAGAGTTCGCCGTTTTGAAGCGCTTCGGCATGGCGGATCACGATCTCTTTCCCGGTTTTTCCATACAGCTTGAGAGAAAGCACCCCGGCGATGTTTTGCCCGAAATCGCAGATGAGCTCCCCGGAAGGGGCTTCCATCCACGCCAGCGGTCGAAACTCCTCGTGGGCAACGATCTTCTCGCCGTAACGCGCGGAGAGCTTCGGCTTCACCCGCAGCTTTTCCTCCATCGTGCTATGCCAGGGCAGGTGTGCCATATCGACACGCGCGTCGTAAATCTCGCCGTCAAAGAAGTCGGCAAAGCGCCAGGGGCTGTCCGACGATACCTCAAAGCGCTCGTCCGTTCCCAGAATGTCCCTCTGGCCGTCGGGATAATCCAGACGCAGTTCGCATAAAAACGCGGGCCTGTCTGCAGAGAGCATGGATTTTGACTTAGTGGTGTCATCTACATGCGTCGTGCGGCCCGAGGCCCAGCCGGCCGCAACCACGGCCAGCAGCTCATGCTCACCGGCAGGGATCTCATGCAGTTCATGGATCGTATATTGCAAGTCAGCATCGTAATTGGTAAAGCCGGGGGCAAAGTAATCGTCGTTGATACGCTTGCCGTCGAGATAGAGATCGAAAATACCAAGGGCCGTAGCGCAGATACGCAGGCAGGCGATCTCCTGTCTTGCACTGAAACGGCGACGAAAGGCAGTCGGGGGCGGGGAGGCGGGGCTTTCTGTATGCGAATCGGGATCACTGATCCATATGCCTTTCCAGGGCAGGCCCATCCGCCCGGTTTGAAACACAGCTACTGCATGAGCTGTCTCACCCAGATCATCAGCAGCCGTAATCTCAATTGGATATTTCGTGAATGGCTTTAAGGCCTCCCCCCGATAAACGACGCACCTCTGATCCTCAGCCTCCGCTTCCCAGCCGTTCACCCGGATAAGGGCTGACCGGAGAGAACACTCTCTCCGGTCGCTTTTGAGGGAAAAGGAGAATCGAGGATGTCTGTTATCGGTAATCACGGTCTCATCCCGGTTTGCATGACGGTGCTCGCCCCGGATCTCGTCAATCTGAAGCATGCCGATTCCTCCTTTATGCTGTTTTACTTAGTCCTGTTTGGCCGCCTTGCGCGCTTCGATTTCCTGGCGCAGCTGGGGCAGCTTCTTCTCCAGATCAAAGCCGCGGAAGATAAAGAACATCAAAAGGTTGATAACCACCGGCAGATAGTTGGAAAAGCCGTAGATTGACCAGCGCATGGAGGACGTCGCTTCTGCCAGCGAAGGATCATAGGAGCCGATGATCAGAAACATGCTCAGCAGCAGAGAGCCAAGTCCGCTTCCGACCTTGTTGCCAAAGCCTATAGCACCGCCGGACATGGCAACCAGTTTCTTTTCGTATTTCCACTCATTGTAATCGACTGTCATGGCAGTCAGCACACCGTAGAGGCACATCAAAGGAATCTGGATAAAGCTTGCAAGAAGCGCCGTCGTGGCATAAACAACATAGTTGGTGGGAGCAAAGCAACGAATACCCGCAAAGAACGCCGCGCCAAGAAGTCCGATATCGACGGTTCCTTTGACTCCGAACTTGTTGATGATAGGCTTGGACACCACAAAACCGACCAGTGTGCCGAGCATACCAGCTGCGCCGAGGATAGCGACCAGATTATCGTTGCCGAAGATCCACTTGCAGTAATAGGTACCGGAAGAAGCCGCTACTGCGCTGGTGACGGCAGTAATCGTATTGAAAAGAAGAACAATGACCCAGTACTTATTCTTAAAAAGCATGCCCATGGCAGGGCCGAAAGGAACAGGCTCTTCCTCCTGCTCAGCAGGAGATCCGCTCTCGCTTTCTTCTTCACGGGTAAAAGCTGCCTTGTGACCGTTGCGCCAGCAGATGAGGAAAAGAAGCAGGACGAACAGGGCGAGGACAACGCCATATTTGATCCAAGCGCTCTGCGTGCCGCCCAACAGGTTGGTGACGGGAACCGTAGCGATAGCAACGATCATGCCGGCACCGTAGTTTCCGACTGCGCGGAATATTCCCATGCTGGATCGCTCACTATTGGACTTGGTTCTGACAACCATAACCGCAGCGAAGGGAGTGGCGATCATGGTATAGATGACCGCGGTGAGCAGCAGATTCGTGATTAGGGCATAGGCGACCTGTACACCAGTGGCAGCATTAGCTGGGATCATAAACAGCAAAGCTACAATAGCTGCCGCGGGAACAGCCAGCGTGATCATCCAGCGGAAGTACTTTTTGTTTCCACCGCGGGAATGATCGACAATGTTTCCAAAGATGACGTCGGTAAAGGCGTCCAGGATCTTGGAGATCGCCATCACAACGCCAACGGAACCGACAGCCATGCCGACTTTGTCCGTGTAGAAATACTGCAGCTGGCCGACGAGGTTTGCCATCAGGCCCAGGGCTAACTGGCCGCTCATATCCGCGAGATAATCCCTCGTCCGCATGGTGAGTTTCACTCCCTCGGAGTCATACTCCTTTTTTGTCTTTGCCATGAATACATCCTCCTGTGTGTTTTATTGTAATCGGTTTTTCTCTTGCTATGAAACCATTGTACGATAAAAAAGAGTCTGATTATTGCGGTATCCTGCTCGAAATTGTAAGATCGCGTCAAAGTGTGACTTCCACGAGATGCTTTTTCCCGTCCCGGAAATCCGGCAGGTAATTGCTCTGGATTGCCTCGCCGTCCACGGTAATTCCCGGTTTTCTGGTTCTGCGATATGTGATAGCGTAATCCGCGCCGCGAAAGCGCCGGGTCAGGCGTGCGCACTCCCAGTCGGCAGGGAAGGCGGGCTCGATACGCAGGCCTTCGTAATCCCGCTTCACGCCGAGGATACCCTCATATAAGCCCCGCAGCGACCAGGCCGAGGTGCCGGTAGTCCAGGACTGGTAGGAGCGTCCGTAGTACTTGGGGTGGGTGGAATAGCAGTTGGTAAAGACGTACGGCTCCGCGCCTGAATGGGAAGAGGGATTTTTCTCGCTGTCGGGCATGATCTTTTTGAGTGTCCGCAGCGCGTCGTCGCCGCGGCCCAGCTTACAGTCCATAAGGAGCTTGAAGGCGCTGGCGTGGCAGTAGACCCCGCCGTTTTCAAACAGCCCCGGCAGCATGCCGGACATGCGCCCCGCCATGGGGTCATAGCCCTGATAGGGCGGATCGTTTAGCGGGAAGCCGAAGTCCCGCTCCATGCCATCCACAGCCTTGAGCAGAGCAGAAAGCTTATCGGACTCGACCACATCGCCCAGCACCGCCCAGGTCTGGGCGTTGAGATAGATCTTGCTGCCGGAAGAGTCCTTCGATCCAATGTTCTCGGTCTCGGCCAGCGCCCGGCAGTACCAGCCGCCGTCCCAGGCGGAGCGGTTGATGACCGCTTTCATATCCTCATAAGCGCGACGACAAAAGGCGGCGTAGTCCTCGTCTCCCAGCCAGCACATGAGCTGTTCCAGTTCACGGAGCGCCAGACAGAACTGCTCGGAAAGCATAACGGATTCCGCCTCTTCTTCGCTCGGGAGGTTCAGCGCGTCGTTCCAGTCAGCAAAAAAGATGCGTACCAGGCCGTTTCTTCCACGGTCGTCCAGCAGGCGCATAACGGCAGCCTTGACATGCTCCAAAACCGTGGCCTCGCCGCCGTCCTGCCATTGGATGGGGAGGTCGAGGATTGTCCGGTCGCCGGTCTCCTTGATGAGCTGGCA
The DNA here is from genome assembly GCA_017441925.1 of Bacillota bacterium. Taxonomy (GTDB): domain Bacteria; phylum Bacillota; class Clostridia; order Lachnospirales; family Bianqueaceae; genus RUG12817. The sequence goes on from JAFRUE010000004.1 coordinate 78,441, forward strand.
CACCGCCCAGATGATCCAGAAGGGCTGGTCGGAATAGCGAGTGTCGTCGTAGGGATACCAGGTCAGTACCGCGTGGCCATCCTTAAACTGGTGGCGCAAACATTCCAGGATCTCCGCCTTGGCCTTCTCCGGGCGATAGTTCAAGAGCGCCACCGCGATCTGCAGGTTGTCCCGCACGCCCTTCTTGCCCACGATGCAGAAATCCACCTGCTTTTTGACCCAAGCGTTCATGATGGTGTTGAGCTTGGCATCCGGGGTGTGGACGGAGAGGCCGGCGTATTTCTCCCGGTAACGCGCCTCCGCGCGCCGCAGGGCGTCGGTCTGAGCGCTCTCATCGGTATAGTGTGCGGCGTTCTGCCGGGCTTCCGCAAGGGATTCCGCCACGCCGAAAACCAGCCGGATCTCTTTGCGCTCGCCGGGCAGCAGCGTCAACTTGTGCTGCAGCACCGCGCCGGGGATAAATAGCGCCCCGTCGGAATCCGCGCAGTTCTCACCGGAAAGCAGACGCTTGGGCCGCTGATAAAGGGCTGTGGAGGCTGCGTCCGTCTCCGTGCGGGTGCTCAGAGTGCCGCAGAAGGCGGTCAGGTCGCCGTCATAGGCGAACACCGGCTCGGAGGAGGCGAGGTAGCCGTTGTAGCGCTTGTGCGGAGCGAAGGGGTGAGCGCTGCGGCAATAGATCCCGTTCAGGCTCTCGTCAAAGCCCGTCTCAACGCTGCGGTACATCTCATAGTAGCGGGGATGGGAAAAGCCGTCCAGCGAAAAGCTCACCGTGGGGAAGACGCTGAACATCCGGGGGCTGTCGCTTCGGTTTTCCAGCCACAGCGTCCAGCACTCGCCGGTGAGATCGGCAGGTACAAAAATTCTCCATTCCGCCCGAATGCCGTCCTTGCTGGATTTCAGCGTCGTCTGACTGATGGCGTGAGTGCATCGGTAGTCCTCCACGCTCTCACACAGCGGCGCTTGGCCGATGTTCCAGCAGCTGCCGCTCTCCTCATCCCGGAGATAGACATAGCGGGCAGCGTCCCGGTTGAGCATACACATATCCGCTTTTTCATTCAGATAAGTGTTGCGCCCGTGCCCGGTCTGGGAGACCTGGGCGCAATAGCCCAGGTCGTTCCAGAGATAGTTGTACCAGTGGCGCGGTGTCTCGGGGTCGTGGATGACACATGCACCGTCTTCGGCAAATTCATACAGGGCCTTGCCGAGGGGCCCGATTTCCTTCGCCATATCAGTCCTCGATCGTGAGATGATACTGCACGCCGGGCAGGTCGCCCAACATGTTGAAGAACACACCGCCGTCGCGCTCTTCGCCCTGGATCTCGCCCAGTACCTTCCCCACGGGATCAAGCACGGTCAGCTTGGCAGCGGAAGCCTTCACAAAGAGGCTGCCCTCCAGGGTCTCGGCGTAGAGCTTGCCGTCCAGGCGTACCATGGTGAAGGACAGACCGGGCATCAGCTCCGGGCCGGGATTGTAGCTGGCCGCGTCCGTACCGGTGGTGCCGAGGGCAGTGAGGAGGAATTCCTTGGCGCTCTCGAGCTTGTCACAGCCCAGCGGCAGTAAAGCCAGGCTGATGCGCTCGTTGGCGGCCTTGACCGTGACCTTGTGGTCAAGGACTGTCTCCCGCTCCGGCGCGCCGCTGAAATAAGCGCAGTGCTCGCTGCGGATGGCAAAGCGGGCATGGTCGGGATCGAAGACGATCTCCCCGGTGTCGGAGACAAGCTTGCCGTCCACATAGCCGGTGCCCTCGTCCAGCACGCCCCAGGCCTTCATGGCCCGGTCACAGAGCGCGGCAAACTCCCGGTAGTCACCGTAATGGGAGGTCTCCGCAATGTTGTCAAACACCAGTGCGTTTTCGCCCAGATGCACGCCGGGCCGGACTTCCTCCGCGCCCTCGCCCCGTTTGGAGAGACGATCGCTGATTTCCCTGCGGAAAGGATCGGCATAAGGAGACCAGGTGTAGTAGATGCCGTGGGCAGCGTCGCCCAGGCCGTCACCGTTCAGGAAGCCCGCGTTGATCGCCACGTCGGCATCGCCCTGATAGGTCTCGCCCTTTTCCAGAAATACATTCCGGAAAGCGGTCATGTAGGGGAAGACGCACATGGGCATGGCGTTGAAGTTCGGCAAGGTCTTCCAGTCTCCCGGGGTGTAGACCACATCCACACGGTTCTTCGCGGTGGAGACCAGACCCTTGAGGAACAGGCTCGCCATAAAGCCCCACTGGGAGATCAGCGCAGGGTCGTTGTAAGCGTCAAAGACTGTCAGCACCTCGTCGGCGGGCTCGTCGTCCGGGTGCTCGGAGGTGTTGTAGTTGTAGAGGATCAAACCGTCCCAGTCGTTGAGGCAGGCATAGGCCACAGTGTGAACAAAGGCGGTGGAATGGAAGGGGTGCAGGGCGTATTCGTTCCACTCCGAGAGCATGAAGGGCTTGCCGCCCACAATGGCCACGGAAGCGAGGCTCAGCAGCGTGGTCGCCATGGCGCCAGCGCCAAGCTGGACGGTCAGAGGATTGGCGGAGACATACTCCGCCGGGCCGTAGACCATGTACGTGTCGTTCTGTACCGGCAGCAGCGGATGGTTGAAATAGGTGTTGTTCTCCATCAGGTCCCCGTCGGTGTGGCCGTAGACGTCCGCCGCCCCAGCCATCAGATTGCTGGCTACGATAGGGACCTTTACCCCCAGCTCACGCAGATAGGCCTTGAAGTCCTGATAGAAGCCGCGGTTGACCTTGGCGCCGAATTCCATGAAGTCGGCGTAGCGGGCGGGGCCTTCAGCTGCGTCCCACTGGCCCATGGGCTCATTGACGGATTGATAGAAGCCGCCTTCGATCCCGCGCATGCCCTGCGCCGGGTCCTCGTCCTCGCCCAGAGCACAGACGCCGTCCAGTGTCCAGGCCTTTTTGAGCTCCTCGCGGCTCTGATACTTCTCCAGCAGGAAGTCCCCGAAGCGTTTGGCGACCTCGTCGCGGTAGGGCTTCATGTCCTCACCCGCGTCGCTGCCGGTGTTGCCCTTGATGGCACTCTCTTCATTGTTCATCTGCACGGTGATGACCGCCGGGTCGTCCTTGATCGCGAGACCGGTGTAGGGGTTCACATGGCACAGCAGCTCCCTTGCGTACTCCTTCTGCAGCTCGATGAGCCGGGCGTTATACATGGGATAGCGCTTCATGCAGGCGGGGATGGAGCCGGCGTAGTCGAGACCGTCGCCCTCCAGAAAAGCGCGGGCCACGATCAGGTCGATGTGCAAATAGATGCCTTTCTCCTTGAGCTTGGCAAAGAGGTAGTCGAAGCGATCCAGTCCCTCGGGGTTAAAGAGACGGCTGCTGCCCTTGTCATAGTCGAGCAGCGGCGCTTCCCTGCAGCTGGACCAATTCCCCGCGCCGTCTCCGATGGGGGCGTCCGCCGCGTGGAGGCGGATCACGTTCACGCCCATGCTGGCAAAACGAGCGGCCAGCTTCTCCGCGTCCTCGTGAGTGGGGGTGTTGGAGCGGGTGGCGATGTTGAAGCCCAGAAAGCGGGCCCGCTTGCCGTCTTCAAAATAGAGATGCCCGTCCTTGACCTGCACAAAGCCGTGGCAGCCGGCGGGAGCCTCCAGCAAGTGGGAAAAGTTCAATACACCGCGGTTGACCTCTGTGGGAGAGATACGAATATTCTGCTTCATGATCTACGCCTCCTATATTGTTCTTTGATCTTACTTTAGCAAAAGCCGTCTGTGTTTGATTGCATTATCCTGCTTGGAATTGTAAATTTCCGCTTGCTTTTCTGTTACTTCGGCCATATACTGAACTCAAAGGGAGGCGTTATCATGGACTATATTTCCTTCAGCAAAAAGTTTTTCTCCGCCACCGGTATTCCGGTGAATCTCCTGTATGAGGGCCGCCCGGTCTATTCCGCTTTGGGAGAATTGCTTTCCTTCCAGCCTAAAGAAAGCTGGAAGGTCTATCCGCCCTCCCGCAACCCGGAATTTTCCGCCATCAATCCGGATCTGGAGTACGGTCATGTGCGTATCGAGGGTACAGGCTACGACCTGTTTCTCGGTCCGGTGTTCACCTCCCCGGTTACGGAGGACCTGGTACGGGCGTTTCTGGCCGATGCCAAAACCCCGCCAGAATACTGGGAGGCGGTAACGGAGCTTTTATACTCCATCCCCATCGGCAGCCACCCCCAGTTCATCCGTTATCTGCTTTTTCTGCATCTGTGTCTCAACCATGAGGAGGCGGAGGTGGAGGATTTCTACGTGGAGCCGGAGGCAAGCACAGCCGAACGAGGTGCCAAATTTCTCGACACTGCTGTGGAAGCCAAGGAGAACGAGCAGCATCGCAATTCCTTCGCATTTGAGATGGAGCTGTATCACCGCATTGCGGAGGGAGACCCCAACAAGCTCAAGCGCTTTCTGGAGCAGACCCAGCAATTCCCCGATGAAGGGAAAACCGCCCACAGTCCGCTGCGCCATGCCAAGAACACATTCATCGCCGTAGCAGCCAAGGTGGGCGTCCTGGCAGCCATCCCCGGCGGCATGGACGCCGAGCGGGTGTATCAGCTCACCGACCTCTACATGATGGAGTGCGAGCAGATGCAGACCATTGAGAAAATCCACCGGCTTCAATACATCATGCTGATGGATTTCTGTGAGCGCTGCGGCGCGGCGAAGCTCCCCAAGGGCATATCCCAGGAGATCTACCGCTGCATGACCTATATACAAAGCCACACCAACGCCCCCATTGGGGTCGAAGATGTGGCTGAGGAGATCCACCGCTCCAGCTCTTACCTGATGCGCCGCTTCAAGGCGGAGCTTGGCATGAGCGTAGGTGACTATATTACCAAATGCAAACTGGACGAGGCTTGCGATCTTCTGACCTACGGCAACCGGAGCCTTGCCGAGATCAGCGCGTATCTGGGCTATTCCAGCCAGAGTTATTTTCAGAATGTGTTCAAAAAGCAGTTTGGTATCACGCCGATGCAGTATCGAAAGGAAAACAGGAAAGCGATCTAACGGTAAGCGTCTGTTACAATGCTTGTCCATTGATTTCTTAATAATCGAATACAACAATAAAGTCAGGAACCTGTTTCATATCGCTGAGTTTGCGGAACGTATGGAAAAGTGTGGAGCAAAGGTGGAACCTGTGGATCGAATCAACACAAAAATAAAGGAGATTGCGCGATGAATCAAAAAACAGATGTTTTGAATTATTTGAAAGGTAATCATAGAGGCGAAGAGCAGGCTGTTTCCAGCAAAGAACTGGAGCAGCTTTTTTCTTTAGAAGGCAGATCTGTAAGAAGGATCATCAGTGCACTGCGGCAGGAAGGCCATCCGATCTGCAGCAGTCAGAAGGGCTATTATTATGCGGCCTCGCAGCAGGAGATCAATGAGACGATCGCAAGACTGAATGAATTTGTTACAGGTATCTCAAATTCCAGGACGGGGTTGCTTTTTGCAAAGGCGAGCCAGAATTATCCAACTATCGAGATTACGATTCGAGTCAAGGAGGAACGAGATGGACCTGACATGCAGGTTAGTAAACTTCATTATTGAGATTGATCCTTACGAATATCGGAATGGTCTCGATGAAAATGAAACAGATCAAGATATGATAGACCAATATCGGGAACTGTTGAAGAATCCATTACTGATCAGAAGTGCGATAGATATGTTGGAAGAAATGATGAAAAATGGCACCTTGGATGAATCAAATATTGAAGAACGTAAAGAATGTAAAAGTCTTATAGAAGAATTATCTCGGCTTTATAGGGAAACTGTTACAGTACAAAGCAGAAAGATTGCGGAAAGGAGTGCCCGATGAAGAAGGAAATCATTTTTATCGATGATGAGACCTTGACACCGGAGGAATGGGAGGCGATCGCCGATGAGCAGACCGAAGAACAAGGATGAGTACCGCCAGGAAATGGCGGAAGCATTTGCCCAGGTTTTAGAGGAAAAAGGCCTTGAGTGGCGAAAAGAATGGACAGGGAGCGGAGGCAGTGCTCCGCATAACGGGATCACTAAGGCCTGCTATCGCGGCAGCAATGCCTTCTGGCTGAGCCTGGTCGCCATGATGAAGGGTTATTCGGACCCACGCTGGGTGACGATGGTTCAGATCATGGATAAGGATTCCAAATATCATCCGAAGGAGAAGTGGCATTTGAAAGCAGGCTCCAAAGCGACTTGCGTGGAATATTGGTATCCCTTTGACCTGAAGGATAAGAAGGCACTGACCTGAGATCAGTATAAACAGGAAATACAAAGCGGCCGCCGGGCAGGTGAGTAAATCTGTATTTATTCATCTGCCCTTTCCATATCTTGTTTCGATAGACAAAAGTCAGTCGATAATCGGCTTTTTACCCGGGGACTGGAGCAGGATCCGGGCGAATAATTCCGCAGCCTTCTCTTCCGATAAGCCCTCATCCAGGATCCATTTGATGATGAAAGCAGCCATGCCTGCAGATTGGAATTCATAATAGAGCCGGAGCTCTGCCGAATCTTTCATATCAAAGAATGAAAGGGCATTTGTCAGGTTTTGACCGAAGATGAGGTCTGTCAGCTGCCTGAGGAATATTCCGTCATCTCTCTTCAGCATGACATAGATCAGTTCCCTGACTTCTGAAACTCCTTCAACAATGTGTTTTGCATAGGAAGCGATCGTCTTATCATTGACTGCAGAGGCGTCCTGGATGATCGGCATAAGTGAATCACGTATTCCTTCAGTGGCTCTGGCTACCATTTGGTCATACAGATCCTCTTTATACCCATAATGCTGGTAAAAGGCATTGCGGCTTATGCCGGCTTTATCGCAGATTTCCTTTACGGTGATTTCTTTTAATTCCTTTGTGTCCAGTAGTTCAAGGAGTGCATTTTGAAGCCGTTCCTGGGTTTTCAGGATTCTGAGATCGGTAAAGTTCATGGATTCCTCCTGTACATAAAATGACAGCTGTCATATTACAGGACCGTACAAACGTGATTGTAAATTGATAACAAAATATGACAGGTGTAATATTATGGTAGCACAAGTCATTTGGACTGGCAATACAAAATCACAGGAGGTTTCAGTTATGACATTTGATGAGAAAATTAAGGCGCTCAACGATCTGGCGATTGCATGGTATTCCACATCTCAGGCAGACTCTATCCATGAGGCTATATTCCGTGGTCAGGGCTATGGCAAATTTGCGGACCACTGCAAGGAAGAGGCTGAGGAAGAACTGGAAGAGGCAAAGAAGTGCACGGCAAGGATCATTGCACTTGGCGGCAAGCCCGAGTTTGGTTTTGTATCGCAGGAGATCCATTATGATCCCAAGGAGCTTCTGGAACAATGGTATAAAGAGTTTACTGAAGGCGGTATCGAATCCATGAACAAACTGGCATGCAGCCTCGCAGATGACGCAGTTACCAGAAAGATGGTAGAGGAATTTGTGGCAGGTGAAGAAGAACACTGTGGATGGGTTGCGCAGCATCTTGCTATCATTGAGAAGCTTGGTTATGACAACTACCTTCTTGAGATGATGGACATTTAAGGAATCTGCTCATGAAACCTGTCGAAGGCGGTAAATACAAATGTGCAAAGTGCAGCTATGTCTATGATCCTGAGAGGGGAGAACCTAAGCACGGTACAGAGCCGGGGACAAAGTTCAAGGATCTTCCTGACAATTGGAGATGCCCACGCTGCCGAAAAGGCAAGGATTTGTTCAGACCGGTTTGACTTTGAAAGGAGATATATATCGTATGATTTTTAAGGCTGTAAAATATTTTGAGAAAGGTTTCCATGCCCAGGGCTTTGCATTCGGAGGAGAGGACGGCATGGAGCATTTTGACAATAACGTAAAATACCGCGCATCCCTTCAGAATTATGTGATCGATACTGGTGATGATGTGATCCTGGTTGATACTGGTTTTCCTAAAGAAACTCCAGGTGCTGTCTGGGACGGCAAAGCCCATTCCTATATGGGCAGATGGATTGAGGACTATGTATCTGCGCTTAAGACAGCTGGATATGAACCTTCTCAGGTGACGAAGATCATTCTGACTCATAAACACAGCGATCATTCCGGTGAGATCCGGAGCTTTCCGAATGCAAAGTTCTATGTGAACAGGGTGGAACTTGAAACAGACGAAGTAAAAGCGCTGAAGGATCATCCGGGGATTACACCTGTGGATTTTACGGATGGACCTTATTATAACTTTACAAGAAGCCAGATCATTGCACCGGGCGTACGTATGCTTCCGGCACCCGGCCACACTTATGGCAACAGCATTATCATTGCAGAAGACGACGGTCTGTTTTATATGTTCCACGGAGATATTTCCTATACAGACGAGGCAATGTATGCGGACAAGCTGTCTATCGTATATGACGATATCCATCTGACCAGAAGTACGCAGAATACGATTCGGGAATTCATCCGCAATCATCCGACGGTGTACTGTGGAACACATACGCCTCTGGGCTATGAGAACCTGGAAGCAAAGCGGGTGATGGATCTTGATAATCCGCCGGCGACGATCTGGCCCACGGAAGACTATTTTGTTCTGGATGAGGGAACAGGAAAGTATATTTGCTCTATTTGCGGTTATGTTTATGATCCCGCCGAGCATGACGGCGTAGCTTTTGAGGATCTCCCGGATGACTGGAAATGTCCTCGCTGCAAGCAGTCTAAGGAGAAGTTTAACAAGGCCTGAGTAAAACGGGCACTATAACAGAATACCAACATTCCAAGGCCCGGAACGAAAACAGTATCCGGGTCTTTTTTCATGGAGATACTAAAAAGTCCTTGACAAGTGGCATCAGGGAAGACGAGTTTAAGCTTTCTACCCGCTACACGGCGGTGTTCAATGCCTGCAATGTGGAAGGCATGCCGGAAATCAGTCAGGAACCGGAAAACACAGACATCCAGATGGATGAGATGGTACAGAAGCTGTCAGAAGGAATGAGTGTGCAGATTCTTCTGGATGGTGGAGATCAGGCAGAAAGAACGGGAAAAAGAGCGCTAAGGATGCATTGTTAACAATTTGGAGGTAGATTGAAACAAGTAGATCAGGTATAATAATTGTACAGGTATAGGTTGGACAGCAAACGGGCTGATAAACTCCCCGAAGCAAGAGGCGGACCTATTTATCCGCAACTCTTCCCTATACTGGCCGGGACTGGGGCAGGCAGGACTCTGGGACGTCGCCGGTGACTTTTCGGAAAAGGTACCAACGAAACGGCGCAGGAGGTGGGACAAGCTGCGCATGCACGAATCGGGATTTATGGAGGACAATATGTTTAATCACCATGATATAACACGAAACGCCTGTATGCTGCACGGCGCACTGGCTCGCCACGGCTACGACTGGTGGTGGCATTCTTTCACTGCCCAGGACGCAGAGACAGGGGAGGACAAGC